>NZ_JBPWPJ010000001.1:0-2184681 GCF_053547815.1 Staphylococcus sp. 11262D007BW
GGAGAAGATAACCGTACGTTACAACAATGGGTTGATCGAATGTATGCGACGTATAATACGGCCTTTGTGCACGCTTTTGTAGACCAAAATGAGATTCATTTAACAGCACCTTCTGAATATTATGTGTGGGGAGCGGGTAAACAAGCTAATCCATACTTTTATCAGATTGAGGTCGTTCGTACATATCAATTTGATGATTTTGCAAGATCGATTAACAATCAGGCGTGGCTCACAGCATATATGTTGAAACAACGCGGATTGGCGCTCACGCTTGCAGATGATCAAAAAGGTGTAGGAACCGTAATCAGTCATGATGCCGTTAGACAATATTGGGGAGGTACAACACATGTAGATCCGCACGAATATTATGCAAGATGGGGATATGATATGCATCAATTTTTTGATTTAGTGAAATATCATTATCAAAATATGTAAGTTTATCAATTAATGGAGAATGAGACATAAAAAAAGAGGAGGGACGGTTGAATGATTTCGGTCGCACTCCTCAGAAAAGGTAATATGGTAAATAAATGTTTAAGCAGTATTAAATTTAATACGATAAGACGTTTTAGGATCGATGACATCGTAGTCGTACATTTTTAGGAAGTTAGTATGATTATAAATTTGATAATAGTGTTGAGAATATAACCATTCAGAAAAATCATCTTCAGAATCCCATAATGTCATAATCAAATAATAGTTATCTGGATGATTGGGTTTGAGTATTCTTAATGCTTTAAATCCTTCTACGTCATCGTTGTCTGATGCATCACAACAACATTGAGACTCTAGCACTGGCGCTTTTTCAGGATTTACTTTGATATAATTTAGTACACAATAAGTTTGAGGCTCTAATTCGCCAATGCTGCTTAATACCGTATATGTTTTTAATTCATTATTTTTATAAATAGTAATGTCTTGTTCTTCATTAATAACGTATAGCTTGTCGTGATGACATAGATTCATAATATCTACCTCCTTGTACAATATATATCTACCCCCCCTAATATGGTTTAATGGAGAAGTTTAATTTTTTTTCGAATAATATATATAGTTTATACAAAAAGGTGCTTAAATGTACCAAAAAAAGAGCTGATTACCATAGAGATAATCAGCTCTTTTGTGTGCGGATGGATTATTTGAATAAACCAGTGAAGAATTCTACAGCTTTTTTAATTAAGTCGATGATGAATGTCATGTGGACTCACCTCCTGTAGTTGATTTAATGTTATTATATATAGAATTTAAAATATATAGTCGTTTTATTCTCACTTTATTTATTTAACTGCGTAAGTGTGAAAAGTTAAGAACGAATCGTACAGTTAAGATGTGAGAATTGTATGATAAAGATTGGTTGATAAAAAATGTAGCACCACTACATTAAAGTATAAGCGCATTATTTCACTAAAGTGCTAAATTATGCTACAGTATTTCTTGTTGGAATTTAATTGGAAAAGAGGTCCTAGTCATGAAAATGTTAAAACTCTTTTTGAGTGCGACGTTGTTAAGTTTTGTGGGTTTTTGGATAGCAAGTTTCGTATTACATGACGTAGAAGTGCTACAAATTGTGGGTGCTTCTATTTTAATGGGCATTTTAATTACATGGACGTTTAATCCTATTTTACCGTTTAATTTTAGACGTCATGTAGAAGAAGAACGTCATTCGTTTTCTATATTAAAATAATGCAAGTTTAAGAGGTAGTCGATTGTGGTAAATGCCCACAACTACCTCTTTTTTTATTTCAAATTTTTAGTTTTGAACTTACTTTCTTTTTGTCTTATAAGTTTTTAATCGAATATTATATTAGTTTTACTCATATTGAAAATCAGAATATTTCATAATAGGAGGACTTTTTATGATGAATATACTCTCAGCGATTGGTTCAATCGGTACATTTATCATGGCGCTGTTTTACTTTGTCTCAGTGTCTATTCAACTCTATCAAATGAAAATGAGCTTTTTACCAGCTTTAGGATTTAACCAGATTTTAATGGTGCGCGATGGTGATCGTTTAACAGTTAGAAATACGATGAATCATCATAAAGCAGAATTTGGTGATGACTTTTTAATGTTATATAATCTAGGTGCTGGTGCAGCAAAACATATCGTTGCTGAAATCTACCTTAATGGTGGGGAATTATTGCAACGTAAATATATCAACATTTTGCCTAGTAAAGAAAGTTATTTACTTCCAATTAATAAAGATGTCATTGATGAATTAGATCGTACCATTGCGAACAATGCGTATGAAGCGGATTTACAAATTAAATTGAAATACAAACACAGTGTTAGCCGTAAAACACAAGTGATGACATTAAATAGCGAGATTTATTTATTTAACCAATACACTAAAGAATCGATTTATGAACTACAGTTCGTTTAATGTCGTTTATTTATTGAGGATTAACATGGTGTTAGGATGACTTTAGGGAGTGGGACAGTCACGCAATGTCCTGCTCTTTTTATATGATGATACTTTTATAAGAAAGCGATTGCATCATAGGATTGTTGTGTATTAACATATTTGTACATGCGACAAAAAGGTTGGGAGTGTGAAATCATTTTTTAGCGTCATCTCCTTGCCTTAGCGGAATTTAAAAGAAAAGAGGATGTCGAAATGAAGTATATGATTGGTGTTGATATTGGCACGACAAGTACGAAATCTGTACTTTATGATGAACATGGCCGCTTTATTACGAAACAGAGCGTTGGCTATGATTTACATACGCCGACGATTGATGTAGCGGAGGAAAATCCTGATACGTTATTTGAGGCTGTGTTAAAAACAGTTAAAGATGTCGTTCAAGTATCAGGTATCGCGAAAGAGAATATTAAATTTATTGCTTTTAGTGCGCAAATGCATAGTTTAATTGCGATGGACACTCAGAATGAACGTTTAACTGAAACCATTACATGGGCAGATAACCGAGCAAGTCATTATGCGCATCTGATTCAATCAGAATATCAGGGGCTTGAAATCTACAAGCGCACTGGTACACCGATTCATCCTATGTCTCCATTATCAAAAATATTTTGGATGAAACATGAACAACCTGATATTTACCGACAAACCGCACAGTTTGTGGATATTAAAACATACATATTTTATCAATTATTTGGACGATACGTGATGGATCATTCGATGGCTTCAGCAACAGGAATGTTTAATTTAGCGCAATTAGATTGGGATGAACAAGCATTACAATTATTAGGTATTGATCCTTCTCATCTCCCTGAATTGGTTCCAACGATCCACATTTTAACAGGGATGAAAGCACAATATGCTGACTTTATGGGCATTGATGCCGAAACGCCTATTATCGTAGGAGCAAGTGATGGGGTATTATCCAATTTAGGTGTTAACAGCTATAAAGAAGGTGAAATCGCTGCGACTATTGGAACATCAGGCGCAATTAGAACGGTGATCCCTCAGCCAAAGACAGACGAGAAAGGACGTATTTTCTGTTATGTATTAGATCGCGACCATTATGTCATTGGAGGGCCGGTGAATAATGGGGGCGTGATTTTGAGATGGTTGAGAGACGAATTGTGCGACTCAGAGGTGAATCAAGCACAAACATTAAAGAAAGACGCTTATGATGTGCTGGCGCAAATGGCAAACACAATCAAACCCGGCTCAGAAGGACTTATTTTTCATCCGTATTTTGTTGGAGAACGGGCCCCATTATGGAATGCTGATGCGAGAGGCTCGTTCTTTGGCTTAACGTTATCTCATACTAGAGCGCATCTGATTCGCGCGACGTTTGAAGGTATTTTATACAATTTATATACAGTTTATCTTGCTTTAACAGATGTTATGAAAGCCTCACCCGTTAATATTAAAGCCACAGGTGGTTTCGCCAATAGTCCATTTTGGCGCCAAATGATGGCTGATATTTTTAATATGGAGGTTGCTGTTCCTGAAAGTTACGAAAGTTCATGCCTAGGTGCGTGTGTGCTTGGACTTAAAGCACTTGGGGACATTGAAGACTTTTCAATTGTGGAAAACATGGTTGGTACGGTGAATGCGCATCAACCTGATCAAGAAGCAGCTCAAGTTTATCAACAACTTATTAACATATTTATCAACATTAGTGATGCACTAGCTGAGCCTTATACTCAAATTGCACGTTTTCAAAGAGATCATTGATGTGCGTGCTTGATTAAATGAATAGAGAAAGTAGGGGAACAACGTGATTGAAGAAATTTGGCCATTGATAAGTATCGTAATTGGTATCTTCATTTTACTTGCGCTCATTATCTTCTTAAAATTAAATACCTTTATCGCATTAATCATTACTGCGGTGATTACAGCGCTGTGTCTTGGCATGCCACTGCCACAAATTATGGAAACGATTGAAAATGGAATAGGAAGTACGCTAGGTCATATTGCGTTAATTTTTGGTTTAGGTGCCATTTTAGGTAAATTACTAGCTGATGGTGGCGGTGCAACGCGGATAGCGGATACGCTCATTGCAAAATTTGGCGCTAAACATGTGCAATGGGCTATGCTTGTTGCCGCTTTTGTTGTGGGCATCGCACTCTTTTTCGAAGTTGGTTTAGTATTATTAATTCCGCTTGTTTTTACTATTGCAAAACGTGCGAAAGTGTCTATTTTAAAACTGGGTTTGCCAATGGTGACGGCACTATCCGTGACGCATGGTTTCTTACCACCTCATCCAGGGCCTGTGGTGATTGCTAAAGAACTGAAAGCGAATATGGGTGAAGTCTTATTGTATGGTGCGATTATTGCCGTACCCGTAACGCTTATTGCAGGTCCATTATTTAATAAAATCGCACAAAAAATAACGCCAAGTGCTTACCAACGTGAAGGTGATATTACCTCGTTAGGTGCTCAAAAAACATTTACTGAGCAAGAAATGCCTAGCTTTGGTATCAGTTTACTGACAGCACTGCTTCCTGTCATTTTGATGTTAATCGCAACTATTTGCCAATTAATAACTGGTCATGACACACCTCAAAATGGGTTTGAACATATTATCTATTTCATTGGTACAGCTGGTACTGCGATGCTCATCTCAGTTATGTTTGCCATCTTTTCTATGGGCTTGATGAGAGGTCGAAAAATGACGGCCGTTATGGAGTCTGCCACAAATGCCATTTACCCTATCGGTATGATGTTGTTAATTATTGGTGGCGGGGGTGCTTTTAAACAAGTATTGATCGATGGAGGTGCAGGAGATACGATTGCGAGTCTATTTGAAGGCGCGCATATTTCGCCATTAATACTTGCGTGGTTAGTTGCAGCAGTGTTACGTATTGCACTCGGTTCAGCCACAGTGGCGGCTGTTTCCACAACTGGTATCGTACTACCGTTATTAGAGACGACAGATACCAATCTTGCCCTTGTTGTACTTGCGATTGGTGCTGGTAGTGTTATTCTCTCTCATGTGAATGACGCTGGTTTTTGGATGTTTAGAGAATACTTTGGACTCACTATCAAAGAGACCTTTTTAACATGGTCATTATTAGAAACGATTATTTCAGTATCAGGTATTATCTTTATTTTATTCATTAGTTTATTCGTATAAAAAGTCTAAAAAAGAAGAATTTAGTACTGACCCTTAAAATGGAATGCTTTATATTCCATTTTAAGGGTCTACTATTTTATCGTTTGTGGCTTTAAGATCTAAAGCGCTTTTGCATATATGAAAATAAGTTATTGATGCATGTGTGAGATATACCGTAATTGTGCATAAGCCATTTCAAGATACGGGATGTCTAAGTGATGATGTTGCGCGCGTTGATAAAGGTAACCTTGTATCGCTTCAACTTCCAAAGGTTGTTGATGAATGACATCATAGTACATACTTGTGCCCATTTGATCCGGATAACCTTGATAAATATCTATAATGTCGTCTATCAGTGTTGCTTTAAATGTAATACCTTCTTTTTGAGCGATCGTATACCCTTCTTCTAACAAGTGACGACATAGTGTATACATCATGTCATCTTTGAGCACTTTAGCAGTATCGCGACTAAGTGCCGTAATCGTATTAATACCTAAATTGACAAGTAATTTATACCAAATGGTTTGAGCGATATCATCTTCTAAACAAAGTGTTAAATCTGTTTGCGCTAATGCATGTGATAATTGTTCGGTCATCGTATTACGTTGTATGTGTAACCGTTGATCTCTATAGTGGGTCACATGTTGGCCTTCTTTTTGGCCACTAATATAAACCACCGCTTGTTCGACATGAGGATGGTCGATGGTCTGTAGTTGTCCGTATCCATTTTGGGCTAAGATGATCAGCGTTTGATCGTGCTTGATTTGAGAAAGGTACGGTAAAACATCTTTAAGTTGATACGTTTTCACAGTGATAAAAATAACGTCAAAACGCGTTTGAGTGTCTGCGAGTGCATGTACAGTCAATTGTGATTTTTCATGCGTTTGAAGTGATTCAAAGTGCAATTGAGCATCTTTACGTCCTAATAATGTAACAGAATCATGAGGTTTCAGTGCAACAGCCAAAGATGCACCGACTGCCCCAGGTCCAATAATGGCAATTTTAGTCATTTAATTTCTTCCTAACTTCATTTTTGTTTATAATATTTCATATATAGTATAACAAGAAAGGTGAAGTTAAGTGAAAACGTTACGTGATTTACAACAAATGAAACAAAATGGTGAAAAAATTTCGATGGTGACTGCCTATGATTATCCAAGTGCTAAACAAGTTGAACAAGCACAACTGGATATGATTTTAGTTGGAGATTCGTTAGGCATGACTGTATTAGGTTATGATAGTACCGTTGAAGTAACATTAGCGGATATGATTCATCACAGTCGTGCTGTACGACGTGGCGCACCACAAACGTTTGTCGTCGTAGATATGCCGTTTGGTACAGTAGGAGTCGACGCTAAGACAGATCTTCAAAATGCGATCGAGTTATATCAACAAAGCCAAGGCAATGCGTTAAAAGTCGAAGGTGCCCATTTAACAACATTTATTCAACAAGCAACAGCAGTAGGTATCCCGATTGTGGCACATTTAGGCTTAACCCCTCAAAGCGTTGGTGTGTTGGGATATAAAATGCAAGCAACAACTAAAGAAGCGGCACAACAATTAATTCAAGATGCGAAAGCCGTGGAACAAGCAGGAGCAGTAGCGCTTGTATTGGAAGCTATTCCAAGTGATCTTGCTAAAGCAATCAGTGAAACTGTATCCATTCCAGTCATTGGTATTGGCGCAGGGAAAGATACAGATGGCCAAGTGTTGGTATATCACGATTTATTAAATTATGGCGTTGATCATAAAGCAAAATTTGTGAAACAGTACGATGATTTCTCAATTGGTATTGCAGCATTAGAACAATATAATGGCGAAGTTAAAAGTGGCGCATTCCCTTCTGAAGCGCATACGTATAAAAAACAAATTATGAATGAGGTAGAAGAATGACAAAGGTAATTACAACCGTTAAAGCAATGCAGCAATTAATGAGTGACTATCGATTAAAAGGCCAAACAATCGGTTTTGTGCCGACTATGGGCGCATTACATGATGGTCACTTAACGATGATGAAACAGTCTATCGCAGAGAATGATATTACTGTTGCAAGTGTATTTGTGAACCCATTACAGTTTGGTCCAAATGAGGATTTTGATGCTTATCCAAGACAAATTGACAAAGACGTTGCAGCTGTTGAACCAATAGGCGTTGATTATGTTTTTCATCCAACAACAGAAGAAATGTATCCGAATCCTTTAAGTATTTATCTAAAAGTAGGGCGACTTGCTGACGTATTAGAAGGCGCGCAACGTCCAGGTCATTTTGAAGGCGTAGTTACAGTTGTAAATAAGTTATTTAACATCGTACAACCACACCGTGCTTATTTCGGTAAAAAAGATGCACAACAATTAGCGATTGTAGAAAAGCTAGTGGAAGATTTTAATCACCCTATTGAAATTCGTGGTGTGGATATCGTTAGAGAAGCAGATGGCCTTGCGAAAAGCTCACGCAACGTCTATTTGACCGAGACAGAACGCGAAGAAGCAGCGCATTTAAATCAAAGCCTTCAACTTGCGACACAATTATATGAGCAAGGTGAACGAGATTGTCAGGTATTGATTGAACGCATTCAAAATTATTTAAATGAACATGTGAGTGGGCATGTAGAAGAGGTAGCTGTTTACAGTTATCCAGAATTGCAAGAACAACGCATCATTGAAGGACGTATTTTTATTTCTTTAGCAGTTAAATTTTCAAAAGCACGTTTAATTGATAATGTGATTTTAGGTTAGATTTTTAGTGTTAAAGGGATTGAAAAAAGTAAATGAGTGCAGTATGATGTACCAAGTCAAAATAGATTTTGGAGATGAGTAATAAATGATTAGAACTATGATGAATGCGAAAATTCACCGCGCACGTGTCACAGAGTCCAATTTGAATTATGTGGGTAGCATTACCATTGATTCAGATATTTTAGATGCAGTAGATATCTTACCTAATGAAAAAGTAGCAATCGTTAATAACAATAACGGCGCACGTTTTGAAACGTATGTCATCGCAGGCGAACGAGGAAGCGGTAAAATTTGTTTAAATGGTGCAGCTTCTCGACTAGTAGAAGTAGGCGACGTCGTTATTATCATGACATATGCCCAACTCGATGAAACAGAACTCGCAACCCACTCCCCAAAAGTTGCAGTAATGAACGAAAACAACCAAATTGAACAAATGATCGCCGAAAAAGAAAACACAATCGTTTAAACAAAGTGTGGACGCTTACGAACACTTCGAACATAGTGAGTTAGCGTTCGTTATGCATGCGAGCGAATAGCGAGCAGGCGAACATTTCTTTAAGAGCAAAATCGAGCGCTGAACTCAAACCGTTCTTTGGTTTTAGTGAGGCGCTCTTTTTGTTGAGAGTTTTGCAGTGCGCAACCGGATTAAAACAAAGTGCGGAAGAAAGCGCTTTGGCCCCGAGCAAAATCGCCCAGGAAGCAGAAATTGCTTTCCAAATTTATGCGCCCTGGGCTTTTTGTTGAGGGGACAGCTTTCTGAAGCCGGATTAAACAAAGTGCGGACAATTGCGCCTAGGATTCGAAGTGATTACGTGCACTTTGAGCGAAGTAAATTAGTGCACGTTATGCATGCGAATAACAATGAGCAGGCGAACCTTTTCTTAAAAAGAAAATCGCTCTTTAATCTTTGCGCCTTGCGTAGTTCTGTTGAAATTTCTGCTTTCTGGAGCCAGATTAAACAAAGTGTGCCAATTATATATGCGCACCTTAATAAAGCGTCACATATGTTTTATCAAGTCTTCAAGATTCATTTTCGAATGAATGTTGAAGGCTTTTTTATGTTCTAACGAGGAATGGTATAACCTAATGAATAATCTCCATTAAATGTGTCATACTCATGTCAATTTATCATTTTGTTATCTTTTTAATTGTCATTACATTCATAATGTGACATACTTTTTATAAATGGTATAACATATTAATGGTGAGGTGCGATTATGACAAAATACATATATGCTTTCGATGAAGGTCAAAAAGATATGAAACATTTGCTTGGTGGTAAAGGGGCTAATTTATCTGAAATGAAACGACTTGGTTTACCAGTCCCAGATGGCTTTACCATCACAACAGAAGCGTGTATTGATTATTTAAATAGAGGAGAAACATTAGCCCAAGATGTATTAACACAATTGGATGAACAGCTTGAAGCTTTTTCACAACGTACGAAAAAAGCTTTCTCTTCTAAAGATGAGTTATTACTGGTTTCTGTACGAAGTGGTGCTAAAATTTCGATGCCAGGAATGATGGATACGATTCTGAATTTAGGATTAAATGACGAAAATGTTGAAAAACTCGCTCAAAAAACAGGCGATGCACGTTTTGCGTATGATTGTTATCGTCGTTTATTACAAATGTTTGGCGAAGTTGTTTATGGTATTCCGATGACAGCGTTTGACCGTATTTTCGATGACTTTAAACAACAGCATCAGTATCAACAAGATGCTGAGATTCCAGCAGATGGATTGAAAACAATTTGCGAGCAATATCATACAATCTATTTAGAGGAAGCACACAAACCGTTCCCACAAGATCCTAAACAGCAACTGCAAGAAGCGATTGAAGCCGTATTCAAATCATGGGATAACCATCGTGCTCGAGTATATCGTGAGTTAAATGATATTCCTCATGACATTGGTACTGCTGTAAATGTGCAAGAAATGGTCTTCGGAAACAGTGGGGATCGTAGTGGTACCGGGGTTGCTTTTACAAGAGATCCAGGAACAGGCGATCCGAAATTATTTGGTGAGTATTTATTAAATGCCCAAGGTGAAGACGTGGTCGCAGGTATACGTACACCTCAAGATATTGCGACGCTTAAGGAACAAATGCCACATGTACATGAACAGTTTGTTAATGTAGCACAAACGTTAGAACGTCACTATAAAGATATGCAAGATATTGAATTTACGATTGAAAATGAGCAGTTATACCTTTTACAAACACGTAATGGTAAGCGTACAGCCAAAGCTGCTGTAAATATTGCCGTAGATTTAGTGAATGAAGGTATTATTACGAAAAAAGAAGCGATGAGCAAGGTTGATGTTAAATCCATTGATACATTATTACATCCAACGTTTGAACCAGAAGCTTTAAAACAAGCAGAAGTTATTTCTCGTTCTGGTTTACCAGCAAGTCCAGGCGCAGCCACAGGACACATCGTCTTTTCTGCAGATGAGGCAAAAGAACGCGCGCAAAATGGAGAAAAAGTCATTTTAATGCGTCCAGAAACATCTCCGGAAGATATTGAAGGGATGATTTCAAGTGAAGCGATTGTTACGACACATGGAGGTATGACGTCTCATGCTGCTGTTGTCGCACGTGGTATGGGCAAATGTTGTGTCACAGGCTGTTCAGATGTCGACATTAATACCGTGACTAAAACTGTTTCATGTGGTGATCAAACGTTACATGAAAATGATATTATCTCTGTTGATGGCGCTAAGGGTGATTTATACCTTGGTAAAATTGAGACGACGAATGCTGAACAAAGTGATGCATTCGAGCAACTAATGCAGTGGACTGAAGAGATTGCGGCATTAAAAGTAAGAATGAACGCAGAAACACCACAAGATATTCAAGCGGGATATCAATTTAACGCAAAAGGAATTGGACTAGTACGTACAGAGCACATGTTTTTCGGGGCAGAACGTTTAGTTGAAATGAGACGATTTATATTGTCTGCAGAAGATAAAACACGTATTGAAGCGTTAAATCGCATTCGTGATTATCAAACAGAAGATTTTGAGCAGATTTTCCGTTTATCTGGTGAACATCCAACCATTGTTCGTTTGTTAGACCCACCATTACATGAATTTTTACCAAAATCTGAAGCAGAAATCACAGAAGTCTCTAAACAGTTGAATGTTTCTCAAGAGCAACTTGTTCAGCGAATAGAGGAGTTACATGAAACGAACCCTATGTTAGGTCATCGCGGTTGTCGCTTAGCGTTAACGTATCCAGAATTATATGTCATGCAAGTCGAAGCATTAATGAGCAGTGTCGGTCGTCTGCAAAATGAAGGCATTCAATGCCAACCTGAAATTATGATTCCGTTAGTCTCTACAGTCGAAGAATTAAACGTACTCAAAAAACAAATTGTCGATACAATTGACCGCTTAAGTAACAACGTGAATCAATCATTAAATTATTCAATTGGTACAATGATTGAAACGCCACGTGCTTGTATGGTGGCAGATCAGTTAGCTGAGGTATGTGATTTCTTTAGCTTTGGTACAAATGATTTAACACAATTAACATATGGTTTTTCACGCGACGATGCGGGTAAATTTATTAATAATTATTTGAATGATCATATTTTAGAAGCAGATCCTTTCCAAACGCTAGATAAAGATGGAGTAGGTCGTATGATTCAAACAGCTGTAGCGCTTGCGAAACGGCAAAATCCATCATTAAAAATTGGGGTATGTGGTGAATTAGGTGGCGATCCAAAATCCATTCACTTCTTCAATACATTGCCATTGGATTATGTGTCATGCTCGCCATTTAGAGTGCCTGGTGCGATGTTAGCTACTGCGCAAAGTGTGGTGGAAGGGGACGTATAACATGGGAGGAACGACATTTGAAAATATATATTTTATCTGATTCTTTAGGTGAGACTGCTCAACGCATGGTGCATGCGGTGATGAGTCAGTTTCCAGATATTGAACAAATCGAAGTGAAGAAGTTTTCATTTATTAAAAGTGAAGAAGAGCTTATTCGTGTATTAGATCTTGCGAAAGATCGCGGTGCTGTGGTAGTGACGACGCTTGCTTTAAAAGCGTATCAAGACATAGGGCGACAGTATGCTACAGACAAAGGAATTCCGTACGTGGATTATATGTCACCGCTAATGCAAATTGTCGAACAACAATCAGGGATCACACCGACTGATGAGCCTGGTATGATTCGTAAACTCGATGAAGAGTATTTTAAACGCATTGAAGCTATGGAGTATTCCGTTAAATATGACGATGGGAAGCATTTTACAGATATCGGAGAAGCGGATGCGCTGATAATAGGCGTCTCAAGAACATCGAAAACGCCATTAAGCATGTATCTAGCGAACAAAGGCTATAAGATTGCGAATATACCACTTGTGCCAGAAATTGCGATTCCGGATAGCGTCTATCAGCATCCACATTTAAAAGTGTTCGGCTTAACTGCAAGCCCAGAATATATTATGAATATACGTACAGAACGTGTAAAAACATTAGGTATTCAAGGGCAAGCAACCTATAATGAACTAGGACGTATTAAAGAAGAGTTAGCCTATGCAGAAGAAATTTTTGAAAAATTAGGGGCGACAGTCATCAATACGGAATATCGCTCTATTGAAGAGTCTGCCTTTTATATCGAAAAATTTTTATAAGCAATAATGAACAAAAAGGGTTGAGACATAAAGCATTAATGCTCTGGGAAACCGATTAACGGTGTCCCAAAAGCAGGATTTTCGGCAGAAAGTTCACGATTCGCCAAAATTTGAAAAACAATTTTAGCTTTTCGTTCACTTCTGCTCAAATCCTGAACGCTTTTGTCCCAACCTTTTTTCAATGATATTCCATTTAAGAATGCAAAAATGTGTATTATTTAATGCGACGTTGACGATTATTAGTGGTTGGTACTAAGAAGTATAGCACTGCAAAAATAATTACTGATATAAATGTAACGACTGCAGTGACTGTTGGACTTAGGCTAAATAATACAGAAGATAGTGCGCATAACGTACTTACAATAATAGCAATTAGATAAACAACCTCTTTAGCTTTTTGTGTCAATTTTCTCACCTCTTTATTCAATTTAATCATACCAAAACCTTCTAAATATTCAATATGATGATTTAAGGTTGTGTTCATTCTTACTAAAAAATTGTATACTATTGCTTGAGGATTTAGAGTGTGTTATATTTGCATCAATTAATTACATGCACTTTACCGCTTTAAAGTGAAAGGGGTGGACGGATTTGTCCGAGCAATCACAATGGAAAACATCGACAGGATTTATTCTTGCGAGTGCTGGTTCGGCGATTGGGCTTGGCGCGATGTGGAAGTTCCCGTACATGGCAGGATTGTACGGTGGCGGCGCGTTTTTACTGATGTTTCTAATCTTCACGATTATCATTGGCTTACCATTACTCGTGATGGAATTTACAATAGGTAAGGTTGGGCGTACTTATACAACTGAAATTTATGGGAAGTTAACAGGGAAAAAGTGGCTCAATATTATAGGTTGGAATGGTAATCTCGCTGTATTTGTATTATTTGGTTTTTATAGTGTTATTGGTGGATGGATTATTATTTATATTGGCATTGTTTTAATGCAGTTACTCCAAATACTCCCTCAAAGTTTAGCTAATATTCAATTTGAGACCATTATTAGCAATCCATTTTATACAATTATAGGACAAGCGATTTTTATAGGATTAACATGTATTATTGTCATGTTAGGTGTTGAAAAAGGGCTTGAAAAAGCTTCAAAGTTAATGATTCCGTTACTTTTTGTCTTTTTACTGATTATTGTTGTTAAAGCATTATCATTAGATGGCGCAATGGATGGTGTACGCTATTTACTACAACCGCGTACTTCTGAAATAACAATGGAGTCTATGTTATTTGCACTTGGTCAATCCTTTTTTGCACTGTCATTAGGTACGACAGGGATGATTACATATGCGAGTTATGCCCCTAAGGAAATGACCATTAAATCATCGGCATTGACAATTGTCATTATGAACATTTTTATATCTGTGTTAGCGGGACTTGCGATATTCCCAGCATTGAATGCATTTGGTTATGAACCTGAAGAAGGACCCGGCTTATTATTTAAAGTATTGCCGTTAGTGTTTGAAGAAATGCAATTTGGTACACTGTTTTATTTCATTTTCTTATTATTATTCTTATTTGCAGCATTAACTTCTTCAATTTCATTGTTGGAATTAAATGTATCAAACTTTACTAAAAATGATAATTCCAAACGTGTGAAAACGGCGATTATTATAAGTATTGCAGTCTTTATCATTAGTGTACCTGCGATGTTATCTTTTGGTGCACTAAGTGATTTCCAATTTGGTGCAGGTACGATATTTGATAATATGGACTTTTTAGTATCCAATATTTTAATGCCATTAGGTGCGCTGGCAACGACGTTAGTTGTCGGTCAATTATTGAATAAAAATGTACTCAAAAAAGGGTTCGGTTACGATCGAATGAGATTATTTTATCCGTGGTATTTCCTTGTAAAATATGTACTACCGTTAGTGATTTTAGTCGTGTTTATTTTACAACTTATTTAAACAAAAACGAGATTTGAGCTTTAAAAGTAGTTCAAATCTCGTTTTTTTATTATGACCATTGAAAGCGCCCTGTGATGACAAATTGATATAGTTGATGAATCATTTTTTGACTCAATTGTTTATCTTCAAGTGTTAATTCAATCCCATGTGCTTCCAAAATGTCTAAGCGTCCCATCCAAAAAATTACATCAAGTATATGATAAGGTGATGCAAATAATGGATGCGTCAGATGAGCCCATGTAAAAGTATACGTACTTACATGGGTCTGTGCACTTAACTGCCGATATAAATCTTGAAACGGTACTTTGAAGAAGTGAGTCGTAATAAAATCCCTTTGTTGCTGAGCCGTTTCGATATCATGCGCATTTGGCACAGTTAAATGAGCGCGTTGTATCACTTTTTGAAATTGTGTAGGAGGAAGGCGTTTGGCTTCAGTTTTGATATAAATATCACCTTCTGCCTCTGTAATCCCTAGTAAAATCGGTATATTGATTTGGTCATACTTTAATTCAGGTAAAATCGGTTGATAAAGCAACTCTAACCCTTTTGAAGGCCCATAAAGCGCTTGATGTTTGTCCATTAAGAATAAGATATCTTTACTAGATAAAGTCTCGAAAGAACGAGCGCCGAAGTATTGTGATTTTAATTGAGCGAAAGTTTGGGCTTTCTTGTCACCACAAGAGGGATCATCTGGTTGTAATACACCACTAAGTAAGATCGCGTTTTTAATCAAGGGACGAATCTGTGCATCTTGCAGTAAAGCTTGAATACTCATCGCCCCGGCAGACTGTCCCATGGGTGAAAGATGATTTGGGTCACCGCCAAAATGTGCAATATACTGATGAACCCATTTAATCGCACAAGCTTGGTCGGATAGACCGTTATTGCGATCCCATTCCGAATTAATGGCTGACCAATCTAAAAAGCCAAGCGCACCAAGTCGATAGTTTACGGTGACTACAATAACGTCTTCCTGTTTTACAATTTCATGAGGTTGGTATAAATCTTGTGAACTGTGCCCATTGATAAAACCACCACCATACAAATAAATTAAAACAGGTAAAGGTCCTTTAACCTCACGATGAGGACGCCAAATATTTAAATATAAGCAATGTTCATCTTGTTGGAACACTTTAGACGATGTGGAGAAAAAGGTTTCTAAAGAATTGGGTGGTTGAATTGGAATATGGCCCCATTCCGTTGCCTGAAAAGTCTGATGCCACGGTTCAACAGGACGGGCATGTTTAAAACGTAAATGATGAGTCGGTGGTTTGGCATAGGGAATGCCTTTAAACACATCATAAGTATCATGAGAAATACCCTGAATTTGACCTAAGGGTGTAGTTACAAAACACATGCAATCACCTTCTTTTTGGCTATATATTACAATTATAACGTATAGATCACCTATTTAAGATGTTATTTCAATGAAAGATGATTGAAACATCTACTGAAATACCATATAATTCTTATTAGTAAACTAAGTTTTCCGTGTTAGACAGGAGGCGCACCGGTGAAAAATTTTGATTTAATTGGACAAACGCCGCTCGTATTACTCGATCAATACAGTGACGAAAATGTCCAAATCTATGCGAAATTAGAAATGTATAATCCAGGTGGCAGTATTAAAGATAGATTAGCTAAATATATAGTCGAAAGTGCATTAGCACAAGGAGAACTTCGTGAAGGAGATACGTTAGTCGAAGCCACAGCAGGGAACACAGGTATTGGATTAGCATTAGTCGCAAATCATTACCAATTAGAATGTGTGATCTTTGCGCCAGAAGGATTTTCAGAAGAAAAAATTGATATTATGCGTGCGCTCGGTGCAACCGTCTTTCGTACTAAGAAAGATGATGGAATGGTTGGTGCGCGTGAAGCGGCTAAAGACTACGCCACAAAGCATCAGGCTTATTATACTAATCAATTTGAAACAAATGATAACCCTGAAGCGTACCGTGACACTTTAGCTGCAGATATTTTAAAAGAAGTACCAGACATCACGCATTTCGTTGCCGGAGCAGGTTCAGGAGGCACATTTTCTGGTGTAGCAGAAGTGTTAAGCCCTCAAAACATTAAATGTATCGTAGTAGAACCGACTGGCTCGATTTTAAGTGGTCAACCTAAGGGTAAACATGATACTGAAGGTATCGGTGTAGAAGAATGGCCTAAATTTTTAAATAAACAATGGATTCATAAAATTGAAGTCGTTGATGATGCTTTAGCATTTCAACACGTGAGAGATATTGCAAAACATGAAGGTATCTTAGCGGGGAGTTCGTCAGGAGCTGCTTTAGAAGGTGCTTTACGTGTCGCGCAACGTATTGAAAAAGGAAAAATTGTAGTGGTTTTTCCAGATAGCAGTGATCGATATATGTCTAAGAAAATATTTCAATATGGAGGGGAACAGAATGAATAAAAAAACAAGAATGGTACATGGTGGTCATACAACAGACCCTTATACAGGTGCAGTGACAACGCCAATTTATCAAACAAGTACGTATGAACAAGACGCTATTGGTGAACTTCGCCAAGGATATGAATATTCAAGAACAGCGAACCCAACACGTAGTTCGTTAGAGTCTGTTATTGCAGATTTAGAACATGGTCGTCATGGTTTTGCGTTTGGTTCAGGAATGGCTGCGATTAGTGCAGTGATTATGTTATTAGATCAAGGCGATCACATTATCGTTGGTTCAGATGTATACGGTGGTACGTATCGCGCGATGACTAAAGTATTTACGCGCTATGGTATTGAATTTGATTTCGTTAATACAACAGATGTAAAAAATATTGAAAATAAAATTAAAGATAATACAAAAATGGTCTTTATTGAAACACCATCTAACCCATTATTACGTGTGACAGATATCAAATCAGTGAGTGAATTAGCACACCAACATAAATTAATTACGGTCGTTGATAATACATTTATGACACCTTATTTCCAAACACCGCTGACACTTGGTGCAGATATTGTCGTACATTCAGCGACAAAATATATTGGCGGTCACAGTGACGTTGTTTCTGGTTTAGTGGCATTAAATGATGATGACTTAGCAGAACGTATCGGATTCATTCAAAACTCAACTGGTGGTGTCTTAGGACCACAAGACAGTTACTTACTTATTAGAGGTATTAAAACGCTAGGCTTACGTCTTGAACAAATTCAACGTAACGCAGAAGCGGTTGTAAAAATGTTGAATGAACATACGAATGTAGTGAAAGTGTATCATCCAAGTCAATCAGATCATTTAAACTATGACATCCATCATGCTCAAGCAGACGGTACACCAGGTATTGTCTCATTTGAAGTATCAGATGTTGAAAAAGCGAAAAAACTTGTGAAACAAACACAATATTTCACATTAGCTGAAAGTTTAGGTGCAGTAGAAAGTTTAATTTCAGTACCAAGCTTAATGACACATGCTTCTATTCCAGCAGATATACGTGCTAAAGAAGGCATTGCTGACGGACTTATCCGCTTATCTCTAGGTATTGAAGATACAGAAGATCTTGTAGAAGATTTAAAACAAGCATTAGATACACTTTAATATTAATAATTCAAAGCAGTCTTTTAGAATTTCTATTAGACTGCTTTTTGTTTTTATAGGGATAATATAATAATTAAGAAGAGTACAGTTGGATGCCTCAATTATAATTTGTAACCATAATGTTATACAAATAGCATATATATTTTAAGAATAAAGGTGTATACTATTTTTAGTTATTACGAATTAAGGAGGCATACACGTGCGCAAGAAATTACTAACAACGATGATAGGGACGTCTGCACTTTCAGCATTGGTAGCGATCGATGCGGATGCAGCAACAACTTATCGTGTAAAAGCAGGCGATTCACTCTGGTCAATTGCCAATCAATATGGTGTATCTATTGCACAAATTAAATCAGCCAATCAGCTTCAATCTAATCTTATTTTCCCAAATCAAGTGCTGAAGATTTCTAGTGGGGGAACGACGACCCAAACAACAACAAATCATACTAGCACGACAGTATATACCGTAAAAAGTGGAGACACTTTAGCCCAAATCGCATCACGATACGGGACTACGTATCAAAACATTATGCAGTTAAACGGTCTTACAAATTTCATCATTTACCCAGGACAACAATTAAAGGTAAAAGGTGTCGCAAGTAACACACAACCAGCACCAAGACCTAATACAAGTACGCCTGGATCGTATTATATTGTTCAACCAGGGGATTCGTTATCTCTAATTGCATCGAAATATGGCACAACGTATCAACATATTATGCAATTGAATGGCTTAAATAACTTTATGATTTATCCAGGACAACGATTAAAAGTCAGTGGAACAGCAACACAAACAGGTAATACAACTCCTAATACTGCACCATCAAATAATTATGGATCACCAGTATTTAATCATATGAATTATTACGATTGGGGTCAGTGTACGTGGCATGCCTTTAATAAGCGAAAAAATATAGGTAAGGGAATTAGTACTTATTGGGGAAATGCGAATACATGGGACGATAATGCCGCACGTGATGGTTATGTTATTGATAAGCGACCAACTGTAGGTGCCATTTTACAATCAGATATGGGTTATTTAGGACATGTGGCCTTCGTGGAACGTGTTAACAGCGATGGTAGTATTGTCGTTTCTGAAATGAACTACAGTGCAGCACCAGGCATTGAAACATATCGTACGATTCCTAGTTATTCTGTAGGAGCATTTAAGTATATTCATTAATGTAATTATCCATTAGGGTAGATACATACCTTAAAAACATATGTTATTAAAAAAGAATCCTAACTTGAGGGAGGTACTGTTGATACGTTTAGACAATCAACACGTGTGCCTTAACCTCGTTAGGATTCTTTTAATTGAGCGTGTTTGGGCGATTGGGTAAGCTTGCTTGTTGTGAGTAAAGGTACGCTTGCTCGCTTTCTTCCGCACTTTTGTATAATCCGGTTGCGCACTGCAAAACTCTCAACAAAAAGAGCGCCTCACTAAAACCAAAGAACGGTTTGAGTTCAGCGCTCGATTTTGTTCGAGTTCTGATCGCAGCACTTCGCACTTTGTTATAATCCGGCTCCCAATTGCAGGATTCTCGATAATACTACGTGACGCGCAAAAATCAAAGAGCGATTTTCTTTTTAAGAAAAGGTTCGCCTGCTCATTGTTATTCGCATGCATAACGTGCACTAATTTACTTCGCTCAAAGTGCACGTAATCACATCGAATCCTGAACGCAATTGTCCGCACTTTGTGTAATCCGGCTGCAGAAAGCTGTCCCCTCAACAAAAAGCCCAGGGCGCATCGTTACAAAGGTTCGCCTGCTCATTGTCATTCGCATGCATAAGAAACACTAATTCACTAAGTTCAAAGTGTTTCTAATTTAGCTTTCTGGGCGATTTTGCTCGGGGCCAACCCGCTTTCTCCCGCACTTTTTTAATCCAGCTTCGTGCTGCAAAACTCTCAACAAAAAGAGCGCCTCACTAAAACCAAAGAACGGTTTGAGTTCGACGCGCGATTTTGCTCGAGTTCTGACCGCAGCCCTCCGCACTCTACTATTTAAGTGCTTTGATTTTTTTGACTGATGAGATGATTTGACGGCTAAGTGAGAATAGTGACCATGCTTTGACAAGTTTGTTTTTTGAACGGAATGATAGGTATGTGTCTAATGTGACGTCTGCAAGGCCAATGATGATAGATGCGATGCTTAATTTTTTGTGCTTTGAACGATAGATGTATTGATTGTATAGATCGATGGTAATAGATGCTCCTGATAATACAGTTGATAATGTACTTAATCCAAATTTTGATTTTTTAGCCATAGATTAATGCTCCTTCTTAAATGATTATATGATTGTAGTATAACATTTCTCAAAAATGTGTCCTATACATATTGCTCAATAGAAGTTTGTAGTTCAGACTAGTACTAATGGATGAGATACTATTTAATGCATTTTGTAGAATACTTTGCTATAATAAACAAACAAATATTTATAAGTCTTTGTTATTTTGTTTAAAATTTATATAATTTTAGGCGAAAAATTCGCTGAGGAGTGATAATGATGAAACCTATTTCTAAAGTGGTTTTAGCGACAGGATTATCAGCAGGGATGCTTTTTGGAGGCGTAAGCGGTATTCAATCGGATCAACCAGCTCATGCTGCAACGCAACAAGAACAACCGTATTATTCGTATGAAGGCACTTTCAACTATAAAAACAACGATGCGTTACAAGATCAAAATTTTTATAATGCATTGAAACATAATAATTTTAATTACGAAGGACTGAAAGTAGGCCAATCAACATTACAAGATGTCAAAAACGTATTTGGTAATGACCTTAGAAAATATTATCAAGAAAAAGGC
Source organism: Staphylococcus sp. 11262D007BW (assembly GCF_053547815.1). Taxonomy (NCBI): domain Bacteria; kingdom Bacillati; phylum Bacillota; class Bacilli; order Caryophanales; family Staphylococcaceae; genus Staphylococcus; species Staphylococcus sp. 11262D007BW. The sequence goes on from NZ_JBPWPJ010000001.1 coordinate 21,207, forward strand.
ATCACATACTATGAGCAAAATGACATCATCATTGGTATTAAAGATGGCAAACTTGTGGATTTAACACTATTAGTCGACAAAGTGAATAATAGCGCAGAAGATATGGCAAAACATATCGATAACGGTGAAATTTATCGCACAGATACGACAAATGTAGCATTTTATTACGGTAATTCAGTAGTTATTAAAGATAAAAATTTATAAAGTGTAGTATATAAGGTAGGAAGTTAGGCAAGTTGAAATTGCCTAGCTTCCTTTTAGTTTATGTAAGTAAAGAAAAAAGAGTATGTATCAAAAAATAAAAGCGCTTTAAACTAGAAAGCTCTAATTTAAAGCGCTATTTACCATTAAATTTATCTTTCATCAAAGAAACGATTTAAATCGCCTTTATCAGCATCATACATCAGTGCTTCTTCAATATCGTCTTGTATTTTCATAACTTTTTGCTTTTCATAGAAAGGAACGATAATAGTAAAATCTCTACCTGCTTTTTGAATTGTTAAAGATGTTAGCATACCGCTACCAAAAACTAAACCACCAATAAGTATAAAGATAAGGGCACTGAAAAAGGAATTCCCGATACTTGCTAATGCGAATAGTATAATAACCGCACCAATCAACATTCTAAATACACTGTATTTACTACTTAATTGTGTTGAGCTGATATTTTTGAGTGGTATATTTTGAGCATCAGTACCTGCTGGAAATAACCCGAAAATAACATTAGAAGTAGATACCTTCACAAGTCGTTTGTCTATTGATAATTGACCTTTAATCCAAAAGAATAAAAGTGATATTGAAAATTCATAGTGTTTATTCATAAGCAACCTCCTTAAAGATTATCAAAGTTTTTAGCTTCTTCTTTTTTCTTTCTTTTATATTCATCTGTATCTTCGTATCGCTCAATATTACCGTCATCAGTATCTTTATCTAAGATAATTTTTGTATTTTTAGGAACCTCATTAATTAGAACGTTGCTATAATTGCTATTATTTTTTTCTGCAATTCCTGCAAATGTTTTCCCATTTATCGTATAAGGTCCAAAAGGTACTTGTTGATTTATAGGAAAATTAGTGAAATAATGAACCATCCTTTCGTCTTGTTGGTCCCACGTATATTTAGGTTCGTCGCTGAGTGGATCATTTTGTTTAATAGTATTAAAAGCGACACTATAGTTTTCAGAAATTAAATGGTTATTTTTAGTATAATAAGTTTTCTTAATTGCTTTAGGTTCATTGTTTATTTTGGAAGGGGATATATCTGATTCAATGAGACCTTCATTGTATTCATCTAGATTCATCTGTTGAAATTTCTCGAACTTTCGATGATTCGTTTCTACAGAATTCTGTGCTAATTTATCTAAGGTAAGATCTTCAATTGAATTTTGAGAAAAACCACCTTGTGGATTAAAATTATATCTAAAACCTTGGTTATTTTTAACGTTATAGATCCCTTCAATCCTTTCAGGTTCTTTAGCAATTTGTTTAAAATTATTTTCTAAATCATTACCACCTAAGTCATATCCAATTGAATCTTTGAAGTAATATACGAGATGCGTCTCTCCGTCATTAAATAGCTCACTAAACGTTGTCTCTTTTAATTTAGGAGTCTTTTTCTCTTCTTTTTGACTTGATTTACTATCATTTTGAGGTTTGTTTTGACTTTGTTGCTCATCAGCATCAGAAGAACAAGCTCCTAATATGAAAATCAAACTAGCAACGGTAATAAGCATAATTATCTTTTTCATAACTATCTCCAATCATTATCCATGAATCTTATTATTATAAGTGTATGTACAATGGTTTATTTAACTTTATTAAAAATTTCTGCATCGTCAGAGTCGTCATCTGGATCGTCAAATACCATTAAACGATCACCATCAGGTTTGAGGTACATTTGTTCACCTGCGTTTGATCCGTCTGGAAAGTTTACAACTAATAAATCGCTATTTTTATCACTTTTTTTGATTTTATCTGGTAATTCCATCTCCATACCATTCATACTCATTGTAGCTTGATCATCTTTAATTATTATTTTTAATTTCATATCTTCATCAGAGTTATTTTCCCATTCACCTTGAGCTTTTCTAAGAGCGCCTGTTGTACAAGCAGTTAAGATGATGGCCATAATTGGAATAAGGACTAAAAATTTCTTCATATAAAAACTCCTTTTATCATAATTTTTAAGTTCAGTCAGTGTGTGTTAAATGTATTACACATTAAAAATTGCGAATTAGGCTGATGGGGTTGTTAGCCCCCTTATGCTGTTTTGATTGATATATCATCGTTTGGAAGAGAACATGTCTGACCATAGCTCTTTTTCAGCATAATTAAGCCTAATCGCAATATAAGTGGTTTATTGATTATTAATACGTTTAAAATCGTTAATGTTTAGTTAATGTTCACCTTACTTTTGTTTTGAACGACGTTTGAAAGTTAAGAATGATCCAGCTGCGATAAATAGTGAAGCAATGATTGTGATCATTGTTGAGTTAGATGCTTCGCCACCTGTTTCAGGTAACATCGCTTGTTCTTGAGTTGCTTCTTCTTGTTGCGGTGCTGATGCTGTTTCTGCACCTGTATTATTAGCTTGTGTATTTACATTTTGTTCAGCTGATGGTGTTTGTTCTTGTGGTTGGTTCGTAGCTTCTGTTGCGTCATTGTTAAATTGGTGCTTATCGGCTTGATAATCTAAAACTTCTCCTGTAATGTTGTTAACGAATATACCACTAGGGCCGTTATGACCTTCTTCACCAAAATAAACTGGAGTGTATCCCTCTGGGCCAGATGCTTCACGGTAAATACCATAACTATCTGGCATGATTAACTGGATATTAGTGTTATCGAAATATTCTTTTGCAATACTTTCAATTTGTGCGTCTGATAATTCATTTTCTGCTGCGTTTGCTTCATTTGCATTGATACCTGTGAATAATAATGTGCTTGCGAATGCTGTTGTAGCTAATAAACCGACTTTTTTCATAAATATTCCTCCTATAAATGATTAAGTATTGTTTTAAGTTTTAATTACTTATTATGTGCGCGGCGTTTTAAAGTAATGCCTAAACCTGAAAGGATAAGTAACATACCATCAAACATAGCAATCATGCTTTGACTGTTTTCGCCTGTTTCAGGTAACATCGCTTGTTCTTGCTCTGGACTTTGTTGATTGTTTGATGCATTTACATTAGCCATTGCTGCATCATTGTTGTTAGGTTGTTCTGGTTGTGGATTTTGAGCTGGCGCCTCTTGTGTTGCTTCATCTAATGGGTATTGTCCAATTTCTTCATAATCAGACATACCTCCTCGTCTTTCTACTGTGCCATCTTTGTAAATACGTGCAGACCCTGAACCAATACCTGATTTGTTGTTAGCTGTTACTTCGTAGTAGTCACCCTTATCTTGAGGTTCACCATAGTTGAGTAACTCAGTATTGTCGCCGTAATTGTCTTGTACTGCTTTAATCATGTTGACAGCGTTTGTTTCGTTAACCTCACTTGCTGCTTGTGCATCGTTTGAGACAACTTGGGGTACTAGTAATAAACCCGCTAACGCTGTTGTTCCTAAAATACCAACTTTTTTCATCCTAAACCCTCCATAATATTAAAATTTTTATATTTAACCTCTCTAGTTAGAAGTAAAATATAAAAGATCGTAACGTGAGATACATGATAAGACCTCCTTTTATATGATTGAGGGGCTAGGACATAAAGCGTTAATGCTCTGGAAAACCGATTAACGGTGTCCCAAAAGCAGGATTTTCGGCAGAAAGTTCACGATTCGCCAAAATTCGAAAAAACAATTTTAGCTTTTCGTTCGCTTCTGCTCAAATCCTGAGCGCTTTTGTCCCAACCTCTGTTTGATTTAAAAAGATTTGGTCATATAGATCATTTGAAGTTTAATAAATTCTGTAGTAAATTGACCGAATAAGTAATCTGGTGAAATTAAACGTACAGATTTTCGATACATAAAACAGAGATTGATGGCACTAGATGGTGTGATTTGTATTTTCACTTCTACGCTATTTGCCTTTGATTTAACTCTGAGAATGTTATATTGCTGTTTTAGTAATTGATATAATTGGTATGTCATTTCAAATGTGGCTGTAATGACGTTTTCGTTATTTTGAGCACCACTTTGGTCACTCACATAATAGTTATGTGTTTTATGTTCATAGAGTAAGAGTTGTTGATTATCTCTTAAGAAGGAACGAATGTCTTCTAAATCTCTTTGTATTGAACGAGGGTGTTCCTCTAATTCCTTAGAAAGTTCTTTGACGTTGACGTGATTGTTGTTAAGTAATTTGGAATAAATGCTTAACACTCGTTTTACCTTGCTTCCCATTGAGTTGCCTCCCTTACGAAGTCATTATACGAAAAAGACACGACGGTTAATGTCGTGTCTCAATAAATGTGTAAATTTATTATTATCGTTATTGTTGTTATAGTTTTAGGGCCTAAATGCTACTAAGTTTCAAGTTTGTGCGTGCTAAAAAATGTCGTTTGAGCACAAATTACAGTACGTGATGATAATAAGATTGAATGAGGTACCAATCTTGAAGTTCATAATGATTAAGCGCTATCATTGTGAGTTCATTTTGTTGTTTACTTGTACAACGAATATGCTGATAGAGTGTTTGAAATAGAAGATTGATCGCATTAATTTCTTGTTGAGTGGCTCTTTTTTCGTTGATTTTTTGACACATTAAAGCGACTTGTAGTGGATCTTTGTTGAAGTCTCGAATTTTATTTGTAATGTGTTGATACATCCGTTTTGATGCCTCCTTTTATTATTCTCACCATTCAACCTAATCAGGCTGATTTGAATCAGCCTGATTTTTTAAAAATGTGGGAGAGGCACTGTTTGTAGTAGGAGGCGAAAATTAAAAGTATATGTCTGTAAAAGGGGGATTAAGTAGGGGGTTGCTCTTTAAAGGTAGAAGTTGGCATAAAAGTAGTGTGACGTTGTTCAAGTCTTACATTGGAGAAAACAATGTAAGACTTGAACAACGATTGGGTATTTTTAAATGGATTTAGAACTGATAATAAATTAAGAAGGGAGTATAAGTGTGATTTGGAATGAACACGTTCGAACGTAGGTGAGTTACGTGTTCAGCGCGCATGCGAGTAAGAAGCGAGCATGCGCGGTTTATACAAAAAGACCCGCCCCTCTCGTAAAATTTAAAAATTTTAACGAGAGGGGCGGGTCTGCCGAAATTTTGGTTTTAAAAGAAGTAAGACATAGCAATCTATTGATTTTCTACGTCTTACTTCTTTTTTACTTTACTCAATATATTGTTTTAAGTGTTTAGCCGTCACAGAGTCTTTAACATTTAATAGATCATGAGGGTTGCTACTAAAGAGTATATGACCGCCATTGGTTCCAGCGCCAGGACCGACATCAACAATCCAATCAGCTTGTGTCATCATTGTTAAATTATGTTCAATGAGTATCACCGTATTGCCTTGGTCGATAAGGTCATCAAAACGACGTTGTAAAATAGGGATATCATCTTCGTGTAAACCAGTCGTCGGTTCGTCAAAGATAAATACTTTGCCTGATGTTGTTTCGGTAAGGTATCGACTTAACTTAACCCGTTGAATTTCACCGCCAGATAGTGTATCGAGGGATTGTCCGAGTGTCATATAATATAAACCAGTCGATTGTAGGGCTTTCAAATGAGATACAATTTTGTCTTTGTCTTCAAATAAAGCAATTGCTTCTTCTACTGTTAAAGAAAGCACATCGGCAATAGAGTAACCATCTACTGTAGCTTCGAGTACTTCTGGTTTATAACGCGTACCTTGACACACTTCGCACGTTTGAGAAAAGTCAGGCATGAAAGCCAGTTCAGTTTTAAGTACGCCTTTACCATTACAATTTGGACAAGCACCTTCAGAGTTATAACTGAATAAACTTTTCTTTAATCCTGTCTTTTGACTAAAAAATGCACGCACATCATCAAAAATATCCATATATGTCAGTAGATTAGAGCGATTAGATGCGTGAATTGGTTTTTGATCAATAAAAATAGCGTCTTCTTTATTTTCAAATCCTGCACGAATTAAAGAACTTTTCCCTGAACCAGCGACACCAGTGATGACGGATATCGCATTTTGAGGTAGAGAGACCGATACGTTGTGTAAATTATTGCGCGTGAGGTCTTTTAAAGTCATCCAATCATAACGTTCTCGATCTACATCATTTTTCAGTTGATGTGTACGTTTGAGCGCACGACTCGTATCAGTATTGGATTGTAATAAAGCGTTGTAATCCCCTTCGAAAATGACTTCTCCGCCATTTTTACCTGCTTGAGGTCCAATGTCGATAATATGGTCTGCAATTTTAATAACATCAGGATCGTGTTCGACGATAATGACGCTATTGCCTTTATCTCGAATATTGAGCATAATATCATTAATTTTTTCAATATCTTCTGGATGAAGTCCGACACTTGGTTCATCAATAATATATAACAAATCAGTAAGCGGACTGTTTAAATGACGAATGAGTTTAATACGTTGAGACTCACCGCCAGATAGTGTAGTCGTTTCTCGGCCAAGTGTTAAATAGTTCAAGCCAATGTGATTTAACGCCTTAAGTTGTTGAAGCAATGGCTCAATAATATTTGCGGCTTTCTCACTTTGGATTTGTTCAAGGAAAGGGATGGTTTCTTCAATGGTGAGATCCGTAAATTCTGCGATGTTCATCCCATTAATCGTTGAACTAAGAACTTTTTGGTTCAAACGTTGACCATGACAAGTTGGACATTCATGTTTAGAAACGACGCGTTGTACATCTTTTAAAAAGCGTTTTTTCTCAAAGTTGTCATTCAGTAAAAATGAACGGCGGAATCTGTGTATTAACCCTTCAAATTTAGCTGTTCTTGGCCACTCAGGTGGTGGATTTTTCAATTTAGTTGGTTCTGTATATAAAAAGGTATCTAGTTCTTCTTTAGTATAATCTTTCAATTTTTTATCATTATCAAACAAACCAGAATAGCGATAACGTTTACCACGCCAACTATCAGGTTTAAATGAAGGGAATTTAATTGCATCTTCATTGAGTGATTTATCAAAATCAAGCAATTCATTGAGATCAATATCTTCAACATAGCCCAAACCTTGGCACGTTTCGCACATGCCATTTGGATTGTTGAAAGAGTACACGTCGGAATAGCCGACAAAAGGCTCTCCAATACGAGACCATAATAGTCGCACACTCGAATAAATATCAGAAATAGTGCCAACGGTTGAACGAGAGTTGCCGCCCAATCGTTTTTGGTTAATGACCATTGCGACAGGTAAGTTATGAATACCATCAACATCTGGTTTTTCATATTGTGTCAGTTGATGTTGAATATAGCTTGAATAAGTTTCATTGAGTAAACGTTGGGACTCAGCTGCAATCGTATTAAACACAAGAGACGATTTACCTGAACCTGAGCGCCCTGTTACAACGGTTAATTGATATTTAGGTATCGAGACATCAATGTTTTTTAAATTATTTTGACGCGCCCCAATAATTTGAATATCTTGCATAATGTGTCACCTCTTGATTAAATGTTTACCCTATTTTCAAAGGATGATACAAATTAATCCGTCTCCTCTGATGATCGATCAGACGGAATATGAAATGGTACTTTGTGTACATTTTTAACGAGCCAAGCTGTGATGAAAGCTGTAATGGGAATACATACTGCAATCGCAATACCACCTAATACAATGGTAATTAACTCCTGAACAAATAATTTGGCATTGATTAAATGACCAAGTGAATAATTAAGGTTAAAAAACCAAAAAACAGTCGTAATCGAACCACCAAATAACGCTAAATAGATTGTATTTGCGGAAGTCGCTAATATCTCGCGACCAACACGCATGCCTGATAAGAATAGGGCTTTTTGAGATAACGTGCGATTGGTTGTATAAAGTTCGTAAATCGGCGAGCTAATCGTAATGGCCAAGTCAATGACAGCTGCAATCACGGCTAAAATGACAGTGAAAATCATAAACTGTTCCATATCTAAACCAATATTTAGAGAAAAAATATAAGTTTCATCCTGTTCTTCCGTTGTAAAACCTTGTAAATGACCTAAATGAACAGAAGCATAAATGCTACCAATCATCAAAATAGTAGTGACGATACTGGATACAAAGGCAGCCACTGTCTTGATATTGAATTGATTAAGGACAAATAAGTTGACCGCTGTAATGACGATACAAAACAAGAACGTCACAATATAAATAGGTACACCAAAAATCATTAAAATAATCGCAACGATTAAAATGACAAAGTTTAAAAAGAGTGTCATGAAAGAGATGAATCCTGTTTTGCCTCCAAGAATAATCATTAATATGAATAAAATGAGGCCTAAAATTAAAATGGCATTCATTCAGATCTCACCCCTTTCCAAGATTTCCATATATTCATCAGCATGATTGTAATTGGAATGGTCAATACAATGCCGATACCGCCTGTTATTGCCCGGGTTATTTCCAGTGACCAATTCATAGAGATACTATAAGTTAACGTATTACCGTTTTTTAAATACACGAGTAACATAGGTAATGCGCCTGCAAGGTAAGAAAATAGTAAAATATTGGTCATTGTGCCCATAATGTCACGGCCAATGTTGCGACCTGCTTGAATCCAACGGCGTGTAGATATGTGAGGGGACCGCCATAAAATTTCAGCCATCCCACTTGAGATAGTGATAGCTACATCCATCACAGCACCGAGCGTACCAATAAGCATGGAGGCAAAGAAAATCATCTGGGGTTGAATGGTTAAGAAATTCATCGTTTCATATTTAATACCTTGACTGTCTGTCAGCGCGATGACTGCCCATGTTATACCAATACAAAGAAAAGTGCCGATGAGTGTGCTGAGTGTTGTAATAATGGTGCGTTTTGTTAAGCCGATCACGAGAACAAGCGTTAAAATAGTGGCGAAAATCACAGCCACGGACATTAACAAGAAAAGATTGAGATTTGGATACCATTGATAGATCGCCATAGCCAATAATATCGCTAATGTATTGATAACGAGTGAGGCGATAGACTGTAACCCCACGCGTTTACCTACAATAAGTAGTGCGATAAAAAAGATACTTAGTGTCAACACGACGAGCGTGTCTCTCTTTTTCTCAGTAATATAAGTAGATTCATCAGAGTCGCCAATATGTAATAAAACTTGGTCACCGACTTGATAGGCCTGTGTTTCAGATTTAGAGGCGTTATAGCGATGTGTGACGGTGACTGTTTGATCTTTTTGAGCTGTATTGAGCAGTTGAATGTTTAAAGTATCCGTATACATCACATCGGTATTATTATGTTCATCGGTCGTTTGTTCGCTTTGATGAGCGCGAATATCTGTAATTTTCCCTAATGGTGTGTGATAAAATTGAGCATTCCATTTAGTGAAAAGTACACAAGCTATCGCAATGATAATACTAGCTAAAATGATGTATGTCCAAGTTTGTTTAAACAGTTGAGTACGCATTGTATCAAGCTCCTTAATGATAGGCCGTATATTGTTGGATGTGCTCAATAAGAATATGAATCACATCACTTAATAAAGGTTTTTAAAGTGTTTTTCGAGACGCGTTTTTGAAATATGTATGAGTTAAAGACACTTCGTTCTATTGTTCATTTCGACTATATAAGTTCAAGTAGGTTGGTGCAAGTATGAAACATGTAAGTTGACTATATCTTTAAAGAAATTACTTTGCTGCTAGAACACTTATAAGTATTTTAGGCACATAAAGGTGTAAAAGTAGTTTGCGTCCACGTTGATATTCAGAGATAAAAACTTTGTGTAATTTTTGTAAATAAACTGTTGACATTGTTATCGAGTTATAATATTATATTTATTGTGCTCGAAACAAGGAGGAATACCCAAGTCCGGCTGAAGGGATCGGTCTTGAAAACCGACAGGGGCTTAACGGCCCGCGGGGGTTCGAATCCCTCTTCCTCCGCCATTATAAGTAAAATCCAAGACTAATAGATATAAAAGCCAAATGTTTAACGCGTATTGAACATTTGGCTTTTTTATGTTTTTTGTAATCGGACCTACGATAGCATAGGTTCGATTTTTTATTTTCTAGGTATAAGATTAGATATTCATTACTTATCAGCTTAGGGAAGTAAAAATTATAATTGCTTTTCATAGTATCCCTCTTTCGATTATATTAATATTACATTGATAAATTAAAATATAATAAAAATATAAAAGTGAGGGGGTACTGAAATGAAATATACTTATTTATATTTATTAATGCCACTTTTACCAATAGAGTTTATAGCAGCTTATGTTGATTATACTACAGGTTCGCTACTTGGATATCTTCCTTACTGTATTGTTTCTCTGTTTATTAGTTTATATATATTTAAGAATCAATTAAAAAGAAGCAAATGGATATTAATAAATAGGATTATGGGTTTTATCATCTCTTTGGCGATAGCTTCTTTCGTTATGCATACATATGATTCCTCGTATTACTTCAAACCATTTACTACCAATGAATTTATGATTTTTTTAGGTATTATCAATTTTGTCATCATAGCTGTTATTTATTTAATTATATATGTATTCTCTTCAAAAAATCGTTAGCACATAATGTAATGGCTATGATAAAAATGAGCCTCGGTAATTCCTTTTAATAGCTTCAATTATAAATAGTTTTCAATTTTTCCGATTTAACTAGAAATAAAAATTATATAGATAAATGAAAACCTTTACAAAACTTGTCTATACAACTTATAATTTGTATAGACAAGTTGAATATTAAAGGAGTGATATTGGGATGGCGGTAAACAAGTCGGATGTGAAACGTATTATTGACGCAATTGGGGGAGAAGATAATTTACAATCTGCCACACACTGTGTAACGCGGTTACGTCTTGTATTAAAAGATGATGATCAGGTCGATAAAGATGCTTTAGCGGATAACCCATTAGTGAAAGGGCAGTTTAAAGCGGATAATCAGTATCAGATCGTTATTGGCCCGGGAACAGTTGATGAAGTATATAAAGTGTTGGTTAAGGAAACGAATACCGATGAAGTTTCAAAAGATGAAGCGAAAGCACAAGCTGCTCAAAAAGGAAATCCCTTACAACGACTCATTAAATTGTTAGGGGATATCTTTATTCCGATTTTACCAGCAATTGTGACAGCCGGTTTATTAATGGGTATCAATAATATTTTAACGATGCCATTAATTAATAACTCGCCTTCTATTGTTGATAGAGTGCCACAAATTGCGGATGTTGCGGATGTTATTAACGTGATTGCAACGACCGCTTTTATCTTTTTACCTGCATTGATTGGTTGGAGTGCGATGCGTGTATTTGGAGGGAGTCCAGTTCTTGGTCTTGTGCTTGGATTAGTACTCATGCATCCACAATTACTCTCGCAATATGATATTGGAAAAGTAGATGAGATTCCTACATGGAATATATTTGGGCTTAAAATTGAACAATTAAATTATCAAGGACAGGTATTACCTGTGTTACTTGCTGCTTACGTTTTAGCTCAAATCGAAAAAGGGTTAAACAAAGTGGTTCATGATTCTATTAAATTATTGGTAGTAGGCCCGATTGCTTTATTAGTCACTGGCTTTTTAGCATTTATTATCATCGGTCCGATTGCATTAGTGATTGGAACAGGTATTACTGCAGCAGTAACGTTCTTATTCCAAAATGCAGGATGGCTTGGTGGTGCAATTTATGGATTAATTTATGCACCGCTTGTGATTACAGGATTACACCATATGTTCCTAGCTGTAGATTTCCAATTAATAGGAAGTGACCTTGGTGGTACGTATCTATGGCCAATCTTAGCGATGTCTAATATAGCGCAAGGTTCAGCCGCGTTTGGGGCATGGTTTATTTATAAAAAACGTAAAATGGCTAAAGAACAAAGCTTAGCGGCCACTTCAAGTATTTCTGGTTTATTAGGCGTTACAGAACCCGCTATGTTTGGAGTCAATTTACCCCTTAAATATCCGTTTATTGCGGGTATCATTTCCACGATGTTTGTAGGTGCTTTAGTCGGAGGATTTGGTGTGATTGGTAACGTTGGTGTCGGCGGTCTTCCTGCTATTTTATCGATTAAACAACAATTCTGGGGTGTGTACCTCATTGCGACATGTATTTCTGTTGTCTTGCCATTTGTGTTAACGATTATCTTTTCAAAATTTAGCCGTGAGAAAGCGAAGAAAATGGTAGATGAGCAATAACAATATTAAAGGTGGTTTTAATATGGCACAACGTGATTGGCGAAAGTCCGTTGTTTATCAAATTTATCCAAAATCATTTAATGATACGACAGGGAATGGAGTAGGCGATATTCAAGGCATTATCGAAAAATTGGATTACTTACAATTTTTAGGTGTTGATTATTTATGGATTACACCAATATATGACTCGCCTATGAATGATAATGGTTATGACATTCGTGATTATTATCAAATTAATGAGCAATTTGGGACAAAAGAAGATGTCGAACAATTGATCGAAGCGGCTCACCAAAGAGGGCTCAAAATTATGTTGGATATTGTCATTAACCATACCTCAACAGAACATCAATGGTTTCAAGAGGCACGACAATCTAAAGATAATCCATATCGTGACTTCTACTTCTTTAAGGCATCCGACGATGGACCGCCAACAAATTGGCAATCAAAGTTTGGTGGTAATGCATGGCAATATGATGAAAAAACAGGAGAATATTACTTACACTTATTTGATGTTACACAAGCTGATTTGAATTGGGATAACGAACAAGTGCGCCAAGCTTTATACGACATTGTCAATTATTGGATTGATTTTGGTGTAGACGGTTTTCGTTTTGACGTTATTAACCTCATTTCTAAGGGCGCCTTTGAAGATTCAACGGCAATAGGTAAAGAGTTTTATACAGATGGGCCACGTGTGCATGAATTTTTACATGAGCTCAATCGTCACACATTTGGTGATAAGGATATGATGACAGTAGGCGAGATGTCTTCTACTACAATTGATCACTGTATTCGTTATACGCAACCTGAGCGTCAAGAATTAAGCAGTGTGTTTAATTTCCATCATTTAAAAGTGGATTATAAAGATGGTGAAAAATGGACGAATCAAAAATTTGATTTACTGCAGTTAAAAGATATTTTAATGAAATGGCAACAAGGGATTTATGAAGGTGGAGGTTGGAACGCCATCTTTTGGTGTAACCACGACCAACCGCGTGTCGTTTCGCGTTTTGGTTCCGATCAAACACCAGCAATGCACCAACAAAGTGCAAAAACCTTAGCGATAGTGTTGCATTTACTGCAAGGGACGCCATACATTTATCAAGGTGAAGAAATCGGTATGACAGATCCATATTTTACCGCTATAGACCAATATCGAGATGTGGAATCGCTTAATGCTTATCATATGTTAAAAGAAAAAGGGTATGATGAAGCGGAAATTTTAACGATTTTAGGCCAAAAATCGCGCGATAACTCTAGAACGCCAATGCAGTGGGATGATACTGACAACGGTGGATTTACAACCGGTACACCATGGATTGATTTAGCGCCTAATTATAAAGAGATTAACGTTGCACAAGCTTTAGAAGATAAAAATTCAATTTTTTACACATATCGACGTTTGATTCAATTACGTCATGAAGAAGATATCATTACGTATGGTGATATTACGCCGCGTTGCATGAATCACGAACAGCTATTTGTATATGAACGCACATACAAGGGAGAAACGTGGACGGTGATTGCGAATTTATCTAGTCATCCGGCCACAGTGCCAGCAGAAGTAGATACGGAAGGAACAGTTATCATTCAAAATGGAGCGTATCACGACACTATTTTAGATCCTTATGCAACGATTGTTATTGCAAAATAGAATTAGAGGCGAATGTAATGAATGATCAAAGTAAATTTAAAACGATATATGACGCATTACGTCAGTTGATATTAGACGGCACGTATCACAATGGTGAACAACTGCCTTCTGAACATCAATTGGTTAAAATGTATCATGTGTCACGTGAAACAGTGCGAAAAAGTTTAGAGTTACTCGTTTCTGAAGGGATGATTCAAAAAGTCCGCGGCAAAGGGTCTGTCGTAATTTATCAACATGTCACGGAGTTTCCATTTACAGAACTAGTCAGTTTTAAAGAAGTCCAACAACAATTAGGGCAACATTATGAAACTGTGGTTGAGATGTTCGAACAAATTGAGGCATGCGATGTGCCAGAGGTGAAACGTGCTTTAAATATTAACGGCCAAGAAGCGCTTTGGCATTTCGTCCGATATCGTCAATTAAATGGTGTCACAAAAATTATCGATGAGGACTACGTGCGAGTGAGCGTCCTTCCAAGTTTAACGAAAGAGGTTGTACAAAATTCCCTATATGAATTTATTGAAGCGCAAGGATTAGAAATTGGTTTTTCTAGCAAATCCCTTACATTTGAACCTTTTGGTAATAGAGAACAACGCGTCTTTGAAAATGTAACGCCTGCCTATACTGCTACGATTAGAGGTATTGTACATCTTAAAGATACAACGTGTTTTCAATATAATATCTCGAAGCATATTGCGACAGAATTTAAGTTTACAGATTTTTCGAGACGTGGGCCTCATTAATAGGACGCGTTATTAAATGAATTAGAAACGCTAATATTAATACTTGCATTTTTTATGCGAGATATAGTATCATTAATCTTACCGTGCTAAGCGGGGAGGTAGCGGTTCCCTGAACTCGAAAACCGCTTTATGCGAGGCTGAATTCCTTTGTCGCGGATGTGTTTTTGTGAAGTCTGCCCAGAACACGAGGTGTTTGAAGATTTCGGTCCCATGCAATATGAACCCATGAATCATGTCAGGTCCTGACGGAAGCAGCATTAAGTGGATTCTCATATGTGCCGTGGGGTAGCCGAGATTTAGCTGTCGATTCTGGTAACGTTTATGATACACATTCAACACAAAGGTGCACGGTTTTTTTATTGATAATAACGACTTTAAAATACAAATGTTAATGTTTCTAACTAACTGTAAAAATATATGATAGATGGTTAATAAATGGGTTGAGATGGTGTCTCAACTCTTTTTTTATAGATGACGCTATTTTACGCATTATTTTTGGTACAATAAAAACAGTAATATATGGTAAAGGGGAGAATATAGATGTCTATCTATTTAAGTACACTGACTGAAAACGACTATGAGACATCCTTAACAATGATTCAAGAGGCTTATGAGGATAGTGCTATGTCTTCAGACTATATGGTGCAATTAATCAAACGTTTGAGATACGCATCGAATTATCGATATGAACTTGAAGTCATCGTCAAAACGACGAATGGAGAAGTGATTGGGCATGCCATTTGTGCAGAAATCACGATTCATAATGACGAAACGGACTATAATGAGCTTGTATTAGAATCTGTTGCTGTCGCGAAACCTTATCGTGCTAAAGGTGTCGGTAAAGCTTTAGTCCAAGCCTTAGAAGAGCGTGCGTTGAGTGAGGATTATACAGCGATTGTAGTATTTGGCGAAGGGGATTATTTTAAATCATTAGGTTATGAAAAGGCAATAGATCATGACATACACACTACTTTTAACGTGTCAGAAAATAATTTTAGAGTGAAGTTTTTATGGGATGCTTTAGAAAATTGGCCACATGGTGTGATTGAGCCAACAGAATAGTTTAAACATGTTATCGACATACAAATTAATATAGAGATGATATAATAAAACCACTGTAACTTCGGAGGTGCAATTGTGAATTACCAAGCATTATACCGCATGTTTCGTCCGCAAAGTTTTGAAGATGTTGTAGGACAAGAACATGTAACGAAAACACTTCGAAATGCGATTGCCAAAAATAAGCAATCTCATGCTTATATATTTAGTGGGCCTAGAGGTACCGGAAAAACAAGTATTGCTAAGATCTTCGCAAAAGCCATTAACTGTGAAGTACGTGATGATGGTGAACCGTGTAATGAATGCGATATTTGTAAGGGCATTACACAAGGCACAAATTCTGATGTCATTGAAATAGATGCTGCGAGTAACAATGGTGTAGATGAAATAAGAAATATTCGAGATAAAGTAAAATACGCACCGAGTGAATCTCAATATAAGGTATACATTATTGATGAGGTCCATATGTTAACAACTGGGGCTTTTAATGCATTATTAAAAACGTTAGAAGAACCCCCTGCACACGCCATTTTTATTTTAGCGACAACTGAACCACATAAAATCCCCCCTACCATTATTTCAAGAGCGCAACGTTTTGATTTTAAAGCCATTAATACAGATCAAATTGTAGATCGACTTGCTCATGTGGCAACGACTCAAAACATCCAATATGATGAAGCGGCACTAGACTTTATTGCTAAGGTCTCTGAAGGTGGTATGCGAGATGCGTTAAGTATTATGGATCAAGCGATTGCATTCGGGGATGAACATCTAACGTTAAAAGACGCATTAGATGTAACAGGTAGTCTGGATGAAGCGGATATTAATACGCTTTTTGAAAATGTGGTGCAACAAGATGTACATAGCGCTTTTGAGTTGTATCATCAGTTTATGAGTCAAGGCAAGGAAGTCAATCGTTTAATCAACGATATGATTTATTTTGTCAGAGATACGATTATGGCTAAAACTACGGCACAATCATTTCAATATCAAGCATTAATGTCGCTTGATTTAGAGATGTTATATCAACTGATTGATATTATTAATGATACGTTAGTGTCTATTCGTTTTAGTGTTAACCAACATGTTCATTTTGAAGTGTTAATCGTTAAAATGGCAGAAATGTTAAAAACGACAACATCTTCAAAAGCAACTGAGGATAGCGGTGTGTCTTCTCAAGAAACAGAAGCACTCTTGCAACGCCTTTCTTCATTAGAATCAGAACTTAATACACTTAAATCACAAGGTGTACAAACAACCTCAACACGACCTAAACCAACAAAATCACGCGGTGGAGGTTCTACGTTCTCTAAAGCAGAAATAGCTAAAGTATTAGATAAAGCCAATAAAGAAGATATCGCCTTAATTAAAGAACGATGGAATGATGTCATTCAGTACGCTAAGGATAGAGAACAAAAGGCACTCGTTAGTTTATTACAAAACTCTGAACCTGTTGCAGCGAGTGAAACAAAAGTACTGATCAAATTTGAAGAAGAAATCCATTGTGAAATCTTGAAAAGAGATGAAGAAAAACGCCGTAGTGTTGAAAAAGTAGTTAAAGATATTATCAATAAATCAGTGGAAGTCGTAGGTGTGCCAGCTGATAAGTGGATGCAAGTACGTCAGGAATATATTGATCAACGTAAAAACCAAGGTCAACAATCTGAAAAGCAAGAACAAGAAACATCCAATGACAATATCGTTACAACGGCTAAAGAGATGTTCGGTGATGACTTAGTACATGTTGTAGATGATGAAACATGACAATAGTGCGAAAGGTATGTATAATTGAAACAGAATATTAATGGGTAAATCGCTCACTATAGTATTTGAAAGTCGCATTAATAATACTTTCAAAATTGGAGATTACCTTTTACCATAAACATTAAATGAAGCTATATTTATTTAGGAGGAATGAATTATGCGTGGTGGCGGCAATATGCAACAAATGATGAAACAAATGCAAAAAATGCAAAAGAAAATGGCAGATGAACAAGAAAAATTAAAAGAAGAAAAAGTAGAAGGTACTGCTGGCGGTGGCATGGTTAAAGTCGTAGTGACTGGCCACAAAGAAGTCGTAGATGTTGTAATTAATGAAGAAGTTGTAGACCCTGAAGATGTAGATATGCTTCAAGACTTAGTATTAGCAGCAACAAATGAAGCGATGAGCAAAGCAGACGAATTAACAGCTGAACGCTTAGGTAAACACACAAAAGGTCTTAACATTCCAGGTATGATGTAATATGCATTATCCAGAACCGATATCTAAACTCATTGATAGTTTCATGAAATTGCCAGGCATTGGTCCAAAGACGGCTCAACGTCTGGCTTTTCATGTATTAGATATGAAAGAAGACGATGTTGTTCAGTTTGCTAAAGCATTAGTCGATGTCAAAAGAGAACTCACATATTGTAGTGTGTGTGGACATATTACAGAGCAAGATCCATGTTACATTTGTGAAGACAAACAGCGAGATCGTTCCATTATCTGTGTTGTAGAAGATGATAAAGATGTGATCGCTATGGAAAAAATGAAGGAATATAAAGGGCTGTATCATGTGTTACATGGGACGATTTCACCTATGGATGGTGTAGGCCCTGAAGATATTAACATTCCAACGTTAGTAGATCGTCTTAAGGATGAAGAAGTGCAAGAGCTTATTTTAGCAATGAATCCTAACTTAGAAGGTGAATCTACAGCAATGTATATTTCTAGATTGGTTAAACCATTAGGTATTCGTGTCACGCGATTGGCCCAAGGCTTATCAGTTGGTGGCGATTTAGAATATGCAGACGAAGTCACTTTATCTCGAGCTATCACAGGACGCACTGAAATGTAACTTTTATTAGTTTAGAAGAAACACTGCTGTATTAAAGTGGATTTATTATAGAAAGTTTTAAAGAGATGAGTATAACGAAAAAAGTTATGCTCATCTTTTTTGATGAATAGAATATATAGTAGTAATGGGATTGAAAATAAGAAGATGGCATGCTTGGTTTGTTATAGAAGCGGTTTTTTAAGTAATAATCACGATGGGTGCGATTTAAATGTAATTATTTTTGATATGAAAAAATGTAAATGAGCCGTTAAAGTGTTAAATAGAATTAAAGAGTGTAAATTTTGGTGTTGTTAAAAGGGTTGAATACCTGTATAGTTATATCTTGTTGAGAGACATTACAGCTCGCAACAAAGACCACAAAAATTAATTTTAAAAAAGTGTTGACTTTCGTGAATGACTTATGTATAATTAATTCTTGTCGAGTCAAAAAAGAAAGACATGAACATTGAAAACTGAATGACAATATGTCAACGTTAATTCCGATAAAATAGTGTTGAAACACTAAGAGTGATTGACTTAATCAATCAACGAGCTAAATCAAGCTTACTCTAATATGGAGAGTTTGATCCTGGCTCAGGATGAACGCTGGCGGCGTGCCTAATACATGCAAGTCGAGCGAACTGACGAGGAGCTTGCTCCTTTGACGTTAGCGGCGGACGGGTGAGTAACACGTGGGTAACCTACCTATAAGACTGGAATAACTCCGGGAAACCGGGGCTAATGCCGGATAACATGTTGAACCGCATGGTTCTACAGTGAAAGACGGTCTTGCTGTCACTTATAGATGGACCCGCGCCGCATTAGCTAGTTGGTAAGGTAACGGCTTACCAAGGCAACGATGCGTAGCCGACCTGAGAGGGTGATCGGCCACACTGGAACTGAGACACGGTCCAGACTCCTACGGGAGGCAGCAGTAGGGAATCTTCCGCAATGGACGAAAGTCTGACGGAGCAACGCCGCGTGAGTGATGAAGGTCTTCGGATCGTAAAGCTCTGTTGTTAGGGAAGAACAAATGTGTAAGTAACTGTGCACTTCTTGACGGTACCTAACCAGAAAGCCACGGCTAACTACGTGCCAGCAGCCGCGGTAATACGTAGGTGGCAAGCGTTATCCGGAATTATTGGGCGTAAAGCGCGCGTAGGCGGTTTTTTAAGTCTGATGTGAAAACCCACGGCTCAACCGTGGAGGGTCATTGGAAACTGGAAAACTTGAGTGCAGAAGAGGAAAGTGGAATTCCATGTGTAGCGGTGAAATGCGCAGAGATATGGAGGAACACCAGTGGCGAAGGCGGCTTTCTGGTCTGCAACTGACGCTGATGTGCGAAAGCGTGGGGATCAAACAGGATTAGATACCCTGGTAGTCCACGCCGTAAACGATGAGTGCTAAGTGTTAGGGGGTTTCCGCCCCTTAGTGCTGCAGCTAACGCATTAAGCACTCCGCCTGGGGAGTACGGTCGCAAGACTGAAACTCAAAGGAATTGACGGGGACCCGCACAAGCGGTGGAGCATGTGGTTTAATTCGAAGCAACGCGAAGAACCTTACCAAATCTTGACATCCTTTGACCGCTCTAGAGATAGAGTTTTCCTCTTCGGAGGACAAAGTGACAGGTGGTGCATGGTTGTCGTCAGCTCGTGTCGTGAGATGTTGGGTTAAGTCCCGCAACGAGCGCAACCCTTAAACTTAGTTGCCATCATTAAGTTGGGCACTCTAGGTTGACTGCCGGTGACAAACCGGAGGAAGGTGGGGATGACGTCAAATCATCATGCCCCTTATGATTTGGGCTACACACGTGCTACAATGGACAATACAAAGGGCAGCGAAACCGCGAGGTCAAGCAAATCCCATAAAGTTGTTCTCAGTTCGGATTGTAGTCTGCAACTCGACTACATGAAGCTGGAATCGCTAGTAATCGTAGATCAGCATGCTACGGTGAATACGTTCCCGGGTCTTGTACACACCGCCCGTCACACCACGAGAGTTTGTAACACCCGAAGCCGGTGGAGTAACCATTTGGAGCTAGCCGTCGAAGGTGGGACAAATGATTGGGGTGAAGTCGTAACAAGGTAGCCGTATCGGAAGGTGCGGCTGGATCACCTCCTTTCTAAGGATATATACGGAATATCACCTTCAGGTGATAAGCGGATTAACGTGACATATTGTATTCAGTTTTGAATGCTCATATTAATGAGGATTCATGATTGTACATTGAAAACTAGATAAGTAAGTATAGATTTTACCAAGCAAAAACCGAGTTACAAGCGAACGCTTAAAACAAACAATTATCGCTAGTCGTTGAAAAACGACTCACATAATTAATAACTGGTGATGGTAACGTTTGGCATTGATAGAATGCAAGCGTTTATCAGAACGTCTAGATTAAGTTATTAAGGGCGCACGGTGAATGCCTTGGCACTAGAAGCCGAAGAAGGACGTTACTAACGACGATATGCTTTGGGGAGCTGTAAGTAAGCTGTGATCCAGAGATTTCCGAATGGGGAAACCCAGCACGAGTCATGTCGTGTTATCCATGTGTGAATTCATAGCACATGAGAAGGTAGACCCGGAGAACTGAAACATCTTAGTACCCGGAGGAAGAGAAAGAAAAATCGATTCCCTGAGTAGCGGCGAGCGAAACGGGAAGAGCCCAAACCAACAAGCTTGCTTGTTGGGGTTGTAGGACACTCTTATGGAGTTACAAAAGAATGAGTTAGACGAATAACCTGGAAAGGTTAATCAAAGAAGGTAACAATCCTGTAGTCGAAAGCTGATTCTCTCTTGAGTGGATCCTGAGTACGACGGAGCACGTGAAATTCCGTCGGAATCTGGGAGGACCATCTCCCAAGGCTAAATACTCTCTAGTGACCGATAGTGAACCAGTACCGTGAGGGAAAGGTGAAAAGTACCCCGGAAGGGGAGTGAAAGAGAACTTGAAACCGTGTGCTTACAAGTAGTCAGAGCCCGTTAATGGGTGATGGCGTGCCTTTTGTAGAATGAACCGGCGAGTTACGATCTGATGCAAGGTTAAGCAGGAAATGTGGAGCCGTAGCGAAAGCGAGTCTGAATAGGGCGAATGAGTATTTGGTCGTAGACCCGAAACCAGGTGATCTACCCTTGGTCAGGTTGAAGTTCAGGTAACACTGAATGGAGGACCGAACCGACTTACGTTGAAAAGTGAGCGGATGAACTGAGGGTAGCGGAGAAATTCCAATCGAACTTGGAGATAGCTGGTTCTCTCCGAAATAGCTTTAGGGCTAGCCTCAAGTGATGATTATTGGAGGTAGAGCACTGTTTGGACGAGGGGCCCCTCTCGGGTTACCGAATTCAGACAAACTCCGAATGCCAAATAATTTAACTTGGGAGTCAGAACGTGGGTGATAAGATCCATGTTCGAAAGGGAAACAGCCCAGACCACCAGCTAAGGTCCCAAAATATATGTTAAGTGGAAAAGGATGTGGCGTTGCCCAGACAACTAGGATGTTGGCTTAGAAGCAGCCATCATTTAAAGAGTGCGTAATAGCTCACTAGTCGAGTGACACTGCGCCGAAAATGTACCGGGGCTAAACATATTACCGAAGCTGTGGATTGTCCTTTGGACAATGGTAGGAGAGCGTTCTAAGGGCGGTGAAGCATGATCGCAAGGACATGTGGAGCGCTTAGAAGTGAGAATGCCGGTGTGAGTAGCGAAAGACGGGTGAGAATCCCGTCCACCGATTGACTAAGGTTTCCAGAGGAAGGCTCGTCCGCTCTGGGTTAGTCGGGTCCTAAACTGAGGCCGATAGGCGTAGGCGATGGATAACAGGTTGATATTCCTGTACCACCAACAATCGTTTTAAGCGATGGGGGGACGCAGTAGGATAGGCGAAGCGTGCTGTTGGAGTGCACGTCCAAGCAGTGAGACTGAGTGTTAGGCAAATCCGGCACTCGTAAGGTCAGGCTGTGATGGGGAGAGGAAATTGTTTCCTCGAGTCGTTGATTTCACACTGCCGAGAAAAGCCTCTAGCTAGATATTTGGTGCCCGTACCGCAAACCGACACAGGTAGTCAAGATGAGAATTCTAAGGTGAGCGAGCGAACTCTCGTTAAGGAACTCGGCAAAATGACCCCGTAACTTCGGGAGAAGGGGTGCTCTTTGGGGTTCACGCTCCGAAGAGCCGCAGTGAATAGGCCCAAGCGACTGTTTATCAAAAACACAGGTCTCTGCTAAACCGTAAGGTGATGTATAGGGGCTGACGCCTGCCCGGTGCTGGAAGGTTAAGAGGAGTGGTTAGCTTCTGCGAAGCCACGAATCGAAGCCCCAGTAAACGGCGGCCGTAACTATAACGGTCCTAAGGTAGCGAAATTCCTTGTCGGGTAAGTTCCGACCCGCACGAAAGGCGTAACGATTTGGGCACTGTCTCAACGAGAGACTCGGTGAAATCATAGTACCGGTGAAGATGCCGGTTACCCGCGACAGGACGGAAAGACCCCGTGGAGCTTTACTGTAGCCTGATATTGAAATTCGGTACAGTTTGTACAGGATAGGTAGGAGCCTTAGAAGCGTGAGCGCTAGCTTACGTGGAGGCATTGGTGGGATACTACCCTAATTGTATTGGATTTCTAACTCGCAGCACTGATCGTGCTGGAAGACAGTGTCAGGCGGGCAGTTTGACTGGGGCGGTCGCCTCCTAAAGTGTAACGGAGGCGCTCAAAGGTTCCCTCAGAATGGTTGGAAATCATTCAAAGAGTGTAAAGGCATAAGGGAGCTTGACTGCGAGACCTACAAGTCGAGCAGGGTCGAAAGACGGACTTAGTGATCCGGTGGTTCCGCATGGAAGGGCCATCGCTCAACGGATAAAAGCTACCCCGGGGATAACAGGCTTATCTCCCCCAAGAGTTCACATCGACGGGGAGGTTTGGCACCTCGATGTCGGCTCATCGCATCCTGGGGCTGTAGTCGGTCCCAAGGGTTGGGCTGTTCGCCCATTAAAGCGGTACGCGAGCTGGGTTCAGAACGTCGTGAGACAGTTCGGTCCCTATCCGTCGTGGGCGTAGGAAATTTGAGAGGAGCTGTCCTTAGTACGAGAGGACCGGGATGGACATACCTCTGGTGTACCAGTTGTCGTGCCAACGGCATAGCTGGGTAGCTATGTATGGACGGGATAAGTGCTGAAAGCATCTAAGCATGAAGCCCCCCTCGAGATGAGATTTCCCAACTTCGGTTATAAGATCCCTCAAAGATGATGAGGTTAATAGGTTCGAGGTGGAAGCGTAGCGATACGTGGAGCTGACGAATACTAATCGATCGAAGACTTAATCAATTTTAATAACTCAGGCGATTGCTTGAAAATCTACTTACTATCTAGTTTTGAATGTATAATACATTCAAGTTTATCTGGTGCCAATGGCAAAGAGGTCACACCTGTTCCCATGCCGAACACAGAAGTTAAGCTCTTTAGCGCCGATGGTAGTCGGACTGACGTTCCGCAAGAGTAGGACGGCGCCAGGTAATATAAATAAAAGTGGTATGTATTTCTGATGGAATACATACCACTTTTTATATATCGTAAAAAAATGAACCAGTGACGTTTCCAATGTCATTGGTTCATTTTTAGATATAAGTAATTTATTGTTATTTCTTAAATAGTGGATGTCTTATATGCACTTTGTTATAATCCGGCTCCACAAAGCTGTCCCCTCAACAAAAAGCCCAGGGCGCATAAATTTGGAAAGCAATTTCTGCTTCCTGGGCGATTTTGCTCGGGGCCAAAACGCTTTCTTCCGCACTTTGTATAATCCGGCTCCACAAAGCAGAAATTTCGACAGAACTACGCAAGGCGCAAAAATTAAAGAACAATTTTCGCTTCTTGCTAGATTCTGCTCAATTTCTAAACGCTTTGTTCCGCACTTTGTTAGAAAAATGGCATTTGTTTGCTGGCTTTGATAATGTCTTTGGTGTAAAAGAATTGTTTGCCTTGCCCTGTATATGCTGGCTCTAATATCATATTAGTGGTTGCCGCATATAACCATTTTGGATGTATGCCACTATTTAAGATGTCTTGAAATTCTTGAAAGGTTTGGTTCCAATCTAGTGTGATGTTGATTGTCATTTCATATCACCTCGGCTTTTATTCTAAAGTATAATTGTAGTTGTATAAAGTATGTGGGAGGAAAAGTAATGACACGTTATTTATGGAATAAGTTGGCTCAATGGCGAGCAGAACGTCCTATTTCAATGCATGTGCCTGGTCATAAAAATGGGACGATTGGAGATTTGGAATATGTTGATGGGACCTATGATATAACTGAAATTACTGGGTTCGACGATTTACATCATCCTGAAGAAGTGTTGCGTCAAAGCATGAACTCGATTAATAAGCATGAAGATTATGATGCTTTTTATCTTGTAAATGGAACGACGAGTGGTATTTTAGCTGTTGTACATGCTTTTTCTGCGATAGCAGGCAATATTTGTATGGCACGTAATGTCCATAAATCAGTGTTTAACGCATTAGATTTAGCAAATCAAGAAGCTGATATGATGTCTACTGAGATCAGTCCAACCACGTATCAATATTTTAATCCTCAGTGGCATTCAATGGATCACCGAAATCATAAGTTAGCTATTGCGACTTATCCTAATTATTACGGAGAATTGTTTGATGTGAAACAATTGATTGACCATTTTCATAATCAGGATATTCCTGTATTTATCGATGAAGCACATGGTGCCCATTTTGGATTATCAGGTTTCCCGAAATCAAGTATGTCGTACGGGGCAGATTATGTCGTGCAGTCCTATCATAAAACGTTGCCAAGTTTGACGATGAGCTCTGTTTTATTTATTCATAAAAATGCACCTTACCGAGATCAGGTAATTCATTTATTGCAGACCTTTCAATCGTCTAGTCCGTCTTATTTATTAATGGTGAGCCTAGAGCAAGCACATCATTTTTATAGTCATTATCAAGGTGCTCACTTTTTTAACAAGCGTGAACAGCTTCTGCATCGGTTGGTACAATGTGGTTATGAAGTAGAGACGATGGATGATCCGTTGAAATTTGTGATTCGATGTAAAGGTTATTCCGGGGAAGCGTTACAGGCATTAATGGAGTCCCAATCAATTTTTGTCGAACTATCTGATACGTATTCGGTTTTATGGATTTTACCGTTGTGGTATTTGAATGACCGTTATCCTTTTGAAGCATTAATGGAGCGTCTAACACATATTCGTGTGACCCCTCATCAACCACAATCTCACGTGGACGTGCCTCCTTTGTATACTAAAAAAGGAAAGTATCAAGGCGCATTGTGTCAAAGTATCAAGGACGTTCATTATCAACATGCGCAAGGCTTAAAGTTAGCTGAACATCTTGTGCCTTATCCGCCAGGTATTCCTGTAATGTATAAAGGAGAAATTGTGACACAAGATATGATAGAATTAATAGGTTATTGGTGTGAACAACACCTTCGAGTAGAAGGTTTAAGACACCATTATATTAAAGTGGAGGATGATGAATAATGTCCTTATTTATTACGATAGAAGGTCCAGAAGGTTCAGGAAAAACAACACTTTTAAAAGGTGTGATGGCAGAACTATCACCTCATTATGATGTGATTTCAACACGTGAACCAGGTGGTGTCCAAACAGCAGAAGCGATTCGTCAAATCTTGCTTGAAGGGTTTTCAATGGATCCACGAACAGAAGCTTTATTATTTGCAGCGGCACGACGTGAGCATTTGGTTGAAAAAGTACTACCTGCTTTAGAGAAAGGTCAAATTGTAGTATGTGATCGCTTTATCGACAGTTCTTTAGCGTATCAAGGTTATGCGCGTGACATTGGAGTAGAACAAGTGCAAATGATTAATGAGTTTGCGATTGAAGGGCGCTATCCTGATATTACTTTATATTTAGATATTCCAGCAGAAGTAGGACGTCAACGTATTGAAGAGAATCAGCGTGTACAAAATCGCTTAGATAAAGAAGATATTATGTTTCATGACCGTGTAACAGAAGGCTATCAAATGCTTTTAGAAGCTGAACCACACCGTTTTCATGTTATAGATGCGAATCAACCAATTGAGCAAGTGATTGAGGAAGCTGTTCGTATCATTAAGTCACACATAGACGATTAATTTAATGCCGTTAAAAATCGTTTTTAACGTAAAAGAAATTTAATAGAATCTTTTGAAAGATGTCAATTTAGACCTACTGAGAGATGTGGTATAATAGTGAGCAAGAGGTGTATATACAATGAAAATGATCATCGCGATTGTTCAAGATCAAGATAGTCAAGAACTTTCGGATAAACTTGCTAAAAATGATTTTCGTGCAACAAAACTTGCTACAACAGGAAGCTTTTTACGTTCAGGAAATACAACATTTTTATGTGGTGTGAATGATGATAGAGTCGATGAACTCATCACTTTAATCGAAGAAACATGTGGTAATAGAGAGCAACTCGTTACGCCAATTACTCCGTTAAGTGGTAGCGCAGATTCTTATATTCCTTACCCGGTTGAAGTAGAGGTTGGTGGCGCGACTGTGTTCGTAATGCCAATTGATTCATTCCATCAATTTTAAAGATGACATGAGGGGTTGTAACAGTTGATGTGCGTTTCGACATACATTGACTGTTTCAACCTTTTTATAATCGCATTTAATTTTTAAAAGTTACAGGACAGCATAGATAGATTTAAATGGAGGGGCGTGTGTCATGACAGAGCTGGAGCAATTAACGAAGGCGTATTATAATCAAAAACTTTCTCATGCTTATTTATTTGAGGGTGATGATGCTGAAGCGATGTCTTCAACAGCGTATGCATTTGCGCAGTTGATTTTATGTGATGATCAGACACAATGCCGTACAAAAGTGACTGAGCATAACCATCCAGACTTTCGATATGTTCAAAATGACGAAACGACGATTAAAAAAGAAGATGTTGAATCTTTAGTGCATCATATGAACCAATTGCCTATCGAAGGAGCATACAAAGTCTACATTATCCAAGATTTTGAAAAGCTGACCACTCAGGGTGAAAATAGTATATTAAAGTTTTTAGAAGAACCACCCGAAAATACCATCGCAATTTTAATTTCTACTAAACCTGAACAAATTTTAAACACCATTCATTCACGTTGCCAACATGTTTACTTTAGACCTATTGAACGTCATACATTTATTCAAAAGTTAACAAATCAAGAGACCATCACACAACCGATTGCAGAAATATTAAGTACATATACGACGCAATATGAAGTTGCGACACAACTTCATGAAGCCATTGATTTAATGGCATTACGTAAAGTAGTCCTACAATGGTGTGAACGTTTATTAACTGCTCGTGATATGGCTTTAATTGGTGTTGTTGAATTGATGAAACACGCTAAAAATCGACGTATACAATTATTGGTATTATCGGCAATCAATGCGTTCTTTCAAGACTTACTTTATACCAAGGTAGACATGTCAGATCGTTATACGTTTTCAGGTTTACAAGATGTGTACCAACGATTGGCTCAAAATATGAGTTATGCTCAAATTACACACGTGATTGATTTAATTACAGATGCACATAAGAAATTAAATCAAAATGTCAATCCGACGCTTGTTTTTGAATATATAGCAATCAATGTAAAGGGGTGATTTAAATGCTATCAGTAGTTGGCGTCTATTTCGAAAAATCTAACGCACTTGAGTATTTTTCGCCTAAATCACTAGACTTAGATGAAAATCAAAAGGTCATTGTTCAGTCTAAACGAGGGAAAGAGTTAGGTGTTGTTAAATATACTGAACGAATGATTGATGAAAGTGATATTGCTTTGCCACTTCCCGAAGTGTTACGTATTGCGACTGAGGAAGATTTAATACGTTATGAAAATAATGAAATTGCTGCTAATGACGCACTTGAGTTATGCAAAGGATTTGTCGAGCAATTAGGGTTAGACATGCGTGTAGTCAATTGCGAGTACACACTGGATCGTGCGAAAATTATTTTCAATTTTACAGCGGATGAGCGTATAGATTTTCGTAAGTTAGTAAGAATGTTGGCGCAAAAGCTTAAAACACGGATCGAGCTTCGACAAATTGGTGTGCGAGATGAAGCGAAAATCTTAGGTGGCATTGGCCCTTGTGGACGGACGTTATGTTGTTCTACATTTTTAGGTGATTTTGAACCAGTTTCTATTAAAATGGCTAAAGATCAAAACTTATCATTGAATCCTAGTAAAATTTCAGGGGCATGCGGACGCTTAATGTGTTGCTTGAAATATGAAAATGATGACTATGAGGAAGCACGTCAAAAGTTGCCAGATGTGGGTGATTATATACAAACACCTGAAGGACAAGGTGAAGTAGTGAGTTTAAATATTATTAATATTACACTTCAAGTACGTTTAGAAGGTATGGAACAACCGATGGAATATGATATGGAAGAGTTAGAGACTTTAAATTAGGAGGATAAACGATTGGACCGAAATGATTTATTTGATCGATTAATGCAAGTCGAAGAGAGTGTGACACGAATGTATAACGATATGCAACAGTTAAAGTCTTTAACGGTAGAGCTTGTTGAAGAAAATGTTGCATTACAAATTGAAAATGACAATCTAAAATCATTGATGAACGACGAAAAAGAGCCGCGTGTGACACAACCAACTGCAACGTCTACTCCTAATAAACAACCTGTTAAAAAGCCAAGACAAAGTCGAGAATACTTTGCAAAATTATACAACGAAGGATTCCATATTTGTCATGATGTATTTGGAAAGCACCGTCAAGGTGAAGATTGTATGTTTTGTCTCAATGTATTAAACAAGATGGAGTAGAGGTGCTTTGATGATTGGACAGAATGAAAGGCTAGATCATTTAATTAAAGAGAATTTGTATATTATTCAAAATGATGCCTATTTTTCTTTTTCGACAGATGCGTTATTATTAGGGCATTTTACGACAGTTCGTAAACGTGATCATATCCTTGATTTATGTAGTGGTAATGGGGTCATTCCTCTCGTGTTATCGCATAAAAGTACGCAACCTATTACAGGTGTGGAAGTTCAAGCTGAATTAGTGGATATGGCCCAACGAAGCATCCAATATAATGGGCTTGAACAGCAGATTAACATGGTTCACATGGATATAAATGACATCCCACATCAATGTACACCTGCTCAATATGATTTAGTCACTTGCAACCCTCCTTATTTTAAGGTCAATCAAACGCATCAACATCAACTTGAAGCTCATAAAATTGCCCGTCATGAACTGCTTTGTACTTTAGATGATTGTTTAAGGGTGGCAGGACATGTGTTAAAAGAAGGAGGGCGCATCGTCATGGTGCATCGTGCAGAGCGTATGTTAGATATATTTGAAGCGATGCGACGTTACCGTATTGAGCCGAAACAGTTGCAACTCGTATACAGTAAACCTCATAAAGCGGCCCAAACGATTGTGGTAGAAGGTCGTAAGGGCGGCAATCAAGGCTTGAAAATTGCCGAACCTTTTTATATGTATAATGAACAAAATGAGTATACAGAGGAAATGAGGCGTATTTATTATGGCTAATCATTACACCTATATTGTGCAATGTAGCGATCATTCTTTATATACAGGTTATACGAATAATTTAGAAGCACGAATGACAAAGCACAATGCAGGTAAGGGTGCAAAGTATACGAAGGCAAGACTACCAGTGCAACTCATGTATCACGAAGTGTTTCCGACAAAATCCGAAGCGTTAAAAAGAGAAGCAGCAATCAAACGATTAACGCGTGCACAAAAACTGCAATTGATTAAGAGGTGACGAGATGGCGGTATTATATTTAGTAGGAACTCCGATTGGTAACTTAGATGATATGACATTTCGGGCGATCCAAACTTTAAAAACAGTGGATATCATTGCGTGTGAAGATACTCGTGTGACGAAAAAACTTTGTCATCACTTTGAGATTACGACGCCATTAAAATCATATCATGAACATAATAAGCATCAGATGACTGAGGCGCTGATTGATGTGTTGCATGCTGAGCAAGATGTTGCACTTGTCTCCGATGCAGGACTCCCTTTAATATCAGACCCAGGTTATGAACTTGTCGTTCGTGCTCGGGAAGAAGGCATTAAGGTTGTGCCCATTCCGGGACCTAACGCAGGATTAACTGCATTAATGGCGAGTGGCTTACCTTCCTTTACATATACTTTTATTGGATTTTTACCGCGCAAGTCACGAGATAAAAAGGCAATTTTAACGCAACGTATGTATGAGGATAGTACACTATTATTATATGAGTCGCCGTTTCGAGTGAAAGAGACATTACAAGTGATTCAGGCGATTGATTCAAAGCGTCGCATCGCATTAGGTAGAGAGCTTACAAAGAAATTTGAGCAAATCGTAACTGGTGAGGTTTCAGAGATTGTGACACAACTTGATAACGATATCCCGTTAAAGGGAGAATTTGTTATCGTGATTGAAGGTGCCGAGCCTCAAGATGATACGCCAGATTATGATTCCCTAACGATACACGAACATGTTGAACAGTATATACAGCAAGACATGAAACCGAAACAAGCCATTAAAAAAGTGGCAGAGGATCGTCACATGTCGAGCAAAACAGTCTATAATATATATCACCGTATAGAGTGAACGAGCATTGAAAAGACGCTAAAAGTTAGATATATTTAATAAGATAAGAAATGAGGAGGAGCGCTAATGGTAAAAGATACGTTTTACATTACGACACCTATATACTACCCGAGCGGTAATTTACACATTGGTCATGCGTACTCAACAGTAGCAGGCGATGTCATTGCACGTTATAAAAGATTACAAGGCTATGATGTGCGCTATTTAACAGGTACAGATGAGCATGGACAAAAAATTCAAGAAAAAGCACGACAAGCAGGTAAAACTGAAATGGAATACTTGGATGAGATGATTCAAGGGATTAAAGACTTATGGCGAAAATTAGATATTTCCAATGATGATTTTATTCGTACAACTGAAAAACGTCACCAAGTTGTAGTAGAAAAGATTTTCGAAAAACTATTAGAACAAGGCGATATTTATCTTGGAGAATACGAAGGTTGGTACTCAGTTCCGGATGAAACATTTTACACTGAGACACAACTGGTCGACCCTGTTTATGAAGACGGCAAAATTGTTGGTGGTAAAAGCCCGGATTCAGGTCATGATGTAGAGCTTGTTAAGGAAGAAAGTTACTTCTTCAAGCTATCGAAATATACAGATCGTTTATTAGCTTTTTATGATGAGAATCCTGATTTTATTCAACCGCCATCACGAAAAAACGAAATGATCAATAACTTTATTAAACCAGGTTTATCAGATTTAGCTGTATCACGAACTTCTTTTAATTGGGGTGTCAAAGTACCTTCTAATCCAAAACACGTCGTATATGTGTGGTTAGACGCATTAGTGAACTATATTTCTGCACTTGGTTATGGCACTGATGATGATGCCTTATTCCAAAAATATTGGCCAGCAGATATTCATTTAATGGCAAAAGAAATTGTCCGTTTCCATTCAATTATTTGGCCGATTATTTTAATGGCTTTAGATCTGCCATTACCGAAAAAAGTGTTTGCTCACGGTTGGATTTTAATGAAAGACGGCAAAATGAGTAAATCTAAAGGGAACGTAATGGATCCTAATGTATTGATTGATCGTTATGGTTTAGATGCGACACGTTATTATTTAATGCGCGAATTACCATTTGGTTCAGATGGTGTATTCACACCGGAAGCGTTCGTGGATCGCACAAACTATGATTTAGCGAATGATTTAGGCAACCTTGTTAATCGTACTATTTCAATGATTAATAAGTATTTTGACGGAGAATTACCAGCTTATCAAGGTCCAAAGCATGAGTTAGATGAAGCGATGGAACAACTTGCGTTAGATACAGTAGCCACATACGATGAAAGTATGGAAAGTCTACAATTCTCTGTGGCACTTTCAACAGTATGGAAGTTTATTTCTCGTACGAATAAATATATCGATGAAACGACACCATGGATTTTAGCTAAAGATGAAACGCAAAAAGATATGTTAGGCAATGTGATGGCTCATCTTGTTGAAAATATTCGCTTTGCGGCAGTGTTATTACGTCCATTTTTAACTAATGCGCCATATCAAATATTTGATCAGTTGAACATTAACAACGACACATTGCATGGGTTTGAAAGTTTAAAACAATATGGTCAATTAACAGAACCTATTACAGTGACATCTAAACCGACACCAATATTCCCGCGTTTAGATGTAGAATCTGAAGTGGAATTTATTAAAACATCTATGCAACCTCCGAAAAAAGAGGAAGCGCCTGAACCTTCAAAAGAGATGATAGACATTCAAGATTTTGATAAGGTGGAATTGAAAGCAGCTACGATTAGTGATGCTGAAAAAGTTAAAAAATCTAGTAAATTACTTAAAATTCAAGTAGATTTAGGTAACGAACAGCGTCAAATTATTTCAGGTATTGCTAAATTTTATCAACCAGATGATATTATTGGTAAAAAAGTAGCTGTGGTTACAAACTTAAAACCTGCGAAATTGATGGGTCAACAATCAGAAGGTATGATTTTATCTGCTGAAAAAGATGGCGTGTTAACATTGGTAAGCTTACCAAATGCCATTCCAAATGGTGCGATTATTAAATAAGATCGTCGTTTAAAGAAATAAGAGCTGATTATAATAAAAGCTGTGTCATAGCAAAGAGGTGAAGTCATCAATGTTGGGCTCGCCTCTTTCTTTCTAATAATGATAAGGAGGTCAAAGTATGTTAATAGATACACATGTTCATTTAAATGCAGATCAATATGATGAGGATTTACAAGAAGTGATCGATCGTGCTTTAGAAGCGGGCGTTGATCGTATGTTTGTAGTTGGATTTGATACGAAGACGATTAACCGCGCTATGAAATTAATTGAGGATTATGACTTTTTATATGCAATTATTGGTTGGCATCCAGTTGATGCAATCGATTGTACAGATGAGGATTTAAAATGGATTGAAGAACTATCAGATCATCCTAAAGTGATTGGCATTGGAGAAATGGGCTTAGATTACCATTGGGATAAATCACCGAAAGATGTTCAAAAAGCGTTATTCAGAAAACAAATTGCTTTAGCGAAACGTGTGAACCTACCTATTGTGATTCACAATCGAGAAGCCACTCAAGATTGTGTCGATATTTTATTAGAAGAACATGCAGAAGAAGTAGGCGGCATTATGCATAGCTTCAGTGGTTCTCCTGAGATTGCAGATGTGTTAATCAATCAATTAGATTTCCATATTTCATTAGGGGGCCCTGTCACATTTAAAAATGCAAAACAACCAAAAGAAGTAGCTAAGCATGTACCATTAGAACGTTTACTTGTTGAAACAGATGCGCCATTTTTATCACCGCATCCATATCGTGGTAAACGTAATGAACCTGCACGCGTCACACTTGTAGCGCAACAAATTGCAGATTTAAAAGAAATGTCTTATGATGATGTCGCAAAACAAACGACGCTAAATGCTGAGCGCTTATTTAAGTTGAAATAGAGAAGGTGTGCGAGTGAAAATCAATGAGTTTATTGTAGTTGAAGGACGAGATGATACAGAACGCGTTAAACAAGCGGTATCATGTGAAACAATTGAAACCAATGGGAGTGCCATTGATGATGAGGTACTGGATGTAATACGCCAAGCTCAACAAACTAAAGGGGTCATTGTGCTTACTGACCCCGATTTCCCAGGTGATAAAATCCGAACAGTGATTCGTCAAGCCATCCCAGATGTGAAACATGCATTTATTGATCGAGATAAAGCTAAAAATAAAACAGGTAATAAAGTAGGCGTGGAACATGCTAGTTTAGAAACGATTCGAGAAGCGTTAATGCATGTCTCTACACCACTTTCAGAAGGTGAAGAAACGATTGATAAAGCTGTTTTAATGGAGTTAGGTCTGATCATCGGTCCAGATGCAAGAAGACGACGAGCACTTTTAGGACAACGGTTGCATATCGGTCATTCGAATGGCAAGCAATTATTAAAAAAACTAAATGCATTCGGCTATACAGAAGACGATGTACGCCAAGCATTAGGAAAAGAGGAGTCATAATGCAAAAAGATATTGCTACCCCATCACGTACGCGAGCGTTATTGGATCAACATGGATTTAGTTTTAAGAAAAGTTTAGGTCAAAACTTTCTCGTTGACGTTAATATCATTCATAAAATAATAGATGCAAGTGGCATTGATGATGAAACAGGTGTGATCGAAGTTGGACCAGGTATGGGGTCTTTAACAGAACAACTTGCTAAGCGTGCAAAAGGAGTTGTGGCGTTTGAGATTGATCAGCGTTTAATCCCAGTGCTAGATGAAACGTTAGCGCCTTATGATAATGTGACAGTTATCAATGAAGATATTCTTAAAGCGAATGTTTCAGAAGCGATTCAACGTCACTTGAGTGATTGTAAACAAATTTTAGTTGTTGCCAATTTGCCGTATTATATTACGACGCCCATTTTATTAACATTATTAGAAGAAAATTTAAATATTGATGGTTATGTGGTCATGATGCAAAAAGAAGTTGGAGAACGTTTGAATGCAGAAGTCGGGACGAAAGCATATGGTTCTTTATCTATTGTTGCATCTTATTACACTGAAACCTCTAAAGTGACGACCGTGCCTAAGACTGTTTTTATGCCGCCACCTAACGTAGATTCGATTGTCATTAAATTGATGAAACGAGCGACGCCATTAGTTGATGTCGATAATGAAACGTTATTTTTCCAAATGACTAAAGGGGCCTTTAGCCAAAGACGAAAAACGATATTAAATAATTATCAAAATCGTTTTGTCGATGGAAAACAGCATAAACAAGACATTATAGAGTGGTTAGAAAGTGTAGGTATAGATCCGAAACGACGCGGTGAAACATTGTCAATATTTGAATATGCACAATTATATGAAGCGCTGAAAAATTTCCCAAATTTGACGTTATAAATTTATTGACTTTCATACAGTGAATTGATAAAATAAAGATTTTATTTGACGATTTAGGCAAAATGTGTTATTATACACTTGTAGCGAGGTGGAGCAATATGCCAAAATCTATTGTAGACATCAAAAACAGTCTTGATTGTCAATTAGGAAATCGTATTGTACTGAAAGCTAATGGAGGACGTAAAAAAACAATTGAACGTTGTGGTATTCTTACAGAAACTTACCCATCTGTTTTTATTGTTGAACTTGATTCAGAAAAGCATAATTTTGAACGTGTCTCTTATACGTACACTGACGTATTAACAGAAAATGTACACGTCACATTTGAAGAAGATGAGCTGCAAGAAGTAAGTGCACATTAATGCATTCTGCCGCTTTGACAGGATACATAATGAACCACTTGATTGTTATGGTTATGCAATCAGGTGGTTTTTTGCGTTTAATTAGTGAGTTGGTTACGGGTGCAATTAGAGGAAAAGTGGTTTGGAAAAAGAAACGCACCATTGAATATTAGTAAAATACTGATTGCACCTTTACGCCTCGCGTTACTGAGCACTTCGAACAAATGTGAGTTAGTGATCAGTATGCATATGAACGTGAGTGAATAGGCGTTCCTCTCTATGCCAAAGAAGTCTCGGCTAAGGTGGCAATCAGTGGAAAGTTCCACGAAATCAAAAATGCACCATAACCAATTGACTGTTTCTCAATGCTTATTAAACATTCATTTTAAATGGTTTCAATAGCGAGGCTCCTAAAGGATGACTTATGAGTATCAGGTGGTTAAAAATACTGATTGCACCTTTATGCCTCGCGTTTCTAGGCGCCTCACCTCAACTAATTTTGTCTTTTATAGAATGTTAAATAAGAAGACAAAATGGATTTTCGGTTTCGGCTCTATGCCAAAGAAGTCTCGGCTAAGGTGGCAATCAGTGGAAAGCGCCTTGAAACTAAGAAAGCACTATATCCAATTGATTGTTTCTTAATGTTTATTAAACAACCATTTAAAACTAACAGTTTTTATAAGCATGGTTCGCCTGCTCGCTTTCGCTCGCATGCATAAGAAACACTAATTCACTATGTTCAAAGTGTTTCTAAATTGTCCGCACTTTTTTAATCCGGCTGCAGAAAGCTGTCCCCTCAACAAAAAGCCCAGGGCGCATAAATTTGAAAACCAATTTCTGCTTCCTGGGCGATTTTGCTCGGGGCCAAAACGCTTTCTTCCTCACTTTTTTAATCCGGCTCCCAATTGCAGGGTTCTCGATAATACTACGTGACGCGCAAAAATCAAAGAGCGATTTTCGCTTGTCCCTAGGTATTACATCGAACCCTAACCGCAATTGTCCGCACTTTTTTAAAAAATAAGGACTGTTAGGGGGGTTATGTGTTAAAATCACTGTAATACTAATTTGAAAGAGGCAATAATTGTAATGATTTATGAAACAGCACCTGCAAAGATAAATTTAACGTTGGATACGCTTTATAAACGTGATGATGGATATCATGAAGTGGAAATGATTATGACGACGATTGATTTGAATGATCGATTATCTTTTGAAAAACGCCAAGATCAAAAAATTGTATTGCATGTGGATGATGCGTTTATTCCTTCTGATGAACGTAATTTAGCGTACCGAGCAGCGCAATTAATGAAAGACACATATAATATTCAACAAGGTGTTACTATTACATTGGATAAAAATATTCCTGTAGCGGCAGGGCTTGCAGGAGGATCAAGTGATGCGGCGGCAACGATGAGAGGAATGAACCAGTTATTTGATTTACAAGTGCCATTATCAGAACTAAGTGAATTATCGGCAATGATTGGTTCAGATGTCCCGTTTTGCATTTACAGTACTACAGCCATTTGTCGTGGACGCGGGGAAGTTTTAGAAATGCTTCCTAAACCACCTTCTGCTTGGGTTGTTGTAGCAAAACCTGAGATTGGTTTATCGACGCCAGAAATATACCAAAATTTAGATTTAACTTTACCTTTTACTGTGCATACTGAGCAATGTATTAATGCAATTAAACAAAATGATTATGAGCTGATGTGTCACAGTTTATCCAATCGATTAGAGCCTGTTTCAATGAGTTTACAAAAAGAAATTGAAAAACTTAAAGTCAATATGATAAATAGTGGTGCGGATGGCGCATTGATGAGTGGTAGTGGACCGACTGTATATGGTTTTGCGCATAAAGAGCGTCAGGCTCGTCATATTTATAATGCAGTAAGTGGATGCTGTAATGATGTGTATATTGTACGGACTTTAGGTTAGAGGAGGTGCCCTTATTGAGATATAAAAGAAGTGAACGTATTGTGTTTATGACTCAATATTTAATTAGTAACCCTAATAAACTCGTACCGCTCACTTTTTTTGTTGATAAATTTCAACAAGCCAAATCGTCTATAAGTGAAGATGTACAAATTATCAAAGAAACATTTGTTAAAGAGCAGTTAGGCACGATTGAAACGGTAGCTGGCGCAAGTGGCGGTGTGAAATATCGCCCACGTATGCAAAAAGCGGAAGCGGCAGCCGTGGTTAAAGAATTAATTGCATTATTACAAGAAAAAGAGCGTCTGTTGCCTGGAGGTTATTTATTTTTATCAGACCTTGTCGGGAACCCAAGATTATTAAATAAAGTAGGTCGTCTGATTGCTACCCTTTATATGGATGAAGAATTAGATGCGATTGTGACCATTGCCACAAAAGGGATTTCACTCGCCAATGCAGTGGCAAGTATTTTAAATTTACCAGTTGTTGTGATTCGTAAAGATAATAAGGTCACAGAAGGTTCAACGGTGTCGATCAACTATGTTTCAGGCTCGACACGAAAGATAGAGACAATGGTCTTATCGAAACGTACGTTAAAAGAACATTCTAATGTACTGATTGTTGACGATTTTATGCGTGCAGGTGGCTCAATTAATGGCGTAATGAATTTAATGAATGAGTTTAAAGCCCACGTGAAAGGGGTATCAGTACTTGTAGAATCCAAAGAAGTCAAACAAAGATTGATTGAAGATTACACTTCCTTAGTTCGTTTATCTGATGTTGATGAATATAATCAGGAATTTAAAGTTGAGGAAGGCAATAGTTTATCTAAATTTTAATTAAAAAAAGGAGCGTTACATCATGAAAATTATTAACACCAACAAAGCACCTGAAGCATTAGGACCATATTCACATGCAAGTGTTGTAAATGGTCTTGTATATACATCAGGTCAAATCCCTCTAAACTTAGATGGAGAGATTGTGAGTGACGATGTTCAAGAGCAAACAAAACAAGTGATTGAAAACTTGAAAGTGGTTCTTGATGCGGCAGGCTCTGATTTAAATCACGTTGTAAAATCGTTAATTTTCCTATCAGATATGGAAAATTTCCAAAAGGTGAATGAAGTTTATGGTTCATATTTTGATGAACATAAACCGGCAAGAAGTGCGATAGAAGTAGCACGTTTGCCAAAAGATGTTAAAGTTGAAATTGAACTTATTGCTGAAGTCAAAAATGGATAATCATGATTTGGTTTTAGGCTTCTTACCTTTAATTCTCAATAATATACTTAATAGGGGGCTCACTACATGAAAGTGACAGATGTCAGACTTAGAAAAATACAAACTGATGGTAGAATGAAAGCCTTAGTATCAATTACATTAGAAGAATCATTCGTTATTCATGATTTACGTGTAATTGAAGGGAATTCGGGACTATTTGTCGCAATGCCTAGTAAACGTACACCAGATGGTGAATTCCGAGACATTGCGCATCCAATCAATTCAGATATGAGACAAGAAATTCAGGATGCAGTAATGAAAGTATATGAAGAAACAGATGAAGTCTTCATGCCAAACAATCAACAAAATGCTGATTCTTCAGAAGAAAATAATGAAGAAACTGAATAATAAGCGATAAGAGAAAGAGTTTTGTAGTTGAATGTTATTTCGACTATAAAGCTCTTTTTTAATCTTAATGCTTTAAAACAAATGGGTTATGTGATTCGTCAAAATAAGAAAAACAGGAAGAAATCCAGCCAGTGCCTCACGCATTGACTGGTGTTTCTTTTATGAGTGCTCTTTCTTTAGAAGATTCTCGAGATACTCTCTAATTCCCAATCGCTAATGTGTTGTGTATATTTACGCCATTCACTCCGCTTCACATTCATAAATTCTTTCCAAATCGATTGACCAATTGTCTCGCCTAACACCGTATCTTTTTCCACCGTATGCACCGCTTCTAATAAATCACGTGGTACCCATTCGATACCATGGGCTTTTAATTGTGTCTCATCAAATTCAGCCACATCTTCTTGTATTGGATCGCCTGGATCAATTTTATTTTGAATACCATCAAGTCCTGCTGCTAACAAGCAAGTAGATAGCAAGTAAGGGTTACAAGAACCATCAGCACCGCGGAACTCAAAACGACGTGCACGACGCACTTCCGGAACTCGAATCAATACTGAACGGTTGGCGTCTCCATAACACACATGCGCAGGTGCCCAAGAACCTGGTTGCATCCGTTTATATGAGTTAAATGTTGGTGCACCAATACCAACAAGGGAACGGCCATGCTTCAATAAACCTCCGATAAAGTAGTATGCATTTTGGGACAACTGCAAACCACGTTTATCGCTTGGGTCTTCGAATAAGTTGTTGCCTTTTTCATCATATAAACTGATATGAACATGCAAGCCGCTTCCTGGTTGATCTTCAAATGGTTTTGCCATTAAAGTACCTAACATGTCATGTTGTCGTGCAATCTGTTTAAATAAGTGTGTAAATGTGACTTGGTCATCAGTTGCTTTTAATGCATCCGCATATTTCAAGTTAACCTCAAGCTGACCAGGACCATATTCACTAGAAATTTGTTCGGTCGTAACACCCATTGTCTCTAGGGCGTGGACAAATGATTGTACAAAGCTATCTTGAATATCGACACCATCTGTAGAAAAACAATGCGATTGGTCAGCTGGCAAAATGTTACCGTGTTCATCGGTATCTAATAGATAAGCTTCCTGTTCGTAAGCCATGTTCAACTTGCCGCCTAATAATGTTTCCACTTTTTCTAACAAGCGTTTTAAAGCATTACGTGGACAACCTTCCCACGGATTGCCATTCACATCGTATAAGTCACAAAGCATGCGTGCAGTATTCTCCCGGAAAGGGACGACCGCATACGTATCAGGGTCTGGAATCGCAAAGAAATCACCATCGTTGGAGCCATATGCGCCGCCTTCAATAAACTCATCAAACATATCAAAGCTCATAATCGCTGTACTAAAATTAACGCCGTCTTCCATAGCTGCTCGGAGATTGTCATGACGTATCGTACGTCCACGTGTCACGCCAGTATAGTCAAGGAACTCCATGCGTTTAAATTTGATATTGTCGTCTTGTACACGGTCAAGTACACGTTGAATCTTGTCACTATGTGTATTCGTCATAGATTTCGCCTCCTTAAATCGTGTCGTAGTGCTGGGTTACGGGATACATGTCAGTCAGCGCAACATATCGAGTGCATATTGCGTAAAGATTTTTGCGCCATAAATGATAGCTTGTTCATTAAATTTAAACTGTGGATGGTGTAAGTCGTAGGTTGTCTCATGTGCTTCGCTAATGCCTAGACGAAAATAAGTGCTTGGCAGTTGTTCAGAGTAGTAACCAAAATCGTCGGCACCCATAGAAGGTTGACCAAGGTCGATAATATGGTCCTCACCGACAATTTGCTTAGCACTTTGTTCAAGTTGATCGGTTATCTCATCATCGTTAATGACAGGTGGATGACCATTGATGTACGTAATATCGACAGTGCTACCAAAGCGCTCAGCAGTGTCATTTACGAGTCGGATAAACTGTGTTTCAATCTCTTGGCGCATGTCATGATCGACGGTTCGTATTGAGCCTTCAATGATGGCTTCATCCGCAATTGCGTTATTTGATTGTCCACCCTCAATCTTACCGACGTGAATAAGGTGGGGTTTCACTGGATCAAGCATGCGTGTTTCAAGAAATTTGAGTGATTGTACAATTTCATGTGTTACTGCCAACGCATCGATCCCTTCGTATGGTCGTGCTGCATGGCCCCCTTTACCATGAACTTTGATTACGAAATCGTCACACGAAGCGGTCACAGGGCCCTTAATCGTACCAATTGTACCGAGTGGTAGTTTCGGCCATACATGTAATGCGATGATGTTCTCGATGTTTGGATGAGTCAGTACACCGGTTTGAATAAGTTGTTCTGCTGCACCATCAGCTTCTTCCCCAGGTTGAAAGATGCAGCGCACTGACCCTTTCAATTGCTCACGATATTGCCATAAGTGGTAAACGGCACCGAGTAAAATTGTCGTATGACCATCGTGACCACATGCATGCATAATGCCTTTATTTTGAGAAGGGAAATCAACATTCGACTTCTCAGTAATGGGCAAGGCATCGATATCTGCCCGTAGCGCAATATGTTTGCCGTCTTTAGCGCCTTCGATATCGACGTATAGGCCTGTCTCCGTAATGGTTTTGTATGGAATATGCCATTCATCGAGAATCTTTTGGATATATTTCTGAGTTTCGTATTCTTTAAATGACAATTCAGGATGTTGATGTAAATGTTTACGAATTTCAAACAAGGTATGATTGAGCGCGTTATCCCATTTCCAATTCACTGCATTCGTCATATGCTCACTCCTTTCACTAAATTGGGTAGATGTTAAGGTACGTTAGCTTTGTTGTGATGGGAAAAGTGTTGTACTTTTTACTTGTTACTACAAGCAACAATGGCATCTTGGTAGACGCGTTCAAAGTTACGATACAATACCATTTCACCAATCTCTTGGGCCATGTGTTCGTCCATATAATCACGTGCAACCCATGATTCCAACACTTCGGTCAAATCTTGACGGAACAACTTCGCTGCTAACCAGTTCA
Organism: Staphylococcus sp. 11262D007BW; assembly: GCF_053547815.1. Classification (NCBI taxonomy): domain Bacteria; kingdom Bacillati; phylum Bacillota; class Bacilli; order Caryophanales; family Staphylococcaceae; genus Staphylococcus; species Staphylococcus sp. 11262D007BW. Next base: position 63,650 of record NZ_JBPWPJ010000001.1, read on the forward strand.
TTTCCGGTGCACTGAAGCAATCTGATCCGAACATCACTTTGTCGAATGGTGCGAATTCGAAGACAGTAGAGAGGATACGTTTGCCTCCATGACCTGCAAATGGCACCTGAAGTGAAATGTCCAAATAAACATTAGGTAAGATGCTCGTAATAAAGGCTGCTTCTTCCATCCAAGGGTAGCCACCGTGAACGAAATGCACTTTCGTTTGGTGATACTTTGGTGTGCGTAACATGTCGATTAACAAACTTGGACTTGCTTTCGGTAAAACAACTTCGCCATCACCCACGCCGGTATGAATATGCATCACTTTATTTGTTTCTGTACATGCTTCCATTGCCAAATGCATACAGTAATCGCGTAATGGTTTTACAGCTGCTCGTGTATCATTGCGAAACGTTGCGTAAGCATGTGCTGCTTTGTCTTCGTCTTTTGGTTGAACGTCTAAACCGCTGCGGTAAGCGATAATGGATTTTAGTCCTACTACGTCTGGTCGTTGCAAGGTTTGGAGTAAATCGTGGTAATAAGCTTCTGTAAATTCGCCAAACGTCTTACATTTTGCGCTGTAATATGCCATAACAGGTTCAATACGATAGATTTCAAAGGTATGAAAACCTGCCGTTTGTTCAAAGTCTGCTTTTGGAATATGTGGTACAGGATAGCCATAATCGACAATCATGCCAGTAATATTCGCATCTTGATACAAATTTTGAGTGTAGTTGGCAAAATCTTTAGCGTGCTGGTTGCGTGCTTCGACAACAGCTTCAATATGTGGTTGACATTGAAAAAATTGCGCTAATCGTCGAATGGTTAGCTGTAAATACATATTCATACCCGGAACAATCCCGTTCTCTGAAATATCTTGTTTGGTAAACATATCGGGGAGGACTGAAAGTGATAATGTATTTAAGAAACTTTCTACAGTGTGTGGTTTCTCAGGTGCAACAAAGGGGTGACAATGGACATCCACAGCCTGTACCTGTTGGAGATTGATGGACATAATAACACTTCCTTTGTAATCGTTTACAAAAAGAGTACTTAAAATTTCATGATAAGTCAAATGATTCTGAAAATTATTTCGGGAAATAGAAGGGCTGAAGTTTTCTAAGTCTTATGGGTTGGGTAAATAGACACTAAACAAACATAAGTAAGGAGGATCTCGTTGAAAACTGCGAAAGATTTAAAACAATTGTTACATTCGATAGATGGAGGTAAATACGGTGCTTATAAGCGTTTGAATAACAATCAGTATCGTTTCGAGCATTTCACTTTTATCGTGGATCATATACAAGCGGATCCATTTGCATCGCCAAGTAAGGTGCGTGTAATGATGGATCGTGACACTGTAGGTATTCCGAAACAGTTATTAGATTCACACGATAAAGTTGTGGCCGTATCCGATTTCTTAACACGTACAGTTGGCCAAGCTATTCAACGTGTCCAAAAAGGCGCTAAAGGGTCTAAAGGTAAGATGAATATTGATCGATGTGGTCAAAAGATTCTTGAACGTTCTGCAGTACAGATAGATGATGAAAAGATTGAGGTGCGTTTTGAAATTGGGATGCCTGCTGCAGGTCGTAAAATTTTAGGCAAAAAAGCTGTGGCACTTATGATTGAGGATATGCCGAAAGTGATTGAGCAAGCATTGATATATCAGAACATAGATCAAGCCCGTTTAAATGAACAAGTTGCGCTTTACCTTAACCAACAATTTATTCGTCAAGAGTTAGAGCGTCGTAATCTCGTCGCATTTGTAGGCAATCATGCGAAGTTACCGCGTAAAAATGGGGTTTCTGATTTACCATTACAGGATGCGGTGCCTTTTATGAGTCCAGAAAGTTATACAATAACCCTCGAGTTGCCAGACGGTGGCCAAATAACAGGTATGGGTATACCGGTTGGCATTACGCTCATCGTCGGTGGTGGTTTTCATGGTAAATCGACGTTGCTTGAAGCGCTTGAAATGGGTGTTTATAACCATGTGGCGCAAGATGGTCGTGAGTTTGTCATTACGCGTAGGGATGGTATGAAGATTCGTGCTGAAGACGGTCGTAGTGTAGAAAAGGTGAATATTACACCATTTATTGATAACTTGCCAGGTAAAAAGGATACATCACACTTTTCTACGACGAACGCAAGTGGTAGTACCTCCCAAGCAGCAAATACAATGGAAACACTCGAAGCTGGTTCATCACTATTATTAATTGACGAAGATACAACAGCAACGAACTTTATGATTCGTGACGGTCGCATGCAACAATTGATTGCGCCTGAGAAAGAGCCGATTACCCCCTTCGCAAGTAAAGTGAAGCCGCTTTATGACGATTACCAAGTGTCTACGATTCTTATTGTCGGTGGTTCCGGGGACTACTTTGATGTAGCAGATCAAGTCTTTATGATGGATGAGTATGAACTAAAAGATGTAACAGACGACGCGAAGGCGATTGCTAAAGCATCAACAGACCAACATGATGATATATCAGCGCGTCAGTTTGGTGATATTCCGAACCGTGTGCCTTCTAAAGACAGCTTTAACAAGAAAGGGAAAGATAGCCGTATCAAAGCGAAAGGCAAACATACGATTATGTATGGTAAAGAACCTATTGATATTTCTGGATTGGAACAGTTGGCAGATCCAAGTCAAACCAATGGTATTGCGCTCATGTTAGATTATTATCAAAAACATTTATTAGATGGTGAGATGAGTCTCGTTGAAGCGGCGAATGAGATTTATCGTGCTATTGAAGCGAAAGGTCTTGACGCGATTGCACCAAACAATCGTTATCCTGGTGACTTAGCTTTACCACGTAAGCAAGACTTCATAGCGACAATTAATCATTATCGTGGTTTAAATATAAAATCATAAGCACGTTTTTTCGTAAATGATTGCACCATTTTTACACTCGAAGAAAATGTGTCAGTTCAGTAGAAATAGAGAAAAAACAGTCGATCTTATTCTGATAATTAAAAAATAGCGTGCTAATTATTCGTATTAATCTTGAAAGTCTGTATCCGCTTAAATTATAATTGTATAGAAGCGTAAAAATACTGGAGGGTTCATTGCAATGCAAAAACATGCAATTGTTCTAGCAGCGGGCAAAGGCACAAGAATGAAATCTAAAAAATATAAGGTATTACATGAAGTAGTTGGAAAGCCAATGATTGCGCATGTGATTGATCAAGTTCATGAGTCTGGTGTTGATCATGTTGTAACGATTGTCGGCCATGGTGCTGAACATGTGAAAGACACACTTGGCGAAACATCGAAATATAGTTTTCAAGAGGAACAACTCGGTACTGCACATGCTGTTAAACAAGCAGCAGAGCATTTAGCTGAGCAAGAAGGCATTACACTCGTTGTATGTGGTGATACACCTTTAATTACAGGTGAGACATTACAACAGTTAATTCAACATCATGAATCAGAAGCAGCTGATGCAACGGTATTAACAGCAACTGCATCTCAACCATATGGATATGGACGTATTATTCGAAATGAAGCAGGCGAATTAGAAGAGATTGTAGAAGAAAAAGATGCCACTGCGCAACAAAAAGCTGTGACAGAGATTAGTTCTGGTATTTTCGTCTTTGATAATCAAACATTATTTAACTTATTAGAGCAAGTTGATAATGATAATGCACAAGGTGAGTATTATTTACCACAAGTTTTAACTTTAATTAAAGCGCAAAAAGGTAAATTAGCCCTTTATCATACTGAGGATTTTGATGAAATTATGGGCGTTAATGACCGTGTTGCATTAAGTCAGGCGGAAAAGAAATATCGTCAACGTATTAACGCGCAACATATGCGTCAAGGTGTGACGATTATTGATCCAGACACAACGTATATTGATGCAAATGTTCAAATTGGTCAAGATACAACGATTGAACCAGGCGTTAAGCTAAGTGGACACACGATTATTGGCGAGGAGACATTTATCGGTCAACATACAGAAATCAATGACAGTACGATTGGTGATAATGTACATATTCGTCAATCTGTTATTACAGAAGCACGTATTGGTTCTGATGTAAAAGTGGGTCCATTTGCACAACTTCGACCTGGTGCAGAATTAGGAGATGCCACAAAAGTCGGCAACTTTGTAGAAATTAAAAAGTCGCAAATAGAAGAGGGAGCAAAAGTACCTCATTTAAGTTATATTGGAGATGCTAGAATCGGAGCGCGCACAAATGTAGGATGTGGCTCGATTACAGTAAATTATGACGGCGTGAATAAATTTAAAACAGAAGTTGGAGAAGGTGTCTTCATCGGTTGTAACACGAACCTTATTGCACCAGTGACAGTCGGCAATGGTGCATTGATTGCAGCAGGCTCTACTATTACGGATGATATCCCTGAAGATAGTTTGGCGCTCGCACGATCTCGACAATTGACTAAAGAAGGCTATTTAAATCGCAAATAAATGATTAAATCAAATTGGAGGATTTATAATGTTAAATACCGAATATAAAAATTCGTCTATGAAAATTTTCTCGTTGAAAGGTAATGAACCACTCGCTCAAGAAGTTGCTGAACATGTTGGTGTAGAATTAGGTAAATGTACAGTTAAACGTTTTAGTGATGGAGAAATTCAAATCAATATTGAAGAAAGTATTCGTGGTTGTGACGTTTTTATTATTCAACCAACGTCTAATCCAGTTAATGTTCACTTAATGGAATTATTAATTATGATTGACGCATGTAAACGTGCATCAGCAGCAAACATTTCAATCGTTGTGCCTTATTATGGTTATGCACGTCAAGACCGTAAAGCGCGTAGTCGTGAACCGATTACTGCAAAATTAGTAGCTGACTTATTCGAAACAGCTGGTGCAGATCGCATGATTGCATTGGATTTACACGCACCTCAAATTCAAGGTTTCTTCAATATCCCAATTGACCACTTGATGGGTGTACCAATTTTAGCTGAGTACTTCTTAAATAATAACGATATTGATCCAGAAAAATGTGTTGTTGTTTCTCCGGACCATGGCGGCGTAACAAGAGCACGTAAACTGGCTGATATCTTGAAAACACCAATCGCAATCATTGATAAGCGACGTCCGAAACCTAATGTGGCAGAAGTGATGAATATTGTTGGGGAAATTGAAGGTCGTACAGCAATCATTATAGATGATATTATCGATACAGCAGGTACAATTACTTTAGCCGCACAAGCGTTAAAAGATAAAGGTGCAACAGACGTTTATGCATGTTGTTCACACCCTGTATTATCAGGCCCAGCGAAAGAACGTATCGAAAACTCAGCGATTAAAGAATTAATCGTTACAAACTCAATCCAACTTAAACCAGAACAAAAACCAGATAATATTGAAGAATTATCTATTGCTAAATTATTAGCTCAAGCTATTGTACGTGTTTATGAAAGAGAATCAGTAAGTGTATTATTTGATTAAGACGGCTTGACGGATTCACCATTTTTGTGTAAAATACTGCTGTTCGAACCATTTCGGACAAATAACCACTTGCAAGCAACATAGTGTTGATGGGCAAGTGCAGCACACGATATTGTGCAAAAGAAAGGTGGAAAAGAATATGACTGCATTAAAGTCTATTATTCGTCAAGGTAAGCAAACTCGCGGTGACTTACGTAAAATCCGTGAAGCAGGTAAAGTACCTGCAGTAGTTTATGGTTACGGCACAAAAAATATTTCAGTAAAAGTTGATGAAGTAGAATTCATCAAAGTTATTCGTGAAGTAGGCCGTAACGGGGTTATTCAATTAGGCGTTGGTTCAAAAGAAATCAAAGTAATGGTTGCTGACTACCAATTCGACCCATTGAAAAACCAAATTACACACATCGACTTCTTAGCAATCAACATGAGTGAAGAACGTACTGTTGAAGTACCAGTTCACTTAACTGGTGAAGCACCAGGAGCTAAAGAAGGTGGCGTTGTTGAACAACCAATCTTCGACTTAGAAATTACAGCAACACCAGACAACATTCCTGAATATATCGAAGTTGATATCAGCGAATTAGAAATTGGTGACAGTATCGCAGTAAGCGAACTTAAAGTTTCTGGTGACTTTACAATCGAAAACGATCCAGAAGATGCTGTAGCTTCAGTTGTAGCACCAACAGAAGAACCAACTGAAGAAGAAATCGCAGAAATGGAAGGCGAAAGCGAAACAGAAGAGCCTGAAGTTGTAGGCGATGAAGAAAAAGAAGATAAAGAAGAAGAAGAATAAGTTATAGATATGATTAAAGTGAGGTAATGTTGTTACATTACCTCACTTTTTTTACGCTTTTGCTTTAGATTCAATGAATTTAAACCATACAAGTGCGATGATCGCAGAAATGGCACAAACTAAACTTAATATAAAGGCATGGCCATTGTCCATAAGTACACCACCAACAACCGAGCCTAGGGTAATACCCACATACATTGCTGTTTGGTTCCAAGCCATAACACTACCTGATTGTTGCGCATGACATTTTGAAACAAAGGCTTGAAAAGAAGAGAATGTGATATAGGCACAGATACCCCAAAATGTTAATAATGGAAAGAGCAGATATTGTGTTTGGAACGTGGCACCAACTAATACAACGAAAAGGGCCACCCCAATTAATGCTAATGGGATTAAACGATTATAGCCTAAACGGTCAGAAAGTGAACCTCCTGATAAACTACCTGCTAATGCCCCCACACCATAAAATGTAAAGGCGATACCTGTTGCTGTCGCGCTTAAGTGAGCAACATCTTGAAATGCAAGACCTAAATACGTATATAAACCATAAACAGAAAAAGCCCAAAACATTGTCACTAGCACATCACGTATAATGCGTGGTAATACATCTAGACGTAATTGAGCATTATTGACTGATAATTGGCTTTTAGGATAGATTAGCGCATTTAAAATCACTAAAATAATAGTTAACAGAGATAAGTATAAAAAGACGTTGCGCCAACCAGAGAATGTACTTAATAAATTGCCTAATGGTGCGCCCATCCAAATGGCGGTTAAAAATCCTGAAGTAGCCACAGAGAGCCATAATCCTTTTCGGTTTTGAGGCGCAGTATCCCCTGTAATCGCAAATGCAGAAGACGTAATCATTGAAGCGGATCCGCCTGCGAGAATCCGACTGATAATTAGCAAACTAAAAGTCGAAGCATAAAATGTTAAGAAGTTTGAAATGGTAAAACAAATCAGACCGATAACAATATTACGCTTTTTACCCCACTTATCTGCTAATAAGCCAAATACTGGCGCTAATACGGCATACATCACTGAAAATCCGGTGACAAGCCAACTCGCTTGAGATTCAGAGACGTTAAATGTTTGTTTAATGTTTGGTAAAAGTGGGGACATGACAAATAAATCGGTGCCAATTATGAAAAGTGTAATCCATGCGCTGATTAATTGTCCCCACTTTAAATAATCATTTTTCAATGTAGGTCACCTCAACTATTTCTATATAATTTAATCATATACCTCAATTTTTACGATTTCTAGTGACGTGTTTACTTCAGGGAATCGAACACCATTCTGTTTTATAAATGTGTTAAAATATAGTAATAATAGTATAGTAGTTAAGATAAAAACATTGTGGTAAACCAAGTTATAAGGGTATGCGCATTTTAATACTGATACATGTGTATCAACATAGAGGAAGGTCTTAACTAATTAAATGTCGGAGGGAAGCCATGAAGTGTATTGTAGGACTAGGAAATATTGGGAAAAAATTTGAACAGACACGACACAATATCGGTTTTGAAGTGATTGATGCGATGCTTTCTCAATATAATATTAAATTAGATAAGCAAAAATATCGTGGTGCGTACACAATTGAACGTATAAATGGAGAAAAAGTAATGTTCATTGAACCGATGACATTGATGAATTTATCCGGAGAAGCTGTCGCGCCGTTAATGGATTATTATCAAATTGAAACAGAAGATTTATTGGTATTATATGATGATTTGGATCTTGCACAAGGAGAAGTAAGATTACGTCAAAAAGGCAGTGCGGGTGGCCATAATGGGATGAAATCAATTATTCAGCATTTAGGCACGAGTGATTTTAAACGTATTCGTATTGGTATTGGTCGTCCCACAAATGGTATGTCTGTACCAGATTATGTATTACAAAAATTCTCTTCTACTGAGATGAAGACGATGATGCCTGTCGTTGAGCACGTCGTAAGGGCAGTAGAAACGTTTATTAATAATGAAACATTTGAAAATGTAATGAATCAATATAATGGTGAGATTAAGTGAAAACATTAATTAGTGAAATTATAAATAGAGATAGTCGTTTTAATGACATATTGGATAAAAATGGTAAAGAAAATGTACTTGTAACAGGGTTAACCCCTGCTGCAAAGGCGTCAATGATTGCAGAGATGTATCAATCAGATCATCGACAAGTCGTTTTGGTTACCAATAACTTATATCAGGCGGATAAATTAGAAGGTGATTTACTACAATTTGTACCGGATGATGAATTATTTAAATATCCTGTACAAGATATTATGACAGAAGAATTTTCGACACAAAGCCCAGAGTTTATGAGTGAACGTGTGCGTACATTAACGGCGCTCGCAAATGAACAACGTGGGTTATTTATTGTTCCGTTAAATGGCTTGAAAAAACTTTTAACGCCTAAATCATTATGGCAAGCGCATCAAATTAAGATTGAAGTCGGCACTGATATTGATGTCGATGCGTTACTTAAGCAACTTGTTAATATGGGGTATCGTCGAGAATCAGTCGTTTCTAATATTGGAGAGTTTTCGGTGCGCGGCGGTATTATCGATATTTATCCGCTTTTAGGGGAACCGATTCGTATTGAATTGTTTGATACGGAAGTGGATTCCATTCGAGAATTTGATATCGAAACACAACGTTCTTTTGACAATATAGAGACTGCACATATTACGACCGCGCATGATTATATTATTACTGAAGAGGTTCGCTATCGATTAGTAGAACAACTTAAAACAGCGTACGAAACGACCCGTCCTAAAATTGATAAATCAGTGCGTCAAGATGTGAAAGATACGTATGATCAATTTAACATTATTGAAGATGAACGTTTTGACCCTCAAATTTTACGTCGATTAGTGGCGTTTATGTATGAAGAGCCAGCGACGATTATGGGTTATGTGAAAGATAATGCGGTAGTATTGATGGATGAATATAATCGCGTTAAAGAAACAGAGGCCTCTTTAACTGCCGAAACAGAAGAATTTTTACAGAACTTAATCGAAAGTGGTAAAGGTTTTATTGGGCAACGATTTATGGATGACACGACGTTAGATCAATTGATACGTCAGCGTTATATCACATTTTTTACATTATTTACGGCTTCAATGCCTATTAAGTTACAGGATATTGTTAAGTTCTCATGTAAACCCGTGCAACAGTTTTACGGGCAATATGATATTATGACGTCTGAATTTCAACGTTATATTCGCCAAGATGAACGTGTGGTCGTTATGGTCGAGACTGAAACGAAAAAAGAACGCGTTCAAGCAATGCTTAATGAAATGCATATCCCTACATTGATCGACCCAGCCATCGATCAAATAGAGTCTGGTCATGTGGCCATTATTGAAGGTAGTTTATCTGAAGGATTCGAACTCCCTTATATGTCGTTAGTGGTCATTACTGAACGCGAACTATTCCAATCCAAACAGAAAAAAGCAGCGAAAAAACGACGTAAAGCAATTAGCAACGCCGAAAAAATCAAATCTTATCAAGAACTGAATGTCGGGGATTATGTCGTTCATGTGCACCACGGTGTAGGTCGTTATCTTGGTGTTGAAACGTTAGAGGTCGGAGATGTTCACCGAGATTACATCAAGATACAGTATAAAGGGACCGATCAATTATTTGTGCCAGTGGATCAAATGGAACAGGTTCAAAAATATGTCGGTTCTGAAGATAAAACGCCAAAACTATATAAGCTCGGCGGTAGTGAATGGAAGAAAACGAAAGCTAAAGTTCAAAGTAGTGTAGAAGATATTGCGGATGAATTGATCGCCCTTTATAAAGAGCGTGAAACGTCGGTGGGTTATCAGTTTGGTCCTGATACAGAAGAACAACACGCCTTTGAAATGGACTTCCCATATGATTTAACAGAAGATCAAGCGAAATCGATAGAAGAGATTAAGCAAGATATGGAAAGTCAAAAACCAATGGATCGCTTATTATGCGGAGATGTGGGTTACGGTAAGACAGAAGTTGCGGTGCGTGCTGCTTTTAAAGCCATTATGTCAGGTAAACAAGTCGCATTTCTAGTTCCGACAACCATTCTTGCGCAACAACATTATGAAACATTGATCGAACGTATGCGTGATTATCCAGTGAATATTCAACTCATGAGTCGTTTTCGAACAACTAAAGAAATTAAAGAAACTAAAGAAGGACTAAAATCTGGTGAAGTCGATATTGTTGTAGGTACACATAAATTATTAGCTAAAACGGTCGAGTATAAAGATTTAGGATTACTTGTTGTTGATGAAGAACAACGCTTTGGGGTCCGCCATAAAGAACGTATCAAAGCTTTAAAAGCGAATGTGGATGTACTGACATTAACAGCTACACCTATCCCAAGAACATTGCATATGAGTATGTTAGGTGTACGTGATTTATCTGTTATTGAGACGCCACCAGAAAATCGTTTCCCAGTTCAAACTTACGTGTTAGAACAAAATGGTAACTTTATCAAAGAAGCTTTAGAAAGAGAGCTTTCAAGAGGCGGCCAAGTCTTTTATCTGTATAATCGAGTACAGTCTATTTATGAAAAACGAGAACAATTGCAAATGTTAGTGCCAGATGCGTCGATTGGTGTCGCGCATGGTCAGTTATCTGAACGAGACCTAGAAGAAGCTATGCTTGATTTTATTAATGGAGAGTACGACATTTTGGTGACGACAACTATTATTGAAACAGGTGTCGATGTCCCTAATGCCAATACACTCATCATTGAAGAAGCGGACCGATTTGGTTTAAGTCAGTTATACCAATTAAGAGGTCGTGTAGGGCGTTCAAGTCGAATTGGCTATGCTTACTTTTTACACCCTGCCAATAAAGTGTTAAATGAAGTGGCAGAAGAGCGCCTGCAAGCAATTAAAGAATTTACAGAGCTAGGTAGTGGATTTAAAATTGCGATGCGCGATTTAAATATACGCGGTGCTGGTAATTTACTCGGTAAACAACAGCATGGCTTTATAGACTCTGTCGGCTTTGACTTATACTCACAAATGTTAGAAGAAGCGGTAAATGAAAAACGTGGTATCAAAGAAGAAACACCAACTCCAGAAATTGAAATGAATTTACAACTTGATGCTTATTTACCAGCTGAATACATTCGCAATGAACAAGCTAAAATTGAGATTTACAAAAAACTACGTGCAGCTGAAACCATGGATCAGTTAAGAGATATTAAGGACGAACTGATGGATCGCTTTAATGATTATCCAGAAGAGGTTGCACAACTGCTTGATTCTGTGGAAATTAAAATACATTTACTCCATGTCGGTGTTCAATACGTTAAAGATAAAGGTAAATCGATTGAAATTCTCCTAACGCAACAAGGGACAGAGCAAATGGATGGAGAAGCGTTATTCAAAAATTCTGAAGCACTGGGACGCAGTATGAAGGTTGGTGTAGAATCAGGATGTATGAAAGTAACGTTAACAAAAGGTAAACAATGGTTAGATAACTTGAAATTCTTAGCCAAGACTTTAGAAGAAAGCTTGCGTATTCCAAATGAAGTCTAAGTCAGCGTTTAATGGTGTGATTGTCCTTACAATGGCGTTGTTAATCGTTAAAGTGTTAAGTGCGCTGTATCGTGTGCCTTATCAAAATGTACTTGGTGATGCGGGTTTATATGCGTATCAACAAGTCTATCCTATTGTCGCTTTAGGCGTTGTTTTATCAAGTAATGCCATCCCAAGCGCTTACACACGTGTTATGAGTGCACATTATCACAATCGATGGGCATTTAAGCGGCTTTGTATCATATTAACTTGTATAGGATTTGTTGGAAGTGTTCTTTTATTTATAAGTGCACCGTGGATTGCCTATTTAATGGGTGATACGATGTTAACGCCAATGTTACGCGCTGCAAGTGTATGTTTTGTGATCATTGGTGGTTTAGGGTTATTGCGTGGCTATTTTCAAGCTCAATACAATATGAATATCCCTGCTTATTCCCAAGTGTTAGAACAAACGATACGTGTAGGGATCATTGGGATTGTCATCGTCCTTTTTATGACTCAGGGTTTATCCATATATGAAGCAGGGTTTTGGGCTATTATTGCCTCAGTGTTCGGCTTTATTGGCGCTACATTATTACTAGGATGGCGCTACCGATCAAAGTCGTCACAAGAAACACTATCGCTTCCGTGGAAACAATTTTTAGTTTCAATTGTGGTGTTTGCGGTCAGTCATTTGATTGTCATTTTATGGCAAGTGATTGATAGTTTTACAGTAGTTAACACATTACGCCATGGTGCTGAACTTGCCTTTCAACAAGCGATTGCGCAAAAAGGAATCTTTGATAGAGGCGCTTCCTTTATTCAAATGGGCTTAATTGTAACAACTACATTTTGTTTCGTCTTAATTCCGCTACTGACAGAGACACAACGGCTGGGTCAGTATCAAAAGATGAACGACTATGCCAATGCCTCATTAAAAATAACGATCGTCATTAGCAGTGCTAGTGGTATTGGTCTTATCAACTTATTACCGTTACTGAATCGTGTCTTTTTTGAAAGTGATGCGTTGACGTCTACATTATCGATATATATGTTCACTGTCATACTCGTGTCACTCATTATGATGTATATCTCTTTATTAGAAGTACAAGGACGGCTCAAAACGATATGGGTTGGTTTAGGCATTGGTATGATTAGTAAGTTGATTTTAAATATACTACTTATTCGAGAAGTTGGGATTATAGGTGCAAGTACTGCGACTGTTATCTCATTATGTCTGTTTGTTATTTATTTACATCGAGATGTGGCCAAGCAGTATCATCTCAATGATTTACGTTTCTTTTATTTAAAACTGATTGGTGCGCTATGTATCATGACGATAGTTGTACAATTGTGGATGCAATTGATGCATACCATGACACGAGTGGGTGGATTCGTTGAGCTACTTATCGGAGCCTTACTCGGTGTCATAGGTGTGATAGTAGCCATTATAGTTCTAAACGTATTAAATGAAGAAGAGTGGTCACACTTGCCGTTTGGCGACAAAGTTTATCGTTTAAAGAAAGGAAGAAAAAAATGACACATCAATTGACGATTATTGGATTGGGAAATTATGGCTTAGATGAATTACCTGTTTCTATTTATCGACTGATTCAACAGCAACAACGACTCTATGTTAGAACGAAAGATCATCCAGTGATTGACGCGTTAGAAGACCTTGATATTATAAGTTTTGATGATATCTATGAAGCGCATGATCATTTTGAAGACGTTTATGAAACGATTACTGAGCAATTATTGTCACTTGCGCAACAACAAGATATTGTTTATGCAGTACCTGGCCACCCACGTGTAGCAGAAACAACGACACAAATGTTATTGGATCGAGGGCCTTCAAAGGATGTTCATGTGGAAATTAAAGGTGGACGTAGTTTTATTGATGACATATTTACAGCGGTAAATGTGGACCCTAATGATGGTTTTACGTTATTAGATGCGACAGCCTTAACGCCAGATACTTTAAACTTAAGAACGAATACCATTGTGACGCAAGTGTACAGTCAAATGATGGCAGGAGAACTTAAGCTCACACTAATGGAGCGCTATTCAGATGAGTTTGAAGTGATGATTGTTGATGGTGCTCGACAAAATGATGCGCATGTAACAACGTGTGCATTATATGAGTTAGACCATTATGACAGCTTTACAAATTTAACAAGTGTCTTTATTCCGAAAGTCACTGAAGATGAAGATTTATACGGTGACTTTGACTTTGCCGATAGTGTTATCGCGCGGTTAGTAGATGATGAACATGGTTGCCCATGGGATAAAGTTCAAACACATGAATCATTGAAACGTTATTTACTTGAAGAAACGTTTGAACTATTTGAAGCGATTGATAACGAAGATGATTGGCATATGATTGAAGAATTGGGTGATATTTTACTTCAAGTGCTACTGCACGCTAATATCGGTCGTAAAGAAGGCTATATGGATACGCATGAAATTGTGGCGAGCCTATCCGAAAAAATGATTAGACGTCATCCACATATTTTTAAAGATATATCGGCAGAATCAGTAGACGATGTGAAGTCAATTTGGCAAAAGGAAAAACAATCAGAAGGTAAAAAAGAACGTGTGAAATTTGAGAAAGTATTTGCGACCCATTTCTTAAAATTGTATGATGAAGTCAAAAATCACAAGATCAATGAGTCAGAAGCGGCTATTGAAGCTTATTTAAATCAAGGAGGAAACACATGAGACTTGATAAATATTTAAAAGTATCAAGATTAATTAAACGACGTACGTTAGCGAAAGAATTGAGTGACCAAGGGCGCGTAACGATTAATGGACACACTGCTAAAGCAGGATCAGATGTCAAAGTGGATGATGAACTTGTCATTCAATTTGGCCAAAAAGAAGTAACAATTAAAGTGACAGGTTTAAATGAACATGCGACAAAAGAGAATGCTAAAGGAATGTATGAACTTATTAAAGAAGCACGTATATAATCCAACCGTGCGACAAAGGAAGGGTGATGCCGCATGAGTAATAATATTCAAAATATCGGCAATCAATACACATCCGAAAAAAATGCAAAAAAGAAACGCCATGAAATGCGCAAAAAAGTCGTTAAGAAACGAGTAACTGTATTTGGTGGGTTACTTTTAGCGGTTATCATTGTATTGTTGATTTTAGTATTTGTGCAGATTAACGCGAACCAAGAAGCCTCTTCAGAACGCGCTGCGAAAGAAGAACAATATCAAAAATTACAAGATCAAGAAATCCAACTTAAAGAACAGCTCAATAATTTAAATAATGAAGAATATATTGAAAAAATTGCACGAGATGAATATTACTTAAGTAATGATGGCGAAATTATATTCAAACTTCCTGAAGATCAAAAGCAAGAGAATAGTCAAAAGGATCAATCAGGTCAATAAATGAATAATCTTCCTTTTACTGAGTGTGTTATGCGTAAAAATACAATGAAATAGAATGTTTATTATTTTAGTCATTGTGAAAATGATGAAACGAAAGTATAATAGAATTAAATATCGAATAAAGCAGGAGGATGCATTAAAACAATGTCAATCGAAGTAGGCAGTAAAATCACAGGTAAAGTCACAGGAATCAAAAAATTTGGCGCGTTTGTGTCATTACCTGAGGGAAAAAGTGGTTTAGTACACATCAGTGAAGTAGCAGACAATTATGTAGAAAACGTAGAAGACCATTTATCAGTTGGAGAAGAAGTAGAAGTTAAAGTATTGTCTATCGCAGATGATGGTAAAATTAGTTTATCAATTAAAAAGGCGAAGGATCGTCCACGTAAACAACGACCAGCACAAAAACCAGAAGACTTTGAAAAGAAACTATCCAATTTCTTAAAAGATAGTGAAGATAAATTGACTTCTATTAAGCGTCAAGCAGAGTCAAGACGTGGCGGAAGAGGTTCACGTCGTTAATTAGAAATGATAGGTTGAGAAACGAAGGGTTACTTTGAATCTCAACCTTTTTTTATGGGGTATATTGGATTTTAAATGAGGAGTATTGGAGTTATGAAAAAATGCTGGAATGAAGCGGATCATCTTGTAGTAGCTGTATCAACTGGAATTGATAGTATGGTTTTATTACACCAATTACTTCATGATTATCGCCACACCTATCGTAGTTTAACGTGTCTTCATGTTCATCATGGGTTGCGGGCCAACTCTACAGAAGAAGCGTCATTTATCACGCAGTATTGTGAAGCGCAACATATCCCTGTGTATATTCATTATTTAGACTTAAAGGATATTGTCGCATCAGGTCGTAGTATTCAAAACGAAGCGAGAATCCAGAGATATGATTGGTTTGATACGATGATGGATCGCTTAAATGCAGATTGTTTGTTAACGGCGCATCATCAAGATGATCAAATTGAAACCATATTTTATAGAGTATTTACAGGTCGAAGTACACGCAGTCCATTAGGCATGTCTCATGTTGAACAACGGCAAGGGTATCGCTTGGTTCGTCCACTGTTGGATCACACAAAGGCCGATATCGTACGTTATCAACAACACTATCAGGTGCCTTATTTTGAAGATGAAAGCAATGCAAGTAACGATTATGTTCGAAATGATATTCGTAATCGCATATTGCCAGCAATACATGACAATCAACACCTTCAAGCAGCACAATTATTAAAATTGAATGATTATCACGACACAGCACAAAGATTAATTGAACAACAAGCGACCTCTTTTATTGATCAATATGTAACGCAATCAGCACAGTTAGTGAGTCTACCAAAAAAAGTTTTTAATCAAGAATTATTACATGTTAAAATAAAGGTCTTGGATTTGCTATTTGCGCAATTTGAGCCAACTTCACCAGTAACTGAAAAGGCTTATTTTGATTGGTTTAATCAGTTAGAGCAAGACGATATAGCCCAAACCACTTTAATGCGCACAAATCAATGGAAAGCAATGATTGTGTATGATAAATTAATCATAATGTCTGCTAGTGCCTTAGAAGACGTTCAACAAGAGATACATACAACTTCGCCAGGTTATTATGAATTCGGACCTTATCGCATCTATCTATCGAATCATCTTTTTAATGTTAGTGATACAATGACTATTCGCTCACGACGTAATGGAGATCGTGTTGAATTAGATACAAATCACCATAAAAAGGTTTCAAGATTAATGATTGATGCGAAGATACCTCAATTTTTAAGAGAACATATGCCAATTGTAGAAGACGCGACGCATCAAATTCTCGCAGTCGGGACACTTTATACTCACTTTAAGTATCAAGAAATGATTAATATTCACTATTTAGGAGATGACTTTAATGGAAAATGATATGAAAGAGCTATTATTAAGTGAGCAAGATATTCAAGATTTATGTCACCAATTAGGTGAACAAATCACTAAAGATTACCAAGGCAAAGATTTATTATGCATCGGTATTTTAAAAGGATCAGTTTTATTTATGACTGATTTAATTAAGCGCATTGATTTGCCTTTAGCAATAGATTTTATGGATGTCTCTAGCTACCACGGTGGTACTGAATCAACAGGAGAAGTTCAAATTTTAAAAGATTTAAGTACCTCTATCGAAAATAAAGATGTTTTAATCGTGGAAGATATTTTAGAAACAGGAACAACTTTAAAATCTATTACAGAATTATTAAAATCACGTCGAGTGAATTCTTTAGAAATTGTTACTTTATTAGATAAACCAAACCGTCGTAAAGCAGAGATTGAAGCGAAATATGTAGGTAAGAAAATACCTGATGCTTTTGTCATCGGTTATGGACTAGATTACCAAGAAAAATATCGTAACCTACCATATATCGGTACTTTAAAACCAGAAATTTATAGTTAATGACAACCCGTGATTTTAATTGAGTAGTATCAAACTGTATAAAGGTCAATTACTAGCCAGTTATATTCGTATTATGGTAAAATTTTTATTAGTTTTATATTTGAAGTAGGAGGAAACGACGCATGCAGAAAGCTTTTCGTAATGTGCTGTTTATAGCGATTATCGGCGTTGTGATATTTGGGTTATTTTCATGGATTAACGGCAATGGAAATGTACCTAAAGAGTTAACTTATAACCAATTTATGCAGAATTTAGAAGACGGTGAATTGAAATCTTTAGAGATTCAGCCGGATAATAATGTGTATAAAGTGAGTGGTAAGTTACAAAACGATGACGATTATGCTTCAACAATATTGTTCAACAATAGCAAAGAGCTTGAACAAGTAACAGATGCAGCCAAAAACCAAGATGGATTAGACTTTACAATTAAAGAAGAAGAAGGTCAAAGCGTATTCTTAAGTATTCTTACGACGCTTATTCCAATTGTAGTGATTGCACTACTGTTCATGTTCTTCTTAAGCCAAGCACAAGGTGGCGGCGGTGGCGGTCGTATGATGAACTTTGGTAAATCCAAAGCTAAGATGTACGATAGTCAAAAAGGCCGCGTGCGTTTCTCAGATGTTGCTGGTGCAGACGAAGAGAAACAAGAATTAATCGAAATAGTGGACTTCTTAAAAGATAATAATAAATTTAAACAAATGGGTTCACGTATTCCTAAAGGTGTCTTATTAGTAGGCCCTCCAGGTACAGGTAAAACATTAATTGCGCGTGCAGTAGCAGGTGAAGCAGGCGTCCCATTCTTCTCAATCAGTGGTTCTGACTTCGTTGAGATGTTCGTCGGTGTTGGTGCGAGCCGTGTACGTGACTTATTTGAAAATGCGAAGAAAAATGCGCCATGTATTATATTTATTGATGAGATCGATGCTGTAGGTCGTCAACGTGGTGCCGGTGTCGGTGGCGGACACGATGAACGTGAACAAACATTAAACCAATTGCTTGTTGAAATGGATGGCTTTGGTGAAAATGAAGGCATCATTATGATTGCCGCTACAAACCGTCCTGACATTTTAGACCCTGCCTTATTACGTCCGGGTCGTTTTGACCGTCAAATTCAAGTAGGTCGTCCAGATGTTAAAGGACGTGAAGCGATCTTACATGTTCATGCTAAAAATAAACCACTTGATGAAACGGTAGACTTAAAAGCGATTGCGCAACGTACACCAGGATTCTCAGGTGCCGATTTAGAAAACTTACTTAATGAGGCAACTTTAATTGCTGCAAGAAGTGATAAGAAAAAAGTCGATATGCGAGATATCGAAGAAGCAACAGACCGTGTCATTGCAGGTCCAGCTAAAAAATCTCGTGTTATTTCTGAAAAAGAACGTAATATCGTAGCACACCATGAATCAGGACATACAGTCATTGGTATGGTACTTGATGAAGCCGAAGTGGTACATAAGGTTACAATCGTACCACGTGGTCAAGCGGGCGGTTATGCGATGATGTTACCTAAACAGGACCGTTTCTTAATGACAGAGCCAGAATTACTAGATAAGATTTGTGGACTATTAGGTGGTCGTGTAGCTGAAGATATTATCTTTAATGAAGTATCTACAGGTGCCTCAAATGACTTTGAACGTGCAACGAAAATTGCGCGCGAAATGGTTACAGAATACGGTATGAGTAAAAAATTAGGACCATTACAATTCTCAAATGGCGGTGGCGGACAAGTCTTCTTAGGTAAAGACATGTCTGGTGACCCAGAATACTCTGGTCAAATTGCTTTTGAAATTGACAAAGAGGTACAACGTATTATTAAAGAACAATATGAGCGTTGTAAACAAATCTTACTTGAACATGAGTCACAATTACGCTTAATAGCTGAAACCTTATTAACTGAAGAAACATTGGTTGCAGAACAAATTCAATCATTATTCCACGAAGGTCATTTACCAGTTGTGAATTATGATGAAGCGAAAGTTGTAGACCATGGCGATAAAGACGGTTTCCAAGATGGTAAATATGGTAAATCATATGATGAAATCCGTCGTGAACAAGAAGAGTTAACAGAACGTAGTCATGGTGGTCGTACAGAACAGGAAGAAGAATCTGATTCAACAGAAGAGGATACAACAGGATATGAAGGTAAACCAGATATCGATCGTCCTGGCGAAGACGACCCACGTCAATCATAAATAAAGAAAGAGGTTTTGTATGTTCCATGAAGGAGGTACAAAACCTCTTTTTTATGAAGATGTATGATAACGATAGTCCATTTTAGTTGTATCATTTTAAGGATGTGGTTATGATGAATCAACGTAGACTAGTCATGATCAGTAAATCAACTGTAAATTATAAGGAGGATTATATATGACGCAAGATTATATTGTTAAAGCGCTGGCTTTTAATGGCGAAATCCGTGCATATAGTGCTAAAACGACAGATACCATTCAAGAAGCGCAAACAAGACATTATACATGGCCGACAGCATCGGCTGCATTAGGTCGTACAATGACAGCAACATTAATGATGGGTGCGATGTTAAAAGGTGATCAAAAATTAACAGTGACTGTCGATGGGGATGGCCCAATTGGTAAAATTATCGCAGATGCGGACGCGAAAGGCCGTGTCAGAGGTTATGTTACAAATCCACAAACGCATTTTGCGCTTAACCAACAAGGCAAATTAGACGTCCGTCGTGCAGTAGGTACGAATGGTGCAATTAATGTTGTAAAAGATGTTGGCATGAAAGATTATTACACAGGAAATAGTCCGATTGTCTCAGGAGAATTAGGAGAAGACTTTACGTATTATTTTGCAAATAGTGAACAAGTCCCTTCTTCAGTCGGTGTTGGGGTACTCGTTAACCCAGATAATTCAATAAAAGCTTCAGGAGGATTTATTATCCAAGTGATGCCAGGAGCTAAAGAAGAAACGATTAATCAACTTGAATCAGCCATTCAAAATATGGACCCGGTATCTAAGATGATTGATGATGGCTTAACACCAGAAGAAATGTTAACTGAGATTCTAGGAGAAGATAATGTCACGATTTTAGAAACCATTCCAGCTGAATTTGAATGTAATTGTGGTCATGATAAATTTTTAAATGCACTCAAAGGATTAGGTGAAGCTGAAATTGACAGTATGATTAAAGAAGATCATGGTGCAGAAGCGGAATGTCATTTCTGTCGTGCAAAATACCAATTTTCTGAAGCTGAATTAGAAGCATTAAAGTCACAACTCCCATAGTGTAGCGCGCTATTTAAGGCAATGCTGCTAAATGGGGACAGTAAGGAATAGAGGCATATGCTTTTGAAATTGTCTGAAAAATGTTAAACTGTATTTATATCCGAGATTATAACTAAGAATATAAATGAAGTGAGGTTAGATATTATGGCACAAAAACCTGTTGAAAATATTACTGAATTAATTGGACAAACGCCAGTCGTTAAATTACGTCACCAATCTGATGAGGACGCAGCTGATATCTATGTAAAATTAGAATATCAAAATCCTGCTGGCTCAGTTAAAGATCGTATTGCGCTTGCAATGATAGAACAAGCTGAAAAAGATGGAAAAATTAAACCAGGCGACACTATTGTGGAACCAACTAGTGGTAACACAGGAATTGGTTTAGCCTTTGTATGTGCAGCAAAAGGATACAAAGCTGTATTTACAATGCCTGAAACAATGAGTGTTGAAAGACGTAATTTATTAAAAGCTTATGGTGCTGAAGTTGTGTTAACACCAGGTGCAGAAGCAATGAAAGGTGCTATTAAAAAAGCAAAAGAGCTTAAAGAAGAGCGTGGCTATTTTGAACCTCAACAATTCGAAAACTTCGCGAACCCTAAAGTACACGAATTAACAACAGGTCCAGAACTTGTTGAACAATTTGAAGGTAAAACAATTGATGCTTTCTTAGCAGGTGTCGGTACTGGAGGCACATTATCAGGTGCAGGAAAAGTATTAAAAGAAACTTACCCAGATATTCAAATCGTGGCTATTGAGCCTGAAGATTCACCAGTGTTAAGCGGTGGCGAACCAGGTCCACATAAATTACAAGGTCTAGGTGCAGGATTTGTGCCTGAAACGTTAGATACTGACATTTATGGTGAAGTGATTAAAGTCGGAAATGAGACGGCAATGGAAACGTCTCGCCGTGTCGCAAAAGAAGAAGGTATTCTAGGCGGAATTTCTTCAGGAGCTGCAATTTATGCTGCAATCCAAAAAGCGAAAGAACTAGGTAAAGGTAAAACAGTTGTAACAGTATTACCAAGTAATGGTGAACGTTACTTATCAACACCACTATATAATTTTGAATAAAGCGTTGATGAGCTTGTAAAAGAAACTGAGATGAGATGGAATGATTTTATGCATTAAAGGATCATGCTATCATCATCTCAGTTTTTTACGTTAATTAGGGGTTGTGAAGCATGGGGGTTGCGCTAATTTCTTATTCACAAAGGTTTATACAATATTTTGAGTGTGAATTTGATATAATAAAACTATTCAAGTTCTTAAAAATGAATGATTCAGTGATAGATGGAGAGGATGACTTTAAATGCAACCAACTCAAATTATGGGTATCTTAAATGTAACCCCGGATTCATTTTCTGATGGCAATCGTTATAATGATGTTGAACGAGCGGTGGCACACGTGAAGGAAATGATTGAAGAGGGGGCACATATTATTGATGTAGGTGGTGTATCAACACGACCTGGTCATGAAGATGTTGCAGTTGAAGAAGAATTGGAACGGGTGATTCCTGTTGTAGAGGCGTTGAGAGATCTCGATATTAAGGCGGAGATTTCAGTTGACACTTTTCGAAGTGAAGTCGCAGAAGCAGCACTTAAAGCCGGTGCGACAATTATTAATGATCAATGGGCAGGATTGTACGACCCTGATATTTTTGAAGTCGTAGCGCGTTATGATGCCTCTTTAATTTTAATGCATAACGGAGATGGCCAACGCGACGAACCAGTCATGGATGAAATGATTGTTATGTTATTGAAACAAGCCCATCAAGCTGAACGTGTTGGTGTGAAACATGACAAAATATGGCTTGATCCAGGTATAGGATTTGCGAAATCAAGAGAAGAAGAAAGAGAAGTTATGGCCCGTTTAGATGAACTTGTAGCGACAGACTATAAAGTAATGTTAGCGACAAGTCGAAAACGCTTTATTAATGATATATTAGGTGGCGACTCAAAAGTAAGTGAACGCGATGAAGCGACAGCCGCAACCACAGCTTATGGTATTATGAAAGGTGTTGACGGTGTGCGTGTGCATAACGTGTTGATGAACGCTAGAGTGGCTAAAGCAACAGACAGTTTGAAAGGAAATCAAAAATGAGTGATAAAATCTTTTTAAATGGATTAGAATTTTATGCTTATCATGGTGCGCTACCTGCAGAAAATGAAATTGGTCAAATTTTTTTAGTGGATATCGAAATGAAGGTTGATTTAAGAGAAGCAGGAGAATCAGATATGGTAGAAGATACTGTGCATTATGGAGAAGTGTATGAAGATGTCAAAGCGATTATGTTAGATGAGCCTGTTCATTTACTTGAGCATCTCGCTGAACGTATTGCAAAGCGTATAAATACACACTATAATCGTGTAATGGCAACAAAAGTTAAAATTACTAAGAAAAATCCACCTATACCTGGCTATTATGACGGTGTAGGCGTTGAAATTACAAGGGAGAAAGCATAATGAAAGATGTATATCTTAGTTTAGGAAGTAATATTGGCCAAAGAGAAGATCAATTAAACGATGCTATCGACCAATTAAATCATAGAGAAGGCATTACTGTAAAAGAAGTCTCCCCAATCTATGAAACTAAACCTGTAGGCTATGTGGAGCAACCTGACTTTTTGAACATATGTGTGCATATTCAAACAACATTAGCTCCAAAAGCATTGTTGAATCATTGTTTAGAGATTGAACAGCAATTACATCGCGTACGTAAGGAAAGATGGGGACCTAGAACGATAGATATTGATATTTTGTTATTCGGAACAGACATTATCGAAGAACCTGACTTAATTGTTCCGCATCCACGCATGACAGAGCGTGCTTTTGTAATGATACCTTTAAATGATATCGCACCAAATCAAATAGAACCAAGAACGCAAAAATCGATTCGCACACTGGTGCAACCTGATGATTCTGTAGTAAGATACCATTAAATGCCATATATCCAAATGACAAATCCTAATTGATTGGAGGAACCACACAATGTGGAAAATTGGAGATGTTGAAATAGAAAATCGAGTTGTTTTAGCACCAATGGCAGGTGTATGTAATTCAGCATTCAGATTAACAGTTAAAGAATTTGGAGCTGGTTTAGTTTGTGCAGAAATGGTTAGCGATAAGGCCATTTTATTTAACAATCCAAAAACAATGAAAATGTTATACATTGATGAGAATGAGCGACCGTTATCCTTACAAATTTTTGGTGGAGAAAAAGAAACGCTTGTTGAAGCAGCCGAGTATGTCGATCAAAATACGACAGCTGATATTATCGATATTAATATGGGTTGCCCTGTTTCTAAAATTATTCGATGTGAAGCTGGGGCACGTTGGTTATTAGACCCAAATAAAATATACGAAATGGTTTCTGCGGTCACTGAACGAGTGAAAAAACCTGTCACTTGTAAAATGAGAATTGGCTGGGATGATGACCATATTTATGCTGTAGAAAATGCAAAAGCAGCTGAAAGAGCAGGCGCTGCTGCGATTTCATTACATGGACGTACACGCGTTCAAATGTATGAAGGTCAAGCAGATTGGGATATCATTCGCCAAGTTAAAGAAGCGGTCAATATTCCTGTTATTGGTAATGGAGATGTCACAAGTCCAGAATTAGCTGAAAAAATGTTAGAAGAAACAGGGGTTGATGCGGTGATGATTGGCCGTGAAGCATTAGGTAACCCTTGGATGATTTACAGAACAGTGCATTATTTAGAAACAGGTGAGTTGATAGACGAACCGACAGTAGAAGAAAAAATTGATATCGCTTTATTACATTTACGTCGATTAGTAGAATTAAAAGGTGAAAAAGTAGGCGTTATGGAAATGCGCAAACATGCTTCGTGGTACCTCAAGGGTATACGTGGCAATGGAAAAGCGCGTAAAGCATTAAATCAAGCTGAAACAGAAGCGGAAATGACTAACATATTGACTGAGTTTCGTAAGGAAGCCTCAGCAGTTAATTCAAAAGTTGAAGTATAAAAGATAAAGGAGCGTCAAAGTATGACTGAAGAAATGAACGATCAAATGCAAGTGCGTCATCAAAAATTACAGGAATTATATGATCTTGGTATTGATCCTTTTGGTGAAAGATTCGAACGCACAAGCGATGCTGCTACATTAATTAATGAATGGGATCAGTTTAGCAAAGAAGAGCTAGCAGACAAAGAAGATGAAAGTAAAACTGTCATTGCAGGCCGTTTAATGACTAAACGCGGTAAAGGTAAAGCAGGATTCGCGCATATTAAAGATGTAACAGGTCAAATTCAAATTTATGTACGTAAAGACCAAGTTGGCGAAGAACAATTTAGTTTATGGAAAAGTGCAGATTTAGGTGACATCGTAGGTATAGAAGGTGTCATGTTCAAAACAAACACAGGTGAAATTTCTGTAAAAGCAAAATCTTTCACAATGTTATCTAAAGCATTGCGCCCGTTACCAGATAAGCATCATGGTTTACAAGATATTGAGCAACGTTATCGTCAACGTTATTTAGACCTTATTACAAACGATGAAAGTACGGAAACATTTATCAACCGTAGCCGTATTTTACAAGAAATGCGTAAATACCTTAATAGTAAAGGTTATTTAGAAGTTGAAACACCTATGATGCATCAAATTGCTGGGGGAGCAGCTGCTCGTCCATTCGTTACGCATCATAATGCTTTAGATGCCACATTATATATGCGTATTGCCATCGAACTCCATTTAAAACGATTAATCGTCGGTGGATTAGAAAAAGTATATGAAATTGGCCGTGTTTTCCGTAACGAAGGTGTGTCAACACGCCATAACCCAGAATTTACGATGATTGAATTATACGAAGCTTATGCAGACTATAAAGATATTATGGACTTAACAGAGTCTCTAGTTGCGCATATTTCACGTGAAGTATTAGGTACAACTACTATTCAATACGGTGAAGATACAATTAATTTAGAACCTAAATGGAGAAGACTTCATATGGTAGATGCTGTTAAGGAAGCAACAGGCGTTGACTTCTTTGAGGTACAATCAGATGAAGAAGCACATGAATTAGCTAAACAACACGGTATTGAAGTAGACGCTAATATGAAATATGGCCATATTTTAAATGAATTTTTCGAACAAAAAGTTGAAGAGACATTAATTCAACCTACATTCATTTATGGTCATCCAATTGAAATTTCACCATTAGCTAAGAAAAATCCTGATGACCCACGTTTTACGGACCGTTTTGAGTTATTCATCGTAGGTCGTGAACATGCGAATGCATTCACAGAGTTAAATGACCCAATTGATCAACGTGAACGTTTCGAAGCGCAATTAGTTGAGAAGGAACAAGGTAACGATGAAGCGCATGAAATGGATGAAGATTTCTTAGAAGCATTAGAATATGGTATGCCACCAACAGGAGGATTAGGTATTGGTATTGACCGTCTTGTCATGCTATTAACGAATTCACCATCTATTCGTGACGTCTTATTATTCCCATATATGAGACAAAAATAATCCGAGATCTAAATTGAGATTTAAATTATTAGAGTTCAAGTAATGTAGTACAGTGAAGTACTATCAACTTGAACTCTTTTTGATAGATGTTTCAGGTGAATTTCGAGTTTCCAGCGTTAGATTGCCTTATGAGTGATATAACCAGATTAAATAAGCAAGAAATTTATGAAGATGTGGCTAGTTGCTAACTTTTAAGTATTGAAGAAGCACTTAATACTATGCGTAAAACATTGGGTATCTCTATGTAGATGATTAAGGTATTTTAAGCGCAAATAAAAAAATTAAATTTAATGTAAAAAAAGGCTTGCTATTTACAGGGAAAAGATTTACAATAGTTCAAGTACACAAAGCGCAGAGATGCGATATGAATACTACAGTCTTAAAAAAGTTTTAAAAAGTAGTTGACTTTATTTCAGGTATCATGTAATATATAAAAGGTCGTCACTTTGATAGGAAATATAACAAAGCGAACGAAACGACATAGTGTAAAATTGACTATTGCAAACCTTTGAAATACATAGTAATATAAAAAGGTAACTGAAAAAAATACTTAAATACAAACGAATGGAGAATTAGCTCAGCTGGGAGAGCATCTGCCTTACAAGCAGAGGGTCGGCGGTTCGAACCCGTCATTCTCCACCATTCGCCGGCCTAGCTCAACTGGTAGAGCAACTGACTTGTAATCAGTAGGTTGGGGGTTCAAGCCCTCTGGCCGGCACCATCTTTGAGCCATTAGCTCAGTTGGTAGAGCATCTGACTTTTAATCAGAGGGTCAGAGGTTCGAATCCTCTATGGCTCACCATCGTCCATTATAATATGCAGAAGTAGTTCAGCGGTAGAATACGACCTTGCCAAGGTCGGGGTCGCGGGTTCGAATCCCGTCTTCTGCTCCATTATGCCGGGGTGGCGGAACTGGCAGACGCACAGGACTTAAAATCCTGCGGTGAGAGATCACCGTACCGGTTCGATTCCGGTCCTCGGCACCATCTTTACTAATATGCGCCCGTAGCTCAACTGGATAGAGCGTTTGACTACGGATCAAAAGGCTATGGGTTCGACTCCTATCGGGCGCGTTCAATCAAATATCGGGAAGTAGCTCAGCTTGGTAGAGCACTTGGTTTGGGACCAAGGGGTCGCAGGTTCGAATCCTGTCTTCCCGACTCTTGAAAAATGGGGGCTTAGCTCAGCTGGGAGAGCGCCTGCTTTGCACGCAGGAGGTCAGCGGTTCGATCCCGCTAGTCTCCACCATTTTAATTTTAAGATGAACATTGAAAACTGAATGACAATATGTCAACGTTAATTCCGATAAAATAGTGTTGAAACACTAAAGTATGATTGACTTAATCAATCAATGAGCTAAATCAAGCTTACTCTAATATGGAGAGTTTGATCCTGGCTCAGGATGAACGCTGGCGGCGTGCCTAATACATGCAAGTCGAGCGAACTGACGAGGAGCTTGCTCCTTTGACGTTAGCGGCGGACGGGTGAGTAACACGTGGGTAACCTACCTATAAGACTGGAATAACTCCGGGAAACCGGGGCTAATGCCGGATAACATGTTGAACCGCATGGTTCTACAGTGAAAGACGGTCTTGCTGTCACTTATAGATGGACCCGCGCCGCATTAGCTAGTTGGTAAGGTAACGGCTTACCAAGGCAACGATGCGTAGCCGACCTGAGAGGGTGATCGGCCACACTGGAACTGAGACACGGTCCAGACTCCTACGGGAGGCAGCAGTAGGGAATCTTCCGCAATGGACGAAAGTCTGACGGAGCAACGCCGCGTGAGTGATGAAGGTCTTCGGATCGTAAAGCTCTGTTGTTAGGGAAGAACAAATGTGTAAGTAACTGTGCACTTCTTGACGGTACCTAACCAGAAAGCCACGGCTAACTACGTGCCAGCAGCCGCGGTAATACGTAGGTGGCAAGCGTTATCCGGAATTATTGGGCGTAAAGCGCGCGTAGGCGGTTTTTTAAGTCTGATGTGAAAGCCCACGGCTCAACCGTGGAGGGTCATTGGAAACTGGAAAACTTGAGTGCAGAAGAGGAAAGTGGAATTCCATGTGTAGCGGTGAAATGCGCAGAGATATGGAGGAACACCAGTGGCGAAGGCGGCTTTCTGGTCTGCAACTGACGCTGATGTGCGAAAGCGTGGGGATCAAACAGGATTAGATACCCTGGTAGTCCACGCCGTAAACGATGAGTGCTAAGTGTTAGGGGGTTTCCGCCCCTTAGTGCTGCAGCTAACGCATTAAGCACTCCGCCTGGGGAGTACGGTCGCAAGACTGAAACTCAAAGGAATTGACGGGGACCCGCACAAGCGGTGGAGCATGTGGTTTAATTCGAAGCAACGCGAAGAACCTTACCAATTCTTGACATCCTTTGATCACTCTAGAGATAGAGTTTTCCTCTTCGGAGGACAAAGTGACAGGTGGTGCATGGTTGTCGTCAGCTCGTGTCGTGAGATGTTGGGTTAAGTCCCGCAACGAGCGCAACCCTTAAACTTAGTTGCCATCATTAAGTTGGGCACTCTAGGTTGACTGCCGGTGACAAACCGGAGGAAGGTGGGGATGACGTCAAATCATCATGCCCCTTATGATTTGGGCTACACACGTGCTACAATGGACAATACAAAGGGCAGCGAAACCGCGAGGTCAAGCAAATCCCATAAAGTTGTTCTCAGTTCGGATTGTAGTCTGCAACTCGACTACATGAAGCTGGAATCGCTAGTAATCGTAGATCAGCATGCTACGGTGAATACGTTCCCGGGTCTTGTACACACCGCCCGTCACACCACGAGAGTTTGTAACACCCGAAGCCGGTGGAGTAACCATTTGGAGCTAGCCGTCGAAGGTGGGACAAATGATTGGGGTGAAGTCGTAACAAGGTAGCCGTATCGGAAGGTGCGGCTGGATCACCTCCTTTCTAAGGATATATACGGAATATCACCTTCAGGTGATAAGCGGATTAACGTGACATATTGTATTCAGTTTTGAATGTTCATATTAATGAGGATTCATGATTGTACATTGAAAACTAGATAAGTAAGTATAGATTTTACCAAGCAAAAACCGAGTTACAAGCGAACGCTTGAAACAAACAATTATCGCTAGTCGTTGAAAAACGACTCACATAATTAATAACTGGTGATGGTAACGTTTGGCATTGATAGAATGCAAGCGTTTATCAGAACGTCTAGATTAAGTTATTAAGGGCGCACGGTGAATGCCTTGGCACTAGAAGCCGAAGAAGGACGTTACTAACGACGATATGCTTTGGGGAGCTGTAAGTAAGCTGTGATCCAGAGATTTCCGAATGGGGAAACCCAGCACGAGTCATGTCGTGTTATCCATGTGTGAATTCATAGCACATGAGAAGGTAGACCCGGAGAACTGAAACATCTTAGTACCCGGAGGAAGAGAAAGAAAAATCGATTCCCTGAGTAGCGGCGAGCGAAACGGGAAGAGCCCAAACCAACAAGCTTGCTTGTTGGGGTTGTAGGACACTCTTATGGAGTTACAAAAGAATGAGTTAGACGAATAACCTGGAAAGGTTAATCAAAGAAGGTAACAATCCTGTAGTCGAAAGCTGATTCTCTCTTGAGTGGATCCTGAGTACGACGGAGCACGTGAAATTCCGTCGGAATCTGGGAGGACCATCTCCCAAGGCTAAATACTCTCTAGTGACCGATAGTGAACCAGTACCGTGAGGGAAAGGTGAAAAGTACCCCGGAAGGGGAGTGAAAGAGAACTTGAAACCGTGTGCTTACAAGTAGTCAGAGCCCGTTAATGGGTGATGGCGTGCCTTTTGTAGAATGAACCGGCGAGTTACGATCTGATGCAAGGTTAAGCAGGAAATGTGGAGCCGTAGCGAAAGCGAGTCTGAATAGGGCGAATGAGTATTTGGTCGTAGACCCGAAACCAGGTGATCTACCCTTGGTCAGGTTGAAGTTCAGGTAACACTGAATGGAGGACCGAACCGACTTACGTTGAAAAGTGAGCGGATGAACTGAGGGTAGCGGAGAAATTCCAATCGAACTTGGAGATAGCTGGTTCTCTCCGAAATAGCTTTAGGGCTAGCCTCAAGTGATGATTATTGGAGGTAGAGCACTGTTTGGACGAGGGGCCCCTCTCGGGTTACCGAATTCAGACAAACTCCGAATGCCAAATAATTTAACTTGGGAGTCAGAACGTGGGTGATAAGATCCATGTTCGAAAGGGAAACAGCCCAGACCACCAGCTAAGGTCCCAAAATATATGTTAAGTGGAAAAGGATGTGGCGTTGCCCAGACAACTAGGATGTTGGCTTAGAAGCAGCCATCATTTAAAGAGTGCGTAATAGCTCACTAGTCGAGTGACACTGCGCCGAAAATGTACCGGGGCTAAACATATTACCGAAGCTGTGGATTGTCCTTTGGACAATGGTAGGAGAGCGTTCTAAGGGCGGTGAAGCATGATCGCAAGGACATGTGGAGCGCTTAGAAGTGAGAATGCCGGTGTGAGTAGCGAAAGACGGGTGAGAATCCCGTCCACCGATTGACTAAGGTTTCCAGAGGAAGGCTCGTCCGCTCTGGGTTAGTCGGGTCCTAAACTGAGGCCGATAGGCGTAGGCGATGGATAACAGGTTGATATTCCTGTACCACCAACAATCGTTTTAAGCGATGGGGGGACGCAGTAGGATAGGCGAAGCGTGCTGTTGGAGTGCACGTCCAAGCAGTGAGACTGAGTGTTAGGCAAATCCGGCACTCGTAAGGTCAGGCTGTGATGGGGAGAGGAAATTGTTTCCTCGAGTCGTTGATTTCACACTGCCGAGAAAAGCCTCTAGCTAGATATTTGGTGCCCGTACCGCAAACCGACACAGGTAGTCAAGATGAGAATTCTAAGGTGAGCGAGCGAACTCTCGTTAAGGAACTCGGCAAAATGACCCCGTAACTTCGGGAGAAGGGGTGCTCTTTGGGGTTCACGCTCCGAAGAGCCGCAGTGAATAGGCCCAAGCGACTGTTTATCAAAAACACAGGTCTCTGCTAAACCGTAAGGTGATGTATAGGGGCTGACGCCTGCCCGGTGCTGGAAGGTTAAGAGGAGTGGTTAGCTTCTGCGAAGCCACGAATCGAAGCCCCAGTAAACGGCGGCCGTAACTATAACGGTCCTAAGGTAGCGAAATTCCTTGTCGGGTAAGTTCCGACCCGCACGAAAGGCGTAACGATTTGGGCACTGTCTCAACGAGAGACTCGGTGAAATCATAGTACCGGTGAAGATGCCGGTTACCCGCGACAGGACGGAAAGACCCCGTGGAGCTTTACTGTAGCCTGATATTGAAATTCGGTACAGTTTGTACAGGATAGGTAGGAGCCTTAGAAGCGTGAGCGCTAGCTTACGTGGAGGCATTGGTGGGATACTACCCTAATTGTATTGGATTTCTAACTCGCAGCACTGATCGTGCTGGAAGACAGTGTCAGGCGGGCAGTTTGACTGGGGCGGTCGCCTCCTAAAGTGTAACGGAGGCGCTCAAAGGTTCCCTCAGAATGGTTGGAAATCATTCAAAGAGTGTAAAGGCATAAGGGAGCTTGACTGCGAGACCTACAAGTCGAGCAGGGTCGAAAGACGGACTTAGTGATCCGGTGGTTCCGCATGGAAGGGCCATCGCTCAACGGATAAAAGCTACCCCGGGGATAACAGGCTTATCTCCCCCAAGAGTTCACATCGACGGGGAGGTTTGGCACCTCGATGTCGGCTCATCGCATCCTGGGGCTGTAGTCGGTCCCAAGGGTTGGGCTGTTCGCCCATTAAAGCGGTACGCGAGCTGGGTTCAGAACGTCGTGAGACAGTTCGGTCCCTATCCGTCGTGGGCGTAGGAAATTTGAGAGGAGCTGTCCTTAGTACGAGAGGACCGGGATGGACATACCTCTGGTGTACCAGTTGTCGTGCCAACGGCATAGCTGGGTAGCTATGTATGGACGGGATAAGTGCTGAAAGCATCTAAGCATGAAGCCCCCCTCGAGATGAGATTTCCCAACTTCGGTTATAAGATCCCTCAAAGATGATGAGGTTAATAGGTTCGAGGTGGAAGCGTAGCGATACGTGGAGCTGACGAATACTAATCGATCGAAGACTTAATCAATTTTAATAACTCAGGCGATTGCTTGAAAATCTACTTACTATCTAGTTTTGAATGTATAATACATTCAAGTTTATCTGGTGCCAATGGCAAAGAGGTCACACCTGTTCCCATGCCGAACACAGAAGTTAAGCTCTTTAGCGCCGATGGTAGTCGGACTGACGTTCCGCAAGAGTAGGACGGCGCCAGGTAAACTTTTATTATGACCATAAGGTCATTTTTTTCTTGGAAAAATTAAAGAAAAAAAAACATAAAAGTATTGACTTCTAATAAACAAGAAAGTATAATTAGTTCTTGTCGAGTCAAAAAAAAGAAAGACATGAACATTGAAAACTGAATGACAATATGTCAACGTTAATTCCGATAAAAATAGTGTTGAAACACTAAAGTATGATTGACTTAATCAATCAATGAGCTAAATCAAGCTTACTCTAATATGGAGAGTTTGATCCTGGCTCAGGATGAACGCTGGCGGCGTGCCTAATACATGCAAGTCGAGCGAACTGACGAGGAGCTTGCTCCTTTGACGTTAGCGGCGGACGGGTGAGTAACACGTGGGTAACCTACCTATAAGACTGGAATAACTCCGGGAAACCGGGGCTAATGCCGGATAACATGTTGAACCGCATGGTTCTACAGTGAAAGACGGTCTTGCTGTCACTTATAGATGGACCCGCGCCGCATTAGCTAGTTGGTAAGGTAACGGCTTACCAAGGCAACGATGCGTAGCCGACCTGAGAGGGTGATCGGTCACACTGGAACTGAGACACGGTCCAGACTCCTACGGGAGGCAGCAGTAGGGAATCTTCCGCAATGGACGAAAGTCTGACGGAGCAACGCCGCGTGAGTGATGAAGGTCTTCGGATCGTAAAGCTCTGTTGTTAGGGAAGAACAAATGTGTAAGTAACTGTGCACTTCTTGACGGTACCTAACCAGAAAGCCACGGCTAACTACGTGCCAGCAGCCGCGGTAATACGTAGGTGGCAAGCGTTATCCGGAATTATTGGGCGTAAAGCGCGCGTAGGCGGTTTTTTAAGTCTGATGTGAAAGCCCACGGCTCAACCGTGGAGGGTCATTGGAAACTGGAAAACTTGAGTGCAGAAGAGGAAAGTGGAATTCCATGTGTAGCGGTGAAATGCGCAGAGATATGGAGGAACACCAGTGGCGAAGGCGGCTTTCTGGTCTGCAACTGACGCTGATGTGCGAAAGCGTGGGGATCAAACAGGATTAGATACCCTGGTAGTCCACGCCGTAAACGATGAGTGCTAAGTGTTAGGGGGTTTCCGCCCCTTAGTGCTGCAGCTAACGCATTAAGCACTCCGCCTGGGGAGTACGGTCGCAAGACTGAAACTCAAAGGAATTGACGGGGACCCGCACAAGCGGTGGAGCATGTGGTTTAATTCGAAGCAACGCGAAGAACCTTACCAATTCTTGACATCCTTTGATCACTCTAGAGATAGAGTTTTCCTCTTCGGAGGACAAAGTGACAGGTGGTGCATGGTTGTCGTCAGCTCGTGTCGTGAGATGTTGGGTTAAGTCCCGCAACGAGCGCAACCCTTAAACTTAGTTGCCATCATTAAGTTGGGCACTCTAGGTTGACTGCCGGTGACAAACCGGAGGAAGGTGGGGATGACGTCAAATCATCATGCCCCTTATGATTTGGGCTACACACGTGCTACAATGGACAATACAAAGGGCAGCGAAACCGCGAGGTCAAGCAAATCCCATAAAGTTGTTCTCAGTTCGGATTGTAGTCTGCAACTCGACTACATGAAGCTGGAATCGCTAGTAATCGTAGATCAGCATGCTACGGTGAATACGTTCCCGGGTCTTGTACACACCGCCCGTCACACCACGAGAGTTTGTAACACCCGAAGCCGGTGGAGTAACCATTTGGAGCTAGCCGTCGAAGGTGGGACAAATGATTGGGGTGAAGTCGTAACAAGGTAGCCGTATCGGAAGGTGCGGCTGGATCACCTCCTTTCTAAGGATATATACGGAATATCACCTTCAGGTGATAAGCGGATTAACGTGACATATTGTATTCAGTTTTGAATGTTCATTCGAACATTTATAATGGGCCTATAGCTCAGCTGGTTAGAGCGCACGCCTGATAAGCGTGAGGTCGGTGGTTCGAGTCCACTTAGGCCCACCATTTAAATTAATTGTACATTGAAAACTAGATAAGTAAGTATAGATTTTACCAAGCAAAAACCGAGTTACAAGCGAACGCTTGAAACAAACAATTATCGCTAGTCGTTGAAAAACGACTCGCATAATTAATAACTGGTGATGGTAACGAGTGTTCTGTAATAGAAGTGACAGACGTGAATGAAAACGTTTGTCAGTCTATGAATCATGAACAAGAACGAAGGCGCTTACTACGCGTAAGTAACTGAGTGATTGTGAAATAATGAAACAGAATGCAAGCGTTTATCAGAACGTCTAGATTAAGTTATTAAGGGCGCACGGTGAATGCCTTGGCACTAGAAGCCGAAGAAGGACGTTACTAACGACGATATGCTTTGGGGAGCTGTAAGTAAGCTGTGATCCAGAGATTTCCGAATGGGGAAACCCAGCACGAGTCATGTCGTGTTATCCATGTGTGAATTCATAGCACATGAGAAGGTAGACCCGGAGAACTGAAACATCTTAGTACCCGGAGGAAGAGAAAGAAAAATCGATTCCCTGAGTAGCGGCGAGCGAAACGGGAAGAGCCCAAACCAACAAGCTTGCTTGTTGGGGTTGTAGGACACTCTTATGGAGTTACAAAAGAATGAGTTAGACGAATAACCTGGAAAGGTTAATCAAAGAAGGTAACAATCCTGTAGTCGAAAGCTGATTCTCTCTTGAGTGGATCCTGAGTACGACGGAGCACGTGAAATTCCGTCGGAATCTGGGAGGACCATCTCCCAAGGCTAAATACTCTCTAGTGACCGATAGTGAACCAGTACCGTGAGGGAAAGGTGAAAAGTACCCCGGAAGGGGAGTGAAAGAGAACTTGAAACCGTGTGCTTACAAGTAGTCAGAGCCCGTTAATGGGTGATGGCGTGCCTTTTGTAGAATGAACCGGCGAGTTACGATCTGATGCAAGGTTAAGCAGGAAATGTGGAGCCGTAGCGAAAGCGAGTCTGAATAGGGCGAATGAGTATTTGGTCGTAGACCCGAAACCAGGTGATCTACCCTTGGTCAGGTTGAAGTTCAGGTAACACTGAATGGAGGACCGAACCGACTTACGTTGAAAAGTGAGCGGATGAACTGAGGGTAGCGGAGAAATTCCAATCGAACTTGGAGATAGCTGGTTCTCTCCGAAATAGCTTTAGGGCTAGCCTCAAGTGATGATTATTGGAGGTAGAGCACTGTTTGGACGAGGGGCCCCTCTCGGGTTACCGAATTCAGACAAACTCCGAATGCCAAATAATTTAACTTGGGAGTCAGAACGTGGGTGATAAGATCCATGTTCGAAAGGGAAACAGCCCAGACCACCAGCTAAGGTCCCAAAATATATGTTAAGTGGAAAAGGATGTGGCGTTGCCCAGACAACTAGGATGTTGGCTTAGAAGCAGCCATCATTTAAAGAGTGCGTAATAGCTCACTAGTCGAGTGACACTGCGCCGAAAATGTACCGGGGCTAAACATATTACCGAAGCTGTGGATTGTCCTTTGGACAATGGTAGGAGAGCGTTCTAAGGGCGGTGAAGCATGATCGCAAGGACATGTGGAGCGCTTAGAAGTGAGAATGCCGGTGTGAGTAGCGAAAGACGGGTGAGAATCCCGTCCACCGATTGACTAAGGTTTCCAGAGGAAGGCTCGTCCGCTCTGGGTTAGTCGGGTCCTAAACTGAGGCCGATAGGCGTAGGCGATGGATAACAGGTTGATATTCCTGTACCACCAACAATCGTTTTAAGCGATGGGGGGACGCAGTAGGATAGGCGAAGCGTGCTGTTGGAGTGCACGTCCAAGCAGTGAGACTGAGTGTTAGGCAAATCCGGCACTCGTAAGGTCAGGCTGTGATGGGGAGAGGAAATTGTTTCCTCGAGTCGTTGATTTCACACTGCCGAGAAAAGCCTCTAGCTAGATATTTGGTGCCCGTACCGCAAACCGACACAGGTAGTCAAGATGAGAATTCTAAGGTGAGCGAGCGAACTCTCGTTAAGGAACTCGGCAAAATGACCCCGTAACTTCGGGAGAAGGGGTGCTCTTTGGGGTTCACGCTCCGAAGAGCCGCAGTGAATAGGCCCAAGCGACTGTTTATCAAAAACACAGGTCTCTGCTAAACCGTAAGGTGATGTATAGGGGCTGACGCCTGCCCGGTGCTGGAAGGTTAAGAGGAGTGGTTAGCTTCTGCGAAGCCACGAATCGAAGCCCCAGTAAACGGCGGCCGTAACTATAACGGTCCTAAGGTAGCGAAATTCCTTGTCGGGTAAGTTCCGACCCGCACGAAAGGCGTAACGATTTGGGCACTGTCTCAACGAGAGACTCGGTGAAATCATAGTACCGGTGAAGATGCCGGTTACCCGCGACAGGACGGAAAGACCCCGTGGAGCTTTACTGTAGCCTGATATTGAAATTCGGTACAGTTTGTACAGGATAGGTAGGAGCCTTAGAAGCGTGAGCGCTAGCTTACGTGGAGGCATTGGTGGGATACTACCCTAATTGTATTGGATTTCTAACTCGCAGCACTGATCGTGCTGGAAGACAGTGTCAGGCGGGCAGTTTGACTGGGGCGGTCGCCTCCTAAAGTGTAACGGAGGCGCTCAAAGGTTCCCTCAGAA
This sequence comes from Staphylococcus sp. 11262D007BW, assembly GCF_053547815.1. NCBI lineage: Bacteria > Bacillati > Bacillota > Bacilli > Caryophanales > Staphylococcaceae > Staphylococcus > Staphylococcus sp. 11262D007BW. The sequence goes on from NZ_JBPWPJ010000001.1 coordinate 100,854, forward strand.
TGGTTGGAAATCATTCAAAGAGTGTAAAGGCATAAGGGAGCTTGACTGCGAGACCTACAAGTCGAGCAGGGTCGAAAGACGGACTTAGTGATCCGGTGGTTCCGCATGGAAGGGCCATCGCTCAACGGATAAAAGCTACCCCGGGGATAACAGGCTTATCTCCCCCAAGAGTTCACATCGACGGGGAGGTTTGGCACCTCGATGTCGGCTCATCGCATCCTGGGGCTGTAGTCGGTCCCAAGGGTTGGGCTGTTCGCCCATTAAAGCGGTACGCGAGCTGGGTTCAGAACGTCGTGAGACAGTTCGGTCCCTATCCGTCGTGGGCGTAGGAAATTTGAGAGGAGCTGTCCTTAGTACGAGAGGACCGGGATGGACATACCTCTGGTGTACCAGTTGTCGTGCCAACGGCATAGCTGGGTAGCTATGTATGGACGGGATAAGTGCTGAAAGCATCTAAGCATGAAGCCCCCCTCGAGATGAGATTTCCCAACTTCGGTTATAAGATCCCTCAAAGATGATGAGGTTAATAGGTTCGAGGTGGAAGCGTAGCGATACGTGGAGCTGACGAATACTAATCGATCGAAGACTTAATCAATTTTAATAACTCAGGCGATTGCTTGAAAATCTACTTACTATCTAGTTTTGAATGTATAATACATTCAAGTTTATCTGGTGCCAATGGCAAAGAGGTCACACCTGTTCCCATGCCGAACACAGAAGTTAAGCTCTTTAGCGCCGATGGTAGTCGGACTGACGTTCCGCAAGAGTAGGACGGCGCCAGGTAGATTGAAACGCATAGGATGCGATGAGCCAATTAATAAGCACTCTTAACTGTTATCACAACATTTAAGAGTGCTTTTTCGTGTCGAAGTCTCAACGATTGCTATTGTATTAGATTATGCTAATCTTTTTTAATGTAAAGGTTCATTCTGACATACTATAAACTTCATTATTCTATTTGTTTTAACTATCTACTAATTAAAAAGAAGGGATCGTTTATTTTGAGGAATTATATCAAAAATTTGATGTATATCAATAAAGAGAATATTGATGTATTTCGAGGGATTCGACAAGGGCTATTAATGTTAATCCCTTTGCTTTACGGATTATTATTTAATGATTTTGCCAATGCGTTATTAATTACTATTGGTACATTTGCTCATATCTATGTATTCAAAGGGACATTTTCATCACGTATTCGTTCTGTTACTTTTGCAGCACTTGGTTTAACGATTGCAATGATGCTCGGTACTGTGATGGTCTCTTCCCCATTATTATTCGGGATATTTTTATTAATTATGGCAGTCGTGCCATACTATATTTTTAATACGTTAGCTATTCCAGGACCTTCTTCCACTTTCTTTATTATTGCGTTTAGTTTAGCGAGTGTCATGCCTCATGAGCCCCATGCTTTTTTATTTAGAGGGCTGTTAGTGGCTATTGGTGGTTTATTATGTATTATCTTAGTATGGATTGAGTCTCATATTAAAGGTAAAAAACCAGCGACTGAAGCTGTTACTGCAGATTTTTTACATGTTCAACAATTAGTGCGTCATTTTAACGATCAACATCAATTTAATGATTTAACTAAAACAACTGTGAAAACCCTCATCAATTCATCAGAAACATTAAATACGATTGGTGCTAATTCCCAAAAAAAGTCACATATTTATCAACGACTTTTTCTATTACATCATATGGCTGAAGGGATTTATTCAGAACTATTAGAGTTAAATGCTAAGGGTCAGCGTCCGTTACCTAATATTATTATTGAAATGATGGATTATATGACTGAGCGTATTGTTCATCCTGAAAAAGTACAGCAAAAATGGCGTAAAAAAGTGGAAGTTTCTTCTGAATTTCATGATTTAGTGACACTCATTTTTAATATTGATGAAGTGTTTATTATGTCTAATGAACAAGTACGTAAAAAAATAGAAATACGTTCTCCAAAATACAATCAACGTCTGTTATACAATTTAACGCCAGCGTCAATGAATTTTATTGCGACATTAAGATATACTGTTATTATTGGTATTTCAATTCTTATCGCAATGTTATTTGATTTTGAACGGGCGTATTGGATTCCTTTAAGTGCACATACGGTTCTGATTGGTAGTACAACGATTGCCAGTATTGAACGAGGTGGTGCGCGTTGGGTTGGAACATTGATTGGTGTAGGTATTGCTACCGTTATTTTGAGTTTTCAACCAAGTTTAGTCGTTATTGTCCTTGTTATGTGCTTAAGTGGTGCAATTACAGAAATGTTAGTGGCTGCGAATTATGCTTTAGCAATGTTTGCCATTACCGTACAAGTTATTTTTCTAAGCGGTCTAGCGCAAGGTAGTTTATCTATTATGATTGCTATTCCAAGATTGCTTGATACCACAGTCGGTGTGCTGATTGCAATTATTGGGGTTCTGATTATTGGACGTCAATTAGCGTCTAAACTCTTACCAGAATCTATTGGAGAGGTTGTAAGGATAGAAGCACAAGTCTTTCATTCCTTATTTTCAAACTTAGATTATGATAAACAAAAATATCAAACACGTGATAAATTACGTCTTAAATTAAGTGTTGAAAATATGAATGTGATGTATCGTCATGCATATGGAGAATTGTTATCTAACAATAAAAGAACACAGTATTTTTATCCTGCGATGTTCTTGATAGAGCAAATTAATTTTCAGCTTGTGCAATTATTATATGATGCGCGTCATTATGATATTGACCGTCGTACGATGGGACAATATTTACTTGTCTTTGAAAATATTGCCAAGTATTTTGACCAAGGTAAGCAAGATCAAGTGGTTATTGATTTACCACAGTTACCGTATTACACACAAATTCGTCAGTCGTTAATGCAATTACAAAAAATTGAGTTATATGATTATCAAGATAAACGTAATCCAAATTTATTAAAACATTAGAAGGTATAAAGCAAAGCCAGTTTATTGACTACTTGAATAGAGTCGGTAAACTGGCTTTTGTTATGAGGTGAACAATTTTCAGTAGTTATTGGATGCTTTGAATTAATTGATCGACATAATCTTCTAAGGCTTCGATTGGAATACCACCAAACCCTAGTACAAATACAGGACGATGTTGTGGGTGTTTAAAGAAATAATGAGAAATAGGTTTGATATGAATATCATTTTGTTTAAAACGATGGATACATTCTTTTTCAGAGCGGCCATTTAAAATTTCAATAACAAAATGCATGCCTGTTTGTTCGCCAGTGACTTTAAAAAGATGCGGATATTGATTGAGTACTTTTAACAATTTATCACGTTTTTGTCTATAAATTTTACGCATTCGATTTAAATGTCTTTCAAATTGGTTTGTTTCCATAAAGCGTGTCACCATAAATTGAGTATGGCGTGGTACTGTGCCACCTTCAATATTGGTGGTTTGATGATAACGGTGGATCAAACTTTGTGGGAGTACAGCATAAGCAATACGTAATGTCGGTGATATAGACTTTGAAAAGGTACTCACATAAATTACATTACCTGTTTGATCTAAACTTTGTAACGCAGGAATTGGTTTACTTTCGTAACGGAATTCTGAGTCATAATCATCTTCAATGATGTACCGATTAGGATTTTGATTTGCCCATTTTAATAGTTGAATCCTTTTTTTAATGTGCATTGTGACTCCAGTTGGAAATTGATGGCTTGGTGTAATATAAATCACATTTTGAGGAATGTGATTTATAGATTGTGTATCAATACCGTCTTGTACGATGGGTAAAAAGTCAAAAGCAATATGTTTTCGTTTTAATAATTGACGAACTTGACGATAGATAGGATCTTCTAACATAAATGCGCTATTTTTAGGTAAGATATCGGTAATAATAGATAATAATTGTTCAGTAGAAGAAGCAATAATAATTCGATCAGGTGAAGATTTCACATCACGACTATGAAATAAATACTGACTAATTTGAAAGCGTAGTCTGTAATCACCTTGAATGTGGCCAGTTTCAACTAGATCATGTTGAAGGTCCTCAAACGCTTCTTTAGCATATTTCCGAAATTGCTCAAATGGAAAGTGAGCCTTATCAATCGCACCTAATTTAAAAGCATAGCGCGGTTTAAAAGTGGTCTCTGTTGTCTTATGACTAGATGATAGTTCTGGAGAATGACTCGGTTGAATGAACGGTAAGGATTCAATATCACTGACATAAAATCCAGATTTGGCTTTGCTATAAATAAAGCCTTCATCAATCAATAAGCCATATGCATGTTCAATAGTAGTTTGACTAATCGATAAATAATGACTTAATTGGCGTTTAGAAGGTAATTTTTCGCCTTCATGAATGGTTCCCTCGATGATATGATCTTTAATTTTTTCATATAGTTGGATATAAATCGGTTGTTCTTTGGATTTTTGAATATTAAACATTAACATTTCCATAATTTACACCTTCAATCTGACCTTTAAAATTTTATGTATTTTGGCACTTTTAGCAGTTCAGATTTTAGTATACGCTACAATAGTAAAGGAAAAAAGGGGGAAAAGACGAATGAGTAAACAAATTGGTTCAGAACGTGTTAAACGTGGTATGGCTGAAATGCAAAAAGGTGGCGTCATCATGGACGTTGTCAATGCAGAACAAGCCAAAATTGCTGAAGAAGCAGGTGCTGTTGCTGTCATGGCATTAGAGCGTGTGCCTTCTGATATTAGAGCAGCAGGTGGCGTGGCCCGTGCATGTAATCCAAAAATTGTAGAAGAAGTAATGAACGCTGTTTCTATTCCAGTCATGGCTAAATGTCGTATTGGTCATATTACTGAAGCACGCGTGTTAGAGGCAATGGGTGTAGATTATATTGACGAATCAGAAGTATTAACGCCAGCTGATGAAGTTTTTCATTTGAAGAAAAGTGATTATACAGTACCGTTCGTATGTGGTTGCCGTAACTTAGGTGAAGCAGCACGTCGTATCGGTGAAGGTGCAGCAATGTTACGTACAAAAGGTGAACCAGGAACTGGTAATATTGTTGAAGCTGTCCGTCACATGAGACAAGTTAATCAAGAAGTGAACCGTATCACTGTGATGAGCGATGATGAATTAATGACAGAAGCAAAAAATCTAGGTGCACCTTACGAAATCTTGCAAGATATTAAGAAACATGGTCGTTTACCTGTCGTAAACTTTGCAGCAGGTGGTGTAGCAACACCTCAGGATGCAGCGTTAATGATGGAATTAGGTGCAGATGGTGTATTTGTTGGTTCAGGTATTTTTAAATCAGAAGATCCTGAAACATTTGCTAAAGCTATTGTCCAAGCTACAACACATTACCAAGACTATAAATTAATTGGTCAACTTGCACAAGAATTAGGTACAGCGATGAAAGGTTTAGATGTGAATCAATTGTCGTTAGAAGAACGTATGCAAGAGCGTGGTTGGTAAGATGAAAATTGGTGTATTAGCTTTACAAGGAGCTGTACGTGAACATATTCGCCATATTGAAGCATGTGGTCACGAAGGTGTTTATATCAAAAAAGTGGAACAACTTGATACGATTGATGGATTAATTATACCTGGCGGCGAATCTACGACATTACGTCGTCTAATGAACTTATATGGTTTTAAAGAAGCGCTCCAACAATCTGACTTACCGATGTTTGGTACATGTGCAGGATTGATTGTGCTTGCGAAAGATATCGTAGACGAGGAAGGCTACCTTAAAAAGTTAGATATTACTGTTGAGCGTAATTCTTTTGGTAGACAAGTAGATAGTTTCGAAGCAGAGTTATCGATTAAAGGTATAGAGCAACCTGTAGAAGGTGTATTTATACGTGCGCCACACATTCAATCTGTAGAAGATACTGTAGACGTGTTAGGGACAGTAGAGGACAAAATCATTGCTGTCAGACAAGGCAAATATTTAGGCGTCTCATTTCATCCTGAGCTAACAGAGGATTACAGTATCATACAATACTTTATCGAAAATGTTATTTCATAGATAACGTGTGAATTGAATATTAGGAATGAAAATACCCAGGAAGCAACAATGATGTGCACCCCAAAAGTTGGACTAAAAAATCTAACTTTATGGGGTGCATTTTTATGGGTAAACATTATAAATATGAAATCAAATTAAAAATAGTTCAAGAATATTTACAAGGTGAGTTAGGTTATTTAAAGTTAGCAGAAAAATATAATCTATCTGATAAATCAATGGTAAGAAGATGGGTTAATCAATATTTGGAATTAGGCCCCGAAGGGTTAGACAAAAAATTGAAAAATAAAGTATATACTAGAAATTTTAAAGTATCTATTTTAAGATTTAGACAAGAAAATAAGTTATCTTACCGAGAAACAACTAACCACTTTAAAATTTCTAATCCAGCTATGTTGGCCGCTTGGCAACGCAAATTTGATGAAGAAGGAATTCTCGGTTTAGATAAAAAACAGAGAGGACGGCCTTCTAAAATGAAAAGAAAACAAACATCAATTAAACGAAACGACTTGCCATTAAAAGAAAGTGAACGTGAAGAATTAGAAAGACTTAGAAATGAAAATGAAGTGTTGAAAGCAGGTATAGCTTATCAAAAAAAGTTACAAAGCTTGACCCAACGTTACGCAATCAAACATCCGAAAAAGTAAAAATCATTAAAGAATTACATGAAACATTAAATTTTGGGTTAAGCCTATTACTTAAAATCTCAGAAATAGCTAAATCAGTTTATTACTATTGGATTAATTGTTTTAAAAAACCAGATAAAAATAATGAAATTGTGGAAGCAATTAAAGAAATATGTGATACCTGTGACTACACTTACGGATATCATCGAGTTACTCAAACATTGAAAAATAGAGGAATAACTGTAAATCATAAAAAAGTAAGAAGAATAATGAAAGAACTAGGATTAACATGTACAAAATTCAATCATAAAAATCGCAAATATAGTTCATATAAAGGAACAATTGGCGAAGTATCAAACAATTTATTAAAACGTCGTTTTAATACAGATCGACCATTTCAAAAAATTGTAACTGATATCACAGAATTCAAATTGTCTGATGGCACTAAATTATATTTTTCGCCTTTTATGGATTTATATAATTCTGAAATCTTAAGCTATAGTATTTCTACACGTCCTACACTAGATATTGTCATTGACGCTTTAAATGAGACACTAATGAAACGACCTAATCTTAACTATCGTATGACGATACACTCTGACCAAGGTTGGCATTACCAACACAAGTCGTATATTAATATTCTTAAAAAGAATAAAATATTTCAAAGTATGTCTAGGAAAGCAAATTGTCTAGACAATTCTTTAATTGAGAATTTCTTTGGATTATTAAAACAAGAAATGTTTTATGGAAAAGCATTTGGCAATTTCCAACAACTGGAACAAGCAATACATGAATATATAAATTTTTATAATAATACTAGAATTAAAACAAAATTAAAAGGCTTGTCTCCTGCACAATATAGGAAACAAACCTTTGAAATAGTATACTAAACAAAAGTACAACTTTTGGGGTTCAGTACACAATTGTTGCGGCCTGGGTATTTTTAAATGTATTGTTCGACAAGTGCATTGACTATGTTGGCTTATAAGAAGAAGCCGGCAATTGTTGCTGAAATGAATGATACAAGTGTCGCACCAAATAATAACTTGATACCAAAACGTGCAACCATATCACCTTTTTCACTGTTTAATGATTTAATCGCACCAGAAATGATACCAATTGAGCTAAAGTTTGCAAATGAAACTAAGAATACTGAAACGACACCCATAGCACGATCAGAAATACCTTCAACGTTGCCTAATTGCGTCATCGCTACAAATTCATTTGATAGTAACTTCGTTGCCATAATGGACCCTGCTTCTACAGCATCCGCCCAAGGGATACCCGTTAAGAAGGCAAGTGGCGCAAATACAAAACCAATTAAAGTTTGGAAGTCCCAATTAATTGAACCGCCTGAAACAAGTGTAAAGAAACCTCCAACTAGACCATTTAATAAAGCAATTAATGCAATGTAACCGACTAACATTGCACCAACAATGACTGCCACTTTAAATCCGTCTAAAATGTATTCTCCTAGCATCTCGAAAAAGGATTGTTTTTTGTTATCTTCAGTAATTAATAATTTATCATCTTCTTCGCTTACTTTATAAGGATTAATAATCGAAGCAATGATAAAACCGCCGAATAAGTTAAGTACGACAGCTGTTACCACATATTTTGGATCAACTAATGTAAAGTATGCGCCAATGATAGAGGCAGATACTGTCGACATCGCAGAAGCTGTTAATGTGTATAAACGATGTTTTGGTATATGTGGTAGTTGTTTTTTTAGAGAAATAAATACTTCAGATTGTCCTAAGATTGCAGAAGCAACTGCGTTATAAGATTCTAAACGTCCCATACCATTTATTTTAGAAATGATAAGGCCTAAAACATTAATAATCACTGGTAAAATTCTTAAATATTGTAAAATACCGATAAGCGCTGAAATGAAAATAATAGGTAGTAAAACATCAATGAAAAATGGACTTTCACCTTTGTTTGCTAAGCCACCAAATACAAAGTTAACACCTTCACCCGCTTTACTTAATAAATAGTTAAAGCCTGTTGCGACTCCACTAACAATTTTGATTCCAATTGTTGTTTTTAATAAGAAGAAGGCAAGGATAACTTGTATTAACAGCATGAGGCCTATGTATTGCCAACGAACATTTTTCTTATCTGAACTTACTAACCATGCAAGTGCGATAAAAATAATTATCCCAATAATCCCAATTAAAATGTGCATCCCATTACACCTCTCATGTTATATAAAATTTCACTAAGCTTATGATACAACAAAACAAGGGTTAACGACACAATAAATTAAAGAAAATAAAATCAAATTGGTTGAAAAAGGTCAAAGTTGGTCATATAATATAGTCAAAGATGGTCAAAAGGGGTGATTAAATGCATAACATGTCAGACATCATAGAACAGTACATTAAAAAGTTATTTGAGGAAGCGCAAGATGATGTTGTAGAAATTCAACGTGCCAATATTGCCCAACGTTTCGATTGTGTGCCATCTCAATTAAATTATGTCATTAAAACGCGATTTACTAACGAACACGGCTATGAAATTGAAAGTAAACGTGGTGGTGGCGGTTATATTCGTATCACCAAAGTTGAAACGAAAGATCATGCTGATTATATTAAGCGTTTAATGGATTTAATTGGTACATCAATTTCTCAACAACAGGCTTATTATATTATTGACGGTTTATTTGAAAATAATTTAATAACAGAACGTGAAGCTAAAATGATTTCAGCAGTGGTAGATAGGGAAACATTAAAAATGGATGTAGCTGCGAGAGATATTATACGTGCAAATATTCTTAAACGCTTACTACCTGTAATTAATTATTATTAGAAGGTGATAAATGATGGAGAGCGATAAATTAAAACTTGAGCGACAATTTAAACATCGTCCACATGCGAAGTGGTTTCAAGAAGCGATGCATGATTCCAATGATGACGAATGGCATGGTGGTGAAGATGTAGAAGGTACATTTGTGATTAAACAAATCCTCCAACATCTTGCTGCTAAACAAGGTATTAATGTTGATCAAGTCGTTTATCGTGAGGCCAAACGTTGCCCTACATGTCAAATGACACTTAAAGATATCGCTCATGTCGGTAAATTTGGTTGTCATGATTGTTATCAAACGTTTAAAGAAGATGTCTATGATATTGTACGACGTGTTCAAGGTGGTCATACAGAGCACTCAGGAAAGTGGCCTAAATCGTCAGAACACAAACAAGCACTTAAAAGACAATTGGAGTCTAAGAGAGCAGAATTAGATGAGCTTGTAGCGAAACAAGCGTTTGAACAAGCAGCAGTAGTACGGGATGAGATTAAAGCACTTGAGCAGGAAAGCAAGGAGTTGAAACGTGATGACTGAAGATTTGAATGCACACATAGGTGAATGGATGCAAGAAGGTCAAGAGCAACCAGTTGTGATGTCTTCACGTATTCGACTTGCTCGTAACCTTCAAAATTATGTACACCCATTAATGTTTCCGTCAGAAGAAGAAGGATTTCGGGTCATTAATGAAGTACAGGATGCTTTGCCAGAGCTTAGTGTTTTAAGAATGGATGAGTTAGACCAACAGAGTAAATACAAGCTTGTTGCTAAACATTTAATTAGTCCTGACTTAACGAAACAACCAGCTGCTGCAGTGTTAGTGAATAATGATGAATCGATGAGTGTTATGGTTAATGAAGAGGACCATGTACGCATTCAAGCAATGGGCACTGATTTATCTCTGAACACATTGTTTGAACGCGCCTCTCAAATCGATGATCAATTAGATGAACATGTAGAGATTAGTTATGATGAAGAGTTAGGCTATTTAACAACGTGCCCTACAAATGTCGGTACAGGCATGCGTGCAAGTGTCATGTTACATCTTCCAGGTCTATCCATCATGAAACGTATGAATCGTATCGCACAGACTATTAATCGTTTTGGTTTTACGATTCGTGGTATATATGGTGAAGGTTCTCAGGTATATGGTCATGTATATCAAGTATCGAATCAATTAACATTAGGTAAAAGCGAACAAGAAATTATCGATGCGTTAACAGAACTGGTACACCAAATTATTAATGAAGAATTAGAATTACGCCAACGACTATTAAGTCATAAAAAAATGAAAACATTAGATCGTATATACCGTTCCCTCGGTATTTTAAAATATAGTCGTCTCATCTCAATTGAAGAAGCTTCATATCGATTGAGTGATATTAAGTTAGGTATTGATTTAGGCATTTTAGATATCACACATTTTAAATTTAATGAATTAATGATGGCTATTCAGTCGCCATTTTTAATCGATGATGTAGACGAGCAAACGATTGAAGAAAAAAGAGCAAATATATTAAGGAAATATATATAACGGAGGTCGACATATGTTATTTGGTAGACTTACAGAACGTGCACAACGTGTTTTAGCACATGCACAAGAAGAAGCAATTCGCTTAAACCATTCAAATATTGGTACTGAACATCTATTATTAGGTTTAATGAAAGAACCTGAAGGCATTGCTGCCAAAGTACTAGAAAGTTTTGATATTACAGAAGACAAAGTAGTGACAGAAGTTGAAAAGTTAATAGGATATGGCCAAGAGCATATTGGTGCATTGCATTATACACCGCGTGCCAAAAAAGTTATTGAATTATCAATGGATGAAGCACGTAAGTTACAACACAATTTTGTTGGTACTGAACACATCTTACTTGGTTTAATTAGAGAAAATGAAGGGGTAGCAGCACGTGTATTTGCAAACCTCGATTTAAATATTACAAAAGCAAGAGCTCAAGTGGTTAAAGCATTAGGTAGCCCAGAGTTAACTCAAAAATCAGGCCAAGCTAATAAATCAAATAATACACCAACTTTAGATAGTCTAGCGAGAGATTTAACAGTGATTGCAAAAGATGGCACGCTTGATCCAGTAGTAGGTCGTAATAAAGAAATTACACGTGTCATCGAAGTATTGAGTCGTCGTACTAAAAATAACCCTGTATTAATTGGTGAACCAGGGGTAGGTAAAACAGCAATTGCAGAAGGATTAGCACAAGCAATTGTGAATAATGAAGTACCTGAAACATTAAAAGAAAAACGTGTGATGTCATTAGATATGGGTACCGTTGTTGCTGGTACGAAATATCGTGGGGAATTTGAAGAGCGTTTGAAAAAAGTAATGGAAGAAATTCACCAAGCTGGTAACGTTATTTTATTTATCGATGAGTTACACACATTGATTGGTGCAGGCGGTGCAGAAGGTGCGATTGATGCGTCTAATATTTTAAAACCTGCCTTAGCACGCGGTGAATTACAATGTATCGGTGCAACAACATTAGATGAATATCGTAAAAATATCGAAAAAGATGCAGCATTAGAAAGACGTTTCCAACCTGTTCAAGTTGATGAACCAACAGTAGAAGATACAATTGAAATTTTAAAAGGTTTACGTGATCGTTATGAAGCGCATCACCGCATCAATATTTCAGACGAAGCGGTGGAAGCAGCTGCTAAGTTAAGTAATCGTTATGTTCAAGACCGCTTTTTACCAGATAAAGCAATTGATTTAATTGACGAAGCAAGCTCTAAAGTTCGTCTTAAAAGTCATACAACACCTTCAAACTTAAAAGACATTGAACAAAAAATTGAACAAGTGAAAAATGAAAAAGATGCAGCAGTACATGCACAAGAATTCGAAAATGCAGCAAATTTAAGAGATCAACAATCAAAATTAGAAAAACAATATGAAGAAGCGAAAAATGAATGGAAAAATAATCAAGGTGGTCAACACACATCATTAGCTGCAGAAGATATCGCAGAAGTTATTGCTGGATGGACAGGTATTCCGTTAACACGTTTAAATGAAACAGAATCTGACCGTCTTTTAAACTTAGAATCTACATTGCATAAACGTGTTATTGGTCAAAAAGATGCGGTGACTTCAATTTCTAAAGCGGTACGCCGAGCTCGTGCAGGACTTAAAGATCCTAAACGTCCAATCGGTAGCTTTATTTTCCTAGGACCAACAGGTGTTGGTAAAACAGAATTGGCACGTGCACTTGCAGAATCAATGTTTGGTGAAGAAGATGCGATGATTCGAGTGGACATGAGTGAATTTATGGAAAAACATGCTGTGAGCCGTTTAGTTGGAGCGCCTCCAGGCTATGTAGGTCATGACGATGGTGGTCAATTAACGGAAAAAGTACGTCGCAAACCATATTCTGTCATTCTATTTGACGAAATTGAAAAAGCACACCCAGATGTTTTCAACATTTTATTACAAGTGTTAGATGATGGTCACCTTACAGATACGAAAGGCCGTCGAGTGGATTTCCGCAATACAGTAATTGTGATGACATCTAACGTCGGTGCTCAAGAATTACAAGATCAACGTTTTGCAGGATTTGGTGGTTCTTCTCAAGCTAACGACTATGAAACAATTCGCAACACAATGATGAAAGAACTTAAAAATGCATTCCGTCCAGAATTCTTAAACCGTGTCGATGACATTATTGTCTTCCACAAATTAACAAAAGAAGAATTGAAAGAAATTGTTACGAAAATGGTTAGCAATTTAACTGATCGTTTATCAGAACAAGATATTCACGTAGAAGTGACTGAAGCTGCAAAAGATAAAATTGCTGATGAAGGCTATGACCCAGAATATGGTGCACGTCCATTAATTCGAGCAATTCAAAAAACAGTAGAGGATAACTTAAGTGAATTAATCTTAGAAGGTAAAGAATTAGAAGGTAAAAACGTAACTATTGATTATGATGGTGAATCTTATCAATATAATATCTCCGAACGTACAAACGAAGAACCAGTTTCTGAATCTGAATAAAATCGGTTAAACGAATAACGTATACTAGAGTCCATGAACTGGGCTCTAGTTTTTTATTTAGGGTGAATATTTGTCATGTTGCTACGACAAGTATAAAATAGATATGTTATATGAAGCGTCGGAGGTGTTTGCATGGCTAAGAAAAAAGTGATTTTTGAATGTACTGCGTGTGGTTATCAGTCGCCTAAATGGATGGGTAAATGTCCTAATTGCGGTGCGTGGAATACATTAGAAGAATCAATTATGCAAAAACAAGCGCAACCGAAACATGGTGTGCGTGCAGATAAACAAGACTTGTCTAAAGTACAAAAATTGAGTGAGGTTAAACAAGAACAATCACCTCGTATTTTGACAAATAGTAAGGAATTTAATCGTGTGTTAGGTGGCGGTATTGTTGAAGGCTCACTAATACTTATCGGTGGGGACCCTGGTATAGGGAAGTCTACATTGCTATTACAAATGTGTGCAGCTTTATCACAACAACAAAAAGTACTCTATATCACAGGGGAAGAGTCTTTAAATCAAACAAAATTACGTGCGGATCGATTGGAAGAAGATGCGAGCCAATTAAACGTGTTTGCTGAAACAGACTTAGAAATTATTCATGAAGCAGTGAAAAAGATAGATCCAGATTTAATTGTTGTAGATTCCATTCAAACGATTTATCATCCAGAGATTAGTTCAGCACCAGGATCTGTTTCACAAGTACGAGAAAGTACGCAAAGTTTGATGCATATTGCTAAACAGATGAATATTGCTACGTTTATCGTTGGTCATGTGACGAAAGAAGGCCAAATTGCAGGTCCAAGATTACTAGAACATATGGTGGACACTGTGCTTTATTTTGAAGGGGACGAACATCACGCGTATCGTATATTACGCGCCGTCAAAAACCGTTTTGGCTCAACTAATGAAATGGGTATCTTTGAAATGAAGCAAACAGGATTAAAGAGTGCGTTAAATCCATCTGAAATGTTTTTAGAAGAACGTTCTACTAATGTGCCAGGATCGACAATTGTGGCAACGATGGAAGGTACACGTCCTTTATTAATAGAGGTCCAAGCATTAGTTACGCCAACTACATTTAACAATCCGAGACGTATGGCGACAGGCATCGATCACAATCGTTTAAGTTTGTTAATGGCTGTCCTTGAGAAAAAAGAAGGCTATTTATTACAACAACAAGATGCTTATATTAAAGTTGCAGGTGGTGTTAAATTAACAGAACCTGCCGTTGATTTAAGTGTCATTATTGCCACTGCGTCGAGCTTTAAAGATAAAGCGGTGGCAGGTTTAGATTGTTATATTGGTGAAGTTGGTTTAACAGGTGAAGTGCGTCGTGTGTCTCGTATTGAACAACGTGTGCAAGAAGCGGCTAAGTTAGGATTTAAGCGTGTGATCATACCTAAAACGAATATCGGAGGCTGGACTTATCCGGAAGGCCTAGAAATTATTGGTGTAACGTCTGTGAACGAAGCACTGAAACACGCATTTAAGTCTATGTAAAGGCGTGATACTATGAGAGTGATTAAACTACTTGTCGTAATTTCTTTTATATCGGTGGGCAGTGTGCTCGGTGTATTAATTTTGCCTGAAATTTTAAAGGATTTTAATGTGACGCATCCTTCTATTTTAGAGAATGGTTATATCGCTGCAGGAATAGGCATTGCGGTGCTTTTCTTAGTGTTAGGCTGGACCATTCCCAAATTAGTGTTAAGTATTAAAGATTTAGAACAAATTGTTTTTAGTTATAGCGCACTAGAAATTATGTTTGCGACGATTGGCTTACTGATGGGTTTGCTGATTTCTGTGATGATTTCATTTATTATCGGATTACTTAGCAGTGGTTTATTAAGTAAGATTATTCCCATCATACTTACGCTACTCCTTGGCTATTTAGGTTTTCAATTTGGTTTGAAAAAAAGAGATGAATTACTCATGTTCTTACCTGAAAACATGGCGCGTTCTGTTTCTAAAAGTGCTAGAAATGCAGTACCGAAACTGCTTGATACGAGTGCTATTATTGATGGGCGCATACTAAATATCCTTAAAATTGGGTTTATTGATGGTGAATTATTAATTCCTCAAGGCGTCATTAATGAGTTACAAGTGGTAGCTGATTCGACCGATAGTATTAAACGAGATAAGGGACGTCGAGGGTTAGAGATTTTAAACGAAATTCATAAAACGCCGCATCCCTCTCGCATTATCCACCCGCAAAAAGGGTATGGTGAGATTGATGAATTATTAGTGAAACTAGCTCAGCATTATCATGCTCATGTTATTACAACGGATTATAATTTAAACAAAGTATGTGATATTCATGGCGTTAAGGTATTAAATGTGAATGAATTATCGAATACAGTACGTTCGACCATGCGTCAAGGAGAGCAATTTGAATTATTAATTACTAAGGTCGGTAAAGAACCGGGCCAAGGTGTTGGCTATTTCGACGATGGCACAATGGTAGTCGTTGATCATGCTCGAAATGACATCAACAAATTGTTGTCTTTAGAAGTTGTCAGTGTACTTCAAAATACAGCAGGTCGTATTATTTTTGCTAAAAAGGTGGAGCAGTAGATGGAAACATATCATGTTATTATCCCAGCAGCAGGTAAAGGCACTCGAATGGGTCGTGATTATAATAAATTACGTATCACGTTAAATCATCAAACACTTTTAGAGCATACATTAGATGTGTTTGAAGCGGATGAAGCGTGTGAAGGGATTTACCTTGCGATCCACCCAAGAGATCGCAAAGATTTTGAAGACATGTTAAAGCCGTATCAAAAAGTAAAAGCAATGGTAGATGGTGGCGCAGAACGTCAAGAAAGTATCCATCGCGTTTTACGAGCAGTCTCGCTCAATGATGAGGACACTGTCATCGTACATGATGGGGCACGTCCTTTTATTTCACAGGCGACAATCCATCGTTTATTGGATGCGATTAAAGATGTTGGTGCCGCCGTCATTGGGGTTAAAGCCAAAGATACAATTAAGGTTGTGACAGACCAATATGTCACACAAACATTAAATCGTGATCATTTATGGCAAGTGCAAACACCACAAGGTGCCACATTTAAGAATTTAAAAACAGCTTATGATCAAGCTTCTGAAGAAGGATTCATAGGTACGGATGATGCCTCTTTACTGGAAAATGCAGGTCATGCTATTTATATGGTAGAAGGGGAATACGATAATATTAAAGTAACAACAGAAGAAGATTTAACTTATGCTGAAGCAATATTAAAGAAAAGGGGAGAAGCGTAAGATGTTTAGAGTTGGATTAGGTTATGATGTGCACGTATTAGATGAAAGTCGTCCTTTAATAATTGGGGGACTTGAAATACCTCATACACATGGTTTAAAGGGGCATAGTGATGCTGATGTATTGTTACATGCTATTACTGATGCAATGCTCGGTGCGTGTGCGTTGGGAGATATTGGAAAGCTCTTCCCAGACACTGATGCACAGTTTAAAGATGCAGACTCAAAGCACCTATTAAAAGAAGCTTACAAAGCGGTACAAGCAGAAGGGTATATCATTAATAACGTTGATGCGACGATTATTGCTGAAAAACCTAAATTTAGACCCCATATCGATCAAATGAGAACAATAATTGCAGAATTATTTGATGTTGATATTCAACAAGTTAATGTGAAAGCTACGACTAGTGAAAAAGTTGGTTTTGTCGGTCGAGAAGAAGGGATTGCTGCTCAAGCGATTGTTTCCCTAGTTGGTCAACAATAAAGTTAACGAGTAAGTATTCGTACTTTTTATTGCAATGTGAATCAAAAATTCTACACCTTTTCACCTTGTGCATAAGGTGTGTTGACATGCTATAATGAATTAATTGAAACTATAACAGGAGTGAACGAAATGAGTAATCGAGTTAGAGTGAGATATGCACCAAGTCCAACAGGTTATTTGCATATTGGTAATGCGCGTACAGCATTATTTAATTATTTATTTGCAAAACATTATGATGGAGACTTTATCATTCGTATTGAAGATACAGATACAAAACGAAATTTAGAAGATGGTGAATTATCTCAGTTTGAAAACTTAAAATGGTTAGGTTTAGACTGGGATGAATCAGTAGATAATGACAAAGGATATGGTCCATATCGCCAATCTGAACGAGGTCACATTTATCAACCATTAATCGAACAATTACTTGCAGAAGACAAAGCATATAAATGTTATATGACTGAAGAAGAATTAGAAGAAGAACGTCAAGAACAACTTGCAAGAGGCGAAATGCCAAGATACGGTGGCAAACATGCCCATTTAACGGAAGAAGAACGTGAACAATTTGAAAAAGAAGGACGTAAACCATCTATTCGTTTCCGTGTACCACAAAATAAAACATATCAATTTAACGATATGGTTAAAGGTGACGTATCTTTTGATTCAGATAACTTTGGTGACTGGGTTATTGTGAAAAAAGATGGTATTCCAACTTATAACTTTGCTGTCGCAATAGATGATCACTACATGGAGATTACTGATGTTATTCGTGGTGATGACCATATTTCAAATACGCCAAAACAATTAATGATTTATGAAACATTTGGATGGGAACCACCTCGTTTTGCTCACATGACTTTAATTGTTAACGAACAACGTAAGAAATTAAGTAAACGTGATGGTCAAATTCTACAATTCATCGAACAGTATCGCGATTTAGGTTACTTACCAGAAGCGCTATTTAACTTTATCGCTTTACTTGGTTGGTCTCCAGAAGGTGAAGAAGAAATCTTCAGTAAAGAAGAATTTATTGATATCTTCACTGAAAAACGTTTATCAAAATCTCCAGCTTT
This sequence comes from Staphylococcus sp. 11262D007BW, assembly GCF_053547815.1. Lineage (NCBI taxonomy): Bacteria > Bacillati > Bacillota > Bacilli > Caryophanales > Staphylococcaceae > Staphylococcus > Staphylococcus sp. 11262D007BW. Next base: position 119,083 of record NZ_JBPWPJ010000001.1, read on the forward strand.
CTTTGATAAACAAAAATTAGAATGGATTAACAACCAATATATGAAAGAAAAAGATTCAGAAACAGTTTTCGAAATGACACTGCCACACATGATTAAAGCAGGACTATTACCTGAATCACCATCTGAAGAAGATTTAGATTGGGGTCGTAAACTCGTATCTCTTTATCAAGATCAAATGAGTTATGCTGGCGAAATTGTGCCATTATCTGAACTATTCTTCCGTGATGAAAAAGAACTTGATGAAGCCTCAAAAGAAGTATTAGCAGGCGAACAAGTTCCTGAATTAATGCACAGCTTATACGGTAAATTAGAAGCTTTAGAACCGTTTGAAGCAGCGGACATTAAAAAAACAATCAAATCTGTTCAAAAAGAAACTGGCATTAAAGGTAAACAATTATTTATGCCAATTCGAGTAGCAGTGACAGGTCAAATGCATGGCCCTGAATTACCAGATACAATGGAAGTTTTAGGTAAAGAAAAAGTACTTAACCGCCTTCAAAAACAGCTATAAGTTATGTTTGAATAATTTAGCTTGATATCTTTATTGAAATCAACTACTATGAAATTGTAATTTGAATAAAGGATTAGTAAACAAACCGCGTGTTTCAGAGAGTGTACGGTTGCTGTGAGTACATCACAACGTTTGTTGAATGCACCTTTATAGTCATAACTGAATGATTAAAAGAGTGAGTCGTACCGTTTAAATATCACGTTAAACGGATATGAACTAATTGAGAGTGGAACCGTGCTATAAGCACCTCTGACAGTAATGTTGGAGGTGCTTTTTTTAAAAGGGGGAAATACAAGTGTTAAGACGAATAATGGATGATGTCAACATGGTTTTTGAACAGGACCCAGCAGCTCGTTCAACGTTTGAGGTCATTACAACTTATGCTGGTTTACATGCTGTATGGAGTCATCTTATCGCACATCGTTTATACAATAAAAAAAGATATACATTAGCTCGAATCATCTCACAGGTATCACGCTTTTTTACAGGGATTGAAATTCATCCAGGTGCTAAAATAGGCAGACGTCTTTTTATTGACCATGGGATGGGCGTTGTAATTGGTGAAACATGTACGATTGGAGATAACGTTACAATTTACCAAGGTGTGACGCTTGGAGGTACAGGAAAAGAAAAAGGAAAACGTCACCCTGATATTGGAGATAATGTATTAATTGCTGCAGGATCAAAGGTGTTAGGTAACATTAAAGTGGACTCTAACGTTAATATTGGTGCAAACTCTGTAGTGTTAAGAAATGTGCCAAGCTATACGACTGTCGTAGGTATTCCAGGACGCATTGTTAAACAAGATGGTAAGAGAATTGGTAAAACATTCGATCATCTTAATTTACCAGACCCAATTTATGAGCAAATTAAGCAACTTGAAAAACAACTTGAACAAACTAAAAATGGAGAGATCAAAGATGATTACATTATATAATACGCTGACACGACAAAAAGAACCTTTTCGACCGATTGAAGAAGGTAAAGTTAAAATGTATGTCTGTGGACCAACAGTATATAACTATATCCATATTGGTAATGCACGCCCGGCTATTAATTATGATGTCGTACGTCGTTATCTTGAATATAAAGGATATGAAGTCAACTATGTTTCAAATTTCACAGATGTCGATGATAAATTAATTAAACGCTCTAAAGAATTAAATGAAAGCGTACCGTCCATTGCTGAACGTTATATTAAAGCCTTTTATGAAGATACAGGGGCATTAAATGTTAAAAAAGCGACATCAAATCCACGTGTGATGGATCATATGGATGATATTATTGATTTTATTAAACAATTAGTAGATGAAGGTTATGCTTATGAAAGCGGCGGCGATGTTTATTTTAAAACACGTCAATTTGAAGGCTATGGTAAGTTAAGTCATCAGTCTATAGATGACTTAAAAGTAGGTGCACGTATTGAACAAGGTGAACAAAAAGAAGACGCACTTGATTTTACGTTATGGAAAAAAGCTAAGCCTGGAGAAATCAGTTGGGATAGTCCATTTGGTAAAGGACGCCCAGGTTGGCACATCGAATGTTCAGTTATGGCTTTTGAGAAGTTAGGGGCGACAATTGATATTCATGCAGGCGGTAGTGATTTACAATTTCCACACCACGAAAATGAGATTGCGCAATCAGAAGCGCACAATCATGCGCCATTTGCGAATTACTGGATGCATAACGGTTTCATTAATATCGATAATGAAAAAATGAGTAAGTCATTAGGAAACTTTATTTTAGTACACGACATTATTAAAGAAATTGATCCAGATGTTTTACGCTTTTTCATGATTAGTGTCCATTATCGTAGTCCAATCAATTACAATCTTGAACTTGTAGAAGCGGCCAAGAGAGGTTTAGAACGCATTCGAAATAGTTATCAAGCGCTAGTTGCGAGAGAAAAAGTAGCAATGGACTTAGATAATGATGAAGTTTACATCAAGGACATCAACCAGATTTTAGACCAATTTGAAACGGTAATGGATGATGATTTTAATACGGCGAATGCGATTACAGCATGGTATGATTTAGCTAAATTAGCCAATAAATACTTATTAGAAACACATACGTCAACAACGGTTATTGAGCGATTTAAAGAAGTGTTTGCGATCTTTAGTGACGTATTAGGTGTCCCACTTGAAGGTAAGGCGTCTGAGGAATTATTAGATGAAGAGGTAGAAGCGTTAATTGAAGAAAGAAATCAAGCGCGCAAAGAAAAGAACTTTGAACGGGCTGATGAGATAAGAGATCAATTAAAAGAGCAAAATATTATATTAGAAGACACACCTCAAGGCGTGAGATTTAAACGTGGCTAATGCATTGAATGTTAAACTATTAAACCCTCTCACTTTAGCTTATATGGGTGACGCAGTACTCGATCAGTATGTCAGACAACACATCATTTTGAAACTAAGAAGTAAACCGAATCGTCTACATCAACAAGCCAAACGATTTGTGTCTGCTAAAAGCCAAGCGCGTACTTTAGAACAGTTACTTGATCAACAATGGTTTACAGAAGAAGAGTTAACTATTGTAAAACGAGGTCGCAATGCTAAAAGTTATACGAAAGCTAAAAATACAGATGTCCAAACATATCGAAAAAGTTCTGGGCTTGAGGCCATCATAGGGTATTTATATTTAGAAGGAAACCAAACGCGATTAAATACCTTATTAGACTTAATTATAAAATATGTAGAAGAAAGTAGTTGAGAGCAATGGAATCAGAAGTAATTGTTGGACGTCATGCGGTAAAAGAGGCGATGGCTAGCAAACATGTCATCAACAAGCTACTCATTCAAGAAGGGATAAAAAAGCAACAAATTGAAGATATTTTAAAAAAAGCTAAATCTTTAAAACTTGTCGTCCAAACGGTGCCAAAATCAAAATTGGATGCTATTTCCCAATCACCACATCAAGGGATTGCAGCGTATATTGCGCCTTATGAATATAAGCCATTACAAACATTTTTAGACGAAGAAGACCAAAAAAATGAATTATCAACGGTTTTAATCCTAGATGGTTTAGAAGATCCGCATAATTTAGGGTCAATTTTAAGAACTGCAGATGCAACAGGTGTGAGTGGCATTATTATTCCTAAACGTCGTTCTGTAGCTTTAACACAAGTCGTAGCTAAAGCTTCTACGGGAGCTATTCAACATGTTCCGGTCATTCGAGTAACGAACTTATCTCAAACGATTGATACCTTAAAAGATAAAGGGTACTGGGTGGCAGGTACAGAAGCGAACAATGCAACGGATTATAGACACATGCAAGTAGATATGCCACTTGCAATTGTGATTGGCAGTGAAGGGCAAGGTATGAGTCGACGTGTTAAAGAGAAGTGTGATTTTTATATTAAAATTCCAATGGTCGGTCATGTAAATAGTTTAAATGCGTCCGTTGCAGCGAGTTTAATGATGTATGAAGTGTTACGTAAAAGACAACCTATTGGTGGTGACGACTAAATTATGAAAGATTATTATGTCATTATTGATGGATATAATATGATTGGTCAGTCGGATGAGCTAAGTCGTGTAGCTAAAGATAATTTAGAAGAAGCGAGAGAACAGCTGCTTATTGAAATAGCGAATTACAACGCATTGGTAAAAGGTAAAATTATTTGCGTGTTTGATGCCTATGAACAAGAATCACCCCAATCAGAAACCGTTTATCACGGCGTGCATGTCGTGTTCACTAAAGAGAACGAAACGGCTGATAGTTATATCGAACGATATGTTTATAACATTTACAACAAACATACGACGCATATTACAGTGGTAACGAGTGACATGAGTGAGCAACATGCTATTTTTGGTACAGGTGCTTACAGACTTTCTTCTCGAGAAATGTGGCGACATTTAAATGAGAATAAAAACACAGTATCAAAATCAATATCAACCATTGAATCGACTAAACCGAGAACCCGTATTCAACTGCCAGAAGATGTGCTTACGGAATTCGAAAAAATAAGGAGAGGACGTTATCAAGAATGACATTTCCTTGCTCTTGATTTTTCAACGCTTCAACAGATATGATAAGAAAAATTTGTTGAAGGTGAGGAAAGTGGATGACGCAACAGTCCTGTTCAAATTCGGACGATTTTAAACCGAGACGTCGTGATACAGGTGAACAAACAATTCGACATATTGAAGCATTAGCACGAAAAGGGTTAAAGGATTTTAGTGTACTGCAAGAAGACTACGAAGATGTGTTACAAGAAGCAATATGGGTTATTTATCAAAGGCTCTGTTATCATGAATTTCACCATGATATTCCATTAGATCACTATATTAACAAGGCGATTTATCTAAGAAAAATGGATTACCGCCGAAAAAAATTAAAGCGAGCGGCCCAATTAACCAATTATATTAATGAATGTGCAGCAAACTATGAAGGTATGATTCAAAGGAAAAGCGAAAGTTTGCTTAGCCAAATCGAGGCAGACACCATATTGGAATGTATTGAGAAACACATCGATGTATTAAGCGCATTTGAAATACAAGTGTTAAACTATTTAATAGAAGAGTGGGCACCAAATGAAATCGCCCAACATTTAAGTGTGAATCCAAAAAAAGTTTACAACGCGATTTTTCGTTTGCGTAAAAAGTTAAAAACAATCCTACAGTTGGAGAAGGTGTTTGACAACTGAATGTTAACTTATGTATAGTAAATTGGTATTATAGGAATAAGGTGAGTTATATTGAAAAAAGTGCCTTTAATCTGTGAGAAATGTGGAAACCGTAATTATCACATTCCAAAGTCATCACAAAGTAACGAACGATTACAATTAAAAAAATTTTGTACGACTTGTAACACACATACAGTGCATAAAGAATCTAAGTAAATGGAGGGAACACTGCTGTGGCAAAAAAAGAAAATTTCTTCCAAGGTGTTAAATCAGAAATGGAAAAAACAAGCTGGCCTACCGGTCCGGAGCTTGTTAAATATACCACAATTGTAGTATTTACAGTTTTATTCTTTCTAGTCTTTTTCTATGGATTAGATCTTGCAATTGGTCAATTAATCGAAATCATAAAATAGTTTAAGGAGTTGTCGACATGTCTGAAGCGTTAGGTGCTAAACGTTGGTATGCAGTTCATACCTATTCTGGATATGAAAATAAAGTGAAAAAGAATTTAGAAAAACGTGTTGAATCTATGAACATGACTGAGCAAATTTTTAGAGTAGTCATTCCAGAAGAAGAAGAGACACAAGTTAAAGATGGAAAAGCTAAAAAATTAACTAAAAAGACATTTCCAGGTTATGTATTAGTTGAATTAGTCATGACAGATGAATCTTGGTATGTCGTACGTAATACACCAGGTGTAACTGGATTTGTAGGCTCTGCGGGTGCGGGTTCAAAACCAAACCCATTGTTACCTGATGAGGTGAGATTCATTTTAAAACAAATGGGCATGAATGAAAAAACAATTGATGTCGAAGTTGACTTAGGTGAACAAGTACGCATTACATCAGGCCCATTTGCGAACCAAGTCGGAGAAGTTAAAGAAATCGAAGCAGACAAATTTAAATTAACTGTATTAGTCGACATGTTTGGTCGTGAAACGCCTGTAGAAGTGGAATTCGACCAAATCGAAAAACTCTAGTAAATAGAAATAAAATTAAGTGTTGTAATATGACAACAACAGTGTTATAATAACGAGGTCGCGCGTTTATAGCGCTACATTTCGTCACGAAATGTTTAATGAGTGGGAGGGTAAAATTGAACCCTGTGACCACATCACGATATCAAGGAGGTGCACATCGTGGCTAAAAAAGTAGAAAAAGTTGTTAAATTACAAATTCCAGCAGGTAAAGCAAACCCAGCACCACCAGTTGGTCCTGCATTAGGTCAAGCCGGTGTGAACATTATGGCTTTTACAAAGGAATTTAACGCACGTACGCAAGAACAAGCAGGTTTAATTATTCCAGTAGAAATTTATGTATATGAAGATCGTTCATTTACATTTATTACTAAAACACCACCTGCAGCAGTGTTATTGAAAAAAGCAGCTGGTATTGAAAAAGGTTCAGGCGAACCAAACAAAAACAAAGTTGCTAGCGTAACAAAAGATCAAGTACGTGAGATTGCTCAAACAAAAATGCCTGACTTAAATGCAGCTGATGAAGAAGCAGCTATGCGTATCGTTGAAGGTACAGCACGCAGCATGGGTATCACAGTTGAGTAATACACACATTATTTAAGTAACATAACACAATCGTTATTAAATATAATGAAACGAAAACAGTTTGAAGAGGTTGGGACACACAATGTCGAATCGCTTGCTGTTGCTCATTTTTGACGTGAACAATTGACAAGTGGTTGTTCCAGTCTCTCATCATTTTATAATGAGATGAGATAAATCTCATCGCTTTACTGAGCGAGCAAACGGATTTATGTGTAACGCATGAAGAATGCACGCTCTAAATGTGGGAGGACAATCCGATAAAACCACTAAAGGAGGAAAAATAATGGCTAAAAAAGGTAAAAAGTATCAAGAAGCTGCTAGCAAAATTGATCGCCAAACATTCTATTCAGTAGAAGAAGCGATTAAATTAGCTAAAGAAACGTCTATTGCTAACTTCGATGCTTCAGTTGAAGTTGCATTTCGTTTAGGAATCGATACACGTAAAAACGATCAGCAAATTCGCGGAGCAGTTGTATTACCACATGGTACTGGTAAATCACAACGTGTATTAGTATTCGCTAAAGGTGATAAAATTACAGAAGCGGAAGAAGCAGGTGCTGACTATGTTGGCGATGCAGACTACGTAAACAAAATCCAACAAGGTTGGTTTGACTTTGATGTAGTTGTTGCAACACCTGACATGATGGGCGAAGTAGGTAAATTAGGTCGCGTATTAGGACCTAAAGGCTTAATGCCAAACCCTAAAACAGGCACTGTAACTATGGACGTTAAAAAAGCAGTTGAAGAAATCAAAGCAGGTAAAGTAGAATATCGTGCTGAAAAAGCAGGTATTGTACATGCTTCAATTGGTAAAGTATCATTTGATACTGATAAATTAGTAGAAAACTTCAGAGCTTTACAAGATGTATTAACTAAAGCTAAACCATCTTCAGCAAAAGGTACTTACTTCAAATCTGTTGCTGTAACAACAACAATGGGTCCTGGCGTAAAAGTTGATACAACTAACTTTAAACTATAAAAATAATAAAAACGGTTGACTTATTACACGAAAACCGATATATTAAATTTTGTTGAATATTTTACCTAAGACAGTAGGAGTTCAAAATGAACTTAAACGCTTATCCTACCGAGGCTAAATTGACTTGAACGTGAAAACTTTCAAGCACTTTTTGCCGAGGGTAAAAAGTGCTTTTTTATTTAAGTGGTAACTTAAATAGATAAAGCACCCAAAACGATTTATGGAGGTGTCTAAATGTCTAAGATTATTGAAGCGAAAAAGCAACATGTAGATGTCATTGCTGATCAACTTAAAAACTCTATTTCAACAGTATTAGTTGATTATCGTGGTTTAACAGTTGCTGAAGTTACAGAATTACGTAAACAATTACGTGAAGCAGGCGTTGAATATAAAGTTTACAAAAACACTATGTTACGTCGTGCTGCTGAAAAAGCTGGTATCGAAGGATTAGATGAACACTTAACTGGTCCTACAGCTGTAGCATTCACAACTGAAGATGTTGTCGCACCAGCAAAAGTTATCGCTGGTTTCGCTAAAGAGCACGAAGCTCTAGAAGTGAAAACAGGTGTAATGGAAGGCAACTTAATCACTGCTGAAGAAGTTAAAACAGTTGGATCTTTACCTTCACACGACGGTCTTGTATCTATGCTTCTTTCAGTATTACAAGCTCCAATGCGCAACTTTGCTTATGCAGTTAAAGCTGTTGGAGAAGATAAAGAAAACGAAGAAAACGCTGAGTAATTATATACTTTAAAAATTGGAGGAATAAAAAATGGCTAATCAAGAACAAATTATTGAAGCAATTAAAGAAATGTCAGTTTTAGAATTAAACGACTTAGTTAAAGCAATCGAAGAAGAATTTGGTGTAACAGCAGCAGCTCCAGTTGCAGCAGCAGGTGCAGCAGGTGGAGACGCAGCAGAAGAAAAATCTGAATTTGATGTTGAATTAACTTCAGCTGGATCATCAAAAATCAAAGTTGTTAAAGCAGTTAAAGAAGCAACTGGCTTAGGCTTAAAAGATGCTAAAGAATTAGTTGACGGTGCGCCAAGCGTAATCAAAGAAGCTATGCCTAAAGAAGAAGCTGAAAAACTTAAAGAACAATTAGAAGAAGTTGGAGCTTCTGTAGAATTAAAATAAGGTATTGATAAGTGAAAACCCGCTATTTTACGGAATAGCGGGTTTTTGTCTTTATTATACAACTTTTATTTGTCTAAAATTCAAAGTATCGTTTTTGATGTATAACGTTATGATTTTTCACATGAGCACATGGATCGATTAACTGATTATTACTTATCACTTTAAAAACGAATATTATTTAAATGAGGTGTGACATATGAGTCATTATTATGATTCGCATCCGGATGTCGAAACAAATGAAAAAGAAACGAAGTACTATTACAAACACCACCAGCTCAGTTTAACAACCGATGCAGGTGTTTTTTCTAAAGATAAGGTAGATTTTGGTTCAGATTTATTAATCAACACATTTTTAAAAGAACATCCACCAGGTGCCAAAAAAACAATTGTAGACGTAGGGTGTGGATATGGGCCGATTGGTTTAATGCTCGCTAAAGTTGCACCCCATGATGAAGTAACGATGGTAGATGTGAATCATCGTGCTTTAGAATTAACGAAAAAGAATGCTAAAAACAATCACATTTCAAACGTTACCGTTAAAGAAAGTGATGGGTTAACTCATATCGAAGACAATGTTGCTGATTATATTTTAACGAATCCGCCTATTAGAGCTGGTAAAAAAATTGTACATCAGATTTTTGAAGATGCGTATGAAAAGTTAAAAGATAATGGTGTACTTTATGTGGTTATTCAGAAAAAACAAGGTATGCCCTCAGCCAAAAAGAAGATGAGTGAAGTTTTTGGAAATGTAGCGTCCATTGTAAATCAAAAGGGTTATCATATATTAAAAAGTGTAAAATCTTGATTTTATAGTTGGACTGTGATAAAGTATTAAGATGAAAAAATTATGTTCAATAAGTGTGTACTTTTACGGTTAAAGTTTCATTGTAACATTTAAAATAGGTTATCAGAATAGAAAATGGTGTCATCGTTTTAATGAGCTACCGTTTTCTTTTTGTCTTGTTGCATGACCTTTAATGGTGAGTACGACACAATTTTTGAGGGGTGAATCTGTTTGGCAGGTCAATTTGTCCAATATGGAAGACATCGTAAACGTAGAAACTACGCAAGAATCTCAGAAGTTTTAGAGTTACCAAACCTTATAGAGATTCAAACAAAATCATATGACTGGTTTTTAAATGAAGGTCTTTTAGAGATGTTTAGAGATATCTCGCCGATTGAAGACTTCACTGGTAATTTATCATTAGAATTCGTGGATTATCGATTAGGCGAACCAAAATATGACTTAGAAGAATCAAAAAACCGTGATGCAACGTACGCAGCACCTTTACGTGTTAAAGTTCGTTTAATTATTAAAGAAACAGGCGAAGTAAAAGATCAAGAAGTCTTTATGGGTGATTTCCCATTAATGACTGAAACAGGTACTTTCGTAATCAATGGTGCAGAGCGTGTTATTGTATCTCAATTAGTTCGTTCACCATCCGTATACTTCAATGAAAAATTAGATAAAAATGGCCGTGTCAATTATGATGCGACTGTGATTCCTAACCGTGGTGCTTGGTTAGAGTATGAAACAGATGCCAAAGATGTAGTTTATGTACGTATTGATCGCACAAGAAAGTTACCACTAACTGTGTTATTACGTGCATTAGGTTATTCTACAGATCAAGAAATCATTGAATTAATCGGTGACAATGAGTATTTACGTAATACTTTAGAAAAAGATAACACTGAAAATACAGAACAAGCTTTATTAGAAATTTATGAACGTTTACGTCCAGGTGAACCACCTACAGTAGAAAATGCAAAAAGCTTATTATACTCACGTTTCTTTGATCCAAAACGCTATGATTTAGCAAGCGTGGGTCGTTATAAAGCAAACAAAAAATTACACTTAAAGCATCGTTTATTCAATCAAAAATTAGCTGAACCAATCGTGAACACTGAAACAGGTGAAATTGTAGCTGAAGAAGGTACTGTACTAGATCGTCGTAAATTAGATGAAATTATGGACGTTCTTGAAACAAATGCGAATGCTGAAGTATATGAACTTCCAAATAGCATTGTAGATGAACCAGTTGAAGTTCAATCTATCAAAGTATACGTACCAAACGATGAAGAAGGCCGTACAACGACTGTAATTGGTAATGCTTTCCCAGATGCAGCGGTAAAATGTATCACACCAGCTGATATCGTTGCTTCAATGTCTTATTTCTTTAACTTATTACATGGTATTGGTTATACAGATGACATTGACCATCTCGGAAACCGTCGTTTACGTTCAGTAGGGGAATTATTACAAAACCAATTCCGTATTGGTTTATCAAGAATGGAACGTGTTGTTCGTGAGAGAATGTCTATTCAAGATACAGATTCTATCACACCACAACAATTAATTAATATTCGCCCTGTAATCGCATCAATTAAAGAGTTCTTTGGTAGTTCTCAATTATCACAATTCATGGACCAAGCCAACCCACTTGCAGAGTTAACACATAAACGACGCTTATCTGCATTAGGACCTGGTGGTTTAACAAGAGAACGTGCCCAAATGGAAGTACGTGACGTGCACTATTCTCACTATGGTCGTATGTGTCCAATTGAAACACCAGAGGGACCAAACATCGGTTTAATCAACTCATTATCAAGTTACGCGCGTGTGAATGAATTTGGTTTTATCGAAACACCATATCGTAAAGTAGATATTGCATCTAACAAAATTACAGACCAAATTGACTACTTAACAGCTGATGAAGAAGATAGCTATGTAGTCGCACAAGCGAATGCGCGTTTAGATGAAGAAGGTCGCTTCTTAGATGATGAAGTTGTTTGTCGTTTCCGTGGTAACAATACGACAATGGCTAAAGAAAAAATGGATTACATGGATGTTTCACCTAAACAAGTTGTATCAGCTGCGACAGCATGTATTCCGTTCTTAGAAAACGACGACTCAAACCGTGCATTAATGGGTGCGAACATGCAACGTCAAGCGGTACCTTTATTAAACCCAGAATCACCATTTGTTGGTACTGGAATGGAACACGTTGCTGCACGTGACTCTGGTGCTGCTATTATTTGTAAGCATAGAGGTCGTGTTGAACATGTTCAATCTAGCGAAGTTTTAGTGAGACGATTAATTGAAGAAAATGGTCAAGAGGTTGAAGGTGAATTAGACCGTTATCCATTGGCTAAATTCAAACGTTCAAACTCAGGAACTTGTTATAACCAACGCCCTATCATTGCTGCTGGAGATGTCGTAGAAAAAGGCGAAATTCTTGCAGATGGACCATCTATGGAATTAGGAGAAATGGCATTAGGACGTAATGTTGTAGTTGGTTTCATGACATGGGATGGTTATAACTACGAAGATGCTGTAATCATGAGTGAGCGTCTTGTTAAAGATGACGTTTATACTTCTATTCACATTGAAGAATATGAATCTGAAGCACGTGATACAAAATTAGGACCTGAAGAAATTACGCGAGACATTCCTAACGTTTCAGAAAGTGCTCTGAAAAACTTAGATGATCGTGGTATCGTTTATGTAGGTGCCGAAGTTAAAGATGGAGACATTTTAGTTGGTAAAGTGACGCCAAAAGGTGTAACTGAATTAACAGCTGAAGAACGTCTACTTCATGCAATCTTCGGTGAAAAAGCACGTGAAGTACGTGATACGTCATTACGTGTACCACATGGCGCTGGCGGTATTGTACTAGATGTCAAAGTATTCAACCGTGAAGAGGGCGATGATTCATTATCTCCAGGTGTTAACCAATTAGTACGTGTTTATATCGTTCAAAAACGTAAAATTCACGTTGGGGATAAGATGTGTGGTCGTCACGGTAACAAAGGTGTTATTTCTAAGATTGTACCTGAAGAAGATATGCCTTATTTACCAGATGGTCGTCCTATCGACATCATGTTAAACCCTCTTGGTGTACCATCTCGTATGAATATCGGACAAGTATTAGAGTTACATTTAGGTATGGCTGCTAAAAACTTAGGTATTCACGTTGCGTCACCAGTATTTGATGGTGCCAATGACGATGACGTATGGTCAACAATTGAAGAAGCAGGCATGGCACGTGATGGTAAAACGGTATTATATGATGGACGTACAGGTGAACCATTTGATAACCGTATTTCTGTCGGTGTTATGTACATGCTTAAATTAGCACACATGGTTGACGACAAATTACACGCGCGTTCAACTGGACCATATTCATTAGTTACGCAACAACCACTTGGTGGTAAAGCACAATTTGGTGGTCAAAGATTTGGTGAGATGGAGGTATGGGCACTAGAAGCGTATGGTGCTGCATACACATTACAAGAAATTTTAACTTACAAATCTGATGACACTGTTGGACGTGTTAAAACTTATGAAGCCATCGTTAAAGGTGAAAACATCACAAGACCAAGTGTACCGGAATCATTCCGCGTATTAATGAAAGAGTTACAAAGTTTAGGTCTTGATGTCAAAGTGATGGATGAAAACGACAACGAAATTGAAATGCGAGATTTAAGTGACGATGATGTCCCTGATCGCAAATTAAATGTTCAACAATCAAGCGTTCCAGAATCTCAAAAAGAGACAAATGAATAAGCCATTTTCTAATTAAGGCATTTGAAGATGGGATGAAATGGGGCAATTAGTATTTTTATTTCAAATTAACGTTGAATAAAAAGGACGCTGCCCCCATCCCTTATAAAGTGTTAAAGATCAAACGTATTTTTTCTTAAATGATTTTTGATATCGTAATCAATCAATAGCTCAGCTAATTTAAACTAAAGGAGGTAGGCTCCTTGATTGATGTAAATAAATTCCATTATATGAAAATAGGACTCGCTTCACCTGAAAAAATCCGTTCATGGTCATATGGTGAGGTTAAAAAGCCTGAAACAATTAACTATAGAACTTTGAAACCAGAAAAAGATGGTCTTTTCTGTGAAAGAATTTTTGGACCTACAAAAGATTGGGAATGTAGTTGTGGTAAATACAAACGTGTACGTTATAAAGGCATGGTTTGTGACCGTTGTGGTGTAGAAGTCACAAAATCAAAAGTACGTCGTGAAAGAATGGGTCACATTGAGTTAGCGGCTCCAGTTTCACATATTTGGTACTTTAAAGGTATCCCAAGTCGTATGGGATTATTATTAGATATGTCACCACGTGCACTTGAAGAAGTTATTTATTTTGCATCTTATGTAGTGGTTGATCCAGGTCCAACAGGATTAGAGAAAAAATCATTACTTTCTGAAGCAGAATTCCGTGATTATTATGATAAATTCCCAGGCCAATTTACTGCTAAGATGGGTGCAGAAGGTATTAAGGATTTATTAAGTGAAATCAATTTAGATGATGAACTTAAATTCTTACGTGAAGAATTAGAATCAGCTACTGGTCAACGTTTAACAAGAGCAATTAAACGTTTAGAAGTAGTTGAATCATTCCGTAACTCTGGAAACAATCCTGCATGGATGATTTTAGATGTTTTACCAATCATCCCACCTGAAATTCGTCCAATGGTTCAATTAGACGGCGGACGTTTTGCGACAAGTGATTTAAACGATTTATATCGTCGTGTCATCAACCGTAATAATCGTTTGAAACGTTTATTAGATCTTGGTGCGCCTGGTATCATCGTGCAAAACGAAAAACGTATGTTACAAGAAGCTGTTGATGCATTAATCGATAATGGTCGTCGTGGTCGTCCAGTTACTGGCCCAGGTAATCGTCCATTAAAATCATTGTCACATATGTTAAAAGGTAAACAAGGTCGTTTCCGTCAAAACTTATTAGGTAAACGTGTTGACTACTCAGGTCGTTCTGTAATTGCAGTTGGCCCAGGTCTTAAAATGTATCAATGTGGTTTACCAAAAGAAATGGCACTTGAATTATTCAAACCATTTGTGATGAAAGAATTAGTACAACGTGAAATCGCAACAAATATTAAAAATGCGAAAAGTAAAATTGAACGTACAGAAGATGAAGTATGGGATGTTTTAGAAGATGTTATTGTTGAACACCCTGTATTACTTAACCGTGCGCCAACACTACACAGATTAGGTATTCAAGCATTTGAACCTACACTTGTAGAAGGTCGTGCTATTCGTCTACATCCACTTGTTACAACAGCTTATAACGCTGACTTTGATGGGGACCAAATGGCGGTTCACGTACCTCTATCAAAAGAAGCACAAGCAGAAGCGCGTATGTTAATGCTTGCTGCACAAAATATCTTGAACCCTAAAGATGGTAAACCAGTTGTTACGCCATCTCAAGATATGGTATTAGGTAACTATTACCTAACATTAGAGCGCAAAGATGCAGTGAATACAGGTATGATATTCAACGATACAAATGAAGTATTAAAAGCATATGCTAACGGACATGTACATTTACACACACGTATTGGTGTGCATGCATCTTCATTTAATAACCCAACATTTACTGAAGATCAAAACCGTAAGATCTTAACAACATCTGTTGGTAAAATCATCTTTAATGAAATCATTCCAGATTCATTTGCGTACATTAATGAACCTACAAAAACAAATTTAGAGCAAAGTACACCAGATAAGTACTTTGTAGATCCAACTGAGCTTGGTGAAGGTGGCTTAAAAGAGTACTTCGAAAATACTGAACTCGTACCACCATTCAACAAAGGTTTCCTTGGAAAAATCATTGCTGAAGTATTCAATCGCTTTAGTATCACTGAGACGTCTATGATGCTTGACTTAATGAAAGACTTAGGATTTAAGTATTCATCTAAAGCTGGTATTACAGTTGGTGTATCTGACATTGTGGTATTACCAGATAAACAAGACATTTTAGACGAAGCAGAACATCAAGTAGAACGAGTACAAAAACAATTTAATCGTGGTTTATTAACAGAAGAAGAACGTTATAATGCAGTTATTGAAATTTGGACTGGTGCTAAAGACCAAATTCAAGAAGAATTAATGGAATCACTTGAAAAAACAAACCCAATCTTTATGATGAGTGATTCAGGAGCACGTGGTAACGCGTCAAACTTTACACAACTTGCCGGAATGCGTGGTCTGATGGCCGCTCCATCAGGTAAAATCATCGAACTTCCAATCACTTCTTCATTCCGTGAAGGTTTAACAGTATTGGAATACTTCATTTCAACGCATGGTGCGCGTAAAGGTCTTGCCGACACTGCATTGAAGACTGCCGACTCAGGTTATCTGACTCGTCGTCTTGTAGATGTGGCTCAAGACGTTATTGTGCGTGAAGAAGATTGTGGTACAGATCGTGGTTTACTTGTATCTGATATCAAAGAAGGTACAGAAATGATTGAACCATTTATCGAACGTATTGAAGGCCGTTACTCTAAAGAAACAATTCGTCATCCTGAAACAGATAAAGTGATTATTCGTCCAGATGAATTAATTACTGCAGAAATTGCGAAAGAAATTACTGATGCTGGTATCGAAGAAATGTATATTCGCTCAGCATTCACATGTAATACACGCCACGGTGTATGTGAAAAATGTTATGGTAAAAACTTAGCAACTGGTGAAAAAGTTGAAGTAGGTGAAGCAGTAGGTACAATCGCTGCTCAATCTATCGGTGAACCAGGTACACAATTAACAATGCGTACATTCCACACTGGTGGGGTTGCCGGTAGCGACATCACTCAAGGTTTACCACGTATCCAAGAAATCTTTGAAGCACGTAATCCAAAAGGACAAGCGGTTATCACTGAAATTGAAGGTGTCATCGACAATATTACTGTTGGTAAAGATAGACAACAAGAAATCGTTGTTAAGGGTAATAACGAAACACTTTCATATATGGCACCAGGTGCATCACGCTTAAAAGTTGAAATCGGTCAAACGGTTGAACGTGGTGAAGCACTAACAGAAGGTTCAATTGAGCCTAAAAACTACTTGTCAGTTGCAGGTTTAACAGCGACTGAAACTTACTTATTAAAAGAAGTTCAAAAAGTTTATCGTATGCAAGGTGTAGAAATTGACGATAAACACGTCGAAGTTATGGTACGTCAAATGTTACGTAAGGTACGCATTATTGAAGCAGGTGACACTAAATTATTACCTGGTTCATTAGTTGACATTCACAACTTTACAGATGCGAACCGCGAGGCATTTAAAGAACGTAAACGCCCTGCAACAGCTAAACCAGTATTACTTGGTATTACGAAAGCTTCACTTGAGACAGAAAGTTTCTTATCAGCAGCATCCTTCCAAGAAACAACACGTGTACTTACAGACGCTGCAATCAAAGGTAAACGTGATGACTTACTTGGACTTAAAGAAAACGTTATTATTGGTAAGTTAATTCCAGCAGGTACAGGAATGAAACGTTACAGTGAAGTAGAGATTGAAGAAGAAATAGAGCAAGAGTTAAGCGATGAAGTACTCATTGACTAAACTGTTTGCGCATTCTATTGATCTTTAAATCGATGAGGTTGGAACGGAAATAATACTATACTTTTAATGTTCCAGCCTCATCATATATTTTGTTTGTCGATTTTTGATATAACTGTTGACGTATTTTTGAGTCAATGGTAATATAGTAAAGGTTGATGCAAGCAGTACTTTGGAGGATATGTAAATGTCTAATGAAAAAGTCGCACGCTTAACTGAACATGCCTATGTTGTTGGATTAAAGCAAACGTTAAAAGCTTTAAAAAAACAACAAGTGAGTGAATTGATTATCGCAAATGATGTTAACATCCATTTACTCGCACGCGTGTTAAGCTTTGCCAATCAAAATCAGATACCTATTAAATTCTTTACAAGTCAAAAAGCACTTGGAGAACATTTTGGTATAAATGTCAAAGCGACCGTTGTTGCTTTGTTAAAATGAACTTAGTAAGTTTTTGCTTACTAAATTTTATTTACTCTAAAAATGAACCACCTGGATGTGTGGAATTGAAAAAAGAAGAGAGGAGGACATGTAAATGCCTACTATTAACCAATTAGTACGTAAACCTAGAAAAAGTAAATCAAAAAAATCTGACTCACCAGCTTTAAACAGAGGTTTCAACAGTCAGAAAAAACAATTTACTAAATTAAACTCACCACAAAAACGTGGCGTTTGTACACGTGTGGGTACAATGACACCTAAGAAACCGAACTCAGCATTACGTAAATATGCTCGTGTTCGTTTATCAAATAACATCGAAGTTAACGCGTACATCCCTGGAATCGGACATAACTTACAAGAGCACAGTGTAGTTCTTGTGCGTGGTGGTCGTGTAAAAGACTTACCTGGTGTTCGTTATCATATCGTACGTGGTGCATTAGATACTTCAGGTGTTGAAGGTCGTATGCAAGGTCGTTCATTATACGGAACTAAAAAACCTAAGAAATAAGATTGAAATATTGTAAATCTATACAATATATCATGACTGATAGAACTTAAATATACTATAATAGGAAGGGAGGACTTGTATTATGCCTCGTAAAGGATCAGTACCTAAAAGAGATGTGTTACCAGATCCAATTCACAACTCTAAGCTAGTAACTAAATTAATCAATAAGATTATGTTAGATGGTAAACGTGGAACAGCTCAACGTATTCTTTATTCTGCATTTGACTTAGTTCAAGAACGTTCAGGTCGCGATGCATTAGAAGTATTTGAAGAAGCAATCAACAATATTATGCCAGTACTTGAAGTTAAAGCTCGCCGTGTAGGTGGATCTAACTACCAAGTACCTGTAGAAGTTCGTCCAGAGCGTCGTACTACTTTAGGTTTACGTTGGTTAGTAAACTATGCGCGTCTTCGTGGTGAAAAAACTATGGAAGAGCGTTTAGCTAACGAAATCTTAGACGCAGCAAACAACGTTGGTGGCGCAGTTAAAAAACGTGAAGACACTCACAAAATGGCTGAAGCTAACAAAGCTTTCGCTCACTATCGTTGGTAAGATAAAAGCGAATCTCCCTGAGCAGTTATCATATAAACGTTTATCAATACACATTTCACTTATTGGTGCGTTTAGCTTATAAATGCTTAGGGTAGAGCTATATCTATTTATATAATCCTATTATTCTGGAAGGAGAAAGAATACCCATGGGAAGAGACTTTTCTTTGAAAAACACGCGTAATATCGGTATCATGGCGCACATCGATGCTGGTAAAACGACTACTACTGAACGTATTCTTTATTACACTGGACGTATCCACAAAATTGGTGAAACACACGAAGGTGCTTCACAAATGGACTGGATGGAACAAGAACAAGACCGTGGTATTACAATCACGTCAGCTGCTACAACAGCTTCATGGAATGATCACCGTGTAAACATCATCGATACACCAGGACACGTAGACTTCACTGTTGAAGTTGAACGTTCATTACGTGTATTAGACGGTGCGGTAACAGTACTTGACGCTCAATCAGGTGTTGAACCTCAAACTGAAACTGTATGGCGCCAAGCTACAACTTACGGTGTACCACGTATTGTATTTGTTAACAAAATGGATAAATTAGGTGCTAACTTCGAATATTCAGTAAGCACTTTACATGACCGTTTAAATGCAAATGCAGCACCTATTCAATTACCAATTGGTGCAGAAGATGAATTCGAAGCAATCATTGACTTAGTTACAATGAAATGCTTTAAATATAACAATGACTTAGGAACAGAAATTGAAGAAATTGAAATTCCTGAAGATCATCGTGAACGTGCTGAAGAAGCTCGTGAAAACTTAATCGAATCAGTTGCTGAAACAAATGAAGAGTTAATGGAAAAAATCTTCAATGAAGAAGAAATTACTGTAGATGAATTAAAATCTGCAATTCGTCAAGCAACAACTGATGTTGAATTCTACCCAGTACTTTGCGGTACTGCATTTAAAAACAAAGGTGTTCAATTAATGTTAGATGCGGTAATTGATTACCTACCATCTCCATTAGATGTTAAACCAATCATCGGACACCGTGTTGAAGATCCTGATGAAGAAGTAGTTGCGAGAGCAGACGACGATGCTGAATTCGCTGCATTAGCATTCAAAGTTATGACTGACCCTTACGTTGGTAAATTAACTTTCTTCCGTGTGTACTCAGGTACATTAACTTCAGGTTCTTATATCAAGAACTCAACAAAAGGTAAACGTGAACGTGTAGGACGTATCCTACAAATGCACGCTAACTCACGTCAAGAAATCGATACAGTTTATTCAGGTGACATTGCTGCAGCTGTTGGTCTTAAAGAGACTGGTACAGGTGACACGCTTTGCGGAGAGAAAAATGACATTATCTTAGAGTCAATGGAATTCCCAGAGCCAGTTATTCACTTATCTGTTGAACCTAAGTCTAAAGCAGACCAAGACAAAATGACACAAGCACTTGTTAAACTTCAAGAAGAAGACCCAACATTCAAAGCGCATACTGATGAAGAAACTGGTCAAGTTATCATCGGTGGTATGGGTGAACTTCACCTTGACATTATCGTTGACCGTATGAAACGTGAATTTAACGTTGAAGCAAATGTAGGTGCACCAATGGTTTCTTACCGTGAAACATTCAAACAACCTGCAGCTGTTCAAGGTAAATTCTCTCGTCAATCAGGTGGTCGTGGTCAATATGGTGACGTTCAAATCGAATTCACACCTAACGAAACAGGTGGCGGTTTCGAATTTGAAAACGCTATTGTTGGTGGTGTAGTACCACGTGAATATATCCCATCTGTTGAACAAGGTCTTAAAGATGCAATGGAAAACGGTGTATTAGCTGGTTATCCGTTAATTGATGTTAAAGCTAAATTATTTGATGGTTCATACCACGATGTCGATTCATCAGAAATGGCCTTCAAAATCGCTGCATCATTAGCACTTAAAGAAGCAGCTAAAAAATGTGATCCTGTCATCTTAGAACCAATGATGAAAGTAACAATCGAAATGCCTGAAGAATACATGGGTGACATCATGGGTGATGTAACTGCACGTCGTGGACGCGTAGATGGCATGGAACCACGTGGTAACGCTCAAGTAGTTAATGCATTCGTACCACTTTCAGAAATGTTTGGTTATGCAACATCATTACGTTCAAACACTCAAGGTCGCGGTACTTACACAATGTACTTTGACCACTATGCTGAAGTTCCTAAATCAATTTCTGAAGAAATCATCAAAAAGAATAAAGGTGAATAATAGTATTTAAACTATTAGGCATGATGTTATTCTTGTTTATAAATTGATTTTTAATGTAAAATGATTTATAAAGGAATAAAGATAATTCTTCTCATGATGGTGAGTAACTTTCATGAGTGATAATAATAATTTAATTCTTAATTGAAGAGGAGAGATTTTATAATGGCTAAAGAAAAATTCGATCGTTCATTAGAACATGCTAATATCGGAACTATCGGTCACGTTGACCATGGTAAAACAACTTTAACAGCTGCAATCGCAACTGTATTAGCAAAAAATGGTGACACTGTAGCTCAATCATACGACATGATTGATAACGCTCCAGAAGAAAAAGAACGTGGTATCACTATCAATACTGCACACATCGAGTATCAAACTAACAAACGTCACTATGCTCACGTTGACTGCCCAGGACACGCTGACTATGTTAAAAACATGATCACTGGTGCTGCTCAAATGGACGGCGGTATCTTAGTAGTATCTGCTGCTGACGGTCCTATGCCACAAACTCGTGAACACATTCTTTTATCACGTAACGTTGGTGTACCAGCATTAGTTGTATTCTTAAACAAAGTTGACATGGTTGACGACGAAGAATTATTAGAATTAGTAGAAATGGAAGTTCGTGACTTATTATCTGAATACGACTTCCCAGGTGACGATGTACCTGTAATCGCTGGTTCAGCATTAAAAGCATTAGAAGGCGAAGCTGAATACGAAGAAAAAATCTTAGAATTAATGCAAGCAGTTGATGATTACATTCCAACTCCAGAACGTGATTCTGACAAACCATTCATGATGCCAGTTGAGGACGTATTCTCAATCACTGGTCGTGGTACTGTTGCTACAGGCCGTGTTGAACGTGGTCAAATCAAAGTTGGTGAAGAAGTTGAAATCATCGGTTTAGCTGAAAAATCAGCTAAAACAACTGTTACTGGTGTAGAAATGTTCCGTAAGTTATTAGACTACGCTGAAGCTGGTGACAACATCGGTGCATTATTACGTGGTGTTGCTCGTGAAGACATCAACCGTGGACAAGTTTTAGCTGCTCCTGGTTCAATCACACCACACACTAAATTCAAAGCTGAAGTTTATGTATTATCAAAAGACGAAGGTGGACGTCACACTCCATTCTTCTCAAACTACCGTCCACAATTCTATTTCCGTACTACTGACGTAACTGGTGTTGTTAACTTACCAGAAGGTACAGAAATGGTTATGCCTGGCGATAACGTTGAAATGGAAGTTGAATTAATTTCTCCAATCGCTATCGAAGACGGTACTCGTTTCTCAATCCGTGAAGGTGGACGTACTGTAGGATCAGGCGTTGTAACTGAAATCCACGAATAATTTCACCTTTACAAAAAAGAGTTGGCTTTATGCCAACTCTTTTTTTGGTTATTCTCTTTTTTATGCTGATGTGCTCTCTCATTTACTTAAAACTTGTTCTAGTTCTAAAATTTTCATAAATGTACTCACTGCATATTTCATGGCAGATTCATCGATATCGAAATAAGGACTATGATGTGGCCAGTCACTTTCTTTTTCTCGATTGCCACAACCTGTTAAGAAAAAGGCACCGGGGCGTGCTTGTAAATAAAATGAAAAATCCTCTCCGACCATCATTAAATCCGATTGATTATAGCGGAAATTTAGATCATTTGCTGCTTGGCTTACAACATTAACAGGCCCTTCATGATTATAAACAGGTAAATATCCTTTGATATAATCAAACTCATAGTCAATATCATTTGCAACAGCTAGACCTTGCAATAATTTATCCATTTTCTCATAAATATGCTGTTGGGTCTGCGGTTCAAAAGTACGAACCGTGCCTCTACAATAAGCCGTATCAGGGATCACATTATCAGCCTCTCCAGCTTCAATTTTTCCAAAAGAAATCACAGCTTGTTTCACAGGATCTAGTGTTCTAGATACAATTTTTTGCGCACTTAAAATAAATTCTGCGAGAATTACAATAGGATCGATTGTTTCATGTGGTTTGGCGCCGTGTCCGCCCTTACCATGAATGGCAATATTAAACTCATCTGGTTGCGCCATCATTGGACCAGAACGTGTATGAATTGTGCCTGTTGGATAACCACTCCATAAATGATTGCCATAAATACGATCTACCCCTACTAATGCATTATCTGCAATCATACCTTGAGCGCCCCCGGGCATGACTTCTTCACCATATTGGAATATTAAAACAACATTTCCATTTAATTGATCTTGATGTTCATGTAATAATTCAGCTACTGCTAATAAAATGGCTGTATGACCATCGTGGCCACACGCGTGCATTACCCCAGGAATTTTAGAACGATAAGGAACTTCTTTTAAATCATCTATAGGTAAAGCATCAAAGTCAGCGCGCAAGGCAATCGTAGGGCCATCCCCTTTACCACTTATTTTAGCGATAATCCCGTTTTCGCCGACGTGATCTTTAATATCAAAGTTAAGTTTTTCAAGTTTATCTATAATGAGTTGATGCGTATGAAACTCTTGAAATGATAATTCTGGATATTGGTGTAAATAACGACGTAATGCGATCATGTCAGTTTCTTTTTCATACGCTTTTTGGAACCAATCAGTCACTGTAAACCTCTCCTTGTTGCTTAGTAATAATTTATTATACACTTGCTTTGAAGTTTGTTCAAAATGCGTTATGATAATATTGAGTTAAATTTGAAAGGGGAATGACTTGTGGTACAAAAATTACATGAGTTTCTTGAAGAAAATATAAGCTACCTTAAAGATAACGGCTTATATAACGAAATTGATACAATTGAAGGAGCGAATGGTCCAGAAATTAAAATCAATGGCAAGGATTATATTAACTTATCATCAAATAACTATTTAGGTTTAGCAACAAATGATGATTTAAAAACAGCTGCTAAAAATGCAATCGATACGCATGGTGTTGGTGCTGGTGCTGTGCGTTCAATCAATGGTACGCTTGATTTACATGATGAATTAGAAAAAACATTAGCAGAATTTAAAGGAACAGAAGCAGCAATTGCATATCAATCTGGCTTTAACTGTAATATGGCGGCGATTTCTGCAGTAATGAACAAAAATGATGCTATTCTTTCTGATGAATTAAATCATGCATCTATTATCGATGGTTGCCGCTTATCTAAAGCAAAAATTATCCGTGTTAACCATTCAGATATGGATGATTTACGTCAAAAAGCTAAAGAAGCTGTTGAATCAGGACAATACAATAAAGTAATGTACATTACTGATGGTGTCTTCAGTATGGATGGCGACGTTGCAAAATTACCTGAAATTGTCGACATTTGTGAAGAATACGGCATTATGGTTTATGTTGATGACGCACATGGTTCAGGCGTTATGGGTAAAGGTGCCGGCACAGTTAAACATTTCGGTTTACAAGATAAGGTAGACTTCCAAATCGGTACATTATCTAAAGCAATTGGTGTTGTAGGTGGATATGTTGCAGGTTCACAACAATTAATTGACTGGTTAAAAGCACAATCTCGTCCATTCTTATTCTCTACATCATTAGCTCCTGGGGATACAAAAGCTATCACAGAAGCAGTTAAAAAATTAATGTCTTCAACAGAGTTACACGACCAACTTTGGGATAATGCGCAATACCTTAAAGAAGGTTTAAGTCGTTTAGGCTTTGATATAGGTGAATCAGAAACACCTATTACACCAGTTATCATTGGTGACGAAAAGAAAACACAAGAATTTAGTAAACGTTTAATGGATGAAGGCATTTATGTTAAATCTATCGTTTTCCCTACAGTACCACGTGGCACAGGACGCGTACGTAATATGCCAACTGCAGCACACACTAAAGAAATGTTAGATAAAGCATTAAACGCATACGAAAAAGTAGGTAAAGAATTAGACGTCATTAAATAATATAAATTGCACATGAAGGATGGATCTCTAACGGGTTAGAGGTCCATTCTTTTTATAGTGCGCCCGGCATGGGTAACATCTTGACGGTGAAAGTCCGTTACAGGCTTGGTAGTAGGAACTGTTAGCGAAGGACAAGGGTGTCCACTGCGAAGTGGAATCTGAAGGAAGTCGGACGCAAACACTCGCACTGACGAACAGAAACATCATACTAAGGCTATGTAGAATGGATGAATCTGCTATACAAGATAAAGTCCTATACTACCCGAGTTCTATATAGTAAATGATGTGGTGACATGAGTGGAAAGAGGTTACACCTTACCCGGGGAGGTCTCATAAGCGATTCGTAGAATCGTAGTAACAACGAATTATGAGAAATCAGCAGAAGTCATAGTAGGTATAAACATATCGAAGGACTGAACAATATTAAATACAAAGTAAAGAATGGAGGTTATAGATTTACGGTGTGCAGAAAACGGTTTATACCGGCAACTTATAGAAAGATAAGTAGTGGAACGAAAAAAGGATATATAAGTGTGTACAGTAAATCTTAGGTGAAATGAAAGAAATGTATCGTGAGTCTCCATCTTTGATGGAACTTGTTGTAAGACCAAACAACATTGAAAAAGCAATTAAGAAAGTGAGAAAGAACAAAGGTGCACCTGGAATTGATGGTATGAGTGTTAGTGACTTGAATAGGCACTTCTCGCAGTACTTTCCTCAAATTCGAAAGAAACTGCTTGATGGTACATACAAACCACAAGCAGTAAGGAAAGTTGAAATCCCAAAATCAAATGGGAAAAAACGAGTGTTGGGTATTCCTGTCGCAAGAGATAGAGTTATCCAACAAGCCATTAAACAAGTCATTGAACCTAAAATTGACCGTACATTTTCAAATCACAGTCATGGTTTCAGACCAAATCGTAGTACAGGTACTGCATTGAAGCAATGTGCATTATACTATGAAGAAGGTTATTCAGTCGCAGTCGACTGCGACTTAAAACAATGTTTTGATATGTTAAATCATGACAAGTTAATGTATCTATTTGAGTGTCATATCCAGGATAAAACTATTTCTAAGTTCATTCGTAGAAGTCTACAAGTTGGTGCCATTGACCTCAATGGTAACTACAAGAATAAAGAAATCGGTGCACCGCAAGGTGGCGTTATATCGCCGCTATTATGTAACATCTATCTGCATGAATTAGATAAAGAACTGGAAAAACGTGGACATCGTTTTATTCGCTACGCTGATGACTTCGTCATCTTTGTGCGTTCAAAACGAGCAGGCCAACGTGTTATGGAGAGTGTGACAAAATTCATCGAAAAGGATCTTAAACTTATTGTAAATAAGGAAAAGAGCAAGGTAGGTGCAGTCACACGTTTAAAGTTCTTGAGTTGTCTAATGACCAAAGTAAATGGCATTTATCGTTTCAGACCGACTATGGAAGCAAAAAGAAGTTTAAAACGCTCCTTAAGACGCCTAACGAAACGAAATAGACCAGGTACCTTCAGACAGATTATAACAGAAATCAATCAAGTGACTCGAGGGTGGATAAATTATTTTGGTAGAGGGTTTATTAAAGGCTTTTTAACAAAAGTACAATCATGGCTAAACCGTCGTATTAGACAACTGATTCTTAAAAGATGGAAGAAAACGAAAACAAAATACAAAATGTTACGTAAATATGGACTTGACCATGATAGCGCAATGAGAGTTTCACAATCACGTAAGAAGTATTGGCGACTCTCAAGTGTAAAAGAAGTCCATCGTGCGCTTACAACAAAACAACTCTACGAGTGGGGACTAATACCTTTAGTCCACCTCGCAGAGCTGGCTTACGCAAGATATTGAACCGCCGTGTACGGAACCGTACGCACGGTGGTGTGAGAGGACGAATAACCAAATAATGGTTATTCTCCTACTCGATTTAAGCTAAAATAAAACTTATAAATTTACACTTATTTGTTTGTCTTTCATGTACAAGAAAGCGCTTTACTGTTATAATATATACGAAATAAGTTGATATAAAAACACAAATGTATTTCTGAGAGAGACAGTTAGGAGAATGATACGTTATGAAAAAAATAATGATTACAGGGGCTTTAGGCCAAATCGGCACAGAATTAGTTGCGAAATGTCGTGAAATTTATGGCAATGAAAATGTATTAGCCACTGATATCCGTCAACCTGAAGCGGGGTCAGGTATTACGGATGGACCATTTGAAATTTTAGACGTAACAGATGCTGATCGCATGGAACAACTTGTGGACAGTTTTAAACCGGATACATTAATGCATATGGCAGCATTATTATCTGCTACAGCGGAGGAAAAACCACTATTAGCTTGGAATTTAAACATGGGTGGTCTTGTAAATGCGTTAGAAACAGCACGTAAATTTGATTTACAATTTTTCACTCCAAGTTCAATTGGCGCGTTTGGTCCAAATACACCTAAGAAAAATACACCACAAGTGACAATTCAACGTCCTACAACAATGTATGGTGTGAACAAAGTATCTGGCGAATTGTTATGTGATTATTATTTCACTAAATTTGGCGTAGATACGCGTAGTGTTCGTTTCCCTGGATTAATTTCTTACATTAAAGAACCAGGTGGCGGTACAACAGATTACGCAGTAGATATTTATTTCCAAGCAATTCGTCAAGGTCAATATACAAGTTACATTGATAAAGACACTTACATGGACATGATGTTTATGGATGATGCGATCGATGCCATTATTAAACTAATGGAAGCGGATAGTGGTAAGTTACTTCACCGTAACGCATATAACTTAAGTGCTATGAGTATTGAACCAGAAATGGTAAAAGAAGCGATTCAAGAACATTATCCTGATTTTAAATTAGAGTATGATGTTGATCCAGTACGTCAAGGTATTGCTGAAAGTTGGCCAGACAACATCGATACAAGTTGTGCACGCGGTGAATGGGGATTTGACCCTAAGTATGATTTAGCTGGTATGACAAAACGTATGTTAGACGGCATTTTAGAAAAAGAAGGTAAAAAAGCATAACTGAGTAAATATAATAAGTAGAGTATGAAGAAAAAGGAGAAATTTCTTCATACTCTACTTTTTTGTTCATGAAAATAAAAGAAAAGGATGATCAGTTATTTTAATTTTCCGAATTTTATATTGAATTGTTTGCTTTATGTTGATATAATGCATTTAATTCACATACATATAGGGGGAATAATCATGTCAGAACTTATCAATTTAGAGGAGCGTCAACAATTACAGCAAAAGCCTGATCAATCATCGCTTACATTTGGTGAAGTATTTACTGATTACATGTTAAGCTTTGACTATTCAGCAGAAAAAGGATGGCACGATTTAAAGATTATTCCTTATGGTCCAATTGAATTATCACCTGCAGCACAAAGTATTCACTATGGCCAATCTGTTTTTGAAGGTTTAAAGGCCTACAAACATGAGGGAGAGGTTGTGTTATTTAGACCTGAGGAAAATTTTAAACGTATTAATCAATCGCTTGAACGCTTAAAAATGCCTGAGATTGATGAAGCACTCTTATTAGAAGGGCTAAAACAATTAGTCGATGTAGATCGTGATTGGGTGCCAGATGGAGAGGGCCAATCGTTATATATTCGACCTGTTGTATTCGCAACAGAAGGTGTTTTAGGGGTCCATCCTTCTCACCAATACCGTTTATTAATTATTTTATCACCATCAGGGTCATATTATGGCGGAGATTCGCTTAGCCCTACTAAAATTTATGTGGAAGACGAATATGTTCGAGCAGTTCGCGGTGGTGTTGGTTTTGCTAAAGTAGCCGGAAACTATGCTGCGAGCTTATTAGCACAAGCTAACGCTAATGAACTTGGATTTGACCAAGTGTTATGGTTAGATGGGGTTGAGCAAAAATACGTTGAAGAAGTAGGAAGTATGAATATTTTCTTTGTTATTAATGGGAAAATTGTGACACCCGAATTAAACGGTAGTATCTTGCCGGGTATTACGAGAAAAACAGTGATTGAACTTGCGAAGACTTTAGGTTACGAAGTAGAGGAACGTCGCATCTCTGTTGAAGAGGTATTTGATTTACATGAACGTAACGAACTTGAAGAAGTCTTTGGTACAGGTACTGCTGCAGTGATTTCTCCAGTAGGCGAACTTCAATTTAAAGAGCGCCATATTGTTATTAATAATAACCAAACAGGAACAGTAACTCAAACATTGTATGATCATTATACAGGTATTCAAAGTGGTAAGTTAGAGGACCCTCATCATTGGCGAGTTGTTGTCCCACATTATGAAAGATAAAAAAAGGGGTTATCACTGTATATTCTAGTTGATATATCCCACAATAAGAGGTTGAGACATCATTTATGAGTGTTCAAGGGAAGCAATGGGTATGTCTCAATCTCTTATTTTGTTAAAAGGAGTTTATCAGAAATGGCAGTTTCATGGATTTTATTTGATAAAGATGGCACGCTCATTCAATTTGATGAGAGTTGGGTGAAGATTGGGATCCAATTAATTGATGATGTGTGTCACCATTTTAATATTGAAAAGATAGATGCAGTTTATCAAGAATTAGGTGTACGCAATAATCAGTTTCAACCTGGTAGTATCATGGCTTCTGGTACATTAGAAGATATGATTGCGGTATTCAATCAATTTGCACAGCAAGATACAGCTCAATGGACAGCTAATCGTAGTCAGACGTTGATACGTCAACGTGTTCCTGAAAATATATTATACGAGGGTGTAAAAGAAACATTAGAAAATCTAAAACATGAAGGGTATCACTTGGGGATTGTAACGAGTGATAATGCCACAGGGGTCCAATATTTTTTAGAACAGACAGGTTTACACGCTATGTTTGAATGTATTATTTCTACTGATGAGGGAGGATACGAAAAGCCTGATGCGCGTATTCTGGAACCGCTTTGGGAGAAAGGTGTGCAAAAAGATGAAGTGATTATTGTGGGTGATACTGATAATGATATGCTGACAGGAAAAAATGCATCACTTAAAATGACAATTGGTGTATTAACGGGACTAGGTGAATCAGCAAGTTTTAAAGAAGCTGATACAGTCCTTTCCTCTGTGACAAAGCTACCTGCACAACTAAGCAATATTTAAGATAATATAAGTGTATTTATAGCAGTAAGTAAAGGGGGAGATGAAGTAGACAATTAACAATACTACCTACTCAATCTCCCCTACATTTACGAACTTAGTATAAATGTATTTTATTTTTAAGGACGTGTGTCTACTTGACGGTGCGTTTGGATAACGTGGCCAATTTTGTGTAAAATTGGTTCAATCGATTCTGGATCGTCATATAAATCATAATCTTTTATATTGATACGGACTACAGGACATGCATTAAAGTGATTAATCCAATCTTCATATTGTTTAAACAGTTTTTCCCAATATGCTGGGTCAGTGTCGATTTCCATTTGGCGCCCACGTGATTGAATGCGCTCAATGACATTTTCATAATCTGATTCGAGATAAATCAATACATCAGGTGCTGGGAAGTAAGGTGTCATAACCATTGCTTCAAATAGATTAGAATATGTTTGAAAGTCTTCTTCGCTCATTGTGCCTTCTACTTCATGCATTTTCGCAAATATTTCTACGTCTTCGTAAATTGAACGGTCTTGGACAAAACCGCCACCATATTCGAACATCTTTTTTTGTTCTTTAAAGCGTTCAGCTAAGAAATAAATTTGTAAATGGAAACTCCAACGTTTAAAATCTTCATAAAATTTATCTAAATATGGATTGTGGTCTACGTTTTCGTAGGATGTTCTAAAATTTAGTTTTTCTGCTAGAGCACGAGTAAGAGAGGATTTGCCTACACCTACTGTACCAGCGATTGTTATAACTGCATTCTCGGGAATGTGATACTTATTCATTCATTGTGCCTCCAATTAATTCATGAATTCGTGATAAGATATAATCATAATCTTTAGGGTGATTTACAAAATCAATGTGCGTTGTATCGATCCATAAAACATTATCATGATTTTGAGATAATGAATTATAGTATGCGGCATAATCTTGTTTCAACTTAAGTAAATAGTCATCTTCAATTTGTACTTCAAAGCTACGATCACGTTTAGCGATACGCTGTTTTAAAGTATTTAAATCGGCATCTAGAAAAATGATAAAGTCAGGAGAAATTAAATCCTCAGTTAAAATATCATAAATTCTTGAAAACTTATCGAACTCTTTTGAGGACAATGTATTTTGAGCAAATATCTTATTTTTATAAATATGATAATCACTTATGATACCGTCTTCAATCTCCGCAAGATCTTGATAAGCTTTGTATCGGTTGCATAGGAAAAACATTTCAGTTTGAAAGCTCCATTTTGAAATATCATCATAGAAGTCAGACAAAAATGGGTTTTCATCAACAATTTCTTTTGCTTCATAAAAATGGTACGATTGGCTGAGCATATGAGTGAGTGAAGATTTGCCTACACCAATTGGACCTTCTATAGCAATAAAAGGTTTTTTCATTATTGTTCTCTCCATTTATTTAAATTAACATTACAAATTCTAACATAAGTGAGGTCGTTTCTGAATGAGAATCCATCAATATTATATGTCCTTAGCTTTGGATGAAGCGCGTAAAGCTGCATCAATTGGGGAGGTACCTATCGGAGCGATTATTGTAAAAAATCATGAAGTAATTGCACGAGCGCATAATTTAAGAGAGACGACACAACTTCCTATGGCGCATGCTGAACATATTGCGATTGAACGTGCTGCTGAAGCACTTGGTACATGGCGACTTGAAGGGTGCACCTTATATGTTACTTTAGAACCATGTGTGATGTGTGCGGGTACAATTGTATTAAGTCGTGTCGACACAGTAGTTTACGGCGCGAAGGATGCTAAAGGGGGATGCAGCGGCAGTTTAATGAATCTCATTCAAGATCAACGAATGAACCATCGAGCTCAATTGGTCACAGGTGTACTTGAATATTCTTGTAGTCAATTACTGAAGCAATTTTTTAAAGGATTAAGAAAACGTCGAAAAGAAGCAAAGTCCAACAGAAATGAAACAGATTAACATACTTTTCAACGAGGATTTGATACAATAATTGAAGTATATGGGGCTGTGACATAGGGACCGTGACATAAAGCATGAATGCTTTTGTCCCAACCTCTTGTTTCAACCTCGATTTGCTTTAGCTAGAGACAAATATCGATAGAATAAAAGTGAGGAAGTAACATGATAAAATTAATTGCGACAGATATGGATGGCACATTATTAAATGCAGCACACGAAGTATCAGAAGAAAACATTAAAGCGATTCAATATGCTCAATCTTTAGGTATTACGGTTGTCATTGCGACTGGTCGTGCCTTTTACGAAGCACAAGACCCAATAGCACCGACTGGATTGAAAGTCCCTTACATTTGTCTAAATGGGGCAGAAGTTCGTGATGAAAGTTTTGATATTATTCATACATCTAGCTTAAACCATGAACTATATCAACGTATTCGCCAAGAGTTAGATCAAGAAGATATTTACTACCAAGTATATACCAATCGAGTGATATATACTGAAGATCCGCAACGTGATTTAGAAATTTACGTTGATATCGCGACACGTTCTGGTCAAGAAGCGGATGTCGAAAAGATTCGCCATCATATTCAACATCGTTTAGATACAGGTGCATTAAAGGTTGTAGATAATTATGATCAAGTAGAAGAAGTACCAGGCGAATTAATTATGAAAGTGTTAGCCTTCGATAAAGATTTAGAAAAAATTGATCGAGTAAAGGCAAGATTATCTGAAAGAAGCAATTTAGAAGTATCGTCTTCGTCACGTGGAAATATCGAAATTACGCATGCTGATGCACAAAAAGGGGTCGCCTTGGCTTCAATTGCTGAACAACTTGGCGTTCGTTTAGAGGAAACAATGGCTGTTGGTGATAATTTAAATGACAAGTCAATGATTGATTGTGTAGGATATCCTGTCGCAATGGCCAATGCTGTTCCCGAAATCATAGAGAATGCGATGTTTGTGACAGATTCAAATGAAAATAGTGGGGTCGCTAAAGCAATATATAAAGTTTTAAATCAACAAAAGGGAGATGTTTAAAAGATGAAAGGTTTAATTATTGTAGGTAGTGCTAAACGTGGTTCACATACGAATGCACTTGCTCAATATTTAAAGGGACAAATAGAAGAAAAAAATGAAGAAGTGGAGATTTTTGATTTAGCTGAACATCCGCTTCACACACTTGATTTTACAGGTCAAAATCCAGAGATTGACGACTTTAAAAAGAATGCTGAAACATTAAAACAACTTGCTGACGAAGCTGATTTCATTATACTTGGTACACCTAATTATCATGGATCTTATTCAGGTATCTTAAAAAATGCATTGGATCATCTTACAATGGATCAATTTAAAATGAAACCTGTTGGCTTAGTCAATAATAGTGGTGGTATTGTTAGTGCAGAACCATTATCTCATTTACGTATCATTGTTCGTTCATTACTTGGTATTGCTGTACCAACGCAAATCGCAACACACGATTCAGATTATGAACAATTAGAAGACGGCACATTATATTTATCAAATGATGAATTTCAATTACGTGCCCGTTTATTTATTGATCAAATCTTATCATTTGCAGAAACAAGTCCGTACGAACACTTAAAATAAGGGTGTTCGAATGAGACCCCAGGCCTCAAATGTGGTGTTGTCTTGTTATGACACTGCATTTGAGGTTTTTCTACCATTATCCTTATAGCTAACAGTATCTAAAGCAAATTAAAAAGACACTGAAGTGCTAATGAGGCTTTCAGTGTCTTTCCTTCTTATTTACGATATTTTAATTTAGCAAATGCATCGTGTTGATGAATTGACTCTTCATTGCGACATTCAATGTCAAATCCTTCTAACCAATCTAATTCCACCAAATCAGCAGCGATTAAGCGAATTAAATCTTCCACAAAACGTGGATTTTCATAAGCACGTTCAGTCACGCGTTTTTCATCTGGACGTTTAAGGATTGGATAAAGCATTGAACTTGCATTAGCTTCCATTGCATCTAGTAAAATGTTTTTAAAATCCTCAGGTAACGCTGTGTCAGGATTTAAATAAGTTTTCACTGTGACAATGCCGCGTTGGTTATGCGCAGAATATTCACTGATTTCTTTAGAGCATGGACATAACGTTGTAACAGCAGCAGTTAATGTGAATTCTTTACGTGTTACTTTGTTATTTTCGACTGCTAAACCATAAGTGACATCTGCAGATCCGACTGCTTTGATATTTGTCACAGGACTTAAACGGTCAAAGAACCATTTTCCAGATACGTCTACACCGGCGCTACGTTGGTTCATATGGTCTTTTAATCGATTGAGTAGCTGTGTTAATGCATTAAATTCAAGCCGTATACCGTTGTCATATTCTGCTTCTACAGACTCTAAAATACGACTCATATTAATGCCTTTTTCATCTTGATTTAAACTTGTAGAAAAGCTGAATGTCCCAGCTGTTTGAAATTGATCAATTAAAACCGGATAAGTCAGGTTTTTAATACCAACCTCTTCTATTTCAAATAAAAAATTTTTATGCGTACTTTGAAGATCAGTCATTTCAGCTTTAGTAGTTGGTTTAGTTCCTTTGATAGGATCTACTGAGCCAAAGTGTTTCCATCGACCTTCTCTTGTAGATAAATCAAATTCCGTCATATGTCTTCCTCCACTATTATAATCGGACAGTTCCAATAGAATGTCTTTAACATTGTTAAATTATTGAGCGTTTTCATCCTCAAAAGTATAAATCCAAAATGTTTCCGTTTCTAGAAAAGATGCCGCTTCTTTTGGCACACCTGGTGCATTAACTTGAGGATTAGCAAGTTGTTCTAAAAATGGACCTGTTTGAGACTGGTGTGCTTGAAATGCTTGATATTTTCGATCGCTATAATTCGAGATATCATTGATAATATCAGGTTCTCCTAATGCATCTATCGCATCATTACTGAAAGCGACTAATTGGAGTGTTGGTCGTTCAGCAGGTTGCATCCGTTGTACTGTACGGATCACCGCTTCAGCTGTCGCTTCATGATCAGGGTGAACCGCATAACCAGGATAAAATGAAATAATCGTTGAAGGTTGAAGTTCAGCGATTAAGTCTGCTATCATTGCGTCCATTTCATCATGTGGTTCAAATTCTACTGTTTTATCACGTAACCCCATTTTACGTAAATCTTGAATACCGATTGCCTTCGCTGCATTTTCAAGTTCTGATTCTCTAATCTCGGGAAGGGATTCACGTGTAGCGAAAGGTGGGTTACCTAAATTACGTCCCATTTGTCCCAATGTTAAACAAGCATAGGTAATGGGCACACCTTCATCGCTATATTGTGCAAGTGTCCCAGCCGAAGAAAATGTCTCATCATCCGGATGTGGAAAAATAACAAGAATATGTGATTCAGTTGTCAATATCATACATCTCCTTTCTATGCTTGAAATGGCTTATGACTAATCTCGAGTGCAGCGGCAAGTTGACCTTCATAATTAAAGCCAGCAAGTAAAAACTCGTTATTATCATTCACTTCATAGTGTGTTAAACCTTGAACATACACCCATCCGCTTTGATCTAGTTTTAGACCAACACGAAAAGGATCTTTAACGCCGCCTTTAAGTTGGGCGTGTGTATAAGTGATTTGTATATTTCTTAAAAATGTTCCTGCATTAAAAACACGTTGATCAAAATGATTGGCATACGCCCCATTTGTCGTTTCAACGTGAATATAGACAGGTTCATTTGCATATTGATCAAGTAATGATTGTACTACATCATTTGTAATCGGTTGCAATAGACTCACTGCCTTCCTGATTATGATTATCTTTCCATTTTACTAAAAATTGTGATTGATTTATATAACTATGCTCATTTTTCCGCATAAAAGCTAATACTAATGGTCAAAATGATTGCTGACGTTTAGATAATAAAGTGTTAAAACTGTCGGTAAAATGTTGAAAGCGTTCATTATCTTGTAATAAATGATAACACACTAAATCGATAATAAAATGAGTGGCAAGTTGAGAGTTAATAAAATAGTTATCACGTGTATAGTGATGGTCTGCGGTTAGAATGACGTGATCACTCACTTTTTCAAGATGTGGTGTTTTATAATGCGACAAAGTTAAGATTTTAGCCCCTTTTTGTTGTGCTTTAGCTAAACTATCTAACACTTCTATCGTTTGAGCGCTATTTGTAATTGCTACAACAGTGGTTGAAGTATCGCACATTTGATTGATGACAGCCATTAAATGCGCGTCGGTAATGGCGATGGTGTTGAAGCCCATACGTGCCGTACGAAAATAAAATTCTTGAGCACTTAAGCCGGAACTGCCAATACCGATAAAAATAATTTTTTGGCTCTCTTGAATAGCATTAACTAAAGCTATCAAATCATCTTGAATTAAAAATTCGCCAGTATAATTTAAAACTGAAGTATAGTGATGATGCATAATTTGGATAGCTGGCGTATTTTCAATTTTATCTTGTTGCTTTTCATATTGAATAGCAAAGCGTAAAGATTGAAAGCTGTCATAGTCTAATTTATGCGCAAAACGACTTATGCTTGATGGAGAGACGCCAATGTCGTGCGCAAATGCTTGAATGGTGCCTATATCAGTTTCTTGATCTAACTGAAGGATAGTATCTGCAATCTTACGTTCGGCTTTTGTAAGGTGGGGATAAAAATGTTGAATGCGATTTTCAAGTTTCATGTCCGTGTCTCCTTTGAACTCAGTATAATTGAAAACATTTTTCAAAACAATCATACATATTGACGATTTTTTTCTTGGTGGTATATTGAGGTTAGTAAGCTTAATGAAGCGACATGTACGTTTATAGGAGGGGTTATATGAAGTTACCACAAGGACTAATTGTCTCATGTCAGGCATTACCAGATGAGCCACTACATTCATCTTTTATTATGAGTAAGATGGCTTTAGCAGCAAAAGAAGGGGGTGCTGTAGGTATTCGCGCAAATACAAAAGCGGATATTCAAGCTATTAAAAAAGAGGTAGACTTACCGGTTATCGGTATCGTAAAGCGTGATTACCCAAACTCCTCAGTGTTTATTACAGCGACTCGAAAAGAGGTAGATGAATTAATCGAGAGTCAGTGTGAAGTCATTGCGTTAGATGCGACACTGCGAGAACGTCCAGAAGAAGATTTGGATTCATTAGTAAGTTATATTAAAGCACAAGCGCCTCAAGTAGAAATTATGGCGGATATTGCAACGGTTGAAGAAGCACGCAATGCAGATCGTTTAGGGTTTGATTATATTGGTACGACATTACACGGTTATACCGAAGAAACGACAGGCCAATTTTTATACGATAATGATTTTGAGTTTTTAACAGCAGTGTTAGACAATGTAGGTCAAAAAGTAATCGCTGAAGGCAATGTC
Organism: Staphylococcus sp. 11262D007BW; assembly: GCF_053547815.1. Taxonomy (NCBI): domain Bacteria; kingdom Bacillati; phylum Bacillota; class Bacilli; order Caryophanales; family Staphylococcaceae; genus Staphylococcus; species Staphylococcus sp. 11262D007BW. The sequence goes on from NZ_JBPWPJ010000001.1 coordinate 156,370, forward strand.
ATTACACCGGAAATGTTAAAAGCGGTATTCGATAAAGGGGTTTATGCCTCGGTTGTAGGTGGTGCCATTACACGTCCGCGTGATATTACAAAGCGTTTTGTAAATATGATTAAGGAGAATGGTTAAGCTATGAAAATAACAAATTTAGGCTCAATGCAAAAGGCGTCATTTTATGTTGCTTGTGAACTTTACCAACAAATTTTAAAACAACCTGCTTCAACGCTTGGTCTTGCAACAGGTGGCACAATGGTAGAAATGTATCGTGACCTAGTGATGTTATTATCCAAAAATCATTTAGATGTTTCTCAAGTAGAAACGTTTAATTTAGACGAATATATCGGTGTAGAACGCGAGCACCCTCAAAGTTATCATTACTATATGCATGAGATTTTATTTGATCGTTATCCAGGGTTTGTTGCTTCTCAAATACATCTCCCAGATGGCATGGCGGATAGTATTTCTGAAGAATCACAGCGTTATGAACAACTCATTAATGAAAAAGGGCCAATTGATATTCAAATTTTAGGTATTGGACAAAATGGACATATCGGTTTTAATGAACCAGGTACTCCGTTTGATAGTTTAACGCATTGTGTGGATTTAACAGACAGTACGATTGCAGCTAACAGTCGTTATTTTGAGCGTTTAGAAGATGTACCTAAACAAGCCATTTCAATGGGATTGCAGTCGATTATGAAGGCAAAGCGTATTATTTTACTTGCGTTCGGTGAAACAAAGAAAAAAGCCATCACACATTTGGCGAATGGCCATATTACGACAGATGTGCCTGCTACTATATTACGTGAACATCCAAACGTCGAAGTGTATGTAGATGATGCGGCAATGCCGGACCACCTCACTTAATTCAAATTTGCAAGCGTTTAAAAACATCAATCAAGGGTAAATATGTTAACGTATTCGTATAAAACAAATACCTATGGAGGCTGATTTACTCATGGAATTACAATTAGCGATTGATTTATTAAATAAAGAAGAAGCAGCAGAACTTGCTAAAAAAGTAACGGATTATGTAGATATCGTTGAAATTGGTACACCTATCGTGATTAACGAAGGCTTACTATCTGTTCAACATTTAAAAGATAACGTTAAAGATGAAGATGTTAAAGTATTAGCTGACTTAAAAATTATGGATGCAGCAGACTATGAAGTAAGCCAAGCGGTTAAATTTGGCGCAGACGTTGTTACTATTTTAGGTGCAGCAGAAGATGCTTCAATTAAAGCAGCAGTTGAAGAAGCGCATAAACATGGTAAAGAATTATTAGTAGATTTAATTGCTGTTCAAGACATTGAAAAACGTGCAAAAGAATTAGACGAAATGGGTGCTGACTATATTGCAGTACACACAGGTTATGATCTTCAAGCACAAGGTCAATCACCATTAGATAGTTTAAGAAAAGTAAAATCTGTTATTAAACAATCTAAAGTTGCAGTAGCGGGTGGTATCAAACCAGATACAATTAAAGACGTTGCAGCTGAAAATCCTGACTTAGTTATTGTTGGTGGCGGTATCGCAAACGCTGATGACCCACGTGAAGCAGCAAAAATTTGCCGTGAAGCGATTGATGGTAAATAATATGCCAACACTTAATTATCAATTAATTTTAAACGAACTTGAAACAACTTTAGGTCATATTAAAGATGATGAAGTTGAAGCGCTCCAACAAAAAATACTAGATGCCAATGCGGTATTTGTATCTGGTAAAGGACGCTCAGGATTTGTTGCGAATAGTTTTGCAATGCGTCTTAATCAATTAGGTAAAACAGCGCATGTTGTTGGTGAATCAACGACGCCTTCTATTCAAGATGGCGATGTTTTTCTAGTGATTTCAGGTTCAGGTTCTACAGCGCATTTAAAATTACTTGCTGAAAAAGCAAAAGAAGTCGGTGCTTCTGTTGTACTTATTACAACAAAACCAGATTCTGCGATTGGTACATTAGCTGATTTAAGTATCGAATTACCAGCAGGTACAAAACATGATGCTGAAGGATCACAGCAACCATTAGGTAGTTTATTTGAACAAAGTGCATTAATTGCACTAGACAGTCTTGTATTAAACTTACAAGAAGCGCTATCTATAGATGAAAAAACAATGCAACAAAATCATGCAAATTTAGAATAAATTGTAGATGAATGAGACCTCTTAAAGATAGGGGTCTCATTTTTGTATATGATAAAATAAAAGGACATTATTAACGGTTGGTGAGTTATATTGAAATTATTAACCCATATTGCTAAGTTTGCTCAAGAAACCCCACAGCATATCGCATTGTGGGTGGATCAACACAAAATATCTTATGAGGCCCTTTGGTTAGAAGCGCAACGCCAATCCGAAGTGCTCCCGTCAGATTGCCAGAATCAACGGATTGCGATTGCTTTTCAAGATATTCAGTCGTGTATGATCGCTTATATTGCAATACATATCAAAGAAGGCATTCCATGCGTCTTCGATCCAACGTGGAGTGCAGAACGCCAACATCTGTTATGTGAGCGTTATGATATTACGATGATTTGGAATGATGCAGGGTTACAATACATACAAGATGTTCAAACCCATATAGCATCACCTCCACAACTTCTACATATCGGTTTTACATCTGGAACGACTGGTGATCCAAAAGCTTTTTATAGAGATGAACCTTCTTGGATTGCGTCTTATGAGGAAAACGAGGCATTAATGTCTAACATGTCACAACATGCTACTATGGTGGCGCTTGGACCTTATGCGCATTCATTAACGTTGTATGTTATCGTTTATGCCTTGTTTTATGGAAGAACGTTTGTGGGTGAAAATGAGTATAGTATAGCGCACGTTGTCGACAAAATAGAAGAGATACAGTCTCCTTGTGCTTTATTTTTAGTACCTACAATGATTTATGATTGGATACGCCATCATCAAAAAAGTAACTTGATTCAATATGTTTTTGTATCAGGGGATAAATTATCTGTTCAATTACATCAACAAATGAAAGTATTATTACCAGCTGCGATGATTTATGAGTTTTTTGGTACGTCCGAAGCGAGTTTTATTAGTGTGAATAGAGATCAACAAGAACCTTTAGCGTCAGTGGGACGACGATTTCCTTCTGTTAATGTTCATATTGCGCACCCTGATGAGGAAGGTATTGGTGAGTTGTACATTCAAAGTCCAATGACCTTTTCAGGTTATGTTGGCGAAACGAAACCAGACTGGATTCAAACGGGTGACTATGCTTCAATACGTGACGATATTCTTTATTTACATGGGCGTTTACAAGATATGATGATTATTGGTGGCAAGAATATTTATCCACTAACGGTTGAGTATCATTTAAAGAAATTAACTGAAATTGAAGAAGTAGTGGTGGTGAGGGAGAAACATCATAAGTTTGGTGAAATCGCTGTCGCCCTTTATATTGGCCAGGAACTGTCATATCGAGAGATGCGATCACAACTTCAACACTATGTGACACGTTATGAGATACCGTCTAAGCTTATTCAGGTGATTAATTTGCCTTACACTGCGAGTGGTAAAGTGTCTCGTCGTGAAGCACAACAATTGTTTGATAAGGGGGAATACGATGGATAAAGCCGTGATTATAGCAGCCAAACGAACGCCGATAGGTTTATATGGTGGTCGTTTGAAGAAGTGGGAACCAGAAGCCTTATTAAAGCCACTGTTTCAACATTTTCAACAACATTTACCATGCGATTTAGAGGCATTAGACGATGTGATTTTAGGTAACGTTGTAGGAAATGGTGGCAATATTGCGCGTAAAAGTTTATTAGAAGCAGGCATCGATGTCAAAGTACCAGGGTTAACTGTAGATCGACAATGTGGTTCAGGTCTTGAAGCCATTCATTTAGCGTGTCGGTTTGTTGAATCAGGCGCAGGTGACTTTTATATTGCAGGTGGTGTTGAAAGTACAAGTCGTGCCCCTTGGAAAATGAAGCGACCAACGTCTTTATATCCTTCTGAACCACCATCCTTTTATGAACGCGCGTCTTTTGCCCCTTCACATCAGGATCCTTCGATGATAGAAGCGGCTGAGAATGTGGCCACGACATATGATATTTCTAGAGATGATCAAGATGCATTTGCGTTGGAAAGCCACCGTAAAGCTACGAAAGCGATGGAAGCAGGATATTTCAGTCAGGAAATGGTGCCACTTAAAGTTGGAGGAGAATGGATGACACAAGATGAGGGGATAAAACCGCATCTTGAGTTGCGTCGGTTGAATCGTCTGAAACCTTTATTACCTAACGGCACAGTGACAGTAGGTAATAGTTGTTTAAAACATGATGGTGCTGCGATGGTTGTGATCATGTCTCAACAAAAAGCGAAAGCATTAGGCATCACTGAGGGCTTGCTGTTTAAAGATTATGTGATTGAAGGCGTAGAACCTAACCTTTTAGGTATTGGTCCTGTACCAGCAGTGTCCACACTTTTAAACCGTCATCACCTGACAATGGATCATATTGATGCTGTTGAGATTAATGAGGCATTTAGTTCTCAGGTATTAGCTTCTCAAAGACAATTAGGTATAGCGTCTGATCGATTCAATCGGTATGGTGGTGCTATTGCGATGGGTCATCCATATAGTGCGAGTGGTGCTATTTTAGTAACGCGTTTATTCTATATGACGCATCAACATCGCACTTTAGCAACAATGGGCATCGGAGGAGGTATGGGCAATGCCGCATTATTTGAAAGATGGTCAACGGGAACATCGATGGTTGAAGATTGATAAAACAGCATTAACACAATATCAAACTTATTTTGGTATGATGGCAACTAAAACGATTCCGATGCTTTTCTTTGCACGATATTGGCCTGATTTTGATTTGTTTAAGGCGCTTAGTCATGAAGCGCTTTATTTAACAGAGACTGTGGTTACAGAGACACAGCCACTAATGTATGATGAGTGGATTGAAGCCACACTTGAAATTAAAACAATTCGCAAAATCAAACAGTTCGAACGCTATCAATTCGAATTACAATTACCCAAGCAAAATCGTATTACACAAATATTTGTGAAGCGGGTGAAATAATGCATTTTAGTCAAAGAGATGTAGAAGATTATCTTAATATCGTACAAGATGACAATCCGATTCATACAGAAATTGTACCTGGTCAATTAGTAGTTGAAACAGTATGGATACAGCTCAACATGCGACCACGTGTATTTCATGTGCAATATCAAAAACCAATTATGATTGATGAATGTTTAGAGATACATAAAGCAGCCAATACAGTCTCCGTTTATAATAAAGAGGGTGAAGGTAAAATTACAATTAAAGTGAGCGAATAAGTAGCAATGATTCTCTCATCAAAAAGAGGTTGAGACCTCACGTGTAGTCATTAAGACCATTGTGATATCTCAACCTCTTGTTTTATAACTTAGATGATGTTCAAAGGATTAGACTTCTGTTACTTCTACGTCAATTTTTTCAATTCGGTTTGAAGCCCCATGATCGACAGGGCCAACGAAGTCATTCATTTTCCAACCATTTTTAATAGCAGAAGCAACAAAAGCTTTGGCATTCACTACAGCATCTTTAGGTGACTGACCATTAGCTAAGTTTGCTGTTGTTGCTGCTGCAAATGTACAACCCGCACCGTGATTGTAACTTTGTTGGAACATTTCAGTTGTTAATTGATAAAAGCGTTCACCATCATAATACAAGTCATAAGATTTATCTTGATCAAGGGCTTTACCGCCTTTAATGACAACATGTTGAGGCCCTTTTTCATGAATCAATTGAGCTGCTTTTTTCATCTCTTCAATTGACGTCAATTTTCCAAGGCCTGATAATTGCCCAGCTTCAAATAAGTTAGGTGTGACGATGGTTGCTTTTGGGAGTAAATATTGAATCATTGCTTCAGTATTTCCCGGGTTTAATACTTCATCTTCTCCTTTACATACCATTACTGGATCAACTACAAAGTAATCCGCATTAGATTCATCAAAAGCTTCCCCAGCACGTTTGATAACGTCTTCTGAGCCTAACATACCTGTTTTAATGGCGTCTGGACCAATGCTGATAGCAGTTTCAAGTTGCTTATTAAGCACATCAAATGGTAAAGGTGTCACATTATGTGACCATGTTTTAGGATCCATAGTAACGATGGCCGCAAGTGCTACCATACCATATGTGTCGAGCTCTTGAAATGTTTTTAAATCTGCTTGCATGCCTGCACCAGCACTTGTGTCAGACCCAGCAATTGTTAATACTTTTTTTAATGACATAAACACTACACTCCCTTTGTAGAGGTTAAAACATATATATGAGCACCTTAAACATTGTCGTTTTACTCACAATTGTAGTGCTCTCAATTAACCTCATTTTATGATCTTTGTTTCTTTAATAGTATCACGTGTACGCTATGATAGAAAATGTTTTATTTGATGATAAACGAGGGATTGAACGGAGGATATGTGTTAAAATATGGGCTGAGGTGAATACGATGGAATGGTCGACAATTTTTCATAATATAAAAGAACGTCATGATTTTAAAGAAATGCATGATTTTCTAGAAAAAGAATATGCTACTGAGATTGTATATCCAGATAGAGAGAATATATATCAGGCATTTGATTTAACGCCTTTTGAAAATGTTAAAGTTGTTATTTTAGGCCAAGACCCTTACCATGGACCTAACCAAGCACATGGATTAGCTTTTTCAGTTCAACCAAATGCGAAATTTCCACCTTCATTACGTAATATGTATAAGGAATTAGCAGATGATATTGGTTGCGTACGTCAATCGCCACATCTTCAAGACTGGGCAAGAGAGGGCGTACTGTTGTTAAATACAGTATTAACTGTACGAAAAGGAGAGGCACACTCACACCGGAATATAGGCTGGGAAACATTTACCAATGAGATTATCCAAGCCGTTTCAGATCATAAAGAGGGCGTTGTGTTTATACTGTGGGGTAAACCAGCTCAACAAAAAATTAAATGGATAGACCAATCTAAACACTATATTATAAAATCACCACATCCAAGCCCGTTATCTGCACATCGTGGCTTTTTCGGATCTAAGCCTTATTCAACGGCTAACCATTACCTTAAAGAACAAGGTCAAACACCAATTCACTGGTGCGAACGAAAGGAAGACCATAATGAATAAAGAAAAATTATTACAATTACTTGAAGAAGAGCTTGTTCAAGCGGATGAGGCATCGAGTAATGCGGAATTTGATAAACATATGTATACCATTTATAAATTAACTGCTTTATATACAGGATCCACAGATTCCATTACCGCTCAAAGCTCAAGTGAACGTCCTAAGCCATCCGTGTCTTCAACTACACAACAAACCAATCAAGTGACCGATGAAGAAATTCGCATGATGGGTGGTAAAGTTTCATCTTCCACACCGTCTACGAAAACGAAAGATAATCGTATGGTCACAGACGATGAAATCGGCAATGGAGAATCTATTTTTGACTTTTAAGGAGGTTTTATAGTGAAAGTATTTATTATTTTAGGTGCGTTAAATGCGCTAATGGCAGTAGGTACAGGTGCCTTTGGTGCGCACGTCTTAGAAGGAAAGCTTACAGAGCACTATTTATCAGTGTGGGAAAAAGCAACTACTTATCAAATGTATCACGGATTAGGCCTTATTTTAATTGGTGTCATTGCAGGTACATTAAATATTAATCTTGGCTGGGCTGGATGGTTAATGTTTTTAGGTATTATTTTCTTTAGCGGTTCACTGTATATCTTATCATTAACAGGTGTAAGTGTACTCGGCGCTATTACACCAATTGGTGGCGTATTATTTATTATCGGCTGGCTGTTATTAGCGATTGCAGCTTTTAAAATATAATAACAAGACATGATGAAATAAGACGAGTGAAGGTTTAAAGCTGCTTCACTCGTTTTTTAACGAATTATATTTTATAAAAAGGTACTGATGAATGTATCATAAGCAGTGATTATTTGACTTTACAGGTCAAGTTGCATATGCTTTACCTTTCTAAACCACTTAAATTTATGAAAATCTATTTGTTACTAAAAAATACATTTGGGTATATAACTATCTAGGGGTGAAAATAATGGGAAAAAGAAATAAAAAACCAGACCGAGGAGATTTGCAGCCCAACTTGTCTGAGAAGTTTGTGTGGGCCATAGCGTATGGTTCATGTATTGGTTGGGGCTCATTTATACTGCCCGGTGACTGGATTCAATCATCAGGTCCGATTGCGGCTTCGATTGGGATATTTATCGGTGCCCTTTTAATGATTGTCATCGCCGTAAGTTATGGCGCGCTTGTTGAACGTTTTCCAGTTTCAGGTGGCGGATTTGCTTTTAGTTTCTTAGGTTTTGGACGTTATGTCAGTTTCTTCTCATCATGGTTTTTAACATTTGGTTACATATGTGTTGTTGCCTTGAATGCGACAGCGTTTAGTTTATTGATTAAATTCTTACTACCGGATTTTATTGAGTTTGGAAAATTATATACCATTGCAGGATGGGATGTTTATATTACTGAAATTATCATTGCATCTGTTTTATTATTGTTATTTATGTTTATTGCTATTAAAGGTGCAAGCGTCTCAGGCACGTTACAATATTATTTCTGTATCGCAATGGTCATTGTGGTTATTTTAATGTTTATCGGTTCATTTTTCGGATCTAACTTTGATTTAAATAACTTAAAACCATATACAGGACCAGATTATGGATGGTTCCAAGCTATCATTATGATTGTAGCTGTAGCACCATGGGCATACGTTGGATTCGATAATATCCCACAAACAGCTGAAGAATTCGACTTTGCACCCAATAAAACATTTAAATTAATCGTGTATAGTTTACTTGCAGCTGGTGTCACATACGTTTTAATGATTTTATATACAGGCTGGTTAGGCAGTGGTGACAGTGATCTATGGTTAACAGGTTCAGTCACTAGAGAAGCGTTTGGTACAATTGGTTTAGCTGTATTAGCAATAGCGATTATAATGGGTATTTTTACCGGATTAAATGGCTTTTTACTGAGCTCAAGTCGTCTGTTATTCTCAATGGGACGCTCAGGGATTATGCCAACTGTATTCAGTAAATTACACCCGAAATATAAAACACCATATGTTGCAATTATTTTCTTAGTTGTTTTAACATTAATTGCACCATGGTTAGGTCGTACAGCGTTAACTTGGATTGTAGATATGTCCTCAACCGGTGTATCTATCGCTTATTTCGTAACTTGTCTCGCAGCAGCGCGTTTATTTACATTTGATAAAAATAGTAAAGCTTATGGACCCGTTTACAAAGTCTTTGCGATTATCGGTTCAATTATTGCGTTTATCTTCCTAATGTTATTATTATTACCATTTTCACCAGCCGCATTATCAATGCCGTCATTAATTGCATTAGTCGGTTGGACATTACTAGGATTAGTGTTCTTCTTTATCCGCTTACCTAAATTAAGAAAAATGAATAAAGAAGAATTGACGCAATTGATATTGGACACAAATAAAAAAGATGTTGAACGTATGATAGATGAATAAATGAAAAAAACTGGGGCATTGTGAAATGCTCCAGTTTTTGTGTATATAGGATTAATAATCTTTAGAAACTTGTTGCATTAATTTTCTAACTATTTCAAATTTTAACTGTGATTTTGCTTGAATGTACTATATAATGAGATACAAGTTATCGCTTTAATCAATATTGTAATGGAAACATAGGGAAATAGAAAGGGGGAAGTCATGAAGTATTTAACATTACTGAATACAACGTTAAAAGTGCGTTTGATTTCAAACTTTTTTCAAATCATGATTACCACTGCGTTTATGCCTTTTATAGCTTTATATTTAAGTGAAATGATAAGTACTCGATTTTCTGGGACATTTTTAACGATACTTGTGCTATTAAATATACCTATAGGCTTATTCGGTGGACATATTATTGATGTTTTTTCAAAGAAGCATACGATTATTATCTATCAATTAATCATGACAATCGCATTATTAATGATGGCGATTGCGTTAATGGGAAGTATCAACAATTTAGTCATATTCTGTATCGGTTATACTATTTTCAGTCTTGTATGGGGATTACAATTTCCGGCTATGGAAGCGGTCATTATGGATGCCATAACACCTTCAGTAGAACATATTGTTTATAAATTAGATTATTGGTTGGGAAATGTAGCCACTGCTTTAGGCATCTTTTTAGGAAGTTATTTATACTATGTTAATAAACCTATCATTTTATTGATAGCGACAAGTATATTTTTTATGGTGCTTTTAGCTTTTGTAAAATGGATACCTAAACAAGTCTCTGGTGTTTCAAGTGAAGAAAATTATAAGTTAAAAGAAATGTTTCAAAATTACGCAGGTGTTTTTAAAGATAGTAGATATTTGATACTTATACTTGGCTCTAGTTTATTAATCTCGGCTGAATTTTCGACATCATCTTATGTGGCATTGCGTCTTCAAAAAACGTTTGCTTCTATCTCGATATTCAATATACAGGTTGATGGGGTAAAAATGTTTTCATTCATTATGATTGTTAATACGATTGTCGTTGTCTTTGCGTCGTATATTGTGATGAAAGGATTTAATGTTTTTAAAGAGAAAACGTATGTTGTCATCGGGTTGTTATTGTACCTTATTGGTTATGTTAATATCACGCATTTAAATACGTTTTATCTTTTAATCATTGCCATGATCGTGGCTACGATTGGTGAAATTATATATTCGCCTGTAGTTGAAGAGAAGAAATATAAAATGACACCTACCTATGCAAGAGGGTCTTATTCAGCTATCGGTAATTTAGGATTTAGCGTAGCGGAATTAATTGCGCGTCTCGGTATCATCATAGGTACACTTTTAACCCCTGCAGGCATGAGTATGTATATGTTAGTCATTATATTAGTAGGAGTAGTAGGGATATATGTATCAGCGTTTAATATTAAACAAAAGAAAGTGGGGGCGTAACAGGCAATAACTACGTGTAAAAAATAAACTATTTAAGGGGGAGAGAGCGTGTATCATTTTAGTTTACAAGTACGTGAAGACATTAAATTAGTCTATCCAACGCTAGAACATGCCGAAGAAATATTTGAAGCAATGGATCAAAATCGACATCATCTTAGTCAATATCTAGACTGGGTTGAAGGCATGGAAACGGTCGAAGATGAAATAAACTTTTTACAGTTAACGTTAGAAAAACAAGCACGAGGTGAAGCAGCGTTGTTTTTGATTTATAAAGGCGCGCAATTTATCGGGATGATTGATCTGCATCAGTTTAATAAAGAAGACCATTTTGCAGGGGTAGGGTATTGGCTTATTGAATCACATACTGGTAACAATATTATGACAGATGTCCTTAACAAAGTATGTGACATTGCTTTTAATCAATTAAAATTAAATAAATTAAAACTTAAAGCTGAAGTGGACAATATTGCCAGTAATAAAGTCGCTTTAAAAGCAGGTTTTCAATTAGTCGGCACGTTTTCTCAAGAGCTCTTTCGTCCTAAATACGATACGTATGTGGATATCAATGAGTATGAGTTACTTCAAAGTCAGCGAAGCGTGCTATAAATGTGTACATAATGTGACAATCGTATTGGGCCATGCTAATTATTAATAAAAAATCAACAAAATTTCAATATTACTATCCCCAAATACGTCAAAACATGATACATTAGTAGTAAGCAAAAGATATGTTGAGTAGATACATATTATTTTGTGTTTTTCATTTTCAAAAAAAGTTCTCCAATAAAAAAGGGCCTGATTATTTTTGTAGCGTAGCGACTACAAAGATTAAATCAGGCCTATTTGAATTTTATTAGCGATTCGTTTTAATGATATTTGTATATAAAATTTCAGCCATTTCCTCTGGAGGTTGTAGACATCCTTCTGACAACCAACTATAAATAATTGTTAAATGTCCTCCGATAGTATACTGTACAAACCGCTCCATATATTTTAAATGAGGCAAACTTTCTAACATCGTTTGATAGGCTCGCTTTGTGATCGACACATATTGGCGAATAAAATCCCTATGAAATCGAATGACAACAACCGCATTAAAAAAGGTTTGATAGTGTTTAATATAAAGAAAAAGCACTTTAAATGTTTGTAATAGCTTCTCTTTTATTTTTTCTAATGGATAATGTTCAATGATGTTTTTTAGATTTTCAAGTAGTATAGCGTAGTTATTCATATGATATTGCGTCATCGTATTAAACAGTTGATATTTATCTTCAAAATAAGCATAAAATGTTGAACGATGAATGCGACTTTCTGCACAAATCATTTTAATGGTTATTTCATCTAATCGATAGGATTCTAATAATGTTACCATAGCTGAAAAAATTTTGTAGCGTGCTTTTTGCTTATTCATATAATCACCCATGTTATTATAATATAATTTTTAATCCGACACATTTATAAAAATTGTTTGTGCAAATAGGTAAAGACTATCATTTATAATAATGAATGTCGAATTTTAAAGAAAGGATGTTAGTAATAATGAAGAAAATTATTACAATTAATATTATATCAATCATTGTTTTGATTGTTATTGGTGTAGTTGGTTTTTATTTTTATAACCAATCTGTCAATTACATCAAAACAGATAATGCACAAGTAGATGGAGAACAAGTTAAGATAGCAAGCCCAGCACCAGGAAAAATTTCAAAATTAAACGTTAAAGAGGGCGATGTATTATATAAAGGTGATACAGTGGCTCAAGTTCAAGCGCAATCAGAAGATGGTCAATCACAATCAATGAATATTGACATGCCTACAAAAGGGACAATCGCTAAACTTGATGCTCAAGAAGAAGGTGTCGCTCAAGCAGGTCAACCGATTGCGTATGCATACAATATGGATGATTTATATGTAACGGCTAACGTAGATGAAACAGATATTCAAGATGTGAAAAAAGGCCAAACTGTTGATGTATCTATCGATGGTCAAGATGCCAAAATTAAAGGTGAGATAGAAGGTCTTGGTAAGGCAACTGCTTCTAGCTTTTCATTAATGCCTTCATCTAATAGTGACGGCAATTATACGAAAGTGACACAAGTAGTGCCTGTACGTATTAAATTAGATAATCAACCATCAAACGGTGTAGTACCAGGAATGAACGCAGAAGTGAGTATACACAAAAATTAAGGAGGGATACTATGTTCATAGTGATATATAGTGTGATTGCCCTCATACTCGTTATACTGCTTAATATACTGCTTGTAAAACGTAAGCGAAAACCGTCTGATAACCAAACTACAAATCAAACATTTGAACACCACTCAGTAGAAGAGGATGATCAACCTCTTGAGCATATGGACACTCAAAAAGCTCAGGATGAAGATCATGATACCATCTATCACCATGAGGCGTATCATACTGAGCATGATGACGCGTCTTTATATGAACAAGATGCTCATCAAAATAAAGATACAGAACAACCACGTTATGTGAATGAAGAAGTAAAAGATGCTTCACAAGATTATGTGTTTAAAAAAGGTATCACGCGAAATAAAATATTAGTTGCGATGTTATTTGGGATGTTTATTGCGATATTAAACCAAACATTGCTTAATACAGCACTTCCTAAAATTAATACCGACTTTAATATTTCGGCTTCTACTGGTCAATGGCTAATGACTGGATTTATGTTAGTGAATGGTATACTCATTCCAATTAGTGCATTTTTCTTTAATAAATATTCGTATCGACGTTTATTTTTATTCTCAATGCTCATTTTTACCATTGGTTCATTAGTATGTGGCTTAGCATGGAATTTCCCAATTATGATGACAGGCCGTGTGCTTCAAGCGATGGGGGCCGGCATCTTAATGCCATTAGGTACAAATGTATTTATGACTATATTTCCACCTGAAAAGCGTGGTATGGCAATGGGAACGTTAGGTATTGCGATGATTTTAGCGCCCGCACTTGGTCCAACGTTATCAGGGTATGTTGTAGAACGTTTTGATTGGCATATTATGTTTTTCGGTATGTTTGTTGTAGGTTTACTCGCTTTAGCGGTAGCATACGGTTGGTTTGGTATTTATCAAGCGACAACAAAACCAAAGGCAGATGTGCCTGGTATTATCTTTAGTACGATTGGTTTTGGATCGTTATTATATGCTTTCAGTGAAGCGGGTAACGACGGATGGACATCCACAAAAATTATTATTATGTTAATCATTGGGGTTATTTTTACAGCCGCTTTTGTCGTAAGAGAGATGACAATGCGTGCGCCAATGTTAAACTTTGAAGTCTTAAAATACTCCGGATATACTTTAACGACCGTTATTAATATGATTGTGATGATGAGTTTATTTGGCGGTATGATTTTATTACCATTATATTTACAAAATCTAAGAGATTTTACAGCATTAGATTCAGGGCTATTACTACTCCCTGGTGCGTTAATTATGGGGGTAATGGGTCCTGTAGCAGGTAAATTACTCGATAAAATAGGGATTAAACCATTAGCGATTGTAGGTCTTGTGATTACCACATATGGAACATGGAAGTTAACACAATTAACAATGGATACGCCTTATTCAAGTATTTTAATGATTTATATCGTTAGATCATTCGGTATGAGTTTTATTATGATGCCGTTAATGACAGCAGGTATGAATGCATTACCTTCTCGTTTAATTTCTCATGGTAATGCGCTATTGAATACAATGCGTCAATTAGCAGGTTCAATTGGTACAGCAATTCTTGTAACTGTCATGACGCAACAAACGACAACACACTTAGCAACATTTCAACAAGATTTAGATGCCACAAATCCATTTATAAAAGATCAAGTTCAAGCAATGGCCCAACAATTTGGCGGTGAATCCGGTGCTATGGGAGCGATTGTGAAATTTATGAACCAACTCGCTTCAGTAGATGGCGTGAATAGTGCATTTTGGGTTGCCACTGCGTTAAGTGCTTTAGCTTTAGTATTGAGCTTTTTCTTACGTGGCAAATCACATTACATGTCAAACGAATAATGAAGAAGAAAGATTTGAGGTTGGAGACAAAGGTCGTCCAACCTCAAATTATAATATAGGGATAGGTTAACGGTGAGACAAATAGTGAGTGGTTTTTATTAAAATTAATATCAACGTGATCAATAAGAATAAAAAACCAAGCGGAATTAAAAAGAAGGGTTCATGTAGTAGTCCTTCCTGGTCAACATAACTGCCGATGAATGCTTTCATCATAAAGCTAATAATACTTAGAGATAAGCATAAAACAATGAAAAACTTTAAATTTAAAAATTTCATTTTAAATAATTCCTTTCCTAATATTTGTTTGAGTATATTTAAAAATTATAAAAATGACATCGTCCTAGGGCAGTATATGTATAAAAGTGGTATATCTCAATGAAAAAGGTGGTCCTCTAATCTAACTCATACTAGATTAGAGGGCCACCTTTAAAATTGGTTGATTATGCGTCAATTTGCGCATTCATTTTCGCATTACGATCGATAATGCGATCATAGTATTTGTCATAAAGTTGCAGTTCATCCTGAGTAACGGGGGCCATATTAAGTTGACCGCCCATATCTTTAATAGCGTATAACAACTTAAACATAACATCTTGTACCGTTATGTCATGACCTAATAAAGAAGATAAGGAAGCCATACAATTTGGGTCTATATCAGGATACTTGAATTTTGTATCGGCATCTTTTAATGCATGTTCATAAAAAGATTGCATTAATTGTGCTCTTTCAGCGCCTGAGCCTTCTACACAAAGGTATATTTGAACAGCTATACCGCCACGTACGCGTCGTTGAGAAATACCAGCAAATTTTTGATTATTAATGCTCAGGTCATATTTTCCTGGGCAATAAGAATGTGTAATTTCGTGTGTATCAATCTCAACATCTTCATCTTCAAACATTTTACAAATTAGAAGGTACATAACTGTGAAGGCTTCGTCGATTTTAATTTCAGTTTTACCTTTGAAAATCAAAGAAATGTTTAAAATGCCTTGATCTAAAACAACACCTAAGCCTCCAGAATTGCGCACGATGGCATTATAACCTTGTTGGTTCGTTAAGAAATGAATACCATCTTTTAAAAAAGGTAATCGTGAGTCGTGAATACCTAAAATGACCGTATGTTGATGAACCCAAGTACGCACAACATTAGGGGATAAATCACTACCCACGCGCTCTGAAAACGTATCATCAAATGCAAAAGATTGCATGGGCTCAAGACCAGAGGAATGGTCAATGTAGCGCCATGCAATATCATTAAAATATTTTGAGACTAAGTCCATTATTGTAAGCTTTGAGCAGCTGTAATAATAGATAAGTTATATACGTCTTCTGATGAGCAACCACGTGATAGGTCGTTAACTGGTGAATTAAGACCTTGTAGTACTGGACCTACAGCGTCAAAACCACCTAAACGTTGAGCGATTTTGTAGCCGATGTTACCTGCTTCTAAGCTTGGGAAAACAAATACATTGGCATCACCTTGAATTTTAGCATCAGGTGCTTTTTTCTGAGCAATTTCTGGAACGATTGCAGCATCAAATTGGAATTCACCATCGACAACAACATTTGATAGTTGTTCTGATTCGATTTTGTCTTGAGCAAGTTGAACTGCTTCTGCAACTTTTTCAGTGTCATCAGATTTTGCAGAACCTTTAGTTGAAAAGCTAAGCATTGCAACACGTGGGTCCATACCGAAACTTTGTGCAGATTTTGCAGTTTCGATAGCGATTTCTGCTAAATCTTGTGCTCCAAGTTCAGGGTTGATTGCGCAATCACCAAAGATATATTGTTGATCGTCTTTCATCATGAAGAAAATACCAGATGTTTTTGATACACCAGGTTTTGTTTTGATAATTTGTAATGCAGGTCTAACTGTGTCTGCTGTAGAATGAGCAGCACCACTTACTAATCCGTCTGCTTGACCAGCATATACAAGCATTGTACCGAAATAGTTTACATTATTTAATAATTCTTGAGCTTGTTCTTCAGTTGCTTTACCTTTACGACGTTCTACGAATTTAGAAACTAAATCTGCTTTTAATTCGCTTTGGTCTGGTTGAATAACTTCAATACCTTCAATGTTTAAGTTTTTGTCAGAAGCTAATGAGTTAATGTTGTCTTTGTTACCTAATAAAATAGGTGTGACATAATCAGATGCTTGTAAATCTACTGCAGCTGATAGTACTCGTTCATCTTCACCTTCTGGAAGTACAATACGTACGTTTTTTCCTGAAAGTTTGTCTTTTAATACATCTAATAAACTAGACATAATTGTCCTCCTCTACTTTCCTTCAACATAAAATTCCATGTATTATTATACGCTATTTAATGCTAGATTTCCAAGACAAGATTTGTCCCTTATTTAAAGGCATATCTCCTGCTTTAAATTCATTTTGAAGTATAATAGTAGAGAGGATGAAATTTTGACATAATGCGAAACGTTGTCAGTCAACGTTTGAAATATTGTCATCATAGTTGTGTTTTTCTAAATAAGTTAAGATATGATAAGATTTAAATAGTAATGATTATAAAATGTTTAGGAGTGTTTTTATGAGTCATGCAGCAGAGACTTTAGATGGTTGGTATAGTTTACATTTGTTTTATGCAATTGATTGGGCAAGTTGGCGTTTAGTACCAGAAGAGGATCGCCAAGAGATGGTAGCAGACTTTGAATCATTACTTAAACGTTTCAAAGAAGCTAAACAGTCTGGCGAAGGCGATCAAGTTGTTTATAATGTAACAGGCCAAAAAGCTGATTTATTATTATGGTGTTTACGCCCAGAAATGAAAGATTTAACAGCAATTGAGACTGAAATTAATAAATTACCAATTGCCGATCACTTCATTCCGACATATTCTTACGTTTCTGTCGTTGAGTTAAGTAATTATCTTGCTGGCGATTCGGATGAAGATCCTTATGAAAACCCACATATTAAAGCGCGTTTATATCCAGAACTACCAGAAAGAGAATACATTTGCTTTTACCCAATGAATAAACGTCGTAATGAAACATACAACTGGTATATGTTACCAATGGAAGAGCGTAAGAAGTTAATGTACGATCACGGTATGATTGGCCGTAAATATGCTGGTAAAATCAAACAATTTATTACTGGTTCCGTTGGCTTTGATGATTATGAATGGGGCGTTACATTATTTGCTGATGACGTATTACAATTCAAAAAAATTGTTTACGAAATGAGATTTGATGAAACAACAGCACGTTACGGCGAATTTGGTAGCTTCTTTATTGGTCATTTACTAACTGACTTTAATGAGTTATTTAAAATGCCAAACGAATAAATAGCTAGTCGATATAGATATTTGATTTAAAATAATGCTCTGAGAAATGA
Organism: Staphylococcus sp. 11262D007BW; assembly: GCF_053547815.1. NCBI lineage: Bacteria > Bacillati > Bacillota > Bacilli > Caryophanales > Staphylococcaceae > Staphylococcus > Staphylococcus sp. 11262D007BW. The sequence continues at coordinate 174,708 of NZ_JBPWPJ010000001.1, forward strand.
TAATGTATCGTTATTTCTCAGAGTTTTTTTATTTTGTAAGCGTGCAGTTAAGATAATATTAAATGTGCATAAGTCGACTTAAATAAAAAAATACATATTTAAAGCACACAATCATGCTATTCATGTTATAGTTATAACATTAATGTGACACAGACAAGGGGGTAAGTATCCATGCAATCAGAGAAGCAAAAATTAAAACCAACGATTGGATTGTTTACAGCAGTAACAATCATTGTTGGTACAATTATTGGATCTGGCGTATTCGTGAAGCCAAGTTCTGTCCTTGAATATGCTGGGACTAGTAATATGGCTTTATGGGCTTGGTTGATTGGAGGTATCCTCACTTTAGCATCAGGTTTAACGATTGCAGAAGTGGGGGCACAGATTACACGTACAGGTGGACTGTATGCCTATATGAAAGATATTTATGGTTCATTTTGGGGGTTTTTAACAGGTTATACCCTTACTGTCTTATATGGTCCGGCTATTATTGTATCGCTCATATTATTTTTAGGTATATTAATTACAAACTTTTTCGGTTTAAGTGCATTTTTAACCATTCCAATTGGTGCCGGCATTTTTCTATTTTTACTCATTGTTAATATCATTGGCACATATTATGCGAATGGTATTCAAAATATCACCACATTGGCTAAGTTGATTCCCATTTTTGCGATTGTGATATTCGGTCTCATTTTTGGTGGTGAAGGTGTCTTTGGCCACGATGTGACAGAAGTTATTTTAAATAATGATGGTACGGTTAATTTTGGTCGCGCCGTGCTTGCAACATTGTTCGCATATGATGGGTGGATTATGTTAACTACAATGTCTGGTGAAATGAAGCGTCCTCAAAAAGATTTACCATTAGCAATGTTAATCGGTATTTTAATTGTATCGTTCGTTTATATAATGATTAATGTAGCTATTTTTAAAATATTACCAGCATCTGAGGTTTACTTATTAGGCAATAGCGTGAGTGTTGAAGCTGCAACCATCGTATTTGGGAGTGTAGGTGCTAAAATTGTCAACATTGGTTTGATCGTGTCAATTATTGGTACGTTAAATGGTAAGTTAATGACCTTTCCACGTATTCCTTTTGCGATGGCGCAAGATGACTTGTTGCCAGGATCAAAGTATGTGCAATATATTAGTAAGAAGTTTGAAACACCAATTGGTGCACATCTTGTCATGATGGTTTTAACTTTAATCATTTTAGTATTAAGTATTTTATTCCCAACTGTATTTGATGCAGATTATTTATCGGAAATCACAATTTTTATTATTTACTTTTTCTATATTGCTTCTTTTGTTGGTTTATTTATATTACGTCGTAAAAACCACGGGAAACCGCGGTCATATTCTGTACCGTTTTATCCTGTATTACCAATCTTAGCAATGCTTGGTGGGTTGTTTATTATTGTTAATACTTTAATATCTGATCCCCTTGGTTCAGCCATTGCGATTATCGGTTTATTGATTGGTATACCGATATATCTCTTAAAGGTAAAACGTAAATCAACATCTAAAAAATAGAATGTGGGTGGTAATGAATGGTAGAAAAACAGCCGACTGATCAAGAAATCGCGAATATAGCGATACTTGCTGGTCGTATATTATTAGAGTGTAATGCAGAGGCAAGCCGAGTTGAAGATACAATGAAGCGGATTGCAGCAAGTTACGGTTATGAAGAAACTTATGGCTACGCGCTGAATATATTTATCAATTTTTCGTTATCACCTGATCATGATACGCGAACGGTTAAAATTAAAAAAAATGACACCAATCTACGCAAGGTATTTGAAGTGAATGAAATCTCACGCCAAATTTCTAAACAAATGTTAAGTTACGAAGAAGCTTATAAGATGTTGAAACGAATAGATAAAGCCTCAACGCGCTATCAATTATGGCATAAAATGCTTTTTGCAGGCTTAATTTCGATGGGATTCTTATATTTACAAGATGCAAGTTGGAGCGATTTATTTCCAGCTGTATTAGCAGGAGGACTCGGTTATTTCGTAACAGAATGGATGAAAAATAAACAACTCACATTATTTATCCCCGATTTTTTAGGTGCTTTAGTAATTGGCGTCATTGCCGTAATGCTTAATCGATGGTTTGATAACCCTAATATTGGGGCTACGATTACTGCAGCAGTGATGCCTATTGTACCTGGAGTACTCATTACAACTGCCATACAAGATTTATTCGAAAGGCATATGCTCATGTTTACCGCGAAGTTTTTAGAAGCGATTGTGACATCCTTTGCGATAGGGGCTGGCATTACCACAGCCATTATTCTTTTATAGGAGGTTGACTATGCTGTTTTTAACATTTATATCAAGTTTTTTAACCTCTTTTGGATTCGCGTTTATTTATGACGCACCTAAACGATTATTTTGGCAAGCAGGTGTCTGCGGTGGTCTAGGATATTTAGTTTATTATATGAGCAATAGTCTTTTGCATATTGATAGTATCTATGCAAGCTTATTTGGCAGTTTTGTGTTAGGCGTAACATGTCATTTAATGGCGCGCTTATATAAATCACCGGTCATTCTTTTTATGGTTCCGGGCATTATTCCGTTAGTGCCAGGAAGTATCTTTTTTAAAGGGGCACAAAAATTGTTAACGCTAGAATTCAATGAAGCGAGTGATATTTTTGTACGTGCAACGTTAATTGCGGGAGCGATTGCTGTTGGATTGCTCTTTTCAAATCAACTCGCGAAGTCTTTTAATACTAAGCCAGTCCGCATGTTAAGTAAAAATGTTCATAGATCTAATTAATCTAAGTCTATTGAGAGGTTGGAGATGAAGTGCTAGCCCACGCTTATCTTCAATCTCTTTTTTAGCATCTAAATGCTATAAATTATCCGAAAATAAAATTGATTCTGACTCAAACATTCTATAAACTTTAAATAAATAAAAGCATTGCTTTAAAACAAGGGGGAAGAATGATGGACCAACAAAAAACGTCACGTGTACTCACGTTTTCAAATCGTAAGAAAAAAGATCCGTCGTATACATTGAGTCAGGGGATAGGCCTTATACTTGGCCCATTAATCTGTTTAGCCATCATATTATTCATTAGGCCAGAGGATTTATCATTTAAAGGGGTATATGTCCTTGGTATTACAGTTTGGATTGCGATGTGGTGGATTACTGAGGCCATTCCTATTCCAGCAACGAGTTTATTGCCGCTCGTTTTATTACCATTAGGTCATGTCATGGATAGTGCCACAGTATCTGCACAATACGGAAATGATGTGATTTATCTCTTTTTAGGTGGTTTTATTTTAGCGGTAGCTATGGAAAGATGGGATTTACATACGCGTATTGCACTCACTATTATTAATTATATCGGAACAAGTACCGGTCGCATATTGCTCGGTTTTATGGTTGCTACAGCTGGTTTATCGATGTTTGTCTCTAATACAGCTGCGGTAATGATTATGATTCCAATTAGTATTGCAATTATAAAAGAAGCAAATCAATTAAAAGATGAACATTCGAATGAAGCGGCTTTGCAAAAGTTTGAACGTTCTCTTGTCCTCGGGATAGGCTACGCTGGAACAATAGGTGGTTTAGGTACATTAATCGGCACACCGCCTTTAATCATTTTAAAAGGACAATATGCCTCGACATTTGGTGAAGAAATTAGCTTTGCCAAATGGATGGTGATTGGGATTCCAACGGTTATCGTACTTATTTTTATTGCATGGTTGTATTTTAAAACGATTGCGTTTCGTCATGATATGAAAACACTCCCAGGTGGTCAAAATGTCATTAAAGAGAAGTTAGAAGCACTTGGTAAAATTAAATTTGAAGAGAAAGTGGTTTTCGCTGTTTTCGTATTTGCTAGTTTTTTATGGATTTCTAGAGAGTTTTTATTATCGAAATGGCAATATACTGAATTAGTAGCAGATGGAACCATTGCGATGTTTGTCGCGATTTTATTATTTTTAATCCCAGCTAAACATCAATACAAACGTATTTTAGATTGGTCAGTTGCAAAAGATTTACCATGGGGTGTTTTAATTTTATTTGGTGGTGGTCTTGCTTTAGCAAAAGGGATTCAAGAAAGTGGGCTTGCAGCATGGCTTGGTCAACAACTCACGTTATTAAATGGAGTGGCGCCGTTAATTATTGTGATTGTGATTACAGTTTTTATTTTATTTTTAACGGAAATTACATCTAATACAGCGACTGCCACGATGATATTACCGATTTTAGCTACTTTATCGACAGCGATTAACGTGCATCCGCTCTTATTAATGGCTCCGGCCGCAATGGCAGCTAACTGTGCGTATATGTTACCAGTCGGTACACCACCTAATGCCATTGTGTTTGGTACAGGAAAAATCCAAATTAAAGAGATGGCATTAAAAGGAGCAGTGATGAACTTCATCAGTGTCGTTGTGATTATCATCGTTGTTTACTTTATTTTACCGCCAGTACTAGGCATTGATATTACACAAAGTTTAACGCCACAATCTAAATAAACGAGGTCACCACTTAAGTTTTCAATTTTACAACTTGAAATATTAACAAAAAGGCGTAAAATGAATAGAGTTATAATCTTAAGAGAGGTGGGAAGTTAAGTGAAAAACAAGTTTATGGTCTGCGATGATTGTCAGGCAGTTAATTTAAAAAGTGTCACACAGAAATTAAAAAAATTAGATCCGGATGCTGAGATTGAAATTGGTTGTCAATCTTATTGTGGACCAGGACGACGTAAAACGTTTGCGTTCGTAAATAATCGTCCGCTTGCTGCACAGACTGAGGATGAATTAATGGAAAAGGTGACAAAACAACTACAAAAGCCACGTGATCCTGAAGAAGAAGAGCGCTTGAGAAAACGTAATGAAGAACGTAAACGTCGTAAAGAAGAGCAAGATCGCAAACTTAAAGAAAAGCTTTCCAAACGTAAAAAATCAATTTAGTTTAATATATAGTGGTATCAAAGAATGGACATGAACCTGTTTTTCAATAAAATAGTACTGTGTTCTTTAATGCAAACCGTAACATGATTCAGACACGTTGAGTGGTCTAATGGTGTTGCGGTTTTTAGTGTTTTAAAATGTGAAGTAATATGTAAAGAATACACGTGTATATAAATAGAATGTATGATATTAAGCGGAAATGGGAAAGATAATAAATAGAGAATAGTAGCGTGTGACACATACATGGGGTCTGCCCCATAGATATGATATAAATTGTGATATAATGAAAGTTATTAATTATTTAACATTCTCAGATAAAGGTCCTGTATCATTGAATGCACGTCTTTTGAAGAGAACATAATCATGGCGTAGAGATGCCATTAATCACAAAGATAGAATTTAACCTGCCTATTTTAAGCAGATAAGGAGCGAAGCGTTATGTATGAAGTAAGAAGAGCCACACCTGAAGATGTAATAGGAATTCGAAATGTTGCGACAAAAGCTTGGTACAATACGTATTTAAATATTTATGCCGCAACGACTGTGAATGAATTACTTGCAGCATCATATAATGAGGCGCATTTATATAAACGATTAGAAGAACAACTCTTTTTAGTTGCTGTTGAAGACGGAGAGATTGTAGGATTTGCTAATTTTATTGAAGGTAAAGATGTCTTTTTATCAGCACACTATGTACGTCCTTATTCACAAAATAAGGGATACGGACGTTTATTACTCGAAAAAGGTCTCACTTATTTGACGGGAGATTACGATTATTTGTATCTTGAAGTTGATCAAAATAATAAGAAGGCCATCGCTTTTTATGAGCGTGAAGGATTCGAGAAAGTACGGACTTATGAGCATCAAATGTATGGAGAAACAATGAACCTTGCATTAATGAAGAAACCATTAAACTAATACTTAGTAAGGAGGGCGCGACGCATGTGGTCAGACGTAGCTTATGTTGATAGTAAACTATCAGAAGAAAAAGTATTCAAAGATCCTATCCATCGTTATATCCATGTTCAGGATAGATTAATATGGGATTTAATAAAAACAAAAGAGTTTCAACGTTTACGTCGAATTAAACAATTAGGGACGTTAAATTTAGCGTTTCATACTGCGGAACACAGTCGTTTTGGCCATTCATTGGGTGTATATGAAATAGTACGTCGTATGATTGACGAAGCATTTAAAGGTCATGATGAGTGGAACCCTGACGACCGCCCGCTTGCTATGTGTGCAGCACTACTTCACGATTTAGGACATGGTCCTTTTTCGCATTGCTTTGAAAAAATATTTGATACCGATCACGAAGCGTATACACAAGCCATTATTATGGGAGATACCGAAGTTAATGAAGTATTACGTCGAGTGAGTGAAGATTTTCCAAAACAAGTAGCAGAAGTGATCAATAAAACACATCATAATAAGTTAGTCATTTCTATGATTTCTTCACAAATTGATGCAGATCGTATGGATTATTTACAAAGGGATGCCTACTTTACAGGTGTGTCTTACGGTATGTTTGATATGGAGCGTATTTTGAGATTAATGCGCCCTTCTAAAGATGAGGTACTCATTAAAGAAAGTGGTATGCATGCGGTAGAGAACTTTATTATGAGTCGTTATCAAATGTATTGGCAAATATACTTTCATCCTGTCAGTCGTGGGGGAGAAGTCTTATTAAATAATTGTTTTAAACGAGCAAAGCATTTATATGAAACAGGTTATCAATTTAAACGTTCACCAAGAGATTTCGTGCCTTTCTTTGAAAAAAGAGCCACTGTAGAAGAATATGTCCAATTAGACGAAACAGATGTTATTTTTTATATTAAAGAATGGATGAAAGAAGACGATGCTATTTTAAGTGATTTATCGTGTCGTTTTATTAATAGAGATTTATTCAAACATTTACCATTTGATGGTTCGATTATTACCATTACTGAATTAGAAGAATTGTTTAGAAAAGCAGGTATCGATCCTGAATATTACTTTGTCAGTGATGCGTTCTCTGATTTACCGTATGATTATGACCGACCTGGTTCAAATCGACAGCCTATTCATTTGTTATTAAGACAAGGTGGTATTAGAGAGATTAGTAGTCAGTCACTCATCATCTCAAGCATCACAGGCATTAAGCGTGAAGACTATAAATTATATTATCCGAAAGAATTGATTTTAGAAATTAAAGATCCTGAAGTTAAAGGCTCTATTATTAACTTATTAAATGAGTTGAACTAAAAGAGCGGCCGATTTTAAAATATTAATATAAGAGAAACACTCATTGAGATGATAGGAGGTTTAATTATGGCTGAAAAGAAAGGATTTAATTTTAATATTATAAAAAACGATCCATTAGATGGGCATAAAGGGACGAATATTGGTTCGATTAGTTTAGATAATATTGCGCCAGTATTTGTTGACGTGGATGCGCAAGAAGCATTTATCGACATTGGCGCTATGCATGCGCGTTCACAAGTCGAACGTGGTGTGAAATGGATTAAAGATAAAGAAACGGTTGATGTAGAAGGTAGAAAACCATATTGGCTATGTTGGGTGACTACAGAACGCGGCGAAAACGGACCTTATTATGCTGGTTTAACAGCTGCTTATCTCTTAGTTAATAAAAGTATTAAGAGAGGTTACAAAAGCATGCCAGAACACGTTAATATGATGGATAAATCATTAAAGCATAAAGTAATAATTGATCATATTGGAAAAGAAAACCGTCAAGTATTAGCGGACTTTTTAAAAAATCATAATGAAGAAATGTGGAATAATTCAAGTGAGTCATTGCGTAATGATTTAACAAAAGATTAAATGATTGTGTATTCCGTAAAGAAAACTAGGATTGTAGGTACTTAAAAAGAAGTATGCATACAGTCCTAGTCTTATATTATCGTGTCTTTTTATCGAATAGTGTGCTAAGAGGTTAAGAGGTTGGGACAAAATCCTGCTTTTGGGACACCGTTAATCGATTCCCAGAGCATTAATGCTTTATGTCTCAGCCCGACCTCAATAACATTATGACAAATTTAATAGTAGATATTTCTACCAAATACAAATATGCTATAATGAAATGTACTATTTTAAAGAGTAGGGTGAAGCACTTTTGGAAAAACGTGTGGATATTACAACACATCAAATCGTAAAACAAAATGATCAAAAAGACCGATTTCGTTTTCAAACTACTGGCCTATGGAAAAGAAAACAATCTGAATATATTCGTTACCAAGAAATTTTTGAAGATCAGAAGGTCAATGTAACGATTAAGTTTGTCGAAGATGGTGTCAAAATTATACGAAAAGGCGATATTGATATGAACTTGTATTTTGTTGAAGGACAAGATACAACTACTTTTTATCATATATCAGAAGGCAAGCTTATTTTTACTGTACATACATTAAGTATTCTTCACTTTATTACCGATACAGGTGGCAAATTAAAAATCCACTATGAATTATATCAAGGTGATGAAAAAATGGGTGTGTATCAATACGAAATTAACTATAAAGCACAATAAAAGGAGTTATGTGATGAATATTGTAGAACAAGTAAAACAAACATTAATTGAGGAAATTACGAATAGTATTCAACAAGCACAACTTGCTGAAAAAATACCAAATATTAAAGTGGAAATACCAAAAGATAGTCAAAACGGGGACTACTCTACAAATATCGCAATGGTTTTACCAAAAATTGCTAAACGTAATCCTCGAGACATTGCTCAAGCTATTGTAGATCATTTCGATAAAGAAAAAGCGCATGTGAAAACAATCGAAATCGCTGGACCAGGCTTTATTAATTTTTATTTGGATCCAAGTTATTTAAATAAAGTAATTGATGATGCATTACAACAAAAAGATCAATTTGGTCGAGTAGATGAACGTAAAAATATTAAAGTTTTAGTAGAATATGTTTCAGCGAACCCAACAGGAGATTTACATATAGGCCATGCGCGTAATGCTGCTGTAGGTGATACATTATGTAATATCCTTGATGCTGCAGGTTATGATGTGACAAGAGAGTATTATATTAATGATGCCGGTAACCAAATTACAAATTTAGCACGTTCGATTGAAGCACGCTTTTTACAAAACTTAGGTCAAGATGCTGCTATGCCTGAAGACGGTTATCATGGTCAAGATATTAAAGATATTGGTGCAGACCTTGCTCAAAAACGCCCAGAGTTAAAAGAGATGTCAGATGAGGAACGTTTAAAAACGTTTAGACAGCTCGGTGTGGACTACGAAATGCAAAAATTACGTACAGACCTTGCGGAGTTCAATACGCATTTTGATTCTTGGTTTAGTGAAACATCACTATATGAAAACAATGAAATTGATGCTGTGCTTAAACAGATGACTGAACTTGGTTATACGTATGATAAAGATGGGGCGACGTGGTTACGTACAACGGACTTTAAAGATGACAAAGACCGTGTATTAATCAAAAAAGATGGTACGTATACGTACTTTTTACCGGATATTGCTTATCATTACGACAAAATTCAACGAGGTAATGATCAGTTAATCAATTTATTTGGTGCGGATCACCATGGTTATATTAATCGTATTAAAGCATCTCTTGAAACATTTGGTGTGGACAGTGACCGTTTAGAGATTCAAATTATGCAAATGGTTCGTCTAATGCAAAATGGTGAAGAAATTAAAATGAGTAAACGTACAGGTAATGCGATTACGTTACGTGAAATTATGGATGAAGTCGGTGTAGATGCTGCACGTTATTTCTTAACAATGCGCAGTGCTGATACACACTTTGATTTTGATATGGAACTTGCTAAATCACAATCTCAAGATAACCCAGTTTACTACGCTCAATATGCACATGCACGTATTTGTTCGATTTTAAAACAAGCACAAGAACAAGGTTATCAAGTTGAGCCAGGTGCACACTATGAATTGATTACAAATGAAAAAGCCATTGAATTATTGAAGAAAGTAGCTGAATTTGAATCAGTGATTGAAAGTGCAGCGAAATCAAGAGCACCTCATAGAATTACAAACTATATTCAAGATTTAGCAGCGCATTTCCATAAATTCTATAATGCTGAAAAGGTACTTACAGAGGATAAAGAAAAAACAATGGCGCACTTAGCATTAATTGAAGCGGTAAGAATTACATTGCATAATGCGTTACATTTAGTCGGTGTAACAGCGCCAGAATCAATGTAATCGTATGAAGATGACCTCGAACGATGCACCTTCGTTGCGTCGTTCGATTGTCTTTCAAATAAATAGTGAATAGATGGGAAGAAATGTCATGAAATTAAGGCAATTAATGGTATTAGTATGTGCTACAATGCTTTTGTTAGCTGGATGTAACTACAAAGGAGATAAACCTGGTGGAAATACATCATCATCTGAAAGAGCCCCAGAACGTATTATTTCGTTGATGCCTAGTAATACAGAAATTTTATACGAATTAGGGGTTGGAGACCGAGTTGTCGGCGTTTCTACAGTTGATGATTATCCGAAAGAGGTTCAAAACAAAAAACAATTTGACGCCATGAACTTAGACAAAGAGGAATTGATTAAAACACAACCTGACTTAATATTGGCGCATGAAACTCAAAAGGCAACTCAAGGTAAAGTATTAGATAGTCTGGAAAAAAGTGGCGTTAATGTAGAATATGTTCACGATGCGCAATCTATTGATGAAATGTATGATACGTTCCATTTTATTGGTAAGTTAGTGGACAAAAAAGAGGAAGCTGATGATTTAGTTAAGGAAACACAAAATAATATTAAAGAAATTAAGAAAACCATTCCTGAGACAAAAACATCACCAAATGTGTATGTCGAAGTCGCTTCTAATCCAGAACTTTATACAGTTGGTGGAGGCACATTTATTGATGATATGTTAAAACAAATCAATGCGAAAAATGTGTTTCACGATGTAGAAGGTTGGCCAAAAGTGAGTAAAGAACAAGTCATTAAAAAAGATCCTGATGTCATGCTTTCGATAGCAGGGACAAAGACTGAGGATTATCAAAAAGAAGTCTCACAAAGAGACGGATTTGATAAGGTTACAGCTGTAAAAGATGATCATGTTAAAGCGCTGAATGACGATATGTTATCTCGACCAGGTCCCCGTTTAGATGAAGGACTACAACGTCTAAGAGATGCTATTTATGAAAAAGAATAATCAAAAAGGCTTCATAATTCTTATAATATGGAGCCTTCTTTTAATATTAAGTGTAAGCTATAGCGTATTAAGCGGGATAGATTGGGGTAATGAGTTAACATATGTCTTAATATTTAATGTGAGATTGCCACGTGTCTTACTCGCTTTGGTAGCAGGTATGGGCTTAACACTTGCAGGTCAAATGTTTCAAATCATCTTAAATAATACATTAGCGGACAGTTTTACGCTTGGCTTAGCGAGTGGCGCAACATTAGGCGCAGCGCTTGCGACATTTTTAGGCTTATCCTTTTTTTGGATCGTCCCTTTATCGATGATAGGTGGATTTTTATCCCTCATTCTAGTCATGACGATAGCCTATTTTATTGGCTATAGAGGGTTTTCTCAATCATTAATCTTATCTGGTATTATGATTGGTGCTTTAATGAATGCGCTTGTCTTTTTACTGATACAATTTAATCCTAAACGTTTACAAAATATCATGTACTATATGTATGGTGGTTTTTCCGCTGCAGAATATAAAGAAGTGATATACATTACGATTGCACTAATTATTGTAGTGTTATGTTTATTATTACAAGTTTCGCAAATTAAATTGTTGCAATTAGATGTTGATTCAGGCCTTTCATTAGGTGGGAATATCCAAAAGGTCTCTATGATTGTTTTACTGTTAGCTACTGTATTATCGACAGTTATTATTGGATTTACTGGTATCATTGGCTTTATTGGTATCGTCATTCCACAATTTATTCAACGCACTACCAAACGTACTTTATCCTATAAAATGATATTAAATTTACTAATAGGTGGCACAGTGATGGTACTAGCTGATGTAATCGGTGCTCGGCTATTTGATCCTATTCAGTTACCAGCAAGTATTGTTTTGGCTATTATTGGTATCCCTATGATGTTTTATTTAATGATTGTTGAACGTTCTCATAAGTTAGATTAATATGGAGATAAATAAAATAATCGATAATATAATGAGGTTATAAAAATGGACTTAACGCATGTTAAAGCAGTTATTTTTGATTTAGAGGGCACGTTGTTAGATCGTCAAAAGTCTCGTGAAAAGTTCATAGAGGAACAGTATGAAAGGTTTCATGATTATTTAGTTCGAGTTCAAGCAAATGATTTTCGCACAAAATTTATTGATTTAGATGATGATGAAGATCATGATAAACCAGATGTTTACAAAGAAATTATAAAGCAATTTAATATTGATCGCTTAAGTTGGAAAGATTTGTTTAATGATTTTGAAATGCATTTTTATCGTTACGTTTTTCCTTTTTATGATACCAACTTCACCTTGAAAACACTCAATAAAGCTGGCTATAAAATTGGTATTATCGCAAATGGGAAAACTAAAATTAAACAATATCGTATTTATGCGTTAGGTATTGAAGATTATGTTAATCATATTTCTACATCAGAAACTGTGGGATATCGTAAACCACATCCTAAAATTTACGAAGATATCGTCAGTAAACTTGACGTTAAACCTGAAGAAATCATTTATGTTGGTGATGATGCACTTAATGATGTGGCTCCTGCCAGAGCAATGGGAATGATTAGCGTATGGTATTGTCATGAAGATAAAAAAGAAGAAACGCTAAGACCGTTTGATTCAGAGATGGATTTTGAAATCCACACGCTAGAAGAGCTACTTGATATTTTAAATTTACCTAAGGAGGCTGAAAACTAATGCAATTATTTAGAACGACAGATGGTGTAGCATTAAATTATCGATCAATGGGGAAAGGGCACCCTATTGTGATGATTCATTCTATTAATATGAATCATACCGTTTTTGAAAAGATTGCTAAACGTTTAGCACGTTACTTTCAAGTAATTCTAATAGATATGAGAGGGCACGGTTATTCAGACAAGCCTTTAAAAATTGAATTTCAACAATATGCTCAAGATATCAATGAAATATTAGAGTTTTTATATATCGATTCAGCCACTGTAGTGGGTAATGAACTTGGCGCGTCTATTGCCTTAGACTTAACTGCAAGATTCCCAGACAAAGTGTCAGAACTTATTTTGATCAATCCAACTGTTGAAGATGATATGTTACCTCATGAACGTTTATTCAGAAAATATGCGGAAACTATTCGTACATTAGATGAAAGTGATCAAGAAAAGTTTTTAGAAAAACATCTTTATTATTCCAAACACAAAGTAAGAAAGTTCTTAAAAAGTGTGAATGATTCAGCAGGTTTATTAACAGATTATGAGCTTCGCGCTGTTGATGAATCCTTTATTCATACAAATATTAAAGCAGTCTTACCTAGTATAAAGGTTAGAACATTAGTAATTAGTGGTCAGGCCAATAAACGCGTTCCGCCTAAAGAAGCTGAAGAAGTAGTGGACCGTTTACCAAATGCAGAGTTTCAATTGTTTAAAAAATCTGGGGTTTATCCATTCGTAGAAGAACCTGAGCGCTTTTTAAAGTCAGTCAAAGCATTTATGCGTAAGACGACAAAAAACATGGATTTGTAACACCTTTGTAATCTAGTTGTTAATTTACTGAAATTTTGGGTATAATGATAGTGAAACTTCTAACATTACAAAAGGAGTGACACGATATGATGAAAAAAGTGATTAATACGTTATTACTCTCAAGTGTGATGGTTTTTGGATTAGGTGTAGGTTTAGCGCATGCAGCTGAAGGGACATCTATTGATGCTGTTAAGGAATTACAAGAAGGATCTAAGAGTATTGAAAATGTAGCAATAGGTGACACGATTGATAAGGTAGAACAACAGTACGGTGAAGGCATTCGAACTGAATCAGCTTCAAGTGATGAGCAATACTATGAGTATCACTTACCACAAGGGCTGTTGATCATAACAACCAATCATAATGGAGAGACACCTAAAGTGAGTCATATTACGATGAGCTACAATGACATAGATGGTGCATCATATGACCAAGTTAAAAATGTAGTCGATAAGGATGCGATTACGCGCGCTCACTTTAATGACGTAACAGGTAATCAAGGTTATATTCAAGATGATCAAGTAAGTTATCAATTTACTACAGATACACCTAAAGATAAAACATTAAAATTATATCGTATTGACTTAGGTGCTTAACGCTGTTTATAGAATGTAAAATAAATAAGTTGGATAAGGGCTGAGAATTGAAAGAGAATCTTAGTCCTTATTTTAGTGTTACTATTAAAATATATTGAAGATTTAAAAGGTTGAAGTAGGTAGCATTCAAATTAGGTTTTTATTATAATATGATTAAAAGTTGCAGAGGAAGGAAAATATGAGAACCAATGATCGCGTACTTTTAGAAAATGTAGAAGATTACCTTTCCTACAAAGGAATTTCTTCTAATTTGATAGATGATGTTAAAGAAAGCTTGCGGAAAGACATTCAAAAATCAGAAAAAGAAAATATGGATTACATTGAGTACCGTCAAAAATCACCCGCCGAAATCATATTAACGATTCAGAAAAATATATTCACATTACAATTCAATCCAATAGTATTCTTTATTATTAACTTCATATTGATTTCATATTTATATGATAAACAATTAGTTGCATTCGGTGCGGCGACTGGCTTATCGATTATTTATATGGTTGTGATTTTACCCATCTCTATTTTAATTTATTCAAGAATTATGAAGAAAAATTACTTGTATCGTAATAAGATGGAAAGCTACGCAGGTTTGGTCTTAGCGATTGTGGCTGTCGTATTAATATTACTTAATGCGTTTGATGTTAATTTAGGTATTTATATCGTGAGCTTATATACTCATATCGTCGTTGCTATCATTGGTATAGCGATTGTCTTTTATGGTTTATATGTAAAGCGATTAGAATATACAGGTACTGGATTATTGTTTGTGCAAAAAACGATTGATGCCGTTATTCTTGATAATCAAATTGCACAACTTGTCTCTATCGCTATCTGGATTATGATTTTAATCCTTATTATTTTCTACACAATCGAATTGTCGTCACGCAAACGTTTATAAGAAGATAAAATAAATGCTATACAATGGCTATGAGCACATTGTATAGCATTTTTTGTGGGATTTTTTACATTTTGAAAGGGAACAAAAAATCGATTAAGTTAAATATTTTAACTTAATCGATTTTCAGAATAGGTGTCGGTAGCCTAATTCTGTTAAATATTATTGAGGTCTAATATCAGTTGATTTAATGGTTTCATTGACACGTGAAAGTAGTTCGTCAATTTTTTCACGTTGTTCGTCGTTGATTAAAATTAGAACAGTACGCTCATCTTGTTCATTACGACGTTTATCAAAGTAGCCCTCTTGAGATAAATTTTTCACAGCCTTAACAACTTGTGGCTGCTTGTAATTAAGACTGTTAATAATGTCTTTTAAATAATATTCCTCTTCGATTTTATGGCTTAAGTAAGTTAATACAGCGAATTCTTCAAAGCTGATTTTAAATTCCTTTTTAATCACACTTTTTAACCTGTCTGCATAAGTCACCATAGATAATAATTCAAAACAATCTTTCACACGAGTAACTGCCATTTTTAAAAAAACCTCCCACAATCTTTTCCCTTAGTTAATTATTGATATACTAATTATAAATAACGTACATTCGTCATTCATCGGTCAATAGTAAAAAATTATTCTTCCCAATTTCTAATGTAATAATACTATAAAAACGATGAGTAAAAATATATGTTAACACAATATAGTATACATTGTTTCAATTAATTATAACTGAATAGCAATATTTTGTAAAACTGGATGCTTTATAGGAAATTGAATAATTCTATCTACCAATTGAATTTTAAAACTCACGATATTTAAAATTAGTGTTTTATATATTAAATATACCTAAAGAGTAATTTATATAACTTAAAAAATCAATTAAAAAGGAAAAAGCTGAAAGGTGTAATAAGGTCTAAGACACTTTATGACCTGTTGATTTAGGATTTCGAACAATTATTTCTCCATCAAAAATACCTTTTTTAATCAATAATTGCCCATCTATTTGTTCATATTGGATACGACGTTCTACAAATTTATTTTGCTTGTATACAAGTACTGTATTTTCATTTAATAAAACATCATTTGGTAATATGATTTTTGGTGTTTCAATTAGAAGATCAAAATGCGTGCCGATTGGAAATGTTTTATTCACTTTCACAGTCATCGTATAATTTGAGAGTTTACTTTTATCTTGAGAAGGGTTAGGTTGAGGGGCAATAGAGATAATCGAGCCCTCCAATGGTTGCCGATTGGTTTGTTGAATGAGCTGAATTTTTTGCTTAGGCTTAAAGTGGTGATAGAGGTTTTCGGGAACATTAAAAACGATATGTTGTGTTTTAGAAATCACATCTAATATTGTGGCGCCATGGTGGTCAGCTACGTTAGGGTATAAAAAGATACGTCCTGCGATGGGACTTTTAATGTCAGTATATAATTGCGGCTTAAGATCTGCGAGTTGGTAAGTTAATTGAAACGATTGTTCAGGGCTTAAACGTTGTTGCGAGAGTTGATTTAAACTATCAATGCGAGCAGCGACTGTTTGATTATAATAACGAATGAGAGGGGTATCTTTTGTGATGGTATCCGAATTGTTGACGAGTATTTTATCAAGTTGACCGTAACGCGAATCTAAAAATAGTGTATAGCGTTCGGTAGGGGCGATGGTTCCTTGTAGACGGGAAGGGTTAGTCAGTTGAGCGTGAATAGAGTTAAAATGAGGACGCTTTTGCGGATGATACACTATAAAATATAGCGTCATAATTGTAGAAAGAATGAGTACTGTGGATAGTATAATGATAAAAAATTTCTTGTTCATTAAGTCACTCCTTTAAGTATCCGTATAGGTATTATACTGAAATTAATAAGAGATGCAAAATTGAAATTTATTATAAAGTAAGTAAGATTGAACGTAATTATTTAAATATTAAAAATAAATATCGGATAATATTGTTTTATCGCGTTTCAAGACTGAAAAAATTCAAATTGAATAATTGAGATATAATCCAATACCCTGTATAATAAGTATAGTAGAGTGATTATGCAGTTAGAGTATTAGTGCTAATATCACTTGCATACTATTTAGGCATAATATTGATTTTTTATAAATGGTTTAATCATCTACATTGCTTCATTCCAAACGATTCATAAATTAGCCTATGTATACATAAATCGTTAAAATGAGGGAATAGAAGTAAAAAGCTCAGCACTTTATTTAGCTATGTTTATAGATATGAATGGAGATCGTTTTCTTCAAACAATAAAGCTGAGGTTAGAGCATGCTTATATCTTTACGCTCACCTCAGCTCATTAACTTATTTTACTAAATAAAAATTAAACGATATGATGTCTTCATTTTCTATCATGTAATGGTCTAGTTTAATTCAAAAACAGTAACAATCTTATCGACAATTTGTGCAGATTTTACAAGTTTCATTTGACCTCCCGAAGAAGTTAAAACATTACTTTTAATAATGTTTTTAGCTTGAACTTCAATAATTTCTTTTGTGATTGAAGCGGCCAAATTGGGGATGGTTAATTTAAATGGTTTTTGATTTTCATTTTCAAATATAATTTCTAAAGCTTTTGTATTCATAGTAAGTCCTCCTAATTAGTTAATTAAATCTGTTTTTACAACTTCAACAGCATCAAACTGTTCGCCAGTAATCATTTCAATTGCTTTGGCAAATTGAAGTAATTCCTCATTAGATGCATTCGTGTTCAAACGATTAAAACGGCGAGATACTTTGGTTGCTTTACCTTCTTGAGTGAGTGTTGTGTGTGTCAGAATGAGAGATAAATTTTTTGTTGTCATAGTTCTGACCTCCTTTCACTATATATATCGAAATAGATCTTAAAAAAGGACACTTTTATTAAAAAAATTTGAAAAATCAATGATGTTATAATGGTATAACGATATGACATAGTTTATATGGCTCTAGTGTTGGCTTACATTTCATAAAAAAAGAGGAGGTGCATCCTACATGCTTATCGGATTGTTTATTTTATTAATTGTTATTATGTTGTTTTTAATGATAACGATGAAAATGGGGGCTCAAAAATTAGCAAGTTGGGTTGCATTAGCCGCTCCTATTATTTCTACGATTGTTTTTGTTTTATATATTCCAGACGTATTAAAAGGAGATTATCATGTTGAAAAATTAAAGTGGCTTTCTACTTTTGATATTCATTTGATATTTAGATTAGATGGTTTGAGTTTACTATTTGGTCTATTAATTTCTTTCATTGGAATTGCTGTTTTTTACTATGCAACACGTTACTTATCTTATGAAAAAGATAATGTCCCACGTTTTTTTACCTATTTAGTTTTATTTATGATGAGTATGTTAGGAATTGTGTTATCTAACAACACAATTGTACTGTACATATTCTGGGAACTTACAAGTGTGTCATCATTTTTATTAATTAGTTATTGGTATGATCAAAAAGACAGCCAAGATGGCGCGGTAACTTCCTTTATGATTACAGTATTTGGCGGTTTAGCTATGTTAGTTGGTTTCCTAATGTTATATGTAGTAACGGGAACAAATACAATTACTGCTCAAATTGCGCAAGTAGATAAAATTGTTGAAAGTCCACTATTTGTGCCAATTGTAGTGATGTTATTGCTTGGTGCCTTAACCAAATCAGCACAATGGCCATTCCATTTTTGGTTGCCTAAAGCAATGGCGGCACCAACTCCGGTTAGTGCATATTTACATTCAGCGACAATGGTTAAAGCAGGTATTTTCTTATTACTTCGATATACACCAATACTTGGTTACAGTGATACCTATACATATGTCGTTACAGGTATCGGGTTATTGACGATGTTATACGGAGCTATCACAGCCATTCGCCAATATGATATTAAAGCCATTTTAGCTTATTCTACTATCAGTCAACTTGGAATGATTATGACTATGGTAGGTATTGGTGGCGGTATTGTGAAAGCCGATAACGCCGCTATGGTTGAAATGTATGCTTATATTTTATTTGCCGGTATGTTTCATGTGGTAAACCATGCGCTGTTTAAAGGGGCCCTGTTTATGGGAGCAGGTGTCATTGATCATGAAGCTGGCACGAGGGATATTCGTCATTTAGGTGGTCTGAAGAAGTATTTACCAATTACTATGGTTGTTATGACTGTGGCAAGCTTATCCATGGCGGGTTTTCCATTTTTAAATGGATTTATTAGTAAAGAAATGTTTTTTGAAGGTTTATTGCACAGTCATGAATTATCAGCATTCAATCCTATAATGATGGTGATTATGGTAGCAATAGGGTGGATTGCTAGTCTATTTACATTTATTTATGGCTTACACATTATTAAAGAGACATTTTTAGGAAAAGCACCTAAACAGTTTAATATCCATGAACCTAAACGTTTCATTGCGCCCTCTATTATAATGGCACTATGTTTACCGCTGATATTTATCGTACCGCAATGGATAGGTCATTATATTGTTCAACCTGCCTTTAATAATGTGGTCGCATCTTCAGCGTTAGCATCTTCAGCGCCAGAATTAGAAAGATGGAGTGGTATTAACTTACCATTCTTAATGAGTATAGCGATTATTATTTTAGGTGCTCTTGGTGTTTTCGGAATCAATTGGATGCGTTTTAAAGCATCATCTGAAAATTGGGCCTTTCATAATATCCTTGAAAAAGGATTCCGTCACTTAGAATCTACATCTAGTTATGGCTTAATTACATTAATGAATAATAGATTGAATTATTACATTATTACTACATTAGCTATTTATTTTATTATTCAAGTTTATGGTGTCATTAGTTCAGGTCTTCCTGAATTATTTAAAATTGATGTATATGAATATCATACATTCCATATTATTTTATTACTTATCGTTATCATTATTGGTACAGCACTTATATTCATACGCCAACGTTTAACGATGGTTATTTTAACAAGTGCGATCGGATATACGGTTGTTTTATTCTTCATTTTAATGCGTGCACCTGACTTAGCGTTAACCCAATTAGTGATTGAAACCATTACAACCGTACTCTTTATCGTTAGTTTTTCAAGGTTACCGAATATTCCTAGAGGTCGGTTTAACTTGAAGACGGAATCTATCAAAATTTTAGTATCTCTAGTGACAGCACTCACAGTGGTTAGTATTTTATTCATTATTCAACAAACAAATAGCCTTGAAGCCATTTCTGTATATTACAATGATGCCTATGAAAAATCTGGAGGTAAAAATATTGTCAATGCCATTTTAGGTGATTTCCGTGCGTTGGATACGTTATTAGAAAGTGTAGTTCTTATTATTGCCGGACTCGGTATTTACACATTATTAAACTATAGAGATAGGAGAGGTCAAGATGAAAGAGAGTGATTTAGTACTTAAAACAGTCACACGTATTGTTGTGTTTATAATTTTAACATTTGGAATCTATCTCTTTTTTGCAGGTCATGATAATCCAGGTGGCGGCTTCATAGCTGGTCTCATCATTAGTTCTGCCTTCATTTTGTTATTTTTAGCTTTTGACGTTGTTCAAGTATTAGAGACGCTGCCTATTGATTTTAGAAAGTTAATGATCATTGGCGCTCTTATCTCAATTACAACAGCTATCTTTCCAGTCTTTAAAGGAAAGTCGATATTGTATCAATGGGAATGGACAGTATATATTCCTTATTTTGATGAAATCTCAATCTCCTCAATTACTATATTTGAAGCGGGAATTATGATCACAGTCGTCGGTGTTTTAGTGACGACAATCTTATCACTTAGTGGTGGTCGCTCATGAACATTATTTTATTAATTGCTATAGGATTTTTAGTATTTATTGGAACGTATATGGTCCTATCGAAAAATTTAATCCGTATCATTATCGGTATTGCTATGTATACGCACGCTGGTAATTTGATAGTGATGAGTATGGGAAATTATGCGTCATACAAACAAGAACCGCTTATTAATAGTGGACAAGCAGACTATGTTGATCCATTATTACAAGCGATTGTGTTAACGGCTATCGTCATTGGATTTGCGATTACAGCATTTTTACTTGTATTAATTTATCGAACATTTAAAGTAACGAAAGAAGATGAAATCGATGTGTTAAGAAGGGAGGATCAAGATGAATGAGAACTTATTAATTGTCCCGTTATTGTTACCATTAATTGGTGCATTATTGATGGTTATTTTTAATAGAAAGGTACGTATATCTCGCTATATTACGTTTGCGATTTTTACGATTTCATTTGTCGTCTCTCTATTATTATTGATCAATGTCACTTACCATCAACAACCTATTGTCCTTAATTTTGGTGGATGGGAAGCACCATTTGGTATTCAATTTGTAGGGGATACGCTCAGTTTATTACTTGTTACAATGACATGCTTGGTTGTGTTTTTAATTGTCTTATTCGGTTTCGGCCGAGGGGAAAAACGAGCAAGTCGTTATTACCTATTATCTTTCATCCTTTTCTTAACAACAGGTGTAATTGGTTCTTTTTTAACAGCAGATATATTCAATCTGTATGTTATGTTTGAGATTATGTTATTAGCTTCCTTCGTGCTCGTCACATTAGGACAATCCGTTGAACAGTTACGTGCAAGTATCATTTATGTGGTACTGAATATTATTGGCTCATGGTTTTTACTTGTAGGTATTGCGTTGTTATATCGTCGTGTAGGTAGTTTGAACTTTACACATGTCGCTTTACGTATTAGTGAAATGGAAGATACTTCAGCGCTGAATATTATTGCAATGTTATTTATTGTCGCTTTTGGTGCTAAATCTGCGTTAGTTCTATATATGTGGCTACCTAAAGCGTATGCTGTATTAAATACAGAATTAGCTGCGTTATTTGCCGCTTTAATGACCAAAGTAGGAGCTTATGCACTGATTCGCTTTTTCACGCTCATCTTTAACCGTAGTAGTGAGTCGATAGAAATTTTACTTGTTGTAATGGCTTGTATCACGATGGGCATCGGTGCAATCGGTACATTGGCATATCATGATATTAAGAAGGTTGCCGCCTATCAGGTTATCTTATCGATTGGCTTTGTTGTTTTAGGGTTAAGTACAAATACATTTCACGGTGTAAACGGTGCAATTTTTTATCTCTTTAACGATATTCTGTTGAAAGCCTTATTGTTCTGTATTATCGGTGTCATGGTCTACATAACAGGCTATCGTCAATATAAAAAGCTAAGAGGATTAGCGCAAAAAGAACCTTGGTTAGGTGTTGCTTTCATCATCGTTATTTTAGCCATTGGCGGCGTTCCACCATTGAGTGGTTTTCCTGGGAAATTAATGATCTTTCTAGGTGCAATTGAACATCAACATTACGTTGGTTTATTCATAATGGTGATTACAAGTTTAATCGGAATGTACAGCTTATTCCGTATCTTCTTTTACATGTATGCTGGTAGTGAACAAAAAGGTG
Organism: Staphylococcus sp. 11262D007BW; assembly: GCF_053547815.1. Lineage (NCBI taxonomy): Bacteria > Bacillati > Bacillota > Bacilli > Caryophanales > Staphylococcaceae > Staphylococcus > Staphylococcus sp. 11262D007BW. Next base: position 197,226 of record NZ_JBPWPJ010000001.1, read on the forward strand.
AAGCTGTGATGTACAAACCGGTTAAACCAATACGTAAAAAGATTATAATGGTCATGACAGCACTTGTTGTAGCAATCGGTTTAGCAGCGCCCGTGATTGAAAAAGTTACAACGATTGCAACAACAACGAATATGGACATTGATACGTACAGCGAACAAGTGAACCCCGAATTAAGAGGTGATCAAACATGAGACAGATTGCGTTGAATATTATGATTGCTTTATTGTGGGTTCTGTTTCAAGACCAAGAAGCCTTTTATTTTAATACCTTTGTAGCGGGTTACATTATAGGTTTAGTAATTATATATTTACTACATAAATTTTTTAATCAAGAGTTCTATCCTAAAAAGATATGGGTCTCTATTAAATTTTTAGCCACGTATTTATATCAATTACTGACGTCTACATTCTCAATAATGAATTATGTCTTGTTCAAAGCCTCTAAAATGAATCCAGGGCTAGTGCGGTATGAAACAGAATTAAATTCTGATTGGCAAGTGACGTTTTTAACAATACTGATCATTATAACGCCTGGGTCAACCGTGATTCACGTTAATAGAGATCCTAATTTATTTTTAATTCACTCTATTGATGTGACGGAAAAAGAGAAAAAACAATTACTTAAAAGTATTAAACAGTATGAGCGATTAATTGAGGAGGTGTCCAAATGATGATAACAATCACGTACATGTTGCTTTCTGCTTCAATAGTAATTTTTGCTATTTCAGTGGTTATTGTGTTGTTTCGCCTCATCCAAGGACCAACTACGGCTGATCGCGTTGTAGCATTTGATGCCATTAGTGCTATTTTAATGTCTACAGTAGGGGTATTAAGTTTAATATTTGAAACAGTATCCTTCTTAGATTCTGTATTACTTATCGCGATTATCTCATTTTTAAGTTCTGTAACGATATCTCGCTTTATCGAAGGAGGTCGTGTATTCAATGGAAAAGATTAATGAGATAGTAATGTTAATCGCGGCGATTATGGTATTTATAGGGAGTATTATTGCATTGGTCAGCGCCATTGGCCTCGTGCGATTTAAAGATATCTTCTTACGTATTCATGCTGCAACCAAATCTTCAACAGCAGCAGTGTTATTAACATTAGTAGGTGTCTTCATTTATTTCATCGCTTTACAAGGTTACGTGAGTGTCCGGACACTCCTCGCTTTAGTATTTATTAACATCACCGCTCCAGTAGGCGGTCACTTAATATCACGAGCAGCCTATCGAACTGGGATATATATGTATCAAAAACGCCAAGCCAAAGACAGCACAGACTTAAACCAATCATCACTCGACGAAGAAACTAAACGACGCATCCGCATCGACAAACGAATCAAACGAAGAAAAAAAGTCTATTCGAGGTTAGATCAGGATTAAAACAAAGTTACGAACACTTCGAACAAAGTGAGTTAGTGTTCGTTATGCATGCGAGCGAAAGTGAGCAGGCGAACCATGATAACTTCGAACATAGTGAGATTAGTGCACGTTATGCATGCGAGCGAAAGTGAGCAGGCGAACCTTTAATTGCTTTGAGAAAATTATAAAAATATATTGAAAAGCCTTAGGAATGTGAGATAACTTGGAGGGTAAAATCTCACCAATCCTAAGACTTATTTTTAAACTATTTTAACGAGTTGATTACAATGGAGGATGTTATTTCATACTACCGTGAATGGTATTAATATTGGATTTCATCATATTATAATAAGAATCGCCATCACTCCCTTTTTGACCAATTGAGTCTGTATACACTTTGCCATAAATTGAAACACCTGTTTCTTCAGATAAACTTTTCATGCTTTTATTATTAACACTTGTTTCTAACAATAAGTTTTTAAGATGATGTTGATGGACATAATCTATGGCTTGTTTCATTTGTTCAGGTGTACCTTGGTTTTCAGTATTGATTTCCCAAATGTAACCAGGCGTAACATCATATTGTTGAGCAAAATATTTAAACGCCCCTTCACTTGTCATCATGTGTCGTTTTGACTTAGGAATATCGTTAAAAAGGTCTTTACTCTTATTATTAAGTGTTTCTAGTTGCTTTAAATAAGTCTTCGTATTTTTTTGATACATTTTTTTATGGTCAGCGTCTACACGTTGAATACCTTCAGATATTGTTTTAACATAACGCAATCCATTATCTAAACTTAACCAAGCGTGAGGATCTATGTTCTCAGGTGTTTTTTGACTATGTTTTAAATAAATAGGTGACACATCCTCAGAAGCTTGAATAACATTAGCATCATCTATTGACTTACCAGCTTGTTTTAACGCTTTGTTAAACCAACCATTACCCGTTTCTAAATTGAAGCCATTATAAATGATTACATCGGCATCTGTAAGGGCTTGAACATCTTTGGGTTTAATCTCATATTCATGTGGGTCCTGTCCGATGGGAACAATACTATGTATCTTTGCTTCATCACCTGTCACATTTTTAGCCATATCATATAAGATTGAGTTTGTTGTTACAATTTTGAGTTGATCTTTAGGTGGATTATCTTCTTTTATATTACATGCTGACAATAATAGCATTATTGCGCATATCATTATAAAACGTTTCATCATGAAGTTTTGAATGCTCCTTTATAAAAATAATTTTTAATTAATGTAAATCCTAATGTTAGTGCATAAAGTAGTGATGCGATTAAAACGATGACAGCACCACTAGGTAAGTTGTACTGAAAACTAATATAAATACCGAGTGTTGAGCTGATGATACTAAATAAGCAAGAAATCAGTATCATGGTTGATAGTCTATGCGCAATTAAATAGGCTGTTGATGCAGGTGTAATTAATAGCGCTACAACTAAAATGACGCCAACTGTTTGTACGCTTGCGACAATGACAAAAGCGAGTAATAACATCACAAAATAGTGCAGTACCGTGACATTAAGACCACTCATACGACTAAAAACAGAATCAAGTGTCGATATCATTAAAGGACGATAAAAAATAAAAACTAAGCTAATAACAATGACACTGACAATCAAGGTCGTTATAAACGACTCATATGTAATCGCTAAAATGTTACCAAATAAAAGGTGATATAAATCCGTAGCGGAATGAATTAAGCTAATTAATACAATCCCTAATGCCAAAAAAGTCGTAAAAGTAATCCCAATCGCAGCATCTTTTTTGGTTTTTGAAACATCCGTAATGTAGCCGATTGAGTATGCTGCTTAACATGCCTGTAAATAATGCTCCGATAAATAGCGGAATGTTAAACATGAACGATAAAGCAACACCAGGCAATACAGCGTGACTCATCGCGTCTCCCATTAACGAGAGCCCTCTTAAAATGATAAAGCATCCCATTATGCCACATACCACACCTACCAATAATGCAGTGAGTAACGCGCGAGATAAGAACTGATACTCAAATAGATGTTGAATGAACGTCATGTATAGCGCCTCCTCTGTTAGATACTCTATTTGTTTCGTGTGGTGTCTTAAGAAATGTGGACTCAATCATTTCAGGACGCAAAGCCGTCTCACTATCACCAAAAAATTGAACGGACTGATTAAGTAAAATGATGCGATCAAAATAGTGTTGCGCTGATGATAGGTCGTGATGTACGACGATGATTAATTTACCTTGAGCTTTAAGTTGTTTGAGTTGTTCAAAGATAATCGCTTCACTTTTAAAGTCGATTCCTACGAAAGGTTCATCCAATAAATAGACAAGGCTATCTGACATTAAAGCGTGAGCAATTAAGACACGCTGCAGTTGACCGCCACTTAACGCGTTAAGTTGTCTTTTCCTTAAATGATCTAACCCTAATTGTTTTAAAGTTTGTAGACATTGTGATTTGAGAGAAGATGGGACGCGTTTAAACCATCCTAAATTTTGATAACATCCCGAAAGCACTACATTTTCAACATTAATCGGAAAATTTAAATCTAATTCTGATTTTTGCGGGATATACGTTATTTGTTTTAAAGCATTTTGACTATGTGTTTGATTCAATAAAATGCGTCCTTTAAATGGGAGTTCACCAATGATGGATTTAATGAGCGAGGATTTTCCACTACCATTAGGTCCCATCACGCCAATCATTTCACCTTGGATTGGAATCGTTAAAGAAATATCGTTAAGAATACGATGATTACCTATCGTTAAATTGACATTTTCCAGTTCTAATGATGACATATTAACACCACCTTTCTAAAAGTTTAGGTTAACCTAATTAAAATATATTATAAAGGTAAAATTATCATTGTCAAGTAACTTCGTGATACAATAAGATGAATATATAGTAGGGGTGAACTTATGCTAACTGAAGAGAAAGAGGATTATTTAAAAGCGATATTGAGCCATAATGGTGTTGAAAATTATGTTTCAAATAAGACCATATCTCAATTTTTAAATATCAAACCACCATCTGTTAGTGAAATGTTAAATCGTTTAGAAAAAGAGGGATATGTTAATACAAAGCCATATAAAGGCGTTAAGTTAACTCAAAAAGGATTAACACATACTTTAGATGTCATCAAACGTCATCGCTTGCTCGAATTATTTTTAATAGAAATACTGAATTATACTTGGGAAGAAGTTCATGAAGAAGCAGAAGTGTTGGAACATAGAGTATCACAACGATTTATAGAGCGATTAGATCAATTATTACAACACCCTAAAACGTGTCCGCATGGTGGCGTTATTCCACGTGACAATCAATTTGAAGAAATCTATCAAACGGCATTGCTTGATTTTGAAGTGGGAGACCGTGTAGCGATTCGACGAGTGAAGGATCACGCTGAGTTATTGGTATATTTGTCCAATCAATCTATTCAAATAGGCGAAGAGGTTACAATTACTAAACGAGATGATATTAATCGCATTATCGAAGTGGATAATGATCAACATGTCGTCGTATTAAGTTATCAAAATGCATCTTATATCTACGGAGAATTAATCAGTCGTCAATAGAACAAATGAAAACCTTCAAAATGGCTTGGATGTCATTTTGAAGGTTTTTAGCTAGAACTATTTTAAAATAAAAGATTGAATAAAATAAAATGCGACAAAAAGATTGATGACAACCCATAAACATGAAAAAACCATCACTGGCAGGTTAGTGAGATGACGTAAAGTCGTTCCGTCCCAAGTAGGTGAGGGTTTAGTAAATGTTAATTTAATAATTGTGAGGGTGGATTGTATGATTTCACCGAGTAAGGTCCCGACCATAAAATGATACACAATCATGTAAATGTATGAGTAATTGCTAAAATTTGTAGATTGTATACCTAAGTAGCTAATCAAAGCTAAAAATATAATAATACTGATGGGTACTAATTTTCGAGATGTTTTAAATGTAAAGTATAAAAAGATAATGATATAAAGTAGGATGAAGAAAACACCTTGACCCTTACTTTGTAAAAATAAGCCGAAACTAAACATAATGGGTGGCATGAGATATCCGCCAACTGTAGTAAGTATTTGGCTCATTTTAGATTTACTTTGCGTAATGGCATAACCCTGTTGCCCCGTTTCGTTCCTCTCTCGTCGAGTTGCGACGACCACTAAATCTAATGTACGACCGCCACTTAAACGATTAAATAACACATGGCCAAATTCATGCGTTAATACTGGAATATAATTTAAACCAATATCCAATAAAGAAAACAGAGAATGACGTTGATAGTAATGATGTGCTATTAAATAAACAATTGTAAAAAATAGCAATAACAGTGTAGAGATAGGAAGGGGAGAGGTTAACCAATGAGATGTAAGCATAATATGCACCTTTCTGTAAAAATCTAAACATAGTATAACGTAGTTGTATTGCCTTACACTATGGACTTTAGTCTTAATTAACTTTAGCAAAATATGTGACATTATTTTGAATGAAAATTTATCCAACTTTAGACCTAAATATATGCAAAATTACTTGAATGTAATTATAATTATGTTAAAGTTACATAAATATAATGTAAAAATAATGTAAACGATGCTAATATCAATATTTGCAATTATTAGTGACGTGACCTTAATGGATAAGGAACTGTTTAAATGCTAAAGAGATAAAGATATTGGCATTTAAAGTGAAGATTGAAGGTGAGACTATGGCAAAAGTAATGCCTAGTTTGAATCAAGGCTATACACTAACAAATGAAAAACCAATCAATATAGAAGATCAATTTGTATTAATGAAGGATAGAAAGCCGGTCAATGTGTTAAACGTAATGTTTGATAACGTGACTTTAAATGAAATGCATCAAAATGTGACGCGTTATTTAAACACGGATACCACACATAACTTGTTTGTAGTAACCGCAAATCCAGAGATTGTACATTATGCGTATGAAAATCCGCTTTATCAAAATATGATTAATCAGGCGGACTATATTATTCCTGATGGTACGGGTATCGTTAAAGCATCCCGTTGGCTCGGTAAACCATTGCAAGAGCGTTTACCTGGTATTGAATTGATGGAATCATGCTTAGAAATCGCGAATGTTAAATCGAAAAAAGTATTTTTATTAGGATCCACCACGCCTATCGTGGAAAAAGCGGCACGTACAATCAAACAAACTTATCCAAATATTGAAATTGAGACACATCACGGCTTTATTGAAATGAATGATGCGACATTGAGTAAGCAAATTCGTCAATTTAATCCGGATTTTATTTTTGTTGGCATGGGTTATCCTAAACAAGAACAATGGATACATCACCATCGTCACCATTTTACGCATACAATGATGATGGGCGTTGGTGGTTCAATTGATGTTTTTAGTGGTGAAGTGAAACGGGCGCCTTATCTTTTTAGAGCATTAAATTTAGAGTGGGCTTATCGTTGCATTAAAAATATGAAACGTATCCATCGTATGAAACGTATCCCTAAATTTTTATGGGAAGTATATAAACAAAAAACACGTACGTCGTAGCTTTAATAAGTGGTTTAACTTTTTAAACATAAACATACCCCCATTTTACACATGTGTTAAAATGGGGGCTTTTATTATACCAATAGGGAAGGAAAACCTTAAATTATTTAATTTCAAAACGATTTTCGTCTAATTGATTACGAAATGCTTTTTGTTCTTTTGTAGATTTCTTTTTAAAATCTTTTAAGAAACGTTCATATTGTGGTAAAACGTCTTCTACAGAACCAAATGATTTTAATTGGCCGGCTTCAATCCAAGCAATTTTTGTACAAAATTCTCGCACTTGTTTTAAGTTATGGCTGACAAAAAAGATCGTCTTATTGGCTTCTTTAAATTCATAGATTTTTTTCAAACTTTTTTGGGTGAATGTTTGGTCACCTACAGATAAAGCTTCGTCAATCACAAGGATATCAGGATCAATCGTGACACTGATTGAAAATCCTAATTTTGAACGCATCCCACTTGAATACTTTTTGACGGGTTGATAAATAAACTCACCAAGTTCACTAAATTCAACGATTTGAGGCGTTAAGGCTTTAATTTGGTGTTTATTAAATCCCATACAAAGCATTTTAAATTCGATATTTTCCATGCCCGTGAGATTACCATTTAGTCCAGCATTGATAGCAATCACACTGACATCGCCTTTACGTTCAATGTGGCCATGAGTCGGGGATAAAGAGCCGCCGATCATATTGCTGAGGGTTGACTTTCCAGAACCATTAATGCCAACTAGCCCTATAACGTCTCCTTCGTAAGCGTTCAATGAGACATCTTTTAAAGCGTAAAACGTTTTGTTTTTATGTTTAGGCCAAAATGTGTCTTTAATACGTTCCTTATTATTTCGATAAATACGATATTCTTTAGTAACTTGATTAATAGTAACTGTTGGATTCATATAAATATTCCTCTTATTTAAAGTTATATATCAATTTTTTAATGATTTTTCTTTCATCATCTATACATATAGATTATAATATATTATTATGAAGTTGTTAAATTTGTAAATTTTGTGTAAAGGGCATGAGTATGATTTCGTGCTATTTTGATAGAATATCACATTTATGCATTTTTAACATTTTTAATGATTATTAACTTTATGTTTTGAGATGTTTTCCTTTTTAGAATATGAGATGATAGTGTTAGCGTCAAACTAAATGATAGTATGACGATTAATCATTTTCGTCTTACGTGTGAAAGCGTGGTAAGTATGAACTCAGTAATCACTGTATTAAAAGAACATTTTAAAGGTTTTTATTTAATTCAAAGATTAGCACAATTCCAACTTAAAATTACGAATCACAACAATTATCTTGGATTAGCTTGGGAGTTAATTAATCCGATTATTCAAATCATGGTTTACTGGTTTGTTTTTGGATTTGGTATACGAAGCAATGATCCTGTTGATGGCATACCATTTATTTATTGGTTGCTTGTAGGGATAAGCATGTGGTTCTTTATCAACCAAGGTATATTGGAAGGTACAAAGTCGATTACAATGAAGTATGGTCAAGTGGCGAAAATGAATTTTCCGCTTTCAATTATTCCGACGTACATTGTAACGAGTAAGCTTTACGGGCACCTTGCTTTAGTGCTTGCGATTGTAATTTTATGTGCGCTTTTTGGTATTACACCAACTATATATATAGTTCAATTAGCTTTATATATTCCATTTGCCTATTTGTTTACAGTCTCTGTGACTTTACTAACATCAACTTTGGGAGTGTTGATTAGAGATACGCAAATGGCGATGCAAGCTTTATTAAGGGTTCTTTTCTACATGTCACCTATTTTATGGGCACCATCAAGTGGGTCACTTGCAGAAAAGATATTAATGTTCAATCCGATTTATTTTATCGCTGAAAGTTATCGTGCCGCGATACTTTATCAAGAGTGGTACTTTATCGAACATTGGGAATTGACATTATATAATGTCGTTGTAGTTATTTTATTTTTTGTAATTGGATCGATGTTGCATATGCGCTACAGAGATCACTTTGCAGATTTTATGTAAATAAACACATGAGGTTGAGACAAAAGTGTTGGGGGACAGTGTTGAACAGATACATATGAAGATAAGAGTCGAGAAGGTAAAGTATATATTATCTTTAAACTCATTATTTGTTCAATGGGGTCCTGCTGTGGACAAAACTCATTATAGAGCGCCATCTATGGTAGCTCTCTATAATAGTGAATACCAGAGCACCCGTACTTTATGTTTCAACCTCTTTTTTTGCTAATAAACAGAAAGGGGATAATACAATGTTGCGTTCTGTTATCAAAGCGATATATATTGAAATGACTACATGGATAAATGTTTTATTTCAAAAAAGACGCGTTGATGCTAATCATATCGTCGCATTAATGACATTTAAGGAAGATATCTTACCACTCGTTTATAAATTAAGTAAACAAGGATACCGCGTGACAGTTTTTGCGGACCCTAAAGATTTTTCGTTTTTAGAAAATAGAGAGAATATTTCGTATCATGCGTTGTCAAATTACACATTAATTCAGCAAATTGGTGCACTGTCGACGGCTAAAGTTATTTTAATTGATACGTATTATTTAATGATGGCCGGATTTGAAAAAAAGAGAAACCAAACCGTCATTCAAACATGGCATGCAGCGGGCGCATTAAAAAAGTTTGGTTTAGAAGATCATGCAGTGGATTTAACGCAGCCACGTGTGGTTAATCAATATAAAAAGGTGTATCAAGCTACAGATAAGTATTTAGTAGGCGGGGAAAATATGGCAACGTGTTTTAAACGTGCATTTGAAGCTAAATATGATCAATTGTTATGTTTCGGAAATCCACGTTTAACGACTTATTTAAAATTAGATTTAGAAGCTCATAAAGCTAAAATGAAACGGGAATTAGGCGTTGATAATAAAATAGCAGTTTATTTGCCGACTTATCGTGAGGATGGGCAAGATAATCGCATTCTCGATAAAGAAGCATTTGAAGCAGCAGTACCTGGTTATACACTGTTAAGTAAGTATCATCCAGCAGTCTCAGCAGCGAGCCAAAATGTGCAAATGTGTACATTAGATTTATTAATAGCTGCAGACCTTATTATTACGGATTATAGTTCTCTTGCGATAGAGGCTAGTTTAATCGATACACCTGCACTATTTTATGTGTATGATGAAGCGGATTATGATAAAATCCGTGGTTTAAATCAATATTATTATCAAGAAATACCAGCAGATTATAAGGTATATGATGAACAAGCTTTACATCAACGTGTTAAAAAAGGCGATTTTCAACCTTTATTTAAACATTGGCATCAATATAATACTGCCGAAAGTTTAAACCAAGTAGTCAATTACGTTGATAAAATTGTCCGTATTTAATCTGTTAATTAGATATTAGTATATATTTCTAATTAATCATGTTATAATTCTAAAAAAATAAAGATATTATTAATAATGTTAAGGAGGTGTAAAGATGAAACGTGTCATTACATATGGAACGTATGATCTTTTACACTATGGGCACATCGAATTATTACGACGTGCACGTGAAATGGGAGACTATTTAGTAGTTGCGTTATCAAGCGATGAATTTAATCGTATTAAAAATAAGAAATCTTATTATGACTTTGAACAACGTAAAATGATGCTTGAATCAATTCGTTATGTCGATTTAGTCATTCCAGAAAATGATTGGAATCAAAAAGAACATGATGTTGAAACCTTCGATATTGATGTTTTTGTCATGGGTCATGACTGGGAAGGCGAGTTCGACTTCTTAAAAGATAAATGCGAGGTTGTTTACTTAAAACGTACAGAAGGTATTTCTACAACTCAAATCAAGAAAGAACTTTACGGTAATAGTGCTCGCTAAATATTAAAACGAGTAAAAGAGTAAGATAGCATGTCTTACTCTTTTTTAATGCGCTTTTGTAGAACTTTGAATGTACCATGAATCAAAAGGTGTTATAATTATCATAGCGAAGAATACGGAAATAGACGTTTTATTACACTTTAGAGAAGCATTCTTAGTAAAGTGTACGATGGATATATTAATCACTTTTATGCAGAGGTTAGACTGCGGTCAAACTGTCTTCAGTCTTCCCGAGGGTCTAAAATAATACTTCTATATATCGATAGTAACTAATAAATGAGGTATCAAAATATGAAAACACATAATCCATTATTCTTTCTTTTAAAGAAAATTTCTTGGCCAATAAAGCTCATTATTGTTGCGGTGATCATCGCTTCTTTAGGGAGTCTTAGTGGTTTATTAGTCCCATTATTTACTGGCCGAATGGTAGATAAATTTACATTGGATTCTATTGATCCCACTTTTATTGTGATATTAATTATTGTGTTTTTATTTAATGCAGTATTAGGTGGCATAGGATATTACTTGCTTAACAAAATAGGTGAAAAGATGATATATGCCATTCGCTCCGTATTATGGAGACATATCATTCATTTAAAAATGCCTTTTTTCGATCAAAATGAAAGTGGTCAATTAATGAGTCGTTTAACTGATGATACAAAAGTGATTAACGATTTCATCTCTCAAAAATTACCTAACTTCTTTCCATCGCTCATCACGTTAATTGGGTCATTAATCATGTTATTTATTCTAGATTGGCAAATGACTTTATTAACTTTTATCACCATTCCTATTTTTGCACTTGTGATGATTCCAATAGGTAAACTCATGCAAAAAATATCATCCAATACTCAATCTGAAATAGCGAATTTTAGTGGTCTATTAGGTCGTGTTTTAACAGAAATGCGATTAGTGAAAGTGTCTAATACAGAAAAGTTAGAGCTGGAAAAGGCACATTATAATTTATCGGAAATCTATCGATTAGGATTAAAACAAGCAAAAATTGCGGCGATTGTTCAGCCTATCTCAGGGATTATCATGCTGATAACAATTGGTATGATTTTAGGTTTTGGTGGCTTACGTATTGCTTCTGGTGCGATTTCAGCCGGTACGCTTGTGGCGATGATTTTTTATGTACTTAATTTATCGATGCCGTTAATCAATTTATCGACGTTAGTGACAGACTACAAAAAAGCCGTTGGAGCTAGCAGTCGTATTGATGAAATCTTACAAGAACCATTAGAAGAGATTCCAACACCTACATACCGTGAAACGATTTCAAATGGTGATTTAGTATTTAACCACGTTGATTTTAGTTATGATGTTAAACCAATCTTAAAAGACGTTTCATTTAATATCACACGTGGAGAAGTGACGGCTTTTGTTGGGCCATCAGGTTCAGGAAAAAGTACGATTTTCAGTTTGATTGAGCGAATGTATGATGTGAATCGCGGAGATATTACGTATAATGGTCAATCGATATATGAGCTATCATTAACAGATTGGCGACGTAAAATCGGTTATGTCATGCAAAATAATGCGATGATGAATGGAACGATTCGCGATAACATTCTGTACGGTATTGATCGAGAGGTATCAGACGAGGAATTAATACATTATGCTAAATTAGCTAATTGCCACGAATTTATTATGGCATTTGAGCAAGGGTATGACACCATCGTTGGTGAACGAGGTCTAAAATTATCTGGAGGACAACGACAACGTATTGATATTGCGCGCAGTTTTGTGAAAAATCCTGATGTCTTATTATTAGATGAAGCTACTGCCAACCTAGATAGTGAAAGTGAATATAAAATACAAGAAGCTTTAAGTACATTAATGGAAAACCGTACCACGATTGTCATTGCACATCGTTTATCAACGATTAAAAAAGCAGGTCAAATCATCTTTTTAGATCAAGGAGAAGTCACAGGTAAAGGACAACACGAGGTATTAATGAGGGAACACGAAAAGTATCAACAGTTTGTTAAAACTCAAAACTTGACGCAACAATAATTTAAAAACCGTTTCGCATCGTCAGTCGATGATGTGAAACGGTTTTCTTTATTGAAGATGTTTAGGTAATGTATTCGTTGGACAAGACTGATTTGACTGACAAGCACTACATTTACCTTGTTTTGATTTACGAATGTAACGTTTAATGACTACAAAGGAGTAGCCAGCAATTAAAGCGATTAATAATAAGTTAACCAAAAGTGTCATTTCAAGACCTCCTAGACAAATAGTGAGCCGATTTGATAAACCAAAAATGAGATAAGATAAGCGATACCAATAGGATAAGTCATTGCTAAAATCGTCCATTTCCACGATAATGTCTCTTTACGTATAGCCGCCACAGTGGCAAGACATGGTATATACAACAAAATAAATGTCATAAAGGCATACGCTGATAGGGCTGAAAATTGAGAAGAAATCATCGTCACTAAAGCATCATCATTAACTGAATAGATAATAGCCATCGCACTTACGACAACCTCTTTCGCTAAAAATCCTGGTATAAGTGTAGCCCCTGCTTGCCATGTACCAAAGCCAAGTGGTGCCAATATCGGTGCAATAAAAGCGCCAATCATGTGTAGAAAACTTTCTTCAATCGGTACATCAAATCCTTTAGGTCCAGCATAGTTAAGTAACCATATAATGACGGATCCTGCAAAAATGAAAGTGCCCGCTTTTTTAACAAATCCCTTACTCTTTTCCCACGTACTTCTCCATAATGTTTTTAAAGAAGGTAAACGATAGGGCGGTAATTCAATGACAAAAATTGAGGTATCTTTTTTTAATAATGTCTTTGAAAGTACCCAACTTACAATCAGTGCCACGATGATGCCGATAATATATAAACTCAAAACGATCAGTGCTTGATGTTTTGAAAAGAAAATACTAACAAATAGGGCGTAAACGGTTAAACGCGCCGAACAAGACATAAAAGGTGCGATTAAAATGGTTGTTAGCCGCTCCTTATTCTCTTCTATACTGCGTGCAGCCATGATGCCCGGGACATTACATCCAAATCCAATAATCATTGGAATAAAGGATTTACCATTTAAACCGAAGTATTCCATGATACGATCCATGATGACGGCAATTCTCGCCATATAGCCTGAATCTTCAAGTAATGAAATAAAGAAAAATAAGACTAGAATTTGCGGCACAAATACAATGACGCCTCCTACACCTGCAATAATCCCGTCTGTGACTAAGTCTTGTAAAGTTGGATAAATACCAATTTGGTCCATCAGTTGTTTAACAAAGTCAGTGAAAGGACCTCCAATAAAAGCGTCTAATTGATCTGAGAGCGGGGTCCCGACCCATGTAAATGTAATTTGAAAAATAAGCCACATGATACCTAAGAAAATCGGAATACCTAATACTTTATGCGTTAGTACATGATCAATGCGTTCTGTTAAAAATTGACGTTCTTGATCAGGGTAAGTGACAGCTTTCTGCAAAATAGTTTCAATATAATTAGAGCGACATTTTATAATATGACGTTCAATATCTATATCGTTTTCTGCTAAAAAGGTTGCTTTGATTTGATTCAATTGGTGAAGGGTTTCTTGATTTAAATAATCGATGACTGGAGGGTTATCGAGCAAATATTGAATGGCAAGAAAACAATAGTGTTTTTTATCTAAACTTAACGTCTCAGGGAGTATTGATTCGATATGGTTAATGAATGCTTCTAAACGCTCGCCGTAATTAATTTTTAGTGGGCTTCGTGTTGAAATATTACGATCAGTTAAAGCATTAAGCACGTCATCGCTTCCTTTACCCGTACGTGCAATAACGGGAATAATAGGGACACGAAGTTGACGCATCAGTGTTTGATGATCGATTGAAATACCACGGTGATGCGCGACATCGATCATATTTAAACCGATGAGTAATGGTGCACCGTATTCTAAAAGTTGAATCGTTAAGTTTAAGTTTCGTTTAATTTGAGCAGCATCGATAATGTTAATCATGCCGTCAAAATGATCATTTAATAGGTACTCAGTGACGACTGTTTCATCCTTTGAAATAGGGACTAAATCATAAATGCCGGGAAGGTCAATCAATTGTCCGGCATTATGTTTAAGTTGACCTACTTTCTTTTCAACGGTAACGCCACTCCAGTTACCGACATATTCATATGATCCAGTTAAAGCATTAAATAATGATGTTTTTCCTACGTTAGGATTGCCTAACAAACAAAATGCATTAGTCATAAGTACGCTCCAAATGGATATCGCATGCATCACAGTTTCTAATACAAATGTGTTGACCGTTGATATTGATTGTACAAGGCCCTTTGAATAAGCCTTTTTGATGTATAGAAAGATGCCCGCCTTCATGACATCCTAATGCTCTTAAGCGTTGTTTTAAATAATAATTTGCTGTATTTAGTGCGACGATACGGTAAGTGACACCAAGATCTGCATTCGCAATATTAATCATACATTCACCCACTTTTACAAACGTTAATGATAATCATTTTCAATTATTATCATACTGCCAATTTGTGTTTTAGACAATAGGCAATTTCAATAAATGAGTAAATTTTTTATAGAAGGTTACAATTTGAGGTTGGGACAAAAGCGTTCAGGATTTGAGCAGAAGCGAACGAAGTAAAGAACGACTTCGTTGAGTTAGTCGTTCTTACAAATGTGTCAAAGCACATTTGATCATTTACAATACGTCAAATTTTGGCGAATCGTGAACTTTCTGCCGAAAATCCTGCTTTTGGGACACCGTTAATCGGTTTCCCAGAGCATTAATGCTTTATGTCCCAGCCCCTTTTAAAGTGATTAAAGTGTCACAAATTCATCCAAATTAAATAGAAAAAAAGTTATTCTCACTGAAGAAGGGTCATGGTATACTTGGTTTGAAATATGAATGAAGATAAGAGGGAGAATGTATGTATTTATTAATCAACATCATTGGGTTACTGGTATTTTTAGGTATTGCGTTTCTTTTTTCTCGTAATCGTAAGGATATCCAGTGGGGATCAATTGGTATCCTAGTTGTATTAAACTTGTTATTAGCTTGGTTTTTTGTGTATTTTCCAGCAGGTACAAATATCGTTAAACTTGCTGCAGATGGTATTTCCTGGGTTATCGATGCTGCTTTTGAAGGTATCGGTTTCGCATTTGAAAGTTGGACAACTTCAGAACAATTAGATATGGCTGTGCAAGCGCTATTTCCAATTTTATTAGTCGTACCATTATTTGATATTTTAATGTATTTACGTGTGTTACCTTGGATTATGCGTGGTATTGGTTGGGTACTCGCAAAGATTACACGCCAACCAAAATTTGAAGCTTTCTTTGGTATTGAAATGATGTTTTTAGGTAATACTGAAGCATTAGCGGTGTCTAGTGAACAACTTAAACGTATCAATGACGCGCGTGTATTAACCATTGCGATGATGGCGATGAGTTCTGTTTCTGGTGCCATTGTGGGAGCGTATGTCACTATGATTCCGGGTGAATTAGTGTTAACAGCGATTCCGTTAAATATTATTAATGCGATGATTGTGTCATCTATTTTAAATCCAGTTAAACTTGATGATGAGGAAGACGTGATTTTCGACTTACGTTCAAGCGAAACACGTCAACCGTTCTTCTCTTTTTTAGGAGACTCTGTATTAAATGCTGGTAAATTAGTACTGATTATTATAGCTTTTGTTATTAGTTTTGTAGCCTTAGCAGAACTAGCTGATCGACTCATTAACCTTATTACTGGTGGTATTGGTAATGTGATTGGCGTCGATGGTAGTTTCGGTCTTGACCAAATTTTAGGTGTTGTGATGTGGCCATTCGCATTGTTACTTGGTCTTCCGCTTGATGAAGCTTGGTTAATTGCACAACAAATGGCTAAAAAAATTGTTACAAATGAATTTGTGGTTATGGGTGAAATTACTGGAGAAATTAACAATTATGAGCCGCACAGACGTGCAATTATCTCTACATTTTTAATTTCTTTTGCTAACTTCTCAACAATTGGTATGATTATTGGTACATTAAAAGGAATTGTTCAAGAAAAAACGTCAGATTTTGTGTCTAAATATGTACCAATGATGTTACTAGCTGGTATATTAGTATCATTACTTACTGCAGGCTTTGTTGGTTTATTTGCATGGTAAGATTAAAGTCAAAGTGATTAAACATAACTAGGTTTTAGCTATCGACATACTATTTAATGGTATCGATACACTAAGGCCTAGTTTTTATTTTGAGTCGGTATATATGGTCTGAAATATTATGTGACAATAGGGGTACGATTTATTTCAAAATTGTGATAATATGACAAATGATATATTTCGAAACTATAACTCATGAAGAAAGGGTTGATTTGGTGAAAAGAACAATACGAGATTTATTATTAGTTGTTTTCGGATCTTTTGTATTTTCTGCTGGTGTCAATGCATTTATCATTGCAGGAGATTTAGGGGAAGGCGGCGTAACTGGTCTGTCTATCATCCTTTATTATGCTTTCCAAATTTCACCAGCGCTTACAAACTTAGTGGTCAATGTCGTTTTAATTGCCATTGGATATAAATTTTTGAGTAAGCGAAGTATGTATTTAACAATAGTAGCAACCATACTCATCTCTGTATTCTTGAGTTTAACAGAAACATGGCATGTCGAAACTAATAACGTGATAATTAATGCCATTTTTGGTGGTTTTAGTGTAGGACTAGGTATTGGTGTCATTGTATTAGCAGGGGGTACGACAGCTGGAACAACTATTTTAGCCCGTATTGCAAATAAATATTTAGATGTAAGTACACCATACGCGTTATTGTTTTTTGACTTAATTATCGTTTTATCTTCATTAACAGTCATTCCTTTAGATCGTGTACTAGTGACAATTATTAGTTTATATATAGGTACAAAAGTAATGGACTTCGTTATTGAAGGTTTAAACCCTAAAAAAGCCGTAACGATTATTTCTAAAGAACCAGACCGTATCGCTAAAATGATAGATGAAGATATTGGTCGTGGTGTAACGATATTAAATGGACGTGGATATTTTACTAAACGAGAGACAGATGTATTGTATGCGGTCATTAGTAAGACACAAGTATCAAGAACGAAGCGGTTAATACGTAAAATTGATGAAAATGCATTTGTAGTAGTACATGATGTTCGTGATGTCTACGGTAACGGCTTCTTAGTAGAAGATTAATATTAGTACTTAAAAGGTGACATTGAGGCGTTAGAAAATGTTTCAATGTCACCTTATTTGTATGTAAGGTCTTTAAATAAGTATGGGGAGATAGAAATATAGCTTAAAAGATGATATAATACGAAAAAGCATGATAATGATTCTCAATTATAAATAAAGTGAAAATATAGATACGAAATATTAACGAAGTGATTAGGGAGAAGAAAGAAGGATGACGATGAGTAGATTAACAGGTAAAGAAGTGACAATTGGATATGGTGATCATATTATAGTCGACAAACTAGATGTGGCGATTCCTGATGGTCAAATCACGTCAATTATAGGGCCAAACGGCTGTGGTAAATCAACTTTACTTAAAGCACTATCGAGATTATTAAATACTAAAAAAGGTGAAGTGTGTTTAGATGGTAAAAATATCCACACACAATCAACTAAAGAAGTTGCTAAAAAAATTGCGATTTTACCACAATCTCCAGATGTGACTGATGGGCTTACAGTAGGGGAGTTAGTGTCTTATGGTCGTTTTCCGCATCAAAAAGGGTTTGGCCGTTTAAGCGATAAAGATAAAGAAGAAATCGATTGGGCTATGCGCGTGACAGGTACTATTGATTTTAAATATCGTGAAGTTAATGATTTAAGTGGTGGTCAACGTCAACGTGTTTGGATTGCTATGGCGTTAGCACAAAAAACAGATATTATCTTTTTAGACGAACCGACAACTTATTTAGATATTTCTCATCAACTTGAAATTTTAGAGCTTGTGCAGCAGCTTAATGAAGAACATGGTACAACGATTGTAATGGTCTTACATGATATTAACCAGGCGATTCGTTTTTCTGATCATTTGATTACAATGAAGAATGGTAACATCATTAAACAAGGTGAAACACAAGACGTGTTAACAAATGAGATTTTAGAAGAAGTGTTTAATATTGATGCAGAGTTAAGTACTGATCCGCGCACAGGGAAACCGATGTTAATCACTTACAATTTATTATGTAAGCACTATGAAAAATTGTAATTTAAACCAATAAGTGCTAGTGGTTTTTCAAGGTGATTCGAAAAGACTCAAAAGGAGAAGTGGTAATCGACTTTTAAAGTATGAGCGCTTTGTCTTCTTTTGAGTAATGCTTTCTCCTTTTATCTTTTTAGGCAATAATGAGCCTCTGAATAAATTGTCATAAGTGGCTCATATATAAATGTTTTTATATTTTTATTATTAGAGCAAAATATGTGATATTATGATAAAATGATTTTATCGAATAAGGTGGCATGCGGATAGGAGGAGTAGCAATGCAAGATTTAATCCAAAAACATGTTTTGAACGGTGAGTTTGATGCAGTGAAAAAATTAATGTCCGCTACTGATTTTTTAGACTTTGAAGAAGCATATATTTCGAGTGCCTATGAAGAAGAAAGTGTGCTGTATTACACATGTTTATTAGATATGATAAAAGAAGAAGAAACACCTGAAATTCATGACTTAGCGTTTTTATTATTAGTATATCCGTTAAGTGAGGTGTCAGGTGCTTTAGATGCAGCGTATTATCACGCCCAATCTTCAGTTAAATTAACGGAAGGTAAAGTCGTTAAAAGTTTATTACAAATGTTATTATTACATGCTTTACCTACGCCTGTGATTTCAGATAAGAAAGCATTTGATGTGGCCAAGCAAATATTAAAGTTAGACCCATCTAATAAGGTGGCACGTAATGTTGTAAAAGATACTGCAAAACGCATGGATCAAGTGGTTGTTGATTTCGATCAAATTAGTGAATTTAAAGATGTAAATTAATAAGGTTTAAAAGTCTTTATAACTGAAGGCAAATAAGGTAAACTCAGTAATCTAGGTTAAATAGAGGTTACTCAGTTTACCTTTTTTGGTGTTTAAGCTATTATTTATATATTTTATATCATAAATGTTTAGACACATGTTTTAGTAGGGCGCTAAAGTTTAACGAAACTAAATAATACATAGAAAAAGGAGTGAAACATCGTGGCTACCACACAAAAACACATTAAAATGGTGATGACGGTCTTTCTAATTGGCGCATTTTTTATGATTTTAAATGAAACATTGTTAAATATTGCGCTACAAGAATTAATGCAGTATTTCCAAATTTCAAGAGTTACTGTGCAATGGATGGCGAGTGGATTTATGATGGTCATGGGCATTGTATCGCCTTTATCTGCCTTAGTTATTCAATGGTTTACAACGAGACGGTTATTTTTAAGTTTAGTCGTTATATTTGTAATGGGGTCATTAATTGCTGGTTTTGCCTTTAGCTTTCCAATGTTACTCGCAGGTCGTATGGTTCAAGCGGTAGGTGTCGGGTTAATGATCCCTTTAATTATGAATACCATGCTATTTTTATTTGATGAACGTGTGCGAGGCAAAGTAATGGGTATTTTCGGCCTCATCATTATGTTCGCCCCTGCATTAGGCCCGACATTATCAGGTTTCATTGTTGACTTGTTAGGATGGCGTTGGTTGTTCTTTATCGTTGTACCATTTATGATTTTTACTTTCGTATTTGCAGCGCTATTCTTAAAAAATGTGGGTGAGGTAACGAGACCTCGCATCGACGTATTATCAATTGTTTTTTCAACGATTGGTATTACATTACTGATTTACAGTATTTCAAGTATTAGTTCGCAAGAAGGTGTTGAAATTACACCAACGTTAATTATTTTATTAATTATTGGTATCATCAGTAGTTATTTATTTGTTAAACGTCAATTCAAGTTAGAAGAACCTATTTTAGATTTCCGGGTATTTGCGTATCGAAATTATCGCCGCGGTATGATGATTTTTGTCATAGTGATGATGGGCATGTTTGCCTCAGAAATTGTGATGCCAATGTATTTACAAGGTCCGATGGGTTTCTCGGCTAAAATTGCGGGTATGATACTATTACCAGGTGCCTTGTTAAATGGATTTTTATCACCGTTTATGGGTAGCCTATTCGACAAGTTTGGTCCGCGTAAGCTGGTTATTCCAGGATTATGTTTATTGTTAGTTGTAGCGTTATTTTATACAACCATTCATCCAGGACTTCCTGTTAGTATATTCGTGATTGCCTACATTTTATTAATGGTGGGCATTGCCGCGATTATGATGCCAGCAAGTACGAATGGACTCAATGCTTTACCTCAACAAAAATACCCTCATGGTACTGCGATATTTAATATGCTTCAACCTATTGCTGGATCAATTGGTATTGCAATATTCATAGCCATTGTGACCAGTGTTCAAAATCATTATCTATCTAATGCAGGAGCAACATTGGATGAAGCATTAACATACGGCATGCATGCTGCTTATATATTTGCGAGCGTCCTTATTTTGTTCGGAATTATTATAGCTTTTACGTTAACAACAGCTTCAAAAGAAAATGCCGAAAATTAGAAGTATAGTATCATTTATTACGCTAAAAAAATCTTTTTCACTATTTTGGTAGATATTTTCTATTAATTTTTCAATTATTATAAATAAAGCAATTAAAAGCTAATATTTATACAAAAGATAGCGCTTTAAACGTATTATCATACATTTTTAAGCATAATTAATATATATAAAATTGTAACTTGTTGACGGAAAATCCTGTCATATCAACGGTTATAGCGATTTTTCTTTTTCGTGTGAGTTTGAAATAAATCGTATATTATGGTTTAATGTTTAACGTGTTTTGCAAATGAGGAGGTCAAAACAGTATGAAAAATTTTAGTGAAGCTATAAAGATAGCTTTTGCTTATGTAGGCGTGGTTGTTGGAGCAGGATTTTCAACTGGTCAAGAAGTTAAACAATTTTTTAGCTCTTTTGGTATATGGTCTTACGTAGGTGTCATCATTTCAGGTTTAATTTTGACATTTATTGGACGACAAGTTGCAAAAATTGGTACTGCTTTTGACGCGGATAACCATGGTTCAACTTTAGAATATTTATTTGGTAAAAAATTAGGGATTGTCATTGATTATATCTTAATTTTATCCCTTTACGCTGTAACAATTACAATGATTGCAGGGGCAGGATCAACATTTAACGAAAGCTTTGGTGTACCAATTTGGTTAGGCTCACTCATTATGTGTGTCATTGTCTATATCACACTGTTGATGGACTTCAACAAAATTGTCCGAGCTTTAGGTTTAGTGACACCAGTCCTTATCGTGTTAGTAGTGATTATCGCAGCTGTATTCTTATTTAAAGGCGACGTTTCTTTCTCACAAATTAATAGTGTAGTAGAAGAACCAAGTATAGGCCTTGCATTATGGAATGGATTTAACTACGGAGGTTTAGCCTTTGCAGTTGGATTTAGTACACTTGTAGCCATCGGTGGTGACGCATCAAAACGCTTAGTTTCAGGTTTAGGTGGTTTAATCGGTGGTGTCGTTTACTTAGTCTTATTAGGTCTAATTAACTTTGCATTGCATACAGAATATCCAATTATTAAACAAGTCGATATTCCAACATTAACTTTAGCGAATATGATTTCACCAATTTTAGCGTTAATATTCTCTATCGTGATGTTAGCTGTAATGTATAACACTATTTTAGGGTTAAGTTATTCTTTTGCTGCGCGTTTTACAACGCCTTATTCTAAAGGATACTATATTTTAATCTCTATTATTGTTCCATTAGGTTATGGTTTAAGCTTTATTGGTTTCGAAGGTTTAATCAAGTATGTATATCCAGCAATGGGTGTCATTGGTTTAATGATCGTCGTTGCTGTTATTGTTAAATACTTTTATAGAAAATCACAAGATAAGAAGTTTATTGCTTAATTAACAAGATGTGTTACAATCTTTTCGAAAGGAAAGGTTAAAATAATGACTAATCATAAAAAGAGATGGGTTGTTATAACACTTGTTATTTTGCTTGTTATAGCCGGTCTCGTTGCCGGCTATTTTTTTGAACCTCATACATCAAGACAAGAAAACAAAAAGGTAGCAATCCAAAATGAAAATGTTGCAGCATTTACTGATATTACATATATGGAAGGTTTGCCCAATAGTCAATTAGATATTTTAATGCCTAAAAATATAGATAGAGGTGAAAAATTGCCTGTTATTTTTTGGGCACATGGTGGTGGATTTATTGCTGGGGATAAGCAATATAAAAATCCATTGTTATCCCAAATTGTCGAAAGAGGCTATGTGGTCATTAATGTCAATTATGCCTTAGCACCAGCGTTTAGATATCCAACTCCACTGATTCAAATGAATAGTGCGATTGAATTTATTAAGAATAATAAAGACGCATTACCTATTGATTTAGATGAGGTCATTATTGGAGGCGATTCAGCAGGGGCTCAAATTAATAGTCAATATATAGCGATGCAAACAAATGACTCATTAAGATCTCAAATGGGATTTGAACAACAATTTACACCAGACCAAATTAAAGGGGCTATATTTTTTGGTGGTTTTTATGATATGAAAACGGTGCGAGAAACAGAATTTCCACGCATTGACTTATTTATGAGAAGTTATACGGGTGTTGAAAATTGGGAAAGTAATTTTAAAGATATTACCGAAATGTCCACTGTGAATCAGGTGACTTCCGATTATCCGCCAACTTATTTATCAGTTGGTGATATAGATCCCTTTATGAGTCAAAATGAAGCCTTCGAAAGTAGTCTTAAACGTGAAGGTGTACCGGTGGATACTTTATTCTATGACGGTTCGCATCATTTAAAACACCAATATCAATTCCATCTGGACAAACCGGAATCTCAAGAAAATATTCAAAAAGTGCTCAGCTTTTTAAGTAGAAATACGTCTGAAACAAGAGTGAATACGCAATTAGAAGATCGTCCGAGTACGGTCATTAACCTTAATCCATATGAAAGTAGCATTACAGAATAAATGAGCGTAATACAAAGAGTGATTTAAAGCTTGAAAACTTTAAATCACTCTTTTTGTAGTTTATTAAATATGAGCCTTAATTATTTTGTCGAGCGACTGCTATTATTTTTATGAAATAAATAGGGATGTGGTTCAGTTTAAGACATGATACACTATGAGTGTAAGATATGATTTAATCTAAAAGATATGCCATTACATATTCATTATATAAGTGATCATTAATTTTAATAGAGTGTTGTAATTCGCCTTCGATTTTAAAATTGGCTTTTTTATAAAATTGAAGGGCATTTTGATTTTCTGTGACAACATTTAATTCTATACGTGAGATGCCGTGATTTTGACACCATTCTTTACAATGATTGAGTAAATTCATACCAATACCATGGTGTTGATAGTGACTTAAGACGCCCATAGAAATTTTAGCAGTATGTTGAATACGTTTTAAAGGTGTGGTCTTAATGGTTAAGTGGCCGATCAGTTGTTCATTTTCTTCAGCCACTAATATCGCTAAATAAGGCGATGTAATTACTTTTTCAATTTTAGACGTTGCATGTTCAAAAGATGGAATATATTCACCAGGATCATATAACATATAAGTCGATTCTTTGAATATTGTTTGTAATAAAGAGGTAAAAGGTTCAACATCTTTGATTTGAATTTCTCGAATTGTTACAACCATGCTTTCATCTCCATTTATAAGTTAATTCTTGTAAAATTTAGAATTTATAATTGTATTTATTGAAATTTTTAAAATTTGGTCACTTCTTTTTCAAAAAACGGTTTGAGTTCGGTGCTCGATTTTGCTCGAGTTCTGACCGCAGCACTTCGCACTTTATTTAATCCGGCTACCAATTGCAGGATTCTCGATAATACTACGTGACGCGCAAAAATCAAAGAGCGATTTTCGCTTGTCCCTAGGTATTACATCGAATCCTGAACGCAATTGTCCGCACTTTATTTTATTGTAACGTACTTTGTGCGAAAGAGGAAATTGATGGTTTGGGAATGGAGGGGTTTTATGAATGTTAATGTATTGCTTGCAGGAGCTACAGGTCAAATTGGCCAAAATTTAGTGAAATCACTTAATGAGGAGTGTACATTATTCACTATTTCTAAATATCCTAAAAAACAATATATTCAGCAGGTGAATTGGATTAAAGGGGATATTTATAATTATGAGGATGTTTGTAATGCGATGAAAGATATAGACATTGCGGTGTTTTATCTTGATCCGACGAAACATTCTGCTAAAGTAACAAAGGCTTTAGCCAAAGAACTCAATTTACTAGCAGCAGATAATTTTGCTCGTGCAGCACATCAACAACAAGTAAAAGAAATTGTTTATGTGAAAGGGAGTCAGTTTGATACTCAGACGATTACACAACTTCAAGCTTATGGGACACCTGTGCGATGTACGACACAACAAATGAAGCGCTCGCTTATTTCAGTAGAATTTCAAGTCGCAAAATATAATGATATTCGCATGATTCATCATATTCCTAAACCTCCTCATTGGACAGTACAAGCAGTGATTAATTATTTTTTCAACTGGTTATCTCGAACTGTTGGGACACGTGTCTACGCTAAACAACAAGGCACACACATTTCAATTTTTAAAAAGAGGACTCATCAACGTATAATGGTCTTAGAAATAGTAAAATATGATGATACCTTATATCGATTGATAATTGTTAAAGATCGAATGTCTCGCAAGGTTGAAAAACACCAACCTGTATTGGAATTTCGATATATCCCACAAAACAATTGGGTGATGATTCACTTGTTTGATTATATACCGAGATACATTTGGCCAATTGCTTATTTAATTCAAATCCCATATTTTAAAATGTTGTTACGTGGTTTCGATACAAAATGTAGAATTCAAGCATATCAATACAAAATAAAGAATGGTGAAAAGCCTCGTTATACAAAGGATTGATGTTATATGAACATATTATTAATAGAGGATGACAGAACGCTATGTAAGGAAATTAAAGAAATGTTATCTAAATGGGATATGACTGTAGCCACTATTCCTCAATTTGATGCGATTGTTGAAACGTTTAATGAAGTAAATCCTGATATCATATTAATGGATATCTCTTTACCGAAATATGATGGATTTTATTGGACGCGTCAAATACGCCAACAATCAAAAGTGCCGATTGTTTTTCTTTCTTCTAGAGATAACCCGATGGACCAAGTCATGAGTATGGAGTTAGGGGCGGATGATTATATTCAAAAGCCTTTTCATATGTCTGTACTAGTGGCTAAGTTACAAGCGATTTATCGTCGCGTTTATCAATATGTTAATCAAACAAATCATTCTCTAATTTGGCAACATTGTCGAATTGATTTAACCAAAGATATTATTTATCACGATGACAACGTCGTGCATTTATCTAAAACCGAAATATTAATATTAGAATGTTTATTAGCGCAAAAAAATCAAATTGTCTCTAGACATGATTTAATTACTACATTATGGGACGATGAAGCGTTTGTTAGTGATAACACCTTAACTGTTAATGTGAATCGGTTAAGAAAAAAATTAGCATCTTTAGGTTTAAATGAAGCGATAGAAACAAAAGTTGGAAGAGGGTACATTGTCCATGACTACACTTAGATGGATATTATGCTTTTTAAGAGAGCGACAACGGTGGCTTTACTTATTGTTCGTGTTAACAGGGATATGGTTATTATTAGGATGGCTAGATCATAACATCTCGTTAATGAGTATGGTATATGTATGCATGGTTCAATGGCTGATTATCGTTATTTTTTTAGGATTTACATATGTTAAAGAAACACATTTTGTTAAACAATTAGAGCGCGCAGTGGAACTGAATCAAATCAAACATCGAATGTGGGCAGAAACGCCATTTCAAAAAATCGTATTGTCTTATTTAGAGTTTAAAATTGATCACCAACAACATACGATTATGGAGCAACAGGAATGGTTGGATATTCACCAACATAGTTTGACGGAGTTTGTGCATGATATCAAGACGCCAGTGACGTCTTTAAAATTATTAATTGAGAAGGAAGCGGATGATACACGGCGTCAACAGTTGATGTATGAATGGGGACGAATTGATTATATGTTGGATCAACAATTATTTTTATCTCGTATTAATCATAAAGCGCATGACTTGTATTTTGAAAAGGTCCCATTAAAATCGTTAGTGATTGAAGAAGTGCGGCAAACACTGTATTTAAGTATGGCTAAGGGCATCGATTTTGACATTAATCTTTCGAAAGGATGTGAGATTTATACTGATAAAAGATGGATGCGAATGGTCATTCGTCAATTCATCTCTAACGCTGTAAAATATTCCGATCATAGTACGATTACGATACAAAATGATATCACGTCTTCAGGGCATACTAAACTAAGCATCATCGACCAAGGGTGTGGTATTCCTGAGCATGATTTACCGCGCATTTTTCAAAGAGGTTTTACTTCTTCGTACGGTAATTACGAAGCAACAGCCTCAGGAATGGGGTTATATCTTGTAGAACAAGTACGAGAGGTTTTAGGACTTCAAATTAATGTGACATCAATACTTCATAAAGGGACGACCATTGAGATTATATTTTCAAAACCTAATGAAATGATAGAACGCATGTCGATGTGACGACATTGTCACACAAGACATGCGTTTTGTTATATAAATCAAACGATTTTAATACTGATAACACTTAAACTGTAATTAACACATATTTCTTAAGGAGGGACACGATGTCAATTTTAAATGTAAAACATTTAACTAAATTTTATGGAAATAAGAAGCAATCATTTGAAGTGTTAAAAGATATTAATATGGAGGTCGCTCAAGGAGAGTTTGTTTCCATCATGGGGCCTTCTGGTTCGGGTAAAACGACGTTGTTAAATGTATTAAGTTCTATAGATTATGTCTCAAGTGGAGAAGTGGAAATCAATCAGCAAAATATAACACGGATGACTAACCGTCAACTCGCTGCTTTTCGAAAAAAGGAAATTGGTTTTATTTTCCAAGAATATAACGTATTACATACTTTAAATGTTAAAGAAAATATTATGTTACCGTTATCGATTCAAAAATTAAGTGCAAAAGAAAAGGAAGAACGTTATCAAAAAGTCACAAAGGCATTAAATATCGCTGAACTCAGTGATAAATATCCTTCTGAAATTTCAGGGGGACAAAAGCAAAGAACTGCTGCAGCTCGTGCGATTATTTCAAATCCTTCAATTATTTTTGCAGATGAACCAACTGGCGCATTAGATTCTAAAAGTGCAAGAGACTTATTAATCCGTTTAGAAGAAATTAATGAAACAATGGGGACAACGATTGTGATGGTGACGCATGATCCTGTAGCTGCAAGTTACTCGAATCGCGTGATTATGCTGAAAGATGGACGAATCCATACCGAATTATACAAAGGAGAAAAAGAAACGACGGATTACTATCAAGAAATCATTCAAAATCAAAGTGTGCTTGGTGGTGTACAACATGAAATTTAGTCAGATTGTCATTAAAAACCTAAAAAACAGCTTGAAAAATTATTTTATCTATTTACTTTCTTTAACGATTAGTATCATTATGTTTTTTAGTTTTGATACTTTGAAGTATACCAATAGCAGTAGTGGTGAAGCAACAACAAAATTGATTACCACCGCCGCCGATATTGGTGAAAAGTTTTTATTTATCATTATCATCGTCTTTTTGTTATATGCGAATAGTCTTTTTCTGAAACGTCGAATGAAAAGTTTTGGATTATTTCAATTAGTAGGTTTAACACGTAAAGACTTAATGAAGATGTTGTTAATTGAACAATTGTGCATTTTTGTAAGTACACTTGTAGTCGGTAGTGCAATTGGTGTGGTAGTTTCGCGATTACTTTTATTAATTTTACGAAATGTATTACACATTACGATCGATGTGAGCCTGACCTTCCAACCTGGCGCATTTGGTATGACAGTGATCTTACTTTTCATCTCACTATTACTCATCATGTTGCAAAGTTATATTTTTATGCGTAAACACTCGATTACGCAAATGATGAATATTAAAGAGAAGTCAGAAGTTAAACACACGAAATTAACTGTTTTTGAAGTCGTGTTAGGTATTGCAGGAATGATCATGATTGCGGCAGGTTACTACTTATCTTTTATTATGTTTCGTCAACAAGCGTTACTTAGTTTGTTAATGCTTATACCGTTTGTCATTTTATTTTTAACGGTCGTGGGTGCTTATTTATTTTTTAGAAGTACGGTATCTATCACATTTAAAACGATTAAGCATTTCAAAAAAGGTCATGTGAGTATTACAGATGTGGTGTTTACATCTCCAATCATGTATCGAATGAAGAAAAATGCATTTGCATTAACAACGATTGCGATTATTTCAGCGATTACTGTGTCGATTTTATCATTTGCAGTATTGACCCGTGCCGGCGTAGAAAACAATGTTAAATCAATCTCACCCTATGAATTTACGTATAATAATAAAGAAGAAGCGGAACAATTTGAAAAAAGATTGCAAAGTGAAGGAATTTTATATGATAAGTATGAACAAGAATTACTTGAAGTAGAAGACATTAAAGTCAATGGTGTGGCAAACGAACAAACAGGAATTAATATCGCGAGTGAGAAAGATTTCCCTAACAAACAGGTTGAACCATCGGATGCTCAAATCATCAATCCGCATATGATGGCACAACAACTTAATCCACTTGAAAAAGGGGATACGATCGAACTGATGAATCAAGGTCATAAAGTAAAAGTGAAGGTAGCAGACATCTCAAAAGAAATCGAATTCGGGTCAAGTGTTGCGCCCCTTGATCAAGGTGTAGGGATAGTAGATGACAGTGTTTATCAACAGTTTAAGGATACGATTGCAAAGGATAATCACTATACACAGATTGGTTTTGAAATCAGAAGTAAAGAGGGGTTAAAAGAAGCAGAAACGTTGAATGCATCCATTAACTCTGTGAACACTTCTTCAAAATCACAACTTATGAGTGTCCAAGAAGAAAGTTCAGGTATGTTTTTATTCGTCACAAGCTTTTTAGGGATTGTATTCTTAGTCGCTGCAGGATGTATTATTTACATTAAACAAATGGATGAAATTGAAGACGAAATGGATAACTATTCTATTTTAAGAAAATTAGGATATACTGACCAAGATATGACAAAAGGATTACTGCTTAAAACGATTTTTAACTTTGGTGTGCCATTATTAATCGGTTTGGCCCATGCTTTCTTTGCGGCCCGTGCCTTCAATGATTTAATAGGTAATCCTACATTAGTACCAGTCTATATGGCAATGGGTATTTATTCATTCATTTACCTTATCTTTGCGATGATTACATTTAGCCATACGAAACGTACTATTAAATTTAAATCTTAAATAACAACAGGACAGATACAATTCAGCGGTGACACGTTGGATTGTATCTTTTGTTATACAGAAATCATTTCAATGGGTCTATTTTTCTAGCATATAAATGTCTCGGCAAAATGATTAAAAAACCAAATGTTAATTTTTTGTAAATATAATTGTAGGTTAAGTCAATTTATGCTATTTTCTAACAGTATCCCTAAAAAGTGATGTAAAGACTGTTTTAAGTGCATTTGTGACATATTGATACAATATTTTTAGGAAATAAGTTAACAACGAATTAATGTTGGATTATAATAGAATATACAAAGCATTTACAAAATAGGTATTTTACAGACAGTGATCGGAGGATTTTGTAATGATTAGAAAGAAGAAAGATAAGTTTATGGAACGCTTGGAAGACATGATCTTTAATTTAGATCGTGCTGCCATAGAGTTTGGGAAGATGGACTTTAAAACACATCTAGATTTAAGAACATACGCTGATAATATTAAAACTTATGAATCACATGGCGATGATTTAATGCATCAGGTAATTACAGATCTAAACCAAACATTTATTACCCCTATCGAAAGAGAAGACATTATGGCGTTATGTAATGCGATTGATGATGTCTTAGATTCTATGGAAGAAACATCAGCTATGTTTGAAATGTATTCTATCGAATATACAGATGAGTTTATGGCAGAATTTGCAGATAATATTCAAAAGGCCATTGGTGAAATGAAACTTGCAATTGGCTTATTAACTGAAAAGAAATTATCCCATATGCGTGTGCATTCGATTAACATTAAAGAATATGAAACGAATTGCGATGGTATTTTAAGACAATCTATCAAACATATCTTTAATAGTGAAACAGACCCTGTCACACTCATTAAAATTAAAGATATTTATGAAAGTTTGGAAAATATTGCAGATCGTTGCCAAGCGGTTGCAAATAACTTTGAAACAATCATTATGAAAAATAGTTAAGGAGTCCTCGTTCATGGAGTTTTTAATATCTTTAACAATAGCCATTGTTATTTTTTCGCTCATTTTTGATTTTATTAATGGATTTCATGATACAGCCAATGCGGTCGCTACAGCTGTTTCAACGCGTGCTTTAACCCCAAGGCAAGCGATATTTTTAGCGGCGATTATGAACTTTATCGGAGCATTAACTTTTACTGGGGTCGCTTCAACGATTACAAAGGAAATCGTTGACCCATTTACATTGAGTAATGGCATGGTTGTTGTATTGGCAGCGATATTAGTAGCCATAGTATGGAATTTAGTGACGTGGTATTATGGTATACCTAGTTCGTCATCTCACGCTTTAATTGGTGCGATTGCCGGTGCTGCGATTGCTTCAGCAGGATCATTTGGCGTACTACATTATCAAGGTTTTACTAAGATTATCCTTGTATTGTTACTTTCTCCTGTTATCGCATTTATTGTCGGTTTTATCATTTATTCAATTGTTAAAAGGATATTTAAAAATGCAAATTTAACACGTACGAATCGTAATTTCCGTATTTTTCAAATTTTCACTGCATCTCTACAATCATTTTCTCATGGTACAAATGATGCGCAAAAATCAATGGGGATTATTACGATGGCATTAATTGTAGCGAACCTACAATCAAGTGTTGAACCTGCGCTATGGGTTAAAGTAGCCTGTGCGTCAGCTATGGGATTAGGTACAGCGATTGGTGGATGGAAGATTATTAAAACAGTGGGCGGTAATATTATGAAGATTAGACCAGCGAATGGTGCTTCAGCAGACTTAGCTTCAGCGCTCACAATTTTCACAGCATCATGGTTACACTTTCCATTATCAACAACACACGTTGTATCCTCTTCAATTTTAGGTGTAGGCTCAGCAAATCGAATTAAAGGTGTACACTGGAATACAGCGAAACGTATGATCGTTACATGGGTCATTACTTTACCTATTACTGCTTTAATTGCAGCTATCTTTTATTTGATTTTAAATATCTTTTTATAATAGTACTCGAGCGGTTAGTGAACAATCACTGGCCGTTTTTTTTTATACAAAAAGAAGCAAGGTAACACTTCAAGTGAACCTTGCTTCTTTCGATGACTAAGGACGATTAATTTAATAATGTGTCATATTTCAAGAGGTTGGGACTCCTAATCGGTTCCCTAAAGCATTCATACTTTATATCATAGCCTCTTATATTAATGAATGTAGTTATATGATGAAGCAACTGATGCTGGAATTGTGCGATAGCCTACTTCACCTGGTGGTGTGCTATAGTTCATTTCTGATACTAAGATACTACCATCACTATTAACGCGTTCAACGTAAGCTACGTGACCTACTGGACCTTCGTAAGTTTGCATAATTGAACCTGCGCTAGGGTTATGGTCTACTGTGTAACCATCTCCTGCAGCATTGTCTGCCCAGTTTTCAGCATTGTACCAATAAGTGCTGATTGGTTGACCAGTTTCTGCACGACGATTAAATACGTGCCAAGTACATTGTCCCCAGTCGTACAAGTTTTGGTGATTAAATGTAGGTGAACCACTACCTGATGTAGATGGTGCGTTCTCTGCGCCATTTGGACCTGCATCAATTGAAGGTGCAGTTGTGTTATCTGAACCACTTGGTATTGTTAATGTTTGTGAAGGTGCCACTAAATAACCATTTAAGTTGTTAGCATTGATGATATCTTGTGGTGTAACACCGTAATTAGCAGCAATGATGTCCAATGTTTCACCAGTTTGAACAACATGCGTTTCTCCTAAGCTTGGCGCTGTTGCAGTAGCAGTCGTTGTTGTTGATTGCGTAGACTGGTCAGCTGCGCCACCGCCGCCACCAATTGTTAAAACTTGT
Source organism: Staphylococcus sp. 11262D007BW (assembly GCF_053547815.1). Lineage (NCBI taxonomy): Bacteria > Bacillati > Bacillota > Bacilli > Caryophanales > Staphylococcaceae > Staphylococcus > Staphylococcus sp. 11262D007BW. Next base: position 230,261 of record NZ_JBPWPJ010000001.1, read on the forward strand.
CCTGGAAAGACCATATTTGATGTTAAATTGTTTGCCTGCTTAATTTCATCTACAGACATATTATACTGTTGCGAAATACTCCATAAAGATTCGCCTGATTGAACAGTATGTTGTGTTGAAGCATCAGCATCATGTTGAGTTAACAATGCTGCCGCTCCAGAAGTAACGGTTAATGCAAAAGTTAATTTTTTCAAAGTAATGCCTCCTTAGCCATTTGCTTGTCTTTTCTAAAATATTCAAATCAATTTTAACAAAAATAGAGTTATTTGTGGGGGTTGTTACGAACATGTAATATTGTGATAAATGATTTCAAAAATTGAAGATATGAACAGATGTGATAAAATAAGTACTTTTAGAGATTCGTCTAAATTTACTTTGTAAGAATGTTAAAATGTTTGTAATATTAATTTTGATATTTTATCCTAAAATCAGTATAAAGGGGTGAGCAATGAGTGGCGGATACAAAGCATTCACAACGTTTTGGACAAGTGTGGTTATTTTTTACTTATTATTGGATTATCTTTGGTATTGGTGTCTATTTAGGACAATTCTTAGCCGTGGAATGGCGAAAACCTTTATCCATTGGACTCCTTATTTTAATTTTAATCACAATGTTTGTGCAGCGCGCACGTTTTAGTGGCTTAATTATGTCACATATTTATACGATTATCTCCGGATTGTTATCTTTTGCTACTTTTACTTATGCGATTCAAGATCTTGGAACAGCTGATTTCATTAGAAATATTATCTTAGCAATCTCCGGATTTATTGCATTTGGTATTATAGGTTATTTTGTTATAAAAGATGCAGCAAGTATGGGAAAATACTTGTTTGTGACGTTAATTGCGTTAGTCATTGCGAGTTTAATAGGATGGTTTGTGCATAATCCAATTTATCACACAATTATCGTTGTGGTTGGTTTATTACTATTTTTATTATATACTTTATATGACTTTAATCGAATGAAGCATGGACGATTTTCCCCTAGAGAGATGGGTTTTAATTTATTCTTAAACCTATTTCGTATCATACGTTATGTGTTAAAATTAGCACGTATCGTTAAAAAATCACAGTAATAATTGAATAAGATTTACCACTGGAAGTGCCTTTTTTAAGGGCTGAGATTGAAATGTATTTCAAAATTCCCGAACCTGATCCAGTTCATACTGGCGTAGGAAAGTGGCGATGACTTAGAGTAGCTACTTTTCTTTAGTATGAGGAAAGTAGCTTTTATTTTTGTAAAAGGATGTTTGCCTATGCTGTTAGCAGTTACCCCTTATGAACCATTAAATCATACACATCAAGGTCATTTATGTGAGATTGAACCACTTATCGATGGCGTACTATTGAGGACGCCAATGACGCAACATGATATCAAGCGTTGGATTGAAGAAATCACTGCACGTGGCTTTCCTAAAGAGAAACTCATTATACATTCAGACATTGATCTGGCTTTAATGATGCATATTCATCGCATTCACTTCAGTCAATATGATGAAAAAGTGAAAAGTATTAAAACGACATACCCTCAGTTTGTGGTCAGTATGTCAGTTCATAATGTTGAGGCCATTCAATATGCACAACAGTATGAGGTTGATTTTGGATTATTTGGGCACTTATTTCCAACCCCATCAAAACCTAACCAATCCCCGAGAACGGCTGAAGAGATTGATCATGCGTTAGCCACAACATTACCGCTAGTCGCAATAGGTGGTATTAATGTAACGACAGTGTCGAATGTGCCTACTCACTTTTCAGGGATTGCATGTATTGGCGCTCTATTTAATCGCCCGTACAACGAAGTACAGCAATTATCGGAACAATGGAGAAAAAGGAGGTCATAATATGAAAGTTATTGTTAACGGAGAAGTAAATGAATTTCAAGAAGGGACAACGATTCAAGATGTCCTAACGCATTTTGATATTGATGCTAAACGTATGGCTGTAGAACAAAATGCAGCTGTCGTTAAGCGTGCGGATTGGGCGCATACACCCATCAGAGAAAATGATCGATTAGAACTATTAGAATTTGTAGGAGGCGGATAATATGTTTAAAATTGGAAATCTAACATTTAATTCAAGACTCTTTTTAGGAACAGGTAAGTTTGACAATGAATCAGTTCAGGAAGCAGCGATTAAAGCTTCAGAAACAGAAGTCCTTACTTTTGCGGTAAGACGCATGAGTTTATATGATAAAGATTTACCTAATCCATTAGCGAATGTGGATTTAGACCAATTTATCACTTTTCCAAATACAGCAGGTGCTAAATCTGCAGAAGAAGCCGTACGTATCGCTGAGTTAGCAAATGAAGCAGGCGTCTGCGATATGATTAAAGTAGAAGTAATCGGTGATGATGACACATTATTGCCTGATCCATTAGAAACATATAAAGCATGCGAAATTTTATTAGAAAAAGGCTACATTGTATGTCCTTATATTTCAGATGATGTCGTTTTAGCTAAACGTTTAGAAGCGTTAGGGGTTCATGCGATTATGCCACTTGCGTCACCAATCGGCACAGGCCGTGGTATCGTTAATCCATTAAACTTACGCTATATTGTCGAAAAAAGTAATGTCCCTGTCATTGTGGATGCAGGCATTGGCTCAGCAAAAGATTGTGCTAAAGCAATGGAATTAGGTGCAGATGCGATTTTACTTAATTCTGCAGTGTCACGTGCCAAAGATCCTGTAAAAATGGCAGAGGCGATGAAAAAAGGTATTGAAGCAGGTCGCTTAAGTTATGAAGCAGGACGTATTCCTATTAAATACAATGCGGTACAATCTAGTCCATCTGAGGGGTTAGGTTTTCTTTAATGAATCGTTATGATAGACAAATTAAATTCCCACATTTTGGCGAAGCGGGTCAACAACAATTAGGTCAGTTACACGTACTTGTTATGGGCGTGGGTGCACTAGGTAGTGGTATCGCTGAACAAATTGTTAGAAGCGGTGTTAAAAAAGTAACCATTATCGATAAAGACATTGTAAGTTTGACGAATTTGCATCGTCAAAGTGGTTATACAGAGGCAGATGCCGAAGCGATGATGCCTAAAGTGTTTGCATTGAAGCATCATTTACAACAAATGAATCGTGAAGTAAACATTGAACCTTTAAATGAGGAGGTCACACCACGCAATATTATTGGATTATTGGAAGAAATACAACCAGATATTGTGTTAGATGGTTTAGACCGATTTGAAACGCGTTACCTTATGAATGAAGCGACACGCAAACTTGATATTCCATATATCTATGGTGCTGTCATAGGCAGTCAGTTAAGCGTCTTTCCAATTGATCATGATGGGCCTTGTTTGAACTGTGTGATGCCAGAAGTGCCAGATACAATGGAAAGTTGTGATATCTATGGGGTACTTCCGCCAGCCGTTCATTTAGCGAGTAGTTTTGTCGTGTCTGAATTATTTTATTACCTTATGCATCAGCACTTTTCTTACAAGATGGTGACGGTCGATATATTTAAAGGGACAATGCGGTCGATGGATATACGTGCGCTTAAAGATGACACATGTAAGGTGTGCCATCATCATCAGTTTCCACGTTTAGCAGATCAAGGTTTAGATCAAGTACGTGAACTGTGTGGTGGTGTGATACAAATTCGATTAAATGCAGAGAGCTTTACGAAAGATACGTCTGATGCTGTTGAAGTTAAGTTGAACAATCCTTATATCAAACGGTTGGTATATCAAGATTACGATATGACTTTATATCAAGATGGGCGTCTCCTGATTTATGGTGCAGATAAATCAGTTAATCCTCAAGCCATTGTGACACAACTTTTTAAGTAAGCACTATGGCCGTATGTTGATTAACCTTTATTAAACACTGTATAATAAAACATGATTAAAAATGTAAGCGAAAGCGAGATGGAATCATGGGACGTAAATGGAATAACATCAAAGAGAAAAAAGCTCAAAAAGATAAAAATACAAGTCGAATTTATGCTAAATTTGGAAAAGAAATTTATGTAGCTGCTAAATCAGGTGAACCAGATCCAGAGGCAAACCAAACATTGAAACTCGTTTTAGAACGAGCTAAAACATATAATGTACCTAAACAAATTATAGACAGAGCCATTGAAAAAGCTAAAGGTGGCGGAGAAGAAGACTATGATCATTTACGCTATGAGGGATTTGGCCCGAATGGCTCAATGGTCATTGTAGATGCCTTAACGAATAATGTGAATCGTACGGCATCAGATGTACGTGCGGCATTTGGTAAAAATGGCGGAAACATGGGTGTTTCTGGTTCTGTTGCCTATATGTTTGATCATACAGCAACATTTGCATTTGAAGGATTTGATGCAGATACCATTTTAGAAAGTTTAATGGAAAAAGACATCGACGTACGAGATGTGTTAGAGGAAGGCGGCTTAACTATAGTTTATGCTGAACCAGATCAATTTGCTACTGTACAACAAGCGTTGAGAGACGTGGGTGTAGAAGATTTTGAAGTAGCAGAATTTGAAATGTTACCTCAAACTGAAATTCAACTGTCTGCAGAAGATCAAGAGACATTCGAAAAATTAATTGATGTACTTGAAGATTTAGAAGATGTTCAACATGTGTTTCATAACGTCGACTTAGCATAATGAGGTTTCAAGTATATGCGCGCAATAGCGGTAAAGTAATCTATGAATATAGAGGGCTTTACCGCTTTATTTTATGTTTATCTTTCTGTATGATGTGATATGTTTTAATCAACGTGCTATAGTAGAGCATAACTCGAGCTCTACTCAATTGATAAGTGACATTAAACAATGATTTATATATAATGTAACGAAAGGGGGTTAGTGAACGTGAAAATAAAATATTTAGATAAACGTCACTGGCGTCGCCTCTTAGATCACAATTATACAGAAGTAAAAGTCAATAATAACAAGTTCAAAGGTATTATTGGTTTGATTACGATGAATAAAGTAAGAGAACCATTAGAGGTGACTGTTGTTGGTAAACGTATCGTCGTTGCCCAAGATCATTATCAATGGCTACAAATACTACCTGAGAAAAAGCGATACAGTATTACTGCGATGTTTGATGATCAAGGTCGACCGTTGCAATATTATTTTGATGTTAATCTTAAAAATATTACGCAAAAGGGAAAGGCACGTACATTAGATTTATGTCTTGATATTCTTGTACTACCAAATGGACAGTATGAACTTGTTGATGAAGATGACTTAAAACGCGCACTTAAAACAAAGCAAATTACACAAAAGCAATACCACGAAGCTTATATTATTGCACATCAGCTGATGATTAAAATCAATGAAGATTTTAAAAATATTCAGGATAAAGTGACGTATTGTTATAAAAAGATTAATCGCAAAGAAAGTAAAAAGAAATTTCACTGATTCATCGCGATTGTGATGATTATATACTAAATATCATAACGATTATGACATGAAATGATTTTATACACTGGGCCACCTTGTCTAGTGTTTCTTTATGTTGAGGAGGGGATTATTTGAAGATTGATGACTACCGTTTATTGATTACATTAGACGAAACAAGAACACTAAGAAAAGCAGCAGAGCGTCTTTATATCTCACAACCTGCCGTAACACAACGTTTAAAATCAATCGAACGTCATTTTGGCGTCGATATATTTATTCGTACAAAAAAACAATTAATTACCACAACTGAGGGTGCTATGGTCATTGAGCACGCCAAAATGATGTTGAAGGAAGAGCGATTATTTCAAGATAAGATTCAAGCGCATATTGGTGCGGTGAACGGTACTTTATCAATTGGATGCTCATCTTTAATTGGTCAGACGGTACTACCAGAAGTGCTAAGCCGTTATACTGAAGCCTTTCCGAATGTAGAAGTTCAGCTTCAAGTAGGTTCAAGTGAACACATTAAGGCACATCATAATGAGTATCACATTATGATAGTGAGAGGGAATCAATTATTAAATATGCATAATGATCATTTAATGGATGATCAGCATTACTTTATTTATCCTAAAGATAAAGAAGATGTGTTACATAAGTTGCCATTTATAGAATTTCAAGCTGACCCTATATACATTAATCAAATTAAAACATGGTACCAACAACATATGTCTCAAGACTACCATGCACGAATTAAAGTGGATCAAGTTGCAACATGTAAAGCTTTGTTATTAAGAGGGGTTGGGGTAACCATTTTACCAGAGATTATGATTAAGGACTTAAACCAAGACAAATTTGAAATGTTAAAAGTTGATATCGAAGAAGAGTCTTTAATTCGTTCTACATATTTAAGTTATGATATGAGTATGGTACAGTTGCCTCAAGTTAGTTCGTTTATCAATGTATTAAATGACTTTGTTAAACAATGAGCTTATACATAACGTATGAATGCTCTGGGAAACTGGTGAACGGTGTCCCAAAAGCACAACTTTGTCCTAACTTCGAATATACTATTTAGTAAAGGAGAGCGCTATGTTTCTCGAGCTTTTAAAAATTAAAAACTATAAATTATTTGTTGTAAACATGATGTTTATAGGAATGGGGATTGCGATTACTGTCCCTTTCTTTGTGTTGTTTGCCACAAATGCATTAGGTATGACAACCAATCAATTTGGGTTGTTGCTTGCGCTTGCTGCATTGAGTCAATTTACAATGAATGCCATTGTCGCACGTTTTTCAGATACACATCGTATTAACCGTAAGATGATTATTATTATAGCGCTAATGATGGGAGCGCTTAGTTTTAGTTTACCTTTCTTTATTCATTCTATTCCTCTATTTATTATTCTATACGCATTATTTCAAGGGTTATTCGCACCAGCCATGCCTCAGGTGTATGCTGCTGCAAGGGAGTCCATTAATGCATCCACATCGAGTGGACGCGCTATTTTTGCGAATTCTGTATTACGCTCGATGTTTTCATTTGGATTTCTATTTGGTCCTTTAGTAGGGAATGTACTCAATCAAAATTGGGGATACGATGGCCTTTTCGGAGGCACTGTTGCGATTATTTTAACCACATTAGTATTGCAAGTCTTTTTCTTTAAAGATGTAAAACGCACAACGCCTGTTAGAGAATCGACGACAATGGAAGAAAATGCACCATCCATGTTCCGTCAAAAGTATTTAATCATTCCATTCCTTGCTTTTATCTTATTGCATATTGGTCAATGGATGTATACTTTGAATATGCCACTTTTTGTGACACGTTATTTAGGTGAAGCAGAAAAATACGTGGGTCATCTTGCCAGTTTATGTGCTGGGTTAGAGGTACCTTTTATGATTATTTTAGGAATGGTAGCGAATAAAGTTGAAACACGTACACTCCTTGCTTGGGCTGCAGTGTCTGGTGCTTTATTCTTTGGCAGTATTGGTCTATTTGAAAGTGTAGTCATGATGTTAATCGGCCAAGTCTTTTTAGCAACGTTCTTAGCCGTATTGCTAGGAATCGGAATTAGTTACTTCCAAGACATTTTACCGCAATTTCCAGGGTATGCCTCTACTTTATTTGCCAATGCGATGGTTGCTGGTCAATTTTTAGGGAATTTATTAGGAGGCGCTATGAGTCAGTGGATTGGCTTAGGTAATGTGTTCTATGCGTCTGCTTTCTCGTTAGTATGCGGCTTTATTTTAATTTTATTTACGAAACGCCGTGTAATAAGTTCAAAGGAGGCTTAGTGTTATAATGAATGGTATTTTATGGATTTTAATTATTATTTCATTTGTTATTGCCTTTATTGGATTAATTAAACCGATTATTCCGGCTATTTTATTTCCATGGGTAGGATTTTTAATTTACCAATTTGGTATTGATGCCTCTGCGCTATCTTGGGTATTTTGGGGCGCGATGGTTATTTTGACAGGCTTTGTGTTCTTATCAGATATATTGATGAATCGTTTGTTCGTGAAGCGATTTGGAGGTAGTAAAAAAGCAGAATGGAGCGCATTTTTAGGCGTAATCATTGGTGTATTTGTACTGCCACCATTTGGTATTCTCATTGTACCATTTATACTCGTATTGATTATTGAGATGATACAAACTAAAGATATAACGGCTGCGCTGAAAGTGAGCTTTGGTTCAGTGTTAGCCTTTTTCTCAAGTACGATTGCACAAGGGTTTATTATGCTTGTGATGATCATATGGTTCTTTTTAGATGTTTGGATTAATTAGAATGATAAAAATAAGAGGTATTTAAAAATAACTTAGGTGGGAACGTTTAGACATCGTTCATCTCTCACCTAAGTTTTATTTGCCTATTAACGCCAAGAAGCGTTGCTATCATTTTGAAAGTGACGTTCTCTATACATTACAATAGGAACAAAAAGAAAAGATAGCACAATAAAATACCAATTGTTAACATGAATATAAGGACCAAGTTGTAAATAGGTCTGAGGGAAGAAAAAGATATTAAAAATACCTATAACAAGCGCAATTAAGACGATATATCCGGCTAACCAAGCCCACCGTGAATAATGAAAGTCTTGTAGTTGAATCATTTTGAAGCATCCCCAGACAAATAAAAAGGTTGTAAATAACCCTAATAAAAAGGTAAGCGGGAATGTATATAGATAAATTCTAGTATCTTGAATAAAAAAGCCTAAGAATCCCTTTAAAAAGAAAAATACAGTTAATAAAAAGAGTACATGTTGATACATATATTTTAAAATATTAATAAGTGTATGGTTGGGTAAATCTTTAATGGTTTGGATAGCATGTCTTTTCGGATCATGATTAAAAAAATCCATCGCATGCATTCCTTTATCTTCTGCTTTAAGCAAATGTTTTAAAATACGTTGTAAGACAAGTTCGGAATCATGGGCGTTAACGCGCATATCTGCTCTTACAAACGTCATGTAACTTTCAAAAATTTGGCGGTCTGTATTATTAAGACGCAACGCTCTAACATTATTTTCTTTCATGAGTTCATTAGTAGTTTTCAAACAGATGCGCCCCCAATCTCGTTTAATGTTTAAGCTGTATATATTATGACGATTATTGATTGATAAATCAACAATAGAAGGTGAAATCATGGAACGTGTGCAATATAATGATCAAAAATGGATCTCAGCTATCGCGACGTTACACGTGGATATGCTGAAAGAGGATGCGCTGACACCGATAAGTCATTCTACGACTTCTCGCGCGTTATATGAAGAGATGTTAAGACACAGGTTGAAACATGCTACAGAATTTGTCCAAATTTGTTTGAGCGATGAGCAAACATTAACCGCCTATATTTGGGCTCACTTTGATTCGGTAATGAATCAAGTAACGATAGAATCACTTTTTGTTAAACCTCAATATCGCAATCAACACCTTGCGACACAGCTCAAATATAATGTAGAAGCATGGGGACGGACGTTAGGTGCCACCCAAATCGTGGGGACTGTAAGAACTGATAATTACGCTATGCAACATTTGAATGAACGTTTAGGATACCAAACTCAAAAAGTTATCATGTCAAAATCCCTTAAGCCATAAAAAGTTTAAATTATGCGTATGCGTTTCAAACATGCTAGAATATGAATCAAGTGATACAATGATGGAGATGAAATATGAAAAAAATAATAACGACTTGTACCGTTGCGGTATTACTTTTAGCAGGCTGTGGTACAAGTGAAAAATCAAAATTACAAGACGAAATTAAAAAACTCGAAAAAGAACAAGAGCAACTGAAAAAAGAGAATGATGATTTGAAGAAGCAAAGTCAAAAGCTTGATAATGAGATTAAAAGTGCACAAGACGCCATCAATAATGGTGAAGACGCTACATCAGAAGAGAATAAAGATGATAAAAAGGATAAAGATAAAGAAAAAGAAAAGAAAGCGTCGTCTTCAGATGAAAAAGCGTCAAAGTCATAAATGGTAATCTCATAAAAGTATACCTTATCAAACTGTCGTTTTCTGGTTTATACTAGAGTATGACTCGCGTTTGACATTTAACAGATAGGGTAATTAACACACATATATGTACGTATTAGAAAGAGGGGCAGTCCAATGTATGAAAAAGAATTTGAGCAATTAGAAGGACAATCAATATCTATTAAAAAATTAGAAAAAGAATTGAAAAAGATCGTTGGTGAAACGTTCGATGTAGAAACATATGAGGTAAATCGTTCTATTGCCTTAAAACCTAATTTTGAACAGGATTGGGAAACGTATATCATCACATATCATTTAAACCATAAAAAAGATTTAATTGATGTTGTATTTACAACTAAAAAAGATCAAAACTATAAACGTATTAAAGAATTACCAGTTAAAGTCCAATTAATTAGCTATATTTCAAAAGCTGAATAATCAATAAATCAAATAGTTTTGTTTTGGGAGGAGGGCGATGAGTGACAGTCTACATCGAAACAGAACATTTAAAGTTGAGAGATTGGGAAGAGGAGGATTTATTACCTCTTCAACAGTTAAATGCCAACCATAGAGTTCGACATTACTTCCCGAGTATATTAAGCTATCGAAAGTCAGAATTAGATTTCGAAGCGATGCAATCTACTTTAAAACAACATGGGGTAGGTCTTTTTGCTGTAGAACTTAAAGCGACCAAAAGTTGGATTGGTTTTATCGGACTCAATTATATTCCTAAAAAGAGTCGTTACTCATTTAAAAACTTGCCTTTTTATGAAATTGGATGGCGATTGGTACCTGAAGTATGGGATAACGGCTTAGCGACAGAAGGGGCTCGTGCTGTATTGGATTATGCTGCAACACAAGGTATTTCAGAGGTGTTTGCTATGACAGCGAAAGCAAATAAAGCGTCGATTCGTGTGATGGAAAAGATAGGGATGACGCACTTTGATGATTTTGAGCACCCTCAATTAAATGAACACCATATCTTAAAACAACAGACAAGGTATCACAAAGTTTTAGTATAAAGAGCTCATCAATTGCATGAGAAAAGCGGTAAAGACGTCACATTAGAGGCGCACTTTACCGCTTTTTAAGTATTTAAAATGAGTGTTAGTCATAAGTACGAGTTGTAAATGGTTTAGCCGTTTGAAGCCCTGTTAATAGTGCTTCAGGTGTATCATATAATTTGGCTAATGATTCATATTTTGGATCGATAAAGCCTTCTTTAATCATATGTTGAATTAATTGATGCAGTGGAGCATAAAATTGATTGGTATTAAAGATACCAATCGGTTTCTGATGAAGGCCAATTTGAGCCCAACTGTATACTTCAAAAAACTCTTCTAGTGATCCAGCTCCACCTGGTGCTATTACAAAAGCATCAGCTAAATCTGCCATCTTTTGTTTACGTTCATGCATCGTATCTACAAGAATTAATTCAGATACTTTTTGACTTGTGATTTCACGCTCATCTAATAATCTTGGCATGACGCCAATTGCTGAACCACCATGATCTAATACACCATCTTGTATTGCACCCATAATACCGATTGAACCAGCGCCAAATACTAGTTCAATGTCATGTTCTGCAAAATATTGACCGAGTTGGTAAGCTTCTTTGACATATTGGTCATCTTTCCCTTTACTTGCGCCACAATAGACCGCAACACGTTTAATCATTTGCCTGCCTCCTTTGTATATCTAATCAAAGTATACACGTTTCTGACACAGAATAAAATGGCAGGCAGAGCACACTTATTGCGTCTCATTTTGTACTTTTTGAATGAGGGTGTGCAATTGTTTAATGAAAAATTGGCGTTGTTGCGTATTAAAGGCTTTAGGCCCTTTACCATATCGATTGCTTTTACGACGTTCTTGCTGACTATAGTAACGTTGTGCTAACAGTTGGTCGATATTTTGCGAAGTATATAAGTGGCCGTTATGATGTAAAACATAATCGGCCTTATTAAGGACTAAGCTTGCTAATCCATAATCTTGAGTAATCACTATATCGTGTGATGTCACATTTTGAACAATTGCAAAGTCGACTGCATCTCTACCACCATCGACATATTTAACCGAGACATGCTGAGGATAATCTTGATAAGAAAAGTGATCATAACTTCTATAGATTAAAACAGAAAAGCCTGTCCCTTCTGTTAAGTGCACAATAGACTCAACGACAGGACAGGCATCGCCATCAATTAATATACGCATAGCGCTTATTTTTTTGTAGCGCGTGTGATGGATTTGCGGTTATCATCACTTGGTTGACCATGATTATGCAATTTTTTACCCGGTTCAGCATCGTTATTTTGTAATTCTGAAAGTGTTGTAATACGTTGTGTCGATTGAGATGCATCTTGTAAATCTTGTCGACGTGAAAGTTTGTTCAATTTCGCTTCATAAGATTGCATTTTTTGCATGTTCTTTTGTAAACGTTTTTGACGACTTTTTGCAATTTTATCTTCTGTTTTATGACGCTTTTCAATCGATTTATTTAATTTTTTATTGAGTTTACTTACTTCTTTACGATTTTCTTTTTGAATTTTATTGCCGCGCGCTCTCACATTTTCAGGACGCATTTGTTCTTGATAAGCAGCTTCTTTCTTCATTGCTTTATTATAATCGCGACGGCGTTTTTTCATAACCATTTTATCTTTCATTTTGCCAGAACGTGTCACTACAGCATCTTTCACATTGCGTGAAATGTCTCCAGTTTTGTGCGCGACAGTTTTAGATGTATCAACAGTAGCTTGTGTTGCTTTTTGAACATCAGGATGTTTTTTAAATTTTTTACGTTCTAATACAAGAGGTACTAAAAAAATTGGGATGACATTAACGAGTGTTTTGATGGTTTTATTCATAAAAGTTGCCTCCATTTGTTGAGATACTGCAAAGCTTTTACCCGCTTTATCCGAAAGTTAAACGCGTGATGCAGAGTGTAAGGCGATATCAATCGCAAAATATAGACTAATAAAAAAGGGCAAGGGGATGAGACATAAAGTATTCATACTCTAGGAACTCGATGAACGATGTCCTATAGCAGGATTTTGTCTCAACCGCTTGCCGATGGTTAGTGTGTATGTGCTTATTTAATAATGCCGTAATAAACGACAGCAATGACAACTACAAGTACGATACGATAAATTGCAAATGGTAATAATTTAACATTTTGAATTAACTTCAAGAACGTTTTGATAGAAATAAATCCGACGATAAACGCTGCGAGAAAACCAAAAATATAAAATAGTATATGAGATGGTTCAATATAATTTAAATGTTTAATAATCGATAGACCACTTGCACCTAACATAACAGGGACGGCCATCATAAATGTAAAGTCTGAAGCAGATTTATGATCTAACTTCATTAAGACCCCTGTTGAAATCGTAGAACCTGAACGTGAAAAACCAGGCCACATCGCAATCGCTTGGGATAACCCAATGATAAACGCTTGAAAATAGTTAATATTATCTACACTAATTGGATTACGTACGTTACGGCTAAATTTGTCTGCGATAATCATGTAAATCGCACCGATGAATAAGCCGATTAATACGGTAGGCACACTAAATAAATATTTTTCAATAAGGTCATCGAATAAGAAACCGAGTACGCCGGCTGGTACCATACCCACAATGATGTGTGTTAATTTTAAACGGCGTGGTTTTGAACGAAAACCTTCTTTATGTTCAGGTGCGTATTTACCAATATGTAACATTTCAAAGTATTTATGACGGAATACCCATGCTGCTGCGAAGACGGAACCTAGTTGTATAACAACTTTAAATGTAAAAGCTGATTCAGGTCCTAAAAATTCAGTGGATTTTAACCACATATCATCGACTAGGATCATATGTCCTGTAGAAGACACAGGCGCAAATTCGGTTAATCCTTCGACAATACCTAAAATCAGTGCTTTGAGAAGTTCAAAAATTAGCATATTTGTTACCTCTTTATATTTAAATTCAACTTTAACATAGCCTATCATAGCACAATAAAGAATAAAATGTCTTTTGAAGACTAAAAATTTCGGTCGAAAGTATGAAGTGTGCGTTAGGCTAGGTGCGCATTTTTTCAAAACAAAAGCCTAGCAATGACCTCGAATAAGTGGTGTGTTTGCTAGGCTATATCGCATCATAAAAATATTTAGTCTGAAATTTATTGTAAATAGTGACTAGTAAAAAATAAACATGGCAAGGTTGTGTATTTTAAAAAGTATGATGTTATTTTGTTTCACTAAATGTTGTAATGATTTTTTCAAGTAAACGATTTAGTTCAGTAATTTCGTCTGATGATAATGAAGACGCTTCAGCAACTTCTTGTGAAGCATTGCTTAAATGCGGTTGCATCTCTTTACTTTTTTCTGTTAAATGAACAAATACTTCACGTTGGTCAATCTCAGAACGTTCTCTTTTAATTAAGTCCATTTGTTCCATACGTTTTAATAAAGGTGATACCGTTCCAGTATCTAAGGCAAGTTCTGTAACCACTTTTTTCACATTTACTGGTGATTCGTCCCATAAAATTTCTAATACAAGAAATTGTGGGTACGTTAAGTTATACTTTTTAAATATAGAGTTTGAATAATAACGGTTAACTTGACGTTGTGCATTATACAAACTAAAGCATACTTGTTCTTTCAAGTTTAAATGGTCAGACATATTAGTTCTCCTCCAAACTTTTGATCCGTATTTCTCTCTATCACGGATATGGATCCGTTCATAATTGAGTTGAGGTCTTCAATTTATGCTATCATTAAAAGATAGCATGCAGTCATTTTAAAAGATTATTCAAAGTTAATCAAGCTAAAAGTACGATTTACACATACATTATAACAGATTTGTCGATTATTTGAGAGAGGTAAGTATATATATGTTAAATAAACAAATTACGATAACAATCATAAATGGTTTTTTAGGAAGTGGAAAAACCACGTTCATCCGTCATTATATGACTAAAATATTAAAAAAAGATGAGAAAGTCGCATTAATTGTAAATGAATTTGGAGATTTTGATATTGACGGGCAGCTTTTAAATCAATTTGATGTGCAGACCTCTATGACACAAGGGTGTATTTGCTGTGATTTACAACAAGATTTGATCGGCCAAATTCATCAACTGACACAGCAAGGGGTAGAGCGCATCGTCATTGAAGCAACAGGTGTAGCTAACCCAATTGATATCATAATGGCTTGTCAGGATCCTGTCTTAGATGATGCGAACCTTGTGTTAGAAACAATTGGTATTGTTGATTGTATGACATTTTTAAAACGACACGAGTTGTCATTACAGACCGCTCAATTAATGGAGGATCAAGTTCGCGCGAGTCAACGTATTATGTTGAATAAAAGTGATCAATTAGATAGTGATAATCAAAAACAAGAGGTTATTAATGCAGTAGAAGCGCTGAGTCCACATAGTGAAATTGCCCTTACAAGGTACGGAGAGGTTCAGTGTTATATTGCTAATCAACAAGCGGTGAAACTTGAAGAGGTGCTTAGTCATCGTTCACAAGGTCATGCGCATTATTCGCATATGAAGTATACATTTAATAATCCAGTTAATCGCGATGATTTTATTCAATTTATTTTAAAACTACCAGACAACGTGTTGCGATTGAAAGGGTTTGTATCCTTTAGAGAAGCACCTGATCAAACGATTTTAGTACAATATGCGAACCAATTGCCATTGTTTGATGCCATTGGGGCTACCGATGTACCATTATCGTTAGTCATTATTGGTGAACAGCTCGATACGGCACAATTAAGAAATCAGTTAGATATGTTACAATTTAGCTAAATAATGAAGCTTAATTATGTGAATAGAAAGGAGTGTTAATGATGAGTGAAGCAGATAAAATTAAACGAAGTCGGTTTGAACGTAACTTTATTGCCATTCCTTATATCATATTTGGATTAATTGTTGCCTTAGCATTTATATTTTCGCCAATTCCCGTTGTATTAGTAACAATATTTGGCATTTTTACGTTTTATAATCTTGTCGCATTATTTATTGCCTTTTTACTTGGTTATGGACGTACTACATTATACTTAATATTTATGACGTTATGTATGGCAGCTGCATTAGGTATATTAATTTATTTAATGGTTTCACCGCGTGGCTAGACCCATTTACAAATTGAAGATTCATTAAATACTGCGCTGTAGTCTTTTGAAGATGTGACAATCGTTCGAATCATATCACAACTTCTCCTACTTTCTTGATTGTGTAATGTTATAATAGAAGTGAATAAACTCAGTGGGGGGATTGTGATGGAACGAAAAAAACTAACGATTGTGGGTTCAGGTCATACAGGGGCAACGTTGGCTTTTATTACCGCAATGAAAGGGATAGCGGATGTCGTACTTGTGGATCGCGAAAAAAATGAACAGCCGATGAAAGGAAAAGCACTCGATATGTTAGAGAGTGGCTCTATTTTGAATTTTGATAGCCACATTTCATCAACGGTAGATTACGCTGACACAAAAGATTCTGATATTGTGGTGATCACAGCAGGGGTACCACGACAACCTGGAATGAGTAGAGATGACTTAGTACAAACGAATGAACAAGTGATGATTGATGTGACTCAAAACATCGTGAAGTATTCACCCAACTGTATCATTATTGTGTTAACAAACCCAGTTGATGCGATGACATATACAGTATACCAAGCATCAGGCTTTCCGAGTGAGCGTGTCATCGGTCAATCGGGTGTATTAGATACGGCGCGTTTTAATACGTTTGTCTCAGAAGCTTTAGATGTCTCGGTGAATGATGTAACTGGCATGGTGCTTGGAGGCCATGGAGACACGATGGTTCCATTGGTGCGTCATAGTAACGTCAATGGGGTCCCGCTTGATGAGCTATTAGATAAAGCAACAATTGAACAGATTATTGAACGTACGCGTAAAGGTGGCGCGGAAATCGTTCAATTGTTAGGCAATGGGTCAGCCTATTATGCGCCTTCAGCAGCTGTGTATGAAATGGTTGAAGCTATTTTGCTTGATAAACAACGAGTGCTGCCTACTATAGCCTATTGTGATGGCGTTTATCAATTGAATGGATTGTACATCGGGGTACCGACGATTTTAGGTGCTAAAGGTGTCGAGCGCATTGTAGCGTTGCAGTTAAATGATGAGGAGCAAGCACAATTTCAACACTCTGTAGAAGCGGTAGAAAAAGTAAAACAAACATTAAAGTATCACTAAGTAAAAAACGACTAGGACGAAGAGGTCCTAGTCGTTTTGTTAGTCTTTCAGCTTTAAAAATAGAGCTGGGCGACAATAGAGATAAATGCAATAGTATTCATCAGTATATGTGACGTGATGGAGACAGCAACATTACAACCGCTGCGTAGATACAATACTACAAACATTATGCCCATAAGCAAATAAGGCACTGCTTCAAATGGTGATTGTGCTAACGAAAGATGCATGGAGGCAAAAAATACAATTGAAATAATGCCCATCGTCACACGTCCGAATTTTTTACCAAGCTCTCCAATAAGTATTTGTCTAAATAACAGTTCCTCACAAATAGGCGAAAGAATGGCGATATTGATAAAAACAATTGGAAGAATAGTTGGGTTTTCAAAAAGTATTTTTAAGCTATCTTGGTTGCTTGTTTCTGTAAATTGCCATTTTTCGGGGAGCCATTGCATTGCTGAAAATGCTAACCCATTTGCAATGATATAAAGAATATAAGCTACAATAATCCATCCGATGTATTTCTTTAAGTCTCGAATATGATATGTTATGCACTCAGCCACATCTCTTCTATGAGACCACATGAGAAAAGCAATCAACAATATGGCCGTTAAAATGCTAGAAAGGTTGATCGTTAACGGATTAATTGGAAATAACAAGTGCATTAAACGACCTACGATAGGTTCCCCGATGATATAAAGCGGAAAAGCCCATAAATCTCGCCAACTTACTTTGTTTGAATATACTTTATCCATATACTTGCTCCTAATGATTACTTATTTAAATAACACTGAAGTGAGCGTTTGCCATCTATCCTATTACAATACAAATAAAATGATATATAACCCTACATACTCTAGAAAGGTTAAGAGATACATATATTTTAAAGGTAATTTCTTGTTTAACGGCAGTGACCAATTAGGATAATGTCGCTCATAATAAAAGAGTTGAGTTAAGAATAGACCTATCCCAAAAGGTAATACGATTTGTGCTATCGCCCATATTATATGCCAACCGACGCGATACATCAAAAAACAAACGCAAAGTTGACACAATACAATGAGGATAAGTATTAAAACCAGCCATTTCATGAACGCATACGTACTCCTTTCACACATAATAATAAGAAGCATTGTAACAATACCATCATCATAATAAAGAGTAAGGCTTCCATATTAATCGACTCTACCGTTGTTTGAATTACGTTCAGTGGATGATTGATGAGATGCACGCTATGAAAACGTAAAAATCGTCCAACAAATACACCTAAACCATTTAAAATCATCATAAACAACATGAGAATGCTACGAACCCATTTAGAAAACGGCAATTGATTCATTTCAAACATTACTAAGACGTAACAATACATGGCAAACATAACGGTAAGAATCAATGCGGTAAAATTAATCCATTCAAATAACACGAGTCCAGAGAAAAAAGAAAAGTTAAATTGATTAAGATGGATTAAGTCTGTAAGCATGTAAAATGTATTTGGAAACATAAAAATTAAAATCATTGAAAATAAAATAAATAATGGCCATTCGTATGAACGAGATGGGACAAATAATTTTAATAAAAATGCGAGTTCTAGCGGAATATACGCTAATGTCATATTTAAAAGCGTGAATCTAAAACTAATTGGTAAAAAATAGATGCCAATCATTAAAATTATGTACATCGCTCTCGCAATATAACGTGCTTTCAAATTGATATACTCCTTCCAAGCAGTAAATTGGTGTTAAGCATACAACGAGATAGGATAACATTCAAATCATAACTGTAAAAATTTAAAAATAAATATTGAAATATCGACCAAACATGTCAATAAGATGTGTTGCTTTATGAATAGTTGTTTATGATGTATAATATTGTAATATTTTAATCATTAAACTAGATGGGGGTGTATTAAGTTGACTAAACCATTTATTGTTTTATATTTAAATATTTTTCTCGTATTTTTGGGTATCAGTCTTGTTATTCCGGTACTACCCGTTTATTTAAAAGATCTAGGGTTATCTGGTTCAGACTTAGGGTTTTTAATTGCAGCCTTTGCGTTAGCCCAAACCATCATTTCGCCTTTTGGTGGTACCCTTGCTGATAAATTAGGTAAAAAACTCATCATTTGCATAGGGTTGATTTTATTTAGTATTTCAGAGTTAATGTTTGCGGGTGCACAGACATTCAGCTTATTAGTCATCTCACGTATCTTGGGTGGTTTTAGTGCTGGATTTGTAATGCCTGGTGTGACCGGTCTTATTGCCGACTTATCCCCGCCAAAAGACAAAGCAAAAAACTTTGGCTATATGTCAGCGATTATTTCAATCGGATTTATATTGGGCCCTGGGATTGGTGGATTTTTAGGTGAATTTTCCCATCGCTTACCTTTTGTAGTCGCTGGTATTTTAGGTCTCATTGCATTAATCGGAACATTTATTTTCGTTCACCCTCCTAAAACACATTCCGCTGACTTACGAGAAGAAGGGGTGACGCATCACTATGAACCGCTTAACCTGAAACACTTTATTACGCCTGCCATTTTAACCCTTATTTTAGCGTTTGGTTTATCTGCTTTTGAGACATTATTTCCATTATATACAGCTGAAAAGATAGATTTTCAGCCGCTTGATATTGCTATTGCGATTACAGGAGGTGGCATCTTAGGGGCTATCTTCCAAATTTTCTTATTTGATCGTCTTATGCGTCTTTTTAGTGAGTTAACGTTTATTATTTATGCATTAATATATTCTGCTATTGTATTGGGGTTATTACTATTTGCGCATAGTTATTGGCAAGTGATGCTGATTTGTTTTATTGTGTTTATTGGATTTGATTTAATTCGACCAGCATTAACGAACTATTTTTCAAATATAGCTGGTGATCGACAAGGGTTTGCAGGAGGTATTAACTCCACATTTACAAGCATGGGTAACTTTATAGGCCCGCTTATTGCTGGGAGTTTATTTGATATTAATATTGAATATCCATTAGGGATGTCTATTGTGTTTATTCTTTGTGGTTGTATATTTGCCTGGTTAGAAAAAAGAAAACAAAACGCTTAAGCATCTTGATGGAACATTTAATGCTATACTTTTGAAAGAGAAAAAAATGAGAGGCGACAAAGCAATGCATATCAAAATTTTTGGTTATCATATCTTCCAAAAGGGAGGAACGAGCCGTAGCAATATTAATTTAATACAGTCTTTAATTGAAGCAGGCCATCAGGTAACGTATGTGAATTATGTTGGGTTTCGCAAAAAACATCTTAAGCAGTTCATTGAAGCGGAAGGCGAGGCTTTAAGACAAGCATCGATTGTACAATTTAAAGGAATTAAAAGTTTGTTAGGTGCAGATTTGTTAATTTTAACGCGTGAATCCTTTTTTCAGTTATCTAGAGAAGTTAAAAAACGAGCACCACATAGTATTATTTTAGGTGAAATTCATGGACCTCTATCTTCTATTCCAGCATCGTATGACCTAGCGTTAGAAGCGATAGATGCTGTAAGAGTCAGTACGCCTGAAATCGCTCAAACATTTGAAGAAAGATTTGATTATCCATATGTCTTTCCGATGTATGTGAATACGCATCATATTGATGTTGTCGCTAAACCGGTGCCAAATACACGAAACTTATACATGAAAACGCGATTTGAAGAGCGAATTAAAGCGGTGTCGTATGCCATTCGATTAATGCGGTACATTGTCTATACACAAGAAGAAAAAGGGATTCATTTATATTTAGAAGGCTATGGCCCGTCGTTGTCATTATATCAACAACTCGTTCATTATTATCGACTTGAACAGTATGTGCATATTAATGAAGCAACGCCATCAGAATATATTTATCTTTCAACGTCTCCTTATGAAACGCTAAGTTATTCTATATTAGAGGCGATTGGTAGCGGTAATCGAGCATGTATTTACCTTGGAGAAGACAATGCACTTCAATCTATTTATCAACCGTTTCATGCAGTGAGATGGATGCATAAAACGTTAGAAGCGGATTATGACGTTTTAAGTGAGATGTGGCAACATGATTATACTGAACAAGAACGTAAAGAAGATGTTGCTCAATTTAATCAACAATTTCGACGCGAAGATGTTTCATCCTTATTGGAACAAGTACAACAAATAGCAGCGTCACATCAAATTGAGGCCCAACAATTAAAGACTCATCCGATGAGTGCGAAACGTTTTTATTTAAAAGGGTGTATGCAACGCTCGTTGCAACGTACGAAACGTTTAATGCCTAATGTGTCGAAACCTAAAAAGGGTCTTCCGTTTAAGTTATATCAATTAGGAAGACGTGGTGTGTTTCAAAGCGAAAAACTCGTTAAACGGTTTAAACATCAAAAATCAACAGTAGATGCGTCGACGATTTTTGTAGAATCATTTCATGGTAAGAACTTTTCTGGCGACCCTAAATGTATTGCGTTAGCATTGCAACGCCTCTATCCAGAGGCACGTATTTATGTAAGTTCAGCCAATGAATTAGTAGACATGGAAATTCAATCTTATCGAATGATTCCGATAAGGTTTGGGTCAAAATCATATGTACATGCGTTCGACCGAAGTAAATATATTGTCATTAACGGTAACTTATGGGATCGTCTTGTGAAACATCCACAGCAAAAAGTCATTCAGACATGGCATGGCTTCCCGCTTAAACGTATGGTTAATGATTTGAATGATTACAGTGAAAGAAAAGCTCAACGTAAAGCGTTTCAACCAAGAATGAAAAAATGGGATGTGTTGCTATCATCTTCTGCGCAATATGAAAAATTAGTAACGTCTGCGTTTAATTTAACATCCTCTCCGAATTTATCGGTATGGAATGAAGGCGCACCTCGTAATAGCATTTTGTTAGAAAATAACGCAGCACTTAAGTCGGCCATTCAACAAAAGTATTTATTCCTTAAAGACCCAACGAAGAAATATATTCTTTTTTGCCCGACTTGGCGTAAAAATAAAAGAGAGCGTGTCTCTGAGTTAGATTTGGCCGATTTGCTACATTATTTACCGAAGTCTTACGAAGTGATTGTCAAACTCCATCCTAATGAGGGACATATACATCATGTTTATGAAGATATTCACCCACGTGTGCATTGTTTTGATAATAGTTTGGTGGATATTCAAGAATTATATTTAATATCAGACGTTTTAATTACTGATTATTCTTCCGCTATATTTGATTTTGCACATTTAAATCGACCGATAATTGTGTTAGAAGAGGATGTCGATTTATATAATCAATCAATCGGTTTCTATTTTGATATTAAACAATTAAAAACGATTCATCGTGTGCGTGCGAATGCCACTACTATTTCGCGGATCATATTAAATGAAAAAACAGTCAATCATGAGTGGATTACGGCTCAATTAATGACATATGATCATGCAACATCAGATGAATCAGTAGCTAATCGTATAATGAAGTTAAAATAAAGAATAGGGGTGAGAATCAATGAAAACGAAAAAAACCAATGCGATGCGTCAATTGGATCAAGCCAATATTGAATATGAGATGCGTACATTTGATGTAGATTCACATACCCATTTGGAAGGGATAGAAGTAGCTGAACGTATTCAAGCCGATGTGCAACAAGTTTACAAAACATTAGTACTCGAAAATAACCAACATGATCATTTTGTGTTTGTGATTCCAATTATGGCACATCTTGATTTGAAAAAGGCAGCAACAGTAGTGAAAGAAAAGAAATTACAATTAATGCCGATGTCAGATTTAAAAAAAGTGACAGGATATATTCGTGGTGGTTGTTCACCTATAGGCATGAAAACACATTTTCCAACTGTGATTGACGCATCCGTGCTTAAGCTTTCTAAAGTATTTGTCAGTGGAGGTCAACGTGGTGTTCAAATGGGATTAACACCACAAGATTTAATTCAAATGAGTCATGCGCAAACAGCCGAGATAACTGAAGTATAATGATAAAGATGTAGTGAATAAAGGTTAGGGCGACAAAGTTTGAAGGCCGTTCATCGGTTTCCCAAGCTTAAAGATGTTATACGATAACTTCTTTTGTCCAACTGATTTTCACTACTTTTTTTATGGTCTTCATTAAATTAAAATGTATTCATTTAGTTCCATTTTGAATGAATGTGAATGATTTATAATGAATTTTACACCTTTTAGATCGTTTTAGAATGATTGTGGTTGAATATGATTGATTTATTGTAATGAGTTCACTATAATGAAAGTGAAAAGAGGCGATAAAGCATGTTAACAGAGAAACGACAGTCGTTAATTTTGAAAGCGTTATCACAACATCGGTTTTTAACATTACAACAATTGATGGATTACACCCAATCCAGCGCTTCGACAATACGACGAGATTTAACGAAATTACAAAATGAAGGCCAATTAACGCGTGTTCATGGGGGCGCTAAATTAGTGACTACAGCTGATGAACCCAAATTAGATACAAAAAGAACACAATATATTGAGGAAAAGATAGACATTGCTAAACGTGCCGCACAGTTAATTCATGATGGTGACTGTATTTACATTGATGCAGGATCCACAACGATTGAAATGATTCCTTATATCCAGGCTAAAAATATCAAAGTTATCACCAATGGACTGACGCATATTGAAAAATTACTACAAGAACAGATCACTGCTTTTATGATTGGTGGAGAAGTTAAACCTAATACCTTAGCTACGGTAGGTACACGTGCCGTCGCTTTCTTACAAAATTATCATTTTGACAAAGTATTTATCGGTGTCAATGGGATTGATTTGATGAAAGGTTTTACAACGCCAGATGATCGTGAAGCAATTGTCAAAGAAACAGCGATGCAACAAGGCCAACAAACCTATATATTGGCGGATACGTCGAAGTTTAATCAAGTGTATTTCTCTTCGATACATGTAGCTCATCATCCTATTATTATTACCAATAGTCAAACAAGCCAATTAGATCAATTTCAAGATTATGAAACTAAATATGAATTTTTAGGAGGATCATGATGATATATACCGTAACTTTAAATCCCTCAATCGACTATGTCATGTACGTAGAGGATTTTCAAAATGGCGCATTGAATCGCGCACAACGTACTCAAAAGTATGCTGGTGGTAAAGGGATCAACGTATCACGCGTACTTCAGACGTTGAATGTGACATCCACTGCGTTAGGTTTTATTGGCGGTCAAACGGGCGAAATGATTCAAACTACATTAAAAACATCAGGCATCCAAACTGCATTAACTAAAGTAGATGAAGACACACGTATCAATGTGAAGTTAAAAGGCGATCAAGAGACAGAGATTAATGCTAGTGGGCCTAATGTCAATGAAGCACAGCTAGAGGAACTGTTAAGCCATATTAAGGAGACTAGTTCCGAAGATGTGATTATATTAGCGGGTAGTATTCCTTCAAGTTTACCAACCGAGACGTATGCACACATTGCAGCCATTGCGCAACAAACAAAAGCGCGAATTGTGGTTGATGCAGAAAAAAATTTAGTAGATACGATTTTGCAATATCGTCCACTATTAATTAAACCGAACCAAAAAGAATTAGAAATGATGTTTGATGTCACGATCCGTGATACACAAGACGTCGTGTATTATGCACAACAGCTCATCCAAAGGGGCGCTGAAGCAGTGCTTGTTTCACTCGGAGGAGAGGGTGCTGTATATGTAGATGAACAACATGCTTTAAAAATCAATGCACCACAAGGTCAACCGATTAATACAGTCGGGTCGGGTGATAGTACTGTAGCAGGCTTTATGGCTGGTCTCACAATGGAAAAATCCCTTGAAGACACTTTAAAACTTGCTATTGCTTGTGGTTCAGCTACAGCCTTTAACGAAGATTTAGCCGAGTTCAACACGATTACTCAACTACAAAATCAAATAAACGTAGTACCTATACAAGAGGAGGGATAACATGAGAATTACAGAGTTGTTAACCAAAGATACTATTGCGATGGATGTCGAAGCGACAACTAAAAATGATGTGATTGATGAATTATCCGAGCAACTTTATCAAGCGGGGAAGCTCAATGATAAAGTAGCGTTTAAAGAAGCGATTCAAGCCCGAGAACAACAAAGTTCAACAGGGATTGGAGAAGGGGTAGCCATACCCCATGCAAAAGTGGCTGCTGTAGATCAACCAGCGATTGCTTTTGGAAAATCGCAACAAGGTATTGATTATGACAGTTTGGATATGCAGCCTGCACACCTCTTTTTTATGATTGCAGCACCAGATACAGGAGCACAAACACATCTCGATGCGCTCGCTAAATTATCAAGCGTGTTAATGGATGAATCTGTACGTCAATCATTATTTGAAGCAACGACGCCAGAAGAAGTGCTAGCTATTATTAATCAAGCTGATGACGAAGCGACAGATGATGCCACTGAAAACGAAGATGAAGGCGCTGTTGCAACGGATGAACCTTATGTATTAGCGGTTACAGCTTGTCCAACAGGCATTGCACATACGTATATGGCGCGCGATGCATTGAAAAAGCAAGCTGAAACAATGGGTGTCGCTCTGAAAGTTGAAACAAATGGAGCAGGTGGCGTGAAGAACCATTTGACTCAAGAAGATATTGAACGTGCGACAGGTATCATCGTTGCGGCAGATGTCCATGTGGAAATGAATCACTTTGATGGTAAAAATGTCATTCAAGTCCCTGTCGCTGATGGCATTAAACGTCCGGAAGCATTAATTGAGCAAGCATTGGATACGTCTCGTACACCATTTAAAGCGGCAAACAACCAGCGTCGCGATGATCATGACGAAGAAAAAATGGGGATTGGCCAAACGATTTATAAACATTTAATGAATGGTGTTTCAAACATGTTACCGCTTGTTATCGCCGGTGGTATTTTGATGGCTATTGTATTTATGATTCATCCGGATGCAATGGATCCTAATAGTTCGCATTATAATGCCTTTGCGAA
This sequence comes from Staphylococcus sp. 11262D007BW, assembly GCF_053547815.1. Taxonomy (NCBI): domain Bacteria; kingdom Bacillati; phylum Bacillota; class Bacilli; order Caryophanales; family Staphylococcaceae; genus Staphylococcus; species Staphylococcus sp. 11262D007BW. The sequence goes on from NZ_JBPWPJ010000001.1 coordinate 256,239, forward strand.
AACATTATGGGATATAGGTAAGCATAGTGCGTTTGCATTAATTATTCCAATTTTAGCTGGTTTTATTGCAAGAAGTATATCGGATAGGCCTGGATTTGCCGCTGGCTTAGTAGGCGGGATGTTGGCCGTTTCTGGAAATTCTGGTTTTATAGGCGGTATTATTGCCGGATTTTTAGCCGGGTATTTAACACAAGGTATCAAATATCTTGCTAAATGGTTACCACAAATGCTAGAAGGCTTAAAGCCGACGCTAATTTATCCTATATTATCCGTAACAATTACCGGATTACTTATGGTTTATGTGTTCAATACACCTGCATCTTGGTTAAACAATGCTTTAATTTCTGGATTAAATAGTCTATCAGGTACAAATGTCGTGATATTAGGTATTGTTATCGGCGCAATGATGGCTATTGATATGGGTGGTCCTTTTAATAAAGCAGCGTATGTCTTTAGTACAGCAGCACTAACAGCAGGAAATGCAGAACCTATTACAGCAGCGATGGTTGGTGGGATGGTACCACCGATTGCCATTGCATTATCCATGATAATGTTCCGTGGCAAATTTACAAAAGCACAAAGAGGGTCTATCATTCCTAACTTTGTAATGGGTGCTAGTTTTATTACAGAAGGTGCGATTCCATTTGCTGCCGCTGACCCATTGCGTGTTATTCCTTCAATGATGGTGGGATCAGGTGTCGCAGGTGGCTTAGCGTTATTGTTTGGTTCATATATTCAGGCACCACATGGTGGTATTTTCGTTATTTTTGGTACAGATTTTAATCATGCGTTATTTACAATCCTTGCCATTATTATTGGTAGTTTAATAAGTGCCATTATCTATGGATTACTCAAAAAGAAAAATGTTCAAGTATAAAATCATGTGTTAAAAGCAGGGGGTTGAGACTTAAAGTATGACTGCTCTGGGAAGCTGATGAACGGTGTCCCAAAAGCAAGGCTTTGTCCCAACCACTTGCTTTTGTTATTTTATAATGTATGTTTCACTTTAATACATTTCTAGTGTAATTTGACTATCATTTATGATATGATAAAATTAAGATTTTTGTGTCTGGAGGTATGCTCAATGGGAAGGCATTAGCACAATTCATGCAATATAACTTGAATAATAGCGCCGCACTTTCTATTGAGCGGTGTTAATTGATGGAGGTGAAACCCTATTTATTAGGGAACTAATTGGAGAGTACGACCATAATGTATTTAATCATATTTTTTGTACTGATCGCGTTAACGACCGTTTTTGTTGGATCAGAATTTGCACTTGTTAAAGTACGTGCTTCGCGTATTGAACAACTTATTGCTGAAGGGAACGGAAATGCACGCGTTGTCAAAAAGATGATTTCGAATCTTGATTATTATTTATCAGCCTGCCAACTCGGTATTACCGTCACATCTTTAGGATTAGGTTGGTTAGGTGAGCCACTTTTTGAAAAGATCTTACACCCTGTTGTTGAATTACTGAGTATTCCAGAACCGTTAATAACGACCATTTCTATGATTTGTGCGTTTATTATTGTGACGTACATTCATGTGGTAGTGGGGGAACTGGCGCCGAAGAGTTTAGCCATTCAACATACTGAAGGCATTGCTTTACTTTATGCGCGCCCACTATATTACTTTGGGCTCATTATGCAACCACTCATTTGGTTGATGAATGGTTCAGCGCGATTCATTATTAAGTTATTTGGCGTTGATCCTACGACAAGCAACGAAGCGATGTCTGAAGAAGAACTCAAAATTATTATGAACAATAGTTATCATGGTGGCGAAATCAATCAAACAGAATTAGCATACATGCAAAATATCTTTTCTTTTGATGAACGTCATGCGAAAGATATTATGGTGCCAAGAACACAAATGGTTACACTCAATGAACCATTTAATGTTGAAGAATTATTAGAGACAATCAAAGAACATCAATTTACACGCTATCCTATCACTGAAGATGGCGATAAGGACCACATTAAAGGATTTATCAATGTTAAAGAATTTTTAACTGAATATGCTTCAGGCGTATCCATTAAAATTAGTGATTATATTCATGAATTGCCAATGATTTCTGAATCAACGCGTATTAGTGATGCTTTAATTCGTATGCAACGTGAACATGTTCACATCAGTTTAATTATTGATGAATACGGTGGTACGGCTGGGGTATTAACGATGGAAGATATCCTTGAAGAAATTGTGGGAGAGATTAGAGATGAGTTTGATGATGATGAAGTTAATGATGTGATTAAGCTAGAAGATCAAACTTATCAAATCAATGGACGTGTCTTATTAAGTGATTTAGAAGATATGTTTCATATTACTTTTGAAGACTCAGAAGATATCGATACCATTGGAGGATGGCTTCAGGCGCAAAATACGGAGTTAGAACAAGATGATTTTGTAGATACAACGTATGATCGTTGGATTATTTCAGAGATTGAAAATCATCAAATTATTCACGTATTACTACGATATGAATATATTGCAGAGCGACCATTAGAACATGATGAAGAAGATGATGGGGATTAATAGACGTTTTGTGTCGTGAGTCGCTATAATATAAAGGGTGAGAAAAATCTAAGTTGATTTAGATTATCTCGCTCTTTTTTGTTAATATATCGTGGCAATGTAGACGTTATGTTTCAATCTTAAATGGGTAAAGAGAAAACGATGAAAAATGAAAAGAATGTAGAGATGGAGAAGCGATAAATGATGAAATTAAGAGTGATCATTCCATGTTTTAATGAGACAGAAGTGTTAAATCAAACCATTCGTAAATTACAAGAAATTCTCGATCAAGACGCACAACAACATCATTACGAATACGATTTACTTTTTGTCGATGATGGCAGTCAAGATGATACGATTCATCTTCTACAAGATGCGGCTGAAACATCGTCTCATATTAAATATCTTTCTTTTAGCCGAAATTTTGGTAAAGAAGCAGCGATGATGGCAGGATTTGAACATAGTTGTGATTGTGATGCAGTCGTGATGATAGATGCAGATTTACAACATCCTCCTGAAATGCTTCCGCAGATGATGGCTGCCTTTCGAGAGGGATATGATCAAGTCATTGCAAAACGGACCAGAGAAGGTGAAAAAGCGACACGCAAATGGCTGACAAGAACGTACTACAAATTAATTAATTACTTTGTAGAAGATATTGAGTTAAAAGATGGCGTCGGGGACTTTAGATTACTAAGTCAACGTGCTGTCCACTCATTAGTGAATATGCAAGAAGTGAATCGCTTTTCTAAAGGGCTATTTGCTTGGATTGGTTATAACACGAAAGTTTTAGAATATGAAAATGTGGAGCGTGAAGCAGGCGAGTCGAAATGGTCGTTAGGCAGTTTATTTAACTACGCTATTGATGGTTTGATTTCGTTTAATAATAAACCTTTAAGAACAATGATTTATTTAGGGCTAGGTATCTTTGTGCTCAGCATGATTTATATTATTTATGTCTTAATCGATACATTATTAAATGGTGTCGGTGTGCCAGGCTATTTTACAACCATTGCAGCGGTGCTATTTATGGGTAGTATTCAATTAATCTCAATTGGCGTTATTGGTGAATATATTGGACGTATTTATTATGAAGTGAAACGTAGACCGCACTATATTATTCAAGCGGCTAATGTTGAACCACCTCAACAAACACCGCGTGTTGAGTCATACCAACATAAAAAAACCACGTAGGCGAACCTACGTGGTTTAATAGTTTGAATGTATTATTTCTTACGTACTGCACCAAAAATAAGTGATACAACTGCGATAAGAATAATTGAACCAATTAGCGCTGGGAAGATGAATACGCCACCTAATGATGGACCCCATTCGCCAAAGATTAATGTACCAAGCCAAGAACCAATTAAACCAGCAATGATGTTACCGATGATTCCGCCTGGGATATCTTTACTTAAAATTGCTCCGGCAGCCCAACCAATAAGGCCTCCGACAATTAACATAACAATAAAACCCATAATTGTAACCTCCTCTATCTTTTGAAGTTCTATACTTATTGGTTATACCACATTCATATATATTTTAATCATCTTCTTGAAAAAAATAATTTTTCCTACAATAAATATATAATAAATCCTAAATTCACAATTAAAATGATATACCAAAAAGGCGTTAAAATAGTCATAACGACAAAAGATAAAATGATTAATATGGTACCAATTAACATACTGTTATTGATTTTCAGGCGCTTAAGGAACGATTGAAGGTATGGTAAACCCACCATTCCAGACGATAATACAATGGCTCCAATTAAAAAGATAGCAGGTGCTAAATAAGGAAGGGACATATAGTAAGATTGATCGCCTGTTTGATAAATAATCACGATAGAGATACTTACAATCATAGTTAATATACTTGAAAAGAATTTCTGTTGATGAATATGGAAAGGTTGATAATAACGATCCAATAAATATTGTAAAATGGTCCATACACAATACATCAACATCGTAAATATAGAAATGAAAGTAACTTTATTTAACAATATTTGGTTGAAAATACTATTTAATGCAATCGCAAGTAGCATCGTACTAAAACGTATATAACGAAATTGATGTCGATAAAGATCTATGAATAATGCGACTAAAACTACAAAAATGTTGAGTATTACAAAAAGCGCCATAATGTTCTCCTAACTTTGTCAATTCATCTTACCATTATATCAACCCGTTGCAAAGTTGACATTTATAAAAGGTGCATTTATTCGAGTTTTAATTGATTAAGAGAGCATATGCTCATTCACGGCATTAGACTCCTTTTTGATTACTCCATAATAATGTGTGTAATTGTGGTAACACAAAAACATCGTTCATATCCGAACTATTCATCGTCATCTCGATTAACCACTCATAACGTGATAAAAGTTTAGCTGTATGCTGTGACACTTCATCATCTATGTATGGATTACCGACTTGTAAGTAGAAGGGAATAGTTGGATAACGATGATGTATCATTTTAGCAAATTCATAATCCGCTTCATCAAAGATAACGACTTTTAAGTTAATACGTTCCTCAGGGCATTGAGCAATCACTTCATCAAGTTTGGATAAATCTTGTTTCATCAATGAGCTTGGTGGTTTAGGTGAAATCGTTAAGTCATTGATTTGTCGCATCCATGGTTGAAAGTGACTGCCTTGCGTTTCTAAAGCCGTTTGAATATTTTCTTTGTCACATAAATCGACAAATGCTTGCATCCCTTTAATTAACGCAGGGTTACCACCTGATATCGTAACATGATTAAAACGATCCCCCGCGATATCACGAAGGGCATCTAGGATTTCTTCCGCACGCATCATTTGAATTTCTTCTTTCATACTACCGTCCCATGTAAATTTAGAATCACACCAACTGCATCTAAAATCACATCCTGCTGTACGCACAAACATTGTTTTGCGCCCAATGACACGTCCTTCACCTTGAATAGTAGGACCGAATAATTCGAGTACGGGGATTTTAGCCATTGTCTTGCTCCTTACGTTTAGGGCGATAAACCACATAACTTGTTGGTGTTTCTCTTAAAAAGACTTGTAAACATCTCGGCTGATGTGACAATGCGCTAAGATGTGCATTTACAATTTCATAGATTGTTTGTGCAACCATTTCAGTAGAAGGGACTTTCTCTTTAAAATCCGTCAAATCATTTAATAAGTAATGATCGAAGCGGTCATGCACCAGTTGTTTTAATTCGCTAAAGTTCACTAAAAATCCGAGATCATCTAATGTGTCGCCTACAATAGTTAAGTTCACAAAGTAAGTATGACCATGGACACGTGTACATTTACCTGCGCGTTCGTCTGGAATATAGTGCGCAGCAGAAAAGTTAAAGTCTTTATTGAGTTCAAATGTGTAGTCATGATTTACGACTGGATAAATTTGTTGCATCATTGATTAGCCTCTCCTTTTTCAGCTAAATATTGTTCTAGTCCACGTTGGCGAAGTTTACAAGCAGGACATTCGCCACAACCTTCAGCCATGACCCCGTTATAGCATGTTAGGGTATTAAAACGGACATAATCTAATACACCAAGTTCGTCACTTAATGCCCATGTTTCCTTTTTATTGAGCCACATTAACGGCGTATGAATGACGAAATCGCGATCCATCGATAAACTTAATGAAAGGTTCATTGATTTGATAAAACTATCACGACAGTCAGGATAACCTGAGAAATCTGTTTCACACACACCTGTAATAATATGTTTGGCATTGATTTGATAAGCTAACGCACCAGCGAATGATAAAAATAGTAAGTTACGTGCAGGTACGAATGTATTCGGTACCTCGTCATTGTCTTCGATATCCATATCTTTAGACGTCAGTGCATTCGGAGACAGTTGGGATAATAATGACATATCTAATACATGATGTTTAAGATCTTGGTCTTTTGCGATTGTTCGCGCAACCTCGATTTCTTTATCATGGCGTTGTCCATATTCAAATGTCACCAGTTCAACTTCTTTAAAATGTTTAAGTGCGTAAAAGAGACACGTTGTACTATCTTGGCCTCCGCTAAACACAACAAGTGCTTTTTCGTTTTTTAGTACTTCTGACATATAACATCACTCCTTATATATGCGTAAAAATCAAATATTAATCATTACTTCGGGATTGACACCTTTAAATGTCACGTTCTTCGTTTGGTCGGGAATCAAAGGGATGGTTCATTCATTGCTAATCTATTGAAAGGTTTTTTAGTTGTGAATACACATTTAAGTGTAGGATGACTGATCGGTTTAATTTAAAGCATAAAAAAAGCCATCCCTATAAAAAGATAGACTCTGACAGGATGGTCTAGTTTTTTATAGAGGGTTAAGAGCTAGGAACCTCTTTATTCGATTTTCTACTTTGTTAACTCTAATACAATTGTGTTTATAAATCAAGTTAGGTGATGAGATTGACATTTTATATGAGAAGGCATTCAGTTTTGTCAATTTCGATGATATTTGGGATAATAGAAGATATTATAAAGTTAAACGAGGCATTCGAAATGATAGTAATGATAGATAATAAAGATTCATTTACATATAATATTGTTGATTATTTAGAAAACGAAAGTGGTCAAAACGTACACGTCATAGATGTTGAACAAGTCAACGTAGATCAACTTGCGCAATCTCAACCCTCAGCGATTGTCATTTCGCCGGGGCCTGGTGCACCGACTGATTATCCTATTTTATATGATGTACTAGAGCGTTTCGAAGCGACGACACCTATTTTAGGTGTTTGTTTAGGCTTTCAATTACTGATTACTTATTATGGTGGGGACATTGTTCAAGCGCCTTATCCTGTACACGGTCATGTCACAACGATACAGCATGATGGTTCTTGTTTATTTGAGGGGTTACCACAAACGTTTGATGTGATGCGGTACCATTCTCTAATGGCGCGACAAGATTCGATACACGCGCCTCTTAATGTCACAGCTCACAATCATGAGGGGATTATTATGGCCATTGAACATGAACATTATCCAATATATGGCATGCAGTATCACCCTGAATCCATTTTATCTGAATATGGTCATGCGCAAATTCGTAATTTTTTAAAGAAGGCAGGTGTTTATCATGGTTGTGAAGTTTAACTATACGTATTATACGACGCCTGATGAATCAACGCAGTACATTTATACTTTCGATCAACCTGTACACTATCAACTTGCGCATACATTATCAGACGTAGGAGATGTGGTGGATTGCGCTGAGACTTACCAAAAAGAAGGATATTATGTTGCCTTGTACCTACCTTATGAAGCCGCATCCTTTTATAATGATAACTTTGAAACATACGAACCTGCAGATGGACTATATGCTGCTTTTTATGCTTTTGATCAACCAGTGACAGAAGCGGTAAGTGTTGACGGAGCATATGAAATGACGATGCCAACATTCACTTGTACAAATACACAAGAAGAAATTAAACAACATATTCGTACCATTCATAAAGAAATTACAGAAGGATGGACATATCAAGTGAATTATACGACACGTTTTGAGAGTCACCAAGTTGTGCCGATATCAAGGTTATACGCCTATCTGACACAAAAAGGAAATGGGCATTACACCGTATTAATGGATACAGAGGCGTTACAGATCGCTTCGATTTCTCCAGAACTATTTTTCCAAGTCGGTCAATTTGATACGGATCAACAGCGTACGATTGTGAGTAAACCTATGAAAGGGACAATGCCAAGAGGTAAAACAAAAGCGGAAGATGAGCATCATTTCAATATGTTAAAACAATCAACCAAAGATCAAGCGGAAAATGTAATGATTGTAGATTTGTTGAGAAATGATATTGCACGTATTGCACAAACAGGCACTGTGAAAGTTGATCATTTATTTAATATTGAAACCTATGATACAGTATTTCAAATGACGACGATGGTCTCAGGTAAAATCGATAAAACCATCTCGTATAATCAATTGTTTACTGCATTGTTCCCATGTGGCTCGATTACGGGTGCACCTAAAATTAATACGATGCGTATTATTCATCGTCTTGAAAATACGCCAAGACATAGTTATTGTGGCACGATTGGTTTGTTACATCCGAACGGTAACGCGGTATTTAATGTACCGATTCGAACGCTACAACAAATTAACGATAAGATGGTCTACGGCGTTGGTGCTGGTATTACTATTGATTCAGATCCTCAAGCAGAATATGAAGAATTTTTAACTAAAACTAAAATATTAGAGGGATAACGATGTATTTATTTGAGACAATGCGTTTAGAAGCAGGCAAAATTTGTCGGGAACCTTATCATTTTCAACGTCTTTTTCAAGCGAGTCAATCACTCAATATGCCATTTTCAAAGCGTGATTGGGAACAGCTCGTGCATGACATTCAAGCGCAAGTAGATGAAGGGGTTTATCGACTTAAAGTTATTTTAGAAAGTGATGGCACATTGCATTTTAGGTATCAGCCATTAGCGTCAGTACAGGGCATGACGGCACGTATGGCTTTACTGCCACCTGAAACACCGCAATGGTGTCGTACGCATAAAACGTCTGAACGCGCATTTTTACAACATCATCATGAGACGGATTTAATTTTATTGTATGATGAAAGTGATAAAATACTTGAATTTGACATTGGTAATGTGGTCTTAGAACATGACGGTCAGTACTATACACCTCAATTTGATCACGACTTTTTGAAAGGGTGTATGCGTCAGTCGTTAATCGATCAAGGGGCCATTCAACCTTGTCTTATCAGTCGAGATACATTGCGCCGTACGTTATCAAATAATGGGCGATTATGGTTAATTAATAGTTTGAGAGAGTGGGTTCCAGTTACATTAATAGAATAATAGGTGTCGTTGAAAATGATATATTTTATACTGTTTATAGTTTTGCTTTGGTTAGGTCAATTTGTTAGTAAACGACTCGTCAGGCGTTCGAATAAAGGATTAATGTTCGGGTGGTTATGTCTTGTGCTGTTGGTGCAAGGTGTTGTGATTTGGTTATTGATGCAACAAGTTATCGAATTCGCAATAGATGTATTAAAGTTATTTTATAATGAATAGTTGAGGTGTTATAAATGAAAGTATATAGCCAAGGGGATCAGGCGATAGTAGTATCTAAGCGTGAACCAGTGACGCCGTTATCAATACGTAAGTTACTTGCTTTACGTACGTATTTATTAAAACAAGATTATCCATTTATTACAGAAATAGTACCGACTGAAACGGATATGCTTATTTCTTATGATGCGCGAATGATGATGAAATATTTTGATGTGACATCACCATTTTTATTTATGAAGCATATGATTGAACACCTTAACTTAGAAGATATGGAAGAAGAGCCACATCAAACGATAGAGGTGCCGGTTTATTACGATGAGGTGCATGGGCCACATCTTCAGTTATTGCTTGAAGAACTTGATATGGATTTAGAGACATTCGTGCACTATCACACGAAACCTGACTATTTTGTATCAATGATGGGCTTTTCGCCAGGTTTTCCATATTTAACTGGTATGGATGAGCATATCGTAGTTAATCATACCGCGCCTGAAAAACGTTGGATTAAAGCAGGTTCAATCATAGTAGAAAATAATAAATGTGGTATTACGACAACCGATTTATATGAGGATTGGCTTGTTATAGGTTATTCACCATTAAAACTATTCGATCCAAATTGCGAGCCATTCACCTTGATTTCGCTTGGTGATACCGTTAAATTTTATCCAGTTCAAGAAGAAGAGAGGGAATTAACGTGACGATTATAGTTGAAGAAAGTGGCTTATTTTCGACATTTCAAGACTTTGGGAGAAAAGGATATGAACATTTAGGCGTTATTCGAAGCGGTGCCCTTGATGTGTTAGCGCATGAAATCGCCAATCGTCTCGTTGGTAATGATCGTCATGAAGCTACACTTGAAATGACAAATCAAATGGCGCGTTTACGTTTTACAGAACCTACCTTAATCGCTTTATCTGGTGGGCAAGTAGTAGCTTATACACAAGACACCCAAGTTAGAACGAACAAATTATACTTAATGAATAAAGGTGATGTTTTAACATTTGATGCATTAAGAAGAGGTTCTCGAGTGTATTTAGCTGTAGCTGGTGGATTTGAACTCGATGAATGGTTAGCATCATCATCAACGGATACATATGCAAAAGTAGGTGGCTATCACGGGAGACCAATTCAAGTAGGCGATGAAATTAATATGAAACGCGCTTATACTGAACGGCATCATCAATTATTTGAAAACCTGAAACACACCAAAATGACAGATTGGGGAGTGGATGGTTATGCGTTATCATTCAATTATGTGTCAGATGTCGTACACGTCATTCCAAGTGAAGGCACAGAAGACTTTGAGCCTGAAGTTTTAAAAGATTTCGTAAAAGAAGACTATAAAATCTCAAGTAAGGCTAACCGTATGGGTATTTTATTAGAAGGTCAGCCGATTCATGCACATTATGAAAGTGCGCCCCCTCATCGTTCAGTAAAGCGCGGTACCATTCAGTTGAAAAAAGATGGGACACCTATTGTGTTATTGAACGACCATTATACGTTAGGCAGTTATCCTCAAATTGGGACTATCGCTTCCTATCATTTATCAAAATTAGTTCAAAAGCGCCAAGGGTCTAAAGTGAAATTCCAATTTATTGATATCATTCAAGCGGAGCAAAATTTGGTGAAATATCATAGTTGGCGAAAACAGTTATTTAAAGGGATTGAATATCGCATGCAAGGAGAAATGTCTAAATCAAATCCATCATAAAATGAGTCGTCTTGTTAGCGATATCGAAATTACAACTTGAGTCCGAGTACAGTATTTAAGATCATTTGTATACTGTTAGTTATTGATAAAAAAATGGATGAAGTTGGTTGTAGCAATGAGTCGTCTTAGAGAATAGTGCGCTAAGACGTCTTAATTAAGTCCTGTGCAGTTGCATAGGATATGACTTGAAATATCACACTAATTAGTATATATTATTAAATTGAACTTACTCATTTATGTTACAAAAAGATTACAAATATAAAAATTGTTGTGATAATATAAAAAATATTAAGCAAAAACACTTGAAGGAATGTATGACGGGGGAGCAAATATGAAAAATGAAAAAAGAAAGATAGGGATATTTACGTTTTTCCTATTAATGGTGCTCACCATTGCATTAAAAACGTATTTTGCCTATTATGTTGACCTATCACTTGGTGTTAAAGGACTTACCCAAAATTTAATACTACTATTAAATCCGTATAGTTTAGTCGCACTAGTATTAAGCGTTTTCTTATTTTTTAAAGGCCGCAAAGCATACTGGTTTATGTTTATCGGTGGATTTTTAATTACAATATTACTATATGCAAACGTAGTCTATTTCAGATTCTTCTCTGACTTTATTACGTTTAGTACATTAAATCAGGTCGGTAACGTAGACTCAATGGGAGGCGCTGTTGGTGCTTCTTTTAAATGGCACGACTTTGTTTATTTTATCGATACTGTTGTTTACCTTTTTATTTTAATATTTAAACAAAAATGGTTAAGCAAAAATGTATTCCATAAAAGATTTATTCCAGTCGTTATGGCGTCAGCAATTGCGCTCTTTTTCCTAAATTTAGCGTTTGCTGAAACAGATCGTCCAGAATTATTAACAAGAACATTTGACCATAAATACCTTGTTAAGTATTTAGGACCTTACAATTTCACTGTGTATGATGGCGTCAAAACCATTCAAAATAATCAACAAAAGGCACTTGCCTCAGAAGATGATTTAACAGAAGTGTTAAATTACTCAAAACAGAAAAACACAGAGCCTAATATGGAATACTACGGTAAAGCTAAAGGTAAAAATGTCATTAAGATTCACTTAGAGAGTTTCCAAACATTTTTAATTAACAAGAAGATTAATGGTGAAGAAGTTACACCATTCTTAAACCAATTATCATCAGGACAAAATGATTTTAGATATTATCCAAATTTCTACCATCAAACAGGTCAAGGTAAGACATCAGATGCCGAATTTACAATGGATAACAGTTTATATGGCTTACCTCAAGGTTCAGCCTTTTCATTAAAAGGTGACAATACGTTCCAATCATTACCAGCAATTTTACATCAACAACAAGACTTCACAACGAGCGTTATGCATGGTGACTATAAAACATTCTGGAACCGTGACCAAATTTATCGTCACTTTGGTGTTGATAAGTTTTACGATGCAACGTATTATGATATGTCATCTGATAACTTAGAAAACCTAGGTCTTAAAGATAAGGAATTCTTTGACGAGTCGTTAGATTACTTATCAAAAGAAAAACAACCATTCTATTCTCACTTGATAACATTAACAAACCATTATCCGTTTACGTTATCACAAGAGGATGCCACAATTGATAAGACTGATACAGGTGACTCAACGGTAGATGGCTACATCCAAACAGCACGTTACCTAGACGAGTCATTAGAACAATTTATTAATGGTTTAAAAGAAAAAGGATTATATGATGATTCAGTCATTATGCTCTACGGTGACCACTATGGTATTTCTGAAAACCATAATAAAGCAATGGAACAATTATTAGACGAACCGATTACTCCAGCGAAGTTCACAGATCTTAACGCAACAGGTTTCTGGTTAAAAGCACCTGGTGTTGAACCAGAAGTAGACGAAACATATGCTGGACAAGTTGACGTCATGCCTACGTTATTACATTTAATGGGTATCGATACTAAAAACTATCTTATGATGGGTACAGACATGTTATCGAAAGATCATAATAATGTAGTACCTTTCCGAAACGGTGATTTCGTGACAGATGGTTATAAATACGTCAATGGTAAGGCATATAGCAACGAAAATAATGAACCATTATCAGAACCGCCTGCTGACTTAGAAAAGAATAAAAAACAAGTACAGACTGACTTAGAAATGAGTGACAAAGTGTTGAATGGAGACTTATTCAGATTCTATGATAACCCTGATTTTGATCAGATTGATCCATCAACATACAACTACGAAGCAGGCCCTAAAGGCGAAGAAAAATAATAAAATTAAGATTAGCAGTGGAGAGTTCTATAACGATAGATTTCTCCACTGCTTTTTTGTTGGAATTTATTTAATTGTGACTTTAGTAAAATCTTCTGATGGTGATTTATTTATTATAATTGAACTTAACTTTGTTATTAACGTGTTAACGAACAATTATGTTTTAACAATTTTTTTGGCATAAAATAATCTAAAATATTAATAAACTCATGACTACTTCCGTCTATGTTTATATAATTTATAGAACATCCATCAAAATAAACATTAGGATGATATGTCACTAACTGATTTTTCACTGTCTAACTATATAATTTTTAAAGAATCATTTTGTAAGCAACTTTGTACGAAGATTTAAGTGTGGTATAATAAAGATGTAGCAAAGTAAAATTTTAAAATTAATTTTACTGTATTTATTATTAATAGTTTAATGAATTTTTATTGCTTATAGATTGAAAGTGAGGGGTCAAATTGTCTTACAAGAAAAGAGTGTTTTTCGGAATTATTTTTATAATTGTAATAGTCCTTCCATTTCTTTACATAGAAAGAACAAGTTTATTAGGGGTCTTAGGAGGTATAATATTATTATTAATGGCATACGTTACTTTTTTTAAAAAATAATTTTAAAGCAAGACTTGATATTGTTTTAAAATCGAGTTATATAAAGTATGACGAAATAGTACTATAGTAAAAATAGTGATAGTTATTGAATGCATATATAATTTATCGTGGTTTATTTATAATAAAATAGTTTACTCTTTAACCTATTTCTTAGAATTCACTTATACAGCATGTGGAATAAAGTATACATGTGATGATATGACAAATTAAATAACTAAGTAATAGTCATTCACCTACTTAATTTTGATTTTCACTTTTTAGATGCAGAAAGACGTAATGAACTCTATTATTAAAAGAGACTTAAACCTTAATAAACGATGTTATACTTTCCATTTCATTTATATTAGGTGTCATAGTGTTTAACAATAAAATTGTACTATGTTATCTAAAATGGATTTTTATTTTAATACTAGTTGTTATAATTGCTATGATATTAAATATATTTGTTACAAGTGAAGTTCAGAAGATACACTTTAATAAGTTAACATTTTGGTGATATTCATGTTAATTATTTTAGTATTGGATCTGTTAGTTAATCTAATAAAAATATATAAAATGTTATATTTTTATTTGAGTTGGGTATGAAGTCAAACAAAAGACAGCTAATTGGTACTTATTTTAATATATTGGTATTCTCTTGACCGACAAATATATGACTAATTTTTCGACATAATATTGAGTTTCTTTTTAATTATAAGTTTAGAATAAATTGTAATGATTCACTTAATTAAGGAGGCTAAGCAACTTGTTGTTGCTTAGCCTCCTTATTCCTTTATGAAGCATATAATCTTATTTTTAAAGTGATTGAGTGTTGCTATGCAAAAAAGCTTTACAAAATCAAGTTCTGACCGTAGCCCTCCGCACTTTTAGCCTAATGCGACGTCTAATACCATCATGATTGTGAAGCCTAACATTAGGCTTAATGTGGCAAGGTCTGTGTTTTCGGATGATTGTGAGTCTGGGATGAGTTCTTCTACAACGACGAAGATCATGGCACCTGCAGCAAATGCTAGGGCATAAGGTAACATTGGCGTTATGACTAAAACAGCTGCTGCACCAATTGTTGCGAAGATCGGTTCAACGATAGCAGAGGCTTGCCCATAGTTGAAAGATTTCCATTTTGATTGGCCTGCTGCATGGATTGGCAGAGATAATGCCGCACCTTCTGGAATATTTTGAATCCCAATACCAATCGCTAAGACAATGGCGCCAAGCACAGTAGCTTGAGCGTTACCAGTAGCTACACCGCCAAAAGCGACCCCGATAGATAACCCTTCTGGAATATTATGTAGTGTGATCGCTAATACGAGTAAAGTGTTTTTGTTTAAAGATGTATTCACACCTTCTTGTTTTTGTGAACTGTCTGTGGCATTTTGATGAATGTGTGGTATAACCACATCTAAAACCCGTATAAAAACGCCACCGAGTAAAAAGCCGATTGCAGCAGGTAGCCATGGCATGCTACTGTCTGAATTACTTTCAATCGCTGGTTGTAACAATGACCAGAAACTTGCGGCAATCATAATACCGGCAGCAAATCCTTGCATTGAACTAAGTATTTTTTGATTGACTGTTTTAAAGATAAATACGGTTGCAGCTCCTAATGCGGTTAATAGCCAAGTAATGATGCCTGCTATTAACGCTTGGACAAAAGGAGGTGCAGTACCAAGATAATCTAACATATTACATAACTCCTTAGTATCTTTTGCGTCTAAAAAATTGTATAATGTATAGAACTGATTTAAGACTAACAGATATATCCGACTAAATCTATAAAATAAAAAGGATGTTGAGAATTGGAAGCATTAAAAATTGAACATTTACATAAGTCATATGCTGATAAAGTGATATTTGATGATTTAAATTTTTCAATTTCTCATCAAGAGCGTATTGGATTAGTAGGTATCAATGGTACAGGAAAAAGTTCACTACTAAAAGTAATCGCTGGATTAGATGAGGACTATGAAGGTACGTTAACTGCACCTAAAGCTTATCGCATTCGTTACGCTTCACAGAAACAACATCTAGATGACGACATCTCAGTATATGATGCAGTATTTAGCGCAGAAACAGACGAATTAAAAACCATTAAGCGTTATGAACAAGCCGTTGCACAATATAGTAAAACGGAAGATGCTCAAGACTTTGAAGAAATGATGAATGCACAAAGCGAGATGGATGCTAAAAACGCATGGGATTATAGTGCAGAGATAAAAACCATTTTATCAAAGCTAGGGATCTATGATGTTCAAAAAAAGGTGAGCGCTTTATCAGGTGGTCAGCAAAAAAGAGTCATTCTCGCTAGAACATTGATTGAAAAACCTGATTTACTATTGTTAGATGAGCCGACGAACCATTTAGATTTTGAAGCGATACAGTGGCTTATTCAATATGTTAACAATTATCCTAAAACTGTAATGTTTATTACACACGATCGTTATTTTTTAAATGAAGTCTCTACACGGATTGTAGAGTTGAAAAATGGCGTCTTAAATTCTTATCCTGGCAACTATGAGGATTATATTCAAATGCGTGCGGAAAAAGAAATGATCGAAGCACAACAACAAGCTAAAGCTAAGTCATTGTATAAACAAGAATTAGCTTGGATGCGCGCAGGTGTGAAAGCGAGAACGACGAAACAACAAGCACGTAAAGATCGCTTTCAAGCTTTAGAACAAGAGGTCAAATCTCATAAAACTAAACAATCAGGCCAGTTAAACTTAGCGCACTCCCGCTTAGGTAAACAAGTTTTCGAATTAGAAAATATTACAAAAAGAATGAATGGAAAAACATTGTTGAATGACATTACGACGATTATTCAAAAAGGTATGCGCATTGGAATCGTTGGGCCTAACGGTGCAGGTAAAACCACGTTACTCAATATTTTAGCTGGGTTGGATCAAGACTACGACGGCGTTTTAAAAGTGGGACAAACGGTCAAAATTGCTTATTTTAAACAAACAGATGAGCGTTTGAATGATGATGTTCGCGTGATTGACTTTTTACGTGAAGAAAGTGAGCTTGCGTATCAAAAAGACGGCACGCGTGTGTCGGTTACACAATTGTTAGAGCAATTTTTATTTCCGAGTGCTACTCACGGTAAAAAAGTGTATAAATTATCTGGTGGAGAGCAAAAAAGGCTCTACTTGTTACGTTTATTAGTGCATCAACCTAACGTATTATTACTAGATGAGCCGACGAATGACCTTGATACTGAAACTCTAACTATCTTAGAAGATTATATTCATGAGTTTGGTGGCACTGTGATTACAGTCAGTCACGACCGCTACTTTTTAAACAAAGTGGTTGATCGTTACTGGTATATACGTGAAGGACAATTCAATATTATTTTAGGCCAATTTGAAGATTATTTTGCTTTTAAACAACAAGAAGAAAAAGAGAAAGAAGTTGCTGAAAAGCCAGTCGAAAAGCCACAGCCTAAAAAGAAAAAAGGATTATCTTACAAGGAAAAGCGTGAGTACGATGCTTTAATTCAACGTATTGACGAAACTGAGGCACGTCTGAAGGCTATTGATCAAGAAATGGCAGAAGCTTATTCGGATTATGAAAAGATTAAAGCGCTTAATGAAGAAAAAGAAAGCCTCGATGAACAATATGAAACGGACATCATGAGATGGAGTGAACTTGAAGAAATATTAGAACAATAAGAGGGATTATATGGAACAAACACTATCTCATTATTTTGGTTATCAAACATTTAGACCAGGTCAAAAAGAGATTATCACACATGTTTTAAATCAACATCATACATTAGGAGTATTACCGACAGGTGGCGGTAAATCATTATGTTATCAAATTCCTGGATTGATGTTAGAAGGTGTGACGATTGTAATTAGTCCACTGATTTCTTTGATGAAAGATCAGGTGGATCAGTTAAAAACGATGGGTATTGCTGCAGCCTATTTAAATAGTAGTCAAAGTAAAGAAGACCAACAACACGTTGAACAACAATTAATAGACGGACAGATAAAGTTTTTATATGTTGCCCCTGAACGTTTTGAAAATCCACAGTTTATGCAGCTACTTCAACAGATCAAAATTGCTTTAGTCGCATTTGATGAAGCACACTGTATTTCTAAATGGGGGCACGATTTTCGCCCGAGTTATCAAGCCGTAGTGCATCGTGTGTTTGCCATTCCACAACAGTTTACCATTGTAGCTTTAACAGCGACTGCTACGGTTGAAGTGCAACAAGATATTATGAAACGATTATTAATAGATTCACAATATGTCGTTAAAACAAGTATTAAACGACGTAATTTGGTATTTAAAGTGAATCCAACGTATCAACGTCAAAAATTTGTACTGGATTATATTCAGCAACATCCTAAAGAGGCAGGCATTGTGTATTGTTCAACACGTAAACAAGTTGAGACACTTTATGATGCGTTAGAGGAAATTGGCGTTAATGCAGCTTATTATCATGCTGGATTAAGTGCTAAAGAAAGAGAAGCAGCTCAAAATAGATTCGTATATGATCAGACAAAGGTGGTTGTCGCGACTAACGCCTTTGGTATGGGTATTGATAAATCTAATGTGAGATATGTCATTCATTACAATATGCCAGGAGATCTCGAATCGTATTATCAAGAAGCCGGTCGTGCTGGAAGAGATGGTTTGAAAAGTGAATGTATTTTACTATTTAGTGACCGAGATATCGGACTTCACGAGTATTTTATTACGACCTCTCAAGCAGACGATGATTATAAAGAACGACTTGGTGAGAAGTTAACTAAAATGATTCATTATACAAAAACTAAGAAATGTTTAGAAGCGACTCTTGTGCATTATTTTGAGCCTAATGAAAGTTTGGAAGAATGTCAGCAATGTAATAATTGTATGGATCAACAAAAAACACATAATATGACGAATGAAGCCAAGATGATTATCAGCTGTATTGTTCGTTTAAAACAAAAAGAAAGATACCAAGTGGTGATACAAGTATTACGCGGAGAAACAACAGATTATTTGAAATATCAACAGTATGATCAATTGTCTACATATGGCATTATGAAAGAATATACCACTAGTGAGTTGAATCATCTGATTGATGAGTTGCGTTTCAAAGGGTTCCTCAATGAGCATGATGAAATTTTATTATGTGGTGCTTCTGTTAAACAATTATTAAATGAAGAGGTTCAAATTTATACTACACCTTTCAAACGTAAGTCTAAAGAAACGGTACACATTAATACGATTGAAGGGGTAGACCAAAAATTATTTGACCAACTTGTAGAGGTGCGTTTAAAAATTAGTGAACGTCTCAACGTCCCACCAACAAATGTTTTCTCTGATTTTACATTAGAAGCTTTTGCGGAACGAAAACCAACTACAAAAGAAGAAATGATTCATGTCGATGGCGTAGGAAGTTATAAGTTAAAGCATTATAGTAAGCCGTTTCTAGAAGCGATACAACAATATAAAGCGCTAGCAAAATAAATCTTGTATGCGATAAGTTAGTGTGCTGGATTTTAGGGTATAAGCAATGCAATAACACTGTAAATAAACGAGGGAGTCTATGATACAATTTCAAAATGTTTCCAAGCGTTACGGGAGTAAAACAGTTGTAGATCAGGTCGATTTACAAATTGACGAAGGTGAATTTTTTGTATTAATTGGTCCATCTGGATCTGGTAAAACGACAACGATGAAAATGATTAATCGCTTAATTCCATTATCAGAGGGCTACATTTATTTTAAAGATCGCCCGATTAGTGATTATTCTGTGTATGAAATGCGTTGGGATATGGGCTATGTGTTACAACAAATTGCTTTATTTCCTCATATGTCAATACGCGATAATATTGCGCAAGTTCCTTTAATGAAAGGTTGGAAAAAAGAAGAGATCGATCAACGTGTGAATGAGTTGTTGGCGATGGTTGGATTAGAACCAGATCAGTTTCGTGATCGCAAACCTCACGAACTTTCAGGCGGACAACGTCAAAGAGTTGGCGTCGTACGTGCATTGGCAACTGACCCACCTGTCGTTTTAATGGATGAGCCTTTTAGTGCACTCGATCCAATTACAAGAGAAAAATTACAAGATGATTTATTGGCATTACAAGCTCAAATTCATAAAACGATTGTGTTTGTAACGCACGATATAGAAGAAGCTTTTAAATTAGGAGACCGTATCTGTTTATTGAATCAAGGGCGTGTTGAACAGGTGGGAACCCCTAACGATTTTATTAAATATCCTAAAAATGACTTTGTACGCCAATTTTTAGGTGAAATGACAAGCGTAGTTATGAATCATTTTACGTTAGGGAAAATTGCGGAGATTGTAGGACAATCGATGCCACTTCAAGATAATTATGATTATCCAATTGTTGATAAGCATCATTCGGTAAGTGATGTTTATCGAGAACTTGTGAATCATGAAGCAGTGATTGTGAAAAGTGAGGATACTGCTTGGATATTGACGAGACAAGATATCTTTAATTTCTTATCTCGTAATAAGGCAGGTGCGTTGTCATGAATACATTTTTATCAACGCTCAATGATCGTAAAGGAGAACTGTTTACAACACTGATTGAACACATTCAGTTGTCCTTTATCGCGCTATTAATAGCGGTAGTCATTGGTGTGCCTATCGGTATTTTACTAACCAAAACTAAAAAAATATCAGAAGTTGTCATTAACATTGCGGCTGTCTTACAAACAATACCGTCTCTAGCATTATTAGGTTTAATGATTCCAATATTCGGTATAGGTACTGTGCCTGCAGTGATAGCACTGGTTGTCTATGCGCTGTTACCTATTTTGCGTAATACATATACCGGCATTGTAGGCGTAGATGGCTCTTTAATAGAAGCGGCAAAAGGAATTGGCATGAAGCCATTTCGCCGTCTCACTAAGGTTGAACTTCCTTTAGCAATGCCTGTAATTATGGCTGGTATTCGTACAGCAATGGTGCTGATTATTGGAACAGCAACATTAGCCGCTTTAATTGGGGCAGGCGGTCTTGGTCAATTGATTTTATTAGGCATAGATCGAAATGATACGGCGCTCATTTTAATAGGCGCCATCCCAGCGGCAGCACTTGCGATTGTATTTGATATCGTTCTTCGTATATTAGAGAAGGTTTCTTATCGCAAAATGATCGCAACATTGGGGATTATTTTAGTATTAATGTTTGTTTTAACCATCGCACCGTTATTTTCTCAAAAAGGAGAGCGCCTTACTTTAGCTGGAAAACTAGGTACTGAACCATCTATTGTAACGAATATGTATAAGATATTAATTGAAGAAGAAACAGATTATACAGTCGATGTGGAAGATGGTATGGGCAAAACGTCTTTCCTTTTTAATGCGTTAAAAGCAGATGAAATTGATGGCTACTTAGAATTTACAGGTACCGTCATTGGTGAATTAACGAAAGAACCATTAAAGTCAAAAGACGAAGCTAAAGTGTATCAGCAAGCTAATGATGGTTTAGATGAGCAGTTTGATATGGAAATGTTAAAACCAATGGCATACAATAACACTTATACATTAGCCGTTAAAAGAACATTTGCTGAAGAACATCAATTAAAAACAATCAGTGATCTTAAAAAAGTAGAAGATCAAATTAAACCAGGTTTTACTTTGGAGTTTAATGATCGAGGCGATGGTTATAAAGCTGTACAAGAGGCTTATCGTTTGAAGTTCTCTAATGTTAAAACGATGGAACCTAAATTACGTTATCAAGCAGTGGAAAATGGTGATATTAATTTAATGGATGCTTATTCGACAGACGCTGAATTAAAACAATATGATATGGTTGCTTTAGAAGATGATCAAAAAGTATTTCCACCATATCAAGGTGCACCATTGTTTAAAAAAGCGTTTATAAAAGATCATCCGGATGTGGTCAAAGCGTTAAATCGATTAGAAGGTCAAATTACGGATGAAGAAATGCAAGAAATGAATTACGAGGTCGCAGAAGAAAATGCGGATCCATATGATACAGCGGAAACGTATTTAAAAGAACATAACTTAATAGATTCCTAATTCAACTGGTTAACATGAGGTGTGTTTACACCTCATGTTTTTTAGTACTAGAGTTTTATAAAGAAAAACGCTATAATAGGTATATTCTAAATTTTCAGAATAAAGGAGGAAGACGATGAAACAACAACTTTCAAAATTATCGGCATATCAACCAGGACTCTCTCCAGAAGGATTAAAGCAAAAGTTTAAAATTGATAAACCACTGTATAAGCATGCTTCCAATGAAAATGTATATGGGCCGTCACCAAAAGTCAAAGACGCAATTAATCAAGTAACCGATGAATTATTTTTATATCCAGAACCTAATGCGCCACAATTACAACAAGCGATTGCGCAACATTATGAAGTTGATACCAATCAAATTCTGTTTGGTTCAGGGCTAGATGAGATGATTTTAATCATTTCTAGAGCTTTACTAGACAATGGTGACAAAGTCGTAACGAGTGAGGGGACCTTTGGACAATATAAACACAATGCCATTGTTGAAGCAGCGAACATTGTAGAAGTCCCTTTAAAAGATGGCACGTTTGATTTAGAAGGTATATTAGAAGCGGTAGACCAAGAAACAGCGCTTATTTGGATTTGTAATCCCAATAATCCGACAGGTACATATCTCAATCAACAAGAGATTGAATCATTTTTAAAACAAGTTCCTGAAAGTGTCACAGTCATTTTTGATGAGGCCTATGCAGAATATGTTACAGCCTCAGATTACCCAGATACGTTTGCATTGATGAAACAATATCCTAATATTGCATTGTTACGCACGTTTTCAAAAGCATATGCATTAGCAGGATTAAGAGTGGGTTATTTAATTGGCCAACCAAGTTTAGTAGCACAATTGAATGTGTTGAGACCGCCATTTAATATTACACGAGTTTCTGAACAGGCAGCTTGTGCAGCATTACAGGATCAAGATCATCTTCAAAAAGCCGTTAAACTCAATCATGATGAAAGAGTTAAAATAGAACAAGCAAACACACACTTAAAGATTTACCCATCGCAAACTAACTTTATTTTTGTTGAGACTGCTCAAGCAGAAGATTTAAATAGAGCACTATTGGAAGAAGGGATTATCGCACGCCCGATGCCTAATGGTGTTAGAATTACATTAGGTTTCCCAGAACAAAACCAACACATTAGAAAAGTACTCGAGCGAGAATCATTTTAAATTGTCGTTATAGTAACCTTTTCATGTATTTTACACAAAGTGACAAATGTCATATCCCATTCGTGACAATATCAACTATATTTGAGGGTCTCTTTACTTTAAGATTAATCGATGTAGAAGCGGTAATTTTAGCAGATTTCGGATAAATGATAATGTATCTAGGGTTTGATATAATAATATTACTAATTGTAGGTTTAGGAGAGATAGAATGCGTAAGTCGATAGGTATTGATATGGACGAGGTCTTAGCGGATACAATGGGGGCCATATTAGATGAACTTAATAGAAGAACTCAACTTGGGGTTCAACTTGAAGATATTGCGGGTGAAAAAATTTATAAAGTGATGCCTGAACATGAAGAAGAAATACGAGATATCTTAGCAAGTGACGGATTTTTTAGACGTTTAAATGTGATGAAGGATTCACAAGAGGTCGTTAAGCGATTAGCGGAAAAGTATGATATTTATATCGTCACGGCTGCAATGGATGTCCCATCTTCCTTTCATGATAAATATGAATGGTTATTAGAACATTTTCCATTTTTAGATCCTCAACAATTTGTATTTTGTGGGCGTAAAAATATTGTAGCTACCGATTACTTAATTGATGATAATCCTAAACAGTTAGGTATTCATACTGGCAAGCCACTTATGTTTACAGCAAATCATAATATCAATCATCAAGAATTTGAACGCTTAAATAACTGGAAAGAAGTAGAAGCCTATTTCTTTGGTACTCATTAATTGATCAATTCCATAACTACTTTATGAATAGGAAAAGACGCTGAGAGCGACAGACGATAGTCTCATTGCTCTCAACGTCTTTTTTATTGCTCTGATGGTGCCGTTAGTAGCTGAATAGCATTCGGAATGACTTTCAGTGTAGTTGGTGTAGTCATATTAATTTCCCCATCGATATCAATTTCCATTTCAGGGTTTGTGTCGAGTTGGATTTCCTTACTTGGAATATGTTGAATATTTTCAGGGATTTCGCTCCAACTCATACTGTCTCGTAGACTAAATAAATCTTTAAGGATACTAATGCTATGTGTATTAAAAATAAAGGTATTGAGTATACCGTCTGAAGGGGACATATCCGGCATTGGGATTTGTCCTCCACCAATAAAGCGTCCATTAGCGAATAAAATCATAGCGGTACGTCCTGAGTAGACTTGGCCATCTACTGTAAGTTCATATTCAAATTCTACCGGATCTGCTAATGTTTTGAGTGTCGACGTGATATAGCTTAGTTTTCCAAAAACATTTTTAGATTGGCCCTTAACATTTTCAGCATTTTGAACCATTAATCCGAGACCTGCAAAGTTTAGAGCATATTGTTCATCAATTTGAATCACATCATACGTGTGTGGCTTTGCTTCAAGTAGTGCTTCACTGGCATCGCCGACTTTTGGCGGTAAATTCAGTGTTTTTGCAAAGTCATTAAATGTGCCGCCTGGTAGGACACCAATGGGTATATTTAATTCATTTTTTAATACACCGTTGACGAGTTCATTAACTGTACCGTCACCGCCTAAAATAAACAATACATCTATACCCTCTGAGTTATTAGAAGATTTAATTTGATGACAATATCGTTCAATATCACCTTCATTTTCACTTAATTGAATTGAAAATCGTTTGCATTTTTGTGATAAAGCAGTGGTCACTTCACCAAGCGCTTGATGAATTTTATTTAAGCCACTGTGTTGATGATAGAAAAGAACGCCGTGTTGGTAATCATAAGCCATGATTAAACACCTTCTTTCTCTGTATATTTAATAAGTATTTTATTCTTGTACTTTTATTGCTTTGATAATAAGTGGTGATGCGACGAAAGTCAGTATTGCAACAACAATGGCAATACCACCGATAAAACCAAAGTAATTTTGATCCCCTAAAATCGGTTGTAATTTCACAAGTTGCGCATTGATAGCTTGGGCTGTTGCGCTAGTTAATAACCATAAACTCATCATTTGGGCGTTGAATGCTTCAGGTGCTAGTTTGACTGCTGAACTATTACCTGTCGGTGAAATACATAGTTCACCAATGACACAAATAAAATAAGAAAGCACAATCCACATGAACCAAATGTTTTGATTATCGTAATAAAAAATAACAGCCATCATAAGTATAAATGAGCCACCTGCAAATACCAATCCTAAAGCAAATTTTACTGGTAAGCTAGGTTCAAAACGGCCTAGTTTTCGCCATGCCCAAGAGATAACAGGCGCCAGTAAGACGATAAATAATGGGTTAATAGATTGGAACCATGTTACAGGGAATACACCCTCTATACCCAGTATATTAAAGGTTAAATCAGCTTTTTCGTCAGCATAGACATTTAAAACGTTAGCGCCTTGTTCTTGGATGGACCAGAAGAGCACACCGACAATAAATAAAGGAATAAATGCAATGACACGTGATCGTTCAGTTTTTGTAGTTTCCTTACTTCTAATCATCGTTACAAAATAAGAAATTGGCAAAATTAAAGCTAAAATAAGTACAATGAGACTAATTAATTCGAATGATAGTGTATTTGTAAGATATGTAATTAGAACTCCTAAAATAATAATGATTAAGATCGCAAGGAAAATGAAACTGTATTTTTTCTTTTCTTGGCGATTTAATGGATTGGGTGCTGTTGTACCAATGCGACCTAAATATTTACGATTAAATAATAAATAAATAATAAGTGAAATAGCCATACCAATCGCCGCAATTAAAAAGCCACCATGGAAGTTACCTGAGACTCTAAATGAATCTAAAACTAATGGTGAAATAAATGCACCCATATTTACGGCCATATAAAAAATGACAAATCCAGAATCAATACGCTCATCGTCCTTAGGATACAGACGTCCAACGATATTAGAAATATTCGGTTTCATCATACCGGAGCCGATAATAATAAAGACCATAGAAATTAATAGACCTGTGAGACCTAAAGGTAAACTAAGGAAAATATGTCCAATGATAATTAAAAAAGCACCGTAGACTGTGGAGCGACGCGTTCCTAAAATACGGTCAGCTAACCAACCGCCAAGTATTGTTGTCATAAAGATAAGTGAGCCATATATAGAGATAAGCGATTGGGCAAACGTTTTTTCTAAGCCCAATCCGCCCTGAGCTACACTATAATATATGTAATAAATGAGTAGAGCGCGCATACCGTAATAACTGAAACGCTCCCAAAACTCCACCGTATAGAGCACTCCTAAGCCACGTGGGTGACCAAAGAAGCCTTTTTGTGGAATTTCTTGAACTGCTTTCTCGTGAGACAATTCTGACATTTTGAATCAACCTCTCTAATGCGTAACAAATAAAATATAATAGCAAGTTTACGCCTAAAGATTGTGAAATTCAATATTTTATTTTTGAAATTTCACATATTGTCTAAAAAATATAACTTATATTGTGTTTAAAGTACAAAAAAAGAGGCTGTGACATAAAGCGCTAATGCTCTGGGGAAACCGAGTAACGGTGTCCCAAAAGCAGGATTTTCGGCAGAAAGTTCACGATTCGCTAAAATTTGGAAACCAATTTTAGCTTTTCGTTCACTTCTGCTCAAATCCTGAACGCCTTTGTCCCAACCACTTTGATATAAATTATTTATTATTTCACACCTTGCATTAATTTTTTAATGGCTGGTGTAAAGATAAATAAAAGGATACCAATACCGATCGCAATTAAGCCAGTGTATAAGAAATAAATATTTGCACTAATTTGTGTATATACTTCAACCATTTGTGCGTTAATACCTTGTGCCATCGCATTTGATAAAAACCAAATACTCATCATTTGAGAAGTATAAGCTTCAGGTGCCAGTTTCGTTGTAGTAGAAAGCCCAATTGGTGATAAGCAAAGTTCCCCAATCGTTACAAGTAGGAAACTAATGACTAACCAAAATGGATTAATCAATGAAAATTCCCAAGATAAAGGAATAACCATAATTAAAAATGAGAAACCAGCAAATAAAACGCCAATACCAAACTTCATAACTGTTGGTGGATTAAAACGACCTAATTTTACCCACATTAATGAAAATAAAGGTGCCAGTATAATGATAAATAATGGATTTAAAGACTGGAACCAAGCAGGTGGAATATTAAAATCAATCAAACCACCTGTCACTTTACTCAAACTTAATTGTGTTCGAGTATCGGCAAATTGAGCTAAAACAGTTGCCCCTTGTTCTTGGATAATCCAAAAAGCCACTGCAGCGATAAATAAAGGTATGTACGCAAAAACACGTTTACGTTCATAAGATTTTGTCTTTTTACTCATTAAAATTTTAATAAAGTAAATTAAAGGTAAAAAGACACCTAATATCGTAATAAAATCAGCAAAGGTTGCCATTGTTAATAAATCAAATAGGTTAAGGATAATACAACCTATAATAATAATGACAATGATAGCCGACACAATTTTGATCAGTTTTGATCTTTCATCTCGACTGAGTGGGTCTGGTACTTCAAGACCAGCGACACCTAGGTACTTTTTATTCGTAATAAAATAAATTAATAAACCAATGAACATGCCAATTGCTGCAATAGCGAAACCAGCATGGAAGCCCACATTAACTTGTGTCCATCCGATAATTAATGGTGATACTAAAGAACCAAGGTTGATAGACATATAAAAAATCGTAAATGCTGAATCCATACGCGGGTCATTTTTCTCATATAATAGACCGACTGTAGATGAAATGTTTGGTTTTAATAATCCTGTACCAATAATTAAAAATAGTAAGGCAATGAGTAACAGGATAAAACTATTTGGAAAGGCAAGGAGAATATGCCCGATCATAATTAATATACCACCATAAAACAGTGCATGACGTGTGCCGGTGATACGGTCAGCAATCCAACCGCCAATAGCACCACTCATGTATACAAGTGCACCATAAATAGACACAATTTGAAGTGCTAACCCTTGATCAAGCCCAAAGCCACCTTTTGCTACTGAGTAATAAATATAATAAGCAAGGATAGCTTTCATACCATAATAGCTAAAACGTTCCCAAAATTCAGTAAAAAATAAAGTACTTAACCCTTTTGGGTGCCCAAAGAAACCTTTTTGAGGGATACTGTTGAGTATTTCCTCTTTTGTGTAATGTTTACCCATTTTAAACGTCCCCCTAATATGTATATAAATACGTGAAGTTAAAACTATTTTATACTTAACTCCAAAATAAAACAAGAAAATTCAGAAAAAATAGTTGTCTATTATCTTAAACGTAGGGGATTCGAGATTACTTCATGATGTGTTCTGCTCCTTAACAAAAAGCCCAGAGTGCAATCAATTGCTGCACTCCGGGGGCTTCGTTTTCATCTTAACGATTGTCTATTTTTTCTGGATAGAGGTCGTGATTAAGTAAGCGATGTTCAGCCATCTTTTCATATTTAGTATCTGGACGGCCATAGTTAGTATAAGGGTCGATTGAGATACCGCCTCTTGGTGTGAATTTACCCCATACTTCAATGTAGTGGGGATCCATTAATTCGATTAAATCGTTCATAATAATATTCATACAGTCTTCATGAAAGTCTCCGTGATTGCGAAAACTAAATAAATAAAGTTTTAACGCCTTAGATTCTACCATCTTAATGTTTGGAATATATGAAATGTAAATTGTTGCAAAATCTGGTTGACCTGTGATTGGGCACAGTGATGTGAATTCAGGGCAGTTGAATTTAACGAAGTAATCGCGCCCTTGGTGTTTATTATCGAATGTTTCCAGTACATCTGGACGATAGTCAAATGCATACGTATTATTTTGATTACCTAATAAAGTAATATCATTTAATTCTTCTTTTGAGCGACCTTCAGCCATAGAAAGTGCCTCCTTTAATTTATGATTGAGATTGGGGTTGTCGTGCTTTTTGGAACATATAATAGCTTGCACTTAAGATAACTACATAACCTATGATTGCATAGAAGTCTGGTGATTCGCCGAATAGGACAAATCCGATAATCGCTGTGAAAATAACAGAAGCATAAGTGAAAATAGAAATGTCTTTCGCAGGTGCAAAGCGATAAGCCATTGTTATGCCAATTTGACCTACAGCTGCAGAAATACCAGCTAAGATTAAGTAAATAATTTGTGTTTTAGACATTGGTTCATAGGTAAAAATAACAAATGGTATAAGTGCAATCACTGAGAAGAATGAGAAGTAAAATACAATTGTGTAAGGTGCTTCTCGACTACTCAATGCACGAACGGCAGTATAAGCAGCTGCAGCAAATATTCCGGAAAATAAACCAATAATAGCTGGAATGACATCAGATGAAAATTCAGGTTTAACGATGAGTAGCATTCCAAGTATCGCAACAATCATTGCGCCAATTTGATATTTTTGAATATATTCTTTGAGGAAAACTAAACTTAATAGAATGGTCCAAAAAGGATTTAATTTCATGAGAATATCTGCATCACTTAATACCATGTGATCGATGGCATATATATTAAGTAGCACACCTAAAAGTCCTAAGGTAGAACGTACAATGAGCAATGGTTGACTACTTAATTTACCAAAAAAAGGTTGTTTGTAGCGTATAATAAAGAATAATGGTATAAACATCGCTACAAAATTACGCGCTAAAGATTTTTGAAATACAGGTAAATCGCCTGATAAACGAAAAAAAACTGCCATAAAACTGAAACCAATAGCAGAAATTAAGATTGCGATAATACCTTTGACTTTTGAATTCATCCTATCGCCTCTTATTTATAATGTTTATTTAGGTTAATATATCATAGCACAATTTTACCATAAAAAATAGTTCCAGTCGTCCTCTTGTAATAAATTGAAAGACATGTATAATAGCATTTAAGAACGTATGTTCGGTATTATAAATATTTTACAAAATTTAAAAATATAAAATTATGATTTATAAAATAATTTAAAGTTTTTAGCCCTTGTCACTGTCGTGTTATATACCGAATAGTTACATATCTCCCTTTTTTACTCTTTCAAATATGTGTGACATTGGTTATAATTGAACACATAATATAGTATACATGAACGGATACAAACACTATATATTGTGTTTAGAGTGTTTTAATTTGATATATAAACTACAAGGACAATGAAGGTTTACACAAATTAACACTTTCTATTTAACTATATTCTACTAGAGTGTTTTAAAGTTTGGGAGTAACATTGAGTGAATTGAAAATCATAATACCAGCGTAACTCAATGTCATTATAAGGCCAACAACACTTAAAATATTAGAATCTTTTACAAAAAAACGAATACGCGTTCGTACTTTTTAACACGTGTTATCAAGCGTAAAAGAAGATCATTTAGTATATGGAATGGTATTAAAGGTGTCTAGGTTAATTACGATTTAGCCTTGATTTTTTATTGTTAGCACAGACATTCATTTTGAAAGGCGGTCATATTTTATGAAAGTCGTTTTTTTTTCACTTACCGGTAATGTCAGACGCTTTATTAAACGTACAAACTTAGAAGATACATTAGAAATTAATAACACAGTCGCAACACAACATATTGATGAACCATATATATTGGTGACAGGTACAGTAGGTTTTGGAGAAGTACCGCCATTGGTTCAAACATTTTTAGATAATAACTCTGAACAATTACAAGGGGTAGCTGCAAGTGGTAATAGAAATTGGGGGCAAAACTTCGCCAAAGCAGGGCGCTTAATTGCCGACCAATATAATGTCCCTTTATTAATGAAGTTTGAACTTCATGGAACGCAGCAAGATACGGTTGATTTTAGAGATAAGGTGGTTAATTTTGATGCAAACAAACACACAAAAGTATTACAATCATATTGAACTTAATAACGAAGTAACCAAACGAAATGAAAATGGCTTTTTTAAGTTAGAAAAAGATCAAGAAGCTTTAGCGGTATATTTAGAAGAAATTGAATCAAAAACAGTTCATTTTGATAGTGAGATAGAACGTTTACATTATTTAGTAGATAATCATTTTTATTACGATGTGTTTAAAGATTATACAGAAGCACAATTACTTGATTTAATCGATTTTGCACATGCTATTCCATTTCGATTTGCAAGTTATATGTCAGCAAGTAAGTTTTTTAAAGACTATGCGCTTAAGACAAATGATAAATCACGTTTCCTTGAAAATTATCATCAACATGTCATTATTGTGTCGTTATACTTAGCTAATGGAAATGTAGCACTTGCAAAATCTTTCATTGAATCAATGATTGAACAACGTTATCAACCAGCTACACCAACATTTCTGAATGCTGGTCGTGCTCGCCGTGGCGAATTAGTGTCATGTTTCTTATTAGAGGTAGACGATAGTTTAAATTCAATTAATTTTATCGACTCAACAGCAAAACAGTTGAGTAAAATTGGTGGCGGCGTTGCGATTAACTTATCCAAATTACGTGCTCGTGGAGAAGCAATCAAAGGCATTAAGGGTGTTGCTAAAGGTGTCTTACCTGTTGCTAAATCATTAGAAGGTGGCTTTAGTTATGCCGATCAGCTAGGGCAACGTCCTGGTGCTGGAGCAGTCTATTTAAACATCTTCCACTATGATGTTGAAGAATTTTTAGATACTAAAAAAATTAATGCTGATGAAGACTTACGTTTAGCTACTATTTCAACAGGATTAATTGTACCTTCTAAATTCTTTGAACTTGCTAAAGAAGGTAAAGATTTCTTCATGTTTGCACCTCACACAGTGGAACAAGAATATGGTATTACGTTAGATGATATGAATATTGATGAGTATTATGATGAATTAGTACAAAATCCTAACATTATGAAGAAAAGTAAGGATGCGCGTGAAATGTTAAATACTATCGCGCAAACACAATTACAATCAGGCTATCCTTACCTCATGTTTAAAGATAACGCTAATCGCGTGCATGCTAATTCTAATATTGGTCAAATTAAAATGAGTAACTTATGTACTGAAATCTTCCAATTACAAGAGACTTCAATCATTAATGATTACGGAATAGAAGATGAAATCAAACGTGATATTTCTTGTAACTTAGGTTCTTTAAATATTGTTAATGTGATGGAATCTAACAAATTTAAAGAATCTGTATATACAGGTATGGATGCTTTAACATTCGTAAGTGATGAAGCGAATATTCAAAATGCACCAGGTGTTAAAAAAGCAAATAATGAACTGCATTCAGTTGGATTAGGTGCAATGAATCTTCATGGTTTCTTAGCTAAAAATCAAATTAGCTATGAGTCTGAAGAAGCGAAAGACTTTGCAAATGTGTTCTTTATGATGATGAATTATTATTCCATCGAACGCTCTATGCAAATTGCTAAAGAACGTGGTGAAGTTTTTGCTGAATTTGAAAAATCAGATTATGCGAATGGACGTTATTTTGAACGTTACACAACGCAAGACTTCCTACCAAAATATGACAAAGTGCAACAGCTTTTCGAACAACACGATATTCCGACACGTGAAGATTGGAAAGCATTACAAGCTGAGGTAGAAAAGCACGGATTGTTTCATGCGTATCGCTTAGCCATTGCACCAACACAAAGTATTTCATATGTACAAAATGCAACAAGCTCTGTAATGCCAATTGTTGATCAAATTGAGCGTCGTAGTTATGGCAATTCTGAAACATTTTATCCAATGCCATTCTTATCACCACAAACAATGTGGTACTACAAATCTGCATTCAATACAGATCAGATGAAGTTAATCGACTTAATCGCGACAATTCAAACGCATATTGACCAAGGTATTTCTACAATACTGTACGTCAATTCAGAGATATCTACACGTGAATTATCAAGATTATATGTTTATGCACATCATAGAGGGTTAAAATCTCTATACTATACACGTAATAAATTATTAAGCGTAGAAGAATGTACAAGTTGTTCAGTGTAATAATGAGTAAAGTAATCAAATATAATAAACATTGATTTAAGTTGGGGCTGAGACATAAAGCATTAATGCTCTGGGAACCGATTAACGGTGTCCCAAAAGCAGGGTTTTCGGCAGAAAGTTCACGATTCGCCAAAATTTGAAAAACAATTTTAGCTTTTCGTTCGCTTCTGCTCAAATCCTGAACGCTTTTGTCCCAACCTCAATTTAACAATGAATAAGATAGGAGCAATAATATGTCAATGATAGCTGTGAATTGGAATACGCAAGAAGATATGACAAATATGTTTTGGCGTCAAAATATTGCCCAAATGTGGGTTGAAACAGAATTTAAAGTGTCAAAAGACATTGCAAGTTGGAAAACATTGACAGCAGATGAGAAGAATGCATTTAAAAAGGCGCTTGCTGGGTTAACTGGTTTGGATACACACCAAGCTGATGATGGTATGCCACTTATTATGTTACATACAAAAGACTTACGAAAAAAAGCAGTTTATTCTTTTATGGGGATGATGGAGCAAATTCATGCTAAAAGTTATTCTCATATTTTCACAACTTTATTACCTTCAAGTGAAACGAATGAATTGTTAGACCACTGGGTATTAGAGGAGCCACATTTAAAATATAAATCTGAAAAAATAGTTGGCACTTACCATAAATTGTGGAGTAAAGATGCCTCTATTTATGATCAATATATGGCGCGTGTGGCAAGCGTATTCTTAGAGACATTTTTATTCTACTCAGGTTTCTATTATCCGCTTTATTTAGCTGGTCAAGGACGTATGACAACTTCTGGAGAAATTATCCGTAAAATTTTATTGGATGAATCTATTCATGGTGTATTTACAGGACTAGATGCACAAGAATTACGTAACGAACTTTCTGAAAGTGAAAAACAACAAGCCGATCAAGAAATGTATCGTCTATTAAAAGATTTATATGCTAATGAAGAATCTTATACACGTAAGCTTTATGAACCAATAGGATTAGCGGAAGATGTCTTAAATTATGTAAGATACAATGGTAACAAAGCGTTATCGAATTTAGGATTTGAACCTTACTTTGAAGAACGTGAGTTTAATCCAATCATTGAAAATGCATTAGATACTTCTACTAAAAACCATGACTTCTTCTCTGTTAAAGGGGACGGTTATACGATTGCACTTAACGTAGAAGCTTTACAAGATGAAGACTTTATATTTGATGATGAAGATAAATAAAATAAAGCGTTTGAAAGCCTTACATAAAATGTTAGCTTTCAAACGCTTTTTGTTTATATAGAGATAGGATTAATAGCGCTATTTAAATTTCAAAATAATGGTGATAATGAAATTTACATCTGTTATTAAAATGCGCGTTACAGTTTGGACATGCCTCTGTCATCATATAGTCGTCAATTGTCATTTCGTGTTTACAAACGCCACATAGAATGGCTTTTTGCGTGAACTCTTTTGATTTCCAACGTACAATACGATGATTTTCGGCTTCATTGTGACACTTAAAACAAGGATAGTATTTGTTACAACATTTGAATTTGATGGCAATAACGTCTAAAGTTGTATGATAATGCTCACAACGTGATTCATCATCGATTGTTGCTCCATGAATTGTAACCATATGATACCTCCTTATTCTCGAGAAGGTAATGGGTCACCGATGATCCGCACT
Source organism: Staphylococcus sp. 11262D007BW (assembly GCF_053547815.1). Taxonomy (NCBI): domain Bacteria; kingdom Bacillati; phylum Bacillota; class Bacilli; order Caryophanales; family Staphylococcaceae; genus Staphylococcus; species Staphylococcus sp. 11262D007BW. The sequence continues at coordinate 291,122 of NZ_JBPWPJ010000001.1, forward strand.
TCTCTTTGTAGTTCTACATCAAACTTTTCTTTCACGACCTGTTGTACATGGTGAATTAAATCCTCATAATCTGTTGCTGTACCTTGGTCAACATTAACCATAAATCCAGCGTGTTTTTTTGAGACTTCGACGCCACCAATGCGATGACCTTGTAATTCTGAGTCTTGAATTAACTTACCAGCAAAATAGCCTGGCGGACGTCTAAATACACTACCACATGATGGATATTCAAGAGGTTGCTTAGACTCGCGGCGTTCTGTTAAATCATCCATTACAGATTGAATCTCTTCTTGATCGCCAGGAGCAAGTGTAAAAGCTGCTTCTAGTACTACATAATGTTCTTGTTGGATAATACTGTTGCGGTAGTCTAGTTCAAGTTCATTATGACGAAGTTGTAGTAACTCACCTTGTTCATTGATAACTAGGGCGTAATCAATCACATCTTTTACTTCTCCGCCATATGCGCCTGCATTCATGTATACTGCACCGCCAATAGAACCAGGAATACCACACGCAAATTCTAAACCAGTTAAAGATAAATCACGGGCTTTACGAGATACATCTATAATCGCAGCACCGCTACCGGCTATAATTGTGGAATCAGAAGCCATAATATGATTAAGATCAAGTAAACTTAAGACGATACCACGAATACCGCCGTCACGAATGATAATATTTGAACCATTACCTAAATAAGTTAATGGAATATTGTGGTCAGCTGCATATTTAACGACCTTTTGTACTTCGTCATTTGTTGTCGGTGTAATATAAAAATCAGCTTTTCCACCTGTTTCAGTATAAGTATATTTTTTTAAGGGTTCGTTTGTTTTAATAATAGATTTAGACACAAGTTGTTCTAAATCATTTAAGATTTTTGATTGATTCACGATTACCAACCTTTCCATAATAATCATCATTGTCATTTTAACTTTTATTATAATTTAAAGTCACATAAAAGCCATCTATAATGTAATTTATGACAAAAATTGTCGTAATTTTGTAAAGATAGTAGCTTTATTCGTTTCATATTCTCTAATCGTTGTTGACGCTTTAGAGAGAGACTGTTTATATTGTGAGAAAAGTGCAATGACCTCTGCATGATGAGATAAAAGTGCATCTATTTGTTGATATTGCTCAAATAATTCAGTGTTATTTTGAATGATATGTAACCGGACTTGTTGTTTTAAATCAATTAAGTTGTTAAATTGAGCCATGACGACTTTTTTGTGATATTTATGATGTAATCGATAGAAACCTTCATAATTTAATCGTTTTTCATCTAAAGCGGTGATATCGTGTAAATTATCTACGCCAACTAAAATATCTAATATAGGTTCAGTAGGGTAATTGAAATGTTTTGTACCGCCGATATGTGTCGTTGATTTAACCGGTGAGTCAAGCAAATTAAATAGACAGGAGCGAACATTTAAATACTGTTGCTCATATGTTTCAATCTGCTTATCTCTTACAAAGGGTTGAACATATTGATACATTTTGGCCTCCATTTGTTTGACATAATTCTGAATCACTATAACATAAATCAATTTTGATATAAATATACTTATGCATAACGTGAAGGTGAGGGGATGGATAAAGCTTTCTAATTGCTCAATGCCTTTACATAAGTATGTCAGTGAAAGGGTAAAATAACTATAAAGTGACATTTTATGATCATATCGTCATAAAACTGTTGTCATAAAACTTTAAATTTGAGGTTAACAAGTGGTCATTTAATGTGTATAATGATAAACATTGGTAAAAAGTATGTAAAAATAAAAATAATGAATCCTAATTGTTGTAGAAATTTAAACTAGAGGTGAAGAGAATGGCGATAAAGCTAAGTTCGATTGACCAGTTTGAACAAGTTATTAATCAAAATCATGATGCTTTTATTTTAAAACATAGTAATACATGCCCAATTTCAGAAAATGCATTAGATCAGTTCAATAAGTTTTTATATGAACGTGATATGGATGGTTTTTATTTAGTTGTTCAAGATGCCCGCGAACTATCTGACCATATAGCGCAAACAACAGGTGTAAAACACGAATCACCTCAAGCGTTTTATTTTGTAAATGGCGAGGTTAAATGGCACGATAGTCATCAAAATATTAATGTTTCAACCCTCGCTAAAGCTGAAGAATAATTCAGCTGTAAACCTAAAACGTAATACAACTAATGCAAAAGATGGGTATTTAAAAACAAAAAATGTATGTATAAAGCATAGAGCACCACTTCAATCGCGTTAGTGGTGCTTAAATATTTATTTGAAGCTTTTTTATAGAGGTAGAATGAGGGAGCTAAGGGCTCGTGTTCTAAGTTTAGTGCCTCTTTTTATTTGTTTTTTTAATTTGATACATTCTAAAATAAGTATAGTGAAATGTCGGTAATTAAAGTATAAATTATAATGATGTGTCATGTCGGTCGAAATAAAACGTTACGATATAATGGAGACACATCAATAAAAGCCATTAAAGCATATTTTAGAGGTGACAAATATGAAAGTATTAGTAGCGATGGATGAATTTAATGGAATTATGTCGAGTTATGATGCTAATCGATATGTAGAAGAAGCGGTCGCAAGTCAAATAGACCGAGCAGATATTGTTCAGGTGCCTTTATTTAATGGACGTCATGAAATATTGAACTCTATCTTTTTATGGAAATCAGGCACACAATATCAAATTCAAGCACATGATGCAGAGATGAATCAATGTGAAGTGAAATATGGACAAACTGAAGATGGCATCACAGTTATAGAAGCAGGACAATTTTTAACTGGACAGCAATCTCGTGTGAATCATACAAGTTATGGTCTAGGAGAGGTTATTAAACATGCGCTTGATCAAGGTTCAGAACATATCGTGGTTTCTGTAGGAGCGATTGATACGAGTGATGGTGGTACAGGACTCTTACAAGCATTAGGTTGTCGTTTCTATGATGACGAGGGTCGATTACTTGATATGACTCAAGGTGCTACACAAATTAAATATGTACGTAAAATCGATATGAGCGAGTCACATAAAGGGCTAAATAACTGTCGCTTTCAAATTGTAACGGATTTAGATAGTGCTTTATATGGCCAAAATAGTGAAATAGTACAGACAGCTCATTTGTTAGATATGACCCATGAACAAGCTATCGAAATTGATAATTTACTATGGTATTTAAGTGAGTTAATTAAAAATAACTTACACCAAGCGTTAGGTTCTGTTAAACGAGGCGGTGCTGGAGGCGGTATTGCAGCAATTATGCACGGACTCTTTGGCGCTGAAATCGTTTCAAGTCATGAGCTAGTAGACCAAATTACTCAATTAGACACCTTAATTCAACAGGCCGATTTAGTGATATTTGGAGAAGGGGTCAATGAAAAAGAGCAAATGTTTGAAACATCTTCTTTAAGAATTGCAGAATTAGCTCAAAAACATCAAAAAGTAGCTGTGGCGATTTGTGGTACGTCAGATAAATTTGAGCAATATGAAGCGTTAAATGTAACAGGTATGTTTAATACATTTATCGAAATGCCACCAACTTATACAGATTTTAAAATGGGTATTCAATTGCGTAATTATACGATTCAAGCGATTAAATTGCTACAGACATCCTTATAATAAGATTAAATTAAAGAGGTTAGCATCAAAGTGTGTGCTAACCTCTTAGTTTTCTTAAACAGTATTATAGCGTCGCGACTTTTTGACAAATGCCGATAATGACATGAACAGCTTGTTCCATGACATCGATAGAAGCATATTCATATGGACCGTGAAATTGATCACATCCAGTGAATATATTTGGTGTTGGTAGGCCTTTATAAGAAAGTTGCGAACCATCTGTACCGCCGCGTATAGGGGCTGTATTAGGTTGGATATTTAAGGATTCAAAGACCTGTTTAGGAATATCTATAATATGAGGGTGTGGTGTGATTTTCTCAGCCATATTATAGTATTGATCGTTGATTTCCAAGCTAACTGGATTGTAATAATAGTTTTCGTTCATTTTATCTTGAAGCGTGCGCAATGTTTGTTTACGTGATTCAAACTGATTATGATCATGATCGCGAATGATATAGTGTGCTGTTGCTTTTTCAACATCTCCATTAAGTTGCATTAAATGAAAGAAGCCTTCATAACCTTCAGTATGTTCAGGGACTTCCTGAGCAGGTAACTGAGTATTAAAGTGAGTAGCAAGATTTAAAGCATTAACCATTTTATCCTTAGCAGAACCAGGATGAACATTCACACCTTCAAAAGTAACAATGGCTTCTGCAGCGTTAAAACTTTCGTACTGCAGCTCTCCTAATTGACTGCCATCCATCGTGTACGCAAAATCTGCACCAAAACGCTCTACATCAAATAAGTGTGGTCCTCTGCCAATTTCTTCATCAGGTGTAAAAGCGATACGTATCGGGCCATGCTGAATATCTGGATGGTCAAGTAAGTATTGAATCGCTTCCATAATTTCAACCACGCCTGCTTTATCATCAGCACCTAGTAAAGATGTGCCATCAGTAGTCATTAATGTATGTCCTTTAAGTGATCGCATATCTGGGAAAATCTCTGGATTGATTTGACGACCAGATTGACCAAGTTCAATGATAGACCCATCGTAATCTTCAATAATTTGAGGGTTAACATTTGCAGCATTAAAATCAGGTGAGGTATCCACATGGGCTAAAAAGCCAATAGTAGGGACTTCTTTATCAATATTTGATTCAAGTGTTGCAAAAAGATAGCCATGTTCGTCTAAATCTGTAGCTAATCCCATCGCTTTTAATTCTTGTTCTAATAAGTTTAATAAATCCCACTGTTGTGTGGTAGAGGGTGTCGTTGAACTTGTAGGATCAGATTGCGTATTGATTTTAACGTAACGTGTTAATCTGTCTATAATTTGTGATTTCATGTAAAACACTCCCTTGTTATCTTGCGTTTTGAGTACTTTGGGTGAATAGATATGTACTCCTTCTTCATATATCACTATACATGATTGTACTAGAAAATGTCTGTTATAGGCTTTTAGGAAGTCAATAAAAAGAGCGCCTCACTCAAACTGTTTTTTTGGTTTGAGTGAGGCGTTCGATTTTGCTCATAAATAAAGGTTCGCCTGCTCGCTAGCACTCGCATGCATAACGTACACTAACTCACTGCGCTCGAAGTGCACGTAAGCACCCGCACTTTGTATAATCCGGCTCCAGAAAGCTGTCCCCTCAACAAAAAGCCCAGGGCGCATAAATTTGAAAACCAATTTCTGCTTCCTGGGCGATTTTGCTCGGGGCCAACCCGCTTTCTTCCGCACTTTGTTGTTACACTCGGTTGTTCATGTGATAGCCTTTTCGATATGTTTTTCCTTTGAGTTTGCCATAGTGGTGTTTGATGCGAGTGTATATATAGTAAAAGATTTCTGCGCATAGTATACCGAATGCGATGGCGCCTGATGTTAGTGTTACTTCAAGGAATTGATTGACGGCTTGTGTATATTCGTTTGTAACTAATAAACGTGTGGCTTCGTATGCAGCGCCTCCGGGAACGAGAGGGATGATACCGGGCACGATGAAAATAATAACTGGACGTTTATAACGACGACTCATGATATGACTCATAATACCTAAGATAAAACTACCTAAAAATGCTGCCATGACGAGTCCGTAGTTTAAATCAAAAGTAATTCTGTAAATAATCCAACCCATTGCGCCTACAAATCCGGCTGCAAGTAGTAACCGCTTCGGCGCGTTAAACAAAATTGAAAATAGGATGGTCGCAATAAAACTGATAATAAACTGTGCCAGATAATAGAATACCAATGACAATGTAACCCCGCCTTTCTAAAAGATTAATAATACGATTGCAACACCTGCACCAATTGCGAAAGATGTTAATGCTGCTTCTACGCCACGTGACATGCCTGCTAAAAGTTCGCCAGCCATTAAATCACGTATCGCATTGGTGATTAAAATACCGGGAACGAGTGGCATTACGCCTGCGATTGTAATAATGTCTTGGTTAATGGCCCATCCAATATTCGTGAAAAAGGCAGCTACTGCAATCACTACCATCGAACTAATAAATTCCGAAAAGAATTTAATTTGAATGAACCGTTGCACTAAGTCAAATGTGAGAAAGGCACCGGCTCCAGCAAGGACTGCAAAAATAAAGTCATGACGTACTCCGCCGAACATAAAAAGGAAAAAGCCAGACGCAATTGCTGCCGCTAAAAACTTCATAATAAAAGAGTATTGTAAAGAAGCGCGGTTTAAATGAATTAATTCTGATTTGGCTTCATCTAATGTCAGTTCCTCACGTGATATTTTACGTGAAATATTATTAGTTAATGCAATTTTCTCTAAATCTGTTGTACGGTCGCGTACCCGCACTAACCTTGTATTCGTGCGGTTATTGAGAGAAAAGATAATGGCTGTCGAAGTGACAAACGCATATGTATCGTCTAGCCCAAAACTTGTGGCGATCCGTCCCATCGTATCTTCTACACGATAGGTTTCTGCACCACTTTCTAGTAGTACTTTTCCGGCTAATAAAACGACATCTATAACTTTATTTTCGTCTATAATCGTCAGCGTGTCAGACATTCGATCACTCCCTTAATTTTACATCTACATCGTTAGTCTACTTCGTTCTATTTAGACTTTCAATTTACTTAAAATACCATAAGTTATTGTACATCACAATGACCTATGACGGTAATATTTTATTAAAAAAAGATGAGTCATTTAGAAATGACTCATCTTTTGATTTCATGTTATGAAGTATATTTTACTGCAGTTTGATAATTGGATTAAACATCACTTTATCTCGACCTTCAGATTTGGCAACGTGCAACATATCATCAGCATCTTTAAATACTTTACGTTGAGATTTATAATCCTCATCTTGTAAGTAACCTACACCAATAGAAACAGAAAGTTTAATCACTGTTTTATCCGGCAGGTGAAAGCTTGATTTTTTAACCGCTTGGCGAATATTTTCTGCTAATTTAACACAATCGTCTAATGATTGATTTTTAAGTACAATTGAAAATTCTTCGCCACCATTTCGGAAAATTTTAGTGTGTTTTGGTACATAATTTTGTAAAAGATGAGACATTTGTTTTAGCACAGCATCACCTGAATCGTGTGAGTGTTCATCATTCACATTCTTAAAGCCATCGATATCAATGAGTAACAAGGCGAGGCTTTGTTGATGCTGTGCAGCAGTAGATGTTTCTTTATTTAAATGGCGATCGAATTCTTTAACGTTACCTAACCCTGTTAAATAGTCGATCGTATCTTCATTTTCATAACGTGCGATGAGTGAGAAAAAATGAAGTAAATCGACATAAAAAATGGTTGTTACTAATGTTGCCACCACAGATAACGGTATGAGGTAAACGACTTCCATTAAATCATAAGAGGAAGTGATCAGTGCTATGATCGCAAAAATGACAATACTTAATCCATTTAAAATTTGTAAAGCAACAGCGTGATTGTATTTTAAGAAAGGGCCAATTGTACTTACGACGATAGCGATAATAATAAGTGCTAATGCAAACACGAAAGACGTTGAAAGTACAAAATAGCTCACTGCAGAAATAATAATTGCTGCAATTAATGTATAAAATGAATTAGTATATCGTCCTAAAAATAACAACGGAAGAAATGATAGTTGAATGGTATATTGTTCAATTGGAATCGGGTGTACAGCTAAAAGTAAACCCACTAAAATCATTAAAATAGTAATATAACTTTTGGAAAATCTAAAATCTTGAGATTCAGCATATTGTATGCGGTGAAATAAATAGATTCCGGCAATTGTGACTGAAATATTATATATTATTGATTCAATCATAAGTTCGACCTCTTTTCTACGCAACTGTTATTGTAAGTGAAATGTTACAATTTGTCATTAGAAATTTAAGGACATATAAATTTCTGATGACATTAATGTCATTTATAGGTATTAAATGTTAAAATATACTAAGCTATAAGGTGCTTAAAAACCTTGTTGACTTTAAATGAAATTTAAACAAAAATCAATTTAAATAAAAATCACAGGATTTGATTATTAAATTTATTGAAGGTGAACTGATGTATACTATAAAGCTCATTGTTTTTTCAATGATAATCAGTTTGATAATAACACCTATTGTCATTGCCGTTTCTAAAAAATTGGATATAGTCGATCGACCGAATTTTAGAAAAATACATACAAAACCCATTTCATTACTTGGAGGTTCCGTCATACTGATTTCCTTTTTTATAGGGATCTGGTTAGGTCATCCTATTGAAAATGAAATTAAACCATTACTATTAGGAGCACTTGTGATATATTTAATAGGTTTAATAGACGATATTTACGATTTGAAGCCAATTTTGAAATTGCTTGGTCAAATTTTAGCTGCCTTAGTGGTGGTGTATTATGGCGTTACAATTGATTTCATTTCTTTACCAATTGGACCTACCATTTATTTTGGGTGGTTAAGTGTGCCGATTACTATTTTTTGGATTGTGGCCATTACGAATGCTATCAATTTAATTGACGGTTTAGATGGACTTGCGACCGGCATTTCTTCAATTGCGTTTATCACTATTGGTTTTATCGCAATTTTACAAGGTAACATATTTATCATGATGATATGTAGTGTAATGATAGGCTCATTATTAGGATTTTTATTTTTTAATTTCCATCCGGCGAAGATTTTCTTAGGTGATAGTGGGGCATTATTACTTGGGTTTATTATTGGATTTTTATCGTTGTTAGGTTTTAAAAACATTACTTTTATTTCGTTATTTTTCCCGATTGTGATTTTAGCAGTACCTTTTATTGATACTTTATTTGCGATGATTCGCAGAGTAAAAAAAGGACAACACATTATGCAAGCAGATAAATCACATTTGCATCATAAATTATTAGAACTTGGGTATACGCATCGACAAACTGTCGTATTAATCTATGCTATTGCAATTATGTTTAGTGTGGTGAGTATTATCTTATACTTATCTCAACCTTGGGGCGTTTGGCTCATGGTTATTTTAATTATTATCACAATAGAATTAATTGTGGAATTTACGGGGTTAATTGATGAAGATTATAAACCATTGCTGAACTTTATTGCTAAAAACAAAAAAACGAAATAAAATGTAATGGATATAACTAAGGAACAGAAATGAGTTTTCTGTTCCTTAATTTATGGATATATTTATTTAATCAATATCAAATGGTAACCGTTTCACGTCATCTGTTTCTAAATCATAATTTCCTTGTGTAAACTGATTCAGAAACTGAAGAAATGACTCATAATCTTCTTGTATGACGTCTATATGATAGGTAACACGATCAGTATACATTGTGTCTCTTAATAAGTAGGGTGTACTTTGAAGTTCATACTCTAATTTACCTGTTAAATCATAGTCGATCGTCACTCGTGTCGGGATAGCTGGACGTAATTCAACACGTCCGACTGATTGAATGGCATCACGTACGGCGCCGCCATATGCGCGAATGAGTCCGCCTGTGCCTAGTTTAATGCCACCAAAATAACGTGTGACTACTGCAGCAACATTGTGAACATCGTTTTTCTTAAGCATTTCTAACATTGGAACACCCGCTGTCCCGCTTGGTTCACCATCATCACTTGCTTTTTGGATATGCATTGTATCACCAATTGTATAGGCAGAGCAATTGTGTGTCGCTTCTCGATGCTCTTTTTTCTTTGCTTCAATAAATTGTTTAGCTTCTTCTTCACTCTCAACGGGTTTGATATGAGCGATAAAACGCGATTTATTAATCACATTTTCGATAATATGTTCTTCTTTTATTGTAATCACTGACTCATCCATAATTTACCGCCTTTCAAGTCTACAATATCAGTAACACTCATTATACTATAAAAGTCATAAAGGTAATATGATATAACGTTAATCTAACGTCATCATTTATGAAACATTATTTTGAATCCATTTTATAATGGTATCTTTTTCATTTTTTGATAAAATAAAAAGTGCTAATATTGTTTTTAATCGTTATAATGCATATAAGCACATATAAAAAGGTAATCAAACTAACTCAATTGGTTGTACATGATATGTACCATCGTTATTCAGAATGAATAAGGCGTAATGTATATAATAGGAGGAAGAAAAATGAAAATTGCCGTAATGACAGATTCGACAAGTTATATTCCTAAACCCATTTTAGAAAAATATAATATTCGTGAAGTTGCGTTAAGTGTTACTTTGGAAAATGGAGAAAATCATAAAGAAAATGGCAGCCTGACTAATGAGGCGTTTTATGAAATCCTAAAGACATCTAAGACGATTCCAACGACAAGTCAACCTGCAATTGGCGAGATGATTAATGCTTTTGAAGCTTATCGTGATGAAGGGTATACAGATGTGATTATTATTCACTTATCTTCTGGGATTAGTGGCGCTTATCAAACATCGTTACAAGCAGCTGAGATGGTAGAAGGGATTAACGTCCATCCTATTGATTCGAAAATTGCTTGTTTAGTTGAGGGTGCTATGGTATTTCGTGCGTTAGATCTTATCGATGAAGGTCAATCAATTGATGCAATCTTAGAAGATCTAGAAGATATGCGTCAACATAATGATGCGTATTTACTTGTGAATGATTTGAAAAACTTACATAAGAGTGGGCGTATTACAGGGGCACAAGCTTGGATTGGTAATTTATTAGAAATGAAACCAGTATTAACATTTGAAGATGGTTTAATTGTCCCTTACGAAAAAGTACGTACTAAAAAGCGTGCATTACAGCTTGTAGAAGATAAAGCTATCGAAGTAAGTCGTCAATATAAAGAGTCAACTGTAATTGTAATCGGTGGAGATAATAGAGAAGAATCTCATAAAGTATATCACAAATTATTAAATGATTATCCAGATGAAAACGTACTCTTTTCAGAATTTGGTCCTGTCGTGAGTTCACATTTAGGACCTGGAGGCTTTGGTATCGGTGTTATCAACCGACATGTCACAATGCCAGAAGTATAATTATTTTTTAGATAGAAAAATTTAATATATAGAATTGAGTGAGGTTGGGACAAAATCCTGCTTTTGGGACACTGTTAATCGGTTTCTCAGAGCATTAATGCTTTATGTCTCAATCTTTTTTTTTATTTTTTTGAAGTCATTGTTTGATTTATAACGTGTAATCAAATGAAGGGGGTCATGAATGAAGTTTTATGGACAAATTATTCAAGATGCATCACAGTTAACAGATGAACAAATTAAAATGAAGTCTCCAGGAGTAAAACGGATAGCCAATGGGTATCAATGTTTACAATGCGAATCGACAATTCAAGCGCATTTTTACAGTTACTATAGTGAATTTGAAGCGCGATCGATTGTTTATTGCCGTCATTGTTTGCAAATGGGGCGGATGGATACAGTGCGTCAATGTATTGTCACACAGAGTCATAGGACACAATCTGAAGGAAACTATGCCATTCCCTTTCAATTATCCGAGCAACAGGCGTACGCTTCAGAGCAGATTGTCAAAGCGATTCAATCGCACCAATCATTGTTGTTGCATGCAGTAACGGGAGCTGGAAAGACTGAAATGATTTTTGAAGGCATTTCTCAAGCGAGACGTTTAGGATATAACGTGGCCATTGTTTCACCAAGAGTAGATGTTGTGATTGAGGTGAGTGAACGGATTTTAGCAGCATTTGATGATGATGACATCGATGTATTATATCAAGGGCATGCCCAACAATATGATGCTCATTTTGTGATTGCGACGGTGCACCAATTATATCGTTTTAAACAACATTTTCATGTCATTATGATCGATGAAGTTGATGCCTTTCCATTATCGATGGACATTTCATTGTCTAAGGCGACTACTTCAGCGGCTCGCCCCAATGCTAGCTTTATTTATATGACTGCTACACCTCCGAAAGCGTTGAAAAAGCAATTTGATCAAAGTCATACTATTATTCTACCCGCTCGTTTCCATAGACATCCACTTGTACTTCCCCAATTTAGCTATTTGAAGGTGAAATATCATCGTATTCAGCACACTATACTTCAACGTTTACGACAACAACAAGCTCAACAAAGAACAACGCTATTATTTTTTAATGATATTAAGCAAATGATGCAATTTTTTCAGACTTATCAGCTTCATCTTAAAGATTTTTGTTTCGTTTATAGCGAAGACCCCGAGCGATTACAAAAGGTAGCAGATTTACGTAAGAGGAAATATAGCATTGTGCTAACGACGACTATTTTAGAAAGAGGATTTACAATGGCGCATTTAGACGTTTGGGTAATGGATAGCCATCGTTATCAAGCCAGTGCACTTATTCAAATTTCGGGAAGGGTAGGCAGGAAAATCGAAAGTCCGAGTGGGGATGTGATTTTCTTTCATGAGGGTCGAACATTAGCGATGTATCAAGCGCGTGCAGAAATTAAAGCAATGAATCGTCTTGCTAAAAAGAAAGGGTGGATAGATGGCTAATTGTCTATATTGCCATAAGGTGATGCCTTTTGTTTTAAATATGCATACTGCTTTTCAAAAGCCTAATGTTTTATGTGAACACTGTCAAATGGCGTTTGAACAATTATTATTTAACGAGGAAGGACGATGCTCATATTGTAAAGGACGACTTTATAATGGAAGCTGTCCCAATTGTGCTAAATATCCTGAGTATGTAGGTTTATTTCATAGTATTACTGCTATTTTTCATTATGAGTCAAAGGTGAGAGACATGATACATCAATTTAAATTTTTGAAAGATGTCGCTCTAGCAGAAGTATTGGCACAATATATGACACTATCTATTCGTGAGTATGATGCGATTATCCCCATTCCCTCGGTTGCACAAAATGATATTGATAGAACATTCAATCCGGTATGTACTATTTTAAAAAGTAAATCCATTCCTTATGTACAATGTTTAGGAATGAAAGACAGGCCGAAGCAATTTAAGTTGTCTCAAAAGGAACGTTTACATGAGCGAGACAGTATTTATTTTAAGGAGCAGATCGATTGGTCGAATCGTAGTATATTGATTGTCGATGATATTATGACAACCGGAGCGACGGCTCATCAAGCGGCCAAATTGTTTAAAAATAAAAATGTCAGAAAATTAAATATGTTAACGTTTGCACGATGACGTAAACATGTTAAAATATAAGTAAGAAGTATATTACAAGAGGTTGAAAGGAGAGAATACTATGATTAAATTTGAAATTCATGGAGACAACCTCACAATTACGGACGCGATAAGAGATTATATTGAGGAGAAAATTGGTAAGCTTGAACGTTACTTTACAAACGTACCAAATGCTACAGCACACGTTAAAGTAAAAACATACCAAAACTCACGTACAAAAATTGAAGTCACAATTCCGCTTAAAAACGTTACATTACGTGCAGAAGAACGTCATGATGATTTATATGCCGGAATTGATTTGATCAACAACAAATTAGAGCGTCAAGTACGTAAATATAAAACACGTGTTAATCGCAAAAATCGAGATCGTGGATTTGAGGAAGATGTGTTTGCAGAAGCTGCACCGATTGATACAAAAAATGATGAAGAATCAAATGACTCAGACATCGAAATTATACGCTCTAAAACATTTAGTTTAAAACCAATGGATTCAGAAGAAGCGGTTTTACAAATGAATTTATTAGGTCACGACTTCTTCGTATTTAATGATAGAGAAACTGATGGAACAAGCATTGTTTACCGCCGTAAAGATGGTAAGTACGGTCTTATTGAAACTGAATAGATTGCTATCATTAGAGATTAATCGTTGAGGTTATTTTAATGTAATCTAATATGATATAAAAGGGTAAAGGGAATCTATAGTGTATGGATAGCTATAGATTCCTTTTTATTCTATAAATTAAATGTGGTCAAATGGTTTGAGTATAAATTTATACTTAAAAATGATATGATGAGTTGTTGTAAACGATAGAGTCTTTAAGCTAAAGGAGCGAACTAAATGAGTTTTTTAACGAAACTGGTTGACGGCAACAAGAAAGAAGTTAAACGTTTAAGTAAAGTAGCCGATAAAGTCATTGCCTTAGAAGAAGACATGGCAATTTTAACTGACGATGAAATAAGAGAGAAAACTAAAACATTTCAAAATGAATTACAAGAAATTGATAACATAAAAAAACAAGAAGAAAAGTTAAATAAAATTTTACCTGAAGCCTTTGCGTTAGTACGTGAAGCTTCTAAACGTGTCTTTAACATGACCCCGTATAAAGTACAAATTATGGGTGGTATCGCAATTCATAAAGGTGATATTGCAGAAATGAGAACCGGGGAAGGTAAAACATTAACAGCCACAATGCCGACTTATTTAAATGCTTTAACTGGCCGCGGTGTTCACGTTATTACAGTCAATGAATATTTATCTAGCGTCCAAAGTGAAGAAATGGCAGAGCTATATAACTTCCTTGGACTATCTGTTGGATTAAATTTAAACAGCTTAAAAACAGAAGAAAAACGTGAAGCTTATGCACGTGATATTACGTATAGTACAAATAATGAGCTTGGTTTCGATTATTTACGCGACAATATGGTCAATTATAAAGAAGACCGTGTTATGAAACCTCTCAACTTTGCTATTATTGATGAGGTTGACTCTATTTTAATCGATGAAGCGAGAACACCTTTAATTATTTCAGGAGAAGCAGAAAAATCTACATCTCTTTACACTCAAGCTAATGTATTTGCGAAAATGTTGAAAGCTGAAGACGATTTTAATTACGACGTTCAAACCAAAAATATCCAACTCACAGAACAAGGTATTGATAAAGCGGAACGTATGTTTAAAATTGATAACTTATATGATGTCAAAAATGTAGATATCATTCATCACATTAATTTAGCTTTACGTGCGCAATATTCACTTCAACGCGATATTGATTATATGGTGTCTAACGGCGAAATTCTTATCGTCGATCAATTTACTGGTCGTACAATGCCAGGACGTCGTTTTTCAGAAGGGTTACACCAAGCGATTGAGGCGAAAGAAAGCGTTAAAATTCAAAATGAGTCAAAAACCATGGCATCCATTACATTCCAAAACTTTTTCAGAATGTACAACAAGCTTGCAGGGATGACAGGTACTGCGAAAACGGAGGAAGAAGAATTCCGTAATATTTATAATATGACGGTAACGCAGATTCCAACGAACAAACCGATCCAACGTATTGACCGTTCAGACTTAATCTATGTTAGCCAAAAAGGTAAATTTGATGCAGTAGTGGAAGAAGTAATTGAAAAACATAAAAAAGGACAGCCTGTTTTATTAGGTACTGTAGCTGTTGAAACATCTGAGTATATCTCAAATTTACTGAAAAAACGTGGTGTGCGCCATAGTGTACTCAATGCTAAAAATCATGAAAAAGAAGCTGAAATTGTATCAGGCGCAGGTCAAAAAGGTGCAGTGACCATTGCCACAAACATGGCTGGTCGTGGTACGGATATTAAATTAGGTGAAGGTGTCGAAGATTTAGGTGGTTTAGCAGTAATTGGTACTGAACGCCATGAATCACGTCGTATCGATGACCAATTACGTGGACGTTCGGGTCGTCAAGGTGATAAAGGGGACAGTCGTTTCTATTTATCACTTCAAGATGATTTAATGGTACGTTTTGGTTCAGAACGCATGCAAGCAATGATGAACCGTTTAGGTATGGACGATTCCACACCAATTGAATCTAAAATGGTATCACGTGCAGTTGAATCAGCACAAAAACGTGTGGAAGGTAACAACTTTGATGCCAGAAAACGTATTTTAGAATACGATGAAGTGTTACGTAAGCAACGTGAAATTATGTATGAAGAACGTAATCGTATTATCGATGAAGAAGATAGTTCAGATTTAGTGAAACAAATGATGCATTCAAGTCTTGAGCGTACGATACAATATCATATCAATGAAGAAGACGATGATCCGGATTATGAACCACTCATCCATCAAGTGGAAGACATCTTTTTACATGAAGGTGACCTAGATGTTTCAGAAATAAAAGGAAAAGATCCAGAAGATATTTTTGAAGTTATTTGGGAAAAAGTGCAAAAGGCTTATGACGCTCAAAAAGAAAAACTCGGTGATCGTATGCCTGAGTTTGAACGTATGATTTTATTAAGATCGATTGATGCGCACTGGACGTCTCATATCGATACGATGGATCAATTACGTCAAGGTATTCACTTACGTTCTTATGGTCAACAAAATCCATTAAGAGATTATCAAAATGAAGGCCATCATTTATTTGATATGATGATGCAAAGTATCGAAGAAGATGTAAGTAAATATGTGTTAAAATCCGTTGTTAGTGTAGATGACGATGTTGAAAGAGACCAAACAAAAGAATTAGAGGGACAACATGTCTCTGCGAATGATGGCAAAGAGAAAGCGAAATCAAAACCTATCGTAAAAGATAAAGAAGTAGGTCGTAATGACCCTTGTCCATGTGGCAGCGGTAAGAAATATAAAAACTGTCATGGTAAATAAAAGTTAAGATAAAGGAGCAACAAAGCAATGGAATTATCTGAGATTAAACGTCATATTGACCATTACAATTCAAAATTAGACCAACTCAGGGGGTCTCTTTGACTTAGAAGATAAAACAACAAATATCCAAGAGTATGAAGAAATGATGGCCGACCCGTCATTTTGGGACGATCAAACACGTGCTCAGGATATTATCGATAAAAATAACGCGTTAAAGTCAGTAGTGAATGCTTACCATTCACTAAAAGAGTCTATTGATGATATGGATGCAACGTATGAACTGCTTCAAGAAGACTATGATGAGGAAATGAAGCAAGATTTAGAAGACAGTGCTTTAAACTTTGAAAAAGAATTAGATGATTTTGAACTTCAATTACTCCTTGATGGAGAACATGATGGTAATAATGCCATTTTAGAACTCCATCCAGGCGCAGGCGGAACGGAATCACAAGATTGGACAAATATGCTGTTACGTATGTATCAACGCTACTGTGAACACAAAGGTTTCAAAGTAGAAGTAGCCGACTACTTAGCAGGTGATGAAGCAGGCGTTAAAAGCGTGACACTGTTAATCAAAGGCCATAATGCCTATGGATTTTTAAAAGCAGAAAAAGGGGTCCATCGCCTTGTCCGTATCTCTCCATTTGATTCCTCAGGACGACGTCACACTTCTTTTGCATCATGTGATGTGATACCTGAGTTCAATAATGAAAAAATTGAAATCGAAGTGAATCCAGATGATATTACAGTAGACACATTTAGAGCTTCTGGTGCAGGTGGGCAACATATCAATAAAACGGAATCTGCCATTCGAATTACACACCATCCAACGGGTATTGTTGTGAATAACCAAAATGAACGTTCACAAATTAAAAACCGAGAAGCCGCTATGAAAATGTTAAAGGCAAAATTATATCAACTTGAACTCGAACAAAAAGAACAAGAATTAGCAGAAATTCGCGGAGAACAAAAAGACATTGGATGGGGTAGTCAAATTCGTTCATACGTTTTCCACCCTTATTCCATGGTAAAAGACCATCGCACTAATGAAGAAACAGGTAATGTGAATGCAGTGATGGATGGAGAAATAGATGGATTTATTGAAGCATATTTAAGAAGTCAAATGTCATAAAGATAGAAACAGTTAGTGTCTCAACACTAACTGTTTTTTGTAGTGCGCCCGGCATGGGTAACATCTTGACGGTGAAAGTCCGTTACAGGCTTGGTAGTAGGAACTGTTAGCGAAGGACAAGGGTGTCCACTGCGAAGTGGAATCTGAAGGAAGTCGGACGCAAACACTCGCACTGACGAACAGAAACATCATACTAAGGCTATGTAGAATGGATGAATCTGCTATACAAGATAAAGTCCTATACTACCCGAGTTCTATATAGTAAATGATGTGGTGACATGAGTGGAAAGAGGTTACACCTTACCCGGGGAGGTCTCATAAGCGATTCGTAGAATCGTAGTAACAACGAATTATGAGAAATCAGCAGAAGTCATAGTAGGTATAAACATATCGAAGGACTGAACAATATTAAATACAAAGTAAAGAATGGAGGTTATAGATTTACGGTGTGCAGAAAACGGTTTATACCGGCAACTTATAGAAAGATAAGTAGTGGAACGAAAAAAGGATATATAAGTGTGTACAGTAAATCTTAGGTGAAATGAAAGAAATGTATCGTGAGTCTCCATCTTTGATGGAACTTGTTGTAAGACCAAACAACATTGAAAAAGCAATTAAGAAAGTGAGAAAGAACAAAGGTGCACCTGGAATTGATGGTATGAGTGTTAGTGACTTGAATAGGCACTTCTCGCAGTACTTTCCTCAAATTCGAAAGAAACTGCTTGATGGTACATACAAACCACAAGCAGTAAGGAAAGTTGAAATCCCAAAATCAAATGGGAAAAAACGAGTGTTGGGTATTCCTGTCGCAAGAGATAGAGTTATCCAACAAGCCATTAAACAAGTCATTGAACCTAAAATTGACCGTACATTTTCAAATCACAGTCATGGTTTCAGACCAAATCGTAGTACAGGTACTGCATTGAAGCAATGTGCATTATACTATGAAGAAGGTTATTCAGTCGCAGTCGACTGCGACTTAAAACAATGTTTTGATATGTTAAATCATGACAAGTTAATGTATCTATTTGAGCGTCATATCCAGGATAAAACTATTTCTAAGTTCATTCGTAGAAGTCTACAAGTTGGTGCCATTGACCTCAATGGTAACTACAAGAATAAAGAAATCGGTGCACCGCAAGGTGGCGTTATATCGCCGCTATTATGTAACATCTATCTGCATGAATTAGATAAAGAACTGGAAAAACGTGGACATCGTTTTATTCGCTACGCTGATGACTTCGTCATCTTTGTGCGTTCAAAACGAGCAGGCCAACGTGTTATGGAGAGTGTGACAAAATTCATCGAAAAGGATCTTAAACTTATTGTAAATAAGGAAAAGAGCAAGGTAGGTGCAGTCACACGTTTAAAGTTCTTGAGTTGTCTAATGACCAAAGTAAATGGCATTTATCGTTTCAGACCGACTATGGAAGCAAAAAGAAGTTTAAAACGCTCCTTAAGACGCCTAACGAAACGAAATAGACCAGGTACCTTCAGACAGATTATAACAGAAATCAATCAAGTGACTCGAGGGTGGATAAATTATTTTGGTAGAGGGTTTATTAAAGGCTTTTTAACAAAAGTACAATCATGGCTAAACCGTCGTATTAGACAACTGATTCTTAAAAGATGGAAGAAAACGAAAACAAAATACAAAATGTTACGTAAATATGGACTTGACCATGATAGCGCAATGAGAGTTTCACAATCACGTAAGAAGTATTGGCGACTCTCAAGTGTAAAAGAAGTCCATCGTGCGCTTACAACAAAACAACTCTACGAGTGGGGACTAATACCTTTAGTCCACCTCGCAGAGCTGGCTTACGCAAGATATTGAACCGCCGTGTACGGAACCGTACGCACGGTGGTGTGAGAGGACGAATAACCAAATAATGGTTATTCTCCTACTCGATTGTTTAAACGACTTTAGTGACATCGTGTTTAAATCATATCAATTTATAAAAAATAGCGCGAAATGAATTTAATTGAATAATTCGGGAATAAATGTGGTGCTGAATTGTGAAGCTTTTGCTAAATTTCGTTTAAAGCATGAACCATTAAAGCGGAATATGTTATATTAATCAATAATTAATAAAAGGGTTAAAGGAGGCTTCATAATGGGTGTTCATCAATATTTTAAAAGATTATCCGATTTAGAAAAATTAATCAGATTGCCTGGTAAATTTAAATATTTTGAGCATAACGTTGCAGCACATTCATTTAAAGTCACTAAAATTGCTCAATATTTAGGAACAGTAGAAGAGCATCATGGGAAAACTGTGAATTGGAAGAGTTTATACGAAAAAGCGCTAAACCACGATTTTGCGGAAATCTTTACAGGTGATATTAAAACACCAGTAAAATATGCGAGTAGCGAAATTAAAAAGCTATTTTCTCAAGTAGAAGAAGAAATGGTTGAAACCTTCATTAGTGAAGATATCCCTGAAGAATATCAAGAAATCTATCGACGTCGTTTGCAAGAAGGTAAAGATGATTCGTTAGAAGGACAAATTCTATCGGTAGCCGATAAAATTGATTTATTATATGAAACGTTCGGTGAAATTCAAAAACGTAATCCAGAACCTTTATTTTTTGAAATTTATGAAATGAGTTTAGAAACGATTATGCAATTTGATCATTTGTATTCAGTGCAAGACTTTATCGATAACATCATTCCAGAAATGTTAACAGAACGTTTTATTCCACGGACAGAATTAAAAGAAACAACGATGCGCATATTAAATAATAGAGAGACGTGATAGGATGTCTTTAATCTGGTATGTTTCAGCTTCCTTTTTTCCGTGTATATTAGTCATTGTATTCAGTGTTGTGACTCGTAATAAATGGATTGGCACACTGGTTGCACTTGTTTTAATTGGCGTTTCTGTATACAAAGGCTTTTTCCACGATGAGTGGATTATCTTTTTAGACGTAGTATCGATCCTAGCTGGATACATCATAGTCGATCAGTTAAAAATGCATAAAGATGAGAATTTAAGATAATGAGGTGAGAATAAGGGCGTTTCAAAAAGATGAATCACCCACTATTCTCGCTTTTTAATATGTTTAAAAACGAACAGATGTTTGTTTGTTCTAATGTAAATTTGTTAAAATAGAGATATTACTGTTATTAGGGGGCGAACACAATGGAACACCACCCATTTAAAATAAATTCAAAATTTGATCCTCAAGGGGACCAACCTAAGGCAATAGCAGAATTAGCAGAAGGCGTTAAGCAAGGCAAACGCCATCAAACGTTATTAGGTGCAACGGGGACTGGTAAAACTTTTACAATGAGTAACGTCATTAAAGAAGTTGGCAAACCTACATTAATTATCGCACATAATAAAACACTCGCTGGCCAACTGTATAGTGAGTTTAAAGAGTTCTTTCCCGAAAATAGAGTCGAGTATTTTGTGAGTTACTACGATTATTACCAACCGGAAGCTTATGTACCATCGACGGATACATTCATTGAAAAAGATGCTTCAATTAACGATGAAATTGATCAACTTCGGCATTCAGCGACAAGTGCGCTTTTTGAAAGAGATGATGTCATTATTATCGCGAGTGTCAGCTGTATCTATGGTTTAGGTAACCCAGAAGAATATAAAGACTTAGTTGTTAGTATTCGTGTAGGTATGGAAATGGATCGCAGTGAGTTACTGCGCAAACTAGTGGATATCCAATACACAAGAAATGATATTGACTTTAGTCGCGGAACTTTCCGTGTCCGTGGAGATGTGGTTGAGATTTTCCCAGCTTCTCGTGAAGAATTATGTATTCGCGTTGAATTTTTCGGTGATGAAATTGATCGAGTGAGCGAAATTAATTATTTAACAGGTGAAGTCATTCGTGAACGTGAGCATTTCGCTTTATTCCCAGCTTCTCACTTCGTTACCCGTGAAGAAAAAATGAAAGTAGCAATTCAACGTATTGAGAAAGAATTAGAAACACAACTTGAAAAATTAAAAAGCGAAAATAAATTACTAGAAGCACAACGTTTAGAGCAACGTACAAACTATGACCTTGAAATGATGAGAGAAATGGGATTCTGTTCTGGTATAGAGAACTACTCTGTTCATTTAACGCTACGTCCACTTGGTTCGACACCCTATACGCTTCTTGACTATTTTGGGGATGATTGGCTCATTATGATTGATGAGTCCCATGTTACGTTACCGCAAATTCGTGGTATGTATAATGGAGACCAAGCGCGAAAAAATGTACTTGTGGAGCACGGTTTTCGTTTGCCAAGTGCATTAGATAACCGCCCTCTAAAATTTGAAGAATTTGAAGAAAAGGCAAACCAACTTGTATATGTTTCAGCAACACCAGGACCATATGAATTAGAACATACGGATGAAATGGTCGAACAAATCATTCGTCCAACTGGATTGCTAGATCCAAAAATTGATGTACGTCCTACGAAAAATCAAATTGATGATTTATTAAGTGAAATTCAAGAACGTGTTGCCAAAAATGAACGTGTACTCATTACAACATTAACGAAAAAAATGAGTGAAGATTTAACAACCTACTTAAAAGAAGCAGGTGTTAAAGTAAATTATTTACATTCTGAGATCAAAACGTTAGAACGTATTGAAATTATACGTGATTTACGTATGGGAACGTTTGATGTATTAATCGGTATTAACTTATTAAGAGAAGGGTTAGACATCCCGGAAGTCTCCCTTGTCGTCATTTTAGATGCCGATAAAGAAGGATTCTTACGTTCTGAACGGTCATTAATTCAAACAATTGGTCGTGCTGCGCGTAATGATAAAGGGGAAGTGATTATGTATGCCGATAAGATCACTGACTCCATGCAATATGCGATTGATGAGACTGAACGACGTCGAGAAATTCAAATGACATATAATGAAGAGCACGGTATTACGCCAACTACCATCAAAAAACAAATACATGATGTGATTAGTGCGACAGTTGAAACTGATGAAACAAATGAAGATGAGCGTAAAGAAGTACCTCAAAAAATGACTAAAAAAGAACGCGAAAAAACAATAGAAAACATCGAAAAAGAAATGAAAGAGGCAGCAAAAGCATTAGATTTCGAAAAAGCGACAGAATTAAGAGATTTATTATTTGAACTAAAATCAGAAGGGTGAATTACATGAAAGAACCATCAATTGTCATTAAAGGGGCACGTGCCCATAATTTAAAAAATGTAGATATCGAATTACCGAAAAACAAGGTAATCGTGATGACTGGTTTGTCTGGTTCTGGAAAATCATCTTTAGCGTTTGACACGATTTATGCTGAAGGTCAACGTCGATATGTAGAATCCCTCAGTGCCTACGCTCGCCAATTTTTAGGGCAAATGGATAAGCCAGATGTAGATACGATAGAAGGTCTTTCACCAGCCATTTCAATTGATCAGAAAACGACAAGCAAAAACCCTCGCTCAACCGTTGCGACTGTAACGGAAATATACGATTATATTCGTTTACTTTATGCACGTATTGGACAACCGTATTGTCCTAACCATGGTATCGAAATCCAATCTCAAACCGTGCAACAAATGTCTGATCAAATACTACAATTAGAAGAACGTACAAAAATTCAATTGTTGGCACCTGTTGTTAAACATCGAAAAGGAACACATGAAAAGTTATTAGATGATATTAGTAAAAAAGGCTATGTTCGTGTGCGCGTTGATGGCGAGATTATGGATGTTACAGCCGTACCAGAATTAGACAAAAATAAGAACCATACTATTGAGGTGGTTGTGGACCGTCTTGTAGTAAAACCAGGTATAGAATCACGACTAGCAGATTCTATTGAAACGGTACTTGAGTTATCTGACGGTCATCTATTAGTAGATGTGATTGATGGGGAACCGCTTGAATTTTCAGAGAAACACGCATGTCCAATATGTGGTTTTTCTATCGGTGAATTAGAACCGAGAATGTTTAGTTTTAATAGTCCATTTGGTGCTTGTCCAACATGTGATGGGCTAGGTCAAAAGTTAACAGCAGATTTAGAATTAGTGATTCCGGATCCAAATAAAAGTTTAAATGAAGGTGCTATCGTCCCTTGGGAACCGACTAGTTCTGATTTTTATCCAACACTACTCAGTCGTGTATGTGAAGTATATAAAATTAATATGGATAAACCATTTAAAAAGTTAACAGATCGTCAGAAAAATATTATTTTATATGGTTCTGGGGACAAAGAGATTAAATTTAAGTTTAAAGCACGTAATGGTCAAAATCGTACACGTACGATGCCGTTCGAAGGTGTCATTCCAAATATCGAACGTCGATATCATGAATCGCCTTCAGAGTACGTGCGTGAAATGATGCAGAAATATATGGTAGAACAACCTTGTGAAACATGTCACGGTAAACGTTTAAGCCGAGAAGCTTTATCAGTGTATATTGGAGATCAAAATATTGGTGATGTTGTTGAAAAATCAATTCATGAAGCATTAGCATACTATCAAAACTTACAATTATCTGATCAAGATCTTCAAATTGCACGTTTAATCTTACGAGAAATTATAGAAAGATTATCGTTCTTAAACAATGTGGGCTTAGAATACCTTACGCTTAATCGATCTTCTGGAACATTATCAGGAGGGGAAGCGCAACGTATACGATTAGCTACCCAAATTGGTTCTCGACTCACAGGGGTACTGTATGTACTTGATGAACCTTCAATAGGGTTGCATCAACGTGACAATGATCGTTTAATCAATACTTTGAAAGAAATGCGCGACTTAGGAAATACATTGATTGTAGTTGAACATGACGAAGATACAATGCTTGCAGCAGATTATTTAGTAGATGTGGGTCCAGGTGCTGGCGATCACGGTGGTGAAGTTGTAGCAAGCGGTACACCAAAACAAGTGATGCGCAAGAAAAAATCACTCACAGGTCAGTACTTAAGTGGTCAAAAATTTATAGAAATTCCTGAGCATCGCCGAGAGGTAACAGATCGTAAGCTTTCTATTAAAGGAGCGAAAAGTAATAATTTAAAAAACGTGGATGTAGATATTCCGTTATCATTGCTTAATGTTGTCACAGGTGTTTCAGGTTCAGGCAAAAGTTCGTTGGTTAATGAAGTGCTATATAAAACGTTAGCTAAAGAAATTAACCATGCGAAAGTGAAACCAGGCGCGCATGAGCGTATCGATGGCATAGAAGAAGTTGATAAAATTATTGATATCGATCAGTCTCCGATTGGTCGAACACCTCGTTCTAACCCGGCCACATATACAGGCGTTTTTGATGATATTCGTGATGTATTTGCTTCTACAAATGAAGCGAAAGTCAGAGGGTATCAAAAAGGACGTTTTAGTTTCAATGTTAAAGGCGGTCGTTGTGAGGCTTGTAAAGGTGACGGTATCATCAAAATAGAAATGCACTTTTTACCTGATGTGTATGTACCATGTGAAGTATGTGATGGTAAACGTTATAATCGCGAAACGTTAGAAGTCACTTATAAAGGTAAAAATATAGCTGATATTTTAGAAATGACGGTTGAAGATGCCTTTCATTTCTTTGAAAATATTCCTAAAATCAAACGGAAACTACAAACGTTAGTGGATGTTGGACTTGGCTATATTACATTAGGTCAACCTGCCACAACATTGTCAGGTGGGGAAGCGCAACGTGTGAAACTGGCCTCAGAGTTACACAAACGTTCAACAGGACGCTCCTTGTATATCTTAGATGAACCAACAACTGGATTACATGTGGATGATATCAAACGGTTACTAAAAGTAATTAATAAGTTAGTAGACAATGGTGATACTGTTGTTGTTATTGAGCATAATTTAGATGTGATTAAAACTGCCGATCATCTGATTGACCTCGGTCCTGAAGGTGGCGATGGTGGTGGTACGATTATCGCAACAGGTACACCAGAAGCAATTGCCAATAACGAAGCATCTTATACAGGTCAATATTTAAAATCAATACTAGAACGTGATCAACAAAGAACGGAGGCTATGAAATGAATCAAGGTAAAGTTAAAGTATTAGAATTACTACAAGCAGGGCATATTTCTGTAGACGAAGCCATTACATTATTAGAAGCGATGGAACCTACTTCAGACGAAACAACTAAACATGACAATCAACACAACACATCACAAACTCAAAACACAACAGCAAAAGAAAATAATGAGCGTCAATCTAAACAAACATCATTGGAAGAAAGCGTATATGATGTTTTTCGAGAGTTTTCTGATACGTTACGTAAGGGATTTAATTCAACTGATCAAACACAACGTCAAACAGAACAATCACTTGAAGACATCTTAGAATCTTTAAAGAAACAGTTTGATTCAAAACGTTAATATATTAAGTGTAGAAAAGCGTGAGGCACGTCAGATGTGTCTCACTTTTTTTATATTGTTAACAGGATAATCAAAGATGTCATACTTAAATATTGAGTGCTTGTTGATGAGTGGTGTGTTCTGGTTTAGTTCTGTGACGTTTTAACCTTTTTTAGCTTACATTCACTTATTTTCATGTATAATGTAGGACATAAAATAAAGTGAAATGGTAATATAAGTCATTGAGTGCATGGTATGCTTAATTTGATTATCATATTATATTGAGGTGGGACTATGTTAACGACGAAAGATTTAGTGGCACGCTTTGATTTAGAAGTCATATCTGGTGAAGCGGGTCTCGATCGCCCCATACATAATACAGATATCTCAAGACCAGGTTTAGAAATGGCGGGATATTTTTCGCATTATGCTTCTGATCGTATTCAGTTATTAGGGACGACTGAACTCTCATTTTATAATTTGTTGCCAGATGAAGAACGTAAGGGACGTATGCGTAAGTTATGTCGTCCAGATACGCCAGCTATTATTATTACAAGAGGTCATGAAGCACCAGATGAGTTATTACGTGCTTCGAAGGATTCCGATACGCCGCTGATTTATGTTAAAGAAGCAACAACACGTGTGATGGGAAGACTCACGACCTACTTAGAACATGAATTGGCAAAATCGACATCTTTACATGGTGTATTAGTGGATGTGTATGGTGTCGGTGTTTTAATTACTGGAGATTCAGGCATAGGAAAAAGTGAAACAGCGTTAGAATTAGTTAAAAGAGGTCATCGTTTAGTCGCAGATGACAACGTTGAAATTAAAGAAATTACAAAAGATGAGCTGATTGGCAAACCGCCTAAAATTATCGAACATTTACTTGAAATTCGAGGTTTAGGCATTATTAATGTGATGACTTTATTTGGTGCGGGCTCGATTTTAACGCAAAAACGTATTCGTCTTAATATTAATTTAGAAACATGGCAAGAAGATAAATTATATGACCGCGTAGGACTAAATCAAGAAACGCTAAAAATATTAGATACTGAAATTACGAAAAAGACAATTCCTGTAAGACCTGGACGTAATGTAGCCGTTATTATTGAGGTGGCTGCAATGAATTATCGTTTAAATATTATGGGCATTAATACAGCTGAGGAGTTTAATGAACGCCTTAATGCAGAAATTATGAAAAATGGAAAAGGAGCATCAAGATGAACTTAGGATATATTGATCCCATCGCCTTTTCGATCGGACCATTAGAAATTCGATGGTATGGCATTATTATTGCTGCAGCGATTTTAATTGGGTATGGTATCGCCCAAAAAAGTGCACAACGTGTCGGCTTTAAAGAAGACGATTTAATTAATATGTTGATTGTTTGTGTGATTGTAGCCGTTATTACCGCACGGATATATTTCGTGTTATTTAATTTAGATTACTATTTACAAAACCTTATTGAAATGCCGATGATATGGTTAGGCGGCATTGCGATACATGGTGGTTTAATTGGCGCATTTGCTATGGGAATTTATTATGCATATCGCAAAAACTGGAATCCATTTCAATTAGGTGATATTGTGGCACCTAGTATTATTTTAGCTCAAGGTATTGGCCGCTGGGGTAATTTTATGAACCATGAAGCGCATGGTGGCCCAGTTTCTCGTTCGTTTTTAGAGAATTTACATTTACCTGATTGGATTATTAATAATATGTATATCAATGGTGTTTACTATCATCCGACATTTTTATATGAATCACTATGGGATGTATTAGGATTTATTATTTTAATCACGCTCCGTAAACACCTACACGTAGGTGAAACATTCTTTATGTATTTAATTTGGTACTCTATAGGACGCTTTTTCGTCGAGGGATTAAGAACAGATAGTTTGATGTTAACGGACACGATACGTGTGGCCCAATTAGTTTCTATTGTACTTGTGCTCGTTGGTATCGCGATGATAGTTTGGCGTAGAACAAAATCTGGTATTCCACAGTATCAATCGGCCAATGTCCTTCCGTGGCCAACATCTCAGAAGGGTAAACGAAAATGAAACGTCGATTAACTACTTTCCCTGCTCAAAAAAGTAACACCTTATGGACGATGTACCGTTATGTTAGATTTACTAAAATATTAAAAAATACAATCATTATTGAAATAGCACGATTTGTGCCATTTGTGAGTATAAAACGATGGATGTATCGTCGTTTATTAAATATGACAATCGGAGCAAAGTCGGCTTTTGCATATAAAGTAGTCCCTGATTTACTATATCCCGAAAATATTATCATTGGTAACGATGTCATTATCGGTTATCAAACGACAATATTAACACACGAATATTTAAATGAAGCGTTTCGAACTGGCAAGGTGATTATTGGGGATCACACGATGATAGGCGCTAATGTAACCATCCTACCTGGTGTTAAAATTGGTCAACATGTTAAAATAGGGGCTGGAAGTGTTGTATCGAAAGACATTCCAGATGGTGCAGTTGCCTATGGTAATCCAATTCAAATTTATGAAAATAAAAATAGAAAGAGGTGACAATGATGACGCAGAATAATAACTTAATACAACTAGACTCAGACGTGTCGGTATACGAACGTTTGGCACAACAGAAAATGAAACAACAAGACTATGTCAAAGCGCAACGTTATTTTGAAAAAGTGTTGGCATTGTCACCTGATTATTTTGAAGCGAAACAGCAATTAGCGACATGTTATCGCCAATTAGGCGCATTTAATAAAGCAGAAGCCTTATATTTTGAAGAAATCAGCAAAGGCAATCATTTAGAAGCGTCTTATTATGATTTGAGCGAGTTAAACATTGCTTGTAACGAACCCAATAAAGCGTATCTCTTTGGCGTGAATTATGCGCATCTGACACAAGATGAGACATATCGTTCGAAACTGGAAGAAATGTTTGAAGTTTCATTTAATGGTGAGCATCAGTTAGAGGTTGAAAGTCAATTATTTATTGTTCAAATCATTTTCCAATATTTGTTTGGTCAAGGACGCTTATTAGATGCACGAGAATATATCTTGAGACAAGATGAGGACATCCAAGATCATCGCGTTGTACGTAATTTGCTTGCGATGTGTTATTTATATTTAAACGAAAATGAACGCGCAAAAGCAATGTTCGAACGATTGTTAAAAGAGGATCCAACTGATGTCCATGCCCTTTGTCATTATACGTTATTGTTGTACAATATGAATGAGACCTACTTGTTTGATCACTATGTTCAAATGTTAAATAAAGTCATTCCGATTAATGATGACGAATCTTTTAAACTGGGTATTGTCTTAAGCTATCTTAAACAGTATAGTGCTTCTCAACAATTATTGGTCCCCTTATATCGAAAGGGAAAATTCCATACCTTTCAACTCTTCCATGCTTTATCTTTCAATTATTATTACCTTGGAAATGAAAAAGACAGTGAATATTTTTGGCAACAGTTACTAGATGTTGCTAAAGTAAATCCTGGGCAACCACCATGGGTTATTGAAGAAAGTATGGATTACTTTGATCGTCATATTCAACCATTATTGGTAAGTGACGATCAACATGAACGGCTTTATGGTATTTTCTTATTAAATCAAATGAATGGCAAAGAAGTATTGATGACTAAAAAGGTATGGCAAGTTTTAGAAGAAATGGGCGATTATGAGAAGTTATACTTGTCATATCTCATTCAAGATTTACAATTGACGAAATTACATTTTATTCATCGTGGTATGCTTGAACTGTATCAAAATCAAGCTACTGAACATGAAACAGCTTTATTCTTAAGTTGGATTGACCATGCAGAGAATTTATTGCAAAATAATGTAGACACAGACAAAGTACGTCAATATGTGGCGAGTGTAGTTTATTTATACTTTAAACCTACAGCACCTGAAATGACGCCACAAAGTGTGATGGAAATGTTTGATATTACAAAAGAACAATTTGATGATGCGCTTAATGTGCTTTTGAGCATATGAGTTTGCGCATCCTATAGAAATGATATAAAATGCGAATAATGATATTAAGAGGAGGAACGAATCATGTCAGAAAATGTAAGATATGATGTTGCGATTATCGGTGCAGGACCTGCTGGAATGACAGCTTCTGTATACGCTTCTCGAGCTAATTTAAATACAGTAATGATTGAACGTGGTATGCCAGGTGGACAAATGGCGAATACTGAAGAGGTTGAAAACTTTCCTGGTTTTGAAATGATTTCAGGGCCAGACTTATCTAATAAAATGTTCGATCATGCTAAAAAGTTTGGTGCTGAGTATAAATATGGTGACATCAAAGGCATTGAAGATAAAGGCGACTATAAAGTAATTGATTTAGGCTCAAGCCAAGTTGAAGCATCAGCAGTTATCATCGCAACTGGTGCGGAATACAAAAAAATCGGTGCGCCTGGTGAAGAAGAACTAGGTGGCCGCGGTGTAAGTTATTGTGCCGTATGTGATGGGGCATTTTTCAAAAATAAAAATGTCTATGTCATCGGTGGCGGCGATTCAGCTGTCGAAGAAGGTACATTTTTAACTAAATTTGCGGATAAAGTGACGATTGTACACCGTCGTGACACATTACGTGCGCAAAAAATTCTTCAAGAACGTGCGTTTAAAAACGATAAAATCGACTTTATTTGGAATCATACTTTAAAATCAGTTAATGAAAAAGATGGTAAGGTAGGTTCTTTAACACTTGTATCTACAGAAGATGGCTCAGAACAAACTGTTGAAGCAGATGGATTATTTGTGTACATTGGTATGCAACCTTTAACTGCGCCGTTTAAAGACTTAGGCATTACAAATGAAGCAGGATATATTGTGGGTAATCCAGATATGAGTACTGCAGTAGAAGGTATTTATGTTGCAGGAGACGTACGTGAAAAAGGATTACGTCAAATTGTAACTGCTACAAGTGACGGTAGTATTGCAGCACAAAGTGTGCAAGAATATATCGAACGTTTAAAAGATCAAGCAGAATAATTGTGGGACTCTGAAGTCAAATAGATTTCCGTCCCTCTCCAGACTTTAAGATGAGGTTAGGGCAATGAAGCATACGAATTGTCCTGACCTCTTTCTATGATGGTCTCTTTTTAAATACATACGAAGATAAGGGCTGAGACATAAAGTATTAATGCTCTGGAAAACCGATTAACGGTGTCCCAAAAGCAGGATTTTGTCCCAACCTCGATACATAAAAAATAAAAGAAAAGCTACTACTTTGGACGGATTTAAGCTACACTAAAAATGACTATATTGGAGGGTGATGGAGATGCAACAAGAAGAAAAAAAGGAAATTGTAAAAAGTGAATTATTAATTGTGACAGGCTTATCAGGTGCAGGAAAATCATTAGTTATTCAAAATTTAGAAGACTTAGGTTATTTCTGTGTCGATAATTTACCACCTATTTTATTATCAAAATTTGTTGAATTAATGGAACAAGGTAACCCTTCAATGCAAAAGGTAGCATTAGGGATCGACTTAAGAGGAAGAGAATTTTTTCAATATTTAGTGAGAGAAATAGATAAAGTACAAAGCCGAAAAGATGTCATTGTCGATGTGTTATTTGTAGATGCTAAGACAAACAAACTCATTTCACGATATAAAGAAACAAGACGGAAACACCCTTTACAAGATCAATCTAATTTAACTTTAGTGGAAGCGATTAATGAAGAACGTAAATTATTATCAGATATTCGAAGTTTAGCTAATTATACTCTTGATACAACACAATTATCTCCAAAAGCATTACGCAAACGTGTAGACACTTTCTTTAATAAGACAAATAAGTCTACTTTCACGATTAATGTATCAAGTTTTGGATTTAAACACGGTATTCAAATTGATGCGGATTTAGTTTTTGATGTTCGATTTTTACCCAATCCATATTATGTAGAGTCATTAAGACCGCTTACTGGTATGGATGAAAGTGTTTATAACTATGTTATGAAGTGGAAAGAAACAAACACATTTTATGAAAAGTTACTAGATTTATTATTATTTATGATTCCTGGTTACAAAAAAGAAGGCAAAGCACAACTTGTCATTGCTATTGGTTGTACAGGAGGTCAACATCGTTCAGTCGCATTAGCACAACGTTTGGCGGAAGAGTTGAAACAAACATATGATTATAATATTTATGTTCATCATCGTGATGCGCATATTGAAAGTGGCGAAGGTAAATGAAACAACTGAAAATAGTATTGATAGGCGGTGGCACAGGGCTCTCTGTTTTAGCGAGAGGGTTAAAACAGTACCCTATTGATATTACCGCTATTGTAACAGTAGCTGATGATGGTGGAAGTACAGGTAAAATAAGAGATGAAATGGATATCCCTGCCCCAGGTGATGTTCGTAATGTTTTAGCGGCATTAAGTGATATCGAACCCACTTTAGAATCATTATTTCAGTATCGTTTTGAAGCAAATAAAATTAGTGGTCACTCACTTGGAAACTTACTCATTGCGGCAATGACCAATATTACGCAAGACTTTGGACATGCCATTAAAGAACTCAGCAAAATTTTAAATATTAAAGGACGCGTTATACCTTCTACTATTTCGAGTGTGTCTTTAAATGCAGAAATGGAAGACGGGGAAATTGTGTCAGGTGAATCGAATATTCCGATGAAACATAAAAAGATTCAACGTGTTTTCTTAGAACCGTCAGATGCACAACCGATGGATGAGGCGATTGAAGCCTTGCTTGAAGCGGATTTAATTGTGTTAGGTCCAGGCTCGCTTTATACAAGTGTGATATCGAACCTCTGCGTTCATGGTATTGCATCAGCACTTGTAAAAAGTGATGCGAAAAAGTTATACGTTGCTAATATTATGACGCAACCAGGTGAAACCGATGACTATACCGTTACTGATCATGTTCAAGCGATTCACCGTCAATTAGGCGCAAAAGTTTTAGATTTTGTCATTGCGAATCAAATCGATTTTGATCAAGAAATATTGGACCGTTATCGCTCAGAAGGGGCTAAACCGGTCGATTGTAATGAAAAAGAATTACAAGAAGAGGGCGTGAAGGTCATTACGGGGGATAACTTGGCGCTCGTCTCAAAGGATTATTATGTACGTCACCATACAGAAGTATTGGCAAAGATGATTTATGAAATTGCATTACAAGAAGTCAGTACGATTCAGTTTACCCCTAAAAATGAGAAAAAGAAAGATTAAGTATATAAGCTATAGAAAGGAAACGATTAATCATGAGCTTTGCATCAGATATGAAAAACGAATTGACAAGGATAGAGACGGATAATGACAATGCTAAAGCAGAGCTCAGTGCATTAATTCGAATGAATGGAGCGCTCAGTTTATCAAATCAACAATTTGTCATCAACATTCAAACGGAAAATGCTACGACAGCTCGTCGTATTTATTCCTTAATCAAACGTGTCTTTTTGGTTGAAGTTGAAATACTCGTGCGTAAGAAGATGAAGTTAAAGAAAAATAATATCTACATCTGTCGTATTAAAACGAAAGCTAAAGAAATTTTAGATGAAGTAGGTATTTTAAAAGAGGGTATGTTTACGCATGATATTGATGGGTCAATGGTTAAAGATGATGAAATGAGAAGAAGTTATTTGAGAGGCGCTTTTTTAGCGGGTGGTTCTGTCAATAATCCAGAAACGTCATCTTACCATTTAGAAATTTTTTCATTATATGAAAGTCATTCAGCAGGGCTAACGGAATTAATGAACAGTTATGGATTAAATGCTAAAAATTTAGAACGGAAAAAAGGCTGGATTACGTATTTAAAAGAGGCAGAACGCATTGCAGAGTTCTTAAGTTTAATTGGTGGTTATCAAGCACTATTAAAATTTGAAGATGTGCGTATTGTTAGAGATATGCGCAACTCTGTTAATCGTCTTGTTAATTGTGAAACGGCTAATTTAAATAAAACCGTTAGTGCTGCGATGAAACAAGTTGAAAGTATCCAATTAATTGATGAGGAAATTGGTTTGGATAATCTACCGGATCGTTTAAGAGAAGTCGCTAAACTTAGAGTTGAACATCAAGATGTATCGCTTAAAGAATTAGGAGAAATGGTAAGCACTGGAGCAATATCGAAATCGGGCATTAATCATCGCCTTAGAAAATTGAATGAAATTGCGACAAAGATTAGAAATGGCGAACAAATTGAGTTATAAAAAAGAGGGGTAGGCCGAGCCTATCCCTCACTTTGATAATTATTGTAAATTTTCAGGTTGCATTACTTCATCGATAAGACCATACTCTTTTGCTTCATCAGCTGTTAAGAAGTTATCGCGATCTGTGTCTTTTTCGATTTTTTCAATTGGTTGACCTGTACGTTCAGATAAGATTTTATTTAATTTTGAACGTGTTCTTAAGATGTGATTTGCTGCGATTTCAATTTCAGTCGCTTGACCTTGTGCACCGCCAAGTGGTTGGTGGATCATAACTTCTGCATTTGGTAATGCAAAACGTTTACCTTTTGTACCAGCAGCTAATAAGAATGAGCCCATTGATGCTGCCATACCGATACAAATTGTTTGAACATCTGGTTTGATGTGTTGGATAGTATCATAAATAGCAAAACCAGCTGTTACGCTACCACCAGGTGAGTTGATATATAAATAAATATCTTTTTCAGAATCTTGAGCTTGTAAGAATAAAAGTTGAGAAACAATTGAGTTTGCTACATTATCATCAATTGCAGAACCTAACATAATAATACGATCTTTTAATAAACGTGAATAAATATCATATGCGCGTTCACCGCGATTTGTAGTTTCAATAACTGTAGGAATTAAATTCATTCAGTTTACCTCCTAATACTTTTTGTATAGATATATTTTAACTCAAAAGTCAAAAATGGTCAAAAATAAAGTGTTACTTCCAGTTAAATTTGACCCTTAACATGATACACGGTAGAATAGTTATTGGTTTTTAATACTATTTACCCCTCGTAGTGTAATGGATAACACATGAGATTCCGGTTCTTATAATAGAGGTTCGATTCCTCTCGAGGGGGTTATTTTACTCAGTCAACGTGACTTAGAAAGGGGATATATGGACAAACAAACGAAGATATTAACGATACTTAATATCATTACTGATATTTTAGTGACAGTGGTCATCATAAGAAAGTGGTTAAAAAAATAGAAGCAAGAATTGCAGAACCTGTCGAAATGACTGCTAACGATTGCAAGACTTACTTCAATCATTAAACTATAGTTGAGGATGTAATCAACTCCTTCTCGGATAAAATGAGGTGATTAATATGACAAATCTAACGAAATTCAAAATAGTACTAAATTATACAATTGGTGTTTTAGCATTAATCTTCGCTGTGTATATGTTGTTCTTTTTATAACGCATCAAAATCTAACTAAAAAGAGTTTGGGAGGTCATGTGTGTCCCAAACTCTTTCTTTTATGTGATTATTTTACACCTACTTGTGACCAAGCTTCTGTAATAGTATTTTTTTCTTTTTCCCCATATAAATCAAGCGCTGATTGTTCTAAAGCACGTTTAGCGTCTGTAAATTGAGCATTTGATGGTAAGTATTCTGTTAATGCACGATAGTATATTTGCTCTGCTTGGTCTTGTCCAAGTTGTTGTGTTACTAAATAAGCTGCTTTATTTGGAATACCTGAATTAGTATGAATACCTCCTGAATCTTTTGATGTATTCACATAGTTGTCCATATGAGCAGGTTGTTTAAATAAAGTTGGGTCTTTCATACTACGAAGTGCTTTTTGTGTAGAACGATACTTAAATACATCTTCACCAATGGTATCGTCTTCGTTGTCCATAAAATAGGCAAACACATCTGAAAAACTTTCATTCAGAGCACCTGTTTGTCCTGAATAGCCAAGTTGAGCTGTTTCTTGTGTAAGGCCATGCGTTAATTCATGCGCGATAATATCATCTGCGCCTGCAAAACTGATATATGTGGAATTATCTCCATCGCCATAAATCATTTTATCTCCAAGCCATGCGGCATTATTTGTTGTGTTCGTACCGTTAAATGTATTAACGTGAGTTACCGACATGATTGGACTGCCTTGACCATCGTAGGAATCTCGATTGAACGTATCTTTAAAGTAGTCATATACTTTAGCTGCATTCACGTTTGCATCAACACCTGGTCTTTGCTCAGGTGCATTAAATGTAGTATCAGTATCTGTGATAAGGTTTGCTTGATCAGTTGACGGATTGAAACGATAAGCAGATAATGCGCCATTACGTGTTGCGTCTTTTAATTGATAATTTGAACCACTTTGAGTAATGTTAATTTGTTTTTTATCTCCTCTTACACCAACGCCCGTACCTGTTGTCGCGGCTTCTTGACTTAAGTTTTCTTGTGTTACAATCTTTCCTGTTTCTGCATCCACTTGAATGTGCCAATGACCGACTTCAGGTGCCATAAATGTTAATTCAATATCATAAACGTATTTCTTTTGTTGGCCATTAATTACGACTTCATTGTTTCTGACTACTTTATCTTCGCCATTACTGACTTCTTTTGCCGTAAGATTGAGGCTTGAAAAAGCAGCATCAAGTGCTTGTTGTTTGGATTGTTGTATTGTGTTTGAAGGTGTAATAGCGGGTGAAGATAAATCGCCATTGATAAGAGTGACACGACCTTCAGGATTAGTATGTACCTTAATTTCTCTATCAGTAGCGATATGCTTATTGTGTTTAGGATAGAGTGTATAGTGCTTGTAGTTTAAATGGTCAGTTTGAACGTCTTGAATTTTATAATATTTTTGATAATTCTTGACGTCTTTATAAGGTGAGACATGCTCAATCGCTTTAGTAACGTCGCGCTGATTTTTAACATATAAATCCTCATTAGGCGTGATAGATTCTGCTTTTGTAACTTGAGTAGACATTAACAAAATGGAACTTAAAGTGAATGTCGCTATGGATAATTTTTTATACATATGTAAACTTCCTCATTTTAATTAAATATATCATAATTTTTAAAATCATTGAGGAGGTTTATTATGTTTATTTGTTATAAATATGTTGTAGCGCTTCTTTTAAATCAGAATGTTTAAAAGTAAATCCTTCTTGCAGTAAGCGCTTTGGTACAATATGTTGTGTATTTAATATTAACTTGGACATTTCGCCTAATACGGTTTTTAAAATCAATGATGGCACATACGTATAATGAGGCTTGTGAAGAACCTTACCTAATATTTTGCCAAATTGATTTTGGTTTGGCGTATGAGATGTACTCATATTGTAGACGCCATTAGCAGATTGATGTTGGATAAGAAAAAGTATTGCCTGCACAAGATCATCGATGTGAATCCAAGAGTAAGGTTGTTTGCCATCGCCAAGTCGTCCACCTACCATAAGTTGATAAGGTAGTTTCATCATAGGAAGGGCACCACCTTCGCTTGAAAGAATGAGACTGAAACGGCCGATGACTACACGTGTACCTAATTGCTCAAAGAGACGAGCTTGATTTTCCCATTGATATACAATTTCAGATAAGATATCTTGAGGTGTAAAACGATCATGTTCTGTATAAACATTGTTTTTAGACGGTGGGTAGTAGCCCATTGCACTTGCATTAAATAAAACATCAGGTTGATCATTGCGCTCTTTAAACAAATCGTAAAGTGCGCGTGTTGATTGAATGCGACTCGTCATCATTAGTTGCTTATGTTTATCTGTCCAACGTTTATTCAATGTAGCACCTGCTAAATTAATCACTACATCAATATGTGGGACTTGAGCTTCCCAACCTGATTCGCCCCAATTGATATAAGACACTTGTTGATGTTCTGATTCATGAGAAGAACGAGATAAAATATAGATGTGATTTTGAGGGTCTTTGAGCAGTTGGTCGACAATATGACTTCCTACAAGACCAGTACCGCCACTAATTAAATAATGCGTCATAATACGTGCTCCTTTCGTCGTTCGTTTTTTGGACAAAAAGCAGTCAAATAATTGTCATGAAGACCTTATAAAAGTATGTTTATCTTTTCACAAAATGCGTTATAATAAAAGTGCCTTCGAAATAGATAAAACATCTCTTATTAACTGTATACCCCATAATATACAACGAAGGTTATTTGAACTCCCTTTAGTAATGGCCTGAATGATGCAGCATTCAGGTCTTTTTTATATTATTGATTATTTTGATTTTGTGATTGAGTATTTTTTTGGCTGTTTCTATTTGAGAAGCTTCTCATTAATTTACCTAAGCCTCTATAAATAAAAAAACGAAGTACAATATTAATAATACGATTCATTTGTTTTCCTCCTTTTAATGTCTTTAGTTGTTCATTCCTTTTGCACAAATATTTAAACACGTTACACTATGTAAAGTGGTTGGTAGTATTTTAAAAAGGGTATTGTAATAATACGCTATTTGAAGTATTTAAAACTAGTTTTATTTACACATACTGTTATAATGTATCAATATAGATTATATTGTTATAAAGTGAGGGAAGCGCATGTCAACGCCTAAACGGACAAACCAAGGTATGGAGACTGAACGTCATAGTAATTCGAGTAAAAAGAGAAAATTAACAGGTTGTCTAAGTATTATCGTCATACTCATCTTACTTGGAAGCTTAGTTTTTGCGATATTTTCATTTGTAGATCAATCAAATAGAAGTGATGAACGGCTAAAAGAACAATCTATTGAAGAGGAAAAGGCTAAACGTGACAAAGAAAGCAAAGAAAAAAAGCAGAAAGACTCACGTGAAGAAGAGAGCATAGAAAAAAGTATAGAAGCAAAACAACGATCGCAAGAAAAGTCGATGGAAGAAGCGCAATCAACACGAGAATCTTCAACGCAAAATCAACCACAGACACAAAATAATACGCAACAACAAAATAATGCGACTCAAACGCAACAAACGCGACCATCCGCGCAGCCGAGAAGTAAGCCGGCTACTAAAGAAGAGACTAAAGAGGATAATACAAAGCAATCAACGAAAGAAACTAGCACTCAACAATCATCATCTGAGGAACCTTCTACAAGAGAGGCACCTCAGACAGAGGAGAGAACATCAAGTCAAGCACCGCAGTCTTCTGAATCTAGCACTACAGAAAATGCATCATCACAACAACCACAAACGCAACAATCACCACAGACACAACAACGCTCGCCACAAATACAGCAATCACAACAAACACAACAGTCATCGCAATCTACTCAAACATCACAGTCGCAACAAAGTGGAGGCGCATCACAACAAGGTCAATCTAACCAATCAAATCAATAATGTTTGAACGCTAAAAAAGTTGGGGCAATTACGCATTGTCCCAACTTTTTTGATACAGTATTTTAAAGCATTAAAAGAATATAGGTTAAGTATTTTACTATTACCAGAAAAGCATATTAAGCAAGAAAGTGAGAATAATTGATATGATGATTGAAAAAAGGCAGCCCGGGAAACAGCCTATAGGCGTACAACCCACTGACTTATAATAAAAGCGTCCTCCTTGAGGTCGATGATGTTCATACTGATTATTACGTTGACGATTAAAATCATCTGGATGGCGATAACGTGGATCGTCAGGATCAATGACTTCTGGTTCTTTGTTACGCATCGTATCACCTCGTTTTTATGTAATAGTTCCACTGTATAGCACGTTTTAGTTAGAATCAACTATTTTATGAGTATGTTTATGATTTCAATAATGAGTGTATATGTGTAATATATTCCTTTCAGTTACGTTTGTATTCTAATATATTTATAGGTTGGTCAAATAGTGTCCAGGTTTATTTTATCTGGGATTGTTTTTGACTTGCTTATCAATCATTAAAGTAGTACAATGTAATTGTAAACAGGAAACAAACTATAAAGTGATTGGGACATTAAATGTCTAGCCTTGGCTTTAAGTTGACCATCTTGTTCACTATTAAGGAGGCCTGCCACTTGAAAAAAATGATTCAAGTTCAACAAAAAATTGTGCCTGACTTGATAGACAAAATGTATCGACGTTATTCAATATTAACAACGATTCAAAAACTACAACCTGTTGGACGTCGTACCTTAAGCGACATACTAAAAGTAACCGAACGCGTTTTACGTTCTGAGACAGATTTGTTAAAGACGCAAGGGTTAATACTTGTGAAGTCAACAGGAATGACTTTAACAGCGGATGGCGT
Organism: Staphylococcus sp. 11262D007BW; assembly: GCF_053547815.1. Taxonomy (NCBI): domain Bacteria; kingdom Bacillati; phylum Bacillota; class Bacilli; order Caryophanales; family Staphylococcaceae; genus Staphylococcus; species Staphylococcus sp. 11262D007BW. Next base: position 331,199 of record NZ_JBPWPJ010000001.1, read on the forward strand.
AGAGGTTGTATCACAATTAAATGATTACTTTAATCGTTATTCCGATTATCATCATTTAGCACGTTTGATTAAAGAGCAATATGGTATTAAAGAAGTGCATGTAATTCCGGGAGATAGTGATACAGATTCGAATGTTAAAGTTGAATTAGGTCGTATAGCAGGGCAGTCTCTAGAAAAGCAACTTTTTGAGGAAGCCGTGGTATCGGTAACAGGAGGATCGACTATGGCATCAGTAAGTGATGCGATGTCGCCGTTACCTTACAATGTATTATTCGTCCCTGCTCGTGGTGGATTAGGTGAAAATGTTGTATTTCAAGCGAATACGATTTGTTCATCTATGGCACACCGTACAAACGGTTCATATACGACGTTATATGTTCCGGATCAAGTTAGCGAGCAAACATATAATAATTTGTTAAGTGAACCTTCTGTAATCCAAACATTAAAGAAGATTAGAGAATCGCAATTTATTGTACATGGTATCGGTGATGCGCTGACAATGGCTAGAAGAAGACAATCTTCTTCAGAGGTCATTGACAAACTTCAACATCATCAAGCAACAGGTGAGGCCTTTGGATATTATTTCAATCAAGAAGGCAACATTGTTCACAAAGTCAAAATGATTGGCATCCAACTTGAAGATGTCCAATCGAAACCCTATATTTTTGCTGTAGCAGGTGGAAAATCTAAAGGATATGCGATTAAGTCATATTTACAGTTTGCACCTAAACACTCTGTTTTAGTGACAGATGAAGCAGCAGCAGAAATTATCGCAAATAATAAAAAATAACATCAAATAAAAAGTGAGTTCACTTTTTAAATATCATTTAAAGGAGGCCATTAGCATGGCAGTAAAAGTAGCAATCAACGGATTTGGTAGAATTGGACGTTTAGCATTTAGAAGAATTCAAGAATTTGAAGATATCGAGGTAGTTGCTGTAAACGACTTAACTGATGACGATATGTTAGCGCATCTTTTAAAATATGACACAATGCAAGGTCGTTTTACTGAAGAAGTAGAAGTTATTGATGGTGGTTTCCGCGTTAATGGTAAAGAAGTGAAATCCTTATCAGAACCAGAACCTAAAAAATTACCTTGGAAAGATTTAGATGTAGACGTAGTACTAGAATGTACTGGTTTGTTCACTGATAAAGAAAAAGCAGAAGCACACATTGAAGCAGGTGCTAAAAAAGTATTAATTTCAGCTCCAGGTAAAGGTGACCTTAAAACAATCGTTTATAACGTAAACCATGAAGAATTAGACGGTTCAGAAACAGTTGTATCTGGTGCATCTTGTACAACTAACTCATTAGCACCAGTTGCTCAAACATTAAATGATAAATTTGGTATTGTTGAAGGTTTAATGACAACAATTCACGCTTATACTGGTGACCAAAATACACAAGACTCACCTCATAGAAAAGGTGACAAACGTCGTGCACGTGCTGCAGCTGAAAACATCATTCCTAACTCAACAGGTGCAGCTAAAGCAATCGGTTTAGTTATCCCTGAAATTGATGGTAAATTAGACGGCGGTGCACAACGTGTTCCAGTAACAACAGGTTCATTAACTGAATTAACAGTTGTCTTAGATAAAGAAGTTTCAGTTGAAGAAGTTAACCAAGCAATGAAAGATGCTACAAATGAATCATTCGGTTATACTGAAGATGAGATCGTATCATCTGATGTAGTAGGAATGACTTTTGGTGCATTATTTGACGCAACACAAACACGTGTGATGACAGTAGGAGATCGTCAATTAGTTAAAGTAGCTTCTTGGTACGATAACGAAATGTCATATACTGCACAATTAGTTCGCACATTAGAATATTTAGCAAATCAAGCTAAATAATATGATAGACTCATTTATGTAAGTACGTTCTATGTGCTTCAAACGAACAGATAGCTTTGTAGTAAGCGGAGGAGCACAATCGCTTCTCCGCTTTTTTAACAATGAAACTTAAAAGGGGGATCTATCATGACAAAAAAAGATGTTACTGACGTAGAGTTAAAAGGGAAGGTTGTATTAGTACGTGCAGATTTTAACGTACCAATGAAAGACGGAGAAATCACAAATGATAACCGTATAGTACAAGCTTTACCAACGTTAAAACATATTATTGATCAAGGTGGCAAAGTGGTTGTATTCTCACACCTTGGTAAGGTCAAAGAAGAAAGCGATAAGGAATCATTAACATTGGCTCCCGTTGCTGAACGTTTATCAGAAAAATTAGGACAAGATGTTACATTTATTCCTGAAACACGCGGTGAAAAATTAGAAAATGCGATTGAATCATTAAACAATGGCGATGTATTAATGTTTGAAAATACACGTTTTGAAGATGTAGATGGTAAAAAAGAATCTAAAAATGATAAAGAATTAGGAAAACACTGGGCATCATTAGGAGACATTTTTGTGAATGATGCATTTGGTACAGCGCATCGTGAACATGCCTCAAATGTGGGTATTGCTTCAAACTTAGAAACAGTAGCTGGTTTCTTAATGGAAAAAGAAATTAAATTTATTGGTGGCGTTGTAAACCAACCAAATAAACCAGTTGTTGCGATTTTAGGTGGCGCAAAAGTGTCAGATAAAATTGGTGTCATCGAAAACTTACTTAAAATTGCTGACAAAGTATTGATCGGTGGCGGCATGGCATATACTTTCTTAAAAGCACAAGATAAAGAAATTGGTTTATCACTACTTGAAGCAGATAAAATTGATTTTGCCAAAGAGTTGTTAGATCGTGCAGGTGACCAAATTGTGCTTCCTGTAGATGCTAAAGTCGCTAAAGAATTTTCTAACGATGCTGACATTTCAACAGTATCTATCGATGAAATTCCAGAAGATCAAGAAGCGATGGACATTGGTCCTGAAACGGTTAAATTATTTAAACAACACTTAGAAGGTGCCAATACAGTCGTATGGAACGGACCAATGGGTGTATTTGAATTTAGCAATTTTGCGAAAGGTACAATTGGTGTATGTGAAGCAATTGCAGAATTAAAAGATGCAACTACAATTATTGGTGGTGGCGATTCTGCAGCAGCAGCAATGCAACTTGGTTTCGAAGATGACTTCACACACATTTCTACAGGTGGCGGTGCTTCTTTAGAATATTTAGAGGGTAAAGTATTACCAGGCATCAAAGCCATTGCTGATAAATAAAATTTTAGTATCGTGACGAGATGATATCATTATATATAAGGAGTGTTTCGATTGAGAAAACCAATTATAGCAGGTAACTGGAAAATGAATAAAACTGTAAACGAAGCAAAAGCGTTTGTTAAGGAGTTACCAGAATTACCAGATACAAATGCAGTTGAATCTGTAATTTGTGCTCCAACCATTCAGTTAGATGCTTTAATTTCACTTACAAAAGAAGGTGTAGCACCAGGTCTAAAAATCGGTGCTCAAAACACATATTATGAAGACAATGGTGCTTTTACTGGTGAAACATCACCTGTAGCATTAGAAGATTTAGGCGTACAATATGTTGTAATCGGACATTCAGAACGTCGTGAAATTTTCCATGAAACAGATGAAGAAATTAATAAAAAGGCACATGCTACATTCAATCACAACATGACACCTATCATTTGCGTGGGTGAAACAGATGAAGAACGCGAAAATGGTAAAGCTAATGATGTTGTAGAAGGCCAAGTTAAAAAGGCATTAGAAGGATTATCTGAAGATCAAATTAAACAAGTAGTCATTGCTTATGAACCAATCTGGGCAATTGGTACTGGTAAATCTTCAACTGCTAAAGATGCAAATGAAATGTGCCAAGCTGTGCGTCAAACCATCGCTCAATTAACAAGCGAAGATGTTGCTGAAGCAGTACGTATTCAATATGGTGGTAGTGTTAAACCAAATAACATTAAAGAATTTATGGCAGAAGAACATATCGATGGTGCATTAGTTGGTGGCGCATCTCTTAAAGTAGAGGATTATGTTCAATTGTTAGAAGGTGCAAAATAATTATGGCAAAACAACCGACAGCCCTTATCATTTTAGATGGATTTGCTAATCGTGAAGAAACACATGGTAATGCGGTAAAACAAGCACATAAACCTAATTTTGATCGTTATTTCGAAAAATACCCAACCACACAAATTGAAGCTAGTGGTTTAGATGTTGGTCTTCCAGAAGGTCAAATGGGGAATTCAGAAGTCGGTCATATGAATATTGGTGCAGGTCGCATTGTGTATCAAAGTTTAACACGCATTAATAAAGCGATTGAAGAGGGCGACTTCTATAACAATGATGTGTTAAATCAATCGATTGATCATGCATTGAACAATCATTCAGCACTGCACATTTTCGGTCTTTTATCAGATGGCGGTGTGCATAGTCATTATCACCATTTATTTGCGATTTTAAAATTAGCGAAAGAAAAAGGTTTAGATCAAGTTTATGTCCATGCCTTTTTAGATGGACGTGACGTGGATCAAAAATCAGCTTTAAAATATATTGATGAAACAGAAAAACAATTCCAAGAGATTGGTGTCGGTCAATTTGCCTCAGTTGCAGGTCGTTATTATGCGATGGATCGTGATAAACGTTGGGATCGCGAAGAAAAAGCATATGATGCCATTCGTAATTTTAATACACAAACTTATCCATCGGCTAAAGCAGGTGTCGAAGCCAATTATGAAGCCGACCTAACTGACGAATTTGTTGAACCATTTGTGGTTGAAGGCCAAAACAATGGTGTTAACGATGGAGATGCGGTCATCTTTTACAATTTCCGACCTGACCGTGCAGCACAACTTTCAGAAATCTTTACAAATAAAGCGTTTGATGGTTTTAAAGTAGAGCAAGTGAATGATTTATACTACGCTACTTTTACAAAATATAATGATCAAGTGGATGCGCACATCGTATTTGAAAAAGTAGATTTAAAAAATACGATTGGCGAAGTGGCTCAAAACAATCAATTAACACAACTTCGTATTGCTGAAACAGAAAAGTATCCTCATGTCACGTATTTTATGAGTGGGGGTCAGAACGATTTATTCGAAGGCGAGCGTCGTCGATTAATTGATTCGCCTAAAGTGGCAACATACGATTTGAAACCAGAAATGAGTGCATATGAAGTTCGCGATGCTTTATTAGAAGAGTTAGATAAAGGCGATTTAGACCTTGTTATTCTAAACTTTGCTAACCCGGACATGGTAGGTCATAGTGGTATGCTAGAACCAACGATTAAAGCAATCGAAGCGGTTGATGGGTGTCTAGGTGCGGTTGTAGACAAAATCTTAGAAATGGATGGCCATGCGATTATTACAGCAGATCATGGTAATTCTGATGAAGTATTAACAGATGATGATCAACCTATGACGACGCATACGACAAACCCTGTCCCTGTTATCGTAACGAAAGACAATGTCGAACTTCGTGACACAGGCCGTTTGGGTGATTTAGCACCAACACTGATTGATTTACTTGGTGTGACGCAACCTGAAGACATGACAGGTGAATCACTGATTAAACATTAAAAAACTTTCAGGTAAATCTGAAACCAGTTATAATGAAAGCAGATTTACAGTGTATATAACAAGGGAGTTGGGACCGCTCTTATTGAGTGCGCACTAGCAAGGTCCTAGCTCCGACATCTTAACAAAAAGGAGATTTTAAATTATGCCAATTATTACTGATGTATATGCTCGCGAAGTATTAGACTCACGTGGTAACCCAACTGTAGAGGTTGAAGTATTAACAGAAAGCGGCGCATTTGGCCGTGCTTTAGTACCATCAGGTGCTTCAACTGGTGAACATGAAGCTGTAGAATTACGTGATGGTGACAAATCACGTTATTTAGGTAAAGGTGTCGAAAAAGCAGTTGAAAATGTTAACGAAATTATTGCGCCTGAACTTATTGAAGGAGAATTTTCTGTATTAGAGCAAGTTTCAATCGATAAAATGATGATTCAATTAGATGGTACAGAAAATAAAGGTAAATTAGGCGCTAACGCAATTTTAGGCGTATCTATCGCTGTAGCACGTGCAGCAGCTGATTTACTAGATCAACCTTTATACAAATATTTAGGTGGTTTCAACTCAACAGTATTACCAACACCAATGATGAACATTGTCAACGGTGGTTCTCACTCAGATGCACCGATTGCATTCCAAGAATTTATGATTTTACCTGTTGGTGCTGAAACATTTAAAGAAGCATTACGTTGGGGTGCAGAAGTATTCCATGAGTTGGCTAAAATCTTGAAATCTCGCGACTTAGTAACTGCTGTTGGTGACGAAGGTGGTTTCGCACCAAAATTTGAAGGTACTGAAGATGCAGTAGAAACTATCATTGAAGCGATTAAAGCAGCTGGCTTAGAACCTGGTAAAGATGTATTCTTAGGCTTTGACTGTGCTGCCTCAGAATTTTATGAAAATGGCGTTTACGACTACACTCAATTTGAAGGAGACAAAGGTGCTAAACGCTCAGCAGAAGAACAAGTTGATTATTTAGAACAACTCGTTGAGAAATACCCAATTATTACAATTGAAGATGGTATGGATGAAAACGACTGGGACGGTTGGAAGTTATTAACTGAACGTATCGGTGACCGTGTACAACTTGTTGGTGATGACTTATTTGTTACAAACACTGAAATTTTATCAAGAGGTATTAAAGAAAACATCGGTAACTCTATCTTAATTAAAGTAAACCAAATCGGTACTTTAACAGAAACATTTGAAGCAATTGAAATGGCTCAAAAAGCGGGTTACACAGCAGTAGTATCTCACCGTTCAGGTGAAACTGAAGATACAACAATTGCGGATATCGCAGTAGCTACAAATGCTGGTCAAATCAAAACAGGTTCATTATCACGTACAGACCGTATTGCAAAATACAATCAATTATTACGCATTGAAGATGAACTTTATGAAACTGCAAAATATGAAGGATTACATTCATTTTATAATTTAGAAAAATAGGTCAATAAGACTTTGAAAGTGGGGCGGTAAACTAAACTGCCCCACTTTTTTAATTAAAATAAAGTGTATACTGGCGAGCGTCTAAGGTGTCTTCCTTTTTAAAAAGAGAAGGCGCTTATTTTCTTTAAGGATAGAACCTGATATAATATATACTGATTATTAAATAAAGGAGTCCCAATATGTCGGAACAATTAACCCCTGAAATGCGTGCGCACACAACAGGTAAAATGCTCGGGATTGTTACATTTATATTTGCGGTAGCATTAGTTGTCCATCAAGTGTTGATAGTAGATAATGATGTCATCAGTTACATGTTAACGGAGTCTGGAAACGACGCAACAAAAAATGCGATTAACGGGATTAATAACAGTATTCGTTATACAGGTATACTTTATATCATTGCTTATGCAACTGGTGTATTAGCCATGAAGTTTCAACACCCTTATTTATGGTGGTTTTTAGTGGCTATCTTTGTTTCGCAAGTATTTAATGCGTTATTATATCCACCTATACTTTATGCAGCAATATATAATGTTAAAGGATTCTTTGCATTAGTGCCTTACTTTGTGGTGGTAGTAGGTTCATTATTACTTGCAATTTGGATGATTGTCGTTAGTATTAAGCGTAAATCTACTTTTAATCGCTAAGCGTTTGTTGAGAAACCACTATAAATGTGGTAGAATAACTTTCGTATATGATGAATGGAGGACAATCTGATGCATACTTTTTTTGTAGTATTACTGATTATTGACTGTATTGCGCTTATCACAGTTGTTTTACTCCAAGAAGGTAAAAGTAATGGTTTATCAGGTGCTATAAGCGGTGGCGCTGAACAGTTATTCGGTAAACAAAAACAACGTGGTATTGATTTATTTTTGCATAGATTGACAATTATACTTTCTATTATTTTCTTTATATTAATGTTAGGTATTAGTTATTTTAATATGTAAACGGCTTATGGGCTAGGACATGTTTGAATGTTCTAGCCTTTAAATATTGTTAATACTTATGCCTTGTTTGTGACGTAAGCTTTAAAACGGTAAAATAATACTATATACTTTTGAAAGGATGTACTTAATTTATGAAAATACAACTACCAAAACCATTCTTTTTTGAAGAAGGGAAACGTGCTGTGTTATTATTGCATGGCTTCACAGGAAATAGTTCAGATGTGCGTCAATTAGGACGTTTCTTACAGAAAAAAGGATATACGTCTTATGCGCCGCACTATGAAGGGCACGCAGAACCGCCTGAAAATATTTTAAAATCTAGTCCACATGTTTGGTACAAAGATGCGTTGGACGGTTATGAATACCTCGTTGAACAAGGTTATGATGAAATTGCGGTTGCTGGTTTATCATTAGGTGGTGTATTTGCACTTAAATTAAGCTTAAATCGTAGTGTGAAGGGTATTGTAACCATGTGTACCCCAATGTACATTAAGACAGAAGGCGCTATGTATGAGGGCGTTTTAGAATATGCACGTAATTTTAAGAAATATGAAGGTAAAGATGACGCTACCATCGACCAAGAAATGAAGGCATTTCATCCAACTGACACACTCAAAGAATTACAACAAACCATTCAAGAGGTCAGCGAAACAGTAGATGAAGTAGTAGATCCATTACTTGTAATTCAAGCTGAACAAGATGAAATGATTAATACAGATTCTGCTAATATTATTTATAACGAAGCATTGTCTGATGAAAAACATTTATCTTGGTATGGAAACTCTGGTCATGTTATTACAATAGATAAAGAAAAAGAAGCAGTTTTTGAAGAAGTTTATCAATTTTTAGAAGGCCTAGATTGGTCAGAATAAAATTTTAAAAAAGAAACTGTAGAAAGGAGGACGCATATGAACTTAAAAGAAGAGGTTAAATCAATTATACAACGCCCTGACTATGAACCGATGTCCGTGTCAGATTTTCAAGATGAGTTAGGATTAAGTAGTGCGGATTCTTTTCGCGACTTAATTAAAGTCCTCGTGGAATTGGAACAATCTGGATTACTCACACGTACGAAAAAAGACCGTTATCAGAAACAAACAACGTCACAACCGCATTTAATTAAAGGAACATTGAGTCAAAATAAGAAAGGGTTTGCCTTTTTAAGACCTGAAGACCAAGATTTAGAAGATATCTTTATACCGCCGACTAAAATCAACCGAGCGATGGACGGCGATACGGTTATTGTAGAAGTGAAAAAATCGCGTGGTGACCATCGTAGTGGTAAAGTTGAAGGCGAAGTTAAATCTATTGAATCACACTCAGTGACGCAAGTGGTCGGTACATTTTCTGAAGCCCGTCACTTTGGGTTTGTGATTCCAGATGATAAGCGTATTATGCAAGATATTTTTATTCCGAAAGGTCAAGACTTAGGTGCTGTAGAGGGCCACAAGGTACTTGTACAAATTACAAAATATTCGGATGGCACTAATAATCCAGAAGGACACATTTCAGCTATCTTAGGTCATAAAAATGACCCAGGTGTAGATATTTTATCGATTATTTACCAACACGGTATTGAAATTGAATTTCCTGATGAAGTGCTTAAAGAGGCAGAAGCTGTACCAGATACAATTCAACCTGAAGAAATTGCAGAACGTCGAGATCTTCGAGATGAATTAACGATTACCATTGATGGTGCAGATGCGAAAGATTTAGACGATGCGATTGCGGTTAAATCCTTACCAAATGGTCATATTGAATTGACGGTAAGTATTGCAGATGTCAGTTATTATATTAAAGAGGGTTCACAATTAGATAAGGAAGCTTATGATAGAGCCACAAGTGTTTATCTAGTGGACCGTGTGATACCAATGATTCCACATCGTTTAAGTAACGGTATTTGTTCACTTAACCCTGATGTCGACCGTTTAACATTAAGCTGTCGAATGGAGTTTGACGAGAAAGCCAATGTTGTGAACTATGATATTTTCGATAGTGTCATTCATTCTAATGCACGAATGACATATAAAGAAGTCAATCAAATTATCACAGATAAAGATCCACAATTGCGAGATAAGTATCAAGACATCACACCGATGTTAGACTTAGCTCAAACATTGTCTAACCGTTTAATTCAAATGCGTAAACGTCGTGGCGAAATTGATTTTGATATTAAAGAAGCTAAAGTGCAAGTGAATGAAGAAGGTATCCCTCAAGACATCGTTGCTCGAGACCGTGGAGAAGGCGAACGTCTTATCGAATCCTTTATGTTAGCAGCAAATGAAACAGTCGCTGAACACTTTAATAAAAAGGAAGTACCATTTATTTATCGTGTGCACGAACAACCTAAAGCTGAACGTTTAACACAGTTTTTCGATTTTATAACAAACTTCGGCATTATGGTAAAAGGGACTGGCGAAGATATTCATCCGAGAACACTACAAAATATCAGTCAAGAAATTGCAGGTCGTCCAGAAGATATGGTCATTTCCACAATGATGCTACGTTCTATGCAACAAGCGCATTATGATAGTGATAACCTAGGACACTTTGGATTAGCGGCAGATTATTACACACACTTCACGTCACCAATACGTCGTTATCCTGATTTAATTGTTCATCGGTTGATTCGTAAGTATTTAATCGAAAACTCAATGGATGGTAAGGAGATAAAATACTGGGAAGATCACTTACCGGAAATGGCAGAGCATACTTCTAATCGTGAACGTCGTGCTGTAGAAGCAGAAAGAGATACAGATGAATTGAAAAAAGCTGAGTTCATGATTCAACATATTGGAGATGAATTTGAAGGTATTGTTAGCTCAGTTGCGAACTTTGGTATGTTTGTGGAGTTACCAAATACCATTGAAGGTTTCATTAGTATGCAAAACATGACTGATGATTACTATCACTTCAATGAGCGTCAGATGGCACTTATTGGTGAACGCAAAGCGCAAGTTTACCGTATTGGTGATACTGTTAAAGTAAAAGTGGTTCATGTTGATGTAGATGAACGTCAAATTGATTTCCAAGTCGTTGGTATGCCAATTGACTTAAATCGTCCAAGCCAACGTAAGGAAAAAGGTACGACAATTCAAGCCAAAACAAAAGGTAAAAAGTTCGACAATCCTAAGAATAAGAAGAAAAAACGCAAACAACGTAAAGGTAAAAATGCGCGTAAACGCGAAAAAGAGGGTAATACCAATCATAAGCCATTCTATAAAAGTAAAAAGATAAGAAAAAAAGCGCGCAAAAAGAAAAAATAATCGAGGTGACACACAATGCCAAAATCTAAAACAGGAAAAGGCACACTAGCAGTCAATCGTAAAGCACGTCACGATTATAATATTGAAAATACGATTGAAGCGGGTATTGCGTTACAAGGTACAGAAATCAAATCAATACGTCGCGGTAGTGCAAACTTGAAAGATAGCTATGCTCAAGTTAAACGTGGTGAAATGTATCTTCATAATATGCATATCGCACCTTATGAAGAAGGTAATCGATTTAACCACGATCCAAGACGTTCTCGAAAGTTGTTATTACACAAACGTGAAATACTCAAAATCGGTGAACAAACTAGAGAAATCGGCTATTCGATTATTCCGCTCAAATTGTATTTAAAGCACGGTAATTGTAAAGTATTATTAGGCATTGCACGCGGTAAGAAAAAATATGATAAACGTCAAGCATTAAAAGAAAAAGCAGTCAAACGTGATATGGATCGTGCAATGAAACAAAAATATTAAGTGATTGCGTAAAGACCCCATTTTTGTTATTATTAAATGTGCTTTCAGCTTTATGAGGGAGCACATTCTTATCAAGGGGACGTTTATGGATTCGACAGGGGTCCCCCGAGCTCATGAAGCGTGTCGGAGGGTTGTCTCCGTATCAACACACACAGTTTATAATAACTGGCAAAACTAACAATAATTTAGCAGCAGCTGCCTAATCGGCACTCTGCATCACCTAACAGCATCGCCTATGTGCTGTTAACGTGATTCAACTTTAGTAGGATACGCTCATCACTGCCGTTTGAAGTCTGATGAGAAGAGATGAATCAAACTCGCATAATGTCAGTTGTCTGTTTCTAATCATTATGTTAAATTGCTCAAACAGACTACACACGTAGAAACATTTGTATCAGGACCTCTGGACGCGGGTTCAAATCCCGCCGTCTCCATACTATAGCCTATAACCCGCGTGGTTGTAGGCTTTTTTTATTTTTAAGTGCACAAAATATAAAAAAACGAATTAAAAATAAACACCGCCTCATGCTAGAATAATATTTGATCAATCCACTAACATTAACGATGCGAAAAATGTTTCAATACTACGCAAACAAGTGATGAAAATGAAATAAAATTAAGTACAAGAAATGGGAATGATAATGATGATTAGACTTGCCAAGGAAAAAGACATGGAAAGTATTACAGAAATTTATAATGAAGCGATATTAAATACCACTGCCGTATATACTTATGAACCGGTGACTATTGAAAATAGAAAGCATTGGCTTGAGTGTAAAACAGAACCTGTTTTTGTATATGAGAAACAGGGGGTAGTGGTTGGTTTTGCGACATATGGAGCATTTAGAGAGTGGCCTGCCTATCAAAATACAATTGAACATTCGATATATGTCGATGCAAGCTGTAGAAAGGAAGGTATAGCATCGCACTTACTTGAGGCATTAATTAATGAAGCAACAAATAAAGGATATAAAACCATTGTAGCTGGCATTGATTCATTAAATATAGGTAGTATTAAACTACATGAAAAATTTGGATTTGTGCAATGTGGACACATTAAAAAAGTAGGATATAAGTTTAATCAATGGTTAGATTTGAGTTTCTATCAATTGCTATTAAGGTAAATAACACCATATAAATGATATACTTCTAAATACATCAATAGACGTTTATTGACTTAATAGAGAAGCCTATAATCTATGTGATTGTAGGCTTTTTATTCTTGTACCTCTTTATCAAAATATAAAAACCACTGCCTTTAAATAAGGTAGTGGTTACAAACACGTATCATCTATAGTCGTATAATCAACATACGTATGTCTTAATATATTTATAGAAGCAAAGTGGAGATCGATAAAACTACTATAATGTATTTAGTTCAATAAAAACTGCAAATTGGATAACTCTGGGATAGTGTTAATGATATATGAGTGGTTCTTTAGTAATCTATAATAGCGCTGTGATAGAGATAATGGTTATGATAGTTGCGGGTGAGTTGTTGGATGAAATGAAGACATGATAGATAATCTGTACTACCGTTTTCTAAGTTGGATAAAAAATGTATGTAGTGTGCTTTTTCTGTTGAAGTTGCTTCTTTCTTAAAATAACCCCATAAATGTTGAAAGGTATTTATAAAAGATGAGTGATCGATAGGTTTATTTAACAAGTGTTCAATTTCGTCAACCAGCTCTTGGTAACGAATGCCGTTTTTAATCAGTGATTTAATGTATAAATAGTCCTGATATTGACGCATCATGACATTATACTTTTGATAATGCCAATAATGCTGAATTTTTGTAATTTCTTTCAATGTTAACCACCTATATTATAGATTAGCCAATGTTCCTCGATATAACGATCATTTACTTTACGTGCTGCTTCTTCTGTTGCTAAAAATTCAAACCCAAACTGATTGAAAAAGACTTTAGCTTGGATATTATTAGAAGCTATGGCTAAGATAAGTTGTTCAATCTTATCATTTTTAGCATGTTGAATGAGCGTTTGAATCAGTTGATGACCTAATGTATTACCGCGATGATTAGGTGTGACATATAAACTTTGAACCGTTGCTTTATGTTTTTTCGTTGGATGTTGGATGTTGGATGTAGTCTAACTGTACAATGCCGACAAGCGTATCATCAATGAAAGCACCAAAAACAATACTATTTTTGTGATTATCTGGATGTAAAAATTGAATTGATTGTTCGTTGTTGGACTGGCAATCATATTCACATTCATGAATAAACGTTAATGGCTCATTTTCATACGCTTCAATAATGATATTTTGAAATGCAGTTGCATGTGTATCGGTTAAAATTTCAATCATAATGAACCCCCAACTTTTGATAATCGCTTGTTAATAATAATAAGAAACTTTTGATTTATTTGCAACATTTATTTTTGAATTTTTTGAAAATTAAATAGACCCCACAAATTTTTTAGTTATACTATTCTTGTGAGCGTCTGATATTCAAAATAAAACCCCAAAACTTAGTGATACCACTAAGCTTTGAGGTAATGTGTATCTATTTTTAGTTAGAGTAAATTATTCAACTACTTCTACAGATAAATCAACATCGATGTTATTTCTTGTTGCTTTTGAATATGGACAGAAGTCGTGCGCTTCTTGAATCATTTTTTCAGCGTCAGCTTGATCCATATTTTTTACTTTTCCGTGAATATCTACTTCTAATTTAGGACTTTTGTGATCAGGATCGTCTACTAAACGTACTGTTAAGTCGACAATCGGTTCAGCATTTCTAAATCCATTTTGTTTAAGGATTAAATCAAATGCACCATTAAAGCAAGAAGCATAACCAGCTGCGAATAACTGTTCTGGATTTGTTGCTACACCATCCGCTTTATCTGGAGGTAAAATTTGTAAATCTAATGTGTTGTCATCTGTTTGAACATGTCCTTTACGTCCACCAGTATTTGTAGCAGTTGTTTCATAATTTGTAGCCATTATCAATTCCTCCTTTTGCTTACGTTCGATGTATACCCGAAATAAAATATTTAAATCATCCAATCTTTTCAAAAAGGCATAAATAGGCTATAGTTGTTTTATTCAGAATTAACAGAAAATAACGAGGTGATGGAATGAAAACAATTAAAGTATTTGATGTTAGGGAAGATGAGAAGAAAGCACTGCAACAATGGATAGATAGACATCAACATGAAGTAAAGGTTGAGTTAACGGAAGAACCATTTGGTGAGCGCCACTTTAATACTTTGGCTCAAATTGATGGGATATCTACCTCTCAAACCACGTCTTTTAATAATGATTATTTACAGGTATTATCTGATCATGGTATTCAGCATATCGCACAACGTTCAGCGGGCTTCGATATGTTTGATTTAGAGGCAGCACAACAATATGGTATCACCATTTCCAATGTACCGAGTTATTCTCCTCAATCTATTGCAGAGTTTGCAGTGACACGCATTTTAGAGTTAGTGCGTCACACGCATCAAATTGATCGAAATGTCGCTGAAAATAATTTTACTTGGGATATGGCGATTCAAGGTCGAACGCTAGCTTCATTAAAAGTTGGCGTATTAGGTACGGGACGGATTGGTAGTAGAGTGGCTAAAATTTTACATGGATTTGGAACGCAAGTTTATGGTTATGACTTACAACCTGATTCAGATTTACAGGAAATAGTGAATTATGTGGATAGTGTTGAAGCGCTCGTTCAAGATATTGATGTGTTGACGGTACATATTCCAGGCTCTAAAGACAATCAATATGTTATCAATAGTGATGTTTTTCGTAATGCTCAAAAAGGGCTGATTTTTATTAATACAGCACGTGGTGTTGTAGTGGAAACGACTGCATTAATAGAGGCGCTTGACGCAGGAATTGTAAGAACTGTGGCGTTAGATACGTATGAAAATGAAGGACCGTATTTTAAAAAAGACTATACGTATACGAATGTAGAAGATGAGATGTTGAATCATTTGATTGAACGACAAGATGTACTTGTATCACCTCATGTCGCATTTTTTACAGATGAAGCGGTTCAAAATCTAGTGGATATTCCATTGGATGATGTATTATCTTATATTAAAGGAGATACGATCAAAAACAACGTGATGAAGTAAGGATTGGTGAAATTAAGTGAAAACACAAATTGTTGCGAGTTTAATGTTGAACCAAGATACTATAACAGATGAAGAACTTGATTTAATCACGCAAAATGCATCTTATTTTGATATTTTGGAGTTGCGCTTAGATCAACTTTCTAATATAGAGGTTAGTAATATAGAAACTTTATTAAATAATATTAAGTCTACTGCTCAGAACGAGATTTTATTAACTTACCGTACAGCGAGCCAGGGTGGTTTTGGTGAATTATCAAATGAGGCATACATACAATTAAATCAACAACTGGCTCAGTTAACACAAGTTGATATGATAGATATTGAGTGGGAGGCATATAATGAGACACGAGCCGATTTAGTTCAATACATTAAAGATCAAAATAAAGAGGTTATTGCGTCATATCATGATTTTAATCAAACCCCTACACTGGACGTACTTAAGAAGACGTATTTTAACATGTCCAAGCTCGGCGCACATCATCTTAAAGTAGCTGTAACACCCCAACGTAAGAAAGATGTGCTGACATTATTAGAAGCTGTGTCTGAGGCGAGTGATGCATTATCTCAATGGATTACAGGTATTTCTATGACGCAACTAGGTGTTATCTCTCGTACTGCTCAGGAAGTGTTTGGAGGAGCATTAACATATGGCGCCCTAGCAAAAGAAGTGGCACCCGGTCAACTAAATGTACGTCAATTATCTCAATTATTGCCAGTATACAGTTTAGTTGAAAATACAACGATCGTTAACTATAATTGATAATGGTTATCATTAAAAAGGGGTAGATAAAGATGCAACTTCAAGAAGCTATTCAGACGAGAAGGAGTATTAAAAAGTTTAAAAGAGATATGCACATTGATGAATCCGCGGTTAAAGATGCGATAGAAATTGCTGCCGATGCGCCAAATCATGGTATGAGAGAGCCATGGCGTGTGGTATACGTACCTAAACATAAGTTAGGTGAAATGAGTAGAGATATTTCGAAGTATGCATTCCCTAGAGATAAAGAAAAACAACAAAGTCACTATGATGCAGTGACCAATTTAGGGGGATTTTTAGCAATTATTATGAAATGCGATGCAAGACAGCGAGAAGAAAACGAAAATTATTTAGCTGTAGGCGCATTTGCCCAAAATCTCTTACTATTGTTACACGACCGCGGTATAGGTTCTTGTTGGAAAACACCTCAATATATTTTTAATCCTAAAGTTAGAAATGTTTTCGGTGTCCTACCTGATGAACGTTTAGTAGGTTTCATTTATTTAACGGACTTAGAGGATTATGATCAAACAAGAAAAATTAAGCGTAAAAATAGAGGATTAATTACAGATTTTGTATAAATCAAAAAGAAAAGCCGTTAATATGGAAAATCCATATTAGCGGCTTTATTGCTTAGCCTAAGCTATTAGCTAAGAATTCTTCTACTTGTTCAGGAGATTTTGCATTAGCTGAGTGTAGGTGATGTAATTTTTGACCATCTTGGAAAATTAAAAGACTTGGAATACCCATTACATCATACGTTGTAGCAGCTTCTTCAAGTTCGTCGCGATTTACAACATACCACTCATATTGGTTGTATTTTTCAACGATAGGGTCAATCCACATGTCCATTGCACGGCAATCAGGGCACCAACCTGCCTCAAATTTGATAATAACAGGTGATTGACTTTGAATAACCTCATTAAATTGATTCATATCATTAATATTTTTCATAATCATAAACCTCCAAGTAAATGTCGTAACCATATTATAACGAAATCCACCTATGAAGTCATCCTTCGAAATGAGCATGCTATAAAATCGATAAAGTGGGTATATATTAAAAAAGTATCTAATTATTGAAAACTTTGCTATATTTATATTAATTAAATTTAGGAGGTAGCTTATGATTAAATTTTATCAATACCGACAATGCACAACATGTAAAAAAGCGGCTCAATTTTTATCAGAGTACGGTGTGAGTTATGAACCTATCGACATTGTGCAACACACACCTACTAAAGAAGAATTTGCGAAGATTGTAGAAGATTCTGGTATTGAAATTAAAAAATTATTCAATACACATGGTGCTAAATATCGCGAATTAAATTTAAAAGATAAGTTAAAAGATATGTCTGACGATGAAAAACTAGAATTATTGGCATCTGACGGTATGTTAGTGAAACGTCCATTAGCCATTTCTGGTGATAAAGTGACTGTAGGGTTTAAAGAGGACGTTTATAAAGATACTTGGGTTCGTTAAAATAGTTGATAGAATTCAAGCGATATGTCATCATTAATATGTAATTAAAAATAGGAGGGGATTCACGTGGCAGTGCCAAATGAATTTAAGTATTCAAAAGAACATGAATGGGTTAAAGTTGACGGAAATGTTGCTTTAATCGGTATTACAGACTTCGCACAAAGCGAATTAGGAGATATCGTTTTCGTTGAACTTCCAGAAGTAGACGACGAAGTTTCAGAAGGTGAAACTTTCGGTAGCGTTGAATCTGTAAAAACTGTATCTGAATTATATTCTCCACTTACAGGTAAAGTTGTGGAAGTAAATGAAGATTTAGAAGATGAACCGGAAGCAGTCAATGAATCACCATATGAAAAAGCATGGATGGTTAAAATTGAACTTAGTGATGAAAGTGAGTTAGACGCATTAATGGATGCTTCAGCTTACGAAGACATGATTGGTGAATAATACTTATTTTTTATTGAGACTCCTTGGTAACTTGTTTATCCGGGAGTTTTTTGGTATCAATTTTACTCTCAGACTATTTAGAAGGTGAAGACTATGGCGATCATAAATAAAGTAATTGTTGTAGAAGGTAAATCTGATAAAAAAAGGGTAAAAGAAGTGTTAAACGAACCGGTTGATATTATATGTACACATGGCACAATGAGCATCGAGAAAATGGACAATATGCTAGAGTCATTATATGATAAGCAAGTCTATATACTCGTAGATGCTGATACAGAAGGACGCCACATTCGTAAGTGGTTTTCAAAATATTTGAGCGAACGTATTGATATATTTGTGGATTCTACTTACACTGAAGTGGCGCGTTGTCCTCGTGATTACCTCTCAAATGTGTTAGGACGTTTTGGATTTAACGTGAAAAACGATTTTTATGTCAAAGGAAAGTATGGATATCATGAATGTTTCAGAGCAATTGAACAATATATCTAAAAATAAAGATGAACCTGTACATCTTATATTTGGTTATACACCGATGTGCGGGACGTGTAAAATGTCTGAGCGTATGTTAGACATTGCGAATGACATTGTAAATTTGCCTTTAGTGAAAATAGATTTAAATTTTCATCCGGACTTTAGTCAAGATTATGAGATTCAATCAGTGCCTATTTTACTGATTATGAATTATGATCAAGAAGTTAAACGCATTTACGCGTTTCAGTCTGTCCCCTTTTTATTAGAAAATTTAAAAAAGGCGATTGACGAATCAACGTGATGATGATAATATAATAGACAATTAAATATTCAGAAAACTCTTATCAAGAGTGGTGGAGGGATGTGCCCTAAGAAGCCCGGCAACCGTCAAACGTGAAATGGTGCCAATTCACATAAAGTTTTTTTGGACTTTTGAAGATGAGAGAAGCGACGTTGATACAATGCTTTCTCTTTTATTCAAAAGAGAAAGCATTTTTTGATTTAAATCGTCAATCGTCGTTAAGATGAACTCATTTTATTTCGGGAGTAAGTTTGTTAGGGGGATATAGTGTTATGATTGAGCTTAAAAATTTAGTTAAGCAATATACTTCGAAGTCTAAAAAAGTAACAGCTGTCGATCAAGTTGATTTAAACATCGATACTGGAACAATTTTCGGAATAATCGGATTTTCGGGAGCTGGAAAAAGTACGTTAGTGCGTTTATTGAATTATCTGGAAGCACCAACATCTGGTGACGTTATTATTGGTGGTGATCATATTGGTCAATTAACCAAAGCGGCATTAAGGAAAAAACGCCAAAAAGTAAGTATGATTTTTCAGCATTTCAACTTACTTTGGTCTCGTACCGTATTAGATAACATTAAGTTTCCTCTTGAAGTGGCAGGTGTACCTAAGCGTGAAGCTAAAACTAAGGCACTTCATTTAATTGAAAGAGTAGGATTAGAGGGAAGGGAGAATGCTTACCCATCTGAGTTATCTGGAGGACAAAAGCAAAGAGTTGGTATTGCTAGAGCGTTAGCAAATGACCCAGAAGTCTTGTTATGTGACGAAGCGACGAGTGCCTTAGATCCACAAACGACAGATGAAATTTTAGATTTGCTAGTGGAGCTCAAAAAAGAAAAGAACTTAACCATCGTTGTCATTACCCATGAGATGAATGTCATTCGACGTATTTGCGATGAGGTAGCAGTGATGGAACAAGGGCGAGTGATTGAACAAGGAGAGGTCTCTGAAGTCTTTCAAAACCCTAAACACAAGGTTACTAAACGTTTTGTTCGAGAAGATTTAGAACCTTCAAATGATGAAGACGACATCACTAGTACTATCCCGCTAGAAAAGGATGATATGTTAGTCAAGTTCATTTTCTCAGGGGAACATACGACAGAACCTGTCATTTCGTACATTACGCGCACACATCAAATTGCTGCAAATATTCTTGAAGGAAATATCAAAAACACAAAAACTGGCGCAGTTGGTTTTTTACTTGTACATATTACAGCCATCTCACAAGATCAATTTAAGGCATTGGAAGAAGATTTAAGTACGAAAAATATTGCTGTGGAGGTGGTCCGTCATGGGTAAGAGCTTTAGTGAGATTATCCAAGAAATGATTACAATGCCTAATGTCCAATGGGAGGAAGTATGGACCGCTACATATGAAACGCTCTATATGACGGTAGTATCGACCTTATTTTCATTTGTATTAGGTTTGATTTTAGGGATTATCTTGTTTTTAACTTCAAAAAGTAAATCTAAAATAGGACGTATTTTCTACGGCATCGTTTCATTTTTTGTAAACCTATTTCGTGCCATTCCGTTCATTATTTTGATTTTACTATTAATTCCTTTTACAAGTTTAATTTTAGGTACGATTAGTGGTCCAACGGGTGCCTTACCCGCGTTAATTATAGGAGCATCACCATTCTATGGTCGTTTAGTAGAGATTGCATTAAAAGAAATTGATAAAGGTGTCATTGAAGCTGCGCGTTCCATGGGCGCTAATACTTGGGTGATTGTATTAAAGGTATTAATTCCGGAATCTTCACCAGCGCTAGTTTCTGGTATTACAGTAACTGCGATTGCACTTGTTGGTTCTACTGCCATTGCAGGGGTTATCGGTGCAGGTGGTCTTGGAAACTTAGCATATCTCACAGGATTTACACGTAACCAAAATGACGTCATTTTAATTTCTACCATTTTGATTTTAATTATTGTTTTTATCATTCAATTCTTAGGGGATTGGATTACAAATAAAATTGATAAAAGATAACTGATTATAAAGGGGGAAGATCAATATGAAAAGAGTTTTATCGTTAGTAGTTATTTTAACATTAGGGATTGTCCTTGCAGCTTGTGGCAATGATTCTAAAGGTGAAAAAGGAGATACAAGTGATGCAAACGGCGGTAATGGTGAGGATAAAAAAATCGTTGTCGGTGCTTCACCAGCGCCACATGCTGAAATTTTAGAAGAAGCTAAGCCGATTTTAGAAAAAGAAGGATATGATTTAGAAATTAAAACAATTAATGATTATACTACACCTAACAAATTATTAGATGCGGGAGAATTAGATGCTAACTTCTTCCAACACACACCATATCTTGAAACTGAAAAGAAAGATAAAGGCTACAAAATTGAATCAGCAGGCGATGTACATTTGGAACCAATGGCTGTTTACTCTCAAAAATATGATAGCTTAAAAGACTTACCAGACAATGCAGAAGTCTTTGTTTCAAACAATCCAGCTGAGCAAGGTCGTTTCTTAAAGTTTTTCGTAGATGAAGGTCTCGTTACAATTAAAGATGGTGTTGATATTAAAGATGCAACATTTGACGACATTAAAGAGAATAAAAAGAACATTAAATTTAACGATGATCAAGCAGCTGAATTCTTACCAAAAACATATCAAAATAAAGAAGGAGATGCGGTTATCTTAAACTCAAACTTTGCAATTGAACAAGGCTTAAATCCACAAAAAGATTCTATTGCAGTAGAGGATGCTAAAGATAATCCATACGCTAATTTAATTGCCGTTCAAGAAGGTCATAAAGATGATGAAAAAATTAAAGCATTAGTAAAAGCACTTCAATCTGATGATATTAAAAACTTTATTGAAGACAAATACAAAGGTGCAGTAGTACCAGCAGAATAATAATTAACTGAAAGATGGGCATACGATGTAAGAGATATAGCGCACTAGAACAATCTGATTAAACGCTAGTTAGACTTTTACATCGTAGCTCGTCTTTTTACATATCAAGGGGGACATAGTATGAAAAGAAAAGTGTTGCTATTTGGAACGACATTAATTGCTTTGTTAGTTGTGTTATCAGCTTGCAATCAAAATGAATCAGCAGATAGTTCAGAAGATAAAAAAATAGTAGTAGCTGCTACACCCACACCACATGGAGAAGTCGCTAAAAAGGCAGGCGAACTTTTAAAGGACAAAGGCTATGAAGTGGAAGTGCGTGAAGTGAATGATTACAAAATACCTAATAAATTATTAGATGAAGGCGATGTTGATGCCAATATGTTCCAACATGTACCATACTTAGAAGCGGAGAAAGCGTCACATGGTTACAAAGTGGAAGAGGTTGGAAAAGTATTGACGACACCAATGGGCGTCTATAGTAAAAAATACGATAGCTTAAAAGAGTTACCTAAAGGTGCAAAAATTTATATTTCAAACAATCCTGCAGAAGAAGGCCGTTTTTTATCCTTTTTTGTTAAAGAAGGCTTAATCAAAATTAAAGATGGGGTTAAGATTGAAGATGCGAAATTAGATGACATTGTTGAAAATAAAAAAGATTTACAATTTGATAATCAACAAGGCGCAGAATTTTTACCTAAGACATATAATAATGGAGAAGGCGACGCAGTCATTATGAATTCTAATTATGCCATTGATAATGGTTTGAAACCACTAAAGGATTCTATCGCAGTAGAGGATGAATCATCACCGTTTGCTAATATTTTAGCAGTACAAGAAGGACATAAAAACGATCAAAAGTATCAAGATTTCCTCGAAGCGTTACAATCTAAAGAAATACAAGACTATATCAATGAAGAGTTTGATGGGGCGGTCATTCCAGCTAAATAACGACCAACGTGATATAAAAAATGAGCGGTAAAGAAGAGGGAGACATATAATGCTCTGGGAAACCGATTAACGGTGTCCCAAAAGCAGGATTTTCGGCAGAAAGTTCACGATTCGCCAAAATTTGAAAAACAATTTTAGCTCGTCGTTCGCTTCTGCTCAAATCCTGAACGCTTTTGTCCCAACCTCCTACTTTACCGCTCATTTTAGTTGATTATTTATCGCTAAGTTACGCTTCAGTATATTTACCAAGTATATGGCTGACAAGGAAGCCAACCACGAGTGTAATAATGGAAATAATCCAAGATAACCCAGTAGTTGGTAACCCAGGAAATACTGAGAAAAGCGACCCAATGACTAAACCTAGAATCGCAGCATAAGTTAAGTACGTATACTTGCTTAGTAAAAATTTGATTAACTTACTAGCAACTAAAAATCCACATATCACGCCTAAACCAACCAAGATAATAACCGGTAAAGCTGAGAAGTTTAAGCGTACAATTTCTGAAATTGCAAAAGTAACGGTTCCGTAAACACCAAATAATAGTAAAACAAAAGAACCAGATACACCTGGTAATAACATCGCACTCGATGCACAGATACCTGCAATGAAGTATTTAACCATCATACCTACCGACATATCAATCGTACTTGGTTTAGCTTCCGAATGACCTCCAGAAATGAGCGATAGTATTACTAATACTACGATAGCGATCACAACCACAAGCCAGTGTTTGGCCGTGTAAGTTTGTTTAAAATGAGAAATTCTTAATAGAAACGGAATAAGTCCGAGTATTAAACCGGTAAAGAAAAACATAGTTGGGACTTCATGTTCAGCGAGTAAATAATTAATTACGCTACTTAATATCCCAAGTGCTAATCCCATTCCAATCACAATTGGAAGTAAAAACATAATACTTTTTTTGAAATGCTTAGAAAATATACCACTTACTGACGTAATAAAATCATCATAAATACCTAAGAGTAAAGCGATTGTCCCGCCACTTACACCGGGAACTAGGTCACTTGAGCCCATCGCAAAGCCTTTAATGATATTTTTAAATTTAAATTGAGACATGGAATATAGTTCCTTTCGATTTAATGTTCTTTTTAGTGTCCATTATCATACCATAATATTGCCTAAATGTTTTCAATTTAATCATAAGACTTTAGACCTAATGAGAACAACGTCCTTGTTATTATCAATACTTAGCTATGAAATTAAGATAAATTATATTCAAAATAAGCGAAAACTATAAACGGTAGTGGTTTATAAATCCCATTATTTTGGTTATAATGAGGCATGGAGTATAAAAGTAACCCTTTTTGACGTTACATTAAAATTATTATAAACTAAGGTATGGAATTAAACATAAACTTGGAGGGAATCATAATGCCATCAACATTAGAAATTAAAGACTTACATGTGTCTATTGACGATAAAGAGATATTAAAAGGTGTTAATTTAACAATTAATACAGGTGAGATTCACGCAATCATGGGACCTAACGGTACTGGTAAATCAACATTATCATCAGCAATCATGGGTCACCCAGCATATGAAGTAACAAAAGGTGAAGTATTATTAGACGGCGTGAACGTTTTAGAATTAGAAGTAGATGAACGTGCAAAAGCAGGTTTATTCTTAGCAATGCAATATCCATCAGAAATTAGTGGTGTAACAAACGCAGACTTCATGCGTTCAGCAATCAATGCACAACGTGAAGAAGGTCAAGAAGTTAACTTAATGCAATACATTAAACAATTAGATAAGCAAATGGACTTCTTAGAAATGGATAAAGATATGGCTCAACGTTACCTTAACGAAGGTTTCTCTGGCGGTGAGAAAAAACGTAACGAAATTTTACAATTAATGATGTTAGAGCCTAAATTCGCAATTTTAGACGAAATTGACTCTGGTCTTGATATCGACGCATTAAAAGTTGTATCAAAAGGTATCAACGAAATGCGCGGAGACGAATTCGGTTCATTAATCATTACGCACTATCAACGTTTATTAAACTACATTACACCTGATCAAGTACATGTAATGTACAACGGTATTATCGTTAAATCTGGCGGTGCAGAATTAGCGAAACGTTTAGAAGAAGAAGGTTACGAATGGGTTAAAGAAGAATACGAAGCAACAAATGCGTAATCACCATCATCAATAGGAGGAAATAGGTATGACTACTGAAACATTAAAAATTTCTGAAACTCAACTTACTGACTATTCACAAGCCCATCAAGAACCTTCATGGATGACATCTTTAAGAAAAGATGCGCTTAAACAAATTGAGTCTTTAGAAATGCCAAAACCAGATAAAACAAAAATCACAAAATGGGATTTTGATTCATTTAAACAACATGAAACAACTGGCTCTGAGTTCAATAGCTTAGATGAATTACCACACGAAATTGACCGTATTATTAATGTGGATGATACAGAGAACTTAATTATTCAACATAATAATACGCTAGCTTATACTCAAGTTAATGAGTCAGCTAAAAAAGACGGTGTGATCATTGAACACATCAGCGAAGCACTTCAAAATCATAGCGATCTTGTTGAAAAATACTATATGAAAGATGCAGTAACAGTTGATGAGCATCGTTTAACAGCGTTACATGCGGCATTAATGAATGGTGGCGTTTTTATCTACGTACCTAAAAATGTGGTAGTAGAACATCCAATTCAATATGTAGTATTACATGACGATGAACAAGCAAGTTTCTTTAACCACGTATTAGTGGTCACTGAAGAAAGTGCAGAAGTAACATACGTTGAAAACTACTTATCAACAACAAGCGGTGAAAGTAATCAACTTAACTTAGTTTCAGAAGTGATTGCTGGCGCTAATTCAAAAATCTCATATGGTTCAGTTGATTTCTTAGATAAAGGATTTACAGGTCATATTATCCGTCGTGGTACAACTGCAAATGACGCAACAATCAATTGGTCATTAGGTTTAATGAATGAAGGCGATCAAATCATTGATAACACAACAAACTTAGTCGGTGATCGTTCAACTTCAGAATTAAAATCAGTAGTTGTTGGCCGAGGCGATCAAAAAATCAACTTAACATCTCAAATTATTCAATATGGTAAAGAGACAGATGGTTACATCTTAAAACACGGTGTAATGAAAGAAAATGCATCATCTATCTTTAATGGTATTGGTTACATTAAAAATGGTGGTTCAAAATCATCAGCTAACCAAGAATCACGTGTGTTAATGTTATCTGAAAATGCACGCGGAGATGCCAACCCTATTTTATTAATTGACGAAGATGATGTAGAAGCAGGTCACGCAGCTTCAGTAGGTCGAGTAGATCCAGAACAATTATATTATTTAATGAGCCGAGGCATTTCACAAGAAGAAGCAGAACGTTTAGTTATTCACGGCTTCTTAGACCCTGTAGTGCGTGAGTTGCCTATCCAAGATGTACAACGTCAATTACGAGAAGTAATCGAACTTAAAGTTGGTAAATAATATTAAATAGAAAGGTCTGTGATCGAAGTGACCAATACACAATTAAATGTTGACACAATCATTCAAGACTTTCCTATTTTAAATCAACAAGTCAATGGAAAGCGCTTGGCGTATTTAGATTCCACTGCAACAAGCCAAAAACCAAAACAAGTTATTGAAGCACTTGATGATTATTACGAACGTTATAATTCGAATGTTCATAGAGGTGTTCATACGTTAGGGTCACTTGCTACAGATGGTTATGAAGGTGCGCGTGAAACAGTAAGACGTTTTATTCATGCACAATATTTTGAGGAAATTATTTTTACACGTGGTACCACAGCAGCGATTAATTTAATTGCACATAGCTATGGCGATGCGAATGTTCAAGAAGGCGATGAGATTGTTGTGACACAAATGGAACATCACGCCAATCTCGTACCATGGCAACAACTTGCTAAGCGAAAAGGTGCAACATTAAAATTTATTCCAATGACAGATTCAGGAGAATTAACGTTATCTGCTGTAGAAGAGACAATTACTGATAAAACAAAAATTGTGGCTGTAGCACATGTTTCCAATGTATTAGGTACCATTAACGATATTGAATCTATCGCGAAAGTTGCGCATGAACATGGTGCAATTATAGCGGTTGATGGTGCCCAATCTGTGCCACACATGAAGGTGGATGTTCAAGCATTAGATGTTGATTTCTATAGCTTTAGTGGCCACAAAATGTTAGGTCCTACTGGTGTCGGTGTACTGTATGGTAAACGTCACTTACTCAATGAAATGGAACCTACTGAATTCGGTGGGGATATGATTGATTTTGTAGACTTATATGACAGTACATGGACAGACTTACCGACGAAGTTTGAAGCAGGAACACCACTTATTGCTCAAGCGATTGGCTTAAAAGCTGCCATCGAGTATATCGAAGAAGTCGGATTTGAGGCTATTCATGAACATGAAGCAATGCTAACGCAGTATGCTTATGAACAAATGTCACAAATTGAAGGCATTGATATTTATGGACCAAGTGCTGATAAACGCGCAGGCATCATCACATTCAACCTTCAAGATGTGCATCCACACGATGTAGCGACAGCTTTAGATACAGAAGGTGTGGCTGTACGCGCAGGTCATCACTGTGCACAACCACTTATGAAATGGTTAAATGTATCTTCAACAGCACGTGCAAGTTTTTATATCTATAATACTAAAGAAGATATCGATCAACTTGTAGAAGGGTTGAAACGAACTAAGGAGTTTTTCTCATATGAATTTTAATAATCTAGATCAATTGTATCGTTCTGTTATTATGGATCACTATAAAAACCCTCGTAATAAAGGTGTCATTGAAGATGGTACAATGACAGTTGATATGAATAACCCAACGTGTGGGGATCGCATCCGTCTTACATTTGATGTGCAAGATGGAATCATTCATGATGCTAAGTTCGAAGGTGAAGGTTGCTCTATTTCAATGTCTAGTGCTTCAATGATGACAGAAGCGATTAAAGGTCATAGTTTAAAAGAAGCAATGCAAATGAGCCAAGAATTCACAAAAATGATGCTTGGTGAAGACTTTGAAATTACTGAAGACATGGGAGATATCGAAGCATTACAAGGTGTCTCTCAATTCCCAGCACGTATTAAATGTGCAACTTTAGCATGGAAAGCGCTTGAAAAGGGTACAGTAGAAAAAGAAGGTAAATTAGAAGAATAACATCAAAGTAACTTGTGATGTCGACATAAAAAGTTGAACGGTTTAATTAGAGGACTGAGAGATAAAATATTAACGCTCAGGGATGTCGATGAATGATGTCCCAACCTCTAGACGACCGGTTCAACACGTATAAGAGATGAATATATAATAGGAGTGATACACATGGCTAAAAAAGCACCAGATTTGGGCGATTACAAATATGGTTTCCATGATGAAGACGTCTCAATTTTTAGATCTGAACGTGGTTTAACAGAAGATATTGTACGTGAAATTTCTAAAATGAAAGATGAACCAGAATGGATGTTAGATTTCCGTCTTAAAGCATTAAAATTATTCTATAAAATGCCGATGCCACAATGGGGCGGAGACTTATCAGAATTAGATTTTGATGACATTACGTATTATGTTAAACCTTCAGAGCGTTCTGAACGTTCTTGGGATGAAGTACCAGAAGAAATTAAACGTACATTTGATAAATTAGGTATTCCTGAAGCGGAACAAAAATATTTAGCAGGTGTGTCAGCACAATACGAATCTGAAGTTGTTTATCACAATATGGAACAAGAGCTTGAAGAAAAAGGTATTGTCTTCAAAGATACTGATACAGCATTAAAAGAAAATGAAGACTTATTTAAAGAATATTTTGCGTCTGTTGTACCAGCAGGCGATAACAAATTCGCAGCATTAAACTCTGCAGTATGGTCTGGTGGATCATTCATTTATATTCCAAAAAATGTTCAATTAGATACACCACTACAAGCTTATTTCCGTATTAACTCAGAAAATATGGGTCAATTCGAACGTACATTAATCATTGCAGATGAAGGTGCTTCAGTGAACTATGTAGAAGGATGTACAGCACCAGTTTATACAACAAACTCACTTCACTCTGCAGTAGTAGAAATCATTGTGCATAAAGACGCACACGTACGTTATACTACAATCCAAAACTGGGCTAATAACGTATACAACCTAGTTACAAAACGTACACTTGTTCATGAAAATGGTAATATGGAATGGGTTGACGGTAACTTAGGTTCTAAATTAACAATGAAATACCCTTCATGTGTCCTAGTTGGTGAAGGTGCAAAAGGTAACACATTATCAATTGCATTCGCAGGTAAAGGACAAGTTCAAGATGCTGGGGCTAAAATGATGCATAAAGCACCAAACACATCTTCTACAATTGTTTCAAAATCAATTGCTAAAGATGGCGGTAAAGTGAACTATCGTGGTATGGTTCATTTCGGACGTAAAGCTAAAGGTGCACGTGCTAACATTGAATGTGACACGTTAATCTTAGATAAAGAATCTACATCAGATACAATTCCATATAATGAAGTATTCAACGACAATATTTCATTAGAACACGAAGCAAAAGTATCTAAAGTATCTGAAGAACAATTATTCTATTTAATGTCACGTGGTATTTCTGAAGAAGAAGCGACAGAAATGATCGTAATGGGCTTTATTGAACCATTCACAAAAGAATTACCAATGGAATATGCTGTTGAAATGAACCGACTTATCAAATTCGAAATGGAAGGTTCAATCGGATAAATCATGATAGCAGCTTGAGGTTGGGACAAAATCCTGCTTTTGGGAGACCGTTAATCGGTTTTCCAGAGCATTAAAACGTTATGTCTCAGCCCCACGAACGGTGAGGAATGTATAAATCATTTCTCACCGTTTTTTTATACATAACATTCTATTAAGTTAAGCAAGTCAAAATAAAGATAAAATATTATTTATATAATGATTAAATGGTTTGTAACATCTAAGAGTTATAATTTACAATTTTTTAATATTATGGTTTAATTAGCATACAAACTTATCAACTTTAAATAAGTTTAATGTCAAACCTTGCTCTCTGGAGTGAGGTTTTTTTATAACAATATGTAATCTGCCAGTCATATAAAACGAAGGGGGAATTATTTGTTATATACAATTACATCCACACTGCCTAGAATTCATGGAGGTAGAACGAAATCATTATTAAATCGAATTAAATTTCTGGAAGATCATCTTGGTGAAAAATCGGTTATATTTACCACAAACTATGATCCAGATTATTTAAATATATACGAAGACTTTAAAGAGAGAGGCATTATCAATGATACTTTAGAAATAAAAAATATTTACGAATGGTTATCTGGTCATAAATTACTCGAAAAATATTCAAAGTCATTTTTGTTTAATAAAGGTGTTAATACAACTGAAGTAAGCATTCCGAATTTAAAAGAAAAAATAGACAAAAATATTGTGAGATATTATAAAGATGAAGTGTACGTTTTATATAGGCAATTTTATGAGGATACTAATGTATTAAAGTTTGAGGATTTCATGTCTCCCATTTCAAAAAAGAAATTAGAAAGAAGAGAATATACTAAAATGGGAGTACTTCATAGAATTACAAATTATTCAGCTTCCACATATAACAAGTTATATGAGGAATATTATGATAAAAAAGGGACTTTATATTTAAAAAAGTTTTTCTCAGAGTCTGAAAAAAATAAAGTATTATATATTGTATATTATCGCAATAATGCACCATTTAAGTTCTTTAAAAATATGAAAGAACTGTTTACTTATTATTTTAATCACGTCCTTGAAGATGGTGCTATTGTCTTTAATGATGCTAGGTTACTAGATAAGTCATTAATAGAGTGTAAGAGAAATTTAAAAAGAGTAGTCGTTTTTCACAGTACCCATCTATCAGGAGATGAAATTAGACAATCTTATAAATTAGCATTTAATAATAATGAAAAGATTGATAAATATATTGTATTAACACATCATCAAAAGCAAGATATTCAACGTGAATTTGGAATTGAAGATCATAAAATCAATGTGATTCCTCACTTTGTTGAAACAATCAATGACAATGAGCCAGGAGATAAGAAAGATCAATTTTGTTATGTAGGTCGAATTGCAAAAGAAAAACAAATTAATCATATCATCTTAGCTTTTAGTCACTATCTGAAAAAAGGCTATCACTCGAAGTTATTAATATGTGGAAATGATGAGGATGGTGAAAAAACCGAATTATTAACCCTCGTTAAGGAATTGGGCATAGAAAATGATGTAGCATTTAAAAACTATATTGATCACATTAGTGAGGTATATCGTGATTCTATCGCCTCTATATTAACAAGTAAATTTGAAGGATTTGGGCTAACGATTATGGAAAGTTTAAATGAGGGGTGTCCAGTTATCGCTTATGATACCAAATACGGCCCAAACGAACTGATAGCACATCATCAAAACGGTATCTTAGTCGATAAAGATAATATAGATGAATTAGCTATTGCTATGGAAAATATTAGAAATCATCCTTTAAAAAATGTAAAATTAAATGAAAACTTTAGCAAACAAACTGCTATAAGTAATTATAAAAATTTATTAGAACAATTAAAAAAGTAGAAAGCATAAAAATGGAGAGATTGAATTGAATCAACTATCAATTATTATCACATATTATAATAAAGAAGATTATATATTAGATTGTATTGAAAGTTTAAAAAAACAAAGAAATCAACATTTTGATGTCATTCTTGTTGATGATGGATCAACGGATGCATCGAATGATGTCATAAAAGAAGCAGTGAGTGATTATGATAAAAACATACAATACCTTAAATTAGAACATAACTGTGGTCATGCGCATGCTAGAAATAAAGGATTAGAACAAGTGACAACGCCTTATTTCATGTTTTTAGATGCAGATGATCAATTAGCAAGTTAGGCCGTTGAGTATTATTTGTCTAAGGTGAATGGATTGGATGGGTTAATTGCACCAGTTCATAAATTTACGATAAATAGACCTCAATATATAGATAAAAATCAAATCAGAGTTGAATATTTAAATCAAAAATCAAACCCGAATTCCTTTTTAAGAAAAAATACAGCCTGTAATATCTTGTTTAAAACAGCAATTGTGAAAGGGCATCATATTAGATTTAACGAAGATTTAAATATATACACAGATACTTCATTTGTACTGGAATATATTAACTATGCAGAAAGATTTGTACGAATATTTGATTTTCCTTTTTATTTCAGAGGCGAAGTGTATGATCCTTTTGAAAAAAATACATTGAGTGACCAAGATTTTATTTTAACTTTTGAAGATTACGTTAATAGTTATATTGATGCAGTGAATAGAACAAATAACAAAAAGATATTAAACTTCTTAACTAGTAAAATGAAATCAAAAATTAAAAATGGTTTTGATCCTTCTGTAAGAGATATTGAATCAAGATACTATATGCTTGAGGAACCATTAGTAAAAATTGTTAAAACAATCAAATGGGATTTAATTAAAGATGCCAAGTTACTTTATAAATTAGAATTGTTATTTTTATCGATGAACGCGGTGGATAATGCGAAATATATGAATCAGTTAAGAAGTGTGAGCAGACATGTAAAAAATATCCTCCAAAACAATAAAATGAAAAATCGATCTAAATACCAATTAACTGATAAAGAAGCATTAGTTGATGCGAATACCATTGTTTTTGAATCTTTTGGTGGTAAAAATTATAGCGACAGTCCTAAATATATTTATGAATATATGCAAGAAAATTATCCAACATTGAATTATATTTGGGTATTTAAGAAGCCAGAGGACAATGTCATTATGGGTAATGCGAAGAAAGTAAAAAAAGGTTCTAAATCCTACTATGATGCGTATTCAAAAGCTAAGTTTTGGGTAACGAATGCAAGATTGCCTTTATATTTAAATAAGAAAGAAAATCAAGTGTATATTCAAACTTGGCACGGCACGCCGTTAAAACGTTTAGCGAATGATATGAAGGTAGTTAGAATGCCGGGAACGACAACGGCCAATTACAAAAAGAACTTTTATGCAGAAACATCAAGATGGGATTATCTCGTTTCACCCAATAGATATTCGACTGACATATTTAAAACTGCATTTTGGATGGATGACGAGCGAAATTGGGAAATCGGTTATCCACGTAACGATGTATTAGTGAATAGACGTGATGATCAAGCGTACATTGAAAAAATTAAAAAAGAATTGAACCTACCAAAAGATAAGAAAGTGATTATGTACGCGCCGACATGGAGAGACGATGAATTTGTTAAAAAAGGAAAATACCTTTTTGAGTTGAAAATTAACTTAGAAAACTTACAAAAAGAGATTGGTGAAGAGTATGTCATTTTATTAAGAATGCATTATCTCATCTCTAACGCTTTAGACTTAAGTGGTTATGAAGATTTTGCGATTGATGTTTCCAATTATAACGATATCTCTGAATTATATTTAATTTCAGATGCGCTTATTACGGATTACTCTTCAGTAATGTTCGACTTCGGTATTCTTAAAAGACCTCAATTTTTCTTTGCTTATGATATTGAGAAATATGACAAAGGATTAAGAGGTTTTTATATGGATTATATGAAAGAGTTACCGGGTGAAATTATCACAGATGAATTTGAATTGGCTGAGCAATTAAAAAATATTGATGAACATAAAGAAAAATATAAAGATAAAATTGAGAAGTTTTATGATAAATTCTGTTCTATTGAAAAAGGCCAATCTTCTAAATTAATAGGTGACTATATTTACAATCATTCAAAATAGTTGAGGACTGAGAGATCAATATTGATGGGCAGTCTCAAATAAGTTAAAAATTTATGAGATGGAACCATTTCGTTACATTAACAAATGGTTCCATTTTACTTTAGGCAAAATGAGCATAGGATTAAACGATGCGATATTGCTGTATTTCAACGCTATCTCATGATCATACATCTTGATTTTTTAGTATATTTCGGTAAAAATAAAATTATCTATAATGATTTTGAAGGTAGAAGAGTTAACCTAGAGGAGGAGCTGCTTAATGATCATTGCGATCATTGTATTAATCATTGTATCTTGCTTTTTTTCAGGCAGTGAAACAGCATTAACTGCAGCAAACAAGGTACGTTTAAAATCAGAAGCAGATCAACAAAATCAGCGATCTGCAAAGTTATTAAAATTACTTGAAAAACCGAGTGAGTTTATTACTACAATCCTTATCGGTAACAACATTGCTAATATTATATTACCTACATTAGTGACGATTCTAGCAGTTGAGGTTGGTATGAATGTCGGGGTGGCGTCTGCCATTTTAACTGTCGTTATCATTATTTTTGCAGAAGTGATTCCAAAATCCATAGCCGCTACATTTCCAGATCCTATTGCGCGATTCGTTTATCCAATTATTCGCTTTTTCGTCTTCATTTTTAAACCGATTACCATAGTGCTTAATGCATTAACAGATTGGATCAATCGTATTTTATCTCGTAATAATCAAAATCAAGGGATGTCTAAAGAAGAAGTACGTACAATGGTAGCAATTGCTGGTACAGAGGGTGCTTTTAATGAAATGGAACGCTCTCGTATCCAAGGTGTAATGGATTTTGATCGCTTAAAGGTCAACGATGTTAATAATACACCACGTGTGAATGTCACATCACTGTCTAATGAAGACACGTATGAGGAAGTCTATGATGTCGTCATGAATCATCCCTATACACGTTATCCGGTGTATGAAGGGGATATCGATAATGTGATCGGTGTATTTCACTCTAAATATTTATTAGCTTGGAGTAAAGCACCTGAAAAGACCATTACAGAATTTTGTTCTGAACCGTTATTTGTTTATGAACATAACCGAGCAGAATGGGTGTTACGTAAAATGACTGTGACACGTAAGCATATGGCGATTGTCTTAGATGAGTATGGTGGCACAGATTCCATTATTACGCATGAAGACTTAATTGAGGAAATGCTAGGAATGGAAATCGAGGATGAAATGGACCGAGAAGAAAATGAAAAGTTAAGAAAGGTTCGTTAAGCTCAACTAAATAGGAACTTGAACACAATTACGTCATTCAAAAGGGGGAGTCGCGATGTGGACATCGTCCCAAGTTGCTAAACACTGTCATATTCAATATCCAATTGTTCAAGCAGGAATGGCCGGTTCTACGACACCTGAACTAGTAGCTGCTGTCAGTAATAATGGTGGCCTAGGAACAATTGGGGCAGGTTATATGTCAGCGACACAACTTGAAAATGAAATTATTAAAGTTCAACAACTGACCAATCAACCATTTGCGGTGAATTTATTTGTGCCAGAGCCTATTGACTATGATATGGTGCACGTGCAACAAATGAAGCATACACTCGAACCGCTTCGCCAATCATTTGGAGTTAGCGAGCTAAAAATCAAAGCGCATGACGATGCAGAATTTGAAGAGAAAATAGCGTTACTCCTTAAATACCATGTACCAATTTGTAGTTTTACATTTGGGATGCCAAGTGAACAGATCATAGACAAGTTAAAACAAGCATCAGTCACTACAATAGGCAGTGCAACCACAGTTGAAGAAGCACAAGCGGTTGAACAAGCTGGGTGTGATATGGTCGTAGCACAAGGTAGTGAAGCGGGAGGACATAGAGGTAGTTTTACGTCTCAGGCACATACTCATTTGATCGGCACAATGGCCTTAGTCCCTCAAATAGTTGATCATGTTTCTATCCCTGTTATCGCTTCTGGCGGTATTATGGATGGTAGAGGTGTGTTAGCAAGTTTAGCGCTTGGAGCTAGCGGTGTTCAAATGGGGACTGCTTTCTTAACGACTACAGAAAGTAAAGCGGCTGATGTTCATAAAACAGCTATTGTCAATGCTAAAGAGACGGATGCGGTGCTTACCAATGTCTTTAGTGGAAAAATGGCAAGAGGGTTATATAACCATTTCATCGAGATGATGGAATCAACGTCAGTAACGCCACTGCCATATCCTATTCAAAATGATTTAACGAATGACATCCGTTCTGCAGCGAAACAAAAAGGTGATATAGAATGGACGCATTTATGGAGTGGTCAAGGTGTACGTTTAGCGCAAGAAATGAATGCTAAACAACTGATCACAAAGCTTAATCGTGAGGTCCAGCAGCGGATGCACGCATTAATAGATTAACAACATTTAAAATGTCGTTTTGATGCTTTAACGTTAGCTTACGCACGATGTTTGAGCCAATTTAATAACATTTCATGATGCACCGCTTCTGGGTTAATGCAGTCTAGATGATCTAGATAAGGTAATGCATACAATGTAATAAACGTATCATGCTTATAATTTTCTTGAACATACGACAGGGTCGTGTCTATATGCACAGAAGTATCATTGTACCCATGAATAATAAGGGTATCCGGTTCAACAGGTGTTTGCATTAATGGTGAAGCATCTTTTAGCACATGTGTTGAGGCATCTTTAAAATATTCTGCAGCAGCATCTTGACCTAAATGGTGATGTAACGTGTATAAAACATCAGTGACAGGGGCTAATGCTACCATATGATCAAAAAGGTGATGGTTGAGAAGCACGAGTTGACCACCTACTGAATGACCGATACCTATTAACTGTTTAGGACGATAATCAGAGTTTTTAAAAGTCTCTATAGCAGATGCCACGTCTTCGTTTGGGATGGGCCATGCATTCTCTGGACCACGTCGATATTCTACATTAACGACAGAATAACCTTCATCAACGAGAGCATCGATATAAGGGTTCATCATTTGTTTATCAAATCGTGATCGCCAATAACCTCCATGAACGAGTACAATCCAATGATCAGATTTATTTGATTCATGAGGGTATACATCAATGTGTTGATCGGAATGTGAACCATATTGTAATTGCTCAACCATATACAAAACTCCTTTATTTAGTCATTGTTATCATTCAATTCCCCTTAACTTTGTATATGAAACACCTTGGGCACGGCCGGACTATTTTAAGAAGGAATATGATAAGATAGAATAGGTGATGAATTTGATAGAGATTGGTTTAACAGGGTGGGGCGACCACGATACGCTCTATGAAGATGTGGCACGTTCTACTGATAAATTAAAAACATATGCAAGTCATTTTCCAGTTGTAGAGTTAGATGCCTCTTATTATGCAATTCAACCTGAACGTAATATTAAAAAGTGGATAGATGAGACGCCACAACGTTTTAAATTTGTGGTTAAAATTCATCAAGCTCTAACTTTGCACGCTGATTATCATGATTATGCAGATTCAATTGGTTCGTTATTTGATCAATTTAAAAAGATGGTTGAGCCACTTTCGGAAGCCAATAAATTGGCGATGATTTTAGTTCAATTTCCGCCGTGGTTCGATTGTAATACGAAAAACATTAATTATATTTTATATATAAAGCAACAACTTGAACCATTTCCAATATGTATTGAATTTCGACATCAATCTTGGTTTGCCGGGGAAATGAAAGAGCGGACGCTTAGCTTTTTAACAGAACATCAATTGATACATTCTGTGTGTGATGAACCTCAAGTAGGTGATGGCAGCATTCCATTCATTAATCGTATTACCCACTCAAAGGCATTAGTTCGATTACATGGTCGGAATACAAATGGGTGGCGAAAAAGAGATATGTCAGATCAAGAATGGCGAGATGTTCGATACTTGTATGATTATAATGAATCAGAATTGACGTCAATTGCTGAAAAAATTCAAGTGTTAAATCAAAAAGCTAAAAATGTGTATGTAGTATTTAACAATAATTCGGGTGGACATGCGGCTAATAATGCCAAACAGTTTCAACGATTGTTAAATATCGATTATACAGGATTAGCCCCGCAACAACTAAAGTTATTTTAAATAGGAGTGACATTAATGAGTTGGATTATATTAATTTTAATTGGTTTTTTATCGGCATTAGTGGGCTCCTTAGTAGGTATTGGTGGCGGTATTATTATTGTACCTACCCTTATATATTTTGGGATGAACTTAGATATCTTACATGGGGTAACGACGCAAACAGCCATCGGTACGTCTTCGATTATATTGATTATTACAGGCTTATCCTCAACACTGGGTTACTTAAAAGCAAAACAAGTCGATGTTAAAAATGGACTTTTATTTTTAATTGGTATTATTCCCGGTGCTATGATAGGGGCTTATCTTAGTCAATATCTAACACTTCAATCTTTTAATTTTTATTTCGGTATCTTTTTAATTATTGTCTCAATGATGTTAATGTTTAAGAATCACATCCCGCCTATTAAAATGTTTCAAAAACAACAATATATGAAAACGTTCATTGATAATGATGGTATACAACATCAATATGCTGTGGTCCCGTCAGTAGCTATTATTATATCATTTATTATTGGGGTACTGCAGGGCTTTTCGGCATTGGTGGTGGGGCGTTAATGACACCGCTTATGTTACTCGTTTTTCGTTTTCCACCGCATGTGGCTGTAGGAACAAGTATGATGATGATTTTCTTTTCTAGTGTGACGAGCTCTGTGGGTCATATTGCTTTAGGTCATGTGATTTGGGGTTATAGTATCATTCTTATTATTTCAAGTTGGATTGGTGCTAAAGTAGGTGTGAATATTAACAAACATGTGAAATCACAAACGGTGGTTACGATTTTACGTATTGTCATGTTAGCGCTAGGTGTTTACTTATTAATTCGTTCAATTTTATAGATTGAGAGGTGTTAAGAATGCGTTTAACGATTTATCATACGAATGATATACATAGTCACTTACATGAATATGCTCAAATCACTGCTTATATGGCTGAGCACCGACCAAAACTGACGCATCCCTCACTTTATATTGATATGGGGGATCATGTCGATTTATCGTTACCAGTTACAGAAGGAACGATGGGAAAACGCAATGTAGAACTATTAAATGAAGCGGACTGTGATATCGCAACTATTGGTAATAATGAGGGCATGACCATTTCACATGAGGCACTTAATGCGTTGTATGAAAAGGCGCAGTTTACTGTAACTTGTGCAAATGTAATGGATGAAGAAGGTCATTTACCAAACCGATTTGTGTCGTCTCATATTCAAAATGTTGACGGTGTCCGCATTTTATTTATAGGAGTTACAGCGCCATTTACACCCTTCTATCGTGCATTAGATTGGATTGTCACCGATCCTTTAGAAGCTATCAAAGATGAAGTGAATCGACAACAAGGGCAGTACGATTTAATTATGGTGATGAGTCATATCGGCATCTTTTTTGATGAAAAATTATGTGAAGCGATACCAGAAATTGATGTTATTTTTGGCGCCCATACGCATCATTATTTTGAAGAAGGACGCATGTGTAATGGTGTATTAATGGCTGCGGCTGGAAAATATGGACATTACCTTGGAGAAGTAACGCTCGATATAGAATCAAAACAGATTACATCTAAACGAGCGACGCTTATTCCTTTGGCATCATTACCCGAAGTAACAACGCATTTTGAAGAAGAGGGTAAACAATTATTAAATGAAACAGTGGTCCCTTATCCGATTACGCTACAACGAGAAACACAATTTATTACCGAAGCAAGTTATCTTTTAGCTGAAAGTATTATGGAATTTACACAGGCAGATTGTGCTCTAATTAACGCAGGGTTATTAGTTAAAGGATATGAACAGAAGCAACTTACTGAGTATGATATTCATCAAACACTTCCGCACCCAATTAATGCAGTTCGCATTAAATTATCAGGCGCTAAGTTGAAGGAAGTCATCGAGATGGCCAAAGCTCAAACGTATATGTATGAACATGCACAAGGCCTTGGTTTTCGAGGAGACATATTCGGAGGCTATATTTTATATCAAGTAGGCTATATTGATTCAACCGGAGACTACTTTGTACAAGGAGAACGCATTCAAGATGAACAAGAGTATACACTAGGTACAGTAGACATGTATACATTCGGTAAATATTTCCCAATGTTAAAGGGCGAATCGATAGAATATCTAATGCCAGAATTTTTACGTGACATTTTTAAAGAGAAGTTATTAAGTCTTTAAATTCGGAGTCACGTCCATTTTAATTTAGTGTAAAGTTCGTTATAATGTATAAAGACCTATAAATTACAGGAGGGTATCCGCTGCTATGGCTACTAAAAATGAAGAAATTTTACGTAAACCGGATTGGTTGAAGATAAAGTTAAACACAAGTGAAAGTTATACAAACATCAAAAAGATGATGCGTGAGAAAAACTTAAATAC
The DNA here is from genome assembly GCF_053547815.1 of Staphylococcus sp. 11262D007BW. NCBI lineage: Bacteria > Bacillati > Bacillota > Bacilli > Caryophanales > Staphylococcaceae > Staphylococcus > Staphylococcus sp. 11262D007BW. Next base: position 371,500 of record NZ_JBPWPJ010000001.1, read on the forward strand.
AGTTTGTGAGGAAGCTAAATGTCCTAACCTTCACGAGTGTTGGGGTGAGCGTCGTACAGCTACATTTATGATTTTAGGTGCAGTTTGTACACGTGCTTGTCGTTTCTGTGCGGTTAAAACAGGATTACCAAATGAACTTGATTTAGGTGAGCCAGAACGTGTTGCAGAATCTGTTGAACAAATGAACTTAAAACACGTTGTAATCACAGCAGTTGCGCGTGATGACTTAAAAGATGCTGGTTCAAATGTGTATGCTGATACTGTACGTAAAGTAAGAGAGCGTAACCCATATACAACAATTGAAATTTTACCTTCAGATATGGGTGGAGATTATGATGCGCTCGAAACATTAATGGCGGCAAAACCAGACATTTTAAACCATAACATTGAAACAGTACGTCGTTTAACACCAAGAGTTCGTGCGCGCGCTACATATGATCGCACATTAGAATTCTTACGTCGTTCTAAAGAATTACAACCTGAAATTCCAACAAAATCAAGTATTATGGTTGGTTTAGGTGAAACAATCGAAGAAATTTACGAAACAATGGATGATTTACGTGCAAACGATGTTGATATCTTAACAATTGGTCAATATTTACAACCATCACGTAAACACCTTAAAGTTCAAAAATACTACACACCATTAGAATTTGGTAAATTACGTAAAGTTGCGATGGAAAAAGGCTTCAAACATTGTCAAGCTGGCCCACTTGTTCGTAGTTCATATCACGCTGATGAACAAGTTAATGAAGCGGCAAAAGAGAAACAACGTATTGGAGACGAACAACTTAACGAAACAAAATAAGGTGGTGTCACATGATTAAAGTTGGCAACCATTATTTTGAACTAATCGACTCATATAAAGATGGTTTTCAAGAAGAAGATTTTATAGCAAGATATTCTGAGATTCTAGATAAATATGACTTTGTCGTAGGTGATTATGGTTATGATCAACTACGATTAAAAGGATTTTATTATGATTCTCAAAAGAAAGTTGATTATCATAAACGATTTTCAACGATTCAAGATTATTTGCTTGAGTATTGCAATTTTGGTTGTGCTTATTTCATTCTCCGACGCTTATCTGCTGAGGAAGTCGCACAACAAGAAACGGTTGAAGAATCTGATAAATTAAAAGGGGTTCGTATTCAGCCAACGATACAAGATTAAAAGACGGCAGGTCTTTAACTATAAATATAAAATGATGAGGAATGTGTGTATAAGCGCGTTAATCAAATCATTTTTGTAATAGAGGCAGGGCAGAGCAATCAATAAGATTGTTACTGTCCTGTTTTTTATATTAATTATATTCAATTGTATGTGCATAATTCTTTTGAAAACAGCAACTAAAACTAAAATTGTTAAAAGTAGCATTAATTTTTTGAAAATTTATAATAAAAGTGTTGACTTTTATTTTTATTCTTGCTATCTTATGTTACATAATTCCGATTAAACAGATAGGTATTATAAAATAATTGAGAAAGGGGGATGGCATACGTGGTTTCGAATCAAATAACCTTTCAAAATTTTAATGAGAAAGATATCCCTGAAATACCTTCAGATACAGAGACAAAAGGGGCACTCGAAACATTAACTTGGGCGTTCGATACGTATGGAAAAGCGTTGTGCTATGCGTGTAGTTTTGGCGCTGAAAGTATGGTTTTAATTGATTTAATTTATCGTATTGAACCAGAAGCAAAGCTCATTTTTCTGGATACAGATTTACACTTTCAAGAAACCTATGATGTCATTGACCGTGTTGAAGCACGTTATCCAAAGTTAAATATTCAACGTCAAAAACCAAAATTAACACTTGAAGAACAAGCTGACCGTTATCAGTTGGCACTATGGAAAAAGGACCCCAATCAATGTTGTTATATTCGAAAAATTAAGCCCTTAGAGGAAGCTTTAGCACATCAAGTGGCTTGGATTTCAGGATTGAGACGGGCACAATCCATCAGTAGACAGCACACACAATTTATTAATCGTGATGAGCGATTTCAATCCATTAAAGTATGTCCGCTCATTCATTGGACAGAAGAAGAGATATGGCAATACATTAAAAAATACGATTTACCCTATAACACATTACATGATGAACATTATCCTAGTATTGGATGTATCCCGTGTACCTCTCCAGTATTTGATTCAGAGGATTCTCGGGCTGGTAGATGGCAAGGGTCTTCTAAAACGGAGTGTGGGTTACATTCGACTAATCCTTAACGTAAATCAAAATTATAACTATGAAAATGAGGTGAAGCTATGAAGTTAGATGCGACAAATAGTCCTTTTACTGAATCACAAGCTCAAACAATCAATGAACTTCTTTCTACTTTGACACATGATCAAAAACTTTGGCTATCTGGATACATTAGCGCTTCTTTGACAAGTACAACGAGTGAGACACCAACGACATCTATTTCTCACAATCAAACAGATGAGACGACACCCTCTGATCAACGCCATATTACGTTATTGTATGGCTCGGAAACCGGAAATGCTCAAGGGTTAGCTGAATTATTCCACACACGATTAACTGATTTAGATTTTGAAGTCACGTTCAAAGCGATGGACGAATTTAAACCTAAACAATTAAAGAAAGTGGAAGATTTATTAGTCATTACATCAACACAAGGTGAGGGAGATCCACCTGATAATGCTATTGAACTTTATGAATACATTCATGGTCGTAAGGCACCTAAATTGGAAAATGTACGCTTTGCGGTATTAGCATTAGGAGATGAATCTTATGAATTCTTCTGTCAGACAGGTAAAGACTTCGATAAACAATTAGACGCACTAGGAGCAGAACGATTATATCAACGTATAGATTGTGATGTAGACTACGAAGAAAATGCAGAAAAATGGATGGCCAATGTAATTCATGCTTTAAACGAGGAAACAAGTAGTACGACGAAAAGTGATGCTTTAATTAGTGAAACAATTGAATCAGAACAACATGAACAGTATTCAAAAGCTAATCCATATTATGCAGAAGTATTAGAAAATATTAATTTAAATGGTCAAGGATCTAATAAAGAGACAAGACATATTGAACTCTCATTAGAAGATTTTAATGAGACATATGAAACAGGTGATTGTTTAGTCATTTTACCGAAAAATGATCCTGAATTGGTAACACAAATCATTGAGCTGTTACCGTTTGAGGAAGATACACTTATCCCAATTAATGATAAAGGAGACCAGCAATCTTTACAACAATCTTTATCAGAATATTTCGAAATATCTAAGTTGACTAAAACACTTATCAACTCAGCGATAACACTATTTAATAATGAAGATTTAGTTGAAAAAGGGCGCAATGAAGAATGGATCAAAGATTATATCGTAGGTAGAGATGTGATTGATTTACTACAAGATTTTCCGCCTAAAGATTTAAAACAAGCACAGCTCTATCAATTATTCAGGAAATTACCACCTCGTGAATATTCAATTTCAAGCAGCTACGAACAAGATCCAGAAGAAGTTCATATTACTGTCGGCGCAGTGCGTTATGAAGCGCACGGTCGTGAACGTTCAGGTGTTTGTTCTGTACAACTTGCTGAACGGACGGAACCAGGAGATACTTTACCAGTTTATATTAAACGAAATCCAAATTTTAAATTTCCTAAAGATAACACGACACCCGTCATTATGATAGGGCCTGGTACAGGGGTAGCACCATTTCGCTCATATTTACAAGAAAGAGAAGCACTCGATAGTAAAGGCAATACATGGTTGTTCTTTGGAGACCAACATCTCACCACGGATTTTTTATATCAAACAGAATGGCAAAATTGGTATAAAGAAGGCTATTTAGAAAAATTGAATGTCGCTTTTTCTCGTGATACTGATCAGAAAGTATATGTCCAACATGAGATGTTACAAGAAAGTGAGACGCTCAATGAATGGATAGAGCAAGGTGCCAATATTTACATATGTGGGGATGAAAAACATATGGCTAAGGATGTACATCAAACGCTAATTCAAATCTTACAACAAGAACAACAATTAACTGAAGAGGAAGCAGAAAACTATTTAAGAACTTTAAAACGTGACAAGCGCTACCAACGAGACGTGTATTAAAGAAAGGTAGGGATACTATGACTGAACCAACAGAAAATCAAAACGTTAAATTGGATGAAATGGAAGATTTGAAACGAAACAGTCAATTTTTACGTGGAACGATTGCCAAAGGATTAAAGGATCCAATCACTGGTGCCATTGCAGAAGAAGATACAAAGTTATTAAAGTTTCACGGAAGTTATATGCAGGACAATCGTGATTTAAGAGAAGAACGGCGGAAACAAAAACTTGAACCTGCTTATATTTTTATGATCCGTGTTCGAGTACCAGGGGGCGCTGCTTCTGCTGATCAATGGATTAAGATGGACAATATTTCAAATGATTTTGCGAATGGAACGATTAAATTGACGACGAGACAAGCATTTCAATTTCATGGCATTTTAAAACGGAATTTAAAACAATCAATGCAGCGTATTAATCAAGCGTTGATGGATTCTATTGCAGCATGCGGGGATGTCGTCCGAAATGTAATGTGTAATCCTAACCCGTATCAATCTAAAATACACGAAGAAATTAATCATTACGCTGATGCTATTAGTCAACATTTACTACCACGAACGGGTGCCTATCACGAAATTTGGCTAGATGGTGAAAAAGTAGTGAATACCAAAGAAGAGCACGAACCGATATACGGGGAAACATATTTACCGAGAAAATTTAAAATTGGCATTGCGGTACCACCATCAAATGATATTGATGTCTATTCACAGGATATTGGATTAATTGCCATCGTTGAAGATGACACATTAAAAGGATTCAATATCGCAATTGGTGGCGGTATGGGAATGAAACATGGTGATGAGAGAACCTATCCTCAAATAGCACGATTATTAGGTTACGTTCCTAAAGAAAAAGTCATTGATGTGTGCGAAAAAATTGTCACGATTCAAAGAGACTATGGTAACCGTGAAGACCGAATGCAAGCAAGGTTTAAATATACTGTTGATCGCTTAGGTGTCGATAAAGTCAAAGAAGAATTAAATGAACGTCTAGGTTATGAGGTTGAAGGCGTCAAGGACTTTGAATTTGAACATAACGGTGATCGTTATGGTTGGACTGAAGGACAAGGGCGTTGGCACTTCACTTTATTCATTCAAAATGGACGCGTGAAAGATGAAGCGGATTATCAATTGAAAACAGCGCTACGTAAAATTGCAGAAACACATTATGCTGATTTTCAACTGACACCGAATCAAAATTTAGTATTATCCAATATCAAACCGGAACATAAGGCAGCCATTGAGGAGATTATTCAAGAGTATGGCATTACAGATGGCGAACATTATACCGGTTTAAAACGGAATTCGATGGCATGTGTAGCCTTTCCTACTTGTGGTTTAGCAATGGCTGAATCTGAGCGATATTTACCTTCTTTACTAAATAAAGTAGAAGATATTTTAGAAGAGGCTGGGCTGAGAGAGGAAGCAATCACAATTAGAATGACAGGATGCCCTAATGGTTGCGCTAGACCAGCGTTAGCAGAATTAGCTTTTATCGGAAAAGGGCCAGGTAAATATAATATGTACCTTGGCGGTAGCTTTAAAGGTGATCGATTGAATAAATTATATAAAGAAAATATTGGTGAAGAGGAGATTTTAAGTAGTCTTAAACCGCTACTAATTCAATATAGTAAAGAAAAAGAAGAAGGGGAACACTTTGGTGATTTCGTAATTCGTAAAGGAATTGTAGAACGTGTCACTGAAGGAAGAGATTTTCATAAATAAGATAATGAGGTGATGGTAATGAGCAAAGTCTACCTAGTTGGTGCAGGGCCAGGAGATCCTGATTTAATTACATTAAAAGCAATTAAAATTTTAAAAAGAGCAGATGTAATATTATATGATCGCTTAGTTAATCAAGAGATTTTCCAACATGCGAGTGAGCACACTAAATTACTATATTGCGGTAAAGATCCGAACCGCCATTCGTTACCGCAAAGTGAAACGAATAAAACGATGATTGCACTAGCGAAAAGAGGATACACAGTGGTTCGTTTAAAAGGAGGAGACCCCTTCGTATTTGGAAGAGGTGGCGAAGAAGCTGAAATACTAGCACAACATCATATTCCTTTTGAGATTGTCCCAGGTATTACGTCAGGGATTGCCGCTTCTATGTATGCTGGTATTCCAGTAACGCATCGAAATTATAGTTCTTCTGTAGCTTTTATAACAGCTGTGACAAAGGATGGTGTAGACGAAGAGACGCGTTGGGCACACCTTGCAAATGGTCCTGAAACATTATGCATTTATATGGGCGTGAAAAAGTTACCTCAAATTTGTGAGCAACTTATAAAACATGGTAAAGCAAGTGCTACACCAGTTGCGTTAATTTATATGGGCACTACGGAAGTTCAAGAAACAGTTACAGGGACATTGGAAACGATTGTCGATAAAGCAAAACATATTCAAAACCCAGCCATGATTGTCGTAGGAGAGGTCGTTCATCTTAGAGATTCTATTCAATGGTTTAAAGAACAATCGCACTTAGACGACTATCATGTGAGTGATGCGACTTCAATGTAAAGGAGGAAGTTTATGAAGGGAATTCTTTATATCAGTCATGGGACCCGTGTACAACAAGGGGTACAAGAAGCAGTAGCATTGATAGAAAAAGTAAAACAACGTATTCCCGTCTCCTTTCAGGAAATTACCTTTTTAGAAATCACATCACCTTCTGTAGATAAAGGAATACATCGACTAATTGAAAAAGGTGTCCGTCATATTATTGTGGTTCCAGTATTATTACTTGCTGCAGGACATTATTATCGCGATATTCCTCGTATTTTAAATCAATTTCGGCAGCAATACCCACACATTGACATCACTTTGGGGGAGCCATTAGGTGTACAGCAAAGATTGGTTGAAATACTTAACGACAGAATTGAAGAAACTTCTATTTACGATAAAAGTCGAGCTAAATTGATATTGGTCGGCAGAGGTAGTGATTATAAACAAACGCAACAAGATATGAATACCATTCGTTCTACATTGCTAAAAATATCAGATATTTCTGATATTGAAATAAGTTATTTAGCAGTTAAAGCACCACAGTTTGAAACGGTATTAACACGCTGTATTCAAGAAGGCCATCAAGACATTATTGTAGTTCCGTATCTTTGGTTTACAGGAAGATTGACATATTATATTCGACGTACGTTGGAGGAGGTAGATTACCAAGGAAATATCATACAATGTCGGCCTTTAGGTGATCATCCTAATATAGTAACGGCATTAGAGGATCGAGTATTTGACCAATTAAAGGTGTAAGTATCTCACTAACAAGAAAGGATGGGGCTATGTCATTACCAGTCACTCTCAAAATGAATGAGATGCCCATATTAGTTGTTGGCGGCGGAAGGATCGCAACGAAACGTGTCGAAAAACTATTGGATGCCCGTTCTAATAATATACACGTGGTAAGTCCGACAATGACTTCTACATTATTATAATTTTATCAGAAAAACAAAATAACTTGGGATCAAAGGTCGTTTCGACGCAGTGATATTGAAGGAAAAACCATGATTATTGCAGCGACGAATCAACCTAAATTGCACACTTATATTAAATCTTTAATTTCTAAAGATGTATTGTTTAATGATGTAATTCATCATGCATTGAGTAACATTTATTTTTCTAAAGAAATCCGACGAGGTAAATTATCCATTCAAGTTACTACAAATGGTGCAAGTCCAAAATTAACACAACGTATTGCTGATGATATTGCGACAACTTATGACGATAGCTATGAAGACTATGTGGCATTTTTATATCGATGTCGACAATTGCTCAAAGGAAAGGCCATGTCATCGACTCAGAAATCTGACATTTTAGAAGAGATATTAGACGAAAAATATAAAGATAAGGGCAATCAACAAGCTTTAATATCTGAATTATTAGATAAATGATGTATTTAGAGGGAGGAATTTGATGAAAAAACTAATCATATTTGCGTTTGCCGGATTTATAGCTCAAATGATCGACGGTTCGCTAGGTATGGGTTTTGGTGCATCTTCCTCATCGATTTTACTTACTTTTGGGATTGCGCCTGCAATTGTATCAGCGACTGTTCATTTTTCACAAATAGCTACCACAGCAGCATCAGGCGTATCTCATTATAAATTTAAAAACATTCATAAACCCATGTTACTGAAGTTAGCATTACCAGGTGCAATTGGTGCGTTTATTGGTGGTGCGATATTAACGCATATCAATAGTAATATGATTAGACCATTTATCGCGATTTTTCTTTTGATGATGGGTGTGTATATTCTTTATCAATTTTTATTTAAACGCCACCACCCTACGCCTCAAAAGAAAGTAGTAAAACGTCAAGTTCCATTTCTTATCCCTCAAGGTTTAATAGCTGGGTTGATTGATACGGTTGGTGGAGGGGGATGGGGACCGGTAAATACATCGATTTTATTATCTCGAAAACACTTACAACCTAGATATGTTATCGGTACGGTGTCAAGTAGCGAATTTTTAGTTACATTATCTGCTTCAATGAGTTTTATCATCTTTCTAGGTATCCAACATATTAATTGGTTAGCCGTCATCGCATTAGCAGTAGGTGGTGCTTTAGCCGCCCCAATCGCAGCATGTTTAGTTAAAGTGTTAGCTGTCGATATTTTAGCGGTCGGTGTCGGAGGATTGATTATATTCACAAATAGTAATGCATTACTGAATTATTTCATCTCTAACAAAGCTGTTATCGTGACTATTTTATTATGTCTCATCGTCTTATGGCTTAGTTTACTCATTTATGTCGTTTATAAAATAAAGCGTCAACATGCAACGCGACAACAAAATCATTCTATACAGGGAGGCATCAGATCATGACTTTAAATCATACACTTATTCAACCTCATGGAGGTACATTAATTAACAGAGCATTAGAAGGAGAAGCGCGTGAGCAACAATTAGAAAAAGCTCGAAACGCTAAATCTATCGTAATAAGTCAGTGGAGTATTTCAGATTTAGAATTAATTGCAATCGGTGGGTTTAGTCCATTAACAGGGTTTATGAATCAAGATGATTATCTTAGTGTCGTTAATACTACACATTTAAGCAATGGACTGGTTTGGAGTATTCCTATTACATTGCCTGTTTCTCAAGAAGAAGCGAATCAATTAGAAATTGGTGAAACGGTTGCATTATATGGAGAAGATGATGTGTTATACGGCACGTTAGCGCTTGAAGATAAGTACACTTATGATAAAACGTTAGAAGCTCAAAATGTTTACGGTACAACGGATGACAATCATCCAGGTGTGAAGAAAACATTTGAAAAGGGAGAGGTGTATTTAGCAGGTCCTATCTATTTATTAAATAGACCGAAACATGATGAATTTGTTAAATACCATTTTGATCCTAAAGATACACGCCAATTATTTAAAGAATTAGGATGGCAACATGTTGTAGGCTTTCAAACTCGTAATCCTGTTCATCGTGCACATGAATATATACAAAAATCAGCATTAGAAACAGTAGATGGATTATTATTAAATCCGCTAGTAGGAGAAACAAAATCGGATGATATCCCAGCTGATGTGAGAATGAAAAGTTATGAAGTTATTTTAGAACACTATTTTCCTAAAGATAAAGCAAGATTAGCCATTTATCCAGCTGCAATGCGTTATGCAGGACCTAAAGAAGCGATACTACACGCGACAGTTCGAAAAAATTATGGGTGTACACATTTTATAGTAGGGCGTGACCATGCTGGTGTTGGAGATTATTACGGCACTTATGAAGCACAAGAATTAATATCGCAATATGAAGATGAGTTAGGAATACAAATTTTAAAATTTGAACATGCTTTCTATTGTGAGAAATGTAAAAATATGGCTACTGCTAAAACTTGTCCGCACGATGCGTCTCAGCATGTTCATTTAAGTGGCACAAAAGTTAGAGAAAAATTGAGAAATGGAGAAGCTTTACCAGAAGAATTTTCTAGACCAGAAGTAGCGAATGTATTAATTGAAGGGCTAAAGGAGGAATCATAAATGGCACAACAAAGTAATGATATCACTTGGCACGATTCGGCAGTTACTAAAAACGAAAGGCAACAACGTCATCAACACAAAAGTGCTATTATTTGGTTTACAGGATTATCTGGCTCAGGAAAGTCTACAGTATCGGTCGCACTAGAGAAAGCATTATTTGATAAAGGGCTGCATACTTATCGGCTAGATGGTGATAATGTCCGTTACGGTTTAAATCGAAATTTAGGTTTTTCTCCCGAAGATAGAGCAGAAAATATTCGACGGATAGGTGAAGTGAGTAAACTGATGGTAGATGCTGGTACTTTAACCATTACCGCTTTTATTTCACCTTATGCTAAAGATCGGGATAATGTCCGTGACATTGTAGAAGATAATGAGTTTATTGAGGTGTATACGCGTTGTTCATTAGAAGCATGTGAAGCGCGAGATCCTAAAGGGTTATACCAGAAAGCAAGAAATGGAGAAATTCCAGAGTTTACAGGTATTAGTGCCCCCTATGAGGCACCTCATCAGCCAGAAATCATAATTGATACTGAAAATGACACGATTGATCAATCCGTTAATCAAATTATTAATTATTTAGAGGATCATCACTATATCAAATCGTAAGAAGTATGTAGATAAATTATATAATAAGGTTATGTTTTAAAGGTGAATAATGTTATAATTTGATATGTTAAATCCAATATGGAAAGGTATTTCTATATGTTAAAACATAAAAAGATAATGTTATGTATAACCGTCATGACCTTAATATTAGCTGGATGTAATTATGAAAGCGATGAAGATAAAACTGGTTTTTTCTATAATGTGTTTGCGAAACCTTTAGATTTACTTTTACAGTGGTTGGGTGAACTTTTCAACCATAACTATGGGTTAGCGATTATAACCATCGTGATTATCGTACGACTCATCTTGCTACCTATGATGTTAATGCAATCAAGAGCAGGACACATGGTGCGTAAGAAAAAGCCAGTCGTAGATCCATATATGAATACTTTAAAAGAACAAGCGAGAGCAGCAGAGACTCCTGAAGAGAAAAAAGCAATACAACAAAAAATCTTTCAGAAGTACAATGAATTTGGTATGAATCCATTTAAGCAAATGTTAGGGTGTTTGCCAATTCTATTACAAATTCCAATTTTATTTGGACTGTTAGTTTCAATTAAATATCCCTCTAATCATGGCGTTTATCTTAACCGTGAGTTTTTATGGTTTGATTTAACGCAACCAGATATTTGGATTACCCTTATCGCAGGGATACTGTATTTTATTCAACCGCTTGTCAATTTACCGAATCAACAAAATAAAAAGTTTGGTTATGCACTGGCAATCATTATGCCTACTTTTATTATTTTCGTTGCTTTCCATTCGCCTAGCTTTTTAGGCCTGTATTGGACGACCAACGCGACCTTTTTAATTATACAAATGACGCTGACAAACATTATATTCGGTAAACAAGCTAGTCGAGAAGCGGAAAAGTTAAGACAGCATCTTGATCGTAGCTCGCTGTCAGATACTCATCAATCATAAATTAAAAAAGTGGTGAATGTTAGAACCCGTCGAGTATAGTGTTCTAACATTCACCATTATTTTTTACCTCGTATTAATGTATGACTTGATTGAGATATTCTGTAATTTCATTACCTTCGTCTTCGCTCACACCTAGAATATAGGCAATATACCCTTCTTCCTCAAGGTCATCTGTACCTATAATTCCAAATTTGTTTGTTTGTGTGTTAAGCACAAGTGTTTTTCCATAATGACGATCTGTTTGAATTAAAACAAGATCGTATCGACTATGTTCACCTACAAATCCAACAAAACGAATTTGTGATGGCTCAATATCATCGTATAAAAACATATCTATCATAATGTATGACTCCTTCAACATCGTACTATGGCAAGTATATCTATAAATGAAGTGACATGCAAAATTATGATATGATAAAAGGGAATAGGGGTGAACGTCATGTATTTTGTAAACAAAGATCAACTATCTAAAAAGTTAACGTATTTACAACAGTTAACGGAAGATTATGCACGTGTAAAAGAAAATCATTATGCTTTTGAACGTGTAGCACAGATGTTAATTGAATCATCTGTTGATATCGGTAATATGATTATAGATGCTTTTATTTTAAGAGACCCTGGTAACTATAAAGATGTTATTGATATATTGGCGTTAGAAGGGGCAATCTCTGAAGAAACACAACATAAAGTTAATGAAACAGTCGAAGTACGTCGACAATTTGTACACTTATACGACACTTTAGACTCAGAAGCATTAAAACCATTGTTTGATCAGGCCATTCCGTTTTATAAGCAATTTGTTCAAGAAGTGGTTCAATTTTTAGAAACTGAAAATGTACCTGTGACAGCCTTTGGTAAAGGAGGAGAAGAAAAGGAATGAAACAATATAAAGGTTATTTAATAGATTTAGATGGAACAATGTATAAAGGTAGCCAATCTATTCCAGGTGCGGCTGAATTTATTCAATATTTAAATGACCAAGATATTCCACATTTATTTGTGACGAATAATTCTACAAAAGCACCGGAAGATGTAGTAGAAAAACTAGCTTCAGTAGATGTCGTTGCTCAACCAGAAGAAGTGATTACGTCTGCGATGGCTACAGCAGATTATATTAGTGAAAATCATCCTGGTGCCTCTATTTACATGATAGGGGATAATGGTTTAAAAACAGCTCTAACTGATAAAGGTTTGACGGTCAAAGACGATACTGAAGTCGACTTTGTTGTCGTAGGTTTAGATGAGTCTGTTGATTATGAAAAGTTATCAAAAGCGACATTAGCTGTTCAGCATGGTGCAACATTTATTTCTACTAATCCAGATCCTACGATTCCTAAAGAGCAAGGCTTTTTACCTGGTAATGGTTCAATTACAAGTGTGATTACTGTATCTGTTAATCAAAATCCAACATTTATTGGTAAACCAGAAAAGCCGATTATGCAAAAAGCATTAGACGTGTTGCAATTAGACCAAAAAGATGTAGCGATGATAGGGGATTTATACGATACTGATATTATGTCTGGTATTAACTTAGGTGTGGATACCATTCATGTCCAAACAGGTGTGACTTCAAAAGAGGAAGCGATGTCTAAAGCACAACCTCCAACTTATAGTGTGGAAAATTTAAATGAACTGCGTCAACTTCTTAACGAAAGAGAGTGAGCAACATGGAACGAATTTTAGTAACTAGACGTATCCCTCAAAAATGGATAGAACGTTTAGAAACATTTGGAGAAGTAGAAATGTGGGATCACGAACTTACGCCGATGCCACATGAAAAATTTTTAGAATCAGCGCAAGATAAAACAGCCTTACTCGTGACATTAAGTGAAACGATTGATGATACATTATTAAGGCAAGCACCCAATTTGAAAATTGTCGCAAATATGGCGGTTGGTTATGACAATATTGATTTAAACGCAACGGACTATCATCAAGTACACGTCTCTAACACACCTCACGTATTGACTGAGACAACAGCGGAACTTGGTTTTAGTTTAATGTTGGCAATTTCGCGTCGCATTGTAGAAGCTGAAAAATATGTTCAGGAAGGTCAATGGGAAAGTTGGGGACCGTATTTATTAGCTGGAAAAGATGTGTACCGTTCTAAAGTTGGTATTTTTGGAATGGGTGAAATTGGTAGAGCGTTTGCGCGTCGATTAAAAGGGTTTAATGCGGACATTCTCTATCATAATCGCTCACATAATCTAAAAGCAGAACATGAGCTTGGCGCATTTTATACGTCGTTCGATACAATGATTAAAGAAAGTGATTTTGTCGTATGTACTGCACCTTCTACGCCAGAAACTCAAAATAAGTTTGACAAAGAAGTCTTTAAGAAAATGAGAAAAGATGCCTTTTTTATTAATATAGGTAGAGGCGATTTAGTGGTGGAAGAAGACTTAATTGAAGCACTAGAAGAAGGAGAAATTGCAGGTTGTGCATTGGATGTGGTACGTGATGAACCGATACGTTCTGACCATCCATTATTAAAAATGCCAAATGTCATTGTAACGCCACATATTGGAAGTGCGACAGTACTAACACGAGATCAAATGATTCAAGCATGTATTCTTAACATTTGCGATGTTTTCCATGGTGACACACCACGTAATCAAGTTGTGAAGTAATTCTAATTTGCATATAAAACAAGAAGAGGTTGGAACATAAAGCGTTATTCCTTAATGTTCCAACCTCTGTTTTATCTAGTATTGCTCATTATTAACTTATTTTCATTAGTAGCACATTTATAATGATGTATAGTTAAAAGACCTGTTCTACTTCAACTACGCCTGGTACTTCTTCAACGAGTGCACGTTCAATACCAGCTTTGAGAGTGATTGTACTACTTGGGCATGTCCCACAAGCGCCTAATAATTGAAGTTTAACGATACCATCTTCTACGTCAACGAGTTCACAGTCGCCTCCGTCACGTAATAAGAATGGACGTAACTTTTCAATGACTTCCGCAACTTGATCATACATTGTTGCATTTTCAGTTGGCATGTGAAATGCCTCCTTTCGAGTTAAATGGTTCATTATTTACCTATTTATCTATTATAATAGATGTGAGTTAAAAAATCTATTTTACAGGTTAGGAGGATTTGAAATGCCAAAAATTAGTGTTGTTGTTTACGGAGCTGAAGTAGTCTGTGCAAGTTGTGTTAATGCACCAAGTTCAGAAAACACGTATGATTGGTTACAAACATTATTGCCACGTAAATATCCAAATATTGATTTTGAGTACACATATATTGATATTGAAAAGGATACAGACAATTTATCAGACCATGATATGCAATTCATTGAAAGAATTCAAGAAGACGAATTGTTCTATCCTTTAGTTACAATGAACGATGAATATGTGAAAGATGGATATGTTCAATTACCACCGATTAAGCGATTTATTGAACAACATTTTCCGTCAGAAGCGTAATAGAAGTTTAAGAATGTTTTATAAAAATAACGGGGCCGCACATATTGGTTTATGTGAGCCCCGATTGTTTTAACCATTGTGATGTTTATAAAGCCATAGTACCCCAGATTTGAGGATTGATGCTAAACGCCCAGTTACAGTTGTATCCATAAGGTAGGCGAATCCTTTTTTCTCACCTAATGAACCTAAGAAACCTTGAATTTTAATTTCAGGCATTTTCTCTGGTAGCGGTTCATCAGCCCATTGTTTTTTTAATACCATTGCAATTTGGTCAGCTTGTTCTTCAGCTAATTGCGCACTAGGTGCATGTGGTAAGTTAGCGCAATCACCCACTACATACACATTTGGATATGTTGGGATTTGGTGGTATTGGTTTACCATCACACGATTGCTACGACTCAAATCTACTGGTAAATTACGCACGATTTCAACTGGTTGGATACCTGCAGTCCAGACGATTAAATCGTGTTCATTTTTAGTTTCTTTGTTATATAAAACACCAGGTTCAACTTTGACGATATTTGAGTTAGGTACGACAGTTACATCGTTTTTATCGAACCATTTTTTAACATAATTACTAAGTTTTTCTGGAAATTGATTCAAAATGCGATCGCCACGATCATATAAAAAGATTTGTAAATCACTGCGACTCTCGCGTAAGGCACTTGCAAGTTCAATACCACTCAATCCAGCACCTACAATACCCACTTGAGCATTTTGAGGTAAGTTGCAAATATCATGATATGTTTGGCGTGCACTTGATAATGTTTGAATGCTATATGTATGAACATCAGCACCGGGTACATTATGATATTTATCTTCACAACCAAGTCCGATAACAAGTTCATCATAGTCTACACGTGTTTGACCTACAGAGATAATTTGTTGATCTAAATCGATATCTGTAATTTCTCCATAGACTGTATTAATTCGTGAGTCTTTTGGAAATGAAACACGTACTTCTTTGTCAGATTTTGACCCAGCGGCTAGCGCGTAAAATTCTGTTTTTAGCCCATGATAAGGCATACGATCGATTAAGGTAACGTTATAATCATCTGGGAGCGCATCTGGAAGTATTTTAGATAAAATACGCATATTTCCATAACCGCCACCTAATAATACTAAGTTCTTCATTCTAAAATTCCCCTTTAGCTACAAAAATTATAAATCGACTGCACGCTATTTAATGGTATCTAACTTTGGTAAAAGGGAGACTGTGAATTTGTTCAATTTCCTATGTCATAGCCCCTTTATTTCACATAGCATGACTTTCAACAAATGAAAGACTTAATTAAGCGAAGTATACCCCTATCTTCTCTACGTGCGACATTCAAATGTGAATAAAAAATGTCTCTTTAATAATTATAGACCTTTTTTAAAGGGCTTACAAATAAACTTAAAAAAATATAGTAAAGACAACGATATATTATTCGCTCTGAGTTGTTAGTATGATGGGAACAAATTTGTTATAATGAGACTATTAAAAGGATAAGAGGGTGTAAAATGAATCCGATTGTCGAATTTTGTATTTCTAATATGGCTAGAGGTTCTGAATCAGTTTACCAAACGTTAGATGAAGATCCGAATGTCGATGTATTAGACTATGGATGCCTTCAAAATTGTGGCATCTGTTCAGCAGGATTGTATGCTTTAGTTAATGGTGATTTAGTTGAAGGTGAAACACCTGACGAATTACTTCAAAATATATATGCACATATCGAAGAAACTTGGATTTTTTAAGGAGGAATTTATAATGCCAACAGTAATTGTAACTGAAGGAGCAGCATATGAAGTTAAAGATATGTTAGAACAAAATGATATGCCAGATGGTTATTTACGTGTCAAAGTTAACGGTGGAGGTTGCACTGGATTAACTTACGGAATGACTGCAGAGGAAGAACCAAGTGAAAACGATGAAGTATTAGAATATCATGGTTTAAAAGTACTTGTAGATAAAAAAGATGCGCCAATTTTAGACGGCACTACAATTGATTATAAACAATCATTAATGGGCGGCGGTTTCCAAATTGACAACCCTAATGCGATTGCATCTTGCGGTTGCGGCAGCTCATTTAAAACAGCAAAAGTATCTGGTACGCCAGAAGAATGTTAATTAAAACAGGATAATAATCGAGGTGGAACATGAAATCAAATGGATTTCTGTTCCACTTTTATTTTTGAAATATAACTATAAATGCTTTATAATTAAAACGTTTTCAATTTATAGTTTAGTATGAATAAAAAGCGAGACAAGTGACTTTAAGCTTATAAGAATATCTAGGAAGAAATCTTATATTCGCTTGAATTCATAGTTGAAAAACTATAAACTAATAGAGGACTGTATTTTATTAATTTGTGTAGGCAAAACATGATGTGGGTATACAGTATATAAAGTGAATTGCAGAATAATATTTTAAGAAAGAATAGGTGAATTCAAATGGCAGAACGTAAAAAAGTACTCGTTTTAGGTGCGGGATATGCAGGTTTACAAACAGTAAGTAAACTTCAAAAGCAACTATCTGCAGAAGATGCAGAAATTACGTTAGTGAACAAAAATGATTATCACTATGAAGCAACTTGGTTACATGAAGCTTCAGCTGGTACAATCAGCTATGAAGATTTATTATATCCAATCGAAAGTGTCTTAAAAAGTCATGTAAACTTTGTACGTGCGGAAGTAACAAAAATCGATCGCAACGCTAAAAAAGTTGAAACAACAAAAGGCGTATTTGACTTTGACATTTTAGTTGTTGCATTAGGATTTGAATCAGAAACATTTGGTATTGATGGTATGAAAGATCATGCATTCCAAATTGAAAACGTACATACTGCTCGAAACATTTCACGTCATCTTGAAGACAAATTCGCAAACTACGCAGCAACTAAAGATAAAGACGATAAAGACTTAGCTATCTTAGTAGGTGGCGCAGGATTCACAGGTATTGAATTATTAGGAGAATTAACAGATCGTATTCCTGAATTAGCTAATAAATATGGCGTAGAAAGAAGCAAAGTTAAAATTACTTGTGTAGAAGCAGCGCCAAAAATGTTACCAATGTTCTCTGATCAATTAGTAAATCATGCAGTGAGCTACTTAGAAGAACGTGGTGTAGAATTTAAAGTGGGTACACCAATCGTTGCTGCAAATGAAAAAGGATTTGTTGTTAAAATTAACGACAAAGAAGAACAACTTGAAGCAAACACAGTAATCTGGGCTGCAGGTGTACGCGGAAGTGAATTAATGGAAAAATCATTTGAAGGCGTAAAACGTGGCCGTATTGTTACAAACCAAGATTTAACAATTGATGGTTACGAAGATATCTTCGTTATTGGTGACGTTTCAGCATTTATTCCTGAAGGTGAAGAACGTCCATTACCAACAACAGCACAAATTGCAATGCAACAAGGTGAACATACTGCTAAAAACATTAAACATATCTTAGATGGTGAAGTACCAGAGGACTTCCATTACATCGACCGTGGTACAGTATGCTCATTAGGTGCTCATGATGGTATCGGTGAAGTATATGGCCGTGAAATCACTGGTAAAAAAGCAGCATTCATGAAACGCGTTATCGATACACGTGCAATCTTCAAAATCGGTGGCGTAGGCTTAGCATTCAAAAAAGGTAAATTTTTATAAGTCGAATAGATTTTAATGAAACATTTTTAACGGTTGGTGAATGATTCACTGACCGTTATTTTTATAGTAAAAGGAGTGTTAATGATGTCTAATCACAAAAATGAACGTGTACTCGTTGTGGGCATACCAGAGCATTTATCACAATATATTGAGTCTATTAAGCAAGACACGGCTTTATATGAGGCATTAAATGAACTAAAGCAGTGGCATGTGATTTCGTCACACCTCGGTCGTATTAGTCAAGCAGTAATGGAAATGAATCAAACTAAGACACGCGTAGTTACTGTTGGATTAGGAAATATCAATCAATTGTCGACGAAAGATTATTTAAAAATATGGGGTAAACTCTTTCAATTTTTAAAAGCAGAACCTATTTCATATATTCATATTAAACAGGATACCTTTTTAGCGAAATCAGTAAGTGAGGATGCCATATTTAAAACAATGGGGCTTCAAACTTACCAATCAATTTATCAATATGATTCATATCGTTCAGATAAAACAGCACCGTATCAATGTGATATGACATTTGATGAAACAATGACTACCGAAATGCAGGAGGCTTTTGAGACTGGTAAAGCAATAGGGCGAGCGTTAAATTTTGCTCGAGATTTAGGAAATACACCGCCTAATGTAATGACACCAGCTTATTTTAGTGAATCTGTTGATGAGCATTTTCAAAATACAAACGTTACAGTAGATGTTAAAGATGAGGTTATGTTACAAGAAGAAGGCTTCGGATTGATTCATGCAGTAGGTAAGGGATCGGTTAATCCACCTAGATTGATGACATTAACGTATCAAGGTGATCCAAGTCATGAAGATGAAGTGATTGCCCTTGTGGGTAAAGGGATTACTTATGATTCAGGAGGCTATTCCATTAAATCTAAGAATGGTATGCCAACGATGAAATACGATATGTGTGGCGCAGCAAATGTAGTTGGGATGGTAGATGCTATTCAAGAGTTAGGTCTTAAAGTGAATGTAGTAGCAGTGATTGCCGCAGCTGAAAATATGATTGCGAATAATGCTATGAAACCAGATGATGTTTTTATTGCATTAAGTGGTGATTCTGTTGAAGTTCCAAATACAGATGCGGAAGGTCGTTTAGTATTAGGTGACGCTTCATACTATGCCAACCTTTTCAAACCATCGATGATTATGGATTTTGCGACGTTAACTGGCGCAGCGATTGTAGCCTTAGGGGAAGATAAAGCAGCAGTATTTAATAAAAATGTTGAACATGCTACGCTACAATCTATTCTCTCTTTAACAGAAGAAACAGATGAGCAAGTGTTTGAATTGCCAATTACAGCGACAGAACGTCGAAATGTAAAATCCTCTGATGTAGCAGATTTAACCAATCATGTTAATGCGCAAGGTAAGGCTTCGTTCGCAGCAGCATTTATTACACATTTTAGTGGGAATACGCCACATTTACACTTTGATATTGCAGGCCCAGCGACAACGAACAAAGCTTCTTTTAAAGGTCCAAAAGGTCCAACAGGTTATTTAATTCCAACGATAGTGGAATGGTTTATTCAACATTATTCATCATAAATGGACTATAAACTTCATAATAAGTAGAAGACTAGACTTGAGGTATCATTATTTTCTCAAGTCTGGTTTTTTGGGTTTAATCCGGCTGCAGAAAGCTGTCCCCTCAACAAAAAGCCCAGGGCGCATAAATTTGGAAAGCAATTTCTGCTTCCTGGGCGATTTTGCTCGGGGCCAAAACGCTTTCTTCCACACTTTTTTTGTGCCTATTGACTTTTGTGGTTAGAGTTGTTAGTATAACGATAACACTTTAGTTTGGTAGAGTATTAAAGGAGTCGATTGGATGAATGCAGTTGTTATTGCGGTTGTACTGATGATTATTTTATGTTTGTGTCGCTTAAATGTTGTTATTAGTTTGTTTATTAGTGCGCTTGTTGGCGGACTCGTGGCAGGTTTATCTTTAAGTGATACGATTTCTATTTTTACAGATAATATAGTCGATGGTTCGGAAGTTGCCTTAAGTTATGCGTTATTAGGGGGCTTTGCAGCGCTGATTTCATATAGTGGGATTACTGATTATTTAGTTAATCAGATTATCTACAAAATACGTGCTGAACAAAGTAAAACATCCCGTATTAAAGTAAAAGTGACGATTATTGTCAGCTTATTAATTTTAAGTATGATGAGTCAAAACGTCATTCCTGTACATATTGCATTTATTCCGATTGTTATCCCACCTTTAATTAGTTTATTTAATGAACTTCAAATGGATCGCCGTCTTATTGCGGTAATTATTGGCTTTGGCTTATGTTTTCCATATGTATTATTACCTTTTGGATTTGGACATATCTTCCAAGAAATTATTCAAAAAGGGTTTGATAAGGCAAATCATCCAATTGCATTCGATGATATATGGAAGGCAATGCTTGTGCCAGCCTCAGGTTATGTCATTGGATTAATTCTTGCGATAATTTATTATCGTAAACCAAGACGTTATCAAGATATTCAAATGACAGATAAAACCACAACGACTGAATTAAAACCTTATGTCTTAGTTGTAACGTTAGTGGCTATATTAGCTACGTTTATTGTTCAAACAATGACAGATTCAATGATATTTGGTGCGTTGGCAGGGGTTCTTGTTTTCTTCATTTCCGGTGCATACACTTGGCGAAACTTGGATGACCAATTTATAGATGGTATTAAAATTATGGCCTATATTGGTGTGGTCATCTTAACGGCCAATGGTTTTGCTGGTGTGATGAATGAGACGGGTGATATCGAAAACCTAGTACAAGGGCTAACATCCATTGCAGGAGATAATAAATTATTTAGTATTATTTTAATGTATATCATTGGTTTAATTGTGACATTAGGTATCGGTTCGTCATTTGCCACTATTCCAATTATTGCTGCGCTATTTATTCCGTTTGGTGAATTTATGGGAATGAGTACAATGGCCTTAATTGCTTTAATTGGTACAGCGAGTGCGCTAGGTGATTCAGGGTCACCAGCGAGTGATTCTACATTGGCGCCAACAGCTGGTTTAAATGTGGATGGACAACACGATCATATTCGAGATACATGTATACCTAATTTTGTCTTTTATAATATCCCTCTTATCATTATGGGTACAATTGCTGGACTTATATTATAATGATTAGTAAAAGGGGGGGAAGCGATGTGACAAATTTAGTTGAACTGCTAGAAATGAAAATAGTTGAACAACGTGATGGTTATTTAAAAATGTCAATGCCCGTAACTGATAAAGTGAAACAACCTTTTGGCTATTTACATGGCGGTGCTACAATGGCGTTAGGAGAAACGGCTTGTTCGATTGGCTCTAGTCATTTAGTTGATACTTCACAGGAAATTCCAGTGGGCTTAGAAATGAACGCGAATCATATTAAGTCTGCACGCGATGGTATGGTTTATGCTATTGCAACCATTATCCATCAAGGACGTACGACACATGTGTGGGAGATTCGTATAGTAGACGAAAAAGATCAGTTAATTAGTGTGATGCGCGGAACTATCGCGATAAAAGCGATTAACTCATAAAATTATAAATAAACAATCGTAATGGCTCTTCGGTTAGAAGAGCCATTATTTTAATTGAAGGTGTAAAATAGGATAATCACGTCCTTGTCCATCTTTTGAAGATTCATCATATACTTCAAAGCCGTTTTTAACATAAAACTGAAGTGCGCGATGATTGTCTTTATTCACATCCACATATTGAATAGTGTCATCTTGAATAAGTGACTGAAGAATAGACGTGCCATATCCTTTTCGAAAATATTTAGGGTCTATGAACAACATTTCTAAATGATTATCATTAGTACCTGAGAATCCGATGATGTCTTTGTCATCGAACCATAAAAAAGCTTTTACATATTTAAAATAAGTGGGTATCTCATTTTTTAATTCTAATCGATCGCTTTCTTTTAGAAAATCATGTGTAGCCATAACAGACGCTTCCCATAGGTTTAAAGCCTTTGGATAATCTTTCGTTTGAAGTGGTATTTTAGAAAGAGTCATCATTTCATCTCCTTTAATATCTCATTTTAAAAGCCGCAAAATCACTGATTTGGATTTTGCGGCTTGAATAATTATAATTTTTTGCTATCTAAATCTTCTTTGACTTCATCTAACTTCATTCGTTTAGAAGCGGGCGTTTTTAGGTTATAAGCTGCCTTTAAGATAAGGTGGCTTGATAATGGACCAGTTAAGAATATGAAAGCAATCCCTATTAATAATTGAAAGTTCACATAGCCTTCCTTACCAATAAAATAGATGAAGGTACCTGTGAGTAATAACATCGTACCAAGTGTTGAGGCTTTCCCTGCTGCATGGGCACGTGAATAAACATCATCTAAACGTAACATTCCAATTGCTGCTAATGCACTAAATAAGGCGCCGATGATTACTAGAATTAATCCAATACTAATCACTATGGTTTCTGTCATGTTCAATCACCTGACCTTTATCCATAAATTTAGCGAAAACAGCTGTTCCTAAAAAGGCTAGAATTCCAATTAATAATATAGCTACAATCATGTAATGTGTACCTAAAATAATTGAGAATAAGCCAACAATGGCCATTAGTTGAATACCGATAGCATCTAAAGCGACGACGCGATCAGGTAAACTAGGACCAATAATAGCACGAACAAGCATTGCGAGAATGGATAGTACTACAATAATTAGAGCTATAAAGATTATAATATCTAAATTCATGATTTTTCACCCACTTCTCTAACCGCTTTTTCTAGTGAAGATTTAATACTTTCTACTTCTTCCTCTTTTGACGAAAAGTCTAAACAGTGAATATATAATCGTTTCATATCATCATTAACACCAATAACGACTGTTCCTGGTGTCAATGTGATTAAGTTAGATAATAATGCGACTTGCCATTTATTATTTAAATCAGTGTGATACACGAAAAAAGCAGATTCGTTTTTCATGTGAGGATTAAGAATAATACGCAATACATCAATATTCGCTTTAATCAATTCTACTAAGAATACAATGATTAATTTAATGATTTTATATAATGTAATGACGTAAAAGCGCCCAGGCAAAATTTTACGCATTAAAAAGACAAGTAACATTGCGAATAAGTAACCTAATACGAAAGAATTCATCGTATAACTATCAGATAAAAACAGCCAAAATACTGCTAAAAAGATATTGATTACAATTTGTACTGCCATATTATTTCACCCCCAATACGCTTTGGATGTAAGTATCTGGTTGATAGAATGATTTCGCTGCTTCTTCAATGATTGGGTAAAGTTGACCTGCACCTAATCCAAAAGCAACAGAAATGACTACAGAAAGAATAGCGACTGCGAGTAAACCGCGATGATGTAATCGTCTGTTATAAACATAGCCATAACTTTTGCCGAAAAAGCCGCTTAAGAAAATTTTAATCACAGAAAAGAGTACAATTAAGCTAGATATTAATACGATAATACCGCTAACATAGAAACCTTCACTAAATGCGGATTGTACAATGTACATCTTACCGTAAAAACCACTTAACGGTGGAATACCAGCTAAACTTAACGCTGCGATAAAAAATGTCCATCCTAATACAGGATAATGATTGATTAAACCACCAAACTTACGAAGGTCTGTGGTTTTAGTGATTTTATACATAATCCCAATTAAGAAGAATAATGCAGCTTTAATTAACATGTCATGTAACGTATAGTAAATCGCACCAATGACGCCTGTTTCATTCATCATTGAGACACCGACTAAAATGACACCAACCGCAATCATAATATTATATAGAATGATCCGTTTTGTATCACGATAGCCAATTGCTCCGATAGAACCAAAGATGATGGTTAACAGAGCGAGTGCTAAGATTGTGTAATGCGAAAATGTGAGTGTATCGTGAAAGAATAAACTCATTGTACGTAAAATCGCATAGACACCCACTTTTGTAAGTAATGCCCCAAAAAATGCAATGATCGCAAATGGGGGTGCATAATAAGCACCTGGCAACCATACATACATTGGGAAGGCACCTGCTTTAGTTGCAAATACAAAGATGAATAAAATAAAGACAACACTAATAAGTCCAGGATGTTCATTACCAAGAATATCTAATTTTTTACTGATATCTGCCATATTTAAAGTGCCGACGACAGAATACAAAATTCCGACACCCATTACGAAAAAGGCAGAAGATACTACATTGACGAGTAAGTATTTTACACTTTCTTGAAGTTGAATTTTCGTCCCGCCAATAACCATTAAACCGTAAGAAGCCATTAAGAAAACTTCAAAGAATACGAACAGGTTAAAAATATCGCCTGTAATAAACGCACCATTAATACCTGTCAACATAAACATGACAGTGAAGTAGTAATAGTAGGTTTCACGATGTAAACCGATCGACTGGTACGAAAATAAAATAATCAATAGTGTAATAATGACACTCGTCGTAACGAGTAATGCACTGAATAAATCGACGACAAATACAATACTGTAAGGTGCATCCCAAGAACCGAGTTCTAAGGTAAGGGGATGACCGAGTCGCCAAACATTTACTAAATTAATGATTGCAAAAATCAATGTAATGATTGTTCCGGTTAATGCGATAAAACGTTTGATATAAGGACGTAAACCACTAAAGATGAGTAAAATGGCTGTGATTACCGGTACAACTAATACCATAATGATTAAGTTTTCATTCATCATCATCTTGTGGCACTCCCTTCATACGTTCTACGTTGTCGGTACCTAATTCTTTGTAGCTTCTGAATGCAAGTACTAAGAAAAAGGCTGTGACTGCGAAAGAAATAACAATCGCAGTTAAAATTAATGCTTGTGGAATGGGATCGACGTAATTGGTAACACCTTCAACATAAATAGGCACGTTACCATTTTTAAGGCCACCCATCGTTAACATGAATAAGTTTGCGGCATGTGACAATAATGTTGTACCAATAATAATGCGAATCAAACTCTTGGACAGAATGAGATAAACACTAATGGAGGTCAAGATGCCACATACGACAATCAATAATATTTCCATTATTTATTCTCTCCAATCGTTAAGATAATTGTCAAAACAGTGCCTACAACGACAAATAATACACCCGTATCAAATAGAACCGCAGTGTGTAAATGCATTGGTTCTAAGAAGGGGAGGGGGATTTCAAATGAACGATGTGTAAAGAAGTTTTTATCATAAAACCAACTTAACATCGGCGCGCCTACACAAAATGTAAGGCCTAAAGCAATCAGCTTTTTAAAATCCCATGGAAAAACTTTAGTTAATGTTTTCACGTCAAATGCAACTGCGATAATAACGAGCGCACTTGAAACGAGTAAACCACCAATAAAGCCGCCCCCAGGTGTGTAATGTCCGGCTAAAAAGAGTGAGAAACCGAACATCATTATTAAGAAAAAGATAATGACTGAAGAATACTGTGCGATTAAATCATTTTTCTGTCTGTTCAACTTTCTCAACCCTTTCATAACCATTTTTATGTTTGGCACGTAATTTAATGAGTGTGTAAATACCCATACCAGCAATACCTAATACAGATGATTCGAATAATGTATCGGTACCACGGAAGTCTACGAGAATAACGTTAACCATATTTTTACCTTCAGCTAAATCATAAACGTGTTCTTTATAGAATGCACTGATTGAGTCGAAATGACGATTACCGTAGCCGATTAGACCTAATACGATAACCACTAAACCGACACCAATCGAAATGATGATATTACCAACTTTATGTGTGATACTTTCGTTGTAACGACTGATGTTTGGTAAGTGATAAAAACACAGTAAAAACAATGCAGTAGAAATGGTTTCAACAACAAATTGTGTTAATGCTAAGTCAGGTGCATTAAAGAATATAAAGAAGATTGCCATTGAATAACCGACTGCACTTAACATGATAATGCTGAACAATCTTGAACGTGCAAAGAGAATAACCACTGCTGCAATTGTTATGGTAATAACAGAAATGGCTTCGTAAGTACGAACAGGTGAGACATTTTCTAAATCAATCGTAAATGGTACAAAGATGAGTGTTACTGCGGTCAGTAAAATCATCATAAAGAATATAATCACAAGATTGTTACGATTATAGCCTGTCATGTACGTACGTGTAATTTGAGTAGCATAATAAGGTGAATAACGCCCAGTTTGGTTATACCAATAATTCAGTGTTAACACTTCTGGAATCCGTCTTAGTACGCCAACCCAATGTTTTGCTGTAAAGAATAAAATGATACCTATTATATAAATAGTGATTGTTGCGATAAAGGCTGGTGTCACACCATGCCATAAAGAGAATTCTGCTTCGATAGCAGTTTCACCTGAAATGGCGCGCGCTGCTGGTTCAACGAGTGGTCCTGAAACCAATCCTGGGAATAAACCAAGTACCACTACGATAATCGCTAAAATAATAGGTGGTATATTCATTAAAAATGGGGCTTCATGTGCTTTATTAGGTAAAGCATCTGGTTTGTGCTCCCCAAAAAAGATTTCGTAAATAAATTTAAGTGAATATACGAATGTAAATATACTACCTACAATTGCAATAATTGGGAATAAAATACCCAATGTATCTAAGCTAAATAGCGGCGCATGAGTCACTTCAATCATTGATTCTAAAAAGGCTTCTTTAGAAAGGAAACCGTTAAATGGCGGAATACCTGCCATACTTAACGCAGTAACGATTGATAATGTAAACGAGATTGGCATAATGGTCATTAAGCCACCTAATTTTTTAATATCTCGAGTACCAGTCTCATGGTCTACTGCTCCGGTAATCATAAAGAGTGCCCCTTTAAAGGAAGCATGGTTAATTAAATGGAACATTGCTGCTGTGAACGCTGCAACATATAACTGACTATCACTACCTTGGAAATGATAGCTTACGGCACCAATACCAAGCATAGACATAATCATTCCAAGTTGAGACACGGTTGAAAAGGCGAGAATACCTTTTAAATCCGTTTGTTTTGTCGCATTCAGTGATGCCCAGAACAATGTAATTAATCCAAATAAAGTAACGGTCCATATCCAACCTTGAGACACCGCAAAAATTGGTGTCATACGTGCGATAAGATAAATCCCTGCTTTAACCATTGTGGCAGAGTGTAGATACGCACTGACTGGTGTTGGTGCTTCCATTGCATCTGGTAACCATATGTAAAATGGAAATTGCGCAGATTTTGTCATCGCGCCAACAATAATTAATATCATTGCAAAAATAAAGAGCGGTGATGACTGTACAGTGCTTACTTTGTCGATGATTGTTTGAATACTCCAACTATCGGATGCAATATGAAGTAAGATGAAACCACCTAAAATGGATAAACCACCAAAAACGGTAATCATCATAGATTTTAATGCACCATATATTGATTTCTCTTTATGACGCCAAAAGGAAATTAATAAGAAACTTGAGAACGATGTTAATTCCCAAAAGAAATATAAAACAAGTAAATTGTCAGAAAGTACAACACCTAACATGGCGCTCATAAAAATTAATAGGTAACAATAAAAATTCCCTAATTGTTCTTCATGACTTAAATAACTAATAGAATATAAAACGACTAAACTTCCGATACCTGTAATTAACAGAGCGAATAATAACCCTAATCCATCAACATACAAATCAAAATTCATGCCAATTTGTGGCATCCATGCAAAAGATTGTTTTGTATCTTGACCGGACATTATAGGGCCTATATAAGTTGTAAAATATATTAACAATACTACTGGAATCGGTAATACAAACCAGCCAAGATGTATACGTTTATAAAAACGATACAAGATGGGGAGTAGTATTGAAAATATTAACGGTAAAATGACCGCTATATGTAACCAACTCATAGCTTGTCCTCCTTTAAAAAACTCCGATAATATCATTATACATGAATATGAATGTTCTGGAAAACGGGCAAGCGTCATGTTTTACCTTCATTTTTAGGACAGTTAAATATGAAGAAAGCCGTCCAAATTTAATGAAATTCATATTTATATTGTCGCGTATAATCCTCTTTTAAATTGTTTAAACATTGTAGAGAAGCTTCGGCGTATGGTGTAGATGATGCTTTTAATTGAGTTTCTAATTGAGTAATAGCATTTTGTAAAGAAACAACATAGTCCTCTTGGGCTTCTTCAAAAGGTTTTAAGCGACTTTTAGGTGTATAGCGTTTTTCATATAAACTGAGTGCTTTACGTTCGTGAAAGAACACACCTTCCACCTCGTTAGGGTTATGGAGGTCACCTTGTTTAGGGTGTTTGATTACTTGTAACACTTTCACTAAAACTTGATCATCCGTTTCTTCTACGATTTCTACGGCATATACGCCTGTTTTATGTGCAAAACGATAAAGCATGATAATTCCATCCTTTCATAAATATGTTAAAATAGTCATATCATTAAGTTTATCACGAATGGAGTTATAACATGACAAACTATCCACAATTAACAAAAGAAATTCAAGAAAATGAAATTAAAGCAACAATGCATACAAATAAAGGTGATATGACATTAAAATTATTTCCAGATATCGCGCCAAAAACAGTTAAAAACTTTGTAGAACTTTCTAAACAAGGCTACTATAATGGCGTGACATTTCACCGTGTAATCAATGATTTTATGATTCAAGGCGGTGATCCAACAGCAAGCGGTATGGGTGGTGAAAGTATTTATGGTCACCCATTTGAAGATGAATTTTCTATGAATGCTTTCAATTTATATGGTGCCTTATCAATGGCTAATGCCGGCCCTGGCACAAATGGATCACAATTCTTTATTGTACAAATGAAAGAATTACCTGGTCAAATGCTTGATCAGCTTGAAGATGGCGGTTGGCCAAAAGAAATTGCAGAAGCATATCGTGAACGTGGCGGTACACCTTGGCTTGACCAAAAACATACAGTATTCGGTCAATTAATTGAAGGTGAAGACACACTTGAAGATATTGCTAATGTTAAAGTGGGACCACAAGACAAACCCGTTTATGATGTTGTTATTGAATCAATTGATATCGAAGACTAATGTCTAAATAGGAGAATTGTATGGCTAATAATGATTTGAATATTCGTTTGTATCAACAATTGTCATCATGGAATCCTATGCAATTTGATGACCCATCGTTAGGTGATGCAGAAGTTTATGATATGATGGATGCGGTTCATCAATTAGGGGAACCTCAAGAAATTGCTAAAGCATTTCAAGACATATTTCAATTTTCATTCGAAACTTCAATTCCTTACGATGACTGTTTAGCACAAGCGCATCAAGCAGTGCAATTACAAACAGAATGTAAACTATAAATTTGAAGCGGTAAA
The DNA here is from genome assembly GCF_053547815.1 of Staphylococcus sp. 11262D007BW. Classification (NCBI taxonomy): domain Bacteria; kingdom Bacillati; phylum Bacillota; class Bacilli; order Caryophanales; family Staphylococcaceae; genus Staphylococcus; species Staphylococcus sp. 11262D007BW. The sequence goes on from NZ_JBPWPJ010000001.1 coordinate 401,552, forward strand.
GTACTTAAAAATAGAGTACTTTACCGCTTTTTTTATAGGCGATGAAAATAAATTACAGGAAAAATTATAAACTTAGGATAGTTTTGTAATTTAGATGAGGTTTGACAATAAAAAGGGATTGTATAATAATAATGTTAACCAGTTAACAATAGGGAGGACTAAAATGAATAAACAAAATAAAGTTATATTGCTGTTACAACAATTCATTATAGAAAGAGAAAATGCTGATAAGAGAAGACAATATAGAAAAGAAAAAGAAAATCTTGATTTATCATTAACTCAATTTCATATTTTAGAATTAATCGATAAAAATGAGAATGTTAATAATAAGTTTCTTTCAGAAGAATTAAAATTATCTAAACCAGCTATTACTAAATCTATTAAAAAATTGATAAATAAAAATTTATTAGTAGAGAAGAATTATGAACACAATAAAAGAGAGGTTTATTATGAATTAACTACAAAAGGTGAAAAATTATCTGTTATACATGATGACTTGCATAAAAAAGCAGTAAGAAAATATGAAGAAGTATTAAAAGTATTTGATGATGATGAGTTAGAAACAATTAGTGAGTTTTTAAGTAGAAGTATTAATCAGTTAAAAAAAGATGTGATTGATTCAGATGAGTAATGTTAATACTAATCTCAAATTATATGTATTAGGATTTTTAGCATTCTTTGCGTCTCTAATACAAAATATATATACACCTATTATTCCTAAGCTACAAGATGATTTTCAAGTGCCAATATTTTGGGTTAATTTTACGGTTGGCGGTTTTATATTTATAGTTGCCATCATGCAAATTGTATTAGGTAAAAGTATAGATTCTAGAGATTCTAAGAAAATGCTTTTAGTAGGAATAGGAATTGTCATTCTATCAAGTTTTATTTGTGCTATAACTAATAATTTTGTTGTTTTTGCAATATCAAGGTTGATACAAGCTATTGGTTGTGGCATTATCCCGCTTGTCACATTAACTTTGTTGGCTAAATTGAATCAGGGTAATAGTAGAGCATCCGCCATGGCAAATTACCAGATATTTTTATCATGTGCTCCAGCAATAGCACCAATATTAGGTAGTAGTATAGGGGGGGAATGGGGTTATACTGGAATTTTTATCTTATTACTTATAATATCAATTATATTATTTTTAAATGTTTCCTACTTTCGGCTTCCTAATGTAGAGAAGGGTATAGATACCTTAACTCAAAAAGTAAATGAAAAATATTTAACTGATAAAGTATTTATAACTTTAGTAACATCAGGATTTATAGTCTTTTTCGCTTATTTTTCGGTACTCGTTTATTTACCTATATTGTTAAAGAATGTATATGATATAAACGAGGGAATTATAGGGATACTATTTTTGCCAATAACTGTTAGCGTTATATTAGGAAGTATGATTTATAAAAGAATTTCAAAAAAGTATGAGGGTACTACAATACTTAAATTCTCTTTAGGTGGCTTATCTATAGTTATTTTATTGTTTGGTTTATTTAATACTTTAAATTTAATTGTTTTGTCAGTAATGATTTTTATACTAGGTATTTTTGTTGGAATTACTCCTGCATTATTATCAACTTTAATATCTCAACGATTTGAAAGTATAAAGGGGAAAGTGTTAGGTGTTTTTAATTTTATAAGATACATGGGTATGACAATTGGAGCAATATTTATTGGAGTAATAGTTCCAATATTTATTCCTTTTTACTTTATATTAACTTCTCTAATCCTAATCTTAATATTTATCTACACTAGAACAGAATTGTTTAATATCGCTATGAATACGAAAGAATAAATGTTTCATTTTTAATTAGCTTATTATTTAAGTAGAATTTAACGGAAATTTTGAAAATCTATATATACAAGTGTCATTAATAATTTTTAGGGTAATATGTATTGAAAGACAGAGGATTCTGTTCTAAACAAAAAGGGGGATTTATTATGCCAAAAAAATTATTCAGTGTGGATTTATCAAAGAAAATGGACCAACAAGCTCATCCAGGACATAACCGATGGCATCCAGATATTCCAGCAGCATTCTCAGTTGATCCAGGGGAATCATTTCGAATGGAATGCTTAGATTGGACAGATGGCCAAATCTCAAATAATGATGATCCAAGTGACATTAAACATGTTAATTTGAACCGCGTTCACGTATTGAGCGGTCCCGTACATGTAAATGGTGTGGAACCTGGTGATTTATTAGTTGTAGATATTTTAGACATCGGGGCATTTCCAGAACACGAATGGGGCTTTAATGGTATTTTTGATAAAACCAATGGTGGTAGCTTTTTAGTAGATCATTATCCAGATGCACAAAAGTCAATTTGGGATTTTAATGGTATTTATGCTACAAGTCGTCATGTGCCAGGTGTGGAATTTGCAGGCGTGATTCACCCGGGTTTAATCGGCGTTGCACCGTCACATGAAATGTTAGCGGAATGGAACCGCCGTGAAAAGGCATTACATGATACAGATCCTAATCGTGAACCAACACTTGCTAACTTACCTACTGATGATGCAGCAGTATTAGGAACATTGAAAGGTAAAGATTTTGATCGCGTTGCTAAAGAGGGAGCGCGTACAGTACCTCCGCGTGAAAATGGAGGTAATTGCGATATTAAAAACTTATCTAAAGGTTCTAAGATCTACTTCCCAGTTTATGTAGATGGCGCAAAATTATCAGTGGGTGACATTCACTTTTCACAAGGGGATGGTGAAATCACATTCTGTGGTGGTATTGAAATGCCAGGATGGATTGATTTAAGAGTGAATGTTATTAAAAATGGTATGGAAAAATATCAAATTAAAAAGAATCCAGCATTTAATCCAAGTCCAGTACTTCCAAATTATTCAGATTACATTGTATTTGAAGGTATTTCAGTAAATGAATTTTCAGGTAAACAAACATACTTAGATGCTAATACAGCTTATCGCAATGCATGCTTAAATGCGATTGAATTCTTAAAAACACGTGGATTTACAGGTGAACAAGCATATATGTTACTTGGTTCAGCACCTGTACAAGGTACGGTAGCAGGTATTGTGGATGTACCAAATGCTTGCTGTACGATTGCATTACCAAAAGAAATCTTTAACACAGGTGTATTACCTGATATGGATGAAGATTAATGCCGAACTACACATATGAGTGTGAACAATGCGGACCATTTACACTTAGACAGCGTATGTCTGAACAACATGAAACAGCCCCTTGTCCATCTTGTGAGCGCGATGCTAAACGTGTATTTGTCGCATTTCAAACGTATCAATTAGATTCACGTGTTAAAAAAAGAATTGAAAAAGGTCAAACACCACGGGTTGTAAAACGCGAAAATTTACCAAAACAACAAAAACCATCACGACCGTCTGCTACACGTCCGTGGATGGTTGATCATTAAATAAAAGACGAGATAAGCACAAAAATAGACCAATTCATGAACGTTCATGAATTGGTCTATTAATGCGTTATTCTGACTCATATTTCATCCGCTTTTTTGACTGTTTCACCCACATTGGCAAGCGTTCTTTTAACGTTTGAAACCCGTATTTTTCATTTTCTTTAATTTCGTCCAATACTGAACGCTTTTCCTTTTTACGTTCATAATTTTTAAAGTAGTCATTATCTTTCAATGATAGGTTCAGTTTACCTTCCTTATCGATTGAAATAATTTTGGCTTTTACTGTCTGTCCAGGAGATAAAAACTTTTTTAAATTATGTACATAATCATCCATAATTTCAGATATATGAATAAGTCCTTCAGTATTGTCAGGGGTCTCGACGAAAGCGCCGTAGGGTTGAATACCAGTCACACGCACTTTAATATGTTGACCAACAAAATATTGTTTCTTCAACATTCATAACCCCTTATTGAATTAATTTGAACAATTTTATAATAGCATACATTATGCGAATATCCTAACTATACAACCGAGAATCATGAAAAATTTCATCACTTCAATGTTAGAGCTCGTGAGAATAAGGAGTCAAACAGGTTAGATGTAAAAAAATTAAATGTTATCTCAATACTTGCAAAATTAACCCAAATAGCGCTATAATGCTAGTAAATGAAAGCGCTTCAGTGAGAATGTTAGGACAAGCCCTTTATGATAATATAACAAGTATTTTCATTGAAGGATGTCTTGACCTCATTCTTTTAGAAAGAAATTTGTGATAATTCTGTAAAAAGCAGTGAAATCTTTTACATTTTGTTTCTAAATGTGTCATGATACAAGTAAGCGTTTTTCAAATTAAACAAGGGGAGGATTTTGAATGATTCCATATAGACATGAACCATTTACTGATTTTACGAAAGAGGAGAATAGAGAAGCTTATTTTCGCGCTTTAGAAAAGGTAGAAAGCGAATTAGGTCAAGAATATCCATTAATCATTGGTGGGGAACGCGTTTATACTGATGATAAGACACGCGTATATAACCCATCTAATCGTGAAGAAACAATTGGTTACGTTTCAAAAGCTTCAAAAGAGCATGCTGAAAAAGCGTTAGAAGCAGCAAAAGAAGCGTTTAAAACTTGGAGAACGGTTGATCCGAAAGTAAGAGCGAATATTTTATTCCGTGCAGCAGCACTTACTCGTAAACGTAAACATGAGTTTTCTGCATTATTATCAAAAGAAGGCGGAAAACCTTGGAAAGAAGCTGACGCTGACACAGCTGAAGCGATTGACTTTATGGAATATTATGGACGTCAAATGTTAGAGCTTAAAGATGGTAAGCATGTTAATAGTCGTCCAGGAGAGTACAATCAATTCGATTATTTACCAGTCGGCGTAAGTGTAGTTATTTCACCTTGGAACTTTGCTTATGCCATTATGGCAGGTACAACAGCAGCACCAGTCGTAACAGGTAATACAGTATTATTAAAACCATCATCTAACACACCAATTATTTCATATAAATTTATGGAAGTACTAGAAGAAGCTGGTTTACCAAAAGGGGTTGTTAACTGGATTCCAGGTTCATCAAGCGAAATTGGGGACTTCTTAATCGAAAATAAAGATGTTGGATTAATTTCATTTACAGGTTCTAAAAACGTTGGTAAAGAAATCATTCAAAAAGCAGCGGTCATTCAAGAAGGTCAAAACCACATTAAACGTGTAATTGCTGAAATGGGTGGTAAAGACGCGATTGTTGTTGATAATGAAGCTGACTTACAAATTGCAACTGATGCAATTGTCTATTCAGCATTTGGTTTCTCAGGTCAAAAATGTTCAGCATGCTCTCGTGTCATTGCACACCAAGACATTTATGATGAGTTAGTTGATCGTGTTAAAGCAGAAGCTGAGAAAATTAAAGTTGGTAATGCAGCTGATCCTGATACTTATGTTGGACCGGTCATTGACCAAAAATCTTTAGATAAAATTAAAAACTATATCGAAATTGGTAAAGAAGAAGGTCGCTTAGTTGCTGGTGGTAAGACTGATGAAGAAACTGGTAACTTTGTTCACCCTACAGTCTTTGCTGACTTAGATTCAAATTCACGCATTATGCAAGAAGAGATCTTCGGACCAGTTGTCGGTTTCACAAAAGTAAAAGACTTTGATGAAGCGATTAAAGTTGCAAATGAAACAGAATATGGCTTAACAGGTGCTGTTATTTCAAATAACCGTATGAAATTAGAACAAGCACGTCGTGACTTCATGGTCGGTAACTTATACTTTAACCGTGGATGCACAGGCGCAGTCGTAGGTTACCAACCATTTGGTGGCTTCAAAATGTCAGGAACAGACTCAAAAGCAGGTGGCCCAGACTACCTAGTACTACACATGCAAGGTAGAACAGTCTCAGAACACTTATAAGAAAAAGTGCGAAAGAAAGCGTTTTGGCCCCGAGCAAAATCGCCCAGGAAGCAGAAATTGCTTTCCAAATTTATGCGCCCTGGGCTTTTTGTTGAGGGGACAGCTTTCTGGAGCCGGATTATAAAAAAGTGTGGGCGCTTACGCGCACTTCGAACATAGTGAGTTAGTGCACGTTATGCATGCGAGTGATAACGAGCAGGCGAACCTTTATTTAAGCGCAAAATCGAGCGCTGAACTCAAACCGATCTTTGGTTTTAGTGAAGTGTCTCATTTTGTTGAGAGTTTTGCAGTGCAGAACCGGATTAGAAAGTGTGGAAGAAAGCGTTCAGAAATTTAGTCCACATCAATGCACAATAGATGGATAAAGGATAAAATGTTGATAAACAACATGTGACTTTAATGGATAATAGGGTAAACAATAAACAACATGGGTTTTGGACATTGATAAGGAATATGTTAGGTCATCGATTAATGGTGTCTTAAATATAAAAATTTCACGATTCGTTAAGCGTTGAGAACACGTGAATCCTAAACATCTTTGTCTCAATCCATAAATGTTGTGATTTTACCCTATTTTCATATGTTAATGGATTATAAAATTATTTAAAAAAAGGGGAGATAGAATGGCTAATAAATCAGAAGAAATTATCGAACTAACTAATCATTATGGTGCGCATAACTATTTACCGTTACCAATTGTAATCTCAGAAGCAGAAGGTGTATGGGTAAAAGACCCTGAAGGCAATAAATATATGGATATGTTAGCAGCGTATTCTGCAGTTAACCAAGGTCATAGACATCCAAAAGTCATTCAAGCATTAAAAGATCAAGCGGATAAAGTGACGCTTGTTTCACGTGCTTTCCATAGTGATAACTTAGGCGCTTGGTATGAAAAAATTTGTAAGTTATCAGGTAAAGAAAAAGCATTACCAATGAATACAGGTGCTGAAGCAGTAGAAACTGCATTAAAAGCAGCACGTCGTTGGGCATATGATGTTAAAGGTATTAAACCAAACGAAGCAGAAATTGTAGCGATGGTGGGTAACTTCCATGGTCGTACAATGGCACCAGTTTCTTTATCATCAGAAAAAGAATATCAACGTGGCTATGGCCCGTTATTAGAAGGTTTCCAAAATGTACCATTTGGTGATGAAAAAGCATTAGAAGAAGCCATTAATGAAAATACAGCAGCTGTATTAATTGAACCGATCCAAGGGGAAGCAGGTATCAATATTCCACCTGAAGGTTACTTGAAAAAAGTCCGTGAATTATGTGATAAACATAATGTTTTATTTATTGCAGATGAAATTCAAGCTGGTTTAGGACGTACAGGTAAATTATTCGCAACAGATTGGGATGACGTAAAACCTGATGTTTATATTTTAGGTAAAGCACTAGGTGGCGGTGTGTTCCCAATTTCAGTGGTATTAGCTGATAAAGAAGTATTAGATGTATTTACACCTGGTTCTCACGGCTCAACATTTGGTGGTAACCCATTAGCATGTGCAGCTTCAATTGCCGCTTTAGACGTTATTGTTGATGAAGATTTACCAGGTCGCTCTTTAGAGTTAGGGGATTACTTTAAAAAGGCGTTACTTGAAATTGATCACCCTGCTATTAAAGAAGTGCGTGGACGTGGTTTATTCATCGGCGTGGAATTACACGAAAGTGCAAGACCATACTGTGAAAAACTTAAAGAAGAAGGCATTTTATGTAAAGAAACCCATGATACAGTGATTCGATTCGCACCACCACTTGTCATTACAAAAGAAGAATTAGACTATGCAATCGACAAAGTGAAGAAAGTGTTTTCACAAGCGTAAAACTCTTCTATATCCTTAGAAACAAAAGGTCTTTAAAAAACATTGGCTTATGTTACAATACGAATGTAAGCGAAAACAAAGTAGGAAAAAGAGGCGAAATCGATCATGGCTGAAAAAAATAATCTAGTGACATCAACACAAGGTATTATTAAAGAGGCAATGCATAAATTAGGGTTTGACGATGGGATGTATGATCTTGTCAAAGAACCATTAAGATTTTTAACAGTACGTATTCCAGTACGTATGGATGATGGTACTGTCCAAACTTTCACAGGTTATCGTGCACAACACAATGACGCTGTGGGACCAACAAAAGGTGGGGTACGTTTCCACCCAGATGTTGACGAAGAAGAAGTTAAAGCATTATCAATGTGGATGACTTTAAAATGCGGTATCGTTGACTTACCATACGGTGGTGGTAAAGGTGGTATTGTCTGTGACCCACGTCAAATGAGTATTCATGAGGTTGAACGTTTATCACGTGGATACGTACGTGCGATTTCACAAATCGTGGGACCAACAAAAGACATTCCAGCACCAGACGTATTTACAAACTCTCAAATTATGGCTTGGATGATGGATGAATATAGTCAAATGGACGAATTCAACTCTCCAGGATTTATTACAGGTAAACCAATTGTACTTGGTGGTTCACAAGGTCGTGACCGTTCAACAGCACTTGGTGTTGTTATTGCAATTGAAGAAGCGGCAAAACGTCGCGGTAAAACAATTGAAGGTTCAAGAATTGTTATCCAAGGATTTGGTAATGCTGGTAGTTTCTTAGCGAAATTCTTATATGACAAAGGTGCTAAAATTGTAGGTATTTCTGATGCTTACGGTGCATTACACGATCCAGAAGGTTTAGATATTGATTATTTATTAGACCGTCGTGATAGCTTTGGTACAGTAACAAATCTTTTTGAAGAAACAATTTCAAATAAAGAATTATTCGAATTAGATTGTGATATTTTAGTACCAGCAGCTATTGCTAACCAAATTACAGGTGACAATGCGGCTAATATTAAAGCTGAGATTGTTGTGGAAGCGGCAAATGGTCCAACAACACCTGAAGCAACAAAAATCTTAACTGAAAATGATGTATTACTTGTACCAGACGTATTAGCAAGTGCTGGTGGGGTTACAGTATCTTACTTCGAATGGGTACAAAACAACACAGGTTATTACTGGTCAGAAGAAGAAGTAAACGAAAAATTACGTGAAAAATTAATCACAGCATTCGATACGATTTATAATTTATCTCAAAATCGTAAAATTGATATGCGTCTTGCAGCTTATATCGTTGGTATTAAACGTACAGCAGAAGCAGCACGTTATCGTGGTTGGGCATAAGACCAAACTGCATTATCAATAAAAAGGCACTAAGCATTATTTGCTTAGTGCCTTTTTTGTTGAGATATGAGTGATAAGAGGTTGGGGCACCACTAATCAGTCTTGCAACCTCTCATAATAAGATTAACCATTATTTTTAACTTTGTCGTATAAATCTGGATAATTAGTAAAGACGCCAGTCACACCATAGTCATTGAGTTGTTTCATAGACGCCTCATCATTGACTGTAAATGGATGAATATATAGGTCAAAGTCACGTAAATGTTGCGTGTTTTCTGCATTTAAATCAGTATAATCAGGGCCCACACCTACTGCATATTGTTGGACGTTACGTAATTCGTCATCAGTATATTGTGCTAATTCTCCTTTATCAATTAATTGAATAAGTGGAATACCAGCATTCATATTATGTACTTTAGTTAAGCTCTCTTGTGAGAAAGATTGAATGACCACCTTGCCATTTTTCAAATCTTTCTTCTTATCTAAACCGTATTGATGTAGTTTATCTAATAATTTTTCTTCCATACCTGGATATGTATCCGGTGATTTCGTTTCAATATAATAATTAGCATCTGTGCCATAACGCTGGAAAATTTCATCTAAAGTTGGAACTGTTGCGCCTTTATATTCAGCGTTTTGCATCTCTGGATTTTCTTCGTTAAACCAACTACCAGCATCTAATTGTTTTAATTCATCAAGTGTATAGTCTTCTACACGACCTGTACCATTGGTTGTACGATCTACTGTTTCATCATGCATTGCGACAAGATGCCCATCTTTCGTCATATGTAAATCAATTTCTAAATAATCCGCATTCATTTCATATAAACTTTTGTCATATGATTGGAAAGTATGTTCCGGAGCGTAACCACTTGCACCGCGATGCCCAATATTAACGTGAGGTTGATTTAATACATTATTTGCGCTAGGTGATAAAGGTGTCGCAAGCGCTTGTTGGGCACTTGGTGAGGCTGCTTGTACGTCAGTTGAAACTAACCCCACTGCACTTGGAATAAGTAGAGTAGCTAAACCTGTAGATAATAATATTTTAGTATATCGATTCATGTTATTCCCTCCAAAAATGAATAGTATTCATTGTTAAATTATCGAAATGATCAGAAATATGCAATGGGTTTAATGATTTCTTAATGTAATTAAAGATAATTTGAAAATCATACTATTATTTTAAGGAAAAGTATGATTTGTAAAGATTTAATGTCATTTTAAGGGAAGTAATGAAATCGTGGACTAATAAGTATAAAAAAACTACGGAGGCTGAGCGTTGGATTTACATACATTAGTAAACCGATTAACGGTGTCCCAAAAGCAGGATTTTCGGCAGAAAGTTCACGATTCGCCAAAATTTGACGTATTGTAAATGATCAAATGTGCTTTGACACATTTGTAAGAACGACTAACTAAACGAAGTCGTTCTTTACTTCGTTCGCTTCTGCTCAAATCCTGGACGCTTTTGTCCCAACCTCGATTAACGCTAGCCTCACGTAGTTTCGTGTTAAGATGATTGATTTAAAAGTGTTTCAGCACGTTGAATTTGATGTTGTACGGCTTGTTGTCCTGTTGAACCGTAACTTTGACGACGTCTTACAGCTTCGTCTGGCTGTAAAAAGTGATAAATATCTTCCTCGATAGAAGCGTTATAAGATTGATATACCTCAAGTGGCACATCAAGTAAATATTGATCGTGTTGAATGGCCCAAAGCACTACTTTACCTACAATTTCGTGTGCATCTCGGAATGGAATGCCTTTACCTACAAGATAATCTGCTAATTCAGTTGCATTTGAAAAGTCTTCTCTAACGGTACTTTGTAGACGCTCAGTATTAACAGTCATCGTTTTGACCATACCTTCAAAAATACGTAGAGAACCTTTGATAGTATGAATCGCATCAAATAAGCCTTCTTTGTCTTCTTGCATATCTTTATTGTATGCAAGAGGGAGACCTTTTAATGTCATCAACATACTAGTTAAATGACCTGTTGTACGGCCTACTTTACCACGAATCAATTCTGCCATGTCAGGATTCTTTTTCTGTGGCATAATGGATGAGCCTGTAGAGAATGCATCAGATAAAGTAATAAACTGCGCTTCTTCAGATGACCAAAAAATAATTTCTTCAGCAAAACGAGATAAATGAATCATACATAAATTAATATTGTTTAATGTTTCCACGATATAATCTCGATCACTAACAGCGTCTAAACTATTTTCATAAAGGTCATTAAATCCAAGAAGTTGTTGGGTTTCTTGACGATCGATAGGGTAAGTTGTACCACTTAATGCCGCTGCACCAAGTGGAGAAATATCAATACGTTTGAGTGCATCTTGAAAACGTGACTTATCTCTTTCTAGCATCCAAAAATAAGTCATAATATGATGGGCAAAAGAGATGGGCTGTGCACGTTGCAGATGTGTATAGCCTGGCATGATCGTTTCGATGTGTTGTTTGGCAATTTCAACAATTGTATGTTGAAATGATTGAATACTCTCAATGATGGATTGAACTTCTTTTTTAGTATACAGATGCATATCTGTTGCGATTTGGTCATTTCGGCTGCGACCTGTATGCAATTTACCACCGACTGTACCAATACGTTGAATCAGTTCATGTTCAATATTAAGGTGAATGTCTTCTAATGATTCTTGAAGTTCAATTTGATTGTTATGAAAATCTTTTTGAATTGATTTAAGACCGTCGATGATTTGTTCACATTCATCATTTTGAATAATGCCTTGATTTTTTAACATAGTCGCATGTGCGATACTACCTGTAATATCTTCATCAATTAATTGTTGATCAAAGTGGATAGATGCATTAAACGCATCTACCCAAGCTTCTGGTTGATCTTCAAAACGACCACCCCATGCTTTTTTACTCATCCGCATAACCCCCATGTAACATTGAGTTCACTTGTGTTGGTAAACCATAAATATCAATAAAGCCTACCGCTGATTCTTGATTGAACGCATCTTCTTTTGTATACGTTGCTAATTTTTCGTTGTATAGTGTGTAGTCTGATTTTCTACCATTAACTGTTGCATGACCTTTAAATAATTTAACACGTACGTCACCAGTAACATATTTTTGTGTTTGATCAATAAATGATTTAAGCGCATCTGTTAAAGGTGAGAACCATAAACCGTTATAAACTTGTTCAGAAAATTGTTTTTCAACAACTGGTTTAAAGTGTGCAACATCTTTAGTTAACGTAATTGTTTCTAAACTTTGATGTGCATTTAAAATAACTTCTGCACCTGGTGTTTCATAAACTTCTCTTGATTTGATACCTACTAATCTGTTTTCAATGTGGTCGATTCTACCAATACCATGTTTTCCTGCTAAGTCATTAAGATATAAAATTAAATCGTCTAATTTATATGCTTTACCATCAATTTGTGTAGGAATACCTTGTTCAAATGATAGGATGATTTCATCTGGTGTGTCTGGTGTATCTTCTAATTCATTTGTTAAGTCAAAGGCATCAGCTGGTGGTGCAGCATACGGATCTTCTAAAATACCACATTCGTTACTGCGACCCCATAAGTTTTGGTCGATAGAATAAGGTGATTCTTTGCCGATAGAAACAGGGATATTATGTTTTTTGGCATAATCAATCTCTTCTTCACGACTCCAACCCCATTCTCTAACAGGTGCAATCACTTTTAATTCTGGGTCTAATGCTTTAATAGCAACCTCGAAACGAACTTGGTCGTTCCCTTTACCTGTACAACCATGTGCGATGGCTGAAGCATTTGTTTTGTGTGCAATTTCTACAAGTTTTTTAGAAATTAATGGACGAGATAATGCTGATACGAGTGGGTATACACCTTCGTATTTTAAGTTTGATTTGATGGCATAACCAACGTAATCATTTGCGAATTCTTCTGTTGCGTCGATAACGTGAGATTCAACAGCACCCATGTCTAATGCTTTTTGATAAACAACATCAAGATCTTTACCTTCACCTACGTCTAAGCAACAAGCAATGACGTCATAACCTTGTTCGATAAGCCATTGAACAGCTACACTTGTATCTAATCCACCTGAATATGCTAAAACTACTTTTTCCTTCATCTTTTACGTCACCTCTATTTAAATTTTACGCTATTATTTTATACAAATAGACCTGTTTCGTACATCAAAAATGCTTTGAATGTGTGGTCATTTATTTTTAAGATATCTCTACTATAACACATATGATTTAATATGCAAGTTCTTAAATAAATATACATAAAAATTTATGAGATGAATTGTCAGATTATGTTAATTGAATTTAAAGGGGGAAGTTAGTAAAATAAAAGCGAATTGAGATTCATTGAGGAGGCAATAGGCATGACACATATCCAATTAGATTATCAAAAAGCTTTAAATTTTTTTGGCCAACATGAATTAGACCAACAACAAGATATCGTTAAGCATATTCATCAAACGATTCATAACAAAACTGGTGCAGGTAATGACTTTTTAGGTTGGATTGATTTACCAGTGAACTATGATAAAGAAGAATTCAACCGCATTTTAGAAGCATCAGAACGTATTAAATCTAATTCTGATGTATTAGTGGTTGTCGGTATTGGTGGTTCTTATTTAGGTGCACGTTCAGCAATCGAAATGTTAACGCCAGCATTTAAAAAAGAACAAGATGGTCCGGAAATTATTTTCGCTGGACATCATTTATCATCTTCTTATCTTCAAGAACTTATCGATTATTTAGATGGGAAAGATTACTCAGTTAACGTGATTTCAAAATCTGGTACAACGACAGAACCAGCTGTTGCATTTCGCTTATTTAAACAATTATTAGAAGAAAAATACGGCAAAGAAGAAGCTGTAAAACGCATTTTTGCAACAACAGATAAAGAAAAAGGTGCATTAAAACAACTTGCGACAAATGAAGGATATGAGTCATTTGTAGTACCAAATGATGTAGGTGGTCGCTTCTCAGTACTCACTGCTGTCGGTTTATTACCAATTGCGGTAGCGGGTATTGATATCGAAACAATGATGCAAGGGGCTGCCAAAGCGCGCGAAGAGTTATCCTCAGATGCATTATCTGATAATATTGCTTATCAATACGCAACAATCCGAAACGTGTTATACAATAAAGGTTATACAACAGAAATGCTGATTAACTATGAACCATCATTACAATACTTTAATGAATGGTGGAAACAATTATTTGGTGAATCAGAAGGTAAAGACTTAAAAGGTATTTATCCATCAAGTGCGAACTTTACAACAGACCTTCACTCATTAGGTCAGTATGTTCAAGAAGGTCGTCGCTTCTTATTCGAAACAGTAATTAAAGTGGCTACACCAAAGCATGAAATTACAATTGAAGAAGATGCAGATGACTTAGATGGTTTAAATTATCTTGCTGGCAAAACTATTGATGAAGTTAATGCTAAAGCATTTGAAGGTACATTACTTGCGCATACAGATGGCGGAGTGCCAAACTTAGTTATCACAGTGCCAAGATTAGATGCTGAAACGTATGGTTATTTAGTATACTTCTTTGAATTGGCAGTAGCGATGAGTGGTTATCAATTAGGTGTTAATCCATTTAACCAACCAGGTGTTGAAGCATATAAACAAAATATGTTCGCACTTTTAGGTAAGCCAGGATTTGAAGATAAGAAAAAAGAATTAGAAGAACGTTTATAAAATTTATCCAAACGATCAATATTTTGAGTTAAAGTTGAGACGTTACACGCGTCTCAACTTTTTTTATAACGTGTCTATAGTTAAGATTGCGCTATTTTATAAGCTAATATGCATAGTAAAGTATATTTTATGCATAAAGAGGGATTTAGTCGTGAGAAGATGTAAATCAGTAACATTCATATACAAATTATGATAAGATGAAGCATATTGTTAAGACAGTGAGAAGGTGAGAGTGAGAGGATGAGAGCGACAATAAGAACGTTAATTGCGTTATTGTTGGCAATCGGTGTAATTAGTTTTCTTGTACTTTTTATTGTTATACCTTATCAAGTAGAAGAAGACAATATGGCTCCTACGTTTCAACAAGATGATCGTTTGATACTCAATAAACTCGCACCGCGCCTAAATATATTACATCATGGGGACGTTATTGTTTATCAACATGATGGACAGTATCGACTGGGGCGCTTAATCGGTGAACCAGGTCAGTCTGTCGTATTCAACTCAGGACAGTTAGAGCTAGATAATCGTCCAGTAGAGGAACCATACGCTTCGGAAAAAGATAAACAGAGTTGGAGCGCTGAGACGTTACCCAAAACGCAAAGTGATATTATTCCTCCACAAAGTTATATTGTGTTAAATGATCAACGCCAAAACAAAGAGGATTCAAGAACATTTGGTCTGATTCGTAAAGAAGATATTGAAGGCTCAGTATTATTGCGTTATTTCCCATTTGATCAACTAACTGTAAATTTTAAATCATAAGAGGTGTCAAAAATTGAAAAAAGAAACCATTGAATGGATTGTGTCTTTAGGTATAGCATTACTTGTTGTAGGTCTATTATACGCATTTGTGATTAAACCCTATAATGTAAGTGGCGATTCAATGTATCCTACTTTAAAAGATAGTGATCGCGTTATTGTTAATCAACTCAGTAAAACATTTAATCGTTTAGATAACGGTAATGTAGTTGTCTTTCACGCTAATGAAAATGATGATTACGTTAAACGAATCATAGGTAAACCTGGTGATGAAGTAGAGTATAAACAAGATCAATTATACCTCAATGGTCAAAAAGTAGATGAACCATACTTAGATTATAATGAAGAAAATAAGAGGGGCGAGATGATCACAGGTAGCTTTAAATCAGAAGACTTACCTGGTAGTAATGGACAAGCCAAAATTCCAGACAATAAATATTTAGTATTAGGTGACAATCGAGAAGTCAGTCAAGATAGTCGTGCGTTTGGTTTGATTGATAAAGATCAAATTGTAGGTACAGTGGCATTCCGCTTCTGGCCATTTAATGAATTTAAATTTAATTTTAATCCAGATCACACAGACCCTGAGGCAGCCTAAAGATAGTGAATACAAACATTTAAGAAAGTTAAGCAACGCATCGTTGTTTAACTTTCTTTTTTATGTTTGTACTGTATAATATACAAACAAATCATAGTGTAATACATTTTATAAAACAAAGGGGGATATTGATGAAATCTTTAACAACTGTTTTAGAGGTTTTAGCGCGTAGTTGTGCGATATTGTTATTTATAAAATTTATAATGAGTGTTGGAAATAACGTTTTTGGATGGCATATACACATTCCTGTTTTAGAGTATAAATACATCACATTTATATTGATTGGTCTAATGTTTGGCTTTGCCATTCCCTCAGAAATGATCAAAGATAAATTTAAAAGTGAATCTCATTGAATGATATTTGAGGTTGGGGCATAAAGCATGAATGCGCTAGAAATTTGGTTAACGGGCTCGCAAAAGCAGTATTTTGGGCGGAAAATTCACGGTGCGCCAAAATTTGACAGACCATAAATAATCAAATGTGCTATGTCACCTTTGTAAGAACGACTTACTAAACGAAGTCGTTCTTTATTTCGTTCGTTTTCTATATAAGGAACGTTTGCTCGCTATCACTAGCCTGTATCACAAACACTAATTCACTGATATTCGAAGCGTTTTAACGCTTTTCTCCCAATCGCTTTTATGGTTGAATAAGGTTTAAAAAGCCTATCTATCAAGATATATTATGATTCGTATGAATGATATAATAAAGACGTGTTTTGAAAGAAGGAGGTCCTTTATGTTTCGTACATTTATCGGTCGGGCAGGTACAGGTAAAAGTACCCAAATGTTATCAGAAATTAAATCTCAGTTGGCCAAACAACCTATTGGCGATCCGATGATTATTATTTCACCGATGCAAGCAACCTATTTATATGAACAAGCCTTTGTGAATGATCCTGAGCTTAAAGGGAGTTTACGAGCAGAAGTATTACACTTTGAACGTTTAAGTCACCGTATTTTTCAAGAGCTAGGCGGTGTTCAGGAACAACGCTTATCATCTATTGCGATTGAAATGATGATTTACGATATTTTAAAAGAAGAGAAAAAGCATTTAAAACTATATCATACACAAGTTGAATACTTAGGTTTTAGCACTAAGTTACGTGAACAAATTCAAGATTTAGAAAAATATGCGGTCACACCTGAAGTTGTAAAAGAAGCAGCTCATGATGAACAGCTTGAATTAAGGTTACGAGATAAATTACATGATATTGGGTTAGTTTATGAACGCTTAGTCGAACGTATGTCTAATGAATATATTACAGGCGAGGCGTTAATGCGTCGTTTTATTGAAAAAATTCCTGAATCAGATTGGTTAAAACGTGCAGATATTTATATTGATGGCTTTCATAACTTTTCAACACAAGAGTATCAAGTAATAGAGGCACTTGTTCGTCATGCTAAATCCGTCACAGTATTGTTAACGACAGATGGAGATAAAGATGTATTTAGTATGTTTCGAAAGCCTTCCGAATCTTTAAAACAAATTCAAGATATTGCAGCACGTACTGGGCAACAGTTAGAGACGGTTCCATTTACAGAGGTAATGCGTTTTAATAATACAGACATGAAACATATAGAGGCGCAATTTGATGCATTACAACCCGACGAGAATAGATCAAGTAGCGGACATGTTCAAATATTAGAAGCATCTACCACTCGTGAAGAGATTAATGAAGTTGCACGACGGATTATACGCCATTGTCGAGAAGAAGGATATCGTTATCAGGATATGGCGATTTTATACCGTGATCCTGCTTATGTTTATTTATTAGAGTCTATTTTGCCGCAATTTGATATTCCATATAATATTGATGTTAAACCTTCAATGACAGATCATCCTGTAATGGAAATGCTTCGTGCATTAATCGAAGTGATTCGCACGAATTGGAAATTTGAGCCATTGATGCGTTTACTAAAAACACATGTTTTAACAGAACATTATCCCAATGAGGAAATGTTGGTAGAAATTTTAGAGAACTATGCAATTGAACGCGGTATATATGGTAAAAGATGGATTGATCCTAACTATTTTAAACTAGAACAATTTCAAAAATTAGGGATGCGTCCTAATAAAGCATTAACCGAAGAAGAAACAGAAATATATGAACGCGTTATTCATATGAAAGAGTCTATTTTTAATCAGTTACTTCAATTTGAATCGAAACTGACACAAGGTCAAAATGCGTATGAATTTGCGACTGCTTTTTATGAAGTGATGGAAAGTTTCGAACTACCCAATCAGTTGATGACACGTCGAGATCAATTGGATGTTGAAGGATTACATACTGAAGCAGAAGAAATTGATCAAATCTGGAATGGCTTTATTCGAGTGCTTGATGACATTGTTACTGTTTTTGATACACGTTCAATGTCCTTAAACCGCTTTTTAGAAGTATTAGATATTGGATTAAATGAATTAGAGTTTTCGATGATTCCGCAAACAATCGATCAGGTATCTATTGGTACGATGGATTTAGCTAAAGTCGATAATAAAAAACATGTCTTTTTAATCGGCATGAATGACGGTATTATGCCACAAGCAATGAGTGGGTCTAGTTTAATGTCTGATGAAGATAAAAAACATTTCGAAGCACATACTGGATTCCAACTTAGCCCGACTGCCGATATTTTACAAATGGATGAAGCATTTGTATGTTATTACGCGATGACACGTGCAACAGAGCGCGTAACATTTTCTTACAGTTTAATGGATGGTAGTGGAGCGCATCGAGAAAAAAGTCCGTATTTAAATGATATTCAAGTGTTGTTTACTGATTTAGATACAATCAATATTCATCATTTACATGAGCGACATACGTTGTCTCTTGTAGAGCACCCTCATCAAACGAAAACCCATTTGTTTGAAGCGATGAAATTATGGTTGGAAGATGGACTAGTTTCAGATATATGGTTTGCCGTTTACAATGTCATGCGACGTCACGAAGATTTAAATCATAGTATGCCATTTTTAGAAACGGCGCTCACATATAATAACCACACGATTCAGCTCTCTCGTGAATTAGCGGGCGATTTATATGGACGTTCTATTAATGCGAGTGTCTCAAGATTTGAAACTTATCAAAATTGTCCGTTTAAACATTATGCTTCACACGGTTTAAAATTGAATGAGCGGTCGAAGTATCAATTACAGAATTTTGATTTAGGAACGATTTTTCATGATGTGCTGCGTTACATTTCTGATAAAGTGAATGGTGAATTACACCGTTTAACAGCACAACATATTACATCACTAACGCAAGAGGCGTTGGATGTCTATCTACCGCATGTGCAATTTAACTTATTAAATTCTTCAGCGTATTATCGTTATTTATCTAAGCGAATTGGGGCGATTGTTCAAGCGACGTTATTTGCGATGAAACATCAGACAAGTCATTCACAATTTAAACCGATTGCATTTGAACGTGCTTTTCGTAAGCGTCCAAAATCTGAGTTAGAACTGCAATCTCAAACATTAAAAACGAAACAAGGGATTCCAATTAATATACGTGGTCAAATTGACCGTATCGATACGTATCATCACAATCATAAGAGCTTTATTAATATTATTGACTACAAATCATCAAGTGGCAGTGCGCAACTTGATTTAACGCAAGTGTATTATGGTTTACAAATGCAAATGATGACGTATATGGATATCGCTTTACAAAATAAAGAAAGATTACATTTAACAGATGAAGTGAAGCCGGGCGCCTTTTTATACATGCATGTGCATAAATTTAGAGATCAAAAACGTTCTTGGTCTAATATTAGTCCAGATGATTTAGAAGCGGCCTTTTTAAAGTCGTATCAATTGAATGGGTTACTGAATAGTGATCCAGATGTCATCGATGCTTATGATGAACGAATGACAGCAGGCTATCGCTCAGATATTGTACCGCTGTCTATGAAAAAAAGTGGCGATTTATATGCAAGCAGTAAAGTAGCTGATGAAGAAACGATTTATAAATTAATTAAACATAATCAACGTAACTTTATTGATACCGCTTCTCGTATTATGGATGGTCATACAGAAGTGTCTCCACTGAAATATAAAGAAAAGTTACCTTGTGCGTTTTGTAGTTATCAATCGGTATGTCATATCGATAGTGTGATAGACAACCATAAATATCGTCACGTTGATGAAAAAATTGACCCGCTTAAAATGCTTGAAACGGAAGAAGAGGAGGAGGAATATGATCATTCCAACGAAACCGAATGATGTGCAATGGACCGATGCACAATGGGAAAGTATTTATGCTAAAGGTCGAGATGTCCTAGTGGCAGCCGCTGCCGGTTCAGGGAAAACAGCTGTGTTGGTAGAGCGAATTATTCAACGTATCATTCGAGATGAGATAGATGTTAATCGTTTGCTTGTCGTGACATTTACAAATTTAAGTGCGAGAGAAATGAAGCATCGTATTGAATCACGAATTCAACAAGCGTCGTTACAAGACCCGTCTAACCAACATTTAAAAAATCAGCGTACTCAAATACATCAAGCGCAAATTTCCACGTTACATCGATTTTGTTTAAAATTGATTCAAAATCATTATGATGTATTGGAAATCGATCCAAATTTTAAAACAGCGAGTGAAGTCGAAAATATTTTATTACTTGAGCAAGTGATTGATGATGTATTAGAGAAGCACTATGACCAATTGGATCCTGATTTTATTACATTAACAGAACATATTTCGACCGATCGTGATGATGATGCATTACGCCAAATGATTCAAAATTTATATCATTTTAGTATTGCCAATCCAAACCCTAAACAATGGTTGGAACAGTTAGATCAAGTGTATTTAGACCGTCAATTGCAACAGGGGTATCTTGATATATTAAATCACTATATCCGTTTGTATTTAGAAGCGGCACAGCATGCGATTGAAGCTGCTTATGAAAAATTAGAACTTGTTGGAGATTATCCAAAACATGTGGCGTTTATCGATGATCATCGTCAATTTATGAATCAGATTTTAAAAGAACCAATGATCGATAAACAACGCTTATTTAACTATAAGTTAGGACGGATGCCAACCAAACCACGAGAAATTGGTAAGGATGAACACTTAAATCAAAATTATGAAGCATTTAAAGCATCATATGATCAATTTAAAAACTATATTCAAAAGGTTCAGGAAGAATATGTAGCTAGAGAAGATGAGGTTTTATTAAATGAACTTCAGGATCTGGAGCCGAGAGTAAACTATTTAGCACGCATTACAATGGATGTGATTGATGCGTTTAATCAAGCAAAACGTGAGCGCAACCTTCTCGATTTTTCTGATTATGAACATTTTGCGCTACGTATTTTACGTAATGAAGACGGTAGTCCTACTGATATTGCAGCAATGTATCGTGAGCGTTTTGACGAAATTTTAGTCGATGAATATCAAGATACGAACAAAGTACAAGAGAGTATCATCTCGAGTATTAAACGCGGTGACGAATCAAACGGTAATCTATTTATGGTTGGAGATGTAAAACAATCGATTTATAAATTTAGACAAGCTGATCCAAGTCTATTTATAGATAAATATGAACGTTTTGATCGCGATGACGAAACAAAAGGTTGGCGTATTGATCTATCTCAGAACTTTAGATCTCGTAAAGAAGTGCTTTCTACAACGAATTATTTGTTTCATCATATGATGGACCGTCAAATCGGTGAAATTGAATACGATGAGGCGGCGCGTCTTTATTATGGCGCACCGTTTGATGAGGTTACTGTGCCGCTTCACTTTAATGTGTTATTAAAAGATAAAGCGCATGAATTTGATGCAAATGAGCAAGAAGCACACTTAATTGCACAACAAGTTGAAAGTATTTTAGCGACGCAAAAAGTCTATGATATGAAAACAGAAACCTATCGTCCTGCAGAATATCGAGATATTGTTATTTTAGAACGTAATAACAACAATGCACGCCAGTTACAGCAGGTTTTTAAAGATAAAGATATGCCATTGTTTGTGAATAGTAAGCAAGGTTATTTTGAACAAACGGAAGTACGATTGATGTTGTCCTTTTTAAGAACCATTGATAACCCGTTACAAGATATTTACCTTGTTGGATTGATGAGATCTGTTATTTATCAGTTTACAGAAGATGAATTAGCAAAAATTCGGGTAGTGGCCCCTCAAGATGTTTATTTTTATCAGTCTATGATGCATTATCTCAATACTTTAGAAGCGGAATCTGATTTAGTAGAAAAAATAAAGCGTTTTTTAAGTGATCTTGAAATGTATCAAAAATATAGCCGCCATCATTCGGTGTACCAATTAATCGATAAAATATACAACGATCACTATTTAATTCAATATTTTAGTGGGTTAGTTGGTGGTAAAGGACGTCGTGCAAATTTATATGGTTTATTTAATAAAGCGGTCGAATTTGAAAATTCAAGCTTTAGAGGACTCTTTCAATTTATTCGCTTTATTGATCAAATGATCGAGCGTGGTAAAGATTTTGGTGAAGAAAATGTGATTGGACCTAATGATAATGTCGTAAGGTTAATGACTATCCACAGTAGTAAAGGTTTAGAGTTTCCATTTGTCATTTATTCAGGACTCAATCGTAAATTTAACACGCGTGATTTAGGGGAACCTATTGTGTTAAATCAACATGAGGGCTTAGGACTTCAATACTATGACGAGACGCATGGTCTATTCTATCCATCATTAGTGTCATTAGCGATAGACTTATTAAATAAAAAAGAAATGATTTCAGAGGAAATGCGTTTAATGTATGTTGCATTAACACGTGCTAAAGAGCGATTGTATTTAATTGGTACAATTGACAATGAAGATAAGTTAACGCAAATGAGAGAAATACCTATTGCTAATGATCGATTAACAGCGATAGATCGATTTAATGCAAAAACACCCTTTCAACTCATTTATAGTGTGTTAGGGAAATATGCAAGTACAGATCTTTTACCACAATATCGTTTTAAAACGGATCATAATCATGAAGAAGCCTCCTTGCAACCGAGTGTAAATATTCAATATATTGAAGCGCAAGACATTTTACCAGCTGATGTAGATCAAGACGAGACACAACGCCAATCTATTGCTAAATTACATGAACGTCTTGAAATGGAAGACAATCCATCAGCAGAACACGAAGAGATTGAACGTCGCTTACGTTATCAATATCCAGATATGCATGCGATTCATCAAGCCTCTAAACAATCTGTGTCAGAGTTAAAACGTCAAATGGACACCGAGCAAGCAGATACTAACTATGAACGTGTACGTCAATATCGTTTAGGCGTCGCAACTTATGACCGACCATCATTTATGCAAGAACAAAAACGGACACCTACTGAAATTGGGACATTAATGCATACCGTCATGCAACATTTACCATTCAAACAAGATGGATTAACAGAAGCGGATTTAAAACAATACCTTCACACTTTAGTTGAGCGTGCGATTATCAAAGCAGAGGATTTGGATTACATTAAAATGGAAGATATTCGTCATTTTGTAAACAGCTCACTCTATCAAACGATTGCGGAAAGCGATGAAATTTATCGAGAATTGCCTTTTATTGTTAATCATAAAGAAATGGATATGCGACATGAAGATGAAGATGCGTCTATCATTCAAGGGATGATTGACTTGGTCTTTAAAAAAGAGGGACAATATCAATTTGTAGACTATAAAACAGATGTCTTTGTGAGACGAAAAGGGATGACGGATGAAGAAATTGGTGCACAATTAAAAGAAAAATATCGAGTACAAATGTATTATTATCAAAAAGCACTAGAAAGTGTGCTAGGTCAAAAGGTTTCAGGTCGCTTATATTTCTTTAAATTTGGCGAAATAAAAATCGACGACTAAAAAACCGTCAAACATTTGTGATTTGTCTAAATTTTTCGTTATAATACGAATAAGATATAAGTTAGGAGCTGATTGTGAATGAAATTTCTATCATTCAAATACAAAGGTGAAACATCTTACGGCGTTAAAGTCAAAAGAGAGGAAGCAGCATGGGATTTAACAAAAGTCTTTGCTAATTTTGCTGAAGGTGATTTTCATCCAAAAACGTTATTACAAGGATTACAACAGAATCAAACGATAGATTTTCAAGAGCAAGTACGTAAAGCAGTGGTTGCAGCAGAAGATAGTGGAGACGCAGAAGCGTATAAAGTACAATTTGAAGATATTGAATTTTTACCACCTGTGACACCAACGAATAATGTCATTGCGTTTGGTCGAAATTATCAAGACCATGCTAAAGAATTAAATCATGAAGTAGACCGTTTATATGTCTTTACAAAAGCGGCGTCTTCTTTAACAGGTGATGAAAGTACCATTCCTAACCATAAAGATATTACTGATACATTAGATTATGAAGGGGAACTTGGTATTGTCATTGGTAAGCACGGCGAAAAAATTCCAAAAGGATTAGCATTAGACTATATTTATGGCTACACAATCATTAATGACATCACAGACCGCACAGCGCAAAAGCAACATGATCAAGCCTTTTTATCTAAAAGTTTAACAGGTGCTTGTCCAATGGGTCCTTATATCGTAACTAAAGACGAAATGCCAACACCAGAAAACGTGAATATCGTAACAAAAGTGAATAACGATATTCGTCAAGATGGCAATACTAGCCAAATGATTCTTAAAATCGACGAACTGATCGAAGAAATCTCAAAATACGTAGCCTTACACCCAGGAGACATCATTGCAACAGGCACACCAGCAGGCGTTGGAGCAGGCATGAACCCACCACAATACTTACAACCAGGCGATGAAGTCAAAGTAACCATCGACAACATAGGCACACTCACAAACTATATTCAAAAATAAAGTGTGGACAATTGCGGTTAGGGTTCGATGTGATTACGTGCACTATGAGCGAAGTAAATTAGTGCACGTTATGCATACGAGTGCTAGCGAGTAGGCGAACCTTTTTCTTAAAAAGAAAATCGCTCTTTGATTTTTGCGCCTTGCGTAGTTCTGTTGAAATTTCTGCTTTCTGAAGCCAGATTATAAAGAAGTAAAAGTGTGTACGTTATGCATGCGAGCGAATAGCGAGCAGGCGAACCTTGCTTTAGGATTAAAATCGCCCAAATTGCTTTTGCTCGTCCAATAAAGCCGACTCATAAAACGATAAATAATGTAAATGTTAAAATCCTCTTAAAGAGATAGAGGGAGTCATGATAAAATGAGCTATGAAGAGAAGTGATCATCTTCATAGCTTTTTTGATTACGCATTAGAAAATGGGGAAAATAAGGTGTAAAGGAATATAAAAAGGTTATAGGATGATATTGAAATAAAAGGAGGAACGAAGCAGTGATGTTATTAACGAATTTACATATCATCAGTTGGGTTATTCTGTTGATATTGTTCTTTGCAACATATCAAAATTTCTCAAACAAACAGGGCCCAACGCCGCTATATAAACAACTACACATGGCATTACGTGTGTTCATGCTTTTAGCATTAATTACTGGTTTTTGGTTGTTGGTTAAAGCATTCACAGGTGTCGATGCAAATCAATTATTACTAATTATCAAAATGATTGCTGGTCTTGCGGTCATTGGATTAATGGAAATGACGCTTGCCCGTAAGAAAAAAGGCAAAGCAAGTCGCACAATGTTTATTTGGACATGGGTCGTTGCCATCGTCACAATCATTTTAGGTGCAGTCATTTTATAGTTCTGATATGAATGAATATAAAAAATAAACGCCGCTCTGGGGAAGTTTTACGCGACTTCCTTCAGAACGGCGTTTTTTAGTTATTTATTTTTAGCTTTATAGCCAATCATATTAATCAAATCTTTAGGATGACTATAAGGCGGTGCATAAGCTACTTCAAATTCGACGAGATCATCTATTTTAGCTTGATGCATCATAGCCATTGTTAGTACGTCAATACGTTTATCAACACCTTGTTGCCCAGTCGCACAGGCACGAATAATTTGACGCGTCGATTGATCGAAATAGACACGTAAATGAACTGGTGTGTTTTCTGGATAATAACCCGCATGTGTCCCATTTTGTACATCGATCGTTTGATAGTTAAACGCATCTAATTCTCCTGGAGATACGCCTGTAGACGCTAATGTGTAATCGAAAAATCGCACGATATTTGCGCCAATAAATCCTTTAAATGGTGTCACGTCATCCTGTGTAAGATGCTCTGCCACGATACTTGCAGCACGGTGAGCCCCCCATGCTAATGGAACATGTGCTTCTAAATTAACGTGACGGTATCGGTGTGTAGCAATATCTCCGATGGCATAAACATTAGAAACTGAAGTTTGAAAATAATCATTCACTGATATATAGCCTTTGTCATTAAGCTCAATACCTGAACTTTGTAAAAAGTCAGAGTTTGGTAACACACCAATACCCGTAATAATCATATCGTAAGATTCAACTTTTCCTGATGTAAAAGTAACGGAATGGCCGTCGATGGACTGAATCTCTTCATTTAAACGGTAAGGGATATTTCTAGCATTTAGCGCCTCAAATATGACGTCATTCATATCTTGATCCATCAGTTTATTCACTGACTCAGAACGATGAATTAAGGTTGGATGTAATCCACGTTCATACATATTATCAAGGACTTCTAAGCTTACATACCCTGCACCAACTACGAGTACACGTTTCACATCATTGTGTTGAATGTATGATTCAATGGCATCTGTATCTTCCATATTACGTAGACTGAAAAGGTGAGGGCAGTCAAAATCAAATTGGCGTGCACGTGCGCCTGGACTTAATATTAGTGCATCGTAGTGTTTTTCAAATTGCTCATTTGATGTTTTATCGAGTACTGTAACGGTTTGTTTGTCTGTGTTAACCTCGATGACCTCGTGTTTTAAATGAACATTGATGTTACGTTGACTTTTAAAGGATTCAGGTGTTTCAGGCAATAAATCATCGCGATCTTCTACTACATTTCCTAGGTAATACGGCAACCCGCAATTGGCAAAACTCATATGTGCGTCTTTTTCATAAATCGTAATGTCACTGTCTTTATCCAGACGGCGGATTTGGCTTGCGCATGTTGCACCTCCTGCAACTGCGCCTACGATAATAATATGTCGTGTCATTTTTGAATTACTCCTTTATTCATGATCTTTTGGTATTTGTAAATTGAAAAAGTCATTGAGATATACGCCAATCCCATCTTTGTTATTTGAAAGTGTAGAGGTATGAGCGACGTGTTTTAACGCATCAATGGCATTTTCCATTGCTACACCATATTTGGCGTATTTAATCATTTCAAGGTCATTATCTTCATCGCCGAATGCAATAATATGGTCACGTTCAATATTTAAATAATGGCGAACATGATCAATGCCTGTCGCTTTACTAATACCACGCTTCACAATTTCTATAACTGGAAAGGGGGCACCCCAACGTCGATGCTCAATGTGTTCTGCGTAGAAACGTGTTAAGGCTTGTTTAACACGAGGAATCATATATTCTTCCGCTTCAATCAGTAAACTTGTCGGATCCTCTTGAAGTGTTTGACGTAAATCGCCAACTTCAATAGTTGGTTCGCCTACACTAAATCCTTCGAATAAACGGGCATCGTCACGATCAAGGTAGACATGATCTTTTACTTCGGCAATAATATTTTGAACATTCGTTGTTTTAAGTGTATCGATAATACTTTGTGCGAGTGATCTATCAAGTTGATGATGAACCGTTTGAAATGTGTTATCAAAAGGATGTTGCACATGCGCGCCGTTAAAATTCACAATGGGCGATTGCATTTTTAATTGATGATAGTAAGCTTTACTTGCGCGGAATGGACGGCCCGTCGCAATCATTAAAATGTGCCCTTGTTGTTGTAAATGTGTTAAAACCTTAAATGTATAAGGTGAAATTTCTTTTTTATCATTTAATAAGGTTCCATCTAAATCTAAGCAAATTAAAAATCGTTCCATAAAGTCTCCTTCATACTGTTGTCATCTATTCATATCATAGCATTTTATTGTACATGTGTGTTGATTTTGATATATTGATATTAGCTAGAATTCTAAAGAGGTGAGAAGCATGGAAGAGACATTAAAAGACAGCATTTTAGGTGCACTTGAAAATGTAATCGACCCTGAATTAGGGATCGACATTGTCAATTTAGGTCTTGTATATAAAGTAGATTTAGACGATGATGGCCTATGTACCGTAGAAATGACATTAACGTCAATCGGTTGTCCATTAGGGCCACAAATTGTAGATCAAGTTAAAACAGCTTTAGGTGAATTACCTGAAATTAACGATACAGAAGTTAATATTGTATGGAATCCACCTTGGAGCAAAGAAATGATGTCACGCTATGCGAAAATCGCATTAGGTGTAAATTAAGAGGTAGTGAGAGAAATGTTGGTTAAACCATAATCAATATTTCTCTTTTTTTATCTTTAAATAACTACGAATTACAAAAGATTTTTGATGGCTCAATGCCGTGAAATCACCATGTTTAAGCCTACTCAAAATGGGAATAAAATAAAAGTCAAAGAAAGTCAAACTTTACTGTTGAAATTTAAAATAAACGTGCTATAATATGATTATAGTCAAAGAAAGTCAAAGTCAAATTAATCAAAGGAGTGAAGTGTATGGATGTTAATCAAATGACGCATTCAATTCAAAGCGCACTTCAAAAAGCGGTTGAATATGCGAAAGACTATCGCATCACGAATGTCGAAGTAGAGGCTGTACTTAAAGCAGTACTTGAAGAGACAGACAGTTTATATAACACAATTTTAGAACGCGCAAATATTGATACAACAGAACTTAATCAAGCTTATGAAAATAAATTGAAAAACTATCCAACAGTAAAAGGTGACCAAGTACAATATGGTCAATACATTTCAGCGACAACACAACAATTATTGACCAAAGCAGAATCCTATATGAAAGAATATGAAGATGAATTTATTTCAATGGAACACATTGTACTTGCCGCAATAGATGTTGATCAAACAACCAAACAATTTGCTGAACATAAACGTGACGCAATTGTAGAGATTATTAAAAAATTAAGAGGGGGAAATCATGTGACATCACAAAATCCTGAAGCAAATTACGAAGCATTATCAAAATATGGTCGTGACTTAGTTGAAGAAGTACGTAAAGGCAATATGGATCCAGTTATTGGACGAGATGAAGAAATTCGCAATACAATACGTATTTTAAGTCGTAAAACAAAAAATAATCCAGTTCTTATTGGTGAACCAGGTGTTGGTAAAACAGCCATTGTAGAAGGATTAGCACAACGTATTGTTAAAAAAGACGTGCCAGAATCATTACTTGATAAAACAGTGTTTGAATTAGATTTAAGTGCACTAGTTGCTGGCGCTAAATTTCGCGGAGAATTTGAAGAACGCTTAAAAGCAGTTCTTAAAGAAGTTAAAGAATCAGAAGGACGTATCTTATTATTTATCGACGAAATTCATATGCTTGTTGGTGCTGGTAAAACTGATGGTGCAATGGATGCAGGCAACATGCTTAAACCAATGTTAGCGCGCGGTGAATTACATTGCATCGGTGCAACAACGCTTAATGAATATCGTGAATATATTGAAAAAGACTCAGCATTAGAACGTCGTTTCCAAAAAGTTAATGTTTCAGAACCTAACATTGAAGACACAATTTCAATTTTACGTGGTTTAAAAGATCGTTATGAAGTTCACCATGGTGTGCGCATTCAAGACCGCGCATTAGTGGCTGCAGCAGAATTATCGGATCGCTATATTACAGATCGCTTTTTACCCGATAAAGCAATTGACTTAGTCGACCAAGCTTCTGCTACAATTCGCACTGAAATGGGTTCTAACCCAACAGAACTTGATCAAGTTAATCGTCGTGTAATGCAATTAGAAATTGAAGAAAATGCCTTGAAAAAAGAATCCGACGAAGCAAGTCATGTACGTTTGAAAGAATTGCAAGAAGAATTAGCTGAAGAAAAAGAAAAACAAGCACAATTACAATCTAGAGTGGAAAAAGAAAAAGAAAAAATTGCAAAAGTACAAGAAAAACGTACAGAACTTGATGAAAGTCGTAAAGCCCTTGAAGACGCAGAAAATAATTATGACCTTGAAAAAGCTGCCGAATTACAACATGGTAAAATCCCTGAACTTGAAAAAGAATTAAAAGAACTAGAAGCAGCCTTTCAAGAAGAACAAGGTGACGATGCAGGGGATCGTATCATTCGAGAAGTGGTTACAGACGAAGAAATTGGTGAAATTGTCAGCCAATGGACAGGTATTCCAGTTTCTAAATTAGTGGAATCTGAACGTGAAAAACTATTGAATTTATCTGATATACTTCACGAACGTGTTGTAGGACAAGATCGTGCAGTAGACTTAGTATCAGATGCAGTAGTTCGTGCGCGTGCAGGTATTAAAGATCCTAGTCGACCAATTGGTTCTTTCTTATTCCTTGGACCAACTGGTGTCGGAAAAACAGAATTAGCAAAATCCTTAGCCTCTTCTCTATTCGATTCGGAAAAACATATGATTCGTATTGATATGAGTGAGTATATGGAAAAACATTCTGTGTCACGTTTAATCGGGGCACCTCCAGGCTATGTAGGTCATGATGAAGGTGGTCAATTAACAGAAGCAGTAAGACGTAATCCTTATTCTGTCATTTTATTAGATGAGATTGAAAAAGCACATTCTGATGTGTTTAACGTCTTACTTCAAATATTAGATGAAGGGCGTTTAACAGACTCTAAAGGTCGCAGTGTTGACTTTAAAAATACAATCATCATTATGACAAGTAATATCGGTTCACAAACATTACTAGAAGATGTGAAAGATACGGGTGTAATTACAGAAGAAACAGAACAAAAAGTAATGCAAAGCTTAAATGCTTACTTTAAACCAGAAATTTTAAACCGTATGGACGACATCGTCTTATTCCGTCCACTTTCTGTAGATGATATGCAAATGATCGTGGATAAAGTATTAATGAACTTAAATATGCGTCTCATGGATCAACGCATTCAACTTGATATGACAGATGAAGCAAAAGCGTGGATGGGCCGTGAAGCATATGAACCACAATTTGGTGCACGTCCATTAAAACGTTTTGTACAACGTCTCGTTGAAACACCTCTAGCACGTATTATGATTAAAGAATCCTTACCTGAAGGTACACACATTCATGGTTATTTAGAAGATGACCATATCGAATTTGATATTGATAAACCTAATAAAGAAGCTTAATCAATAAATCAATCAGAACCTCACTTTTCCAATGAAGGAGAAGTGAGGTTTCTCTATGAAAAAAGGTCTATTTTTTGTATAACAAAATATGAATTTTTTGCAAAAAAACATATTGAGGTTTCTTGATAAACTGTTTATCATTATTAATGAAATAAGATAGGAAAACGATGCCAGTCTTATTTTATGATTATATACATAAGAAAAGGTGAGAGAATATGCGATCTTGGAGAAAATTATCCGCAACTATTTTAGCGGCAAGTATTACAGCAACATCTATTACACCAGCTGTGCATGCTGAAGCAACACAACAAGCTGTTGACACAAATGCAAATGAACAAGCTACACAACCTAATTTAGGGCAAGAAAATGTGATGAGTGTCGCATGGTATCAAAACGCGACAGAAGCTAAAGCACTGTATGCTCAAGGGTATAACGCCGCAAAAGAAACATTAAGCAAAAAGGTTAAGGCGCACAAAGGTGGAAAACCACTTGCGATTGTTTTAGATATCGATGAAACAGTGTTAGATAATTCACCATATCAAGCATACAATGCACTTTATAATCAAAGTTTTCCAGAAGGTTGGCAAGAATGGGTGAACTCAGCTCAAGCTAAACCAGTATACGGAGCTAAATCATTTTTAGACTACGCTGATGCGCAAGATGTAGAAATTTTTTACGTTTCTGATCGTTCT
Source organism: Staphylococcus sp. 11262D007BW (assembly GCF_053547815.1). NCBI lineage: Bacteria > Bacillati > Bacillota > Bacilli > Caryophanales > Staphylococcaceae > Staphylococcus > Staphylococcus sp. 11262D007BW. Next base: position 433,503 of record NZ_JBPWPJ010000001.1, read on the forward strand.
CATGAAACAGATTTAAAGGCGACGATTAAAAATTTAAAAAAGGAAAAATTACCTCAAGCGGATAAAGCGCATGTGTTGCTTAAAAAAGAAGGTGAAGAAGGAAAATCTGAACGCCGAGATAAAGTACGCACGGATTATAACTTAGCGATGTTGTTTGGAGATAATTTATTAGATTTTGAAGATCCTAAAGCTGCAACTGCAGAATCTAGAGATGCCTTTTTGAAACAACATGAAGATGACTTTGGTAGTAAATACATTATCTTCCCAAATCCAATGTATGGTAGTTGGGAGTCTACATTATACGATAATAACAATGACATCGATGCATCACAAAAAGATCAATTAAGAAAAGAATCAATTGACTTTTTCAATCCAGATAATAATAAAGTTCAATCTTATCAAATGAACTAAAAAATAAGTAAAAAAGCGGAGTAATGTGCTTACATAGAATAAGCCTTTACTCCGCTTTATTAACCTCATAGGTAGTATTAATCTTGTTTTGAATATTTTGGTGGTCGCATCGCGAAATCTAAAAGCACGATTAAAATTGTAATGATAACCGCAACAACAATTGGTGTGATTACGTCTACTGGGCCGCCACCACCTAAGCTGTTAAGTACAAAGTTGACCATTTCCATTAATAAAATAGCCCATACTAATGTAACGATATACTTCATGGTTCGATTCCTCCGTATGAGATGATAGTTTCATTATAATAATTTTCCTACTTTTTGTATAGTCAACACTTGCATGTGACTTGTAATTTTTTGACATCATATGTTAAATTATTACCTGGTATTAATAACGTTAAAGAAGGTGTTCAAACCATGAACGTAGGTATAAAAGGGTTTGGATCATATGCACCAGACCGAGTGATTGATAATGCATATTTCGAATCTTATTTAGATACATCGGATGAATGGATTTCTCAAATGACTGGTATTAAAGAAAGACATTGGGCTGAAGAAGATGAAGATACATCAGATTTAGCTTATGAAGCAAGTCTTCGTGCCATTGAAGATGCTCAAATTGACCCGAGCGAGATTGATATGGTGATTGTCGCAACTTCTACTGGAGATCATCGTTTTCCTACAGTCGCTAATATGTTACAAGAACGCTTAGGTTTAAATAAAGTCGCGTCTATGGATCAACTCGCAGCATGTACAGGCTTTATGTACGGTATTGTGACAGCGAGATCATTTGTGTTGTCTGGCGATTACCAAAATGTCCTTGTTGTTGGTGCGGATAAATTATCTAAAATAACAGATTTAGAAGATCGTTCAACAGCTATTTTATTTGGTGACGGTGCCGGAGCGGCAATTATTGGAGAAGTGTCAGGTAATCGTGGTATTTTAAGTTATGAATTAGGTTCAGATGGTGTAGGTGGTAAATACTTATATCAAGATAATGAGACTAATTTTATTCGTATGAATGGAAGAGAAGTATTTAAGTTTGCAGTTCGAGTGATGGGTGATTCATCGTCACGTGCTGTTGAAAAAGCAGGTATGACAGCAGATGATATCAATATGTTTATCCCTCATCAAGCGAACATTCGTATTATGGAATCATCACGTCAGAGACTGAATTTGCCTAAAGAAAAAATGAGTGTGTCTGTCGATAAATACGGTAATACGTCTGCTGCTTCTATTCCATTAAGTATCGGACAAGAATTACAAAATGGTAAAATAAAAGATGATGATGTGCTTGTGTTAGTTGGTTTTGGCGGCGGACTAACATGGGGCTCAATTGTTATCAGATGGGGCAAATAGAAGAGGAGGAAGACAAATGTCAAATAAGCAACGTGTTGTAGTAACAGGCTTAGGTGCATTGTCACCAATCGGCAATGATGTACCTACAATGTGGCAAAATGCCTTAGATGGTGTTAATGGTATCGATAAAATTACAAGGCTTGATACTGAACCTTTCCAAGTACATATTGGAGGAGAATTAAAAGACTTCGATATCGAATCGCATATCCCTAGAAAAGAAGCGCGTAAAATGTCACGTTTCACACAATATGCTGTAGTTGCTGCAAGAGAAGCGGTTAAAGATGCAAATTTAACAATTGATGACTCTAATGCAGATCGTATTGGTGTATGGATTGGCTCAGGTATTGGTGGTATGGAAACATTTGAAGAAGCGTTCCAACAACTTCAAAAAAGAGGACCACGTCGTGTAAGTCCTTTCTTTGTACCGATGTTAATCCCAGATATGGCTACAGGCCAAGTATCTATTGATTTAGGGGCAAAAGGACCAAATGGCGCAACAGTCACGGCTTGTGCGACAGCGACAAACTCAATTGGTGAAGCCTTTAAATTTATTGAACGTGGCGATGCAGATGTCATGATTGCTGGCGGTACAGAAGCGCCGATCACACAAATGGCTATCGCAGGATTTAGTGCTAGTCGTGCATTATCAACTAATGCCGATGTTGAAACAGCGTGCCGTCCTTTCCAAGAGGGACGCGATGGCTTCGTAATGGGTGAAGGTGCAGGTATTTTAGTACTTGAATCATTAGAATCTGCTCAAAAACGTGGCGCAACAATTTATGCAGAAATTGTGGGCTACGGTGCGACAGGTGATGCATATCATATTACTGCGCCAGCGCCTGAAGGTGAAGGCGGTGCACGTGCTATGACAGCAGCACTTAATGATGCAGGTATCGAACCTAAAGATGTGCAATATCTTAACGCTCATGGTACAAGTACACCAATCGGTGACTTATATGAAATTCAAGCCATTAAGAAAACATTTGGCGATGCAGCAGCATCATTAAAAATTAGTTCTACAAAATCAATGACGGGTCACTTATTAGGTGCTACAGGTGGCGTAGAATCTATCTTTTCAATCTTATCTATTCGTGATGGTAAGATAGCGCCAACTATTAATGCTAATACACCGGATCCGGAAATTGACTTAGATATCACACCAAATCAAGCAGTTGATCATGACATTGAATATGCGATGAGCAACAGTTTAGGTTTTGGTGGTCATAACGCCGTGCTTGTATTTAAAAAATATAATGAATAAGAATGCGATATAATAAAAGGTTGAGTTTTGCTTAGTTTTAAGCAAAGACTCAACCTTTTTATTTGGTAGAACATATGTAAATGAGAATATGGCTAATGTATTTAATACTACGTTATACTTTCTTTTCATACGATAAAGGCTAATAAAAAGGATGAGAGTAAGTAACATAATTGTATAATGAGTGCATATTTCAGCCAAGGTTTGACGGCATAATATTCTTTTTTAGGTGCCTTTGGATTGAAAAAAGTATCCTCTTTATAATGGGCTTTTGTTTTTGAACGCATCATTTGATATCGAAACTTTCTAAAACCATAGCTTGTTGTATCTAAAATTCCTTCTTGAATCACAATAGCAACAAAAAATATAATTCCTAAAAATATAGAAATTAAAAATAATAAATCGATAAAATCAACCCAAGTTCGACTTGTAAAAAGCCATAAAATAAAGCTAAGCAATGGCGTAATGATAAAGGAAATCAAATACTTAAATTTAAAAATTGACATATGTATCAGTCCTTTGAGGTGTTGAGTCTATTGTATCGAAAATATGTAAAAAATGATATGAAAACTAGAAGATTACACAAAGTCTTTACTCCATTAAATTAAAACAATATTGATTTAATTGTGAACTATGTCTATAATAATATTAATATTTCTGAAAATTTAGAAGGGAATGTTAATTTATGTAGGGGGAGGAGTATACATGCTTAAGTACACTTTGAAACGTCTAGTGTATATGGTGATTTCTTTATTGATTATTATTACAATCACATTTTTCTTAATGAAGTTAATGCCTGGATCACCATTTAATGACGAAAAGTTAAACGAAGAGCAAAAAGTGATGTTGAATGAAAAGTATGGATTAAATGATCCGTTACCCGTTCAATACGCGAATTATATGACAAATGTAGTGAAAGGGGATTTTGGTAACTCATTCCAATATGATAATCAACCTGTTTGGGATTTAATTAAACCAAGGCTCATACCATCATTTCAAATGGGGTTATTTGCGATGATTATCGGGGTTATCCTTGGTGTCATATTAGGTGTCATAGCAGCGACTCGACAGAATACTTGGGTAGACTATTTGGCAACGTTCATCTCAGTTATTGCGATATCCGTACCATCATTCGTACTTGCTGTATTATTACAATATGTATTTGCAGTTCGATTAGAATGGTTCCCGGTAGCAGGATGGGAAGGTTTTTCAACGGCGATTTTACCGTCTCTAGCACTATCAGCTGTTGTCTTAGCGACTGTTGCAAGATACATTCGTGCAGAAATGATTGAAGTATTGAGTTCTGATTACATATTATTAGCGCGTGCCAAAGGGAACTCTACAGTCAGAGTACTATTTGGACATGCATTACGTAATGCGTTGATACCAGTCATCACGATTTTAGTACCTATGTTGGCTAGTATTTTAACTGGTACATTAACCATTGAGAATATTTTCGGGGTACCAGGGCTTGGTGACCAATTTGTAAGATCGATTACAACAAATGATTTTTCAGTGATTATGGCGATTACACTTTTATTTAGTACATTGTTTATCGTGTCGATATTTATAGTGGACATCCTATATGGACTGATTGATCCAAGAATCCGCTTGCAAGGAGGTAAGAAATAATGATGAAAGACGAACGTAACTTACCACAAGATGACCATTCAGGTGCGACTGCTCACATGTCAGGTGTGATGCATGAAGATTTTGTCCGTACAGGAAGTCCTGAGAGTGGTGAACAAGAATTTCAACGAGAAGGCAAAACATTTTGGCAAGATGCATGGTCACAACTTAAACGTAACAAATTAGCACTTGTTGGAATGATTGGACTAATCATTATTATTTTATTTGCTGTGATTGCGCCATTATTAAGTAGCCATCATTATGCGGAACAAGATGTTGAACGCCGAAACTTACCACCTAAAGTCGCTGTTTTAGATCAGATACCATTTTTACCTTTTAATGGGGAAGGGGTAGATGGTAATGCCTACGAACAAGCGAATGTGACTGAAAATTTTGCATTCGGAACAGATCAGTTAGGCCGTGATTTATGGACTAGAACCTGGCAAGGTGCACAAGTATCGTTATTTATCGGTTTAGTTGCAGCATTATTAGATATTTTTATCGGTGTCATTTATGGTGCGATTTCAGGTTATTTTGGTGGTCGCGTTGACGATATTATGCAACGTATTATTGAAATTATTTCATCTATTCCAAACTTAATTGTCGTTATTTTGTTCGTTTTAATTTTTGAACCATCTATTTGGACGATTATTTTAGCGATGACGATTACAGGTTGGATAGGTATGAGCAGAGTTGTACGTGGAGAATTTTTAAAATTAAAAAATCAAGAGTTTGTATTAGCTTCTCGTACACTCGGAACATCAGATTTTAAGTTGATCTTTAAACATATTTTACCGAACTCATTAGGCGCTATTATCGTAACATCAATGTTTACAGTACCTAATGCCATCTTTTTTGAGGCCTTTTTAAGCTTTATCGGTATTGGGGTACCAGCACCTAAAACGTCTTTAGGATCATTAGTGGATGAAGGTAGAGCGATGTTATTAATTCATCCACATGAATTATTTATACCAGCCATTATTTTAAGTTTACTAATTTTATTCTTCTACTTATTTAGTGACGGTCTGCGCGATGCATTTGACCCTAAAATGCGAAAATAAAGGAGGCAATGAAAATGGAAGAACGTGTATTAGAAATCAACGACTTGCATGTCTCTTTTGATATTGAAGCGGGGGAAGTGCAAGCAGTACGTGGTGTAGATTTTTATTTAAACAAGGGAGAAACAGTAGCCATTGTTGGTGAATCTGGTTCTGGTAAATCAGTAACGACAAAAGCTATTACCAAATTGTTCCAAGGGCCAACTGGTCGAATTAAAAAGGGAAGTATTCGATTTAATGGCGACGATTTAACACAGAAGTCGGAAAAAGAATTAATGGCGTTACGTGGTAAGGACATTTCTATGATTTTTCAGGATCCGATGACCTCTTTAAATCCGACAATGAAAATTGGGAAGCAAGTCATGGAACCGATTATTAAACATATTGGACTCAATAAACGAGAGGCCAAACAACGCGCGATTGAATTGTTAAAATTAGTCGGTTTAAAATGTGTAGAAGAGCGTTTTAATGCGTATCCGCATCAGTTTTCAGGTGGACAGCGTCAACGTATCGTTATTGCGTTAGCTTTAGCTTGTGAACCTAAAATATTAATCGCTGATGAACCGACTACGGCACTGGATGTAACAATGCAAGCTCAAATTTTAGACTTGATGAAAGAATTACAGAAAAAAATTGATACATCGATTATATTTATTACACATGATTTAGGTGTGGTGGCTAATGTAGCAGATCGTGTGGCAGTGATGTATGGCGGACAGATGATTGAAACGGGAGATGTCAATGAAATATTTTATGATCCTCGTCATCCTTATACATGGGGATTATTATCATCGATGCCAGATTTGGAAACAAAAGGTGAAGAACAACTTCATGCGATACCAGGTTCACCGCCAGATTTAATTCGACCACCTAAAGGAGATGCCTTTGCACCGCGTAGTGAGTATGCATTAGCAATCGATTTTAAAGAAGCGCCACCGTGGTTTAGAGTCTCACCTACACATTTTGTACGATCATGGTTACTTGATGAACGTGCACCAAAAGTGGAACCACCGCAAATCGTTCAACGTAAACAACGTCCAATGCCACAGAATTTTGAAAAACCAGAACGTGTAGAAAGGGTGTCGTTTTAATGGCTGAAAAAGAATTATTAGTCGAAGTGAAAAACTTAAAGCAATACTTCAATCAAGGGAAGAAAAATGAAGTGCGCGCCATTGATGATATTTCTTTTAACATTTATAAAGGGGAAACATTCGGCTTAGTAGGTGAGTCAGGTTCTGGCAAATCAACAACTGGAAAAGCCATCATCAAGTTAAATGATGTCACGGACGGCGAAGTGCTATATGAAGGGGTTAATATTCAAAAAATTAAAAAGCGTAAGGACTTATTAAAGTTTAATAAAAAAATACAAATGATTTTCCAAGATCCTTATGCCTCTTTAAATCCGCGTTTAAAAGTGATGGATATTGTAGCTGAAGGTATTGATATTCATGGTTTAGCCACAAGTCGAAAAGATCGTAAAAAACGCGTCTATGACTTATTAGAGACGGTAGGTTTAAGAAAAAGTCATGCCAACCGTTATCCTCATGAGTTTTCAGGCGGCCAACGTCAACGTATCGGTATTGCAAGAGCCTTAGCAGTTGAACCAGAGTTTATTATTGCTGACGAACCGATTTCAGCCTTAGACGTTTCAATTCAAGCGCAAGTCGTTAATTTAATGCAAAAGCTTCAAGAAGAAAAGAACATTACGTTTTTGTTTATTGCGCACGATTTATCTATGGTGAAGTATATATCAGATCGTATTGCAGTGATGCATTTAGGTCGAATTGTAGAGTTAGGTAACGCTGATGATATTTATAACCATCCAGTACACCCTTATACTAAGTCTTTACTTTCTGCTGTACCACAACCAGATCCAGAGAGTGAGCGTACCCGAAAACGGACAGTATATACACCTGATGCCACGAAAGATAGTGAACGTACATTCAAAGAGATTGCGGATGAGCATTACGTATTAGCGACAGAGGATGAATTCAACACATATTGTGAAGCAATGAAAGCAGTTCAAGGATAAAAGAAAGGGGGACTGGGAAGTGAAGTTACACAAATCATTTAAACTATTTGGTGTTATTTTAACAGCTGTATTGATTTTAGCAGCGTGTGGTAATGCAGAAGGAATGTATGATGACAAAGGACAGGTCTTTCGTAAAGTCATTCCACAAGATATGGCGTCATTAGATACGACACAAGTAACAGACCAAGTGAGTTTTGATATTTATAATCAAGTCTTCGAGGGGCTTTATACATTAGATGAAAATGATCAAGCCGTACCAGGTGTTGCGAAAGAAGACCCTGAAATCAGTGAAGATGGTAAAACTTGGACGATTAAGTTAAGAGATAACGCAAAATGGTCAAACGGAGATCCAGTGACAGCACATGATTTTGAATATGCATGGAAGCGCGTAGTCAATCCAGAAACAGCTTCTGAATATGCTTATATTATGTATGATATTGAAAATGCAGAAGCGATTAATATGGGAGAAAAAGATCCAGATACATTAGGGGTAAAAGCAATAGATGATTATACGTTAGAGGTCAAATTAACCAAACCGATTCCATATTTTCAAGAAATGTTAGCTTTCGGTACATATATGCCACAAAACGAAAAAGTAGTTAAAAAATATGGTGATCGCTATGGTACAAGTGCAGAGCGTACTGTTTATAATGGGCCATTTAAAGTGAAAAATTGGGCTGTAGAAGACAAAATTTTATTAGAAAAAAATGATGATTACTGGGATAAAAAGGCAGTCAAATTAGACAAAGTGAATTATAAGATTTTAAAAGATGGTCAAGCAGGAGCTTCATTATATGATACAGGTTCGATTGATGATACTACAATTAGTGCAGAACAAGTAGATAAATATGAAGATAAACCTGCCATGAATAAACGGCTTCTCTCTTCTACATTTTATTTAAAATTGAATCAAGGAGAATATGAACCGTTTAAAAATCAACATTTTAGAATCGCATTATCACAAGCCATTAATAAACAAGCATATGTGGATTCTGTTTTGAATAATGGCTCTGAACCGAGCGATGGGTTTACTGCCAAAGATACAGCTAAAGCACCGAATGGGGAAGATTTTACAAAGCAAGTTCAATCAGACTTAGTGTATGATCCAAAAAAGGCAAAAGAGAATTTAGAGAAGGCAAAACAAGAGTTAAATCAAGAATCATTTACGTTTACATTGAATACAGAAGATACGCCGTCATCTAAGATTTCAGCAGAGTTTATTAAGGCACAAGTTGAGAAAAATCTACCAGGTGTCACTATGAAAATTCAACAGTTACCGTTTAAACAACGTGTGGATCGTGAACAAAGTGAAAATTATGAAGTGTCACTTTCTGGTTGGGGACCAGATTATCCTGATCCGTTGACTTTCTTAACTATCATGACAACTGGCAACGCTTCAAATAATACGGGTTGGTCGAATAAAACATACGACGAAATGGTTAAAAAAGCTAATGGAGAATTATTGCAAGATGAAGAAGCACGAAATGAAACATTAGTCGAAGCGGAAGAATTACTTCTTGATGAAGCACCGATTGCACCGATTTATCAAAAAGGTGAGGCGCATTTAACCAATCCACAAGTTAAAGGATTGATCTATCATAACATTAGTGGCGACACTTCATTAAAACATGTTTATATTGATAAAAGTATTGATCGTGAGACTGGCAAAAAGAAAGCGCAATAAAACGAAAGAAAGGTTGAGACAAAAGTTAGTTTTTGTCTCAACCTTTTTAAAATTATTGACGTTTACGTCCAAGTCCCATTGCTTTTTCCATTTTTTTCAACGTTTTGAAAGAAGTACGCTGAGCTTTATCGCGACCTTCATCTAAAATGGTATCTAATTGATCTGATTCGTAAAAATGATTGTATTTTTCTTGGAAGTCAATTAAAAATTGTTGAACAACTTCAGCTAAATCCGCTTTAAACGTACCATACCCTTCATCTTGATATTGTGCTTCTAATGCTTCAATGGATGTATCTGTTAAACTTGAATAAATAGTGAGTAAGTTAGAGATACCCGGTTTATTGTCTTTATCATATTTAATGACGCCGTCAGAATCTGTTACTGCACTTTTAATTTTTTTAGCAGCAAGACGAGGTTCATCTAAAAGTGAAATAAAGTTCTTTTGATTATCGTCACTTTTACTCATTTTTTTCGTAGGGTCTTGTAAACTCATGACACGGCCACCCACTTTTGGCATATGGGCCTCTGGTTTAGTTAATACATCATTGTAACGACTATTAAAACGGTCTACAAGGTTACGAGTGAGTTCCATGTGTTGTTTTTGATCTTCGCCAACTGGCACGACATCAGTGTTATATAATACAATATCTGCTGCCATCAATGGAGGATAAGTTAATAAGCCTGCTGGGATACCATCATTTTGTTTTTTGGCTTTATCTTTAAATTGCGTCATACGTTCAAGTTCTCCAATTGATGAAATCGTTGTAAACATCCATCCAGCTTGAACGTGAGCTGGTACTTCAGATTGAATAAATAATGTCACCTTCTCTGGGTTTAACCCGGAAGCCAGATAGATGGCAGCAAGTTGACGTGTTTGTTTACGTAACTTTAAACGATCTTGTGGCACCGTAATGGCATGTTGGTCCACGATACAAAAATAACAATCATATTCCTCTTGGATATCTGTAAATTGTTTTAAAGCACCAATATAATTTCCTAAAGTTGGAATACCACTTGGTTGAATACCTGAAAATAAAGTTTTCATAAAAATTTGTGACCTTCTTTCTAGTAGATACTATAACCCATTGTAACAGTATTTATTTTGATTGTAAGTTATGCTATGATTAATATATCAAATAGATTAGACTGACGCACATTTTATATCATACTAAAGTCTGATTATTTGAAATAATAGGCTTTATTTACATTTTCTCATTTAATTTTAATGTAGAAAGTGTATAATATAGTTATACAGTAAAATAAGAGGCAAAAGATTTGAAATATAATACTTTAGCTTAAATAGAAAGAACTTATTTTCAAAAAAATTAGGAGAGTGAGATGTATGGTAACATTATTTACTTCACCAAGTTGCACATCTTGCCGTAAAGCGAAAGCATGGTTACAAGAACATGACATTCCGTATACGGAGCGAAATATCTTTTCAGATCATTTAACATTAGACGAAATTAAACAAATTTTAAAAATGACAGAAGATGGTACTGACGAAATTATTTCAACACGTTCTAAAACATATCAAAAACTAAATGTTGATATTGATGCATTACCACTTCAAGATTTATACACAATTATTCAACAAAATCCAGGTATCTTACGTCGACCAATCATTTTAGACGATAAACGTTTACAAGTTGGTTACAACGAAGACGAAATCCGTCGCTTCTTACCACGTACAGTACGTACATTCCAATTACAAGAAGCACAACGTATGGTCGACTAAATTAAAGTTAGTACTATATACTATAAGATGTCTCGCTAGTAGATGTCAAAGATTTTAAATAGAGGTTAGTGTCTGCATTTTAAACGTGTTGAGACACTAACCTTTTTTTCTATAATTAAGTATTGAAAAGTAACGAAAAATAGCATGCGCACCGTTTATTTTAAGAAGTTTCTTATACGTATAAAAATTGTTATAATAGAGTAAAGAGGTTGTTTGCAAGTGAGTATATTAATATAAAGATGTATTTTAATTTACCTTTAAAATATATGCAGACATATTTTCCTATGTTATGATTGATAGACTATTTAAAGATAAACAAAACAATTGTGTTTTTAGAACTTGTCTAATACAATAGGGATACTATTCATCGACTGTAAGGAGTGAGATGATATGAGAATAGAACGTATAGACGATATGACAGTAAAATTATTTATCACTTATACAGATATTGAAGCTCGAGGATTTAAACGTGAAGATTTATGGACAAATCGTAAACGTGGCGAAGAATTCTTTTGGTCAGTAATGGAAGAAGTTAATGAAGAAGAAGATTTTGTTGTTGAAGGTCCTTTATGGATTCAAGTTCATGCTTTTGAAAAAGGCGTAGAAGTGACTATTTCAAAATCTAAAAATGAAGATATGACCAATATGTCTGAAGAGAACGGCATGTTTGATGATTTTGATAACCAACTCAATGAATTATTATCACAATCAATAAAAGAAGATATTGAAACACCAGAAGCAAAAGATAAAGTGATTTCTGACAGTGAAGCAAGTGTTGAAGACAAAAAACAACAAGTTCAAGCACCACGAACAGTGATTTTTAAATTTGATAGTTTAGAATCCGTTATTGACTATGCTTATCGTAACGATCAAACAGTGACAGAATTTGAAGATTTACTATATATGTTAGATCATAATTACTATTATGTTGTTCATTTTGATAATAGTTTAGATGAAGAATATATTCATGACTTTTATGGCCAAGTGATTGAATTTGTTTCACTAGGTGATGTGACTAAAGTATATTTAGATGACTATGGCAAAGTCGTTATGAGTCATAACGTCATGGATCAAGTTAAACGTTATTTCCCACAATCTGAATAATAGTATTGCATAAGGAAGAGGTGTCTAAGGACATCTCTTTTTTTATTGTAAAAACAAGTAATGCGTCAGGTAGCGGCGTGTATAGATATAAAGAGGTGTTTTATGTTAACAGCTTATGATCAGTCTAACCATAAAATATACGCTCAACAAGCATCTAAATCTGAAAGTTATTTCTGTCCAATTTGTAAAGAACAACTTGTATTAAAACAAGGCACGTCGAAAATAGCACACTTTGCACATCAGCATCGCCACAATCACCCTAAGCATTTATCAGAATCAATAGAACATCAACGTTATAAATTACAACTTTATCAACAAAGTGTGGCAGCAGGCTATACACCAGAATTAGAAGTGTATTTACCAGAGATACAACAGATACCAGATCTCTTAGTGGAACAGTTAGCCATTGAAATTCAATTGAGTCCCATTTCTGTTGATGATTTACAACAGCGAACACAAGGATTACAAAAGTTAGGATACCGCGTCATATGGGTGACTCGTTTGCCTCCATTTAAAAAAGGGCTCTATCATTTAACCCAGTTACATCAAGCATGTATTAATTTACGTTATACTCATTTAATTTGTATTCATCCCCATACCTTTCAACTTATTCAACTTTCTCATTTAATGCCCGTTACATCAAAACAATTTTACGCCAAAAGAATAAGCACTTCTATCACAGCTTGTGTTGAAGAAACGTTTCCCCCTGTATCTGATCATCAAGTGATTTCGCAATTAACGCAAACGCAGATGCGCATGTATTTAATGCAGTGTCGACGTAAAAATAGCGTACTTCAACCTACATTATCGATGATGTATCAGTTACGGTTAACGGATCAACAGGTATTTAAACTGACAGGCTTTATATTCCCTGAGCAAATCTATATTCGCACGCATCCTATAGAATGGCAACTTCAGATTCTTTATGCTAAAAAATTGAACCAATCATTATTTAACCATCTTCTGACAACGCTTAAATTTAGAACATTCTATTCTGGTAAGATGCATAAACCAACTATTATTACAAAATTAATTGACGCTTATGAACGGGTATTAGGTTTAAAATGAAATGAAGTGCATTGTACGTGGGAAAATGAGAGAATAGGGTTAACGAATCGTTTAGAGGAGGAATTATTAATGAGTCAACAACTAACGAGAGAAGAACAAGAACGCCAATATCCACAATATACGTGGGACTTAACGACAATTTTTGAAAGTGATGACGCATGGGAAGAGGCTTTTAAAGAAGTTGAAAATCAACTTGGAAAAGAAGAGCCATTTAAAAGTCATTTAGGTGATGATGCTGAAACATTATACCAAGCACTTACGCTTGAAGATGAGATTGAAACACAACTTGAAACAGTGTATGTATACGCACACCTTAAACAAGACCAAGACACTGCCAATGACCGTTACACAGGTTTTGAAGCAAGAGCCCATCAATTAGCGATTAAATTAAGTTCAGCCTGGAGCTTTTTAGTACCTGAATTATTACAAATTGACGAAGAGAAGTTACAATCATTTATTGACCAACACGAAGGACTACAACGCTTTAAATTTGATTTAGAACTTTTAAATGAACAACGTCCACATGTTTTAGATGCAGATAAGGAGAAATTATTGACTGAAGCTCAAGATGCATTATCTACACCAGGTAACGTCTTTAGTATGTTTGATAATGCAGATTTACAGTTCGATGATGTCACAGACAAAGACGGAGTAACGCATCCGTTAACGCAAGGCACATTTATTAAATATTTAGAATCAGATGATCGTATTTTAAGAGCGTCTGCTTACAATAATGTGTATAAAGCTTATGGTGCATACAATAATACTTTAAGTGCGACATTAGCTGGAGAAGTTAAAAAACATGTATTCAATGCACGTTCACATCATTATCAAACAGCACGTGAACAAGCATTAAGTCAAAATCATATTCCAGAAGAAGTTTACGATAATTTAATTAAAACGGTCCATGATTATTTACCATTATTACACCGTTATACAAAATTACGTCAGTCTTTATTAGGTTTAGATGACTTAAAAATGTATGACATGTATACACCTTTAGTGAAAGATATTCAGTTTGATATGCCGTATGATGAAGCGGTTGAGTGGATGTTAAAAGGTTTAGCACCAATGGGTGAAGAGTACTTAAATGTAGTTAAAGAAGGCCTTGAAAATCGTTGGGTTGACGTTTATGAAAACAAAGGTAAACGTTCAGGCGGTTATTCATCTGGAGCGCATCAAACGAATCCATTTATCTTATTGAACTGGTCAGATACAGTATCAGATTTATATACGTTAGTGCATGAATTTGGTCATTCTGCGCACAGTTACTTTAGCCGTAAACATCAACCATCTAACTACAGTGATTACTCTATCTTTGTGGCAGAAGTGGCTTCAACATGTAATGAAGCATTATTAAGTGATTATATGGATAAACATTTAGATGATAAACGCCGTCTATTATTACTCAACCAAGAATTAGAACGTTTCCGTGCTACATTATTCCGTCAAACAATGTTTGCAGAATTTGAACACAAAATTCACCAAATAGAAGAAGCAGGGGAACCATTAACTGCTAATCGCATGAATGAAGAGTATGCGAAATTAAATCGTTTATATTTTGGTGATACTGTTGAAACAGATGAAAATATCAGTAAAGAATGGTCACGTATTCCACATTTTTATATGAATTATTATGTGTACCAATATGCTACAGGTTATAGCGCAGCGCAAAGTTTAAGTCATCAAATTTTAACAGAAGGGCAACCAGCTGTGGAACGTTACATCAATGAATTCTTGAAAAAAGGTAGCTCTAATTATCCAATTGAAATCTTAAAAAATGCGGGTGTTGATATGACAACACCAAAACCAATTGAAGATGCTTGTAAGGTATTTGAAGAGAAATTAGATGCTTTTGAAAAACTTATGAAAGCTTAATACTATTGAATTCGTTTACATTGTGACGGAAATGTGAAATGTTTAATTTTTACGAGTTAAAGGGTTGAAAGCTTATAGACCACGTGTTATATTTACAACATGAAATTAATCACATAACAAACATACCCCTTTGTTTGAAGTGAAAATTTCTCCCATCCCCTTTGTTTAGCGCCGTGTTTGAACACGGCGTTTTTTTGTTTATAAAAAGATTAACGATATAGACTTTCGTACAAATATAGAAAACAGATATATTTAATTTGTAAGAAGTACGTCATTAAAGCCCCTAACTGAAGAGGTTTTTATGTTAATAAAAATAACGGTTAGTGACTACAATTCACTAACCGCTTTCTTAATAACCATATTTTAATTCTCTCTATCTTAAGACATTTTAGATTTCCAAAATTCTCCACTAGGATATGTTAGCTTTTCTACTTTTTGTTGTAGCTTTAGCTTTTTGAGTTCTTTTTGTAATGTTTTTTCAGGCCATTCATAGATTGTTAACAGTTCTTCTTCTGTTACAAGTTGTTTTTGCTGAATATAATCTATCAATTTAGGTGGTAGATTTTTTTCAAGTGTGGTTCCCATCATTTCATTTAAAATATATGTGTAAATGTGATAAGGATAGAGACCCTCCACCTTTAATCCTTCTTCCTGAATATCTTCATTAAAAAAGACTAGGGAAGGGGCCATTTCAACTTCCATTTCTCTTGCGATATGCAAGTCAACTTTTAAACTTTCTCTCAATTTTCCATTAGTTAAATCATCTTGATACACATCATAATCTAATCCGGCATTAATAATACACTTCGCAATCATATCTTCAGTGACGATATCACGCTTGGGGATAATTTCATTTTGAATTAAATGCATAAAGCGTTGTGCACGAGCGCGTCCTTGTAATTCGGCAGCTTTAAAAGCAAGTGCAATATTATCTCGATCCGATGTGCTTTGTGCTTGGCATTTCGTTAAAACACGTAAAGACGGATTAAGAATATGACGAATACGGATATATTGCTGATATTCAATACGTAATTTTGACAAAACAGCCGATAACTTAAAACTGTCTCGGCTGAAAGGGTCAAAAAAAGAATATATTTCTATTTTATTCACAGGTGAAAGATTTGAATCTTCACGACAACTATCCATTAAAACGCGTAATTCTTCAATCATATTTTTCACCTACAATTAATTTTCAGTATTAACCATGTGATTGGCGGTTAAACGTAGCCTTTCGTATAGATAATCTCCAACTTGGTAAGGGAAATTAGCTGTTTCGATAGCGACTGCCATATTTTCAAGCCATGCTTCCTTAGCGGCGTGGTCGATCCTAAAAGGTAAATGGCGTTTTTTTAACATTGGATGTCCATGCTCTTCGGTATAAAGTTGTGGACCACCGAGGAATTGAGTTAAAAACTGTTTTTGTTTACGAGCGGTTTCAGCAAAATCCCCAGGAAATAAATGATTGATACGCGTATCTTGTTCCACTAGTTGATAAAAGTGATCAATCATCTTATACAGGGCATCTGGACCTATGATTTCATAAGGCGTTTTTGTCATTTTAATCACCAATTTAGTTTCATTATATACATAAATAATAACATGAATTTTTACAATTCAAAGTAAAAACACTTATGCAACGGCATCGAGCGTATATCCCCGAAATGAAGATAACAATAATTAGCATTTGTTCAAAAGTAAATGAAACGTCAAAGCACTTGGTTATTTTGTATGCTTCTGATTGTAACGTTTACTTCTAAGACGTTATTAATGCGTTTTGTTAAGTACGACGGCTTTATTTGTCCCCTAGATCTAGATGATGCTTACGTTCAAAAAAGCGTTGTACTTTATTTTTAGGGGAATGGTGTTCAAGATTGAAATCTTGAAGGATTCTTTTGAAGGCTGAGAGCCCAGCATCATAATGAGCTACTTCAAATTCTAATTCGTAATCTTCGGTATTTAAATATTGACTGTAATCCAGTACTAACAGGCCGTCTTTCAATTGTGTTTCATATCGATAAGTTTTAAGAGACCCTAACACGTGTAATTGTGTAACATCAACGTTGTACTCTTGTAAGACTGCTTTAATATCAGGTGATAAAAGGTCGGACGTAATAGCTTGGGATTCGACGGGTTCTAAGTCAATAGAAGCATTATATTCTGTTAGGCCTACTTCTGCTGGTACTTTTAAAGTGAGTTCACTTTTTGCATCAGATTTGAGACGAATACGTAATGCCATTTTTTGACTTTGAATTTGAAAATCTGGTGTGTCGATATAAAAATTGGTTTGTGAAAATGGCTGTTGCGCTTGAAAATAGGTCGCTTTAATGTCATCATATGTGCTTCGGTTTAAAAGTTGTTTAAATTCGATTTCTTGTTCAATCGCCATATTTCATCCTCCTCTAAAATAGGTGTATTCTTCTAAATTATGAACGAAAATAATTGCATTTAAAAGTATTTAAAACTTAACATTCAACGATGAGGACAAAGTTAAATTATGTTAAACTATATCTTGAATAAGGAGGAAATTGTATGCGAATTTATGTGAACGAAATTAAAATAACAGATGACCAAATTTTATGTTATACAGACAAATCTACTGAGGGGCTAACAGAAGCGGGCCAAGTCTTAGTAGATAGCGATAATTATGCGTTTGTTTGTTTATTAGATGATGGTTCATCTTATTCTTATTTAAGTTTCGTGCAAGAGACATGGACGATGCTTAATGATAATCGTGATAAAAAATTAATCGTAAATGATACGCTCGAACTCGAAAACTTCTTTAATGAATTAGATTATTTATTAGACAATATTAAGGGGAATTCTAATTATGGTAAAGAGTTCGTTGCTGCAGTGGAGGAAACGTTCGAATTAGCATGAAGCGGAGTGAGGTAATATGAATCAATGGGAAATTTTTCTATCGCCGTATCGTCAAGCAATTGATGAACTAAAAATTAAACTTAAAGGTTTGCGTAAACAATATGAGGTGACAGAACATAATTCACCGATTGAGTTTGTGACAGGGCGAGTCAAACCAATTACAAGTATTATTGATAAGGCGAATAAAAGGGGTATACCTTATGACCAATTGAGTGAAGAAATGTATGATATTGCAGGATTGCGCATTATGTGCCAATTTGTTGATGATATCGATACAGTGGTCAATCTTTTACGACAACGTGAAGACTTTACAGTGGTAGAAGAACGTGATTATATTCGACATACTAAACAAAGTGGGTATCGCTCGTATCATGTGATTATTGAGTATCCAATTGAAACATTGAACGGCCCAAAAACAATTTTAGCGGAAATTCAAATTCGTACATTAGCTATGAATTTCTGGGCAACAATAGAACATACATTAAGATATAAATATGATGGAGATTATCCACCAGAAATTCAAACGCGTCTTGAAAGAGCAGCAGAAGCAGCCTTTTCTTTAGATGAAGAAATGTCGGAGATTAAAGATGAGATTCAAGAAGCGCAGAAGTATTATACGAAAAAGCGTGCTAAAAAGCATGAGAATCGTGAGGTGGAGTGATGCGTTATGCAATATTGTCTAAAGGGGACTCTAAATCTGATGCATTAAAACACAAAATGACCGCACATATGAAAGATTTTAAAATGATTGAAGACCTCGAAAATCCTGAAATTGTGATTTCGGTAGGGGGCGATGGTACGTTATTACAAGCTTTCCATCAGTATAGCCATATGTTATCGCGATGTGCGTTTGTAGGGATACATACAGGCCACCTTGGATTTTATGCAGATTGGTTACCCCATGAGGTTGAAAAATTGATTATCGAAATCAATAATTCAGAATTTCAAGTGATTGAATATCCATTACTTGAAATGGTTGTACGATATAATGATAAAGGTTATGAGACACGGTATTTAGCATTAAATGAAGCAACTATGAAAACAGAAAATGGGACTACATTAGTTGTGGATTTAGATATTCGGGGACAACATTTTGAACGTTTTCGTGGAGATGGACTTTGTATTTCTACACCATCTGGCTCAACAGCTTACAATAAAGCATTAGGTGGGGCTTTGATTCATCCATCCATTGAAGCTATTCAAATTGCAGAAATTGCGTCTATCAATAATCGCGTATTCCGTACGGTCGGGTCACCTTTAGTGTTACCAAAACATCATACATGTCATGTTAAACCTGTGCACCATGATACAATTTTAACAACGATTGATCACGTAAGCGTTAAACATAAAAATGTCAATGCCATTCAATATCGTGTAGCAAATGAAAAAATACGTTTTGCACGCTTTAGACCCTTCCCATTTTGGAAACGTGTGCATGATTCATTCATTTCAAGTGGTGAAGAGTTGTGAGATTTGAATACGTCATCCAGAGTCCGACAACCATCAAAACATTTTTATATGAGCAACAATTCTCAAAAAAGACGATTAGCGCCATTAAACAAGATGGCGCTTTACTTGTAAATGGTCATCCTCAAACAGTGCGTTATCATTTGGAAAAGGGCGATCAATTCATTGTCCAGCTACCACAGGAACAACCCAGTGCGCATTTAATACCTTTCGAACGATCTTTAACGATTTTATATGAAGATTCATGGTTACTCATTGTTAATAAACCCAAAAATCAAAACAGTGCCCCTTCGCGAGAACACCCTCATGAGAGTTTAGTCGAACAAGCGTTGTATCATATGCAACAACAACACGACGCTGGGATTCCGCATATCGTCACACGACTAGATCGTCAGACAATGGGCATCGTCGTCATTGCTAAATCCAGACATATTCATCACCTAATGTCGTTAACAAAGATCGATAAAATATATGAATGCCTTTGTGAAGGGATAATCAACGAAGCGGGGGAGATTGAAGCTCCGATCGCACGTCATGCTGACAGTATCATTGAACGTGTTGTAGCAGCCGATGGAAAATATGCTAAAACATACTATTGGCCATTAAAAAAGGGCGCTCGTTATACGTTATGTCGTGTTAAACTAGAGACGGGTAGAACACATCAAATACGTGTTCATTTTAAACATATTGGACATACGTTGGTAGGCGATCGATTATATGGCAATCAACATCCGGATTACGACACACAATGTTTAAAATGTGCAATGATCGCGTTTGTACATCCAATTACGCACGCCAACGTCCAAATAGACAATCCGACACCAGATTTTAACCATCATCTATATCAGATAGAACAATCAAATTATAATGGGGGTGCCGACGAATGAATACTGAAAATGAACAATTTTTAGTGGATGATGAAGAAAGATATAATAAAGCGTTACTAGATGCTTTAATTGAAGAAGATAACATTGATGAATTTAGAGATGAATTTTTAGCATTGCACTCCTATGAGCAAAGTGAATACTTTGAGGAAAGTGATGAAGCGGTACGTCAAAAAATGTATCAGTTTTTATCACCGGAAGAAGTAGCAGAGTTTTTCGAAAATCTGGAAATTGATGAAGAAGATTATGAAGATTTATTTGAAGACATCAATGCGACCTATGCGAGTCAAATTCTCGAATGCATGTCTTACGATAATGCGGTAGATATTTTAAATCAGTTGTCAAAACGTAAAATAGCCAGCTTGTTAATGTTAATGAATAAAGAAGATGCGAAAGAAATTAAAGCATTGCTTCATTATGAAGAAGATACAGCTGGCGGGATTATGACAACAGAATATATTTCTTTAACGATTACCACACCGGTACATGAAGCATTAATGCACGTTAAAGAACAAGCACCAAATGCAGAGACAATTTACGTCATTTTTGCAGTAGATGAGCAAAAAAAATTAGTGGGCGTTCTGTCGTTACGAGATTTAATTGTGGCAGAAAATGATGCTTACATTGAAGATATTATGAGTGAACGTGTTATCAGTGCGAATGTGGCTGATGACCAAGAAGATGTAGCACAAACAATGAGAGACTATGACTTTATCGCTATGCCCGTTGTCGATTATCAAAATCACTTGCTAGGGATTATCACAATCGATGATATCGTTGACGTTATGGATGAAGAGGCAAGTGAAGACTACTCTCGCTTAGCCGGTGTGTCAGACATCGACTCAACAGATGATTCTATCTTTAAGACGGCCTTAAAACGTTTACCATGGTTAATGATTTTGACCGTATTAGGTATGATTACTGCCTCTATTTTAGGATCTTTTGAAGAAACGTTAGAAAAAGTCGCATTACTTGCAGCGTTTATTCCTATTATTAGTGGGATGTCCGGTAATTCAGGTACCCAATCTTTAGCGGTATCTGTACGTAACATTTCAACTGGGGATATTAAAGAAAAAAGTAAATTTAAACTTGCATTACGTGAGTCAGGTAGTGGCTTTTTAACGGGTATTACGTGTGCTATTTGTCTTATATTAATCATTATTGTATTATATCAACAACCGTTTTTAGCATTAATTGTAGGCACAAGTTTAACGATTGCAATGACAGTAGGTACCACTATTGGCTCAGTCATTCCACTTGTTATGAATAAACTAGGTATCGACCCTGCCGTTGCAAGTGGACCATTTATTACTACAATTAACGACATTGTAAGTATGTTAATCTATTTCGGCCTTGCAACGACATTTATGTCATATCTTGTATAAAGGGGGAAAGTGAATGGAATTTGTCTCGCTCGTCATCGTTATATTAGCAGCGGTAGTGACACCTATTATTATTAATCGCCTCAATATCGCCTTTTTACCAGTGGTTGTGGCAGAGATATTAATGGGGATTATTATAGGTCCATCTCTTTTCAATATTGTGCATGTCGATGATACTTTGACCATTTTATCGACATTAGGTTTTATCTTTTTAATGTTTTTAAGTGGTTTAGAAATTGATTTTAATGCATTTAAAAAGGATAAAAATGAA
Organism: Staphylococcus sp. 11262D007BW; assembly: GCF_053547815.1. Lineage (NCBI taxonomy): Bacteria > Bacillati > Bacillota > Bacilli > Caryophanales > Staphylococcaceae > Staphylococcus > Staphylococcus sp. 11262D007BW. The sequence goes on from NZ_JBPWPJ010000001.1 coordinate 455,602, forward strand.
AAAAATAATAATGAGACGTCTGGCCCTAGTCATTTTAGCTTAGCGATGCTCGTCTTTATGCTAATTATGATTGTATCAGTTGTGTTAGCTTATGCCTTTAAATGGGTCGGTCTCATTGATGATGTATTATTAATGATTATTATCATCTCAACCATCTCTTTAGGGGTCGTTGTGCCTACGCTAAAAGAGATGAACATCATGCGTACACGCATCGGTCAATTTATTTTATTAGTTGCTGTATTGGCCGATTTAATTACGATGATTTTATTAACTGTATACGGGGCGATTCACGCATCCGGAAGCGGTACAATTTGGCTGATTGGTATTTTAGGTTTATTTACGATTGCCTTTTATTTCTTAGGAGATTTCTTAAAGAAAGCACCTATTTTTGAAAAGTTAATGGATGGCACAACTCAAATAGGGATACGTGCTATTTTCGCATTAATTATCTTGTTAGTAGCGCTTGCTGAAGGTGTGGGTGCTGAAAATATTTTAGGTGCATTCTTAGCTGGGGTAGTTGTATCATTACTTAAACCGAGTCCAGATTTAGTCGAAAAATTAGATTCATTTGGTTATGGATTTTTTATTCCGATATTCTTTATTATGGTAGGGGTAGAATTGGATATCCCTTCTTTAATTCAAAATCCTTCCATATTAATCATTATACCGATTTTAATTATCGCGTTTATTATATCCAAACTCATTCCAGTCTTTATTATTCGAAAATGGTTTGATATGAAAACAACGATTGCATCTGCGTTTTTACTGACATCGACATTATCACTTGTCATTGCAGCTGCAAAAATTGCAGAACGATTAAATACAATTAGTGAAGAAACTTCAGGTATTTTAATTTTAAGTGCAGTGATTACATGTGTATTTGTACCGATTGTCTTTAAAAAGTTAATTCCGGTACCCGATGAGATGCAACGTTCTGTTAAAGTTGCTATGATTGGTAAAAACCAATTGTCTATTCCAATTGCTCAAGATATTAGTTCACCACTTTATAAAGTGACGTTGTATTATCGAGAAGATTTGTCGGATCGACGTGAGTTATCTGATGAAATTACAATGGTAGAGTTTCCAGATTATGACGAGGCGATGTTAGATCGATTAGGATTATTTGATAGTGACATTGTCGTATGTTCAACGAATGATGATGCGATTAACCGACGTGTTGCCCTTATGGCAAAAGCACATGATGTTGAGCGTGTGATATGCCGGTTAGATACAAATGATGAGGAAAAAGAATTGAGTACTAAAGGTATTGAATTGTTTAGTACTTTCCAAAGTAATCAGGTGTTACTAAAAGGTATGATCGAGACACCGAACATGCTGAATTTATTAAGTAATGTCGAAACATCTCTATATGAAATTGGAATGTACAATTATGCATTTGATCATATTCAATTACGAGACTTCCCATTTGGTGGGGACATCATTTTCGTACGTATTATTCGCAATAACGAGTCTATCATTCCACATGGAGATACTTACTTACAATATGGAGACCGTTTAATCGTTACAGGAACGAAAGAATACGTCGATCAATTGAAGATAGAATTAGAAATGTTTTAAAGCAAACAATAACAATTTAATGAATCAATCTTAATATGAATTAATGTAATAAGCGGGGAAGGCGATGAGAAAGCTCATCGCTTTTCCTGTTTTTTATACTAATGATTTCTTTATGTTACTGAATAATTATTTTAAATGGTTTCGATTGCGAGATGTCTAAAGAATGACTCATGAGTATTAGTAATTAAAAAAATACTGATTGCCCCTTAACGCCTCGCTTTTCTAGGCGCCTCACCTCAACTAATTTTGTCTTATATAAAATATTAAATAAGAAGACAAAATGGATTTTCGGTTTCGGCTTTATGCCAAAGAAGTCTCGGCTAAGGTAGCAATCAGTAGAAAGTGTCTTGAAATCAAAAGTGCACCATAACCACTCAAATGTTTCTCTATGTTACTGAACAATTATTTTAAATGGTTTCGGTTGCGAGACTCCTGACAGATTACGCCGAAGTGAGAAATCCATCAAACCTTCCTGAAATTTTTAATGAAGGTTTGATTAGTTCGAGCGAGGCCTGTAGGAACGCGAGCAATAACGAAACCATTTAAAATTTACAGTTTTGAGTTCAGTGCTCGATTTTGCTCGGGTTCTGACCGCAACGCTCCACACTTTGTTTATAATCCGGCTCCCAATTGCAGGGTTCTCGATAATACTACGTGACGCGCAAAAATCAAAGAACGATTTTCTTTTTAAGAAAAAGGTTCGCTTGCTCATTGTCATTCGCATGCATAACGTGCACTAAATTACTTCGCTCAAAGTGCACGTAATCACATCGAACCCTGACCGCAATTGTCCACCTTTTATTTAATCCGTTTTCGCGTTGCAAAACTCTCAACAAAATGAGTCGCCTCACTCAAACCAAAGAACGGTTTGAGTTCAGCGCTCGATTTTGCTCGAGTTCTAACTGCTTTCTTCCACACTTTGTTTAATCCGGCTCCAGAAAGCAGAAATTTCAACAGAACTACGCAAGGCGCAAAGATTAAAGGTCAATCTTCACTTCTTGCTTGATTCTGTTCAATTTCTAACCGCTTTCTTCCACCTTTTGTTTTTGTTTGTAGGTTTTTAATGGGTAATGTTAAAATAAGTTGATGATTAATTAAATGAAAAAGGAGAGTTTAGTGTGATTAATCTTGAGAATAAAACGTATGTGATTATGGGTATTGCCAATAAAAGAAGTATTGCGTTTGGTGTGGCGAAAGTTTTAGATGAGCTTGGTGCTAAATTAGTATTTACATATCGTAAAGAGAGAAGTTTTAAAGAGTTAGATAAGCTAATTGATCAATTAAACCAAAGTGAAAAACATGTTTACCAAATTGATGTTCAAAACGATGAAGATGTTATCAATGGTTTTGAAAAAATTGGTCAAGATGTAGGTAAAATTGACGGAGTTTTCCATTCTATTGCGTTTGCACGTGTAGAAGAGTTACGTGGTCGTTATTCAGAAACATCTCGTGATGGTTTCTTACTTGCACAAGATATTAGTTCATACTCTTTAACAATCGTAGCGCGTGAAGCTCGTAAAATTATGAATGAAAATGGCGGTAGTATTGTAACTTCAACATATATTGGTGGGGAAGCCGCTGTGCCTAACTACAATGTAATGGGTATTGCAAAAGCGAGCTTAGAAGCTTCTGTTAAATACTTAGCTGCTGATTTAGGTCAAGATAATATCCGTGTTAATGCGATTTCAGCTGGTCCAATTCGTACGTTAAGTGCACGTGGTGTTGGTAACTTCACATCAATTCTAAAAGAAATTGAAGAACGTTCACCGTTACAACGTAATGTTGATCAAGAGGAAGTAGGTAAAACAGCTGCTTACTTATTAAGTGATTTCGCATCAGGTGTAACTGGTGAAAATATCCACGTGGATGCTGGATTCCATGCAATTCGTTAAGAGATCAAAAAAACTGGTTTGAGTATGCTCAAACCAGTTTTTTTATGCGAATATGGTCAATCGTCTACTTCTTTTTGAGCTGCAATCATAATCTGATGACGATATTTGAAGATGTTTTTCACGATTGTTTTTAATACAGCGTATAATGGAACTGCGACTAAAATTAAAACAAATCCGCCTAAACTACCTGAAGCTAAAATAACAACGATAATTGTAAGTGGGTGAATATTTAATGATTTACCCATTACATTTGGTGTAATGACATTACCTTCAAGTTGTTGTGCGATCAGTGTGATAATACATACCCATATGAAAGTAGATGGGCTTTGAATTAAACCTAAAATACCTGCTGGTAAGAATGCCATCCAAGGTCCTAAGAACGGAATCATGTTGGCAATACAAGCAAATAACACAAGTAAAACAGTATAATCTAAACCAATAATTGAATAACCAATAAATAAAATGACACCTAAGATTAGGCTGACTGTTACTTGCCCTTGAATGTAAGATTTTAAGGTATGATTTAAATCTTTAAGTAAGTTCACTACAAAAATTTTACGTTCACCATTAAAAATTTGAGCAACTGCTGGAATAAAACGTTCATGATCTTTCAACATGTATATTAAGAAGAATGGTACTAAGACTAATAAGAACAAAGTTGAAATAATGCTCGTGACAATGTTTAAAGAGTTTGATAAAAGACTTGTAGCCATTGATCCCATATTGTTAATCATTTCATTGATTTTATCTGTTACTTGTTGTGGTAAACGATCACGCTGTTCTAACGCAAAGTTAATAAAACTTTGTGTTTCTCTTTGGATGTATGGGAGTTGATTAATTAAGTTTTCAATTTGTGACGCAATAATTGGACCTACAATACCTATAATAAGTGCTAGTATTGCAGTTAAACCAACTAAAATAATCACGATACTTGCCCAACGTGGAAAATGCCATTTCTCAAGTATATTCTGAAATGGTAGACAGATATAAAATAAGAAACCACTTAGTAATAAAGGAAAAAATACCGACGCCACGATGGTAATAATAGGTTGGAATAAGTGATCAATATCTAAAAAGAGTTTGATCAGTAAGAATAGAATAAGTAATCCTACTCCCGCTCGAAACCAAACTTTTTTCGTCATATGTAAACCTCCTTTTCTGTTTTTCATATACATATATACAGTATAGACTAACTGAACTTATGATAAAAGAATAAAATGAAAGATATATCAATTTTGAGTTGCGCGGAACACAATGCAAGTGTATAATTATAGCGTATTTATCTGAAAATTTTCAAAAATTAGGATTTTAAACTAAAGGGGAGATGTCAATGGTAGAAGCGATAGTAGGGTGGTTAAATGATATTGTCTGGAGTAAGCCGCTGGTATTTGGTTTATTAATTACAGGTATTGCATTTAGTTTGATTACTCGTTTTTTGCAGTTACGACACTTTAAAGAAATGATTCGTTTAATGTTTCAAGGGGAAAAGTCACCAACTGGTATTTCAAGTTTTCAGGCGATTGCATTGTCACTCGCAGGACGAGTGGGAACTGGTAATATCGTAGGGGTATCGACTGCTATTTTTATTGGGGGTCCAGGTGCAGTATTTTGGATGTGGGCCACTGCATTTTTAGGTGCAGGTACAGCATTTATTGAGTCGACACTGGGGCAAATTTATAAAAAAGAAGAAGATGGAGAGTATCGAGGCGGTCCTGCTTATTACATTGAAAATGGTATTAAAGGGCGTTTCGGCAAGATTTATGGGCTTATTTTTGCGGTTGTAACGATTATTTCTGTCGGATTGTTATTGCCGGGTGTGCAATCTAATGCCATAGCTAGTTCGATGAATAATGCGTTCGGCATACCTACTTGGATTATTGCTGTGGTTTTGATTGTTATTTTAGCGTTAATTATCTTTGGTGGTATCAAATCGATTGCCAATGTTGCAACAGCAGTCGTGCCGTTTATGGCGATTATTTATATTGTAATGGCTGTAGTGATTATTTTACTCAATATCGATCAAGTGCCAGCCTTATTTGGTCTGATTTTCAAATCGGCTTTTGGGATGGAAGCAGCTTTTGGAGGAATCTTCGGTGCGATGATTGAGATTGGTGTTAAACGCGGATTGTATTCAAATGAAGCAGGACAAGGGACGGGTCCTCATGCTGCAGCGGCGGCTGAAGTGTCTCATCCAGCAAAACAAGGTCTTGTTCAAGCGTTTTCGGTTTATGTGGATACATTATTTGTTTGTACAGCGACAGCACTGATTATATTAATTTCAGGAACTTATAACACAACAGATGGGACAACGACAGCGAATGGTGAGCCTAACTTAATTCGAGATGGTGGCATTTACATACAAGGTGCGGATGGTTCAAAGGATTATTCAGGTACTGCGATGTATGCTCAAGCTGGAATCGATAAGGCATTTAACAGTTCGACTTATCACTTTGATCCAAGTTTATCCGGTTTTGGTTCTTATTTTATTGCGATTGCATTATTTTTCTTTGCCTTTACGACAATTTTAGCTTATTACTACATCGCGGAAACGAATGTAAGTTATATGACGAACCGTTTAGCAAAGAATCAAAATAAATTGTGGCGAAATGTCATACGTGTTGTCTTGATTGCAGCAACAGCTTACGGTGCCATCAAGACTGCTGATGTGGCATGGGCTATGGGTGATTTAGGTGTAGGTATGATGGCTTGGCTCAACTTTATTGCTATTTGGATTCTGTGTAAGCCAGCCTTAAGTGCTTTAAAAGATTTTGAAGCGCATAAAAAGAAACATGGTACAGGAAAGACAGCCATTTATCGTCCAGATCCTCAAAAATATCCAACTGCGACATTTTGGTTAGAAGACTATCCACGTCGTTTAAAAGAAGAAAATTATAACGAAGTAGACTAACAAAAATTAAATCTAATGGATTAACAGGTAACGTGACTCTTGATACAATAAATATAATTCGTCAAAGGGGGCAATAAGACATGACTGATTTTAAACCCGGTCAAGTGACACGTACAACATTTGACAGTGATAGTTTAGGTCGAGAAATAACGTTATCTGTTTATTTACCAGAAGATTATTCTGATTTATATAAATCTAAGGTTGTATTTTGTTTTGACGGGCGTGATTTTTTTCGATTTGGACAAATTCATCGAGTATATGAACGTCTAAGACAAAAAGATGAGGTAGAACGTGCCATTTTTATAGGATTTCATTATGAAAGCGTGACAAAAAGAAGGCAAGAATTCCATCCTCAAGGAGAATTTGCGGCTCAAACTGTTCAAACGGTAGTGAAGGAGATTTGGCCATGGATTGATCAAACTTTTTCTACGTTTAAAGTTGGTAATGCGCGTCTCTTATTAGGGGATAGTCTAGCAGGTAGTATCGCTTTATTAACTGCATTATCTTATCCTCGTGTCATTAGCCAAGTTGGAATGTTTAGTCCACATGTTGATGACGTCGTTGAACAATTACTGAATCGTTGTCAGTTCAAAGAAAACTTAACAATATGGCATGCGATTGGTAAGGAAGAAAATGATTTTGAGTTACCGACCAATGGCAAACGAGCTGACTTTTTAACACCGAACCGTCAACTAAAAGCGTTAATCGAGCCGGCTGTATTATCTTATTATTACGAGGAATTAGACGGTGGACACAACTGGAAAACATGGCGCAAGGAGTTACCTAAACTATTAAAATACTTTTTAAGTAACCAATAATTCAAAATTTTGATATAATAAAGATAAACGAAACAAAGGAGGAATTTCAATGATTTTAGGATTAGCGTTAATTCCATCAAAAGACTTCCAAGATGAGGTCAATGCGTATCGTAAACGTTATGACAAACACTTTACTAAAATTAAGCCACATATTACGATTAAAGGTCATTTCGAAGTAGATGATCAAGATTTAGAAAAAGTTAAATCAGAAATTCAAAACCGTTTAGAAGGGGCTAAAGCTGTCGACGTACATGCGACAAAAGCATCTAATTTTGCACCAACTACAAATGTGATTTATTTCAAAGTCGAAAAAAATGACGGATTAGATGATTTATTTAAACGATTTGATACTGAAGATTTTTATGGTACAGCTGAACATCCATTTGTACCTCACTTTACAATTGCACAAGGATTAACAAGTCAAGAATTTGAAGATATTTATGGACAAGTTCGCTTAGCAGGAGTAGATCACAAAGAAACAATTGATGTATTATCACTTATGAAGTTTAATGAAGACGACGATCGTTGGGAAGAAATCGAAACATATCATTTAAGCTAGAAAGTTGTTTAAAGCGTTATATCTATACAAAAAGACGGGTCAATATTGACCCGTCTTTTTTTAGGTTAAGTGACGTTATTATATTTTTTCCATAATACCGAGTGCTGAGAAGATAATAGCTACAATAATAACGATGAAGATAGCACGTGTAGAATTCATTTTCTTACGTCCTAGTAACCAATAAACACCAAATACAACTGCTAATGGTAATAATTTTGGCAGAATCATATCGGCATTTTCCTTAAAGTTAATAGTTACATCCCCAATAGTAGGTTCAAAGGCGAATTGTACACGAATCATTGTAGCAACGAGTGCGCCAACCATGAATACACCCATGAGTGTGGCTGCATTTGTCAGTGATTCTAAACGGTGTTGCATCGTCGTTACAAGAGAAATACCTTCTTTATATGCGAATGGTAATTGTTGCCATCTGAATCCAATAATGAATAAAATAGCAACGAACCAAAGGATAATACCAAATGGATTTCCATCTGAAGCCATATTTGCCGCAATGGCACCGAAAATGGTTGGTACAAGGGAGCCGAAAATGGCGTCACCTACAGCGGCGAAAGGTCCCATTAAACCAACTTTAATCCCTTTCACTGAATCTTTCGAACGATATTGTTCTTCTTCTTCCATGGCTAAGTCGATACCTGTAATGATCGTGTTAAAATAGTTACTTGTATTAAAGAACTGAGCGTGGGTGCGCATCATTTCTTTTAATTCTGGTGTGTCATCTCCGTAAATTTTACGTAACTGTGGGAGAATTGTAAAAAGATAACCAGACCCTTGCATACGTTCGTAGTTCCAACCCCATTGGAAAAAGAATAGACTTCGGAGGTTGATTTGACGGAAATCTTTTTTAGTTAATTGATACGGTGTGCTCGGTGGTGTGCCTTTAAGTGATTCATCTTGAAACGGATCGCTAAGTGTTAATTTATCTTTTTTGTTGTCTTTTTTAGAGTTCGTCATCATCAATTTCCCCCTCATCTATTGCAGATTGTTGATTATTCGTATCATTTTGACCTCGGCTTTGAGTACTTGAAGCGGTTTGTTGGTTACGTTGATAAGATAATGCGGCTAAACTGAAACCAATTAATGCCACTGCTAACATTGGTAATGGACTAAACACTGTTGTGAATTTGTCATCTAAGCCAGCAACTGCTTCGCCTAAACCAGTTAATCCACCGTAGATAGAAGCGAATAGTGCCGTAATAATAAATCCAAGGATAAAGTATGGATAATGACGTTTTAAAGGTAAGTATTTAAGTAAAATAGCGAAACCTACTGCTGGAAGAAGGGCACCAGCAAGTGTTAAACCGTCACCTAGCCATTTTAAATCAGTGTTTAAATAATCTACGACTGGACGTACGATACTGCTACCAAATGATAAAGCTAAAAAGACGGGTAGGGCACGTGATAGAGACCAAGGAATCATCCCGTATAAAAAGTTTCGTTCGATGCCTTTGTAATCCATCTTTTCAATTTTGCTATCGATACGATGTGCGAAAAATGTATTTGTGAAACGTGCAAGTATATCTGTTTGAATCATTAAACTTGCTACAGGAACCCCTAATGTAGCGAGTGCTTGTTGAGGATTCATACCAATTGCGACAGAAAAGGCAACAGCTAAGACTGTACCAGAGTTGGCATCAATATGAGAAGCACCACCAAATGTACCTACACCTAAAATCGTTAATTGCATCCCGCCACCGATAATGAGGCCGGTTGTTACATCTCCCATAACAAGTCCGGTAATCAATCCTGCCATAACCGGTTGTGCTAAAAATCCAAATGATAGGTTATCTAAAATTTGAATTCCAGCATAAATTGTAAGTAGTAAAATTTGCCACCATAAAATGTCCATGCTTTCCACTCCCTTATAATTAATATGATAACGCTTACATTTTAGCGTAAATAACATCGTAAAAATGATGATTTTCGTGGTCTGAAATAAAATCTGCAGTATTTCAAAGCCATTGAGTTAATCATTAAAAGGTTGGGATAAAAGGGTGCTAAAATGCGTTTTGTTGTGCTCTTGATTATCCCAGCCAGTGATATTAATGAGCATTATTGATTTGAACGCAATGCGTTAATTTTAGTCGTTAAATGCTCAAGTGTTGGTTTTGTAGAAGATAATATTTGAAGTTCTCCATTTTTGACAAAGCCTTCCTCACGATCTGATAATACTTCAATTAAATGAGATTTGAGTGTCTCTTTAATAGACTGATAAGCCTCTTCGTTAATCAAGTTATGCTTTTCATGAGGATCTTCTTTGTAGTTGAAGAGTTGTTCAATACCTCTAACGGGATACCAAATATATTTCCATTCGTCATTAATAATATATTGATTTGAATCTTTACCAAAGCTATGCTCACCATGTAAAAATGAACGTGTTTCAAAATGTTCATCGTAAAGGGCAGGTTTTAAACTTTTTCCATCGATATGTTGAGGAATATCAATATTTGCTAAGTCTAAAAGCGTTGGATAAATGTCTCTTAATTCTGCAATTTGATGTAAGTCTTTATATGTACCTTTTAAAATGTCGCCCTTATCGTAAATCATCATTGGAATATGGATACTACCTTGATATGGATATGCTTTTCTAAATAAATTGTGTTCTCCGAGTTGATCTCCATGGTCAGATACAAAGAGAATTAGCGTATTTTTCGCAATACGTTGTTCATTTAAAGCAATCATAAAGCGACCAATTTGATGATCGATATGCGTAATATTTCCATAATAACCAGCGCGCATACGATCTAAATCATGCTTACTATAGTGTCCTTTTTTAGCAGTAATATTAAACGGTAATGTTTCTTCAATGTCTTTCCAATCACCTAGTTGAATTTCTGGAAACTCATCTTTTAAATCCATATACATATCGAAATAGTATTGTGGTGGATTGAGCGGTGGGTGTGGACGAGTAAACGATAAATTTAAAAAGAAAGGTTGTTCAGGGTCTCTTTTTTGTAAAAATCGAATGCCTTCATTCACTACCCAATTAGTTGGATGATATTTTTCTTCATACATCCAAGGGCGTGCTACCCATGAGTTTGGTTCTAGACCATCATCTGTGAGGTCGGCTTGATGACCTAATTGCTCTTTTAACCACACTAGATAATCGTCGACAAATTCAAAATTTTTACCATAAGGTTCGGTATACTTTCTAGCTTCATGGAGATAACCGTCATGAAGCATGACATGTTCAAAGCCAATCCGTTTACGTTCAGGCGTAACATGAAGTTTACCAATTGCTTCAGTTTGATAGCCTGCTGCTTTAAAACTATCAGCCATAAATTGATCGTATACCCAATCTACGTTATCTTCATAACCTACACGGCCATGATTGACTTGGTTTAAGCCAGTCATTAATGCAGCACGTGATGCGATACAGCTCGGTACAGAAGTGTACATCTGATTAAAATGGTACCCTTGATCAGCAAACATATCTAAATGCGGAGTGGATACGACAGGATGGTGATGATGTCCCAAAGTATCAAAACGTAATTGATCGACACAAATTAAAATAATGTTAGGTCGTTGTTGCATGAAATGGACTCCTTTCTTGATTTATTAATTTAAAAATAGCACGTTGGACTTATTATAACAATATAACCAGTTGGGGAGTGTTGAGGGAAGTCTAACAGGTCTAAATATAAAGTAGGTCAATAAATTAGCGCATTATAGCTTGTTATGAGAAGTTATAACAAGTTCATAAAAAAATATCGCATATGCTCAAAAATAAGGGCACATACGATATTTCAAATGATAATTTGACGGTTGACGTTATTAATGTGAGACTTTTCGTTTGGTAAGTAAAAAATAGACACCATAAAAAAGCGCTAAAAATATAATTAATAATGCCGCAAAATAAAAAGAAAAGATAGGATTACTTGTAAATTGAGAGATTTGGCCTCCAATAAAAGCACCAATCATGGCACCAAACCCTTGGATACTATTAAATACACCCCATGTTTCTTCTTGTTCGTTGACATTGATGAATCCTGCCATAAACGTATTCCATGCTGGTAATAGTAAACCATACAGTAAACCAATTAAAAACGCGATGATGCCCACAATAGCCATTTGAGTGATTAAAGTTAAAGAGAAAATTGAGCTACCATATAGAATGAATCCAATAAATATAACCCAATACATAAAGTGTACAGAATGTTTATCGATTAATTTAGATAAAAACAGCATGGAGCATGCGCAACCTAAGGCACCGATAATTAACGCAACAGTATATTCAATGGTAGAAACACCTACTATATTTAAAGCATACTGTGGTAAAACTGGAATCAATGCACTAATGGCAATCCCTTGAATTAATATCCCGGGAAATAAAATTAAATGACGCCGTGTCACACTAACAATTTGAGTTAACTGTTGGCGGACAGATTTAGTATTGTAAGAAGTGAGTTTTATCTTAACAAAGAAATATAACACAAAGGCAATACCGACACATAATGCCATTAAAAAGTTGTAATTAGTAGGGTGGATTCTAAAAATGAGATTCATACTAATCATTCCGATAATTAAACCAGCTAACCATGAAAAGTAGACATAGCCCATTTGTTTCCCACGTGAAGATTCTTCAACACTCGCAAGCATAATGACCCATATTGGACATACTGCAATCCCCAACATAATCGCACTTGCAATTAAAATAATCGGGGATAATGGGAATAGAATAACGAGTATTAAACTCGCCAAAGCAAGTAAAAATCCTAATGTTAATACAATTTTAGGTCCTAAACGTTTTAAAATAAAACCAATAACAAAGTTAGATAAAGCATCTGAAACGAAATGAATTGAAATTGCAGCGGAAGTAATACCGACAGCTATTGAAGTGGCTGTCGGTAGAATAGTAAGATAACTTAGCACATACATGCCTCGCGCAAATTCCATCAAAAATAAGATGACAAGCATGATGTAAAAACTTTTTTGATAGTGATTGTTATTTGACGAGTAATTTGGCATATAAAGGAACCTTTCCGTAAACTTTTTCGTATCGAGATGCATCGTGTAATAAATCTAATAAGTCATTACATAATCTTTGAGTAGCGTGCGTAATACGTGATTCAGATAAATGAGTAACCATGTCTTGAATTAATTCGGGATGGCTTGTTAATTCGCTAACGATATCAATAGCTTCTGAAGGAGTATTGGCAATTCTGCCAAAGCCTTTTGCTTCAAAATAGTAAGCATTTTCCAGTTCTTGACCAGGTGCTGGATTAAGAAATATCATCGGTACTTTACGTGTGAAAGCTTCAGAAATAGTAATACCGCCTGGTTTGGTAAGCATAAGTTGACTGGATGCCATCCATTCATTCATGTGCTCTGTATAACCTAAGATGAGTACGCGTGGTTGATGTTTAAATGTAGCCGATAATTGTCGTTTTAATCCTTTATTGCGACCACAAATCATGACAACTTGTGCGTTAGGACTATCTTCAATCATACGTTGAATCATTTTATCGAACCCTTTTGAAACACCGAAAGCGCCAGCGGACATTAAAATCGTTTGTTTTTCTGGGTCTAAGCCATTTTGAGTTAACCATGAAGTCCGATCAATAGGCGTTTCAAATCGTTCAGAAATAGGGATACCTGTCACTTTAAGTTTATGACGAGGAATACCTGTAGCCGCAAATTCTTCTTTTAAATCCTCTGTTGCCAGATAATATCGCTCTGAAAAAGGTGTAATCCAGTTTTTATGTAAGCGATAATCAGTCATCACTGTAGCAATCGGAATATTCATTTTAAATTGCTCTGTTAAAACTGACATGACTGGTGTTGGGAAAGTCAATAAAATCAAATCTGGTTTCTCTTTAATCAGTAGATTTAACAATTTATTAAGGCCAAAGTATTTATAAAAGCATTTATCTAATTGATTCGGGCGGCTATAATAAAAAGCTTTGTACATATTTCGGAAGTACTTAAAGCTATTGATATACCATTTTTTACAAATCGTTGTTACAATAGGATGTGCTTCCAAAAATAAATCGTGTTGAATAACTGTAAGGTGATCCAAATTCATATGATTTAATTGTTCAACAATACTATTTGTGACTTGAATGTGACCATTACCAAATGATCCGGTAATAATCAAAATTTTCTTCTTTTCAGCTGCCATGTGCGCCACCCTCCATATCCATTTCAGCATCATCAATTCAAGGCTAGTGTACCGTAATCTATTTGTCGGTAAAAGGTCCTTTTTAAATCTTATTAAAAATTAAATAATGTTAAGGTAATATGTGTTTTGTAAATATCTATATGCCCTCAATCCAATCATAATGGTCATTGTAGGATTAGGCATATCTAATATTTAATCTTTTCCCTATTAGTATGCGTTTATTCATTCTATCATCTTAATATAATATAGATATGGATACAACAAATAACTTAAAGAAATATATTTTGCTAGAACACTTCAAAAAGTTGTATTTGATTCATATCGTTTAAATGTTATTTTTAGCAGAGAATTTGGTATGTATTTGTAAGGGGATAATCAAAAATTTTCATATTTTGAAATGAGGCTATCTTATAAAAAATGAGATGATGCTTTGTATCATTTAGAGCAAAAAGTGTATAATATACGAGTGTACTATAAAGGAGAGATACGTGTGAACGCTCAACAATTATTTGATCATATATTAATTAAACAAGTGATAGGGAATTTGGATAAAACGATTGAATCTATTACAACGGATTCACGTACAGCACAAAAGGGAAGCATCTTTGTCGCTTCTAAAGGTTATACAGTAGATAGCCATCGTTTTGTAGACAATGTGATTGAACAAGGGTGTGAAGTCGTTGTTGTGAATCGACAAATGGACGTAGATGCCGCTAAGGTTACGCAAGTGATTGTCCCTGATACTTTAAAAGTGGCCAGTCATCTTGCTCATCGTTTATATCATTTTCCAAGTCAACAATTAACGACCATTGGTGTGACTGGAACAAATGGTAAGACATCTATTGCTACGATGATCCATCACATTTATCGCCACTTAGGTAAAGGGAGTGCCTATTTAGGAACAAATGGCTTTCAATTAAATGAAACCATTACAAAAGGAGAAAATACTACGCCCGAAACCGTCTCATTAACGAAAAAAATCCACGAAGCGGTAGAAGCACATGCTGAGGCTATGACTTTAGAGGTGTCCTCACATGGTTTAGCATTAGGACGATTAAGTGGTGTGGAATTTGATGTCGCTATCTTTTCAAATTTAACGCAAGATCATTTAGATTTTCATGGCACAATGGAAGCATATGGTCATGCAAAATCATTATTATTTAGTCAATTAGGTCAAGATTTGACTAAAGATAAATATGCCATTATTAATAATGATGATGACTTTTCTACATATTTAAAAAGTGTGACGCCTTTTGAAACATTGACTTATGGAATCGAGACAGAGGCGCAATTTACAGCACGAAATATTAAAGAATCTTTACAAGGGGTGTCGTTTGATTTTGAAACGCCGTTTGGTACATTCCCAGTGAAGTCACCTTATGTTGGTCGCTTCAATATTTCAAATATTATGGCCGCTATTTTAGGTGTATGGGTTAAAGGTGCTTCAATGGAAGAGATTATCAATGTGGTAAAAGATTTAGAACCTGTTGAAGGACGTTTAGAGGTGCTTGATCCTAAACTACCGATTGATTTAATTATAGATTATGCGCATACCGCGGATGGCATGGACAAGTTAATCGATGCTGTTAAACCTTTCGTAAAGCAAAAATTAATTTTTCTTGTCGGTATGGCTGGCGAAAGAGATTTAACAAAAACCCCAGAAATGGGTCGTATCGCATCAAGAGCAGATTATGTCATTTTCACACCAGATAATCCAGCTAATGATGACCCAAAAATGTTAACGGCAGAACTTGCTAAAGGTGCGACACATCAAAACTATGTCGAATATACTGATCGCGCTGAAGGTATTCGTCATGCGATCGATGTAGCAGAACCAGGGGATACAGTGGTACTGGCTTCTAAAGGTAGAGAACCTTATCAAATTATGCCAGGTCACGTAAAGGTGCCTCACCGCGATGATTTAATCGGATTAGAAGCGGCATACCAAAAATTTGGAGGAGGCGAGCACAATGAAGATTAGAGAGAGTCATTCTGAAAGTTTTTCAGCCAAAGTATTCTTATATCATAACCAAAAAGAGGGTTATATTGTCGTGTCCATTCCTGATATATTTTGGTCAATGGCAATTGATGATGAAGTATATGGTGAAGCATTAACGGATCAACTGATGATTCATTTATATAATAATTTAGATGAAAAAGAAGCACATGAGTTAGCTTTAAGAATTACACAATGGATACAAGAAGTTTAAATTTAAAGGAGCGTATATATGAGCATAAAGAAGGAAGTTGAATCGCGTAAAACGTTTGCGATTATTTCACACCCGGATGCGGGGAAAACCACTTTAACTGAGAAATTACTGTATTTTAGTGGCGTTATTCGTGAAGCTGGAACAGTTAAAGGTAAAAAAACAGGGAAATTTGCGACAAGTGACTGGATGAAAGTGGAACAAGAACGTGGTATTTCCGTAACAAGTTCAGTTATGCAATTCGATTATGATAACTATAAAATTAATATTTTAGATACACCCGGACACGAGGACTTTTCAGAAGATACGTATCGTACACTAATGGCTGTGGACAGTGCAGTCATGGTCATTGACTGTGCCAAAGGGATTGAACCACAAACTTTAAAACTGTTCAAAGTATGTAAAATGAGAGGTATTCCAATCTTTACCTTTATTAATAAATTAGACCGTGTAGGTAAAGAGCCTTTTGAATTACTAGATGAAATTGAATCTACATTAGGTATTGAAACTTATCCGATGAACTGGCCAGTAGGTATGGGTCAAAACTTCTTCGGCATTATCGATCGAAAAACACGTACGATCGAGCCATTTCGTGATGAAGAAAATGTGTTACACATTAATGATGATTTCGAATTAGAAGAGTCACATCCAATATCAGATGACAGTGCTTTTGAACAAGCTATTGAGGAATTAATGCTTGTTGAAGAAGCGGGGGAAGATTTTGATGTAGATGCCTTAATGCAAGGTGATTTAACCCCTGTATTTTTCGGCTCAGCACTGGCAAACTTTGGTGTACAAAACTTTTTAAATGCTTATGTGGATTATGCACCTATGCCTCATTCTCGCCAAACAGAAGAAGATATCGATGTAAGTCCATTTGATGAGACGTTTTCAGGATTTATCTTTAAAATTCAAGCTAACATGGACCCTAAACATCGCGACCGTATTGCTTTTATGCGTGTGGTCAGTGGTGCTTTTGAACGTGGAATGAATGTGAAATTACAGCGCACGGGTAAAAGTCAAAAAATTACACGTTCGACAAGCTTTATGGCTGATGACAAAGAAACAGTCAATCATGCGGTTGGAGGAGACATTATTGGTTTATATGACACTGGAAATTATCAAATTGGAGATACATTAGTAGGTGGTAATCAAAAATTCCATTTCAAGGCATTACCACAGTTTACACCAGAAATATTTATGAAAGTGTCTCCTAAAAATGTAATGAAACAAAAACACTTCCATAAAGGTATTGAGCAACTTGTGCAAGAAGGCGCGATTCAATACTATAAATCTCCTCATACTAACCAAATCATTTTAGGTGCTGTGGGTCAACTTCAATTCGAAGTATTTGAGCATCGCATCAAAAATGAATACAATGTCGACGTTGTGATGGAACCGGTTGGTAAGAAAATTGCACGTTGGATTGAAAATGAAGAAGATATTCAAGAAAAAATGAATACAAGTCGTTCTATTCTTGTAAATGACCGATACGATAATAAAGTATTCCTATTTGAAAATGATTTTGCGACACGCTGGTTTGAAGAGAAGTTTCCAGAAATTAAATTATATAGTCTTTTATAACTTGGAAATTTAGCATAAATAATTGTTTTTATATTAGGATATTGGGTATAATGTCTATAACATTATTAAATACCTATGACATAGTGTGTCAGAGGGGAGTAACTTGATTAACGTTTGAGACGTTAATAACGTTTTGTCGTCATTACGAAGAAGCAGATTCTTCCGGTAAAACGGGCATTCTATTATGCTAAGTGAGACCTTTGCTAATAAGTTAGCATAGGTCTCTTTAATTATGTCAAAAAGGATTGTTATAGATTTGATAGCGTTCTATTTTAATGTTTTCATTGGAATTAATAACAATCTATGTCCTGTTTAAAAATAAGGAGTTGAATAGTAGATGGATCCGAGTTTATTGTTATCGTATGGTTGGGTTGTTTTAGTACTGGCCTTTTTAGAAGGTTTGCTTGCTGCTGACAACGCAATTGTAATGGCTGTCATGGTCAAACATTTACCACCTAAACAACGTAAAAAAGCTTTATTTTACGGTTTATTAGGTGCTTTCGTATTTCGCTTTATCGCGTTATTCTTAATTAGTATTTTAGCTAATTTCTGGTGGATTCAAGCCATTGGTGCAATTTATTTATTATATATGTCTGGTAAGAACTTATATGACTTTTTTAAACATAAAGATGAACATGAGTCACAACCTGATAATGATGATCATCACTATGACGAATCAGGTGAAGAAAAAGAAGTTGACGCTAAATCATTCTGGTTTACAGTGGCTAAGGTAGAATTTGCGGACATTGCATTCGCTATTGATTCTATGCTAGCTGCTCTAGCCATTGCTGTTACATTACCTGCTGTAGGTATTCATTTTGGCGGTATGGATTTAGGCCAATTTTTAGTAATGCTAATAGGTGGTCTCATTGGTGTCATACTGATGCGTTTTGCTGCAACATTCTTTGTGGAATTACTTAATAAGTATCCTGGTTTAGAAGTTGCTGCCTTTGCCATTGTAGGTTGGGTAGGTATTAAGTTGGTTGTGTTAGTACTTGCTCATGAAGATGTGGGCTTAATTCCAGAAGACTTCCCACACTCAGCGATATGGCAAATTATTTTCTGGGCTGTTATGATTGGCCTTGTATTAATAGGTTGGTTTACTTCAGTTATCCAGAACAAAAAGAAAGATCATTCATCATAATTAAAAATAGTAATGATATAACATGCTCTGAGATTCCGATGGTTGTTTCTCAGAGCATTTTTAGTGATATAGGTTGATAAGGTGGCAATGATTAAAAACGATCAAATCGTGTCATATCATAATACTTACAGTTTTTAAAAATTGTGAGTATGATACGAGAAGTTTTTCGTTTTATAGAAAAAAATTACAGAAATTTGCACCATGATATGTCATAATAGAAAGAAAGATAGCTAGAGGAGGGACCATGTGATGACGAATGACAAAAAACATGTGATTCCAAGGCGACAATATAAAAGAAAACGCCGAGAGTTTTTTCATAATGAAGAGCGTGAACAGCGTATTCAAGCTCAAAAAGAGGCTGAAGCGCTAAAAGCTGAAAAAGAGCGCGCACAAGAAAAAAATAATGCAGAACGTGTTAAAGATAATTTACGAAAAGCACGTGTTGAAAAAATCACACATGATGAATATGAAAAAGGAAAATCAACACAAGATAAATCATTACTAGCACAATTATTTGGTGATGAAGATACTGCATCGACACAAAATAAACAATCTGAAGAAGCCAAAAAAGAATCACGATTACAGCATGATTTATACAAACAACAAGCACAACATATTCAACAATCTCAACAGCTTAATCATGAAAAGGCTAAACAAACAGAGTCGACAGAAAATGTTGATGATGAAACACAAGCATCTGAAACGGATAAAACATCAGAACCTATTCATCAATACTCTAATCGTCAAGATTGGACTACAAAAATCACTGCTTTTATTAGTAAAGAATGGGCGAAGATTTTGATTGTTTTAGCTGCTTTACTTATTATTATTTTACTTTTTGCTATTTTTAATAACGTAAACAAAAGTGATAAAGATACTACAGACACAGCACAGGCACAAAATAAAACAGAAACGACAACCATGAAAAATGCAAATGCAGCTGTGAAGTCTGTCGTCTCAATTGAAAATAATACAACAAACACTCCTAAAACGGTTGATGATGTTGAAGCACAAACTCAAAAAGAAAATGATAGTGGCTCTGGTGTCGTCTACAAAGAAGTAGACGACATTCTTTATATTTTGACAAATGCTCATGTTGTAGGGGATCGAAAAACACATGAACTAACATATGATAAAACGCATAAAGTAACGGGAAAAGTAATTGGTACAGATCCTTGGACAGATATCGCGGTATTAACAGTGAAAAAGCCTAAAAATGATAAATTACAACCATTCAAACTAGGTGATTCTAGTCAACTGACGCTAGGCGAACCTGTAATTGTCGTTGGGAACCCTATAAGTTTAGATTTTCAAAATACAGTAGGAGAGGGCATCGTTTCTGGTTTAGATCGAAATGTACCAGTTGATATTGATAAAGATAACCGCTATGATATATTAATGCATTCTTTTCAAGTAGATGCGCCCATTAATCCCGGCGATTCAGGCGGTGCAATTGTTGATCAAAATGGCCAATTAATTGGTATTGCTTCGTTAAAAATTAGTATGCCTAATGTAGAAAATATGGCTTTTGGCATTCCAATCAATGAGGCTGTAAAAGTGGCTAAACTACTTGAAAAAGATGGAGAGATTAATCATCCAAATACACAGATTCAACTTCAAAATGTTACTGATATTGATGAAAACACAAAACAGAATTACACTATAGATAATCAACTTGATAAAGGTGCTGTTGTATTAAATATGAAGGACAACAGTCCAGCACAAAATAGTGATTTAAAAATTGGTGATGTCATCATAGCAGTAGATGGTAAGTCCATTCAAAACGCGTTGGAATATAGACAAAAGATATTTCGACACACTCAAAAACAACAACCCGTTAAATTAAAAGTATTAAGAGCAGGTCAGGAAAAAGAAATCTCATTTAAATTGAAATAATGTGAGGGTGAGAGGATTGTCGTTCGTTAAGCAACTCCTAAAAAAAGCAAGTCCTCAACAAGGAATTGTATTATATTACATTGCTGCGATTGTCG
The DNA here is from genome assembly GCF_053547815.1 of Staphylococcus sp. 11262D007BW. Lineage (NCBI taxonomy): Bacteria > Bacillati > Bacillota > Bacilli > Caryophanales > Staphylococcaceae > Staphylococcus > Staphylococcus sp. 11262D007BW. The sequence continues at coordinate 476,422 of NZ_JBPWPJ010000001.1, forward strand.
GTGCATTTTTATTACTTAATTTACCAGGGATACATAAACCTGGCATCTCTATAAAACCAATCGACACATTATTTGTAGCTGTATCTGGTGTGAGTGTGACAGGACTGACTCCTGTTAATATTTCAGAAACATACAATGCCTTTGGTTATGTCATCATATTAATTATTTTAAATATTGGTGGTATCGGCGTCATGGCAATAGGTACATTGCTATGGGTCGTGCTCGGTAAACGCATTGGCATTCGAGAGCGCCAGTTGATTATGTTAGATAACAATAAAAATTCAATGAGCGGTACAGTTAAATTGATTATCGATATTGTAAGAACGATTTTAGTCATTGAATTTGTTGGTGCATTATTTTTAACATTTTATTTTTATCAAGATTTACATAATATTAAACAAGCTGTTCTCCAAGGTGTATTTGTCTCTATTTCTGCGACGACAAATGGTGGTTTAGATATTACAGGGGACTCACTTATTCCATATGCCAGTGATTATTTTGTTCAAACGATTGTCATGTTTTTAATTGTGCTCGGTTCTATTGGTTTTCCTGTATTATTAGAAATCAAAGCCTACATTAAAAATCGGGTACCTAACTTTAGATTTACATTATTTACGAAAGTGACCACAGTCACCTATTTAATTATTTTAATTGCGGGTATTATAGGTATTTTATTTCTTGAAGGGAAGGGTGTTTTCGCGGGTGAAACCTGGCATAAAACACTGTTCTATAGTATGTTCCAGTCTGTAACTACAAGAAGTGCAGGATTACAGACTTTTGATGTCTCGCAATTTTCAGAAGCGACGAACTTATTTATGGGAGCACTCATGTTTATTGGGTCATCTCCAAGTTCGGTAGGTGGCGGGATACGCACAACGACTTTTGCGATTATAGTATTGTTTATTATCAACTATAAACCCAATGCTGAAAGATCCGCGATTCGCGTCTTTAATCGTGAAATTCATGTGCAAGATTTACAACGCTCATTTGCCGTTTTTACGATTGCGATTGTGTTAACATTCTTAGGTACATTTGTGATTTTAATCAACGAAAGTGCGGATATTTCTTTTATTAATATTTACTTTGAAGTCATGTCGGCATTTGGTACTTGCGGATTATCGACCGGTATAACAGGCGATTTAAGCTCTGTTTCTAAATGTGTATTAATGGTATTGATGTTTATCGGACGTGTTGGTTTAATTTCCTTCATTATTATGATGAGTGGTAATCGAGAGCCAGCAAAATACCATTATCCGAAAGAAAGTATTCAAATTGGATAGACATTACCATAGTGTGAAATGGGGTTACATTCCCGTTTCACACTTTTTTATGATAATCATTTTTAATCGATAGACGTGTCATTTAAGTAATATGTTAGAATGAATTTAATTAATTGCTAAGGTGAGGGTGGGTATAATGGTTAAACATGATGAGATAGATCTCCATATTTTAGCTACATCAGATATGCATAGCTATGTATTGAAAGAAAAAGAAGGTCCTAATATTTATCGAGCAGGTACTTATATCGAAAAAGTTAGAGAAAACCATCAAAATGTCATACTACTAGATAATGGAGGCAGTTTAGCGGGAAGTATTACTGCGTTCTATTATGCGATTATCGCACCCTATAAACGTCATCCGATGATTAAATTGATGAATGAACTAGAGTACGATGCTAGTGGTTTGAGTGCAAATGAATTTAAATTTGGTTTAGATTTTCTGAATCGTGCTGTAGCATTAGCGCGTTTTCCGTGGTTATCTTCCAATATTGAATACGCTATGACGAAAGAACCTTATTTTTCAACGCCTTATTTGATAAAAAACATTAATGGTTTGAAAGTAGGGGTGGTTGGATTAACTTCTGAAAGTCTAGTGAAAAATGAACACATTGAGATGGAAGATGATGTATTTGTCGAACGTACCACTTTAGCTGCCAAACGTTGGATAAGGTATATTTATGAAACAGAGTCGCCTGATTTTCTAATTGTATTGTATCATGGTGAACATTCAAAATTAGCCAGAGCTCAGCATTATGAAGAAACGAATACAGCTGAAAAAATAATTAGCCAAATGGGCATTACGGATGTCCTGATTACAGGCCATCAACATGAAACCATCATTGAACATGAAGGCAAAACGTTATTCGTCCAAGCAGGAGAAAACGCAGAAAATATCGTACATATAGCAGCAAAATTTAAGAAACGTAGAAATAGCTATGAATTATTAGACATTAAACCAGAAATTGTGGATCTATCACAATATGAAGAAAGCGACACATTATTAGCATTGACGCATTATGATCGTAAAGCGATCCGTAACTGGAGAGATACCCCGGTAACAACCGAGGAGGTTCAAGCAAGTTTTTCAGATTTTGAAGAAGTTTTAACACCGAATCATCCTTTTATACGCTTATTGCATGAGAGTGTAAATAATGCTTTGAACGCCTCTATTACATGTGTGCATCTTCCTTTACCAGATTCTGAAGGGTTAAAAGGGCCTTTAACTTATAAAGATATCTATCGTGCCTATCCACATCCTGATAAACCAATAGATGTCACATTAAAAGGACATCAAATTAAAGATTTAATTGAGGAAAGTGCTGCACACCTTCAAGAAGTGGATGGGACCATTCAAATTAAGAATATGGATCCTAGTTTGTATTTATTTTGGGATGGTTTTGATTATACAATTGACTTATCTCAACGTTTATATGAACGTGTGACACAATTTAGCTTACGACAAGACTACAGTTATCGTATCACGATGACCGATTATAGTTACCGTCATTATCGCTATTTATTAAACGGCGCAACCATTCATCATACGAGTGAAACAGTGATGCCTGAACGCATTGCTCGAGTGATTCAAACGCAATCAGAGCTTACTGATTCAACCGCTAATATCCACATTAAACAATTACATCACGATTATTAAGTGTTTTATTAATTGTAAATGTCATTCTTTCAACCTTAATAACATGTAGGTTGAAGGGATGACTTTTTTTGTTAAATGAATATATAATCATTTTAACTTTAAGAATATAAATAAGTGATTTTTGACAATTGTCGATAAATTTATATTTTTTGTTCTTAATATTGACAAAGTTTATATGTGAATTTATAATTTAATAGTTAGTTCAACTAACTAATAAGGGATTTCAACATCATAGATTGTCCGCCTAACTAGGACGAGGGGTATACTATAATAGTTAGTTCACCTAACTAATTGATGGAGGTGATTGTTTGGAAGACTTTTTCTCATTAACTTTGTCCATTTATAGACCTTATATAAAGAGGTTAGAACCTATATTAGAAAAAAATCAACTTAACGTAGCGAGATGGTTGATTTTAAAAGATATTTATTATCACCAACCTACTATTTTAGTAGATATAGCTAAACGTCGTTTTATCGAAAAATCAACAACGAGGCAAGTGCTGAAAATTTTTGAAGAACAAGATTTAATCTACGTCAAAGTAGATGAAAAAGATAAACGGCATAAAATTATTCGTCTAACACAAAAAGGTAACGATTTATTTAAAGAAACCAATCAACACGTGTTAGATTTAGACGCCTCATTATTAGACGGTGTGTCTTATGATGAAGAAACATATGAAAAAATATGTGCGTTTATTAAACAATTATTAAATAATACGAAAGAAGGTTAATTGCGTTTATGGAAAGTGTAGAGTCGAATAAATTATGGACGAAAGAGTTTATATTTAATTTCTTTATCAATTTCTTAGTGTTTTTATGTATGTATTTACTGATGGTCGTAATGGCTCAGTATACTGTAGACACATACAATGCTACTGATAGTATCGGTGGATTAGTTGCTGGTCTATTCGTTATCGGTTCATTAATTGGCCGATTTTTAACAGGTGGCTTAGTCGATAAGATTGGACCGAAAAAACTATTAATTATTGGATCCATCTTATTAGTGATTACGCAAGCTTTATATTTCATTGAAGGATCATTGATTTTCTTAATTTTAGTAAGACTTGTTAATGGTATGGCAACAGCTGTTGTGACAACAGCAACAGGTGCCATTGCCGGATACTTAACGCCTGAAAACCGAAAAGGTGAAGGTATTGCAATGTTCGGACTTAGTTTAATTGTTGGTGCAGCCATCGGACCATTCTTTGGTTTATACATTTCTGAACACTATTCAATGCAAGCTATCTTTACATTATGTATTATCATTGGTGTTATTAGTTTAATTAGTGTGTTCTTCTTAAAGGTTGATTTCAAAGCATCTCCTGAACAAGAACAAGAAGTACATTATGAAGCACCTAAAAAAGGTATTCACCGTGTACTTGCAACTGAAGTCATTCCAATCGGTATTGTTACATTATTAGTTGCGGTTGGATATTCTTCATTACTATCATTTATTCAATTCTTTGCTGAAGAAAGAAACTTTGAATCTATTTCAAGTTATTACTTTATCGTTTATGCGGTTGCAGCATTAGTTACACGTCCTGTAGCTGGTCGCTTAATGGATGAGTACACTGAAAGTCGAGTAGCTGTACCTTCATTCATCGCATTCGCACTTAGCTTATTATTATTAGGTATTACAAATTCACCATTCTTCTTCTTTGTTTCAGCTGTTTTAGCTGGTATTGGTTATGGTAACTTAGCTTCTACATTCCAAGCAGTAGCAGTTAAAATCGTACCATTTAACAAAATTGGTTTAGCAACATCAACATTCTTCATTGGTTTAGATGTTGGTTTAGGCCTTGGACCATTCGTACTTGGTATCTTTACAGCTAGAATTGGTTATGCAAATATCTACATCATCATGGGTATTTTAATGGCATTAACACTAGTTGTTTATCATTTCGTACATCACCGTAAACTTGACAAAATTTATGGTAAAGAGATTGAAAAGCATTAAAAGGTGTGAAAAATATGAATCATTTTCTAAATGTAGCGCATCATAACATGAAAGTGAAATCATATGATGATGTCTACGCTGCTTATCAAATACCTTATGCGCACGATAATGGGCGATTTAAGGTTGCAACACCTTTAACTTTAGAGGATTTACCGGAAGAACTTGACTGCTCTGTAAGAGGGCCGGTTTTTCCGCAAAATCCTAACCGTTTAAGTAAAGTGATGGGCAAGGTTGAAGCGGAAAAATATCAATCCGAATCGGCATTTCATCTTAATATATTTAGTAAAGAAACCTTCGATCAAAAGCCAGTATTATTTTGGATACATGGTGGAGGTTGGTTAACAGGAGGAGGCGCATTGCCTTGGTACGATGGTCATGAATTAGTAGCGCAGCATGATGTAGTAGTCGTTACAATTAACTATCGTATTGGGGTATTAGGTGCCTTTTATCAAGATGACGCTTCAACTTATAATTTTGGAATGAACGATATTATACAAGCTTTAAAATGGACATATGAACATATAAAGCACTTCGGTGGTGAGCCCGAACGTATTACAGTAGGAGGGCAATCTGTAGGCGCATGGTATAGTGTAGCGCTGTTAGGTCTTCCTGATTTTTCTCGTTATGCTTCTCGTGTGTTACTTCACAGTTTTCCAGGCAATGTTTCACCTTTAGATAAGACGCAAGGTCATCAGTTAGCGTCACGATTTAAAACATTATTACAAGATGAAGATTTAACTACAGTAAATATTGAAAAGTTATTACAAGCTCAAGGGAAGCTAATGAAAGAAATTGTGGATACGTCTTATGCGATTATTCCAACCTCGTTTATTCCGATACATGATCATTTAAATTCAACAGAGGATTTCATACAACAAGCTGTGCATGCTTCGGCGGGTAAAGTGGATATTAAGGCGTATGTCACAGAAGATGAAACGACTGCTTTTTTAAATGGCGATAATGATGTCAGAGCGATTTTGTCGACGATGAAATCGGAATTTATGAAACCCACTTTGACTTTATTGGAGCAATTTCAACAACATGGTAGTCGTACGCAATTCGATGTGATTAAAGGTGGTAATCATCAATTTGGAGCAACACATTGCTTTGATTTACCACTATTATTTGGAAACTTTCAAAGTTGGAATAATGCGCCAATGTTAGACAATATAGATTGGAAAGCATATACCACTCAATCCAAAGCGGTGCAAAAAGCAGTCGTTGAATGGATGAATTAAAAAAAGACGCTGACGTTCTATTTAATAAAAACGTCAGCGTCTTTTTTGTTATGCATGGAAAATTAATAAAATCACAACTGCCACGATTTGCGCGACTGTGGTTGTAATAATTCGACGTGTATATGTGTAACTTAGTCCAAGGATAAGTTGACAAACAAAAATAAACAACACAATCCACCAACGGTCTAAATAAATAAAAAAGGAACTCGATAGTAATGCACCGATGACCACACCGATCCATGGTTTGTGTGTAATACGTGTTAGTTGTTTTTGCAAAATACTACGAATGTATAATTCATGACATGGCATAACAATCAATAATGTAATTAACATTTGCCATTTAAAATAGACACCTGTACGAGAAAGTTCTTTAATCAATGACTGATATGATAAATCGGTTGTAATGAATGCGAATAGCACTTGCACAAGTACTAACACAATACCTGTGCCAAGGCCAACAGCAATCGATGTGAGTAGACGTTTGGAGCTTAAATCTCTTTGATAAAAGACATAACTAATGGCAGCTATAAGCATAATACCTGTGTATAATTGCCAATAAACGCCGTGTTCACCCCACATAATAAGTAAAATAATATGAAAAGCAATAAAGCTAAGTATAAACCAAAGCAGCGGTTTGTTGATTTTTTTCATATAATCTTATCCTTTTTGTTCTACTATTTTATAACGCTTATGGTTAATGACTGTTTTTTCTGGTAAATCTAAGTCATTAAAGTTTTCCATAATTGTTAAGTCAACAATAACGGAATTATCATTGATTTTTTCAACTTTTCCTCTGATTCCATCATAAAATTCTACGATATCTCCTACTTCAGCAATTGTCATTAACAATTCCCCCTTAAGAAATGAACTAGCATATATTGTACTAAAATTTACAATTTAAATAAACGATTTACGCTTTTTTTAATTAAATCATCATATTATAAAGGTGAATGAAGGTGAATTATTGGAAAAATTGATAAAAGTATTGCATAACTAAAGTAAGAGATATGTTACGAAAGGAGTTAAACATAATGAAGTTTATCGATAACTTAAATCATACCGATCCGACGTTGAATCTAGCGATGGAAGAGTATGTGTTAAAAAACTTGCCAATGGATGATAATGAAAGTTATTTTCTATTTTATATTAATCGTCCATCTATTATTGTAGGTAAAAATCAAAATACGATCGAAGAGGTGCACCAACCTTATATTGAAGCACATGATATTGATGTCGTTAGACGTGTGTCTGGAGGCGGTGCGGTTTATCATGACTTCGGTAATTTAAACTTTAGTTTTATTACAAAAGATGATGGCGATAGTTTCCATAACTTTAAAAAATTTACCGAACCGATAGTTTCAGTATTACAACAACTTGGGGTAGATGCAGCGTTAACAGGCCGTAATGATATTCAAGTTGGAGATGCTAAAATTTCAGGTAATGCAATGGTTAAAGTAAAAGATCGTATGTTTAGTCACGGCACATTAATGCTAAATAGTGATTTAGAAGAAGTACAACATGCGTTGAGAGTCAATCCTGCTAAAATTAAATCTAAAGGGATCAAGTCAGTCAGAAAACGTGTAGCGAATATACAAGAATTTTTAGACGAACCGTTAGATATTGATCGATTTAAAGAAATCATCTTAAAACAGTTATTTGGTGATCAAGATGTTGAAACATATACGCTTTCTGAAGAAGAGTGGAAAGATATCGAACAATTGAGTAACCAAAAATATAGAACATGGGATTGGAATTATGGTAAAAATCCTAAATACAACTTTGAAAGGGAACAAAAATTTGATAAAGGATTCGTTCAAATTAAGTTTGATGTTAAAAAAGGGCGTATTGCGCATGCTAAAATATTTGGAGATTTCTTTGGTGAAGGAGATATCTCTGAATTAGAACAAAAATTGGAAAATGTATCTCATCAAAAACAAGCTATTCAAAAGGCGTTAGCTGATGTAGATATGTATTATTATTTCGGAGATATTGATAAAGAAGCACTTATTAATTTAATGGTTTAAAAAAGTAAGAAGGACAATTGCTTAATTTTAATGCATTGTCCTTCTTACTTTTTGATCGAGTGACTATAGGAATGACTACAGGAATTATTCAACGTATGTAACCTCCAATTTTAAATATTCGTTCGTATACTTTTGAAAAGCAGCTTCATTTTTGTCGAGAAGTGCTTGGTCAATTAATTGTTTAAGTTCTGCTTTGTGTTGTTTATTGAGTGCCTCTTCAATAATCATTTCAGCACCAAGTTGATTCACAGCCTGGACTGGATTGGCGGGTGCATTTTGTTTTAAATGAGTTTGATGTTTCATAAAAATCGCTCCTTTATATTTATCTAATTGGGATATTCAATAGTATAACGAATGTAAAAGAAAAATGCAATAAGTTTTCTGAATTTTTTAAGTTTTAGAACTGAGAGTAAAAAAATAGGGTGTTAGTTAAAATTTTCCAATATACGTATTGACTAAATTTAAGTTTAATGATAAATTTTGTATTGTACGATATTAATTTGTTGACAAGGAGGTAAAGACATCATGAATTTCAATAAAAAATACCTCAGGGCTTTAAAGTCGTCAGATATGTTTTTAAAGCCTGTGAAACAAGAAAATGGTGAGGTTTTCACAGAAATATGGGAGTTCAATGGTCAAAAAACAATTATCGAGTTACCTGTACAAAAGGTGATGGAATGGAGCTGTAGATTTTACGGTGATTCCTATGCTAATCGAAAATATCAAACAAAGTATATTAGTGGTATTTCCAATAAGGCCCCTATAATACTTACACCAGCTTTTCCGCTTTATTTTTTCCCTACACATTCTGATAGAGTCATTGAAAATTGTTGGATTAATTTATTCTATATTGAAAAAATTAAGAACTTAAAAGGAGCGCGCTGTAAAGTTATCTTTGTAAATAACGAATCAGTTACCTTAAATGTGTCTTATCATAGTCTAAAACATCAAATGTTAAATTGTTCATATTTACATTTTTTAATGCATCGAGAACTGGCTGTTAAAACAGGAGACCCAGAAAAACCGATTGACTATGAAGGTGTGAAATTTAAAGTATTTGAAACGTTAACCCAGTATGCATTGATCGAAAAAGCGAGACATGCAAAAATAGATAGAGAATTAGATGATTATTTAAATTTATAAAAAATAACACAACAAATTAATGTACAAATAAGAACGATTGGCACATCCACAAAAGAGTGAGGAACCAATCGTTTTTGTTGTATAAAGAGGTAAATCGAGATGCACTCATCAAAAGAAGTATTCAACAGATTCAGCGAAATGAATGGGATTTTGTAAGGGGAGTTAGTAGTTATTATTACTTTAAACATCCAATACTTAATGGTAAAGTTACTGTTTCCCAAAAAATTTATCACGTGAAAGAGAACGATCAATCTTAAAGTAAGATAATTATATACTGTATGGAGGAGTTAACATGAAATACCATTTCTATGCTGTTATACAACAAGAAAACAATAATTATAATGTGTACTTTCCAGACTTACCAGGTGCGGTAACATATGGAAGTGATATTGAAGATGCTGTATTTATGGCACAAGATGCTTTAGTAGGCCACTTACTAGTGATGGAAGATGATGGGGATGATATACCTAAACCGTCTGAATACAAACAACTTGTTAAAGATTTAAGAACAGATGAACAGTTACAATTAGTGACTGTAGATACAAAATTGTGAGGACCAAAGAAGAGGATAAGACAGTTCATGAGATGGTTACATTACCACAATATATCGTTGTATTAGGTGAAGAAAAGGGGTAACTTAATGCAGAAATAAAAAACGACTAAGTAAAATACTTAGTCGTTTTGATTAACGGAAACGGAGGGATTCGAACCCTCGCGCCGCTCTCGCGACCTACACCCTTAGCAGGGGCGCCTCTTCAGCCAACTTGAGTACGTTTCCATGGCTCCACAGGTAGGATTCGAACCTACGACCGATCGGTTAACAGCCGATAGCTCTACCACTGAGCTACTGTGGAATAATGTTTATCATTTTTTCAAGCACAAATATTATTATAGCAATTCTATGTGAAAAATCAAGAGAAAATTTAAAATAAGTTAACAGAAAATTTACACGTTACGAATAAAAATTCTGTTAACTTTACACATTGGGGTTACTGTATTGCATAGAGTTCACTTAAAGCAATGATAATGCGGTCGGTACGTCGTTCATTAGTAATCGTCATTTGATCTTTGAGCACATCGATTTGATCAATATAACCCTGAATCGTATGAATGTGACCCATTCGCCAATAATCGATAGAAGCAAGTTCATTAGTCGTCATTTTAAGATATAACATATAGTTAATATCTTCCATTTGTGTCTCGCTTAATTCAGGTTGAGCGATTTTCAGTTGATCCGCTTCAAATTGTTTAATTGTTTCAAATTGTTCAGGTAACGTGGCGAAAGGTGCCCATTTAACCATCCCTCTTCCAATTGGAATATTAGGATTAAGGTATTTTCTAGGTATTTTTCGATAATCTGTCTCATAACAATAAGGTTCAGGAACGTCTGGATTAACAATCATAGTATCACCTCACTTTTATAATAGAACATATGTTCGTATTAATCAAGCGGATACTTACAAATTTAGAAATAATGAGGGATAGGGCGAGTGAGTTAGGTAACTTTGTTTAATTTAATAGCATAAAGTGATTAACCCTCGAAAAAACCCCTCCTAGTTTTTAAATTTTAAAAATTTAACTATAGGTATTGGAGTGACAACGAGATGAATCAAAAATAGTATGGGTTATCGCAGCCTTACACAATATATCGGTATTTTATTTAAAAAATTATAAAGTTAGGATACAATAAATACGACTAAGTAAATAAATGGGTGACTCATATGATACGTAAAGCAAAAACACAGGATATAAATGATATTGCTGAACTCATTTATATCATTTGGCAAGATATGGAATTAGAAATTATAAAAAAATATGATAAGTCAAAAGTGATACAAGCAATTATTCAAAGTCAAATAGATGTGCATTATCGTACACACTTAAGTCATATTTGGGTATATGAGACTGAAGGAGAAGTGGCAGGGATTGTGATTGCTTATGATGGCGCGCGTGAACAACAATATGAAGCAGAATGGCTTAATTTAAAGCTTAGTGATGCGATGCCGCTTCAAACTCAAACGCCGTTACCCGTTATGGAGGCTGATGCTTCTGATATATATCTTGATTCCGTAGCAACTTTTCCAAAATTTAGAGGAAGAGGGATTGCGACTCAACTATTACGTACTGTTATCAGTACAGATACAGAGCGCACCTGGTCCTTAAATTGTGATTTTGATAATCATCGCGCATTGAAGTTATATCAAAAATTAGGTTTTTCCGTTCACTCTTACAAAACACTTTATAATCATAAGTATTATTATATGACATATTCAGCTTAGGAGGGGATTTGCATGCTAGAGTTACATAATGTGGGTTACACGATTGATCATCGTCGTATTTTAAATAATATTAATATGACGGTATCAAAAGGAGAAGCTATTGCAGTCGTAGGTCCTTCAGGAAGCGGTAAAAGTACATTACTACGCTTAATTGCAGACTTAATCAGTCCGACAGAAGGCAAGATTATGTTTAAACAGCAGGAATATGACACATATCAACCAGAATTGTTGCGTCAACGTATTAGTTACTTACCACAAAATATAGAACTATTTGGAAAAACGATTGGCGATAATTTATCATTTCCAGCTTATACAAGGAAAGATTCATTCGATAAAAAAAGAGCAACGATGTTAATGAAGCAAATGGGATTGAAACGCTATAAATTATCAGACTCTGCGCACCATTTATCGGGAGGCGAACAACAGCGTATTACGATTGCACGTCAATTAATGTATCAACCAGATATATTATTACTAGATGAAGCGACCAGTGCGTTAGATACTAAAAATAGTAAAATGATTGAAAAAATAATATTCCAGATGGTAGAAGAAGGGACTACTGTATTATGGATTACGCATAATGAAGCTCAGAGTAACCATCGTTTCGATCGACAAATTAAAATCGTTAATGGCGAAATTGAGAAGGGAGGAAGTTAATTATGATGAGTACTACGTCACTACTTCTTACCTCGCTACTGTTGATTATTCCAATCGTGGTGTCATTTAAAGAGAAGTTACATATTGCCAAAGATTTAATTATTGCAGCGATTCGTGCAGTGATTCAATTAGTGATCATTGGTTATTTACTAGAATTTGTGTTTGAATTAGAGCAAGTTTGGATCGTGTTCATATTAATAGTAGTTATTATGATTAATGCGGCGTTAAATACACGACGTCGTGCATCGCCGATTATGAAACACGTCTTTCTAATCTCATTCGCGGGAATTGCGACCGGTGCCTTCTTATCTTTAGGAGGGGTGCTTTTAACAGGCGCAATTAGTTTAGAGCCGAATGAAATCATTCCAGTAGCCGGTATGGTAGGAAGTAATGGTATGATTGCGATTAATTTGAGCTATCAAAATTTAAATCGCATATTCACAAAAGAGACCACATCAATTGAAGCAAAATTATCATTAGGTGCAAAACCAGCTATTGCGGCAAAAGAAGCCATTCGCGAAAGTGTCAAAGTAGCGATTGTACCGACGATTGATTCAGTAAAAACATATGGTCTTGTATCTATCCCTGGGATGATGACAGGGCTAATTATTGCAGGGGTACCTCCATTACAAGCTATTAAATTCCAGTTGATGGTCGTTTTTATTCATACGACGGCAACGATTATTTCTGCCTTAGTAGCGACATATTTAAGTTATAGACAATTCTTTAATCATCGCCATCAGTTAATTCAAATTAGACAAGATGAAGCATAAAAAAAGGGTTTGAGATTTCCGAGAAGAAATCTCAAACCTTTTTAAATACCACCAACTAAAGCGCTGAGATAAATGCCGATAGCATAAAGTAAACCAAAAATAGTATTTGTTTTTCCAGCTGCTGCCATAGCAGGCATCATTTCAGGTGGTGTGTCAGCACGTTTAAAGCGACGATATACCTTCACTGGTAAAGGAAAACTCAATAATACAAGTAAGAAGAAGAGTGAACCACCATCTTTAAAGAAGACAGTATACACTACAAATAAGTATACAAAGGCATAGCAAACAGCTAAAAATATTAAAGAGTTTGTTTTGCCTAATAGAATCGGAAGGGTACGGCGTCCACTTTGTTTATCTTTGACACGATCTCGTATGTTATTAGCCATATTAATGAGACCAATGGTAATTACGATAGGAATACTAATCCATACTGCAAAGCCTTGAACGTTGCCTGTTTGGATAAAGAAAGAAATTAAAATAATAATCATTCCCATGAAAATACCAGAAAACAATTCACCAAACGGCGTCCAAGAAATAGGGAATGGACCGCCTGTATATAGGTAACCTACTGCCATACATACCACACCAATTGGAATTAACCAAAAAGAAGTTTGAATGGCTAGAAATAATCCTAATAGTGCAGCAATCACATAGAAAGCGATCGCAAGATTTAAAACAGACTGAGGCGTCATCCCATTACGAACAATAGCGCCACCGATGCCCACTGATTCATGATCGTCTAGTCCTTTTTTAAAATCATAATATTCATTAAACATGTTTGTGGCACCTTGAATCAATAAGCAAGCAAGTAACATTGCGATGAATAATGTTAAGCTTAAACGATCTTCACTGCCAAGTAAAAATAATTTTGCCGTTGCTGTTCCAACTAGTACTGGAACAACAGAAGCAGTCAAAGTGTGCGGACGCATTAGTAACCAATATTTGTGGAAAGCAGAATGTTGTTTAAATTGATTTGCCATATTCACAACGACCTCGATTTTATTATTTTGATAATACAAAAATATTATATGTAATTATTTCATATAAATCAATGTTCATTATGGTCATTTTAATCGAAAAGTAACCATTATCGCAATGGGAGGATTAGCTTTTCTATAAATGTGACATATATTTGAAATATGAAAATAATACGACATTTGATGTTTACATTGATAAATGTCAAGATAGGACTGAATTGTGTCATCTGTAAGACAAACTCTCACACAACTGGTCTTAAAAATGTTAAAATAACTTAATGTAATGAATTACAACTCCGAAAAGGGCGTTGATAAGGATTATAATGTGATATTTGGTTAAAATGATAGATATATAATGACGGGACACCTTAATGATAGATTGAGGTTTATTTTTGTGACTAACTTTAAATGGCTCTAAAAATGTTAACAATCGAGCCTTTGTAGGGGAGTATTTATTAATTTAAAGGTGTAAATCATTTAACCAAATGTAGTGAATATAGATAGAAAAGAAGTGTTGACGACGATATTAAGGTGTGAAAGATAGTCGTCTTTAACTTTTAATATACGATTATGATGAAAGAAGTGAGAAAGTGATGACTGTTGACGTATGTGAACAGGCAATCGTGGAAGCGGTCGACCAAACTAAGTTAAAATGGGTGTCAATTGAAGTACCACTAGAACGCTCGATTGATCCAATCACTTTGTTTGATATGACAAAAGAAGAAGCAGGTAATCGTTTTTATTTTCGTTTAAATGATAATCAAACCTCTTTTTTTGGATACCGCGTTGCGACGAAAATAAAAAATGATTTTACAAATAAACGTTCTATATTTAAAGAATGGGAAAAGTTTAAGCAGAATATTGCACTTATTCATCCTGATTCAGAGCGTCATCACTTACGTATTTGTGGGGGATTTCAATTTTCAACTAAACGTAGTGGCGATGAATGGCGTCGTTTTGGTGTGAATCATTTTATTTTGCCAGAAGTGCTAATTTCTCAAGTAGAGGGTCAAACGTATTTAACGTATACCGTACCGAAAGCATCATTTACTATGGCAGACCTGAACGAACTTGTATCATTTTTTAATGAGTATAGTGTTGTAGATAAGAGTGAAGTAGCTGTGCCGACAGTGAAACGTATTGAAGATATTTATCAAGAAGATTGGAAAGACTTAGTGAGCGAAACGATTGAGCGATTGAGCCAAGATGAAAAAGTCGTGTTATCACGTCGTCGAATGGTTCAATTTGAAGAAGATATCAGTATTATGCATGTGTTAAATCGTGCATTGAGTAATGAAAAAAATAGTTACTTATTTGTATTAGAAGCAGACGAAGATATTTTTGTGTCTCAAACGCCAGAACAACTCTTTCGTGTAGAAGATGGCCAATTGTACACAAAAGCTGTGGCAGGTACCATCCATCGCACTCATAATGAAGCGGAAGATCAAAAACGTGTGCATTCATTTTTAAATGATGAAAAGAATTTAAGAGAGCATCGTTTTGTAGTTGAGAGTATTTTAGAAGACATTCATCCCTTTGTAGAAGAAGTACATTATGATCATAAGCCTAAAATTTTAAAAAATGATCATTTATATCATTTATTTACTGAAATTGGAGGGCCTTTGTCATTTTCATCGTACATTGAATTAATAGATGATTTACATCCAACCCCAGCTTTAGGTGGCTATCCTAAAGAAAAAGCAATCGATTATATTGATCATTTTGAATTTGGTTCTAGAGGATTATATGGGGCACCGGTAGGAATGATAGATATGTATGATGATTGTGAGTTTATTGTGGCGATTCGTTCAATGTTGATGAACCATAACCAAGCCTTACTTTTTGCGGGGGCAGGGATTGTAAAAGATTCAGATGCAGAGGAAGAATTGGCAGAAACAGCTGTAAAATTTCGTCCGATGATGGACGCGCTTGGAGTGGAAAAACATGACTAATGCGCAACAATATTTAACAGAACAAGTTTTTCATTTTGTATCTGAGTTATATGGATATGGTGTAAGAGAGGTTGTGATCAGTCCAGGATCGCGTTCAACGCCTCTTTCAATTGCTTTTGAATGTCATCCAGATATTAAAACATGGATTCATCCAGATGAGCGCAGTGCCGCTTTTTTTGCATTAGGCCTTATTAAGGGTAGCGAACGTCCGGTTGCTATTGTATGTACATCAGGCACAGCAGCGGCGAATTATGTACCAGCTATAGCTGAAAGTGATATTAGTCGTTTACCGCTTGTAGTTTTAACGAGTGATCGACCTCATGAGTTAAGACAAGTGGGGGCACCACAAGCCATTAATCAAACAAATATGTTTCAAAATTATGTTCGCTTTCAATTTGATATGCCCATTGCAGATGGAACGATGCATACATTGAATACAGCGCGCTATCAATTACAACAAGCGAGTCAGTATTTTGTCGGTTTAGGAAGAGGACCGGTACATTTTAATTTACCATTTAGAGAGCCATTAACGCCGGATTTGTCACGTCAAGATTTGTTAACATCTCCACATTATGAAATGGCCCATTATCAAAAAACGATAGATTCAAGCGGTATTGAAGATATTTTAAGACAGACACGAGGATTAATTATTGTTGGCGATATGCAACATCAAGATATTTCTCAGCTTTTAACGTTTGCGACTATCTATGATTTACCGATACTAGCGGATCCATTGAATGATATTCGACGCACAAACCATCCTAATGTTATCGCGACATATGATTTATTATTCAGATCTGGATTAGATATAGAGGTAGATTTTGTTATTCGCGTGGGTAAACCGGTGATTTCTAAAAAGCTTAATCAATGGCTCAAGTCTTCAAATGCGACTCAAATCCTTGTTCAAAATAGTATTCATCTAGATGCCTTTCCTAAGCAACCGGATTACTTTTTTGAAATGTCAGCTAACGACTTTTTCCGTAGTTTAGAGCATCTCCCAGGCGCTTATCGTAAAGTTTGGTTAGAGCGTTGGCAAACATTGGAACAAGAAGCACGTGCTGAAATTAAACATCATCAACAACATGCGTATGATGAATCAGGCTATATTAGTCGTTTATTAGCTAAGCTTGGTCAAGAAGATGTATTATTTGTGAGCAATAGTATGCCGATAAGAGACATCGATAACTTGTATTTTGAAAATGAAGCGCGAATTTATGCTAATAGAGGGGCTAATGGGATCGATGGTGTGATTTCGACAGCATTGGGAATGGCAGTCCATCAACCAGTAACTTTATTAATTGGCGACTTAGCTTTTTATCATGATATGAATGGATTGTTAATGTCAAAATTAAATGATATTCATATTAATATTGTGCTAATGAACAATGACGGTGGCGGTATTTTTTCTTATTTACCTCAAAAAAATAGTGCGCCAGAAGTATTTGAACGCTTATTTGGTACACCGATTGGATTAGATTTTGAACATACTGCATTATTATATGATTTTAATTTTAAACGTTTTACGGATATCCAAACGTTTGAATATGCTGATTTTACGAATATGTCATCTACCTTATTTGAAGTAATGACGAATCGCCATGATAATTATGAAGCACACCAAACGTTATATCAAAAACTAGGAGAAATTGTGAATGTTACATTATAAATTTCATGAATCAAGCACTTCAACAAATCAATTGTTAGTTATGTTACATGGATTTATAAGTGATCAAAGTACGTATGATGCGCATTTAACGACATTGACACAATCGGTTCATGTGTTATGCATCGATTTACCTGGTCATGGAAAAGATCAGTCCTCAATGGATATAACGTGGAATTTCGAGTGGATTGCGTCACAATTACAACGTATTTTAAGTCAATACCATGCGTATCATATTTATTTGCAAGGCTATTCCATGGGGGCGCGGGTAGCGCTTTATTATGCCATACACAATCCGACACAATTGTCAGGATTAATCTTAGAAAGTGGATCACCAGGCATTCAAGATGAGGACGATCGACAAGCGCGGGTTCAGGTAGATCGCGCTAGAGCAAATGTCCTTAAAATTGCAGGTTTAACAGTGTTTGTCAATGATTGGGAAAAATTACCATTATTTGCGTCACAACAGCAATTATCTGTAGAAAAACAACAAGCTATTCGTCAATCTAGATTATCGCAAGATCCACAAAGATTAGCTAAAGCGCTTGTAGATTACGGCACAGGTATGATGCCTAATTTATGGCCTGAACTGTCTCAATTAAGGCTGCCTATACAAATTATCGTAGGAACCCTTGATGAAAAATTTGTAAGTATTGCCCAAAAAATGAAAGCACAGATACCTCATGCGGTAGTCACAGAAGTTCAAGGTGTCGGCCATACTGTTCATGTGGAAGATGAGCATAAATTTGATACAATAATACTAGAATTTATACTTAATTACTAAAGGAGGATCATTATGACTCGACAATGGGAAACGCTTAAAGAATATAATGAAATTAAATATGAATTTTTTGAAGGAATTGCTAAAGTAACGATTAATCGTCCGGAAGTCCATAATGCTTTTACACCAAATACAGTTATGGAAATGATTGATGCGTTTACACGCGCAAGAGATGATGAGCGTGTAAGTGTCATTATTTTAACAGGTGAAGGCGATAAAGCATTCTGTTCTGGAGGAGATCAAAAAGTACGTGGTCATGGTGGTTATGTTGGAGATGACCAAATTCCTCGATTGAATGTTTTAGATTTACAACGTTTAATTCGTGTGATTCCAAAACCAGTGGTTGCAATGGTGAAAGGTTATGCTATTGGTGGCGGTAACGTATTACAAGTCGTATGTGACTTAACAATCGCTGCAGATAATGCACGTTTTGGACAAACTGGACCTAAAGTAGGTTCATTTGATGCTGGTTATGGTTCAGGCTATTTAGCACGTATCGTTGGCCATAAAAAAGCACGCGAAATTTGGTACTTATGTCGTCAATACAATGCACAAGAAGCGGTAGATATGGGTATGGCAAATACAGTTGTCCCACTTGATAAAGTAGAAGATGAAACGGTTCAATGGTGTAAAGAAATGATGCAACATTCACCTACAGCTTTACGTTTCTTAAAAGCAGCAATGAATGCAGATACAGATGGCTTAGCAGGTTTACAACAATTTGCAGGGGATGCTACATTACTTTATTACACAACAGACGAAGCTAAAGAAGGGCGCGATGCGTTTAAAGAAAAACGTTCACCTAACTTCGATCAATTCCCTAAATTCCCATAAGTTTATATCTCAATAATAGTATCTTTTAAAGAACTGCCTACATGAAAGTAGGCAGTTTTTTTATTTTCAAGATAAAAATGTAAATCTCTTCATTTGTATTTTATTAATTTCTTTAACGTAGTAACAAGTTATAGTAAAGGTTAAATATTAATGCGGTGACTTAAATATTAAATAAAGCACTTTATATAGTTTTATATATTATACAGTTGTGCACTTGAACAAATATTCGGAAACAAAATGAAAATATAAATATAAAATATAGATTGAAAAACTTGATTTACCGCCTTTTACTAATGATAAATAAATAGTTTATCTGAAAAGTATGTTTTTTAGAGTTTTTACAAATATTTAAAATGTATATTATCACAGTGTTTAATGATAGAGTTTAAATTGTTCTCTATTAAAAAGGGATAAACAAATGGAGGGATTTATATTGAGAAATAATCGTAAAGTGAAAAAAGGGAGAATTGATTTCTTACCAAATCGAGCAAACAAGTATTCGATTAGACGTTTTACTGTAGGTACAGCATCTATTTTAATTGGTGCAACTTTAATTTTTGGAACAGGTCAAGAAACAAAAGCCGCAGAAGAAACAAATACAACTCCACAACAAACTGAAGAAAATCCAACAGAGCCACAAACAACAGAACAACAAACAGCTGAACAACCTACACAAGAACAAGGAACAGATAAAGAAGTAACAACTGAGCAACCAGTAGATGGTGTTCAACCAACAGATGGTGACAAAACAGGAGAAGCACCAGCAGAACAACCAACAGTTGAAGACCCAACAGTTGAAGAATCAACACAAGAGAGTGCAACGCAACCAGTAGAAGGTACTCAATCAACAGATGGTGACAAAACAGGAGAAGCACCAGCAGAACAACCAACAGTTGAAGACCCAACAGTTGAAGAATCAACACAAGAGAGTGCAACGCAACCAGTAGAAGGTACTCAATCAACAGATGGTGATAAAACAGGAGAAGCAGCAGCTGATCAATCAACAGAAGAGAGTGCAACACAACCAAAAGATGAAGAACCGACAAGTGAAAGCACTGAGCAACCAGTAGAAGGTACTCAATCAACAGATGGTGACAAAACGGGAGAAACACCAGCAGAACAACAAACAGTTGAGGAACCAACAGGAGAAGGTACTGAGCAACCAGTAGATGGTGTTCAATCAACAGATAGTGACAAAACGGGAGAAGCATCAGCAGAACAACCAACAGTTGAAGACCCAACAGATAAACAATCAGCAGGAGAAACTGATACTGCGGGTCAACTAGAACAACAACCTGACGTTACAGGTGAAGAAGAACAATTCCCAGAAGAAGAACTACCATCAGCAGAATCTTATTTCACATCAGATTATGATCAATTAACATCAGCAGATGATAAATCAGCATATACTAAACAATATTTATTGGATAATTCTACACTTACTGCAGATGAAGTCGACAATAAACTGAATGAGCTAAATATTGATTTTGAAAATGCCACTTCGAATGATGTCTTTGCATCATTACTACAAAACTTTTCTAATGATGCAAAGAAATATAGTCCAGAAGCTTTACAAGTAAGTGAAAAAGATGCGTTAACTGATGACGAAACAATTTCATTAGCTAACAATACAACAGAACAACTTAAAAGTGTACTTCCGTTAGATAGTGAAGGTAATATTGACGAAAGTAAAATTATTGATGCAGATGCGATTGCAAATGGTTATATTAATTCTCAAACAGATGCTACAAATGCAGCGAATACATTATCAGGACGTGCTTGGGAAGTAGACAAAGGGACACCAGCTACTATGTCCAATGGATTAACAGCCGTTCCAGAAAATACCCCAGTATATATGCAATGGATTGATGAAGACGGTGCGGTTTCACCTGTTTATCGTGCGCATACAACAAACCAACTTTCAAATGATGGCGGAAGCCAAGTAGGACCAGGTGCCTATGCTTTTGATTTAAGAGAGGGTTGGGTTGATGCCAATGGTAATGAACATAAATACAACGCAACAGACGGTCAATATTATAAATTATGGATTCAAGACTACGAAAACGAAGCAGGCAATACGATGTCAATGTTCCGTCAATCAGGTGGCTTTTTCCCTGGGTCATATGTTAACTCAGTAACTGGTTCAAACTTAGGTCAGTTCCCACTTATTGGTACGAACATGCAACGTACAGGTATTTACATGTATGAACAACCTACTGAAGGATATATGACAAAAGATGAGTCAGAATGGATTACTGATACAGAAGGGCCACTATCAGATCCAGCTGTAGCTTTAAGGGCTAAAAATTCTGTTTCTGGGAAAGTTTGGTTAGAAACAGGCGATGGTGATCGAGCAAATTCAGCTACAGGACCTAGTGATAATAGAAACGATCCTCAAGCTGAAGGTTATAATGTTGTCTTTTCATCACTTACAGATGAAGGTGCAGCAGCATATGAAGCACAAGTCAATTCTTTACCTGAATCTGAACGTAATGAAGCAGCGAAAGAGCTTTTAACAGCTAACCCTGACTTTATTTCAGCTACAGTAACAGGTAAAACAGATGCAGACGGTCGTTATACAGTGCGTTTTCCAGAAGGCACTTTAAATGATGATTACTTATATGGTTATGTTACGGATCCAGATGGTAATATTGTACAAAGTTATTCATCATTTACATCAGCAGAATTTAGAAAACCAAATTCTAATTTATCATGGACACCGCAAACAGCACCTGCTCAAAACATAGTTGCAAATCCAATGTGGTATAATGTGAATTTCGCAGTAGTGCCACAAACAGAACTTGGACTAGATGTTTTAGAATATGATGCTGTCGATAATCCAGCTACACCAGAAGTTGATCAAGTTAAAGTAGATTTAACAGGTTCAAGCGTATCTCCATTACCAATGAAAGTTGAATGGTCAAGAGATGGAGGAGCGTTTAAATCTATCGATATTAATAACATTCAAGATGCAGAAGCAGCTTCAACACTTATATTTGATCAATTAGATACACCACCAAAAGATGGTGAAATATTTACAGCGCGTTTATATGAAGGCGATAATGTTATCGATTCAGATTCATTTATTTATAAAGTGACACAAGCTTCTGAATATGATCCAACAACAGATGGTATCGAAAAACAATATGGTAACCCAACAACAGAAGATGAAGTAACAAATGCGGTCACAATTCCAAACTATCCAGTGGATGAAGAAGCGCCAACAATTACAGTGGATGATCCAACAACGTTACCAGATGGAACAACACCAGGAACAAAAGACGTGCCAGTCACAGTGACGTACCCAGATGGATCTGAAGATAAAGTCACAGTGCCAGTTACAACAGCGGAACAACCACAAACTGATGTGTATGAGCCAACAACAGATGGCATCGAAAAACAATATGGTAACCCAACAACAGAGGAAGACGTAACAAACGCAGTTACAATTCCAGATTATCCAACGGATGGCGAAGCGCCAACAATCACAGTGGATGATCCAACAACGTTACCAGATGGAACAACACCAGGAACAAAAGACGTGCCAGTAACAGTGACATACCCAGATGGCACAACTGATCAAATCACAGTACCGGTAACAACAGGTGAACAACCACAAACTGATGTGTATGAGCCAACAACAGATGGTGTCGAAAAACCATACGGAGAAGCGCCAACAGAGGCAGATGTAACAGGATCAGTTACAATTCCAGGTTACCCAGAAGGTGAAGATGCACCAACAATCACAGTGGATGATCCAACAACATTACCAGATGGAACAACACCAGGAACAAAAGACGTGCCAGTAACAGTAACGTATCCGGATGGTACAACAGACAACATCACAGTACCGGTAACAACAGGTGAACAACCACAAAACGATGTATATGAACCATCTACAGACGGCATCGAAAAACAATATGGTAATCCAACAACAGAGCAAGATGTGACAAACGCAGTTACAATTCCAGATTATCCAACGGATGGAGAAGCACCAACAATCACGGTAGATGATCCAACAACATTACCGGACGGTACAACACCAGGAACAACAGATGTTCCAGTCACAGTGACATACCCAGATGGCACAACTGATCAAATCACAGTACCGGTAACAACAGGTGAACAACCACAAACTGATGTGTATGAGCCAACAACAGATGGTGTCGAAAAACCATACGGAGAAGCGCCAACAGAGGCAGATGTAACAGGATCAGTTACAATCCCAGGTTACCCAGAAGGTGAAGACGCACCAACAATCACAGTGGATGACCCAACAACGTTACCAGATGGAACAACACCAGGAACAACAGATGTTCCAGTCACAGTGACATACCCAGATGGTACAACAGACAACATCACAGTACCGGTAACAACAGGTGAACAACCACAAAACGATGTATATGAGCCAACAACAGATGGCATCGAAAAACAATATGGAAATCCAACAACAGAGGAAGATGTGACAAACGCAGTTACAATTCCAGACTATCCAACGGATGGAGAAGCGCCAACAATCACAGTGGATGACCCAACAACATTACCGGACGGTACAACACCAGGAACAACAGACGTGCCAGTCACAGTGACATACCCAGATGGCACAACAGATCAAATCACAGTACCGGTGACAACAGGTGAACAACCACAAAACGATGCGTATGAACCAGAAACAAATGGTGTCGAAAAACCATATGGAGAAGCACCAACAGAAGCAGATGTAACAGGATCAGTTACAATTCCAGGTTACCCAGAAGGTGAAGATGCACCAACAATCACAGTGGATGATCCAACAACATTACCAGATGGTACAACACCAGGAACAACAGATGTTCCAGTAACAGTAACGTATCCAGATGGCACAACAGATCACATTACAGTACCGGTAACAACAGGTGATCAACCACAAAACGATGCGTATGAACCAGAAACAAATGGTGTCGAAAAACCATATGGAGAAGCACCAACAGAAGCAGATGTAACAGGATCAGTTACAATTCCAGGTTACCCAGAAGGTGAAGATGCACCAACAATCACAGTGGATGATCCAACAACATTACCAGATGGTACAACACCAGGAACAACAGATGTTCCAGTAACGGTGACATACCCAGATGGCACAACAGATCATATTACAGTACCAGTGACAACAGGGGGTCAAGAACAAACAGAATTACCAACACCTACAGTTGATCCTGTTGATGAAAACGATACAACTGTATCTGGTACTAACGGTACGCCTGGTAACACAATTGTAGTCACTTGGCCAGATCAATCAACAACTGAAACAACTGTTGATGATGAAGGTAATTGGTCAGTTGAAGTACCTGATCAAGTTGACCTTAATGAAGGCGACAACATTACAGTAGTAGAACAAGATGAAGATGGTAATACGTCAGATGAGACTACAGTTACTGTTGGAAAAGACACTACAACTGGTATGAATGGTCAAGATGATAACACAGATGGCGATTCAGACGTAGCAACTGGTGATAATACAAACGCTGATGATAATACAGATGTAGAAAATGATGAGAATATGTCATCAGACAACAATAATGCTACTGAAAATAACGCTAACAACAATGATCAGTTAGACGACACTACTGGTGATGATACGTTAGCAAACGATAACGATAATAATGCAACAGATAATACAGATCAAAATGGCAATACAAATGCACAAATTGATGATAATGTATCAAACGATCCAAACGTGAATGGTACAAATAATGCTGCTAATGACACAAATGCAAATGGTGTAAACCAAAACAACGCAGCACAATCATCAGATAAAGACAACAAAGAAGAAGTATTACCTGAAACTGGTCAAGAATCAGATAATAAAGGTACATTATTTGGTGGATTATTTGCAGCATTGGGTGGACTGTTATTATTTGGACGTCGTAAAAGAAATAAAGAAGAAAAATAATAATAAGTTCTCAAAAATCTAATGTTTATCCTGTAATAAAATGAAGAAGGTCAAACAACTTTCATAACGATTGTTGTTTGACCTTTTTCTTTTAAAATTTTAGTTCAAAGCTTGTACATATTCTTTTAAACGTCTCATACCTTCTTTTAATGTTTCCATATCGTAAGCGTAAGAAATACGAACATGATTTTTACCATAGTCAGTAAACGATGAGCCAGGGACCATGGCGACATGTGCTTTTTCAAGCACATCAATACAAAATGCTTCATCATCATTACTAAACTTTTCAATATTAGGAAAAATATAAAAGGCGCCTTCTGGAATCGCTTTAAGTTGAAAACCCATCTCGGTTAAAGCACGAATTAAATAATCTCGGCGTTCAATATAGGCAGCATTCATCTTTTGAGGTGCTTTTATACCTTCTTTTAATGCAGCGATGGTAGCGATTTGAGCTGGAACATTAGCACAAATACAATTATAGGCATGCATAAATGTGAGTTTTTCAATTAAGTAACTAGGTCCAGACAGATAACCAATTCTTAATCCTGTAGCTGAATGGGATTTGCTTAAACCATTTATTAGTAATAATTGATCTTTAATAGCGTCATAACGCCCGAAAGAAATATGTGGGTGTCCAAATGTATTTTCTGCATAGATTTCATCACTAATAATAAAAATCGGTAAGGTTTTTAAAGTATCGACTAATGCTTCAACTTCATGTTGATTAAGAATCATACCAGTAGGATTAGACGGATAGTTAAGTAGTATGGCTCGTGTTTTAGATGTAATGTGATGCTGGATGAGTTGAGGTGTTACTTTAAATTCTGTTTTCGTAGTATCCATATAAATTGGGACACCGCCTAGCGTTTCAATAAGCGGGATATAACCAGCGTAAACTGGACCAGGGACTAATATCTCATCGCCAGGGTTAATGATACAACGAAGGGCAGTGTCAAGCGCTTCAGAGGCTCCATTTGTGATAATGATTTGTTCAGCTGTATAGTCTACATCAAATTGAGATTGATAATAATCAGAAACTGCCTGACGTGTTTCTAATAGCCCTTTGTTATGAGAGTAAGTCGTTTGATTTTGATCAATCGCATTTTTATAAGCATCCTTAACCATCGTTGGTGTATGAAAGTCAGGTTGACCGATTGTTAAATTAATCACATCATTCATTTGAGCAATTCGATTTGAAAACTGACGTATGCGAGGTGCTTTTAAATGACGTGATTGTTGATTGAGCTCAAGTTTCATAAATAAACATCCCCTTCATTCATGGTTAAACATAAGCTTATCATACTTTAAAAAGAAGTAAATAAAAGTCTCACTTGTGATTTAGAATCAACAAGTGAGACAGTCATGCCTCTAAAAATCATTAAGAGTTGTATGGTTTGAATTTGGATGGTCGCTGTAAGTTAACAAATGGGTTAGTCCATTTTGCGATAAAATCACTGGACCATATTAAAACGACAATGGCCGCTAAAATGAAATTGTAAACAAGACTAAGTACAGTATAATCCATAAATGCATAAAGTTGATTACCACGTACGAGACCAATCACTATACCGTGTAATAGATAGACATACATCGTACGTGTACCAATATACGTAAACCAATGATGATTTTCAGGTACAAGGTTTAAATAGGCCATCATTGTTACGAGTATCACAACATACATAAATAATCGTTTGAGTGGACTTAATACCATATCGATACCTTCAATATTAGAATATGGCGAACTAGCAAGTAGCCATGAGGAATCGATTGGATGTATGTAGTAACATACAAAGGCGACCGCTAATATTAACAGTGATAATGGTACGAACTTTTTAATACGTATTGTTTTGCTAAATGTACCATTTAATAAATAGCCAATGTAAAAGATAGGGAAGAACACAAGCGTTCTAGACCAACTTAAATATCCATCGACATTTGAAGAAAAGCCAGCCATTAGTGCAACAATAATAATAATTGGTAATACAATGGACGGTTTAAATGGACGTAACATTACAATAAATACGTTAAAAAAGAATAAAGATAGTAAAAACCATAATGCAAAGACAGGATTGAATGGATCTAAGTCTAATGAGCTGTTTTTACCAGTAATGAAGTAATAGATTGAGAAAAAAGCAAAAAAGATAAGATATGGACCTAATAACTTTCGTCCTACTTTTTCAATATAACCTGCACGGCCTACATTATGTGAAAAATAACCAGAAATCAGTATAAATGCTGGCATATGAAAACTATAAATTAATAAGTATAGCGCATTAATAAATTGACTAGTTTCGACATATGGTCTAATAAGGTGACCAAAAACAACGAGAAATATTAATCCAGCTCTTGCATTATCAAAAAATGCATCTCTTTTTGTCGTCTGCATCCTTATAACTCCTTTTATGTAGTTAGAATAAATGTAGTATAAAAAGCAGGCAAAATGCAACGAAAAACATACTCAAAAAGAGAGAAAAACGGGTGAATCATTGTGTGTAAAACAGGTGGTATACTGTTAGTAATTTTATGTAATATAAAGAAACAGAGCTTACATTAAGCAAGCTCTGTTCTTCAATTTTTATATTTTATATTGGTCAATATCGAAATATTTACCACTTTCACCGATTGCATCGTAGAAACCTTTTAAGCGTGTTGCATTGTGACTTGCCCAGTTGATATCAGTCGCATATTGATGTGTTGCTGGGTGTGATGGATTCCATCTCATGCGATAGAGTGTATTTTGACCTAAATCAATATATCTATCTCTAATGAATTGGGCACCACCAATAATGGCTTTACTTACTGAATCCCAACCATATTGTTCTGCAGTTTTAAAGCCATTAAGTACCGCATCTTGATCAATTGCTCCAATACCAAACATATTATAAAACTTCTTAGAATCATCATCTGTAACGATATTATCATTGTCATCTACATAACCACCATTAGATAACTGAGATGTACCATTACCTGTTTCTAAAAGGGCATGTGAAATAAGATAAATTTCGTTGATATTATTTTCAGCAGAAGCCGTTTGGAATGCTTCGCCTTGTCCAGCTAAAATACCTTGATTATCTAAAAGTTTATTTAATTGATCCGCACTTAAACCTTGAGATTGGTCTAATTTTAAAAATTGATATTTTTGTGTTGGATCATTTTCAATTTGTGTTGTATCCATAGCATTGCGTGTTTCTTCACGTGTTGCATCTTCCCAAGTACCTGCTGTGTGTTGCACTTGAGGTTTTGGATTTAAATCATATTGTTTATCTAATGACTCCTCTAATGTGAAAGGAGAAGTGTAGTAATGGACAATTGATTGACGTAAATCACTAGCTTTTAACCAAGCATAAAAACCATCATCAAAATGACCATAATACCAAGTGATACCATCTGTAATTAATGTTTTTTCAATTGTAAATGGTTGTTCATAGTAATTAGCTAATGAACCTAAGATCTTACCGTTTGGTTTATCATAATAAGAACCATCTTTATTTGTAACGAAATAATCTTGGTCTTTTAACGTGTCAGCATCTTCTGATGTTGTGGCTGTTTTTAATGTAGTTGAATCGTCAAGTTTAATTGTTTCGTCATTTGCCTTAGTATCATTAGGTGATAAATCTTTGTTATTAATCCAACCAGTTTTTTGATTTACATTACCAAATAAGTAAGTCATATCGCCAACTTTAACTTGTTTAGTTGCATTAAATGTTGGGTCTGAAAGGTCTTGTAAATCATCAATGCGTTGTTGAGATGTACCCCATGGAATAGCGTATAAACCACCATTATCAGTATTAACGATATAAGATTGGTTGACAGCTTCTTCTTTACCAAGAGAATTAATATCTACTTCATCTGCGTTAAACCAACCGATAGGGCTCTTCGCATCATTTAATAAGACAAAGTTTTGGTTATTTAAAGAAGCTTCTTTTGAAATTTTATAAGTTTTATCACTATATTTAGCTGCATTTTTACCTTCTTTATCGTAAACGCTTGTTCTTGCACCTGTTGTAGTTGGCAGTACTTGACCAATTTCAGATACAGGTTGCGTTACTAATGTTGAAGCAGATGGTTCTGATAATTTACTTTGGTTAACCCAACCAGATAAATCATTTGCTTTACCATAGATGTATGTTGCGTTACCAACTTTGCGTTGTTGAGATGCTTTAAAGATTTGAGCACCACTACCTGATACTTTGCCTGCTTTTTGTTGTGATGTGCCCCATGGTACTTTGTATAGTGTCGTACCACCTGGGATCGTGTATGTTTTATCAATTTGTGTTGCAGGTGTGCTTGTACGATAATCAACATCTGAATTTTTAACCCAACCAATGTTTTTACCAGTTAAATAATCAGATACAAGGTAAAATTCTTGGTCACCTAATTTAGCTTTTTTAGATGTACTTAATGTTTGATCAGTTAAATTTGTTGTCTTACTTGTTTTGTCATAAACAGATGCGTACAGACCATCATTTGTAGAATTAATACGTCCTACACCTGTATCGTTTGTCACTTTAAGTTGACTTGTTGTAGGGCTTGTTGTAGTACTTGTTGAAGTTGATGGGGAAGTAGTCGTACTACCACCGCCACCGCCGCCTCCAGCAGTGTTTGATGTACTACCAGCAGTATTTGAAGTGCTGCTTGTACCATTAGCAGGGGAAGCATAGCCCATTTTAACTTGATATTTTTCATTAATTAAGTCATAAAGTTCATTATAAGAATAACCATGTTGGTTTAAATAACCATGAGGGTCAGCATGGTCTGTACCACCTAACCATTGAGATACAGCATTGTGTGTCCAAACTGTACCACGGCCATCGTTTTCAGCACTATCAGGCTCTAAACCGTAATACTGTAAATTTGTCGCAGCATAGTCAGCCATGTTATTCATTTGACGTGCAAATGAGTCATAGTCATGCTCATGTACTAATTCAATATGAATAAAACGATCATTTGCTATTGGACCTGCACCCCAAGCAAGGTAGTCAGTAGGTTGAGTTTCAATAATACGGTTGCCATCAATAAATCCATGAACAAAAGCACTTTGGTAGTTGTTTTTCATGAAATTGATTTCGCCATCGATATTAGAACTATCATTAGCAGTATCATGTACAATGATACCTTCTGGATTACCTACGCCATTACGATAACCATATTTAGGGAAATAGCTTGTAAAATCTTCTTCGTAAGTTGGGACTGAATAGTCTTGATTACGAATATAATCGTTAATAGATGAATTAACTTGTGGTTGATATGCTGGTAATTCTTCATCAGCAGTCATTGAATAAGGCGTTGGTGCTACAGCTGAACGGAATGTAGACGTATTAGCAGACATATCTATTGAATCTGCAGTTTCTGTCTCCTCTTCTCGAGTTGTAGCTTGAGCCTCTTCTGTATTTACTGAGCCTGTCGTACGTGCATTCTCTTCATCAGTTTTTGGTAAGGTCATGTTAGCTGGTTGCATTTGTTCTGTACTATTTTGCTCAGTTGTTTGTTGTACTGATGGTGCATCTACAGTTTCATTTGAATTTGTAGTATTTTCGTTAACATCATTTGTTGTAAGAGAAGACTCTTGATTTGTTGTTTCACTATCGTGAGTTGTGTTCACATAGTCATTATTAACTGAATCCCCAGCATTTGTATTTTGTGAGTCAGTTTCTTCTACATTTTCAGCTGAATAAGTAGCATCGAATGATTGAGTGCTGTTGTTAGCTTCCTCTACAGTTGAGTTTGTCTCATTATTTTGAGTTTCAGTTGTCTCATTTGCACTATAGAAAGCATCAGAAATTGTTGTATCTTGAGCTTCATTCGAATGAGTACTTTCAGTTTCAGTTGTAGTTTGAGTCTCATCTTCATTTGTTGTATTAGACGTTGTATCGTTATTTTCTGCTAATGGCGTTTCAGGAGTATTATATTCTTCTTCTGAGACTTGAGCATCGTTATGTGAATCAATTTCATTTGATGGAATTGCTGAGTTATCCGTTTCACTTTCATTGTTTGAATATGTAGCTTCAGTTTCATTGACATTAAAGTCTTGTGTATTCTCTTGAGTGTTTGTTTCGTCGAAGTTAGTTTCAGAATCTTGTGCTTGTGTCTCATCAGTATTTGTAGGCATTTGTGTTTCTTCAACATTGACTGATGAAGGATCAGTGTAGCGTTGTGTATATACAATACCTTGTTGAGAAGAAGACATTTCATCTTTAGCTGATTCAGCTTGTTGTAAAGATACTTCGTCATTTAAAACATTTTGTGGTGTTTCTTCGCTCGTATTTTGTGTTTCCGCAGCATCTGCGTGGTGTGCTGAAATACCAGCTCCAGCAATTGTTAAAGCGATAATAGAAGACGTTTTATAACCAATTTTTTTCACCATTTCATTACTCCTTTAATTCAAGTTATAAAGTTGATTAATAATATTATAATCGTTGTGGAATCAAATTTGTGTTTTTTAATTAGATTGTAATTTAACTTTAATAATCGTTCGCCGTTTAATCCCAAAAGATAGTATCAATATACACTTTAAAGGTTGTCATTGCACTTGTGAAACGATGTTAAAATAATATTTTTCAAAGTTGTAACATCTTTGAAAAGTATTTTTGAATACATTCTTAAAGTAAAAGTTCAAATTTAAGCAATTAACATGTAAGTAAATTACTTGAAACCGGATTATATTAATGATTGAAATGTTTTCATTCTATTCTAAGATAGATTTATACATATGATAATGAGGGATACCGGCATCCATGAAGCGATCACCATAAGTTTGATAACCTAATTTTTCGTAAAACGGAATTGCCTGAACTTGAGCACCTAGTTTGAAGCAACGATACCCTTTTGAAAGTGCATCTTTTTCTAAAGCTTCCATTAAATGATGACCTACGTGCTGGCCACGTACTGACCGAACCACAGCGACCCGTTCTACTTTAACACAACCATCTACTTCGCGATAACGAGCTGTCGCAATAGGGGTATGGTTGTTATAGGCTACGATATATTGACACGTTTGCTCATATTGATCTATTTCTAAGTCTTTTGGTACCCCTTGTTCTTCGATAAAAACCTCTTTTCGAATTGTTAGTGCATCATGATATAACTTTGTATCGTTTCCAGCTTTAAACATTATATTCACTCCCCAAATTGATATGATTAAAAAGAGTGAATGAATATGTTAGTGATTCAACACATTCACTCACTCTAAAAAATGATTATAGTATTGCGCATCATTTTAAAACCAGTTGATGCTTCCTGGGCGATTTTGCTCTTAAAGAAATGTTCGCCTGCTCACTTTCGTTCGCATGCATAACGGACACTATCTCACTTGCTCACTTTCGTTCACATGCATAACGGACACTCTCTCACTTATGTTCGAAGTGTTCGTAAGCACCCGCACTTTGTTTTAATCCGGCTCCAGAAAGCAGAAATTTCAACAGAACTACGCAAGGCGCAAAGATTAAAGAACAATCTTCGCTTCTTGCTTGATTCTGCTCAATTTCTAAACGCTTTCTTCCGCACTTTGTTTTAATCCGGCTCCGTGCTGCAAAACTCTCAACAAAATGAGACGCCTCACTAAAACCAAAAACCGGTTTGAGTTCGACGCTCGATTTTGCTCGAGTTTTGACCGCAGCACTCCGCACTTTGTTTTAATTAGCGTTTTGTCTGATGATGGCGGTGTATTGCCAGAATATTTTCATTTGGACGAGGTTCCAGTTGTTCATACCCATTGCGTAGCCTGATGGTGTGAAGATGTTTACGTTTGTGACTTCAAGGGCGGCTGCGACGAGATATTGAATAGGTACGCTAAGCTTTTGCATTTCTGGTGTTAGTCCATTTTTATCATAAACCCATGAGAAGGGAAGTGGTGATTTGAAGACGTCTATTGCGTCAAATATTTCAGGTAAGGCTACAATGTAACATGCTCCATTTAATACTGGATTTGACATGCTATCGTTGTAATAAAGGAGTAATGCTTCATAATTTTCACGATGTTGATGATTTACATAAAATAATTCGCTACGAAAATGTGCAAAATCTTTACTATGAATGATTTGTTGTTCAAGCATCGTAAACATCCCATTGATACGTTTAAGCTTATCTTGAAGAGGTGCCATGGTTTTCATCTCCTTTATAGTTTAATAAAAGGCAGCATCGTTATTAGCAGGTTGATTCGCATTCGGCTGATTGTTAACGCCAGGTTGTTGATTATCTTGTGGTACTTGATCACCTTGAGATGCTGGGTCTTGTCCGTCATTAAAGTTATCTTGTTGATTGTCCTGAGTTGTTTCATTATAACCTGTGTCTTCATTATTTTCTTCATCATTATTAGATTGTATGTTGTTATCTAGTAACGTTTCAGGTATTTCATAGAGTGGTGGGATTTCACCGAACATGTTAACAACACGTTGGTCTAATAATTCATCAGAATTGTCAATTTCTGGTAAATCTAAATCTCGACGTAATACATTAGATGTTTTTAAAATATCTTCTATATCAGGGTTAATATAATAAATTCCATCTAATAGCTCATTATCTCCAGCTAATTGTTGTGACTCGATTTCCACATCATTAGCTAAATATGTCAATGCCAAACCTTGAATTTCTTTAAAAGATAAATTGTGCTTAGCATTATCTCCTACAATTTCAATAATATCATCAATTTTATTTAGGGAATCTGTCTTTTGAGCTTTTTGGAATAATGCTTTAAGAATATCCATTTGTCGTTGGCCACGTGCTAAATCTGAATCTTGTTTTCGTGTTCTAGCAAGCGCTAAAACTTCGTCTCCATTCAGT
This sequence comes from Staphylococcus sp. 11262D007BW, assembly GCF_053547815.1. NCBI lineage: Bacteria > Bacillati > Bacillota > Bacilli > Caryophanales > Staphylococcaceae > Staphylococcus > Staphylococcus sp. 11262D007BW. The sequence continues at coordinate 510,344 of NZ_JBPWPJ010000001.1, forward strand.
TGTTGTTTCCCTTTTTTAAGAATGATTCTTCCTTTATCCATTGTATTCGGTTCGTTTAAATCATAAGGTACATTGTATTCGATGCCACCTAATTCATTAACGGCATCAGCAAATGCTTCCATATTAATACGCACATAGTAGTCAACAGGGACATTAAGTGTTGCTTCAACACTTTCCATAGAGGCATTTGGGCCGCCATGAACGTGAGCGTGTGTGATTTTATCATAATAGCCCACTTCTGGAATAAAGCTTAATGTGTCCCTAGGAATACTAAGTAAACGAATCTTTTTCTTATCAGGATTTAAAGTTGATAATATCATTGCGTCGGTACGAGAGTTTTCAATACTTTGTCCATTTTCTCGTCGTGATTCACTATCATCAATTCCTAAAAATAAAATAGATACTGGATCTTTGGAAGCATTAACTTTTGCTTCTCTTAAGGACGAATTACGTTGCTCAGAATTTGAAAACGATTGATTAAAGGCAGATTTTGACGAATTAAATAAAATATATACATAAATTGCAGGAACAATGATGAGCGTTAGTGAAAGTAAATAGAGTAAAAATTTAAATGCCTTATTCATTATCATTTGCTCCTAAATGTATTTTTTTACATATGATTATCTATTGTAAGCAAATAAAAGCATGATTTCAATCAATTGACTAAATAAGTATGGATACGCAAATGTGTTTGTGCGAAAAGTTTAGTGTATAATAAAGTATGACAAACGATATATTGATCAACATAAAGGTATGATTGAACTTATCAAAAAAGAAGGTGTAAAAATGGAAAAGGAATGGCAAGCCTATTTAGAAGAGAGTTTAGTGAAGCCATTTTATGAAGAACAAACAGAAGCTGAACGTAAAGCAGCATTTGAAGAAGTATTGGAGTTTGGCACAGCAGGTATTCGTAGTACGTTTGGGTTAGGGCCGGGGCGTCTGAATAAATTTACGGTACGAAAAGTGGCGTTAGGTTTAGCACGTTATTTAAAATCAGAAATCAATGAGCCTACTGTTGTCATTCACTATGACACACGATTTTTATCAGAAGCGTTTGCAAATGAGATTGCTTTAGTCTTAGCCACTAATGGTGTACATGCGATTTTATCAGATGGTTACAAATCCACACCTGAATTATCATTTGCAGTGCGCTATTTAAAGGCAGACGCTGGTGTGATGATTACAGCAAGTCACAACCCAAGTCATTACAATGGTATTAAAGTCTATGGTTCGGATGGTGGGCAGTTACTACCAGAGCCGTCAGAAGTATTAAGTAGCTATATTAATCAAATTGACAATCCATTAACGATTCAAGTAGATGACATACATGATTTGACATCGCATCATTTGATTGAAGTGTTAGATGAATCGGTGACAAAAGCGTATAAAGAGGGCATTTATGCATTAGTAGGTCCTATAGAGGATACAGGTGAAAAGGTTGTCTTAACAAGTTTGCATGGTACAAGCTTACCTTTAGGTGCTACGCTCTTAGAAGATTTAGGATTTACAAATTATGTTATCGAAATAGAACAATCTACCCCAGATGGTCGTTTTCCTACTGTAAAAAGTGCAAATCCAGAAGAAGAAGCGGCTTTTGATTACAGTAAACGCTTAGCTGAACAAGAAAATGCATCATTAATGATTGCCACAGATCCTGATGCCGATCGGTTTGGCTTTGTTGAACGTTATGAGGACAATACAACACGTTATTTCACTGGTAATGAAATAGGTTTAATTTTAATGAAGTTAAGATATCAAGAGCTTTTAGAAGTAGCAGATCAAAGTTACATGGTGAAATCTATCGTTACCGGTGCCCTAGGTGAAGCATTAGCACAAAACTTAGATATCGAAGTAGTAAACGTTTTAACTGGATTTAAATATATTTCAGAACAACTTAAAGAACGTGAATCAAGTAATGCACAGCTTGTTTTAGCATATGAAGAGAGTCATGGCTATTTAGTTAAAGATTTATCTCGAGATAAGGATGCTATTCAATTTATCCCATTACTTGTGCAGTATAAGCAACGTTTAAGTCAAAACGGACTGACATTTAAAGATGTGTTGGATGATATTTATCAACAAGTGGGTCATTATCAAGATAAAACGTTATCACCGACATTTGAAGGAAAAGCAGGCCGCGATCATATTAATCACATTATGAGCTATTTCAGAAATGAAGTAAATGACACGCTATTAGGGCTTGAGATTAAGACGAAAGAAGATTATTTAAATCAAAAAGTAGTGGATATAAGTGAAGGTGCTTCTCGTCCGTTAGATTTACCTAAAGCGGATGTATTGAGATTTACCTTTGATGAAGGATTTATCGCATTACGACCTTCTGGTACCGAACCTAAAATAAAAGTTTACTTTTCGTTAAATGTAGACGACTTTGATGCACTTATCACATCTTTTGATAAACAGTATTTAAATATATAGATTGTTGCGAACTAGATGATTTTGGTCTATTATAAATTTAGGAAGACTTTGCCTATATGAATACATCGTTTTATCGCTTCAATTATATAAGAGGTTGAGATGGATTCTTACACTTGTTTACTAAGCAAAATTTAGAATGACTCAACCTCTTTTTTTATGAAATGATATTTGGAAGGCACATCGCAAATATTAATGTTTTGTAAAGAGTGTTAAGTCAATGTCATTTTGAGTTAAAAATAGCGTAAATATGGGCTTAAAAGGCGATTTTTGATTGAAATTTATATAGATTTACTTAAAACTTAATGTAGGCTTAACAATTAAATTACAAAGGTCTTCTAATATTTAGAATTTTAATTAAGAAAGATACTATAATTAAGTAAAGGGTGTAATTAAAGTGAAATTAACAACGGTAGGTTTAGGTTATATTGGGTTACCAACATCAATTATGTTTGCAAAGCACGGCGTTGAAGTACGTGGTGTAGATGTTAACGAAAAAGCGGTAGAACGTTTAAATAACGGCCAAATACATATCGAAGAACCAGGCCTTCAAGAAATGTACGAAGAAGTGTTAAAAACAGGTAACTTCACAGCAGCGTTGGAACCTGCAGAAGCAGACGCTTTTATTATTTCAGTACCAACTCCAAACAATGACGATGAATATGAGTCATGCGATATTTCAATCGTCATGTCAGCTGTTAAAAACATTATCCCTTATTTAAAGAAAGGTAATACAGTGATTGTAGAGTCAACAATCGCACCTCGCACTATGGATGATCATGTTAAACCATATATTGAATCTCAAGGGTTTACAGTAGGTGAAGACATCTATTTAGTGCATTGCCCTGAGCGTGTATTACCAGGTAAAATTTTAGAAGAATTAATTTATAATAATCGAATCATCGGTGGTGTGACACCAGCTTGTATCGAAGCGGGTAAACGTGTATATAGCACTTTTGTGAAAGGTGAAATGATTGAAACTAATGCACGTACAGCTGAAATGAGTAAGTTAATGGAGAACACATATCGTGATCTTAATATTGCGCTTGCTAATGAAATTGCTAAAATTAGCAATAATCTTAACATTAATGTATTGGATGTTATTGATATGGCGAATAAACATCCACGTGTAAATATTCATTTACCTGGACCAGGTGTAGGTGGACACTGTTTAGCAGTAGACCCTTACTTTATCATTGCAAAAGATCCAGAGCATTCTCCATTGATTCAAATAGGTCGTCGCGTTAACCGTTCAATGCCTGAATATGTTGTAGAGAAAACTAAAAACATCCTTAAAGATTTAAATGCACATAAAGTAACCGTATTTGGGTTAACATATAAAGGGGACGTAGATGACATTCGTGAATCGCCTGCATTTGATATTTATGAATTATTACGTCAAGAAAACCAATTAGAAGTGGTAGCTTACGATCCTCATGTGGAACTTGACTTTGTGGAGAAAGATATCAATAAAGCAGTCGATGGATCATCTCTTGTGTTAGTATTAAGTGATCATTCAGAATTTAAAACATTAACAGATGATGATTTCAAAACAATGCAAAATCCAATCATTTTTGATACTAAAAATGTCGTTCCTAACCACTTCGAAAATGTAAAATATTATAATTATGGTAACCTTTATGAATTTGATAATGAGTAAGAAATTTATTTAGATAGTAGGTTATAATGTGAGAGCTTTAATTACTGTTTTTAAAGAACAAGCGACTAATTGGCAAACAATTTTACAACTTGCTGTATATAACATGAAAAGTCAGTATTCCAATCATTATTTAGGTGTTTTCTGGAATATACTTCAACCAATGATGCAGGTAGGTGTATACTACCTGATCTTTGGTTTAGGTCTAAGAGGAGGCGGAGATCGACTTGTTGAAGGCGTCCCATTTATTGTTCATTTAATATCTGGTTTATTTCCTTGGTTGTTTATTTCACAAAGTATTAACCAAGGCGCTAATGCTATCCAGTCTAATTTAGGTCTCGTAACTAAAATGAAATTCCCGTCTTCTGTCCTGTTGTCGATTTCGTTTACGAATACATTATTTAATTTACTTTTTATGACGAGCATATTGTTCATTGTTTCATTAGTGAATGGATACGTACCTATATGGAAATACTTTTTATTTATTTATTTTGTTATTGCAGCATTTCCAGCTATATTTGGCATTTCACTATTAATGAGTTCCTTAGTGATTGTAATTAGAGATACCAAAAATTTACTACAAAATATATTACGTTTAGGTTTCTTTATGACACCTATTTTTTGGGATCTTCAATCAGTGCAACCGGTATTACTAAAAATTGCGAGCTTAAACCCATTCACTTATTTAGTAGAAATATATCGAAGTGTATTTGTACACCATTCGCCTGTGTTATATGGTACTGTATCAGATCACATTTATTATTGGGCATTTACTTTATTCGTTTTAGTGTTAGGTGCCTTGGTTCATCAAAGATTTAAAAATCGATTATTAGATTTCTTATAGAAAAGAGGATTTTATGAAAGGAAGCATTTTATTAATCAGTCAAAATTTTTATCCTGAATTAGGTTCAGCTGCTAACCGTATGAAAAAAATGTTTGAGCAATTAGATAAAGTTGGACTTCATCCTTTTATAGTTACAACTGAGCCCTCCTATCCGAATAAAGAACTATTTAAGTCAAAACAATATTATAACGATCCTTATCTAAATAAACTAGAAAATCATAGAATCCATCGTATTAAAATGAGATTTAATAAGCAACACCCGAACTTAGTATATCGCTTATTATATTATATTGAACTAATGATTAAACTAAGGTTTTATCTAAAGCAAACAAATCACTTTAAAAATATTATAGTAACCAGTCCGAATATATTCTTAGCATGGGCAACGCTATTTTTTAAAAATAATAAGAAAGCTAAGTACTTTTTAGAGATAAGAGATTTATGGCCAGATAGTTTTTTAGAACTAACTAAAAATAAATTTAAACTTTTATCTCCTTGGCTAAAATGGCTTGAAAAGCATATGTATAAACAAGCAGATGAAATTATCATTAACAATCCATTCTTTGGTTTACATATTAATAAATTGTTAAAAGAAGACAAAAACTTTATTTATTTGCCAAACGCATTTTCAAAAGAAGAAAGTATCTCTGCTGAAAAATTAGATGAATTTTCAGTAATATATACTGGGAATATAGGTTATGCCCAAAATGTTGAGCAATTAATAGAGATTGCACGAATGCTAAATGAAAAAGAAGTGCACTTTACTGCTATTGTTTATGGTGTCCATGCTGATTTATTTCGACAAGTTGTTAGAAATGAACAATTAAAATATGTACATCTTATTCCACCAATGGATAGGCATCATTGTCTATCTTACATTGCTAAACATCATGTATCTTTATCTATTTTAAAAACAACGCATACATTTATGAATGTAATGCCAGGTAAGGTAGTAGATAGTATATGTTGTAATACCCCTATAGTTTCTAATTTAGGTGGTATTACAGGAGATCTGATTAATGACAATAAGGTTGGATACTCAAAAGAAAATGCCACTACAGAAGAGATTGTTCAGTTTATTTTGAAGTTGAAAAACAATCCTAATGACCTTCAAGAGTTAATTGATAACGCTCAAGTAATGAGAGACAAAAACTTTATTTGGGAAGAAAATATTAAAAAATTAACTAAAGTATTAAGAGGTAATTCATGATATGGACTATCAATTATTTTTAAATACGACTAATTTCGAATGTATGTTTGTAACTTTCGAACGAGATAAGTTGGCACTATATGAAGATAAAGAATTAACAGTCGCACATATCTTACGAAAAAATGAACATTTAATCTTTGAAGTACAATTTGAATATGATGAAGGTGAAAAATTAGCTTTAAGCTATGCTGATCAAATAGTCTATACTGATAAGCAAAGCGTTATTCCAATGTTATTTTCTGAGTACGATTTAAAGAAACAAGTCAATTCATTATACTATTGCATAGATGGGCAATGGTTTAAGTTTGATGGTAGGTTAAACGTTTCTACTGAGACACACGTTAGTAATCCATTTGAATTACTGGCAAATCATTTGAAAATATTAAACGAATTGCAACGTGATAAACATTTTCTGTCGATGAAGAAGTTGATAGGAGATAACATTAATCAGCGAAAAAAATTAGAACAGGTAATTCAAGAAAAAGAAACAATATTAACACGCTATCTTAAATTAAGACAGTCAAAACTAGGCAAAATTCAAGTGAAGGTATGGGAGTCACGCTAATGAATTTAAAACGTTTAAAATATATTTTATCTAAAAATATTAAACCTTTTCAGATGACAACTGCGAATATCAAAGTAAATAAGGATGAAGTAGAAAGTTTACAAAGTATTGCAGAAAATATTGATAACAATCCTGGAGAAGCAAGTTTTCAAATTAATCAACTATCCTTTTTATCAGAATATGTAGATTATATTAAAACATTTCATAAGGTAGGGAAGGGTGATTTATCTAACAAGTATCAGCAAAATATTCCAACAGCTAAAATCAATAAAGATTTATTATTAGATTATCATGTGGGTATTATTGCTGATACTTTTTTATATGATGCGTTAGAAGGAGCTTGTAATCTTCAGTATATCAATGAAAATGGTCAAGATGGGTTATATGACTTTGTCATCATTGCTTCAACATGGCGAGGAATTGATGGTTATTGGCAAGGTATCACAAATACGAATGGTCAGAAGTTTGAAGAATTAAAACAATTTGTGCACACTTTGCAAAAGAAAAACATCCCCATTGTATTTTTTAACAAAGAAGATCCGGTTAACTTTGAAATATTTAAAGAACATGCAAAATTAATTAGAAATGTTATTACAACTGAAGTTAGTTATGTAGAAAAATATAAAAATGAATTAAAACTATCCAATGTAAGTTGTTTACAATTTCCTATTAATCCAAGGATACATAATCCTATAGGTATTAAGGAAAACTTGCATCATCTACCTATAGCATTTGCAGGCTCATGGATTGAGAAATACGATGAACGTAATAAAGATGCTGAACAAATATTTGATGGCGTGATTGAAAGTTCAAATGACCTCACTATATTTGATAGGAATTTGTGGTTAAATCAATCAAAATACCAATTTCCTGCAAAATATTTAGAATATATCGCAGCGCCATTAGAACATAAAGATACGATGATGATGCATAAAACGCATCCATTTGCTATCAATCTGAATACAATTAAATACTCAAATAGTATGTGTGCAAATCGAGCATTTGAGTTACAAGCAATGGGTAACTTGTTATTGTCGAATTACAATACATTTATAAATATGTATTTTCCCCAAATACAAATTATTTTTGATTCAAATGACGTAGCGCAAACAGTTCAATTGGACGATCTTCTACTTCAAAGAGCGCGTGCATTAGGTATTCAAGAAATGATGTTAGATCACAATCATTTTAAGTGGCTACAAGCGGTGGCTGAATTTTTAAATATTAAAACGCCAGCGTCTTATCACCCTGATGTTACGATCATTGTTGAGGAGAATGATTTAAAAGTATTAAAACAAATCAAAAAGCAAACATATCAAAGGGTTAAAATAGTTCATAATCAAGAGCATGTTAGCACACCGTACTTTACCTATATGTCTAATGATTATCATTATGATGGATATTATTTGGAAAATTTAATTTCAGCAACTGTTTATGCAGATGTTGATTTTATCACTATTAACCATGAAACACATCAATTTGTCACAGATTATAACTCTAAATACACGACGCTATTCAAAAGAGGTATAAAAGCGTATCAGGAAGGTTATTCCCTTGATAAGACGTATATTATTAATCCAATAAATAAAAGTGAGCATGACAAGAAAAAATTGAGTGTTATCATTCCAGTTTATAATAACGGCAAACATTTAGAACATAAATGTTTAAGATCTATTATTCGAAATAAAGATTTTGAGTCTTTTGAGATCATTTTAGTTAATGATGGTTCAACTGACCAAGAGACATTGAATATTTTAGAGTTTTTTAGTGATAGGTATGAAAATATTCGATTGATTCATCTCGAACAACCATCAGGCAGTGCATCAGTACCAAGAAATGTTGGTGTAAAACATGCTAAGTGTGAATATATTACATTCCTTGATCCAGATAATGAATGGATTGGCCATGGCATCAACGAATTATTGGAAACCATAAAAGCGGATAACTCGATTGATATGGTAGTAGGCAATATGTTGAAAGTTGATAATGAGAAAACACAAATTCATAATTATTATCATTATTTTACAACGATAGCTCAAGCTAACACGACACAACATACTAAGCAATTGCTGATTGATACGAAATTAAAAACCGCCAGCATTCAAGCTTTAATCGTAAAAAAATCGTTAATCACACAACATCATATTGAGATGGTACCCGGTGCTTTGGGACAAGATTCTCTCTATTTTTTACAACTCATGAATCATGCAACATGTGTAAAAGTGGTTGATACTACTGTTCATGTTTATTACGCAGCTGTAACAAATTCAATGACTAATACGATTTCGGAAAGTTTCTTTGAAAAATATTTATTAATTGAAAAAGCACGTCTTCAATTTCTTAAACAACATCATTTGTTATCAGTCTACATGCAACATCGTTTTAACTACTATATGAAAAATTGGTATATTTCTCGATTAAAGAGAGATAACTATAGAAATAAAGCTGCAATAAAAAGGTTTTTAGAAATCTATCAATTATATAAAAATATTGATAGACCTAAAGATGAAAGTTTGAAAAAAGAAATTCAAAAATTAAAAAGTGAGGTGTAATAATGGACTATTTGCTTATAACGAATGCCTATCCAAATCAAAATAAAATTTACGCGAATGCATTTATCCATAGACGTGTTAAAGAATATATAGCACGAGGGTTAAATATAACAATAGTCGTTTTTACAACTAAAATTAAAAGAGATGAAATGTATGATGGTGTTAAAATTATGTATATGGATGAAGCTCAGTTATATAATCATCTCTTACACTTTCAATATGATAAATTACTGTTCCACTTTATTAACCATAAAATGTTTAAGGCTGTCGAAAGATTAGATAGAAAACCAAATATTGTAGTTTGGCTACATGGATTTGAAGCGGAAAATTGGTACACACGTTATTATAATTATCTATCTTCAGCTAAGGCGTTAAAAGAACAACTAAGAAAAAAAGATGAGCATTATCCTTATCAAAAAGCATTTTTAAAAAACTTAATGGAACGTACTGATATGAAAGTTCAATTTGTCTATGTGTCTAAAGGGTTAAAAGAGTATTATGTGGATCCATATGTTGGTGTTGAACCAAGAGAGTATTACATTATTCCTAATATTATAGATGAAAACCTTTTCCCTTATAGACAAAAAACGAAAGAGGATAGATTTCATATTCTATCGATTCGACCGTTTACAGCTAAAAACTACGCAAACGATCTTACCGTACGTGTGATACAAGAACTTTCAAAGAAAAGATATTTTAAAAATTTAACGTTTTCAATTTATGGTGATGGTCCACTATTTGAAAAAATCACGGAGCCAATTAAAAAGTTAAAAAACGTCTACTTGCATAAAATGTTTGTACCACAACATGAAATTTCAGACATCCATGCAAAACACGGAATATATTTAGGGCCAAGTCGACATGATTCACAAGGTGTTTCATTAAATGAAGCGATGAGTTCAGGTCTTGTACCAATATCAAATGCAATCGGTGGTATTCCAGATTTCATTACGCACGGTGTTACAGGTTATTTAGCGGAACGAAATAATGTAGAACAAATGGTGACTTATATTGATTATTTGATTAAACACCCAGATGAATTTTTAGAAATGAGCAGAAAAGCAGCAACATCAATTCAGGAAATTACAGGAAAAGACATCGTTATAAACAAAGAGATTGAGGTGATTACTGATGGGAAATATTGATTATAAAAAAGCATATGAGTACCTTGAAGCACAATTAGAAGATATTATGGTTGAAACTGCAGAACTATTAGATAATAATCCACCGACGTTAAAAATAGATGATATTTTAACAGAACAAAATAGTGAAGGTGTGATAGATGTTATTGTTTGTAGTTCAGGCCAGCAAATGACATATGCGCTATATGTTTATCAAAAAGGACATGCAATCGCTCAAGAAAAGTTAATGTATCAGTATTCTAATGTTTTTAGATTGAATTTAGAGCCAGGAAAATATCGTGTCAAAGCATTTGTTAAGCAAAACAATGAACAAAAGGTAGCTATGGATAAAAATATCAAAGTCTATTAATAAGGGAGATAAATTAAACGATGAACGAATATATAATCTCGAGAAATTTATCTAAAAGTCAAACTACATTATACATTATCTACAAAAATAATGTATTAAAGAACGACGTACAATTTAAAAATTTGGATATCAATACAAAAGACATCGCACAAGTACATTTTATTTTTGAAAGTCAAATTTCACAAGGACTAGTAGAAGAAGTAACGCATATTCTAAATGAATTAGAGAATGAGACGATTATCAAAGTGACGTTCAAATTGATTCAAAATAATGACGAACGACTTTATAGTATCTTAAATACGATGAGTCAGAATAGAATCATGAATATTTATTATTTTGATAAAGGTTATTTGATTACGGAATTTTTAGGATACAGCCAAAAACAATTAAATAAAAATAGAAATGCTTACTTAATCGATATGATCAAAAAAGAAATGTCACGTCAAAAAGAAGTACCAGTATATAGCGAACAAAAATTGAAACAGGAGCTTTTATTAGTAAAGCAAGATTATGAAGAGCTATATGCCACATATCATCGTACACATAAACGGATGCAATTTGCATTTCGAGAATTACACAAGTTTAAAAGAAGTGCATGGAAATATAAAAAGAAATATATCGAGAATCAGCATTTAATTGATAGCATTGAAAAAATATCATCATATAAAAAAAGAGTAAACAAACGTAATTTACGAAAACTAGTGAAGTTGATTGTAAAGAAGGTGAAAAAATGAATGAGAATCAGATTGAATTGACACCAGAACAAATTGAAGCAATGCAACAACCTGAATATAAGAAAACGCATCCTTTTATTGAAGAGTTAATGAATACTAACTATACATTTCAACCACAAGATTTATTAAAAGGAGTTACTTATGTTCTATTTATTAAAAAGTTAGAACTAAATAAAATAGAACAATTACTTGAAAAGTACGATCAACTTATTCTTATTTTTAATGACATTAAAATGCTATATCAATTTATGGATAGTGATTTAAAAAATAAAGACCATGTATTTTATTATTTCGATGACCGAGATTTTAACGAATCATTCGAGTTTGTCATTAAGCAAATTCGTTACACGCATTGTGTAATAACGTTATATCATGAAGAATTACTATTAGCATATGATATAGACAAAGAAGCATTGTCACCTAGTGTCGTGTATCATTATTCTAATAATACAGTATATCCATCATTTTTAATTAAAAATTTAAACATCCATCATCGAGTGAATCAATTTATTAAAGTTTATATAGATGAGATAAGCAATCATAGTATTGGTATCTCTCATATGAAAATAGGAGAGACTGAAAGTGATAAAAGGTATCACATTCAATCAATAGAGGATTTAACAGACGCTTTAGAAACTATTAACGCCACATATATTGAAACAGTATCATCAAATACGACAATTCAATATAAATATGAGGTTAACCGTTTAATTAAAGCTATTAAAGACTATATTAATCAACTTAGCAGTTCACAAAAAGTAGAAGTCAAAGAATATATTATCAATAATACCAATCAGTTTAACTATCATTTACTTAACGATGGTGATGCAGAGACATTAGTGATTGCTTACTGCTTCCCTCCATATATTGATACGAGTGGAAACGTAATGGCTAAAAGAGTGAGAGATAAGAATGAAGTAGTGGATATTATTTCTAATAATATGTCGAGAATAAGAAAAAAAGACACTAAACTTAATGCATTGGCTGAACATTTAGTAGATACGCATTACCTTTTAGAAGCTAAACAAGCTTTTTCTAGTTGGGAAAGTATTAGTGGATTTGTAGAACAAGGACTTGAAGTGCTTGAGAATAATCCAAAACACTATAAAAATTTATATTCTAGAGCAATGTTTCCACAATCTCACTTTTTAGCTTTTGACATTAAACAAGCACATCCTAATATATATTGGAGAGCTGAATTTTCGGATCCATTACATTCAACAGTGACGAGTGATTTACGTTATGCACCCATTACCGATGAAGAATATATCAATAAGGTAACAGGGCAATTAGATGATCACTTATCTTCACTTGTTGATGACAACGTATTTAACGTTTGTGAGCTATTAGCACTTTCTCATGCAGATGAACTGATATTCACCAATGAACATCAACTCGAATATATGATAGCGCGATTTGATGAGGGAATTAAACAATCTATTAGAGATAGAGCAGTAATTTCTAGACATCCGATTCCTTTAAAAACGGATTATAAAAAAGTGATTTCAAATTATCAAGTTTCACCAGATTATATTAACTTAGGTTATTTTGGGAATTTTTATGCGACACGAGGATTTAATGAAATTGAATTATTGTGTAAGTATTTAGAGTCTAGCGGTGAAACACAATTTAGAATACACTGTTTTACAAATATTAATAGTCATGTAAAACGTTTATATCAAAATAGTGATTTTAAAGAATATATTATTTTGCGTCCACTTGTAGGATATTTTGAATTTTTAAATATTACCACTTTATTTGATGGTTTATTATTGTTTGATGCTCATACAATAGGTATTAAACCGCTTAACCCATATGTTCCATCAAAACTAAGTGATTATAAGGGTAGTGGTAAAATGGTATGGGCCTTTACAGAACCAGGAAGCATAATGGATCAGGATGATAGCATATTAAAAACCCACATGACAGATTTCAATAATTATAGTAAAGGATTTAATGAAATTAAAAAATCAGTTTCTCGCCTTAGCTTTTGATTTTTAGATTGGAAGTGTAATGATGACATATAAAGTTAAAGTAGAAAATGTATCAAAAATATATGATTTAAATAATAGCAAGTTTAACAAAATCATTTCACTGTTATCTTTTGGATATTTTTATAAACCCAAACCATATTATGCATTACATGATGTTTCTTTTGAAGTTGAAGAAGGTGTTTCAGTAGGGTTAATAGGATTAAATGGGTCTGGTAAATCCACATTATCCAATATCTTAGCAGAAGTACTGATGCCTTCTAAAGGAACAGTGGATATTAAAGGAAAATCCTCTTTAATAGCGATATCTGCAGGTTTAAAAAATGATTTTACAGGTGAAGAAAATATTCGATATAAGTGTTTAATGCATGGGATGTCTTCAAAAGAAATTAATGAAGTGTACCAAGATATTGTTGCTTTTTCGGAACTTGACGAATTCATCAAACAACCAATTAAAAGTTATTCAAGTGGGATGAAGGCACGTTTAGGGTTTTCAATTGCGATTCATACTAATCCTGATGTTTTAATAGTAGATGAAGCTTTATCAGTAGGTGATGAAACATTTGCTAATAAATGTATTGCTAAAATGAAAGAACTACAACAAGAAGGGAAAACGATATTTTTCGTTTCCCATTCTGCAGCACAAATCAAAAATATGTGTGATAAAGCGATTTGGATTCATTATGGAGAAATGATCGAATATGGAGAAGTAAATCACGTTGTGAAAAGATATAATACACTTATCAGAGGGTTTAAAGCGAGAGATAAAAAAGGTCAATTAGCGTACAAAAAGAAAATGTTGAGATTACAACAAGAACGTAGCGACACTATTGAAAGTTCAGATATAGATAAAGTACATTGGACTTCTTTTATTCCATTATTTGGATCATTTATTATATTTTTTGTGAGTATATTATGGCAATTAGGGATTTTTTAAACTCACACACAGGAGGTTTTTCACCTAATGAAAAAGGTAGGTATGTTTGTTTGGAATCACTTTACGAATGATGCGCGTGTTAATCGAGAATGTACTGCTTTAGCAGAAGCGGGGTATGATGTTGATTTAATTGCAATTAATGATCCTAAAAATCCTGCCATTAAAGCATATGAAAAAATTCAAGAACGTTTTCGTGTCCATCGCGTGAAACGTTACCCTTGGTTGTTACAAGCGTATTCAGATCATGGAAAGCGATTTTTACTTGTTATTGGTGGCGTTGCGTTATCGGTTGCGGTTGGTTTGTTTTATGTTCATTTTATGATTATGAGTAGTTACCTTCTTTTCTTAATTGGAGGTGCGGCAGCGATCAAAGTACGAAAAGTGCGCAAAATGGTTATTAATAGTGCGATTATTGCCAGAATGATTGTTAAAGGGTATCTAATTAATCCTGATATTTATCATTCCAATGACTTAAATACGTTGCCTCAAGGTATCATTTGTTCGAAATTACGTCTTAAACCAAGACCCCTTGTTTATGATAGTCATGAAGTGCAATCTGATCGTACGGGATACGATCCTAAAAAGATCAAACGTATTGAGAAGTTTTTATTAAAGTTTGTAGATGAAATGATGGTTGAAAATCATACTCGAGCGAAACATAATGAAGAGATTTATGGTTTTTATCCAAAAACATTATATAATTATTCAGAGTTATATGATATCAATAAGCGCGACAAGATTAATTTACATGCGCAATTAGGAATCGATAAAGATGAGAAGATTTTACTCTACCAAGGTGGTTTACAACAGGGGAGAGGTCTTGAGAAATTAATCGAAGCGATGCCTTACATCAAAGAGGGTGTGTTAGTATTTATTGGAGCAGGTAAGTTAACTGAATCATTAAAGGCACAGGCTAAAGCTTCACCAGAACATCATCGTATTTTCTTTCTAGATAAAGTGCCTTTCCAACAATTACCAAGTGTTACAAGAGAGGCTTATTTGGGCTTTCAAGTATTACAAAATATCTGTTTCAACCACTATTCAGCAAGTTCAAATAAATTATTTGAATATATTATGGCGCATGTGCCAGTTGTAGCAAGTAACTTTCCAGAAATTGAGCGTGTCGTCAATGAAAATGAAGTAGGGATTGCAATCGATCCTCATGACGCTATGAATATAGCAGAGGCAGTTAATCGTTTATTAACTGATAAAGCATTATATGCACAATGCCGACAAAATACAGAACAAGCTAAACAGATTTATAATTGGCAAAATGAAAAAAGTAAATTACTCGATGTTTATAATCAACTCGAGTATGATGCGCATTTTATTGGAAAAATGTATACACAATTAAGATGAGTTCTACAACCTTCGAATGATTTTTAAAATTTAACGTATAAATACTAGATATTTTTATGTAAATCGGGTATTAATATATTGTAAAGTTTTTGTAAATTTTGGAGGTATAAAATATGAAATTTAAAATCTTTGGATTAATGCTAGCAGCAGGTATCGCATTAGCAGCTTGTGGTAATGACGACGATGCGCAAAATAACAATAATTCAAATGATAATAATCAAACAGAACAGTCAACATCTTCAAATAACACTACAGATGATGATGTAAATGATGATGCAGATGATCAAAATGATAATGACGGAGACGATCAAGACGATCAAAATGCTGATTCTTCACAACAAAATTCAAATCAAGCTACTACTAATACAGATGATGTTAAAACAAAACCAGAGCAAGCCGTTAACACTGCTTTAAAATCATTTGATGGTGAAGTAACTAGTATTGAATATAAACAAGAAAATGGTCAATGGTTATATGAAATTAACTTAATTAATGGTAATGAAGAACGTGAAATCAAAGTTTCAGATTCTGACAATAAAGTCATTAATACTGAAAAAGATATTGATGACGATAATAACCAAGAACAAACATTAAACTATAATGATGCCATTCCATTTGAAGAAGCTGTTCAAAAAGCACAAGATGAAACTTCTGGTGACTTAAAACAATGGACACTAGATTATGATGACGGTCAATTTGTTTATGAAATTGAACTATTAGATCAAAACATGGAAAAAGAAGTACAACTTGATGCACAATCTGGTGACGTTAATACTGTAGATCAATAAGCCAAGCGTTAATTTAAAACGTGTAATAGGAGTGAGACGATATAGGTCTCATTCCTATTTTTTTATTTAGGGACAATACGCTAACATTTTCATAAATGTATTAACAAAATCTTCGCTTTCAATATGCTCTACGATTGTCGCATTGGTATATTGACTTTCAAATGTGACATAAGTACGACCTACTTTTTGAGGGTGTGACAATTCAACCTCCACATGAGCTGCTTCAGTTTGAAATAAGTTAGGGTAACATAGATACATCATTGTGTAGGCATCATAAATATTAAGTCCATCTTGGAAAGCTTCATTACGATAATGTTTGAATAAATGATAAAGCATGTTACCCGTAGGATTCATCGATTTGATTTCTGATAAACAAGGGAAGGGAAGATTGCTTTTCCGAGTCACATCAAGACCTACCATCGTAATAGGGATGCCACTATTAAATACAATTTGAGCTGCTTCAGGATCAACATATACATTAAATTCTGCTGACGGTGTTACATTTCCTGCACCTACACTACCTCCCATGAGTACGATAGAATCAATAGATTGTTGTACTTCAGGAAAGGTTCTAAGCAACAGTGCAATATTTGTCAATGGACCAATAGGTACGAGTGTGATGGGTTGAGTAGACGATACGATTGTATTACGCATGGTAAGTATGGCGTTTTCAGTGGATGGTTCGAAAGAGGGAGAAGCAAAGTTAAAACCTGCTAAACCATCATCACCATGCACATGTTCAGCATGAATTGCTTTTCTGACTAAAGGTGTTGCTTGTCCTTGTACAACTGGCGTCGATTGATTAAAAAATGTAAGTAATTTTAAGGCATTTGTTGTCGTCTGTTGAACATTTACATTTCCATGAACAGTACTGATTAAACGAACATCTAGAGCAGGGTGGTGTAAAGCAAAGGCAATCGCAGCTGCATCATCAATGCCAGGATCAGTATCAATAATAATTGGACGTGGATTCATATTAATCTCCTTTCAACTTAATAATCGTACTGTAATATAAGAAAAACACTTGTGCAATGAATGCACAAGTGTTTTTTAAGGTATTAAAGGTGAGCACCATGTCCACCTTGCATTACCCAATAAGTTCCCACAACAATAATGATTGTGATGATAATCGCAAATATAACTTTCGCTAATTGCGCACGTCCATCTCTACCTTCAGTTAGATGCATGAACATTAGAAGTTGTAAGAAGGCTTGGATAAATGCAAAACCGAAAATAATGGTGATTTTCACATTTAATGCCATCGATGTGTACAGAGTTACAAATACGGCTAGTAACGTTAATATGATTGAGGCAATAAAGCCAATTGTATGTTTAACTATTGTGTTCATCCGCTAAACACCATCCCTATCATATATACGGCAGTGAAGATGAAGATCCATACAACATCTAGGAAGTGCCAGTATAAACTTACTATAAATATTTTAGGTGCATTATATTTATTTAATCCACGCATGAAAACTTGAATTAATAAACAAATTATCCAAACGATACCGAAGGATACGTGAGCACCGTGAGTTCCTAATAGAATAAAGAAACTAGACCAATAAGAACCAATTGTTGGATTAGCACCTTCCATTGCATAATGTGAAAACTCATAGATTTCAAATCCAATAAATCCAATACCAAGTAAAATAGTAATGATCATCCATACTAAGAATAAATTTTTCTTTTCTTTACGCATGTAATAAATCGCAATACCACAAGTATAAGAACTTGCTAAAAGTAAGAATGTCATTATTAGTACAAGTGGTAGTTCGAATAATTCAGTAGTCTCCATGCCACCGTATCCGCCACCATGTTGCAATGTTAATAATGCTGCGAAAAGCGTACCGAAAAGGGCAAATTCAGCTGTAAGGAAGATCCAGAAACCAAATTTATTTACATTACCTTCATGCGTACGTGAATCAATTGTATCAACTTGATTACTCATGGTTCATTGCCTCCCTTTCTTCCTGACGTGCTTTTCTCAACCGTGCTTCAGTTTCAGCAACTTCACTTGCAGGAATATGATAGCCATGATCTTGTTGGAAACTTCTCCAGATCATTAATGCGAAAATACCAACTAATGAAAGGATAGCAGGTAGAAGTGTTTCAAATACTAAGAAGAAACCACCAATTAGGAATAATATACCCATCCAGAAACCAATATGTGAATTGTTTGGCATGTGGATGTCACCGTAATTGTGATTATCTAGGTAATGTCTACCTTGTGCTTTCATATCAACAAATGAATCAATATCATCCCAATCAGGAGTGATAGCGAAATTATATTTAGGTGGAATTGCTGATGCAGTTGACCACTCTAAACCTCGACCAAGGCCACCCCAGTTATCGCCAGTAGCTTCACGAGGTGCTTTAATATGGCTGATCACGATATTTCCTACAAAGATAATGAAACCGAGAGCCATTAATCCTGCACCGATTGATGAGATGAAGTTTAATAACCACCATCCATCTTCAGGTACATAAGTGAATAAACGACGTGGCATACCATCAAGACCTAAAATGTATTGTGGTAAGAATGTCACGTTAAAACCAATCATAAAGATCCAGAAGAACCATTTATTTGGTTTTTCAAAGAGTTTGTATCCCATTGCTTTTGGATACCAGAAAATCATTCCGGCAAAAGCAGCAAATACTACACCCGCTACAATTGTATAGTGGAAGTGTGATACTAAGAAATACGTATTGTGATATTGATAGTCAGCAGATGCCATCGCTAACATAACACCTGTTACACCACCAATAACAAAGTTTGGTATAAATGCTAATGCGAAAAGCATTGGCGATTCAAAGGTAATCCGACCTTTGTGTAACGTAAATAACCAGTTAAAGATTTTAACACCGGTTGGTACTGCGATTAACATTGTTGTAATTGAGAAGAATGAGTTAACTAATGCACCATTACCCATTGTGTAGAAATGGTGAACCCAAACTAAGAAACTTAAGAACGCAATACCAGCTGTTGCCCATACCATGCTTTGATGGCCGAATAGGCGTTTACGTGCAAAAGTTGGAATAATTTCCGAATAAATACCAAATGCAGGCAAGATAAGAATATATACTTCAGGGTGCCCCCATACCCAGAAGAAGTTTGCCCATAACATTGGCATACCACCATTTGATAGTGTGAAAAATGCCGTATCAAAGATTCTATCAGTTGTCATTAATGCTAATGCGACTGTTAGAGGTGGGAATGCCAAGATAATGATTAACATTGTAATGAATGTTGTTACAACAAACATTGGCATTTGCATAAATCTCATGCTTGGTGTTTTTAATCGTAAGATTGTTACGAAGAAGTTAACACCTGTTGCTAGAGTACCAAGTCCAGCGATTTGAATAGCGATTAAATAATAATTAACACCTGGTCCAGGACTAAATTCACCAGCGAGTGGTGCGTAGTTTGTCCAACCTGCTGCAGGTGAACCACCGATAATGAATGAAAGGTTAAATAATAGCATACCTGCTACAAATAACCAAAAACTAATGTTGTTTAATAATGGGAATGCAACGTCACGGGCACCAATTTGTAAAGGAATGATAATATTCATTAAACCGATAACAAGTGGCATTGCCATGAAGATAATCATGATAACACCGTGCGTTGTAAAAATTTCGTTATAATGATGTGATTCTAAGAAAGGGTTGTTTGGTACAGCCAACTGAAAACGGATCATGAGTGCGTCTATACCACCACGTACAAACATTAAGACCGCACAGAATAAGTACATAAATCCGATTTTTTTGTGGTCGACTGATGTGAACCATTCCTTGTATAAGTATCCCCAGAGCTTAAAGTAAGTAAGCGCAGCGATAACAGCAATCACTAGGAACGGTGCTGAAATCTGAGCTAGGGTAATCATCCAGTTACCTTTTACTAAAAGCTCATTCCATGGAAAGTCCAACATTAATGTCCACCTCCACTTTTAAGTTCTTCTTGTGTTTCATCTTTAGAACCTTCGTGCATTGCTTCCATTTCGTCCATAGCATGTGCTTCTGATTTTTTGAACTCACTATCGTAAGGTTCATCATTTTTCAGAATGTTTAAATCCATACCATGACGTTCATAGTTAGCATTTGTCACTTGAGGTTTACGAGCTGGTTTATTTGGTTTATCTAATACACCTTTTGATTGATCGTAGAAGTTAGGGTCTTTAGGTGTGAAATTAAAACGATCATAAGCATAGAAGATGTACTCAGGGTCACCAGCTGGATCGACGAAGTCCATATGTGTACCACTAAATGTTAACTCACTATTTTGAGTTACAGGTAAAAGTTGTTTATCAAATGTGTCTTGATCAAGTTTTTGTTTTGATTGTGCATCTTTTACCCAATCATCGTATTCACTCTGACTTACTGCATCCACATTGAATGTTTGGCGAGAGAAACCTTCACCATTGAAGTTAGAGTTACGACCACGATATGTTCCTTCATCATCTGCTTGTAAAGTCCAGTCCATCGTCATGCCAGTCATTGCATATTTTTGACCGCCAAGTTGTGGAACCCAGAAACTTGTCATTGTATCCATTGATTGAAGTTTAAAATTGATTGGACGGTCTGTTGGAATTGTTAAGTGATTAACCGTTTCAATTTTTTCTTCTGGATACGCAAAGAACCATTTAAAGCCACCGCTTACTGCATAGATCTCAATTGGATCATCCTCAGCTTTTGGTGGTTCTTCGTAAAGGTACAATGAACGAACAGTTGGAATCATTAATGCAATTAAAATAATTACAGGGATGACAAACCAAACTGTCTCCATTAAAACACTGTGATGTACTTTACCTGACTCACTTGTATTCGTGTAACGATATTTATAAGTGAATATAGCGAACAGAATAAGTACGACGACAACAATGACAACCATAAAGATAATTGAATACATGATCAAAAATCTTGAATCGTTTGCCACTGGCCCTTTTGGATTAAGAACTTCAACGTCAGAACAGCCCGCAAGTAAAAATAGTGTTCCAAGCGCTAGAAGTATAGACTTAAATTTTGACACTTTTTTTGACCTCCTAATACTACAATTGTAGGGCTTATATCAATTTTAAAATAATATGTAATATTTACAAGTGCCATTTTAAAATTTTATTTAAATATTAAGAGTAAACCCCTTGTGACTCTAGGCGTGTCATAGGGTTTGTTAAATTTTAAAATTATGTGTACATTTTGTGAAAAGTCTAAAACTGGTACATTAATGTAGAAAATGGGTATAAAAATTAGATTTAAATAGGGTGATTAGATCATTTGAGGGGAATTTCGATCCGGTTTATAGGGAATGTGCTAATAGGCATAGTTATTCATATTGGGTATCATTAAAGGTGGGATTGAGATTGGTACAAGTTAGTCGTTGTAACGATAGTGTTAAAGCGACAAGGCTGGGTGACTGGCTATGGATGTCCAGAGTATCAAAGTATGCGTCCCAGCCTTATAGGACATAGTGGTCCTCGTTATTAGAATTACAGTTGAAGGGCAAATAGATTAAATATGAGAAGTTGTTGGATCAATAACTTGTATCGTTCTTGAGGATGTTTGAATAGCACCGTCAGAATCTACAACTTCATAATTAAGGTGATATTTACCTTGTTTAGACGTATCAACGAAACCGTTGACTTTAATCTGGTCTGTTAGGTCACCATCTTCTTTATCGTAAGCTGAAACGCCTTCCAGTGGATTACACGACTGTCCAATATGTATAATAGTATTGTCAGTGCCTTTAATAGAAGGAATGGTGTTTGTTGTAGCTTCAGCATTAAGATTAGGTGAGACTAATGTGGCAGAGACACCAATTGCTGATAAGGATTGAAGTAACTTTTTCATAACGTGCTTGATCCTCCATTTCATCTAATATTACTCATGATTATAAATGAGGCCGATTCAGATGAAATCATCCCAGAGACCTATCTTAAGTTTAAATAATAATATCATCTTATAACTTGATTAAATGATAAGAGATTTCGTTTGATTAAGTTGTAAGATGATAAAATGTAATATCTATACAGGAGTGATTTTATGTTAACACAAGAAGAAAAAGGAATTATTTTAGACACAGTTCCAGTATTAAAAGAAAAAGGGACAGAGATTACTTCAAAATTTTATAACAGAATGTTCAATCAACATCCAGAACTTCGTAACATGTTCAACCAAACAAACCAAAAGAAAGGTTTTCAATCAACAGCCTTAGCACAATCTGTTTTAGCTGCAGCAGTCAATATTGATGATTTCACACCAATCGTTCCAATCGTTAAAGAAATTGGTTATAAACACTGTGCATTAGATGTACGTGCAGAACATTATCCAATTGTAGGTGAAAACTTACTTGCTGCCATTCAAGATGTAGTAGGTATCGATGAAACACATCCAATCATTAAAACATGGGCTAAAGCATATGAGATTATTGCTGACGCATTTATTTCAATTGAAAAAGATATTTATGCGACGATGCTTTGGGAAGGATTTAAACCTTTCAAAATTGAAAAAATCGAGCAAATTACAAAAGATATTAAATCATTTACTGTTAAATCAGAGGACTATGATTTAAGTCAGTACGAAGCAGGTCAATATATTACAGTTGATATCGAAAGTGAAAAATTACCATACCGTGCTAAACGTCACTATTCCATTGTTGATGGTGGTAAAGATTATTTAACATTTGGTGTACGTCGTGAAGTGAGTGGTAATCACGAAGGTGAAGTATCGACTGTTTTACATGATGAATTTAAAGAGGGCGATATGATTAACCTTTCAGCGCCAGTTGGTGGATTTAAAGTGCATAACATCGATAAGCCACAATTATTCTTAGGCTCTGGAGTAGGGGTCACACCTCTAGTTTCAATGTATCGTAAAGCTGCAAATAATGGTTCAAAAGCACAATTTATTAATGTTGCTAAAACTTCACATGATGCTGCTTTTGATAAAGCATTACAAACAATCACTGATGAACATGAAGCAGCTTCACTTCACACGCATGCACGTGATAAAGAAGGTTATTTAGAAGCGGATGAGCTGAAATCATATTTAACTGATGATACAGAAGTTTACATTTGCGGTGGTACACCTTTCTTACAATCAATGATTAAAGAATTAGAATCTCTCAATGTTGATGATTCACGTATTCACTATGAAACATTCGTACCTCGCTTAAGTGTAGAAGTTTAATCAAATATTAAAATAGAGCGTTAAGAGATAAAGCGGTAAAGCCCTGGAAAACTGATGAACGGTACCAAAAAGCAAGATTTCGACAAAAAGTTCACGATTTGTTAAAATTTGACGAATTATCAATGTTCAAATGTGTTTCGTCACATTTGTAAGAATGACTAACTAAACGAACTCGTTCTTTATCGCGTTCGCTTATGCTTAAATCTTAACCGTTTTGTCCCAACGTTATATTGAGAGTAGTACGGAAATCAAATCGATTTCTTTACTACTCTTTTTTTAGGACAGAAAATGAAAAATGCGACCTTATAGTATGTATTCTATAGGAAAATAAAAAACGAACATTAACCAAACGAATTGGCTAATGTTCGTTTTTTATAACTACAAGACATTGGAATGGATGTGGTTTATTCTAAGCCACGTCTCATTTTTTCAGCGATCAGTGTATTATTTAATACCATTGTAATAGTCATTGGGCCTACACCGCCAGGAACAGGTGTAATTGCACCAGCGATTTCTTTCACATCTTCATATTCAACATCGCCTTTAAGTTTACCATTTTCATCTGGTGTATTACCCACATCGATAACTACTGCGCCTTCTTTAACGTCGTCTTTAGTCACCGTACCTGGACGACCTACAGCACTGACGATAACGTCTGCATTTTTAATGTGATCACTCACATTTTGACTGCGTGAATGTAATACAGTCACTGTTGCATTTTGTTGAATTAATAATTTAGCAACCGGTTGACCAACAATATGACTGCGGCCAATTACAACGGCATTTTTACCTTCTAAATCAATATCAGCATGTTTAAGTAATTCCATTACGCCAAGAGGTGTACATGGGATAAGTTTTGCTTCATCTAAATATAAACGACCAATATTGATTGGGTGGAAACCATCTACGTCTTTATCTGGATCAATGGCATCTAATACTTTTTGTTCATCTACTTGTTTAGGTAGAGGTACTTGTACAAGGATACCACTCACACTATCATCATTATTTAAGCGATCTAATTCTTTTAATACTTTTTCTTCAGATGTTTCTTCATCTAAATGAATAACTTCTGAAATCATACCAATTTTTTCTGCTGCCTTTTTCTTAGAACGCACATAACTTTGACTCGCACCATCGTTACCAACAAGAATTACAGAAAGTTTAGGTGTATAGCCTTTTTCTTTTAATTTTTCAACCTCATCTTGTAATCCTTGACGATAATCTTTTGCGATTTGTTTTCCGTCTAAAATTTTTGCACTCATTAAAAAATCCTCCTTTGAATAGATCGAACAATACGAATGGTACATTATAAATCGTATCATTCTTTCAGCAAAATACGAAATATAATGCGTTATTCAGTTTTAAAGTTCGATTTTTACATTGAAAAAAGCATGTATACTTGTTATGCTATACCTGTAATATACATCTTATAATCATGAAATTTCAAATTTTTGAAAGGGTGTTCATAGTGAAAGTAGCAGTCATAATGGGAAGCTCTTCTGATTGGGATATGATGCGAGAAGCTTGTCAAATGTTAGAAGAATTAGGCGTAGAGTATGATAAGAAAGTCGTATCTGCTCATCGTACGCCTCATTTGATGGTAGAATTTGCGACGAATGCACGTAAAAATGGCTATTCTATTATTATTGCGGGTGCAGGCGGCGCAGCGCACTTACCAGGCATGGTCGCTTCAATGACGACGTTACCTGTTATAGGCGTACCAATTGAATCTAAAAGTTTAAAAGGTATGGATTCATTACTATCTATTGCTCAAATGCCAGGAGGAATTCCTGTCGCAACAACTGCAATCGGTAAATCAGGTGCTAAAAATGCAGGCATTTTAGCAGCACGTATGGTAGGTATGACAGATCAAACGGTTCAAGAAAAGTTAGAAGCATATGAAGCATCATTAGTTAAAAGAGTGGAGGCTATGCAAGATGAACTTCGATAAATTAAAGTTTGGACAAACAATCGGGATTATCGGCGGTGGTCAACTCGGAAAGATGATGGCACAATCTGCTCAAAAAATGGGATTTCGTGTCATTGTGTTAGATCCGGATCCTGAATGTCCGTGTCAGCATGTAGCTCATCAATTCATTCAAGCGCCTTATGATGATATGGAAGCATTACATCAATTAGGTCAACAAACAGATGTCATCACATATGAGTTTGAAAATATTGCGGCTGAGCAATTAAAGACACTTGTAGAAACGTATAACGTCCCTCAAGGTTATGAAGCGATTCAGCTATTACAAGATCGCTTAACAGAGAAAACAACAATACAAAATGCGGGTGCCAAAGTGGTACCGTTCATTCAAGTAAGTAACGCTTCAGATTTAGATACAGTGATTACTGAGCTTGGCTATCCATTTATCTTAAAAACACGTTTTGGTGGATATGATGGTAAGGGTCAAATTTTAGTTAAGTCAGCCGACGATTTAGAAGAAGCCAAAACGCTTGCCACAGAACAAGAATGTGTTGCTGAACAATATTTAAATTTAGATAAAGAAGTTTCGTTAACCGTTACAATCGGAAAAGATCAACAAACTGTCTTTTTCCCATTACAAGAAAATGAACATCGACAACAAATTTTATTTAAAACGATTGTACCAGCAAGAAGTGATTTAGAATCACAAGCGCGTGAAGAGGTAGAAAAAATTACACGCGCGATTCATTTTGTAGGTACATTTACGGTAGAGTTCTTTATTGATAAAGATCAAACCCTTTATGTTAATGAAATTGCACCAAGACCTCATAATTCTGGCCACTATTCGATTGAAGCATGTGACTTTTCACAATTTGATACACACGTTTTAGCAGTTACTGGTCAAACATTACCAAGCCAAATTCAATTGTTAAAACCAGCAGTTATGATGAATTTGTTAGGTAAAGACTTAGATTTATTAGAAGATGCATTTAGTGAGCATCCAGAATGGCACGTGCATATTTATGGTAAAACGACACGTAAACCAGAAAGAAAAATGGGTCATATGACATTATTAACTGACAATGTGAATGAGACTGAACAATTGATGTTGAAAACATTTGAAAGGGGCGCACACTAAAATGAGTTTACTCTATGAAGGTAAAGCAAAACGCGTTTATACAACAGATGTAGACGATGAACTTAGAATTGAATACAAAGATGAGGTTACTGCTGGAAACGGTGCTAAAAAAGATAAAATGGAAGGTAAAGGACGTCTTAACAATCAAATTACGTCTAAAATCTTTGAAAATATTAAAGACGCTGGTGTAGACAGTCATTTTATTAAACAATTATCAGAAACTGAACAACTTGTTAAATCAGTTGAGATTATTCCACTAGAAGTTGTTGTGCGCAATGTTGCGGCAGGTTCAATTACAAAGCGCTTAGGATTTGATAAAGGTGAAGTTTTTGATCAACCACTTGTGGAATTCTTCTACAAAAATGATGATTTAAATGATCCTTTAATTACAGATGACCACGTTAAATTACTTCACATTGCAAATGATGAAGACATTCAAACATTAAAAGATAATGCGCTACGTATTAATGACGTGTTAGTTCAATTAATGGATAAAATGGGACTTACACTAGTTGATTACAAAATTGAATTTGGTAAAGATCAACATGGCAATATTTTATTAGCAGATGAAATTTCTCCTGATACATGTCGTATTTGGGATAAAGAAACACAAGAAAATTTTGATAAAGACGTTTATCGAGAAGATACAGGTTCTTTAATAGACACATACCAAACTTTCTTAAATAAATTGGAGGCACTTTAATTATGAAAACTATCGAATTACACGTTACATTACAACCACAAGTTTTAGATACTCAAGGACAAGCTTTAAATAGAGCTGTTCATGATTTAGGTTATGAGCAAGTGAATGACATCCGCGTAGGTAAAGTATTATATATGACAATTGATGAGCCAACTGATGAAGCGGTGCATAATGTAATCACAACATTAAGTGAGAAACTATTTGTGAATACTGTGATTGAAGAATACAGTTATAAAGTTTTGGATGAAAAGGAGAATGCATAAAATGAAGTTTGCTGTCCTTAGATTCCCAGGATCGAACTGTGACCGAGATATGTATAATGCAGCTGTAAAAACAGGTGTAGAAGCAGATTACGTTGATTACAGAGAAACATCATTAGAAGGATATGACGGTGTGTTAATCCCTGGTGGTTTCTCATTTGGTGACTATTTACGTTCAGGTGCAGTAGCAAGTGTTGCACCAATCATTAAAGAGGTTAAACGCTTAGCTGAAGAAGGTAAGCCTGTACTCGGCGTATGTAATGGATTTCAAATTTTAACAGAGGTAGGTTTACTACCAGGTGCCTTACTTCATAACGATTCACATTTATTTGTAAGTCGAAACGAAAGATTACGTGTGGTTAATAATCAAACGCCATTTACAAGTTTATATGGTGAAGAAGAGGAAGTTGTATATCCTGTTGCACACGGTGAAGGTCATTATTATTGTACAGATGAAATTTACAATAATTTGGTAGACAATAATCAAATTATTTTAAAATACCAAGATAACCCGAATGGCTCACACGATGATATCGCTGGTATTGTCAATGAGCAAGGTAATGTATGTGGAATGATGCCACACCCAGAACGTGCTTTAGAAGCATTACTTGGTACAGATAGTGGTGTGAAATTATTTGAATCAATGGTGAAAAGTTGGAGGGAACAAAATGCCTAAATTTTTAGAACCGACTGCAGAAGAGGTCAAAGCAGAGAAGTTATATCAAGACATGGGATTAAGTGATGACGAATTTGATAAAGTTAAATCAATTTTAGGTCGCGATCCAAACTTTACAGAGACTGGTATATTCTCAGTAATGTGGAGTGAACATTGTTCATATAAGCATTCTAAACCATTCTTAAAGCAGTTCCCTACAACAGGTGAACATATTTTAATGGGCCCAGGTGAAGGGGC
Source organism: Staphylococcus sp. 11262D007BW (assembly GCF_053547815.1). Taxonomy (NCBI): domain Bacteria; kingdom Bacillati; phylum Bacillota; class Bacilli; order Caryophanales; family Staphylococcaceae; genus Staphylococcus; species Staphylococcus sp. 11262D007BW. The sequence continues at coordinate 539,031 of NZ_JBPWPJ010000001.1, forward strand.
TGGTGTAGTTGATATTGGCGATGAACAAGCAGTCGTTTTCAAAGTAGAATCTCACAACCATCCATCAGCTATTGAACCTTATCAAGGTGCAGCAACAGGTGTAGGCGGTATTATCCGTGACATTGTATCAATTGGTGCTCGCCCAATTAACTTATTAAACAGTTTACGTTTCGGTGAACTTACAGAAAAAACTAATCGTCGTTTATTACGTGGTGTTGTTGCTGGAATTGGTGGTTACGGTAACTGTATCGGTATCCCAACGACAGCAGGGGAAATTGAATTTGATGAACGTTATGATGGTAACCCACTTGTTAATGCAATGTGTGTAGGTATTATTGATCATAAAATGATTCAAAAAGGTACAGCTAAAGGTGCCGGCAACTCTGTTATTTACGTTGGATTAAAAACAGGTCGCGATGGTATTCATGGTGCAACATTCGCTTCAGAAGAGTTAAGTGAAGAAAGTGAAAATAAACGACCATCTGTTCAAATTGGTGACCCATTTGTTGGTAAAAAATTAATGGAAGCTACACTTGAAGCGATTACGTATGACGAACTTGTTGGCATTCAAGATATGGGTGCTGCTGGCTTAACATCATCTTCATCTGAAATGGCAGCCAAAGGTGGTAGTGGTATTCACCTTCAATTAGAAAAAGTACCAGTACGTGAACATGGTATTTCACCATACGAAATGATGTTATCAGAAACACAAGAACGTATGTTACTTGTCGTTGAAAAAGGAACAGAACAAAAATTCTTAGACCTTTTCGAAAAGCATGAATTAGATAGTGCTGTTATTGGTGAAGTTACAGATAATGATCGCTTCGTTTTAACATATGAAGATGAAGTGTTTGCAGATATTCCAGTTGAACCCCTTGCAGACGAAGCACCAGTGTATGTATTAGAAGGCGAACCTTTAGAGCATGATAAACCTGCTAATGACTACGATAGCATTGATGTGGAAGATGTTTTCGATCGTTTATTAACACATCCAACGATTGCGTCTAAACGTTATTTATATGATCAATATGATCAGCAAGTTGGTGCGAATACGATTGTGAAACCAGGTTTACAATCTTCTGTAGTACGTGTAGAAGGTACGAATAAAGCCATTGCCTCTACAATTGATGGGGAAGCACGTTATGTATTTAACGATCCATATGAAGGTGGAAAAATGGTCGTAGCAGAAGCGTATCGTAACCTAGTTGCTGTAGGTGCAAAACCATTAGCGATGACTGACTGCTTAAATTATGGTTCACCTGAGAAAAAACATATTTATCAACAACTTATTGATTCAACACGTGGTATGGCAGAAGCATGTGAAGCATTAGAAACACCGGTTGTTTCAGGAAACGTATCTTTATATAACGAGACGCGTACGTCATCTATTTTCCCAACACCTGTTGTAGGCATGGTTGGTTTAATTGAAGATGTGGACTACTTAAAAGATTTCCAACCAAGCGTAGGCGATGAATTATATCTTGTAGGTGAAACAGAAGATCATTTCGGCGGTAGCCAAATTGAAAAACTATTATATGGCGATGTGAATCATGAAGTTGAAGCAGTTGATTTAACAGAAGAAGCACAAAAAGGCGAAGCAATCCGTCAAGCAATCCGTAATGGTGTGGCTTCTCATGTTCAAACAGTAGGTAAAGGTGGCTTACTTATGACGTTAGCGCGCATGAGTGCTTATTACCGTTTAGGTTTAGAAGCTTCATTAGATATTACAAATGCGCAATTATTTAGTGAGTCTCAAGGACGCTATGTTGTTGCTGTAAAACAAGGTCAGTCTCTTGATATGCCACAAGCACAAAAAATTGGAACATTCACAGATACGGATGATTTCAAAGTTGTTGGACAATCACACACTATAGAACGTCGTACATCTGAACTTACACAAGATTGGGAAGGGGCAATTGAGTCATGTATGACATCCGTGGACTAAATGAAGAATGCGGAATATTTGGGATCTGGAACCACCCTCATGCGGCACACTTGACTTATATGGCGTTGCACAGTTTGCAACACCGTGGTCAAGAAGGTGCTGGTATCGTGTGCTCGAATGGTGAACAACTATTCGGTGCACGCGGTATGGGTCTATTAACAGAAGCAATTACAGACGAACAACTTCAATCATTACAAGGTTATAAACATGCAATTGGTCATGTGCGTTATGCGACAACAGGCGCAAGTGCCATCTCTAATGTGCAACCATTCCTTTTTAAACACTCAGGTGGAGATTTAGGTTTAGCACATAACGGAAATTTAACAAACGCAAGACAAATTCGTCGCGCCATCGAATCTGAAGGCGATATTTTTCAAACTACAAGTGATTCTGAAGTATTAGCGCATCTCTTAATTAAAGGTAAATCAGAATACATTAAAAGTAATCAAAAAGCTGCATTAAACCAAGTAAAAGGTGCGTTTAGCTGTGTCATTTTAAACGAACAACAACTTGCTGTAACACGTGATAATCGTGGTGTGCGTCCATTAATGCTTGGTAAAGTGGATGGTGCTTATTGTGTCGCAAGTGAAACATGTGCTTTTACGGCAATAGGTGCAGAGTATATTCGTGACATTGAACCAGGAGAGCTTATTACATTTTCTGGAGAAGATGACATTGATTTCGATACGTATACACCAGATATTGATCATCGCATGTGTTCTATGGAATATGTTTACTTTGCACGTCCTGATTCAGAATTTCGTAAACATTCCATCTACAATGTTCGTAAAGCATTAGGACGTCGCTTGGCTGAAGAAATGGATATAGATGCTGATATTGTTATTGGTGTGCCTGATTCTTCATTACAAGCAGCAAAAGGGTTTTCTGAGCAAACAGGAATTCCAAATGAACAAGGTTTACTGAAAAATAGATATATTGGTCGTACCTTTATTACACCAGATCAAACTGTACGTGAACGTCAAGTGTGCATGAAACACTCTCCAATTCGAGATGTGATAGAAGGTAAACGTGTCGTTGTCATTGATGACTCTATTGTACGTGGTACGACAAGTAAATATATCGTAAAAGCTTTAAAGAGCGCAGGTGCAAAAGAAGTGCATATGGGTATTTCTTCACCACCGCTTCAAGATCCTTGCTATTACGGTATAGATGTATCAACGCATGCAGAACTTATGGCAGCGCAATATAGTGTAGATGAAATTCAACAAATGATTGGTGCAGATTCATTAACGTATTTATCAGTAGAAGGTATGCATGATGTATTTAAAGCATATGATTCAAAAGGTGAATGTGATGCATGCTTCACTGGAAATTATCCTATTGAAATTGTAGATCATCAGTTACCTGAAGCGAAAGAAATGAAAAGAAGAGGAGTGTAAGGAATGGCTGAATCGTATAAAAAAGCTGGTGTTGATATTGAAGCAGGCTATGAAGCGGTTAAACGCATGTCAAGTCATGTAGAACGCACAATGCGTAAAGAAGTACTAGGTGGATTAGGTGGTTTTGGAGCGACTTTCGATTTATCTCAATTAAATATGAAAGCACCTGTCCTTGTATCTGGTACTGATGGTGTCGGTACTAAGTTAAAGCTTGCTATTGATCATGATAAGCACGATACAATCGGCATCGATGCTGTTGCAATGTGTGTTAACGATATCTTAACAACAGGAGCAGAACCATTATATTTCCTTGATTATATTGCGACACATAAAGTGATTCCTGAAACAATTGAACAAATTGTTAAAGGTATTAGTGATGGCTGTGAAGCAACAAATACTGCTTTAATTGGTGGAGAAACAGCTGAAATGGGTGAGATGTACCATGAAGGTGAATATGATGTTGCTGGTTTTGCAGTAGGTGCTGTTGAAAAAGAAGATTATATTGATGGTTCGACTGTACAATCCGGTGATGTGATTATCGGTTTAGCATCTAATGGTATTCATTCAAACGGTTATAGTCTTGTACGTCGTTTAATTAAAGAATCAGGTATTGATGTGAATGATAAGTTTGATGGAGATAGTACATATTTAGATACTTTCCTAAAACCGACTGCACTTTACGTTAAACCTGTATTAAAAGTAAAAGAAGCTGTTAAAATTAAAGCAATGACGCACATTACTGGCGGCGGTTTTTATGAAAATATTCCACGTGCATTGCCAGAACATACAACAGCAGTGATTGATACTTCAGCATTCCCGAAACCAGCTGTTTTTGATTGGTTACAACAAGCAGGCGATATCGAAACAAATGAAATGTACAACATTTTTAATATGGGTATTGGCTTTACGCTAGTAGTATCTCCAGAAGATGAAGCAAAAGTACATGATATTTTGAAAGCAGAGCAAGTAGAAGCATATACAATTGGTCAAATTACTGAAGAAGATACACCAATACGCTTAACGGAGGCATAAACGTGAAAAAAATAGCGATATTTGCGTCAGGTTCTGGCACGAATTTTGATAATATAATGCAACGTATTTCGTCTCAACAACTAGAAGGTATTGAAGTAACAGCACTTTATACAGATCAACCTAAAGCAGCATGTGTAGCGTTAGCAGAAAAGCATAATGTTCCAGTACACACTTATCAACCTCGTACGTATGAGTCAAAAGAAGCATACGAAAAGGAAGTGCTTCAACAATTGACATCCGAGAATGTTGAATGGATTGTTTTGGCGGGATACATGCGTTTAATTGGGCCAACGTTGTTAAAGGCTTATGAAGGTCATATTTTAAATATTCATCCTTCTTTATTACCTAAATATAAAGGTAAAGATGCGGTGCTACAAGCGTTGAACAGTGGTGATGACGTAACAGGTACAACGGTGCATTATGTTGATGAAGGCATGGATACAGGTCAAATTATTGAACAACGTCAATGTCCTATTTACTCGGATGACACACAAGCACAATTGGAGCAACGTATTAAAACATTAGAATATGAACTATATCCAGAAGTTATACAAAAGATCATTCTATAAGGAGTTAATATAATGAAAAAAGCAATTTTAAGCGTTTCTGATAAAACAGGTATTGTCGACTTTGCTAAAGCACTTGTAGAGGAAGGTTACGCCCTTTATTCTACAGGAGGGACTTTCCGTCAAATTAAAGAAGCAGGCATTAATGTGTCTTCAGTTTCAGAGTTAACTCAATTTGAAGAAATTATGGATGGTCGTGTTAAAACATTACATCCAGCCGTACATTGTGGTATTTTAGCAGATCGTGATAAGCCGGAACATCTAGAACAATTGAAAGCACAAAATATTGATTTAATTGATATGGTAGTTGTTAACTTATATCCATTTAAAGAAACGATTGCTAATCCAGATGTAACAGAAATGGATGCTATTGAAAATATTGATATCGGTGGTCCAACAATGTTACGTGCAGCAGCTAAAAACTTTAAACACGTTACAACAATTGTGAGTCCATCCGATTATGATGAAGTTATTGAGCGTATTCAAAAGGATGAGTTAGACGAAGCTTTCCGTAAATCATTAATGGTGAAAGTGTTTAAACATACTTTCGAATATGATCAAGCGATTGCACAATTCTTTGAACAAAATAGAGAGACATTACGATATGGTGAAAATCCGCAACAATCTGCTGAATTCATTCGTACTTCTAATGCATCAAATACTCTAGCAGGCGCTAAACAACTACATGGGAAACAGTTAAGTTTTAATAACATTAAAGATGCTGATGCAACGTTAACTTTAGTGAAGAAATTTGATCAGCCAGCTGCAGTTGCTGTAAAACATATGAATCCATGTGGTGTAGGTATCGGTGACACAATCGAAGAAGCTTATCAAAATGCTTATGAAGCGGATAGTCAATCGATTTTTGGTGGTATTGTAGCTTTAAATCGTCCAGTAACAAGTGAGTTAGCTGAATCATTGCATAGTATCTTTTTAGAAGTAGTCATCGCACCTGAATTTGAAAAAGAGGCGCTTGAGATATTACAACAAAAGAAAAACATTCGATTACTTGAAATTGATATGACTGAATCTAAAAATGAACAAGAATTTGTTTCCGTTTCAGGTGGTTATCTTGTCCAAGATAAAGACCATTTTGACGTAACAAGAGATGAAATGAAAGTCGTCACAGAAGTCGAACCAACAGAAGAACAATGGCAAGCATTATTACTTGGTTGGCAAGTGGTTAAAGCCGTTAAAAGTAATGCAATTGTGCTTGCAAATGATCATCAAACAGTTGGTGTTGGAGCAGGTCAAATGAACCGTGTAGGCTCAGCAGAAATTGCGATTGAGCGTGCGATTGAAATGAACGATGGCGTTATTTTAGCGTCTGATGGCTTTTTCCCAATGGATGATACAGTTGAAACAGCGGCTAAAGCAGGTATTAAAGCGATTATTCAACCAGGTGGCTCTATTAAAGACCAAGATTCTATTGATATGGCCAACCGTCACGGAATTGCGATGGTTACAACTGGTATGCGTCATTTTAAACATTAATTACAGGAGGAATAAATTATGCATGTTCTTGTCATCGGTGGTGGCGGGCGTGAACACGCGCTTGCTTATAAATTAAATGAATCTCAATTAGTCACTCAAGTTTATGCGATTCCCGGAAATGATGCAATGGCTCATGTAGCAGAAGTGCATAGTGAAATTGCTGAAACGAGTCATGAGGATATTTTAAAATTTGCTTTAGAGCATAACGTAGAATGGGTGATCATCGGACCAGAGCAACCACTTACAGAAGGCTTAGCTAATTTACTAAGAGACTCAAATATTAAAGTGTTTGGTCCAAATAAAGAAGCGGCACAAATTGAAGGTTCTAAATCGTTTGCTAAACGTTTGATGGCTAAATATGATATTCCAACTGCAGAATATCAAGAAATCAATCAAAAAAGCGAAGCACTTGAGTATATTAAAACGTGCGAATTACCAATTGTACTAAAGAAAGATGGTCTTGCGGCAGGTAAAGGGGTCATTATTGCTGAAACACGTGAAGAGGCAGAAAAGGCCGTTAACACTTTATTTGAAAATGAAGACGATAAAGTTGTGTTTGAACAATTTCTTGAGGGTGAGGAATTCTCACTTATGACCTTTGTGAACGAAGATTACGCCGTGCCGTTTGATACGATCGCACAAGATCATAAACGTGCTTTTGATAACGATGAAGGGCCAAATACAGGAGGTATGGGCGCATATTGTCCAGTACCACATATTGGTGAAGATGTATTAGAAATGACTAATGCACGCATCGCTCAACCTATTGCTAAAGCAATGCATCAAGAAGGTTATGATTTTATGGGGCTTTTATATATTGGGGCTATCTTAACAAAAGAAGGTCCTAAAGTCATTGAATTTAATGCGAGATTCGGTGATCCGGAAGCACAAGTGTTATTAAAACGCATGGACAGCGATTTAATGGAACATCTCGTTCAATTAGATCAAAAAGCACCTATCGACATGAAGTGGAAAGATGAAGCTGTTGTTGGTGTGATGTTAGCTTCTAAAGGCTATCCTGGCTCATATGAAAAAGGTCATCCTGTGACTGGTTTTGAAAATGATGCAGATCATTATTTCGTGAGTGGATTGAAACATGATGGCAATCAGTATGTTAATTCAGGCGGACGCGTTATTTTAGCCCTAGGTCAAGGTAATGACATTGAAACAGCACAACAAGAAGCTTATAAACGAGTGGAAGCAATTGAAAGTAATAACTTGTTTTATCGACAAGACATTGCTGATAAAGCAATCAAAGCGAAAGACGAAAAATAACTGTTCATATTTAATGTTAAAAAAGGTGAGACCTCATATTTCGGGGTCTCACCTTTTTAAGTATTGATTTTTCGATACAGATGAAATAAACGGGAATAAGTAAGAAAAATCATCATGCCTTTTCACATCATCGAGATCATGAAAACGCATGTAGTTTATGATCTAACATCCATAATGTTCGTGATTGGAAGATAATTCGCTAATAAAAACGCACATACTACAAAAAGTACGACTAGTATAATTAAAATGATATCTTTAAAAGAGAAGGGCACATGATAGTAATAAGTTCTAGGCCCATCTTGAAATCCCTTTTTCTCCATTGCGACAGATAAGCGATGTGCTTTTCTAATATTTTGACTTAACAATGGAATAAGTAAGTGTTTTAAGCGTTTAAACCACGAATAATGTTGATGATCAATAATTTGATAACGCATTTTAAGTGCATTTCTTAGTTGGAAAACCGATTCAATCATTAACGGAATCATTCGAAAAGCAGCCATAAATGCATAAGCAATTTTGGGTTTAACTTTCAAATGCTGCATCAAACTGTAAAATATCATAATGACTTGAGAAGTGAATGCAATGGATAAACCAAAAAAGCTGATAATCATTGTTCTCAAGGATAAGTGCAATCCTCTTACTAAGCTTTCGCTACTTATTTTGATGAAACCAAATTCAAATAAAACGTGCGTGCCATCCCCATAAAATATCATAAATAAAGAAGAGGTTAAGGCGAAGAAGATTGCAAAGCTTAAAAATACAAGCAATACTTTCCATTTTGTACCACTTACAAGTAGTAAAAAAACGAGCATAATTGCAGCTAGATAAATCATAAAATCAAATTGATGAATCCATATAATAAAGAAGAATAGTCCAATACCAAGAAATAGCTTTGTAATGATATTAACGTCATCCATAAATGTATATTTCAGTTTCCATGCTTCAACCACGTTGCGTCACCTCACGTTCATACAATTGACCGTCAATAATTTCTAGGCGACGGGTCGGATACCGCTCAATTATATGAGGGTCATGTGAAATCATAAAAATGGTTTGCCCTTGTTGAACTCGTTCCTTAAAAAGTTCAATGAGTTTAAACGTATTATGACTATCTAAACCAAATGTAGGTTCATCAAGTAAAATAATGTCCGCATTAGTACTTAATGCAGTAGCTACACTTAAACGTCTTTTTTGGCCCATTGAGAGTTCGAAAGGGTGTTGCTGTTGGACATGTTCTAAATCAAGCCACTTTAGCATGTCATTTGTGCGTTCTTTTGCTATGGATTTATCAGTATTACTATAATTAATAAAGATCTCATCAAATACAGAGTTCTGAATGAACTGAAGTTCTGGATTTTGATATACCAAAAACATCCGTTGCGCTGCATCTTTGAGATGTTTTATTTTGTCATTGTTATAATACATGTTGCCTTTATATTTAATGAGTTGCATCATTGATTCAAATAAAGTTGTTTTACCAGAACCATTTTGACCTGTTAAAGTAATCCATTCTCCAGGTTCTATGACTAATTCTGGCACTTGATAAAGCTTATTTTTCCCCCGATGTATAACGCCATTCTGGAACTTAAAATGAAATGACTTTGAAGTAGTAGGCCGTTCGCTGAGTGCATGTGGTGCTTGATCCCAAGCATTTGGATGCCACACACCATATTCGCTCAATAACGCTTCAAAATGTTTTAAGATAAAATCAGGTTCACCTTGTTGAACAATTTCCCCTTTATGGTTCATTAAGATGACGCGATCAACAAACTGCCAAATATGTTCCACTTTATGCTCAACGATGAGCACGGTTTGATCTTTCCATAAATCTTTAAGCAATGCCCAAAGATTTTCAGTCGCTTCAACATCAAGCATCGCTGTAGGTTCATCTAAAAATAATGTATCTGTATTTTGTAATAGTGTACCAGCAATCGCTAACTTTTGTTTCATACCGCCACTGAGTTGATTAATATTTTGTTTTGGATTTACATTTAGTTGTACTGTATCAAGCGCTTTATGTATCATCGCATCCATATCACTTTGAGGGATTTGACGATTTTCAAGAATAAATGCTAACTCTTCATTCACTTGTGGCATACAAAACTGTGAGTCGGGATCCTGAAAAATGACACCAGCATTGTGAGCAATGTGCAGTTCGTCATATTTCATAGGTAAATCAATAAGATCAGGTACAATCCCGCTTAAAACATTGAGTAAAGTACTTTTACCCGAGCCAGAAGGTCCGAGTAAAAGCACTTTTTCTTTATCTTTAATTTCGATGTCGAGTCCATCGAAAATTTTGTAATCTGCACTTGGATATTTCAAGCGTAAATTTTTAACATTTAACACAGCAAATGCTCCTTATAAACTGTCATAATCATCTTTTGAAGCAGGTCGGAACAACTTCGTGACGCCGGTTTGATCCAATGCCTTAACAAGATAATATGGAAATATCCCTGCTAAAACAGCGCCACTAATAATACGGAACATAATGAGTAAAATTAAGTTCCAAGTCGCTACTTCGTTTAAATAACCATAATACCAATCAATTGGTAAACTAATGATTGCTGCAGCCATTCCTGCTAAGATCGCTACCATTAATGTACGAGATTTATAACGGAAAATCGCAAAGATGATTTCGCATGCTAAACCTTGTAATAAAGCATAAATAATTGTTGGAATATCAAAGCGGCCCATCATAATAGTTTCGCCCGCACCGGCAGCAAATTCAGCAATTAAAGCAATGCCCATTTTAGGAATGATTAAGTAAGCCACAACTGCGGCACTAAACCACATACCATACATCAATTGATCGATATGTAAACCAAGGGGTTGTACAGTATTATTTACAATCCACCATAAATTGTAAATGACTGCAAATATGACAGAAATCAGTACTGTCACTAATATATCGGATAATGTTAATCCTTTTTTCATTATAAAGCTCCTTTCACTTTAAGGTTAGGATACCGTTCCTCAATTTTCACCTTTGTCCTAGCCTTAAGGTAATAATAAAAAAACGCACATGTCTCAAACTAGAGATGTGCGTAGTGAAAGATAAAATGCACTCATTTAAAAAACGGTTACAAAAACGTAACCGTAGTGCATATGTTTATAGTCATAAACGATTACACTTTCCTACGCTAGTATCATCTAGATCAGGTTCGAAGGGTTTGAGGTATCATACCTCATCTCAGCTTTCACACCCCTAGTGCGAATTTAATTGTTATAGATAATGTACAACTTATCAGTATAAAAGTCAAGGTGAGGCGCCGAGCTTATAGGTAGGACATCACTTTCGTAAATGTGTCTCAAACGACCATATCATTAAAAATGAACATATAAAAACATCACTTTTAACCTTCGTTTTAAAAAGGCAAAAGTGATGTTGAAATTAAAATACATATCATTTAATAATGAACGTTAATTAACTTTAAATGAGTTGATTAATCAAGCGTATCTTGAACGTTATCTTTAGTTTCGTTGATACCGTCTTTAACATCTTCTTTTTTATCTTTTAATTCTTGTTCTTTTTCTTTAGCTGATTCAGCAGCTTGTTTTAAATCTTTTTCAGCCATTGTGCGTCACTCCTTTATGGTTATTGTACTTTAAGTATGCCCGAAAGATTTAAAGACTAAACATGTACCACTTTTATTCTAAATAACTAAGTTGTGTCACAAAAGGTTCAAAATAGACGTTTAAAGATTTAATAAAAGGATAAATGAGAAATCTAAACATTTATATTGAGTACGTCGAGTAACTTAATCGTACTCTAGACCGATATTAAAAAAAGGTACAGACATATTTGTTAGGATTGTTTATAATAGTTGTGAGGTGAGTGCATGTCATTTTTCAATAAATACACCGAAGTGATATATAGTTATATTATAGGTGCACTATCAATATTATTGAGTATTATCATTTTTATTAATATACCACTCATTAACCAGCTTAACGATGGCAAACGAAGTATTCCTGATATTGATAATGCCTGGGATTTTACCATGGCATTTTTTCACGAAATTATTAGAGTGATGAGCCAATATATTGGTGACATTCCATTAGTGAGTGGCATCATTATTTTGTTATTTGGGATTCTTATGATTGTCATTGGCCGAACATTAACGAATACAACACGTTTTGATTACGACATTTCAATCTTATTTCTTTTAGTTGGTATTATTTATTTTGTGTTAACATTAATTTTTATGTCTCAAGTGTATAGTTGGGTTGCATTTATCTTTATTATTCCATTCCTTATACATATTGAATACATTGCTTATAAAGATGAATTAAATCCAAATCACAGAAAGCAACATTATTTATGGATCATCATGAGTTATGGCATAAGTTATATTTTAACGCAATTATCTTTATATGGACGTATTGAAGCTAAAGAAATCGCAGCGATTGATGTGTTAAGTATTAACACGTTTTTCATTATTTTATGGCTTTTAGGCCAAATGGCTATTTGGAATTTCTTATTTTTACGTCGTGCCTTGCCGATGACTCAAGAAGAGATGACAGGGGAAGCAAACGAATATTCAAGAAGTAAAAAATATCAATTCTCTGACCATAAAAAATATCACATCAAGGATTTACAAGAAAGAACTACGGAACTTACACAGGGCTTTACTAGAAAAACACGTAGAAGCGTAGATATTGAAAAATTAAGAAATAAAAAAGACCAAATTAAAGAAAAATGGTTCGGATGGGCTCACTTAGAAGAAGAAGATATTCCTTCGTTTTTACATCGACCTAAGTGGTTAAAGAAAAATTACGTTATACTTGCATGTGGTATTATTATTTTATTCTTCATTTTATTAGAATTTAATAATCGCAATAACTTATTTATGTCTGGTGATTGGCAACTGTCTCAAACACAATATGTATATGAATGGGTAAGTTTATTTTTATTACTTATCATAGCAATTCTGTATATTGTGACGTCAGTGGTGTATATGCTTAAAGGAAAATGGTATTATTTACAACTGTTTATGATTAGTATTCTCTTTTTCAAATTACTAACAGAATACATCGTGATTTTATTTAACGGATTACTATTATCTATTTTTATTACACCAATCCTTATTTTAATGTTAATACCAGCTATTATTGCGTTTATAATTCAACTCAAACAACCTGCACCAGAACAAAAAGAACAATAATTTCGGTATATTATATAAAACCTGAAGATTCATCCTATCTTCAGGTTTTTTACATGTTAAAATTAAAATCAAGAAGAGGATAAAAGATAGAAGAAAGGCTGATTCAAATGAAAACAGCAATATTAAATAAAGGCAAAGAAGACAAATATTTTAATCAATATCCTTTAGTAGAAGAAGAGGATTTATTTCAGTATGACACACTCAATGAAGGCGATGTATTTATTTTACAAACTGCGACAAACGTGAATATTGCGAAGTGTTATGTTGGTCAACAACATAAAGGGCTCGGATGGGTGTTAACGTATGATACAAATGAAGATATTGATACGATGTTTTTTGAACGTTTATTTGAGAGTGCACTTGAAGAACGCCAATATTACTACCAAGTCGAAGGGACTAATGCGTTCCGTTTATTTAATGGTGAAGGCGATGGTATTGGTGGCTTAACGATTGATAACTATAATGAACATTTACTTATTCAGTGGTATTCTGAAGGGATTTATCAGTTTAGAAACGATATTTTAGAAGCGGTTCAAAGTGTATTTCCTTATCAATCTATTTATGAAAAAACGCGATTTAAACACGAGCGTATTAAAGGAGGTTATGTATTAGGAGAAGCACCTGAGTTTCCTATTGTGATTGAAGAAAATCATACTTTTTATAACGTGCATTTAGACGATGGACCGATGACTGGTATTTTCCTTGATCAAAAGGAAGTACGTAAAAAATTAAGAGATTATTATGCAGAAGGACGCCGTGTTTTAAACTTATTTAGTTATACTGGTGCTTTTTCGGTTATTGCTGCTAAAGAAGCGGTGGAGACCACAAGTGTTGATTTAGCGAATCGTTCTAGACCGTTGACTGAGGAAAACTTCGGTATTAATGCCATTGATCCAAGCACACAATCCATTTTTGTAATGGATACATTTTCCTTTTTCAAGTATGCATATCGACACCAGTTACAATATGACACGATTGTTATTGATCCACCTAGTTTTGCACGTAATAAGAAGAAAACATTCTCTGTTATGAAAGATTATGATCAATTAATTGAAGGCGCATTGCAAATTCTTGCCTCTGAAGGTAGTTTGATTTTAAGTACTAATCACAGTATGTACAGTTCTAAAGCGTTTAAAAATATGGTGAAAAAAACGTTGGAACAGCAAGAGGTAACGTACACCATTGATGAAGTGATGGGGTTACCGAAAGACTTTAAAACACACCCGCACTTTAAACCTTCAAAATACTTAAAAGTAATTTTTATTTCAGTGAAACATTAAAAAGTCATAATCGGGTATATGTGTTAAAAGTTTTAAAAAGGTGGTTTAATAAATGAAAATTTCAAATAAAATTGCTGAATCAGTAGGTAATAAAGTATTGAATATTGATAAAATCACTAAGAAAGATGCATTACCTACTAATACTGCTGAAATTCAAAAAAGAAGACAATATGCTGAAACGTTAATTAAAAAGAAGGCACTATTATCTTCTGGCGCCACACTCGTACCAATTCCTGGTTTTGATTTTGGTGTGGATGTTAAATTAATGAGAGATATCATTGATGATATTAATAAAATATATGGATTGAACCATAAACAAGTGAATAAATTGACAGACGATGTGAAAAATAGAGTCCTTACTGCAGCGGGCATCCAAGGAAGTCAATTTATTGGACGCAAAGTAACGAATGGTATTGTCAAACTATTTATATGTGATTTAGCGAAACGTACAGCAGCTAAACAAACACGTTGGGTACCTATGATAGGTCAAGCTGTTTCTGCATCTATTAGTTATTATTTCATGATTAAACTTGGAAAAGATCACATTGAAAAATGTGAAAACGTTGTCAAATCATTGATTTAAAATGTTCAATAAATTGTCCTAAAATGGCTGAAACCTTATCATGGAGACTGTTCGCAATTGAATTTGAGGGTGGATTTTGGTAAGGTTAACCTATGTAGCAGGATTAGGAATAATTTTTAGCTAATAATTTGATTTATTAAAAGGAGTAAGATACAAAATGGAACAACAATCATATGTAATTATCGACGAGACAGGGATTCACGCTCGCCCAGCAACAATGTTAGTACAAACAGCTTCAAAATTCGATTCAGATATTCAATTAGAATATAATGCTAAAAAAGTTAACTTAAAATCAATTATGGGTGTTATGAGTTTAGGCGTTGGTAAAGACGCTGAAATTACAATTTATGCTGACGGTAGCGATGAAAAAGAAGCAATCAAAGCCATCACTGAAGTTTTAAATAACGAGGGACTTACAGAATAATGTCTGATATTATTAAGGGAATTGCTGCTTCAGATGGCGTTGCAATCGCTAAAGCATACTTACTTGTAGAACCTGATTTAAGTTATGAAAAAGAAACAACAGATAATCCTGATGCAGAAGTAAAAAAATTTAATGAAGCTATTCAACAATCTAAAATTGAATTAACTAAGATACGTAATAATGCTGAGACACAACTTGGTCCAGATAAAGCGGCTATTTTTGATGCGCATTTATTAGTTTTGGATGATCCAGAATTAATTCAACCGATTGAGAGTAAAATTACAGAAGATCAAGCTAGCGCACCGCATGCTTTAACTGAAATTACACAAAACTTTATTACGATTTTCGAATCAATGGATAACGAATATATGAAAGAACGTGCTGCAGATATTCGTGATGTTTCAAAACGTGTCCTTGCACACTTACTAGATGTAGAATTACCAAATCCAAGTATTGTAGATGAGAGCGTTATCATTGTAGGAAATGATTTAACACCTTCAGATACTGCGCAGTTAAATAAACAATATGTACAAGGATTTGTAACGAATATTGGGGGACGTACTTCTCATTCTGCAATTATGAGTCGTTCATTAGAAATTCCTGCAGTTGTCGGTACTAAAAAGATTACTGATGCTGTTCAACAAGGAGATATGTTAATCGTTGATGGCTTAACAGGGGATGTCATTATCAACCCTTCTGAGGATGAAGTACGTGCTTATCAACATAAACGCGAAACATTCTTTGAAGATCGTGAAGCATTAAAACAATTGCGTGACGAACCTTCAAAAACAAAAGACGGTAAGACGGTCGAGTTGGCAGCAAATATTGGTACGCCTGAGGATTTAACAGGTGTTAAAGACAATGGTGCTGAAGGTATCGGCTTATATCGTACAGAGTTCTTATACATGGGTAGAGATTCAATGCCAACAGAAGATGAACAATTCGAAGCGTACAAAAAAGTGCTTGAATCAATGGATGGTAAACGCGTTGTTGTGCGTACATTAGATATTGGTGGCGACAAATCGTTACCATACTTAAACTTACCTGAAGAAATGAATCCATTCTTAGGATATCGCGCAATACGTTTATGTTTAGATCAACCTGATATTTTCCGTCCTCAGTTACGCGCGTTATTACGTGCTTCAGCTTACGGAAAGTTAAATATCATGTTTCCAATGGTAGCTACTGTCCAAGAATTTAGAGATGCTAAGGCATTACTTATGGAAGAAAAGACCAAACTTCAAAATGAAGGTGTCGACGTTAGCGAAGATATCGAGTTAGGTATCATGGTTGAGATTCCAGCTACTGCAGCGTTGGCAGATATCTTTGCGAAAGAAGTAGATTTCTTTAGTATTGGAACTAATGATTTAATTCAATATACAATGGCAGCTGATCGTATGTCAGAACGCGTTTCTTACTTATATCAACCATACAATCCTTCAATTTTAAGACTGATTAAACAAGTCATTGAGGCTTCACATAAAGAAGGAAAATGGACAGGTATGTGTGGAGAAATGGCTGGAGACGAAACGGCAATCCCATTATTATTAGGTTTAGGATTGGATGAATTTTCAATGAGTGCCACGTCTGTACTTAAAGCACGTCGCTTATTGAAAGGATTAAGTTCAACAGAAATGACACAACTTGCTGAAAAAGCCATACAATGTGCTACAGTAGAAGAAGTTGTAGAATTAGTAAAACAACATACAGCATAAAAAATACAGGGTGCATGTGTTATTGAACATGCATCCTGATTTTTAATGATTTAGAGGCTATTTAAATGACATCATAATTTGGTAATTACGATTGAATATTAAATGTCTTGTTTATTTTATCCATATCTACTTGATACATCGGTTCATTATCGATTAAAATAAATGGTGTTGCAAATGCATCATATTCCATCATTTCATTACGATATGTTGAATGTTTAATATGACGTTCTTCAAAATCAACATGATGATGTGATAAATAATTTTTGATAAATGTGCAAGGTGGGCAATCATCTTGTGTGTAAATAATGATATGCGACATGAAAAAACCTCATCTTTCCATTTTTATATTGCTATAGTGTAATATATGAATCATGATAAAGCAAGAATAGCACTTTATGAAATCGTATTGTAAATGAATGAGGTTAAAATTAAAATCAGTCATGGCTAGTCATTAAAATATCGAAGAGGTTGAGGCACCGTTAATCAATTTCCCAGAGCATTAATGCTTTATATCTCAACCCCGTTCACTATGGAGGTTATCATGGATAAAGAATATGTAGTTATTGGCTTAGGTCGATTTGGTGGTAGTATTGTACGTGAACTCAATGCATTAGATATGGATGTTATGGCTATAGATAGTAATGAAGATCGCGTCGATGAATACAGTGATATCGCCACGCATGCCGTTGTTGCTGATACAACGGATGAGGCAGTTATGAAAAGTTTAGGGATTCGTAACTTTGATCATGTAATTGTTGCAATTGGTGAAAATATCCAAGCAAGTACTTTAACAACCTTGATTTTGAAAGAGTTAGGGGTTAAAAAAGTCACAGCTAAAGCGCAAAATGATTACCATGCTAAAATTTTAAATAAAATTGGTGCCGACACAGTGGTGCATCCAGAAAGAGACATGGGTCGACGTATAGCACATAACGTTGCCAGTGCTACAGTCTTAGATTACTTGGAATTATCGGATGAACATTCTATTGTGGAAATGAAAGCAACAGAGGCAATGGCAGGGCAAACTTTAGTAGATTTAGATATTCGTGCTAATTATGGTATTAATATTATTGCCATAAAACGCAGAAAAGAAATTATTGTTGCACCTGATCCAGGTATGGCGCTTGAATTTGATGATATCCTCATTATGATTGGACATGATAATGATTTAACACGTTACGAAAAGAAAATAGCCCATTAATATTAAATAAAAAGATACCCGTTCTATTTTTGATAATAGAACGGGTTTTGTAGTGCGCCCGGCATGGGTAACATCTTGACGGTGAAAGTCCGTTACAGGCTTGGTAGTAGGAACTGTTAGCGAAGGACAAGGGTGTCCACTGCGAAGTGGAATCTGAAGGAAGTCGGACGCAAACACTCGCACTGACGAACAGAAACATCATACTAAGGCTATGTAGAATGGATGAATCTGCTATACAAGATAAAGTCCTATACTACCCGAGTTCTATATAGTAAATGATGTGGTGACATGAGTGGAAAGAGGTTACACCTTACCCGGGGAGGTCTCATAAGCGATTCGTAGAATCGTAGTAACAACGAATTATGAGAAATCAGCAGAAGTCATAGTAGGTATAAACATATCGAAGGACTGAACAATATTAAATACAAAGTAAAGAATGGAGGTTATAGATTTACGGTGTGCAGAAAACGGTTTATACCGGCAACTTATAGAAAGATAAGTAGTGGAACGAAAAAAGGATATATAAGTGTGTACAGTAAATCTTAGGTGAAATGAAAGAAATGTATCGTGAGTCTCCATCTTTGATGGAACTTGTTGTAAGACCAAACAACATTGAAAAAGCAATTAAGAAAGTGAGAAAGAACAAAGGTGCACCTGGAATTGATGGTATGAGTGTTAGTGACTTGAATAGGCACTTCTCGCAGTACTTTCCTCAAATTCGAAAGAAACTGCTTGATGGTACATACAAACCACAAGCAGTAAGGAAAGTTGAAATCCCAAAATCAAATGGGAAAAAACGAGTGTTGGGTATTCCTGTCGCAAGAGATAGAGTTATCCAACAAGCCATTAAACAAGTCATTGAACCTAAAATTGACCGTACATTTTCAAATCACAGTCATGGTTTCAGACCAAATCGTAGTACAGGTACTGCATTGAAGCAATGTGCATTATACTATGAAGAAGGTTATTCAGTCGCAGTCGACTGCGACTTAAAACAATGTTTTGATATGTTAAATCATGACAAGTTAATGTATCTATTTGAGCGTCATATCCAGGATAAAACTATTTCTAAGTTCATTCGTAGAAGTCTACAAGTTGGTGCCATTGACCTCAATGGTAACTACAAGAATAAAGAAATCGGTGCACCGCAAGGTGGCGTTATATCGCCGCTATTATGTAACATCTATCTGCATGAATTAGATAAAGAACTGGAAAAACGTGGACATCGTTTTATTCGCTACGCTGATGACTTCGTCATCTTTGTGCGTTCAAAACGAGCAGGCCAACGTGTTATGGAGAGTGTGACAAAATTCATCGAAAAGGATCTTAAACTTATTGTAAATAAGGAAAAGAGCAAGGTAGGTGCAGTCACACGTTTAAAGTTCTTGAGTTGTCTAATGACCAAAGTAAATGGCATTTATCGTTTCAGACCGACTATGGAAGCAAAAAGAAGTTTAAAACGCTCCTTAAGACGCCTAACGAAACGAAATAGACCAGGTACCTTCAGACAGATTATAACAGAAATCAATCAAGTGACTCGAGGATGGATAAATTATTTTGGTAGAGGGTTTATTAAAGGCTTTTTAACAAAAGTACAATCATGGCTAAACCGTCGTATTAGACAACTGATTCTTAAAAGATGGAAGAAAACGAAAACAAAATACAAAATGTTACGTAAATATGGACTTGACCATGATAGCGCAATGAGAGTTTCACAATCACGTAAGAAGTATTGGCGACTCTCAAGTGTAAAAGAAGTCCATCGTGCGCTTACAACAAAACAACTCTACGAGTGGGGACTAATACCTTTAGTCCACCTCGCAGAGCTGGCTTACGCAAGATATTGAACCGCCGTGTACGGAACCGTACGCACGGTGGTGTGAGAGGACGAATAACCAAATAATGGTTATTCTCCTACTCGATTTGATTAACGTGATTCATTAACCTTCATAATAATTGGTAAAATCATTGGTTTACGTGCAGTTTTTTCGTATAAATAAGGTTGTAATGTTTCGATGATAGAAGATTTAATTTGATGCCATTGAATGGATTCGTTGTGATTAAGCTTATAAATGACATCTTGTTTGATCTTTTTCTGAGCATCGTAAATCAATTGACCAGATTCACGCATGTAAACGAAACCACGAGAGATAATATCTGGACCAGATAGAAGTTGATTTGTTTTAAAGTCGATACTCACAACTACAATCACTAAACCTTCTTCTGATAATAACTTACGGTCACGAATAACGACATTACCGATATCGCCAATGCCACTACCGTCAACTAAGACGTTACCTGAAGGAATGCGACTAGCTGTACGTGCAGAATCTCGTGTTAATGCAAGCACATCACCGATTTCATGAATAAAAACGTTGTCTTCTGCTACGCCACAATCTACACCAGTTTGACCATGCGCAACAAGCATACGATACTCACCATGGATTGGTAAAAAGTATTTAGGTCGCATTAAACGTAACATCAGTTGTTGATCACCTTGAGAACCGTGACCAGATGTATGAATGTTCGAAATCTTACTATGAATGACTTCAGCACCTGCTTGATATAGTGCATTAATCGTACGATTGATACTCTTCGTATTTCCTGGAATAGGGGATGAACTAAATACTACTGTATCATCTGGAATAATCTTAATTTGTTTATGCGTACCATTTGCAATACGAGATAAGGCCGCCATCGGTTCACCTTGAGAGCCAGTACATAAAATTAATAATTCGTGTTTTGGAATGCTATTAATTTTATTAGGTTCTACAAATGTTTCTGGTGGTGCTTTAATATAGCCTAGCTCTGTACCAATTTTAATGTTATTTTCCATAGAACGACCGAATGTTACGATTTTACGATTGTACTTAATAGCAGCTTCTACCGCTTGTTGTACACGGTAAATATTTGAAGCGAATGTCGCAAATATAATACGGCCTTCACAATTACGGAAAATCGTGTCAACGTTTTGACCTACTTCACGTTCACTTAAAGTGAAATCTGGCACCAATGAGTTGGTAGAGTCTGATAAGAGACATAACACACCTTCATCTCCAAGTTGTGCCATTTTAGAAATGTTCGCTGGTGCGCCAACAGGTGTAAAATCAAACTTAAAGTCCCCTGTATGAACGACCTTTCCTTCAGGTGTATCTACAATGACACCGTACGTTTCAGGGATACTGTGTGTCGTTAAATAGAAACTAATTTCAAGATGTTTTGTTTTAATCACTGTATCTTCTGTAACTTCATTAAGTTCAGCAGTTCTTAGAAGATGGTGTTCTTCTAATTTATTGCGTATTAAACCGAGTGCAAGTGGACCGCCATAAATTGGAACATTGATTTCTTTAAGCAGATAGGGCACACCACCAATATGGTCTTCATGGCCATGAGTGATAAAAAGTCCCACGATTTTATCTTGGTTCTGTACGAGATACGTATAATCTGGAATAACGTAATCGATACCAAGTAAATTATCATCTGGGAATTTAATACCTGCATCAATAATTACAATTTCGTCTTTATATTCTACAGCATAGGTATTTTTACCAATCTCACCTAAACCGCCAAGAGAATATATGCCGACTTCATTTTTTTGAAGTTGTTTCATTATTGAGCTTGCTCCACATTAAAATGTTCAGATTGTTTTTCATAGTCTAAATGTGCGCCCTCTAATTTAGTTATGAATTCAATGTTATAGTTACGATCTTTTAAGTAACGACGTACTTGTTCTTCTGTTTCTGCTTCAACATAAATCGTTTGAGTGTTCTCTCTTACGATCACTTCATCACGTGTATGTTGATAAAATACTTTAAAAATTGTCATTTTTACTTTTCCTCCTATAGTTACCAATCAATTTGAATTTATTATTTCAAGTTACATCTTATTAGATAAAAAATAGAATTGAATAAAGACATAACATGGTGTCGTGTTTCATTCAATTCGTTTCAAATTAAACTAGATGTCAATGTAACGTTTGATAATCTGTTTTTATTTCATACTTAAGCGCTCAGTCCACACAAAGTTGAAGTGTTTCCTCATAATTACTTCATTAAATAATCTTTATGTGACCGTGCTTATTCATCATTTTCAGTTCTATTTGCTTAAATGAAAATGTAAAACGTATTCAAACGCTCCGTATCAACAGAGTATTTCATTTGTCATACAACATTTTCATATTTAAACGTAGTTAATTATATTTTACATGATGTTAGGTAATAAATAAAGTGGTATGTGTAAAGTGGAAAGGGATATGAGGTATAAGATGAAATGAAATAACAGCGCATCGAATTAAAACTAAATATGGGGAGGTAAGTATGAGTGATAAAATGAACTGAGCAAGGGGAGTGAGACGGGACTGAGACATAAAGCGCTAATGCTCAAATTCTGAACGCTTTTGTCCCAACCTCGTCTTAACTCATACGTTTGCTCTTTGTATAGAATGAATAATTTGATAGTACCCTAAGATGTTGTTAAACCTCGATGGCGCCTTTACGAGGTGTTAGCGGATCATTTTGATCGATATGTTCATAAAACATTACGCCATTTAAATGGTCGTATTCGTGTTGAAATACAATCGCTGGATAGCCTTTTAATCGAAAACTTACTTCATTTCCGTCTAAATCAAAACCTTTAATCTTAATGCGATAATGACGATGAACTAACCCAGGTATGTCTTCGTCGACACTTAAGCAACCTTCGCCAGTAGGTAAATAAGCTTCTTGAACACTGTAACTTACAATTTTAGGGTTAATAAGGACAAGGTCATAAGATTTGCCGTTACCATCATCAGGTAAATAAATAGCAAAAGCGCGTTTCGATACATTAATTTGAGGTGCCGCAATTCCAACACCACTTCTTAAATGATATTTTGCCGCAATCTCTGGGTCTTGACTATTGTGCAAGAAAGTTTGCATTGCTTCGAAAGTTTGACGTTCTTCATCAGATAATGGGAATGTAACAGGTTCTGCTTTTTTGTGTAACGTCGGATGTCCATCTCTAATAATATCTTTCATCGTTAACATTGTTTTTACACCTTCCTTAATAAATAATATAACAAATCATGATTCAAAGCGCATATGTATTGTATAGTGGTATTGTAAAGATGAATAGGCAACGTGTCATCTTTTTTACTTAAGTTGAACGAACCATGACTTATAAATAGTTGATTTATCCTGTTGTTTTTCTTAATATTACCATTGATTATTGAAGGAGGATTAAACCTATGAGATTTAAAAAAACGCTCGGTCTTGCACTGTCAGCGACAATACTTTTAGCAGCTTGTAACAATGATAACGAGCATATTGATAGTTATAGTCAAGGACTAGAAGATATGCAAAGAATTGAGTCACCTATTCAAGATGTCAGTCAGGAAATGAACAAACTTGAAAAAGACAAAGAATCACTCATGAAAAAAGTAAGTGGCTCTAATATTCCTGATGTTCAAGATGAAGTTCAAAAAGTATTAGATGATGATCAAAAAATTGAAAAGCAGTTAGATAAAGAACAATCTACAATGGAAAAATCAAAACAAAAATTTGAAGAAATGAAAAAAGAGTCCAATCAAATTGAAGATGAAGAAACGAAAAAAGAATTTGATGAATTCAATAAAGCGATGGACGATAAATACAAAAAACATAAAACCTACATTGAAGGTTATCAAAATGTTTTAGATAAAGAGAAAGATTTATTCCAATATTTCCAAGGTCAATCAGGGACGCAAGAAATGGTAGACCAAAAATCAGAAACATTGTCTAAAGCTCAAAAAGATATGAGTGGAAAAGTAAAAGATTACACAGATGCAGTGAAAAATGCCCAAAAAGAACAACGAGATATTCAGCAATATTTAGATCAATAAACTATAACAGTTTATGTATAATAATATAACAGGGCTCTAAACTGTCGTGAAATCAAGTGTTACAGAACTTTAATATAAATGTTTAACAGTTTAACAGTTTTATGTTACACTAAGTACAGATGAAATTTATATAAACGGGAAAGGTATGGTGAATTGAATGGCTGCTAAGTTAAAAGCCCAATTCGATGCTGAACAAGTATTGAAAGATACTGAATCGAAATTTGAAATGGTTCAAATCTTAGATGCAGATGGAAATGTAACAAATGAAGATTTATTACCTGATTTATCTGATGATCAATTAGTTGAATTAATGAAGAGAATGGTATGGACTCGTATTTTAGACCAACGTTCAATCTCTTTAAATAGACAAGGACGTCTTGGTTTCTATGCGCCTACAGCAGGTCAAGAAGCATCTCAATTAGCGTCTCAATACGCTTTAGAACAAGAAGACTTTATTTTACCTGGTTACCGTGATGTACCACAATTAATTTGGCACGGCTTACCTTTAACTAAAGCATTCTTATTCTCACGCGGACACTTCGTTGGTAACCAAATGCCAGAAGGTGTTAACGCACTAAGCCCACAAATCATTATCGGTGCACAATACATTCAAACTGCTGGTGTAGCACTTGGACTTAAAAAACGTGGTAAAAATGCTGTAGCAATCACTTATACAGGTGATGGCGGTTCATCACAAGGTGACTTCTATGAAGGTATTAACTTCGCTTCAGCATACAAAGTGCCAGCAATTTTTGTCATCCAAAACAATAACTATGCAATTTCAACACCACGTGATAAACAAACAGCTGCTAAAGCATTAGCTCAAAAAGCTATCGCTGTTGGTATCCCTGGTATTCAAGTTGATGGTATGGACGCTTTAGCTGTATACCAAGCAACTAAAGAAGCACGTGACCGTGCAGTTGCAGGCGAAGGACCAACATTAATCGAAACAATGACTTATCGTTATGGTCCACATACAATGGCTGGTGATGACCCTACTAAATATAGAACTTCTGATGAAGACTCTGAATGGGAGAAAAAAGACCCATTAGTACGTTTCAGAAAGTTTTTAGAAAATAAAGGTTTATGGTCAGAAGAAAAAGAAAATGAAGTAATCGAACAAGCTAAATCAGAAATCAAAGCTGCAATTAAAGAAGCAGACGGCGTTGAAAAACAAACTGTTACTTCATTAATGGATATCATGTATGAAGATATGCCTTATAACCTAGAAGAACAATATGAAATCTACAAAGAGAAGGAGTCGAAATAAGCCATGGCACAAATGACAATGGTTCAAGCGATTAACAATGCGCTAGCAACTGAACTTAAAAATGACGAAAACACTTTGTTATTTGGTGAAGACGTTGGTGTTAACGGTGGTGTATTCCGTGTTACTGAAGGTTTACAAAAAGAATTCGGTGAAGACCGCGTATTCGATACACCTTTAGCAGAATCAGGTATTGGTGGTTTAGCACTAGGTCTTTCTACACAAGGTTTCCGTCCAATTATGGAAATCCAATTCTTTGGATTCGTATTTGAAGTAATGGATTCAATAGCTGGACAAATTGCACGTCACCGTTTCCGTTCAGGTGATTCAAAATTTGCTCCTGTAACAATCCGTTCACCATTCGGTGGTGGTGTTCACACACCAGAACTTCACGCTGATAACTTAGAAGGATTAATGGCTCAATCACCAGGCTTAAAAGTAGTTATTCCTTCAGGTCCATATGATGCTAAAGGATTACTTATCGAAAGTATCCGTAGCAACGACCCAGTTGTTTATCTTGAACATATGAAATTATATCGTTCATTCCGTGAAGAAGTACCAGATGAAGAATACACAATTGAAATTGGTAAAGCCAATGTAAAACGTGAAGGTACAGACTTAACAATCATCACTTATGGTGCAATGGTTCAAGAATCATTAAAAGCTGCAGAAGACTTAGAAAAAGACGGTTATTCTGTTGAAGTGATTGACTTAAGAACTGTTCAACCATTAGATATCGACACATTAGTAGCTTCTACTGAAAAAACTGGTCGTGTCGTAGTTGTTCAAGAAGCTCAAAAACAAGCTGGTGTAGGTGCTAATGTTGTAGCTGAACTTTCTGAGCGTGCAATTCTTTCATTAGAAGCACCAATCGGACGCGTAGCTGCTCCTGATACAATTTACCCATTTACACAAGCTGAAAATGTTTGGTTACCAAACAAAAATGACATTGTTGCACAAGCAAAAGAAACATTAGAATTTTAATAATTACTAGAAAAAACTAGAATTAATACAATGACGAGTAGAGAAGGTGTCATTAGGGTAATACAATATTTGAGTGGTTAATTCACCCGAAATAGTGTGGTATTACCCTCCACTTTCTTTATAAGTGTCGTATCATTTTCATGAATAACTAAATTTGATTGATATAGGAGGAAACAACGTGGCATTTGAATTTAGATTACCAGATATTGGTGAAGGTATCCACGAAGGTGAAATTGTAAAATGGTTTGTAAAAGCCGGAGATAATATTGAAGAAGACGATGTACTATGTGAAGTTCAAAACGACAAATCAGTCGTTGAAATTCCATCTCCAGTAACAGGTACTGTAGAAGAAGTATTAGTTGACGAAGGTACTGTTTCTGTAGTAGGCGATGTAATCGTTAAAATCGATGCACCAGATGCAGAAGACATGCAATTTAAAGGACACGATAACGACGATTCATCTGAAGAAGCATCTAAAGAAGAAGAAACAAAAGAAGAAGCAACTGAAGCCCCTCAATCATCAGACGATGATGTAGATGAAAATAAACGCGTTAAAGCTATGCCATCTGTACGTAAATATGCACGTGACAACAACGTGAACATTAAAGCTGTTAATGGTACAGGTAAAAATGGTAGAATTACAAAAGAAGATGTGGACGCTTACTTAAACGGTGGCGGCCAAGCTTCAACTGAAAGTACTTCATCTAACGAAGCAACTGAAGAAGCAGCTTCAACAACAACTGCAGCTTCAACTGAAGGTGAATTCCCAGAAACAACAGAAAAAATCCCAGCAATGCGTAAAGCAATCGCAAAAGCTATGGTTAATTCTAAACACACAGCACCTCACGTTACTTTAATGGACGAAATCGATGTGCAAGAATTATGGGATCACCGTAAAAAATTCAAAGAAGTTGCTGCTGAACAAGGTACTAAATTAACGTTCTTACCTTACGTGGTAAAAGCATTAGTTTCAGCACTTAAAAAATACCCAGCACTTAATACTTCATTCAATGAAGAAGCTGGCGAAGTCGTTCACAAACATTACTGGAACATTGGTATCGCAGCAGATACTGAACGTGGTTTATTAGTTCCTGTTGTTAAAAATGCTGACCGCAAATCAATGTTTGCTATTTCAGATGAAATTAACGAACTTGCTGTTAAAGCACGTGACGGTAAATTAACATCTGACGAAATGAAAGGTGCTACTTGTACAATCAGTAACATCGGTTCAGCAGGTGGACAATGGTTCACTCCAGTTATCAACCACCCAGAAGTTGCAATCTTAGGTATTGGTCGTATTGCACAAAAACCTATCGTTAAAGATGGCGAAATCGTTGCAGCACCAGTATTATCATTATCATTAAGCTTTGACCACAGACAAATCGATGGTGCAACTGGTCAAAACGCAATGAACCACATCAAACGTTTATTAAATAATCCAGAACTATTATTAATGGAGGGGTAAAACATGGTAGTCGGAGATTTTCCAATTGAAACAGATACTATTGTAATCGGTGCAGGTCCAGGAGGATACGTTGCAGCAATCCGTGCAGCACAATTAGGTCAAAAAGTAACAATTGTTGAAAAAGGTAACCTAGGCGGTGTATGCCTAAATGTTGGATGTATCCCATCTAAAGCATTATTACATGCTTCACACCGTTTTGAAGAAGCGCAACACGGTGAAGACCTTGGTATTACAGCTGAAAACGTATCTTTAGACTTCAATAAAGTACAAGATTTCAAAGGTTCAGTTGTTAACAAATTAACTGGCGGTGTTGAATCTTTATTAAAAGGTAATAAAGTTGAAATCGTTAAAGGTGAAGCTTACTTTGTAGACGGTCATAGCTTACGTGTTATGGACGAAAAAAGTGCTCAAACTTACAACTTTAAAAATGCAATCATTGCTACAGGTTCACGCCCAATCGAAATTCCTAACTTCAAATTTAGTGACCGCGTGTTAGACTCAACTGGTGCTTTAAACTTAAAAGAAGTACCTAAAAAATTAGTTGTTGTTGGTGGCGGTTATATCGGTTCTGAATTAGGTACTGCATATGCTAACTTCGGTACTGAAGTAACTGTACTTGAAGGTGCTAAAGAAATCTTAGGCGGATTCGAAAAACAAATGGTTGCACCTGTTAAAAAATCAATGAAAGCTAAAGGTATGACTATTGAAACTGAAGCTTTAGCTAAATCAGCTGAAGAAACTGATAACGGCGTTAAAGTAACTTATGAAGTTAAAGGCGAAGAAAAAACAATCGAAGCAGATTATGTTTTAGTTACTGTAGGTCGTCGTCCAAACACTGATGAATTAGGTCTTGAAGAAGCTGGCGTTAAATTAACAGATCGTGGCCTAGTTGAAGTTGATAAACAAGGTCGTTCTTCTGTAGAAAGCATCTTCGCAATTGGTGACATCGTTCCAGGTTTACCACTTGCACACAAAGCTAGCTACGAAGCTAAAGTGGCTGCAGAAGCAATCGATGGTCAAAATGCAGAAGTTGACTATATCGGTATGCCTGCTGTTTGCTTCACTGAACCTGAACTTGCTCAAGTGGGTTACACTGAAGCACAAGCTAAAGAAGAAGGTATCGAATACAAAGCTTCTAAATTCCCATACCAAGCTAATGGTCGTGCATTATCATTAGATGATACAACTGGTTTCGTTAAGTTAATCACACTTAAAGAAGACGATACAGTAATCGGTGCACAAGTTGTTGGTACAAGTGCTTCTGACGTTATCTCAGAATTAGGCCTTGCTATTGAAGCAGGTATGAATGCTGAAGATATCGCATTAACAGTACACGCTCACCCAACTCTTGGTGAAATGAGCATGGAAGCTGCTGAAAAAGCATTAGGTTTACCAATCCACACTATGTAATAGTTTATTAATGATTGATAATAATAGATTAAGTACGTGCGTTATGACGTTACGTACTTAATCTCCAATATAAGCGGAATGTTGATGTCTAATAGTTCATTTAGACGATCTTCATTCCGCTTTTTTAAACGCATGATTAGGGAGGAGTATACTAAATGGAATATGATTATCCAATTGATGTAGATTGGACTCAAGATGAAATGTTAAAGGTCGTTCAATTCTTTAATTGTATTGAAGCATATTATGAGCAATCAGTTGAAAGAGATACATTAATGAATGCCTATCGTAATTTTAAACCTGTTGTACCTGGTAAAGCAGATGAGAAAAATATTTTTGATACATTTAAAAAGAAAAGTGGTTATGATAGCTACCCAGTTGTGAAAAAAGCAAAAGATAATCCATCGATTCAAAAGATGTCTAATCAGTAAAAAAAGACTTGTCATTTAGAAAGCAATTTGTTATTTTAATTAAGCATTAAACAAAATGTTTAGTAAAAATAAACAAATTGCTTTTTTAGGAGTCTATATGGAAATAGGACAAAAAATAAAAGATTTAAGACATTATAAAAATTTAACACAAGAAGAATTAGGTGAGCGTACAGATCTATCAAAGGGTTATATTTCACAAATTGAACGAAATATCACATCTCCAAGCATGGAAACCTTTTTAAATATTCTTGAGGTATTGGGCACGTCACCACAAGCATTTTTTGAAACATCGACCAATCCCAAAGTGCTCTATCCAAAAACAGAACAGCATACCTATGATGCCACTGATATGGGCTATTTTTTAAGATGGCCAATTAGAACATCCAATGAACATGATATGGAGCCACTCATTCTCACCCTAAACCCACAATCAACTTATAAAAATTTTGAGCCTTCTGAGTCAGATACATTTATCTATTGTTTAGAAGGGGAAATTACCTTGACGTTTGGGACAAACACCTTTGTCGCCCAGCAAGGAGACGCATTATATTTTAAAGCTAAAGTAGCCCATCAACTATCGAATCAAAGTAATGATGATACAAAAGTTATGATCGTGGCCACAGCATCTTATTTATAGAAGGAGTTTCAAGATGAAGCCATTACTAACAATGAATCATGTGACGAAACGTTTTCATGATCAACCCATTCTAAAAGATCTTAATTTAGAGATAGAAAGTGGGTTGTTTTATACGATTTTAGGCCCTTCCGGATGTGGAAAAACGACCATTTTAAAACTTATTGCAGGGTTTGAAACACCAGATGAAGGCGATATTATTTACAAAGGGAAGCAATTGAATAAAGTGCCATCAAATAAACGACAGGTTAATACAGTATTTCAAGATTACGCATTATTTCCCCACTTAAATGTATTTGAAAATGTAGCTTTCGGGTTAAAGTTAAAAAAATTACCTAAAGCAGTAATTGCTCAAAAGGTAGATGAGGCACTAAAATTAGTCAAATTATCACAGTATAAGCAAAGTGCGATTCAATCCTTAAGCGGGGGTCAAAAACAACGTATTGCTATTGCGCGTGCAATTGTTAATGAACCTGAAATCTTATTGTTAGATGAGTCATTATCAGCATTGGATTTAAAGTTAAGAACAGAAATGCAATATGAATTAAGAGCATTACAATCTCGCCTTGGCATTACGTTTATTTTTGTGACACATGATCAAGAAGAGGCTTTAGCATTGAGTGATTATATTTTTGTAATGCGTGAAGGGCGTGTCGAACAATTTGGTACACCAATTGACATTTATGATGAACCTGTTAATCGGTATGTTGCAAACTTTATTGGTGAATCAAATATTATAGATGGCATTATGGTGAGAGATTATGTCGTCAATATATATGGGCAAGATTTTGAATGTGTTGATCAAGGAATTGAACCGCAAAAGGCAGTAGAAGTCGTGATACGTCCAGAAGATATTGAAATCGTTGCTGTTAATGAAGGATTATTTAAAGCCGTTGTAGTATCTTCTTTATTTAGAGGTGTGCATTATGAGATGATTTGCAAAGATACAAAAGGTTACGAATGGATCATCCAATCAACACGTTTCTTTGAGACGAATTCAGAAGTTGGCTTATATTTTCAACCAGATGCAATTCATATCATGGTTCCTGGTGAAACAGAAGCTGAATTTGATAAAAGAATAGAAGGGTATGAGGCAACAACAAATGAAAAAAATAAATAAGCTCCTTGCGATACCCTATTTTCTATGGATGGTTATCTTTATTATGATACCACTGTTATTATTATGCTATTTTTCTTTTTTAAATCCACAAGGGCAATTTTCATTGGAGAATTATCGCCAACTTTTTTCGCTACATTACTTAAATATGTTAGGGTCTTCCGTAATGTATGCAGCAATCATTACATTATGTTGTTTGGTGATTAGTTATCCTGCTGCATACTGGATACGACAGTCTCCTCACGCTGGCAGTTGGTTATTAATCATGATTGTGCCGACTTGGATGAATCTACTTCTCAAGACATATGCATTTATTGGGATTTTAAGTCATGATGGTATTATCAATAAGTTTTTCAATATGTTACATTGGCCAACGCAACACTTATTGTTTACAGCGCCAGCATTTATTATGGTAGCCGTCTATATTTACATACCATTTATGCTATTACCCATTTATAATAGTATCAAAGATATCCCTAACCAATATATACTCGCAGCTCAAGATTTAGGAGCAAGTAAATTCACAGTTATTCGAAAGATAGTGATTCCTTTGTCCAAAGAAGGCATCAAAACGGGCATACAAGTCACATTTATTCCTGCACTTTCATTGTTTATGATCACTCGGCTTATTGCGGGTAATCGAGTGATTAATGTTGGGACAGCGATCGAAGAACAATTTTTAGTTATTCAAAATTATGGTATGGGTGCAACAATCGCGTTATTACTCGTCATATGTATGGCCATCCTTTTGATTTTTACACGTTCAAAAGGAGGCGTATAACGATGAAATGGTATGGAAAAAGTTATTTATATGTGTTGTTAATCGTTTTATATTTACCCATTCTCTTTTTGATTATTTATTCGTTTAATAGCGCTGGCAATATGATTCACTTTGAACATTTTACTTTAGAACATTATCAAAACTTGCTTCATAATAAGAGATTATTACAAGTCATTTTTAACACCATTGCTATTGCATTGTTAGCTGCTGCGATTGCTACGGTAATTGGTGTATTTGGTGCATTAATGATTTACACACTTAGACGTCAGTTACTTAAGGTATCGTTACTGACATTAAATAATGTACTTATGGTATCATCTGACGTAGTCATTGGTGCGGCGTTTTTAATTATGTTTACTTTGATAGGTCAATGGACAGGGCTAGGGTTAGGCTTTACGTCAGTTTTGTTATCTCATATAGCTTTTTGTATACCAATAGTGGTCATTATTGTGCTACCTAAATTATATGAAATGAATGAATCTATTTTAAATGCTGGTCGAGATTTAGGGGCTTCTGAATTTCAGTTGTTAAGTAAAATCGTCATACCTCAATTAATGCCAGGGATTATTGGAGGATTCTTTATGGCATTAACGTATTCTTTAGATGATTTTACAGTTAGTTTTTTCGTTACTGGTAATGGATTCAGTGTCCTTTCAGTTGAAATTTATTCGATGGCGCGTCGTGGAATTAGTATGGAAGTCAATGCCATTTCAACCATTTTATTCCTTGTTATTATGTGTGCGCTTATCATTTATCATATTGTAAAACGGCGCCAATCAAACATAAGTGAGGTTGCGTCATGAAACAATTCATTCAGTTTATAAGTGGTGCAGTTATATTAGGTTTGTTAAGCTTAGGAGTAGGTTATTGGGTGAATCAAGGACACATAAGTAAAAAGGATTCAAAAAACGAAGAACGCCTTTATATTTACAATTGGGGTGAATATATTGACCCGGATGTGATTCGCCAATTTGAAGCAGAAACAGGCATACGTGTGATTTATGAGACGTTTGATTCTAACGAAGCGATGGAAGCCAAAATTCGAAATGGTGGTACACACTATGATGTGGCGTTTCCAAGTGATTATACTATTGAAAAGTTAAAAAAAGATCATTTACTTTATCCAATTGATCAATCAAAATTGCCTAATATTAAACATATAGATTCAGCATATATGAATCAGCCGTTCGATCCGCATAACAAATATTCTATTCCTTATTTTTTTGGAACAGTGGGTATTTTATATAATCAAAAGGTCTATCCAGATATTTCTTTTGATAGTTGGGACGATTTGAAACGACCTGAATTAAAAGATGACGTACTTCTTGTCGATGGTGCTCGTGAAAATATAGGTTTATCACTTAATCGATTGGGTTACAGTGTAAATGACACAAACAGTGATCATTTGGCCGAAGCGGAAACATATTTAAAGTCATTGGCGCCTAATATTAGAGGTGTAGTAGGAGACGAAGTTAAAATGATGTTAGAACAACATGAAGCTAATGTTGCCGTGTTATGGAGTGGTGCAGCGGCCCCTATATTTCATTCAAATCACCAATTTAATTATGTAATTCCTAAAGAAGGATCGAATGTGTGGTTTGATAATATGGTGATTCCGAAGATAGCTCAAAATGTGGAAGGTGCTCATCAGTTCATTAACTTTTTACTCGATCCACAAATTAACAAACAAAATACTGAATGGGTAGAATACGCTACACCAAACAAAACTGCGCGCCAAATGTTACCAGATGACATACGGCATGATGCACGTATTTATCCAACCTATGAAACGCAACAACGTTTAGAAGTGTATCGTGATTTAGGGCCAGATGTTTTAAATGAATTTAACGAGCGCTTTTTAAATTTTAAAATGGCATTATAATAGAAGTGTTTATCAGCTATAATGATTACAGAAGAGAAATGAATTGAGGAGTGAAATTATGACAGTAGATGCATATACACAGGTTAAGCATCCTGTAAGTCGCGTTGCTGAAAAAATTCTAGGGTGGCTAAGTTGGATTATTCTATTAGCAGCAACTGTGATCTCAATGTTTTTTGGATTAGTATTATTCAGCGATGAAACCTCAATCCAAAATTTAGAAAATGATATTGCAAATAATGGTTTCTTTCAAGATATATTAGCAAGTAATAATATGACTGCAACACAATTGGTGATTACGTTTCAAAATGGTGTTTGGGCATTTATCGTTTATTTAATTATTTGCTTATTGATCTCATTTTTAGCTTTAATTGCAATGAATCATCGTATTGTTTCTGGGTTACTCTTTTTAGTGGCGGCGATTGTAACCATTCCTTTATTTTTTACATTAGCCCCATTATTATTCTTTATAGTGGCAATGATGATGTTTATTCGTAAGGGTCGAGTGCATATGGTGCCTATCTATCAACAACCTGAAGCAGCAGCCTATGAACCACAAACTCATACGCCTCACGAACCTGTACATGATACTGCTACGAGTGAATTTGATGTGCATTATGACGAACCGCGAGAAACGTCATCACACATTAATGAAGATATAGAGACTGAACCAGAAGTATTATCAAGATCAGCAAAGTATCACCGTAAGGCATCAAAAGAACAATCAACGTTCGACGAAACAAATGAGCAAGATGATGATAGAGCGGCGACGTCAGAGTTTGATGAGTCGTTTGTTAATGAAGACACGTCAATTTCTGATGATCAATATGAAGCACCATACGTCACTCAAGATACGCGATATGACAATGATGAATCATCAAAAGAAGCGGTGCAACAACGTAAAGAAGAAAAATTAAAACAAAAAGAGGAAAGAAAACAACGTAAGAAGTTAGCAAAAGAGGAACGTAAAAAACGACCAAAAGCTACAGTACAACGTCGTCAAAACTTCGAAGATCGTTTGAAAGTACAACAAGACCGCAACAAAGAAAATGAAAAAGATGAATAGTTAATTTATAAAAATAGAAACACTGGATATTAGCTAATATGTTTCCAAGTGTTTCTATTTTTTACTTTTTATTAATAAATTTAAATAGTATATGTTTAAAAAGTTTATAACTGGTAATAGTTGTGTTAGGAGGAGATAAAATGACAGATCGTTATATTTATAACAATGAAAATGAACATCAGCAACAACCTTTTAACTCCCAACCAAGACCCAATGCGGGAGGTCCTATTAAACGTACTATTGAGAAAGTATTAACTTGGATAGGCATTGTATTGCATCTTATTTGGGCTTTACTTGGTATTTTCGGTGCAGCCATGATGCCTAAATTGTTAAACTCTGAGGAAGCACGTGAAGCTTTAGAAGAGCAAGGACAAAATGTCGATCAATTTGCGAATATGGAAGTGCCAATGGGTTTTCTTACCGTTCAATTCGCGATACCACTTGTACTAGCGTTAATTGCTGTATTTTTATTTAAAAAACGTATCTTAGCAGGTGTGCTATTAATTGTAGCAGCTTTAGCAGGACTATTTATGAACGCTAGCTTTATCGCTGCTATTTTATGGTTTATCGCTGCTATTATGTTATTTGTACGTAAACCTCATTCTCCAAATCAATATGAACACTCTGGTTCAGCAGCACATCACGCAACAAATACAAAAGTAGATGGCTATG
The DNA here is from genome assembly GCF_053547815.1 of Staphylococcus sp. 11262D007BW. NCBI lineage: Bacteria > Bacillati > Bacillota > Bacilli > Caryophanales > Staphylococcaceae > Staphylococcus > Staphylococcus sp. 11262D007BW. The sequence continues at coordinate 574,674 of NZ_JBPWPJ010000001.1, forward strand.
AATCAAAAGCAGACGATTTACGTTCAGAAATTCAAAGTAATAGCGAAAAGTATAAAGATACTGAGCAAGATGCAAAAGAAAAATACGATGATTTCAAGCATAAATAGATAATAATAAAGCTAGAGTAACCTTATGTTAAAAACACTGGTTATTCTAGCTTTTTTAATACATCTAAGCATAAAATTTTAACAAGTAAGTAAATGTTTCTTCTAAAAAGGCAATAAATGCGTCGTCAGTTTTAAGGTGTTTTGAATCAGGGGCTATGACACGCGCAACGAAAAATTCGCCTTTTTTAACATTTTTAGCACGTTGAATGCCTTGCATTATATCTTCTTGGGTCATATCATCAATACGAGATTTGTAAGGTTGGGTATGATCTAGCGAGATTTGGAAATCTTCCGGTAATTGCAATATTTTGTCTAAGTTCTTTTCAAAAACATTGACGTCTTGCGCTTTATTTTTATCTTCGTGCATGACACCATACATGACAAATAAATGATCTTCAAAAAGACCAATTTGAAAATGAGGCATCATTTTGTAACCACGTTGATTGGTTGAAAAAGCGACCCATGTATCTTTAGGAGGATTAACAGTACGACGTGCATGCTTGGCTACGTGAGCATAAAAAGGATCACCAGTAACGGATTGAAGATAATCTGTAAAATAGTCACCAAGTGCATGGAGTTGGGGACGTATTTGTTCATCTAATGCGTGCATACATGCTGTTAAATCAGACAATTGAAAAACTTGAAAATCTTCTTTTGAAAAAGTATATGTCATAGTGATTTGCTCCTCACATTAATTCATTTAAAGTAATTATATTTTATCATAATATATGTGCGAATACATTTAAGTCAATGCGTTTTCATGTATAATAAGAGACAATAGGAGTGAAGAAAATGAACTTATATGATTTTGCTAAAAGTCTTGTTTTAGAAGCAGGCAATAATATTCGTAAATGGATGAATGAAGACATTGATATAGAAGAAAAATCAAATCCAAATGATTTAGTGACGAATGTGGATAAAGCAACGGAACAATTTCTTGTACAACAAATTCAGGAAAGTTATCCCAATCATGCGATTATCGGCGAAGAAGGACATGGTCATGATATTCACTCTGATAAGGGCATTGTTTGGGTAATCGATCCAATTGATGGTACGCTTAATTTTATTCATCAACGAGAAAACTTTGCAGTCTCAGTAGGGATATTTAAAGATGGTATGCCTTATGCAGGGTTTGTATATGACGTTGCAAGAGATATATTATATCATGCACAAACGGGTAAAGGTGCGTATCTTAATGAACATGCTTTACCATCATTAGAAACTTCTAACGTTAAAGAAAGTATTATTGGAATGAATCCAAATTGGTTAACTAAGCCGAAACTAGATACGATATTACAGCCGATTATTAATGATGCGAGAAGTGCACGAGCATATGGTTCTGCGGCGTTAGAATTGGTGTATGTAGCGACAGGGCAATTAGAAGCATACATAACACCACGTTTACAACCATGGGATTTTGCTGGTGGACTCATTATTTTAGAAGAAGTACATGGTAAAGTGACAAACTTTTTAGGAGAAACGTTAAGCGTTACAGGAGCTAATTCCATTGTTGCCGGTAATATGGGGATTCATCAAGCATTAATGGAAGACTATTTTAAGCCACATCATGCGTTGCTTGTAGAATTGCACCAACGTTTTAAACGTTAAGACAGTAGAATAAAAGAAGGTAGAATAGAGGATGGGATGCGTTAAATTGAATCATCAGATTAACAATTGACGAAATCCCATCCTCTATGTTTTAAATAATAGTGTAACCCAATAGATAGAGCTGGGACATCAAGCATTTGTGCTCTGGGAAACCGATTAACGGTGTCCCCAAAGCAGGATTTTGTCCCAATCTCGTTAAAGCCAGTTGTTTCTTTTGTATTTCTTTTTTAAAGTAAAACCATAGCCCATTGTAGCGCAGAATAGAATGAATGTAATAATCATCCAAGGTATGTTAGCTGCACCAATAGCAAAGCTAAACATCGTTAAAAAGAATACAGCGATTATGGACAGTAAAAAAAAGATTGCCTTAGATTTCTTCATTGATATAACCACCTAACTGTTTCATCAATCAATATATATGATATAATAAACAAGTTGCAAAATAAAGTGATAATTTACCCATGAAAGGAAATTTAAGTATGACTAATTTAAGAGAAGACATTCGTAATATTGCGATTATAGCTCACGTCGATCATGGTAAAACAACATTAGTTGACGAACTATTAAAGCAATCAGGTATATTTCGTGAAAATGAGCATGTAGAAGAACGTGCCATGGATTCTAACGACATAGAAAAAGAACGAGGTATTACGATTCTAGCTAAGAATACAGCAGTAGATTATAAAGATACACGAATCAATATTTTAGATACACCAGGTCACGCAGATTTTGGTGGCGAAGTTGAACGTATTATGAAAATGGTAGATGGTGTTGTGCTTGTAGTCGATGCGTATGAAGGTACAATGCCACAAACACGTTTCGTATTGAAAAAAGCGTTAGAACAAAATTTGAAACCTGTTGTCGTTGTAAATAAAATTGATAAACCAGCTGCTCGACCAGAAGCGGTTGTAGATGAAGTATTAGATTTATTTATCGAATTAGAAGCGAATGATGATCAACTTGAATTCCCAGTTGTCTATGCTTCTGCTGTGAATGGTACAGCAAGCTTAGAAGCAGATCAACAAGATGAAAATATGAAATGCTTGTATGAAACAATCTTAGAATACGTACCGGCACCAATCGATAATCGTGATGAACCATTACAATTTCAACCAGCATTACTTGATTACAACGATTATGTCGGCCGTATCGGTGTAGGACGTGTATTCAGAGGTACAATGCGCGTAGGCGAAAACGTGTCGTTATTGAAATTAGACGGTTCAATAAAGAACTTCCGAGTGACTAAAATATTTGGTTACTTTGGTTTAAAACGTGAAGAGATTCAAGAAGCTTATGCTGGTGACTTAATTGCTGTATCAGGTATGGAAGATATTAACGTTGGTGAAACAATTACACCACAAGATCATCAAGAAGCCTTACCTGTACTACGTATTGATGAGCCAACATTAGAAATGACATTTAAAGTGAATAATTCACCGTTTGCTGGTAGAGAGGGTCAATACGTCACAGCACGTCAAATTCAAGAACGTCTTGATAATCAACTTGAAACAGATGTTTCATTAAAAGTAACGCCAACAGATTCACCTGATGCATGGACGGTAGCTGGTCGTGGTGAATTGCACTTATCTATTTTAATTGAGAATATGCGCCGTGAAGGATATGAATTACAAGTATCAAAACCTCAAGTGATTATTAAAGAAATTGATGGCGTATTATGTGAACCATTTGAACGTGTACAAGCGGAGGTTCCGGAAGAACATGCAGGTGCTGTTATTGAGTCATTAGGTCGCCGTAAAGGTGAAATGGTCGATATGGTCACAACTGATAATGGATTAACACGCTTAATCTTCAATGTGCCTGCGCGTGGCTTAATCGGTTATACAACAGAATTTATGTCTATGACACGTGGTTATGGTATTATCAATCATACCTTTGATGAATTCCGTCCACGTATTAAGGGACGTATTGGCGGCCGTCGTAATGGTGTACTTGTTTCAATGGATCAAGGTAAAGCCAGTGAATATGCGATTTTAAATTTAGAAGATCGCGGTGTTAACTTTATGGAACCAGGTACAGAAGTATACGAAGGTATGATTGTTGGTCAAAACAATCGAGAAAATGATTTAACTGTAAATATTACCAAAGTAAAACATCAAACAAACGTGCGTTCAGCTACTAAAGACAATACTGAAACAATGAAAAGACCAAGAATCTTAACATTAGAAGAAGCACTTGAATTTATCGATGATGATGAATTAGTCGAAGTAACACCAGAAAACGTCCGTTTACGAAAGAAAATATTAAATAAAGGTCAACGTGAAAAAGAAGCAAAACGCATCAAACAAATGATGGAAGACGAAGATAATTAATATTTTAAATTGAAGATGACTGCATAAACTATTATGACAAAGTAACGGATTATAATAGTTTATGCAGTTTTTTTATTGGTAAACATAAACAAGTTTTTTTGTAAGGTTTAAAAAATGAACTATAATTAGGTCAGAATAGAGGAGGAATATATGATGAATGAAAAATTTAAGCCGCTGTTTGAAACGCTACAACTTTCAAGCGAGCATCAACTTGAGAACCGATTTGTTTTAGCGCCATTAACACATACATTGTCTAATGAAGATGGCACAGTCTCAGAAACAGAATTAAAATATATTCAATCTCGTACAAAAGATGTGGGTATGGCAATTACTGCTGCAAGCTATACGAATATTGAAGGACAAGCTTTTCCTGGCCAACCTTCTATTTCTAAAGAGGAAGATTTAGAAGGATTAAAACAATTAGCTCAAACAATTAAAGATAACGGAGCTAAAGCAGTTATTCAAATTCACCATGGGGGTGCCAAAGCTTTACCAGAACTTGTGCCAAACGGCGATGTCAAAGCACCAAGTGACGTCTCAACCACAGGGTTTGGTCATAATCAACCTCATGAAGCACGTGCCATGACTACTGAAGAAGTTGAACAAGCAATACAAGACTTTGGTCATGCAGCACATTTAGCCATTTTAGCAGGTTTTGATGGTGTTGAAATTCATGGTGCCAATCATTATTTAATCCATCAGTTCGTCTCACCTTATTATAATCGACGTGAAGATGAATGGTCAGAGCCATTGCGCTTTCCACTTGCGGTGGTTGATGAAGTCCTCCGTGTTGTAAATAACGAAGCAGATCGTGATTTTATAGTGGGCTATCGCTTTTCACCTGAAGAAGCTGAAGACCCAGGAATTACAATGGAATTAACCAAAACATTAGTAGAAGCTTTATCAGAAAAGCCGTTACATTATCTACATGTATCATTGATGGATATTCACTCAAAAGTAAGAGAGGGCGCTTATCAAGGAGAAAAAAGAATTAATTTATTACTAGATTGGATTAATGGACGTAAACCATTAATTGGTATTGGTTCTATTTTTACAGCTCAAGATGCACTTGAAGCATTTAACACAGGCGTATCTTTGATTTGTTTAGGACGTGAATTATTATTTGATCCCGCGTTTATTCGTAAAATTAAAAACGACCGAACAAATGAGATTATCTCTTATTTTGATCAAAATCGAGAGGATAAACATGACTTACCGAAAGCGTTATGGAAACCGTTTGTTGAAGGTTGGTATCCATCACCGTCTAAAGACGATTAATTAAAATAGACTGGAGTGGAGGTTGGGACAAAAGCGTTCAGGATTTGAGCAGAAGCGAACGAAGAGCTAAAATTGTTTTTTTAATTTTGGCGAATCGTGAACTTTCTGCCAAAAATCCTGCTTTTGGGACACCGTTAATCGGTTTTCCAGAGCATTAGCGCTTTATGTTTCAGCCCCAACTCCAGTCTTTTCTCATTTATTTTAAATGTGTATGGTGATGATTTTGTTGAAAATGAGCGTCTCTAGGTCGCTGTTTTGGAGAGTCAACACGACTTTTACATTCATCACACATAAATGTTTTAATTGGATTATTTTTGAGTCGTTTAGCAAGTAACGTATTTTCATCCAATAATACTTCAGTATCACAAAGGATACATGTTACTTTGCGCATGACTAAATCACCTCAATGTGTGTCACATGTTTAAATGGATATTGATAGCCTTCTTCTGGGATGTATACAAAGCTATCGACAGCATTATCGTCATAGAGTCGTTTACCTTCTTTAGCAAATTGGAAAAACAGATAAGGTAATAATGAAAAAGGAACATCAATAGATTCTGACTCATTCGATAATCGAATGGCTGTCGCATCATCAGCGGGTTCTGCATTTTTAAAAAAAGGTGTCATATTGATGACAAAAGAATCCTTTAGTACTGCACGTTTTTTATAATCAATTTCAGAATTAAGCGTAGGAGGATTTGTTTGTCCTTCTAAAATGGCACGATTCCATTCGCGGTTGTCTTCAAATTTGATTGGTTTTTCTCCTTCGAAAACACCTCTTTCTAAATCCTCTATAGTCACTTTACGATCATCAAAAATCCAAGTAGTACTGTCTAAAGTAATTGGAAATTGAACGCGTCCTTTAATTTGAATCATATTAAGCACTCCTTAAATTTCAATAATATTTATTTTATCATACTTGAGCTTGAACGTACGTTATAATTACTTGCTTTTTAGTATGGGATAAGCTAAAATTTTTAAGTACAGATATATTGATAGGGGGAGTACGTTTTGAATAATCAAAAAGACATTCAATCTGTTGCGTATGACCAATTGCATAAAGATGCAACACGTATTTTACAACTCATCAAAGTTCAAATAGATAACTTAACTTTACCACAATGTCCATTGTATGAAGAAGTTTTAGATACACAAATGTATGGTTTACAAAAAGAAGTTGACTTTGCAGTAAATATCGGATTAGTTGATGCTGAAGATGGTAAAGAATTAATGCTTGGTCTGGAAAAAGAATTATCAAAATTACACGAAGCATTTACTAAGGTATAAAGACACTCTACACCTCGCGTGTAGAGATTGCATTTAAAACATTGTAAATGCGATGAATTGGATGATTAACACATATGAATAATATGAAAAAGCTATTTCGATATATTTTGAGATCATCTAAATATATCGATTTTCCATTATTAATTACTTATCTCGCATTATGCTTTATTGGACTTATTATGGTATATAGTGCGAGTATGGTGGCTGCAACACGTGGTACTTTAACAGGGGGCGTGCCTGTTGCTGGAACCTACTTCTATATAAGACAATTAATTTACGTCATCATTGGTTTTGTTATTGTTTTTTGCGTCTCGTACATTATGGACGTCAAAATATTAAAAAAACGAAACGTTCAACTCGGGATGATGGCTGTTATATTACTTTTACTTTTCGCGACATTAGTACTTGGTAGCGAAATAAATGGTTCCAAAAGTTGGTTGAATTTAGGTTTTATGAATTTACAAGCTTCAGAGTTATTAAAGATTGCAGTAATCTTATACGTTCCATACATAATTGAACGCAAAAGAAGACAAATTCAATATAATCCAACGGTTATCCTTGGTCCAATTATTTTCGTAGGTTTTTGTTTAGCCCTTGTGTTAATGCAAAAGGACGTCGGTCAAACATTATTAATAGGCGGTATTTTCTTTAGTATTATTATTTATTCAGGTATTGGTGTAAAAAACTTTTTAAAGATTGGATTATTCTCTGCTTTAGGGCTCCTAGTAGGGTTAATATTAATTGTCGTCTTTAAGATTAATATCTTACCTGACTATTTAACAGCGCGTTTTAGTGCGCTCGAAAATCCATTCAATTTTGAAGAAGGTATCGGTTATCACTTGTCTAATTCACTGTTAGCAATTGGAAATGGCGGCTTTTTTGGTCGAGGTCTAGGTAACAGTATTATGAAGTTAGGCTACTTACCTGAGCCACATACTGACTTTATTTTTGCAATTATAAGTGAAGAACTAGGGCTAATCGGTGCGCTTTTCGTCATTGTATTAATTTACTTTATTGTTTACCGGGCATTTTCACTCGCTTCCAAAACCACTTCTTACTTTTATAAATTGGTTTGTGTAGGTATCGCAAGTTATATTGGGTTGCAGACATTTGTTAACTTAGGTGGTATTTCAGGTTTAATCCCATTAACAGGGGTGCCATTACCATTTATTAGTTTTGGTGGTTCCTCTATGATTAGTTTAAGTATTGCAATGGGATTATTGCTCGTTATTGGTAAACAAATTAAATACGACGAAGCGAAACAAAAATATTTAGAAAGAGAAGCTGCTAAAAAAACCACATATATAAATAGACCTAGAGGCTAGAGGTTGTGACAAAAGCATTAATGTTTTATGTCACAACCCCTAGCTTTTTTTATTTTGTCTAAAAGATTTAAGCCACAATATCTGAGCCCCTTTTCATTCTAGTGATTTTTCTATTGAAAAAGACGATTATTTTGACAATTTTAAGCGTGCTCATTAAAATAGTAGTGTGATTCATTTAAAGTTATTAAAAGCAATAAGTTTTATTTATATTATTCGTTTCGATCGTTTCGTATTACACTTTAATACACGACTAAGGTATAATAGCAATTATATTATTGGAATTTTCAGAATATAGAAAGGGTGAGTCATTATGAATCGTATACATAAATTACTTGTAGCCAATCGTGGAGAGATTGCGATTCGTATATTTAGGGCAGCGACCGAGTTAGAAATTGGCACTGTTGCTGTTTATTCAAAAGAAGATAAAGGTTCTCTGCACCGTTATAAAGCTGATGAGTCTTACTTGTTAGGGGAAGATTTAGAACCAGGTGATGCTTATTTAAATATTGAAAGAATGATTGATATCGCAAAAGATGTTGGTGTCGATGCGATTCACCCTGGATATGGCTTTTTAAGTGAAAATAAACATTTTGCTGAACGATGTCAGGAAGAAGGCATTATTTTTATAGGGCCTTCAACAAAACATTTAAATATGTTTGGTGACAAAGTTAAAGCACGGGAGACAGCAATTGATGCAGGTCTCTCAGTTATTCCTGGTACAGATGGTCCTGTCGATAATTTTAAAGACGCCCAAGCCTTTGCAGAAAGTGCCGGTTATCCATTAATGGTTAAAGCCACTAGCGGAGGTGGTGGCAAAGGTATGCGTATCGTTAGAGAAGCTAAAGAACTTGAAGATGCATTTGAACGAGCGAAGTCAGAAGCCAAAAAATCATTTGGCAGTAGTGAAGTTTATATTGAAAAATATATTGAAAATCCTAAACATATTGAAGTTCAAATTATGGGAGATCACCATGGCAATGTTGTTCATTTATATGAAAGAGACTGTTCTGTACAGCGTCGCCATCAAAAAGTAGTGGAAGTGGCTCCATCATTTAGTTTAAATCAGCAGTTACGTGAATCAATTTGTGAAGCTGCAGTGCACCTGATGAAACACATAGGTTATATGAATGCAGGGACGGTTGAATTTTTAGTGTCGGATGAAGCCTTTTACTTTATTGAAGTGAATCCGAGAGTACAAGTCGAGCATACTATCACAGAAATGATTACAGGTGTAGACATTGTTAAAAGTCAAATTTTAATTGCAGATGGTGAATCACTACATGATGCCATGATTAATATGCCTTATCAAAAAGATATTCATACCTTAGGATATGCTATTCAATGTCGTATTACGACAGAAGATCCGACACAAGACTTTATGCCGGATACAGGAAGAATCGTTGCTTACCGTTCTACTGGAGGTTTTGGTGTCCGCTTAGATGCAGGGGATGCCTTTCAAGGTGCAGTGATTTCCCCGTATTATGACTCATTACTTGTCAAAGTATCGACACATGCACTTTCTTATAAAGATGCATGCGAAAAGATGGAACGTTCTTTAAAAGAAATGCGTATTCGTGGGGTTAAAACAAATATTCGTTTCTTACAAAATGTCATTAAACATCATCAGTTTATTTCAGGGGATTATTCAACGCAATTTTTAGATCAAACCCCAGAATTATTTATTGTGGAACCTTCCCGTGATAGAGGAACGAAGACATTAGCTTACATTGGTAATGTTACGATTAACGGTTTTCCAAATATCAATCAACGACCGAAGCCGCAATTTGAGACATCGTATATGCCAAAGCAACAGCATAAAGAGGTCTCAACTTTATCAGGGACAAAACAAATCCTTGAGCAACAAGGGGCAAAAGCGGTGGCAGATTGGGTTAAAACGCAAGATGATGTATTACTTACAGATACTACATTTAGAGATGCGCATCAATCATTATTAGCTACACGTGTCCGTACACATGATTTATTGAAAATTGCGCCTCAAACTGCACAAACGATGAATGATAACTTTTCTTTGGAACTCTGGGGCGGTGCGACCTTTGATGTAGCATATAACTTCTTAAAAGAAGATCCATGGCAACGCCTTACACAATTGAGAAAAGCCATTCCAAATGTTTTATTTCAAATGTTATTACGTGCCTCTAATGCAGTAGGCTATAAAAACTATCCAGATAATGTCATTCAAAAGTTTGTTCATGAAAGTGCACAAGCAGGGGTCGATGTATTTAGAATTTTTGATGCTTTAAACTGGGTTGAACAAATGAAAGTCGCTAATGAAGCGGTACAAAAAGAAGGAAAAATATCAGAAGGTGCCATTTGTTATACTGGAGATATTTTAAATACGGAACGTTCAAATATTTATACGCTTGATTATTACGTTAACTTAGCTAAAACATTGCAAAAAGAAGGTTTTCATATTTTAGCGATTAAAGATATGGCCGGATTATTAAAACCAAAGGCCGCTTATGAGTTAATTGGAGAATTAAAGTCAGCAGTCGATATACCAATTCATTTACACACGCATGATACGAGTGGTAATGGCATATTGATATACCAACAAGCGATTAAAGCTGGAGTAGACATTATTGACACGGCGGTAGCAGCGATGTCAGGTTTAACAAGCCAACCTAGTAGTAACTCCTTATATTATGCGATGAGTGGATTTGATCGCAATGTACGTATGGATATTGAAGGTCACGAAGCGCTTTCTCATTATTGGGATACGGTAAGACCTTATTATAGTGATTTTGAAAGTGATATGAAATCACCACATACAGAAATTTACCAACATGAAATGCCAGGTGGTCAATATTCTAACCTTCGTCAACAAGCTAAGAGTTTAGGGTTAGGAGAACGTTTTAATGAAGTAAAGGATATGTACCGACGTGTGAACTTATTATTTGGGGATATCGTTAAAGTAACACCTTCATCAAAAGTGGTAGGCGATATGGCGCTTTATATGGTACAAAATGACTTAGATGAAGAACGTGTATTTCAAGAAGGACATAAATTAGACTTCCCTGAATCAGTCGTGTCATTTTTTAAAGGGGAAATTGGTCAACCCGTTAATGGATTTAATAAAAAGTTACAAAAGATCATTTTGAAAAATCAACAACCTTTGACGGCACGACCAGGCGAATATCTAGAGCCAGTTGACTTTGAACAATTAAAGGCTCACTTAGAAAACATTCAAGAAGCACCAGTCTCAGAACAAGATGTTATTAGTTATGCGCTTTATCCTAAAGTGTATGAACAGTATATTCAAACGGTTAAAGAGTTTGGTGATATTTCAACTTTAGATACACCAACATGCTTTTTCGGTATGAAAGAAAATGAAACAATAGAAATAGAGATTGATAAAGGCAAAATTTTAATTGTCACGCTTAAAACCATTACCAAACCTGATGAACAGGGGTATCGAACAGTATTCTTTGATATGAATGGTCAAGCTAGACGTATCCAAGTTAAAGATGAACATGTTAAAACCGAACAACTTTCAAAACCAAAAGTCGATCGAAATCAACCGAATCATATCGGTGCGCAAATGCCAGGAACTGTTATTGACGTAAAAGTTCAAGAAGGTGAAACAGTCGAATCAGGCCAAGCGCTAATGATTACAGAAGCAATGAAAATGGAAACAACCATCCAAGCACCATTCAAAGGTACCATCCAGAAAATACACACCTCCCAAAACGACACCATCGAAACAAACGACCTATTAATCGAAATCGAACCGGATTAAACAAAGTGCGAAAGAAAGCGTTCAGAAATTGAGCAGAATCAAGCAAGAAGCGAAGATTGATTTTTAATCTATGCGCCTTGCGTAGTTCTGTTGAAATTTCTGCTTTCTGAGCCGGATTATACCAAGTTTGGGCGCTTACGACCACTTCGAACAAAATAAGATTAGTGTCATTTTGGTAATGCATCATTTATACAGATAGTATAACTGAAAATATATTATGTAAACTTATGAATCTGATTAGTTTTGGATTAAAATATAAAAAGAGCAGTGAAGTGATCTAACGTTTACTTCACTGCTCTTTTTAATGAATTTATGATTAAGTTGTTATTGTTCTCCACGATTAGATCTTAGAATTAACATAATGAAGTAAGCAATCATACCGAATAGGTAAGTAATAAAGAGCGCGTGTAATAAGGCGATAATGATATTAACACCTGTGAAAACGGATAATGCGCCCGTAATTGCTTGAAGTATAACTAAAATTAAAGCCACTGTGTATCCATAGTGTACGATTCTAATATTAGAATAGTGACGTACTGCGTGAATATAAGCAAGTAAAACAATAACAAATACACAAAGTGCTAAAAAGCGATGTGCGAGCTGAACCCAATCTTCTGTCGTATGAGGGAGCAAGTCGCCAAAAGGTAAAGGCCATGTACCATAAGCTAAGCTAGCTTCCGCATGTCTTACTAATGCCCCTGTATAAATACCTACATAAGTAATGATCGCCATTAAGAATGTATAAATTTGAAGTGGTTTCTCAATATGTACCACATTTGCTTCATATTTTTTGTCCATTCTAAAAATGATGAGTGTTAATAAAAAGACTGATGAGAAACTTATCAGAGATATACCGAAATGGAGTGCCAGCACATAATCATTTTGTTGCCAAACTACTGCAGCGGCACCGACCAATGCTTGAATTAATAAGAAACCAATACTAATGATACTTAGTGGTTTTACTTCTTTAATATGGCCAAGATTTTTCCAAGCAGTAATAGCGAGCCATAGCACAAAGAATAAAGATAATCCTGAAACTGCTCTATGACTTAATTCGATGATAGTCTCTAAAGGTAAGTTTTTAGGTAGAAGGGCACCATGACATAACGGCCAGTCAGTACCACAACCATCTTCAGAGCCCGTTTTTGTAACTAACGCACCACCTAATTGTACCCAAGTCATAATGATTGTCGAAACGATAGATAGCCATTTCAGGTTGCGCTTACTAAACAATGATCAACACCTCGTTATTATAAAATGATATAAATCAAAATATTATATTTAGGCTTATTATAACAGAAAATATCTATATTTATATATCTAAATCAACATGAACATTGAATGTCGCTAAAGTGTCACAAATTTAATGAATTTAAATCTAGTCAATAGCAGTACTTTAAGCTATCATATATAGTATATGACATTCTTAAGGGGGTAAGTGAATGGCAAAATCAAATGTAGCTTCTCATACTACAGGTCGTGTAACTTATAAAGAGTTTACACAAATTATTAAGTTAGGCCTTGTTCAAGGCAACTTGATCCCAGCATTTGCCGGTGCCTGGTTAGCTGTAGTAATGACGCAACAATCCTTCCTTGCTTCAATACCAGAAATCATTATAACCCTAATAGGTTCTGCGTTGATTATGGGAGGCGCTTGTGCGGTTAATAATTATTATGATCAAGACATTGATCAACTAATGCCAAGTAAACAAAATCGTCCGACCGTGAATGATCGTATTTCAGGACGTCAACTTGTTTTATTAAGTTTAGGCATGATTATAATTGGTGAAATTCTACTATTTTTAATAAATATACCAGCTGGCGTTATCGGATTAGCTGGCGTGATAGGATATGTTTCGTTTTATTCAATTTGGTCAAAACGTCATACAACATGGAATACAGTTGTCGGAAGTTTTCCAGGAGCTGTTCCACCATTAATTGGTTGGGTAGCGATTGACGGTCAATTATCAATGATGGCATGGGCATTATTCTTTGTTGTCTTTTGTTGGCAACCTGTACACTTTTATGCGCTTGCTATTAAACGTAAAGACGAATATTCAATGGCAAATATTCCGATGTTACCATCAGTAAAAGGCTTTAATCGTACTCGCGTTAGTATGTTTATCTGGCTTATTTTACTGTTACCTTTACCATTTTTAATGCCAGAGTTAGGTATTACATTTATGGTACTAGCTACATTGCTTAACCTAGGATGGATTGCTCTAGGATTAACAAGCTTTAAATCCTCAACTAAAGAAGTTAAATGGGCAACGACGATGTTTGTATATTCTTTAAATTATCTCGTTGTATTTTTCGCACTTGTTGTGGTTGTTTCTTTAATTAAATTAATCTAACAAAATGAAAAATAAGGGATTGATATCATGGATTTAATGAGAATTTTACCTATGATTAGTACTGCTTGTATCTCAATTAGTGCTATTTTTGTAGCAATAGGTTGGCGTCACATTTATATGGGGCGTATCGAAAAACATAAAAAGAATATGTTAACTGCTGCTGTATTAGCTGTTATATTTTTTGTAATCTATGCAAGTCGTACTATTTTCCTAGGTAATACAGCTTTTGGTGGACCTGATTCAGTTAAACCATACTATACAGTATTTTTATTTTTCCACATTGTCCTTGCTACAGTGGGTGCAGTACTTGGTATCATCCAAGTTACAACAGGTTTAAAAGAAAAATATCACATCCACCGAAAAGTCGGTCCAACAGCTTCAGTCGTGTGGTTTGCTACAGCTATTACAGGCTTAGTGACTAACATTTTACTTTATGTACTTTATCCTGGTGGCGAAACAACTTCTTTATTACGTGCCACTTTCGGTTACTAAGATAGAAGTTATCAGAATAAGTTAATAACGCATCTAGTGATATAATTAAAAGGTGATTTGAAATCGGATGTATTCATCCCGGTTTTAAATCACTTTTTATTTTAGGATTTCATTTTAATGATAAAAATGCGACAATAATGGAATAAAGTAATGTTAAAGGGGGGATTGAAATGAAAGGTATTATCATTAAAGTGTTTGGTGTGATATTACTAGTCATTTTTTTAGTTTATTTGTTTTATTCCCCTAAGTTAGAATTTGACGTATTAGAAAACCCCAATAAATCTTCTACTGATTCAAATCGCACAGCATCAGACAAAACTAGTAAAACGAGTAGTAATCCAACTTTAAAATCGGGTATTGGTACTTTTATTGGACAACCGATAGAAAGTATTATTGAAAAGTATGGACAACCCGATCGTACCTATACTTATTTAGACAAGTATCAGACCTATATTTATCATCAAAAAAATAAATATCTTATTATCTTAACAAAAGGTAAAACTGTCAAATCAGCTTATGTTACAGGTAAAGATTCAAAAAATACAACGGGTCCAATCAAAATTGATGACGATGCTTCCAAACTCTATAATGCGTTTTCGATTAATACAGAGCCACAATTTACATTGAATCATCAAACTTATCATTTTGAACTTTCAGATGTGGATGTTAAAACCCAAGCATTAATTCAATTTGGTGATATTTATGCTCAAGTATTCATAGATCAACATACAAATCGAATTGTAGGTGTACGTTATTTAGATAAAGAAACCTTAGTTGATGTCAATCCTTATTCTGAACAAAATGATGACACACTTAATGAATCTAAAGAGGATGAATCAGAAGCAACGCCATCTTCAGAACAAACTCAAAATCAATTACTTACTTTATATGAATTAACCAATGAAATGAGAAAATTGTATCAAATGGATCCTCTAGAAGTGAATCCAACACTTGAAAATGTAGCGACAATGGATTTATTTGATGTCATAGAGGGTAAAAATCAAGCTTTTAGCGAAAATGATTTAACAGATTTGATGAGTCAAACCCAACTAACATATCAGTCAGTTTCTCAAAATGTAGGGTATGATTTTAATGATGTTCCTACCGTAGTTCATAGTTGGTTAAACTCTGATAGTCACCGTACTAGAATGTTGAATTCGCTATATAATCAAATGGGTGGAGAAGTAGATAGAGGTTATTATACACTGATCTTTTTAGAGGAAGGTGAATCATAATATGTTTGATGAAAAAGTTATGGATATACTTGATGAAGTCGATGGACTTGCAGATATGATTTATCAGTCTCAAGCTTTTCAACACTATTTACTTGCGAAAAATACGGTTGATAATGATGCGCAAGCTACACAGTTATATCAAGCGTTTTTGGACAGTAAACAACAATATGATGCCATTCAAAGATTTGGGCGTTATCATCCAGATTATCAACAAATTATGATGGCCACACGACGAAAAAAACGCGCCTATGAAATGCATGAATCTGTCAGTCAACTTAAAGTAGCAGAAACAGAATTACAATCTTTACTAGATGAAGTACTTTCTATTATTACCGCTCAAGTTTCAGCACATGCTAAAGTTGATGCGGGCGTGCCATTTATTCATAAACAACATGGATGTGGCTGTGGAGAAGGCGCTAGTTGTGGGTGTTCGATATAAATCTAAACAAAGGTTGGGACAAAGTATTACCACTGGGACTCCGTTAATGGAGTCTCAGAGCGTCAATACGTGAGGTCCCAACCTTTTTAATGTAAATAATACAATATGGACTTGCTTATATCACGTTATACATGGGTGTGATGTTGTGCAAGCGTTAAATATTGACGACCTAGAGTTGGACGATCTGTCACAATAGTATGGACACCCATCTCGACAAGGTCGTGCATTTTATCGACACTATTAATACCATAATAACCAGGCACGATATTACGAGATTTTAACCAACGAATCAGTGACTTATGGACAAGTGGAATGTTTTTAAACTGAGTTGGCATTTGTAAGGTATCGGCGTATCCTTCGTAGAAACTACCAAGTCCACTATAACGTTTAACAATCGCTTCGGTTACTTCTTTTTGACTAGCACCTATTGCGATTGAACCATCATTGTATAAGTTAAAGCGTTCTATTTGTGTATGATGAAAACTTGTTACTAACACACGATGTTCCGCTTGTTTTTGCTGAATGATGTCAAATAAACGCTGTGGGACAATACTGCCTTCATAACTATCTGGATGGTCTTTGATATCAATATTAATTAACTGAGTAGGATAGCGGTCCAATAACTCAGAAAGTGTTAAGATTTTGGCTTCTGGATGATTGCGATAAGGATAATTGCCATTGATGTCTTTAAAGTGATAGCCTGCATCCAGTGCTTTAAGTTCTTCAAGTGTGTAATCTGACACAAGTCCGGAACCATTTGTTGTGCGATCAACATCTGCATCATGAAAAATAACAACTTGTTCATCTTTTGTTAAACGAATATCTGTTTCAAAACCAGTTAATCCCATTGCTACAGAATGATCAAACGCTAAAGTCGTACATTCTGGGCGTTCGAGCATACCACCGCGATGACTGAAAATGTAAGGGGATTCATGTTGGAAAAATGGTTTAGTTGTTTTCTGTTGAGATGGTTTTTTGAACGACTGATATAATAATATTCCACCAACAACGCTTGATAGACCTATAATTGACTGAGTAATGCGTTTTGTTGTTTTAGTCATAGTTTTTGCTCCTTTATATTGAGGTGTTATGATTACTATACTATAATTAAAAAAATGAAACGATGATTATTAGACCGAGTATGTGATACGAGTGAGGTGAGTCTATGAATATTATTCAACGAGAAAAAATTATCATCTATTTAAAAAGCATGAAACACGAACGCCATATACGAAAATACGGTCACATCACGTATTCAAACAGTAAAGACAAATATGTTACAATGTACATTACTAAAGATAAGCTAGATGAAACAATTCAAAAATTAATGAAACTCAAATACGTAATAGACATTGAAGGTTCCCCATATAAAAATTTAAAAAAAGTATATGAAAAGGAACAAAATGATTGGATTCATTGATTATTCTAAGTCAGGTATCCAATTTTGAAGACGTAACACACTCTTTAAATAATTGAAGTATAATTCTAATTCTGGAAAAACTTCTGGAGCATGCACATCTATTTCTAACGTTTCAATATCGTAAGGTTGGATAAATGATTGAATTAACTCATATTTTCGATTGGTTTGAGGATATGGATAATTTAGAGCATTAATCATCATATACATGGCTTGAAATTCACGGCCAGGTGTCGGTTTCATAATTATCGCGACTGATGACTGTTGAGCTTTCGATTCTGGTGTGTGAAAAAAGACAATGCGTGAAATACGCTCATGATTGTATTGAATTAATGTTTTAAATTCGAACAAGTCCGTAAGTCCATGACCTAATACGATAAATGATTGTTGCATGGGTATGCCTCCTTTACCTCAAAGTATATTAAAAATGATTTAAGAATGGAAGTGTCATTCAATGCGTGTAATCTCAGGAAAACATAAAAGTAAACCTATCGAGACACTAGCAGGTCAGAATACGAGACCTACTATGGATAAAGTGAAAGAAGGTATATTTAATAGTTTATACAATTTTGAAGGGGAAATAGAAGGCGAAATATTAGATTTATTTGCTGGAAGCGGAAGTTTAGGGATAGAAGCTTTATCAAGAGGTGCCTCATCGGCTATATTTGTTGACCAAAATAGTCATGCTATCAAAATTATACACAGAAACTTAAAAAGACTTGATTTATCTTCTCAAGCGGAAGTTTATAAAAATAATGCCGATCGCGCATTAAAAGCATTGAACAAACGTGAGATTCAATTTGATATTATTTTTCTAGATCCACCTTATGATAAAGGGATCATTGACAATGTTTTAAAACGAATTGCTGAGTTTGACTTATTAAAAGAAAATGGTACGATTGTGTGCGAGTTTAGTCATCAAGAACAAATAGATTTCGCATCGTTTGAAGTCATCAAAACTTATCATTACGGTTTAACCGATACAGCGATATTAAAAAAAAGGAGAACAACATGGTTAATACAAAAGCAGTGATTCCAGGTAGTTTTGATCCTATTACAAATGGTCACATTGATATCATTGAAAGAAGTGCTGATCGATTTGATGAGCTACTTGTTTGTGTGTTAAAAAATAGCAATAAAAAAGGCACATTTACGACAGAAGAACGTATCTCATTAATTGAACAATCAGTCGCACATTTAGATAACGTATCAGTCCATGCTTATGGTGGTTTACTTGTCGATTTTTGCGATAAGGTGGGCGCTACAACTATTATTCGTGGGTTAAGAGCAGTAAGTGATTTTGAATATGAATTACGCCTAACATCCATGAATAAAAAGTTGAATGAAAAAGTTGAAACATTGTATATGATGACGTCAACAGATTATTCGTTTATAAGTTCTAGTGTGGTTAAAGAGGTGGCACAATACGATGCTGATATAAAAGAATTTGTCCCACCTCATGTAGAACAAGCGTTGCTTAAAAAATTTAAACACATTAAAGAGTAAAACAGCATATTATTTTTGAATGTACACTGGTGTATTAAAGTCATTTTGAGTTGTATGTGTAATACAATTATAAAGATGTGTGGCTTTAATCTCGTTTTTAAATAAGTGTGCATTTTTTTGATTCACATTAGTGATATATTGACGGTCAGGATGGTTTTGTTTTAACTGTTTCAGATAGTGTTGCCCCGTAGATGTCATAGCAAGAATGCGCACGCCATTAATCGTTTTATGCACATCTTCTTTATGCATATTTAACAAAATATTCATGAGTACACGTTGAATATGTGTATAGGTGTACCGCTTTGTTTTAAGAGCTTGCATGAATGTATCATAATTATGAACAGATGGTAATATTTTTTTAATTCGGTGTTCTAAGCCTTCTTGTATGGTATAAATGGATTTAAGTGATTCTGTCGAATTTTGATGAATGGTGAATCGTAAAAAATCAAATACACGTTCAACATCGGTAAAGGGCTGACGATACAATTCTAATTGGTCGCTCGGCACGTAGTACTGCCAATCTTGTTGATGGTTAAAAATACTATTTCGAATCGCAGACCCACTTGCGTACCTTTGATGTGTCAATTCATCTTGATGATGCCTTGTATGTAAACGTGAAATCGTATAGGGTTGAATAGGTGATTGTAACTGAATGAGCTGTTTTAAGTAACTAATACCAAGTGTATTATTTGGTTCTTTTAAAAGTGGTTCGTTCGTCTGTTCATACACGATTCGGGCATAACTTTTACCTTCTTTAAGATACTGTTTGAAAGTAGGGCTTTGTTCAATGTCTAACAACTGTTGTGCTACACGTTGTAGTGCTTCAATGTCGCCGGATTCGCTACCGAAACATAAGCTATCGGCATCCATGTAATCTGCAACTTTAATGCCCATTTCAGCAAAGATATCACTTGAAGATAATGAACCAACTAGGGGTAACTCAACAACCAAATCAACACCAGCTAACGCCATTTGAGCTCGCTGAAATTTATTAAACATTGCTAATTCGCCACGCATCATAAATTGACCGCTCATTATAGCAATGACGATATCTGATTGGGTTTCAATTTTAGATTGGCGTGCATGGTACAAGTGACCATTATGGAAAGGATTATACTCCGTGATTAATGCAACACTTTTCATTTGCAATCTGTCCTTTCGTAATTCATTATGAGTATTGTAACAGAAGATAAGATGTTAAGAAAAAATCTTGACAACTTTCACATCAAAAGTTAAAATAAATTTTGTGCTTGTTAGAGGTGAAGCCATATGAAATGGTCAATAACACAATTAAGAAAATATCAAGGACAACCTTTTAAATTTAATCAAACACTTGATTTTAGTTCACTCGTTCAAACGCTTGATCTTATCGATATATCACCAGTGATAGCGGAAGGTGAATTAAATGTTAAAGCAAGTGAGGTTGTAGCTCATTTACACTTGAAAGGAACATTTACTATGCCTTGTGCACGTACACTTGTTCCAGTCGAAGTGCCATTTGATACTACAACAACAGAAGTGTTTGATTTAGATGGTTTATACGAAGATGAGGAAGATGAACATTATCACCTTGCAACAGATGGTGTGATTAATCTTCGTGATATTGCTGAAGAGGTAGTCATGCTTGAAAAACCGATGCGCGTAGTTGCAGATGATAGTGATGATATGTTAACTGGCGGTCGAGGTTGGCAAGTTATTGACGAAGAGGATTTGGATAATGACTCATCTCAAGATAAATCAGAAAAGAAAGTCGATCCAAGGCTTCAAAAATTACAACAATTATACGATGATAATGATAACACACGCACATAGCGGTGGAATCGAATAAAAGGGAGGATATATCATGGCAGTACCAAAAAGAAGAACTTCTAAAACTAGAAAAAACAAACGCCGTACACACTTCAAATTAGCAGTACCAGGCATGCAAGAATGCCCAAACTGTGGTGAGTACAAATTAGCACACCGTGTATGCCCAAGCTGTGGTTCATACAAAGGTGAAGAAGTCGTTTCTAAATAAGTTAGCATAATAGCATAATGATTCAAAATCGTTTTGACCTCTCATCTTGTGAAGTTAAAACGATTTTTTTATAGCTATTTCCTTTAACAATGAGTCAAAAATCTTGAGATGGTTAAAAATGGGGGCGTCTATGGAACACATTACATCAGTTCAAAATCCTAAAATTAAACATTATCAAAAGTTAAAGAAAAAACGTGTAAGAGATCAGTTTCAACAAGCGATAATTGAAGGGTTTCATTTAATTGAAGAAGCGGTCGCTAGTCACATCGTCATTGACCAATTATTTATGGTGGAACCAGACCGTGTGAGTCCGAATCTTCAAGAAGCGGCTAATACATGTTATCACATAAATCAAAAAGTAGCGGAAGTTTTATCAGGAACAGTTACACCTCAAGGTATTTTTGCTATTATCCAAAAGCCTGAAGTCAATCAAGTTGTTGATAATCGCGTCCTAATTCTAGATCGTGTACAAGATCCGGGGAATTTAGGAACATTAATTCGGACGGCTGATGCTGCAGGCATGGATTTAGTTGTCCTAGCTAAAGGGACCGCTGATATTTATCAAGATAAAGTGATGCGCGCAAGTCAAGGCAGTGTTTTCCATGTACCAACCATTCAAGTTGATACACTGTCAGATTATCTTGAACAATTTGACGCGCCAATCTATGGCTCAGCCTTAACCGATGCTATACCTTATCATCAAGTTCAAGCAGGACAAGACCGTTTTGCGTTGATTTTAGGTAACGAAGGTGAGGGCATTGACCCAAACATACTTGAAAGCACGACACAAAATTTAACCATTCCAATTTATGGTCAAGCAGAGAGTTTAAATGTAGCGATTGCTGCGGGTATTTTAATGTTTCATCTTAGAGGTTGATTGTTTAAGGTAAGCCGTATATAATAGCAGTATTAACAGTTTCATATAAGCATACAAAAAGACGTAAACTATTATTGGAGTTGTATTAGGGAAGTTTTGTATTAACTGAAAACAAAACTCAACTTACATAGTTTTTTTCACTTTTATTGCTACTTAAAGAGATTTAAGTCGGATTTATAACCGTTATCAATATAGATTCAGAGTGTACGTATGATACGTAAAACTGGGTGGTACCACGGAAAAAGACTTCGTCCCATGTTCAATTAGGGGATGAAGTCTTTTTTTATGATAACGATTTTGAATGACGATTACTTTTATTATTACCTTTTAAGAGGAGGAATTGAGATGGCTCAAAATGAAGAAATGTCGACAATTAAGCAACAAGCTTTAATTGATATTAATGAAGCCGATACTGAAAAAGCATTACAAGATGTGAAAGTAAAATATTTAGGAAAAAAAGGCCAAGTGACAGGCTTGATGAAACATATGAAAGACCTGCCAAAAGAAGAAAAGCCTGCATATGGTCAACAAGTTAACGAGGTCAGACAAGCCATTGAAAAAGAAATCAATGAAAGACAAGCCATTTTAGCAGAAGAAAGCTTAAATCGACAATTAGCAGAAGAATCTATTGACGTCACATTACCAGCGCGTCAAATTAAAAATGGTGCCAAACATCCGTTAACACGAACAATAGAAGAAATTGAAGATTTATTCTTAGGATTAGGTTATGAAATCGTGACAGGTTATGAAGTTGAAAAAGATTATTATAACTTTGAAGCCCTTAACCTACCTAAATCTCACCCAGCACGTGATATGCAAGACAGTTTTTATATTTCTGAAGAAACATTATTACGTACGCACACATCTCCAGTTCAAGCACGTACTTTAGAAAAAAGAAATGGTCAAGGACCTGTTAAAATCATTTGTCCTGGTAAAGTGTATAGACGTGATTCAGATGACGCCACACATAGTCATCAGTTTACACAAATTGAAGGTTTAGTTGTTGATGAAAATATCAAAATGAGCGATTTAAAAGGGACACTAGAGTTACTAGCGAAGTCTTTATTTGGTGAGGATCGTGAAATTCGTTTACGTCCAAGCTACTTCCCATTTACTGAACCATCTGTCGAAGTAGACGTTTCATGCTTTAAGTGTAAAGGTGAAGGTTGTAATGTATGTAAACAATCAGGGTGGATTGAAATTCTAGGTGCTGGTATGGTACATCCAAATGTATTGGAAATGGCTGGTTTTGATTCTAATCAATATTCGGGCTTTGCATTTGGAATGGGACCAGATCGTATCGCGATGTTAAAGTATGGAATTGAAGATATTCGTCATTTCTATACAAATGATGTTCGATTTTTAGATCAATTTAAAGCAGTGGAAGACAGAGGTGAAGATCATGCTAATATCTAAAGAATGGTTAGAAGATTACGTAGACATCAATGATTTATCGATTGAAACGTTAGCTGAACGTATTACACGCACAGGTATTGAAGTAGATGATATTAAAGATTTAACTCAAAATATCAGTCATTTAGTAGTTGGTTATGTAGAAAGCATTCAAGCACATCCAGATGCTGATAAATTAAATATATGCCAAGTACAAATTGGTGAAGACCAACCTGTACAAATTGTTTGTGGTGCCCCTAATATTGATCAAGGCCAAACAGTCATTGTTGCTAAAGTAGGAGGGCGATTACCAGGTGGTGTAAAAATTAAACGCGCTAAATTACGTGGTGAAACGTCAGAAGGTATGATTTGTTCGCTTCCAGAAATCGGTGTTGCTGCAAATGTTGTACCAAAAGCAGTTGAATCAGGTATTTATCACTTTACACATGCGATTGAACCAGGCACGGATGCGTTAAAAGCACTTTATTTCGATGATCAGTTAATGGAATTTGATTTAACACCAAATCGTGCGGATGCTTTGAGTATGTTAGGAACAGCGTATGAGGTCGCTACTTTATACCAAAAAGAGGTTAAAAAACCGGATGTTACATTAAATGAACAATCTAAAGCATCTAAAGATGAACTATCTGTGACAGTTGAAAATGAAGATAAAGTGCCTTATTACAGTGCACGTGTAGTAAAAAATGTCCAAATTGCGCCATCACCTGAGTGGATGCAAGCAAGATTAATGAAAGCGGGCATTCGTCCAATTAATAACGTGGTCGATATTTCTAATTATGTCTTATTAGAATATGGTCAACCGCTTCATATATTTGATCAAGATCAAATCGGTTCAGATCAAATTGTGGTTCGTCAAGCTAAAGACAACGAAAACATCACGACGCTGGATACACAACAACATGAATTATCTACATCTGATATTGTCATTACAAATGGAGAAAGTCCTATTGCGCTTGCTGGCATTATGGGTGGCGATTTTTCAGAAGTAAAAGAAGGAACACAAAATGTTGTTGTAGAAGGTGCTATATTTGACCCTGTGTCAATTCGTCATACTTCTCGTCGTCACAATTTAAGAAGTGAATCGTCTAGTCGTTTTGAAAAAGGCATTGCTACAGAATTTTTAAATGAAGCCGTCGATCGTGCTTGTCATTTATTAGAAACGCTTGCAAATGGTGATGTTTTAGCGGATCGTGTTGCACAAGGCGATCTTGGTGCATTAGAAACAACCATCGATATCACTGCAGATAAAGTGAATAAAACGGTTGGATTTAACTTGAGTGAAAATGAAATTCGTGATGTATTTGATCAGCTAGGGTTTGAAACAACGTTAGAGGATAATACAATTCATGTTAAAGTACCGTCAAGACGACGCGATATTTCAATTCAAGCTGATTTAATTGAAGAAGTGGCGAGAATTTATGGTTATGATAATATTCCATCTTCTTTACCAGTTTTTGAAGAAGTAACACCAGGTCGTTTAACAGATCGTCAACATAAAACACGTACTGTTAAAGCTGCTTTAGAAGGTGCTGGATTATCTCAAGCGATTACGTACTCATTAGTCGATAAAGAACGCGCAACAGCATTTACTACATCAAATCAAGAAACGGTAAGTATTTTAATGCCGATGAGTGAGTCTTATGCGGTCTTACGTCAAAGTTTATTACCACATTTAATTGATGCGACACAGTATAATGTAGCGCGTAAAAATCAAAATATTGCTTTATATGAGATCGGAAATGTCTTTTTTGGCAAAGGACAGACAGAAGTACCAGAACAAGTCGAGTATTTAAGTGGTATTATGACTGGAGAATATACTGCTAATGCATGGCAAGGTAAAAAAGAAACAGTCGACTTTTATTTAGTCAAAGGTATTGTAGAACGTATCGCTGATAAATTGGCACTTGAATTGGAATATGAAGCAGGTGAAGTCGACGGTTTACATCCTGGTCGTACAGCACATGTACTACTAAATGGAGAACGTATTGGTTTCATTGGAGAATTACATCCTACAGTCGCTAAACAATATGATTTAGCGCGTACGTATGTTTTTGAATTGAACTACGAAAAATTAATGGATGAACAAGTAGTTTATATTAACTATACACCAATTCCAAAATTCCCAGGTGTAGCACGTGATATTGCACTTGTCGTTGATACAGATATCAGTGCGCGTCATTTAATTCAAATTATAAAAGATCATGGTGGCGTGTTATTAAAAGATGCGACAGTATTTGATGTCTATGAAGGGGCTCATATGGAAAGCGGCAAAAAATCAGTTGCGATTCATTTAGAGTATTTAGATACAGAAAACACATTGACTGAAGATAAAGTAGCCAATGTACATGAACAAATTCTTGAAGCACTTGAAAAAGAAGGCGCGTCATTAAGAGGTTAAAATAGTATTAAAAGGCTGAGACACTGGCGGTTCGGAACATATACCGAACATCGCGCTATTTGTCTCAGCCTTTAAATTGTTATTAGTGTTTTCGTTTTTGGTTGATAAGATTTAATGCTTTGTTTCTATTACCGAAATGTTTTTTTGTGACTTCATCTAATGTTTGAATATCATATTGTTCAATCAATTTTGCTGCAGCTAAATCAACCTTATGACTTGCACCCTTTGGAATAGTAAGGTGAAAGCGGTGAGATAATTGCTCCATATGTTTAACGAAGGCATATCTTGAAATGATACTTGCAGCTGCTATGGCTAAAGATTTGGATTCTCCTTTAGTTTCATAACGTGTTTGTTTAGAAAGTGGAATTTCACCTAATGCATAACGTTGATATACTTTTGGTTCGGCAAATTGGTCAATCACAATATAATCTAATTCTGATGTATCTATTTTTTGTAAAACATTTTTAATGCATTCGTTATGCAACACGGCTTTCATTTTGACTTGTGACCATCCGGCTTCGTGTCGATCATTATACTTAGGATTATTCAACACAAGTAATGAATGCGGAAGAAAAGTGACAAGTTGTTCAGCCAATGTCACAATCTTTTCGTCAGTCAAACGTTTGGAGTCATCTACACCAAGCGTTTTTAAAATTTCGACATGTGGTTGGGATACATAACAGGCACACACTGTTAGTGGCCCAAAGTAGTCACCACTACCCGCTTCATCACTTCCGATACAGTGATATTGGTTATAAGATGGCGCTGTACTTTTCGTGGAAGGTTGAGAGGCGTTCGAAGTGACGGTTGTCCCTAATAACTGAGCGGCTACAGTTTCTGCATTATTACCTTGAAACATTACTTTACGAGAATTATAAATTGTAATGGTAGTTTGTTGGTATTTAGCTTTAGAACGCATACCAGGACCTAATCGAGTGGTTTCTATTGGAAGTTTTGCTTCTAAATGTTGAATTTCATTTTCACTTAATTGTTTAACGACGTTGGTCATCATAAAACCTCTTTCAATATTTTTCTTATAAAGATTAACATACTTATAAGGTCTTTTAGAAGTTGAAATGAATGATACACAAAATTATCTAACTCGTGTATAATAAGTCATGATAAAAATTATAAATAAAGGCTAGGTGAGTCAAATGGGTGAGTTTAAAAATCGAATTAATGTGACGATTAATGATCAAAATTATACGATCGTTGGGGAAGATGACCCAGAGCATATCCGTTATGTTGCTGACTTAGTCGATCGTAAAATTACCGATTTAGGTCGGCGTAATGCGGGATTAGATTCAGTACGTAAATCTGTGTTAACAGCAGTGAACGTGATGCATGAACTTGTACTTCTTGAAGAAGAGAATGCACGTTTAAGAGAAGAAATTCAGCGACTGAAATATAAGGGAGAATAATGTGTATGTTTTAATCGGCATTGTCGTTATTGTCATTTGGTTGATTTTAGGCTTTCATAAGGGGATTTGGTTGTCTTTATTGCACTTGATAGGTACATTGTTTTCTATCATTATAGCACATCAACTCTATCTACCGCTTAGTCAATATCTCAGTTTATTTATACCTTTTCCAAAAACAGTTGCTTTTGAAACAGATTATGCGATAGCCTTTGAAGACCCAGAGCAAGCATTCATACGTTTAGTGAGTTTTATAATCGTGTTACTTATGACTCATTTATGTGTGTCTTTAGTTTGGCGTAGTGTATCTCCCTTATTGAAAGACTCAAATCACTCTATTGTGTCTCGATGGTTAGGCGTCGTATGTAGTGGCGTGATGGGCGTCATAGTATTGCATTTCTTATTTCATACATTTGCATTGTATCCAAATACCTTGCTACAATCTGGACTAAAGGCGAGTTCGTTTGGACAATGGTTTATCCTTCATGTTCCCGTACTATCTGATTTAACTTTGAATTTATAAATATAAAATGTATGGAAGTTGAAACGTAAGTGTGAGACGTACGTTTCACCTTCTTTTTTATTGAGGTGACCAATATGAGTAAAAAAGATGTGATTCGATTATTAGAAGATATTGCAACGTATATGGAATTAAAAAGCGAAAATGCCTTTAAAGTTTCTGCTTATCGAAAAGCTGCACAAAGTTTAGAAACTGATGAGCGTACAATGGAAGAGATTGATGACGTAACGCAATTAAAAAATATTGGAAAAGGTGTAGGAGAGGTTATCAACACGTATCTTGAAACGGGAGACTCACCTACATTAGATGCATTAAAAGAAGAAGTGCCAAGTGGGTTAATACCTCTACTTAAAATAAAAGGGCTTGGTAGTAAACGTATCGCAAAATTATACAAAACATTAAATATTAAAGATAAGGATTCGTTTCAAAAAGCCTGTGAGCAAGGGAAAATTAGTCAATTAGATGGTTTTGGAAAAAAGACGGAGCAAAACTATTTAGAAGCGGTGAAAGCACTTGGTGCGAAAAAAGAGCGCTATCCTATTGATACAATGATTGGACTAAATCAGGAAATCGAGAACTATTTAAAAGAGATTTCTGAGATTGAACGTTTTGAAGTGGCAGGCAGTTTTCGTCGAATGAAAGAGATGAGTAAAGACTTAGATTTTATTATGAGTACGACACAACCTTCAAAGGTACAAAAACAATTACTTGATTTACCAATTAAAGAAAAAGAAGTAGCTGTGGGTGACACCAAAGTTTCATTAGAAGTGGCTTATGATGATGAAACTATTGGCGTTGATTTTAGAATTGTAGAACCTGAAGCTTTTTATCATACACTTCAACATTTTACAGGTTCCAAAGAACACAACGTACGCATTCGTCAAATTGCTAAAGAGACCGATGAAAAAGTAAGTGAATACGGGATTGAACAACCGGATGGTACAGTATTACAATTGGATAGTGAAAAAGCAATTTATGAACATTTTAATGTGTCATGGATTGAACCAAGCATGCGTGAAGATGGTTCAGAGTTTGATAAATCATTATCTGATATTATCACGTTAGATGATATCCGTGGAGATATTCATATGCATACGACGGCGAGTGACGGTGCTTTAAACTTACGCCAAATGGTAGAAGCTAATATTCAAAAAGGTTATGAATTCATGTGCATCACAGATCACTCAAAAAGTTTGCGTGTGGCAAATGGTTTATCCGTGGATCGTTTGTTGAAGCAAAATGAAGATATTAAAGCTTTAAACAAAGAATATAAAGAAATTGATATCTATTCAGGCACAGAAATGGATATTTTATCTGATGGTAGCCTAGATTATGAGGATGATGTTTTAGCTCAATTGGATTATGTTATAGCAGCCATTCACCAAAACTTTGGCCAAACAGAAGACGAAATTATGCATAGACTTGAAAGCGCATGTCACAATCCATACGTTCGTCATATCGCACATCCTACTGGGCGCATTATTGGAAGAAGAGAAGGATACCGTGTCAATGTCGACCGTTTAATTGAAATGTGTCAAAACACAGGTACTGTATTAGAGATTAACGCAAATCCAAAACGACTAGATTTAAATGCTTCTGTTTTACGTGCACATCCAAACTTAAAATTAACCATTAATACCGATGCACACCACGATACACACCTTGATTTTATGAAATACGGTGTTGCGACAGCACAAAAGGGATTTGTGCGTAAATCTCAAGTGATTAACACAATGACGCGCAAGGCGTTTCAACAATTTATAAATAGCGAAAAACAACCCAATTAGAAAATGAGGGATTGGATGAAACAGAAAACGTTAGATGTATTAGAATTTAATAAAATTAAAGCACTTTTAAAAAAAGAAGTCATCAGTGATTTAGCAGAACAAAAAGTAAACGATCTTACACCAGTCGTTGATTTTGATACAGTGGTTCATCAGATTGATGAATTAGATGAACTTTATCAAATTTATAATCAATATCGATTACCAAGTTTAAGCGGATTAACTGCCATTCAGACATATATTAAACGTGCGCAAATAGGGGGTACGCTGAATGTTGTTGAGCTTAATGCGATTAAACAGTTAATTCAAATTCAGAATCAGTTTAAAACATTTTATGCGCAATTAGTGGAAGAAGAGGATGAGGTGCGTTTTCCAATTTTAGATGAACGTATGCACTCGCTTCCTGTTTTAACGCATTTATATCAATCTATTCATCAAAAATGTGATCAGTTTGATTTATATGACCATGCAAGTCAAGAATTACAAGCTATTCGTAGTCGTATATCAAA
This sequence comes from Staphylococcus sp. 11262D007BW, assembly GCF_053547815.1. Classification (NCBI taxonomy): domain Bacteria; kingdom Bacillati; phylum Bacillota; class Bacilli; order Caryophanales; family Staphylococcaceae; genus Staphylococcus; species Staphylococcus sp. 11262D007BW. The sequence continues at coordinate 604,745 of NZ_JBPWPJ010000001.1, forward strand.
AACCAATCAAAAAGTTAAAACCCAGTTAGACCGTATTGTTAAATCAACGAGCAATCAGAAAAAATTGTCTGATTCTATTGTTACCGTAAGAAATGAACGAAACGTTATACCCGTAAAGGCAGAATATCGCCAAGATTTTAATGGTATCGTGCATGATCAGTCTGCTTCAGGCCAAACGTTATATATTGAACCTTCGTCAGTAGTAGAATTAAACAACCAAATTAGTCGCTATCGTAGTGAAGAACAAACAGAACGCAATCGTATTCTTGCAGCGTTAACCGCAGAAGTAGCGGCAGAAGCGGATGCATGTCTTGTTTCAGAAGAAATTATGGGGCATCTTGACTTTTTAATTGCTAAAGCGCGCTATAGCGCAAAAATTAAAGCGACAAAACCAAGCTTTGTAGAAGAACAATCCCTTTACTTACCAAAGGCCTTTCATCCTTTATTAGATCCTGAGACTGTAGTCGCTAATACAATTGAGTTTGATGAAGATATTCAAACGGTAATTATTACTGGTCCAAATACAGGTGGTAAAACAGTCACATTAAAAACATTAGGATTGATTGTCTTAATGGCACAATCCGGACTATTTATCCCCGCTTTAGATGGCAGTCAGTTGAGTGTATTTGAAAATGTTTTTTGTGATATAGGTGATGAACAATCTATTGAACAATCATTATCTACGTTTTCATCACATATGAAAACAATTGTTTCTATACTACAAGAAGCCAATGCGAATAGTCTTATTTTATTTGATGAGTTAGGTGCAGGTACGGACCCAAGCGAAGGGGCGGCCTTAGCTATGAGTATTTTGGATTATGTTCAAGATATTGGTTCCTTAGTTATGGCTACTACGCACTACCCAGAATTGAAAGCGTATAGCTATAATCGTCAAGGTGTGATGAATGCCAGTGTGGAATTTGATGTAGATACTTTAAGCCCAACGTATAAATTACTGATGGGCGTGCCAGGGCGTTCCAATGCATTCGAAATTTCTAAACGCTTAGGACTTCAATTGAAAATTATTAATCATGCTAAATCAATGATCGGTCAAGACGAACAAGAAATTAATGAGATGATTGCTTCGTTAGAACGTAATGCGCAACGAGTAGATGAACAACGGATTGAACTCGACCGGTTAGTAAGAGAAGCGCAAGATTTACATGATACACTGACACATAATTACGAAGCTTATCAAAACTATGAACAACGTCTAATGGATGAAGCGAAAGAAAAGGCGAATCAAAAAGTTAAAGCAGCAACCGATGAAGCGAACGATATCGTTAAAGAATTACGTCAAATGCGCGACCAAAAAGGTGCAGAAGTGAAGGAACATGAGTTAATTGATAAGAAAAAACAACTCGAAGATCAATACGAAGCTAAATCGATTAAACAATCCGTTAAAAAGCAAAAATGGGATGAAATCAAAGCTGGCGATGAAGTTAAAGTCTTGTCATATGGTCAAAAAGGTGAAGTATTAGAACTGCTAGATGATGATGAAGCGGTTGTTCAAATGGGTATTATTAAGATGAAGTTACCTTTAAAAGACTTAGAGAAAAAAGAAAAAACGAAAACAAAACCTAGTAAAATGGTAACGCGTTCAAACCGTTCTCCAATTAAAATGGAATTGGACTTAAGAGGTTATCGTTATGATGAAGCAATGGTGGAACTTGATCAGTATTTAGATCAAGCTGTGCTTAGCAATTACGAAGAAGTGTATATTATTCATGGTAAAGGAACGGGTGCCTTACAAAAAGGAGTACAACAACACTTAAAACGTCATAAAAATATTGCTGAATTTAGAATGGGTACACCTGGAGAAGGTGGTTTTGGTGTTACTGTAGCTAAAATTAAATAGTAAGCAATAACAATGAAATCATGTTCGGGTTCTGTTATAATACTACCAAATTGAATTATTAATATTAAGGAGGCAACTTCCTATGGCTTTAATAGAAGTAACAGATTCAAATTTTGATGAACAAGTAAAAGAAGGCGTAAAATTAGTAGACTTTTGGGCAACTTGGTGTGGCCCTTGTAAAATGATTGCACCAGTACTTGAAGATTTAGCAGAAGAATATGATGGTAAAGCAGATATTTTAAAATTAGATGTTGACCAAAACCAAGCTACTGCTGCAAAATATGAAGTGATGAGTATTCCAACATTAATCGTATTTAAAGATGGTGAACCTGTCGATAAAGTTGTTGGATTCCAACCAAAAGAAAACTTAGCACAAGTTTTAGACAAACAATTATAATTTACGACTGAATATCATTAAATGATCGATAGGGCTGGGACATCAACATGTCTCGGCCCTATTGATGTTGAAGGATAATGGATGTAAGTCAAAAGTTGCCATTAAATTTGTATCAAAGTAGGTGAAACAGTGGAAGATGTGAAGGCAAATATACGACAAAAGCTCGCAGTATTGCCTATGGAGCCAGGATGTTATTTGATGAAAGATAGGCAGGATCAAGTTATTTATGTAGGAAAGGCGAAAAAATTAAGAAATCGTGTACGTTCTTATTTCACAGGTGCCCATGATACAAAAACGACACGATTAGTGCGAGAAATAGTGGATTTTGAATATATTGTCACAACGGATGAAACAGAGTCGCTCTTGTTGGAATTAAACCTGATTAAAAAATATCAACCGAGATACAATATTTTATTAAAAGATGACAAAAGTTATCCCTTTATCAAAATCACGAATGAGCGTCACCCTAAACTAGTGGTCACAAGAACGGTGAAAAAGGGAAGCGGAAAGTATTTTGGGCCTTATCCAAATGCGTATTCTGCACATGAAACAAAGAAATTGTTAGATCGCATTTATCCATTTCGAAAATGCGATAACATGCCAGATCGATTATGTTTATATTATCATATTGGTCAGTGCTTAGGACCATGTGTTTATCATGTCGATAAGTCGGAATATGACAGAATGACTAGAGAAATTTCAAACTTTCTAAATGGAGAGGACAAAACCATTTTGCATCAATTAGAAACACGTATGCAAAATGCCAGTGAAAATTTAGAATTTGAACAAGCAAAAGAATATAGAGATTTAATTGATCACATTCATAATTTAACGAAGAAGCAAAAGATTATGTCAGCAGATCAAACTGTACGAGATGTCTTTGGTTACAGTGTTCATAAAGGATGGATGTGTATCCAAGTCTTTTTTGTGCGCCAAGGTAATTTAATAGAAAGAGAAGCAACAATGTTTCCTTTACAACAAACGCCAGAGGAAGAGTTTTATACTTTTATTGGTCAATTTTACCAACTCAATCAACATTTTCTACCTAAAGAGGTGCATGTTCCGAAGAATTTAGATAAAGATATTGTTGCTTCAGTTGTGGATACCACAATTGTGACACCCCAACGAGGCCAAAAAAAGCAATTAATTGATATGGCTATCAAGAATGCAAGAATCGCATTAGAAAATAAATTTGAAATGATTGCGCGAGATGAATCTCGAACAATTAAAGCAATTGAACAATTGGGCGATGCGATGGGCATTCAAACACCAATTCGTATTGAAGCCTTTGATAACTCTAATATTCAAGGGGTAGACCCGGTCTCAGCAATGGTTTCGTTTGTAGATGGCAAACCTGATAAAAAAAATTACAGAAAATATAAAATTAAAACCGTAGAAGGTCCTGATGATTATAAATCAATGCAAGAAGCTGTAAGACGTCGTTATACACGTGTATTAAATGAAGGTCTGCCATTACCAGATTTAATTATTGTTGATGGTGGCAAAGGACATATGTCGAGTGTCTTTGATGTACTAGAAAATGAATTAGGCTTAGATATTCCAGTAGCAGGGCTTGCTAAAAATGACAAACACCAAACTTCGGAATTATTATATGGAAAAGATGCACAAATTATTCCGTTGAAGAAAAATAGCCAAGCTTTTTACCTACTTCAAAGAATTCAAGATGAAGTCCATCGATTTGCGATCACGTTCCATCGTCAAACACGTGCTAAATCTGGTATGCGATCTGTACTTGATCAAGTAGAAGGCATTGGTCCAAAACGTAAAACGAAACTGTTACGGACATTTGGGTCTATTAAAAAAATGAAAGAAGCTGAAATTAAAGACTTTACGGCGATTGGGCTACCAGAAAAAACAGCTCAAAACTTAGCAGAAGCCCTAAATGACACAAAAAAGTGAACAAATTTTGTATGAGAATCATTCTCATACCCAAATTTGTCACATTTAGTGTTACAATAGCTATGAGTTGATTTCTTTTTTATCAAGATATGCAAACGTTTTCTACATAGACTAGCAATATAAAGAAATCAAAAATATTTAGTATTACAGGGGGGACTTCCTTTTGGCACAAACTCAGAATCAATTCTACCTTAGACGTTTACATTCATTGCTAGGTGTAATTCCATTAGGTGCATTTTTACTTGTTCACTTAACGGTCAATCATCAAGCAACACAAGGGGTAGAGGCATATAACAAAGCAGCTGGTTTTATGGATTCATTACCATTTTTATATGCACTAGAAATTATCTTGATCTATATACCGATTTTATACCACGCACTTTACGGTATTCATATTGCGTTTACAGCAAAGCATAATATAGGTCATTATTCGTATACGCGTAACTGGTTGTTTTTATTCCAACGTATTTCAGGAATCATTACATTCATCTTTATAATGGTTCACTTATGGCAAACGCGTCTTCAAAAGTTACTTGGTGAAGAAGTTAACTTTGATATGGTACATGACATTGTAAGCAATCCAGCTTGGCTTATATTCTATATTGTTTGTATTATTGCTGTTGTATTCCACTTTGCTAATGGTTTATGGTCATTCTTAGTGACTTGGGGTATTTTACAATCTCCAAAATCACAAAGAGTATTTACTTGGGTATCATTAGTGATTTTCCTTGTGGTTTCTTTCATCGGTGTAAGAGCAATTTTAGCATTCGTATAAGAGTTTAACATTTTAGGGGAGTGAATTTTCTATGGCAGAGAAGAAGATTATTGTTGTCGGTGGAGGACTTGCCGGTCTGATGTCAACAATTAAAGCAGCAGAACAAGGCGCACATGTTGACTTGTTCTCCATTGTACCCGTTAAACGCTCTCATTCAGTTTGTGCACAGGGCGGTATTAATGGGGCGGTAAATACTAAAGGTGAAGGCGATTCCCCATGGATTCATTTTGATGATACAGTTTATGGTGGGGATTTCTTAGCTGACCAACCACCAGTACAAAAAATGACAGAAGAAGCACCAAAAATTATTCACTTATTAGACCGTATGGGTGTAATGTTCAACAGAACTAACGAAGGATTATTAGATTTCCGTCGTTTTGGTGGTACATTACATCACCGTACTGCGTTTGCTGGTGCAACAACAGGTCAACAATTATTATACGCATTAGATGAACAAGTACGTAGCTATGAAGTTGACGGTCTTGTAACAAAATATGAAGGATGGGAATTTTTAGGTGTTGTTAAAGATGATGACAATGCAGCACGTGGTATTGTAGCTCAAAACATTACAACATCAGAAATTCGCTCATTCGGTTCAGATGCTGTCATTATGGCAACAGGTGGACCTGGTATCATATTTGGTAAAACAACAAACTCTATGATCAATACAGGTTCAGCTGCCTCAATCGTTTATCAACAAGGTGTTAATTATGCAAATGGTGAGTTCATCCAAATTCACCCAACTGCAATCCCTGGTGACGATAAATTACGTTTAATGAGTGAGTCAGCACGTGGTGAAGGTGGACGTATTTGGACATACAAAGACGGTAAACCTTGGTATTTCTTAGAAGAAAAATATCCTGACTATGGTAACCTTGTACCTCGTGACATCGCTACACGTGAAATTTTCGATGTTTGTGTGAACCAAAAATTAGGTATTAATGGGGAAAACATGGTTTACCTTGATCTATCTCATAAAGATCCACATGAGCTAGATGTTAAATTAGGTGGTATCATTGAAATTTATGAAAAATTCACAGGCGATGACCCACGTAAAGTACCAATGAAAATCTTCCCAGCTGTACACTATTCAATGGGTGGTTTATATGTTGATTATGATCAAATGACTAACATTGATGGTTTATTTGCAGCAGGCGAATGTGATTTCTCACAACACGGTGGTAACCGTTTAGGTGCGAACTCATTATTATCAGCAATTTATGGTGGTACAGTGGCAGGACCAAACGCTGTGAAATATGTTGAAGACATTGAAAAGTCATATGTTGATTTAGATGAAGACATCTATCGTCGTCGTGAAGATGAAGAACAAGAACGTTTTGATAAGCTACTTAACATGAAAGGTAGCGAAAATGCATATAAATTACACCGTGAACTTGGTGAAATTATGACAGCTAATGTAACAGTAGTACGTCATAATGATAAATTGTTAGAAACAGATAAGAAAATTGTAGAATTGATGAAACGTTATGAAGATATCGACATGGAAGACACATCACAATGGAGTAACCAAGCGGTATTCTTTACACGTCAATTATGGAATATGCTTGTCTTAGCACGTGTGATTACACTTGGAGCATACAATCGTAACGAATCACGAGGAGCGCACTACAAACCAGAATTCCCTGATCGTAACGATGATGAATGGCTTAAACATACATTAGCTGAGTATAATGGACCACATGAAAAACCTTCATTCAGCTACAAACCTGTAGATGTAAGTTTAATCGAACCTCGTAAACGTGACTATACTAGTAAGTCAAAAGGGGGTAACAAATAATGGTTGAAACAAAAGAAAATCAAGAAGTTGAAGCACAACAAGGTCAACAAGAACAAGTAAAAGATGATAAAACTAAAACAGTTAAACTCATTATTCAACGTCAAAAAGATCCGGATTCAGCACCTTACGAAGAAACATTCGAAGTACCATATCGTGAAAACATGAATGTGATTGCAGCACTTATGGAAATTCGTCGTAACCCAATTACTGCGAGCGGTGAAAAGACGACACCAGTCACATGGGATATGAACTGTTTAGAAGAAGTATGTGGTGCATGTTCTATGGTTATTAACGGTCGCGCACGTCAATCTTGTTCAGCGATTATCGACCAATTAGAACAACCTATCCGCTTACAACCGATGCGTACATTCCCTGTAGTAAGAGATTTACAAGTTGATCGTACACGTATGTTTGATAACTTAAAACGTATGAAAGCATGGGTACCAATTGACGGAACATATGATTTAGGACCAGGACCACGTATGCCAGAGAAAAAACGTCAAACAGCATACGAGTTATCAAAATGTATGACTTGTGGGGTTTGTTTAGAAGTGTGTCCTAACGTGACAGCTAAAAATGATTTCGTAGGAGCGCAAGCTATTTCTCAAGTTCGTTTATTTAACTTACACCCAACAGGTTCAATGAGTAAAGACGAACGTTTAGATGCATTAATGTCTCAAGGTGGATTACAAGCATGCGGTAACTCACAAAACTGTGTACAAGCATGTCCAAAAGGTATTCCATTAACAACATCTATTGCTGCACTAAACAGAGAAACATCATTCCACATGTTCAAATCATTCTTTGGTTCAGACCATAAAGTAAACTAAGATGGCTAGAGGTTGAGGCAAAATCTTGCTTTTGAGACACCGTTAATCGGTTTTCAAGAGTATAAGTACTTTATGTCTCAGCTTTCACTAGCACTATCACGTCACAAAATTCTTATGATAGAATTTTGTGGCGTTTTTTTATAATCCATATTTACTCCGTTAGTTTAGAGATGACATTTAAATAAGAGGCTTAATAAAATGATTATAAACGTAATGATAAGATAAGCTATTTTTTGAATTAAGTTAAAGTGTGGTAGAATATGAAACAAGAATGTTTAGATTGGGATGAATACTTATGGATAAACCTATTGGAGTTATGGATTCTGGGGTCGGTGGTCTCACCGTTGCTAAGGAAATCATGCGACAATTACCTAATGAGACCATTTATTATTTAGGAGATGTGGGGCGTTGTCCTTATGGCTCCCGACCAAAAGAAGAGGTTAAACAATTTACAATTGAGATGGCCCAGTTTCTTGTACAATTTGATATAAAAATGTTAGTCATTGCTTGTAATACTGCGACTGCTGTGGCTTTAGATGCATTACAATCTATGCTTAAAATACCTGTTATTGGTGTGATTGAACCTGGAGCACGCACAGCGATTATGACTACCAAAAATAAAAGTGTGCTTGTCTTAGGGACTGAAGGGACTATTAAATCTGAAGCGTATCGAGAACATATTCAAAAAATTAATCCAAATGTGGAAGTGAAAGGCATTGCCTGTCCGGGTTTCGTACCACTTGTAGAAGAAATGAAATATAAAGATCCAACAGTGACGAATATTGTGATTCATCAAACTTTAAAAAATTGGAGACATACTGATTCAGACACTGTTATTTTAGGATGCACGCATTATCCCTTGTTATATCAACCTATTTATGAATATTTTAATCAAACGAAGACGGTTATTTCTTCAGGACTTGAAACAGCTCGTGAAGTAAGTGCATTATTAACATTCAGTCACGAACATGCAAGTTATACCCCCAATCCAAAACATCGATTTTTTGCGAATGGTGATGTACACCATATGACATTTATTATAAAAGAATGGTTAAAATTAAATCCAGATATTGAACGTATCTATCTAGATAAGGAGAGATTGATCAATGAATGATATTGTAATTGCATCATCCAATAAAGGTAAAATTAATGACTTTAAATCTATATTTTCAAATTATAACGTAATTGGTATTAATGAATTGATTCCTAATTTCGATGTAGAAGAGACAGGACAAACGTTTGAAGAAAATGCGGCACTGAAATCTGAAGCTGCTGCAAAACGTTTGAATAAGACCGTCATTGCGGATGATAGTGGTTTAGAAATCACAGCACTAAATGGGGAACCTGGAATTTATTCTGCACGTTATGCAGGGCCACAAAAAGATGACGAGGCAAATATTGATAAAGCATTAGCGGCGTTAGATGAAAGTGAAAGTGATGATCGAAGTGCACAGTTTGTATGTGTTATTAGTATGACGACAGCAGATGGCCAAACGCACACCTTTAAAGGGACTGTGCAAGGAGAGATTACACATGAACGTCAAGGTGAACATGGATTTGGCTATGACCCAATTTTCTTTGTACCACACTTAAATAAAACAATGGCAGAATTAACCACTACCGAAAAGGCTGAAATCAGCCACCGACGAAAAGCAATTGATCAATTACAATCTTTTATTGAAGGAGAAAACCATGCTTAAATTCATAATTGTAAGTGATAATCATTCAGAAGCTGGAATTTTATATGAGATTTATGATAAACATGATGACTCGGATGCCTTTTTTCATTTAGGGGATTCTGAATTTGAATATAACGATACAGAATTAAGTCTTTTTACGCGCGTTAAAGGGAATATGGATTTTTACCCAGAATTTCCTGATACAAGTATTAAATCATTTGATAATATACGTATTTTTGCGACGCATGGTCATTTATTTGGTGTGAATCAGTCTAGAGAGCAACTTGCTTATCAAGCACTTCAGAATAACGCACAATTTGCTTTCTATGGCCATACACATGTGGCAAGATATGAACATATCAATGGTGTTCACGTCATTAATCCGGGCAGTATTTCAGAATCAAGAAGTAATATAGAGGAAACATATTGTGAACTTAAAATAGAGGACGAGACAGGTTATATTAACTTTAGAAAACGCAATCATGAAATTATTAAAACCATTCAAATACAATTAAATAAATAATAATTACATTTAGGAAGTCCTAATTGTAATTTTAAAAGAAAAATTAACGATTATGACTAAAAAACATTAAGTTACGAAATGATGATATAAATTATTTAAGTAAATGATATATTTAAGTTAACCACTAGACGTGGAAAACTTAAATGAGGTGAAGAACATGGAAGAATTATTCCAAGCTATTAAAGACACTGTAACTAATGCGATCGGTCATGATTGGGCTGCAATGGGAACAAGCATCGTTGAAATCGTAGAAAAAGGTGTAAGTTTAATTGCAGGATTATTTGGATTATAATCTGAATGATGATAATCAATCCTTTTAGTGATACGAGAGTATAGTAATCAATAAAACTCATGATTATTATACTCTCGTTTTATATGCACAGGTGTAGTACAAATAACAAATGAATGGGAGGAAACTCTATGAAAAAATCTCAATTTTTAAAAATCTTTGCATCGATTACAATGATGACATCTGTAAGTGCGTTAACTGTTTCATCTTTAAACTTAAATGGGGACCAGCTTGAAGCTAAAGCAGAATCAATTCAAAAAAGAACTCAAGTCACAAACTCATTTGAAGCACCATATAATACCGTAGTTAAAGTAAAAGGGCCAGACTTTTCAGCATCGGGATTTGTTTCGGGAAGAAGTACTGTCATTACGAATAGGCATGTGTTAAATTCTATCGTACGTGAAGGCATGGGGAATACGAAAATTATATTAGCTAAAAATAATGCCAATCCTGGTACTCAAAAAGATTTAGGAACATTTAGAGTAAGAGGTTATAAACTTGCGCCGAATAACATTGACCTTGCGATATTGGAAATTGAACCAAATGAAAATGGTCAAAATATTGGCGAAGTCGTTCAACCGGCTAGAATTAAAAATGCGAACGGGATTCATCAAAGTTGGATTGAAAATAATCCGAATAATCGATTTTCAGTAGTAGGTTATCCAGGTGATAAAGATTTAAATACAATGTGGATTGGTGAAGGTTCATTACTCTTTTTCATTGGAAGAGAGGATCCTTTGAAATTTTACGGAAATATGCCAGGAGCACCTGGAAGTTCAGGATCACCAGTATTTGATGAAAATAATGAAGTTGTTGGTATTGTTTATAGTGGATGGCAAGCTGGCGCAGGAGTTAATGGATTAATGTTTAGAGAAGAACTTTATGACTTTGTGCGTTCAAATATTTAGAAAAGATACATTAATCAATTCCTGAACGCTTTTGTCCCAATCTCTTTCTATATACGTGTCAAGTTAATGATATTTTGTTAGAAAATAAAAAGCTGAAACCCTTTATTAATGGGGATTTCAGCTTTTTTGTAATAAATTATTAACGTCCTGGGAGGGATTCGAACCCCCGACCGATGGCTTAGAAGGCCATTGCTCTATCCAGCTGAGCTACCAGGACATATTTTCAACACAAATATTATTATAGCGAATCGCGAGTGATAAATCAATATTGGTTTAAAACTTTTTGTATACATTTAACACTATCTGCACAATTTTACATAAAATAATTAAAGAGATAGCATTGAGTAAGCTTTCCTATCATTAAAAGTAACGAATAAGGCGCCTTAATGTCAGTGACATAAGTAAAGTAATGCAGTTAAGCAATAAAAACAACATATTTCGCAAAATGTATCATTAAAAATAGCTTTAGCGTTAAAATAAGCTTATCATCATCAAAGGAGGTAAAAAGTATGTTTATTTTTGAACTTCTAAAAAAAGCTGTTGAATTTTTTAACGATACGTTTAACCACAAAAACTAATTAAACGACCTAGTGACATTGATGAAAGTGGTATGTCTACATGAAGTAAAATATTATTTATGTAGGGATACCACTTTATATTGTCTTCATATCAATGTATAGTTAAAAGGTATCATTGACTAAATGAGGAGTTGAAAATATGACATCTTTATTACCTTACATTACATTTCAAAATACAAAAGAAGCACTTGAATATTACCAGGACGTGTTCGGTGCGACTAATATTCACCGTTTAGCTGTGAGTCCGGAACAAGCAAGTCAATTTAATTTAACAAAAGAAGAAGCTGAAAATGCGACAATGCATGCTGAATTTTCAATTGCTAATACAACCATTCATGCGTCAGATGGCTTCGGTAAAAACGTTGAGATTAATGGTGCTATCTCTTTAATGATCGCTTTTTCCTTAGATAATGAAGAAGATGCTTCAATGGTCGAAAGTTTATATCAAAAGTTAGAAAATGAGGATTCTGTCAAAATTGAGATGCCTTTTAAAACGCAATTTTGGGGCGGTAAAATGGGCGTAGTAACAGACCGTTATGGTATTCGTTGGATGCTTCATGGCCAAGCTTAGTTTTCATAAGCTTAATACATTTTCATTTTATATCATATCCTAAAAATAATGATTAAATAGCAAGACTACCTTGTGAAATAACGAGGTAGTCTTTTTAATATATACAAAGCTATAAAAATAGCCTTTAGCATAATGGTAAGTTTCACGTGTTTTTCTTTGCAATAAACCTAATATTGTTAATATACCTATTTTTCCGGTAATCATTGTGACGATTATTAAACATTTCGATAATACCCCATAATCATCAGTAATCCCCGTGGACAAACCAACTGTACCAAAGGCTGAAACAACTTCAAAAGCAAGGGATATTAAGTGCATATCAGGTTGTAAAATCGCCATTCCTAAGATAATTAAAAGGACAAAGAATAAAGCTGATAAAGTAATAGCAATGGCTTTTTGCATTTGTTTTTGAGGAATGGAACGTTTAAATATATGTGTATGTTCGTGGCCATTAAGTGATGTCATCATGAAAAGTACGACGAGTGCAAATGTAGTTACCTTAATGCCACCTGCAGCACTAATCGGTCCTGCACCAATGAACATTAACATCATAGTAAATAATAAGGTACCTGGGGCTAGATGAGTGATATCGATAGTGTTAAAACCTGCCGTACGCGTTGTAACAGACTGAAAAAATGAAGCTAATAATTGATCAGATAAAGTCATGCCTTTTAAAGTATGTTGATGTTCAAGAATAAAATACACTAAGAAGCCAGCTAAAATAAGTAAAAAAGTGACTGTTAGTGTCACTTTCGTATGGAGTTGGAGTCGTTTAACTTTAGTGGTAGTCACAAGATCAATTAATACGACATATCCAATACCTCCTACAATAATTAAGAAAGCAATCATTAAATTAACCACAGGATCATGGGCATACTGCACTAAATTATCCGAAAACAAAGAAAACCCCGCGTTATTCAGGGCTGAGATGGCCGTAAAAAGACTTGTAAATAAGCCCTTTGACCATCCTAATTGTGGAACGAAAACTAACGCTAAAATAACAGTGCCTATTGTTTCAAAAATAATATTAAAGATTAAAATCAATTTAGCAAAATCTGACACACTATAAATGTCGTCCGTATTTAACTCAAGTTGAAGTAATTGTTGTCCGTGAATAGAAATACGCTTTTGCGATATTTTTAAAGCCAACATCGACACAACTACGATGCCAATGCCGCCAATTTGTATTAATAGCATAATCACGATTTGACCATAAATATTGAAATGATTTGAGATGTCTACGGTAGAGAGGCCGGTTACTGTAAAAGCACTGGTTGCCACAAATGCGGCATCAATTAAAGAAGTGGGTTCTTTACCAGTCCAAGGTAAATATAAAAGTAAGCTACCGATAATAGTAGTAGATAGGAAAAGCACAATATAAAAAAGAATAGGTTGTTTTTTACTGTACATTGTGGAAGCCTCGGTTCTGTTTTTTTGATAGTATCATACCACGATTTGTTAAAAAAACAAGTATCTCTATAGCAGTGAATCATGAGGGGTTTAACATTATTTAATATAAAAAAAGACGAGATGGTTATCTGTATGTATCAGCGTAACGCATCTCGTCTTTCTATTTGAATCAATTTTGAATTATTTTGCGAATGTATCAACAAGACCTTTGATTAACTTAACAACACCTAAAACTAAATCTGCCCAAAACATGATGAATCCCTCCTTTTATTGTGTGTAAGAATAGTATAGCGCTCAAAATTATAAAAAGGGGAATCAGTTCCTAAAAAGCTAAAATGAGTGCTTAACTGTTTGGATAATAATATATTTTGACAGTTAAGCATTAAAAAAGGAAATTAGATTGTTTATATGTGTTCCTAATATATGTAGGAAGTCGTCATAGAGATAATGGCGTTCTTTGTTAAAAGCCGGCGTGACGGGAAAATTTAGTATTTTCTCTCAGTTTAAAATAAAAAAAGACAAATTTTAGACACACTTAGGCATCTTAAATGTATTCAAATGTAAATATTTTTACAGATACGTATAAATATTATCGAGTTTAGAACTAAATAACAAAAAATACATGGAATTCGTTATATTGTATATAACAAAACAACGCAACACACATTGCAAAGGTTTTGTTAAAAACAAAGTAAAGTTAAGGAGTGTATTTAAATGTCAGATTTAATCAATGCAATTAAAGGTACAGTAGAAGCAGGACTTAACGGTGAGTGGACAGACATGGGATTCGGTATTGCAGACATCGTAGCTAAAGGTGTAGACGCAATTTCAGGATTCTTCGGATAATAAAAATAAACTAATCATAAAAATAAAAAGTAGAGGTGTATATCAATGGCAGATTTAATTAATGCAATCAAAGGTACAGTAGAAGCAGGACTTAACGGTGAATGGGCAGACATGGGATTCGGTATTGCGGATATCGTAGCTAAAGGCGTAGACGCAATCGCAGGATTCTTCGGATAATATCAATAAATCAATCATAAAAATAAAAAGTAGAGGTGTATATCAATGGCAGATTTAATTAATGCAATCAAAGGTACAGTAGAAGCAGGACTTAACGGTGAATGGGCAGACATGGGATTCGGTATTGCGGATATCGTAGCTAAAGGCGTAGACGCAATCGCAGGATTCTTCGGATAATAAATATTTTAATACATTGATAGGGCCACGGCAAGCGCTGTGGCCTTTTTGTCGTTCAATTAATCACCTATGTTATTTGTTAAGTTTTTATATTTATGTAGAGGGAGGCGATATAGTTTGTTAAAATGACTAGTTGAAATGAAAGGAGATGATAATATGACATATAAAGTGATATTATTTGATTTTGATGATACGATTGTCGATTTTCATGATGCAGAAGTACATGCATATCACTATTTAATGGATCAATATGATATCCCTCTTAAATCGCGTCAATATGACCAATTTAAAGCCATCAATCAAGTGCATTGGGAAGCATTTCAGCGTGGTGAATTAACACGTCAAGAGGTTTTAAGTCATCGTTTTGTAGCTACATTTAAAGCACATAATTTAGATGTAGATGGTGTAGAAGCGGATATTACATTTAGAGAAGGGCTTGTGCAAGCGCCTATTAAATATTTACCAGGGGTCGAAGAAGTAGTTTACCAATTAGGAGACGAACGGTTATTAGCGATAGTGACCAATGGTGTTGAAAATACTCAAAAAAGACGATTACAAAAAGTAAGTTTTAATGCCTTATTTAAACATATTTTTATCTCTGATGAATTAGGTGTTCAAAAACCGAAAGAAGCATTTTTTACAAAAGTGTTTGAAGCATTGCCGGCATATAAGAAAGAAGATTTTCTAATCATCGGTGATTCGTTAACATCTGATATATTAGGTGGTCAAAACGCAGGAGTAGATACATGTTGGTTTAATCACCGTCAACAACAAAACCAAACGACAATTGAACCGACGTATACCATTCAAAATATGAATGCATTACATTCTATATTAAATAAGGAATGAAAAAGGCGACAAAGCGTCGTCTAGGATTGGACATAAAGTATACCTTTAGTGAGATTTATCAATAATTACATGGAAAGGATTACTTTATGTCACAATACGCTAGTTATTTTTATAGTGTTTTATGACTGTTCAGGTTCCCAAACAAGGATGTCATGTCCGTCATCATTTTGAACTTCTAAATCTTTGAAGCCATTTTTAATAAAGAACCCTTTAGATTCAAAACGTGCAATTGCTTTAATAGGTAAATTGAAAGATTTAGCATAATCTAATAATTGCGAGCCAAATCCTCTATCTTGATATTTTTTTAGCACTTCTAATTTCCATACAACGAGATAGTCATTGTAAGAAGGAAAATAGGTTTCTTCGACTTCTCCTTTACGATATAACGCCATACGTGCGCCAATAGTTTCTCCAACGTAAATACCATAAAAAGGAGATTCAGAACTTGCATCAATCATTTCACCATGAAGTTCATCTACCATGTATAAATCTTTGTTGCCAAAATTCTTTCGGAAATCTTCAAATAGTTCTTCAGTTTTAAAGTTAATATCAAGGTGTTTGACTTGAGTCATCAAAATCCCTCCCTATTTGTTTATTAGTTTAATTATAACTTAAATGATTAATTTAATGAAGTAAGCCGTTAAATTGTCAGATGTACGCTGAACAATTATACTAGTTAAGAATACGGATTAAGGAGAAATGAACATGGAGTGTCTTAATGTCAAAATAGATGAAAGAAACGAATTTATTAAACGATTTGTAAACCATGATCAATCTATTTTAAAGTTTTATGATTATGATCCTAATCATAGCGACAGCGAAAAGAGACGAATGCAACGTCAAAATAATGGGAGAGAAAAAGAAGTTGCGCAAGTCATTCGCCAATATATGTCTAATTTAACATTAACGGATCAACAAGAAGCTTCATTAAAAGCACTTGAACAAGGCTCAAAAGTGGTTATTGGGGGACAACAAGCTGGATTATTAACAGGACCGTTGTACACTTTTCATAAAATTGTATCTATTATTGTTAAAGCGAAGGAACTTAGCGCTTCATATGGTGAAACTGTTGTACCTGTTTTTTGGATTGCAGGGGAAGATCACGATTTTGAAGAAGTGAATCATACGTATGTCATGGCTGAACGGGAAGGTAAATTACAAAAAGTAAAATATCATACATTAATGCCACCCGAAACGTCGGTTTCTAATTACGAGGTTGATAAAGAAGCATTATACACGGCTTTAGATGACTATTTCAAATGGATTCCAGAAACACCGCACTCCAATGCATTATATCGCCAACTTCAAGATATGATAGAAGCATCGACAAAATGGACAGACTTATTTCAAATGATGGTTCATCATTGTTTTAAATCTCAAGGGTTGTTGCTAATTGATGCACATCATCCACATCTTAGACAACTTGAAAAACCGTTACTACGTGATTTAATCAAAAATCATCAACAAGTTGACCAAGCGTTTCGTCAAACGCAACAACAACTTCAAAAAGAAGGATTGCCTTGTATGATTGAAACGGATACAAACGTTCATTTGTTTATAGATATTGATCAACAACGTCAATTACTTAAATACAATGAAGGTTACTATTATACAAGTAAGACTGAAGAGGCTTTTACTGAAGCTGAATTATTGGAGAAGGTAGACAAGGAACCTCATCTATTTTCAAATAATGTCGTCACAAGACCACTCACAGAAGAATGGTTATTCAATACTGTGGCTTTTGTAGGCGGACCAAGTGAAATAAGATATTGGGGAGAATTGAAAGCTGTTTTTCATTTGTTTGATATTGAAATGCCGATTGTCTTACCACGTATGCGCATCACATACTTAACCCCTAAATCTCAAAAATTAATACATCAATATGATCTTAGTGCGAATGAGATTATATTAGAGGGCATTGAGCAAGTGAAGGATACATTTATTCGAGCGAAAGCATCAGATAAGGTTTTAGAAGATATAGACACGATGATTGGCAAACAACAAGCGTTTTATGAGCAGCTTGAAGCAGATATGTCACAAACTGAAGATAATCGACGTTTACTTAAAAAGAATCATGACATACAGTTGCATCAATATCGATATTTGAAACAGCGTTATCTCACAAATATTGAACGCGAAAACGAGATTAGTATGCGTCACTTCAATCAATTGAGTCAAACATTACATCCAATGGGTGGATTGCAAGAGCGTATATGGAATCCTGTCCAACTTTTAAATGAGTATGGTATAGATATGTTTGATTCCGCTAAATTCCCTCCACTTTCTTACACTTTCGATCAAATTGTTATAGGATTATAGTTATATCAACGTATAAAAAGCTATCTGGAAGATTCCGGATAGCTTTTTTTAATGCGAATATGAATTATTTTGGATGAATTTTATATAATTAGTGGAGGATAGTGGGGAGATGTGGTAAATTATACATAAGGTGAGGTGATATAAAATGTTCATGGGTGAGTATGAAAATAAGCTCGATGTGAAAGGGCGTATGATTGTGCCCTCAAAATTTCGTCAAGAGCTTGATGAACGTTTTATTATCACGCGAGGCCTAGACAAATGCTTATTTGGCTACACACTTGAAGAATGGCAAACGATAGAAGAGAAAATGAAAACCTTACCGATGACTAAACGTGACGCACGTAAATTTATGCGTATGTTCTTTTCTGGTGCTGTTGAAGTGGAAGTAGATAAGCAAGGTCGAATTAATATCCCGAGCAAGTTAAGGGATTATGCTAATTTAGAAAAAGAATGCACGGTAATCGGCGTTTCAAATAGAATTGAAATTTGGGATCGTGCAACTTGGAATGATTTTTATGATGAATCTGAAGACAATTTCGAGGAGATTGCCGAAGATTTAATTGATTTTGATTTTTAAAGTGGAGGGTTAACGGTGTTTCATCATATTAGCGTGTTACTTAAAGAAACCGTCGATCAACTGAATATTCAACCAGATGGCGTTTATGTAGATTGCACGTTGGGTGGTGCTGGACATTCGTTATACCTATTACAACAATTGTCTGATAATGGAAGGTTAATTGCGATTGATCAAGATACTACGGCAATTAATCATGCGAAAGAGAAGTTAAGCGATCATCTTCACAAAGTTATTTTTGTTCATAATAATTTCAGAAATTTGAATGAAATCTTAGATGAGCTGCATATCGATAAAGTCGATGGCATTTTATATGACTTAGGTGTATCTAGTCCTCAACTTGATACACCTGAAAGAGGATTTAGTTATCATTATGATGCCAAGTTAGATATGAGAATGGATCAAACACAACAATTAACAGCATATGAGGTTGTTAATGAGTGGTCGTATGAGTCACTTGTTAAGATTTTCTTCAGATATGGAGAAGAAAAGTTTTCAAAACAAATTGCTAGACGTATTGAAGCGAAAAGAGCAGATCAACCTATTGCCACTACGTTTGAACTAGTTGAGTGTATTAAAGAAGGTATACCAGCAAAAGCGAGACGTAAAGGTGGACACCCAGCTAAACGTGTTTTTCAGGCCATTCGTATTGCCGTAAATGATGAATTGAGTGCATTTGAAACCTCTTTAGAACAAGCGATTGACCGCGTAGCAAAAGATGGACGTATTTCTGTGATTACATTCCATTCTTTAGAAGATCGTTTGTGCAAACAGATGTTTCAAGAATATGAAAAAGGACCTGAAGTCCCTAGAGGATTACCAATTATACCTGAAGAATACACACCAAAACTTAAACGTGTGAATCGCAAACCCATTGTCGCAAGTGATGAAGATTTAGAAGAAAACAATCGAGCAAGAAGTGCCAAATTACGAGTAGCTGAAATATTGAAGTAAAGGGGAGAACGTTATTTATGGCTGTTGAAAAAATATATGAACCACACCACGAAGAAATGCCGCAACCACAGGTCACACCACAGAAACAACCGAAACAAGATACCACAAAAACTGTCAAAAAACAGCTTGTGGTAAAGTTAACAAAGTTTGAAAAAGTTTTATACATAACACTGGTTACAATTATTGCCGCTATCAGTATCTATATGCTATCTTTAAAAATGGATGCTTACGATACAAGAGGAAAAATTGCAGACCTTA
This sequence comes from Staphylococcus sp. 11262D007BW, assembly GCF_053547815.1. Taxonomy (NCBI): domain Bacteria; kingdom Bacillati; phylum Bacillota; class Bacilli; order Caryophanales; family Staphylococcaceae; genus Staphylococcus; species Staphylococcus sp. 11262D007BW. The sequence continues at coordinate 624,435 of NZ_JBPWPJ010000001.1, forward strand.
ATACAAAAATTGAACAACAATCAAGTCAGAATAGCGCCTTAAAATCTGAAACAATGGAAAATTCTTCTTACGAACGCATCTATAAAAAAGCTGAAGACCAAGGCATGAGTCTACAGAACGACAATGTAAAGGTAGTGCGTAAAAATGGCGAAACGCAAAATTAAAATTAAAAAAAATAAACTAGGGGCAGTCCTCCTTATTAGCTTTTTTGGACTGCTCTTTTTTCTATTGGTTTTACGATATAGCTTGGTGATGATTACAGGTCATTCATCAGGAGAAAATTTAATTGCTAAAGCAAATGAAAAATATTTAGCAAATTTAGAAGAACAAGCCAAACGAGGGACGATATACGACCGGAATGGTAAAGTATTAGCCGAAGATGTAGACCGTTTTCGTCTTGCTGCTGTAGTAGACAAACGAGCGAGTGAAGATTCGGATAAACCTAGGCATGTGGTGGATAAAGATAAAACAGCAAAACAATTAGCTAAAGTAATTGATATGTCGGAAAAAGACATTAAAGAGCGTTTAGATAATAAAAAAGCGTTCCAAGTTGAATTTGGAAAAGCTGGTCAAGATTTAACGTATCAAGATAAAGAAAAAATAGAAGATATGAATTTACCAGGTATTACGATGTACCCTGAAGTACAACGATTCTATCCAAATGGTAATTTTGCGTCACACTTAATTGGTATGGCACAAAAAGATCCAGATTCAGGAGAACTTAAAGGCGCTTTAGGTGTTGAGAAGATTTTTGATAGTTATTTATCTGGTAAAAATGGGAAATCTTCTTTTGTCCAAGATATTTGGGGATACATTGTGCCTAACTCTCAAAATGATCAAGCGCCTGAGCAGGGTGATGATGTTCATTTAACCATTGATTCAAATATCCAAGTATTTGTTGAAGAAGCTTTAAATAAAATGGTCGAACGATATGATCCAAAAGATTTATTTACTGTTGTGATGGATGCTAAAACAGGCGAAATTTTAGCTTATAGCCAACGTCCAACATTTAATCCAGATACTGGTGAAAACTTTGGTGAAAAATGGGCCAATGATTTATATCAAAATACTTATGAACCCGGCTCTACTTTTAAAAGTTATGGGCTAGCAGCAGCTATTCAAGAAGGTAAATTCAAACCAGATAAAAAATATGAATCAGGTTATCGTGATATTCAAGGGTCCCGTATTTATGACTGGAACAAAAAAGGTTGGGGAAAAATTAACATGGAATTAGGTTTTGTTTATTCCTCAAATACTTTAATGATGCACTTACAAGATTTAGTTGGACCTGATAAAATGCAATCGTGGTATGAAAAATTTGGCTTTGGTAAAACAACTGACAGTTTATTTGATGGTGAGCAGCCAGGTAATATAGCTTGGGATAACGAATTAATGCAAAAAACGTCAGCATTCGGTCAATCAACCACTGTGACACCAGCACAAATGTTACAAGCACAATCAGCCTTTTTTAATAATGGTTCAATGTTAAAACCTTATTTTGTTCAGTCGATAGACAACTCTATTACAAAGAAAACATTTTATAAGGGTGAAAGAGAAGAAGTTGGAAAACCTATAACAAAAGATACGGCAGATCAAGTTGTCGATCAGTTAGATAAAGTGGTTAACAGCAAAAAAAGTCATGCGCCTAACTATCAAATCGATGGTTATCGTATCGGTGGTAAAACGGGTACAGCGCAAGTGGCAGACCCTGATAACGGCGGTTATGTAGAAGGTGCTAATCCATATTTTGTAAGTTTCATCGGTCATGCACCAAGTAAAGACCCTAAAGTAGTGGTCTACTCTGGCATGAGTTTAGCTCAAAAAAATGATGAGGAAGCTTATGAATTAGGACCAAGTAAAGGATTTAATGATGTCATGAAAAACACTTTACAATACTTAAATGTCGGCAGTGATGAAATTGATACGCAATCTACTGTAAGTAAAGTGCCGAATGTCACAAATAAAAGTGTTGAAAGTGCAGAGGATACCTTAAAAGGTAAAAAATTCAATCCAGTCGTGATCGGTGACGGCGATAAAGTTGTTAAACAATCACCGACTGCATCTAATCAATTATTGCCAAATGGTCGCGTGTTACTTGTAACTGATGGTGATTTAACAATGCCTGATATGACAGGTTGGACAAGAGAAGACGTACTTGCATTTGAATCACTGACAAATATTTCAGTTGACTTTGAAGGAAACGGATTTGTGTCATCTCAAAGTGTGTCAGCCAATACTGCGATAGATAGTGATACGAAAGTGCAAGTTCAATTATCATCTGAAGAGACAAGTAGCGACGATGAAAGCAGCAACAATGAAAGTAGCAACAAAGATAATAAAGACAGTAAAGATAATAAAAATAATAAAGATAATTCATAAAAGTGGTATTACAAAAGGAATATGAAAATAGTAGGCTGAGGCTGAGACATAAAGCATGAATGCTTTTCTCCCAACCTCAGTCCTCCATACCGCTTTGGATATTAAATTTAGTTAAAAGGAGTAAATTATGGGTATATTAAGTGCTATTATCGCGTTTATTATTACAGTTGTATTAGTCCCAATTCTCATACCTACATTAAAACGAATGAAATTTGGGCAAAGTATTAGAGAAGAAGGACCACAAAGTCATATGAAAAAAACAGGAACACCTACTATGGGAGGATTAACGTTCCTAATTAGTATTATTGTAACGACGATCGTTGCAAGTATATTTGTCGAACCAGCGAGTCCTTTATTGTTATTGCTTTTCGTAACAATTGGCTTTGGTTTAATAGGTTTTATCGATGATTACATAATAGTTGTTAAGAAAAACAATCAAGGTTTAACAAGTAAACAGAAATTTTTAGCGCAAATTTTAATAGCAGTTATATTTTTTATTGTTGCAAAAGGATTTAATGCTTTTGACTTTTCAACAAGTATTAGTATTCCATTTACTGATGTAAGCATTCCTTTATCTTTTGCATATGTTATTTTTATTGTTTTTTGGCAAGTTGGTTTTTCTAATGCGGTTAACTTAACAGACGGACTAGACGGACTTGCAACAGGTTTATCAATCATCGGATTCGTAATGTATGCGATTATGAGCTTTGTATTAGGTGAACCAGCAATCGGTATTTTCTGTATTATTATGATTGCAGCACTTCTTGGTTTCTTACCTTATAATATTAACCCAGCAAAAGTCTTTATGGGAGACACAGGAAGCTTAGCATTGGGTGGTATTTTTGCGACAATTTCTATCATGCTAAACCAAGAATTATCATTATTACTTATAGGTCTCGTCTTTGTACTTGAAACATTATCAGTGATGATCCAAGTGACGTCTTATAAACTGACAGGAAAACGTATCTTCAAAATGAGTCCACTCCATCACCATTTTGAATTAGTCGGATGGAGCGAATGGAAAGTCGTAACAGTATTCTGGGTAACTGGATTAATCACTGGTTTAATTGGATTATGGATAGGAGTGAGTTAGATGATTAATTATACCGGGTTGAAAAATCAAAAAGTTCTAGTATTAGGTTTAGCTAGAAGTGGTTATGAAGCGGCTAAATTATTGCATCAATTAGGGGCGGAAGTGACAGTCAATGATGGTAAAGATCTGTCTCAAGATCCTCATGCAAATGACTTAGAAACTATGGGTATTTCGGTAGTGGGTGGTGCGCATCCTTTAGCACTACTCGATGAAAACCCCATTATTTTTAAAAATCCTGGTATTCCATATACGCTACCAATACTTCAAGAAGCTGAGAACAGAGGATTAGATATCTTAACAGAAGTGGAGTTAAGTTATTTAGTTTCAGAAGCGCCTATTATAGGGATTACAGGAACAAATGGTAAAACGACAGTCACATCTTTAATTGGTGATATGTTTGATAATAGTCGCGAAACAGGCCGTCTTTCTGGAAACATTGGTTATGTTGCATCAAAAGTAGCCCAGGAAGTAAAAGCGGATGAGTATTTAATCACAGAGTTATCTTCTTTTCAGTTATTAGGTATTAAACAATACAGACCTCATATTGCCATTATTACAAATATCTATTCTGCGCATTTAGACTATCATGAAACGTTAGAGAATTATCAAAATGCTAAGAAACGCATCTATGAAAATCAAACAGAAAATGATTATTTAATTTTTAATTATCAACAACGTCATTTAATAGATACAGATCAAATTAAATCCAAAATCTTATATTTTTCAACGCAGCAACCTGTGAATGGTATTTATGTTAAAGATAATTATATTGTTTATGATGGTGTACGCATTATCCATTTAGAAGATATTGTACTTCCTGGTGAACATAATTTAGAAAATATTCTAGCAAGTGTGTTAGCTGCTATTTTAGCTGGCGTCTCAATTAGTGCGATAAATCAGTCATTAACTACATTTTCAGGAATTGAGCATCGTTTACAATATATTGGTAACAATAAAACCAATAAATATTACAATGATTCAAAAGCAACCAACACATTGGCAACGCAATTTGCGCTTAATGCATTCCAACAACCGATTATTTGGTTATGTGGTGGGTTAGATAGAGGTAATGGATTTGATGAGCTGATACCATATATGGATCACGTAAGAATAATGATTACGTTTGGAGAAACACAAGAGAAATTTGTTAAATTAGGTGAAAGCCAAGGTAAATATGTGATCCGTGCCAATGATGTGGTGGATGCTGTTGATAAAGTGCAAACCATCATCGAACCTAATGATGTTGTATTATTATCTCCAGCATGTGCAAGCTGGGATCAGTACGATACATTTGAACATCGTGGCGAAATGTTTATTAACGCTTTCCGTCAACATTTACCTTCACATTAAAGGATGTGTACCTTATGAAAGAACATATTCCGAAAATTGATAATGAGTATCTCAAAGAAAAACGAAAAGCACAATTGTTGAAAAGAAGGCGTATGCAACGCTACGGCGTCATTGCACTTCTAGTGATTGTTTTATTGATTGTTGGGTATATGTTTTCCCCGTTAAGTCAAATTACTTCTGCTGATATTAAAGGGAATCGAAATGTTTCGACACAGTCGATTGAGAAAGCATTAGAAATTGATGATAAACCTCGAAACTATACTTACAACAAAGGTAAGATTGAGCAAAAACTCGAAAAAAATAAATTAATTAAATCTGCTGACATTAATAAGCATTTATTTAATGGCATCACTGTGACGATTGATGAACATGATATTGTGGGCGTTATTTCTGAAAAAAATAAAATTGTGCCAATACTTGACTCTGGGGAAGTGGTATCTGACTTTAAAGGAAACTTACCTAGTGAAGCGCCTTATTTAGATGGGTTTAAAGCTTCTGAGAGAAAAGAAATGGTTGAAACGTTAAGTGACATGGACCCATCCATTCGTACACAAATTTCAGAAATTGTTTATGCTCCTGAGAAAGACCAAAATCGTTTAATTCATCTATACATGAGAGATGGCGTGGAAGTATTAGGTGATATGAAAACAATTAACGATAAACTTCAATACTATCCAAGCATGTCTCAAGCGTTAGAAAAAGATGAGTCTGGTCAATTGAAAGAGCAAGGATTTATCGATTTATCTGTAGGTGCGACATTTATTCCTTACAATAATGTGAATGAGTCATCTTCAAATTCCGCAAGTTCGCAAAATGTACGCAAAAGTTCTCAATCTACAGATGATGCTAAAGAAGCATTGAAAGACTCTTTAAATCAAATTAAAGAGGAAGAAGATAAAGATCAATAATGTCTAAAATGGGGAAGAGGCTAAGTAAATATGTAAACGTTTTTGGTATGTCACACGCAATCTTCCCCATAAAATTAAAATAACAAATGGTTTATGTTAAAAAAGTGAAAAAACTTTCGATATGAACCGTTTTATAGTTCACATTGAATGTGTGTTATTGTACACTTATAATAGTGTAGATATGTAAAGAAATGTCGGAGGTGCCTATCTATGGAAGAGCATTATTATGTTAGTGTAGATATCGGCTCATCAAGCGTAAAAGCTATCGTTGGTGAAAAATTTCATAATGGTATTAATGTGATAGGTACAGGACAAACCTATACAACAGGTATTAAGAATGGCTTAATTGATGATTTCGATGTCGCTAAACAAGCAATTAAGGATACAATTAAAAAAGCGTCTATTGCTTCGGGCGTTGATATTAAAGAAGTTTTCTTGAAACTCCCAATCGTGGGAACTGAAGTTTTTGACGAATCAAACACTATAGAGTTTCATGAAGATACAGAAATAAATGGAGCACATATTGAAGAAGTTTTAGAGGGAATTCGGGACAAAAATACAGTAACAGATACTGAAGTTATTAATACGTTTCCAATTCGCTTTGTTGTCGATGGTGATAATGAAGTAACAGACCCTAAAGAGTTAGTTGCACGTCATTCTTTACACGTCGATGCAGGTGTGATTGCTATACATAAATCAATTTTAGTAAATATGATTAAATGTGTAGAATCTTGTGGTGTCGATGTATTAGATGTGTACTCTGATTCTTATAATTATCGTTCAATTTTAACACCTACTGAGAGAGAGCTTGGCGCATGTGTCATTGACATTGGTGAAGATCTTACACAAATTGCTTTCTATGAACGTGGAGAGCTTGTAGATGCGGATGTCATTTTAATGGCAGGTCATCATATTACAGATGACATTTCACAATTCTTAAACACTTCTTATGAAACAGCAGAAAGAATTAAACAACAATATGGTCATGCTTTTTATGACTCTGCTTCTGACCAAGATGTGTTTACCGTAGATCAATTTGATCAGGATTCACCAGCTCAATTTACACAAAAAGAGCTAAGTGATGCGATTGAAGCAAGAGTAGAAGATATTTTCTTTGAAGTATTCGATGTTTTACAAGAACTCGATTTAACAAAAGTGAATGGTGGCTTTATCGTTACTGGTGGATCAGCTAATTTACTTGGCGTTAAAGAATTACTACAAGATTTAGTGAATGAAAAAGTAAGAATTCATACACCTTCACAAATGGGAGTTCGTAAACCGGAATATTCTTCTGCGATTTCCACAATTTCTAGTAGTATTGCTTTTGATGAACTATTAGATTATGTTACAATAAGTAATCATGACTACGAGGATGTAGAGGAAGAAGTTATTGAAGATGATGATAAACGCCATGAACAAAAAGTAGGCGGTTTTGAATCATTCTTTAAGAAAAAACCTAAAAAACAAGAACCAATTGAACATCCTGAAGATCCGGAAGAAACACATGTTTCTGAGAAGGAATTTGACAACGATGATATTGAAAAGACAGAACCTAAACAAGAAGAAAGTAAATTTAAAAAGATTATGAAATCTCTGTTTGATTGATTGGCTACAAAGATTAGGAGGAAAATTAAATGTTAGAATTTGAACAAGGATTTAATCATTTAGCAACTCTAAAAGTAATTGGTGTCGGTGGTGGCGGTAATAACGCTGTTAACCGCATGATTGACCACGGCATGAATAATGTTGAGTTTATTGCTATTAATACAGATGGACAAGCTTTAAATTTATCAAAAGCAGAGTCTAAAATTCAAATTGGAGAAAAATTAACGAGAGGTTTGGGAGCAGGTGCTAACCCTGAAATCGGTAAAAAAGCAGCTGAAGAATCTCGTGAACAAATTGAAGATGCCATCCAAGGTGCAGACATGGTATTCGTAACTGCCGGTATGGGTGGTGGTACTGGTACAGGTGCCGCACCAGTTGTAGCCAAAATTGCTAAAGAAATGGGTGCGCTTACTGTTGGTGTTGTAACGCGTCCGTTCGGTTTCGAAGGTCGTAAACGTCAAACACAAGCTGCTGCAGGCGTTGAATCAATGAAAGCTGCAGTCGATACTTTAATCGTGATTCCTAACGATCGTTTATTAGACATTGTTGATAAATCAACACCTATGATGGAGGCGTTTAAAGAAGCGGATAACGTATTACGTCAAGGTGTTCAAGGTATTTCAGATTTAATCGCTGTGTCAGGTGAAGTAAACCTTGACTTTGCAGACGTTAAAACAATTATGTCTAACCAAGGTTCAGCGTTAATGGGTATCGGTGTTTCTTCTGGAGAAAATAGAGCTGTTGAAGCTGCTAAAAAAGCGATTTCTTCTCCATTATTAGAAACATCTATCGTTGGTGCTCAAGGTGTTTTAATGAATATTACTGGCGGAGAGTCGCTATCATTATTCGAAGCACAAGAAGCTGCTGATATTGTTCAAGATGCTGCAGATGAAGATGTTAATATGATTTTCGGTACAGTGATTAATCCTGAATTACAAGATGAGATTGTTGTAACAGTAATTGCAACAGGTTTTGAAGATAAACCATCATCGCAAGCACGTAAACAAAGCCCATCAAGCTTTGGTTCAAATACAACACAAACTTCTACAAATGAATCAAACATTGGATCAGGCGCTTCATCTTTCCCAACTCACGATAAAGAAGCAGATAGTGGTAGATCACATACAACTGCTGATGATGATATTCCAAGCTTTATTCGTAATCGTGAAGAAAGACGTTCAAGAAGAACACGTCGTTAATAGTGAATATAAGCGTAACTGATGTATGTTGAAGAGACGTACATGCAAAATGCTAGGACAAAGGTTTTAACGCTATGTCCTAGCATTTTTAAATTTTTGACGATCAACTTAATGTATGTTGAATCTAAAACAGAGGTATTATTATTTTTAAATCATATGGCCGTATGGCATAATGCATATATTGATACAAAATGTAGATTTATTTAGAAGTAAGGAGAATCAATGCTATGGATTCATTCATTAAAAAAGCACATCATTTACAATATCAACCAAGTAACGAACATGGCATTACGATAGGAATGACGACAAGACAAGGTGGCTACAGTGCTTTTCCTCAAGAAGCATTTAATATGGCACGTTATGTTGAAGATGACCCAGATAATATTACAGCTCACCAAAATATATTAGCCGAAGAAATTGGCTTTGCGCCGTCCCAATGGGTTTTTCCTATACAAACACACGAAAATCACATTGCTAAAGTGACAAGTCATGATCAAGGCACTAACATTTTGAGTTTATCTCACGAGCAATTATATGGTATAGATGGATTATATAGCTTTGATAATAATACACTGCTTACGATGTGTTATGCGGATTGTGTCCCTATTTATTTTTACAGTACTAAACATCAATTTATAGCTTTAGCACACGCTGGTTGGAGAGGGACTGTTAAGAAGGTCGTACAACGTATTTTAGATGCCTTTCCATATGATTATGACGATTTACAAGTGGTAATTGGGCCGGCTACTTCAAATGCTTATGAGATTAATGAGGACATTTTTAAGCAATTTAAACAATTACCAATCGATTTTCATCAGTACATAGAGCCTCGTGGTACAGATCGCTATGGTATTGATTTGAAAATCGCAAATCAATTGTTATGTGAAGCTTATGGAGTGCCTTCAGAAAATATTACGATAACGCAATACAGTACAAACGAAAATACGGATTTATTTTTCTCTTATCGTGTTGAAAAAGGGCAAACAGGACGTATGCTCGCCTTTATAGGACAAAAATAATTTAGAAGGGAGAGGCTTAACATGTCTGTTAAAGAAAACTTGGAACAAATTAACCAAACTATTCAAGCACATGCTTCAAAACAGAATATCGATACATTACCAAACGTGATTGCCGTTACAAAATATGTTACAATAGAACGAGCTAAAGAAGCCTATGAGGTAGGATTACGTCATTTTGGAGAAAACAGAGTTGATGGCTTTCTAGAGAAAAAATCAGCACTGCCAGATGATGTGACAATGCATTTTATTGGTTCATTACAATCACGAAAAGTAAAAGATGTCATCGATGAAGTTGACTATTTGCATGCTTTGGATCGCCATAGTTTAGCAAAAGAAATCAGTAAACGTGCATCTCATACTATAAAGTGTTTTGTTCAGGTTAATGTCTCTGGCGAAACATCAAAACATGGCTTAGCTATTGAAGATGTCATCCCATTTATTAAACAACTTGATCAATATCAACATATTGAAGTCGTTGGTTTAATGACGATGGCCCCATATACAGATGATGAAGAACAACTTAAATCAATTTTTAAAGAACTTAAACATAAGCGTGAAGAGGTGCAAGCTTTAGATTTACCATATGCACCATGTGAAGAGCTGTCTATGGGAATGAGTAATGATTACATGATAGCAGTTGAAGAAGGTGCAACATTTGTTAGAATAGGAACGCGCCTAGTAGGAAAAGAGGAGTGAGTCAATGGCTATTAAAGATCTGTTTAACGGATTTTTTACAATTGAAGATGAAGAGGAAGAGTTCATCGACCAAGAAGAAATAGAACGCGAACGCGAAAAGCAAGAAGAATCCAAACAAAAAGCGCAACAAAAAACAAAGTTAGCCGATCAATCCAATGCACAACCGCGTGCACTACATTCTGTACCGAAAAAACAATCATCACGTACGAAGTCGACACAAAATGAACGTCGATATCAAGTGGCTTCACAACACAATGAACAAGATCAAGGGAACGTGATTAGCATGACACAAGAACAAGGTATTTATCAAAATGGCAGTTCTAAAATGTGTTTATTTGAACCACGTGTATTTTCAGACACACAAGATATAGCTGATGAATTAAAAAATCGACGTGCGACACTCGTTAATTTACAACGTATTGATTCTGTGTCAGCAAAACGTATTATTGATTTTCTAAGTGGTACAGTTTATGCCATTGGTGGCGACATTCAACGTGTCGGCGCAGATATTTTCTTATGTACACCTGATAATGTTGAAGTAGCAGGTACAATCACAGATCATATCGAATCAATGGAAAATCAATATGAATAAAGGTGACATCTATGAATGTTGAAATCATCACAACTATTTTTAAATTTTTATTGTTTTTAGTACAAATCTATTCATTTGGAATGATTATATATATTTTTATGTCATGGATTCCTGGAGCCAGAGAGAGTTCAGTAGGCTTATTTATGGCCAAAATTTATGAGCCATTTTTAGAGCCATTTCGCAAAATTATTCCGCCATTAGGTATGATTGATTTATCACCAATCGTAGCTTTTATTGTGCTGAATTTATTTCAAAGTGGCTTAGGAGCTATATTTAATATGATTATTTCATATATTGTTTAATCAAAGCTAAATATTGAGTTAAATAAGAGTGTGTTATGAAGGTTTTGATATATTCCATTCAATCACACTCTTATTTTTAGTGGTATGGTGAGGTGAGAACAATAGATATCTATCAACATTTTCGTAAAGAAGAACACGAACAGATTGATCAATTGCTGAATAAAGTGCAAATGGCTGAACAACAATATGCGCCTGTGCTTACCACCTTTTTGGATCCTAGAGGTCAGTTTATACTTAAAACACTCGTGGGCAGTTTTCCTGATTTACAAGTTCATTTTAATGGAGGGCATCACGCGGAAAGATGTCGCGCGATTATAGCACCTGATTATTTTCAACCGGACACTGAAGATTTTGAATTAAGTTTAATAGAGATTGATTATCCAGAAAAATTTGTCACGATTCAACATCAACATGTTTTAGGTACATTAATGTCTTTAGGGATTCAAAGAGAACAAGTTGGAGATATTTTAGGAGGGGAACGTGTGCAATTTGTTTTGACAAAGCAATTAGAATCGTATATTATGATGGAATTAATAAAAATTAAAGGCGCGACAGTAAAACTTAATGTCTTACCATTAGAAGATATGATACAATCAGAAGAGAAATGGCAAACTTTTGATGTGACAGTCAGTGCCTTAAGATTAGATATTATTTTAAAAGAAGTTATACGAAAGTCTAGAGAAATTGCCAAAACATATATTACCAAAAAGCGTGTTAAAGTTAATCATGCCATTGTTGAAAGCGTGGATTTTCAGCTTTCAGAAGGAGATTTATTATCAATTCAAGGTTTTGGTAGAGCCAAAGTAGTCACTATTGGTTCACGTACAAAGAAAGATAAAATAAGAATAACCTATCAAACTTTATTTAAATAGTGTATGATGGAGGAGAGCGTTTATGGCTTTTACACCAAGCGAAATAAAAAATAAATCATTTACACAAGCTAAAAATGGATATGATTCAAAAGAAGTCAAACAATATTTAGAACAATTGAGTCAAGAAGTACAACGTCTAAGAGAAGACAAGAATCAACTTAAAACAGTACTAGAAGAACGAGATGCACATATTCAATCATTTAAAGATGTTGAAAAATCTGTAGGCGAAGCTATTGTGAATTCACAACGTGTTGCTGATGAGACAAAAGCAAGTGCTCAAAAAGAACACGATGCCATTATTGCTAAAGCGCAAGCAGAAGCAGATAAAATCGTTAATGACGGTATTGAAAAAGCACGTCGTTTATCATTCCAAACAGAAGACATGAAACGCCAATCAAAAATCTTTCGTTCACGTTTTAGAATGTTAGTAGAAGCACAACTTGATTTACTTAAAAATGATGATTGGGATTATTTACTAAACTATGATTTAGATGCACAACAAGTCACAGAAGAAAACTTTCAACATTTAAATGACAAAGACATCACTGACTCAGAAAAAGCTCAAGCACAGCAATCAACTGAAAATAATAATCAAGAGACAGACAAGCAAGACAAGTAAAATTGATATACAGCGATTTAGGGAAGGTGAGAGCCTAATTTTCAATCTTGATTTTGTATCACTGTCTTATTTAATAAAATACTTAACGAGAGAACTCTAAGCTGAGTTAACTAGGGTGGTACCGCGGTATTTGACCGTCCCTATTTAATTGAGCTTAGAGTTCTTTTGAGTTAAAGGAGTGTATAAAATGGATTATAAAGATACTTTACTCATGCCAAAAACAAAATTCCCAATGCGTGGTGGATTACCAAACAAAGAACCAAAAATTCAACAAGAATGGCGTGAGCGTGATTTATATCAAAAAATGTTAAAGAAAAATGAAGGTAATACTTCATTTATTTTGCATGATGGTCCACCATATGCAAATGGTAGCTTACATATGGGGCATGCACTTAATAAAATTTTAAAAGATATTATTGTCCGTCATAAAACAATGACAGGTTATTACACACCTTACGTACCTGGTTGGGATACGCATGGTTTACCTATTGAACAAGCGTTAACCAAAAAAGGTGTAAAACGTAAAGAAATGTCAACTGCTGAATTTCGTGATAAATGTGAAGCTTTTGCAATGCAACAAATCGAAAATCAAAAAAGTGATTTCCAACGTTTAGGGGTAACTGGAGATTTTGAAAATCCATATATTACGCTTAAACCAGAATATGAAGCGGCACAAATTCGTGTCTTTGGAGAAATGGCAGAAAAAGGCTTAATTTATAAAGGGAAAAAACCAGTTTATTGGTCTCCTTCAAGTGAGTCTTCGTTAGCAGAAGCAGAAATTGAATATCACGATAAAAAATCTGCATCTATTTATGTGGCATTTGATGTTAAAGATAGCAAAGGTGTCGTAGATGAAGATGCGAAATTTATTATCTGGACAACAACACCTTGGACAATTCCATCTAACGTTGCAATTACAGTACATCCTGATTTAACTTATGTCCAAATGAATGTAGAAGGACAAAAATATATTGTTGCTGAAGCACTCGTTGATGAGGTCGCTGAAGAATTAGGATGGGACAAGGACAGTGTCGTAAGAGAGAAAGATTTTAAAGGTAGTGAATTAGAGTATATTGAAGCACAACATCCATTCATTGATCGTATTTCTCTTGTGATTAATGGTACACATGTTACGACAGATGCTGGTACAGGTTGTGTGCATACAGCGCCAGGTCACGGGGAAGATGACTATGTTGTTTGTCAAAATTATGATTTAGAAGTCATTAGCCCGGTTAACGCTAAAGGTGTCTTTACTGAAGAAGCGGGTCAATTTGCTGGTATGTTCTATGACAAAGCAAATAAACCAATTACAGAGCTACTTGATGAAAAGGGTGCTTTATTAAAATTACAATTTATCACACACAGTTACCCACATGACTGGCGTACGAAAAAACCTGTTATTTTTAGAGCAACGCCACAATGGTTTGCCTCTATTTCAAAAGTTAGAGAAGATGTTTTAGATGCTATTACTAAAACACACTTCAAGGTAGAATGGGGTAAAACACGTATTTACAATATGATTCGTGACCGAGGCGAATGGGTTATCTCTCGTCAACGTGTATGGGGCGTTCCTTTACCTGTATTTTATGCTGAAAATGGCGACATTATCATGACAAAAGAAACAGTAATGCACGTGGCAGACTTATTTGAAAAATACGGTTCAAACGTATGGTTTGAACGTGAAGCCAAAAATTTATTACCAGAAGGATTCACGCATCCTAGCAGTCCAAATGGTGAATTTACAAAAGAAGAAGACATTATGGACGTTTGGTTTGATTCTGGTTCATCTCACCGTGGTGTATTAGAAACAAGACCAGAATTACGATTCCCAGCTGATTTATATCTTGAAGGTAGTGATCAATATCGTGGTTGGTTCAACTCATCAATTACGACCGCAGTGGCAACACGTGGTGTGTCACCTTACAAAATGTTATTATCACATGGCTTTGTAATGGATGGCGAAGGTAAAAAAATGAGTAAATCATTAGGTAACGTGATTGTACCGGATAGTATTGTTAAACAAAAAGGTGCAGACATTGCGCGTCTATGGGTAAGTTCGGTAGATTACTTAGCAGACGTTCGTATTTCTGACGATATTTTAAAACAAGTAGCTGATGTATACCGTAAAATCCGTAATACGTTACGTTTCTTATTAGGTAATGTGAGCGATTATAATCCTAACGAAAACCGTGTGGCAGAAAATGACTTGTTAGAAGTTGACCGTTACATTCTTCATCGTTTACGTGAATTTACAGCAAGCACTTTAGACCACTATGAAAACTTTGATTATCTTGATATTTACCAAGAAGTTCAAAACTTTATCAATGTTGAATTAAGTAATTTCTACTTAGACTATGGTAAAGATATTTTATACATTGAAGAACAAAATGCGCATAAACGTCGCAGTATGCAAACAGTGCTTTATGAAATCTTAGTTAACATGACTAAATTATTGGCACCAATCATTCCACATACAGCTGATGAAGTATGGTCTTATATTGAACATGCAGAAGAAGAAAGCGTTCATTTAGCAGATATGCCTGAAAAAGAATCAGTGGATACAGCATTGATTGAAAAATGGTCACAATTTATGGCATTAAGAGATGACGTCAATCGTGCATTAGAAGTGGCACGTAACGAAAAAATTATTGGTAAATCTTTAGAAGCTAAAGTTAAAATTGGTAACAGTAATTCATTTGATACAGTTGATTTCCTAGAATCATTTGATGATTTACATCAATTATTTATCGTGTCACAAGTAGAAGTTACCAATGACCATGATGGTGCTGAATACGATCATGCAAATGTAAGTATTTCAAAAGCAGATGGAGAAAAATGTGCACGTTGCTGGAATTATAGTGAATCACTTGGTTCTGTCGGTGAAATGACGGATTTATGTCCACGTTGTCAAGAAGTAGTCAAAACACTTGTGTAGTTTTGTATAAAGATATTTTAATAAGACACACTTATTATTCATTGTTTAACTGATTTAAGCACGACTATTCATTAGTAGATTTTTAAACACTAATGGATAGTCGTTTTTTGATAGCTCAATGATTCAATTGAAGTTGTGATGGTATTCGCACTTTATTTTAGTTATCGATTAGGTTAAGCTATAATATATTGTGTTGAAAAGATTAATGTGAAAGGATCAACATATATGAAACGTCAATATCATGTGGGATTGTCTATTTTTATTGTACTTATAATACTAATTGGAGATCAGGTTACAAAATGGATTGTTGCCACTCAAATGAAAATAGGAGACTCCTTTTTAGTGATTCCAAACTTTTTATATTTTACGTCCCATCGTAATAATGGGGCTGCATGGGGCATTTTAAGCGGACGAATGAGTTTCTTTTATATCGTAACAGTAATCATTATTATTGCATTGATTTATTTTTATATTAAGGAAGCTAAAAATCATTTATTCATGCAGATTGCAATATCTTTATTATTTGCAGGTGCCATCGGTAATTTCATTGACCGTATTATTAATGGGGAAGTTGTCGATTTTATAGATACTGTGATTTTTGGATATGATTTTCCAATTTTTAATTTAGCAGATAGTAGTTTAACGATTGGTGTTATTTTATTATTATTTGTATTACTTAAAGATATTAAAAAAGAAAATGAGGTGAAATAATGACAGTACATCAATATGAAATGAGTGATTCGCAATTCGAATTGCAACGAATTGATAAGGTTTTACCGGAGTTAAATAGCGATTGGTCTCGTAGTCAAATTCAAGATTGGATTAAAGAAGGTCAAGTTGAAGTCAATGGCAAGCAGGTCAAAGCAAATTATAAGGTGAAAATAAATGACCACATTGTCGTGACAGAAAAGGAAGCTGTGAAAGCCGATATTAAACCGGAAAATTTAAATTTGGATATTTATTATGAGGATGATGATGTAGCGATTGTTTATAAACCTAAAGGGATGGTCGTTCATCCTTCGCCAGGTCATTATACAGGTACTTTAGTGAACGGATTAATGTATCAGATGAAAAATTTATCAGGCATTAATGGTGAAATTAGACCAGGCATTGTGCATCGTATCGATAAAGATACATCTGGGCTATTAATGATTGCCAAAAATGATATTGCGCATCGTCATCTCGTTGAGCAACTAATGGCTAAAACAGTCACACGTAAATATACCGCTTTAGTTCATGGTCATATTCCGCATGAATTTGGCACAATTGATGCACCGATTGGACGTCATAAAAATGATCGCCAATCTATGGCTGTTGTAGACGATGGTAAAGAAGCGGTGACACATTTTAATGTCCTTGAAAGTTTTAAACAGTATACGTTAGTTGAGTGTCAGCTCGAAACAGGTCGAACACACCAAATTCGTGTGCATATGAAATATATCGGTTATCCTCTTGTTGGGGACCCTAAATACGGCCCTAAGAAAACATTAAATATGGACGGACAAGCACTTCATGCTGGAGTGATTGGTTTTGAACACCCAACAACTGGCGAATATATTGAAAGAATAGCGCCATTACCAGAGGAATTTCAACAAATGATTACTCAAATTCAACAAGAAAAAATATAAATAACCATTCCTAAAGTAACTTTGAAATAAATGATAGCTATTACACTTTGACATTTAGTAGAAAAAGAGCTATCATAGATGACAAATAAACTAAACAATAAGCGAGTCTTTAAATATAAGTCCAGAGAGGCTTAAAAGACATGACTTACATATATGGTGTGGTTAGTCGACTATCGGTATAGGTGTAGACTAACTTCTGTTGATATATCGACTCATGTCTTTTAAAGACATGAGTTTTTTTATGAGAGGGTGAACCTTGTGAGCGAAAGAGTGATTATAGATGAATCAGCGATTAACCGCACACTAACACGTATTGCGCATGAAATTTTAGAGTACAATAAAGGCTCTGAAAATTTAGCATTGCTTGGCATTAAAACACGTGGTGAGTTTTTAGCAAAGCGTATTCAACAAAAAATCCAAACGATTGAAAATGTATCAATTCCAACTGGTACTGTGGATATTACAAACTTTAGAGATGATATTGAAGCGCGTAATCAACCTCAACATAAAACATTTGAAATTGATGCAGATATTAACAATCGTATTGTCATTTTAGTGGATGATGTATTATATACTGGCCGAACAGTTCGTGCTTCACTCGATGCGATACTAAAGCATAGTCGTCCTAAGAAAATTGGATTAGCTACATTGGTTGACAGAGGTCACAGGGAATTACCAATTCGTGCCGATTTCGTTGGTAAAAATATCCCGACTTCTCATGAAGAATCTGTAGAGGTTTTCTTAGAAGAAATTGACGCTCAAAATGCAGTAATCATAAAATAATACCTTTTAATTCAGTACGAGAGACTGACAAAGGTGACACCCACAATTGAAGTGTAAAGTGGTAGCAATACAATAAGTCCTAAACTATTATTTGGTGTAACATTACACATTCTACATGTTGTAATTTCGATAGGTCAGGAAACATTGTGATAAGGTTATCATGAACACAGTCAAAATGGATGTCGACAAAGTCTCTTAACTAGTACTAGTTAGGAGACTTTTTTTATAGAAAGGACGAAGAATATGGAAAATGAAACAATGTTTGAGCGAACGGTGCAACCCGCGCTTGATGTTAATGAAAAACCAAAACCCTCTCAGTGGGCATTTCTAAGTATTCAGCATTTATTTGCAATGTTTGGTGCGACTGTATTAGTGCCGTTTTTAACTGGGTTGCCAGTGTCTTCAGCACTATTAGCTTCAGGTGTGGGGACGTTACTTTATATTTTAATTACGAAAGGTAAAATACCAGCCTATCTTGGTTCAAGTTTTGCATTTATCACGCCTATTATTACAGGATTAAGTACAAACAGTTTAGGGGATATGCTCATTGCGCTATTTATGAGTGGCCTCATGTACGTGATTATAGGTGTTGCTATTAAATTAAGTGGTACGAACTGGTTAATGAAATTATTGCCACCTGTCGTTGTAGGACCAGTCATTATGGTTATCGGGTTAAGTTTAGCACCGACTGCTGTCAATATGGCTATGTTTGAAGATTCTAATGCAATGGAAGGTTATAACTTAACATATCTAGCCATTGCCTTAATCACGTTATTAGTGACCTTACTGGTTCAAGGATTTGGAAAGGGATTTTTCTCGCTCATCCCGGTACTGATCGGTATTGTCGTAGGCTACATTGTTTCAATTATATTTGGAATTGTTGATTTTAAAGCAGTAGCATCAGCAAAATGGCTGCAATTTCCAGATATTTACATTCCATTTGTTGATTATCAACCTTCATTTCATGTGGGACTAGTCGCAGTAATGTTACCGATTGTATTTGTAACGGTCAGTGAACATATTGGCCATCAAATGGTAATCAATAAAATTGTAGGTCGAAACTTCTTTGAAAATCCAGGCTTACATCGCTCTATCATTGGTGATGGTGTATCCACCATGTTTGCAAGTTTAATCGGTGGACCACCAAGTACAACATATGGCGAAAACATTGGTGTGCTTGCGATTACACGTATATACAGTATTTATGTTATTGGTGGTGCTGCTACTATTGCGATTGTATTAGGATTTGTTGGTAAATTCACAGCACTGGTTGCCTCTATTCCAACACCAGTAATGGGTGGTGTATCCATCTTATTATTTGGAACAATCGCAGCAAGTGGATTACGTATGATTGTAGAAAGCCATATCGATTTTGCCAATAACCGTAATCTTGTCATTGCATCTGTCATCTTAGTTGTAGGTATTGGCAATATGATGATTAACTTTAGTGACATTGGTTTAAATTTAACAATTGAAGGCATGGCGTTATCAGCAACAGCAGGCATTTTATTGAATCTAATCTTACCAAAACAGAAATCATAGGAGGACTATTAAGATGAGAAATCTTGTTTCCATGGAAGATTTATCTGTAGAAGATATTCAAAGCTTAATTAAAAGAGCATCGAATTATAAAAATAATGTAGAAATACCTAGTTTGAAAGGAAAGTACGTCGCAAACCTCTTTTTCGAAAATTCAACTCGAACAAAATGTAGTTTTGAAATGGCAGAGCAACGTTTAGATATGAAAGTGATCCATTTCGATACAGCAACATCTTCCGTACAAAAAGGGGAATCGTTGTATGATACCTGTCGAACACTCGAAAGTATTGGTTGTGATGCACTAGTTATACGTCATGAAGAGAACAATTACTATCAACAACTTGAGCAACTCTCTATCCCAATTATTAATGCAGGAGATGGGAGTGGCCAACATCCAACACAAAGTTTGCTTGATTTAATGACTATTTATGAGGAATTTGGCTATTTTGAAGGCTTAAACATCGTGATTTGCGGTGATATTAAAAACTCACGCGTCGCACGTAGTAACTATCATAGTTTAACTGCACTAGGCGCGAATGTATCATTTGTAGCACCTTCTCAATGGCAAGATCAAACAATGGCTGGTGATTACGTTGAATTGGATGAGGTTATAGATAAAGTGGATATTGTTATGTTACTAAGAGTACAACATGAACGTCATACATCCGGTAACCAAAGTTTTCAAAAAGAAACGTATCACCAACAATTTGGTTTGACAGATGCAAGATATCAACGTTTAAAAGATGAAGCGATTATTATGCACCCTGCACCAGTCAACAGAGGCGTTGAAATTGCTGATCATTTAGTCGAAGCGCCAAAATCTCGCATTTTTAAGCAGATGGAAAATGGTGTGTTTTTAAGAATGGCAGTACTGACGAAAACAATTTTAAAATAAAGGAGATGCGCTTATGAAATTAATTCAAAATGCACAAATGTTAGAAGCTAATCAATTTAAAAAGGTCGATATTTTAATAGAAGGAAAACACGTTAAACAAATTGCAGAAACTATTGAACCTACTGAAGATATGACAGTCATTGATGCTAAAGGTCAATTTTTAGCACCCGGCTTTATCGATGTTCATGTTCATTTAAGAGAACCAGGTGGCGAATACAAAGAAACAATTGAAACAGGTACAAAAGCAGCTGCAAGAGGTGGATTTACAACAGTATGTCCAATGCCGAACACAAAACCAGTGCCAGATACTAAAGAAAACATGGACCATTTAAACCAATTAATTGCTGATAATGCACAAGTTCGTGTACTACCATACGCTTCAATCACAATTAGACAAGCAGGTAAAGAACATGTTGATTTTGAAACACTAGCAAAAGAGGGCGCTTTTGCATTTACAGATGATGGCGTAGGTGTACAACAAGCTTCTATGATGTATGAAGCGATGCAACAAGCGAAATCAGTGAATAAAGCAATTGTTGCACACTGTGAAGAAAATAGCTTGATTTATGGTGGTGCTATGCATGAAGGCCAACGCAGTAAAGAACTAGGTGTTCCGGGTATCCCAAATATATGTGAAGCGGTGCAAATTGCTAGAGATGTCTTATTAAGTGAAGCAACAGGTTGTCACTATCATGTGTGTCACGTTTCAACTAAAGAAAGTGTGCGTGTCATTCGTGATGCGAAAAAAGCAGGTATTCCGGTTACAGCTGAAGTCACACCACACCATTTACTATTGAATGAAAACGATGTTCCTGAAGATCACGGTATCTATAAAATGAATCCACCATTAAGAAGTAAAGAAGATCAACAAGCGCTCATTGATGGTTTATTAGATGGTACGATCGATTGTATCGCAACGGACCATGCACCTCATGCAGCGGATGAAAAAGATCAACCAATGACTAAAGCACCATTTGGTATTGTGGGTAGTGAAACAGCATTCCCGCTTCTTTATACACACTTTGTTAAAAATGGCGATTGGAGTTTACAACAATTAGTGGATTATTTAACAACAAAACCAGCTAAAACATTTGATTTACCATATGGTCAATTAGCTGAAGGTGAATTAGCCGATTTAACATTAATCAACTTAGATGAAGAATATGAAATTAAAGGAGAAGATTTCTATTCAAAAGGTACAAACACGCCATTTATTGGTGAAAAAGTATTTGGTAATCCAGTATTAACAATGGTTGAAGGCGATATTCGTTATGAGGAGGAAAAATAATGTTTGAGAAACGTTATCTTGTACTTGAAGATGGAAGTTACTATACAGGGTTCAAATTAGGTTCAGACGAATTAACAGAAGGTGAAATTGTATTTACAACTGGCATGACAGGGTATCAAGAAACATTATCTGACCCTTCATTTACCGGACAAATCATTACGTTTACGTATCCATTAATTGGTAACTATGGTATTAACCGCGATGATTTTGAATCACTTGTCCCGACATTAAATGGTGTAGTGGTTAAAGAAGCATGTCAACATCCAAGTAATTTTAGAGCAGAAATGTCATTTGACGATGTGTTAAAAGAATATAACATTCCTGGTATTAGCGGTGTAGATACACGTAGTATTACGAAGAAAATCCGTGAACATGGTGTACTTAAAGCAGCTTTCGTTGATGACTCATCTGAAATTGACAAAACAGTAGAGCATTTAAAAAATACAACGTTCCCTACAACAGAAGTCCCTACTGTTTCTACAAAATCACCATATGTTTCAACAGGATTTGATTTAAAAGTAGTATTAGTTGACTTTGGTAAAAAACAAAACATTGTACGTGAATTAAACGCAAGAGGATGTGAAGTCACTGTAGTGCCATATGATACCTCTGCTGAAGATATTTTAAAACGTAATCCAGATGGCGTTATGTTATCAAATGGCCCTGGTGATCCGGATGACGTCCAAGTGGCTGTGGAAATGATTAAAGGTATCTTAGGAAAAGTTCCATTCTTTGGTATTTGTTTAGGACACCAATTATTTGCCTTATCACAAAGTGCAACTTCCTTTAAGATGAAGTTCGGCCATCGTGGTGCTAACCATCCAGTTAAAGACTTAGCAACAGGAAAAATCGCACTAACAAGTCAAAACCATGGTTATTCTATCGATGCAGACTCTATTGAAAAAACGGACTTAGAAATTACACATATCGCATTAAATGATGGAACGGTTGAAGGCTTAAGACATAAACATTTACCGGCCTTTTCAGTTCAATATCACCCAGAAGCATGTCCTGGCCCAACTGATTCGAATTATTTATTTGATCAATTTATTGAAATGATGAATGAAAATAAACAAAAGGAGCGCGTTACTCATGCCTAAAAGAAAAGATATACAAACCATTCTTGTTATCGGATCTGGTCCAATTATCATTGGACAAGCAGCAGAATTTGACTATGCAGGAACACAAGCTTGTCTTGCATTAAAAGAAGAAGGGTATCGTGTGATATTAGTCAATTCGAACCCAGCTACAATTATGACAGACAAAGAGATTGCCGATAAAGTATATATCGAACCTTTAACACATGATTTTATAGCACGTATTATACGTAAAGAACAACCTGATGCACTATTACCAACATTAGGTGGTCAAACTGGCTTGAACATGGCGATTGAACTACATGATAGCGGTGTGCTGGAGTCAAATAACGTCACTTTATTAGGTACTGAACTATCATCTATTAACCAAGCAGAAGATAGAGAGTTATTCCGTTCATTAATGAATGACTTAAATGTACCAGTTCCTGAAAGTGACATCGTCAATACGTTAGAACAAGCGTTTGAATTTAAAGATCAAGTAGGTTATCCATTAATTGTCCGTCCAGCCTTTACAATGGGTGGTACTGGTGGCGGTATTTGCCATAATGATGAAGAATTAAAAGAAGTTGTGTCAAACGGATTGAAATATAGTCCAGCTACACAATGTCTTATTGAAAAGTCCATTGCTGGTTATAAAGAAATAGAATATGAAGTAATGCGTGATAAAAACGATAACGCGATTGTCGTATGTAACATGGAAAATATAGACCCTGTTGGTATTCATACAGGTGACTCAGTGGTAGTAGCACCAAGTCAAACATTGTCAGATGTGGAATATCAAATGTTACGTGACGTTTCCTTAAAAGTTATCCGTGCATTGAAAATTGAAGGAGGATGTAACGTTCAACTTGCTCTCGATCCTCACTCAATGCAATATTATATTATCGAGGTTAATCCACGTGTGTCTCGTTCATCTGCACTTGCTTCAAAAGCAACAGGGTATCCTATTGCCAAATTAGCAGCTAAAATTGCAGTTGGTTTAACATTGGATGAAATGAAAAACCCAGTAACAGGCACATCTTATGCGGCATTTGAACCAAGTTTAGATTATATCGTTTCTAAAATTCCACGTTTCCCATTTGATAAATTTGAAAAAGGTGAACGTGAACTTGGTACGCAAATGAAAGCAACAGGAGAAGTCATGTCGATTGGCCGTACTTATGAAGAATCATTACTAAAAGCGATTCGTTCACTTGAATACGGCGTACATCATCTAGGTTTACCAAACGGTGAATCATTCGATCTATCCTATATTAAAGAGCGTATCAATGCGCAAGATGATGAGCGATTATTCTTTATTGGTGAAGCAATTCGACGCGGTGTGTCATTAGAAGAAATTCATGAAATGACGAAAATTGACTATTTCTTCTTAAACAAATTTAAAAATATTATCGATATGGAACACACACTTAAAGCGCACCAAGGTGATATTGACTACTTAAAATTTGCGAAACGTTTTGGCTTTAGTGATCGTGTCATCGCACATCGTTTTGAAATGACAGAAGAAGAAGTATATGATTTACGTCAAAAACATGATATTCACCCAGTATATAAAATGGTAGATACATGTGCAGCAGAATTTGAATCTGCAACACCATATTATTATGGTACTTATGAAGAAGAAAATGAATCTGTTGTGACAGATAAAGAGAAGATTATCGTACTAGGTTCAGGTCCAATTCGAATTGGTCAAGGTGTCGAATTCGACTATGCGACAGTTCATGCTGTGTGGGCTATTCAAAATGCCGGTTATGAAGCGATTATCGTCAATAACAACCCAGAAACAGTATCAACTGACTTCTCAATTTCTGATAAGCTTTATTTTGATCCACTTACAGAAGAAGATGTGATGAACATCATTAATTTAGAGCAACCTAAAGGTGTTGTTGTACAATTTGGTGGTCAAACAGCGATTAACTTAGCAGATAAATTAGCAAAATACGGCGTGCGTATTTTAGGTACATCATTAGAAGATTTAAATCGTGCGGAAGACCGTAAAGAATTCGAAGCACTTTTAAATGATATTGACGTCCCACAACCAAAAGGTAGAACTGCAACGTCAGCAAAAGAAGCGTTAGAAAATGCAAGAGACATCGGTTATCCGGTTGTAGTTAGACCATCTTATGTATTAGGTGGCCGTGCGATGGAAATCGTTTATAATGATGCTGAACTTGAAAATTATATGAATCAAGCCGTTAAAGCAAGCCCTGAACATCCAGTATTAGTCGACCGTTATTTAACAGGTAAAGAGATCGAAGTGGATGCTATTAGTGACGGAGAAACAGTCATTATCCCTGGTATTATGGAACACATTGAACGCGCGGGTGTGCATTCAGGAGACTCTATTGCAGTATATCCACCACAAACATTAACACAAGAAGAAATCGACACATTAGAATCCTTTACAATTAAGCTAGCAAAAGGATTAAACATTGTCGGCCTTATTAACATCCAATTTGTAATTGCGCATGATGGTGTTTACGTATTAGAAGTCAACCCACGTGCAAGTCGTACCGTGCCGTTCTTAAGTAAGATTACTGAAATTCAAATGGCACAATTAGCAATGCGTGCAATTATGGGTGAACAGTTAGCAGAATTAGGATTCAAAGAAGGTATTCAACCATATAAAGAAGGCGTTTTTGTGAAAGCACCTGTCTTTAGCTTTAATAAATTAAAAAATGTTGATATTACGCTTGGACCTGAAATGAAATCAACTGGTGAGGTAATGGGACGAGACCTTACTTTAGAAAAAGCGTTATATAAAGGACTTACAGCTTCAGGTTTCACTGTAAAAGACTATGGTACTGTCCTCATTACAGTTAGCGATAAAGACAAAGAAGAAATGGTTAAAATTGCAACACGTTTAAATCAAGTAGGTTATAAAATTATTGCTACAGCAGGTACAGCTCAAAAACTTGCAGACCATAATATTAAAGTCGACACGGTTGATAAAATTGGTGGCCATGACGATTTAATTACAAAAATTCAAAATGGCGACGTTCAAATCGTAATTAATACAATGACAAAAGGTAAAATGATTGAACGCGATGGTTTCCAAATTCGTCGAGCTTCAGTAGAAAATGGTGTACCTTGTCTTACTTCACTTGATACAGCGAATGCTTTAACGAATGTTATTGAAAGTATGACATTCTCAATGCGAAATATGTAGGAGGGAAAAGCGGTGGAAAAAGTAACAGTCATTTCAAATGAAAATATTGCAGACCGTATTTATGAATTGAAAGTGACTGGACCGGTTGTTGAAACATTGCAACAACCGGGTCAGTTCGTACATATCAAAGTGGGCGAAGGCTCATTGCATATGTTACGACGTCCTATTTCAATATGTGAAATGAACGCATCCGAAAATAGCTTTACAATGCTTTTTCGTGCTGAAGGAGCAGGCACACAAAAACTTGCACAATTACAACAAGGTGATGAGGTTGATGTGATTGCACCTCTTGGAAATGGTTTTCCAGTTGAACGTGCTAAAAAGAAAGCTTTACTTGTAGGAGGCGGTATAGGTGTACCACCGCTTTATGAGTTATCTAAACAACTGACAAAACGTGGTATTGAAGTGGTTCATGTTTTAGGATTTCGTTCTCAAAAAGATGTATTTTATCAACAACAATTTGAAGCTTTAGGTGATACCTATATTGTTACAGAAGATGGTAGTACTGGTGAGAAAGGCTTTGTCACAAACGTGATCGATCAGTTGCCAGTTGATTATGATATTTTCTATACATGTGGTCCAAAACCAATGCTTAAAGCTTTAACACAAGCTGAAGCTTTAAAAGATGTACCAGGCTACATTTCTTTAGAGGAGCGTATGGGATGTGGCGTAGGTGCTTGTTATGCATGCGTTTGTCATGTGCCAGACAGTGAAACAGATTATGTTAAAGTATGTACTGATGGACCAGTTTTTGAGAAGGGAGCAGTTGTGTTATGAGCCGATTAAATACAGAGTTACCCGGTTTGTCTTTAAAAAATCCGGTCATGCCAGCAAGTGGTTGTTTTGCATTTGGGGCGGAATATGGCCAGTTTTATGATTTATCAGAGCTTGGCGCGATAATGGTCAAAGCGGCAACAAAAGAAGCACGTTTTGGTAATGAAACGCCTCGAGTAGCTGAAACAGATAGTGGCATGATTAATGCGATTGGATTACAAAATCCTGGCGTACATCATATATTAGACCATGAATTAAAAGCATTAGAAGATTATGATGTACCAATTATTGCGAATGTTGCTGGTTCAAAAGAAGAAGATTATGTTTATGTGGCAGAACATATTTCGAAAGCGCCAAATGTTAAAGCGCTAGAACTGAATATCTCTTGTCCAAACGTTAAAGAAGGCGGAATGCAATTTGGCGTGGACCCTGAAGTGGCAGCGGAATTAACACGACAAGTTAAAGCCGTATCAAGTGTCCCTGTATATGTGAAACTTTCTCCAAATGTAACGAATATTGTAGACATGGCAAAAGCAATTGGCGCATATGCAGATGGTTTAACAATGATTAATACACTTGTAGGTTTACGCATTGATAGTCGTACAGGTCAACCAATTATTAGCAATGTAATAGGCGGATTAAGTGGTCCTGCCATCAAACCGGTTGCATTAAGAATGGTATATGAAGTGCGTAAAGCATTACCAAATATCCCAATTATTGCAATGGGAGGTATTCAAAATGCACAAGATGTCATTGATTATATCTCTGTAGGTGCTGATGCGGTAGCAGTTGGTACAGCAAATTTCCAAAATCCTTTAGTATGTAAGGAAATTATTGATGACTTACCAACACATTTAGATGCGCTAGGCGTTAATCATATTAATGAACTTAAAGGTCGTACTCAGAAAGGAATGTAACTTATGAAAAGAGAACCAATTATTGCACTCGATTTTGCTACGAAACAAGAAGTCATGACGTTCCTAAATCAATTTGATGAACCTTTATTTGTTAAAGTCGGGATGGAATTGTTTTACCAAACAGGGCCAGCATTGATTAAAGAGATCAAAGCGCTTGGTCATGATATCTTTTTGGATTTAAAACTACATGACATTCCGAACACTGTTGGCAAAGCAATGGAAGGCTTAGCAAAACTTGATGTAGACCTAGTCAATGTTCATGCTGCAGGCGGCAAGTTGATGATGCAACGTGCAATGGAAGGTTTACGTAAACACAATCCAAATATTAAAATTATTGCTGTAACCCAGTTAACGTCAACGACAGAAGCACAGTTACATCAAGAACAAAACATTCAAACGTCAATGGAAGAAGCGGTCTTAAATTATGCTGAATTAGCACAACAAGCTGGTCTAGATGGTGTGGTATGTTCACCCCTTGAAGCATCAAGCATAAAGGAAAGATGTGGGGAAACATTCTTAAAAGTAACACCGGGTATTCGTCCAGCTCATAGTGATGCTAATGATCAAAAACGTATCACTACACCTGAAGATGCTAAACAATTGGGGTCAACACATATCGTTGTGGGACGCCCGATTACACAAAGTGACAATCCAGTCGATAGTTATCATCAAATCAAAGAAAGTTGGTTAAGTTAATGGTCAAATCAATTGCAAAGTCATTATTAGATATCGAAGCAGTTTCACTCTCACCTAATGATATGTATACATGGAGTTCTGGAATTAAATCACCAATTTATTGCGATAATCGTGTCACACTTGGTTATCCAAAAGTTCGCGAAGCCATTCGTGATGGGTTAGTTGATTTAATTCAAACTCATTTTTCAGATGTAGAAATTGTATCTGGAACAGCTACGGCAGGTATTCCACATGCGGCTTATATTTCTGAAAAAATGAATTTACCAATGAATTACGTTCGTTCAAAAAGTAAAAGTCATGGTAAACAAAATCAAATCGAAGGCGCTAACAGTAAGGGTAAAAAAGTAGTAGTTGTAGAAGATCTTATTTCCACTGGTGGTTCTTCAATTACAGCAATTGACGCTTTACGTGAAGCAGGGGCAGACGTATTAGGTGTCGTTGCCATCTTTACTTATGGTTTAAATAAAGCAGAAGCGGCGTTTAAAGACGCTGATGCTAAATTTGTGACATTAAGTAATTATGAAGAATTAATTGAAGTTGCTGAACAAGAAGGAAAAGTGACTAAAGAAGACATTGATACTCTAGTGAACTGGCGTAATCAATTATAAAATCACATAAAAGTAGAGTAGCTCTTTTTCTAAAAAGCCTTCAAAATTCATTGGTGTGAATTTTGAAGGCTTTGAATATTTAATAGCATAATGCATTGGAAAATTTAATTAATATTTTGAAGCAGTGAACATACATCGCGTTTAAAGAATGACTTGCTTATTTTTGTACTGAAAGAAAGGTTCGCTTGCTCACTTTCGTTCGCATGCATAACGTGCACTAACTCACTATGTTCGTAGTGCACGTAACTTTGTTTATAATCCGGCTGCAGAAAGCAGAAATTTCAACAGAACTACGCAAGGCGCAAAGATTAAAGAACAATCTTCGCTTCTTGCTTGATTCTGCTCAATTTCTAAACGCTTTCTTCCGCACTTTGTTTAATCAGGTTACGCACTGCAAAACTCTCAACAAAATGAGCCGCTTCACTAAAACCAAAGAGCGGTTTGAGTTCAGCGCTCGATTTTGCTATTAATAGAAAGGTTCGCCTGCTCACTTTCGTTCGCATGCATAACGTACACTAATCTCACTTTGTTCGTAGTGTACGTAACTTTGTTTATAATCCGGCTTCCAATTGCAGGGTTCTCGATAATACTACGTGACGCGCAAAAATCAAAGAGCGATTTTCGCTTGTCCCTAGGTATTACTTCGAACCCTGACCGCAATTGTCAGCTATTTTATAATCCAGCTCCAGAAAGCTGTCCCCTCAACAAAAAGCCCAGGGCGCATAAATTTGAAAACCAATTTCTGCTTCCTGGACGATTTTGTTCGGGGCCAAAACGCTTTCTTCCGCACTTTGTTTATCGTAAGTACCATTTTAAGAAGAGCCAACCGCCGACGAAGATGAGTACGAAGACGAGTAGTGGTAGTAATAAGTTTATACTTAACATAAAAATCCCCCTAAAAATGATTTGTTTCTATTGTAACCGGTTATAATAGGTAGTGAAAGTAAAAAAGAGATGGATTAATGAATGAGTTTTGATGTTTAATAGAGGAGGATAAAATATGAAAATCCCTAAAATAACTACTTTTTTAATGTTTAATGGTAATGCTGAAGAAGCAATCCAATACTATACGCAATTATTTGAAGACAGTGAAATCATCACGATGGTTAAATATGACGATACTGTGCCAGACCAAGAAGGTAAAGTACAACATTCTATATTTACATTAAATGGTCAAGTATTTATGGCGATTGACAATATCAATGGCACTGATATTGAAATGAATCCTGCGATGTCATTATTTGTTACCGTAAAAGACCAATTTGAAATGGATACGTTATATAATGGCTTAAAAGATGGTGGAGCGATTTTGATGCCGAAAACTGAAATGCCTCCGCAATATCGTGAATTTGCATGGGTTCAAGACAAATTTGGTGTGAACTTTCAATTAGCATTCCCAGAAACTAAAAGATAAAGTTGACTAATATACTATAAGAGCGATGAAGCATTCTATTAAAGTAAGCTTCATCGCTCTTTTTGAAAGGGTTAGGATTTTGTTAATTGTTTTCTCGAATCATACATATATTATGTCCTAATCCATAAGCATTGCTATAAAAACCAAAAACCGGTTTGAGTTTAGCGCTCGATTTTGCTCCTAAGGAAAGGTTCGCCTGTTCGCTATCACTCGCATGCATAACGTGCACTAATCTCACTATGTTCGAAGTGCACGTAATTGTCCGCACTTTTATAATCCGGTTCCAGAAAGCTGACCCCCTCAACAAAAAGCCCAGGGCGCAGCAATTTGAGAACCAATTGCTGCTTCCTGGGCGATTTTGCTCGGGGTCAAAGCGCTTTCTTCCACACTTTATTTTAATTTTTGTATTTCGTCATAGTTTGGTGTGGCATAAAGTGTTTTTTGATGATCGTATGTGACGAAGCCGGGTTTAGCACCGTTTGGTTTGTGTACGTGTTTGATTGACGTATAGTCTACTGGTATTTGGCTGGATTGACCTGCTTTTGAAAAGTAAGCGGCAATCAATGCTGCTTCGTCTAATGTTGATTGTGCTGGATCATCATTTAGGATAACCACGTGGCTGCCTGGAATATCTTTAGTATGCAACCAAATATGATGTTTTTGAGCACGTTTATGGGTTAGATAATCATTTTGTTTATTATTCTTTCCAACGAGTATCGTATCACCATCTGTGGACTGATATTGTTGAAGTTGTATTTTTTGTTTTTTCTTTTTATTTGAGCGTTTACGTTGTTTGATAAATCCTTGTTCCGCTAATTCTTCGCGTATTTCATCAATTTCATCGACAGTTATATGTGAAAGTTGTTGATCAATACTTTCAAAATAACGGATATTTTCTTTAGTTAATTGAATTTGATGTTCGAGCTCACGTTCACGTGTTTTCATACGATTGTATTGCTTAAAATAATACTGCGCATTGTCAGAAGGTGAACGTGTAGGGTCTAAAGGAATAGTAATGGTTTCGCCATTATAATAATTCGTTGTGGTTAATTGATCGTCTCCCATTTTGAGTTGGTAGATGTTAGCTGTAATTAATTCACCATATAATTGTTGTTGTTCTTTATTTTGAGTACCCTCTAACTCTGTAATTAATTTACTGAGTTTATTCTGATATTTTTGTAAATGTTGGTGAACAAGTTTTAATAAATCATTTGCACGTTGCTTAACACGTTCTCTTTCTCCGCGCGCTTCATAAAAGCGGTCTAATAAGTGATGTAATGAGTCATATTCAATCATGTCATCGTTAAACTGCTGTAATTTCATAAAATAAAAATCTTCTTTTCCGGTTTCATGATTTTTATGAAACACAGGAGAAACAGGCTGTTGAATATCAGCCATGACTTCATTAAATGCTTCCGGTAACGTTTGAGTGGTCATAAATTGTCTTCGAGTAGTAATTTCTTTTGTAATTAGAGGAGAAAATCCTTCAAAAGTGTTAAGTAATTGTCGGTCGATTTTACCACTATTAAAATCGATGTATTGCACTACGTCATTACCAGTTACATTAAATGGATTCATTTTATTTTGAGACGGTGGCGTTTCATATTGAAAACCTGGCATCACCGTACGAAATTGATTTGTGTTAGGCGTTAAATGTTTAAACCCTTCAATAATTTTATAATCATTATCGACTAAAATGAGATTACTATGTTTCCCCATAATTTCTAAAATAACTGTTCGATGAATGGTGTCACCAAGTTCATCTTTACTTTCTACATCTATTTCAATACGACGGTCATTACCAATTTGGCGTATAGCTTGAATAATGCCACCTTCTAAGTGTTTACGAAAGACACGTGCAAACATAGGTGGTTCAAATGGATTATCATATTTCTTTTCTGTAATATGAATACGCGCAAAATTAGGATGAATAGATAATAAAAGTTGATGATTTTTACGATTTTGACGCACAACCATGATAATCGTATCATTTTCTGGTTGATTTATTTTATGAATGCGTCCTTTAACAAGTGTTTGTAAATCTTCCACCATTTTTTTCGTGAAAACCCCATCAAATGCCATGTTATCTGCCACCTTTAAAAAATTTCATTGCCTTATTATAACATGTGTTTAGACAATCGTCAGAGCGTAAGTTTATCCACTTGAACTCTATACAATAAACATAAAATTGTGGTAAGATATATAAATAAATAGAAGAATAGCAGAAAGGTCGTAAGGAATGGATACTGAAAAGGGCTTATTAATTGTCTTGTCGGGTCCCTCTGGTGTAGGTAAGGGAACGGTTAGAAAACGTATTTTTGACGATCCCACGACGTCATACAAATATTCAATTTCCATGACAACCCGTTCAATGCGCGAAGGGGAAGAAGACGGTGTGGATTATTTTTTCAAAACGAAAGAAGCATTTGAGCAACTCATTGAACAAGATGCATTTATAGAATATGCTGAATATGTTGGTAATTATTATGGGACACCCATCCAATATGTGAAGGATACAATGAATGCAGGCTACGATGTGTTTTTAGAAATCGAAGTAGAAGGTGCTAAACAAGTACGTAAAAAATTCCCTGATGCGTTATTTATCTTTTTAGCGCCACCAAGTTTAGATCATTTAGAAGAACGTTTAATTGGTCGTGGCACAGAATCAACAGAAAAAATTCAAAGTCGTGTGACCGAAGCACGTAAAGAAGTTGAAATGATGAATTTATACGACTATGTTGTTGTAAATGATGAAGTAGAACTTGCGAAACAACGCATTCAATGCATTGTTGCAGCGGAACATTTAAAAAGAGAACGTATTGAAGCAAAATATAGAAAGATGTTATTGGAGGCTAAAAAATAATGTTACATCCACCATTACATGAATTACAAGATAAAATTAACTCTAAATATTTAATCGCAACGACAGCAGCTAAACGTGCACGTGAAATTCAAGCAGATCCTGAGGCGTTATTATTAGATCAATATTCAAGTAAAAAAACAGTTGGTCGTGCATTAGAAGAAATCGCAGCACAAAAAGTAACACCTCAAGTAGATGAAAAAAAGTATAATCAAATTCATTAATTCATGAATGAAACATTGTAAGATAGTGGGATGACAAGGGCGTCATCCTACTTTTTTAAATTAATAGATATTTATAAAAAATAAAAATGTAGAAATGTAAATGATCAGGAGTGAAATCATGAAAAATATTTTAGTCGCTGTTACAGGTGGCATTGCCGCGTATAAAGCTATAGATTTAACAAGTAAATTAACGCAAGCGGGTTATGATGTGCGTGTGATGTTAACAGAACATGCACAAGAGTTTGTGACACCTCTAGCTTTTCAAGCCATAAGTCGAAATGCTGTATATACTAATACATTTCATGAAGAGCATCCGGCAGAAATTCAGCATGTTGCCTTAGGAGATTGGGCGGATGCCATCGTCGTGGCCCCAGCTACTGCGAATATCATTTCTAAATTAAGTCATGGGATTGCAGATGATATGGTCACAACGACCTTATTAGCGACAGAAACTAAGAAATTTATTGCGCCAGCTATGAATGTACATATGTATGAAAATCCGCGTATTCAACAAAATATGGCAACGTTAGTTGAAGATGGCTATCAATTTATCGAACCAGGAGAAGGATTTTTAGCATGTGGCTATGTTGCGAAAGGTCGTATGGCAGAACCGATTGACATCCAAACGGTATTAGAACGTGAAGCTCACACATCTCATCAAGCTCAAACGGCCACTTATTTTAAAGATAAGCATGTGTTAATTACAGCTGGTCCTACGGTAGAAGAAATTGACCCTGTCCGTTATGTTTCTAATCGTGCCTCAGGAAAAATGGGCTATGCTTTAGCTGAGGCTTTGCAAAATAGTGGCGCTCAAGTCACGCTTGTAACTGGGCCAACACATTTAGATCCGCCAAATAATGTCAATGTCATTGCTGTGCGCAGTGCACAAGAAATGTTTGAAGCGGTGATCGAACACTTTGAAACTCAAGACGTTATTTTTAAAACTGCAGCAGTATCGGACTACACTCCTGTTGAACAATTAGAGCATAAGATGAAAAAACAAGATGGCAATTTAGTTGTGGAATTTAAACGTACAGTGGATATTTTAAAATATCTTGGAGAACACAAAACGACTCAAAAATTAGTAGGGTTTGCGGCTGAAACACAAAACGTGGAGACATATGCGCGCGAAAAACTAGTACGTAAAAATGCGGATGTCGTTATTGCTAATAATGTAGGAGATGCGTCGATTGGTTTTCAATCAGACGAAAATGAAGTGTCACTTTATTTCAAAGATGGCACTGTGAAAACAATTGATAAAACGAGTAAAAAACAATTAGCTTTTAAAATTTTGTTAGCGTTAGAAGGAAGTTGGCAAGTATGATAGCTCAAGTGATTGTAGATGTCGATTCTAAAAGAGTTGATAAAACATTTGACTATATTATCCCTCAACAATTTAAAGATATTATTAAACCGGGCATCCGTGTTGTCGTGCCATTTGGTCCGCGCAAAATACAAGGCTATGTCATGAATTGCATAGATGATGCCCAAAGTGAAATGGACCTATCGCGCTTGAAGCCGATTATCGAGGTCAAGGATATTACACCTGAGTTAACTGAAGAGTTGGTTCAACTTAGTGAATGGTACCACCGTAATTTCATTTCTAAGCGTATTTCTATTTTAGAAGCGATGTTACCTAGCGCGATTAAAGCAAAATATCAAAAAGCGTTTCAAATTGTGGACGCATCACAATTACCAGAAGAGATATTATCGTTATTTAATCAAGAAGGATATTACGATTATCAAAAAGCGCAAAAAGAGAATAATGTTGAAGCGATGTCGTTTTATTTAAGTACTGGTGCAATTAAAGAAGTGACACGCTTACAACAGCGAACTAAAAAACGCACTCAGAAAGCAGTAAGAATTTGTTCGGATGTGAATCCGGATGAATTACTTGGTCGATTAGAGAATAAGCCCAAGCAGTATGAACTCATTTGTTTTTTATTAGATGAACAACATCGTGACGTCTTTTTAAAAGAGCTCCATGACATGTCATTTTCGCCTTCATCAATTAAAACGCTTGAAAAATATCAGTTGATTGAAAAGTATGATGCTGTTGTTGAACGTGACCCATATGAAGGTCGAGTATTTGAAGCAGATGAAAAACAATCGCTTACTTCTGAACAAATGCAAGCGTACCAGTCTTTATCTGAAGCTGTACAAGAAAGACGTAGTGAAACATTTTTATTACATGGTGTCACGGGTTCAGGTAAGACAGAAGTCTACCTTCATATTATTGAAGATGTGTTGAATCAAGGCCAGAATGCGATGATGCTCGTTCCTGAAAT
This sequence comes from Staphylococcus sp. 11262D007BW, assembly GCF_053547815.1. Lineage (NCBI taxonomy): Bacteria > Bacillati > Bacillota > Bacilli > Caryophanales > Staphylococcaceae > Staphylococcus > Staphylococcus sp. 11262D007BW. Next base: position 660,184 of record NZ_JBPWPJ010000001.1, read on the forward strand.
TGCGCTCACACCACAAATGGTATTGCGTTTTAAAGCACGATTTGGAGATGAAGTTGCTGTTTTACATTCTGCGTTATCGGCTGGTGAACGTTATGATGAATGGCAAAAGATTCGAGATGGGCGAGCACGAGTCAGTGTAGGAGCGCGTTCTAGTATTTTTGCACCGTTTAAACATCTAGGTATTATTATTATTGATGAGGAGCATGAAGCAACCTATAAACAAGAAGATTATCCGAGATATCATGCAAAAGATATTGCAGAATGGCGGAGTCGTTACCACCATTGTCCACTAGTGTTAGGAAGTGCTACGCCAAGTTTAGAAAGTTATGCCCGAGCAGAGAAGGGTGTGTACACTTTATTATCAATGCCTAACCGTGTTAATCAACGGCCGTTACCAAATATTGAAGTACTTGATATGAGAGAAGAGTTAGCCAATGGCAATCGCTCAATGTTTTCCGAAACGCTAGCAGAAGGCATTGAGGCACGTTTAGAAAGAAAAGAACAAGTGGTTTTATTTTTGAATCGCCGTGGTTATGCATCATTTATGTTGTGTCGCGATTGTGGTCATGTGCCGCAATGTCCACATTGTGATATTTCGTTAACATACCATAAAACGAATGATCAGTTGAAATGTCATTATTGCGGGTATCAAGAGCAAGCACCGATGCGTTGCCCGAATTGTGAAAGTGAACATATCCGTCAAATGGGAACAGGGACACAACGCGTAGAAGAATTACTACAACAACGTTTTCCAGAGGCGCGCATTATTCGTATGGATGTAGATACGACAAGTAAAAAAGGCAGTCATGAAAAATTACTAAATCAATTTGGAAGTGGTCAAGGCGATATTTTATTAGGGACACAAATGATTGCGAAGGGGCTTGATTTTCCTAACATTACGCTTGTTGGGGTTCTTAACGCAGATACAATGCTTAATCTTCCTGACTTTCGTTCAAGTGAAAGAACGTTCCAAATTTTAACGCAAGTTGCCGGACGAGCTGGACGCCATGATAAAACTGGGGAAGTGATTATTCAAACGTATAACCCTGATCATTACGCAATAGAATATGTAAAGCAAGCTAATTACCTAGAGTTTTATCGTAAAGAAATGACCTATCGTCAACTTGCACACTATCCACCATACTATTATTTAATCAATTTTACGGTAGCTCATGAACAAATGAAGGAAGTATTACAGGCATCAACGCATATTCATCAACTTCTCATCCAACAATTAAGTGAACAAGCACTTATTTTAGGGCCATCACCCGCCCCTTTATCGCGCATTAACAATGAATATCGATTTCAAGTGTTGGTCAAATTTAAAAGCGAGCCACATCTTGTTCAAGTATTACAATATTTAGATGATTATTATCATGAATTATTTATTCAAAAAAAGTTGACGTTAAAAATCGACATCAACCCTTACATGATGATGTGATTATTAATTAAAAAAGAGATTACGTTAGGTTATTAATAGAAGATCATCTTAAAAAAGAAAATAATAGCCAATATTTGTTATGATTATAGAAAGCACGTCGCATTTTATATGAATTTAAGTTATAATATAACGATGAATTTTAATGAGGAGTGTATCGACATGGCAGTTCGAAAAATACTAACAGATAACAATTCCAATTTAAGACAGCAAGCTGCTAAGGTTGAACAATTTGATGCGCATATTGAGCATATCATTCAAGATTTGGAAGATACATTATATAGTACTGAAGGCCAAGCTTTAGCTGCCCCTCAAATTGGTTATTTTGAACAAATTGCCATTGTGGATATGGCGCAAGATGGTCTCCTTCAGTTAATTAACCCAACGATTGTAAGTCAATCTGATGCAAAAGTGACTGAATTAGAAGGATGTTTAAGCGTGCCAGGACGTTTTGGTGAAGTGACAAGAAGCCAAATGATTAAAGTGCAAAGTATGGATTTAAAAGGTAATGAAGTTGAATTAACAGCGTATGATGATATTGCGCGAATGATATTACATGTGATAGATAATTTGAATGGTATTTTATTTACAGACATTATGGATCAAGAAGTTTCAGAAGCAGAATTGGAGGCGTATTTAGAAGATGAGTAAAATAATATTTATGGGAACACCTGATTTTTCAACTTCTATTTTAGAAATGTTAATTGAAACTGAAGAAGTCGTTGCGGTAGTGACACAACCAGATCGACCAGTAGGACGCAAACGTAAAATGACACCGCCACCTGTTAAACGTGTCGCTGAGTCGTATGACATTCCAGTATATCAACCTGAAAAATTAGTAGGTTCAGAGACGTTAAATACATTATTAGAGATTGAATGTGATCTAATTGTCACTGCTGCATTTGGTCAATTACTACCAGAATCATTACTAAATATGCCTAAATATGGAGCGGTGAATGTGCATGCTTCCTTATTACCTAAATATAGAGGTGGTGCACCAATTCACCAAGCAATCATCGATGGAGAAAAAGAAACTGGCGTAACAATTATGTATATGGTTAAAAAGCTAGATGCGGGTGATATGATTGCTCAACGTGCTATTCCAATTGAAGAGGCGGATAATGTTGGTACATTACATGATAAGTTGAGTGATTTAGGCACACAACTATTAAAAGATACGTTACCTTCTATATTAAACGGCACTAATGCACGTACACCTCAAGATGATGCTCAAGCCACATTTGCGTCAAATATTCAACGAGAAGACGAACGTATCGATTGGTCACAAGACGCACGAACAATTTTCAACCATATTAGAGGTTTATCTCCTTGGCCAGTCGCTTATACAACATTAGAGAGTAAAACCATGAAACTGTTTGCTGCTGACATCGTCTCAAATTATAAAGGTAAAGCAGGACAAATTCTTGATACGACGAAAAAACAAATTATTGTAGGCACAGGTTCAGATGAAGCAATAGGATTAAAAGAAATTCAACTATCTGGTAAAAAACGCATGCCAGTCGCTAACTTTTTAAGTGGTGTTCAAGAACCATTGATTGGAAAGGAATTACAATAAATGGTCAATGTACGTGAATTAAGCTTCAATACGATAGAAGCAATTTTTAAAGATGAGGCATACAGTAACTTAAAAATTAATGAAGTTCTATCAAAAAATGATATTTCTGCATTAGATCAGGGATTATTTACAGAATTGGTGTATGGTACGGTACAACGCAAACTCACGCTAGATTTTTATTTAAAGCCATTTGTACGTACAAAGCTTAAAGGATGGACAAAACGACTATTATGGATGAGTATTTATCAGTATGTCTATCTTGATAAGATTCCAACACACGCGATTATCAACGAAGCTGTTAATATCGCTAAAAAAAGAGGTGGCCCAAAAGCAGGGCATACAGTCAATGCCATTTTAAGACAAGTTACCGCGCATGACTTACCAAATATTGATGACATATCGAATTCAACACAACAACTTTCCGTCCGCTATAGTATTCCAGTTTGGATTATTGAACATTGGTTAACGCATTACGGTTATGACAAGACAAAGCAAATTGCTCAGTATATGTTAGAGCCAACCACTCAAACTGTACGTGTAAATCGGACACGCATTTCGGTAGAAGCTGCCATAACGCAACTTGAAGCGGAACAATTTTCTGTAGCACAGGATCGTCATATCGCCGTATGTTTACATGTTTCAGGTAAACCGATCATTCAATCAACATTATTTAAAAAGGGACTCATTAGTATCCAAGATAAAAGTTCCATGTTTGTAGCAGAGCTTATGACGTTAAATGCAAACGATAAGGTGTTAGATTGTTGTAGTGCACCAGGAGGTAAGGCTTGTCATATCGCTGAAATTTTAAATAGTCAAGGTTCTGTGCAAGCGTATGATATTCATGAACACAAAATTCAACTCATTCAACAAAATATTGATAAATTGCAATTACATGGTATCCAAGCTGCCCAACACGACGCTACCACACCCATTAAGGGTAAGTTTGATACAGTCTTGGTTGATGCACCATGTAGTGGTCTAGGTGTATTAAGACATAAACCAGAGATTAAATATACGATGACCGCTCAAAAAGTAAATCAATTAGTACAACAACAACTTGCCATTTTAGAAAATGTATCCCAAAATGTAGCAAATGGGGGAACATTGGTATACTCCACATGTACGATTGAACAAATGGAAAATGAGAATGTGATTTATACATTTTTAAAACAACATCCAGAATTTGAATTTGCACCTATATTAGATCCTAAAACGAAAGAATATGTCAAAACGTTACAAATCTTACCTCAAGATTTTAATTCTGATGGATTTTTCATAACTAAAATACGAAGAAAGGAACAATAATATGATTACGGCTGAAAAGAAAAAGAAGAATAAATTTTTACCGGATTTTGAAAAACAGTCAATTTATTCACTTCGTTTTGATGAAATGAAAGAATGGCTGAAGTCACATGGTCAGCAAAGCTTCCGTGCTAAACAAATTTTTGAATGGCTTTATGAGAAACGCGTAGATTCTTTTGACGAAATGTCAAACATATCAAAGGATTTACGTCAGTTATTGGAAGATAATTTTACAATTACAACTTTAAAAACCGTCGTTCGCCAAGAAAGTCGCGATGGGACAATTAAGTTTTTATTTGAATTGCAAGATGGTTATACCATTGAAACTGTACTGATGAGACACGATTATGGTAATTCGGTATGTGTGACTACGCAGGTTGGTTGTCGTATTGGTTGTACGTTTTGCGCTTCAACTTTAGGTGGTTTAAAGCGTAATCTTGAAGCAGGTGAAATTGTATCTCAAGTATTAACTGTTCAAAAAGCATTAGATGAAACGGATGAACGTGTTTCTTCTATTGTAATTATGGGAATTGGTGAACCATTTGAAAACTATGATGAAATGATGGACTTTCTCAAAATTGTAAATCATGACAATGGTTTAAATATCGGTGCTCGTCATATTACGGTATCCACATCTGGTATTATTCCACGTATTTATGATTTTGCAGATGAATCGTTACAAATCAATTTTGCTGTGAGTTTACACGCAGCAAATAATGAAATTCGTTCTAAGTTAATGCCGATTAATAGAGCGTATGATGTGCATAAACTTATGGAAGCTATTGATTATTATCAAAAACAAACTAATCGCCGTATCACGTTTGAATATGGTTTATTTGGTGGCGTTAATGATCAGTTAGAACATGCTAGAGAGTTAGCACATTTAATTAAACATTTAAATTGTCATGTGAATTTAATACCGGTTAACCATGTCCCAGAACGTAATTATGTTAAAACGCCAAAAGATGATATTTTTAAATTTGAAAAAGAATTAAAACGATTAGGTATTAATGCAACAATCAGAAGAGAACAAGGTTCTGATATTGATGCAGCATGCGGACAATTAAGAGCTAAGGAACGAGAATCAGAAACGAGGTAGATCACGATGTTAAACGCAAAATTCTACACAGATATTGGCCAGTATCGTGAAAAAAATGAAGATTCAGGTGGCATTTTTTATAATCAAACAGATCAAACATTACTTGTCATTTGTGATGGAATGGGTGGCCATCAAGCAGGTGAAGTAGCTTCACAATTTGTTGTAGAAGCACTTAAAGAAAGATTTGAAGTTGAAAATTTTATAGAAGATCATCAAGCTGAAGAATGGTTAAAACAAAATTTACAGTCCATTAATCACGAACTTTATCAATTGGCTCAGACGAATGATGCCTATTTTGGCATGGGAACAACGTGTGTCTGTGTATTGATTTTGGATCACCATATCGTGATTGCGAATATTGGGGATTCCAGAGCGTATCTCATCAATGAACGTCGTTTTGAACAACTCACTATCGACCACACATTTGTTAATCAATTAGTGATGTTAGGTGAAATTACGGAAGAAGAAGCATATCATCACCCGAGAAGACATATTATCACTAAAGTAATGGGAACAGATAAACGAGTGACACCCGATATTTTCATAAAACGTACGCATTTTTATGATTATTTATTATTAAATACAGATGGGTTAACAGATTATGTGAGAAGTGAGCAATTGCATACTATTTTAACCAATGCTTCATCTGTAGAAGAAGCAGGAGAAGAATTATTAAAAACTGCGCAAGTGGAAGGAGCTCAAGATAATATTTCATTTATCTTAGCTGATATCGCAGGTGGTCTCTCATGATTGGCAGAAAAATTGATGAACGATATGAGCTACAGCATTTACTAGGTGGCGGTGGTATGTCCAATGTCTACGTGGCATGGGACGAGATACTTCAGCGTAAAGTCGCATTAAAAATCATCCACATTCCACCGAATGAAAAACATGAAACAGTAAAACGTTTTGAAAGAGAAGTTCAAAATACAACTAAATTATCGCATGAAAATGTGGTAAGTGTATTAGATGTCGGAGAGGAAGAAGATTGTTTCTTCCTCGTTATGGAATATATCGAAGGTCCAACATTATATGATTATATTCAATCGAATGGTTCGCTCATGCCGGATAAGGCGGTCCAATTTTTCCAACAAATATTGAGTGGTATTCAACATGCTCATGAACATGGCATTGTTCATCGAGACATCAAACCGCAAAATATGATGATTAACCGTAATCAAACATTAAAGATTGTAGATTTTGGTATCGCGAAAGCAATTAGCGAAACAGCTATGACTGAAACAAATCATGTAGTAGGTACAGTTCAGTACTTATCGCCTGAACAAGCTAAGGGGGAAGCAACTGGTGAACGGTCGGATATTTATTCTGCCGGTGTGGTCTTATATGAAATGTTAATGGGGAAACCACCCTTTAACGGCGAAACACCTGTAAGTATTGCGATTAAACACATTCAGGATGCTATTCCCAATGTAACGGATACACGAAAAGATGTACCTCAAGCGTTGAGTAATGTCATTTTAAAAGCGACAGAGAAAGACCCTTCAAATCGATATTGCTCTGTGAGTGAAATGGCACATGATGTGGAGACAACGTTAAATCCAGATAGACGTGGTGAAAAACCTTATCAAACCGATGAAAATGCTACAAAAACTGTAGAAATCGATAAATCTGCATTGGCTACTCAACAAAAGACAACACAAGATCAATCAAAAGGCACAGCTAAAATTCCGATTGTCCCTACAACAGAAGGGAACAACAAAAATCAAACAATGTATCAACCTAAACAAAAACGATCTCTAGGTAAGAAGATTTGGTTTGCAGTCATTTTTCTTGTGTTATTTGTAGGATTATTTTTCTTTATGACAGCTGCAATGACTAAAAATAAATACAGTCAAGTGCCAAACGTCGTGGGTCAAACAGAAGAAAATGCCCAAAAATTGTTGAAAGATCAAAATCTTAAAGTGGGACATACGACCCAACGCTATAATGATCAATTTGATAAAGGTAGAATCATACAAGTTAATCCTAAAACTGAAACGAAAGTAAAACAAAAATCAGAAGTAGACCTCGTCATTTCGAGAGGACCGCATATTGAAGATATGCCAGATGTTCGAGGATTACCTAAATCAGAGGCAGAGAAAAAGTTAAAATCATTAGGCTTTAATCAAATTCACTACCAAACAGCTTATACTCAAAATAATATTGCGAAAGGTAATATTGAATCCCAAAATATTTCACCAGGTGAATCAGTGAATGTCTCTAGTACTCCTGTCACTTTAACAGAATCTTTAGGCGTACGACAGGTTCAAATCGGTGACTATACTAATGAGAATTTTGAAGCGGTCAAATCTTCTCTTGAAAACGAAGGAATCAGTGTCGTTGTAGATAAGGTGAGAGAGGATGACGATGTTGAAAGTGGATATATAATCAATCACTCACCTAAAAATGAAGAAGTAGATGAAGGCGCTGACGTGCATTTTATTGTGTCGTCAGGTAAGGCGACATCCAAAGAAGATAAAGAGACAAATAATGATACTTCCACTCAAGATAAAGAAGACGCCTCAAATGAGGATAAAGAGACAGAAGACGACAATATGAAGGAAGATAAACACATAACACAAAATGTATCAATCCCATATTCTGGTAAAGAGGATAAACCACAAAAAGTTGATATTTATGTTACAGATAAAGCACATAAAAGTTCAAGCTTACTTGAATCATTTACGATAACGAAAGATACGAATCGGAGCATTAATTTAACTGTTGCAGAAGATGCGTCCGCTTCATATATTATTAAAGTAGATGGTCAAACAGTAGCGCAAGATTCATTTCAATACGATGAGGTAGCTTAGCATAAGGGTTGAGGCAGTTAGTGTCTCAACCCTTAAAACGTATCTGAGATAACGGAGACAAAGTCGTATTCTTTAATAAAGGCTTATGAAGTTGAATTTGCTATAATAAAGATAACAAAACATTTGAAAGAGGTGTAATATTGATCACAGGACGCATTATTAGATCATTAAGTGGTGTGTATCGTGTCGATAGCGATGGGGAATTATACGATGCTCAACCACGTGGTCTATTTAGAAAAAAACAAATTTCGCCAGTAGTGGGCGATATGGTAGACATTGATGTAGACACTCATACCTCAGGGTACATACAACATATTCATGAACGTCACAATATGTTAAAGCGCCCTCCTGTCAGTAACATAGATTTATTAGTGATTGTAATGAGTGCGGTGCAACCAGAATTTTCAACCCAATTACTTGATCGCTTTTTAGTCATTGCGCATTCATATGGACTCACGCCACGCATCGTCATTACAAAAAAAGATTTAACGACAGATGAAGCGTTTCAATCAATACAAAATGTATTATCAGTTTATCAAGGATTAGGATATGCCACTCAATTTATTGGTAAAAATGATAATATAGACGAAGTGTTTGATGAGTGGGAACCTGGGCTTGCGGTATTAAGTGGACAATCAGGTGTCGGGAAATCCACTTTAATTAATCATTATCGTCCAGAGTTGAACTTAGAAACTAATGATATTTCTCAAGCGCTAAATAGAGGTCGTCATACAACGAGACATGTTGAATTATATCAACGTCATCATGGTTATATTGCGGATACACCAGGTTTTAGCGCGCTAGATTTTAACCATATTGACGCTTCAATGTTAAGAGATTATTTTGTTGAAATTGCAGACCTTGGCCAAGAGTGCAAATTTAGAGATTGTTATCACCTTAATGAACCTAAATGTGCGGTAAAGCAATACGTTGATCAAGGGGAAATTGCAGATTTTCGTTATGCCCACTATGTTCAATTATTAGAAGAAATTTCCAATCGAAAGGTAAGATATTAAATGACGAAAGTATTTCCTTCCTTGTTATCAGTAGACTTTTTAAATCTAAAGCAAGAATTACAACAGTTAGAGGCAGCTAAAATAGATGGATTACATTTTGATGTGATGGATGGTCAATTTGTACCTAATATTTCGATAGGTTTTCCAATTCTTGAATCAATTAGACCCATTACAACGTTACCAATCGATGTTCATTTGATGATTGAGTCGCCTGAGGATTATATTGAATTATTTTGTAATAAGGGTGCAGATAAAATTTCAGTTCATATAGAGTCAACGCCTCATATTCATCGTGCGATTCAAAAGATTAAAGCACATCAGGTCCAAGCAGGCGTCGTAATTAACCCAGGCACTTCTGTGCATGCGATTGAAGCGATTTTAAACGAGGTGGATTACGTTTTAGTTATGTCAGTTAATCCAGGGTTTGGTGGCCAAAGTTTTATCGACAGTACGTTGGATAAAATTAAATATTTAGACCAATTGCGACGTGATCATAACTATAAATATAAAATTGAAGTGGATGGAGGCATTAATGCCATTACCGCACCTAAAGTAATACAAAGCGGTGCGGATTGGTTAGTAGCTGGATCTTATTTCTTTCAACAGCAAGATTATCAAGAAGCAGTGAATACATTAAAAAGTGAGGTTTAATGATGAAAAAAACAATTTGTTTGTTATGTAGTCAAAGAAACTTACCAAAAAAACTATTATCTAAAAAAGCGCATAAAGATTGGGCTGGCGTTGATAGTGGCACTGTTACATTATTAAAACATGACATAACACCTGTATTTGCCGAGGGAGACTTTGATTCTATTTCTGCACAAGAGCGACGTTGGATGAGTGCTCAAATTGATATCAATCCTGAACCTGCCGAAAAAGCAGATACTGATCTTGCATTAGCCGTTGAGAAAGCAGTCAATATGGGATATAAGAAAATTAAAATTTACGGTGCTACAGGCGCACGCTTAGATCATTTTATGGGTGTTATGCAATTGTTAAAGCATCCAGATTTTAAACAATTGAAAATACAAATTATTGATGATCGTAATGTCATAGAATTGTTAACACCTGGTAGTTATGATAGACGTAATAAAAAACGATATCAATATATCTCGTTTATTCCAGCAACTGACTCTGTGGAGTTATCTTTAGAAGGGTTTAAATATAATTTAACACATGAAGTATTAAAAATGGGGTCAACATTAACGATTTCTAATGAATTTGAAGAAGACTGTGGTCGTGTTAAAGTACACCAAGGATTAGTTTATCAAATGAGAAGTCGTGATTAAGTTAGTAGATTTAAACGAAAATAAAAACCGAATCTTCCACATAAAGATTCGGTTTATATTTATTATCAATTATACGCGAGTAACTTTACCTGATTTTAAAGCACGAGCTGAAACCCAAACTTTTTTAGGTTTTCCATCAACAAGAATTCTAACTTTTTGTAAATTAGCATTCCAACGACGTTTGCTTGAGTTTAATGCGTGTGAACGTCTGTTACCAGTTGATGCTTTACGTCCTGTTACGAAACATTCTTTACCCATCATCGTACCTCCTTTAAGAAATACAAATACACTTTTCTACTACATACTTAAATAATATATCATAAACCATAGGCCTGTGCAATATTATTTACTGAAGATTTATAAATAGCTTTGTGATACGTATCATTTCTGTTATAATTTATAGTTGTTGTTACCTATTTTAATAACGTTATAACATTTATTATAGTAAGTTATCGACAACTGCCATGATTGACTGCAAAAAGTAAATTACTGCTCATTTAAGCGTTCCACTAATTGAGAGATAGTGGCCATTAATTGTGATTAGATTTTCAAACTATTCACAATTTAGTATTATGAGTCGAATTTCATAAGAACTTTTGCAAAAATTGTTTCATTTTAGTACTTATTATTATAAAATGTTGGAATGCACTACAATTAAGTATAGCGTAATAGAATATGAAGATAATGAATAGTTTAGATAAAGCACATCGCTTTTCAGAGTGAGGAGGCATTTAGTATGACACTAGAAATTACAAATGATTACGGTAGCATAGATATTTCAAATGAAGTTATTGCTTCAGTAGTTGGAGGGAAAGCTGTCGAATGCTATGGTATTGTAGGTATGGCATCTCGTCAACAAGTTAGAGATGGTATTGCAGAAATTTTAGGGCATGATAATTATGCTAAAGGGATTGTAATACGTGAAAATGATGGAATATTAGATGTGGACATGCATATTATTGTGAGTTATGGTATAAAAATCTCTGAAGTAGCGCAAAATGTGCAATCTACAGTGAAATATACGTTAGAAAACACATTGAAACTAACTGTAAATTCTGTAAACATCTTTGTGCAAGGTGTACGTTTTGATCAGGATTTGAAGCACAAATAGGAGGACAAGTTGGATGATTACGAAAATCAACGGTAGTCTTTTTGCCGAAATGATTATACAAGGAGCTCAAAATTTATCGAATAATGCAGATATGGTTGATGCATTGAATGTTTATCCTGTCCCAGATGGCGATACAGGAACAAATATGAACCTTTCAATGACTTCAGGAAGAGAAGAAGTTGAGAATAATCCTTCTAATCATATAGGACAATTAGGGAAATCTTTCTCAAAAGGATTGTTAATGGGAGCCCGTGGTAATTCAGGGGTTATTTTATCTCAAATTTTCAGAGGGTTTTCCAAAGCGTTAGAGGAATACCCTGAAATTGACGCACAACAATTTGCTGAAAGTTTTGATGCAGGGGTTCAAACAGCATATAAAGCAGTTATGAAGCCTGTAGAAGGAACCATTTTAACGGTTGTTAAAGATGCAAGTGAAGCGGCGACGCAAAAAGCAAAAGAAACTGAAGATTGTATCGAAGTGATGGAAGCTGTATATGAGCGCGCTCAACAATCATTAGAACATACGCCAGAGTTATTACCTGTACTGAAAGAAGTCGGTGTGGTTGATAGCGGTGGTAAAGGATTAACACTCGTATATGAAGGGTTTTTAAAAGCGCTGAAAGGTGAAACCATTAGTGAAGCACCGTCTAAAGTGAATACGGATGAACTCTTTAATGATGAACATGACTTTCATGGTGTGATCAATACAGAAGATATCGTTTATGGTTATTGCACGGAAATGATGGTACGCTTTCAAAAAGATAAAGAACCATTTAATGAATCAGACTTCCGTGAAGCAATGAGTCAGTTTGGTGATTCCTTATTAGTTATTAGCGACGATGAAATTGTTAAAGTTCATGTACACACTGAAACACCTGGAGAAGTTTTCACTTTCGGTCAGCGTTTTGGTGAATTAATCAAAGTGAAAGCCGAAAATATGAGAGAACAACACCGTGAGGTACTACGTAAAGAACGTGACAATGCGGCGGCTGCATCAACTACGAATGAGCATCAAGTAGAGACTGCGATTGTAACCATTTCAATGGGTGAAGGTATTTCAAAATTATTCCAATCCATGGGTGTGACACATGTTATAAACGGTGGTCAAACGATGAATCCATCTACAGAAGATATTGTTAAGGTGATTAACAACAGTGGATGTAAACGTGCCATCGTGTTACCAAATAACAAAAACATTCAAATGGCGAGTCAACAAGCTGCAGAAATTGTTGAAGCAGATGTTGTCGTTGTACCTACTAGAACGGTCCCTCAAGGTATTACTGCTATGTTTAATTATGATGAACAAGCAGATTTAGAATCTAACTATCAAACAATGACTGCTGCATTAGACGATGTACAATCAGGTTCGATTACTTATGCGGTACGCGACACTAAAATCGATGGTATTGCAATTGAAAAAGATGCTTTTATGGGTCTAGTTGAAGACAAAATTGTCGTTAGTGATCGTGATGAAAAGAAAGTATTGCAAAAAACTCTTGATACCATGTTAGATGATGATAGTGAAATTCTAACGATCATTGTGGGTGAAGAAGGTAACAGAGATCAAGTTGAGTGGATAGAAGCTTATATTGAGGAACATTATGAAGATGTGGAAATTGAAGTCCAAGAAGGCTTACAACCTATCTATCCATTTTTATTTGCTGTCGAATAAAAAGTAAGGCATAACTCTAAAGTATGAGAGAACGTTGTATCGTTTTCTTAATGCTTTAGAGTTATTTTATTTTAGTAATAATAAAAAGATAGCAAATTATTTGTGAAAATTTTTCGCAATATTTAATAAATGACAACTCCTTGTTATACTGTTAGTCATAAACAGTTCTATAACAGGGGGGATTATTGTGAAGTTTAAAAGTGTATTCGATATTATTGGGCCAACGATGGTAGGTCCGTCTTCTTCGCATACGGCAGGCGCAGTACGAATCGGTCGTGTCGCAAGAGAATTATTTGGTGAGCAGCCTCAAAATGTCAATATTTATTTATATGGTTCATTTATGGAAACCTATAGAGGACATGGTACGGATGTTGCCTTAGTTGGTGGTTTACTAGGGTACGATACAGACGACAGTCGTATTGAACACAGTTTGGAAACGGCACAATCATTAAATATCAATGTTAATTTTATAGAGATGTCAGAGGAACGTTCGAATCCTAATACTGCCATTATCGAAATGACAAAAGGAGATCATACGATTTCTGTAGAAGGCATTTCGATAGGAGGCGGTAAAATTGAAATCATTGCCATTAATGGATTTACTTTAGCAATCAGTGGCAATTACACAACATTACTTGTCTTTCATCAGGATACATTTGGCACAATCGGTAAAGTGGCAAACATTATTGGTGAAAATGGGATTAATGTTGGCAGTATGCAAGTCGCACGAAAAGAGAAAGGCGATCAAGCTTTAATGACTTGTGAACTTGATGATGAGATTTCAAATTCAGTGCTTGAACAAATCAGAGAAGTACCTGGTGTAGTTACAGTTTCGTTAATGGGGGATGCGTAATGGAGAATAATAAAATATTTAAAAGTGTAGAAGACCTTTTAACATTGTGTCGAGACGAAAATAAAGCGATTCATGAAGTTATGCTTGAACAGGAAATGCTTGTTTCTGGCGTAACTGCTGAAGAAGTGTATGAACATATGGATCATCATCTTCAAACTATGGAAAATGCCATTGAAGAAGGTGTGGAAGGAGTTACTTCTAAAACAGGATTAACAGGAGGAGATGCTGTCTTATTGCAAAACTATTTAGCTTCTGGCCAATCTCTGTCAGGTCCGCTTCTATTAGATGCTGTAAGTAAGGCGGTTGCCACTAATGAAGTTAATGCAGCGATGGGGAAAATATGCGCAACACCCACTGCAGGATCAGCAGGTGTAGTTCCTGGTGTTTTATTTTCTCTTAAAAATAGACTACAATTAAGTCGAAAAGACATGCTTAACTTTTTATTAACAGCTGGTGCATTTGGTTTTGTCGTAGCGAATAATGCGTCAATTTCAGGTGCTGCAGGCGGATGCCAAGCAGAAGTGGGGTCGGCAAGTGCGATGGCTGCAGCGGCCATTGTAGAAGCATCAAACGGATCACCTCAACAATCGGCAGAGGCATTTGCGATTTGTTTAAAAATATGTTAGGGCTTGTATGTGATCCTGTAGCAGGTTTAGTTGAAGTACCTTGCGTTAAACGAAATGCAGCAGGAGCTTCCAACGCTATTGTCTCAGCTGATATGGCTTTAGCAGGTGTTCAATCTCGTATTCCTACTGATGAAGTCATTTTAGCGATGTATCGTATTGGAGAAACAATGCCATCTGCTTTAAGAGAAACAGGACGAGGTGGATTAGCAGGTACACCTACAGGACAACGTTTAAAACAACAAATTTTTGGTGATTAAAATGACAAAAATCAGTTTAATAGAAAATCCATATGATTTAAAAGATCTAAAAGGTTTAGGTCCTAAGCGATTAGCAGTATTAAATGAAATGAATATTTTTACCATTCAAGATTTAATATTATATTTACCTACTCGTTATGAAGATAATACTTTAGTGGATTTGTCTCAAGCAGAAGACGATACAAATGTGACAGTTCAAGGCGAAGTGTATACGACGCCAACTGTCGCTTTTTTTGGGCGAAATCGTTCGAAATTAACAGTGCATCTTATGGTTGATCAAATTGCAGTAAAAGCGGTATTTTTTAATCAACCTTATTTAAAAAATAAAATAGAATTGCATCAAGAAGTGATTATCAAAGGAAAGTGGTCACGACGAAAACAAGAAATTAATGGCCAGAAAATGGTATTTAATCTAAAAGAACAAGATGATGCACAATTTCTTCCGATTTATCGTGTTAAAGAAGGTATTAAACAAAAAACGTTAAGGGATTTAATCCGACGTGTACTAAATGATGTGGTTATTCATGAATGGTTGCCGGATGATTTACGAGAAAAATACAAGTTAGAAACCTTACACGATACGTTACATACACTACATGAAGCGCCTGATCGAGAATCGCTAATCAGAGCAAGACGGACGTTTGCATTTACAGAATTTTTTATGTTTGAACTGCGCATGCAATGGTTGAATCGTTTAGAAAAAACGAGTGATGAAGCAATAGAGATTGATTATGATCTTGAGCGAGTAAAAGCATTTATAGAAGCACTTCCATTTGAATTAACGGAAGGACAAAAGCAAAGTGTTAATGAAATATTTAGAGATTTAAAAGCGCCCATTCGTATGCATCGTTTATTACAAGGTGATGTGGGCTCTGGTAAGACAGTGGTGGCGGCCATTTGTATGTATGCTTTAAAAACAGCTGGGTTTCAATCTGCTTTGATGGTTCCAACAGAAATACTCGCTGAACAACATGCTGATAGTTTGGTTGATTTATTTGGCGACAAAATGAATGTGGCATTGTTAACCGGTTCCGTTAAAGGTAAGAAAAGACAGTTATTATTAGAGCAGTTAGCAGCTGGAGAAATTGATTGCCTCATCGGCACACATGCCCTTATCCAAGATGATGTGATGTTTCATAATGTCGGATTAGTCATTACAGATGAGCAGCATCGTTTTGGCGTCGCTCAACGACAAAAGTTGAGAGAAAAAGGTGCGTTATCTAATGTGTTGTTTATGACAGCAACGCCAATTCCTAGAACATTAGCGATATCTGTATTTGGCGAAATGGATGTTTCCTCTATCAAAAGTATGCCAAAAGGACGTAAACCCATAGAGACATATTGGGTGAAACATGAAGGATATCAAAATGTACTTCAACAAATGGATAGAGAATTACAAAAAGGGCGACAAGCTTATGTGATTTCACCATTAATCGAAAGTTCAGAGCATTTAGAGGATGTTCAAAACGTTTTAGCTTTATATGAACACTTAAAAACACAATTATCACACAGACGAATTGGAATTTTACATGGGAAAATGACTTCTGAAGAAAAAGATGAGGTTATGCATCAATTTAGTGAACATAGCATTGATGTACTCGTTTCGACAACTGTTGTGGAAGTGGGTGTAAATGTGCCTAATGCGACGTTTATGATGATCTATGATGCAGATCGTTTCGGTTTATCGACATTACATCAACTACGAGGCCGCGTGGGACGTAGTGATCATCAAAGCTATTGTGTATTAATTGCATCACCTAAATCTGAAACAGGAATTGAACGAATGACGATTATGACACAAACAAATGATGGTTTCGAATTAAGTGAGCGAGATTTAGAAATGAGAGGACCGGGTGACTTTTTTGGTGTTAAGCAGAGCGGTCTACCTGACTTTCTGGTGGCGAATTTAGTAGAGGATTACCGTATGTTAGAAGTCGCTAGAGATGAAGCCGGAGAAATGATTCAATCAGGCGTATTTTTTACTGAACGTTATCAAAGATTGCGGGCATTTATTGAAGCGCATATGTTGCATCAAAACTTTGATTAAAATAGAGAAAAAAGGTGAAGACTCACGTAAAATGAAGGGTGTTAAATCATTTTGAAGATAAAGTAGAACATGTTAGAATAACAAAGAGTCATTTAAGACTTGGTACTAAATTTGGGTGGCGATTAAGTGAAAAAACGTAAAAATGAAAGAAGAGATTTGATTCAACAAACCATTCATCAAAACCCATTTGTGACAGATCAAGCACTAAGTGAGATGTTTGATGTGAGTATCCAAACAATTCGCTTGGATAGAAATCAAATGAATATTCCAGAAGTGCGCACACGTATTAAAAATGTGGCGCAAGAACAACATAAGCATATTAGTGCACTAGCAAATCAAGATATTATAGGAGATATTATTGCACTGACTCCAAATCAATCAGGTCAGTCCTTATTATCAATTTCTCAAAAAGAAGTATTTAAGCGTAAACATATAGCAAGAGGTCATGTTATTTTTGCACAGGCAAACTCTCTTTGTGTAGCTGTCATTAACCATTCTGAAGTGTTAACAAAGGAAAGTCACATTCACTTTATGAAACCAGTCGCACTAGGAGAAGTCATTTCTGCACATGCTAATGTGGAGCAACAAACAGATAAATACTTTGATATATCTGTGGTTTCCTATGTAGGAGATACAAAAGTGTTTCAAGGACAATTTAAAATGTATTACATAAGTGAGGATGAGTAAGATGGTAAAAATTGCAGTCGATATGATGGGTGGCGACAATGCACCTCATATTGTTTTAGAAGCCGTAGAACGTGCAGTAAAAGATTTTGAAGATCTTGAAATTCTGTTATATGGAGATGCCTCTCAATGCCATATCGATCATCCACGTGTGACTGTACACAATACGACAGAAAAAATCACAATGGAAGATGAGCCTGTACGTGCGATTAAACGTAAAAAAGATAGCTCTATGGTTCGAATGGCAGAAGCAGTTAAGAACGGAGAAACTGGAGGGTGCGTTTCTGCGGGGAATACTGGTGCATTAATGTCAGCAGGTTTATTCATCGTAGGTCGTTTGCCAGGCGTTTCGAGACCTGCACTTGTGGTAACATTGCCAACAGTAAGTGGAAAAGGCGTGGTCTTTTTAGATGTTGGGGCCAATGCGGATGCAAAAGCTGAGCATTTATACCAAAATGCAGTATTAGGCCATATTTATGCTGCCAATTTACGTGGTATTGAACAACCTAAAGTAGCGCTGCTTAATATTGGTACTGAAGCCCAAAAAGGAAATAGTTTAACAAAGAAAGCGTATGATTTAATGTCTCAAACAGAAGTGTTTGATTTCGTGGGGAACATTGAGGCAAAATCCATTATGGATGACACAGCTGATGTCATTGTGACAGATGGTTATACAGGGAATATGATTTTGAAAAACTTAGAAGGTATCGCAAAATCAGTTGGTAAAATTGCAAAACATAGTTTATTAGCAAGCTTTAAAAATAAAATAGCTGCCTTAATTATGAAAAAGGATATTAAAGCATTAGCTAAACAACTCGATTATTCTGAGTATGGTGGTTCCGTTTTACTAGGGCTTAGCGGTATTGTCGTCAAAGCTCATGGTAGTTCAAATGCGAAAGCCTATTATTCAGCGATTAGACAAGCCAAAATCGCAGTAGAAACATCTATTGTGGAAAATATGCGTGAAAAGGTGGGAAATTAAATGAGTAAAAAAGTATTTATGTTTCCAGGGCAAGGCGCTCAAAAAGTAGGTATGGGTGAAGATTTATATCAATCTAATGAAGCAGCAACTCATATCTTTGATCAAGCGCAAGCGGAGATGGATTTCGATCTGTTAGAAACAATGTTTAAAGACCAAGACCAAAAATTAGGTCAAACAGAACATACTCAACCTGCTTTATTAACTCATAGTATTGCGCTATATGAAGCAATGGGACATCCATCAGCTGACTTCACACTTGGGCACAGCTTAGGTGAATACGCTAGTTTAGTAATGAGTGGCGTTTTAAGATTTGAAGATGCTGTTAAAATTGTGCGCCGTAGAGGAGAATTAATGGCAAAAGCTTTTCCACAAGGTACTGGTGGAATGGCAGCAGTTTTAGGCTTGGATTTAGAGGATGTTCAAAAGATTTGTGATCAGTTATCATCAGATGAGGAAAAAGTTGAGCCCGCTAATATCAATTCTCCTGGTCAAATTGTAGTATCAGGCGATCAAGCACTGATTGATAAGCTTGTCTCAGAAGGAAAATCACTCGGTGCAAAACGTGTGTTACCTTTACAAGTATCAGGACCATTTCATTCATCAATGATGCAAGTCATCGAAAAAGATTTTGCAGCATATATTGATCAATTTGAATGGCATGATGCACAAATACCTGTCGTTCAAAATGTGCATGCACAAGGTGAAACTGATGCAGAAACGATTAAACAGCATATGATTAAACAGTTATATGCATCTGTGCAATTTATTGATTCAGTTGAATGGTTAATTGATCAAGGTGTTGATCATTTCATTGAAATTGGACCTAATAAGGTATTATCTGGTTTAGTTAAAAAAATTAATAGAGATGTTAAAATAACTTCGATTCAAACAATCGAGGATGTAAAGGAATGGTTAGAAAATGAGTAAAGTTGCATTAGTTACAGGCGCTTCTCGCGGTATCGGTCGTAGTATTGCGTTACAATTAGCAGATGAAGGTTATAATGTAGTGGTTAACTACGCTGGTAATAAAGAAAAAGCAGAAGCGGTTTTAGAAGAAATCAAACAAAAAGGTGTAGATGGATTCGTCATTCAAGCCAATGTAGCAAATGGTGATGAAGTGAAAGCCATGATTAAAGAGGTCGTTAAAACATTTGGTTCTATCGATGTATTAGTAAATAATGCAGGTGTAACACGTGATAATTTATTAATGCGTATGAAAGAACACGAATGGGATGAAGTAGTAGATACGAACTTAAAAGGTGTATTTAACTGTATTCAAAAAGTAACACCACAAATGTTAAAACAACGTTCAGGTCGTATCATCAACTTATCAAGTATCGTTGGTGCAGTAGGTAATCCTGGTCAAATCAATTACGTTGCAACAAAAGCAGGTGTCCTTGGCATTACAAAAACAGCAGCAAGAGAACTTGCTTCACGTAACGTGACAGTCAATGCAGTTGCACCAGGATTCATCGTATCTGACATGACAGATGCATTAAGTGATGAATTAAAAGAATCAATGAAAGAACAAATCCCTTTAGGTCGTTTTGGAGAAGCAGAAGACATTGCCAATGCAGTTAGCTTCTTAGCTTCAGACAAAGCCGCATACATCACAGGACAAACAATCCATGTCAACGGCGGCATGCACATGGAATAAAAAAGTGCGGACAATTGCGGTTAGGGTTAAAACAAAGTGCGGAAGAAAGCGTTTTGGCCCCGAGCAAAATCGCCCAGGAAGCAGAAATTGCTTTCCAAATTGATGCGCCCTGGGCTTTTTGTTGAGGGGACAGCTTTCTGCAGCCGGATTAAAAAAGTTACGTGCACTTCGAACATAGTGAGATTAGTGCACGTTATGCATGCGAACGAAGGTGAGCAGGCGAACCTTTCCTTATGAGCAAAATCGAGCGCTGAACTCACACCGGATGATAACCATGCGCGCACATTCTTTAAATGAAAGGGTATTGTTCCCTCTTGTATTTATTAAAAGAAAATGGCAAAATAAAACAGTCGACTAAATCATTTCTACTTAAACCTTTAAAGGAGGTGAAAGACTGTGGAAAACTTCGATAAAGTAAAAGATATCATTGTTGATCGTCTTGGTGTTGATGCTGACAAAGTTACTGAAGACGCTTCATTTAAAGATGATTTAGGTGCAGATTCATTAGATATTGCTGAATTAGTAATGGAACTTGAAGATGAATTTGGTACAGAAATCCCAGACGAAGAAGCTGAAAAAATCAATACAGTGGGAGACGCTGTTAACTACATTAATACACTTGAAAAATAATTGTTTTCATCTGAGTCGATGTTTTTTCGACTCAGATTTTTTACTAATGGTATGATATATATAAGCGTTTTTGATATTTAAGGTAATTTATCAGAAAGAATGTCATAGGATTAATATGAATGAAACAACCAAAGTGATTGATACATAGCGGATATCTAACGCATCGGCTTTTAGTGGTGTGTGGATAAATAAAAATGATATATTATGATAAATGTTAAGTTAATGTAGTTGCTATTACAGAGAGTTAATTTTAAAGGTGACTACGTTTATTTGAAGGAGGATTCTGAATGCCCAATAAACGAAAACAACAACTAATTGAAAAATTTCAGACAGATTTTAAACAAAAAATGAAAGATTTAAACTTACCTTATAATCATATTGCTTTATACCAACAAGCGTTTTTGCATTCTAGCTTTATTAACGATTTTAATATGAAGCGTATAGAACATAATGAACGTCTTGAGTTCTTAGGAGATGCAGTATTAGAATTGACGGTTTCACGTTTTTTATTTGATCAATATCCGCAACTTCCAGAGGGAGATTTAACGAAAATGCGTGCCAATATTGTGTGTGAGCCATCACTTGTAATATTTGCAAATAAAATTAATTTAAATGAACTCATTTTATTAGGAAAAGGTGAAGAAAAAACAGGAGGGCGTACAAGACCTTCGCTTGTGGCTGACGTTTTTGAAGCATTTGTCGGTGCACTCTACTTAGATCAAGGTTTAGAGGTCGTTAAAACGTTTGCGAAATCAGTCATTTTTCCTTATGTAGAAGATGAACAATTAATGGGCGCAGTAGACTTTAAAACAAAATTCCAAGAGTATGTGCATCAACAATATTTAGGGCAGCTAAGATATCAGATTATTAAAGAAGAAGGCCCAGCACATAATAAACGTTTTACATCAGAGGTCATTTTAAATAAAAAAGCTATTGCAACTGGTGTGGGACGTACTAAGAAAGAATCGGAACAAAAAGCTGCAGAACAAGCATTTTTTGCATTGACACAAAAGGAGTCAGGTAATGGTTAATTTAAAGTCAATCAATGCATATGGGTTTAAATCATTTGCTGAACCAACACATATCGAATTTGATAAAGGCGTTACCGCGATTGTAGGTCCAAATGGTAGTGGTAAAAGTAATATTACTGACGCTATTAAATGGGTGTTAGGAGAACAATCTGCTCGGATATTAAGAGGCAGTAAAATGGAAGACATTATTTTCTCTGGTGCTAAACATCGTAATGCGCAAAATAGTGCTGAAGTACAATTATGTCTTGACAACCGTCAAGGTTTATTGAACATTGATGAAGAAGATGTCACAATAACAAGACGTTTATATCGAAATGGAGACAGTGCCTTTTTTATTAACAATGAACGTCGTCGCTTAAAGGACATTACTGAATTGTTTTTAGATTCAGGCTTAGGTAAAGAGGCGTTTAGTATTATTTCACAAGGACGCGTAGATGAAGTTTTAAATGCAAAGCCTACAAACCGTCGTCAAATTATCGAAGAAACAGCAGGTGTTTTAAAATATAAAAAAAGAAAAGAAGCCTCACTCGAAAAATTATCACAAACTGAAGATAATTTAGTCCGTGTTGAAGATATTTTATATGATTTGGAAGGACGAGTGGAACCTTTAAAAGAAGAAGCGGCGATTGCACGTGAATATTTAAAACTATCAGAAACGTTAAAAGAAAGTGATATTCAAGTTACAGTTCATGATATTCAATCGTATAAAGATCAAATTGCACAATATGATCATTCATTAAATGATTTAAAAAGTGAGCAAGAAATAGCTAAAAGTAAAAAACAAAATATTAACCACACCATTCAAAAATATAAGGGTGAACGGTTTGATATTGATCAGCAGTTAGAAACATTAAATCATGATCTTGTGGAAATAACGGGAGAAATTGAGAAACTGACAGGTCAGTATCATTTAATAGAAGAACGTCAAAAAAATCAATCTCAAACGAATGCGCGAATTGAAGAAGAACAAGAAAGTTTAAAAATAGAAAGAACATCGGTCGAAAGTGAAATTGAAGCGACTAAAGCGACGTTATCCCAACTCAAATCACAAAGAACAACATTAATTGAATCTATAGAAGCATTAGAAGCACTATTGTATGAAGCAGATGAAGATGCAGAAGGAAAAATAGAATCTTTAAAAGATAAATATTATCAACTGATTACAGAACAGTCAGAGATAAATAATGATATTCGATTTTTATCACGTACTTTAGAAGAGCATGATAAAAAACAATCACGTTTAGATTCAAAGTTACAAGAAGCATATCATCAACTTCAAGAAGCAACCGAAAATATGCGTCAAATTGACAAAGATAAAAAGGATAAGCAAAGACAAATAGATGATATCAATGATAAAATTAAGCAGATAGAGGAGCAATTAACCTCTGTTAAACAAAACTATGCAGAAAATGAAGAAAAACTTCATCAAGCTTATCGTTACACGGATAAAATTAAATCACGTATTGATGCAATGGATGCTCGAGAAGATGACATGGGCGCATACTATCAAGGCGTCAAAGCGGTGTTAAAATCAAATCAACCATTAAAAGGCATACATGGTGCTGTTGCTCAAAAAATTGATGTTCCTACTAATTATACTACTGCGATTGAAATTGCATTAGGTGCTAGTTTGCAACATGTTATTGTGGATGATGAAAAAAGTGCACGACAAGCCATTCAATTTTTAAAAACTAAAAAGCTTGGACGCGCGACATTTTTACCGTTGTCAGTAATTAAAGGTAACTTTTTAGATAGACATATCATTGAAAAAGTGTCTGATCAAGAAGGGTTTATCGCGGTTGCAAGTGAGTTAGTACATTTTGATGATAGATATCGTGCAATTGTTGAAAAATTGTTAGGTCGTACACTCGTCGTTGACACCCTTGAACATGCTAATCATATTGCTAAACGTATTCAATATCAAACGCGTATTGTGACGTTAGAAGGTGACGTGGTGAATCCAGGTGGTGCAATGACTGGGGGCAATCAACAAAAAAGACAATCTGTCTTGAGTCAAAAAGAGGAATTAAAACGTTTAAAAGACCAATATGACACTTATATTCAACAAACAAAGCAATTAGAAAAAAGTTGCAAAGCACAAAAACAAGAACAAGATCAACTAAGCCAAAGTTATGTCGCATACCAACAAGAATATAACGAATTAAAACAGCAGCAACATGAATTAAGTTTAAAATATGATCGTTATCATGATATTGAGCAACGCTTAAAGAATGAACATGAAGAATTTGAATTTGAAAAAAATGATGGTTATGAGCGTAGTCAAAGTATCGAAACGCTAGAGGCTAAAAAAGACAGAAAAGATACGATTGCGCAACAACTTGAAACATTAGAAAAAGAAATTAATCAGCTTACAAAAACGACTAAACTGCAACAGCAAGAACGCAATCAAAAGCAAGCTGAGTGCCATCAGCAACAGTCAGATTTAGCTGTGGTTAAAGAAAAAATCACCACTCAGAACAATCAATTAAAACGACTTCAACAAAGCCTTGACCGTATTCAATCTCAAAATCAAAAGTTAGAAGATCAATTACAGATTGTGAATTCTGATGATGTTAATGATGCAACAACTTTAGAAAAGATAGAGGAACGTATTCAAGCTTTAAAAACACAAAAAGAAGACTTGACTACTAAACAAGAGGAATGGCGTCATAAACGTCAACAACTTGAAGATTTAATTGAATCTAATGAACATGCACTAGAAAATACGCATCAAACAGTGTTATCTATCGAAAATCAATATCAAGATATTAAAACAGCACAATCAAAATTAGACGTATTGATTGATCATGCTTTCGAACATTTAGATGAACGATATCATATGACTTTTGAATATGCAGCTCAAAATTATACGATTAATGAGGAAAACATTGATGCGTTACGTCAAAAAGTGAAGTTAACTCAAATGTCTATTGAGGAACTTGGTCCAGTTAATATTAAAGCGATTGAACAATTTGAAGAAGTAAATGAACGTTATACGTTTTTAACGTCTCAACAAAAAGACTTACGTGAAGCGAAAGAGACATTAGAGCAAATTATTAAAGAAATGGACCAAGAAGTGACAGAAAGATTTAAAACCACATTTCATGCAATTCAAGAACAATTTGAAGTGGTATTTCAAACACTTTTTGATGGTGGTCAAGCTGAGCTCACCCTAACAGAAGATGATTATTTAACTGCAGGCATTGATATCCAAGTCCAACCTCCTGGTAAAAAATTACAGCATCTTTCTTTACTCAGTGGTGGAGAAAGAGCATTGAGCGCTATCGCTTTATTATTTGCTATTCTAAAAGTGCGGTCAGCACCTTTTGTTATTTTAGATGAAGTTGAAGCGGCACTCGATGAAGCGAATGTTTTACGTTATGCGTCATATTTAAAAGAACTTTCAAAAATAACACAATTTATTGTCATCACGCATCGTAAAGGCACAATGGAGTATTGCGACCGTTTATATGGAGTGACAATGCAAGAATTAGGTGTTTCTAAACTTGTAAGTGTGAATTTAAATACTATTGATGACATGTTGGAGGAGGAATAAATAATGAGTTTCTTTAAACGTTTAAAAGATAAGTTTTCAAAAAAAGAAAATCAACAAAATGAAGAAGTAGAGCCGTTAGAAAATCTTGAAGAAGATCAAACGCAACAAGAAGATGTTGATAAACCTTCAAAAGAGATTGATTGGACCGATCAAAGTGTGGATGAGATGGATGATGGATTAATCTCTATCGAAGAATTTGAAGAAATTGAATCTCAAAAATTAGGTGCCAAATTTAGAGAAGGTTTGGAAAAATCACGTGCCAACTTCCAAGCACAGCTTAATAATCTATTAGCGCATTATCGAAAAGTGGACGAAGACTTTTTTGAAGCTTTAGAAGAAATGTTAATTCAAGCAGATGTTGGTTTTAACACAGTGATGGAACTTGTCGATGAACTACGAATGGAAGCGAAACGTCAAAACATTACAGAAACTGAAGATTTAAGAGAAGTGATTGTTGAAAAAATTGTTGAAATCTATCATCAAGAAGATGAACATTCAGAAGAAATGAACCTTGAAGACGATCGTCTTAATGTCATTTTAATGGTGGGTGTGAATGGCGTTGGTAAAACAACAACAATTGGTAAACTTGCGCATCGTTATAAAGCACAAGGTAAAAAAGTAATGTTAGCCGCTGGTGATACGTTCCGTGCCGGTGCAATTGAACAATTAGAAGTTTGGGGAGAACGCGTTGGCATTGAAGTCGTACGCCAAAATGAAGGATCAGACCCTGCTGCTGTAATGTATGATGCGATTAATGCTGCTAAAAATAAAGGGGCTGACATTTTAATTTGCGATACAGCAGGTCGCTTACAAAATAAACAAAACTTAATGAATGAATTAGAAAAAGTGAAGCGCGTCATTTCTCGTTCTATTCCAGAAGCGCCTCATGAAGTGTTATTATGTCTTGATGCCACAACAGGTCAAAATGCATTATCTCAAGCTAAATCGTTTAAAGAAGTTACAGATGTAACAGGTATTGTGCTGACAAAATTAGATGGTACCGCAAAAGGTGGTATTGTTTTAGCTATCAGAAATGAATTACACATTCCGGTTAAATATGTTGGTTTAGGCGAAAAATTAGATGATCTACAACCATTTGATGCTGAAAGTTACGTATATGGCTTATTTGCTGATATGATTGAACAAAATGTATCAGAAGAGGAATCACAATCAGAGGTAAATGAAGATGAGCGAGAATGATTTAATTAAAACGGTACGAATGAATTATTTGTTCGATTTTTACCAGTCACTTTTAACTGAAAAACAACGTAATTATCTACAGTTATTTTATTTGGAAGATTATGCGTTAAGTGAAATTGCAGAGACATTTGATGTGAGTAGACAAGCTGTATATGATAATATTAGAAGAACTGGTGATTTAGTTGAAGATTATGAACAAAAATTAGGATTATATCATCGTTTTTCTAGACGACAAGAAATATATAATGAAATGAAAAAACATATTAATGACCCTGATCAATTAATAGCATATATAAATGAACTAGAAGAATTAGAATAAGGAGGGGGACTTTATGGCATTTGAAGGCTTATCCGATCGTTTGCAACAAACAATGCAAAAAATCAAGGGTAAAGGTAAAGTAACTGAAGCGGATATCAAAGCAATGATGCGTGAAGTACGCTTGGCATTGTTAGAAGCGGACGTTAACTTCAAAGTTGTAAAAAACTTCATTAAAACAGTTTCGGAACGTGCATTAGGTTCTGATGTAATGAAATCTTTAACACCTGGACAACAAGTGATAAAGATTGTCCAAGAAGAATTAACTGAATTAATGGGTGGCGATAATACATCCATTACTATGGCTAAAAAACCACCTACTGTTGTGATGATGGTTGGTTTACAAGGTGCAGGTAAAACAACAACTGCTGGGAAACTTGCATTATTAATGCGTAAAAAATATAACAAAAAGCCATTATTAGTAGCGGCTGATATATATCGTCCAGCTGCAATCAATCAACTTCAAACAGTTGGAAAACAAATAGATATTCCCGTCTATACAGAAGGCGATCAAGTGAAACCACAACAAATTGTGGAAAACGCAATTCAACATGCCAAAGACGAGCATTTAGATTTTGTCATTATTGATACGGCAGGTCGTTTACACATTGATGAAACATTAATGAATGAGTTACAAGATGTTAAATCAATCACTAAACCTAACGAAATTATGTTAGTTGTCGATGCGATGACAGGTCAAGATGCAGTCAATGTAGCTGAATCATTCGATGAACAATTGGATATTACAGGCGTTACATTAACTAAACTTGATGGGGATACTCGCGGTGGTGCAGCATTATCTATTAGAGCTGTTACTGAAAAACCAATTAAATTCATTGGTATGAGCGAAAAACTCGATGGATTAGAGTTATTCCATCCTGAACGTATGGCTTCACGAATCTTAGGTATGGGTGACGTTTTAAGTCTTATCGAAAAGGCGCAACAAGATGTTGACGAAGAAAAGGCCAAAGATCTTGAACAAAAAATGCGTACGTCATCTTTTACTTTAGAAGATTTCTTAGAACAATTGGATCAAGTGAAAAATTTAGGGCCACTAGATGACATCATGAAAATGATTCCTGGTATGAATAAGATGAAAGGATTGGATAAATTAAATATGAGCGAAAAACAAATCGATCATATTAAAGCCATTATTCAATCTA
Organism: Staphylococcus sp. 11262D007BW; assembly: GCF_053547815.1. Taxonomy (NCBI): domain Bacteria; kingdom Bacillati; phylum Bacillota; class Bacilli; order Caryophanales; family Staphylococcaceae; genus Staphylococcus; species Staphylococcus sp. 11262D007BW. The sequence goes on from NZ_JBPWPJ010000001.1 coordinate 688,502, forward strand.
TGACACCAATGGAAAGAGAAGATCCAGCAGTCCTGAATATGTCTAGAAAGCGTCGTATCGCGTCTGGTTCTGGACGTTCTTTACAAGAGGTCAATCGCTTATTAAAACAATTTAATGATATGAAGAAAATGATGAAACAATTTACGGGTGGCGGCAAAGGTAAAAAAGGTAAACAAAAACAACTTCAAAATATGCTAAAAGGAATGAATTTACCATTTTAATGAGTGTGAAATAAGAAATTTAAAATGGTAAAGAAAATTGTCTTTACAACACTTGTAATTCCTGTTATCATAATTTCTTGTAAATGATAAAATTATTGAAATTAAAGGAGAGTTATAAATGGCAGTTAAAATTCGTTTAACACGTTTAGGTTCAAAAAGAAATCCATTCTATCGTATCGTAGTTGCAGATGCACGCGCACCACGTGATGGTCGTATCATCGAGCAAATCGGTACTTACAATCCAGCAGCAGTAAATGCACCGGAAGTTAAAATTGATGAAGAATTAGCATTAAAATGGTTAAAAGACGGTGCGAAACCAACTGATACTGTACACAATATCTTATCTCGTCAAGGTATCTTAAAAACATTCGACGAGCAAAAGAGAGCTAAATAATAACCTGTGTAACATAAAGATAAATGACTAATCATTATCTTTATCTATGCAATTAGGGGCTGAGCCAATTCATCGTTTGATTGTGACTCAGCCCCTTTTCTCAAATATAAATGTGTTAAATTAAAGGAGGACACGTTACTGATGATTGTAGAAGTAGGTAAAATCGTGAATACGCATGGCATCAAAGGGGAAGTCAAAGTTCAATCACATTCAGATTTTACTGACATACGTTTTCAACCTGGCGAACAGCTTCACACTGAATATCGTGGACAAACAATTGAATTAACGATTGTGTCACACCGTATGCACAAAGGTCTACATATGTTGAAGTTTGAAGGATATCAAAATATCAACGATATCGAGCATTTGAAAAACTGTAAATTATATCAAGAAAGAGATCATCAAGATATCGAATTGGATGAGCATGAATTTTACTATTCAGATATTATAGGTTGTACCGTTTTTGCAGAGGGGACACCTATTGGACGTGTGATAGAAATTTTTGAAACAGGTGCTAATGATGTATGGGTTGTAAAAGGTGAAAAAGAGCATCTGATTCCTTACATAGCAGACGTCGTACAACATATTGATATTGAAAAACGACAAATTGATATTACACCTATGGAAGGATTGTTAACCGAATGAGAATTGATTATTTAACACTATTTCCAGAAATGTTTGAAGGCGTACTTAATCAATCTATTTTAAAACGTGCACGTGATAAAGGTATATTATCCACTAATACTGTGAACTTTCGAGACTATGCGATGAACAAACATCAACAAGTAGATGATTATCCTTATGGTGGCGGTCAAGGAATGGTTTTAAAGCCTGAACCGATATTCAATGCGATATCATCTATTGATACGACAGAACAAACACGTGTAATTTTAATGACACCACAAGGACAACCCTTTAACCAAAAGGTGGCAGAATCGTTATCAACCTCAGAACATCTTGTGTTTATTTGTGGTCATTATGAAGGGTATGACGAAAGAATTCGTGAACATTTAGTAACTGATGAAATTTCTGTGGGTGATTATGTATTAACCGGGGGAGAATTACCAGCAATGGTGATGACTGATGCCATTGTAAGATTGTTACCAGAAGTGTTAGGTAACCAAACCTCGCATGAGGATGATTCATTTTCAAGTGGATTATTAGAATATCCTCAATATACACGACCTCGTGATTTCAATGGAATGCGTGTTCCTGATGTATTATTATCAGGCGATCATCGTAATATTGAACAATGGCGTCATGAACAATCCTTATTACGTACCTTAAATAAGCGTCCAGATTTACTATCCCAATATCCATTAACGGCTGAAGACGAAATATATATAAAATTACACAAAGACTGTTGAAAAGACTGAAACACTATGCTAATATAATTTGAGTGTGAAAGCACAAAAATCACTATGGTCCGCTGCTCAAAGATGTGTCGAAGCATGAACATAGGCTGAAGGAGAGAATAAACAATGAGTAATCACAAATTAATCGAAGCAGTTACAAAATCACAATTACGTGATGATATTCCAACATTCCGCGCTGGTGACACTTTACGTGTTCACGTTCGTATCATTGAAGGATCACGCGAACGTATCCAAGTATTCGAAGGCGTTGTTATTAAACGTCGTGGTGGCGGAATTTCTGAAACATTCACAGTACGTAAGATTTCTTCAGGTGTAGGTGTTGAACGTACATTCCCATTACACACACCTAAAATCGAAAAAATCGAAGTTAAACGTCGTGGTAAAGTACGTCGGGCTAAACTTTATTACTTACGTAGTTTACGTGGTAAAGCTGCTCGTATCCAAGAGATTCGCTAATGATAAAGCAGTATTTTTAAATAAAAGAAACGTCAATGGTATATCCATTGACGTTTCTTTTTTGTTATGCAATTTAATGATTGTTTCGACGTAACCACCAACGATATACGAAAGCAGCTAAAATACCAACAACGGTAATGATTGCTAGCCATTTAATATAAGGCAATTGATAACTTACTTTTACATTTGATTCACCTTTATGCACAGGAATCATGGTCATTAAACCATTTGTTTTTTCAACATTTCGAGATTGACCATCTACTTCTGCAGTTAATCCTTCTCTATAAGGCATTGGTAGCACTAAATAGCTATCTTTGGTAGGTGCCATTTTAACATCAAAGTAACGTGCATGTTCCTTAACTTTAACTGGTTGCACATTTTCTTTAGCGTTATTAAGTGTTTTATAGTCTTCACCATAAATCCCTTTAATATTCACACGATATAATCCTTTGGCTAATTTAAGTTGAAGCTGATCATCAACCGGTACACGTACTGTGATAGGTGTTACAAATCGGCGATATGCATAGTCTAGTTTAGAACGTTTTTGATGAAAGTCATTCACTTCTAAATAATGCTGCTTATTTGGTGCATTTAATTCGACATCCATTTCGATATAATAATCTTTATAAGCAGATTGAGTCTGTTCTGGTAATGTAATATCTAAGCCACCGTCATCTTGTTGAACATTTAATATATTACCGACACGTTTTGCATTACGTGGAGTTATTGAAGCTTGAGACAGTAAATTTTCGTTCTGTTGTATGGATGAGTTGGCTGGAATATCATCGCTGATAATCCCGTTAAGCATAGCGTGTTCACGGTCTATTGGCGTCTTCAATTGATCTGGATCATACACTTTTGAAGTTAAGTGCGCACTTGGATATTGAATTTGGTTTGTAGAATGATCCCAAAGAGTATCTCCATCCTTAATTTGTTTTTGCTTTTCCATTCCATATGGTTGAGAAGAATCAGGGGCTTCCTTTATACGATCACTCACATTCCATAACGCATAGAGATTGGCACGATCACCTAATAAACGATAGGTACTATTACTATCATACTCCATGTTGATTTGTAGTAGTTTATCGTAATAATCCATAATATGACCGTCAAAAATACTAGAATATAAACTCACGCCATTAAAGCCATAAATCATACTTGAATTGACTGAATAAGTGCTCATATAGTCAATGCGTTCAAATGGTGACTGATTTTGTGTAATTTGATCAATATTTCTTTGTAAAATCTTGCTGTGATAATCAGGTGCTTGTATATCTTTTATGGTAGACTGATACGGCGCAATATTATTATCGTGATAGTTTATTAATAGAACGAATTGTTGCACGATAAATAAACCAATAATGCTATTTAATGCGACTTTTGGAATATGCTTTTGCTGATATACATAATAACCAAGTATCATTAAAATGAATGCTGCACAAATCATCCACCACATCTCACCTCGAGAAGTGAATAATGTGGCGACTAACAAAATGACGATAGGATAGATAGATATCCGGTAATCTTTCCAAGTCAAAGCGGTTATATGTTTAAGCCAAAGTGCAACGAGCACACTAGAAGAAAAGGCTAAAATATAAACCCAACGTCTTTGAGGGAAGGAAAAGCCATTAAAAAAACTATCGAAATACAATGAAAATGAGCCGATTAATAAAACCCACGTCGCAATCGCGAATAATTTAAAGTAGTAATGGCGATATAATTTAAATGAAAATAATGCGACTAATACAATAAAACTTAGTGTAATATAAAAGCCGTTTGTAAAAATATGATATTTCTGAGAGAAGTCAATGATTGGAGAAAAGAAGACTTCATTGGACTGTCTATCATTATTTAAAAATGATTTGACACCTGTAAAAAAGCCTATAGAGCCGATCATTAAACTTATTAAAGTCGTTGGTATAAGTAGAATCAATTTTTGCCAACGACGTACAATATCGTCTCGATGTGGTGAAATCATTCTATAAACTAAATAAAATGAAAGTACAATCATTTCATAATAACTAAAATAAAAATTTGAAAATAGAGTTAACGCAATTGCTATTATAAATAGCCCAATTTTGCGTTGTTTGAAAAAGCGCTCCATTCCCCAGATTGATAATGGGAGATAAATTAAAATATCACCAAAAAATGACCAAGTGAAATTAAAATAATATAAAACTGATGAAGCACTATATAAAAATGCGCCTAAAAAACGATATTTGCCGAAGAGTTTAAATTCACGCATCGTCCCGTAAGCAACTAAAAATGTAATGACACATTTAATAAATGCTAAGAAAATTTGATTTCCAGGCCAAAATTCAATGTGCTCTGGCTGGATATTAGTAAGCCATTCTGTTAAACCAATAATGCCAAAATTAAGGTACATTAATGGAGAAGTAGAATAATAATAGGCTAAATCGGTAAAGAAATCTCCGCCTAAGCCGAACCCTAAATCATATAAAGCGGGAAATTGGGAGAAGTGCTCATATAAAAACATTTGGAAGGGCATCATTTGTTTAAAACCATCTCCGTTACCGCTATATATGATGCCATCTTGAATGAACCTGAACCAAGTAGGCGCATATACAATGACGCCTACACCTAAAGCAATCGCAAGTAGGAGGAGCCATCTCCATATATTTTGTTTATTAAACCTATATTTCACGCAACGTCACTCATTTCCTTTTTATTTTTTTATTGATTATACGACAATATAATACACTTAATATTAAACTAACAACCGATATACCGATCATCCATATAAAATAGGGTGGACGATAAGTAATTTGGATATGTTGTGCTGCTTGATCCACCGGAATGCCTGTCATAAAATAATTTACTTTTTGAACCGGAGCTTTTTCACCATCGACAGTTGCTTGCATGCCTTGGCGATATGGAATATTAATGACAGCCATACCATTTTGATGTTTCTTAAGATTTATATTGATACTGTCGTTCTTTTCTTGATAGGTATATTGTTTTTCTTTATTAGCCTTTTTTAAAGTACTGTAATCTTCTCCATAAATCCCATTTAATTTAAAAGTATAGGGGCCTTTTGGAGAAATTTGAATATGGATTTGATTGTTTTTGTCAGGTTTAGTTCTGTATAGTAAATGATTCTGTCCAGTTTTATAAGTTGAGTCATTAAATAAACGTTGATTGTTATAACCATTAACAGTAATGGTAGAATTACTATCTGGCAAACCTCTTTTTGCATATAATGTAATATAAAAATCATCATACCGTTCTGCCACAGATTGAGGGAGTTGTATCGTCACGCCTCCATTAGCTTCCTTTACATCAAGTTGGCCGTTAGCCCATTTAGCCTGCGGTGTCGTCATCGATGTCTCTTTTAATAAATTCGGAGCAGTATCCTTTTTGTTTTCTCCCTTATTAGAGAGGACAACGCCTTGAATCATAGCATGTTCTCGGTCGATTGGGGTTGTTAATGAATCGGCGTTATAGTATTGATCTGTTATGCGGACAGCAGGTAATGACATTGTATTTTCATATATATGATATTGACCAGAGGATTGCACGTGTTTAAAGAAATTTGGAAGATTATCCTGATATTCTTTTAGCATTTGGTAACGTACTGATAATAAACTCGCAATATTGGCACGACCACCAGTAGATTGATAACGACTGACGGATTCTTGTTTCAGATTAATCATAAGTTGATTATAATAAAGGTCAATAAGAGACCGATCGAAAATACTTGAGTACAAACTTAAACCTTTAAAATTTTGGTACATCGGTGTATTATCTTGTTCATTGACGCGCCAATCGATACGTTCATCTGTATCAATAGCTGATTTCATGTCATCAACCAACGCATTTTGAAGTGGTGTATTATACAAACTTTGATTGATATATTGGGTGTTCGCACGCGCTTCATGGTCCTCGTGAAAAATTTGACGATGTATGAAGACGTATGAAATACCTAACATTAATACGCCGATACTCACTAGATAACAAGTCAATGCGTGGGTGCCTAGCCATTTACGAGATGTGTTTTGTTGCAACAACACGAACCATCCTATTAAAAAGACAAAAGGAATGATAATGAACCAAGCTACAAATTGTTGATAAAAAATCGCACTGATTATTATCGTTAGTAAGCCTGGTATTGAAGTAAGGAGATATGTTTTCACTGAAATACTTTTAAAATACTGAACATAACTTGCTACTAAGCCACTTGTTACAAATGCGATAAGGTAATGCCATCTCTTTTGTGGTGCCGAAAAGCCATTAAAAATATGATCTACATATGGTGAAAACGACGCAATAATTGCAATTAAACTTAAAATAGCAAAAAGTCTAAAGTAAAAATGACGATACAATTTAAACGTTAGTAATGCTTGAATAACGATGTAGAGTATAACGATTAAATAATTGTCTATAAAAATATTATTATTTTCATTTAATGGTTCTAGAAGCGGGATATGCGTTTCGTAAGGAATACGTTCGTTATTGATAAAACTTCTTGCACCATGAAAGAAGGCAAATAAACTAATCCCTACACCTAGCACACTCGCGATGACCATAGTCCATGTTGTATAAAAGTGGTGATAAATATCTTGTCGATGACGAAAAATAAGTCTTAATACAAAATAAACAAGTCCAGCTAGCACCTGATAATACGCAAAATAAAAGTTGTTGATAAATGATAATGCAGTCACAACTATAAATAGCCCTATTTTTCCAGATTTTAAATATCGCTCTATACTCAATAGAAGCAGGGGCAATAATATAAAAACATCACTGAAAAATGGCCAATAGACAGTGAAGCGAAAATAGAGTGGTGATGCTGCAAATAAAAAAGCAAATAACATCGATACATATGTATTCATTTTTAGGTAGCGTCCATAGCAATATGTAGCTAACATAATCAATACGGATTTAATGATTGAAACGACGAGCGCATTACTAAACCAGAACATCAGTGATTCTGTATCTATCCAATGCCATTGAGCAATCACCCAAATGAGTAAGGCATTGATAATGAAAAGTATATTAGTACTAAAATAATAGGATAGATCTGTAAAAAAGTCGCCACCTAATCCAAAATCGGTAGAATAGAAAAAGGTACCTTCAGACCATTTTCGATATAAAAACATCTGAATGGGTACCATTTGCTCCATACCATCATTAGGACCTGTAAATAATAAGCCATCTTTAAAAAAGCGAAATAGAATATAAGCATGACTTACAACAGCTAACACAATAGTTGTCATAATAATCCATAATGATTGATAACGTTTCATTGAAGATCACCTCATTATACAAACCAAAATATTTAACGATCTTTCAAAATGTATTTTGATAATAAATAAGTGATTGGAATTGTGAAAATAAGCCCTATAAATGGCGCATAAACATCATTAATGTGTAGAAATTCGACAAAAATGATGAGTAATATGAATTGCGTGCCCATATTAACCACTTGTGTTAATGGAAAGGCTAAGAACTTTTTCAATGTAGGTTTTACCTTATAGACAAAGTAACAAGATAAATAGTAGGAAATAATCAATGCAACAATAAATCCTATGATGTGACTGATAAGATAATGTACATGAAATAGTTTTAAAAATAGTAAATAAACGATATAATAGTTGATTGTATTAATTCCGCCCACAATGATGAAGCGGATGATTTCAAAAATATGTTTTGATGTAAACAAAAAGGTGACCTACTTTCATTTATTTTATTCAAAGAGTGAATCTTTAGGGTCTTTGTATAAAATATATACAACTAATACAATTGAACTAAAGTCCAAATACAATATATCATATCGTATCGTTTTAACATAAATATTTATGTAATTAGAAGGAAAGAAAGGTGACGTATTATGACTATACAATGGTATCCGGGACATATGGCTAAAGCCAAAAGAGAAGTGACAGAACAATTAAAAAAAGTAGACGTTGTATTCGAGCTTGTAGATGCACGTCTGCCATATAGTTCGAGAAATCCTATGATTGATGATGTTGTGCAACACAAACCGCGAGTTGTTATTTTGAACAAAAAGGATATGACTAATTTAAATGAAATGCAAAAGTGGTATGCCTTTTTTGAAGAAAAAGGAGCCATTCCTGTGGCAGTAGATGCTAAACACGGGAAAAGTTTAAAACAAGTCGAAAAAGCAGCGATTGAAGTGACTAAAGAGAAGTTTGAACGTGAAAAAGCAAAAGGACTAAAGCCTAGAGCAATTCGTACAATGATTGTTGGTGTACCTAATGTAGGAAAATCGACATTAATTAATCAACTTGCTAAACGTGCAATTGCTCAAACAGGTAACAAACCTGGTGTCACTAAACAACAACAATGGATCAAAGTCGGCAAATCGTTACAATTATTGGACACACCTGGTATTTTATGGCCGAAATTCGAGGATCCATTAATTGGTAAAAAGTTAAGTCTAACAGGTGCGATTAAAGATAGTATTGTACATTTAGATGAAGTGGCTATTTTTGGCTTAAACTTTTTAATTGAGCATGATTTTGAAGGATTGAAGCAACATTATAAAATTGACGTATCTAAAGAAGCAGAGACACTAGAATGGTTTGATGCGATTGGTCGAAAACGTGGATTACTTCAAAAGGGAAATGAAGTCGACTATGAAGCGGTGATTGAATTGATCATTCATGACATTCGTAATGCCAAAATCGGAACGTACTGTTTTGATATTGTAGATCAAAATGAGGCCGCAGAAAATGGCCAAGAAAACGATTAAAACAATCAAAGCAGAATTAGACAATATTGACTCTAAAGAAGCACTTCAATCCCATCCTGATTATCAAGATTCAAGAAAGGGCGTGCAGCAAGCCTTTCAAGCGAGATATAAACACATTGAAAAAGTCGAACAATTAGAACGCCAGTATGAAGAAATGTGTCAATTTGAGGAGACGATTCTTAACGAGACGCCAAATGCGATAATTTGTGGTATTGATGAAGTGGGGCGAGGCCCTTTAGCAGGACCAGTTGTCGCGAGTGCAGTCGTTTTAAATGCACAACATCATTATATTGGGATTAATGATTCTAAACAATTATCGGTGCAAAAAAGAGAACATTTATCAGATCAACTACAAAATCAAGTTAAAGCCTGGAATGTTGGGATAGCATCAGCGCAAGAAATCGATCAATATAATATTTACGAAGCAACGAAATTGGCCATGTATCGCGCAATTGAAGGATTAAATGTCTCTCCTACACATTATTTAATTGATGCAATGACATTAGAACGCATTGAAGAAGAACAACATTCGATTATTAAAGGAGATGCGCGTAGTGTTTCCATTGCTGCAGCGAGCATCATTGCAAAGGTATATCGAGATCAACTCATGAAAGATTACGAGAAAATGTATCCTGGCTATGATTTTGCAAACAATGCAGGTTACGGTACGAAAAATCATCTAGAAGGATTAAAACAATTGGGCATTACACCGATACATCGTCAGAGCTTTGAGCCCATCAAATCACAATACAGTTAAGTATTCATGATAAGTTATATAACAAACAATGTCGTTTTGATTTCGTAAAGGTGAAAAAATGTTAAAATATAACCAAATGATTTTCAAGTGTGTAATGTGTAAATAACATTTAACACTTGCATTTCATTTCATTTATGTTTAACTATATATAAATGTCCAAAAAGAAAGGAATTTAAAATCGTATGGATGAAACACTACAGAAACTTTATAAAGTACTAGTACACTTTGAAGAGAAAGAAGTAGAAATCACTGAAGATGAAAATCGTTTAAATGAGATTAAAAAGAAAATTGAAGATAACTTAAATGTCTCAATCGAAGACGTTTCACAAATGGACTTAATTCATTTGTTAAAAGATCATAATTTTGAAGTGGAATCTACTGAAGAACAACAAAAAACAATCAGTGTCCCAATGGATGATGACACTCAAATTAAATTCCAAGCAGACAAATAAAACATAACAGGTAAACACTCTAAAGATAGAATTTAAAGTATTAAACGTACAAACGATAATCGTTTTGCGCAATAGTTATTCTATTTTTAGAGTGTTTTTTATTTAGATGACTACCAATAATAGGTGTAATCGTGTTCTATATGGCATTCTAATTTGAAGTTACTTTTCGCAATTCGAATGAAAACACGAGGGCTAACTGTTTACAATAGCGCTTACATTTTCTATAATTAAAGTTGAACTTAACCTTAAGAAACAGGAGGATGGAGTATGAATATCCATGAGTATCAAGGAAAAGAAATTTTTCGCTCAATGGACGTAGCAGTTCCAGAAGGGCGTGTGGCTTTCTCAGCTGAAGAAGCTGTGGAAAAAGCAAAAGAATTAGATACAGATGTTTACGTTGTTAAAGCGCAAATTCATGCAGGCGGAAGAGGTAAAGCTGGTGGTGTTAAAATTGCAAAATCACTATCAGAAGTAGAAACATACGCTAATGAATTACTAGGTAAAGTATTAGTTACGCATCAAACAGGTCCAGAAGGTAAAGAGGTAAAACGTCTTTACATTGAAGAAGGGGCAGATATTCAAAAAGAATATTACGTTGGATTTGTAATTGATCGCGCAACTGATCGCGTGACTTTAATGGCGTCTGAAGAAGGCGGTACTGAAATTGAAGAGGTTGCTGCAGAAACACCGGAAAAAATCTTCAAAGAAACAATTGATCCAGTTGTTGGTTTAGCACCTTATCAAGCACGCCGTGTTGCATTTAATATCAATATTCCTAAAGAATCAATCAATAAAGCCGTTAAGTTTTTAACAGCATTATATAACGTATTTATCGAAAAAGATTGTTCAATTGTTGAGATTAACCCACTTGTATTAACTGGTGATGGTGATGTCTTAGCTTTAGACTCAAAAATCAATTTTGATGATAATTCATTATTTAGACATAAAGACATTCTTGAATTACGTGATTTAGACGAAGAAGATCCAAAAGAAATCGAAGCATCTAAATATGAACTTTCATACATTGCTTTAGATGGTAACATTGGTTGTATGGTTAATGGTGCAGGTTTAGCGATGGCTACTATGGATACAATCAATCACTTCGAAGGTAATCCAGCTAACTTCCTTGATGTAGGGGGCGGCGCTACAAAAGAAAAAGTAACTGAAGCATTTAAAATCATCTTAGGTGATGACAATGTAAAAGGTATTTTTGTTAACATCTTTGGTGGTATTATGCGTTGTGACGTTATTGCTGAAGGTATTGTAGAGGCAGTTAAAGAAGTAGAGCTGAAATTACCATTAGTCGTACGTTTAGAAGGTACAAATGTAGACCAAGGTAAACAAATCTTAGAAGAGTCAGGTTTAGCAATTGAACCAGCGCGTACAATGGCTGAAGGTGCTCAAAAAATTGTTAAACTTGTAAATGAAGCGTAAGGAAAGGATGGGACAACTAAAATGAGTGTTTTTGTAGATAAAAATACAAAAGTTATCGTACAAGGGATTACGGGATCAACTGCCCTTTTCCATACTAAGCAAATGTTAGATTATGGTACACAAATCGTAGCAGGTGTTACACCAGGTAAAGGTGGCCAAGTTGTTGAAGGTGTACCCGTTTTTAATACAGTACAAGAAGCAAAAGAGGAAACAGGTGGTAACGTTTCAGTTATCTATGTACCTGCGCCATTTGCTGCAGATTCAATTATAGAAAGTGCAGATGCTGAATTAGATTTAGCAATCTGTATTACAGAACATATTCCTGTGGTGGATATGATTAAAGTTAAACGTTATTTAGAAGGTAAGAAAACACGTTTAGTAGGACCAAACTGTCCAGGTGTGATTACTTCAGACGAAACTAAAATTGGTATCATGCCAGGATACATCCACAAAAAAGGTCATGTAGGCGTTGTATCACGTTCTGGTACATTAACATATGAAGCAGTACACCAATTAACTGAGGAAGGTATCGGTCAATCAACTGCTGTAGGTATCGGTGGCGACCCTGTTAATGGTACAAACTTCATCGATGTGCTTAAAGCATTCAATGAAGACGATGAAACAAAAGCCGTTGTAATGATTGGTGAAATCGGCGGTACAGCAGAAGAAGAAGCTGCAGAATGGATTAAAGAAAACATGACAAAACCTGTAGTTGGCTTTATCGGTGGTCAAACTGCACCTCCTGGAAAACGTATGGGTCACGCTGGTGCCATCATTTCAGGCGGTAAAGGTACTGCTGAAGAAAAAATCAAAACATTAAATGACTGCGGTGTTAAAACAGCAGATACACCATCTGAAATTGGTAGTACTTTAATTGATGCTGCAAAAGAAGCAGGCATTTATGAGTCTTTATTAACAATTAAAAAATAGAACTCTTTGCTAAAGGTGATTTTTCTGCACTTATGTTCATGCTGTATTGTCGTTAAGTTCATGTTATATGAACGTTTAAGCGATACAGTAGTGAATATAAGTGCTTTTATTTTTAACTGACATATAACGCTTCATTATATATTCATTCATAGAGGTGAACGCCATGATAAAACAACATTTTTTAAAGTTAGTGTATGCTGGTTTTACGACTCGACAAATTCACAAGATTTATCTACAATATCCTTCATTATTCGATGAAACAGTCGATTCCACCCATTTTAAACATCGTTTGGAAACATGTATGACCACTCCTGCATTAAAAAAGAAATTCCAAACGTTTTTGACACTAAACGAAGACTTGATACAACAGCAGTTAGCCGAACAACATATCAACATCATCAGTATTAACGACTCCGCTTATCCTCCTTTGTTAAAAGAAATTTACGACCCTCCTTTTATTCTCTTTTGTAAAGGTGATACCACATTATTTGCTGACGCATTACGCTCTCTAAGTATCGTAGGTGCACGCCAATATACACACTACACTCCTCAAGCATTAGACTATTTATTTCCACACTTTAAAAAGGCGCAATTGACCATCGTTTCAGGACTTGCTTTTGGTACCGATGCCATCGCACATCAATGTGCCTTAAACTACCATTTATCTACTATTGCTGTTTTAGGATTTGGTCATCAAGTTCATTATCCAACCCAAACTCAATCTCTTAGGAATCAAATTGAAAACGTGGGGCTCACGATCAGTGAATATCCTCCGCACACCCCACCAGCACGGTTTCGTTTTCCAGAAAGAAATAGAATCATAAGCGGTTTATCTAAAGGGGTACTTGTCACCGAAGCAAAAGAAAGAAGTGGAGCCTTAATTACGATAGATCAAGCATTAGATCAAAATCGTAATGTGTATGTCTTACCAGGGACGATGTTTGACAAGCATACAAGGGGTAATTTATTACGTGTCAAAGAAGGTGCTGAAATCGTCTTATCAGAAAAAGATATTTTAAAAGATTATATCTAGAATAGGCTTATTTCTTTGTTAAATAAATGGAAAAGATTGACAAAGTTAAAATTAACCGTTTATCATTTATCTTTGTAAACAGAAAAAGCAAGGGGGTACTTCCATTGGCAGACAATCTTGTCATAGTTGAATCGCCTGCAAAAGCTAAAACAATAGAAAAATATTTAGGTAAAAAATATAAAGTAATCGCATCAATGGGACACGTTAGAGATTTACCACGTAGTCAAATGGGTGTAGATGTAGACAATGATTATGAACCTAAATATATTACGATACGTGGTAAAGGGCCAGTAGTGAAAGATCTTAAGCGTCATGCTAAAAAGGCAAAAAAAGTATTTCTAGCTAGTGACCCTGACCGTGAAGGTGAAGCGATTGCATGGCATTTATCAAACATTTTAGAATTAGATGAAAATCAAAATAATAGAGTCGTATTTAATGAAATTACTAAAGATGCAGTAAAAGATAGTTTTAAAACACCTCGTGGTATTGAAATGAATTTAGTCGATGCGCAACAAGCACGCCGGATTTTAGACCGTTTAGTAGGTTATAATATTTCGCCAGTTTTATGGAAAAAAGTTAAGAAGGGTCTATCTGCAGGTCGTGTACAATCTGTAGCGTTGAGATTAGTGATTGATCGAGAAAATGAAATTCGCAATTTCAAACCGGAAGAATATTGGTCAATTGATGGAGAATTTAGATATGGTAAATCGAAATTCAATGCCAAATTTCTTCATTATAAAGGTAAACCATTTAAACTAAAAAATAAGAAAGATGTTGAAGTGATTACGAATGCACTTGATGGTGATACCTTTGAAGTAACAAGTGTTAATAAAAAGGAAAAAACACGTCGCCCTGCGAAACCTTTTACAACTTCAACACTGCAACAAGAAGCAGCGCGCAAGTTAAACTTTAAAGCGCGAAAAACAATGATGATTGCGCAACAATTATATGAAGGTATTGATTTGAAGCGAAAGGGTACGGTTGGTTTGGTCACATATATGAGAACAGACTCAACACGTATTTCAAAAGATGCACAAAACGAAGCACAAGAGTATATTAAAGGAGAATACGGTGCATCATATGTATCTAAAGGTGGAAGTAAAGGTAAACAAGGTGACCAAGATGCGCACGAAGCGATTAGACCAACTAGCACAATGCGGACGCCTTCAGAAATGAAAGACTTTTTATCTAAAGATCAATATAAATTGTATAAATTGATTTGGGAACGTTTTGTTGCAAGTCAAATGGCACCGGCTATTTTAGATACTGTTTCAGTGGATTTAACACAAAACGACATTAAATTTAGAGCAAATGGTCAAACCATTAAATTTAAAGGGTTTATGACGTTATATGTCGAAGCGAATGACGATAAGACAAAAGAAAAAGAAAATCGTTTACCAAAACTTGAAGAAGGTAATGAAGTGACTGCTACTCAAATTGAACCAGCGCAACACTTTACTCAACCGCCTCCAAGATATACTGAAGCTCGACTCGTCAAAACATTAGAAGAATTGAAAATAGGACGACCATCTACGTATGCACCAACGATTGATACAATTCAGAAGCGAAATTACGTTAAAGTTGAAAATAAAAGATTTGTACCGACTGAATTAGGTGAAATTGTCCATGCGCAAGTTAAAGATTACTTCCCAGAAATTATAGATGTTGATTTTACAGTAAATATGGAAACATTACTTGATAAAATTGCGGATGGCGATATGGGATGGAAAAAAGTTATCGACAACTTTTATAGTAGTTTCAAACAAAACGTGGAACGTGCCGAAGAGGAAATGGAAAAGGTTGAAATTAAGGATGAACCTGCGGGTGAGGATTGTGAAAAATGCGGCAACCCTATGGTTATAAAAATGGGACGTTATGGTAAGTTTATGGCGTGTTCAAATTTTCCAGATTGTCGTAATACAAAAGCAATTACAAAACCAATTGGTGTGAAGTGTCCAAAATGTAATGATGGTGATGTTGTAGAACGTAAATCTAAGAAAAATAGAATTTTCTACGGTTGTTCTAATTATCCAGAATGTGATTTTGTTACATGGGATAAACCTGTAGGCAGAGATTGTCCAAAATGTAATCATTATCTCGCAGAACATAAAAAAGGACGTTCTTCACAAGTCATCTGTTCTAATTGTGATTATAAAGAAGAAGTACAAAAATAATATTTAACGAAGGGAGTTTGATAGATATGACACAAGTTAATGTGGTTGGTGCAGGTTTAGCTGGTTCAGAAGCTGCTTATCAATTAGCAGAACGTGGTATTAAAGTAAACCTATACGAGATGAGGCCGGTTAAACAGACACCAGCACATCATACAGACAAATTTGCAGAGTTAGTATGTTCGAATTCCTTACGTGGCAATTCCTTAACAAATGCTGTCGGTGTATTAAAAGAAGAAATGAGACGTCTTAATTCTGTAGTGATTGCTGCAGCAGATAAAGCTAGAGTACCTGCAGGAGGCGCTCTAGCAGTAGATAGACATGATTTTTCAGGGTATATTACAGATACTTTAAAAAATCACCCTAATATAACCGTATTAAATGAAGAGATTACGTCCATTCCAGAGGGGCCTACCATTATAGCAACTGGTCCTTTAACATCTGAATCCTTAACAGAAGAAGTGGTCGCTTTAACTGGAGAAAATCAATTATACTTTTATGATGCAGCAGCGCCTATTATCGAAAAAGACTCAATTGATATGGACAAAGTCTATTTAAAATCTCGTTATGATAAAGGTGAAGCAGCTTATCTTAATTGTCCAATGAACAAAGAAGAATTTGAGCGCTTTTATGAAGCAGCTATTAGTGCAGAAGCGGCACCTATGAAAGACTTTGAAAAAGAGAAATATTTTGAAGGCTGTATGCCGTTTGAAGTCATGGCTAAAAGAGGCCCTAAAACATTGTTATTTGGTCCAATGAAACCAGTGGGATTAGAAGATCCGAAAACTGATAAAAGACCCTATGCAGTGGTTCAGTTAAGACAAGATGATGCGGCAGGTACCCTATACAATATTGTAGGTTTTCAAACGCGTTTAAAATGGGGTGACCAAAAAGAAGTCATTCGCCTCATTCCAGGTCTCGAAAACGTAGAAATCGTACGTTATGGTGTCATGCACCGCAATACTTTCATTAATTCACCAGATGTATTAGATGAGACTTATGCGTTTAAAAACCGAAAAGACTTATATTTTGCAGGTCAAATGACTGGGGTAGAAGGATATGTCGAAAGTGCAGCAAGTGGCATGGTAGCTGGTATCAATTTAGCACATCAAATGCTTGATAAAGCAGATGTCATCTTCCCACGCGAGACAATGATTGGTAGTTTAGCGTACTATATTTCACATGCTACAAATAATAAAAATTTCCAACCGATGAATGCCAACTTTGGATTGGTCCCATCATTGGATAAACGTATTAAAGATAAAAAAGAACGTTATGAAACGTTAGCTAACAGAGCGCTCGACTATTTAAATCATTTCAAACAATCACTTTAAAATTAATAATTTATTGGCAAAATAAGTAAAATTTAGATTTCTGAGAAAATTCTATGTAAAATTCATGCAGTACCTTCCATCATTATGCTACAATACTTATGATGGAGGGTTTTTACATTGGAACAAATCCAGTTAAAATTTCTTAATATGCTGAAAAGAGAACGTTTTTTCTCTGATCACACATTAAAGGCATATTATGATGATATGAAACAATTTAATCGATTTTTGGCACAAGAACAATTGACTTTGAATACGTTTCGCTACAAAGATGCACGAAATTATCTGAATATGTTGTACGAAATGGGGCTGCAACGTACAACAGTTTCTAGAAAAATTTCAACATTGCGAAGTTTTTATAACTATTGGATGACGCAAGATCAGTCTGTTGTGAATCCTTTTGTTCAACTTGTTCATCCTAAAAAAGAAAGTTATTTACCATCATTTTTCTATACTGAAGAGATGGAAGCGATGTTTGAAACAGTTGAAAAGGATGCTAAAAAAGGGTTAAGAGATCGCGTTATTTTAGAGTTGTTATATGCAACTGGCATGCGCGTTTCAGAATTAGTCGCATTAAAAAGACAAGACGTCGATTTGGAAATGTGTTTTCTTAAAGTAATGGGGAAAGGGAGTAAAGAACGGATCATTCCTTTTGGTGAATTTTGTCGCCAAAGTCTTGAAACGTATCTAGAATCGTTTGCTCCCATCCAAAATACACATCATGATTTTTTAATTGTTAATTTAAAAGGGGACCCCTTAACTGAGCGAGGCGTACGATATGTTTTAAACGATATTGTCAAGCGCACAGCAAATGTATCTGCTATTCATCCTCATAAACTACGACATACATTTGCGACACATATGTTAAATGAGGGTGCAGATTTAAGAACGGTACAAAGTTTGTTAGGCCATGTGAATTTATCAACAACGAGTCGATACACTCATGTGACTAATCAACAACTACGCCAAGTCTATTTAAATGCACATCCACGTGCTAGAAAAGGAGAGTAATTTTATGAGTTCATCAATACATGCGACAACAATTTATGCTGTTCAACATAATGGTGAAGCTGCTATGGCCGGTGATGGTCAGGTAACGTTAGGTGAACAAGTCATTATGAAACAGACAGCTAAAAAAGTGCGAAAATTATATAATGGACGCGTAATTGCTGGCTTTGCTGGAAGTGTAGCCGATGCGTTTACTTTATTTGAAAAGTTTGAGGCAAAGTTACAACAATATAGCGGGAATTTAGAGAGAGCTTCAGTAGAGTTAGCTAAAGAATGGCGAGGAGATAAACAACTTCGTCAATTAGAAGCAATGTTAATTGTGATGGATGAATCACATATCCTTGTTGTTAGCGGTACTGGAGAAGTCATTGCACCGGATGATGATTTAATTGCAATAGGTTCTGGTGGGAATTATGCCTTAAGTGCTGGACGCGCATTAAAACGACATGCTCAGCATTTATCTGCAAGTGAAATGGCATATGAAAGTTTAAAAGTGGCTTCAGATATTTGCGTTTTCACAAATGATCAAATTACAGTGGAAAAACTATAACGGAGGGTCAATTAATGGATAATAGTGCCATTCAATATACACCAAAAACAATTGTATCAAAGTTAGATGAATACATTGTTGGTCAACAAGAAGCTAAAAAGAAAGTTGCGATTGCATTAAGAAATAGATATCGTCGTAGTTTACTTGATGATGAGACAAAACAAGAAATTGCGCCGAAAAATATCTTAATGATGGGGCCGACTGGTGTTGGTAAAACAGAAATTGCTAGACGTATGGCAAAGTTAGTTGGAGCGCCATTTATTAAGGTAGAAGCAACGAAATTTACAGAAGTTGGCTACGTGGGACGTGATGTAGAAAGCATGGTTCGTGACTTAGTTGATGTGGCCGTACGTTTGGTAAAAGACCAAAAGAAAGAAGAAGTGAAATCGGCAGCGCTTCAAAAAGCGAATGAAAAATTAGTGAAATTACTCGTTCCAAGTTTGAAGAAAAAAGCTAGCCAATCATCAAACAACCCATTAGAATCATTGTTTGGAGGTGTCATGCCTAATTTTGGCCATCAAGAGGAAGAAGAAGAGGAGCCACCAACAGACGAAATAAAAACAAAACGTTCAGAAATTAAACAACAACTACTTAATGGACAATTAGAAGAAGAAAAAGTGCGAGTTAAAGTACAACAAGATCCTGGTGCAATGGGTATGTTAGGAACACAACAAAACGAACAAATGCAAGAAATGATGAATCAATTAATGCCGAAGAAAAAGGTAGAAAAAGAAGTCCCTGTTAAAACGGCACGCAAGATTTTAACAGATGACTTTGCGGACGAAATGATTGATCATGAAACAGCGAATCAAGAAGCCCTTGAATTAGCCGAACAAATGGGAATTATTTTTATTGATGAAATAGATAAGGTTGCCGTATCAAGTCAAAATAGTGGAGGGCAAGATGTTTCAAGACAAGGTGTGCAACGTGATATACTTCCTATCCTTGAAGGTAGCGTAATCAGAACGAAATATGGTAGTGTGAATACGGAACATATGCTCTTTATTGGAGCTGGTGCTTTCCATGTTTCAAAACCAAGCGATTTAATTCCTGAACTTCAAGGACGCTTTCCAATTCGCGTCGAGTTAGAAAGTTTAACTGTCGACGATTTTGTGCGAATTTTAAAAGAGCCAAAACTTTCACTTATCAAACAATACGAAATGTTATTACAAACTGAAGAAGTTACTGTTAATTTTACCGATGAAGCAATACATCGGTTAGCTGAGATGGCACATCATGTGAATCAAGAAACTGATAATATCGGTGCCAGACGATTACACACAATTCTTGAAAAAATGTTAGAGGATCTATCTTTTGAAGCATCGAATATGCCAAATGCAAAAGTAGATATTACCCCTCAATATGTAGACGACAAATTAAAATCTATTTCAATTAATAAAGATTTAAGCGAATTTATCTTATAAGAAAAAAAGGAGAAGTGACATGAGCTTATTATCGAAAACGAGAGAACTAAGTAGTTTATTACAAAAACATAAAGGGATTTCCGTTGACTTTAAAGATGTTGCACAAACAATTAGTAAAGTAACAATTACAAATGCTTTCATTGTTTCAAGACGAGGAAAAATTTTAGGTTCATGCTTGAACGAATTATTAAAAAATGAACGTATCATTCAAATGTTAGAAGACAGTCATATTCCTGAAGCTTATACTGAAAAATTAATGCACGTTTATGAGACAACGTCTAATATTACAATTGAAGATGATTTATCAGTATTCCCTTACGAAAACGTTGATTTATTTAGAGATTCAAAAACAACAATCTTCCCAATTATTGGTGGTGGAGAACGCCTTGGTACACTCGTTTTAGGTCGTGTATCTGATGAGTTTAGTGAAAATGATTTAGTTTTAGGTGAATATGCTGCTACAGTAATTGGTATGGAAATTCTTCGTGAAAAACATTCTGAAGTTGAATCTGAAGCAAGAGATAGAGCAGCGATCTCAATGGCTATTAACTCTTTATCTTATTCTGAAAAAGAAGCCATTGATCATATCTTTGATGAATTAGGCGGAGCAGAAGGTTTATTAATCGCTTCTAAAGTAGCAGACCGTGTAGGTATCACGCGTTCTGTTATTGTCAATGCGTTACGTAAACTTGAAAGTGCGGGCGTTATTGAATCACGATCATTAGGTATGAAAGGTACATTCATTAAAGTTAAAAAAGAAGCCTTTTTAGACGCATTGAAAAAATCAAATGTATAATTTTTAGTTATTGCATTTGAAGGTTGACTATGATATATTCATATGCGGTTATGTTAACCAAAACACACACATTTCACGAAAGTATAAAAGGGTGCGATTTTAAATCGTTTTTATATGAGTGAGTGTGGAGGAAATAAAACCACTAGGAGGAATTTAATTATGGCAGTAATTTCAATGAAACAATTACTAGAAGCAGGTGTTCACTTCGGTCACCAAACTCGCCGTTGGAACCCAAAAATGAAAAAATATATCTTCACTGAAAGAAATGGTATCTATATCATTGACTTACAAAAAACAGTGAAAAAAGTTGAAGAAGCTTATAACTTTATTAAACAAATTTCAGAAGAAGGCGGAAAAGTTTTATTTGTTGGTACTAAAAAACAAGCACAAGAATCAGTTAAAGCTGAAGCTGAACGTGCTGGCCACTTCTACGTTAACCAAAGATGGCTTGGCGGTATCTTAACAAACTATAAAACAATTTCTAAACGTATCAAACGTATCTCTGAAATTGAAAAAATGGAAGAAGATGGCACATTCGATGTGTTACCTAAAAAAGAAGTTGTTGAACTTAAAAAAGAATATGATCGCTTAATCAAATTCTTAGGCGGTATTCGTGATATGAAATCAATGCCAGACGCTTTATTCGTTGTAGACCCTCGAAAAGAGCGTAATGCGATTGCAGAAGCACACAAATTAAACATTCCAATCGTAGGTATTGTTGATACAAACTGTGACCCAGACGAAATCGACTATGTTATTCCTGCAAACGACGATGCAATTCGTGCGGTAAAACTTTTAACAGGTAAAATGGCAGATGCGATTTTAGAAGGTCAACAAGGTGTATCTAACGATGAAGTCGCTGCAGAACAAAACATCGACTTAAACGAAGAAAAATCAGAAGAAGCAACTTCTGAAGAAACAGAAGAAACAACTGAATCTAACTAATTGATATGTAATGTTAGACTGAAGTGTTTGAGCTAAAAGCAGGATTTAACCAATATGTTTAAAAATCCTGCTTTTAGAAAACTACTAATTGTAGCTCAAATCTTATTGAAAAATTGTGTTAATGAGGTTGGGATATCAAAAATTAAGTTCATTGATGATTGATGTCATCCTAACTCCGAATTCACACTGAATTATGATACACGCGTGGTTAGGGGATAGGACAACATCAGATGTCCCACCCCCTTTTTTTAAAATAAATTAATGAAATGATATTGGAGGAATAGTGAATGGCAATTTCAGCTAAACTTGTTAAAGAATTACGCGAAAAAACTGGCGCTGGTATGATGGATTGTAAAAAAGCATTAGAGGCAACTGATGGTGATATCGATAAAGCAGTTGACTACTTACGTGAAAAAGGTATTGCTAAAGCAGCTAAAAAAGCAGACCGTATCGCAGCTGAAGGTATTACACACGTAGAAGTTAAAGGTAACGATGCAGTAATCGTTGAAATCAACTCTGAAACAGATTTCGTTGCTAGAAATGAAGGCTTCCAAGAGCTTGTTAAAGAAATTGCTAATCAAATCCTTGAAACTAAACCTGAATCAGTTGAAGCTTTAAATGAAACAACTTTACCAAATGGCAAAACAGTTTCAGAACATATGACTGAAGCAATCTCAACTATCGGAGAAAAATTAAGCTTACGTCGTTTCGCAGTTCGTACTAAAACTGATAACGATGCATTTGGTGCTTATTTACACATGGGTGGCCGCATTGGTGTACTTTCAGTAGTAGAAGGTACAACTGATGAAGAAGCTGCTAAAGATGTAGCTATGCATATTGCAGCAATCAACCCTAAATATGTATCATCTGATCAAGTTAGTGAAGATGAAATCAACCACGAAAAAGAAGTTTTAAAACAACAAGCACTTAACGAAGGTAAACCAGAAAAAATCGTTGAAAAAATGGTTGAAGGTCGTTTACGTAAATATTTACAAGAAATTTGTGCAGTTGATCAAAACTTTGTTAAAGATCCAGACCAAACTGTTGAATCATTCCTTAAATCTAAAGGTGGAAAATTAGTTGACTTCGTACGCTATGAAGTTGGCGAAGGTATGGAAAAACGCGAAGAAAACTTTGCTGATGAAGTTAAAGGACAAATGAAATAAATAACCCATTTTAATTTAACAAAGAAGACACCTTTCGTGTCCTCCTTATAGATGTCATCTTAATCGATGGCATCTATAGGAAGGTGCTTATTGTGTCTTCTTTAATTATAGGTATGATGTTTGATTGAAGGTGAAAAAGATTAAAGTATGTATGAATCATTGTTTTATCACATGACCATCATCGCATTTTAATCTTTAGTAACATCAATGCATTGCGTTACATATTATGAATAGAGAGGTTAATATTATGACTGAAACTTCAAATTATAAGCGAGTTGTTTTAAAATTAAGCGGTGAAGCATTAGCAGGAGATAAAGGCTTTGGTATTAACCCAATGATTATCAAAAGCATTGCAGAACAAGTAGCTGAAGTTGCAAAAATGGATACAGAAATTGCAGTCATTGTAGGTGGCGGAAACATTTGGCGTGGTAAAACGGGTAGTGACTTAGGTATGGACCGTGGCACAGCTGACTACATGGGTATGTTAGCGACTGTCATGAACGCGCTTGCGTTACAAGACAGTTTAGAACAATTAGATTGTGATACACGTGTGCTGACTTCAATCGAAATGAAACAAGTTGCTGAACCGTATATTCGTCGTCGTGCAATTCGTCATTTAGAGAAAAAACGAGTTGTTATCTTTGCAGCTGGCATCGGTAACCCTTACTTCTCTACTGACACAACAGCTGCCTTACGTGCTGCAGAAGTAGAAGCAGACGTTATTCTAATGGGTAAAAATAACGTAGATGGTGTTTATTCTGCTGATCCAAAAGTGGACCCAAATGCGAAAAAATACGAACGTTTAACGTATATCGATTTATTACAAGAGGGCCTTCAAGTAATGGATTCTACAGCCTCTTCATTCTGTATGGATAATAATATTCCACTTAAAGTTTTCTCGATTTTAGAAGAAGGTAATATTAAACGTGCTGTACAAGGTGAAGACATCGGTACAATTATTACAAAATAATATAGAGGTGAATGAACGATGAATGATGTCATTAAAGACGCTAAATCAAGAATGAAAAAATCAACTGAAAGCTTATCAAGAGAATTAGCTC
Source organism: Staphylococcus sp. 11262D007BW (assembly GCF_053547815.1). NCBI lineage: Bacteria > Bacillati > Bacillota > Bacilli > Caryophanales > Staphylococcaceae > Staphylococcus > Staphylococcus sp. 11262D007BW. The sequence continues at coordinate 712,743 of NZ_JBPWPJ010000001.1, forward strand.
AAATTAACGCAGGCCGTGCAAACTCAAATTTACTTTCAGGTGTAGAAGTAGATTACTATGGTGCACCAACACCTGTTCAACAATTAGCAAGTATTAGTGTGCCTGAAGCACGATTATTAGTCATTTCACCATATGACAAATCAGTTTTAGGTGATATTGAAAAAGCCATCTTAGCTGCTAATCTTGGTGTTACACCAAATAGTGATGGTGAAGTGGTTCGCATTAACGTACCAGCACTTACAGAAGAACGTCGTAAAGAGATCGTTAAACAAGTTAAAAAAGAAGGAGAAGCTGCTAAAGTTTCTGTCCGCAATATTCGCCGTGATGCAAACGACACGCTTAAAAAACAAGAAAAGAATGGCGATATTTCTGAAGATGAATTACGTTCAGCTTCAGACGATGTTCAAAAAGTAACTGATCAATCTATTAAAGATATTGACCAGTTAGTTTCTGACAAAGAAGAAGACGTTATGTCAGTTTAATTTTAGAAAGTGAACTGTACCGAATACAACTTTGGTACAGTTTTTTTATTTGTTAGTTCAAATGACGCATTGGGTTGTGATAAAATGATAGATAATTGTATGCATATAAGATTATAATAACTGGGGACAAATAGTTCGGAGGAACACGTATGTTTAATATTTTTAAGAAAAAACAAACCACACACACAAGTGTTGATACTATAAATTTACATAACATTCCACAACACATAGCCATTATAATGGACGGTAATGGACGGTGGGCAAAACAACGTAAAATGCCCCGAATCAAAGGTCATTATCAAGGCATGCAGACCATTAAAAAAATTACTAGAGTGGCAAGCGAGTTAAATGTAAAATATTTAACGCTTTATGCGTTTTCTACTGAGAATTGGTCTCGTCCAAATGAAGAAGTGAATTACATTATGGGATTACCTGTTAATTTTCTAAATTCATTTTTACCTGAACTTATTGAAAAAAATGTTCGCGTCGAGACAATTGGTTTTCCTGATCAATTGCCAAAACAAACGATTGAAGCAATTAATGAAGCTAAGTTAAAAACACAACAAAATGATGGATTAACTTTAATTTTTGCAATCAATTATGGTGGACGTGCTGAGATTATTAATGGAATGAAAGCATTGATTGAGGATATACGTGATCGTGATGATCTTCAACCTTCAGATATTAATGAAACCTTATTCGAAAACTATTTAATGACTAGTGAGTATCCAGATCCAGAGTTATTAATCAGAACGTCTGGTGAACAACGATTAAGTAATTTTCTAATTTGGCAACTATCTTATAGTGAATTTATTTTTCATCAAAAGTTATGGCCAGATTTTGGAGAGAATGATTTAATAGAATGTATTAATACGTATCAATCACGCCAAAGAAGATTTGGAGGATTGTAGATAGGAGAGAATTATGAAGGTAAGAACAATTACTACAATTGTAGCTTTAATTATATTTTTACCCATATTACTTATTGGCGGATCAGTTTGGATGTATTTTACCTTTATTTTAGCGTTAATCGCTTTAAAGGAACTATTAAATATGAATAGAATACAATTTCTATCTATACCTGGTTTAATTAGTGCATGTGCATTAATTATCGTGATGTTGCCTCAAGATTTAGGTTTTTGGGTACAATTGTTGCAACAAAAGTTTTTAATTGCTATGAGTTTTGTTATTTTGAGTTATACTGTCATGTCGAAAAACCGTTTTAGTTTTATGGATTCGGCATTCTGTTTAATGTCTGTTGCTTATGTAGGGATTGGTTTTATGTACTTTTATGAAACAAGAGCAGCAGGATTACATTACATTTTATTTGGATTACTGATCGTTTGGTTAACAGATACTGGCGCTTACATATTTGGTAGATTATTAGGTAAACATAAGTTGTGGCCTGTGATTAGCCCTAATAAAACGGTAGAGGGATTCATAGGCGGCTTATTATGTAGTTTAATTGTACCGATTACGTTTGTATTTTTTGTACCATTCGAAATTGGCACGGTATGGCTATTAGTGATTACAGTTATTTTAAGTGCATTTGGTCAATTGGGTGACCTAGTCGAATCAGGTTTCAAACGTCATTTTGGTGTGAAAGATTCTGGAAGATTGTTACCTGGACATGGTGGTATTCTAGATAGATTTGACAGTTTTATGTTTGTATTACCTTTAATGAATATCTTTTTGATTCAAATGTAAGAGAGGTGAAGTATTTTGAAAAAAAATATCGTTATTTTAGGAGCATCTGGTTCTATCGGAACCCAAGCCATTGATGTCATTGAAAATCATAGTGAGGCATTTAATTTGGTGGGATTGACGGTAGGCCAAAATATTGATTATGCGATCAAGGTCATCGAAACACTTCACCCTGAGATTGTTTCTGTTCAAAATGAAAAGGATGTTGCACGACTAGAAGGCTATGATGTTAAAGTTGTGCACGGACGAGAAGGTTTAGTTCAAGTGGCCACTTATGAAAAAGCTGATATTGTACTTAATTCATTATTAGGCAGTGTTGGTTTAGAGCCAACTATTAGAGCGATAGAAAGTGGTAAAAATATTGCTTTAGCGAATAAAGAAACATTAGTCGTTGCCGGTGAACTTGTGATGCAATACGCAAAAAAATACAACGTTGATATTTTACCAGTGGATTCAGAACATGCCGCTATTTTTCAATGTCTTAATGGAGAACGTAAGGATTTAATTCAAAAGGTTATTATCACAGCCAGTGGGGGATCTTTCAGAGATTTATCAAGAGAAGAACTGAAAAATGTAACGGTTGAAGATGCCTTAAATCACCCGAATTGGTCTATGGGACATAAAATTACGATTGATTCGGCTACAATGATGAATAAAGGATTTGAAGTCATTGAAGCGAAATGGTTATTTGACCTTGATATTGATCAAATCGAAACCATTCTTCATAAAGAAAGTATTATTCACTCAATGGTGGAATTTGTAGATACAAGTGTAATGGCGCAATTAGGTACGCCAGATATGCGCATGCCTATACAATATGCTTTTACCTATCCAGAACGCATTGAACATAATGCACCATCTCTCAATCTAGCTGAGATCGCACAATTGAACTTTAAAGCAATGGATTTTAATCGTTACAAGTGTCTTAAATATGCATACGATGCGATTAAAATAGGCGGCACTATGCCAGTTGTATTAAATGCAGTAAATGAAGTAGCTGTCGCTAAATTTTTAAATAAAGAAATTGGCTTTTTAGATATTGAACGTTTGATTGAACAAGAAATGGATGCACATGACGTTATTCCGCACCCAACTCTAGAACAAATTTTAGAAATAGATGACTATTATAAAACTAAAAATTATGAGGTGAACACATAAATGTTTGTGACGATCATTGCTTTTATTATTGTTTTTGGTCTCCTTGTTTCTGTTCACGAATATGGTCATATGTTTTTTGCGAAACGTGCGGGAATTATGTGTCCAGAATTTGCAATAGGTATGGGGCCGAAAATTTTTAGCTTTCGTAAAAACGAAACCTTATATACAATTCGTTTATTACCCATTGGTGGTTATGTGCGCATGGCTGGTGATGGTTTAGAAGAGCCCCCAGTGCAACCGGGAATGCATGTTAAAATCAAATTAAATGATAATGATGAAATTACGCATATTATTTTAGATGATCAACATAAATTCCAACAAATTGAAGCAATTGAAGTTAAACAAATCAATTTAAAAGATGGATTGTATATGGAAGGGGTCACTGCATATGATGACATGCGTCATCATTTCAATATAGCCAGAAAAGCGTATTTCGTACAAAATGGGAGTTTAATTCAAATTGCACCTAAAGATCGCCAATTTGTACATAAAAAACCTTATCAGAAGTTTTTAACGCTCTTTGCAGGACCGTTATTTAACTTTATATTAGCATTAGTGCTATTAGTGGGATTAGCTTATTATGAAGGTGCGCCAACAACGACCATTGATCAAGTAGCATCAAAGTCTCCAGCTGAACAAGTTGGATTACAAAAGGGTGACACTATCCTTGAAATTAATGATACTGAAATTAAGCGTTTCAGAAATATAGAAGGGGCGCTCAATTCTACTAATGGTGAAGAAACAACAATAAAATATGAAAGAGATGGCAAAGTTCAAACAGCTGAATTTTCACCTAAAAAAATTGAATATCAACAAACAAAAGATAAAAAACAAGTGCAATATCAACTTGGCGTCGTACCAACAAAAGAGCATTCTTTAATTGAACCGATTACGTACGGTATAGAAGAGACGTTACGTTTTGGTAAAGTCATCTTTTCAGCCGTTGGTACGATGATAGCAAGCATTTTTACAGGTGCATTTAGTTTTGATATGTTAAATGGCCCTGTTGGAATATATAAAAATGTAGATACCGTGGTGAAAACGGGAATTATCAACCTTATTAGATGGACAGCAATGCTAAGCGTTAACTTAGGTATTATGAACTTATTACCTATTCCAGCGTTAGACGGTGGACGTATTTTATTTGTTATTTACGAAGCAATCTTTAGAAAACCAGCTAATAAAAAAGCAGAAACAGCGATTATCGCAGCTGGTGCGATTTTTGTATTAATCATTATGGTACTTGTTACTTGGAACGATATTCAACGTTATTTCTTGTAATAAGTAAAGGAGGAATAAAACAATGAGACAATCTAAGGTGTTTATACCTACATTAAGAGAAGTGCCAGCTGAAGCAGAAGCAATCAGTCATCAGTTTTTGTTAAAAGCGGGTCTTATTAAACAAAACGCAGCTGGGGTTTACAGTTATTTACCAATCGCTACTCGCGTGATTCAAAAAATATCAGATATCATTCGTGAAGAAATGGAACGCATTGAAGCGGTAGAGGTTGTTATGCCTGTGTTACAACATGCTGAGTTATGGAAAGAATCCGGACGTTGGGATGCCTATGGACCAGAGCTCATGCGTTTAAATGATCGTCATCAAAGAGAATTTGCACTTGGGCCTACACATGAAGAGGTTGTAACAGCTTTAATTCGTGATGAATTGCGTTCATATAAACAATTACCACTTACATTATTCCAAATTCAAACTAAGTTTCGTGATGAAAAACGACCACGATTCGGATTATTACGTGGCAGAGAATTTATTATGAAAGATGCCTATTCTTTCCATGCTGATGAGGCGTCTTTAATGCAAACATATAATGATATGTACAATGCGTATTATACTATCTTTAATAGAGTAGGTTTAAATGTACGCGCAGTAATGGCGGATTCAGGTGCTATTGGTGGTAATCATACACATGAATTTCATGCTTTAAGTGAAATTGGTGAAGACACTATTGTATATAGTGATAATAGTGATTATGCGGCTAACATTGAAAAAGCAGAAGTTGTATATCAACCAACAACGCAAGCATTAGAAGAGGCTAAACCATTAGAAAAAGTACACACACCTAATGTAAAAACGGTTGAAGCTTTAGCTGAATTTCTTAATGTACCTCTAAATCAAATTGTCAAAACAATGGTAATGAAAGTACAAGGTGAATATGTCATTTTACTTGTAAGAGGCAATCATGAGGTTAATGAAGTTAAAGTGAAAACATTCTTTGAAACAGAAGACGTTGCCTTTGCCGATGATGAAGAAATCATTAACTTATTAGGGGCTAAACCAGGTTCATTAGGTCCTATTACTGATAAAGATATTAAAGTATACGCAGATAATGATCTTCAAAATAGCAATAATTATGTAGTAGGTGCTAACATAGACGACTATCATTATTACAATGCTAATGTTGAACGTGATTTCAACGTGGAAGCCTATGCTGACTTTAGATTTATTTTAGAAGGTGAACCACTAGCTGATGGTTCTGGTGAAGCAAAATTTGCTGAAGGTATTGAAGTAGGACAAGTGTTTGTTCTAGGAGAAAAATATACTGAAGCAATGAAAGCAACGATTTTAAATGATCAAGGGCGAGAACAAAATGTCACAATGGGTTGTTATGGTATCGGTGTTTCTAGAACATTAAGTGCCATTATTGAACAACATCATGACGACAATGGTATCATGTGGCCAAAAGCTGTAGCTCCGTATGATCTCCACATTATTACGATCAATCCTAAAAAAGAAGAGCAACAACAACTCGGTGATCAACTTTATAATGAGTTAAAAGCGCAATATGATGTGTTATATGATGATCGTAAGGAACGTGCAGGCGTAAAATTTAATGATGCGGATTTAATTGGTCTGCCATTGAGAGTCGTTGTAGGAAAAAATGCAGCTGATGGTATCGTCGAAGTGAAACGTCGTGATAATGGAGAAAGTGAAGACGTCCATATCGATCAATTATTTGATCGCATTAATCAATTATATAACGCATTACACTAGTAATGAGTGTCAATGCAATAGGTGCGACCTAGAAGATAAAATGACTGATTTAGAAATTGATTAAATCAGTCATTTTTACGTGTATTTAAAGTGCTTTTCGTTTATAGTGGATAGAACAATACGTTATATTATTATTCCATGGATGATTGAATATATAAGGCGCCCTTGAAAATGATGTTTAAAATGTCAGTTTTTTTAAAAGGTAAGTTGCAATAATTTAAGGTGGTTATAAAATGACACTACACAAACAAGACAAGTTTAAGATATTACTTAAACAATTGAATATGCTAGATCATTTCGATGAAGCGTTTGTTGAAGAAGGCGAATTAACCAGAGTTGATGTTTCCGAAAAATCTCGCGCATGGACATTTCACATTACCTTACCATATTTTATAAGTTATGAAGATTACGCTGTTTTCACTCATGCGCTTCAAGATACATTTCAACATATCGCCCAAGTTGATTGGTATTTTAAGGTTAAAAACACCTCCTCTCAAGATGAACATTTATTAAAATATTTTGGTGATTGCATCGAACAAACTGCTTTATCCCCTAAAGTTAAAGGTCAATTAAAACAAAAGAAAATCATCATGTCTGGTGATGTAGTAAAAGTTTTAGTTCAAAATGATATTGAACGTAATCATTTTGATAAAACTTGTAACGGTAGTTTAATTAAAGCATTGCAACGATGCGGTTTTGATATAAAACAAGTTGTATTTGAGACAGATGATTCGAGTCAAGATGATGATTTAGCCTCCCTAGAAGCCCACATTCAACAAGAGGACCAACAAAGCGCAAAAGAAGCGACTGAAAAAATTGAAAAAATGAAAGCTCAACGTGCTCAAGAAGAAAATCAAGAATCTACAGTAGAGAAATGTCAAATTGGTAAACCAATCCATGCAGAACAAGTCAGACCAATAGAGTCTATTGTGGAAGAAGAATTTAAAGCGGCTGTCGAAGGGGTTATTTTTGATATTAATTTGAAGGAATTAAAAAGTGGGCGTCATATTGTAGAGCTAAAAGTAACGGACTATACAGATTCCTTAGTGTTAAAGATGTTTACGCGTAAAAATAAAGATGATTTAGATCATTTTAAAGCACTATCTGAAGGGAAATGGATACGTGCACAAGGACGCATTGAAGAAGATATGTTTATCAGAGATTTAGTCATGATGATGTCAGACATAGAAGAGATAAAGCGCGTACCTAAACAAGACAAAGCTGAGGATAAACGTGTAGAATTCCATTTGCATACTTCAATGAGCCAAATGGATGGTGTTTCTCATATTAGTGACTATGTAGCCCAAGCTAAAAAGTGGGGACATGAAGCGATTGCTGTAACAGATCATAATGTTGTTCAAGCCTTTCCAGATGCTCATGCAGCAGCGGAAAAACATGACATTAAAATGATTTATGGTATGGAAGGCTTGCTTGTAGATGATGGCGTGCCCATTGCCTATAAACCGACAGATCGCATTTTAAAAGATGCAACTTATGTCGTTTTTGACGTCGAGACAACAGGTTTATCAAATCAATACGATAAAATTATCGAACTTGCAGCAGTCAAAGTGAAAAATGGAGAAATCATTGATAAGTTTGAACGTTTTAGCAATCCTCATGAAAAGTTAACAGAAACCATTAAAAACTTAACGCATATCAATGATGACATGTTAAAAGATGCCCCGGAAATTGAAGAAGTATTAACAGAGTTTAAAGAATGGGTTGGCGATGCGATATTTGTCGCACATAATGCGTCCTTCGATATGGGGTTCATTGATACAGGATATGAACGCTTAGGTTTTGGCCCATCTACTAATGGCGTTATAGATACTTTAGAATTATCACGTACGATTAATACAAGTTATGGTAAACATGGTTTGAACTTTTTAGCGAAAAAATATGGTGTAGAACTGACACAACACCACCGTGCGATCTATGATACTGAAGCAACCGCTTATATTTTTATTAAGATGTTGGCTCAATTAAAAGAGTTAGGTATTGAGAATCATCAAGATATTAATACTAAACTGTCAAATGAGGATGCATATAAAAGAGCAAGACCTCAACATATTACCTTAATCGTTCAAAATCAGAAAGGACTAAAGAATTTATTTAAAATTGTTAGTGAATCTTTAGTCACATATTATTATAGAACACCACGAATCCCACGTTCATTATTGGATGAGTATCGAGAAGGGATATTAGTGGGCACAGCGTGTGACGAAGGTGAAGTATTTACTGCTGTGATGCAAAGAGATCAATCTGAAGTAGAACGTATCGCAAAATATTATGACTACATCGAAGTGCAACCACCAGCATTGTATCAAGATTTATTAGATCGAGAACTTATTCGTGATAACGAAACATTAGTAGAAATTTATGAACGTATTTTAAAAGTTGGCGAAACGAATCAAATTCCTGTGATTGCGACAGGAAATGTGCATTATTTACATGAACACGATGGCATTGCGAGACGTATTCTCATAGCATCGCAACCTGGTAATCCATTAAACCGTTCAACATTACCAGAAGCGCATTTCCGCACAACAGATGAAATGCTCGATGAATTTCACTTTTTAGGTGAAGAACGTGCACATCAAATTGTTGTTGAAAATACCCAAGCACTTGCTGAACGTGTTGAGAAAGTGGTCCCAATCAAAGATAAATTGTACACGCCTAATATGGAAGGGGCTAATGACGAAATACGAGAAACGAGTTATCAAAACGCTAAAAAACTCTATGGTGAAGATTTACCTCAAATCGTCATTGATCGTCTTGAAAAAGAATTAAAAAGTATCATAGGTAATGGATTTTCAGTTATCTATTTAATTTCACAACGCCTTGTTAAAAAATCTTTAGAGGATGGATACTTGGTAGGTTCTCGTGGTTCGGTTGGTTCAAGTTTTGTTGCCACAATGATTGAAATTACTGAAGTCAATCCATTGCCACCACATTACATTTGCCCTAATTGTAAAAAAAGTGAGTTTTTCGATGATGGGTCAGTGGGTTCTGGCTTTGACTTACCAGATAAAACTTGCGAATGTGGTGCTACGTTAATTAAAGAAGGCCAAGATATCCCATTCGAAACATTCTTAGGGTTTAAAGGTGACAAAGTACCCGATATCGACTTGAACTTTAGTGGGGAATATCAACCTGAGGCCCACAACTATACAAAAGTACTTTTTGGTGACGAATATGTATATCGTGCAGGTACAATTGGTACAGTTGCTGAAAAAACAGCGTTTGGTTTTGTAAAAGGATATTTAAACGACCAAGGTATTCATAAGCGAGGCGCTGAAGTAGATCGGTTAGTAAAAGGCTGTACAGGTGTGAAAAGAACGACTGGTCAGCACCCAGGTGGGATTATCGTTGTACCTGATTATATGGATATTTATGATTTTACACCGATTCAATATCCAGCAGATGACCAAAATTCACCATGGATGACAACGCATTTTGATTTCCATTCGATTCATGATAACGTTTTAAAACTAGATATACTCGGACACGATGACCCAACTATGATTCGTATGCTACAAGATTTATCTGGGATTGATCCTACAACCATTCCAGTAGATGATAAGGAAACAATGGGTATTTTCAGTTCGCCAGAAACATTGGGTGTTACTGAAGAAGAAATTCTAGCCAAAACTGGAACATTTGGTGTACCTGAATTTGGTACAGGGTTTGTGCGTCAAATGTTAGAGGATACTAAACCGACGACATTCTCAGAACTTGTGCAAATCTCAGGTTTATCCCATGGCACAGACGTGTGGTTAGGTAACGCACAAGAACTTGTAAGAAGTGGGACATGTACGCTATCAAGTTGTATCGGCTGTCGTGACGATATTATGGTGTATTTAATGTATGCTGGTTTAGAACCTTCACTAGCATTTAAAATTATGGAAGCAGTCCGTAAAGGTAAAGGGTTAACGGAAGAATGGGAACAAGCAATGAAAGAAAATGATGTGCCAGATTGGTATTTAGACTCTTGTAAAAAGATTAAATACATGTTCCCGAAAGCACACGCTGCGGCCTATGTTCTAATGGCAGTACGTATTGCTTATTTTAAAGTTCATTATCCTTTATATTATTACGCAAGTTACTTTAGCGTCCGTGCATCAGACTTTGATTTATTGACTATGATTAAAGATAAAGATAGTATACGCGCAACGATTAAAGATATGTATGAACGCTACATGGATTTAGGTAAAAAAGAAAAGGATGTATTGACTGTATTAGAAATTATGAATGAAATGGCACATCGTGGATTTCGAATGCAACCCGTTCACTTAGAAAAAAGTGAAGCATTTGATTTTATTATTGAAGGCGATACATTAATCCCGCCATTTATTGCTGTACCAGGATTAGGTGAAAACGTAGCCAAAAGAATCGTGGAAGCAAGAGAAGAAGGACCTTTCTTATCAAAAGAAGACTTAAACAAAAAAGCCGGCGTCTCACAAAAAGTCATTGACTATCTTGACGAACTAGGCTCACTCCCAAACATGCCTGACAAAGCACAACTATCCATATTTGACATGTAAAACAAAGTGCGGACAATTGCGTTCAGGGTTCGAAGTGATTACGTACACTTCGAACAAAGTGAGTTAGTGTACGTTATGCATGCGAGTGAAAGCGAGCAGGCGAACCTTTATTTAAGAGCAAAATCGAGCGTTGAACCTAAACAGTATGATGAGATAAAACGGTGTAAGCTGAGCTTTGTTAATGCCACAATGTATACTATGCCGTCCAAGGCGAAAAGTTGTTCATTCATAGTGCTTGTGGTATAATAATGGTGCGTATTAAATAGACACGAGGAGGAAGAGTGGGTATGACCCGCTCTTTTCTCTTTGTTATTAAAGATAAGGGGGCTCGTATGAGTAAAGTTACAGAGCAAGTTGAACCATTAATCCAACCCGTATTAGACGAATTGAATTACGAACTCGTGGATATTGAATTTGTAAAAGAAGGTAAAGACCACTATTTAAGAATTTCTATTGATAAAGAAGGTGGCGTGGACCTAAATGATTGTACAATCGCTTCTGAACGCATTAGTGAAATAATGGACGAACATGATCCGATTTCTGAAGCATATTATCTTGATGTCTCATCACCTGGTGCTGAACGACCAATCAAAAAAGAAAAAGACTATCAGAATGCAGTAGGACAACCTATTTTTGTCTCACTTTATGCGCCGATTGAAGGTGAGAAAGAATGGCTCGGTCGTTTAATTGATGTAGACGATGAATTTATTTCATTAGAGGTCCAAGTTAAAGAAAAAGTTAAATCAATTACAATTCCACGTAATAAAATTGCGAAAGCAAGACATGCTGTAATGCTTTAAGCTATGTGAGGAGGAATAAGCAGTGGAGAGCAATGAATTATTATTAGCTACAGAATACCTTGAAAAAGAAAAGAAAATACCGAGAGAAGTGCTAGTTGATGCCATTGAAGCAGCACTAATTACCGCTTATAAAAAGAATTATGATAGTGCGAGAAATGTTCGAGTAGAATTGAACCTAGACAGTGGTTCATTTAGAGTAATTTCACGTAAAGAAGTTGTTGAAGAAGTATTTGATGATCGTGATGAAGTCGATCTTTCTACAGCACTTGTTAAAAATCCTGCTTATGAGGTAGGAGATATTTATGAAGAAGACGTGACACCTAATGACTTTGGTCGTGTGGGTGCACAAGCAGCAAAACAAGCAGTACTTCAACGTTTAAGAGATGCTGAACGCGAAATTTTATATGATGAATTCATTGATAAAGAGGAAGATATTGTTACAGGGGTTATTGATCGTGTCGATCACAGATATGTATATGTGAACCTTGGACGAACTGAAGCGGTATTATCTGAAGCAGAACGTAGTCCAAACGAAACTTATGTGCCAAATGAGCGTATTAAAGTTTATGTAAATAAGGTAGAACAAACTACAAAAGGACCTCAAATTTTCGTTTCTCGCAGTCACCCAGGTCTTTTAAAACGTTTATTTGAACAAGAAGTGCCTGAAATTTTTGATGGTATTGTAGAAGTTAAGTCAGTAGCGCGTGAAGCGGGAGATCGTTCTAAAATCAGTGTACATGCTGAAAACTCAGATATTGATGCAGTAGGTTCATGCGTAGGTGCTAAAGGTGCGCGCGTTGAAGCAGTTGTAGAAGAACTTGGCGGTGAAAAAATTGACATCGTACAATGGAGTGAAGATCCAAAAACATTTGTAAGTAATGCATTGAGTCCTTCACAAGTCATTGATGTATTAGTGGATGAAGAAAATCAATCAACAACTGTTATCGTACCAGATTATCAACTATCATTGGCTATTGGTAAACGTGGTCAAAATGCGCGTTTAGCTGCGAAGTTAACAGGTTGGAAAATTGATATTAAATCTGAAAGTGATGCAGAAGCATTAAATTTAATATCAGATGAACCGGTATCAAATGACGAAGTATTGACTGAAACAACTTTCCTAGAAGATGAAGAACCTGAGGAAACAGTATTAGTGGAATCAGAAGAAGAGGAAACAGAAGACGTACTTGATGATTTAGATAATGAAGCGTTAACTGAACAAAACGAGGACAAGTAGGAGGGATTTCATGAAAAAGCGAAAAATTCCTATGAGAAAATGTATCCTCTCAAATGAAATGAAACCTAAACAAGACATGATTCGTGTCGTTCAAAATAAAGAAGGCGAGATTTCTGCAGATGCGACAGGTAAAAAACAAGGTCGTGGCGCATATGTGTCTAAAGATATTAGCCTTATCGAAAATGCACAAAAAGAACAAAAGTTAGAACAATTTTTTAAAGTATCACCAGACACACTTGCCCCTGTATATAAAGAAATTATTCGACTTATTTATAGAGAAGAGATACCTACTAAATGAGTAATGAACAATTTTTAAATTTTTTAGGTTTAGCAATGCGTGCGGGTAAAGTAAAAACAGGTGAAGCTGTTGTAATGAGTGAATTAAAGAAAAGTCGTTTGAAATTGGTTTTAATTGCCGAAGATGCCTCTGATAATACTAAACAACAATGGATTAATAAATGCCAAACCTATCATACACCTTGTCGAATTGTAAGTAGTCGTGAGGCACTTGGTGGTGCATTAGGAAAAAGTGCACGCGTAAATATTGGTATAACAGAGCAAGGCTTTGCCAAAAAGATGATGGCTTTGATTGATGAATAAAGTTAGGAGTGGTTTAATGAGTAAACAAAGAATATATGAATATGCCAAATCTCAAAATATTAAAAGTAAAGACGTTATTGAAGCATTAAAGGAAAATGGTGTTGAAGTGTCTAACCATATGCAAACGTTAGAGGATGATCAAGTTAAACTATTAGATCAAAAATTTAAAAAACAAAATGATAAATCAAATGCTTCAAAGCAAACTACTCAATCAAATCACAAGAAAAAACAAAACAATAAAAAGCAAAATAAAAACAATAACAAGAATAAGAAAAAAGATCACAAGAAAAACGATAAAAAAGCATCACAAGCGCCTAAGGAAATGCCATCGAAAATTATGTATACAGAAGGCATTACAGTAGGCGAAGTTGCTGAAAAATTAAATGTAGATTCTTCTGAAATCATTAAAAAATTATTCATGCTTGGTATCATGGCTAATATTAACCAATCACTTGATATCGAAGCTTTAGAATTAATTGCTTCAGACTATGGTGTTGAATTAGAAGAAGAAGTCGTTGTCGATGATAATGATTTAGAAGTTTATTTTGATGGTATTGAAGAAGATGAAGATGCAGAAGAGCGTCCAGCTGTTGTAACAATCATGGGCCACGTTGACCATGGTAAAACAACGCTTTTAGACTCTATCCGTAATACACGTGTTACTGATGGCGAAGCTGGAGGTATTACACAACACATTGGTGCTTACCAAATTGAAAATAAAGGTAAAAAAATTACATTCTTAGATACACCTGGTCACGCTGCATTTACAACAATGCGTGCAAGAGGCGCACAAGTAACAGATATTACGATTCTTGTAGTAGCAGCAGATGATGGCGTGATGCCTCAAACAATTGAAGCAATTAACCACGCAAAAGCTGCTGAAGTTCCAATTATTGTGGCAGTGAACAAGGTAGATAAGCCAACTGCTAACCCTGACCGTGTAATGCAAGAATTAACAGAGTATAATCTAATCCCAGAAGATTGGGGTGGCGATACCATTTTCGTGCCACTTTCAGCATTAAGCGGTGACGGTATTGACGATTTACTTGAGATGCTTGTATTAGTTTCTGAAGTACAAGAGTTAAAAGCAAATGCTGATAAAGCTGCGATTGGTACAGTTATTGAAGCAGAACTTGATAAATCACGTGGACCTGCTGCCTCATTACTTGTTCAAAACGGTACACTTCATGTAGGTGATGCTTTAGTTGTTGGTAATACACACGGTAAAGTTCGTGCAATGGTAAATGACTTAGGTAAACGTATTAAAACAGCTGGTCCATCAACGCCAGTAGAAATTACAGGTTTACAAGATGTACCACAAGCTGGGGATCGTTTTGTCGTATTCAAAGATGAAAAGAAAGCAAAACGTATCGGTGAAGCACGTGAAGAAGCAAACATTTTACAACAACGTCAAGAAAGTAAAAATGTATCTCTTGATAACTTATTTGAACAAATGAAACAAGGTGAAATGAAAGACCTAAATGTCATCATCAAAGGGGACGTTCAAGGATCAGTTGAAGCTTTATCTGCATCATTAATGAAAATTGATGTTGAAGGCGTAAATGTGCGTATTATTCATACAGCTACTGGTGCAATTAACGAATCAGACGTAACATTAGCGAATGCATCTAATGGTATTATTATTGGTTTCAACGTACGTCCAGATGCTGGTGCAAAACGTGCTGCTGAAGCTGAAAATGTAGATATGCGTTTACATCGTGTTATCTATAACGTTATTGAAGAGATCGAATCAGCTATGAAAGGTATGCTTGATCCTGAATTTGAAGAACAAGTGATTGGTCAAGCAGAAGTACGTCAAACATTTAAAGTATCAAAAGTAGGTACGATTGCAGGTAGCTATGTTACTGAAGGTAAAATCACTCGTGATTCTGGCGTACGCGTTATTCGAGATGGTATTGTTCAATTTGATGGTCAATTAGATACACTTAAACGTTTCAAAGATGATGCTAAAGAAGTAAAACAAGGTTATGAATGTGGTATCACAGTTGAAAAATATAATGACATCAAAGAAGGCGACATCATCGAAGCATATGTTATGGTAGAAGTTGAAAGATAAACTAAAAGTTAAAATGTTTTGAGGTTGAGACATTTTTAATCGTTTTCTAAGTAGGAATACGATATGTCTCAGCCCTTTTAACCTATAAAATTATTCTAAATGCAAAGGAGGTATAACATGAATAATATGAGAGCTGAACGTGTTGGAGAACAAATGAAACAAGAATTAATGGATGTCATTAATAATAAGCTTAAAGATCCAAGAGTGGGATTTTTAACGATTACCGACGTTCGACCAACTAACGATTTATCACTTGCTAAAGTTTATTTCACCGTATTAGGCGATGAGCAAGAACGTGAAGATTCGCTTAAAGGCCTTGAAAAAGCTAAAGGATTTTTAAAAACTGAAATTGCACATCGTATGAGATTGAGAACTGTCCCTGATTTAGAATTTGAGTATGATGAATCTATTGAATACGGCAATCGCATAGAACAGTTAATTCAAGGACTTCATAAAAAAGACGAATAATATGTTTATGATTGGGATACGTTAATTGACGATTGGGATGTCACGTTAACGTATCCTTTTATTATAGTCATATATCGGTATTTTAATTCATCTAAGTGGTGGCATGCTTACTTAAACATTGTTTATATCTATAATCATATAATGGTACAATTAAATAGGTTTGTATAGTATTTAAAAGAAAGGGAGTGACAAGATGTACGATGGCATTTTACCGGTGTATAAAGAGAGAGGTTTAACTAGTCATGACGTCGTTTTTAAAGTAAGAAAAATGTTAAAAACGAAAAAGGTTGGCCATACTGGGACGTTAGACCCTGAAGTTGATGGTGTGCTACCTATTTGTTTAGGTAAAGCCACTAAAGTCAGCGATTATGTCATGGAAATGGGTAAAACGTATCAAGCTGAAGTGACAATAGGTTATTCGACAACAACTGAAGATCAAACCGGAGACATATTAACCACAAAAAAAGTAACACCTCAAAGTATGAAAGAAGAAGAGGTGGATGAAGCATTACGTCACTTTGAAGGAAATATCACCCAAGTACCGCCGATGTATTCTTCGGTCAAAGTAAACGGAAAAAAATTATATGAGTATGCGAGAAATGGTGAAGAAGTTGAACGACCTAAAAGACAAGTGCATATTTCACACATAAAACGTATTTCTGAGTTACAATTTAATGAGGATGTCTTGCGTTTTAACATTGAAGTGTCATGTGGTAAAGGAACATATATCAGAACATTAGCGACCGACATTGGAAAGATGCTAGGGTATCCTGCGCATATGTCTCGGTTGACGCGTACAATGAGTGGAGGATTCAAACTGGATCAATCGATTTCTTTAAATGAAATCAAAAATCACCATGACATGGGCACTTTGAATGATGATTTATACCCTATGCATTATGGACTTCAAGCGTTACCTAGGTTCGACATTCAAAATGACACATTAAAAAAACGCATTTTAAATGGGCAAAAGTTAAATAAAAATAAGATTCCAATTACATTTGAACAGGAAATTGTAATGTGGGATAGTGAACATAAATGTGTACTTGCAATTTATGAAGTACATCCGGTCAATGAAACAGAAATTAAACCTAAAAAGGTATTTCATTAAAGGAGTTTTACGAAATGGAAGTTATTGAAGTCACTCACCCGATACGTCAAGAACAACATATAAAAGAAGAGATTGCGATTGTTTTAGGATTTTTTGATGGCTTACATCGTGGGCATCAAGCACTTTTTGATGAATTAGATCGTGTTGCAGAAGAAAAGGGGCTTAAAAAAGCGATTATGACATTTGATCCGCACCCTTCAGTGGTCTTAAATCCAAAACAAAAACGCACCACGTATTTAACACCGCTTGAAGATAAAATTGAAAAATTAAAAGAAAAAGATATTGATTACTGTATCGTTGTTAATTTTTCATCTAAATTTGCGGATGTGTCCCCAGAAGAGTTTATGCGAGAATATCTGATTAATAACCATGCAAAGGTGATTATTGCTGGGTTTGACTTTACATTTGGTAAGTATGGCAAAGGGAATATGTCAATGATACAAGAATACTTAAGTGATGTAGAGTGTATTACAGTAGGAAAACAAGATATTAATGACGAAAAAATTTCAACCACTGCGATTCGAGAGGCTTTACTTACTGGACAATTAGATAAAGCAAATGAATCGTTAGGTTATCGCTATCAAATTAAAGGTACTGTCGTACAGGGTGAAAAACGAGGGCGTACGATTGGTTTTCCAACAGCAAATGTAGAACCTTCTGATGATTATGTTTTACCTGCTAAAGGTGTATATGCGGTAAGCATGAAAATAGGAACGAGCGATAAAGTCTACCGAGGCGTATGTAACGTAGGGGTAAAACCTACATTTCACGATTCATTGCCACAGGTAGTGATTGAAGTTAATCTATTTGATTTTGAAGAAAATATATACGGAGAACGTGTCATTATAGATTGGCATCATTATTTACGTCCTGAACTTAAATTTGATGGCATTGATCCTTTAGTTGCACAAATGAATCAAGATAAAGAACGCGCTAAATATTTACTATCGGTTGATTTTGGTGATGATATCAATTATAATATTTAAAGTCTAAGAAATTTGGACAGCTAACCTTAGTCTTGGGAGGTTGAAACTCCGACGCCTCGCTCAGATTAAGGCAATTCATAATTTAGAGGAGGAAATTGATAATGGCAATTTCACAAGAACGTAAAAATGAACTAATTAAAGAATATCGTACACACGAAACGGACACTGGTTCTCCAGAAGTTCAAATCGCTGTGTTAACTGCTGAAATTTCAGCATTAAATGATCACTTACGTATTCATAAAAAAGACCACCATTCACGTCGTGGTTTATTAAAAATGGTAGGTCGTCGTCGTCATTTATTAAATTATTTACGTGACAAAGATATTCAACGTTACCGTGAATTAATTAAATCATTAGGTATCCGTCGTTAATATAGCGCACGTAATGAATATGAAAGAAAGAGACCAAGCGTTGGTTTCTTTCTTTTTTTACTATTAAAGATGTTAAATGTAAGATATAATGAAAAGTGGACAAACTACGAATTGATGAAACAGTAGGAGAGGAGATATAACATGTCTCAGGAGAAAAAGGTGTTTAAAACGGAATGGGCTAACCAACCGTTAACAATAGAAACGGGACAGCTTGCTAAACAAGCTAATGGTGCCGCTTTAGTGAGATACGGTGATACAGTCGTACTTTCTACAGCAACAGCATCAAAAGAACCAAGAGACGGTGATTTTTTCCCGCTTACCGTAAACTATGAAGAAAAAATGTATGCAGCTGGAAAGATTCCAGGTGGTTTTAAAAAACGTGAAGGTCGACCAGGTGATGAGGCTACATTGACAGCACGTCTCATTGACCGTCCAATTCGTCCATTATTCCCGGACGGCTATCGTCATGACGTTCAAATTATTAATATGGTATTAAGTGCTGACCCGAATTGTTCGCCAGAAATGGCAGCGATGATTGGCTCATCCGTTGCACTAAGTGTGTCAGATATACCTTTCCAAGGGCCAATAGCAGGTGTAAATGTAGGCTATGTAGATGGAGAGTATGTCATCAATCTTGACTTAGAACAAAAAGAAAATTCAAGATTAGACTTAGAAGTAGCTGGGCATAAAGATGCTGTTAATATGGTTGAAGCTGGTGCAAGCGAAATCACTGAACAAGAAATGTTAGAAGCTATTTTATTTGGACATGAAGAAATTAAACGCTTATGCGCATTTCAAGAAGAGATTATTAATCATATTCAACCAGAAAAACAAGAATTTATTCCAGAAGAAAAAGATCAATCATTTATAGATGAAGTGATTGCGCATACTGAAGAAAAACAATTAAAAGATGCAATCCAAACATTTGATAAAAAAGAACGTGAGGACAATATTGAGGCTATTAAAGCAGAGATTTTAGCCATGTATGAAGATGAAGAAGACGATGAAAACGAAGCACTATTAGCTGAAGTAAGCAGTATTATAGATACAGCAGTTAAAGAAGAAGTGCGTCGTTTAATCGCAGACGAAAAAGTGCGTCCGGATGGTCGTAAACCTAATGAAATTCGCCCGTTATCATCAGAAGTTGGTTTATTGCCTCGAGCACACGGATCAGGTTTATTTACGCGTGGTCAAACACAAGCGTTATCTGTCCTTACATTAGGCTCAATTTCAGAATATCAAATCATTGATGGATTAGGTGAAGAAGAACATAAACGTTTTATGCATCATTATAACTTCCCTAACTTCTCAGTAGGAGAGACTGGTCCAGTACGTGCGCCAGGTCGTCGTGAAATTGGTCATGGCGCATTAGGTGAACGTGCATTACGCTATATCATTCCAGATGAAAAAGATTTTCCTTATACGGTTAGAATTGTCAGCGAAGTACTTGAATCAAATGGTTCATCATCACAAGCTTCAATCTGTGGTTCTACATTAGCGCTTATGGATGCAGGTGTACCAATCAAAGCACCAGTAGCAGGTATTGCGATGGGATTAGTGACACGTGATGAAAGTTATACGATTTTAACTGATATTCAAGGTATGGAAGATGCCTTAGGTGATATGGACTTTAAAGTAGCAGGTACTAAAGATGGTATCACAGCGATTCAAATGGATATTAAAATTGACGGTTTAACAAGAGAGGTTATTGAAGAAGCGTTAGAACAAGCACGTGTTGGTCGTTTAGCAATTTTAGATCATATGTTAGATACTATTGATCAACCACGTAAAGAACTTAGTGCATATGCACCAAAAGTAGAAACGATTACAATCAAACCAGAAAAAATCCGCGATGTCATTGGACCAGGTGGTAAACAAATCAATGAAATTATTGACGCAACAGGCGTTAAATTAGACATTGAACAAGATGGTACAGTCTATATCGGTTCAACAGAAC
The DNA here is from genome assembly GCF_053547815.1 of Staphylococcus sp. 11262D007BW. NCBI lineage: Bacteria > Bacillati > Bacillota > Bacilli > Caryophanales > Staphylococcaceae > Staphylococcus > Staphylococcus sp. 11262D007BW. The sequence continues at coordinate 733,248 of NZ_JBPWPJ010000001.1, forward strand.
AAGATATGATTGACGAAGCGCGTCAATGGATTGAAAATATCGTACGTGAAGCAGAAGTAGGTCAAGTTTATGATGCTAAAGTTAAGCGTATTGAAAAATTTGGGGCATTTGTAGAGTTATTCCCAGGTAAAGATGCGCTTGTGCATATTTCTCAAATTGCCAATGAACGTATCAATAAAGTAGAAGATGTATTAAAAGTTGGAGACACACTTAAAGTTAAAGTTACAGAAATAGACAAACAAGGTCGTGTCAATGCATCTCATAAAGTGCTTATTTAATGTTAAAGTCAACGGTTAGTGAGTTGTCATCGCTAGCCGTTTTTGTTTATTCAAAATAATCACCTTACCTTCTTTGCAAGCATTTTAATAGTGTACAGAGCGTTCGTTATCAACTATAATGAAATATGAATATAATTGGACGGGCTATATGAATTTAGGAGGTACAGTTTTGAATTTAGTAAAAAAGAAAAATAAAAGTATTCGCATCATCCCTCTTGGTGGAGTGGGTGAAATTGCGAAAAACATGTATATTGTAGAAGTTGACGACGAAATGTTTATGCTTGATGCTGGCTTGATGTTTCCTGAAGATGAAATGTTAGGTGTAGACATTGTAATTCCTGACATTCAATATGTGATTGATAATAGAGAAAAGTTAAAAGGGATCTTTTTAACACATGGTCATGAACATGCTATTGGTGCAGTATCCTATGTTTTAGAGCGTGTTAATGCACCTGTTTATGGTTCAAAATTAACTATCGGGTTAGTCAAAGAAAGCTTAAAAGCGCGTCAAGTCGATAAAAAAATTAGATATTATGTGGTCAATGATGAGTCTGTAATGCGATTTAAAGGTGTTAACGTGACGTTCTTTAATACGACGCATAGTATTCCTGATAGTCTTGGTGTATGTATTCACACTTCATATGGTGCAATCGTGTACACTGGTGAATTTAAGTTCGATCAAAGTTTACACGGTCACTATGAGCCAGACTTAAAGAAAATGACAGAAATTGGAGATGCAGGTGTATTTGCATTATTAAGTGACTCAACAGAAGCAGAAAAACCAGGATACAATACACCAGAAAATGTAATCGAGCATCATATGTCTGAAGCGTTTAGTAAAGTAAGAGGCCGTTTAATCGTTTCTTGTTATGCTTCAAACTTTATCCGTATCCAACAAGTCTTAAATATAGCTAGTAAATTAAATCGAAAAGTTTCATTTTTAGGCCGTTCATTAGAAAGCTCTTTTAATATTGCGCGTAAGATGGGCTATTTCAATATTCCAAAAGATTTATTAATTCCTATCAATGAAGTGGATAATTATCCAAAGAATGAAGTCATTATTATCGCGACAGGTATGCAAGGAGAACCCGTTGAAGCATTAAGTCAAATGGCTCGTCAAAAGCATAAAATCATGAATATCCAAAAAGGAGATTCTGTATTTTTAGCGATTACCGCTTCTGCAAATATGGAAGTCATTGTTGGTAATACTTTGAATGAATTAGTGCGTGCAGGTGCGCATATTTTACCAAATGACAAAAAAGTACATGCTTCTAGTCATGGATGCATGGAAGAACTTAAAATGATGCTCAATATTATGAAACCCGAGTATTTTATCCCTATCCAAGGGGAATTTAAAATGCAAATCGCACATGCTAAATTAGCTAGCGAAAGTGGCGTTAAACCTGAAAAGATTTTCTTAGCGGAAAGTGGCGATGTCATTAATTTCGATGGTAAAGACATGTCATTAAATGAAAAAGTGCCGGCTGGTAATGTATTAATTGATGGTATCGGAGTGGGTGATGTAGGTAACATCGTCTTACGAGATCGTCATTTATTAGCAGAGGATGGTATCTTTATTGCTGTAGTGACACTGGATCCTAAAAATAGACGTATTGCTGCTGGACCAGAGATACAATCACGCGGTTTTGTATATGTTCGAGAAAGTGAAGCTTTACTTAAAGAAGCGGAAGAAAAAGTACGTGAGATTGTTGAACAAGGTCTACAAGAAAAACGTATTGAATGGTCCGAAATAAAACAAAACATGCGTGATCAAATAAGTAAATTATTATTTGAAAGTACAAAGCGTCGTCCAATGATTATTCCTGTCATATCTGAAATTTAATTTAAAATATCATAACACTCAAACATTATAATCAAAGCTTATTATAATTATATTTTAAGACGAATCTGAAGAGCGGGTGATTGATTTGATAACAGTGATTTGTGTTTCAAGTCAATGAACCCGTGTATAGATTCGCTTTTTTAAATATTAAATGATGAAAGAAGCAGGTGACAATGAATGGCCCAATCTAAAAAACGCAAAACGAAACGAACAACGACAAAAAAGCGGCCCTCAAAAAAGAAAAATAATGATACACCGTTACGTTTTGGATTGGCAATCGTTTTTGTAATATTTTTGGTTTTAGGTATATTTCAATTAGGTATCATCGGCGTAGCAATCGATAGCTTTTTTAATTATTTAGTAGGTTACGCGCGATATTTAGTATACATACTTTTAATGTTAGCGAGTGGTTTTCTTGCATATAATGGTAAATTACCGAAATCTAGACGGTTAACGGGTTCAATTTTCTTAGCGATTGCATTGATTCTTGTCTCTCAACTTTTTTATAGAATGACAGGCGGTGCAAAGGCCCAAAGAGAACCTGTTCTTTCTTATGTATTTCATCAATACGATCAAACGTTCTTTCCTAATTTTGGTGGAGGACTTGTAGGATATTATTTAGTGGAGTTATTAGCGCCATTATTCTCAATCGTTGGTGTGGTACTGCTAACTATATTAATGCTGATTTCAAGTATTATTTTATTACGAAAAAAACGTCATAGAGATGTGTCCAAATTATTATTTGAAAACACTAAGAAACAATATACTTCTATGTCTGAATCATATCAGCAAAATCGTGAACGACGTAGACTAAAAAGTAAAGAACAAAAAGAACATAAGCGTAGACAAAAAACATCTCAAAAACAAGAACAACTTAAAGATGTTTCTGATTTCACAGAAGTACCAACGGAAGATGACACAGCTGCTGATAATGATATGTCTAGTATTCCAATTTTTGGCTCTGAAGAAGACAATGTCCACAATACTAAGCAAGTTGCCACGCAAGAACCTAGTCAAAAAAGAGTGGACGCTTTGCATACAACAGCGCAAACGCCAACTCAGAACAATGAACCAAAAGAGGATGAGACATCTAATGAAAGTTCTATATCTGAAGCGGGAGAAGTGGAAAATTCAACTTATGAAATTCCACCGTTAACGTTACTTGATGAACCTAAACAACAACAAACAACATCTAAAACAGAAGTGCAACGAAAAGGTAAATTATTAGAAAATACATTGAATCAGTTTGGTGTTAAAGCAAAGGTTACACAAATACAAATAGGCCCAGCTGTGACGCAATATGAAGTACAACCTGCTCAAGGTGTTAAAGTCAGTCGAATAGTCAATTTACATAGTGACTTAGCCTTAGCTTTAGCGGCTAAAGATATTCGTATTGAAGCACCAATTCCTGGAAAATCTGCCGTTGGTATAGAAGTGCCAAATGAAAAAATTGCGTTAGTGACGTTAAAAGAAGTACTTCAAGAAAAGTTTCCAACTCAAAATAAATTAGAGGTCGCTTTAGGTAGAGATATTTCTGGTGAACCTATGACAGCAGAATTAAATAAAATGCCTCACTTACTTGTCGCAGGTTCAACAGGTAGTGGTAAATCTGTATGTATTAACGGCATTATTACGAGTATTTTATTAAATGCCAAACCTCATGAAGTCAAATTGATGATGATCGACCCTAAGATGGTAGAACTCAATGTTTATAATGGGATACCACATCTACTGACGCCTGTAGTAACGAACCCACATAAAGCCTCACAAGCGCTTGAAAAAGTGGTTAGTGAAATGGAAAGACGTTATGATTTATTTCAACATTCTGGTACGCGAAACATTGAAGGTTACAATGAATTTGTGAAACAGAAAAATGAAGAATTAGACGAAAATGAGGCTTATTTACCTTATATTGTCGTAATCGTCGATGAATTAGCTGACTTAATGATGGTAGCAGGTAAAGATGTTGAAGCAGCTATCACTCGAATTACACAAATGGCGCGTGCAGCAGGGATTCACCTCATCATTGCTACTCAACGTCCTTCTGTAGATGTCATTACAGGACTCATTAAAAACAATATCCCTTCCCGTATTGCTTTTGCGGTAAGTTCGCAAACAGATTCAAGAACAATTATTGATAGTGGTGGCGCAGAGAAGTTACTAGGTAAAGGGGATATGCTATTTATAAAAAATGGTGGTTCTTCACGAACGCGTGTACAAGGTGCCTTCTTAAGTGATCAAGAAGTACAGAAAATCGTGGATTATGTTGTAAAACAACAAAAAGCGAACTACGTTAAAGAAATGACACCGGATGATACAGCTGATCAATCTCAATCAGAAAGTGATGATCCGCTATATCATGAAGCCTATTTATTTGTTGTTGAAAAACAAAAAGCAAGCACATCTTTACTACAAAGACAATTTAGAATTGGTTATAATCGCGCTTCTCGTATTATGGATGATTTAGAAGCTAACCAAATTATTGGTCCTCAAAAAGGAAGTAAACCAAGACAAGTATTAGTTGATTTTAATGAAGGAGAGGTTTAATTCATGTCTGTTAATCCGAATGTCAATAAAGTAAAAGATTGGATACTTAAAAATATTGATGCTCAAACTATTAAACCAGGGGAATCACTACCTAATGAATTGACTATGGCTAAAGATTGTGAGGTCGAAGTCAGTGACGTGCAAGTTGCGATACAAGAGTTAGTTACTGAACAAATTATCACGGAAAATTTTGAAGAAGGTGCGCGGGTTAAAGTCCCGCAACCTTTCTTTTATCCACTGGATGCACTAATGAGTATCGGACGTATGATTTCAGAAAAAGGTTATGAACATGGCACGATTTTTCTAAGCTTAAATGAAGAAATAGCTTCTTATGAAGATGCACAAGTGATGAATTTAGAAGATGACACAAATATCACGGTCATTGAACGGATTCGAACTGCAAACAATCATCCAGTCGTGTATTGTTTGGATAAAGTAGCTGAAAATATATTAGAGCATTTTGGTCGACATGACCAACAAACTTCTATATTAAAGGTCATTGAGTCTGTCACTCAGAAGGAAATTGCATATGCTGAGACAGAAATTGAAGCAATTAGTTATGAACCTTACATTTCTGAATTATTAGAAGCTGAACCAAAAGATGGACTGATGTTACTTAAACAAATGCATTATACAAAAGAAGGAACGCCCGTGCTTTATTCGTTAAATTATTTCAAAAGTAGCCTTGTGAAGTTTCGCACAATAAGAAAACGTCTATAAAGTATAAATAACAACAAGAAGGAGGAGATTATTTGTTAAATCATAATACGAATGATACCGGACCAATTTATGTACATCAAACAGATAAATTTAAAACAACCACCATTACTTTTAAATTTATGGCCCCTTTAGAGATTGAGACAATGACGAAACGTTCATTATTGAGTAAGTTGTTAGTGAGAGCAACACAACATTATCCGACAGACAAGCAATTTAATCAATATCTATCAAAATTGTATGGTGCCTATTTAAATAGTTCTGTATCGAAATTTAAAGATAGACATGTGATTACATTAACTTTAGAAATTGTAAATGAACGTTATCTTCTAAATAATGAACAATTATTTGATGAAGCATTAGATCTACTTAAAGAGATTCTTTTCCATCCATTAGTCGAAAAACATGAATTTAACAGTGTGTTTGTGAGACAAGAAAAAGAATTATTAAAGAAAAAATTAGCAGCGATAGAAGACAATAAATCACAAATTGCGTTTATCCGTTTACTTAAACATATGTTTGGTGATCACCCATATCGTTACATGGCAGCGGGCGAACTTGAATTTATTGATCAAATTACGCCAAAGGATATTTATGACACATATGAGAGTATGCTTCAAAATGATGAATGTGCCATCTATATTGTAGGAAATGTTGATGAAGCCTCAACAATTAAACAAATTCAATCAACATTTAAAACAAAACCTTTTACATATAATACAACGCAACTTAATTTAGACGATAATGGGCATACGAATCCTAATGAAATCATTGAAACGGATGACGTTGACCAAGCAAAATTAAATATGGGCTTTCGTTTTCCAACATACATGGGTCATCCTGATTATTATGCACTTGTCGTATTTAATATGATGTTTGGTGCTGACCCTTCATCCGTATTATTTAATGAAGTACGCGAACAAAAGAGTTTAGCTTATTCTATTCATTCTCAAATTGATGGTAAAAACGGATTTTTATTTGTCATTAGTGGTGTTTCAACTAAAGATTACGAACTAGCAAAAGATACTATTTTAGAAGCATTTAATCGTTTTGAAGCGGGCGACTTTACAGAAGAAAAGTTAAAATTAGCTCAAAAAATCATTTTGTCCCATCGTAAGGAAAGTAAAGACCGTGCGAAAAGTATCATTGAAATAATGCATAATCAACTTTTACTTCCGGAAGAAGAAACAAATGATTCTTACGATATATTTGAAAAACGAATTTTAGAAGTTTCTAAGGAAGATATTCAAAAGATTTGTAAACAAGCTAGTCTTGATACAGTGTATATCCTAACAAAAGGTGGTGAAGACGATGCGTAAAACATATTACGAACAAATCGATGAGACAGTCTATCAAAGCACTTTAAATAATGGATTAAATTTATTTATTATTCCTAAAAAAGATTTTCAAAAGACATTTGTGACATACACCACTCAATTTGGCTCATTAGATCATCGTTTTAAACCACAAGATTCTGATGAATTTATTACAGTGCCAGATGGGGTGGCCCATTTTCTTGAACATAAGTTATTTGAAAAAGAAGCGGGCGACTTATTTACAGACTTTGCTGAACACGATGCACAAGTGAATGCATTTACAACATTTGATCGCACTAGCTATTTATTTAGTGCCACCAACTATGTGGAAGATAATATTATTCGATTATTAAAAATGGTAGAAAGTCCTTACTTTACTGATGAATCTGTCGAAAAGGAAAAAGGTATTATCGCAGAAGAAATTAAAATGTATCAAGAACAACCAGGTTACCGTTTAATGTACAATACCTTAAAAGGGTTATATCATCATCATCCTGTTAAAGTAGATATTGCGGGTAGTGTGGATAGTATTTATCAAATCACAAAAGAGGATCTTTACGTATGCTACGACACATTTTATCACCCATCAAATATGGTGCTATTTGTGGTAGGCGATGTTGATCCGGAACATATTTATAATTTGGTTAACGAGCATGAAGAAACACGTCATCTTAATGCGCAACCTACAATTGAAAGAGATGATTTTAATGAACCAGAAGATATTGTCAAATCTCAATTTGTTGAAACGATGCCATTACAATCATCTCGTATTATGCTTGGCTTTAAAAATAAATTGATAAATACTTCGCATCAACAACGTGTTAAAGAGGATATAGAGATATCGTTATTTTTCGAAATGATTTTTGGAGAAGAAACGGAATTCTTTCAACAATTGTTAGATGAATCGTTAATTGATGAAACGTTTAGTTATCAAACAGTGATTGAACCAACCTATAGCTTTTCATTAATCACTTCCTCAACAACAAATATGGATGAGTTAAAACAACGATTATTAACGCAAATTGAATCAAATATGGGTGCTTTAGAAGATCAAACTGCATTTGATTTGTTAAAACGTCAATTTATTGGTGAATATATTTCGAGTTTAAATGCGCCTGAATATATTGCGAATCAATATACGAAATTTTATTTTGATGGCGTGAGTTTATTCGATTTATTAAATATAGTCGATCAAATCACTTTAAAATCTATTAATGATACTGTAACAAAACGAATTGATTTAACTCAAATGGTAGATAGTCGGTTGGAGAAAGAAACCTCATGAAGGCATTAGTTGTTGGAGGTTCGGGAACGATAGGTCGTGCGATTACGCAGGACCTTCTTTCAAATGGTTATGAAGTGATTGTTACGTATTTTCAAACGCCCCTTTCATCCCTTGAAGAAGCATTTCCAAACCAACCCATCCAATTTGTTCAGTTAGACTTATCAAAGGAAATTGATATTGCTGACACATTAGGGTTTATACATAATTTAGATACGATCATTTATGTCAGTGGAAAGAGTCAATTTGGATTACTTCAAGATATTTCAAATAGTGAAATTCACGAACATTATATGATAAATGTCTTTCAATTTATCAAAGTCACTCAATATTTTTTACCTCAGTTATTACAAAGTGAAAAAGGGAGAGTTATCGTGATTTCTTCTATTTGGGGAGAAATGGGTGCAAGTTTTGAAACGATCTATTCTACTATGAAAGCCGCACAGATAGGTTTTGTGAAAGCTTTAAGTCAAGAGTTGGCGAAAACCAATGTGACTGTCAATGCGATTGCACCAGGAGCTGTTGAGGGAAAGATGACAAATCAATTGAGTCAGGAAGATTACCAATTATTATTGGAAGAATTACCGCAAAATCGCTTAATTACACCGCAGGAAATTGCACATACAGTGAATTATCTGCTTGCACCAGCATCTAAAAGTATTACTGGAACAGTTCAAAGAATTAATGGTGGATGGTATTTATAATCTGATATAATTAAATTACAAATCATTAACGTGAACTTTCAAAGGGGTGATGGGTAGTGATTCAAAGAGAAAAGAAAGAATGGTATTTAGAATATACAATAAATGTTAACCGTGAAGGATTACTAGGAGATGTCTCTAGTTTATTAGGTATGATGGGGATTAATATCGGTACGATTAATGGTATCGATAAATCAATCAGAGCTTTTATTATTAAGTCGGATAACCCTGAAAAGGTAAAACGATTTGAGGCTATATTAAATGAAATAGACGATATCACGTTACGCGTATTGCGTGAACCACAATTAAAAGATCGATTAGCTGTACGTCATGGTCGTTTTGTTAAACAAGATAAAGAAGATAAAAAAATCTTTCGTTTTGAACGTGATGACTTAGGGTTATTAGTCGACTTTATGGCAGAGATTTTTAAAGAAGAAGGACATAAATTAATTGGTATACGTGGTATGCCTCGTGTTGGTAAAACAGAATCCATAGTCGCTGGTAGTGTATCTGCGCATAAAAAGTGGCTGTTTATCAGTTCTACATTGATTAAACAAACTGTACGTAGTTCTTTAATTAAAGGAGAATATGATAAAAATCACGTTTATATTATAGATGGTGCAGTAACTGCGAGAGAACGTAATCCTAAACATCAAGAATTGGTTAACGAAGTGATGACTTTACCTTCAGTCAAAGTAGTTGAGCACCCAGATCTGTTTGTAGAAACAAGTGATTATATATTAGATGATTTTGATTACATTATTGAATTGAGAGCAGATGAAGATCAAAAGATAGAGTATGAGGATATGAAACAAAAAACAGTGAAAAGTAAAAATAATTTAGATTTTGGAGATCCATTTGGTGGCTTTGGCGATGGTTTTGGCAATGATTTTGGATTTTAATGAAGGAGTGAAATGGCTTTGAAACAAATAGGTGAGGTCTTAAAAACTAAAAGAGAGCGTTTAGGTATGACCTTAAACGAGTTAGAAAAACGAACTCATATTCAACGAGAGACGCTCGTACATATAGAGAAAAATGATTTCACTTCGTTAAACAACGCAAATTACGTGCCAGGATTAATTATGAAATATGCCCATGCTGTCAATACAGATGGAAAACAGTTATTAAAATCTCATGAAGAAGAGCTTCCAGATACGCAAAAAGATGTTCAACAAGCACTAGTGCAATTGAATGATGATAAAATGGTAGCTTATCGAAATGAAGATAATGATATAAAGCAACTCTCTTTAATTATTGGTGCTTTTGTTATTGTGACGATAGTGCTTTGGGCCATATTAACAATTATGGTATAATAATGTAATAGGTTAAAGAGATGAAAAGAGGAAGAAAGATGAATATACCTAATCAAATTACAGTATTTCGTGTCATTTTAATTCCGGTATTTATGGTATTTGCATTGGTTGATTTTGGATTTGGCCAAGTTGAATTTTTAGGTGGTCAATCAGTGCGAATTGAATTTTTAATAAGTGGCATTATTTTTATTGTAGCTTCCTTAAGTGACTTTGTGGATGGTTACCTTGCTCGTAAATGGCAATTAGTAACAAATATGGGGAAATTTTTAGACCCATTAGCTGATAAATTATTAGTATCTGCAGCGCTTATTGTTTTAGTGGAACTACAATTAACAAGCTCAGTAGTCGCGATTATTATTATCGCGAGAGAATTTGCAGTGACCGGACTGCGTTTATTACAAATAGAACAAGGTTTTGTTAGTGCGGCAGGACAATTGGGTAAAATAAAAACAGCCGTCACTATGATCGCTTTAATTTTTATCTTAGTAGGAGATCCATTTAGTCAATGGTTAGGCTTTTCAATTGGTCAAATTCTATTATATGTCGGTGTATTTTTCACTGTATTATCTGGCATTGAATACTTCTACAAAGGTAAAGATGTGTTTTTACAAGATCGTAAACAATAATTTAAAAGAGGCTTAAACAAAGTAGTATTGTGACAGGTTATGAGCTACTCTAAAGCGTTTCGAGGTTGAGATATGTATGATACTGCAACCTCGAAATGGTGTAGCACCTATGAATCAAACAGTAATATTTTGTTTTAAGGCTCTTTTTTCGCTTAAAATTAGGATTAAGGGTGATGAGATATGGATGTATGTATTATTGCAGTAGGTTCAGAACTGCTGTTAGGTCAAATTACTAACACGAATGCGCAGTTTCTATCAAAGCAATTTAATGAAGTGGGGTACCACGTTAAAGAACACATTGTAGTTGGTGATAATCCTGAACGGTTATATCAAGTCACACAAAAAGCGTTAGCACAATTTGATTTAGTCGTATTTTCTGGTGGATTAGGCCCGACTAAGGACGATTTAACCAAACAAACCATTGCTCAAGTGCTTAATAAATCATTAGTCACTGATCAAGAAGCTTTAAAGTATATTGAAAAATATTTTAGAGATCAGGATAAAACAATGACACCGAATAATAAACAGCAAGCGCTTGTTATAGAAGGTTCTAAGGTGTTACCAAATGAAGTAGGTATGGCACCTGGTATGTATATTGAAACTGACGCAAATCATGTTGTAATGTTGCCTGGGCCACCAAGAGAAATGAAGCCAATGGTTACTAATCATTTGATGCCATATTTAAAAAAAGATACTCAAACTATTCACTCTGAAGTATTGCGTTTTTGTGGTATCGGTGAGTCCCAAATTGAAACAGAATTAATGGATTTAATTGACACACAAAGTAATCCTACCATTGCGCCACTCGCTGGTTCACACGAAGTCACGATTCGTTTGACGGCTAATGGTTCCTCCATAGAAGCGTGTAAGGCCTTAATAAAGCCTGTCAAACAAACTATTTTAGAGCGTGTAGGCCAGTATTATTATGGTTCTGACAATATCACACCAGAAGCGGCTGTTTTACAATACCAATCCCAAACGGTCGCAATTTATGATGGTGTAACAGAAGGATTATTAAACGCTAGATTAAAAGCCGTAAAAGATCATCAATTAATTAAAGGCTATTTACTACATCACCCAACATTTATCAATCAACAATTTGAAATGGAAGCGCAACTGGAAATGAGTTGTCAATTGGTCAAACAATTATTCCATTCCGATCAAGCCATCAGTATTTTAACAAAAGAAAATACAGTATTTGTAGGCTTTTTATCAAAAGATGATTGCTTAACAATAGAAACATTTAAGTTATCTAATGAACGACATATTAAACGTGATAGAAGTCAAAATTATGTTATGATACGTTGGTTAAATTGGTTAAAAGATTGAATTAACATGTAAAATGATGGTTTTAGAGAGTACGTGTGTTCGAAAAATGAGAAAAATACACCATAAAAATACGAACAAATATTCGTTTATGAGTTGTATTTTTATTTCATACCCTGTATAGTAATATATAAGTTAATACGTAATTATGATATTTAGGAGGTTCGCAATTGGATAATGAACGTCAAAAAGCATTAGATACTGTCATAAAAAATATGGAAAAATCATTTGGTAAAGGTGCAGTTATGAAACTAGGTGACAATAAAGATCGCCGTGTTTCTAGTGTATCAAGTGGTTCAGTTACATTAGACCACGCTCTAGGTGTAGGTGGTTACCCTAAAGGTCGTATCATAGAAGTATATGGTCCAGAAAGTTCTGGTAAGACGACGGTTGCGTTACACGCTATTGCCGAAGTTCAAAAAAATGGCGGTGTCGCTGCATTTATCGATGCCGAGCACGCATTGGACCCTGTATATGCTGAAGCACTAGGAGTAGATATCGATAACTTATATTTATCGCAACCTGACCATGGTGAACAAGGTCTTGAAATTGCAGAGGCTTTCGTTAGAAGTGGCGCAGTTGATATTGTAATTGTCGACTCTGTAGCAGCATTGACACCTAAAGCTGAAATTGAAGGTGAAATGGGAGATGCGCATGTCGGCTTACAAGCTCGTTTAATGTCTCAAGCATTACGTAAATTGTCGGCTGCGATATCTAAATCTAAAACAACGGCTATCTTCATTAACCAAATTCGTGAAAAAGTTGGCGTAATGTTCGGTAACCCTGAAACAACACCTGGTGGTCGTGCATTGAAATTCTATAGTTCAGTGCGCCTAGAAGTACGACGTGCTGAGCAATTAAAACAAGGACAAGATATTGTAGGTAACCGTACAAAAATTAAAATTGTTAAAAACAAAGTAGCACCACCATTTAAAGTGGCAGAAGTTGATATTATGTACGGTAAAGGTATTTCAAGAGAAGGAGAGCTTATTGATTTAGGTGTTCAACATGATATCGTTGATAAGTCTGGTGCTTGGTACTCTTACAATGGAGAACGTATGGGTCAAGGTAAAGAGAATGTTAAGCAATTCTTACGAGAAAATCCTCAAATTGAAGATGATATTGACCGTCAAATACGTGAAAAATTAGGTATATTCGACGGCGATGTAGAGGAAACAAAACAAGAAGAAGATAATCAAACTTTATTTGATGAGTAAGTGCGATAAGTGATAGATTATCAGTTTTGAACGGTTGGTGAGTGACTCACTAACCGTTTTTTAAAGCACTTATACGAAGCCAGTCTCTATGATTGGTTATTTGGAGGATGACAGATGAGGTAGAAGTGAATTTAATTGATTTTTGATATTTTTAGAGCGACAATGTCACAAACCTTGATTTTTAGTGTTTCAAAACGTACAATTAAAATTGTATGATTCTTATTTAATTCATATAATCATATACATGTTTGACATACAGAAGAAACCCTAGAAAAAGGAGGTGTTTGTGTGAATTTATTAAGCCTCTTACTCATTTTATTGGGGATTATTCTAGGCGTTGTTGTAGGATATTTGATTGCTCAAAATATGATCCATCAAAAGCTAGTACAAACTAAAAGTACAGCTGAGGACATTATTGAACAAGCGAATAAAGAAGCAGAAAATCTGAAAAAAGAAAAGTTAATCGAAGCAAAAGAAGAAAATCAAGCACTTCGAGAACGGACAGAAGGAGAACTGCGCGAACGACGTGGTGAACTTCAAAAACAAGAGTCCCGACTGCTTCAAAAGGAGGAGAACTTAGACCGAAAATCTGATTTACTTGATAAAAAAGATGAGATTTTGGAAGACAAGGAATCCAAACTTGAAGAGAGACAACAACAAGTAGATGTAAAAGAGACAAGTGTGCAATCATTAATAATGAAACACGAACAAGAATTAGAACGCATCTCCGGTCTCACGCAAGAAGAAGCACGTGAAGAACAGTTATCACGTGTTGAAGAAGAATTGTCACATGATATTGCTGCATTGGTAAAAGAAAAAGAACGTGAAGCTAAAGAAAAAGTAAATCAAAATGCAAAAGAACTATTAGCGACGGTTGTTCAACGATTCGCTGCTGACCATACATCAGAATCTACCGTTTCAGTGGTTAATTTACCTAACGATGAAATGAAAGGTCGCATTATAGGGCGTGAAGGTCGAAACATCCGTACATTAGAAACTTTAACAGGTATTGATTTAATCATTGATGATACACCTGAAGCAGTTATCTTATCAGGTTTTGATCCAATTCGTCGTGAAATTGCAAAAACTGCTTTAATTAATTTAGTTTCTGATGGTCGAATTCATCCTGGTCGAATTGAAGATATGGTTGAAAAAGCTAGAAAAGATGTGGATGAAATTATCCGAGAAGCGGGAGAACATGCTACGTTTGAACTCAATGTGCACAATATGCATCCAGACTTAATTAAAATTTTAGGTAGAATGCATTATCGAACAAGTTATGGTCAAAACGTTTTAAAACACTCTATAGAAGTTGCACATTTAACAGGCATGTTAGCAGCTGAACTCAACGAAGATGTGACATTGGCTAAACGTGCTGGTTTACTACATGATATTGGTAAAGCCATTGATCACGAAGTAGAAGGTAGCCATGTCGAAATTGGTGTGGAATTAGCTAAAAAATATAACGAATCTGAAACAGTGATTAATGCTATTCATTCTCATCATGGAGATGTTGAGCCAAATAATATCATTTCCATTTTAGTTGCTGCAGCAGATGCTTTATCAGCTGCACGTCCAGGTGCACGTAAAGAAACTTTAGAAAATTATATTAAACGTTTAGAGCGACTTGAAGAAATTTCTGAAAATCATGATGGGGTTGAAAAGGCATTTGCTATTCAAGCTGGACGTGAAATTCGCGTTATTGTAACCCCTGATGTAATAGATGATTTAAAATCACATCGTTTAGCACATGATATTAAAAAGCAAATTGAAAGTGAACTTCAATATCCAGGACATATTAAAGTGACAGTTGTTCGTGAGACAAGAGCAATTGAATATGCTAAATAAGCATATGGTAATTAAAAAGTAAAACAAGGTGGCACATCAAACAAATGTTGATGTGCCACCTTGTTTTAGTGTTAAATATGTTTATTTATAGTGTATGTTATTGATGTTGTTCATTACAAAGTCCTAAATCTGTTTCACGTAACTCTTTTAAAGTACCTGAAGTATCCATGTTATTAGAAGAAATGCTAGTATAACGTTCAGCGATATGATACGCATGAATATATAATTCAATACTTTCTTTAGCAATATCTTCAGGTTCCTTTTCTTTTGAAGGATTTGCACTGACTACGAGTTCAGCGAATTTTTCTGGATCAATATTAATAGACATAAAGTAAAAAACATCTCCTAGATTATAGTAATTGAGCTTGAGACATAATTGATGAATTCCGCATCTTTGTATCAAAATCTCAATCTCTTTATTAATGGCAATACCCTAGTTAAGCTTTGATTAATCATTGAATGTGTTTATTTTAAAACTTTTAAATGTGTATGAGTATAATCTTAAGAGATATAAAAGGGCGATTCTAATAAATATATTATTGCTTTTCAACAATTGACAACCTATTTCAAAAAGATAAAATAGATAAATGTAAACGAAAGTATTGTGACATCAGTTCACATGATATAATGATTAAGGAATTGATGAAGAGACTTTCATTAGAGAGGACGTAACTAAAATGAGAATCTTATTTATTGGAGATATTGTAGGAAAGGTAGGACGCGAAACTTTATCAGATTACTTATCAAAATTAAAGCAACGCTACCGCCCAACAGTAACCATTGTGAATGCTGAAAATGCAGCCCACGGTAAAGGATTAACCGAAAAAATATATAAACAATTGTTACGTGAAGGCGTTGATTTTATCACAATGGGAAATCATACGTACGGTCAAAGACAAATCTATGAATTCATTGGTGATGCGACGCGTATGGTTCGACCTGCTAACTTTCCAGACGAAGCACCTGGAGTAGGTATGAGAATTATTAAAATCAATGATAAACAACTTGCTGTAATTAATTTACAAGGTCGCAGCTTTATGGCGGATATTGATGATCCGTTTAAAACAGCGGACCGACTCATCAAAGAAGCTCAAAAAGAAACAGACTATATATTTGTAGATTTTCATGCCGAAACGACTTCTGAAAAAAATGCGATGGGTTGGTATCTTGATGGAAGAGCTAGTGCTGTAGTAGGTACCCATACACACATTCAAACGTCAGATGAACGCATTCTTAATCAAGGTACAGCGTATATTACTGATGTAGGAATGACAGGATACTACGATGGTATTTTAGGGATCAATCGTGAGGAAGTCATTACGCGTTTTATTACAAGTTTGCCCCAACGACATGTTATCCCGGATGAAGGGCGTGGTGTATTGTCGGGTGTCATTGTAGATATTAATGAAGATGGCACAGCTAAACATATCGAACGTATTTTAATTAATGATGATCACCCATTTGAATAATAACGTAATACTGAATGGTCTTAATTATCGTCCATTAGTATGAAAATTGCTATAATCCATTGTTTTTAAGGAAAATAATGGATTATTTTGTTATGATATTGAGTGAATTCAACGTGTAGGAGGCTAAATCTATGAAATCTCAAGTATCATGGAAAGTCGGTGGACAACAAGGTGAGGGGATTGAATCTACAGGTGAAATCTTCGCAACTGCTATGAACCGAAAAGGATACTATTTATATGGATACCGTCACTTTTCTAGCCGAATTAAAGGCGGCCATACTAATAATAAAATTCGTGTATCAACTACTCCTGTACATGCCATTAGTGATGATTTAGATATACTTGTCGCGTTTGACCAAGAAACCATCGAATTAAATCACTACGAAATGCGGGAAGATAGTGTCATTTTAGCTGATAGTAAAGCAAAACCTGAAAAACCTGATACATGTAAAGCACAATTAATTAGCTTACCATTTACAGAAAAAGCTAAAGAATTAGGTACTACTTTAATGAAAAACATGGTAGCCATTGGTGCGACGGCGGCATTAATGCACTTAGACACTGATACTTTTAAAGATTTAGTATCAAATATGTTTATGAAAAAAGGCGAAAAGGTTGTTGAATTAAATATTCAAGCGATGAATGAAGGCTATCAAATGATGCAAGATGAATTGTCAACAACAACTGGTGATTTTGAACTTGAACAAAGTGAAGGCGTACCTCACCTTTATATGATTGGTAATGATGCGATTGGATTAGGTGCCATTTCAGGTGGCGCACGTTTTATGTCTGCTTATCCAATTACACCAGCTTCTGAAATTATGGAATACATGATTGATAATTTACCAAAAGTTGGCGGTACTGTTATTCAAACGGAAGATGAAATTGCAGCTGCTACAATGGCAATTGGTACAAACTATGCAGGTGTTCGCGCATTTACAGCATCGGCGGGTCCTGGTTTATCATTAATGATGGAATCTATTGGTTTATCAGGTATGACTGAAACGCCATTAGTGATTGTCAATACACAACGAGGCGGTCCTTCTACAGGATTACCAACAAAACAAGAGCAATCTGATTTAATGCAAATGATTTACGGTACGCATGGTGATATTCCAAAAATTGTTGTTGCACCAACTGATGCTGAAGATGCATTCTATTTAACTATTAAAGCATTTAATTTAGCGGAGCAATATCAATGTCCAGTTATTATTCTAAGTGATTTACAACTTTCATTAGGTAAACAAACTGTTAAAAACTTAGATTACAATAAAATTGATATTAAACGCGGTTCAACAATCACAGAAACAATCGATCGTGAAGAAGATGATAAAGGATACTTTAAACGCTACGCTTTAACAGAATCAGGCGTTTCACCGCGACCAATCCCTGGCGTTAAAGGTGGTATTCACCATGTAACTGGTGTAGAACACAATGAAGAAGGAAAACCTAGTGAAGCGGCTGATAATCGTCAAAATCAAATGGAAAAACGTATGCGTAAAACAGAACACTTATTGATAGATAAACCGGTTGAAGGTGAACTAAAATACGATAATGCAGATATTCTTTATTTAGGTTTTGTTTCCACAAAAGGCGCTATTCAAGAAGGTACGGCTCGATTAGAAGAAGAAGGTCATCAAATCGAACATCTTCAAATTCGTCAACTTCACCCGTTCCCAAGCCAAACAATTCAAGATGCTGTAGATAGAGCTGAAAAAGTAGTTGTAGTGGAACATAACTATCAAGGACAACTTGCCAATATTATCAAAATGAATGTGGTATTAGGTGACAAACTTGTAAATCAAACGAAATACGATGGCACACCATTTTTACCAAAAGAAATTGAAACGAAAGGTCAAGAAATCTTAAATTCGTTAAAGGAGAGAATGTAATTGGCTACATTTAAAGACTTTAGAAATAACGTTAAACCTAACTGGTGTCCTGGTTGTGGTGATTTCTCAGTTCAAGCTGCTATTCAAAAAGCTGCAGCAAATGTGGGACTTGAACCAGAAGAAGTTGCATTGATTACAGGAATTGGTTGTTCTGGTCGTTTATCTGGTTACGTAAATTCATACGGTGTCCATGCAATTCATGGCCGTGCATTACCTTTAGCGCAAGGTGTTAAAATGGCTAACCGCGATTTAACTGTTATTGCTTCAGGCGGTGACGGTGACGGATATGCGATCGGAATGGGACATACAATTCATGCGCTTCGTCGAAATATGAACATCACTTATATCGTCATGGATAACCAAATTTATGGATTAACAAAAGGTCAAACATCACCGTCATCAGCACCAGGTTTTATTACAAAAACAACACCTAAGGGCAGTATCGAACAAAATGTTGCGCCTTTAGAGTTAGCCTTATCATCTGGAGCAACATTCGTAGCGCAAGGATTTTCAAGTGATATTAAAGCGCTGACTAAAATGATTGAAGATGCAATCAATCACGACGGTTTTTCATTCGTAAATGTCTTTTCACCATGTGTAACTTACAATAAAGTGAACACTTACGATTGGTTTAAAGAAAACCTAACATCAGTAGATGATATTGAAGACTACGATGTAACTGATAAACAAAAAGCGATTCATACCGTATTAGAACATGAATCATTGTTAAAAGGGATTATTTATCAAGATACCACAACACCATCTTATGAATCTCAAATTGAAGAACTTGGAGAAACACCACTTGCACATCAAGATTTAAATATTGATGAATCACAATTTAATGAACTAACACAACAATTTGTATAAATAATGATTTAAGGTTAGTGGTGAACACACGATGTTGAATAGTTGACTAATGTGTTCACTATTAGCCTTTTTTATTTAAAATTAAAAATAACTTATCTCGTAAAATAAGGAGGATATAAAATGAATAATACGTTAATGAGTATTCAAGTCATTCCGCAAACACCTAATGGAAAAGATGTCATTCCATATGTTGATGAAGCGATTCAAATCATTGATGCGTCAGGGTTAAAACATAGAGTAGGTGCTCTAGAAACGACAATTGAAGGTGAGATGAGTGAGCTTTTAATACTTATTCAGAAAATAAATGAACGCATGGTGGAATTAGAGGTGCCTAGCATTATTAGTCAAGTGAAATTCTATCATGTACCTGAAGGGATTTCGATTGAAACGTTAACAGGTAAGTACGACGAGGACCTTCACTAAAGATATTTTACTAATTTATGAAAATCTATCATCCCACTTTGCACTTTTTACTGTTTTTTAATATAATGTACTAATGATATATGGGCAGAAAGGGTTTTGCATGTGAATGAGGAACAAAGAAAAGCTGGAACGATAGACGTTTTAGCCAATCGCAATAAAAAAGAAGAAAAAGATTATAGTCAGTACTTCGAGTTTGAACACGTTTATCAACCCCCAAGTCTTAAAGAAGCCAAAAAACGTGGTAAGGAAGAAGTACAATACAATAGAGATTTCCAAATTGATGAAAAATACCGCGGTATGGGTAAAGGTCGTACCTTTTTAATTAAAACATATGGTTGTCAGATGAATGCGCATGATACAGAAGTAATGGCTGGTATTTTTACAGCATTAGGATATACAGCAACAGACGATATCAATGAAGCGGATGTTATTTTACTGAATACATGTGCCATTCGTGAAAATGCAGAAAATAAAGTATTTGGTGAAATTGGCAACTTAAAACATATTAAACAAGAACGCCCAGATTGTTTAATAGGTGTATGCGGATGTATGTCTCAAGAAGAGTCTGTTGTCAATAAAATTTTAAAATCTTATCAAAATGTGGATATGATTTTTGGAACACATAACATTCATCGTTTACCAGAAATATTAGAAGAAGCCTATTTATCTAAAGCCATGGTTGTTGAAGTTTGGTCAAAAGAAGGCGACGTGATTGAAAACTTACCTAAAGTACGAGATGGCCAAATTAAAGCATGGGTTAATATTATGTATGGTTGCGATAAATTCTGTACGTATTGCATTGTTCCATTTACGCGTGGTAAAGAAAGAAGCCGTCGTCCACAAGATATTATCGATGAAGTACGAGATTTAGCAAGACAAGGTTACCAAGAAATTACATTATTAGGGCAAAACGTTAACTCATATGGTAAAGACTTAGAAGATATGGAATATGGCTTAGGTGATTTATTAGAGGATATTTCTAAAATTGATATTCCTCGCGTACGTTTTACAACAAGTCATCCATGGGACTTCACTGATCGCATGATTGAAGTTATAGCAAATGGTGGTAATATTGTGCCACATATCCATTTACCAGTTCAGTCAGGAAATAATCAAGTACTTAAGATTATGGGACGTAAATATACAAGAGAAAGTTATCTTGATTTAGTATCAAGAATTAAAGAAGCCATCCCTGATGTGGCATTAACAACAGATATTATTGTAGGTTATCCAAATGAAACAGAAGAACAGTTCCAAGAAACAATGACTTTATATGAAGAAGTTGGATTCGAACATGCTTACACTTACTTATACTCTCAACGTGATGGTACACCGGCTGCTAAAATGAAAGATAATGTTCCAACTGAAGTGAAAAAAGATCGCTTACAACGTCTTAACAAACTTGTTGGAGAGTACTCTGCTAATGCATTAAGTCAATACGAAGGCGAAACGGTACGTGTACTTTGTGAAGGTTCAAGTAAAAAAGATGAAGAAGTTTTAGCAGGATATACTGAGAAAAATAAATTAGTAAACTTCCGTGCACCACGCTCAGTTATTGGAAAAATAGTAGATGTTAAAATTACAGAAGCAAAACAATATTCATTAAATGGCGAGTTTGTCGGTGTAAGTGAAGCAGCTATGGTGACACCATAGATGGATAAATTGTATAGTCGTGATGATGTTATCAGTGCAACAAAGCAGTTATCAGAGCATATACATCAATTAGAAATGGTTCAAAATTACCAATTAATTGAGAAACGTGTTCATGAGAATGAGCGTTTAAAGCATTATATGAATCATTTAAAACGCTCGCAAAAACAATCTGTTAATTTTCAAAACTACAATAAACCTGTAGCTTATCAACAGTCTGAAGATAGTATTAATGCTATTAAATCAGATATAGATGAGATTCCGATTGTTAACCAATTTCGTGAAGCTCAAAATGAAACAAATGAATTGTTGCAACTCATTACAAAAACATTGTATCAGCGACTTCAAGAAAATAGTGATACGACACTATTTGAAGATAAGGAGTCATAACGATGAAAACAAAAAAGTTAACACTTACTGCGCTTTTTATAGCAGCAAACGTTATATTAAGTTCAATAATTGTCATTCCAATTGGACCCATTAAAGCAGCACCTGTTCAACACTTTGTGAATGTACTCAGTGCTGTGTTATTGGGACCTTGGTATGGGCTTGCACAAGCCTTCTTATCTTCATTGATTCGTATCATTTTTGGAACTGGCTCAGTGTTTGCTTTTCCTGGCAGTATGATTGGTGTGCTACTCGCTAGTTTGTTCTATTATGTCAATAGACATCTTTTTGTAGCAGCGCTAGGAGAAGTCATCGGTACAGGCATTATAGGTAGTTTGGTTTGTATGCCTATTGCTTGGTTATTGAATTTTGACAACTTTTTAATTAAGCCATTAATGGCTGTATTTATCGTATCAAGTTTAATTGGTGCGGTAATTAGTTATGTTTTACTATTGATATTAAAAAAACGAAATTTATTAAACTGGTTTAACACTAAAACATAAAGTTTACGAGTAAAGACTGAAGGTACAATATATACTTTCGGTCTTTATTTCGTTTGTGAATATAAACGAAGAAGAGACAAGTCATACGGGAGTTTTTTTGAGTTGTCATTCTAGTTTAAAAGATGTATATAAAAAAGATATAATTTATACAAAGAGTCGTTGATTCATTGAAATTTTGGTAAAATAGACTCATTCAATATAAGTAAGTAAAAAGGATTGTGAGAAAATGTCAAATGTAACGCCAATGATGAGACAATACCTTGATATTAAAGCAGAGCATGAAGATGCCTTATTGTTTTTTAGATTAGGGGATTTTTATGAACTCTTTTTTGATGATGCGATTACCGCTTCTCGCATTTTAGAAATTACATTAACCAAAAGAGATGCTAAAAAAGAAAATCCTATCCCTATGGCTGGTGTGCCATTTCATTCAGCTGATCGATACATAGATACGCTCATTCAAAATGGTTTTAAAGTCGCAATATGTGAACAAATGGAAGATCCGCGTCAAGTTAAAGGAATGGTGAAACGTGAAGTTGTACGTATTGTTACACCGGGTACGGTCATGGAAAAAGGTGGCGTGGATGATACGCAAAACAATTATATTTTAAGTTTAATTCAAGGTGATGCCTATGCGATCAGCTACTGTGATGTTTCAACAGGTGAACTTAAAGTAACGAAATGTCCAGATGAGAGCGTACTCATCAATGAAATAACGACGATTAAACCAAATGAAATTGTGATAAACGAGTCACTAAGCGAGTCTTTACAACGTCAACTCAATACAGTGACTGAAACGATTACATTACAAAAATCCATTTCTGATGAAACCTACAGTGTGAATGACATAGTCGATGATACGATGATGTATAATGCTGTTCAAATGGTATTAGATTATATTTATGATACCCAAAAAAGAGATTTATCTCATATTGAACAAGTAAAAGTCTATGAATCTTTAAATTACATGAAGATGGATTTTTATGCGAAACGAAACTTAGAGCTGACCGAAAGTATTCGTCTCAAGTCTAAAAAGGGAACTTTGCTATGGTTAATGGATCAGACGAAAACTCCAATGGGGGCAAGACGATTAAAACAATGGATTGATCGCCCATTAATTCAACCGAAAGAGATTATCAAACGACACGATGCTGTGGAACAATTTTTAAATGCATTTATTGAAAGAGATACGTTACGTGATTACCTAACAGAAGTATATGATATTGAACGTTTGGTAGGGCGTGTTAGCTATGGCAATGTTAACGCTAAAGATTTGGTCCAATTAAAACATTCGATTGCGCACATACCTTCAATTAAAGCGTTATTACAATCGATTGAGCACGAATCCATCGCACATTTTAACGCTTTAGAACCATTAGATGATTTATTGCAAACGCTCGAGTCAAGTCTCGTTAATGAACCGCCGTTGTCCGTTAAAGAGGGTGGATTATTTAAAACAGGTTACAATGATCAATTAGATGAATATATAGATGCCTCAAAAAATGGTAAAAAATGGTTAGCGTCTTTACAAGCAAAAGAAAGAGAACGGACGGGCATCAAATCACTAAAAATTAGTTTTAACAAAGTATTTGGTTACTATATTGAAATCACAAGAACGCACCTTTCTCAATTTGATCCAGAAGCATTTGGTTACGAACGAAAACAAACACTTTCTAACTCTGAACGTTTCATTACAGATGAACTTAAAGAAAAAGAAGCAATCATACTAGGTGCAGAAGATAAAGCTGTAGAATTAGAATACCAATTATTTACAGAATTAAGAGAGTACGTTAAAACATTTACATCAAAATTACAACAACAAGCTAAAATTATATCTGAACTAGACTGTTTACAAAGTTTTTCAGAAATTGCACAGCGCTATAATTACGTGCGCCCAACCTTCAGTGATGATAAAACATTAGAATTGGTCGATTCTCGTCATCCAGTTGTAGAACGCGTTATGGACTATAATGATTATGTACCGAATGATTGTCGTTTGGATCAAAATACGGCAATATACTTAATTACAGGTCCTAATATGTCAGGAAAGTCAACTTATATGAGACAAGTTGCGATTATTAGTATTATGGCTCAAATGGGCGCTTTCGTCCCTTGTCAGTCAGCAGTGTTACCTGTATTTGATCAAATTTTTACGCGCATTGGTGCAGCGGATGATTTGGTTTCTGGTCAAAGTACCTTTATGGTAGAAATGCTTGAAGCGCAAAAAGCACTTCAATATGCGACTGCTGACAGTTTAATTATTTTTGATGAAATTGGTAGAGGTACATCAACGTATGATGGTCTAGCACTTGCGCAAGCGATGATTGAATATGTAGCGCATACATCTCAAGCTAAAACGCTCTTTTCGACACATTACCATGAGTTAACCGCTTTGGAAGAGACATTGAATACGTTAAAAAACGTACATGTAGCTGCGAATGAGCATAAAGGTGAACTGATCTTTTTGCATAAAGTAAAGGATGGGGCAGTTGAACATAGTTATGGTATTCAAGTTGCAAAGTTAGCCAATTTACCACAACCAGTTATTGATCGAGCGCAAGTCATTTTGGATACGTTTGAACAATCAGAGCACCATGTAATGGCATCAAATGAAGCTTCAACATCTCAAAATGAAACAGAGGACAGTTCAGTAAACCATATCTCAGAAGCGTCTGAAACACAATATGATCAACCTACATTTGATTTATTTGATGAGGACGAAAAAGATAGTAAGATTGAACAAGAAATTAAAGCCTTAAACTTATCTCAAATGACTCCAATTGAGGCGTTAGTGAAATTGAGTGAATTACAAAATCAATTAAATTAGAAGGTGATTAGCATGGGGAAAATTAAAGAACTCCAAACATCATTAGCTAATAAAATTGCGGCAGGCGAAGTCGTAGAACGTCCAAGTTCTGTGGTCAAAGAATTACTTGAAAATAGTATAGATGCAGGCGCAAGCGAAATTAATATAGAAGTTAAAGAATCAGGTATTCAATCCATTCGTATTGTAGATAATGGGTCAGGAATATTAGAAGATGACTTAAATCTTGTATTTCATCGTCATGCGACAAGTAAATTAAAGGAAGATGAAGACTTATTTCACGTGCGCACGTTAGGTTTTCGCGGAGAAGCATTAGCAAGTATTGCTTCTGTCGCAAAAGTGACACTTCAAACATCGCCTGATGGCATCAATGGCTACGAGGTGTATGCTGAAAATGGTAAAATTTTAGAACATAAACCTGCAAAAGCACGACAAGGTACAGATATACGCGTTGATTCATTATTTTACAATACGCCCGCGCGTTTAAAATATATTAAAAGTTTATATACGGAATTAGGTAAAATTACCGATATTGTCAATCGTATGGCAATGAGTCACCCTCACATTCGGATGTCATTAACAAATGACGACAAAGTGATATTAAGAACAAATGGCTCTGGTCGAACAAATGAAGTGATGGCAGAAATTTATGGTATGAAGGTAGCTAAAGATTTAGTGCACATTGAAGGTGAAACGAGCGATTATCAAATTGAAGGATTTGTTGCGAAACCTGAGCATTCTCGAAGTAATCGGCACTATATCTCACTATTTATCAACGGCCGTTACATCAAAAATTTTGTGTTAAACAAAGCAGTTGTCGAAGGTTACCATACGTTATTGATGATTGGGCGTTTTCCAATCGTTTATCTAAACATTAAAATGGACCCAATATTAGTCGATGTAAACGTACATCCTACAAAATTAGAAGTGAGACTGTCGAAAGAAGAGCAATTATATCAACTTATTGTGCAAAAGATTCAAGAAGCTTTCAAAGACAAAATATTAATTCCAAACAATGACCTTAAAGATAAGCATCAACCGAAGAAAGTATTGCATCAATTTGAGCAACAGAAAATTCAATTTGATGCTGAACAAAAACAACAATCATCAGAGCAAGATGAACGAGACAACCAGCATGATTCAGAAGTGGCAGAAGACCAAGCAGAATATAACAAAACAGAAACGAGACCATCTCAATCAGACGATCAAACATCATTTCAAACTGCACAACATGATGTATTAAATGAAATGTTAAATGAGGATTCTGCAACTAATCCAACAGCTGAGAACGAGGTATTCGATTCATCGAGTAGTGCAGTGTCCAATAGTCATCAAGAAGAACCTCGAAGACGTGTACCTTACATGGAAGTGGTGGGTCAAGTACATGGCACTTATATCATTGCTCAAAACGATGAAGGGATGTTTTTAATTGACCAACACGCTGCGCAAGAAAGAATAAAATATGAATACTTTAGAGAAAAAATAGGCGAAACTGAAAATGAAAACCAAAACTTGTTAATTCCGTTAACCTTTAATTTTTCAAAAGATGAACAATATACGATAGAACAATACATGGATGAACTTTCAAAAGCGGGCATTTTCTTAGAACCGTTTGGAGGACATGACTATATTGTGAGTAGTTATCCAGTATGGTTTCCAAAAGAAGAGGTTGAGGATATTATTAAGGATCTCATTGAGTATGTTTTAGAACATAAAAAAGTAAATATAGCTAAATTTAGAGAAGAAGCGGCCATTATGATGAGTTGTAAAAAGTCTATTAAGGCAAATCACTATCTAAAAAATGAAGAAATGGCTGACTTAATCAATCAACTTAGTCAAATGCAAGACCCATTTACCTGTCCACATGGTCGTCCGATTATTATTAACTTTACAAATTATGAATTAGAACGCTTATTCAAAAGAGTGCAATAAATTGAAATGTGAGGGAAGAAGTGATACATGAACAAACACATATTACCTGCGATACGTTCCATGAAAGACTTAGAGAAATTAATAGAAACAGATTATGATACGTGCGTGCTGTTAGATACACATATTGGTCATTTAAAGGCAACGATGGATTTAATTAAACGCCATCAATTACAACCATTTGTCCATATCGATTTAATTAAAGGAATGAGTCATGATGAATATGCCACTGAGTATCTCATTCAGACTTATCGACCAAAAGGCATTGTCTCAACGAAAGCTAAAGTGATTAAAAAAGCGAAATCTCTGGGTGTGGTTACTATTTTTAGAGTGTTCATTATAGATAGTCACGCTTTAACGAGAAGTATTGAGTTAATCGAACGCTTACAACCCGATTTTGTTGAAGTTTTACCTGGTATCGCCAATAAAGTGATTCATCAAATATATGAAAAAACAGGAGCTTCGGTCATAGCGGGTGGATTAATTGAAACGCAAGAAGAAATTGATCAAGCCATTGAAAATGGAGCAACCTATGTCACAACTAGTGTAAGGGCACTTTGGTAATAGATATTGGAGGGGATGGAATGTGTTAGCGAAACGGTTAGAAAAAGGGGATACTATAGCAATTGTTGCGCCGTCATCAGGGCTTGCTGGAGAAGAAGAAATCATATGGCGAACAAAAGTTGCGATTTCGAACATTAAAAAGTTAGGATATCGTGTCCAAGTGATGCCAAATGCGTTAAGAGATATAAAATGGAATTATTATAATCCTGAAATGCGTGCCAAATCACTTATGGCAGCTTTTAATAACCCGGAAATTAAAGCGATTTTGTGTACCATTGGTGGCAATGACTCTGAAAAAATTATTCCTTATTTAGATGATAGTATAATCATAAAAAATCCTAAAATATTTATCGGGTACTCAGATATCACTGCTTTACATCTACACTTAAATCAGCTAGGACTAACTACTTTTTATGGTCCGGCGTTGTTAACGGACTTTGCAGAAAATGTGAATTTAGATCAATATACACTAGATTCCTTATTTCAATTGATTAATTACCCTTACCCATTAGGTTTCATAAAACCCTCGTTTTATACTCGAAAGCATGGGTTAAAGTGGGAGAAGAAGAATAAAGATCTAGAAAGAACCATTCTTAAAATACCTGGGTATATGCATATTCAGGGAGATGAAACTATTTCTGGAAGGTTGATTGGTGGATGTTTTGAAACATTGGACAAATTAAGGGGGACACCGTATTTTCCAGATATTACACTATTTAATGATAAGATTTTATTTATTGAAACTTCAGAAGTACTTACTCCGCCAAATGTCTTTGAAACAGTATTTAGAGCATTTGGCCATATGGGGATATTTCACCGTATTCAGGGAATGATTATTGGCCGTCCACAAAATGGCATCTATCAAGAAGCATATCATTCAATTATTCAAAAGATTTTAAAAGAGTTTAACGCCTCCTCATTGCCTGTTATAGGTAATGTAAGTTTCGGACATAACGAACCTAAATGTACACTACCTTATGGCGTAAAAATGACTGTATCCATGAAAACACTTACGATATCTATTGATGAAGCGGCGGTAAGATAAATGTTTAATTATTATAAAAGGCTTTAATAGATAATTAAATTAATTGACAACGTTTTCATCGGCGTGTAATATGAAAAACAAGTTAATATTTGACTAGAGACTGAGAGATTTCTGTACGTATTATAATCGTGTTAATGCGCAGAGATCTCTTTTTTGACGAAAAGGGAGGAAATTCAATGAATGTGTATTTAGCTGAGTTTTTTGGTACAGCATTGTTACTCTTAATGGGTGGCGGCGTTGTAGCAAATGTCAACTTGAAAAAATCTAATGGTGAAGGTGCTGATTGGATTGTCATTGCAATCGGTTGGGGGCTAGCCGTAACATTAGGTGTTTATGCAGTAGGTCAATTTTCCGGTGCGCATCTTAACCCGGCTGTAACATTATCACTTGCCATTAATGGTGATTTTCCATGGGCTCAAGTACCAGGCTTTATGGTTGTTCAAATTTTAGGTGGTATTGTCGGTGGTATTCTGACATGGTTAATGTATTTACCACATTGGCGAGCTACAGAAGATAAAGCCACTAAATTAGCTGTCTTTTCAACTGCACCAGCGTTAAAAAATTATGTAGCTAATTTTATTTCTGAGATTATTGGTACTGCTGTCTTAACAGCTGGATTATTATTTATTGGTGCCAACAAATTTACAGATGGTCTTAATCCGCTTATTGTTGGTGCACTCATTGTCGCAATTGGTGTAAGTTTAGGTGGTACGACAGGTTATGCTATTAACCCAGCTCGAGATTTAGGCCCACGTATTGCGCATGCTATTTTACCAATTCATGGTAAAGGTGGCAGTGGCTGGAGCTATGCCATTGTACCTGTATTAGGACCGCTAGTTGGCGGTATGGTTGGTGCTGTCATTTATCGTTTAGTATTTAGTGCAATTTTTGACGGTTGGACAATAGCTACTATTATTGTAGTGATATTAACCTTAATTCTCGGTTTAATTATGAACAAAAATTCAAAACACGGAGAAATTGCTAAAATATAGTGATAAAAAAGTTAAAAGTTTAATGCGTTTAACTTTTGGCTAAAACTAAGGAATACCTAAAAAGAAATAATACACCAAGAGCATGAGAGGAGAAGTTCTATTATGGGAAAATATATTTTATCTATTGATCAAGGTACAACTAGCTCTAGAGCGATTTTATTTAACGAAAATGGTTCTATTGAAGGTGTAGCACAAAGGGAGTTTCAACAATACTTTCCTAAAGCAGGATGGGTAGAGCATGATGCAAATGAAATTTGGTCATCTGTTTTATCTGTTATCGCTTCAGTACTGAATGAAAATAATGTGTCTGCTTCTCAAATAGCAGGTATTGGCATTACTAATCAACGCGAAACAACGGTATTATGGGACAAAAATACGGGACGCCCAATTTATCACGCGATTGTTTGGCAATCTCGCCAAACACAACCGATTTGTGAACAATTAAAATCTGAAGGCTATGAAGAAACATTTCGTAAAAAGACAGGTTTATTATTAGACCCTTACTTTGCAGGAACAAAAGTGAAATGGATATTAGATGAAGTTGAGGGTGCACGTGAGAAAGCTGAAAACGGCGATATTTTATTCGGTACGATTGATTCATGGTTAGTCTGGAAATTATCAGGTGGAAAAGCGCACGTTACAGATTATAGTAATGCAAGCCGTACATTAATGTATAACATTCATGATTTAGAATGGGATAAAGAATTACTAGAGATATTAGATGTACCTGAAAAAATGTTACCGGAAGTACGACCATCTAGTGAAAAGTACTGTAATACAGTAGATTATCACTTCTTCGGTCAAGAGGTGCCAATTGCTGGTATTGCTGGTGACCAACAAGCTGCGTTATTTGGTCAAGCATGTTTTGAGCGTGGTGACGTGAAAAACACATACGGTACGGGTGGCTTCATGTTAATGAACACTGGTGAAGAAGCCGTTACATCTGAAAATGGATTATTAACAACGATTGCGTATGGTATTGATGGTAAAGTGTATTACGCATTAGAAGGATCTATTTTCGTATCAGGCTCAGCCATTCAATGGTTGCGTGATGGTTTACGAATGATTAATTCCGCACCTCAATCTGAGGATTATGCTAAACGTGTTGAGTCAACTGAAGGTGTGTACGTTGTGCCAGCATTTGTTGGTCTTGGTACACCTTATTGGGATTCTGATGCACGTGGTGCGATTTTCGGTATCACACGTGGTACAGAAAAAGAGCATTTCATTCGTGCGACATTAGAATCTTTATGCTATCAAACACGTGATGTGTTAGAAGCTATGGAGCAAGATTCAGGCATTGAAGTTAACAATCTTCGCGTTGATGGTGGCGCAGTAAAAAATAACTTTATCATGCAATTCCAAGCTGATCTTGTAAATATTAGTGTAGATCGTCCAGAAATTAATGAAACGACGGCACTAGGTGCTGCTTACTTAGCAGGTATTGCGACTGGTTTCTGGAAAGATAAATCAGACATTAAAAATAACTGGAAATTAGAAAAATCATTTGAACCAGAAATGCCTGAAGAAGTTAGAACTAAATATTATAACGGCTGGAAAAAAGCAGTAGAAGCAACACAAGTTTTCAAATTAGACGAAGCATAAGTGGTGTGATATACTGAAGTCAAGTTAATACAACCACTCGAGATTATGGGAGACTTGTTCGTACAAACTTTAATAGTATGTAGGTGAAGTCTCTCATTTTTTAATTTTAGGAGGCTGATGATGGAATGAGTTTATCGACTTTAAAGCGAAATTCAGTTAAAGAAAATATGAAACAAGGCGAATATGATGTTGTAATTGTAGGTGGAGGTATCACTGGTGCTGGTATTGCGCTTGATGCTTCTGCACGTGGAATGAAAGTGGCTTTAGTAGAAATGCAAGACTTTGCTGAAGGAACAAGTTCACGTTCTACTAAATTAGTACACGGTGGTCTACGTTACTTAAAACAATTACAAGTAGGTGTCGTTGCGGAAACAGGTAAAGAGCGTGCGATTGTGTATGAAAATGGTCCACACGTAACAACACCAGAATGGATGTTATTACCAATGCATAGAGGTGGTACATTCGGTAAATTTACAACATCAATCGGTTTAGCAATGTATGACCGTTTAGCAGGTGTAAAAAAATCTGAACGTAAAAAAATGTTAAGTAAAAAAGAAGCTTCTCAAAAAGAACCTTTAGTGAAACGTAAAGGATTAAAAGGTGGCGGCTACTATGTTGAATACCGTACTGATGATGCACGTTTAACTATTGAAGTTATGAAAAAAGCGGCTGAACTAGGTGCAGATATTATCAACTATGCCAAAGTAAGAAGCTTTGTTTATGATGATCAATCAAAAGTTAATGGTGTAACAGTAGAAGATCTATTAAACGATGATCAATTTGAAATTCGTGGTAAAAAAGTAATCAATGCGACAGGTCCTTGGGTAGATGAAGTTCGTAGTGCGGATTATTCTACAAATAATAAACAGTTACGCTTAACAAAAGGTGTGCATGTTGTAATCGATCAATCTAAATTCCCATTACAACAAGCTGTTTATTTCGACACGAAAGAAGACGGTCGTATGATTTTCGCTATTCCAAGAGATGGCAAAGCATATGTTGGTACTACTGACACATTCTATGATAATAAAAAATCAAATCCATTAGTAAATCAAGAAGACCGTGATTATTTAATCGATGCTATCAACTATATGTTCCCAGATGTAAATGTTACTGATAAAGACATCGAATCAACATGGGCTGGTGTACGTCCGCTTATTCTTGAAGAAGGTAAAGATCCATCAGAAATTTCAAGAAAAGATGAAGTATGGGAAGGTCAATCTGGATTATTAACTATTGCTGGTGGTAAATTAACAGGTTATCGCCATATGGCTTTAGAAATTGTTGACTTAGTTGAAAAACGTTTAAAACAAGAATATAAATTGAAATTCAAAGAAGTAGACACTAAACACATTCCTATTTCAGGCGGGGATGTAGGCGGTAGTGCTAACTTTGAACATTTCGTTGATCAAAAAATAAATGAAGCAAAAGCCTTTAACATTGATGAAACATTAGCGCGTCGTCTTGCAACTAAATATGGTTCAAACGTAGACCAATTATTTGAAATTGTTCAAGCTGCTAAACATCAAAATACAGGTTTACCAATGGAATTATATGTAGAATTAATTTATGGCGTTCAAAACGAGTTAGTTATTAAACCAACAGACTTCTTAATTCGTCGTACAGGCGCATTATATTTCAATATTAACGAAGTGAAAAAATATAAAGATATCGTAGCTGATGTATTAGCAGACTTAGTAGGTTACGACGAAGCGACAAAAGAAGCTTATAAAAAAGAACTTGATAAAGCGATTTATGAAGCGACACACGGTCAACACCAACCTGCTGAATTAAAATAATTAGGCTATCTATTGATAAGCAATTCTAGCGATTTCGTTAGAATTGCTTTTTTTTTCGTTAAAAGTGTAGTGAAAACTTAAATATTAACCTTAAAGTTCAGTGCCTATCTGTTCAAAAATCATGCCTAACTGTAAAACGCTATGATAAATATGTAAGTTGCATCATCTATTTTGCCTAAGTGTTGGGATAAAGTGCCTAAGTGTAAAATTTAGTGAGTATACATACGCTTTATGATAGAGTTATAATAGAAAGAAATGCGAAAGGTGGATCGTCGCTATGTTGAAAAGAGAAATTGTGAAGTTAGCAGTATCTGATGGCACAATATTAGAAACTAAAATAGACCAAGTGGTTGATGATCCAATCGGTATTGTTCATATATTTCACGGTATGTCTGAACATATGGATCGATATGATACGCTAGCTCAATCATTAAATCAACAAGGCTATCACGTTATACGTCACAATCATAGAGGACATGGTAAAGAAATTGATACAGTGAGAGGACATTTTGATTCAGTATCACAAGTGGTTAATGATGCTCACGAAATTCAAACAACCTATCAATCTCAATTAGGTAAGGAATTACCTTATATTATTTTAGGACATTCTATGGGGTCAATTATCGCAAGACAATATGTTCAAGTTTATTCTAGTGCCGTAAACGGATTAATCTTAAGTGGTACAGGTTTATTCCCATTTTGGCAAGGTTATGCCATTTTACCTATTTTAAAGTTAATTACGTTATTTACAGGAAAAAAACGTAAAAGTAAAGGTTTAAATCGATTAATGCATGGTAAGTTTAATAAGAAATTTAAACCGCTTCGTACACCGAATGATTGGCTAAGTTCAGATGAAAAACAAGTAAATACGTACGTTGATGATCCTTATTCTGGATTCCTTGTATCAAATCAATTGATATACAGTGTTGTTAAAGCGATGATGCAAACAGGTCGTCAAAAAAATAT
Organism: Staphylococcus sp. 11262D007BW; assembly: GCF_053547815.1. Taxonomy (NCBI): domain Bacteria; kingdom Bacillati; phylum Bacillota; class Bacilli; order Caryophanales; family Staphylococcaceae; genus Staphylococcus; species Staphylococcus sp. 11262D007BW. Next base: position 767,177 of record NZ_JBPWPJ010000001.1, read on the forward strand.
TAGAAAAACAGATAGTACAATTCCGATTTTATTAATTTCAGGAAAAGACGACGCCTTTGGTGAATATAGTAAGGGTGTTAGACGATTAGGTCGCCAACTCAAAAAAGGTGGCATGGACCATGTGACTGTTCAATTATACGCTAATAAAAGGCACGAAGTATTATTCGAAAAGGACTATGAAATTGTTTGGAAACATATGTTAGACTGGATAGGTCGTCAAATAATAAAAAAAATTAAAAGCGAGTGATCTTGTGGATAAACAAAAACCATTGCTAGTTGTGATTGTAGGACCGACAGCTAGTGGAAAAACTGAACTTAGTGTGGAATTAGCTAAACAAATTAATGGTGAAATTATTAGTGGGGATTCTATGCAAGTCTATAAACATATGGATATCGGTACTGCTAAAGTTAAGGAAGAAGAAAAGCAAGGTATCCCACATTACCTTATTGATATATTAGAACCTGATACAACCTATTCCGCTTATGATTTTCAGCAACAAGCGCAGCCTCTTATCAAAGATATTACATCAAGAGGTAAAATACCAATCATTGTTGGTGGAACAGGTTTATACATTCAATCTGTCATTTACAATTACGCTTTTGAAAAAGAAACGATTTCAGAAGCACATGCCCAAAAGGTTGCACAACAAATGGATCAACTTAATTCGTATTCAAACGAAGCATTACATCAATATTTGGGAACATTTGACCCAGCTTCTCAAAAAGCGATACATCCTAATAATCGAAAACGCGTTTTAAGAGCCATTGAATATTATTATAAAACGAAAAAAGTTTTAAGTAATCGCAAGAAAAGTACCCAATTGACTGAAAATTATGATACATTATTAGTAGGGATAGAAATGTCGCGCGATACATTGTATAATAGAATAAATAAACGCGTAGACATTATGTTGTCTCAAGGATTATTGAAAGAAGTGCAACACCTTGTTGAATTAGGTTATGAAATGTGTCAAAGTATGCAAGCTATTGGCTATAAAGAACTCGTTCCTGTTATCAAGGGTGAAATGGAGCTTGAACTTGCAACACAGAAACTCAAGCAAAATTCACGGCGTTATGCTAAACGTCAGATGACTTGGTTTAAAAATCAACTTAATGTTCATTGGTTAGATAGAGAAAAAATGTCACTTACTTCAATGTTATCTGAGCTCAAAACCCAAATAAAACAAAGGAGCAATGAAAATGTTTGATAATCATGACATTCAAAACAAATACTTAGAAAACTACAAAAAAGAGGAGAAAGAAATCACAGTATTTTTAACTAATGGCTTTCAATTACGTGGTAAGATTGAAGATTATGATGCAGATGTTGTAGATTTTTTCTCTCAAGGAAAACATCATATTATTTATAAACATGCCATCAGTACTTTCTTAGAAGGTACATCAAATTCTTAAAAAAATTTCAAAAAGTCATTGACTTATGGTGTTATCCGTGGCATAATGATATTACTGATTTGGCTTTTAATATTCTTATTTGGGTGACTTTATGTCACCTTTTTTTATTTGCATAAACATGCCATCAGTACTTTTTCAGAAGATACATTAAATTTTTAAGAAAATTTCAAATAGTAATTGATTTAAGGTGTCATTCATGTCATAATGACATTACTGATTTGGCCTTTAATATTCTTGTTTGGGTGACTTTATGTCACCTTTTTTATTTGCATAAAAAAGGTGGGACATAAATTGATGAATGTGCTATGGAAGTGATCATCGTAGTTGTCCCAACCTTTTTGCTTCTCATACATTTATAAAATGTCTTCTATATAGTCTTTAATATTTTCAGGCGTTGTTTGAGGTGCAAAGCGTTTAATAATGTCTCCTTCGCGATTGATTAAAAACTTTGTGAAGTTCCATTTAATTTGTTTTCCAAAGAGACCGGATTGTTGTGATGTTAAATATTCAAAAAGTGGGTGGGCATTTTCACCATTAACATCGATTTTTTGATGCATAGGAAAAGTGACACCATAATTTAATTTACAATTCGTCTCAGCTTCTTGACCAGACCCTGGCTCTTGCTTACCAAATTGATTACATGGAAATCCTAATACTGAAAAACCTTTATTTTGATAAAGATCGTAAAGTTTTTGCAAGCCTTCAAATTGTGGTGTGAAACCACATTCACTTGCTGTGTTAACGATAAGTAATACGTCTCCTTTATACTCTGATAAAGGATATGTTGTGCCATCTGTTTTAGTAACCTCTATATCATATAAATGCATGTTTGATTTCTCCTTTCGTCTCTCTTTAAGTTTATCAGAAAAACGTAATAAATGTTCAAAATCCAACTAATTGTTTACAACTGTTTGAGTATATATCTATTATAAAGCTAAACAAAATTACATTAAAGTTTCCCAATCATTATGTTATGATGGAAATTTCATTAATTATGATAATATGTGATAAAATACGACAAGATATATTTATAAAGTGTGGTGAAAACGATGAAAAATAATTTACATTCGACAGAAAAGAAACGTGAGACAGGTATTTTAATTGGTGTTGACACTTATCAATCTGACTATAATTTTGATAGTACAATGAAAGAATTGGCATCACTAGCAGAAACTTGTCAAATCGATGTTAAACATACATTTCAACAAAATAGAACACAAGTGAATTATAAGTATTATGTAGGAAAAGGTAAGTTACAAGACATAAAAGATTTCATTAATATGTATGATATAGATGTTATTATCGCTAATGATGAATTATCAACGGCACAATCAAATAATTTAAATGATACATTAGGTATAAAGGTTATTGATAGAACTCAATTAATATTAGAAATATTTGCGATGCGTGCTCAAAGTAAAGCGGGTAAATTGCAAGTAGAGTATGCACAACTGAATTATTTACTCCCTCGTTTAATGGGACACGGTAAGAGTCTGTCACGTCTAGGGGGCGGTATTGGTACAAGAGGTCCCGGTGAAACTAAACTTGAAACCGACCGTCGTCATATTCGTACACGAATGAATGAAATTAAACAAAAACTTAATGAAGTCATCTCTCACCGTGAACGGTATCATCATCAAAGAAAACAGAATGATGTGTTTCAAATTGCATTAGTAGGTTATACCAATGCGGGTAAATCATCATGGTTCAATCAGTTAACTTCAGCAGAAACATATGAAAAAAATAAGTTATTTGCAACGTTAGATTCAAAAACACGTAAATTGACACTTAACGAAGGATTTGAAGTCATTTTATCAGACACAGTAGGGTTTATCCAAAAGCTACCAACGACTTTAATTGATGCCTTCAAATCGACACTTGAAGAAGTCATGCAAGCAGATTTGTTAATACATGTAGTGGATGTGAGTCATCCAGATTATAAAACGCACATTGATACAGTCAATCAAATCATTAAAGAGCTTGATAGCGATCATATTCCTCAAGTGATTTTACTTAATAAAAGAGATTTAGCAAGTGATGAAGCGCCGATTGAAGTCAATCCATCTTTATTTGTTTCGACTCAAATACAAGAGGATACAGAGCGTGTTAAAGCATTAATCATTTCCCAAATAAAGAGTCAATTTGACTATTATGAAAGGAAATTACAAAGTGATGAAGCGGATCTGCTTTATGCATTAAAACAACAAACGCTCGTAACCTCGTTGGAATTTGATGAAAATGAAGAAGTTTATATTATAAAGGGTTATCAAAATAAATAAGAAAGAAGTATGAATGATGAAACAATTAAACGAACTGGTCAAAGAAGTAGAGGAAACGTTATTTCCGTATTTTAAAGAGATTGAAGAAAGAGCATATTTCAATCAATCAAAAGTGTTAGATGCTTTTCATGAGGTTAAAGTAACTGAAACAGATCTAATGGGGTCAACAGGTTACGGTTATGATGACTTTGGTCGAGATCATTTAGAGGACATTTATGCCCATACTTTTAAAGCTGAAAATGCATTAGTGAGACCTCAAATTATTTCAGGTACTCATGCGATTACAATTGCACTGCAAAGTTTGTTAAAACCAGATGATACATTATTATACATCACCGGAAGTCCATACGATACATTATTGGAAGTGATTGGTGTTAATGGAAATGGAATTGAAAGTTTGCAAGAATATGGTATTCATTATAAAGACATTCCATTAAGTAACGACCGTATCGATGTTGATCGTGTGATGAATTCAATTGATGAAAGTACAAAGGTAATTGCGATTCAACGTTCGAAAGGTTATGATCAACGTCCCTCTATTACAATTGATGAAATGGAAGCAGCGATTCAGACGATTAAAGCAAAATATCCAGAAATAATCATTTTTGTGGATAACTGCTATGGAGAATTTGTAGAAACGAAAGAACCGATAGAAATTGGGGCAGATATCATGGCTGGATCGCTTATTAAAAATCCTGGCGGTGGTTTAGCTAAAATTGGTGGTTATATTGTTGGACGTCATGATTTAGTTGAACGTTGCGGTTACAGACTGACTGCTCCAGGTATAGGAAAAGAGGCGGGTGCTTCGTTAAATGCGTTACACGAAATGTACCAAGGTTTCTTTTTAAGTCCTCACGTTGTAAGTCAAAGTTTAAAAGGCGCACTATTTACAAGTTTATTATTGGAACGTTTAAACATGACGCCAAGTCCACGATATGATGCACAAAGAACAGATTTAATACAAACCGTTTCTTTTGAGACAAAAGAACAAATGATTGATTTTTGTCAAAGTATTCAACAGGCATCACCCATAAATGCACATTTTAATCCAGAGCCAAGTTATATGCCTGGTTATGAGGATGACGTTATTATGGCGGCAGGTACATTCATCCAAGGGTCATCAATAGAGTTATCAGCAGATGGACCGATTCGTCCTCCTTATGAAGCCTATATTCAAGGCGGTTTGACGTATGAACATGTTAAACTTGCCATCACACGTGCTGTCGACAAATTAATTCAAAATGGACTAATTCATCTTTAAAAATGTAAATGTAGGGTAAAGCAATAAGGGTATCTTTTATTATTTGATATGGTTAAGTCCTTTAATTTCGGGGCTTGAGAATGCTATGTCAGGTTTCCTTACATATTTTTGAAATGTAAAAATAGTTATGCTATCTTATAGATAAGTTCAAAATTCAAGGAGATGTAGGGGATGGACAACGACAAGATACGCCGAAATATGCCCGTATTTCCGATGAGTGTTGTTAGCAAATTAACAGAACTCACACCACGACAAATTCGCTATTACGAAACACATGAACTTGTTTTACCAGAGAGAACTGAAGGCAATAAACGTTTGTTTTCACTCAATGACTTAGAAACATTGCTCTCTATTAAGCATCTCATCGAAAAGGGATTTAATATGAAAGTCATTAAACAAATGATGTTAGAGAGTCAAACGAATGAAGCAAACGATGAGGCTGAACAATTAAGGAAACAAATGATAGTGGATACCACACAAAAACCTCAACACGAATCTATACCACTTAATCGTGGTGACTTATCTCGTTTCTTTAAATAAAAATTACTGGAGGACATTTAAAAATGCCGAAACAAAATTTCACTAAAGATGATATTAGACGCTTTGCTAAAGAAGAAAACGTACGCTATTTACGTTTACAATTTTCTGATATTTTAGGTACAATCAAAAATGTTGAAGTACCTGTAAGTCAATTAGAAAAAGTATTAAATAACGAAATGATGTTTGATGGATCATCAATTGAAGGTTTCGTACGAATTGAAGAATCAGATATGTACTTATATCCTGACTTAGATACATGGGTTATTTTCCCATGGACAGCTGGTCAAGGAAAAGTAGCACGTTTAATTTGTGATGTTTATACTACAGATCACGAACCATTTGCTGGAGATCCACGTAGTAATTTAAAACGTGTACTTAAGAAGATGGAAGATATGGGTTATACTAATTTCAATCTTGGACCTGAACCAGAATTCTTCTTATTTAAGTTGGATGAAAAAGGTGAACCAACGATGGAATTAAACGACCACGGTGGTTACTTTGATTTAGCACCAACAGACTTAGGTGAAAATTGCCGTCGTGATATCGTACTTGAATTAGAGGACATGGGCTTTGATATCGAGGCTTCACACCACGAAGTTGCACCTGGTCAGCATGAAATCGACTTTAAATATGCTGATGCAGTAACAGCATGTGATAATATTCAAACGTTTAAATTAGTTGTTAAAACAATTGCACGTAAACATAATCTTCATGCAACATTTATGCCAAAACCATTATTTGGTGTAAACGGAAGCGGTATGCACTTTAACGTGTCATTATTTAAAGGTAAAGAAAATGCATTCTATGATGAAAACGGCGAAATGCAATTAACAAAAGATGCTTATCACTTTATCGCTGGTTGTATGAAAAACGCACGTGGTTATACGGCTGTATGTAACCCACTTGTTAACTCATATAAACGCTTAGTACCAGGATATGAAGCGCCAAGCTACATCGCTTGGAGTGGTAAAAACCGTTCTCCATTATTACGTGTACCAACTTCACGCGGATTATCAACACGTGTTGAAATTCGTTCAGTAGACCCTGCGGCAAACCCTTACATGGCATTAGCAACAATTTTAGAAGCGGGTCTTGATGGTATTGAAAATAAATTAGAAGTACCAGAACCAGTTAACCAAAATATTTATGAAATGAACCGTGAAGAACGTGAAGCAGTGGGTATTGAAGACTTACCATCAACGTTATATACTGCATTAAAAGCAATGCGTGAAAATAAAGTCGTAAAATCTGCTTTAGGTGATCATATCTATAACCAATTCTTAAATTCAAAATCAATTGAATGGGATTACTATAGAACGCAAGTGTCTGAATGGGAAATTGATCAATATATGAAACAATATTAATAAATGAAACCCTTGAAGCTGTTGGCTTTGAGGGTTTTTTACACCCAATTTTTGCTTTTATATGTGAGTTGGGTGCAAAATGGGTGTAGACTTGTCCGAAAAGGTTATTATCCTTAATGAATTTTTTCAAAGTTTTCTTTTGCTTTATGATTCATTTTTTTAGTTATATGACTATAAACTTGTAGTGTTGCATGAGTATGTCATAACTTGCGAATACTCAAATCTTGTTGTCACATGGATTAAAGTGAATTAAGCGATCGTATACAGCTCCTTGTAACGTTCGTTTTAAAAATGAATGTGATTTTTTGATAGTTAATTTGCTATAATTTTCTTGATTAAATCACCTAGTTTTTAAATAATAATCTAACCAATATTCAAGCTTATAATTTTTATTTTCTTCATATCTTTGTTCATTGAGTTCTCAACTTCAACGGCCACACATTTAGCTTCTGCTTTTGTCTTAAAACCACTTTTAGTGAAATATTTTTTCTTTTCATTTCATCAACATTATAAACTTTAAAACGCCATATTTAACCTCTTTTTTCAAAAGACGTCATAAAAATCACTCCCTTTATTTATAATAAAATTATAAGGGATACGGTGGTGTACCCGATTATTGTATAAAAAAGACACCTATATAAATTAGGTGCCACTTATAATTATAAGTTTAGTGGAAAGGCAATTATTATATCTTCTTTGTTGTTATAATTATAATTTATGACAAAAAAGTGAAAATTTGAAAATTCATGATTTATATTTAATCCTAAATAGTCAAAAATAAAGTCATTTTGTTGAAACTTAGAAAAATAGATATTATGTTTTTTGATTTAAAATTTATGTAATAAATAGTATTATCAATAATAAACATCCTTAAATTTAAAATTGCCGAAGTTTTAAATTATGAACTCTTTAATTAAAATTATATTTTGAGACTTTATTTTCAAACTCCAACTTGATAAAAAAGTACATGTACGTTCTCGATTAATTTATAGGTTCAACTTCATCCAGTATCTCATCTTGACGTCTTTGCATTGCTTCGTACTCTTCATCAGTGACGTCATCTTCGTACATTTTATCTGACAGTTCGAAATATTCTCTTTCTAGTTCTGCTTCCTTTTGCTTTCTGTTCTTCTTCAACGATTCTGTTATATTCTTCATAATCAATCATACCTGCGTCAGTTCCTTTATTGTTATATACCGATTCCTCTTGTCCACTAGCTATACGCAATGAGCTTTTATACGCTGATAGCGCGGAGCCTTCCATTACGTTACCTTGTGGTATAATTCCATTAGCTACTGCACTGTTATAGGCTTGTATTTTTTGTTCCTCAGTATAATTTCCATATAATACACTTTCTAGAGTTGCTGTGTCTGTTATATTAGACAAATCAATTTGAGTGTGTTTTTCTAAATTAACTTGTTGTTCTTGTTCAGTTTCTTCTGTTGCTTGTTCTTCGGTACTCTTTTCGTGAGCGGTTTCTTTATTTTTATTTTTTTGTTCAGTTTTATTATTTTTGTTTTCTCTTTCTGTATCCTCTCCGTTTCCACATGCTGCTAAAACAATAGCGCTCGCTATTAAAACCCATAAAAATTTTTTCATATACTTTTCTCCTCTACATATTTATATATAACTAACGGGTCAAACTGTATAAGTTAATCCCCGTGAATTACTGATAAACCATATTTATTTTCATATTATTTGACAGTTTTGTATAAAACTCTTTGAAACTTCGAAAAAGTGCCATTTTATGTAAATTCTGTACGTCGTAATCAGAAGCATCTGTGATACCTTGTAATATCAAAACGAACTTATAAGTCACTCTACATGCTTTTGAAAAACTTAAATTTTTATCTATAAGAATTACATCATTATCTAAAAAGTGGGAGCATTATGGAAGTATAGTATTTAAAACTGATTATCATCCATTCATAAAATGTACTATCGAATTTGAATTTTTCACCACTTTGTATATAATTAATAGAAAGTTGAAATTTAATAGTTTTGATAGACCTATACATTAAAAATAAAAATAGACTTAAAAAAGATGAGACATCTTTTGGAGAACTATGATCAGCTTAATAATCCAAATATTGATGTTCAACTAAGCGTTCTTAGGTTAAGGGGGATAAACCCTAATTTATCATTATATATGGAGGTAGCTAAAATGAAAAGAGAAACTAAAAACAATGTAACATTTTATTTAATGATAGCTGTACTTGTGTTATCGATCATTAACTTATTACTACAATTTTTTTAATAAAAAGACTATTAAAAATAGAAAGCGACCAATAAAATGGTCGCTTTTAAAGTTTATAAATGTATATTTAATGTTGCTTTGTAATATGAGGCGATATAAACATATTACGAACGATTTTAGACTGTTTTAGTAAGATACCAATAATTAGAGAAATAACGACGCCATTCATTAAAAAGATAAAATCACTGTACTCAGGTTTCCATAACTTCATCAATAAAATATTTAATGGTAGATGTAAATACATGATGGTGATGCTATTTTTTCCTAACCATTTCAATACATCAAATACTCTAAAGTAGCTTAAATAATAAGCCAAACAACAAATTAAATAACAACACACGATAGGGATAATAGCATCAAGGATAATATAACTAAAATTATCAGTTTTAAGATTTATTGCAAAATTAATATCAAATATAACGTAAATAAGTAAAAACATGGCTAAAAAGAATAATGATGAACCAATGACTTTAAGATTGGCAACATTATGTTTTAGAAAATCTTTTAAATAATAACCCATGGCGTAATAAAATAATGAACCACCAACTGCATTAATTTTCCAAGGCATAGAAATATTACTTAAGTGCGTTAAAGCGATGATATGTGTTAAAATGAATAATAAAATTATAATACTTATCTGAGTTATTTTGGAATATCGGCTAATAAAGCCCATTGTTAATTGGGTCATTAATAACACTGTAATAAACCAAAAGACACCAAAAGGACCTTTTAATTGGTCGCCACCTACTAGGAGTCTTTGGAAATTGATATACATTTGTGTAGGTGAGTTTATGTAAAATATTAAAGTAATCGCAATTCCATATGCAAAATAAGGGACTAGCATTTTGATAAGTTTATAGGACATAAAATTTGGGAAAGATGATGAGGGAATTGGACGGAATAAAATGCCACTTAAAAAGAAGAAAAGCGGCATTCTAAACCAACTCATCACATTATCATACCAATGTACACCGGAATGACCTAGTACAACTAATAAAATACAAATACCTTTTGCAATATCTAACCAACTTAATCTTGTGTTTGAACTCATAGTAAGTAAACTCCTATCATCTTTTTTAAAATTAGGGGTTAAGAATGTTATGGGATATGTTTAGATGCTAGCTAGTTAATCACTATCGTCACGATTGATAAATACTTGTAATATAAAGCCTACTAATAAACCTAATATAACGCCAATAAAGGCCCCAGCAAGCGCAGGTAAATTAAAATAAGTTTGTATAAAAAATCCGATTATAATTGCAATAATAACGGTTATAATCGTTATTTTGTTTTCTTTTAGTTTCTTCATGTTCACGAGCCTCCTAACTTTTTCATTGTATCATCATATATCGAAGTTTTTACAGTAAATTCTTGTAAATAACTGAATTTTTGTGCCCTTGACCATAGAGCGATAATTGATTATGATAAGTCAGAAGTAAAATGAAGAGGGGACCATATGAAAAAGCTTAGTAGTGTTTTAATTATTATTTGTATTGCTATCATCGTTTTAGTGTTTCAATTTATTAATGGTGATGGACCGTTTAAAAAGAATGGGTCCAATGATGAGAATGAGTTTTTAGTGACTCGTGTGGTTGATGGAGATACGATTGTTATCGATCATAATGGAAAAGATGAAAAGGTACGTTTAATAGGTGTAGATACTCCAGAAACAGTTAAACCGAATACACCCGTTCAACCATATGGAAAAGAGGCATCCGATTTTACTAAAAAGCATTTGACGAATCAGTATGTAAGATTAGAATATGACCGTGAAAAAGAAGACCGTTATGGTCGTACGTTAGCTTATGTTTGGTTAGGTGATGAAATGTTTAATGTCACACTAGCAAAAGAAGGATTGGCAAAAGCAAAGTTCTATCCACCAAGTGATAAATACCGTATTCGCATCAACCAAGCACAAAAAGAAGCTCAAAAACAGCAACTTAATATCTGGGAACGTTAATATAAAAAGAGGCTACGGTATTACTACCGTGCCTCTTCTTGGTTAATTTAGTCCAAAATACTATGTTGGATGTTTTCGAAGCTTTGTAATAGTCTTTCAACTTCTTCTTCTTGCTCGTCGCTAATCGTAATAAACACTTTTCGTTCGTCTTCCGTAGAACGCTCTTTTCCAATAATGTTTTTTTCAGTTAGCGCAGTTAAGGATTTATGTATTTCCATAAGGCTGAAATCAATCGACTGTTTCATTTTATGTAATGAAATACGACGACGATTGGTGTTTTTGAGATGATAAAGAAACAAAATATCATTAAGTTTAAGACCATGTTGTTTCTTTAATTCGCTAATTATCTTTTTCCTATTAGATTCGTAATAGAAAATCGCACTGCTACTTAATGGTTGGTTTTGGTTCATAATCTCACTCCTTATTATTTATTTTTACCCTCACAGTTTATTATATTAAATTTTTTATACTTTTGAAAGTGAAAGTCTAAAAATATCTCAAAAACAGTAATTAATTTTTAAAAAATATTCAACAAATAGATAGTTTTAACTTAAAATAATAGCCTATAGATGAATAGCTTACAAGTAGATTATAAAATTTCGAGAAGGTGGGTAGCGTAATTTTGATAATAAGGTCCAATATATTAGCTTGATGCAATTGTTTAGAATATCATTACTAATAATATTAATGTTATATTTTTATTATGAATTAACAATAGTCATTTAATTTGTAATATGATTAGAAAGTTTGATAAAAGACATAAACTTCCGTATAATGACTGTATGAATGAAAGCGTTTTCTAAATCGAGGAGGTGAACTTATGTGTCAAAAAGAGAGTAATAGTTATATACAAGAGGTTTTAAGTATTTTAATGAAAAGTGTACCAAAATATTTTAAATTTCATGGAAAAGTAGCAACAGATTTATTTTTAAATGATCAACTAAACGTAGATGATACTTTAGATATTTGTGTAAAGAGAAGTCATATTCCAAAAATTATCGATGTTATTCCTGAGGGATATTCTATATTTTTCAGAGATTATGAGAGGAAAGTACAACCATTTGACCGTCATAAGATTGATCAAATGAAATCCATATTTATTAAGCACAATGATATGATGGTTCTAAATATTATCGTATATGATGTAGAACATGAGCACTGGTTGTTCGGTTTAAATCACGATATTCGTATCCCTGAAAAGCATATTTTTTACCATTCTTTAAAGTGGGGTGTCGATTATATCAAACCGGAAATTATTTTGATGTATCGTTTAAACGAACCGGTTAAACCTCAAAATGTAACCTTTTATAGAAAATTATTAAATCAGATGAGTTATTTCCAATACGTTATTTTAAAAACTGTGATTGGAGAAGAAAGCCTAAATCAAATTACTAAGGAGGTTGAAACGAAAAGCAGTTAGTATGAGAAAAATAGGTTTCTCGTTAGCTTTTATTTCAACCTCCATATATTCAAATTTAAATTAGTGTGATGTAAAACAATGGTTGTAGCATACTTTAACGGCTTTATTTGCATCTTTGGATGAGAGACCGAACATCATTGATATTTCTGAAGAACCTTGGTTGATCATTTTTAAATTGATGTTTGCTTGTGCTAAAGCATCTGTAATTTTGTTTGCCGTTCCGACAACCGCACTCATACCTTCTCCAACAATCATCAAAATGGCTAAATCATGTTCAATACTGAGCTCATCAACCTGACATTCACGCTGTATAGCTTGTAACACATCTTTTTCTTTCCCTTTTAATTGATCACTTCTCATGATAATACTGATATTATCAATACCTGATGGCATATGATCGAAAGAAATATTATAATCATTAAGAATTTTAAGAACTTTATATGTAAAACCAACTTGTCTATTCATTAAATATTTCTTTATATTTATACTTAAAAAGCCTTCATCACAACTGATCCCAGTAATCACATTTTGAGTGTCAATAGGGCGGTCATGTACGATAAAAGTCCCTGGATCAGATGGGCGATTTGTATTTTTTATGACCACTGGAATACGATGATGATAAAGCGGCTGAAGTGCTTCATCGTGAAATACACCAAAACCTGCGTAAGACAATTCACGCATTTCGCGGTAAGTAATTTCACTTACCATTTCAGGTGCTTGAATGAGTGTTGGGTTGGCACGAAAAATACCAGAAACGTCAGTGAAGTTTTCATATAACTCAGCATGTACACCTCTTGCAATAATAGCTCCAGTAATATCTGAGCCTCCTCTTGGGAAAGTGACAATATCATTATCTTCAGAATAACCAAAGAATCCAGGAATAATAATTTTTTTAGTAAAGTTTCTTAATTTATATATTTTTTGATAACTATCTTCAATAATTTGAGCATTTCCAGGTTCATTCGTCACAATCACGCCAGCCTCTTTAGGTGATAAATAGACGGTCGGTATACCTTGAGCATTGTTATAAGCGGCAATAATTTGCGCATTGAAGTTTTCACCAGATGACTTTAATGCATCAAGTAAGCGTGCAGGTTGATCTTTCAACGTTACAATAAGATGTTCTAATGTTCTGTCAATTTCTTTTAAAATTTGAGCGTCGATGTCTAAGTCGTACACAATTTCTTCAAATCGAGCCAGAATTTCTAATTTTTTTTGAGTATAATCTAATTGAGCAATTACTTTTTCATAAAGTCTAATGAGTAAATCGGTTGTCTTTACATCATTATCGTACCTTTTTCCTGGAGCAGAGACGATGACTATCGCTCTATCCTCATCGCTATTGACAATATTTAATACTTTTTTGATTTGTGCGGCTGTAGCTACAGAACTACCACCAAATTTTGAAACTTTCATATCTATGACAACCTTTCTTTAGGGAAAATTTTACTATTCAGTTTTGTGTAAGAAAATGGTAAGATATAGACATCTATTCTAAATTTTTAGAACTTTAGAAACTTTGTGAATGAATTTATACTAAACCAAAATTTACAAGAATTCAATATCGGTTTAAATTTTTTCTAAATTGTTAACGGAGGGGAAACATTTATGAAATCACTCAATATTGCATTACTTGGACTAGGAACGGTTGGTTCAGGAGTTGTAAAAATTATTGAAGAGAATCATCAACAAATCAAAGATACAATACAAAAAGATATCCAAATTAATCATATTTTAGTTAGAGATAAAAATAAAAAAAGACCTTTAAATATTTCGAAATATCATCTTACAGAAGATATTCAAGATATATTAGATGATGATGAAGTAGATATTGTCATCGAAGTAATGGGTGGCGTAGAGCCTACAGTAGATTGGTTAAAGGCAGCGTTATCTCAAAAGAAACATGTTATCACAGCGAATAAAGACTTATTAGCAGTTCATTTGAGAGACCTTGAGAATTTAGCGCAAGAAAATGAAGTTGCACTAAAATATGAAGCGAGTGTGGCTGGAGGTATTCCAATTGTCAATGCAATAAATAACGGGTTAAATGCGAATAATATCAGTGAATTTATGGGCATTTTTAATGGTACATCTAATTTTATTCTTACAAAGATGAGCGCAGAGGGATCTACATATGAAGCGGCTTTGCAGGAGGCGCAAGATTTAGGCTTTGCAGAAGCTGATACTACTGATGATGTTGAAGGAATTGATGCAGCGAGAAAAGTCGTTATTACGTCATACTTATCTTTTAACCAAGTGATTAATTTAAAAGATGTTAAGACACAAGGTATCAGCAATGTACAACCAAGTGATATTAATGCCGCAAATGAATTGGGATATAAAATTAAATTAATCGGTAAAGGGGCTTATAATAACGGGAAAGTAGATGCGTCAGTACAACCAACATTAATTGCTAAATCACATCAATTAGCTTCGGTTGAGAATGAATATAATGCCATTTACGTTGTCGGCGATTCAGTTGGAGAAACAATGTTTTATGGTAAAGGTGCAGGCAGTTTAGCAACAGGTTCGGCAGTTGTGAGTGATTTATTAAACGTATCTTTACAATTTGAATCGAACCTCCATACATTACCACCACATTTTGAATTAAAAACAGATGCTACAAAAGCATTAATTGATGGAGAGGAACCTATATCCATTAAAGAAAAAGCGCATTTTTATTTCGTAGTTTCTACAGAAAAGTCATTCAAAGAAACAGAAAGTGATATTAAAAAATCGTTACCATTTCATAAGTCGCTTCAGGCAATTGAATTAGATGATACTAAAGTGGCTTTTATTGTTGAAGGTATTGAAACTGAACAATCATTAGAAGCACATTTAAAGTCACTAGCATATATTAATGTTGAAAAAATTTATCCAGTTGAAGGGGTTAACTAATATGAAGTATTGGAAAGGTCTAGTTGAAGAATTTAAATCATATTTACCGGTAGATGAAAATACACCAAAAGTTACTTTAAATGAAGGGCATACCCCTTTAATTTATTGTCCTACTATTTCAGATATGCTTGATATTGAATTGTATGTTAAATATGAAGGGGCTAATCCAACCGGTTCTTTTAAAGATAGAGGCATGGTCATGGCTGTTACAAAAGCGAAAGAACAAGGTAAAAAAATAGTGATCTGTGCTTCTACAGGTAATACATCAGCATCAGCTGCAGCATATGCAGCTAGAGCAGGTATGAAAGCAATTGTTGTTATACCAGAAGGCAAAATTGCACTCGGAAAATTATCTCAAGCGGTCATGTATGGTGCGGAAATTGTGTCGATTGAAGGAAATTTCGATGAAGCTTTAGAAATCGTGAAAGAAGTGGCTGAGGAAGGTGAAATTGAACTTGTTAATTCAGTTAACCCATACAGAATTGAAGGACAAAAAACAGGTGCTTTTGAAATTGTTGAACAACTAGGAGGTCAAGCACCAGATATTCTTGCTATTCCTGTTGGTAATGCTGGAAATATTACAGCATACTGGAAAGGATTTAAAGAATATCATGATAATCAACAAAGTGGTTTACCTCAAATGTTTGGCTTTCAAGCAGAAGGTGCTTCACCCATCGTACAAAATAAGGTTGTTAAAAATCCTGAGACAGTGGCAACTGCAATTCGCATAGGTAATCCTGCAAGTTGGAAAAAGGCAGTTCAAGCTATTGATGAATCTAAAGGTCATATTGATTCTGTAACAGACGAAGAGATTCTGGAAGCATATCAATTAATGACTTCTAAAGAAGGTATTTTCAGTGAACCTGCAAGTAATGCCTCTATTGCTGGACTTATCAAAATGTCTAAAATGGGTAAATTAGAAAAAGGTCAAAAAGTTGTAGCTGTTTTAACAGGAAATGGATTAAAAGATCCTGATACTGCAATTAGTCTTTTGAAAAATCCAATCCAACCTTTACCTAATGATAAAGATAGTATTATTCAATATATTAAGGATGCGTTGAAATGAAAAAAGCAACTTTAGAACTCAAAGTACCCGCTTCTACTGCTAATTTAGGATGTGGTTTTGATTCAGTTGGTATGGCATTTAATAAGTTTTTATATTTAACGATACAGCTTTCTGATACGAATGAATGGTCATTTGTACATGAAGGACCGAATTTAGAGGGATTACCAACAGACGAATCACACTATATTTATCAAATTGCGAATCAAGTCGCTCAAAAGTTTAATGTTCAATTACCTGGATTAATTATCAAAATGGATAGTGATATTCCAATGGCTAGAGGATTAGGGTCCTCTGCTTCAGCGCTTGTTGCAGCATTATATATTGCCAATTATTTTGGAGATATAGAGTTATCAAAGTATGAATTATTGCAATTAGCTACTGAAATAGAAGGGCATCCTGATAATGTAGCGCCTACTATATATGGAGGCTTAGTGGTAGGCTATTATGATGATCAAGATAATCAAACCGATATTGCGCACATTGATATCCCGGATACAGATTTTATTATTACCGTTCCAAAATATGAATTATCAACAGAAAAATCAAGAAGTGTGTTACCACAAGAGGTAAATCACAAAGATGCTGTTAAATATAGTGCGATTAGTAATACAATGATTAGTGCATTGATACAACATAATTATGAATTAGCAGGAAGAATGATGGAAAAAGATGGCTTACATGAACCTTATCGCCAGCATTTAATTCCTGAATTTGAAGAAATAAAATCCATTGCTCACAAATATCAAGCATACGCTACAGTACTATCTGGAGCAGGCTCAACGATGATGACTATGGTTAAAAAAGAGACAAGCGGTGCATTAGTAAGAGCATTACGCAAAGAAATACCACAATGTGAATCAGAATTAGTAACGGTCAATACACAAGGTGTACAACAACAAGTACGAAAATTATTTTAGTTATTAAAGATCACGATTGAGGTTAGGAGACTATATTAGGTGTTAAAGCTAAATATAGATGTTCTAACTTCAAGATAGTGATCTTTTTAGTATGAATTTGATATTATTACGTTTTCACTTTAGACTAAATGAATGGAAAAGGTTAAACAATATCATATCAGTAGAAGTTTTTGTACTACTAAAACTGAAGGAGTGTTACATAAATGAATCCAGATTTAATCGTAATGGATATGGATGATACTTTAATGACATCCGATAATACATTATCTCAAAATACCAAGGAATATTTAATCGACATTCAAAAAGAAGGGCTACAGATTGCACTAGCTTCTGGACGTCCTACAGAAGCGATGACGCCAACTGCTAAAGCATTAAAAATGGATGATTATCACAGTTATATTATCAGTTACAACGGTGCTAAAACGATTGATCTTGCTCATAATGAAGTAGTTAGTGAAAACTTAATTGATAAATCTTCGTTTGATAATATTGTTGATTTTTGTAGAGACAAGGGGTTATTTGTTTTAACATATGTTGACGGAGAAATTATATACGATGATGAACATGAATATATGAACTTAGAATCTGAAATTACAGGATTACCAATGAAGCGTGTTGAAGATTTGAAGTCATTTATTAATGATGCTGTACCAAAAGTCATTGGTGTAGATTATGAAGATCACATTAATGAACTATTTCAAAAGATGGAAAATGGATTCGATGAGGACATCGATGTGACGATGAGCAAACCATTCTTCTTGGAGTTTATGTCTAAAGAAGTGTCAAAAGGAGCAGCTATTCAATATTTAGCTGATAAACTCGACTTAGATACACAAAATATGATCGCATTTGGTGATAGCCAGAATGATGTTGAAATGTTTAAAGCAGTGGGTACGGCAGTCGCAATGGATAATGCGGTTGATACATTAAAAGAATATGCCACATATGTCACGAAAAGTAATGATGAAGATGGGATTCCATATCAACTTAAATCCTTACTTGACGTGTAATTGTTAATAAGAGGTTGAGGCAAAGGCGTTCATAATTCTGGGACCATTCACTATTTCCCAGAGTAACAAACGCTTTATGTTTCAGCCTCTTTTCCTTATAGAAAACATAGTGTTGAAGCGGTTAAATCATTAAGATTTACAGTACTTACTTATTATTTAGCGGTCTGTGTCCATTCCTTTTTACCACGATGACGTTTGACATGAGCATAGATTTGATCACCTGCATAATCCAAATTAGTATATACCGTAATAGAAAACGCCGATTGATGAGGCTCAAACGTTTGCTCTAAATATAAATCTTTAAGATGTTCGTACAAATTATGCATTTGTTCATTTGTGAGACTATTATATTCCCTCAATGTACGCTTAATAAGTTGATTAGAATGATTTTCAATTGCCTGAACTACAATGACAAAACGTTCTTCTTGTTTTAATACATCATCAAAAAGGTTTCTTTGTCCAATCATATATCATCACACCTTTAACATAACTTACAATCATTATACCTTAAAATGATATGGGGTTAAAATGAGAAAAGTCATTTAAAAAAAGGGTTGAGCCATAAAGCATTAATACCCTGAGAACCGGTTAACGGTCCCCAAAAGCAGGATTTTCAGCAGAAAGTTCACGCTTCACCAAAATTTGAAAAACAATTTTAGCTTTTCGTTTACTTCTGCTCAAATCCTGAATGCTTTTGTCCCAACCTCAGTGTTGATTTTATTGATTTTGTTGAGATTTATAAACATCATGCTCAGATAAGTCAATATCTTTTAAAGGTATGATGCGTGTGCGCTTAATAACCTTATGAATGAAATATACGGCAATCAAAATAAGAATAGGCACTACATTTTGTAATAGTTTTGGAATATCTAAGTGTATTAAAGCTTCAGCAGAGCTACCAAATATTAAAAATAGGATCATAATCATTACCAAGATAGGACCAAATGGGAATAATGGTGATTTATAAGGTAATAATTGATCTGCATCTTTATGTTGTGCTTTAATTGCGCGTCGCATACGAAATTGAGCAATGATACTTGATCCCCAAATAAATGTAATGAGTGCTCCAATAATGTTAAGTAATCCCATCACACTATCTGGATTAAAATTTGCATATAAAGTGACTGCAGCAATTAATATGAAAGTTGTTAATAAAGCATTTAAAGGTAACTTCGTAACGCGATTGATTTTACCTAAAAATTTCGGTGCTTGATGTTGTTGGCTTAAAGAAAACAGCATTCGACTTGTTGTAAAAATTCCAGAATTTGCTGCAGATAATAATGACGTAAGAATGACTGCGTTTATAACCGATGCAGCGAATGCGATACCCACTTTATCAAATACGATTGTAAATGGGCTCTGGGTAATTGAACCAGATTCATTTAATAAAGTAGGATCATTATATGCTAAAATACCTGAAATTACGATAATTGAACAGATATAGAAAATTAAAATTCTCCAAAAAACTTGTTTAATAGCTTTAGGCATAGAACGACTTGGATTATCTGATTCACCAGCAGCTACAGCAACTACTTCTGTACCACCTACAGAAAATCCTGCGATGAGTAAGACACTTAAGAAACCAGATATACCACCTACAAATGGTGCGTCACCAATTGTATAATTTTTAAAACCGTAATATTCTCCGCCTAAAATGCCAAAGATCATTAGAAACGTTAAAATAATAAAAATGATAATTGTAGCTACTTTAATTAATGATAACCAAAATTCCGCTTCTCCAAATACTTTAACGGTAAACACATTGAGTAAAAATATGATAACGAGAAATATAATACTCCAAGTTAATGGAGAGAAAAATGAAAAGAAATCCCAATATGTAATGACATTTGAAGCCACAATGACGTCCACGCTTGTTACTAGAGACCATATTGTCCAGTATAACCAGCCCATTGTAAAACCTAATGATGAATCGACAAATCGTGTTGCATAACTACTAAATGAACCTGAGACTGGATAGAATGTAGCCATTTCTCCAATTGAACTCATTAAGAAATATAACATGATGCCAATCAATGCATACGCTAGTATAGCGCCACCAGGTCCAGCTTGTGCGATAACACCGCCCGTAGCTATAAATAAACCTGTGCCAATTGCGCCTCCAATAGCTATCATTGTAATATGGCGAGACTCAAGTCCGCGGTTTAACTTTTTTTCTTCCATGGGCCATCCTCCTTTTAAAATGAGATAATTATCTATTTTACTTTGTTCCTTTAAAGATTGCAAGAACAAAAACGAATTTTTCTGATAATTTAGTATAAAACAAAAAAAGGGGGATAATTTGCTTAAACTTGGGTTGAATGGGTTATACTAATAATGAGACAATTTATTTGTAATAATTTTAATGTAGAAAGAAGGTATATAGATGGAACGTAAAGATGCATCTAAACTAACTGGTCTTTTTGGTCATCCAGTTGGAGATCGCGAAAACTCTATGACTGTAGGTCCACGAGGGCCAATGTTAATGCAAGATTGGTACTATATCGAGCAAATCGCACACTTTGATCGTGAAGTTATTCCTGAAAGAAGAATGCACGCAAAAGGTTCTGGTGCATTTGGTACATTCACTGTAACGAACGATATTACGCAATATACGTCAGCTAAAATCTTCTCTGAAGTAGGTAAACAAACTGAAATGTTTGCACGTTTTTCAACTGTTTCAGGTGAAAGAGGTGCGGCAGATGCAGAACGTGATATTCGCGGATTCGCATTAAAATTCTATACTGAAGAAGGTAACTGGGATTTAGTCGGAAATAACACACCTGTCTTTTTCTTCAGAGATCCTAAATTATTCGCAAGTTTAAACCATGCTGTTAAGAGAGACCCACGTACGAATATGCGTAGTCCACAAAACAATTGGGATTACTGGACACAATTACCTGAAGCACTTCATCAAGTGACAATCTTAATGTCTGATAGAGGTATTCCAAAAGGATTTAGAAATATGCATGGTTTCGGCTCACACACTTATGCAATGATTAATGATAAAAATGAACGTGTTTGGGTTAAATTCCACTTTAAAACACAACAAGGTATCGAAAATTTAACAACAGAAGAAGCTCAAGAAATCATCGGTAAAGATAGAGATTCTTCTCAAAGAGACTTGTTTAATGCCATTGAAGAAGGCGACTTCCCTAAATGGAAAATGTATATTCAAGTGATGACTGAAGAACAAGCTAAAAATCACAAGGATAACCCATTCGATTTAACTAAAGTTTGGTTCCATGATGAATACCCATTAATTGAAGTAGGGGAATTCGAACTTAATCGCAATCCTGACAACTACTTTATGGATGTAGAACAAGCGGCATTTGCACCTACAAATATTATTCCTGGTATTGACTTCTCACCTGACAAAGTCTTACAAGGTCGTATTTTCTCATACGGTGACGCGCAACGTTATCGTTTAGGTGTAAACCATTGGCAAATTCCTGTAAACCAACCTAAAGGTGTAGGTGTTGAAAATATTTGCCCATTCAGTCGTGATGGTCAAATGAGATTCCTAGATAATAACCAAGGTGCTCAAACTCATTATTATCCTAACAGTACAGGTGCTCACCAAGACCAACCTGAATATAAACGACCTCCTATGGAAGTAGAAGGTACTGCTTATGAACACAACTTTAGAGAAGATGATGATAACTACTTCGAACAACCAGGTAAGTTATTCAGATTACAATCACCAGAAGAACAAGAGCGTATCTTTAAAAATACAGCAGATGAAATGGATGGTACAACTGATGATGTGAAAGAAAGACACATTCGTCATTGTTACCAAGCTGACCCAGATTATGGTAAAGGTGTTGCAAAAGCGTTAGGTATGGAAGATCGTTTAGACGATATTATTGCAAGTATCTAATCAATTATTGCAAACGACCACATTAATTAAACTGTATAATCTTTAATTTTTAAGGTTGATACAGAAATATGTTGCATTTGAAAATGTTTTAAACTTTTTCAGATAAACAAATATTTCATGTATCAACCTTTTATTTTTGACTATTAAATTGAACAACAGGGGGACATTATGAAAGAAAATACAACTAAACAATTTTCGAATGTGTTTTTATATGGTTCTATTATTATAGGGATATTGGTATTGATTGGCGCCATATTTCCAGACCAATTTGGTGAAATATCAAATATAATTGGTAGTTGGATTATGGATACATTCGGCTGGTATTATATGTTGTTATTTAGTTTGATATTATTATTTTCTATTTTTTTAATTTTTAGTCCAATTGGCAAGTTAACACTTGGTAAGCCGAATGATAAACCTGAATTTAAAACAATATCATGGTTAACTATGCTATTTAGTGCAGGTATGGGGATTGGACTCGTTTTTTATGGGTCTTCTGAACCAGTTTCACATTTTCTTGCGCCACCCACTGCAGATGGCGAAACGAAAGAAGCTTTGGCAGAATCTATGCGTGCAACCTTTTTACATTATGGTTTCCACCCTTGGGCAGTGTATGGCATGGTGGCACTAGCATTAGCTTACTCTCAATTTCGTAAAAATGAATTAGGGTTAATTTCTCGTACATTAAGACCGATTTTTGGTCATCATGTAGAGGGGCCTTTAGGTACTATTGTTGACGTGCTAGCTGTGTTTGCAACAGTTATTGGTGTTGCGGTGTCTCTTGGCGTCGGTGCAATGCAAATAAATGGCGGATTAAATTACTTATTTAATATCCCGAATAACCAATTTACTCAAGGAATCATCATATTAATTATAACGGTGTTATTTTTACTGAGTGCATGGTCAGGTTTAAGTAAAGGCATTCAATATTTAAGTAATTTAAATATCGGTCTTGCTGCGGTATTGTTGATTGCTTTATTAATAATAGGACCAACGTTATTAATAATGAACACTTTGTCTACATCTTTTGGAGAATATTTAAATACACTCATTTTTAATAGTCTTGATGTTGCTCCTTTAAATCCACAAAAACGAGATTGGATGGAAAGTTGGACGATTTATTATTGGGGCTGGTGGATGAGCTGGAGTCCATTTGTAGGTATATTTATAGCTAGAATTTCAAAAGGGAGAACAATTCGTGAATTCATAAGCGCTGTTATTTTAGTCCCTACTTTGCTGAGTATGCTATGGTTTGCAACTTTTGGTATAACAGGTATTTCAGTTGGGGAACAATATCGACATATAATGGAAATGCCGCCTGAAACGCAATTGTTTGGCATATTTAGTACTTTACCGATGGGAAGTATACTTTCACTTATAGCGTTATTATTAATTATATCGTTTTTTATCACTTCAGCAGATTCGGCAACATTTGTAATTGGTATGCAAACATCGTTCGGTCGTTTAACACCAAGTGGATTTGTGAAGATTATTTGGGGGATTGCATTGTCAGCCATCGCATATATATTATTATTAGCTGGTGGCGAAACAGGATTAGATGCTTTACAGTCCGCCGCCATTATTTCAGCTTTGCCGTTTAGTATTGTGGTCATTTTTATGGTGATAGCCTTTTATAAAGATGCCAATGCAGAGCGGAAATTTTTAGGTTATACCTTAGAAGCAAATCAAAATAAAAAAGAGGATTAATAAAATAAAAGCAATGTTTCTACATCTAGATAGAAACATTGCTTTTTGTCGTATTTTTGAGGCTTTTAAAATAATAGGATACTTATTATTTTGTTTCTCTATGAAGTGTGTGTTTATTTAATCTTGGACAATACTTCATCATTTCAATACGTTCTGGATTTGTACGTTTATTTTTAGTAGTAATGTAGTTACGATCGCCACATTCTGTGCATGCTAAAGTAATATTAACGCGCATGACAATCCCTCCTTTATGTTAAATTAGAATAATTACGTTTTAATATTTTACCACGACTTTGTTTATTTGCCAATCTTTTCGTAAGGGAAAAAGTAATTCTTGATACACAGCGAGTAGATGTGTTATGATTCAAAGCGTAATAATTACGATTTAGGAGTGGAATAAATGGCAAAAAAATCTAAAGTTGTCAAAGAACAAAAACGTGAAGAAATGGTAAAAAAATATGCAGCATTGCGACGTGAATTAAAAGAAAAAGGTGACTATGAAGCGTTAAAAAAATTACCAAGAGATGCTTCGCCTACACGATTAACACGTAGATGCAAAGTAACAGGACGTCCACGTGGTGTCATGAGAAAATTTGAAATGTCACGTATCGCTTTTAGAGAACATGCACATAAAGGACAAATACCTGGTGTCAAAAAATCTAGCTGGTAAGCAGTATCTTTCTTTATTAATATTCTAAAAAGCTGTAACATGTATTTTAAGTATTTCATAAGCGTAAATCGTGAGAACCTTAAACAACGATTATTTAATGTGAAATATTAATCTAACATGCTTACGTTATTTTTATTTTATAATGGTAGCATTGTAAAAGTAGGGTGAAGACAATTAAAAAGTTTTTCATTTTTGTTATCATTGGAATTGTTTTGATGCTTGTTATGCCGATACGTCCGTCTTCAACGCTAAGTGAACTAACACAGCCGATCAATGAAAAAATTGACCAACTTATCGATGGTAAAGCACAAGGGCAAGAATTGAAAACACCTGAAGAACAATCATTTGCATTTGGTAATGTGCAGATGAATATGGATAAAAAAGAGGCTGAAGAGATACTTGGCAAGCCAAAAGATAGTATAGATAATGAATATGGCACTAAGTGGTATGTGTATCATGATCGTTATCGTAATTTTGTGATGGTAAGTTATATTAATGATAAAGTTAATGGACTTTATACCAATCAAAATATTATAACATCAAAAAATGGATTAAAGTATAATTCACCTAAAGCATCAGTTCGTGATCAATTAGGAGAGCCGTTAACTGAAATTAAAAAAGGAAATATTGTGTTTCAACAAAACAACAATGAATATGATGTGTTTAACAATGATAATATCTACACTACAGTTTTTTATGATCAACATGAAAATAATCAAGTAACAGGTATGATGTTAATTAGTGAAACGTTAGAAAATCGATTGAAACAACAATATGCATCACCTTCAAAAAGTCTTGCGCAAAGTTTTGAACTTGAAGATTTTTATCTTATTAATGCGACACGTGTGCAAAAAGGATTAACTCCATTAGAATATAATGATCAGACAACAACAACTGCTAGAAAACATAGTAAGGATATGGCAGAAAATCATTATTTTGATCATACTAATTTAGAGGGTAAATCTCCTTTTGACCGTCTTAAAGATGATGGAATCAGTTACCGAGTAGCTGCAGAAAATTTAGCTTATGGTCAAGTCAGTGGTATTTATGCGCATCACGGTTTGATGAATTCATTAGGACACAGAAAGAATATTTTAAATAAAGATGTTCATACATTAGGTGTGGGTGTAGATTTTAATTCTAGAAACCAACCATATTGGACAGAATTATATACAAATTAACACTATGAATTAATTGAAAAAGGCACAGAGCAATTGAGCTCTGTGCCTCTTTTTTTAAGGAGTGCGTTAAAACGATTAAAATTCTCTAAATAAACCAATAACCTTACCTAAAACTGTAACTTGATTTAGGTAAATAGGTGAAAGTGTGCTATTTTCAGGTTGTAATCTATAACGATTTTTTTCTTTATAAAAGCGTTTTACTGTGGCTTCTTCTTCCTCTGTCATTGCAACGATAATATCACCATTTTCGGCAAAAGCCTGACTACGTACAATCACTCTATCCCCATCTAAAATACCTGCTTCAATCATACTATCCCCAACAACATTGAGAATGAAAATTTGGCCATTATGAGTAGAAGTGAAATGCTCAGGTAATGGATAATATTCTTCAACATTTTCAACTGCAGTAATCGGTGCACCAGCTGTAACCTTACCAATTACGGGAACATAAACCGTTTCTTCCATGTTAATAGGTTCCTCCATAAGGTCACTTACGATCTCAATAGCACGCGGTTTAGTTGGGTCACGTTTGATGTACCCTTTTTCTTCTAAACGAGATAAATGACCATGGACTGTAGAGCTTGATGCTAAACCGACCGCTTCACCAATTTCACGAACACTTGGTGGATAGCCTTTAGCTTGCACAATCTGCTTAATAAAATTAAAAATTTCTTCTTGTCTTTTTGTAAGTTCTTTCATTTTTTGCACTCCTTCTGTGAATTTAACACAATTATATCATATTATACGAACGCTAACAAACGTTTGTTCGTTCGGTATTGACATAGAACATCTGTTCTGATAAATTATCTATACAAACAAATGTTCCGGAGGTTTAGAAATGAGTTATATTAAATCAATATCATTAGAAGTTTATTTATATACAATAGTCTTTTTGTGTTCTATTATCTTGTTTTTAACGTTTATCACAATAACAAACTATAACCAAAATTACGAACAAACGTACGAAATGACAGACCATCAATTAAATCAAAAGTATATATTGCAACATACCACATACGAACATAGTGAGTTAGATAATCAGTCAAGTAAGGCGGTTTCAGTTCAACCATAATAAGCCATTGAGTTTAAGCGTTTGGTTTTATCAATTTTTTCTGTTATATTTTGAGAAGAAAATTTGATGGAGGTAACCAATTATGTTGAGTCAAGAAAAATTATCACGTATCAATGAATTGGCGAATAAAAAGAAAACTCAAGGGTTAACTGAAGAAGAGGCAAAAGAACAATCAAAATTAAGAAGCGAATATTTAGAAACATTTAGAAAAAGTTTTAAAGACCAAATAGAAAATACTAAAGTAATTGATCCGGAGGGTAATGATGTTACACCGGAAAAAGTTAAAGAAATACAACGTTTAAATAATAAACGTAGCTAATATAAATAAAAATCTTTAATATAATAGTATTCTATTAAGCTTTACATTGAGTTATCAGTTATAATAGAGGTATGTAAAGTTCCAAGGAAAGGAAGTCTTTAAAATGACAGTTAATAAAGATATGAAAGCAATCAATACAATTCGAGGATTAAGTATTGATGCAATCGAAAAAGCGAATTCAGGACACCCTGGTTTACCGATGGGTGCAGCTCCAATGGCATATACATTATGGACACGCCATTTAAATTTCAATCCAAAATCAGATGATTATTTCAATAGAGATCGATTTGTATTATCTGCTGGTCATGGTTCAGCGCTTTTATATAGTTTACTCCATGTATCTGGTAGTTTAGATATGGAAGAGTTAAAACAATTTAGACAATGGGACTCTAAGACACCAGGACACCCAGAGTATAAACATACGCAAGGTGTTGAAATCACAACTGGTCCACTAGGGCAAGGGTTTGCTATGTCTGTAGGTATGGCAATGGCTGAAAAACATCTTGCTGCGAAATTTAATAAAGATGATATTTCAGTGGTTGACCATTATACGTATGTATTGGCGTCAGATGGAGACTTAATGGAAGGTATTTCTCATGAAGCGGCTTCATTAGCAGGTCATCTAAAACTAGATAAATTAATTGCATTATACGATTCAAACGACATTTCATTAGATGGTGAAACAAGCAAGTCTTTCTCTGAGAATATTCAACAACGCTTTGAAGCATATGGTTGGAATCATATCTTAGTTAAAGATGGAAATGATATTGAAGCGATTGATCAAGCTATCACAGAAGCGAAATCACAAAATGGGCCAACAATTATAGAAGTTAAAACAATTATAGGTTATGGTTCACCTAATAAATCAAATAGTAATAGCTCTCACGGTGCACCATTAGGAGAAGATGAAAGAAAATTAACATTCGCAAACTATGAACTGGATGATTCAAAACATTTCCACGTTGATAGTGAAGTATACGATATTTTTAAAGAAACGATGATTAAACGTGCAGATGAACACGAAGCACAATGGAAAGCTGATCTTGAAAAGTATACTCAGCAATATCCAGAGCTTGCGAAAGAATTTAAATTAGCATTAGCTGGCGAATTGCCTGAAGGATATGAAAAACAATTACCATTATTTGATAAAGATCATAAAGCAGCAACAAGAGCTGATTCAGGTGAGATTATTCAATCAATTAATCAATCAGTTCCTTCATTCTTTGGTGGATCAGCTGATTTAGCATCATCTAACAAATCAAATGTTAAAGAGGCACTTGACTTTTCTGCTGAAGAGGGCAGTGGTAAAAACATTTGGTTTGGTGTAAGAGAATTTGCTATGGCTGCTGCTGTGAATGGTATGGCTGCGCATGGTGGATTACACCCATATGCTGCTACGTTCTTTGTGTTCAGTGACTATTTAAAACCTGCATTACGCTTAGCAGCTATTATGGGATTACGTTCTTCATTTGTGTTTACACATGATTCTATTGCAGTTGGTGAAGATGGTCCAACACATGAACCAATTGAACAACTTGCAGGACTAAGAGCAATTCCAAACTTAAATGTCATTCGACCAGCAGATGGTAATGAAACACGTGTAGCTTGGAAGATCGCATTAGAATCAAATGGTACACCAACAGCACTCGTATTAACACGCCAAGGTCTTCCAGTTCTTGATGTTGAGGAGTCAAAAGTTGAAGAAGGGGTTCGTAAAGGAGCTTATGTTGTTTACGAATCAAATAGTGATATAGACTATATTCTATTTGCAACAGGTTCAGAAGTAAGTTTATCTGTGGAAGTTGCTAAATCATTAGAATCAGAAGGTAAAGGCGTACGTGTTGTATCTATGCCAAACTGGAACGCATTTGAAGCACAATCAAAAGAGTACAAAGACGCTATTCTATTACCAAATGTTGAAAAACGTGTTGCTATCGAAATGGGTGCTTCATTAGGATGGCATAAATATGTAGGAATGAACGGTCTGGTTATCGGTATCGACCGTTATGGTGCAAGTGCGCCTGGTGATTTAGTAGTTGAAAAATATGGTTTCACTAAAGAAGATATACTCAAACAAATTGCAGAACTATAATGACTTTTGAGAGACCGTGAATCGGTTTTCTAGAGTATACACACTTTATATCTTAACCTCTGTTCTATTTAAAAGCATATTTACTATTAGATTACCTTGAAATAGTGAAATAATTTTAGTAAAATGCAAAAGGACATAGAAAGTGGGTGAAACTATGGCTACATGGTTGGCAATATTATTAATTGTGATTGCACTAATCATTGGGTTAGTTGGTGGATTCTTCTTAGCCCGTAAATATATGATGGATTATTTAAAAAAGAACCCACCAATTAATGAAGAGATGCTTAGAATGATGATGATGCAAATGGGACAAAAACCATCACAAAAGAAAATTAATCAAATGATGACGATGATGAATAAAAACATGGATAAAAAAATGTAATATTCTTATCGTTATTGAAAGCAAGGGTTTAACGAACGTTAAGTTTCACAAACCCTTGCTTTTATTTTTACTGATAACACTCAATTCTTTTATAAATTGTTATTCCAATTTATGATGTATTCTTTAAGAATATGATATACTAGATGGTGTTCTTTATCGGTTATAGTAGGAGGTTTAAATTGACGTATTTAGTATTATCAATTCTGATTGCATTTGTAATGGGAGCTGGCGTCATTGTCGTAAGGATGAAAGCTCAGAAATACCCTGTCAACGAGAAGAAAATCATCTTACCTCCATTTTTTATGGCAACTGGAGCATTGATGTATGTTGTGCCTTATTTTAGGTTAACGGGGTCTGAAATATTAGAATCAGTCGTGGTCGGTGTTCTATTTTCAAGTGTGCTTATTGTTACATCACACTTCGAAATACATGGAAATCAAATTTATTTAAAAAAATCTAAAGCATTTCCAATTGTACTGATTAGTTTATTAGTTATTCGAACAGTTTTAAAAGTGTTTATTAGTAACTCGATAGATCCTGGTCAACTTGCAGGAATGTTTTTCTTATTAGCATTCAGTATGCTTGTACCATGGAGAATTGCTATGTTATTAAGATATAAAAAATTAAAGAAACAATTAATATAGGTATATTAGAAGAGGTTGGTATTCTAAGTTTGAACGTATTTTTAAAACTTAGGTACCAATCTTTTTATCTATTAAAATAACTTGAGGTTCTTACAAAAATATCTTACACTATAAGAGAACGTATGTTCTGTTTAGGAGGGGACATAATGAAGATTATTCATACAGCCGATTGGCATTTAGGAAAAATATTAAATGGTCATTCATTTTTAGAAGATCAAAAATACATATTGGAGCAATTTGTTAATGACATTAAGTGTGAGAAACCAGACCTAGTGGTGGTTGCAGGAGATATCTATGATACTTCTTATCCAAATAAAGAAACAGTACATTTAATGGAAGATACCATAGCGACACTAAATTTAGAATTAAACCTTCCTGTGGTAATGATTAGTGGAAATCATGATGGTAAACGTCGATTAAGTTATGGTTCTTCATGGTTTACTCAAAATAATCTCCATATACATACAGAGTTAAATGAATTTTTTAATCCTTTATCTTTTGGAGAAGTTGATATTTATACTCTGCCATTTTTTACTTTAGCGGAAGCGCGAGCCTTTTTGGATCAACCTATAAAAACTTATGAACAAGCAATTTCAATGCTTATGGACCGTATTAAACCACAAATTGATACTCAAAAAATAAATCTTTTAATTGCCCATTTTACAATAAATGGAGCACCTAAGAGTGATTCGGAACGGGACATTACGATAGGTACAATAGAGGCTGTCTCACCATTAGAATTGGATATCTTTCATGCTTGTCTATTAGGACATATTCATCATCCTTTTGCATTTACCTCAAATCATATTTTTTATAGTGGATCGTTATTACAATATTCCTTTTCAGAGGCTAATCAAGCAAAAGGGTATAGAATATTTGAAATTGATAAAGGCACGATTAGACAATATTTTAAAACCTTAACGCCAAAGCGAAAACTTCAAGAAGTTGAAGGTCGTTTTACTGATATTATGAATGGAGATTTTGATAGAACGAGCGACGATCAATACTTCTATTTCAAATTAAAAGACATGGAACATGTTGTCGATCCAATGACAAAAATTAAACAGTTGTATCCTAATACGTTGTCATTAACCCCAGTAAATATTCAAAGAAGCGAAAGTATAAATAAAGGTATTAATGTAAAAAAAATGGAACCCATTGATATTGTTGAACGATTTTATAACGAGATACAAATGACGGATTTAACTGAAAATCAAAGAAAACAAATCCATACAATTATGAATGAGATGGAGGAATTTTAAATGAGACCAATCTCTTTACATTTACAAAATTTTGGACCATTTTTAAATGAAAAGATTGATTTTACAGCTATTCAAGCGAACCAACTTTTTTTAATTAGTGGTAAGACGGGTTCCGGAAAAACGATGATTTTTGATAGTATTGTCTATGCTTTATATGGTAGAGCTTCAACTGAAAAAAGAGAAGTAAAGCAATTAAGAAGCCATTTTGCTGAGGCAAGTGAACCACTTACTGTTGAATTTGAATTTGAAATAAAAAACCATCGATATAAAGTCATTAGAAAAGCGTCTTATTTAAAACCCGGTAATAAAAATGAAACCAAACCAGAATTAGAAATTTATCAATTTGATGGCGAACAATTTGTATTAGAGGAAAGCAAAATTAATGCAGGAGAAAAATACTTATTAGAGTTATTAGGGTTAAAACAACATCAGTTTAGACAATTATTTATTTTGCCTCAAGGAGAATTTAAAACATTTCTATTTTCAAATAGTACTGAAAAACAAACTATTTTACGCACATTATTTAACACCCAACTTTACGATACATTAAAAAATAAGTTAGTGGCTCAAACAGAATCCGTCAAAAAAGAAATTGATATTCAAAATACTAAGGTAGATAGTTTATGGCAAGAATTATATACATTTGACAATGAACTATTAAATGACGCTAAACAACTTCCTGCTATTCAATATAAAAATGTGTTAGCGCATTTGCCAAAATTTGAGGAAATCGGAAATGAACAAGTCTCACTTTTAAATCAACGTAAAATTGATCTAGAAAAGACTGTAGATCATTTACAAAACGAGATATTAATGCAAGAAAAACGTGAAACAAGCGCACAAAAATATAATCAATTAAAGGATTCTTTAACTGAATTAGAATCCCAGAAAGAAGATATTGATTTTTATGAAAAACAACTGCATCTTTTTAATAAAAGTAAACTCGCGTTACGATTGCATGCGGATGTTCGAAAGGAATATGCAAATCAAAAAGAACAGGAAGAAATGATTGATGCTATAGAAGAAAAATTAAAGGTTGATAAACAAAATCTACACGAAACACAACAACAATATGACTCACTAATGACACAACAAGAAGAGGTTCAACAGCTTCAATCATATAATCAACAAACACTCTATTACTATCAAAATATATCGATGTTAAAGGAAAAGTATACCTCTATTAAAGATTTGTCTGAGGCACTTGAAAATTTAACGCAAGACATTAATGAAAATAAAAGTAAATTGAAGGAACTAAAGGAAGAAAAAGGGCAGGATGAACCAGATTATCAAACTGTGAATGTTTTACAACAAGATTTATTCGAAATGCAGTCTTCTTTAAACGAAGCTAAAGATCATCAAAAATATTATGAGCAACGGTGTGAAAATGAAGCACGTCTAGAGGCGCTTAATAACGAGTATAACGACATAAGTGAACAACTCAAAGAAGTAGAAGAAGCATTTCATCAATTTAGTCATAATGAGACAGTTATGATTTCTAATGAAGAAGCTATTGTTCAATTACGACAGCATTTAAAGGAAAACGAATCATGTCCTGTATGTGGGGAAGTGGTTACACATTTACCGAAAGATCAACATTTTGAAGAATTAAAAGCATTAAACGACGAAAATGAACGCTTATTAACCCAAAAGACTGATTTAAAAGAACGTTTAGTAGAAAAACGTTCTCAAATCCAACTCCTCACAAAACAAATTGAAGAAGTAAAAAATTATGTGAATCAAAATGACCGCATTGAATCATTAGAACAAGCGATTAAGCATAAAAAAGATAAAATAAAAACAATACAAGCATCATTAACACAAATAGAGGCTTTAAACGAAAAAATATCAACATTAGAAAAAGAAATCAGTGAGGCCAAGCAAACAAAAACAATTAAAGAAGAAAAATTAAATCACCATAAGGAATTAATTACTGCTTTTAATGAATCTACAGGTTTTGAAACAATTAAGGAATTTAAAAATCAATTTGAATCTAATGAACATCAAATTGAAAATTTTGAAAAGAAAGTACAAAACTTGAAGCAAGAACACCAAAAACACCAAGAAGCAATGACCAAACATGAAATGCAATTACAGCATAATAAAGAGCAGTCTCAAGCACTACAACAAAAAATAACTTCGTTAGAAAAAGAATTAGAGTCAGAGCTTGCTAAATTAGATATCAATAATGTTGAAGCACTTTTAGAGATCAATAAAAATGTAGATCAAGAAGAAAAATTTAAAAATACAATAGAAGATTATTATCAAAAATTACAAATGACTAAAGCAAGTCTAAAAAATGAAGAAGCTGTTTTAAATAGTATTGAAGCTCAAGATTTAGAAGCTTTGATAAACGAAAAAAATAAGTATAAAACGACATATGATGAAGCGGTTAAACAATTTAATCAAGTGGATTTTCAAGTTAATGAAAATAAAATAACGCTTAAAAAGATTGAAGACTTAATTAATCATCTTGAAAACACGATAAATAATCACTTGGAAATGGTCAATTTAGCAAATGTATTATCCGGCAAAAATAGTCAAAATTTAACGTTGGAAAACTATGTATTAATTTATTATCTAGAACGTATTTTGATTGAAGCTAATAAACATTTATTGATGATGACTGGTCAGCGTTACGAATTACATCGTAAAGTGTCAAAAGGAAGAGGTTTCAGTGGATTAGAGATTGAAGTATTTGATTATTACTCCAATCAATCCCGTCATATTGCTTCTTTATCTGGTGGGGAAACGTTTCAAGCGTCTTTAGCATTAGCCTTAGGATTGTGTGAAATTGTTCAAAGAGAACAAGGAGGTATTTCGCTAGATGCGATGTTCATAGATGAAGGCTTTGGTACACTTGATCAGGAAACATTAGAAACAGCTATAGAAACACTAATTCAATTACAATCCAGTGGTAGACTTGTCGGTATTATTTCACATGTCTCAGAGTTAAAAGAACGTATCCCGGTTGTTTTAGAAGTGCATTCAACAAATTATCAAAGTTATACGAGATTAAATAATGATGGTGAAATCATTTAAATGTATAAAAGAACTTCCCGCTGCATCATTAAAAAATAATGATACAGCGGGAAGTTCTAATATATGATTATTGTTTTTCACGAAGTATATCTCGAATTTCAGTTAATAATTCGGTTTGTTCATCAATTTCTTCTTCAGGTTCTGTTGGTTTAATCACTGTATTAGCAATTTTGACAAAAATAAAGAGTGCGAACGCTATAATGATAAAGTCGATAATTGATTGAATAAAAAGACCATATTTAATACCAAACATAGACCAATTTTCTGCAAAATCAACTTCTCCAAATAATAGTCCAATCAGCGGCATAATTATGTTTTCAACTAAAGATGTTACGATCTTATTGAAAGCCGCCCCCATTACTACAGCTATAGCTAATTCTAATACATTTCCTCTTAGTGCAAAATCTTTAAATTCTTGTAACATTGAAACGCTCCTCTAGTTTATTTTCATTGAAGTATACTTATTATATAACAAAATCGATAGAGGACAAACAGAATTTTAAAATTTAAATTCCTTTTTAAATATATAGTGAAATCGAGTTTTTTCAAAGTATATATTTTACTGTTCTGTTTTTTGTGTTTTAAGGTGGCGCTAAAATTAGGTCGTTGATTAACTTATAATATTTTGTTATCGTATAAATGACGATTGTACTTTTAATTGGTGATTGAAGTTATTTTCATTTAGAAATTAAAAGTATGGAATTTGAAAATTTAATAGAAGAAAGGGAGTATGTTATGAGTACGAATACTTCGACCCCAGAGCCAAATGGTAAGAAGTTTTCACCGGTGTTTGTGATTAGCGCAATTATCGTAGCTATAATTGTTGCTATTGGTGTGTTTTTCCCGTCTCAATTTGGAGAATTCACGAACATTATCAAATTGTGGATAACGGATAAATTAGGTTGGTACTATCTTATCTTGACCACAATCATTGTGTTCTTCTGTGTTTTTCTAATTTTCAGTCCAATCGGTAAGTTAAAATTAGGAAGACCAAATGATAAACCCGAATTCAACACTATTTCATGGTTTGCTATGTTATTTAGTGCTGGTATGGGTATTGGTTTAGTTTTCTATGGCGCTGCTGAACCAATTTCACACTTTGCAGCACCACCAAATGCTGAACCTCAAACAACGGAGGCCTTTACTGAATCATTACGTTCTACATTTTTCCATTGGGGCTTCCATGCATGGGCAGTTTATGGTGTCGTTGCATTAGCATTAGCTTATTCTCAATTTAGAAAAGGCGAACCTGGTTTAATTTCTAAAACATTAAGACCTATCCTTGGAGACCATGTTGATGGTGTAGTAGGAACAATCATTGATGTTTTAGCCGTGTTCGCTACTGTTATTGGTGTTGCGGTTTCACTAGGAATGGGAGCGTTACAAATTGCTGGTGGTTTAGAATACTTATTCGGTATTCCAAATACAATCGTGACACAAGCTACAATTATTGTTGTTGTAACAATACTATTTATTCTTAGTGCTTGGTCAGGTCTAAGTAAGGGTATTCAATATTTAAGTAATACAAATATTGGTTTAGGTACCATTTTATTAATTGCTGCTCTTATTGTTGGACCGACTGTATTAATTTTAGATATGTTTACAAGCTCTACAGGTAGCTTATTAAATACGTTCTTATTTAACAGTTTTGATGCTGCCGCTACTAATCCAAGTAAACGTGAATGGATGACAGATTGGACCCTTTATTATTGGGGCTGGTGGATGAGCTGGAGTCCATTCGTAGGTGTATTTATCGCCCGCGTTTCTAAAGGTAGATCAATTCGAGAGTTTATTTCTGGCGTATTATTAGTACCTGTTATTGTAAGTTTCTTATGGTTTAGTGTGTTCGGTGTACTTGGTATCGAAACAGCTAAAAAACATGAACAAATTTTCGATATGACTGCTGAAACACAACTCTTTGGTGTATTTAATGAAATGCCAATGGGTATGGTATTATCTCTTGTTGCATTATTACTGATTGCATCATTCTTTATTACATCAGCCGACTCAGCAACATTCGTATTAGGTATGCAAACAACTAGAGGATCACTTTACCCAAGCTCATTTATTAAAGTAACTTGGGGTATTGCACAATCTCTTATCGCATTCGTATTATTATTATCAGGTGGCGGAGATAGTGCAGAAGGTTTAAATGCACTTCAAAGTGCGGCCATTATTAGTGCGTTACCGTTCTCTATTGTCGTCATAATGATGATGATTAGTTTCTATAAAGATGCGAATAAAGAACGGAAATTCTTAGGACTTACTTTAACGCCAAATAAACATCGATTAAAAGAATATATCGCAAATTCTCAAGGGGATTACGAAGATGAATTAATTTCAAAACGTAAACCTTTAAGAGATGAAGAAAAATAAAGTTTTTTAACCTAGGGCAATCATGTCCTAGGTTTTTTTATGTTTAACTTAAGAGCGTAAATGACTGACTGAAAATCATTCTCAATTAATAAAATATACTTATTACACTTCAAGTTAGTGATTACTTTTACTTATAGTTACTAATTATAAACTTGAAACTGTAAAGTGCCTATTTTCTCTTCTATTCAGTTGTATTAATCACATGTTAATAATACAATTAATATAAAGGCATAGAATTATATCAGGGGGGATATTGAATGACTTCGAATTTAAAAGAACAAACGAAAAAGTCACTTCAAGTTAATGGTAAAGAATTAACATATTATGATTTGAATACATTAGAAGAACAAGGCTTAACTAAAGTAAGTCGTTTACCTTATTCAATTCGTGTGTTATTAGAATCTGTTTTACGTCAAGAAGACGGTCACGTGATTACAGATGATCACATTAAAGCATTATCTACGTTTGGTAAAGAAAATGAAAAAGGTGAAGTACCATTCAAACCATCACGTGTTATCTTACAAGACTTTACAGGTGTGCCAGCTGTTGTAGATTTGGCTTCATTACGTAAAGCTATGGATGATGTGGGTGGCGATTTATCAAAAATCAACCCAGAAGTACCAGTGGACTTAGTCATTGACCACTCAGTACAAGTAGATAGTTATGCGAATCCTGAAGCGTTAGAACGTAACATGAAATTAGAATTCGAACGTAACTATGAACGTTACCAATTCTTAAATTGGGCAACAAAAGCATTTGATAACTACAATGCTGTACCACCTGCAACGGGTATCGTGCACCAAGTTAACTTAGAATATCTTGCTAATGTAGTGCATGTACGTGAAGAAGATGGGGAAAACGTTGCGTTCCCAGATACATTAGTAGGTACTGACTCTCATACTACAATGATTAATGGCCTTGGCGTATTAGGCTGGGGTGTTGGTGGTATTGAAGCCGAAGCTGGTATGTTAGGTCAACCATCTTATTTCCCAATCCCAGAGGTAATTGGCGTACGTTTAACTAATGAATTACCACAAGGGGCAACTGCCACTGATTTAGCTTTACGTGTGACAGAATTGTTACGTAAAAAAGGCGTAGTTGGTAAGTTCGTGGAATTCTTTGGCCCAGGTGTTGATAGTTTACCACTAGCTGACCGAGCTACAATTGCAAATATGGCACCTGAATATGGTGCAACATGTGGTTTCTTCCCAGTAGACGATGAAACACTAAAATATTTACGTTTAACAGGACGTACAGAAGAACATATTGAAACAGTTGAACAATACTTAAAAGCGAACCATTTATTCTTTGATGTTTCTGAAGAACCAAACTACACAGATGTCGTTGATTTAGATTTATCAACAGTTGAAGCTTCTTTATCAGGTCCTAAACGTCCACAAGATTTAATTTTCTTAAGTGACATGAAAGAAGAATTTGAAAAATCAGTGACTGCACCAGCTGGTAACCAAGGTCACGGTTTAGACGAAAGTGAATTTGATAAAAAAGCAACAGTAACATTTAAAGATGGTTCAACAACTGAAATGAAAACAGGTGATATTGCGATTGCAGCCATCACATCTTGTACAAATACTTCTAACCCATACGTTATGTTAGGTGCAGGATTATTAGCTAAAAACGCAGTAGAAAAAGGATTAGAAGTACCTGAATATGTAAAAACATCACTTGCACCAGGTTCAAAAGTTGTAACTGGATATTTACGTGATGCAGGTTTACAACCTTACTTAGATCAATTAGGATTCAACCTTGTTGGTTATGGTTGTACAACATGTATTGGTAACTCAGGTCCATTATTAGAAGAAATTGAAACAGCTATCGCTAATGAAGATTTACTTGTTACATCTGTCTTATCAGGTAACCGTAACTTTGAAGGACGTATCCATCCACTAGTTAAAGCAAATTACCTTGCTTCTCCACAACTTGTTGTAGCATACGCTTTAGCTGGTACGGTAGATATTGATCTTCAAAATGAATCATTAGGTAAAGGTAAAGACGGTGAAGATGTATACTTAAAAGATATTTGGCCAACAATCAAAGAAGTGGCTGATACAGTAGAAAATACAGTAACACCTGAACTATTTAAAGAAGAGTATAAGAGTGTTTATGATAATAATGAATTATGGAATGAAATTGATACGACAGATCAACCATTATACAATTTCGATGATAATTCAACATATATTCAAAATCCTACATTCTTCCAAGGTTTATCTAAAGAGCCAGGCACAATTCAACCATTAACTGACTTACGTGTCATGGGTAAATTCGGTGACTCAGTTACAACTGACCATATTTCACCAGCAGGCGCAATTGGTAAAGATACACCAGCAGGTAAGTATCTACTAGATAACGGTGTGTCTCCTCGTGACTTTAACTCTTATGGTTCTAGACGTGGTAACCATGAAGTAATGGTACGTGGTACATTCGCAAATATCCGTATTAAAAATCAATTAGCACCAGGCACTGAAGGCGGGTTTACAACTTACTGGCCTACAGGAGAAGTAATGCCAATTTTTGATGCTGCAATGAAATATAAAGAAGATGGTACAGGATTAGTTGTATTAGCAGGTCATGACTATGGTATGGGATCTTCTCGTGACTGGGCTGCTAAAGGTACTAACTTATTAGGTGTCAAAACAGTTATTGCTCAAAGTTATGAACGTATTCACCGTTCAAACCTTGTGATGATGGGTGTATTACCATTACAATTCCTAGAAGGTGATTCAGCAGATTCACTAGGATTAGATGGTAAAGAACATTTCGCAGTAGACATTGATGAATCAGTTCAACCTGGTGATACGGTCAATGTGACAGCAACTAAAGAAGATGGCTCTACTGTGTCATTTGAAGCGAAAGCACGTTTCGACTCAAATGTAGAAATTGACTATTATCGTCATGGCGGTATTTTACAATTAGTATTACGTAAAAAACTTGCTTAATATTATTGAAAGATATGAAATAGAAGATTAATTATAAGAGTAAGGTATGAATCAAAGCAGAAGTGATTTGATTCTATCTTACTCTTCTTTTTTGTTACAATAATACTGTCATTAACGTTTTAGGAAAGAAGGTAAAAAATGATTTATGCATTAACAGAAATTGAGAGTAGATACCAAGAAACAGACCAAATGGCTGTGATTTATCATGGGAACTATGCGACATGGTTTGAAGTAGCTAGAACAGATTATATACGCAAACTCGGCTTAGATTATGCTGAAATGGAAAAAGCAGGCATCGTTTCTCCAGTGGTCTCTCTTCAAATTGATTATAAAAAAAGCATTAAATATCCTGAAAAAGTAACTGTAAAAACTTGGGTTTCTAAATTTTCAAAGATACGTACACGTTATCAATATGAGGTGTATAACGAGGCAGGAGAGTTAGCGACTGTAGGATATACGGATAATGTACTCGTTGATCAAACAACTCAAAAACCGGTTCGTTTAGATAAAGCCTTTCCAAATTGGTATGATATCTATCAAGATGTATATGAACGTAATCAAAATGGTGAAACGTTAGAAGTAGGAAAATAATTATCAATTAACACACAAAAAATCCTGATGGCGATTGGCAACGACATGAATGTTTCCAATTCCATCAGGATGTGTAAAGTCTTTATTTTTCTTCAGCTTGATAGATAATTTCATCGTCATTTACGTCAACTTCAAGGACGTGATCTTCATAATACCACATATCTTTTTCTGCTACGACTACTGTTAAACCATCAAATTTTGTTTCATATCCAATTTCATCTATATCACTTACGAATTCTACATTAAAAGCTGGGCTAAATCCTTGTTTGAGTTCGAATTCACCGCCATAGCGTACATAAAATTGTAAAACCTTGCCATCTTCTGGTAAATCCAATTCCTCTTTAAACCATTGTATCGCGTTATCTGTAAATTTGATTTGCATTATTTTAGCTCCTCTCGTAACAAGTGTGTGTTCTATTGTAATAGGTAAAAACAATATTTGAAACCGTTATGATCACATCCACTTTATTTTAGGTTCAGTGCCTTTAACAATACGCTTAATATTACTAGAGTGGCGATATATTAAAAGTATCGTAACGATCACACTTACAATTAATAAGATATAATCGTGTACAAATAATGAACCAACGCAACAACTGATGGCAGCGATAATACTAGATAATGATACGTATTTTGTTAAATATAAAATGACAAAAAATACACCTATCAGAATAACAAATAAAAGAGGATTGACACCTAATAATACGCCAGCACTCGTTGCGACAGCTTTACCACCTTTAAATTTAAGGTATATTGGATAGACATGACCAATAATAGCAAAAATCCCAATTAATAATCCTGGGACATTAACATCAAATAACATTGGTAAGAATACAACGATGAATCCTTTAAAAATATCTAAAAAAGTAACGACAAAGCCTGCTGGTTTACCTAAAACTCGAAAACTATTTGTCGCTCCCGTATTTCCGCTTCCATGCTCTCTAATATCAATTTTATAAAACAATTTTCCGATTAGGACACCACTGGGTATGGATCCAATCAAGTAACTTATAACGATGAGTATTGCAATCATCATCTTCACTCACATCCCTTTTAGAACCTGCTACTATTTTATCATAATTTTTTTATTGGAGGTATTGATATATGAAGTTAAAGTGCAATGTGTTGTTGTAGATTATAAACACGAGAGATACATATTCTTGTTCATTAAATTGTCAAATGATAATGGTTAAAGGATATTTAAATACTAGCGATTTAGTATTAGTGCTTGCATTTTTGTGTATTTTATATAAGAATATCTATTGTATAGTTTTAAGAACGAACGTATGTTTGTAGGAGGGGAAAGAAGTGTCAACATCAAATAGTTATAACTACTCGGATGATTCTATTCAGGTATTAGAAGGGCTTGAAGCGGTTAGAAAACGTCCGGGTATGTACATAGGTTCTACAGATAAACGTGGATTACACCATTTAGTTTATGAGATCGTTGATAATTCTGTGGATGAAATATTAAATGGTTACGGTAATGAGATAAAGGTTACAATCAATAAAGATGAGAGCATTACTATTGCCGATAATGGACGTGGTATGCCAACAGGAACACACCAGTCTGGTAAACCCACGGTAGAAGTCATCTTCACTGTTTTACACGCAGGTGGTAAGTTTGGTCAAGGTGGCTATAAAACATCAGGTGGTTTACATGGTGTAGGTGC
This sequence comes from Staphylococcus sp. 11262D007BW, assembly GCF_053547815.1. Taxonomy (NCBI): domain Bacteria; kingdom Bacillati; phylum Bacillota; class Bacilli; order Caryophanales; family Staphylococcaceae; genus Staphylococcus; species Staphylococcus sp. 11262D007BW. The sequence goes on from NZ_JBPWPJ010000001.1 coordinate 809,408, forward strand.
CTCTGTAGTGAACGCATTAAGTGAATGGTTAGTAGTTGAAATTCATAGAGATGGTTACAAATATGAACAACAATTCGCCCATGGTGGGGTACCTCAAACGAAACTCGTTCAAAAAGGCAAAACATCAAAACGAGGGACACGAGTGACATTCAAACCAGACCCTGACATTTTTAAAAGTACAACTTCTTTTCAATTTGATACACTTAGTGAACGACTACAAGAATCTGCCTTTTTATTACAAAACTTAAAAATTATTTTAGAAGACAAACGTGCTGGAAAAGAACGTACTGAAACGTATCATTATGAAGAAGGCATTAAGGCTTTTGTTAGCTATGTTAATGAAGGTAAAGAAGTATTACATGATGTGGCCCTTTTTCAAGGTGAGTCAAATGATATTGAAGTTGATGTCTCATTCCAATATAACGATCAATATTCTGAGAGTATTATGAGTTTCGTTAATAATGTTCGTACAAAAGATGGCGGCACACATGAAGTAGGTTTTAAAACGGCAATGACACGTGTCTTTAACGATTACGCACGACGTATTGGTGATTTAAAAGCTAAGGATAAAAATCTTGAAGGTAACGATATAAGAGAAGGTTTGACAGCCATTATTTCGGTGCGAATTCCTGAAGAATTATTACAATTTGAAGGACAAACGAAATCCAAATTAGGGACACCAGAGGCGAGAAGCGCTGTGGAATCAGTCGTTTCTGATAAGTTACCTTACTATTTAGAAGAAAAAGGCCAGTTATCTAAAACATTAGTGAAAAAAGCGGTCAAAGCGCAACAAGCTCGTGAAGCAGCACGAAAAGCTAGAGAAGATGCGCGTTCAGGTAAGAAAAATAAACGTAAGGACACGTTGCTTTCTGGAAAACTCACACCTGCTCAAAGTAAAAACACTGAAAAAAATGAGCTTTACTTAGTCGAAGGTGATTCAGCAGGAGGTTCAGCTAAGTTAGGACGTGACCGAAAGTTTCAAGCCATTTTACCATTGAGAGGTAAGGTTATTAATACAGAAAAAGCTAAGTTAGAGGATATCTTTAAAAACGAGGAAATTAATACGATTATTCATACTATTGGTGCTGGCGTTGGTAATGACTTTAAGATAGAAGATAGTAATTATAACCGTATTATTATCATGACTGACGCAGATACCGATGGTGCACACATTCAAGTGTTACTGTTAACATTCTTCTTTAAATATATGCGTCCACTTGTGGCTGAAGGCAGAGTATTTATAGCATTGCCACCACTTTATAAGTTAGAAAAAGGTAAAGGTAAGCAAAAGAAAGTAGAATACGCGTGGACGGATGAAGAGCTTGAAAAATTACAAAAACAATTTGGAAAAGGGTTTACTTTACAACGTTATAAAGGTTTAGGTGAGATGAACCCGGATCAGTTATGGGAGACAACGATGAATCCAGAGACACGTACATTAATACGTGTTCAAATAGAAGATGAAGTTCGTTCTTCTAAACGTGTGTCTACACTTATGGGCGATAAGGTTGCGCCGCGTCGTGAGTGGATTGAACGTCACGTACAATTTGGTATGCAAGAAGATCAAAGTATTTTAGAAAATGAAGAGATTCAGATATTAGATGATGATGTAATGGAAGAGGAGGATGTATAATGAGTGAAATCATCCAAAATTTACCATTAGAAGATGTGATAGGCGATCGATTTGGTCGATATAGTAAATACATTATTCAAGAACGTGCACTACCTGACGTAAGAGATGGGTTAAAGCCTGTTCAACGTCGTATTCTGTTTTCGATGTACTCTAATGGAAATACGTATGATAAAAACTTTCGTAAGAGTGCTAAAACAGTTGGGGATGTGATTGGACAGTTACATCCTCATGGTGATTCTTCAGTCTATGATGCAATGGTAAGATTGAGTCAAGAATGGAAATTGCGCCATGTTCTTGTCGAAATGCATGGGAATAACGGAAGTATCGATAACGATCCACCTGCTGCAATGCGTTATACAGAAGCTAAGTTAAGCTTGTTATCGGAACAGTTATTACGTGATTTAAATAAAGATACAGTGGACTATGTGCCTAATTATGACGATACTGAAATGGAGCCGATGGTATTACCTGCTCGCTTTCCTAATTTATTAGTGAATGGTTCTACTGGTATATCAGCAGGTTATGCGACAGATATTCCACCCCACAATTTATCAGAAGTTATTACAGCGACATTGAAATATATCGATAATCCTAATCTTTCAGTGAAACAGTTGATGAAATATATCAAAGGGCCAGATTTTCCTACTGGCGGTATCGTACAGGGTATTGATGGTATTCAAAAAGCATATGAAACTGGTAAAGGTAAAGTTGTGATTCGTGCTAAAACAGAAGAGGAATCATTAAGAAATGGACGCAGTCAAATCATCATTACAGAGGTTCCTTATGAAGTGAACAAGAGTGCGCTTGTTAAAAAAATAGATGAACTTAGAGCTGATAAAAAAGTAGATGGTATTGTTGAAGTACGAGATGAAACAGATCGAAGCGGCTTACGTATTGCGATTGAAGTTAAAAAAGATGTTAATACGGAATCTATTTTAAACTACCTATTTAAAAATACAGATCTTCAAGTGACGTATAATTTTAATATGGTAGCTATTAGTGAGGGTCGCCCAAAACTTATGGGGATCCAAACGATTATTGATAATTATATTGATCACCAAATAGAAGTAGTGACACGTCGTACAAAATACGATTTAAACAATGCTGAAGAGCGCATGCATATCGTCGAAGGTCTGATGAAAGCACTGTCTGTTTTAGACGAAGTCATCGCGACTATTCGCCAATCCAAAAACAAACGTGATGCTAAAGATAATTTAGTTGAACAATTTGATTTTACTGAAAAACAAGCAGAAGCTATCGTGATGTTACAACTGTATCGATTAACCAATACGGACATTGTGGCACTTCAAGAAGAACATGAAGCGTTGAAAAATCAAATTGAACACTATCGACACATTTTAGATCATCATCCAGCTTTATTAGAAGTGATCAAAGAGGAATTAAAAGAGATTAAAAAACAATTTAAATCACCGCGTTTATCAACAATTGAAGCGGAAATTCAAGAAATTAAAATTGATAAAGATGTGATTGTACCAAGCGAAACAGTGGTACTTAGTCTAACACGTGAAGGTTATATTAAACGTACATCTTTACGAAGTTTTAATGCTAGTGGTAAAGAAGAGCTTGGCCTTAAAGAAAATGACCACGTATTAACAATTTCGGAAGTAAATACTCAAGATACCGCTTTAGTATTTACAAATAAAGGACGTTATCTTTATATTCCGGTCCATAAATTAGCGGATATCAAGTGGAAAGATTTAGGTCAACATATTTCACAACTTGTACCTATCGAAGAAAACGAACATGTGATTGAATGTATCGTGGTTAATCGCTTTACAGAAGAAGATGCGATTATTACAGCAACCCGTCAAGGTATGATTAAGAAAAGTTTACTCTCTACGTTCAAATCGACTCGTATCAATAAACCTTTAGTGGCTATGAAGGTTAAGCCGGAAGATGAGCTTGTCTCAGTGATGATGTTACACAAAGAAGATACAACATCTATGATTACATTATTAACGCACAAAGGGATGTCTTTAACTTATCCACCAACTGAGCTACCTGATACTGGTTTACGCGCGATGGGTGTTAAAGCAATCAACCTTAAAGAAGATGATGGAGTCGCTATGGTTAATTTGATTCAACCTGAGGATTCACTGTTAATTGTGACACAAAGAGGTGCTTTAAAACGTATTGGTTATGATGTGTTACAAATTGCTAAACGTGCACAAAGAGGGATTACTTTATTGAAAGAGCTAAAAAAACAACCTCATCGTGTGGTGACAGCTAAAGTTTGTCGTGGTGATGAAACATCATTACGTTATATTATCATCTCTGATGCACACCAACATGAAGGTTTAGTAAGTGATATTCATCTATCTGAACAGTATACAAACGGCAGTTTTGTAGTAGATATTAATGAATTTGGAAAAATACAAGATTTATTCATTGATCAAATAAGTCATTAATTACAAAAAGATGTGATATCAGCTTGCGTTAAAGTAAGTTGTTATCATGTCTTTTTTACTTTAAAAACATAAAGATTTAAAAATAAATAGTCAGGATAGTTTAACAATGATAAAATAAGACTAGTTGTTTTTACATAGAGACATAAGGAAATTAATTTAATAGTAAAGAGGGATTAATGTGAGAGATTTTGATAATTTAATTCCGGAATGGTTTAAATCATTTATCCAAGTAGGTAATGATTTGATTTGGTCGCAGTATTTAATTGGTTTACTGCTGACAGCGGGTTTTTTCTTTACGATTAGTTCGAAATTCGTACAAATCCGATGGTTACCTGAAATGTTTAAAGCCCTTACAGAAAAACCGGAAACGTTAGATTCAGGAGAAAAGGGGATATCTCCATTTCAAGCATTCGCAATTAGTGCAGGTTCACGTGTAGGTACTGGTAATATTGCTGGTGTGGCTACAGCCATTGTATTAGGTGGACCTGGGGCTGTATTTTGGATGTGGATCATTGCTATTATTGGTGCAGCAAGTGCCTTTATTGAAGCAACATTAGCACAAGTATATAAGGTACCTGATAAAGAAGGTGGCTTCCGCGGAGGTCCTGCCTACTACATTTTAAAAGGATTAAATCAGCGTTGGTTAGGTACGTTATTTGCGATTCTTATTACTATTACGTTTGCATTCGTCTTTAACACAGTTCAATCCAATACGATAGCAGAGTCTTTAAATACTCAATATAGTATTGATCCTATCGTTACGGGTATTGTGCTTGCAGTCATTACAGGTATTGTGATTTTCGGCGGCGTTCGTAGTATTGCAAAATTATCGTCTACGATTGTGCCAGTTATGGCAATCATTTATATTTTAATGATTTTAGGAATACTTTTATTCCACTTCGATCAAATTATACCAATGATTTCAACAATTATTAAGAGTGCATTTGGATTTGAACAAGCTACAAGTGGTGCAGTAGGTTTCGCAGTGTTACAAGGTATTAAACGTGGTCTATTTTCAAATGAAGCAGGAATGGGTTCTGCACCAAACGCAGCCGCTACTGCTGCAGTATCGCACCCTGTTAAACAAGGATTAATTCAATCTTTAGGTGTATTTTTTGATACCATCTTAGTATGTACTGCAACGGCTATTATGATCTTATTATATTCAGGATTAGAATTTGGTGAAAATGCGACACAAGGTGTAGCGGTTACGCAATCAGCATTAAATGAACACATTGGTAGTGTTGGCGGCATTTTCTTAACAGTCGCTATCGCCTTATTTGCTTTTTCATCAGTCATTGGTAACTATTATTATGGACAAGCAAATATCGAATTTTTATCAAAAAATAAAGTGGTATTATTTATCTTCCGTTGTTTAGTGGTTGTACTTGTCTTTGTGGGTGCAGTGATTAAAACAGAAACGGTTTGGAGTACAGCAGACGTATTCATGGGATTAATGGCTATTGTTAATATTGTCGCTATTATCGGCCTATCAAATATTGCGTTTGCAGTGATGAAAGATTATCAACGTCAACGTAAAGAAGGAAAACGCCCGGTCTTTCGTCCGGAAGATCTCGAAATTAATTTATTTGGCATCGAATGTTGGGGTAATCCCTCAAAACAATTAAAGAATTATGATAAATTTTAAGCATTATACTTTTAAGGCTAAGACATTTTAAGGTGTCTTAGCCTTATTTTTATCTATATTATCGTATTGTCAAAGAATACTTCTTTTTTGGCTTTTCTTATGATGTGATGCCGTATATACTATGAACATGAAAGTTAGTGGAGTCGATAAACAATGAAAGAATATAAAATAACAAAAATTCTCAACAACAATGTCATTATATGTGAACCTCATCACGCAGAAGTCGTCGTGATTGGTAAGGGTTTAGGTTTTAATAAAAAAGCAGGCATGACACTTCATAACCCAGAAATGATTGAAAAAGTGTTCACGTTAGAAAATAAAGTAGAACAAGATCATTATAAACAGCTTGTCGCTCAAACAGATGAGCATGTTTTACGTGCTGTCATTGATTCAGTACAAATGATATTAACGCATGTTGGTTTAAACGGAAACGAATCATTCATTGTGGCATTAACAGACCATTTAATCTTTGCAATTAAGCGTTTAAAAAATAATCAATTTATTCCGAATCCTTTTTTAAGTGAAACACAATTTAGTTATCCAGACGCATACAAAATTGCTAAAAGGGTAGTGAATCGTATTAACAATGTATTAAATATTTCATTTCCAGAGGATGAAGTTGGGTTTATTACGTTGCATATCTCTTCATTTCTTAACAATCACACGATAAAAGATACACAAAAAGTACCTGAATTAATTCAAAAGTTAATCCAGTTAATCGAACATGATTTTAATATACATGTTTCTACAGAATCGATACAGTATCAACGTTTTATTAGACATATTCATTTCTTGCTAGAACGTTTAAAAAAGGACGAGCATACAACGATGGATGTGAATTTTGAAACATTGTTAAAAGCGCAATATCCTATTTGTTATAATGTGGCTGTAAAGGGAAGTAAAGTAATTCAGTCGTTATTTAATATTGCGTTAACAAATGCAGAAGTTGCATATTTGACATTACATATTTATCATCTTGTATTAGTATCACAAAAATTAACGTGATACACTTACGTTATTACGCATGTAATGTGCTTTTTATAAGTGTTTCAATGAAAGAATGGTGAATAGCATGGAAGAAAAAAAAAAGAAAAGTAAGGTGAAAAATTTCGATATTCGAGAAAGTCGATTTATGAAATTTTTCGGCGGAAAGGATTTAGTATTTGCTTTACTCGTTTTCATTTTAATTGGTGTGGTTATTTTTATATTTGATCGGGTTTCTTATGTTTTTCAGCCCTTTATCATTATTTTTAATACCATCGCCGCACCGATTATTATTGCTCTGATTTTATATTATCTCTTTAATCCAGTGATTAACTTCATGGAACGTTATAATATTAAGAGAGTTTGGGGCATTGTGATTCTGTTTTTAGCGATTATTGGTTTGTTTACTTTAGTTGTTAATTTACTGATTCCAGTAGTCAGTGCTCAATTTCAACGCCTTGTTCATGACTTTCCAATATACTTAAATCGCGTAACAAGCTTTATTAATGATATGATGCACATTCCGCTTCTATCGGATTACTCTCAACAAATTGAAAAAGCATTTCAAAGTTTACAAGATAAATTACCATCGCTTACTAATACATTTGGGTCTAAAATACGTACTTTTGCGGAAGTGTTAGTCAATATCACTGTAGCGATTGTAACGGTACCATTTGTACTCTTTTTCATGTTAAAAGATGGTTTTCGTTTTAAACAAGCTACAATTAAAGCAGTACCGCCTAAATTTCGTAAGGATGTTCATGATTTATTAGATAAAATGAGTGAGCGTGTCGGTTCTTATATTCAAGGCCAAATTATCGTCTCATTTTGTATCGGTATTTTATTATTAATTGGTTATTCAATTATCGGTCTAGATTATGCGCTGATTTTAGCGAGTGTCGCTGCTGTGACAAGTGTGGTGCCATACTTAGGGCCAACCATCGCTATCTCGCCAGCCATTATTATCGCATTAATGTCATCACCGTTCATGTTGGTTAAATTGATCATTGTATGGACGCTTGTGCAGTTTATAGAAGGTCATTTTATCTCGCCAAATGTGATGGGAAAAACGTTACAAATACATCCTCTAACAATTATTTTTGTATTATTATGTGCAGGTAATTTATTAGGTGTTGTAGGTGTTATCTTAGGTATTCCAGCATATGCGATTTTAAAAGTACTCGTATCTCACCTGTTTATGTTATTTAAACGTCGGTATAACCGATATTATGCTGATGAATCAGGAGAATATGAGATTGCTGAAGAAGATGAGGATTATCGAGAAATTAATTATAAGTAATCAAAAAGGTTTCTTACACAATGAATGGATAGTGTAAGAAACCTTTTATTTTAGTTTAAATGATTTTGAGCATATTGTTGACGTTCTTCTTCTTGTTGTTGAAAACGTTCAGGCTGTTTTTTATAAAAGTCTTGATGATGCGCTTCTGCTTCATAAAATGTTGAAGCAGGAAGGACTTTAGTAGCAATTGCTTTATCATGATCGATTGTATTTTGAAGTGATTGAATATACTTTTCGGCCATTTCTTTTTGATCTTCATTTGTATAGAAGATAGCAGTGCGATATTGACTGCCTCGATCTTGAAATTGTCCCTCATCGTCGGTAGGGTCAATAACAGAAAAAAAGATTTCCAGTAATTTATGATACGAGAATAATGCCACGTCGTATTCAACTTTGACTGTTTCATAATGGCCACTTTTTCCTGATTTTACGTCCTCATATGTAGGCTGATCAATATGTCCACCCATATAACCAGAAACCACTTTTTCAATGCCGTCTTGTTCATCAAATGGTTTGGTCATACACCAAAAACAACCACCTGCAAAATATGCGGTATTAATATTCATCATAACACCCTTTCTACTAAGGCTTTAGTCTAATTATTACAGTTATCACTTGATTTTTAAAAAATATTTATATAACGTTAATGTGTATTTATTATATTACATAGATACTCAATTTTGAAGATATAAGGTTGGTACGATGGCAGAAAATAATTATAAAACAAGAAGTAAAACGACAGCACCTCACTATAGAAAACGAAAAAAGAAGCGGAGATTAAGAAAGTTACCTTTTATTATTTTAGCGTTGATCCTCATTATAGTTATTATGATTACATATAGTATTTCAAGTTATAAATCCGGATTTGAGGTTGCTAAAGATAAAGGTCAAGCACCAAAGTTATATAAATTTAATGGTGAATCTAGGAATGATGGTAAAGCAACTGTGTTAATATTAGGAGCCGATCGAGAAGATGGAGGTATATCCCGTACCGATTCTATCATGGTTGCGCAATATGACTATATTCATAAAGATATGAAAATCGTTTCTGTGATGCGTGATATTTATGCGGATATTCCGGGCTACAATAGTTATAAAATCAATACTGCCTTTTCTTTAGGGGGTCCTGAACTTTTAAGAAAAACATTGAAAGAAAACTTAGGTATTTCTCCAGAGTATTATGCAATTTTAGATTTTAAAGGGTTTGAAGCAATGATTGATGAGCTTGCGCCTAATGGGGTACCTATTAATGTTGAAAAAGATATGTCTGAAAAAATTGGTGTTTCTTTGAAAAAAGGACAACATCGCCTAAATGGTAAAGAATTACTTGGTTATGCACGCTTTCGTAATGATGAAGAGGGTGACTTTGGTCGCGTACGTCGTCAACAACAAGTGATTTCTGCTTTAAAACAGGAGTTACTAAGTGTAGATTCTATATTTAAAGCACCTAAATTAGCAGGGATTATGCGCGGCTACGTTAGTACCAATATGCCAGATGTTACAATTTATCAAACGGGTATTAATTTTGCTTTACGCGGCGATAAAGATATTCAAACTTTAAGTGTGCCTGTTAAGAATAGTTATGAAAACGTGACGACTAACGATGGTGGTTCAGCTTTAGGTATTGATAAAGAAATGAATAAAAAAGAGATACAAAAGTTTTTCAACGAGGATAATCATAAATCTAAAAAGTAATTTAAAAAAAGGTATTGCATTACAACATTAAAAATAGATAAGATAAGAGTAAATATAACAAACAAAGGTGGAGAATTATGGGCTTTGACAATATTATTACATCTTTAGGTATTAATGGCATGAAAGTATTTATTCATCTTAATCAACAGCAATATCAAGTTACGGATGAGATAAGTGGTAGTCTTATTTTAAAAGCAGGACAAAGTAGTCAGAAAGTCACGCACATTGCACTTTCAATTATTGAAAAGTATAAGAATGATGATGAGACAAGCGAATTTACGCATTTGGAAAACGAATTAGACCAGTTCATCATTGACGATACGTTTACATTAGAAGTTGAAGAAAATAAGACGATCGACTTTCGCTTTAAACCAGAAAATTTAAAGTTTAAATCTAAAAAAAGCCATGTTTATTTGAAGACACATGTATATATAGGTTTAGGACTAGATGAAGAAGTCGAAGCGGTTATTCCGTATGTGAGAAACGATTAATACTATGAATCATAGATAAGAGTTGAGATACAAGATATCTCAACTCTTTTTTTTACATCTAACAAGAACATTTATTCTCTTTTATATTGAAATAAGAACACTTGTTCGTATATAATGGTATTAAGAGGAATACAGTAGAGGTGAGTTACAATGTATGATTATCATTTATTAGAAGATAGAGATATTTTATGCGTTGACCAGAAAAGTTTCTTTGCAAGCGTTTCTTGTATAGAAAAAGGTTTAGATCCATTAACAACGAAATTGGCAGTCGTTGCAGATACTAAAAGACAAGGATCAGTAGTATTAGCTGCAACACCAGCATTAAAAAAGTTAGGTATTAAAACAGGGTCTCGTTTATTTGAAATGCCTCATCGTAATGATATATACATTATCAATCCGAGTATGCGTAAATATTTGGAAGTATCGCTTCAAATATCTCGCATTGCTTTAAGATATATTCCAGCAGAAGACTTACATCAATATAGTATTGACGAATTTTTTATGGATGTAACAGATAGTTTCCATTTGTTTAGTACAACTTTGTATGCTTTTTGCCAACGTTTAACGAAAGAAATTTTAGAAGAAACAGGGATTCAATGTGCCATTGGTATTGGGTCCAATATTTTATTAAGTAAAATTGCTTTAGATAATGAGGCTAAACATAATAAGGATTTAATTGCAGAGTGGCGATATAAAGATGTGCCTAATAAAGTATGGTCCATTACACCATTAAACCAATTTTGGGGCATAAGTCATCGCACAGAACGACGGTTAAATAAAAAAGGTATTTTTAATATCGGCCAGTTAGCACATTATCCATATCGTTTTTTAAAAAGAGATTTAGGTGTGATTGGTACAGATTTACATTTACATGCAAATGGGGTTGACCGTAGTAGATTAAACGAAACTTACCATACTATGACACCATCATTATGTAAGAGTCAAATATTGATGCGTGACTATACATACGACGATTGTAAGGTCGTAATGCAAGAGTTGATAGAAGACGTTACAAGTCGTTTAAGAGCACGAAAGCAATTGGCCAAAACCATCGCATTTTCTTTTGGTTATAAAGAAGGGGGGCACGTAGGAAAGCAATATACTTTAAGCACAGGTACTAATTTAAATCAGGAGATTTATCAAATAGTAGAAAAAATGGCTGATAAGTTGTGTGATCACCAAGCTTTATATCGTACTCTAAGTATTTCATTGACACAATTCACGTCTGAAAATCAACGCCAATTAAATTTATTCGTTGATGAATTCCAACGAGAAAGAGAAGAAAAATTAGCCAAAACCATCGATGAATTACAACAAAAATATGGAAAAGGGATTGTATCTAAAGCAGTTTCGTATACTGAAGCAGGAACTAAACATGGAAGATTAGGATTAATGGCCGGACATAAAATGTAACAAAGTTAACTCTAGGAGGTCCATACTATTAAAAAGCAATCATCTCAAATAGGATTGAAATGATTGCACATAATTATTATGCGATATAGGTATGATAGTCTGATAAAGCATTGATTGCTTTGTCTCTATCAGTTGCATTTTTAAAGCTAATACGTAAAGCGCCATAGATATCTTCCCGAACTTCTAAAATTTTTAAGTTACTAATAGAAATATTATGTAAACTTAGGATAGAAGTAATTTTTGAAATCATACCTGCTTTATCGGGGATGTCGATATATAAGTCAAATGAACTTAACATGGCACCTTGCTTTTTAACCGGTAACGTATCACGATATGATTTTGCTTCTTGAAAAAATTGAAGTAAATCGTCTTGGTTGTTTGATGAAATGGCATCAATGACATTAGAAACTTGCGTTTGTAGTTGATTTAGAATCGTTAAAATATGAGATTTGTTTTCGATTATAATGTCTTTCCACATTTGAGGGTGACTACTAGCAATACGAGTAATATCACGAAATCCACCTGCAGCTAACTCTTTAATCAGTGTGTGTTCTGAATGATTTTGAATATTAATATGTACTAATGATGAAGCCATAATATGTGGTACATGACTTACAACGCCGGTCATAAAATCATGCTCATCTGCATCCAATCTAATCATTTTAGCTTTCGTATATTTTAATAAATCAACAATAATATGATAGGCGAACTCGTTCTGGGATAGGTGATAAGTTAATATATAAAATGCATTTTCAAAAAGATGTTTTTTAGAATTAAGCACGCCACTCTTATGACTCCCGGCCATGGGATGACCACCAATTAAATGAATATCATATTGAAGTAAATGTTCTTCAAAAGACGCTATAGACATCTTAGTGCTACCAGTATCGGTAACAATTAATCCAGATTTTGTGTTTAGTGTGTGTAATTCATTTAAATATTGGGTAGTCGTTTGAACAGGGGTTGCATAAATAATAATATCCGCTTCATTAACTCCTTGCTCATAATGATGAATGGCTTCGTCTATTATGCCTATAGAAGCTGCACGTTCGGTTTGTATAGGATTGGCGTCATAAGCAGTAATGTTAAAGTGCTGATAATAGTATTTTAAGTTGCTCGCTAAGCTACCACCAATTAATCCAAGACCTACAATGAAAATATTTTTCATAGCATCACCCTTATTTTAAAATTTCTGACATTTTAACATTGTAATAGATATTGAGGCAAGGAAATGAACTTAAATAATGTAAAGAGATAAAGTAACTCAATAAATAATCGAAACAATTAAGGGGAAATCTAAAGTGAAAAAAATAACATTCATACTGTAAATATGTTATAATCGACTATCGTCACATTGGCTTAATCGAATTGAATAAGTTAATATATATATGAAAACCATAGAAAAATACTACGAGAGTATAAGAATAGAGAAATGATAAAGTAGGAGAAAAAGAATGAAGTTTACAAATTTAACGACGGCTGAATTTGGTGAGTTTGTTGATAATATGCCATACAGCCATTTCACTCAAATGATTGGAAATTATGAATTAAAAGTCGCTGAAGGTGTAGAAACACATTTAGTTGGTATTAAAGATAATCAAAACAGAGTACTTGCAGCTTGTTTATTGACTGCAGTGCCAGTGATGAAATATTTTAAATATTTTTATTCAAATAGAGGTCCGGTAATCGACTTTGAAAATAAGGAATTAGTCCATTTCTTTTTCCATGAATTGGAAAAGTATATCAAAAAATATAAAGGTTTATTTTTAAGAGTCGATCCATATTTACCTTTATTAAAAAGAAATCATGATGGGGAAGTCATTGAACGTTATAATAACGAATGGATTTTCGATAAATTAGATGAATTAGGCTATGAGCACGAAGGATTTATTACTGGCTTTGATACAGTCAGACAAATCCGTTTCCATTCCGTATTAGACTTACGAGGAAAAACATCTAAAGACGTATTAAACCAAATGGATAGCTTAAGAAAAAGAAATACAAAAAAAGTTCAAAAAAATGGTGTGAAAGTTCGCTTTTTAGATGAAGATGAACTTTATATATTTAGAAACTTCATGAAAGATACTACAGAAACAAAAGATTTTGTCGACCGAGAAGATGATTTCTATTATCATCGCCTTAAACATTATAAAGATCGTGTCTTAGTGCCATTAGCTTATATTAATTTTCCTGATTACATTGAGGAATTACAAACTGAAGCAGCTGGATTACAAAAGGAAATTGATAAAGCCGATAAAGACATTGAGAAGCGTCCAGATAATAAAAAAGCACATAATAAAAAGAAAAACTTAACGCAACAACTTGAAGCAAATCAAGATAAAGTAGCAGAAGCAAAAAATCTACAAGAAGAACACGGGGATGAGTTACCAATTTCTGCTGGTTTCTTTATCATTAATCCTTTTGAAGTCGTATACTATGCAGGTGGAACTGCCAACGAATTCCGTCATTTTGCGGGTAGTTATGCGATTCAATGGGAAATGATTCAATATGCGATCAACCATAATATACCAAGATATAACTTTTATGGCGTTAGTGGTGACTTTTCTGAAGATGCAGAAGATGCTGGCGTGATTAAATTTAAGAAAGGGTATAATGCAGATGTAATTGAATATGTAGGTGATTTTATTAAGCCAATTAATAAGCCATTATATGCAATTTATTCTAAATTAAAACAATTAAAGAAATCATGAGTAAATGAAGAAAGGGATTTGATTGGTATGAAATTTACAGAACTGACAGTAGAGGAATACGACCAATTTGTTCAAAAACCAACACTTGAAAGTCATTATTTTCAGGTTAAGGAAAATATAGCAACGCGTGAGGCGGACGGCTTTAAAGTAGTCATATTGGGTGTTAAAGATGATAACAATCAAGTCTTAGCGGCAAGTTTATTTTCCAAAATCCCTACAATGGGAAGTTACGTTTATTATTCAAACCGTGGTCCAGTAATGGATTATAGTGATTTAGGGTTAGTTGATTTTTATTTAAAAGAATTGGATATTTATTTACATAAAAATAAATGTTTATATGTAAAAATGGACCCTTATTGGATATATCAAATATATAATAAAGATATCCATCCGTTGAAAAATGAAGCCAATGACAAAATCGTGCAATTGTTTAAATCACACGGATATGAACACCATGGCTTTACGACGCAATATGACAGTTCTAGTCAGGCACGTTGGATGGGTGTGTTAAATTTAAAAAATCAAACACCGGCTTCAATTAAGAAAAAGTTTGATAGTCAACGTAAGCGTAATGTGAATAAGGCGAAAAATTTTGGCATCAAAGTGAGATTTTTAAAACATGATGAATTAGATGAATTTCTTGATTTATATCATGAAACTCAAGAACGTCACGAGTTTATTGCAAAAGATGATGACTATTTCAAAAATTTCGTGGATCATTATGGTTCAAAAATACTTATACCAATGGCTTATATTGATTTAGAAGAATATATCACGACATTACAACACAATATTAATGATAAAGAGCAACGCCGAGATCAAATGATGGCTAAAGAAAATAAGTCAGATAAGCAATTAAATAAAATTGCGGAATTAGATAAAGAAATTGATCATGATCAAAAAGAATTACTCAAAGCAAGCGAACTACAAAAAACAGATGGTAATATTTTAAATCTAGCTTCTGGTATATTCTTTGCAAATGCTTACGAAATTAATTATTTCGCAGGTGGTTCAAGTAAGAAATATAATCACTTTATGGGGCCATATGGACTTCATTGGTTTATGATTAACTATTGTTTTGAACATGGTTATGAACGTTATAATTTTTACGGTTTATCAGGTGATTTTACTGAAAACAGTGAGGATTATGGCGTATATCGCTTTAAAAGAGGCTTCAATGTGACAATTGAAGAGTTAATTGGCGATTTTTACAAACCAATTAATAAGTTTAAATTCTTCTTATTTAAAGCAGCGAATAAACTTAGACAAATTAAAAAGTAAGCAAATCAAACAACAATCAACATTTGATTGTTGTTTTTGTTTTATTTTAAAAGTAGATTGTAAATATATTATGTAAACTCAAAGGGTAAATACCCTCATATTAAGGAAGTTCTAAAATAAAACGTTGATCACAAACTAAAAGATAAAGTGATGTAATATAATGAATGTACTTATATGAAGAATCGTAGACAGGAGTTAATACATAACCGTAATGGTAATACAATACGTTATGTAATATGGTGAATTGCGCACATTGTTAACGTGTTATAAGAAAGCTATAATTTAAACGAAACAATTTGATAATAGAAACTGAAATTTTAAATTCGAATATTAGTTTACATAATATATATTATAGGAAGTTATATATACTAAGATAATTCTAGGTATTTTGCTTATCATTGCTCTACTACATCAATTTCAGATATAAATAAAAGCCAGTTTTAAATTAACTGACTTTTACCGAGATTAAGGATGATGTCTTTTTTCAAAAGCTGCACGTTCTTTTTCATATTTTTTCATTTGACGCTTTTTACGCCAATCACGTGTAAAGTACCATAATAAAACACTTATGATTAAACTTATAACAGCTACAAATGCAGCATATCCTAATAATGGTTTATATGTAATATCGTAAAAATTTGGCATTAAAAAAGCTAAAATGCCTAGTACAATAAAACTAATTACAGCTGCTATAAACCATCGATTTAGTACTAATGTACAAAATAAAGTTAATATTAGCATTGCAAGCAATGAAATCCATAAAAAGTTTGGAAAATCAAATATCGACATTGTAAGCCTCCCTTATAGATTGGATATCTTGACTAGTATTATACTGATTGTAACGACAAAATTATAGCGTTTTAAAGACTTTTTTAGTGAAATGTGTCAATAGTGTATAATAAAGTTAAATGACTAACGATATTAAAGGAGGAATTATAATGTCACAAAAATTACCATTAAGATCTGAGGTTCCTCAGCATGAACAATGGGATCTCACTGATTTATAGTGCGCCCGGCATGGGTAACATCTTGACGGTGAAAGTCCGTTACAGGCTTGGTAGTAGGAACTGTTAGCGAAGGACAAGGGTGTCCACTGCGAAGTGGAATCTGAAGGAAGTCGGACGCAAACACTCGCACTGACGAACAGAAACATCATACTAAGGCTATGTAGAATGGATGAATCTGCTATACAAGATAAAGTCCTATACTACCCGAGTTCTATATAGTAAATGATGTGGTGACATGAGTGGAAAGAGGTTACACCTTACCCGGGGAGGTCTCATAAGCGATTCGTAGAATCGTAGTAACAACGAATTATGAGAAATCAGCAGAAGTCATAGTAGGTATAAACATATCGAAGGACTGAACAATATTAAATACAAAGTAAAGAATGGAGGTTATAGATTTACGGTGTGCAGAAAACGGTTTATACCGGCAACTTATAGAAAGATAAGTAGTGGAACGAAAAAAGGATATATAAGTGTGTACAGTAAATCTTAGGTGAAATGAAAGAAATGTATCGTGAGTCTCCATCTTTGATGGAACTTGTTGTAAGACCAAACAACATTGAAAAAGCAATTAAGAAAGTGAGAAAGAACAAAGGTGCACCTGGAATTGATGGTATGAGTGTTAGTGACTTGAATAGGCACTTCTCGCAGTACTTTCCTCAAATTCGAAAGAAACTGCTTGATGGTACATACAAACCACAAGCAGTAAGGAAAGTTGAAATCCCAAAATCAAATGGGAAAAAATGAGTGTTGGGTATTCCTGTCGCAAGAGATAGAGTTATCCAACAAGCCATTAAACAAGTCATTGAACCTAAAATTGACCGTACATTTTCAAATCACAGTCATGGTTTCAGACCAAATCGTAGTACAGGTACTGCATTGAAGCAATGTGCATTATACTATGAAGAAGGTTATTCAGTCGCAGTCGACTGCGACTTAAAACAATGTTTTGATATGTTAAATCATGACAAGTTAATGTATCTATTTGAGCGTCATATCCAGGATAAAACTATTTCTAAGTTCATTCGTAGAAGTCTACAAGTTGGTGCCATTGACCTCAATGGTAACTACAAGAATAAAGAAATCGGTGCACCGTAAGGTGGCGTTATATCGCCGCTATTATGTAACATCTATCTGCATGAATTAGATAAAGAACTGGAAAAACGTGGACATCGTTTTATTCGCTACGCTGATGACTTCGTCATCTTTGTGCGTTCAAAACGAGCAGGCCAACGTGTTATGGAGAGTGTGACAAAATTCATCGAAAAGGATCTTAAACTTATTGTAAATAAGGAAAAGAGCAAGGTAGGTGCAGTCACACGTTTAAAGTTCTTGAGTTGTCTAATGACCAAAGTAAATGGCATTTATCGTTTCAGACCGACTATGGAAGCAAAAAGAAGTTTAAAACGCTCCTTAAGACGCCTAACGAAACGAAATAGACCAGGTACCTTCAGACAGATTATAACAGAAATCAATCAAGTGACTCGAGGGTGGATAAATTATTTTGGTAGAGGGTTTATTAAAGGCTTTTTAACAAAAGTACAATCATGGCTAAACCGTCGTATTAGACAACTGATTCTTAAAAGATGGAAGAAAACGAAAACAAAATACAAAATGTTACGTAAATATGGACTTGACCATGATAGCGCAATGAGAGTTTCACAATCACGTAAGAAGTATTGGCGACTCTCAAGTGTAAAAGAAGTCCATCGTGCGCTTACAACAAAACAACTCTACGAGTGGGGACTAATACCTTTAGTCCACCTCGCAGAGCTGGCTTACGCAAGATATTGAACCGCCGTGTACGGAACCGTACGCACGGTGGTGTGAGAGGACGAATAACCAAATAATGGTTATTCTCCTACTCGATTCGTACACCAAGAGATTATGAAGTTGCTATTAATGAACTTGTGACTAAAGCACAACAGTTTAAGGAAGCATATGAACATAAGCTAAATGATATAGAAACGATTAAAAATGCATTAGATGATTATAATGATCTTTTAATTGAAATTGATCGTGCAGCTAATTATGCTACTTTACAATGTTCAGTGGAAACTACCAATGCAGAACGCCAACGCTTAGAAGCCCTATTTACGTCTAACTATGGCACGATAATGAGTCAGTTAACATTTGTTGAAGCTGAGCTACTCGAACTCGACGAAGATTTACTTCAAGAAGCTATTAATACATTAGATTATTCAGCTTATTTAAAATCGTTAAAGAAACGTCAACCGTATCGCTTACATCCAAAAGCTGAAGAAACAATAGCTAATTTATCTCAAGCATTAGAAGCACCAAGTCATATTTATGGCATTACAAAAATGTTGGATATTGATTTTGGTCAATTTGAAGTAGATGGCCAACACTTTGATATGGATTATACAACGTTTGAAGGTATATACGAAGATCACGAAGATACCGCTATTCGTCGTGAGAGTTTTAAACATTTTAGCAAACGTATCCGTCAATATCAGCATACCACTGCTGCTGTATACAATAATCATGTTCAAAATGAAAAGCGTATTGCGACATTGCGCGGTTATGATTCAGTTATTGACTTTTTATTAGAAGAACAAGATGTAACACCTGAGATGTATCATCGCCAAATTGATGTCATTATGTCTGACTTAGCGCCGGTCATGCGTCGTTACGCAAAAATTATAAAACGTACAAATCAGTTAGAAGACATGAGATTTGAGGATTTAAAAATTTCGGTAGACCCTACCTTCGAACCAACTATTACCATTGACGCTTCTAAAGATTATATCTACGGTGCACTAAGTATCCTTGGTCAAGAGTATACTAAAATGTTAGACGATGCATATGCAGAAAGATGGATAGACTTTCCACAGAATAAAGGAAAAGAAACGGGCGCGTATTGTGCAAGTCCTTATGCATCTCACAGTTATGTGTTTATTTCTTGGACTGGAAAAATGACGGAAGCATTTGTGTTGGTACATGAATTAGGACATGCTGGTCATTTTATGTTCGCGCAGAACCATCAAAACTTTTTACAATCCGAAGCTTCTATGTACTTCGTTGAGGCCCCTTCGACTATGAATGAAATGTTAATGTTAGATTATTTATTAAAACAAAGTGACGATTTGAAATTTAAACGTTGGGCAATCGGTTCTATTTTGGCGCGCACATATTATCACAATATGGTTACTCACCTTTTAGAAGCAACCTATCAACGAGAAGTTTATCGTCGCGTCGATAATGGTGAATCACTCAATGCTCCTATTTTAAATGAGATTAAAAGAAATGTCATTGAATCATTTTGGGGAGAGGATGTAAACATAACATCTGGTGCTGAGTTAACTTGGATGAGACAACCTCACTATTATATGGGATTATATTCTTATACTTATTCTGCAGGATTAACAATAGGTACAATTATGGCCCAACGTATTAAAGATGAAGGACAAAGTGCTGTTGAGGAATGGATTGAAGTATTAAAAGCTGGAGGCAGTAAGTCCCCACTTGAACTAGCTCAAATGGTTAATATAGATTTAACAAGTGATAAACCGTTAAAAGAAACTATTCAATTCATAGATCAACTTGTAACTGAATTAGAATCATTAACAGACGAAATCGAAGCAAAATCATAAATGATAAAAAAAGAAGTTAGAGGATTTTTCCCCTAACTTCTTTTAAATTGATTACTCAACACGAGACCAACCTTTTTTAGTTAATGAAATTTTACCAGTCTCAATATTAATTAAACGTTTTTTATATAAATGACCGATGGCACGTTTAAATGCCCCTTTACTCATATTAAATACTTCTTTAATGGCTTCTGGACTAGATTTATCCCAAAATGGCAATTCCCCGTCGTATTCTACAAGTAAATTAAATATTACTTCCCCATCATCGTCTAATCGTTCGTGTGCTAAAGGTAAGAATGATCCATTTAGTTCTCCCTTATCATTGTGCCCTATGATACGTACTTCGAGACGCTCACCCAATCTTGGTTCTTCTTTTCTTTCTGACTCATGCACAAAGATTTTGTAGCCATCTTCAGAGAGTAAAAATGTTCCTACTTTAAGTAAGCGATATGGTCGTGCATTAAGGACTTGATTATGAAAACTGTCATCTTTGATAGGGGTATACATTTGTTGGACGGTCGTTTCAGAAGCTAATCTAGCAAACATTTGTCGTTCGCGATCAATACGTAGAGTACATAATACATAATCGCCTTTTTGAGGCCATAAAGACTTAATTTTTGGTAAATCTTCCCAAGGTATGAGTACTTCTCTTGGTAAACCGATATCTAGCCTTGCCCCTTCGCGATCAGTACTTAACACGCGGACAAAGTCATAGCGTCCTACAACAATATCAGGCATGTTTTGTGTCGCAAATAAATCTCCTGAACGGTTAGGATAAATGAAGAAGCTATATGACTCCCCTATTTCTAGCACATCATCTTCTTCAATTTCAGATTGATTTAATTTAACAGTTTCTTTATTCGGGCCTTCTAAAATATACGTTGACCCTTCTATTGATTTAACCTCTAAAAATGTGATTGTCCCTGCGATTTCTTGTTCTTTAAAAGACATAATGTACTCCTCTTTCCTTATAATATCGCTATTATAACATGGTAAAAGATTTATAGATATCCAAAGTTAATATTTGCTATTTAAAATGCTTATTTATCAACCTATCGAAAGTCATTAATGAATATGATATAATGCATCCATTACTATATCATAATTAAAGGAGCAAATACATGTTACAAGTTACAGATGTCAGTTTACGTTTTGGAGATCGTAAATTGTTTGAAGACGTCAATATTAAATTTACACCTGGCAATTGTTATGGTTTGATTGGCGCTAATGGTGCTGGTAAATCAACATTTTTAAAAATATTATCTGGGGAAATCGATTCCCAAACAGGACACGTTTCATTAGGTAAAGATGAACGTTTAGCTGTATTAAAACAAGATCACTTCGCATATGAAGACGAGCGTGTTTTAGATGTGGTAATCAAAGGACATGAACGTCTTTTTGAAGTGATGAAAGAAAAAGATGAGATTTATATGAAACCAGACTTTAGTGATGAAGATGGTATTCGAGCTGCTGAACTTGAAGGTGAATTTGCAGAGATGAACGGTTGGAATGCAGAGGCAGACGCTGCTACATTACTTTCAGGTTTAGGTATTCCTGCAGAACTTCATGATAAAAACATGTCAGAACTTGAAAATAACCAAAAAGTTAAAGTATTACTTGCTCAAAGTCTTTTTGGTGATCCAGATGTTTTATTACTAGACGAGCCTACCAACGGATTAGATATTCAAGCCATCAGCTGGTTAGAAGACTTTTTAATTAACTTTGAAAATACGGTAATCGTTGTTTCACATGACCGCCACTTTTTAAATAATGTATGTACACATATCGCTGACTTAGACTATGGTAAAATTAAAGTTTATGTTGGTAACTATGATTTTTGGTATCAATCAAGTCAACTTGCTCAAAAAATGGCGCAAGAACAAAATAAAAAGAAAGAAGAAAAAATTAAAGAGCTTCAAGACTTCATTGCACGATTTTCTGCTAATGCTTCAAAATCTAAACAGGCAACAAGTCGTAAAAAACAACTTGAAAAAATTGAACTTGATGATATTCAACCTTCATCACGCCGTTATCCTTACGTTAAATTCACACCTGAACGTGAAATCGGTAATGATTTACTTTTCGTTAATAATGTATCGAAAACGGTTGATGGTGAAAAAGTATTAGATAATATTTCATTTACTATGAATCCAAATGATAAAGCCGTTTTAATCGGTCAAAGTGAAATTGCTAAAACGACTTTATTAAAAATATTAGCTGGTGAAATGGAGCCAGATGAAGGTTCGGTTAAATGGGGTGTGACGACATCACAAGCCTACTTCCCTAAAGATAACTCAGATTACTTTGACGGTGTAGATATGAACTTAGTTGACTGGTTACGTCAATATGCACCAGAAGATGAGCAAACTGAAACATTTTTACGTGGCTTTTTAGGACGTATGTTATTTAGCGGCGAAGAAGTTAAGAAAAAAGCCGACGTTTTATCAGGTGGTGAAAAGGTTCGTTGTATGTTAAGTAAAATGATGCTTTCTAATGCGAACGTATTATTACTTGATGAACCTACGAACCACTTGGACTTAGAAAGTATCACATCAGTGAATGAAGGATTAAAATCGTTTAAAGGGTCTATTATTTTCACATCACATGACTTTGAATTTATAAATACAATCGCTAATCGCGTCATTGATTTAGATGTTGAAGGCGGATTATCTAAAGAAATTTCGTATGAATCTTATTTAGAAGAAAAAGGTGTACTGGTTAAGGCGAAATCATAGTACATTAATCATCTATTAGTCTGTATTGTAACGAGGTTGAGACACGTTCTTGCTTTAAGATACCATTAATTGGTTTCTTAGCACTTAAATAGTTTATGTCTCAGCCTCGTTTTATGCCCTATTAAAGATTATTTTACCTCATTAATTGTCAGTAAATTTTAAAATTTAGGATTTTTGTGTTTACAATATATACCAAGCTATGTATAATACTATTCATAAACAATTAAATATTGTTGATGAGGCGCATCGATCATGATTAAGTAAATGTCTTATGTCTGCAAGCACTATTTACTGAAAGGGTGAGATGCCGAAATAAATAAACGTTGCAGCGTTTGTTTATTGGACGCTACGGTTAAGAGCTAAGGGTCTGTCATTATGATTAATAATGGAGTGCATCACTTGTAATCAACCGCACAAGTTCGCACGCCGAGCTTGTTTTTTTATACTTCAAAAAGATATGGAATTTTCAATAAACCAAGTTACTTCCCTATTTTGAAGTTGAAGTATAGAGACTGTATTAGTTATTTTCAGAATTATATGAAATTGGTATTAGTTTAACAAAAGAATATGGAGTGAGAATTTATGGCGAGATTAGCAGTTGTAGGAGCAACAGGTTTAGTTGGTACAAAAATATTAGAAACATTAGATCGAAAAGGTATTAAGTTTGATGAATTGACACTTTTTTCATCTGCACGTTCTGCCGGTCAAGAAGTAGCGTTTCAAAATCATACTTATACTGTTCAAGAGTTAACTGAATCAAGTGCTGCACAACCGTTTGATTATGTGCTCATGAGTGCAGGAGGAAGTACGAGCAAACAATATGCGCCTATTTTTGAAGCACATGGTGCAATTGTGGTAGATAATTCGAGTCAATGGCGTATGGCTGAAGATATTGATTTGATTGTACCTGAAGTCAATACCCCTACTTTTAACCGAGGTATTATCGCAAATCCTAATTGTTCAACGATTCAATCTGTAGTGCCATTAAAGGTGTTACAAGATGCTTTTGGTTTACAACGTGTTGCCTATACAACTTATCAAGCTGTATCAGGCTCAGGTGTGCAAGGTAAAAAAGATTTAAGTGAAGGTGCTAATGGCGCAGAACCAAAAGCTTATCCGCACCCTATTTATAATAATGTTTTACCACATATCGATGTTTTTCAAAGTGACGGTTATACAAAAGAAGAACATAAAATGATTGATGAAACAAGAAAGATTTTAAATTTACCACATTTAAATGTTACAGCTACTTGTGTAAGAGTACCTGTTCAAGATAGTCACAGCGTGCATATTAACGTAACGCTCGACAAACAGACGACGGTTGAAGACATTCAAAAGGTATTTGACGAGGATAATCGTGTCGTATTAATTGACCAACCTGAAGAAAATAAATATCCACTCGCCGTTTATTCTACTGGAAAAGACGATATATTTGTAGGTCGTATACGAAAAGATGAGTCGCTAGATAATACATTCCACGTATGGGTTACATCTGATAACTTACTTAAAGGAGCTGCACTGAACACTGTTCAAATTCTAGAACAAGTCTTAAATTTGAAAGGAGAATAAATAATGTCACATTTGTTTGAGGGAACTGGCGTTGCTTTGATTACCCCATTTGTAAATGATGAAGTAGATTATCCTTCTATACGGAAACAAGTCAATTTTCTAATTGACCAACATATTCAATCTTTAGTAGTAAATGGTACAACAGCAGAAAATCCAACATTAACTGAAGAAGAACAAACCCAAATACTTAAAACGGTTATTGAAGAAAATGATTCACGCGTACCGGTTATTGTAGGTACAGGAACAAATAATACACAAAAATCTATCGAAGCATCACTCAGAGCTAAATCTTTAGGAGCAGATGCGATTATGTTAATTACCCCCTATTATTTAAAAACGAGTCAGCGTGGGTTAATTAAACATTTTGAAACGATAGCTAATAAAGTACAATTACCTGTTATTTTATATAATGTCCCTTCTCGGACAAATTCAACAATTGAACCTAAAACAGTTGAACGTCTTAGTCAAAATCCATATATTGTTGGCTTAAAAGATGCGACCAATGATTTAAATTATTTAAGCGAAGTACAATCACGTGTTGATGAAAACACGTTTGCTATATATAGCGGTAATGATGATAATATTGTTGAATTTTATCAAAAAGGCGGACATGGTGTTATTTCTGTAGTAGCTAATGTCATTCCACAAGCGATGCAAGATGTGTATGAGCATGCTAACGCGCGTAAATCCTTATTTAAACCTATCTCTAATTTATTAGAGGCTTTGAGTGTGGATATTAATCCTATTCCAATTAAATACCTTGCGTCATTAGAAGGTTTTGGAAAATATGAGGTTCGCCTTCCTCTTGTTACACTAAATGAACAAGAACAACAAGCATTAAAAAATGCATATGACACATTTAAAGCAGGTGAAACGCAATGAACATACTTTTAATTGGATATGGGGCTATGAATCAACGAGTAGCAAGATTAGCTGAAGCAGATGGACATACGATTGTAGGTGTTATTGTAAAAAATCAAAATAAATCACTTCCCTACCCTATTTTTAATCGTATTAGTGAAGTGCCTAATGCAGAGGTAGCTATCGATTTTTCACATCCAGACCTATTATTACCATTACTAGAGGATTCCTTCAAATTACCACTTGTGGTAGCGACAACAGGTCAAAAAGATAAGATTACCTCACGATTAGAGTCATTAAGTTCAGAAATGCCTGTATTCTTTAGTGCGAATATGAGTTATGGTGTTCATGTACTATCAAAATTGCTTGAGCTTGCCGTCCCATTATTAAAGGATTTCGATATTGAGTTAACTGAGGCGCACCATAATCAAAAAGTAGATGCACCTAGTGGTACGCTTGTTAAACTATATGACATTATTGAATCATTGAGAAAGGATGTTTATCCTACCTATCATCGAGACCAACAGGACGCTAAGCGTGAAAAAAATGAAATTGGCGTTCATACGTTAAGAGGCGGTACAATCGTTGGCGAACACGATATCCTTTTTGCAGGTAAAGATGAAACAATTACTTTATCACATAAAGCGCAATCTAAAGATATCTTTGCGAATGGTGCATTAAATGCTGCACAACGATTAATTCAATACGATTCAGGTTATTATACTTTTGATACTATTTAGAAAAGGAGTTTATCATTATGGTTCAACAATTCTCTGCAGAAGAAATCATTCAATATATTAGTGATGCAAAAAAATCAACACCTTTAAAGGTCTATATTAACGGTGAATTTAGTGAGATTACCTTCCCTGATTCATTTACTGTTTTTGGCTCAGATCATTCTAAAGTTATATTTTGTGAAGCAAAAGATTGGAAAGCGTTCTATGATGAAAACGCAATGTTAATTGAGGATTTAGAAATCGAAATGGATCGCCGTAATTCAGCAATTCCGTTAATTGATTTATTAAATACCAATGCGCGTATCGAACCAGGCGCATTTATACGCGAACATGCTACTATTGGCGATGGTGCCGTAGTAATGATGGGTGCAACGATTAATATCGGTGCTGTTGTTGGTGAAGGTACGATGATAGATATGAATGCGACACTTGGTGGAAGAGCGACAACTGGTAAGAACGTTCATGTGGGTGCAGGTGCTGTACTTGCTGGTGTGATTGAACCCCCTAGTGCCGATCCAGTTGTTATTGAAGATAATGTATTAATTGGCGCAAACGCAGTTATTTTAGAAGGCGTCCGTGTTGGTGAAGGTGCTATTGTGGCAGCAGGTGCTATTGTTACACAAGATGTACCAGCAGGTGCTGTTGTTGCAGGTACGCCGGCTAAAGTGATTAAACAATCTAATGAAGTGGACGATTCTAAACGAGAAATCGTTTCTGCATTAAGAAAGTTAGATGAAACTGAATAAATAATGCTGCAAAATGGTTGGGACAATATGAAGCGGATGGTTAGATGATGCATCCCTTGTGTCCCAGCCCTTTCTATAGCATTCGATGATAGTAATAAAAGTTTATATTAGTAGAGGTGACAAATATGAATGAATTAGATTTTGTCCAAACACACAGACGTCATTTACATCAACACCCTGAATTAAGTTTAGAAGAATTCGAAACAACTCGTTATATTCAACAATTTTTAGATGAATTAAATATACTGTATGAGTGTCCACTTGAAACAGGTGTAGTTGCCTACTTAGAAGGCCAATCGAATCAAACATTAGCGTTTAGAGCAGATATAGATGCCCTTCCTATTCATGAAGAAAATGATATCCCTTATAAAAGTCAAATCGATCACAAAATGCATGCTTGTGGCCATGATGGACATACGACGGCATTAATGCTATTTAGTAAAAGATGTAAAGCATTACAAGAGCAAGGTCAACTTCCCCACAATGTTGTTTTGATTTTTCAACCTGCTGAAGAATCTGGGGGTGGCGCAAATTTACTCATACAAACTGGCGCATTAAATAAATATAATATCCAAGCAATATACGGTATACATATTATGCCGTTTGAACCTGAAGGAAGTTATATCGTTAAAGATAATGAAATTACAGCAAGTGCTACTGAGTATCGTTTCTTTTTAAATGGTACATCAAGTCATGTAGCGCATAAGGAACAAGGTCGTTCTGCTGGCCAAGGTATGCAACATATCCTTAACCAATTATCTCAATTACAACATTATCATTTAAGCGGTTTGAAACATAATATTGTTCATATTGGTCAATTCCGTGTAGGTGAAGCCATTAACACTGTACCTCAATCAGGCTATTTAGAAGGTACAATCCGTACATATGATTTAAATGATTTAAAAACGATAAAAAATAAAATGGAAACCATTGCATTAAGTGTTCAACAATTATTCGATATACAATGTGAAGTTAAATTTGCTGAAGGGTATCCACCAACCGTGAATGCCCCGTCTTTAAAAAAGTATGTGATTGATAGTATTAAATTTAATCAACAACATCTAGTAGAACAAGAAGAACCTTATCTATTTGGAGAAGATTTTAGCTTTTATCAGCAAGTAGCCCCTTCATATTTTGTCTTTGTCGGTGTGAAAAATGAAGAAAAGTCATTTGTTTCTGGTCTTCACACGCCTACACTTAACTTTGATGAAAAAAATTTAATAGATGTCGTAAATTACTATGAACGTTTATTATTTAACTTTGAAGAGGTGGTATGATGGTAGCGACTTGGCAAGTAGATGCCTCAATCTTTCAACATAATGTTCAACAAGTAATTGGACAGCAAAAAGTGATGGCAGTTGTGAAAAATAATGCTTATAATTATGGTCTTCAGTTCGTTGTTGATCAATTTGTAAAAGCGGGTATAGATACTTTTAGTACGACATCTTTAAATGATGCGGTAAAAGTTAAACAATTAGTACCACATGCTACCGTATTTCTAATGAATCCTACAACAGCATTTGATACGTTGCGGGCGTTTAATATCCATGTGACGCTGCCCTCTTTAGCTTTTTATGAGTCATTTAAAAAAGAACTCTACGATGTGAATGTTCATATCGAGTATGAAAATTTATTACATCGTTCTGGGATGAAGGATTTAAAGGAAATTCATACGGTGCTTAAAGATCATTTAAACAATACTGAACCAAAAATGAACATACGAGGTTTGTGGACACATTTTGGATATGCTGATAAATTTGATGGGAATGAGTATGAAACTGAACGTGATAATTGGATGACTATTGTTGAATCCCTCATTCACGAGGGGTATGAGTTTGATATGATACATGCTCAAAATAGTGCGAGCTACTTAAGAGAAGATACGCTATTACCATTTCATACGCATGCTCGTCTAGGTATTGCATTATATGGTTCTAGGCCATATGCTCAAATTCCTAGACATCAACTTCAGCAATCTCTTACAGTAAAGGCCAATGTGATACAAGTAAGAACAATTAATGAAGGTGAACATTGTGGTTATAGTTTTGCGTATACCGCGACAAAGGACGCTACTCAATTAGCTGTCGTTGATATTGGATATGGAGATGGTATTTTAAGAACGCGCTCTAAATATGAAGTTATTATTAATGGTCAATCCTACCCTATTCGGGCCTTAATGATGAGTCATATGTTCGTTGAGGTTGATGAAAATGTTAAACCTGAAGACGAAGTAATCATCTACAATAATGATTTGAGGATTGATGATTTTACATTTAAAGGCGTTGGTGCAAATTCAGAACAACTGAGTGCACTCAATTTAAATTCTTTACAAAAGGAGTATATTTAACATGACTGTAGAATATAATCAATATGGAGAACTAACAATGCATGGGACAAGTTTAAAAATGTTAGCTCAAAGCTTTGGTACCCCTACTATTGTTTATGATGAAACTCAAATGAGAAATCAAATGAGACGCTATCACAAAGCTTTTCAACAAAGCGATGTTGCGTATGAATTGTCTTATGCTTCTAAAGCTTTTACATGCATTCAAATGGTTAAACTAGCTGAGGAAGAACATTTTGGTTTAGATGTTGTATCTTTAGGTGAGCTATATACAGCCCTTGAAGCTGGTTTTGATCCTAAACATATTCACTTTCACGGTAATAATAAAACAAAAGAAGAAATTCAATATGCATTAGAAAATGATATTGGTTATTTTGTCGTAGATGCATTAGATGAAATTGATATGATTGATAAATATGCTTCAAAATCAGTTGATGTGCTATTGAGAGTTAATCCAGGTGTAGAAGCACATACTCATGAATTTATAAAAACAGGACAAGAAAAGAGTAAATTTGGTCTTTCTCTTAAACATGGTTTAGCTGAACAAGCTGTTACGAAAGTAAATGAATCGAATCACTTAAACTTACAAGGTATCCACTTTCATATTGGTTCTCAGATTGAAGATACAACTGGTTTAATGGAAACGGCTTCTATTGTATTACAGTGGTTAAAGGATCACGATATAGAAGTACCATTATTAAATCTTGGTGGTGGTTTTAGTGTAGCTTATACGGAAGAAGACCATGCATTCAATATTGAAGAAGGTATCCCGAAAATTGTTCAACATATTAAAGAGACGTGTACAACACTGAACTACCCTCTACCTAAGTTAAGTATTGAACCAGGACGTTCTATTGTTGCAGAAGCGGGCGTAACTTTATATGAAGTCGGTACTATTAAAGATATTCCAAATGTAAATAAATACGTCTCTGTAGATGGAGGTATGAGTGATCATATCCGTACAGCACTATATGACGCAAAGTATCAAGCTTTACTTGTAAATCGAAATGAGGAAGCGGATGAGACAGTTACTGTAGCTGGAAAATTATGTGAATCAGGCGATATCATTATTCATCAAGCTCAATTACCGTCATCTATCAAACGTGGCGATTATATAGCAGTATTAACAACAGGTGCTTATCATTACAGTATGGCTTCCAATTATAATCAAATGCAAAAACCTGCCGTCTTTTTTGTAGCAGATGGTAAAGCGAGAGAAGTCATTAAACGCCAAAGCTTACGTCAAGTCATTATCAATGATGTTAAATAAATCATTCGTTATATAAATATAAATGGAGTGAGGATAGTACATCCCCACTCCATTTGTTTTATCTCTATAAATTAAAAAACAGTGAAGCGTATTCACTGTTTTTGAGTCAACATTGCATCTATTTATTATAGTTTAACAACGTTCGCAGCTTGTGGACCGCGGTCGCCTTCAACTACTTCAAATTCAACTGATTGACCTTCTTCTAATGATTTGTATCCTTCTTGGTTAATCGCTGAGAAGTGTACGAATACATCGTTTTCACCTTCAACTTCGATAAAACCAAAACCTTTTTCAGCGTTAAACCATTTAACTGTACCTTGTTTCATAATATGTGAAACCTCCAAGACTAAAATTCAATATGCAATTATTCGCATATTACAAAAAATACTAAGTCCTCTGCTAAAGATAAATATTCTTTGCAATATGGAATAAAAACTATTGGCTATACCTTATTATAAGATAACTACTTTCTATTTGCAATACACAAATTAAAATTTTCATTTAGTCAATGACTGGCAGCTTATAAAAAATTTGTTCATTTTCCAATACAATGTAACTATCAAAAATTTGTAAATCCTCATCACAGTGCTCACAAAAGTTTAAATCACAATTATTATAAAAGGCGTACATATTATATTTCCCTAGTATATAGTTATCGTATTTATATTTGGATTGTTCGATGACTTGTGTGTAGGCATTCATCAATTCCTCATAAGTATCAAATTGTTGACTCGTTATAATATGTTCTGGCCAATCTTCAAACAACCACCAACCTTCATAATCCGCTCTTATCTGAATTAGCTTCCACATTAAAATACCTCCAAGAACGTTAATCATATCCTAAAACGTAATACTTTTAGTAAAAAATTGCAAGTTATAAGGACATATGTTCACTTAATTATTAGAGTTTTAGCGTTAAAGACAGTATAATTAAATGAAGGGGTGATTTATTTGAAACAATATCATATTAAAGTTTACGGAACGGTCCAAGGTGTTGGGTTCCGTTATTATACAGAACGTTTAGCAAGAGATCATCACATAGTAGGTACAGTAGCAAATGTTGATGATTATGTAGAAATATTCGCTCAAGGGTCAGAAGATAACTTAGAGCAATTCACAAAAGCGGTGACTAATGGTGCCTCCCCTGCTTCTTCTGTAACCCATTATAAACTATATCATGAACCTGTAGATTCAAAATTAGACCAATTTAAAGTAATATCTTAAAGGAAGAGTGTTATGAGGTATAATATTTCGCGTGTATTTGGCTTTTTAGTCGGTATTCCAGTAGCTATCATTGGTTTTTTTATTAGCATATTCTCATTAGATATCATGTTTGTATTTGATGCATTGATTGGCTTTGTAAGTTTCTTTATAGGTTATATTCCAACACAAAGACTTACATCGCAATCTTATTTAAAAGAAATGCATTTATCGCGTAAGGATTATAGATATATTCACAATCAAATTTATACAGCGAGTTCTAAAATCAAGAAAATACTCAAATCATATATTAATATACGGTCTATCCAGGACTTTAGATTAGTCAATGATATTTATCGCCTTGCGCGTACAATCAATAACACAGTTAAACAAAGACCGAATCAGTTTTTCAATATTGAAAGCTTTTATTACTCACATATTGATCATGCCTTAAATTTAATTGATAGTTACACAAGATTGGCTAAAATGCCTATGAAATCAAAAGATGAGAAAAAAACGTTACAACAAACACGTATTACACTTGAAGAAGTTAGAAGAACATTAATTGCTGATTTAAAACGACTTAATGCAGAAGATTATGATCAGCTAGATACAGAAATTAAATTAAATCATATGTATCAACAAAGAACTATGAGTGAAAAGGAGAATGAAAAATGAATCAAAGTTCAAAGGAACAGTCCTCTCACCCATTAGATAATTATTTTAATACGTTTGAAAATGAAGCGTTACAAGTAAATCAATCTCAAAATCCTAATGAAACAACACCACAAGACGATCCATTTTCAGAACAAGACCATCAAAAAATTAAAGAACTATCTAATCAGATTGAACCTTTAAATCATGATAGTTTATTACAATTTGGAGCTAATGCACAAAGCCACTTATCTCAGTTTTCTCATAAAATGCTAGATAATATACAATCTAAAGATGTGGGCCCTGTTGGTGATACTTTAGAGTCACTTATGAGTAAGCTAAAAGAAGTTAATCCAGATGACTTATCACCTAAGAATGATAATTTCATTAAACGTTTATTTAAGAACACAAAACAATCACTTCAACAAACCTTTTCTCGTATGCAATCTGTAAGTGCTCAAGTGGATCGCATTTCTGTGACATTGGACAAAAATAAAGATTTATTATCAAAAGATGTGCACTTATTAGATGATTTGTATACTAAAAATAAAGATTATTATGATGTCATCAATATTTATATTGCAGCCGCAGAACGGAAAAAAGAAGAGCTTGAACAATCTGTGTTACCTAAAATGAAAAGAGATGCAGAAGGTCAACAAAATCAAATGATTATCCAAGAAATTGCAGATATGGAACAATTTATAGATCGTTTAGATAAACGTATATATGATCTGAAGTTATCTCGACAAATCACTTTACAAACGGCACCTCAAATTCGCATGATACAAAATATTAATCAAGCACTTATCGAAAAAATTCAAAGTTCAATTTTGACGAGTATTCCATTATGGAAAAATCAAATGGCTATTGCTTTAACCCTTCAACGTCAAAATAAAGTGGCAACAGCACAGAAACAAGTGACCGATACGACCAATGAAATGTTATTAAAGAACTCTGAGATGTTACAACAAAATGCAAGAATTACTGCCGAAGAAAATGAGCGCGGTATTGTAGATATTGAAACATTAAAGACTACTCAAGAGAATATTATCAATACAATTGAAGAAACGCTTCAAATTCAAGCTGATGGTCGTCAAAAACGAAAAGAAGCGGAACAAACATTACAAGGTTTAGAAAAGGATTTAAAAGAACGATTGGTCATTTCTAAAAATCAAAAAGATACTTTCAAATAAAAAAACCGACAGTTATGTCGGTTTTTTTGTTACTATTATTCTTTTTCATATACGATAACGTTCGAAAATTTTGTAATATGA
Organism: Staphylococcus sp. 11262D007BW; assembly: GCF_053547815.1. Classification (NCBI taxonomy): domain Bacteria; kingdom Bacillati; phylum Bacillota; class Bacilli; order Caryophanales; family Staphylococcaceae; genus Staphylococcus; species Staphylococcus sp. 11262D007BW. Next base: position 843,001 of record NZ_JBPWPJ010000001.1, read on the forward strand.
CTAATGATAAAGGCTACAAGGAATACAATAATTGCAACCGGGAACCATTCTAAAGAATAACCATGTAGTGGTAGCTTACTAAGCCAATTTAGTTGTAACCAGCCATTACTATTCAACACACTGAGTATTGATTCAATTGTAATTACGACGACTGTAACTTGTTGTACTATGCGTCTTGTTGGGAAGAAACGAGTCACTAAAATCATTAATACAGAAGTAATCGCCACTGGATAAATAATGGATAAAACTGGTACTGATAATTGAATAACAGCATTTAAGCCAAAGTTAGATAAGATTAAACTAATCACTGTAAAAAAGATAACGTAAGCTTTATAAGGTATTTTCGGTAAAATACTATTAAAGTATTCACTGACAGACACAATTAATCCACATGCTGTTGTGAGGCATGCCAATGCAACTACGATACCTAGTAGGTATTTACCTAGTGAACCAAACCCAGTGTTTGCCATTGAAATTAATAAATAAGTACCAATATTTTGATCTTGCTCTACTAAATTATTCATTGTGTCAGTTGGAATGATCATATGGTTTCCGATAAAGCCTAATGAAATATAAATAAATGCTAGTGCAACAGCTGCAATAATACCAGCTAACGCAGTTTGTTTAAATATATCATTTGCATGCTTAATGCCAGTTGCTTTAACTGCATTCACTACAATCATTGAAAAAGCAATTGCAGCGATAGCATCCATTGTTAAGTAACCTTCAGTGAAACCTTTTGAAAAACTACTAATGCCACTTGAGTATGCTGTAGGGTCAGCTGTTGTTTGTGCTTGACCGCCGAAATCTACAAACCCTTTTATAATCATGGCTAAAATCGTAACTAATAATAGTGGTGTTAAAATGGCACCAATACGATCTACAATTTTTCCTGGATTTAAACATAAATATAATACAATGATGAAATAAATCACTGAAAAAATAAATAACCAAAGTGGATTACTAGATTGAATAATTGGTGTAATTGTCATTTCGAATGATGTTGATGCGGTTCTTGGTATCGCAAACAAAGGTCCAATTGTTAAATAAATGACAACTAAAAAGATAATTGAAAAAGCTGGGTGGATTTTATTAATCGCACCTATGTAACCTTGTTTATCCAATGCCCCCACTACAACGGCTAAGAGTGGTAAACCAATACCTGTTATTACAAATGCGACAATAGCAGGCCAAAAGAATTCTCCACTCGATAGCCCTAAATTAGGTGGAAATATCAGGTTACCTGCTCCAAAAAAGATAGCAAATAACATAAATCCAATAAAAATCGTATTCTTATTCATAAGTATTCTCCTTAACTCCTTGCTTTTAAACATGATTTATTCTAACACATCTCAAAAAATAAGTCTATAAGATTTCTGAAAATTTGAAAATTGTATATTCATTTTGTGCGTTAACTGATTAAAATGACTTCAGCAATAATTTTTTGAGTAAAGGAGAAAGTAAACTTGGTAAGTGATGAACCCCTTCTACAAAAATCGCATATTGACCATAAATATTATGAATGGTTTGCTCTACTGCCTCAGTAATAGGATCTTGACTTAAAAAGACGTTGAATATTTCTATGCCTAAGTTGCGAGACATTTCGACAGCTTCATACGTATCTAAAATACCATCTTGACTGTAATTAAATGCAGAAGGTTCCCCGTCAGAGAACACAATAAGGAACTTTTGTTTCTCAGAACGTTTTAACAGACGATCACTTGCGACACGTATAGCGACACCATCACGATTATCATCTTGAGGCGTCAACGCCATAATACGTGGTGAATCAGTATTAAAAGTAGAACGATGATAAGAGATAATTTCTTCTATAATATTTGGTTGATATGATTCATCTGTCTCAAAGGCATCCTCACTAAATGTTAAAATTTCATGTTTAACGTTTAACGCTTTTAATGTTTCATGGAATAGTACGCCCCCTTTTATGGTTTCGTCCATTTTGTCGTGCATACTAGCAGAAACGTCTATTAAAAGTGTAAAAGTAGCGTCAAAGCTTTGACTTTGATCCGCTTTTTTGTAAAACATCTTATATTGATCATCAATAAACCAATTGATTAGATTTTTTTGTAATCTACCTTTAGTTAAATTTGTACGCATATCTTGATATTCTCGGTCAACAGTTTTCTTTATAATTTGAATTAAGTCTTTTGTTTCAAATTGAATATCTGTTTTTACATCTTGATATAATGCATTATAATCATTTTGAATCGTTGGTTTATGCCATTGTATATCTACAAATTGATTAATACCTGCTAATTTTAATTGAGGTGTTGTAATACCTAGGTTTTCCCCTTCTTCATTATCTTGGGTATTATTTGTAGAACCTTTCCCTTTTTTAGTTTGCATATCTGTAATATCATCTGATGCATCGCCTTCACGAGCTGTATCATTATCAGATAGTACTTCACTATTTTCCCCTTCGTGAAGTTCTGTTTCTAAATATGATCCACCTGCAGTTTCACTATCCGCTGATTTAGAATCAATATTTTCCGTTTCGACGTCTTCTTCTTTTTCATCTGTTTGACCATCTACATTTGCAGCATCCATACGTTTAATATCATTAAGAGTCATATCAGATAATGATTCATAAACACGACGTGGAATATGATAATATTCATTTAACATGTCGTCATTTAATAAATCATCTACTTGAAACATGATTCTTTGGACTAAATACATCGTATCTTCACTTGAAGTTAATTGAAATGCATCAGGTAGATAAGCATAAATAATATGAAGTAAATCATCTATTTCAGAATCAATGGATGGTACATCGAAAAAGTTTTCTGTTAAAAATGAATGCTCAAGATTTAAGAAAAATAGTTCCGTCCATAATGTTTTAGTCTGATAAACTTTAATTTGTGTTTGACAATATTGGAGACGTGTTTGTTTTCTTAAATCAATCATAGGTTTTGTTTTAGGTCGTTCAGTTGTAATTAAATTTAAAATGCGCATTTCTTCAATCATTTTAAACAGTTGTCGATATAATTTAGGATGCTCAAACGACTCTTCATTAGAAAGCACTTCATTGACAATTTGAGGTTCCATATTGAAATAACTATAGGTTGCAAGTAAAATATCGGTTTTTAATCCTATATGTTCGACTTTTTCAGAACGATGTGCCCAAAAAGAACTGCATATCATTTCTTTATTTAAAGCATCATAATAAGGAAATTTATGAATTTTTACAGTTACATCTTTATCTTTTAATAATAGACGAGCTAAATCTTGTAACATCATTACCTTCATCGCATCTAATTGTTCGTCGTTAAACATAATAAAGCGATCACTCATCTGTTATCACCCTTTAAAAATTAAGTTCTATAGCATTTTGAATAGCTTGTTGTTCACGTTCATCTTCTAATTTATCGATAATGGCACGTTTAATCGCGCGTTCAATTGGCATAACAGTAGCTAAATCACTCATATCGATGAGTGCACGAATGCTGGCTGCTTCTTCAGATAACTGTCCTTGTTGCGTCATTGTACGTAAATCTTCATTAAATTTAATGATTTGAGAAATAAGTTGATCATCCTTTAATAAACTTTGAGTTTTGATTACTTCATGTAACGTGTCACCATCGATATATTCAACATTGATAACAACGAAACGGTTTTTGAGCGCTTCATTCATAGGTAATGTACCGACATAACCTTCGTTAATAGCTGCAATGACTTTAAAGCCAGGTGCAGCTTGAATGACTTCCCCTGTAAATGGATTCGTTAACTGACGACGATAATCAAGTACACCGTTTAAAATAGGTAATGTTTCTGGTTTAGCCATATTGATTTCATCGATATACAGAATATGACCTTTTTTCATTGCTTGAATCACTGGGCCATCAATAAATACAATTTCTTGTTGCCCACTATCAGATGTTTTAATCGTTTTGAATCCTAATAAACTTTCAGCATCTAAATCAACAGAACAATTGACTTGATGCATTGGTAAAGCCACATCGTTACTCAATGTCTCAGCTAATTTTGTTTTACCTGAGCCAGTTGGACCTTTTAAAAGGATATTTTTATTTAAATCAAATAATTTTTTAGCATCTTCATATACTGTTTGGTCTGAATTAATATAACCTGTATTTTTAACCATCATTCTTTCACCTTTCCTGTTTAAAAATAAAAAAGACTGGGACTAAGTACTTATTTCTTTAAATTCTGTATTATTGTATTGTGGAAAATCATACTAAAGCGTGGTTAATATGAATAAATGACTATACCGGTTTATAGCAGTGTAAAATAGCATTTATTAACCCACTATTAATTTGCTATAACATCCTACATTTAGCTTAACCACGCTGGTTTGATTTGATTTTCATATACAATAAAACTTGAAGGAGATGATCAATCATCTACCTTCTAATAAGTACTTCCCCAACCACTTTGTTTTAGTTTAATATTTAAATTTAATTAATTAAACTTCTTCAAAATATTCTTTGTAAAAACCACCGACATGTCCAGAATTATCAATGATCTGGTAATATTCTTCCGTTTCATTAACAACTGGGTAAATTTCACCTACAGTTAACATATCACTGACCGTAAATTTCTGAGCATTAGTATGAATCACTTTTACTTTCTTAATCGGTGCTTTATCTTTCCAAGTTTCATGTAACATTTAATCATTCCTTTCATTTGTCTAACGTTAATAATAAACCTAACCCTGTGATATCAATTACACGAATGGATTCCGTTTGAGCTTCACTATTTCTAAGATGTTCATAAGGAATATCATTTTCTTTAAGTGTTTTGATAGTATTTTGAAATTCTGCTGCATTTTCTGCGGTAAATTCAACCTGTTCTAAAACACCATAGTCATGTTGGGGAAATTCATCTTTGTCTGCTAATACATGAATTTCTGCGCCCAATCCACCTCCACTTCTCTGTAAAACAAAAATATCTTGACCGTTTTGTTGATATTTTGCATATGGTTCGAAGTTGAATATTTTAGACAATAGCGTCATTAATACTGGTTTTTTAATCGTATGTAGTATGATAGGCCCAACACCTTGTACTTGATGAATTGGATTAACACTACTATTTTCAGAAGGTGTACCTAAAGGGATACCCGCATTGAGTTCATTTGAAAAAATATCAAATTGTTGTTCATTGTCATCCCAAAAATGAAAATGAAGGTTTTGATTTAATGACGTTGTGTCGGAATGCTGAATATCATGCGTATCTAAAATAGCTTTGTATTCATCAACACCTAGATGAGATGGTGTTCGTAAGCCTACTGTTTTGAAATGGGATGAATCGTTAGCGATAGACTCAGGTATTTCCACAAATTGTAAACGCGTTCCTGGACTTAAAAAGGCATCGCCAAATTGAATCGCATTTTTCTGTTTTTTACAAGGCATACCTATAATATTATGAAATAAATCATATGTTTTGTCTATATTTTCAGTTCCTAAAGTAATACTGCGAATACCTGACATTGATACCCCTCCTGATAATGATGAAATGGCGTAATCATGCTATATGAAAATACCCAAAAATATAAAAACAAGTCCTGCAAATAAATATAATTGCTTACTCGAATAATTTTTAAGTTTATCAATACTATATAATATAAGAAGTAACAAACCTATTGTTTCTAATATAGGATTATGCTCTACCTTCCCCATAAAGGCTAAAACGACAAGTATCATATTGATGATTACAATAAAAATACCTATTGTTACAAGTGGGATTAATAGCTTTCGATCCATAAGACACCTCTTTAACTATCGATGACACTTTAAACTAAGTTGAAACCTTGTAATGTTCATCAACCATCATGAATTTAGACATAATGGTATGCCTCTTTAGTATAAAATATATAATTAAATATGTATAGTTTACATCTTCACATGATAGTAAGAAATAATATAAGTAAAAGGTTGGAACATAAAATATCTTTGTCCCAACCTCTTAATCAACTGTTCTTTTTTAAATCACTGATATATTGTAATTATTCAAATTAAGATTCTAATAATAAATCTTCAGGATTTTCGATAAGTTCTTTAATTGTTTTTAAGAAACCAACAGCTTCTTTACCGTCAATAATACGGTGGTCATAACTTAATGCGATATACATCATTGGTCTGTTTTCAATAGTATCTTTATCGATAGCAATTGGACGAGTAATGATAGAGTGCATACCTAAAATGGCAGCTTGATTACCGTTAATAATAGGTGTTGACATCATTGAGCCAAAGACACCACCATTTGTAATGGTAAATGAACCGTTCATCATATCGTCAAGTGATAATTTGTTATCACGTGCTTTAACGGCTAGGTTCGCAATTTCTTCTTCAATTTCAGCGAAGTTTTTCTTATCGCAATCACGAACATTAGGAACTAATAAGCCTCCTGGTGTCGATACAGCCACGCCAATATCGTAATATTGTTTAGTAACCATATCTTCTCCATCAATTTCAGCATTGACTTCTGGATATTTCTTAAGTGCTGCTACTGCTGCTTTAGTAAAGAATGACATAAATCCTAATTTAGTACCATTATGATTTTCCATAAACTGTTCTTTTTTACGTTTACGTAAATTCATAACATTAGTCATATCTACTTCATTAAATGTTGTAAGCATTGCAGTATTATTACTTACTTCAAGTAATTTTTTCGCTGCTGTTTTCTTTCTGCGATTCATTTTTTCACGAATAACAGGTTTGCTTGGTTTAGATGGCGCTTTTGATTCATTTTTGTCTTCAGATTTTTTAGATTCTGAAGCTTTATTGTTTTGTGATTCATTCGTTACATCTTCTTTTCGAATGACATCATTTGCTTTACCACTAACTTGATTTAAATCAATACCTTTTTCGCGAGCAGCACGTCTAGCTGATGGTGTTGCATTAACGCGTTCATTTGAAGACTTAGTTTCTTCCTCTGTATTCTTTTTGTCATCATTTTCTTTGTTATTAGAAGATTGTTCGTCTTTATTATTGTCTGAACTGTTATCTGAAGATTGAGTATCGCCTTTATCTGATTGATCATTTGAAGGTTTAGCGTCTCCTTCTCCAACGACAGCAACTGCTTGGCCTACTTCAACTGTGTCTCCTTCTTCTGCTAACAATTCTTGAATTGTACCTGCTTCTTCAGTTACAACTTCAACATTAACTTTATCTGTTTCTAATTCTAAAATTGCGTCCCCTTTATCAACAGAATCTCCAACTTGTTTTAACCATTCTGCAACGGTACCTTCTGTAATAGATTCTGCTAATTCTGGTACTTTTACCTCTGCCATTTTATTTGCCCCCTATAAATTTAAGCTATTTTCAATAATTTTATTTTGAACAAGCTTGTGAATTTCTGCGTCACCTTCTGAAGGTGCGGCACGTCTTGGTCTACCTTCATAACTCAATGTATATTGATCACCTGAAAGTCGATTTAACATTGGATATACAAAGTTCCAAGCACCTTGATTTTCAGGTTCTTCTTGTACCCATTCAATCGTTTCTAAGTTTGGAAGTGAGTTAAGCACTTCTTCAATCTCGTCTTCTGGGAATGGGTATAATCGTTCAACCGCAACGAGTAAGATTTCAGGTTGAGGTGATTCTTGTAACTTTTCTTTCAAGTCAATTAAGACTTTTCCTGAAGCGAGAATCACTTTTTTAACTTTTGAAGCTTCATGTTCTTCTACAATTACTGGTTTGAATTGACCTGATGTAAATTCATTAATTGGTTTAGCAACTGTTTTATTACGTAATAATCCTTTTGGTGTCATTAATACTAAAGGTCTCATCGCATCTGTCCCTAAACTTGCTGCTTGAGCACGTAATAAATGGAAATAGTTACTAGCGCTAGATAAGTTACATACAGTCATATTATTTTCGGCTGCTAATTGTAAGAAACGTTCTAAACGGGCAGATGAATGTTCTGGACCTTGTCCCTCATAAGCATGTGGTAATAAGAAAGTTAATCCTGAACGTTCTCCCCATTTTGCATTACTTGCAAAAATAAAGTTATCAAAATACATTTGCGCCATATTTGAAAAGTCACCAAATTGTGCTTCCCATAAATTAAATGACTCTGGTTTTTGGACATTATAACCATATTCAAAACCAACCACAGCAGCTTCTGAAAGTGGTGAATTATAAATATCAAAAGTTGCTTTTTGGTCTGGTACATTTCGTAAAGGAATATATGTTTCGCCATTATCTTGATCATGTAATACAGCATGACGTTGACTGAAAGTACCTCTCTCTGAGTCTTGACCAGTCATTCGAATAGGCGTTCCTTCTTGCATTACTGTTGCAAATGCCAGTTGTTCTGCATGAGCCCAGTCAACCAAGCCATCTTCTTTTTCAAATGGTTCTTTTCTTTGTTCTAAAATACGATTTAACTTTTTCAGAATCTTAAAGTCTTCTGGATAAGTTAACATGGCATCATTGATTTCTTTAAGACGATCAAATGATAATTCCGAACTATTATCTGCTAAAGGCTCAGCAAGTGATTCTGGTCTTTCCATATTAGTGTTAGTATTTTTATCATCTTTATCAATGCGATCATGCGCTTGTCGCATAGTTTTTTGAGCTTCATCGATAACACGGTCTTTTTCTTCTTTATCGATAATGCCTTCGTCTACTAATTTATCCCCATAAATATGTTCGACAGTTGGGTGTTTTTTAATATTTTTATATGGTAATGGATTTGTTAAAGTTGGCTCATCCATTTCGTTATGACCATAACGACGATAACCGACTAAATCAATAACCACATCTTTATGGAAAGTTTCTCTAAATTCCATTGCAATATCGATGGCTTCCATTGTTGCTTCTACATCGTCTGCATTAACGTGCATAATTGGTACATCGTAACCTTTAGCCACGTCTGTTGCATATGTAGTAGAACGACCATCGATTGGATCAGTAGTGAATCCAATTCTATTGTTTGTGATGATATGCATTGTACCGCCAGTATTGAAACCTTCTAAATTACCTAAGTTCATTGTTTCAAAGTTTACACCTTGTCCAGGATATGCAGCATCACCATGTACAATAATTGGCATTGCAATAGATTGATCTGATGTTACTTTTCCAGGTTGGTCAGTTATATCTTGTACAGCGCGTGTACGTCCAGTTACTACAGGTGCCACAATTTCAAGGTGACTTGGGTTGTTTGATAAATTGATTGTTTGCTCTAATCCAAATTCATCTGTTTTCTTCGTACCACCCAAATGATATTTAACGTCATTTGTCCAACCAGACGTAAGTGATAAACTACCATCTTCAGGTAAAAACTTCATAGGATCAGTATGCATGAATTCAGATAGCATCATTTCGTATGGTTTCTTTAAAATATGTGTTAACACATTTAGGCGTCCGCGGTGAGCCATACCAATTTGAATATGAGAAATTTCAGATTCAGCGGCACGTTTAATAGTACGTGAAATCATTGGTACTAAGGCATCTACACCTTCAATAGAGAAACGTTTAGCCCCTACAAAGTTTTTCTGAAGGTATTTTTCAAAGCCTTCAACGTTTGCTAGTAATTTAAATAAGTTAACTTTTTCTTCTTTGTTTAAATTAGCTTTGTATGGTGTTTCGATACGTCTTTTTAACCATACACGCTCTTTACTATTATTGATATGCGTATATTCAAAAGCAATTGGCCCTTTATATCGTTTTTCCATTCTTAATATTGCTTCATACGCGTTATCGTAAATGTCTTTAAAATGATCAGACACAATTTCTGCAGATATACCTTCGAGCGTTTGTTGATCTAAATTGAAATCATCAATTTCTAATTTAGGTAAATGCTTTCTTTCCGGTTTATTTACAGGATATATATCAGCTTGTAAATGTCCATATTGTCTAATATTATCAACTAGTCTCATCACACGTTTAATTGTGCTGTCCCCTGCACTAGTTTGATTTGATTGTGTTGTGACATTTGGTTCACCATCTTTAATAGTACTAAAGAGTACTTGTAAATCTTCAGTCACTGAACTCGGATCTTCTAGAAATTGGTCATACAATTCTAGCATTAATCCTAAATTTGCTCCGAAGTTTACAGGTGCCTCTGTCACCTGTTTATCGTTCTTCATAATCCACCCTCCACAGAAAAAAGTTAAAACGCTTACAGTTCAATAATAGCATTAAAATGTGAACATTTAAAGACATAAATCCGTACTTACTCACTTAACAAAGGCTCATTAAAGGTAATTGTGAAAGAAGTATATTTACCTATTTCACTTTTTACCGAAATATGTCCATCATAGTGGTTGACAAGTTTTTTTGCGATCGAAAGTCCTAACCCGTTACCACCTTGTTGACGAGATCTTGATTTATCAACGCGATAAAAACGGTTGAATATATGTTCTTGATCTTCTAAAGGAATCCCAGTACCATAATCAGTTATTGTAATCATTAAACGATTATTAATCAGTTGCGTTTGAACATCTATTGTTTTATTAACTTGATCGTATTTAATAGCGTTATCTATGAAAATTAATAAAATTTGTTCTAGGTGAAACGCATTAATATTAATATATATAAAATCTTGATTGGTATTAAAAGAAAAGTGATAGTCTTTATGGATCTTTTGAAATGAATGAATTCTATTTTTAATTTCTTCATTTACATCTACTTTTTCAACCTGATTTTCCAATGCCTGGTTATCATTTTTTGTTAATAATAGAAGTTCTTCAATCAGTTTAATAATTCTATTCATTTCTTCGATAGATATCGTTAAAGATTCCTCTAACACTTCAGGATCTTTTTTACCCCATCTTTGAATTAAATTTAAGTGCCCTCTAATGATTTGAAGCGGTGTTCTTAATTCGTGAGACGCATCTTCAACAAATTGTTTTTGTTGGTTAAAAGAGTCTTCCAATTTAAGCATCATACTGTTGAAAGTATCAATCAAAGCATCTGTTTCTTCATAATTTGTCTGCACATGTAATTTTTCTTGGAAGCCGTCTCGACGAATTTGAGTCATTTTTTCTGTAATGATACTTAAAGGGCGCGTCACTTGGGATGAAAAGATGTAACTGATAATACCTGTAACAAATAATGCAATTAATCCAAAAATTAATGCGAGATATGTGATAAAGTTTAAAAGATCCTCATATACATCTAAGGAATGGACGATGATGGCATAACCATTAAAGTAATCAGTTTCGACTGGGCTGTAGACCACCACATAAGAATTTGTGTTCTCTCTAACAATTTTGATATTTCGAGAATGATATTTTTTAAACGGCGGAGTATATTCAATATCTGATGTATTAGAATTTTCAACGCGTTGTTGTCCACTTTTATCATATATTACCACTTTTTGGTAACTGTCTGTTACAGAGCTATATTCCACTGCATTAATGTTTTTTAAAGGTTTAGTATCGAGTAAGTTAATGACATCATCTACACTATTTTCAGCTTTCGTTAATTCGTTTTGTTTAAGTAAGCTACTGATGGCGTAAATAATGAGCAAGCAAAACACAAAGATAATTAAAAATGTAATTGTAGTAGTAACTAATGTCCATTTTGTTTTTAAAGTAGATTGCTTCATTGTCTAATCACGTAACCTACCCCACGAACTGTTTCAATGAGCGTATGTTTATTATATGGTTTTAATTTATTTCGAATATAGCGTATATATACATCCACAACATTTGTTTCTACTTCTGATTCATAACCCCAAACATGATCTAATATTTGCTCTCTTTGTAGTACATGATTTTTATTTTCAGCTAACAGGAGCAATAAATCGAATTCTGTTTTGGTTAGTTCTAATTTTTCATTATCACAAGTTACATTAAAGCCACTTTTATCTATTACAAGTCCGTTAATGTTAATCATATCATGTGATGAATTTCTTTCAGTTGAACGACGAATTCTAGCACGCATTCTCGCAAGTAATTCTTCTATTTCAAACGGTTTAACAATATAATCATCTGCACCGTAATCGAGTCCTGTGACTTTATCGTATATTTCACCTTTTGCAGTGATGATAATAATTGGTGTTTCTTTTTGTTTTCGAATCCTCTGGCAAACTTCTAACCCATCCATTTCAGGAAGCATTAAATCCAACAAAATAATATCGTAATCTTGTTGCAATGCCTTGTTTAATCCAGCTCGACCATCATATTGAATATCAACTTCATAATTTTCGTGTTTTAGTTCTAATTCGATGAAACGTGCTAAATTTTGTTCGTCTTCCACAACGAGTACTTTCACCATTTTGTGACCTCCATTTGACGAATATTTAATTTTTGTTATTTTTATTAGATTTTTAATTGACAATCATTCTCAATAAGGTATAATGTAATTGAAAATGATTATCAATCCCCCCTATACTACAGAATTATCAATTATAATCATTTTCAATTATCCCCTTTATATGCCCGTAAAGAAACTAAATTATAGTTGAGACATTCGTATTAATGTCTCAACTTTTTTTGGTTCATTCAAACTTAATCATACCATTATATTCTAAAGAATCCCTTCTCATTTAAGTAATAACTATTTGTTGACTACTCAATGAGAAGGGATTTACTGTCATGACTTTGTGCTCAATATTTTACAATTTAAGTGGTTTTCTAAGTATTAATTGTGTAAAGACGATACAAAATGCGCCACCAATAATACCTGCTAATATATCAGTTGGATAGTGTACCCCTAAATAAACACGAGATGATGAAATTAGTATTATAAAGAGGACACTTAATGCTATAACAAAGGATTTAGATTTCCCTTTTAAAATGCGATGACTAATGTAGATGAGACTACCGAAAAAAGCAGTTGATCCCATTGCATGACCGCTAGGAAAACTAAAACCACTAATATCAATTAGTCTTAATATTGTAGGACGCTCTCTATCGAATATATTTTTTAAAATTGGATTTGAGATTCCAGACAAAATCATTGTTAAGGCGAAAAATAATGCTTCAACCTTATATCGGTATAGTAAAAGTAACACTGCCACAATTAATGATAAAGTGATCATCATCCATACTTCACCGATTTGTGTAGCACCAAAGAAAATAGATGTAGTAATAAAACTTTCTGAGGAATAGATGAACTCATACACTTCTTTGTCTATCCATTTTCCTAAGCGTGATTCGTGAAAAAACGCAATAATAGAGAAGATTAATGTGAATACAACTAATAAAGAAATTCTTTTCCAATGACTCAAAATGACATCCTCCCTAGTTCAATGCATCACTTAAAATCTTGTTCAGCAATGTCACATTTGTATAGCTTTCTGTAAATGATGACATATTTTTTAAATACTGCTCTCGATTGTGATCTAATGCATCTAATGAATTCTTCAATGTATCAGCATTTAGTTCTGATTCATCTAACATAATAGCAAAACCTTGACTTTCGAAAAATTTCGCATTGTCAATTTGGTCTCCTCTTGATTGGTCTAACCCTAGAGGAATCAGTAACATAGGTATACGTAATGCTAAAAATTCATAGATGGCATTTGATCCTGAACGAGAAACTACGGTGTCTGTAATGGATAATAAATCTGTAAGTTCATCCGTGACAAATTCATACTGTACATAACCTGGTTGATCAATATCCTCATTTTTTAAGCCTTTACCAGTTAAATGAATGATTTGATAATCTTTTAGTAGTACATTTAAATTTTTACGTATGGCATCATTAATCTTGGCACTTCCCATACTACCACCCATTATCATTAGCACTTTGCGGTCGGAAGTAAAGCCAGTATGAGCATAGCCTTTTTCTGGTTGGCCATGTTTAAGATTTTCTCGAACAATTGGCCCGATAAAATCAGCTTTTGATTGAGGGACATATTTCAATGTATCTTCAAAGGTAGTATAAAGTTTTTTAGCAAATTTTAAAGCAATTTTGTTTGCTAAACCAGGTGTTAAGTCAGATTCATGAATAATGATCGGAATGTTTAAAGATTTAGCTGCAAGTACAACTGGTACTGATACAAACCCACCTTTTGAAAAGAGTAAATCCGGTTTTTCTTTTTTTAAGATTTTACGTGCATCCAATACACCCTTCATTACTTTAAAAATGTCCTTAATGTTATCAAATGAAATGTAGCGGCGTAATTTACCACTTGAAATCGTATGATAAGGTGTATTTGGCAATTGTGAAGTAATCATTTCGCGTTCGATGCCATTCTTGGAGCCAATATAAAAGGTTTGATGACCTTTATTTTGAGCTTCTGGAATGAGACTGAGGTTGACTGAAACATGACCTACAGTGCCTCCTCCAGTAAATGCAATTTTAACCATAGTAATCCTCTCGCTTCTTAATATAAAGTCTATTTAATCATTTACAGTTTATCAAAAAAGACTATGATGCGTCGTTAATTTTTTGAATGGTTTGTCGTAACATAGGGTCTTCTTTTGATGATTTTTTGATCAATTGTTCTGTAAATGTTTGATTTGTTTTAGCATCAAATTGGCCATTTGAAGTTAATTTGTGGTCTTTTTGAAACTCAGAGACGGCATTAGCTAGATTTTGATCATAGCTTGTATTAGTTGTTGAAATATCATAACCCAGTGCGCGTAAGCCTATTTTAATTGATTGAACGCTTTTATTCTTATCTCCCTCTTGTAAAGTCTTATCTTGAGGAATCGGTTTGATGTTTTCATAACTCGCACCTTCAGTTTTGACGTCAGGTTTTATGCCTTTTTTATGGATATCCTGATGTTTAGGTGTGAGCCATTTCATTTCTGTGAATTTGAGTAAAGAACCGTCACTAAACGAATGTGTGGTTTGAACGATTCCTTTACCAAAAGAAGTTTCACCGTATACTTTTGCAATGCCACTGTCTTTTAAAGCACCTGTAAAGACCTCTGAAGCACTTGCAGAGCCATCATTGATTAATATAGATACATCTAGTTGATCAATATTTTTTAGTGGTTCATTAGAAGTACGCACTTTTTCAGTTTTGTCACCTTTTTCTAATTGTACAACAACTTCATCTTTTTCCATAAAAATATTTGCCATTTTTACTGCTTCATCAAGCAGGCCGCCAGGGTTATTTCTTAAATCAAGAAGTATTTGATTAGCGCCTTGTTTCTGAGCTTTTTGAATACCCATTTTTAATTCTCCAGCTGTACCTTCTTGAAATTTATTGATTTTAAATACATCAATGTCATCAACTTTTTGATGCTCAACACTTTCCACATGTATAGTATCTCTTTTAATATCATACGTTTGGACTGCATCGTTACGTTTAATGGTTAAAGAAACAGTTGTCCCTTTTTTACCTCTTATTTTTGGAATAATATCACTGAGTTTTTTATCTTTAATCGATTGATTATCTATTTTAAGGACCTGATCATTAGATTTTAACCCTACTTTTTCAGCGGGAGAATCCTTTAATGGGGTTGAAATAAAAATGCCTTCATCTTTTTGTTCCATTTCAGCACCAATACCTACAAAATCCCCAGACATATCTTCGTTAAATGCCTCAGTTTCATCTTTACTTAAATATTCTGTGTATGGATCGTTTAAACTATCTGTCATTCCTTTGACAGCTTTTTCCATAAGGTCATCTTTATCTTGATTTTGATAATAATCATTGGCTATGAGTTGATAGATATTACTTAATTTATCTGCGTTATTATCAACTTCATCTTTTTTATGATTAGAGGTATATAAAAAGAATATACTACTCGTGACGAGTGCAGTAAGTATGAATGTAATAAGTATGCTAATCACAAGATGGTTTAATTTAACATATTGGGTGTGTTTCGTTTTAGAAGTACGACGTTCTTTCATTGAGCCACCACCTTTCTAAATAAATTTTGAAATCCAAGACTAAGGTGGCTAAGCAAGATTATATAATGTTATATATTGGCTTGTACAGTAGATGATATATTATGTAGAGGAAGACGGGGGCGAATAAACAACATGCGAACGCGTTGTGTCAACATTGATTAAACAAGTCACATCTCGTTTAAACTTAGCCCCACTTCTTCAAATGATTTAAATATAATCATATAAAAGTTCAATGATACAAAATATTAAAATTCAAGCCAATTTTGATAATCCTCGTAAAGATCATCAAAATAAGACATAGGTATAGTATATTGACCATGTGTCTCAATATGTTCGGATAATTCATTAAAATCTTGTGTATATTTTGGAAATGAGAGGTCTTCGTAAATAAGCTCTGCCAATTGACCTTTCTCATCATTTGAACCACGAACTGTTAGAGCATACTGATAAAAAGAAGCATCTTTCATTATGAGACAGTCACATCAATTACTTTTGTTTCACCTTTTGTCAGTGAAGTCTGTTCATTGAAATCAATAGATGATGTTTGGTCACTATTTGTTAAGATCACAGGAGAAACAATAGATTTCGCATTGTCAGTAACATAGTCCACATCAAATTGAACTAGTTCATCACCGACACTGACTCTATCGCCACTATTTACAAGAATGTCAAACCCTTCTCCATTTAATTGGACTGTGTCGATACCAATATGCACTAGTACTTCTAATCCGTTATCTGCTTTTAAACCAATCGCGTGTTTAGTTGGAAAAACGTTATCAACTACGCCTTCGATTGGCGAAACGACCATACCTTCAGAAGGTTCTATACCAAAGCCATCACCCATCATTTTTTGAGCAAATACTGGATCAGGAATATCTTCAATTTTTACAAATTCGCCTGACATTGGTGCGAAAACTTCAATATCCTTGCTAACTTGTTTATCTTTTCCAAATAATTTTTTAAACATAATAATCTCTCCCTATTTTTGATTAAAATACTTGATGACATCGCCGTAACCGAGCGCTTCTAATTTTTCATAAGGTATGAATTGGACGGCGGCAGAATTAATACAATAACGTAAGCCTCCACGTTCTTTTGGGCCATCATCAAAAACATGTCCTAAATGACTATTGCTATCTTCTGAGCGCACTTCTGTACGAAGCATACCTAATGATTTATCAGCTAATTCTATAATCTCTTTATCATCGATTGCTTTTGAAAAACTTGGCCAACCACAATCAGATTCAAACTTGTCTTCTGATGTAAATAAAGGTTTACCAGAAAGCTTATCTACATAAATGCCTTTTTCAAAGTGGTTCCAATACTCGTTATTAAATGGTGGTTCGGTACCATCTTGTTGTGTCACAAGATATTCTAAATCTGTTAAATCTTCTTTATTTTTTCGATACATTAATTCGTCCCCCAATGTTTGTCGATAAAGTCTTTTCGGCCTGACCCTTTTTGATATTGGGCATAATGCATTGGATGTTTTTTGTAATAATCTTGATGATAGGATTCAGCCAGATAGAAATTTTTGTAAGGTTCTATAGGTGTCACAATCGGTTTATCAAAAATATGTTGATTGTTTAAATCCGTAATCTTTTGTTCCGCGATTTCTTTTTGAGCGTCATTATGATAAAAAATGACTGGACGATAGCTTTCGCCTCGATCGAAAAATTGTCCTTCTTTATCAGTTGGATCAAATGTTTTGAAATAAATATCTAATATATCTTCATAGGAAATGAGTGATGGATCAAAATCGATTTGTACAGCTTCAACATGGCCTGTTGTATTCGTACAAACTTCTTCATAAGTTGGATTTTCGACATGACCTCCACTATATCCGGAAGTAACCGAGTTAATACCTTCGAATTGATCAAAAGGTTTAACCATACACCAAAAACAACCACCTGCTAAAGTTGCGTATGCCATAATATCGCCTCCATTTTAAATATGTGCGCTATTTTTAAGGACTACTAAACCGATCGCACCAACACCCGTATGTGATGAGATGATTGGCGTAGTATGACTCTTATCAAAATGCAAAATGTTAAATGTTTCGTCTAACTTGTCTTTAATTTTCTCGAGAAAGTTTAATGCATGCGCATGCGAAATACCTACTGATTCAATTTGTCCATCTGGCACAAAAGATTTAAGTTCGTTGACCATATATTTAATACAAGCCCCTTGTGTTCTGGCATTGTGTTGCATTTCTAAATGACCGTCAACTAATTCACCTATAGGCTTGATTTTAATTAAATTACCTATAATTCCTTTTGTTTTACTAATTCTACCACCTTTAACAAGTTGATCAAGTTGGCCGATCACTACAAACAATTTAATGTTTTTTTGTAATTTTTGAATTTTACTTACAATCTCTTCAGTTGTTAAGCCTGCCTCTATCCAATCTACTAGGTATTTTAATTGGTAACCTAAGCCATGAGAGATTGATTTAGAATCAATCACAGTGATTTTACCATTATTAATCATATGACTTGCTTGGACAGCTGTTTGATAAGTACCACTCAGACCAGATGATAAATGAATGCTTATAATTTCATAGCCTTGATCTGTTAATGCCTGATAAGTATCGATAAATTGTCCAATAGGTGGTTGACTTGTTTTTAAGTTTTTATCTTCTTTTTCTAGATATTGTATAAATGTTTCTGACGAAATATCAATTTGATCTTGATAGCTTTTGCCATCGATAGTCACACTTAGTGGAATAACTTGAATGTTATGTTCTTTGATAAATGTGCTATCTAAATCTGAAGTGGAATCCGTCACTATAATTTTTTGCATCTAAGTTGCTCCTTCGATTGTTATTTACGTACTAAATGTAAAAATGTATGCGGATATTTATTTTTTTCATCGACAGTACCTTCAACAGCCGACTCTACTTCCCAATCTTCGAAATCATATGGAGGGAAGAAAGTGTCTGCTTGAAACTTGTCTTCTATAACCGTGATATACATGTCATCTACTTTATCAATAAACATTTCAAACAGTGATTGACCACCAAAAATAAAGACATGGCCTTCGAGTTGATTAATATCCTCAACATTATGAATAACATCTACGCCGTCTGCTTTAAAATTTTGATCGCGTGTAAGTACGACATTTCTCCGGTTAGGTAGTGCTTTACCAATCGATTCAAATGTATTACGTCCCATAACAAGTGTATTACCCGTAGATAATTGCTTAACATGTTTTAAATCATTTGGTAAATACCAAGGTAATTGATTTTCAAAACCAATGCCTCTATTTTGATCATGAGCTACTAAAATAGATAATGTCATAATATAAAATCCTCCTTATTTATACTGCTATAGGTGCTTTAATCGGTGGATGGGATTGGTAGTTAACAATTTCCAAATCTTCATATTCTATATCAAAAATTGAGCGATCTGAATGAATGATTAAATTTGGTGGGTTAAAACTTGAACGTTTCAATTGTGTTTCTATCGCATTTAAATGATTACTATAAATATGAGCGTCGCCAATTGTATGAACGAATTCCCCAACTTCATAACCACATTCCCTAGCAACAAGATGCGTTAATAAGCTGTAACTCGCAATATTAAAAGGGACACCTAAAAAGATATCAGCACTGCGTTGATAAAGTTGACAGCTTAATTTTCCATCTGCAACATAAAATTGAAATAGTGTATGGCAAGGTGGTAAAGCCATCGAATCAATTTCAGCTGGGTTCCAAGCACTTACGATATGTCGTCTTGAATTTGGATTAATCTTGAGTTGCTCAATGACATTTTTAAGTTGATCAATATGTTCTCCATTGGCACCAATCCAATCTCGCCATTGTTTGCCGTACACATTACCTAGGTCGCCATATTTTTTCATAAACGATTCATCAGTTAAGATTTTAGATTTGAAAGTATCCATTTCTTGTTGATATATTTTTTTAAATTCTGGGTCTTGCTGAGCTCGATGGCCAAAATCGGTCATATCCGGGCCATTGTAATCCGGGCTATTTATATAATGTTCAAATGCCCATTCATTCCATATATTGTTGTTATATTCAAGTAAGTATTTAATATTTGTATCGCCACGGATAAACCAAATTAATTCTGTTGCAATCAGTTTAAAGGAGACCTTTTTGGTAGTAAGTAAAGGAAACCCTTTTGATAAATCGAAACGCATTTGATGTCCAAATTTTGATATCGTTCCTGTATTCGTTCGATCATTTCTTTGATGACCTACTTTTAGAATATCTTCACATAAGTCATGATATGTTGAGTCGAAAACGTTCATGACAATCACCTCTTTCTCTTAGTATATATCATAGTTGATTTATCATAAAATTTAAAACAAAAACAAAAAGCGAGAAAACGGGATGGTAATTCCTAAATCTCGTTTTCTCGCATAAGTCATGTATGGTTTTCCTTTAACCATTAACAGTGCGTATCAAAAGCATCTTTTAAATCCATAGCAATATCGTTAATATCGCGACCTTCAATATGTTCACGAGGCATAAAATGAACTAAATCCTTACCTTTAAATAGAGCAAATGATGGACTTGATGGTACTTGTTGAATAAATTCACGCATTTTTTCTGTAGCAGGTTTATCTTGTCCAGCAAACACTGTCACTTTATTTGAAGGTCTTTTTTCATTTTGTTCTGCAACAGCAACAGCAGCTGGGCGTGCTAATCCTGCAGCACAACCACAAGTAGAATTAATCACAACAAAAGTTGTCTCTTCATCACTGACTTGATCCATATAATTTGTAACAGCTTCTTCAGTTTCTAAACTTTCAAAACCATTATTAGTTAATTCACTACGCATTTGTGATGCGATTTCTTTCATATAAGCGTCATATGCATTCATTGTAAAATGTCTCCTTTATGATTGATTTCGATTAGCAATTTGTTTCCATACGGAACCAAGCGCTTCTTCTCCGTTTTCAATTCGTTCAATTGCCATTTGAATTTGTAATTTTACTTCATAAGCACTATCGTTCTGATGTTGTTTAAGTGCCTCAAGTTCTTCTGGTCCACCTTCATCAAAGATAAACATAGCAGCGCGCCAACGAACAATTTTTTGTGGATCATCTAAGGCTTTTGCCATTTCTGGCAACGCTTCTTTGTAACCTAAATCACTTAAGCAGTCTCCAGCAGTTCGTCTGACACCTGGACTTTTATCATGTAACCCTTTATAAAGATAAGGTAATGTTTCTTTATTTTCAATCATACCTAATAGCACAACGGCTTCACGACGAATTGGAACTTTTTCTTCATTTAAAGCATATTCTAACAATGGATAGTCTTCTTCAGTCGGTGTTGGAAATTGCTTTAACATACTTAATCGTTCTTTCCAATTGTCAGTGTCCTTATAAGTCGCTAACGTAACATGTTGGTAAGATTTTTGTGGTACTTCGACATGTGTTTCTTGTGCTTGTTGAATCAATGCTTCTAGTCGTTCGTCTGGATATAGGGCATTAATTTCATCGCGTACGTTTTCAAAAATCTCTTCTAATTCACCATATCTAATACCTAGATCTTCCCATTTTCTTAAGAAGATAATATTATCTTCTGGTTTTTGTGCTTTTGTAATTGCTTCAACAAAGCGATCCTCTAATTGTTCACGTGATTCTTCATTAGGTGTTGTTAATTTTACTTGATAAGGGATATGTTTGAATTCAAGTACTTCAACATGTACTTCACCAAAATGATTATCTTGAGTCGCTGTTGTTTCAGTTTCTGTATCATGATCAAAAATACGATTGATTTGTGGTAGTAGTTCTTCCCAATCGGCTTTTGATTTTTTATCTATTGAAATAAAATCCATGACGTGAAATATAGATTGGATACCTTCAATATTTAAAATTTGGTTGATAAAAGATGGATTATTATCTGAAACCTCTGTGTACGTTTGAGATGAAGTTCCTTCTCGTTTTGTTGATAATACAACTTTCATTGTATTGGGACTAGGTGTAGGTTCTATTTTCACAATCTCCATATAATATCCCCCTTTTAATGTTGTATTGATTATTGTAATTCATTACCTATTTGTTGAATTTGTTTGCCTATTGAGCATTCACTAATACAAAAATGATGAGCTTGTGTTTTACTTTTAGTTTTACGTAAATGATTTTTTATAAGACATTGCTTACAGTATTGATTCATCAGTTGATCGATTGTAGCAATGGCCTCTTTTTTTGAGTCTGTTAACACGCCCTCACCCTTCCATTGTTTATTTCGCAATACAAATATAATTCATCTTAACATGATTTATATTTTCGATGAAGTGTTTAACTCAATAGGTTCATTACCATTTTAAGGAGCCAATCGGTTAGAACTAGCATTCGGCAATTCAAAGTAATGATGTTGAATCGTATTATAAGATGAAATGTGATAACGGTATTGAAAATTTTAACATTATGCTTTATGATAATTGAGTTCTTTATCAAAGCGGTTTCTAAACACCCGCGTCATCAAAATTTAGGAGGAATTTAAATGTATAATGAACTATTAGGACTCGTTGCCTTTATCATTACATTTGTACTAATGGTAATGATGTTTCGATTTTTTGGTAAGGAAGGACTATTTGCATGGGTTGCAATAGGTACAATCATTGCAAATATTCAAGTACTTAAAACAGTTGATATTTTTATGATTTCAGCAACATTAGGGAATGTCATGTTTGCTTCTATTTATTTAGCAACTGATATACTTAACGATATTTACGGTCGAAAAACAGCTAAGAAAGCTGTTTGGATTGGTTTCTTTTCAACGATAGTCATGATTATCGTGATGCAAGTTTCGTTAATGTTTGAACCAAGTGAAGCGGACGTAGCACAGCAATCATTACAGTCTATTTTTGGCTTAGTACCTAGAATCGCATTAGCGTCTATCATTGCGTACATTATCGGTCAACATGTAGATGTTTTTATTTTTAACATGATTCGAAAAATGTTTAGTTCAGATCGTACTTTCTATTTAAGAGCCTATGGAAGTACTACACTAAGCTCAATTATCGATACAGCTTTATTTGTATTGATTGCTTTTTATGGCGGACCGTTACCAAATAGTGTTATTTTAGAAATATTCATTACGACTTACCTATTAAAACTACTTTCTACATTATTAAATGTACCTTTTGGATACTGGGCAAAGTCGATCTATCGAAAACATCAGTTGAATCATACAGAGGATCATGAATAATGGGATAAATGAAGTTTAATGAAAGGAATGAATAGTGTGGCGAAAATATTTTTTGATGCAGCTTCAAAGGGCAATCCTGGTGTAAGTACGTATGGTATTGCTATTGTTGAAGGAAATGAGCGTGCTACATTTACGGGTGTTTTAGGTGAAATGGACAACCATAGTGCAGAATGGGAAGCTTTAATCCTAGCATTAAAAGAAGCGCAAACATTAAATGTCGACAACGCATTAATTCATACAGACTCAAAATTAATAGAAACATCGGTGAATAATGAATATGTTAAAAATCCTAAGTTTAAACATTATTTATCGCAGTATTTTGCATTAGCTGATACATTTGCTTTATGTTTTATAAAATGGGTTCCTAGAAAGCAAAATAAAGAAGCTAATCATCTTGCACAAAGTACTCTATATAAAGCAACCAATGAAAAGTAATGTGGTATTCAATGATATAAAGATAATGAAAAAGCAGAAGGGATGACTGATGTACGGTCAGTCCCTTCTGCTTTTTTGTGCTATTAATTGTATTTAAAATTGAGTATAAAGTTTTTGAATGAATCGTTTAGAAACACCTAATTCATATTCGTCGCAAACATTAAAGACATGATTTAAATCATGTGTGTAACTCATATTTGATTGAACGTCTGTATAGTTTAAAGGAATATCACAATCAATCATAGCAAGTTGGTGTGATCGCTTTAATGATTCTAGGTCATTATCAATTTTTCGTTGTTGGCTTGGCGTGAGCTCATTTAAATGTTGGAGTACGCCATCAACTGTTTCATACTGTTGCAATAATTTTATAGCTGTTCGTTCCCCTATTCCTTTTACGCCATAATAGCCATCCGACGTATCGCCCATAAATGCCTTTACATCTACAAGTTGTCTAGGTTCTAAGCCATATTCCTCAATAAAGCGTTGTTCATTATAAATGTTATACTCTGAAAATCCTTTTTTGATTAAATAGATCGTTACGTTATGACTTGCACATTGGAGTAAGTCTCGATCTCCAGTCATTACGTAAATCATATTATTTGAATCTTTAGCAAAATGTTTTGCTAATGACCCTATGACATCATCAGCTTCATAATTTTGAACACCAATATTAAATAAATGAAGTGCTTCTGATACATTTTTAACTTGATCAAATTGAGGTATTAATTCTTCGGGTGGTGCAGTTCGATTTTGCTTGTAATTGGTATCAATTTCATTTCTAAAAGTGGTTGCCCCCATGTCCCAACACACAGCAATATGACTCGGTTGAATGAGATCGATGGCACTCATAATATGGCGCAGAAATCCTTGAGTGCCATTGGTAGGCGTCCCATTTGTATTTCTCATAAATTGTTTACTCACACTTGTTGCATAAAAGTGACGAAACAATAAAGCCATGCCATCAACAAGTAATATTTTATTATTCATTATGGATCTCCTCTTCGGTAATTTGATGAAGTTGAGGTAATACATCTTCTAATTGTACGATTAATTGATCATCTAATGTAAAATCTAAATGGTTAGAAATCTCTTTTTGTACATTTGTTTCTAATGCATTAAGTTGTTCCTCTGCTGACGTATTGAGATTATCACGTAATTGCATCAACTGTTGTTGGAATTTATCTAGAAGCGGTTGAATCAGTTCAATTGTTGTTTCTTTAATCGATTCATGTATTACTTTTTGATGTTTAGGTTGAATGATATGTTTTTGTGTTAAGGTCTTAGGAAGACGCTTCATAAAAGCCTCAATATCGAAAGCATCATTATCAATGTTATTCATTTTAACAGGTAAATTCAATTGAGATTGTGCAATAATATGATGTTCTTGTAACTGTTTTACAACAGGTATTAATTCAAACTCTATTTGTTTGTGGTAAAAATGTTTGATGCGTTCAACAATAAGAGATTGTTCAAGATATAACTTTTGTTGAATTTGATTTAAATAGTGTTGTGATGTGTGCCGTTTTTCACTTTGAAAATCTTTAGTTTGGGTCATTTGACTATTAAAATAAGATTTTATGTCGTCTAATAACTGTATATTTAATCTTTCATTAAAGTAATGTATTTGTTCATCAATTTCATTAGTGACTTTTTGTGATATCGATTGAATGATTTGGCGTATATTTAATATCCCTTTTTCAGAAAAACGTTCTAAAGCCTGTTTATTTTGTGCTAAAGCTTCTGCATTTTGTTTATAGTCATTAATCATAGTTTCATACGATACTTTAATATAGTTAAGTTGATGATTAATGTTGTTTTGGATGACTTCTTTAGATTCAATATCTTTAAAATGTTGAATACTTTGTTTTAAGGAGTCGATACCCTCGTCTTTACTTTGTAGTGCGTTACGACTTGAAACACCATATATCTCAGGTGTTAATTGAACATTTGCTAATTCATTTTTTACATAATTCATGACAGCCTCTTTATCTTCCGCTGTCTCGGCTAAATCAATAGCATTTACGACCATTTTAAATGTTTGTGCTTCTTTAAGTTGATTTAAATCTTTCATATGTTCGATGAATAATTTATCGTTATCGGTAAATGCATGGTTAAAATAACTCACGTATATAATTAAATCGGATGTTGTGAGTATTTTTTCGGTCTCATTTGTGTGACGTTGGTTATTTGAATGTAAGCCTAAAGAATCAATTAGTATAATATTTTTCAAAAACGGTATTGGTAATTCAAGGTGTACTGTATTTACAAAAGTAGCAAACTGATCTTCTGCGCTCCATTTTTGAACCTCTTCCTCAGGTATAGTGTGGTGAACGCCATTTTGTATATAGTCAGCATATAGTTGATAATTCTTTTCTACAGCTTCAAGAAATGCAATTTTATCTTTATCTACTTTTTCTTTAATTTTCGCTGTATCAAAATTTAAAAAAGCATCGATGGAATCGAACTGTTGTTGCGCTACTTGCGTGACATGATTGATTTCTTGTAATAATTGCTCAGGTGATTTAAATGTGATACTTGATTGATCACCATATGTCAATTCTGTTGTTGCTGCTGTGGTTGGATTAGGCGAGCTCGTTAGATAACGATCACCTAATAACGCATTTATCAAGCTACTTTTACCAGCACTAAAGGTACCAAATACACCTATTTTAATGGTTTGATGGTGCATTCGTTGCATCATATTATGAATGTTATCAATGGTGTTTTGAAACAATGGAATGTTTTTCAGAGCTGTTAATACTGCTTCAATCTCAGCTGTTGATGTAATAGCTGTTGAGTGCTGCTTAGTTTGAGTTGGTTGTTGTTCAACTTCATGCGCTTCCCCTTGTGTTGTCGGATGGTAATCAATTTGCTGACGATCGATTAAACGATCCAGTGAGTCATCCATATGAATATAATAATGTTGATAGTTTTCAGTCTCTAAAGATGTTTTTAATGATTGAAGCATTTCAAAACGTTGATATAATGTTGTGTCTTGGTCTGATGCCCCACTTTCTGAATCGGCATGCACATTATCTACTATTGTTTGATCTAACGGCTCAGATTCATTGAGAATAAATTGACGTATATTTTTCATTAAATCTTCTGAAAATGTAAGCACATATTGATTACTAATACTGACTTGAGTTTGATATAACTCTGTTACAAGCGAAGATGGCAATGACATCTGTTGATTTAAGATACGTTGGTTCGTTTCTTCGTCGTTAATATAGCGTGTAAGAAAAGATAGATCATTTTGCATTGGGTTAATGATTTCTTGATTGACACTATTTTGAAGCTCTGACATGAGCGATGCGAGTCTTTCGTCGCGCTCTAACTCTGTTTTCTTTTTCTTGTTGAACAATCCGCCTACTTTAAAATCTTTAGTCATACTTTCTAAATAATATCGAATATGTTCGCGCATAGAGTGCGTCATAATATAAGCGTTATTGATTATTTTTTTACGTTTTTGATTTAAAAACTGGCTGAGTGCGTTTGGATCATTGATGAGTTCAGATTCTTGATTGACTTCTTGGTTATGTTGATGACGTTGATATGACTCGTCAAATTCGTCAGCCTGAATATTTAACGTTTCTAAAATACTGTCCATCTCGTTCTCTAAGTAATTGGATTGTTCATTTTTAATGAGTTGAGACACGCGTGATACATAATCGCTAACGGTTTCACGATGTTGATCTTGATCATGTATAAAAGTTTGAAGTGCGTTATATTGGTTATGTGGATGATCATATTTAGTGATATAAAAGATATCTTCTACCTCAATGTCCCACTCTTTCAAAGACTGTTGAACTCTATTTTGAAAAGTCTCGAATGAGATTTCATCATCATTATGCTTATCGATTTGATTGATAATAAACACAACAGGAACATTAGCTTGATTCAGACGTCTCATAAATTTAAAGTTGAGTGATGATTGAACGTGATTGTAGTCAACAGTATAAAATACAAAATTACTCGTATATAAAAACATTTCAGTACTTAAACTATGATTTTTAACATTAGAGTCTACACCTGGAGTATCTTGAAAAGTAAGACCATGGTTGTAATGATCAGCTTTAAAATGAATATCAATGGATTCAACATTATAATTTTCTTTATTCATTTGTTTTACATCGTCATAATTTGATAAGATTGCGTATTGTTGGTTTTCTAAATTTGCTGTAATATGATCATCTTCAGCAACAGTAATTTGTACGGTATTACTTGTTGTTGGTACAGGCGAACTTGGTAAAATATCTTCTCCGAGTAGACGATTGATGACTGTAGACTTACCAGCAGAAAAATGCCCAATAAACGTTAAAGTAAATTGGTTAAGATATACTTTTTTAATCATTTCATTGATCATATTAACTAGCGAATAATGATGAGACTTTTCTACTTCTTTCTTTAATTTATATAAATAATCTAACTCCTGATGATTTTGCATAATTATATCCCCTCATATGTATTGTATTTCTTCATTGTATAATATTTAAAGAGAACGTAAAAGGCTATAAAGTGAGGCATAAATAAAAAACCTTATTTAAAAGCAGAAAGAAACGTAGACTGACATATTGAATAAAGTCTCCATTTCCTTTCTACAATTAAATAAAGTTAAATTATAACATCTTAGGCTGGCGTTTGATTTTAATTATTTGTGAGATAATATACATCAAAATACCAAACCAAATAAAACAAAACGTAATAAATTGATTTAAATTAAATGGCTCCTTGAAAACTAGAATGCCTAAAATAAAGATTAACGTTGGTCCTACATATTGAATAAAGCCCATAAGCGATAATGGGATACGAATAGCTCCCGCTGAAAATGCAAGAAGCGGTAAGACAGTTACAGCACCAGAAAATAGTAACCAAAATGACGAGAGGTTCCATCCTATGCTCAGTCCGTGGTTAAAATAAACATAGACCAAATAGATAAGTGCGATCGGTGCTGTGACAATTGTTTCGATAGTAATACTACTAATCGCATTTAATGGGACTAATTTTTTTAATAATCCATAAAACCCAAAAGAAAAAGCTAATAATAAGGCGATAAATGGAAATTCGCCAATTGTAATAGTCATGTAAAGCACGCCGATTAAAGCACATAAAATCGCAAACCATTCTAATTTGCTAAATCGTTCTTTAAAGAAAATCATTGAAAGTAATATACTAACAAGTGGGTTAATGTAATATCCTAAACTTGTTTGAAGCACGTAACCGGATTCGATCGCATAGATAAATGTTCCCCAATTAATGGTAATAATGTAGCCGGCCGCTATAATAATAAGTAGTTTAATGGGTTCTTGGATTAAGCCGTTGATATCATTAATGACATTTTGAGTTTGATTTAATGCTGGTACAATGATGACCATAAACACTAAAGATAAAATTATGCGAAACATCAGCGTTTCAAAGGCATCAATATCTTCAATAAGTGCCCAGTATATAGGTAGAATTCCCCATAATATATATGCAATAAATGCATATAAAATCCCCTTTTTAAATGAATGTTGTTGCACCTCATCTCCCCCTTGCAATTATTTATAATGATGGGTTTAGTGTTTAGCCCAATATTGATAATACGTCGTTTCAATAAAGCCATTAAATAATTTACGACGTTTCGTAGCTTGACGATTAATGAGATGTTCAAAGCCTGGATAACTAGTCATAATATACATAGATAGATTTGGATTCTGTTTTAGTAGAGTGCCTAAATAACGATACATTTCTTCAACTTCTTCACGCTGACCTATACGTTCCCCATATGGAGGATTACCGATTAAACCGATTGTCGAATCTGTATCGATACTTAATGTGTTTACATCTTTAACACTAAACTGAATGATATCGCCTACGCCAACTTCGTCAGCATTTCTTTGAGCGATCTCAACCATATCAGCATCAATGTCTGATGCGTAAATTTCAATCTCTTTATCATAATCAGCTTGCATATCTGCTTCTGCACGCAATTGATCGTATAAACCTTCAGGCATAAACTCCCATTTCTCTGATACGAAAGAACGATTAAACCCTGGTGCGATATTTTGAGCGATAAGACAAGCTTCAATTGCGATCGTACCAGAACCACAAAATGGATCAATGAGTGGTGAATCACCTTTCCAATTTGCTAATTTTACAAGGCTTGCTGCGAGTGTTTCTTTAATAGGTGCTTCCCCTTGTGCAAGACGATAGCCTCTTTTGTTTAATCCTGAACCAGAAGTGTCAATTGTAAGAAGCGCCTTATCTTTGAGGATATTAACTTCTATAGGATATGTTTCACCACTTTCATCAAGCCAACCTTTCACTTGATGTGCCTGCTTTAACTTTTCTACTATTGCTTTTTTAGTAATAGATTGCACATCGGGAACGCTATGTAATTTAGATTTTAAGCTACGTCCTTGAACTGGAAAAGCGCCGTTAGCAGGTATAAATAACTCCCAAGGTAAAGCTTTCACTTTTTCAAATAACTCATCAAAACTAAATGCTTTAAATTCACCGACAACTAATTTGACACGATCAGCTGTTCTTAACCACAAATTGGCTAAAGCAATCGCTTTTTCATCGCCTTCAAAATAAATTCTGCCATTTTCTACTTTTGTCTCATATCCTAAATCTTGTATTTCTTTTGCAACAATTGATTCGATTCCCATAGGACAAACTGCTAATAATTGGTACATTTTTAGCCTCCATCGTTGAAATTTAATGTATCATTTATTCAATAAAAGTGATTTACCTAATATGAAAGGCTGAGACGAAGTGTCTCAGCCTTAACTAGTGGTGATATTTCTATAAGCCATGTTCTGTTCCATTGTACTCTTAATGTGCACTAGTTACACTGGTACTCCGGTGGTAATCATCTGTCTAAAAAGTATTATGATACTTTTCCTCGTCTGTATGTTGAATTCCACCAGACAAGTGCTCCTACCTCATTTGGATTGCTCACTCGAGGGGTTTACCGCGTTCCACCTTTATTATTTCTAATAAAGCTACGTCACTGTGGCACTTTATAATTACTAATACCCTATCAAAAGACTTAGGTATATTCATTGCCGTCAATATATCAATATTGCCTTGACTTATGGTTTCATCAAGCACGATCACTACAATCATCTCAGATTGTGTGAGCATGGACTTTCCTCTATATTATCTATAGCGATTACCCAAAATATCACCTAAAAAATTATATCATTTTACATTATAAAAGCAATGTTTATTTGCCAAATACAGCTTTTTCTAAATTAGAAATACGTTTTAAAATATCCACGTTGTTATTGGATTGATTTGAATTTTGATTAGAGAAAGACTTAGAATCTTGTGGTCTACCTGCAGCAACTCTAATTCTCAAATCTTCAATTTCTTTTCTAAGTTTGTTGTTTTCTTCTGATAATTTGACTACTTCATTATTTAAATCAGCCATTTTTTGGTAATCGGCAATAATATCGTCTAAAAAAGCATCAACTTCTTCAGGACGGAAACCTCTAAACATTGTTTTTTCAAAATCTTTTTCATAAATATCTTTTGCTGATAACTTTAAAGAAACATCTGACATGTGTTCCACCTCATTTGATTTAGATTTCTTCTGACCACTGTAAATCATTGATAAAGCTTGTAATTTCGTCAAACGTCACAATATCACAAGTATAATTTGTTTTTTCGACAAAATCAACTAACAGCTGTTTGAAGAATTTCGGACTTGCTGGTTGTTCCTCATCATAAATTAAAACCGTCATATCCGTATTATTTAATATAAAACGATCTGTTTCTTTGAATTGAAATGGCCCTTCATAGGACGTTTGAAAAACACTATTACAGTAATCAGCTTGTTGAGTGATTTGTTGATATTTTAGTTGATTTTGTTCATTCCATTTTGAAGTATGATTTAAAAATGGAGAAATAATTGCTAATTTTAAGTCTGGATAAGTTGATTTTAATTCAATCACACACTCGGCAGCCCACAGTTCAATGCCTAGCTGTCCTTGTATAATCACCCATTCTAAACCTTCATCGATGTAACTTTCTATTTTTTGAGTGATAAACCGTTTTAAATAGTCTACTTCTGGTATATTTTCGTTAAAAATGTTGAGTTCGTATGATTTGTACCCTGTAATATAAAGTGAATGAATCATTTTAAATCCTTCCTAAAGTAAATCATTGAGATGATTGTATACTGTTTTTGACTGCTCAACAAAGATCTTTTTACTTGTTTTAGCATAGTGGCACGACACTGAAATTTCTTCTATAAGTGAAATAAGTTGTGAGAATTTAGTAGCTGTTTCGTAGGGTTGCTTCAAGATTGATGTTCGATGTTGTTTTAAAAGGTCTAGATGTTTATCAATCGTGTCAATAAATGGTTGTATATCCTCTTCAAAATTAAAAACTTTGCCTTCCCTCGCTTGTTGGTAGCGATGTTTTATCTTTGTTAAATCTTCTAATAATAAATGAATCATTTTGTCCATAATGTATCCCTGTTTCTATTTCTAATATAAATATCGTTATTCAAATTTTTTTAGATTTTAGTCAATGTTAACCTTTACGATTTAGGGTAACAGTTAAGTTGTATGTATGTTACAATTATAGCAGTTTATGGAAGATTTTAAACAATACCATTCATAAATGTGCTAATTTGGTAGAAGGTTAAACCACTATTGTTTTGGGAAATGGACTAATGGTGTTTTAACTTTATCCATAACATGGTGATGCCCGACTGCCAAATGCTAAAGGATTAAATCAAAACGTAGGTGTAAATATGAACTATCCAAATGGCAAACCTTATAAAATGAATCAGACGAATCAGACTCAAGGCGGAAGGAGAAACTCCCCTTTTTCGTCTAAAATAAAATACGGTGGCCGTGGTATGTCTTTAGAAAAAGATATTGAGCATGCTAATCGTTTTTATAGACGAAATGCGCGTGCAGTCATACACAAAAAACCTACGCCTGTTCAAATTGTACAGGTCGATTATCCTAAACGTAGTAAAGCTGTGATAAAGGAAGCCTATTTTAGAACGCCTTCTACAACTGATTATAACGGTGTTTATAAAGGAGTTTATGTTGATTTTGAAGCGAAAGAAACTAAGAATAAAACGTCTTTTCCTCTTCAAAACATACATGAACATCAAGTGGAACACATGGAACAAGTTGCGCAACAAGGTGGTTGTGTTTTTTTGATGTTACGTTTTGTTTCGCTTGATGAAGTCTATTTATTACCTTTTAAACACTTCACAAAATTTTGGAAACGGTATAATGACGACCAAAAAAAATCGATATCAGTTGAAGAAATTCGAGAAAATAGTTACTATATTCCTTATCAGTATCAACCAAGATTAGACTATCTAAAGGCAGTTGATAAGTTGATATTAGATGAAAGTGAGGACCGCGTATGACGGAAAAGAAAGGGACTTCGAATTCTGCAAAGAAGAAGCCTAAACAAAAGAAAAAACGCAACATAAAGCGCACGATCATTAAAGTCATAAGTTTTATTGTTTTAGCTTTTGTTATTTTGGCCCTACTCGGTATTTTGTTATTTGCTTATTACGCATGGAAAGCGCCAGCATTTAATGAGTCTAAATTACAAGATCCAAGTCCAGCCAAAATTTATGACAAAGATGATCAGCTCGTGAAGATGCTAGATAATGGTGCCAGACGAGAACACGTTAACTTAGATGAAGTACCTGATACAATGAAAGATGCCGTATTAGCTACAGAAGATAATCGCTTTTACGACCATGGTGCTTTAGACTATAAACGTTTATTCGGAGCTGTACTGAAAAACGTAACAGGTGGCTTTGGCTCTCAAGGTGCCTCTACGTTAACACAACAAGTTGTTAAGCGTACGTTCTTAACTGACCAAAAATCAATTGAACGTAAAGCGCAAGAAGCTTATTTATCATATCGATTAGAACAAGAGTATTCTAAAGATGAAATATTTGAGATGTATTTAAACAAAATCTACTACTCAGATGGTGTTTATGGTGTTAAGGCAGCTGCTAAATACTACTTCGATAAAGATCTTAAAGATTTAAATTTAGCTGAATCAGCCTATTTAGCCGGATTACCTCAAGTACCGAATACTTATAATGTGTATGATCATCCTGAAGAAGCTGAAAAACGTAAAGATACAGTGCTTTACTTAATGAATTATCATAATCGGATTACAGATGCTGAAATGAAAGAAGCACAAGATACGCCGATTACGACAAACTTAGTAGATCGTACTGCTGACGAACGAGAAGTAAAACCTGATGACAGCACAGCGCAATATGATTCATATGTCAACTTTGTTAAACAAGAATTAATGAACAACCCAGAATTTGAAAACAAAAACTTAGCTGACGTATTAAATAGTGGTATCAAAATCTATACAAACATGGATAAAGATGCTCAAGATACACTTCAAAATAGAATAGACAATGGTAGCTATTATAAGAATGATGATCAACTTGTTGGTTCAACAATTGTTGATAGTGAATCTGGTGGCTTAGCAGCGATTTCAGGTGGCCGTAATTATAAAGACGTCGTTGAACGTAACCAGGCTACAGATGCCCACCCTACCGGATCAACTTTAAAACCATTCTTAGCTTATGGTCCAGCTATTGATAATTTACAATGGGCAACTAACCATTCTATTCAAGACGAAGAATCATATTCAATTGATGGCGCAGTTTTCCGAAACTATGACCAAGAAAGTCATGGTACAGTAACAATTTATGATGCCTTACGACAAAGTTTTAACATTCCAGCTTTAAAAACTTGGCAACAAGTTAAAGAACAAGCAGGCAATAATGCACCAACAGATTTTGCAGCAAAAGTTGGTCTAGATTACGAAAACACTGATATTGGTCCTTCAGAAGTATTAGGTGGTTCATCATCTGAATTCTCACCTACACAATTAGCATCAGCCTATGCATCATTTGCTAATGGAGGAACTTACAACAATGCTCACTCTATTAGAAAAGTTGTTGAGCAAAATGGCAATACAGTGGAATTTGAACACACTAGTCGTAAAGCGATGAATGATTATACTGCATACATGATTACGAAGATTTTAGAAGGTACATTTGATGCCTATGGTTCTGCGTATGGTAATGATGTCTCAGGTGCAAACGTAGCAGCCAAAACAGGTACAGGTACGTATGGTGCTGAAACATATCAACAATATAGTTTACCTGACTCTGCAGCGAAAGACGTATGGATTGCTGGTTACTCCCCTAAATACACAATGTCAGTATGGATGGGCTTTAGCCAAGTTAAAGAATACGGTGAAAACTCATTCGTTGGAAGCTCAGAACAAAAATTACCACAGTACTTATTTAAAGATGTAATGACTGATATCAACGCTGGTGATGGTTCTGACTTTACACGCCCTGATTCAGTTGGCGGTAGTGATAAGAGTCTTTATGTTTCACAAGCACCTGATAATAATACAACAAGCAACTTTACTGAATCTAGCAACGGTAGTAATTCAGGTAGCAACAACGATGATGATTCAAACGGTAATAACTCAAATGACAATAATGCTAACGGTTCTAATAATAATCAATCCGATAATAATCAACAAAGTAATGGATTCTTTAGTAACTTATTCAATCGTTAGTACCAAAAAGAACCTCGATGCTATAAGAGCATCGAGGTTCTTTATTTATGACTTATAACGTGCTTGATAAGCTGCATTCATTTTAATAAGTTCAGCTTTTAATGTTTTCATTTGTTGATAACCCATATAATGGTGTTTTTTGTCTTTTATATATTGTAGGCGTTCTTCTAAATTAAATGGCTTTAATTTAAGGTCATTAATGTCTAATGTGTCTTCCGATGTTAAATTGTTTACATTTTTTAAATAGGTTAGCAATTGATCATAATACTGATCAAGGTATTCAAATGATACGTCTTGCCCTATTTTACGTTGATTAGCAAACACATCTAAAATCTCTTCAAGTTCTTTAAATCGCTCTATGTTATTTTCCATTTGCTTTTTCCTCCGTAACACGTAAAGACTGACGATATCTTTTTTGACCCTCTCTACAATCTTGAAATAAAGGACAAACATCACATTTTGGTTTACGTGCAGTACAATGATAGCGACCAAAGAAAATAAGTTGATGATGACTTTTTGTCCATCTTTCTTTAGGAATAATTGACGTTAAACGATTTTCTACTTCAATGACGCTATCTTTCCATCTGCAAATACCCAGTCGTTTCGAAACTCGTTCAACATGTGTATCCACAGCTAGTGACGGTTCACCAAATGCGACACTCATGACGACATTTGCCGTTTTTCGCCCTACGCCTGCTAAACTTTCTAATGCTTTATGCGTTTGAGGGACAGTTCCATCGGATTTTTCTAATAAGGAACGGCATAATTTTTTTATATTTTTAGCTTTATTTCGATATAAACCAATTGAGCGAATATCGTTTTCTAATTCAGTGATATCGACAGCTAAGTAATCCTCAGGTGTTTTATACTTTTGAAATAAGTCTTTCGTTACTTTATTGACCGTATTATCAGTACATTGAGCAGATAGTAGTACAGCTATCGTTAATTCAAATGGATTATCATGTTTTAATTCACATTCTGCATCAGGAAACATTGAGTCGATGACGTCAATCATTTCTAATGCTTTACGTTTACTTATCAAAAGGATCCTCTCCTTTCAACCAATTAAATTTTGGAAAATGATCAATTGATTGCGTCTCTTGTGGTGATGATTTTTTAAATTGCGCGCGAATAGGTTTTGTATCTTCCACTTCGGTCACATTGTTTTTCTTCCAATTTAATAAAATACGGTCGATATATTTTAAAGAGTATTTTTCATGTGCTAAAGCTTCATCAATCGCAGCTTCTATGATATCGAGAGAATACCCATCGACATCAATCCACTGATTTAAATGTTCGATTTCTAAAGGAGATAAAGCTCTTCCAAATGTTTGCTCGATCTTACTAAATATTTGTTTAAAATGTTCTTTTTCGTCTAATTTTTGATTTTGTTGATCAATATTGTTTAAAACGCTAACGAGTTGTTCATAAAATCCATCTAAATTAATATACTCTGTAAATTTTCCGGATTCGTTTTTATTTACTTTCATTGAGAGTAAACCTAATTGAATAAACTTTTGGATCATTTGTGTAATTTCAGCTTCACTTAATGATGTCCCTTTCTGAAGTGTTGGTATAGAGGGTTGTTCGCTCGTCGTTTCATAACAGTAGATTAGCTTAATCATTATAATTAAATCAGCTTCATTTAAACCAAGTTGATCATAGTGTTCGAACAAATCATATTGTAATACTACAGGACGTTGCTTAAGTTCTCGTATGTTCAACGACATTCACTCCCTTTCTGGAATGATAGAAAATATATACTCTATAAAAAAAGACCAAGTTGTTGTAAAACACACTGACTTGGTCTCTTCTACAGATTTAATTGTATTTAACATTAAATCAAGTTTGGTTTATGGATATAAACGGTTAAGTAAACGAGGGAATGGTGATGTTTCACGCACATGTTCTACTCCAGCAATCCATGCAACTGTTCTTTCTAAGCCTAATCCAAAACCACTATGAGGTACACTACCGTATTTACGTAAATCTAAATAGTATTGATAACTTTCTGGGTCTAAGTGATGTTCATCAATACGTTGTTCTAATAGTTCTAAGTCGTTAATACGTTCTGAACCACCAATAATTTCCCCATAACCTTCAGGCGCAATAAGGTCTGCACATAATACTGTATCATTATTATCAGGGTTAGGTTGCATATAGAATGGTTTAATGTTAGTTGGGTAATTCACAATGAATACTGGTAAGTCATAATGATTAGCGATAGCCGTTTCATGTGGTGCACCAAAATCATCGCCCCATTCAATATCATCAAAACCTTCTTTGTGTAAAAATTCAATCGCATCATCATACGTAATACGAGGGAATGGTGTTTGTAATTTTTCAAGTTTTGAAGTGTCACGCTCAAGACGTTTAAGTTCAAGCTTACAATTTTTGAGTACTTCTTGAACGATATATGTGACAAAAGATTCTTGAATTTGTAAACTTTCCTCATGTGTTGTAAATGCCATTTCAGGTTCGATCATCCAGAACTCAATTAAATGACGACGTGTTTTTGATTTTTCAGCTCTGAACGTTGGACCAAATGAGAATACTTTACCATATGCCATTGCAGCAGCTTCCATATATAATTGACCACTTTGTGATAAGAAGGCATCTTGATCAAAATATTGAGTATGGAATAATTCACTTGTACCTTCTGGTGCACTAGCTGTTAAAATAGGTGGATCAATCTTTGTGAAACCATGTTCATTAAAAAATTCGTATGTTGCACGAATAATTTCATTTCGAATTTTCATAACAGCATGTTGTTTTCTAGAACGTAACCATAAATGTCTGTGGTCCATTAAGAATTCGGTACCATGATTTTTAGGTGTGATTGGATAATCATGAGACTCATGAATGACTTCGATAGATTTGATTTGCATTTCGTAACCTAAATCTGAACGTTGGTCTTCAGTAATTTCACCTGTTACATATAATGAAGACTCTTGTGTAATGGATTTAGCTAAATCAAATGTTTCTTCGTCAACTTCTGATTTAACCACTACCCCTTGCATGAAACCTGTACCATCTCTTAGTTGTAAAAAGGCAATCTTACCACTTGAACGTTTATTCGCAAGCCAAGCGCCGATTGTCACCTCTTGGCCGATATAATCTTTTGCATTTTTAATTGTAGTTTTCATAACAAATCTCCTATTCAATTAATACATATGTTATTTTAACAAAACTCTTAATTGACATCTAGCGCTTAATACTTATTATATTTAATCGCTATCATTAAGTTGATTTAATAATTTTTCAAAATGATCAATATTACCTTGAGTCATGTCAAAATGATTTAGCGTATCTAAAAAAGCACGTTTATAATGACTATGAATGAGTCGATTATCAAAAGATACGACAACCCCTTTATCATCTTCATTTCTAATAAGTCGCCCTAAACCTTGTCTAAAACGTGTCACCGCATCAGGTAATACATAATCTTTAAATATGTTATCAAACTCATCCTTCAGTAACATTACTTTATTGGCATGCTGACTCATAAAAGGCAATTTTGTAATCATCACACATTTGATGCCATGAGATTGATAATCGAATCCTTCAAAAAAGGAAATCGTGCCTAATAAAATAGCTTTATCAAAATGGTTAAATTGTTGGATGATTTTATAATTTTGGTTAGGTTGTTGCGATAGAATGACATAATCTTCTAATTCTACCATCTGATTTAAATATTCTAGCACTGTATAAAGCATAGTATAACTGGTAAATAATACTAAGCATTTACCTTCTACTGTACTCACATAACGACCGATATATTCCACTATTTTTTCAACATATTGATCATAATTTTGATGATTATATTTTTCAATATCTTCAGGAATAAATAAATGTCCTTGATTTGAATCTGTTGTTGGTGAATTGACTTGATAAGTATTCAGTTCATGTTTATTTTCAAACCAATTTAAAAAGGTTGAGAACTTTTGATTAAATGTTAAAGTTCCAGAAATCATGGTCATTGATTCGAATTGATTTAATAATTGTTCTGTTAAAATTGATTTTACGGTCGTTTCTTTAATATGCAATTTAAGTGTTGACTTATGTTCGAGATTTTTCAAGACAAGATAAAATATTTGATGATGTTTTAGTGCGGTCTCCACTCGCTGTAATTGATGAAGGATATGCAGTAAATGTTTTCTAACTGTCTTGACAACTTTATGTTGCATATTTTGAAAGTGACTAATCATTTGATTCAGTTGATGTATATAGCGATGTAACGATGGTAAAATCATATTTTCATCGATGTGATATACATAATAATTTTTGGACGTTTCATCATCATAAACATCCCCCGCCTCTATCAAATCATAAAGTAAATCAAAGAAATCTTTAGTATATTGATGAATATCTAAAATATCTTGCTTTATTGTAAAAATATCAATAGGTGGTATATCTAAATTATGCAAAATACGTTGTTGTTCTAATTGATCCAATTGCTTTAACAACTTTTCTTCTTCTGTTTTACCAATTAAACCAAGATGATATTTTACATCGTCGTAACTTAATTCAGACACAGAACAATCAAGTGCATAATCAGGTAAGCGATGAGCCTCGTCAATAATACAGTGATTGAATAATTGATAAATAGAGTTGTCCGACGACGCATATAATAAATGCGCATGATTCGTTACCCCTATTTGAATCTTACTAGCATTCGACTTAATATAATCATAATAATGTTTATCATGGCGTGATGGGACATACGTTTGACGCTTTTGATCAAGATATATTTGTTGAGCTCCGCGTAAATTAAGCTCTTGAATATCGCCTGTATTTGTTTGAAGCAACCAAACCAATAATTGCATCTTAAGAATATTGACATCATAATTTTGAATCTCATCTTGTAAAATATCACTGACTAAACCAAGAGAAATATAATCACGTTTACTTTTGATTAATGCAGAATTAATACTAAAGTCCATTGCTTTATTGATTAATGGGATATCATGATTTAATAATTGATACTGGAGTATTTTTGTATTTGTTGAAATCATTACATGTTCCCCAGTTTCAATATGGTACATTAATGCAGCAACGATATAAGCTAACGATTTGCCACTCCCTGTTTCTGCTTCAATCAGTGATTTTTGATTATTCATTAACTGTGAAAAAATGGTTTCTGCAAGATAAAGTTGTGTGTCTCTATGTTGATATTGAATGTGCTCAATTATGGTTGAATACAGATCTTTGATACTTCCTTCAAATTGAATCGTCTCATTCGGTAAGTCATTTTGAGCCTTATAATAAATTTGATTTGAATGTTTAAGGTATTGATGATTGTCATTTGGTTCATGATTGCGTACGAGTTCAAAAAAATAATCATCCAGTTGATATTTTAAAGTTTTACTTAAGTAATACAATTGTTTTTTAGTTTCATATGGTAATTGTTGTAACGTTTCAAAGGCTTTAATTAAAATTAATGCAGTCGTATAAGCATCTTCATCAGCACGATGGGCCTGAGCTAAAGGAATACTTAAAGATGTAGCGATTTCACTTAACTGGTAACTTTTTTCGGTTGGAAACGCAATTTTAAATATTTCTAGAGTATCTAAAATTCGTTTTGGCTTAAACTCAATGCCACATTGTTTGAATGCTTGTTGTAAAAATGAAAGGTCGAAATTAACATTATGTGCCACAAAAACGCAGTCTTTTAGTTTTTGGTACAGAGATTGAGCAATATCTTTAAAATAAGGTGCTTCTGTTAACATAGATGTTTCAATAGATGTTAAGGCCTGAATAAATGTTGGTATTTCAAGATCAGTTTTAATCATTGAATGATACGTATCTTCAATGGCATTATTTCGAATAAATGTAATACCAATTTGGATGATGTCATCCTGTTTTATTTGGTTACCAGTTGTTTCAAGATCGACAACAGCTAGTTTTAAATTAGGATACACGATAAGCCTCCTTTCTATATATGTTTAAGGCTAAAAATCGATATCAGCACTCATTAAACGATGGACCTTTTGATGATCGTCTTCCACATGCAAGAACCCTTGGTCGTCGATTTCTATAACCTGTCCATAAAATTGATTGCCAGCTTCTGTAAAACGTAGTCGTCTGTTCCAAATATTTGAAGCAGCGATATAATCGTCTTTAATTGACGTAAAAGGTTCGTTTAAAAATTGGTGATAGCGATTTTCTATGTTTTTCAATAATTGTTTTAAAAATTGATAGCGTTCAATCGTGTCCTGATGAGAGTGAAGTCGAACGCTCGTTGCTTTTTCAGCAAGTTCCCCACTAAAATCTTCAGCATTATGATTAAGGTTAATACCAATTCCACATATTACTGCATCTACACGATCAGCATTCGCGACCATTTCAGTTAAAAAGCCGCAAACTTTACGAGTTCCGATATATATGTCGTTGGGCCATTTTATTTTAACAGGCTCATTCACATACGTTTGTATTGTTTCACAAATCGCTAATGATATAAATAAATTAAATGTGGTTAACATAGAAAACGGGACATTCGGACGGACAACGAATGACATCCAAACGCCTTTCCCTTTAGAAGAATTCCATGCGCGTTTAAATCTACCTGTCCCCGCTGTTTGTTCATCACTAATCACAATGAAAGGTTTTTCTTCTTCTATTAATAATGATTTAGCTGTAATTTGAGTCGATTTTAAAGCATCATATGTGTAACTTTTTTCTATAAATGGTATATCTTCTAAAATAGATTGTAATATACCGTTGTACCATTGATCAGGATATTGATTGAGTCTATGCCCATTATATTGAACTGAATCAATGGAGATACCATCTTCTTTCAATTGATCTATTACTTTTTTAACAGTCATTCTTGAAACATTTAAATGTTTCGCGATTCCCTCACCTGAAATATATTCTGGTGTAGCATCTGTAATTGATTTTAAAATTAAATCACGGTATTTAGACATTTGTTTTCACCCATTTTAAAATATCATTTTGATTATTGTTGATTTGCAATTGAACTATCGCACATTCAATATCACGTAACGCCGTTTTTAACCACGGTCCGCCTTTACGATCAAGCGCCTTCATCAGTACTTGGCCATCAATATCGATATCTTTTCGTTGTTGAATAGGCAAGGTGTTAAATGCATGTTTGATCGATGTTGTATTAAATAAGTTCTCATTAGGCAACTGAATATGATTATCCTTAAGCAACTTGCTTAATTGTACAATCGTTAATGTTAAATCATAGCTATAATCGTAAACAAATTGACGTAACGCATGTTCATTCGTTAATGTTTGTACGTCTGTTAAAGCGCTTTTTATTTGTGTAATTTGACGTTTACTTTGATTACTTAATTTTAAATTTTTAAATGATTGTTCTGAAGAAAACTTCAATAGAATCAGCGCTATAAAAAATTCTAAACTGATAGGTTGTGTAATATGAAGTTGACTTAAGTTAAATTGTTGAAAGAAAGGAATCTGTTTCCAAAATTGTAAGTCATTTAAATCGTCCATTGTGGCTTTCACATTAGCGCCGTGCAACAATTTTTTAAGTTCAACAATGATACGTTCAATCGATAGATATTGAAGATCATGAATTTGTTTTTGCATTGCTTCAAATGTAGCGGTTTCGATAGAAAAACTTAACTGAGATTTAAAGCGCAAGCCTCTTAGTATTCGAAGTGCATCTTCAGAAAATCGCTCATCAGGCTGACCAACTGTACGTATTTTTTTTAGAAGAATGTCTTCCTTACCATTAAAATAATCGTATAGATTAAAGTGTGCATCCATCGCAATCGCATTAATGGTAAAATCACGTCTTTTTACATCTTCATACAAACTTCTAACGAACGTAACGTCACTTGGTTTACGGTGGTTAATATATTCAGCTTCTGTCCGAAAGGTAGTAATTTCATAATTATCGCCTTCCCACACGACGTTAATGGTACCGTGTTCTTTACCCACTGGTATGGTATGTGTGAAAAGTGTTTCTATTTCATCTGGTGTCGCGCTCGTTGTGATATCTACATCATTAATCGCTCTATTCATTAAAAAATCTCGAACAGAGCCTCCAACAAAATAAGCTTGAAAACCATTTTGTTGAATATGTTCTAAGATGGGTTGAGCAATTTTGAATGGTTGAACGTTATCCACTTTAGAGATCCCCTATCATTTTTTTATAATAATATTCATATTGATCAGCGATAATATTAGAATGAAAACGTGAATGAATATCTTCTAACATTTGTTGTTGCATAGATGCATACAGTGCATCGTCACTCAACAATTTGATAGCATATTTTGCTGCACTATAACTATCTCCAACATCCACGAGAAAGCCCGTTTTACCGTGGTCAATTACCTCTTGAATGCCACCTGCTCTTGTACCGATTGGAAGGACACCCGTATTCATCGCCTCTAATAATGTCAGGCCAAAACTTTCTTTTTCGCTTAGAAGTAAAACAAGGTCTGAAAATTGATAAAAATGACTCATAC
Source organism: Staphylococcus sp. 11262D007BW (assembly GCF_053547815.1). Lineage (NCBI taxonomy): Bacteria > Bacillati > Bacillota > Bacilli > Caryophanales > Staphylococcaceae > Staphylococcus > Staphylococcus sp. 11262D007BW. The sequence goes on from NZ_JBPWPJ010000001.1 coordinate 886,417, forward strand.
AATCCTGTTTACCTAAAAATAACACGTGATCTGTTAAGTTTAATGCTTTTACCTTTTGTCTCATATCTTGAAGTTCAGGTCCATCACCGATTAATAGTAATTTTGATGGAATTTCTTGATGGATATAATAAAAAGCGTCGATAATCGTATCGATTCGTTTTACTTTTCGAAAGTTAGAAACATGGACTAACACCTTTTCATGTGGTTTGATACCATAGCTACTTTTGTATTCAGGATTATACCCATAAGGGAATTCTGATTCTCGTACAAAGTTATATATAGGTACAATGTCTTTATCTGCTTTTATAATTTCATTCGTTTGTTGTTTTAATGCTTCGCTAACACTTGTGACGACATCACTGTGTTCTATACCAAACTTAATTGCATTTCTCAGTGAATGGTCATACCCTAATACAGTAATATCTGTACCATGTAAAGTCGTCATGATTTTGATATCTTTTCCAGACATCTGTTTGGCTAATATACCACAAATAGCATGAGGAATAGCATAATGCATATGTAGAATATCTAGATCGTATTCATTGATGACATTCGCGATTTTCGTACTTAATGAGATATCATATGGTGGATATTGAAAAACGGCATATTGATTCACATCAACTTGATGAAATGTGATGTTAGGCAATGGTCTATTTAAACGAAATGGCATATTCGATGTAATAAAATGCACCTCATGACCACGTTCTGCCATTAATATACCCAACTCAGTAGCTATAATTCCTGAGCCACCTATTGAAGGATAACAAGTTATTCCTATTTTCATAAGAAAGCCACCTTTCGTTATTTTCTTTCAAATCGATCTTTATCTCGTGTATTAAATTTCTCCATTGTTTGATTAAAACTTTCTGTTAAATCAATATCCATCGAGTTAGCAATACACAACAATACAAATAGGTTATCACCTAATTCATTAGAAATAGTATTTTCTTCCTCTGTCGCTTTTTTCTTTTTTTCACCATACACATGATTAATTTCTCTAGCCAGTTCGCCAACTTCCTCAGTTAATCGCGCTAAATTAGCAAGTGGTGAAAAATAGCCTGCTTTAAATTGAGAAATATAGTCATCTACTTCTTTTTGCATGTCGTCCATCGTTTTCATAATCCTATTTGTCCTTTCAATATATAGTCTCTTTTATCTTACATGATTTAGCCATATGTGAGCAATATCCACGGCTCATCGCATTTATGATGATGAAATACTACATTAAAAATAAATCTCAGTAAGATATTTAGAGTGATTTTATCATCGATGACAACAAAAAGAAGCAGAAGATTGAATTCAACCTTCTGCTTTCATTGCTTTATTATTTTATAACACCGATTACGTTATTCTGAGTTTCTTGCAATTAATATAAAACGTAACAATTCGGCAACTGCAACAGCTGTTGAAGCAACATAAGTCATCGCTGCTGCTCTTAAAACACGTCCTGCATGTTTATATTCGTTTTGATTGACTATATCTAACCGTTGTATTTGGTTCATCGCTCGTTTACTTGCATCAAACTCTACTGGGAGTGTGACGATTGAAAAGAGTACTGCAAATGCCATTAAGAAAATACCAATCCATAATGCAGTAGATCCTAATGCTGATTGCATCGCTGTTAAAATAAAACCAGCTAATATAAATAAGTAGGATAACGAACTACCTAAATTAGCAACGGGTACGAGTGCAGTTCGAAAACGTAAAAAGAAGTATCCCTCATAGTGTTGGATCGCATGCCCTACTTCATGGGCTGCAATGGCTGTACCTGCGACACTAGGACGGTTATAGTTGGCCGGTGAAAGTACAACGACCTTTTTTTGAGGATCGTAATGATCTGTTAAAAAGCCTTGTCCTTCTCTAACGTCTACATCGTTAATACCATTGGCATGTAAAATTTCTAATGCGACGTCGCGACCTGTTTTACCACTAGTCGATCTAACTTGGGAGTACTTTTCGTAATTCGATTTTACTTTATATTGTGCATACATCGGTAAAATCATCAGAATAACGACATAAATTATAAACGACATAAAAGACATAAAGTTCACTCCTTTAATCTACATTTTACGTGTAGGGTTAAGTGTGGTCAAATGTTTTAGCGCTTCTTTTGTAATAAATCCATATGCTTATAAGAAGCGGTATAACGGTTAACCAAAATGCAATATAGCCAACGATCGATTCATATTGCACTAAAGAACCATACACCGGATATTGATGGAAAACATAGTCAATCACATCATTATGAACGACCCAAACCATGGTCAGTGCAATGCTAAATAATGTGAATTTAAACCTAGGAAGAAAAATGAATGCTTGAAGCGCCATAATGCCGTGTGAGCATATTAACATGAGCCCTGTTATCGTTACTTCTCCATCTACTATGAACATCATAATATTCATAATTACTGCCCAAACACCATATTTTATTAATGTGATAAATGCCAATGTATCTAATAATGGGCTTTGAGTCCCTACTAACAATAAAATGAGCGAAATACATAAAAATAATGTAGCTGTTGGACTATCTGGTATAAATGGCATAAAGTACCATTTTGATTGAAATAATTGCGGTAAATACCAGACATAACCATATATAGTTCCTAAAAAGTTACATATTAATAAAAAAATTAATATTGCTTTTTGATGAATAATGAATGACCAAATCTGTGATAATGACATTGATGACACCTCATATTTATTTAAATGGGTTAAAGATGTAATTACCTCACGTTACGATAAATCAAAGACTATAAAGAATGTATGAGTATGGTATTAAGCATTCGCGAAAAATAATGAAAACGGTCTTTATCGTTTAACATTAAAGTCATATCGATCTCAGCTTTTAAAATAGAGACAATAGAAGGTAGATTGAATGTTGACCAATTAATGGTATATATATCTTTAAAATAATCACTTTGATGACCAGCAAGTAATTGATGCAACAATAAGTAATCATACCGTAAGTCTCTTTTGTGATCATTTGAAAAGTGAAGCTGAATATCGATTGGATTGTTATTTTGTACGACAACTTGAAATATCGCATTAGAATCTTTTAATAGTGTATGGCCATCTTGATATTGAATCGCAATATGATCTGATGCGGAAAGTGCGATTTCTATTGTCGGATGGTTAGCAATCTCATGATCTACAAACGTAATTCGTTCTAACAATTGTGGTTCACTTTTTAAATAATTTAAAATCCATACACTAATTCGAGATTTAAAATGATAGTTAAATAAGATATATTCAATAAAGTCTTTCTTTTCATCGTTTAACGATTTGGTAAACATTGAATCACCTAAAATAATCTTAATTGTTCTTCTTGCCACTCTGGGTTATTAGGATCAAGTGATAATAATGATTCTAATACAGATTTAGCTTGTGCAACTTGTCCAGTTTCAATTAAATAGTAGTAATAATCTTTAAGGAAATCGATATCCTCATTTAAATCATTAAACGCTAACTCATAAAAATGACTAGCTTCTTTATCTCTTTCTTCTTCTCCGTATGCATAAGCGAATTGCCACATCAATTTAGGATCCATATCTTCTTCATCGACATATTGGATTAGTTCAATTAATGCTTCATAATCTTCTTCATTTCTAAAGAAATCAGCAAGCATGATTAGTGGTTCTTGATAAGCGGGATCAACTTCGAGCGCTTGTTTTAATAAGCGTACCCCTTCATTTTGATCACCATATTCGATGAGTAAAGCCCCCGTGCTATACATTAGTTCTTTATAAAATTGGTTAAGCTTTAACCCTTCTAAACCAATGTCTATTGCATTTGGAAAATCTTTTTCATTTTCGTAAAGTTGTTGTAAGAAATAATAGCCTTGCATAAAGTCTGGATCTTTATGAAGTAACGTTTTAACCGACTTGATGGCTTCTTGCGTAAAATCATTCTTTTCATAGGCAATGGCACGTTTTAAATAATCTTCGGATGTCATTTCTTCTTCACTTAATTCATCAAACCATGAAAGCGCATCTGAGTAATTACCACTTTGCAAGCTACTATCTGCTAATCTTGAAAATAGATTAACGCCATTAATTTCATGTTCTCCAGTTTCTAACACAGTGTCGTATTCACGAGAAGCTCTGATATACTGACCATCATAATATAGCAGTTCTGCAAGTGCGAAATGGATAATTGGGTCTGATGGCTCTAAATCAAGCGCTTGTTCAATTTTATCAATAGCTACATCAATCATATTGATTTGTTGATAAAGGTCAGCTTCTAACAGTAATCGTTCAGTTGACAGTTCAACATCATTTAAATATTCAAGTGCTTCATCGATTTGGTTTTCCGAAATAAGCCCATCAATAAAATAGATTAAAATTTCACTTTCGCTAGGATATTTTGTATATAAAGTACGGAAAACTTCCAAACCCTGAGGTATTAAACCATATTGATAGAGTGTTTCACCTAGTACAAAAAGCGCTTCATCATCATTAGAATGAAGTGCTTCTTGAACACGGGTATCTAATTGATCTAACTTTTGTAGATTAATGTCATCAATCAGTTTATAGATCTCTTGCATTATTTATCCCTCTTTTTCTAATTGTTTTAGCATAGGTAAGAATCCTGGGAATGATACATTAACACTTTCAAAACGTTCAATTTCTATAGGCTCGTCAGTCAGTAGAGATGCGATAGCAAGTGTCATACCAATTCTGTGATCGGTATGACTATCGACCCGATGATTTTGAGTTAATGTTGACGGATGAATAATGAGCCCATCATTTGTTGCCTCAAGTGAAAATCCAAGTTTTCCCAGTTCATTAGCCGTTGTATCTATGCGGTTGGTTTCTTTAACTTTTAATTCTTCAGCATCCTTTATGATACTTGAACCATTGGCTTGTGTACAGAGTAAAGCAATGACTGGTAATTCATCAATACATCTTGGAATTAATCCCCCACTGATTTCGATTGGTTTTAAATGTGGTGTATATTTGATACGAATTGAAGCGGTCGGTTCACTACCTTCTGATTTGTTAAAAATTGAAATATTTCCACCCATTGATTCGACGATATCTAAAATGCCATCACGTGTTGAATTGATTCCTACGTTATGTAGCGTAATATCACTGTGTGGTGTTATTAGAGCTGCAACAATGAAAAAAGCAGCTGACGAAATATCGCCAGGAACATAAAAATCTTGAGGCTCAATATGATCCACTGCATTGTGAGGTAATTTCACATATAAAGGTCCTGTTTCGATTGGGATATTAAAATGTTCGAACATCGTTTCTGTATGATTTCTTGAAAGGTCTTTTTCTTTGATTATTGTCTCTTTGTCTTTTGAGAATAAGCCTGCAAATAAAATAGCACTTTTGACTTGAGCACTTGCGACAGGCATAACATATTCAATACCTGTAACAGTGCTTGGTTCAATGATAAGAGGGGTATAGTTTTGATCGATACCAGTTATGCGAATGTTCATAGCTTGTAATGGTTTCAAAATTCGATCCATAGGTCGTTTACCAATAGAGGCATCGCCTGAAAGTACACTATGTATCCCTAGTCCACCTAACAACCCTGCCATTAAACGAGTCGTTGTCCCAGAATTTCCAGTGTATAGCGTTTGATGCGGCATATTAAATTGATGGTATCCTGGAGAATCGATGGTCATATTTTGTTCTTGAATATCAATCTCGACGCCTAATTGTTTAAAAATTTGAGCTGTTCTTAAACAGTCTTCTCCAAGTAGTGGTTGATAAATAGTTGTTTTTCCTTTAGCTAAAGATGCGAGCATAATGGCACGGTGTGTCATGGATTTATCGCCAGGAACAGTGACATTCCCATTTAACGTTCCTTTAATATCAATCTTCATGTGGATGCCCCCCCCTTTTTTAATTAATTGTTGTAGTATTGTAAATGCTTGTCTTAAAGTAGTGATATCAACTTGTTGGACAATTGGTTTTCCAAGTTCTTTAAGTAAGACCATATGAATTTCATTTTGGTGATTTTTTTTATCTTGTTTCATTAATGACAATAAGGTCTCAAAAGGAATATCACGGACACTGTCTAATGGATAACCCAATTGAGTGAAATAGTGATAATAATGTTGTACATTAACATCCACAGAATATACGAGCTCTGTCACAATAAATTGATACAAAATACCGATCATTACCGCATGACCATGAGGCATTTTAAGATGATATTCTACCGCATGACCAAATGTATGTCCTAAATTAAGATATTGTCTCATGCCTTTTTCTAATTCGTCTTGAACGACAATATTTAACTTTGTTTGAATGCCATGTTGTATAAAAGTATCAATGTTTTGTAAGGTTACTAAATCATTGATAGATGGATAGACACGCTCGATTGTATTTGTTTCTTTATGCCCACTGAGCAATGCGTGTTTATAAATTTCTGCGTAACCACTTTGAATTTCGGTTTCCGGAAGTGTAGTCAAGAATTCTAAATCATAAAGTACCGCTATAGGTCTATGAAACGCACCAATTAAATTTTTACCTTTTGAAGCATTAATACCAACTTTTCCCCCAATACTAGAATCATGTGCTAAAAGCGTCGTAGGTATCTGTAAAAAATCGACACCACGCAACAAAGTAGATGCTAAGAACCCTACAAAATCACCTGTAGCGCCGCCTCCAATTGAGACTAAACAAGTATTTCTAGTTGGTTGATAACTCAGTATGTGTTCCATTGTTATTTGATAATGCGTTATCGTTTTTAATGCTTCACCGGATGTTAGTGTAATGAGATAAGTGTGTGATGAGTGGGTTATCTCATCTATTTTATTGGGCCATAATTGGTATACTGCTTCATCAACTAAAAGAAAGGTTTGATCATAGCTTTCAATCAGATCAGACAGATGCTTAATAGCGCCATGTTCAATAATCACTGGATAATTGTGATCGTTGTAGGTCGTGAAAAACTTCATAGTATCACCCTCGATTAAAAGTTTTGATTAAGTTCGCGACGTTGATTGACTTGTGCTTGTAATTTAGAAAAATCATTCGACTCAAATTCTTCTAATAATGCACGCGCAATTTCAAATGATACTGCATGTTCACAGACGATACTTGCTGCCGGTACAGCACAACTATCAGAACGTTCAATTGAAGCTTTAAAAGGTTCTTTCGATTGAATGTCTACAGAAGCTAAAGGTTTGTATAGTGTCGGAATTGGCTTCATTACACCGTTAACGATGATTGGCATACCGTTACTCATACCACCTTCTAGGCCCCCGAGATGATTACTTGTTCTTGTATAACCACTCGCTTCGGAATAGACAATCGGATCTTGAACTTGACTGCCTGGTTGATCAGCAACATTAAACCCATCGCCAAAACTCACACCTTTAAAGGCATTAATACTAGCGACGCTTTGTGCGATTCTGCCATCTAATTTACGATCATAATGCACATAGCTCCCAATTCCAACAGGCATATGATTCACAATAACTTGAACTGTACCTCCGATTGAATCACCGTCTTTTTTAGTTTGGTCAATTTTATCATGTATTGATTGGACAAGACTTTGGTCAACCATACGCACATCATTTTGATCTACTGTTTTGCGAATTGTTTCGGGGTCATAAGCAATCTGATCATGGATGCCGCCTATTGAAACAACACGACTTAATAATTCAATATCTAATTGTTCTAATAATTGTTTACATACTGCTCCCACTGCCACTCTCGCAGCAGTTTCACGTGCTGAAGAACGTTCAAGGACATTTCTTAAGTCTCTGTGATTGTATTTCATACCTCCAACTAAATCTGCATGCCCTGGTCTTGGTTTTGTAATAACACGTTTCATGTTCGTTTGTGCTTCTTCACTAATTGGTGCTGCTCCCATAATATTACGCCAATGTGTAAAATCATCATTATGAATAACCAACGTTATTGGACTACCTAATGTATATCCATGACGTACACCAGATACAATTTCAACTGCATCTTTTTCAATTTGCATACGTCGTCCTCTGCCATATCCACCTTGTCGTTTAAATAATTCTAGATTTAAACGTTCGTGATCAATTTTCATATTTGCAGGTAAGCCTTCTAAAATGACAGTTAGTTGCGGTCCGTGTGATTCACCTGAAGTTAAAAATCTCATAAGTCTATACACTCCCCTGTAACATAAATAATATTTAGCATAACATATTTATTAAGATCGTTCACTTATTCAGTGTGTTATCTATGTTAGCATAAACGAAATTATATAAGAAAAAAATAGGAAAAATAAAAAAGAACGGTTAGTTCAATAACCGTTCCCAATGTGTTTATTTAATTATTCATATAACCAATTTTCATCTGGTGATTGATATGAACTGATTTCACCACGATCGAACCAAAGTTCAATTTCTCTTTGAGCTGATTCAACTGAGTCAGAACCGTGAACCACATTTCTTCCTACAGTTAAGCCTAGATCACCTCTAATTGAACCCGGTGTCGCTTCAGATGGATTTGTTGCGCCAATGATATGACGTGATACTGCTACTGCATCTTCACCTTCGACAACCATAGCAAAAACAGGTGCAGATGTGATAAATGAAATTAATGAATGATAAAATGGTTTATCTTTATGTTCAGCATAATGTGTTTCAGCAAGTGATTGTGGTACTGACATTAACTTAGCACCTACTAACTTTAACCCCTTTTGTTCAATACGTTGAACAATATTACCAATCAACTTACGTTGTACAGCATCTGGCTTAATCATAATGAATGTTTGTTCCATTATTAAATCCCCCTATTTTTTATGTAATTCATACATATCCTATCACTAAGTAAAAACGCTTTCAATCATTATTTCATTCGTGTTTGTAATTTTTTAATAATCTTATTAAAAAGTGGTTTAATTTCTTCGTTATCGATTGTTTCTAATAATGATTTCGCTTTATTAAGATAACGTTCACTCACAGCTAGTGTGTCTTGAATAACATGTGATTGTTGGATTTGCGCTATACATTCATCGAACTTTTCTTCTGGAGCACCAGCATGTAATTCAGAAATTTTTCGTTTAAAGTGATCGTCATTTTTGATTTCTAATAGCACTGGTAGAGTGAGGTGACCATTTCTAAGGTCACTTCCAACAGGTTTACCTAATTTTTTCTCTGAACTTGTAAAATCAAGTACATCATCTATAATTTGGAAGCTCATCCCAATGTTATGACCTATTTTTTTCATAGTTCTAACCGTTTGGGGGTCAGCTCCAGCAGTCATTGCCCCTACTTGAGTAGACAGTTGCATAAGTAACGCTGTTTTACGATTAATGCGTCTTAAATAATTCGTGATAGATTGTGGCGTTCTAAATTGATCTTGAAATTGAAATAGTTCCCCTCTACATACTTCTAATATAGCATCAGATAAGACACGATGAATTTCATAGTCATCTACGTTGGTTAAATGTGCCACTGCTTTAGCTAATAAAAAATTACCTGTCAATATTGCCGTTGGTTTATCCCATTTCTTTTCAATGGTCAGTGTGCCACGACGCTTATTACTATAATCAATGACATCATCATGTACGAGTGTAGCCATATGAATCAACTCTAAAGCGACTGCCACTTGATATGTAGATGCATTAGATTTATTTTCACCAACATAGCTACTTAAAATAACAAACAGAGGGCGAACGCGTTTGCCACCAGATGTTAACAAATGGTTAGCTGCTTGTTGCAATGTGGGATCATTACTTTGGATCAATTCCTTAAGCATTTTTTCAATTTTTTTAATTTCTTGATTCACATTTAATTTCGACATGCTACTCTCACCTTTATTTAATCGATTTCGGCTTATAAGCTAGGTGCATTGCTGCAACGCCACCTGTAAAACTACGAACTTTAACACGCTCGAAATGTTCTGATTCAAACATTTTTTTCAATGATTTTCGATCAGGAAAATCAAATGCGGATTGTTGTAGCCACTCATATTCTTCTTTCGATTTAGCAAATATTTTACCGAATAGAGGCATTACAAATTTAAAATATAATTTATATAATTGTTTGAATACGGGCATCGTCGGTTGACTCGTTTCTAAACATACGACCATGCCTCCGGGTTTTAAGACGCGGTACATTTCAGATAGCGCTTTGGAATAATCAGGAATATTACGTAATCCAAACCCAATTGTTACATAGTCAAATGCGTTATCATCAAAAGGTAACGCCATCGCATCACCTTGAACAAGGCGTATATTGGACATGTCTTCTGTTTTTTCTTCAGCAACTTTTAACATATTTTCACTAAAATCTAATCCTGTAACTTCCCCTGAATGACCTACTGCTTTACTTAATGCAATGGTCCAATCTCCTGTACCACAACAAATATCTAGAGCCACAGAACCTGGAGAGACATTCATCGATTTCATGACTTTTTTTCTCCATATTTTATGTTGTTCAAAGCTGATGATATTATTTAGACTGTCATATTTATTTGATATATTTTGAAAAACATTGTAAACCTGTTCTTTATTTGCTTTATTTGCCATCTTTATTAACTCCATTTATCGTATATTTATTTTGCAATTCATGAATGATATTGTTAATGTCATCTTCGGTATAATGTACTAAATATGTAAGTTGATCTACTTTTAACTGATTTATAATTTGATTCTCAATGACGGATATGTCTTTGTTTAATGTGTATATATTATTCAATGTTGTAAAAAGAAGGGTTTCAACTTTATAAATGGTTTGATTTCGTGTTTGTGGCGAGTGTTGTAAATCAGTATGTTGTAAATAGGATTTTAATTCATTAATTTGAATAATACACTCACTCATCTGTTGTTGAAAATCTTTATTTTCAAGTTTAGCGACTACTTGATAAAAATATGCACTTAATAAATCCCCTATTAGAATCGCATCACGTTCATAATTATAAAAATTGATACGATCTAAATGTCTCATTGCTGTATCAATTGATAAGATTGCTAATTTAGCATTTTCTGGAATAGTTAAGTCATCTAGAATCTGACTTAATTCATAATTAACATGAAGATTACTGGGTTTATTGATATGTGTTAATAATTTGTCTATATGAGCACTTAAAGTCTTATAAGAACCTTCCATTTGCGACACCTCAAATTTTAATCACTCTCTATATTAACATTATAGCGGTGAAATTGAAATCTGATTTACTTTTCTATTATGTAAAGTTTTGATTTTTTGTAGGAAAAGATATGTATAGGCAATTCAAGAATAAATAAAAAAAGCCCTTTAAAAGGGCTTTTTAAATCGATTATTTTACAGCGTCTTTTAATGCTTTACCTGCTTTAAATGCTGGTACTTTGCTTGCAGGGATATCGATTTCTTTTCCTGTTTGAGGGTTACGTCCTTTACGTGCAGCACGTTCGCGTACCTCAAAGTTACCGAAGCCGATTAATTGTACTTTTTCACCTTTTGCAAGTGATTTTTGAATTGATTCAAAAACGGCATCAACTGCTTGACCAGCTTCTTTTTTAGTTAATTCAGCTTGTTCTGCTACAGCGTTGATTAAATCTGTTTTATTCATGTCAATTCACCTCCTCAAAGGTTATGTATAATGATAACCATATATCATTATGGTATGACTTTAACACATGGTTAACATATACTGCAACGATTTATATTCTAAAAACGTTGATTTATTGGGATTTTTTCTCTTTTTTGACAGATTTTAGTAAATATAATGATTTAAATCGTATTATTCAGCTTTTTTAGTTCTTCCCATTAGATTTTTTACTTCTTCAAGGACAGGTTTTTCTTCAAATAATACACGGTAAAGTGAAGCAGTAATAGGCATTTCGACGTCAAGCTTTTGCGAAAGGTGGTAAACCGATTGTGTAGTGTTCACCCCTTCAGCAACCATATTCATTTCGTCTAGAATTTCTTTTAATGTTTTGCCTTGACCTAGTTGATAACCTAAAGAAAAGTTACGAGAATGTGTTGACGTACATGTCACAATTAGATCGCCAATTCCTCCTAAACCTTGAAAAGTTAAAGGATCAGCACCTAACTTAACACCTAATCGAGTAATTTCAGCTAAACCTCTCGTGATTAAAGCCGCTTTTGCATTGTCACCATAGCCTAGTCCTGCGAGTACACCACTCGCAATGGCAATAATATTTTTCAATGCGCCGCCTAATTCAACACCTACTAAATCATCATTTGTATAAACTCTTAAATAATCTGTCATAAATAAATCTTGTATCAGCTGACGTAATGCTTTGTTTTGAGAAGCTGCAGCAACCGTCGTTGGTTGTTTTAAAATTACTTCTTCAGCATGACTAGGCCCGGATAATACCCCGATGCCACCATTAACATCTTGAGAAATACAATCTTCTAACATTTCCGAAACGCGTTTAAATGTTTCGTTTTCAATACCTTTTGCTACATGTATAAAATATTTTGGCGTTGTTAATAAATCATTTACTCGTCCAATTACATCTCGAATCGCTTTTGTTGGTAAAGCCACTAAATAAGTATCAGCAAAATTCACTGCTTTTTCGAGGTCGAGTGTAGCGGTAATAGTTGAATTTAGTGTCGCTTCAGGGATATAAGCGTTATTTGTATGATTCTCATTAATTTCGTTGATGGTGCGTTCAGTTTTCCCCCACATTAGTACAGAATGACCGTTGTCTGCTAAAACATTAGCCAAAGATGTACCAAAGCTTCCTGTACCAAATACTGTAATATTCATGTTAACTCCCCCATTTTTTAATTTCTTTTACGAGCAATAATATGAATAGGTGTACCTTCAAAACCAAATGCATTACGAATTTGATTTTCAATATAACGTTTATATGAAAAATGCAATAATTCGACATCATTTACGAAGACCACAAAAGTTGGTGGTTCGATAGCGACTTGAGTAGCATAGAATACCTTAAGTCGACGGCCTTTATCTGTTGGTGTTGGGTTCATAGAGATAGCGTCTGTAATCACTTCATTTAATGTTGAACTTTGCACTCTTTTTTTATGATTTTCGCTAGCTTCGTTAATATAAGGGAACAATGTACGTAAACGTGTACTTTCTTTAGCAGATACAAAAGCAATTTGAGCATAATCTAGAAATTGGAAGTTTTGGCGTACTTCTTCTGTAAATTTCTTCATTGTTTTGCTATCTTTTTCGACTGTATCCCATTTATTGACCACAATTACAATAGCTTTACCTTCTTCATGAGCATAGCCTGCTACACGTTTATCCTGTTCAATAATGCCTTCTTCAGCATCTAGTACAATTAAAACGACATTTGAACGTTCAATAGCCTTTAATGCACGTAACACAGAATATTTTTCGGTAGATTCATAGACTTTCCCTTTTTTACGCATTCCTGCTGTATCGATGAGTACGTAGTCTTGGCCTTCATAGGAATATTCAGTGTCAATGGCATCTCTCGTTGTCCCAGCCACATTAGACACGATAACACGTTCTTCTCCAAGGATAGCGTTAACTAAACTTGATTTACCAACATTCGGACGACCAATAAGTGAGAGACGAATCGTATCTTCATCATATGGGTCTTCTTCCTCTTTCTTAAAGTGTTTAGCTACTTCCTCTAATAAGTCACCTAGGCCAAGTCCGTGTGAACCTGATAAAGGAAATGGATCGCCAAAGCCTAAAGCATAAAAATCATAAATATCATTTCGCATTTCAGGGTTATCTACCTTATTAACAGCTAACACTACAGGTTTTTTTGATTTATATAATAATTGAGCCACTAATTCGTCGTTTTGAGTGACGCCTTCACGTACGTTTACCATAAAGATAATCACGTCGGCTTCTGCAATGGCTAGCTCTGCTTGAGCACGTATTTGCGTTTGGAATGGTGCATCGCCAATTTCAATGCCTCCAGTATCGATAATATTAAAGTCATGTGTAAGCCATTCGCCACTTGAATAAATTCTATCGCGTGTGACACCTGGTGTATCTTCAACAATAGAGACACGTTCACCGACGATACGATTAAAAATTGTAGATTTACCGACATTCGGTCGACCTACAATGGCTACTACTGGTTTCGTCATATTTGTTACTTCCTCTCTAATTGATATAGCATGATTTATTGAGTATTTTAAAAATACGTTCGTTATGCTAATTCTAATGATTAATGTCATTATAGCATGATAAACAACAATTATAAAAAGAATGTTAAGTTAAGGAATAAACATTCAAATAAAAGTGATCTTTACCAAGTTATAAAAAAAATTAATCAGTAAATAAAAAAGACAAAACCCAACGCTACAACTTTGTAACGTTTGAGCTTTGTCTTTGAATAACAATTGTATAATTTAAATTTTTAACTTATAGATTTAAATCTTTAAGTTTATCACCAAATACATCGCCTAATGTTGGATTGTTTTCATCTTCATTTGTAGACGTTGTATATTCTTCAGTAGTTTCTTGGCTCGCTTCATTTGTTTCTTCTTTTGGTAATGCTTGTTTAATTGATAATGAAATGCGTTCTTCTTCTGGATTGATAGATAAAATTTTCACTTGGACAGTGTCACCTGGTTCTAGCGCTTCGCTAGGTGTGCCAATATGTTTATGGCTAATTTCTGAAATGTGCACTAATCCTTGTAAACCTGGACCGATTTCAACGAAAGCACCAAAGCTAGCTAAGCGCATGACTTTACCTTCAACGATGTCGCCTTCATTAAATTGATCATTAATATTTTCAAATGGACTTGGTAAAGCATCTTTAATAGATAAAGAAACACGTTCTGAATCTTGTTCTACTGAACGTACTTTAACATTTACTTTATCTCCAATGCTTACCACTTCTTCTGGTGATTTAACATGTTCATGAGATAATTCTGAAACGTGAGCTAAACCATCAACACCGCCTAAATCGATGAACGCACCGAAGTTTGTAAGGCGTGCTACAGTCCCTTCAACGATGTCACCAGCTTGTAGAGATTGCAATAATGAAGCTTTTTTCTTTTCATTTTCCATTGCTTCTACAGCTTTATGACTTAAAATCACTCGATTATTTTCAGGATCTAATTCTTCAACTTTAAGTTCTAACGTTTTGCCTTCATAATCAGAAAAATCTTCAACATAATTTACTGAAATGAGTGATGCAGGAATGAACCCTCTTTGGCCAACATCGACAACAAGTCCACCTTTAACCACTTCAGTTACTTTGGCTTCAATTGTTTCGTCATTATCTAGTTTTTCTTGTAAGTACTCGTATGATTTTTCTTCTTCAAGTTGACGTTTAGATAAAATGTAACTACCTGTTTCATTTTCTTCGTCAACTTCGATTTTTGTAACATAAGCGCCAATTTCGTCACCTACTTTGACAACTTCATTTGCATTGTCAATGTGATGTGTTGATAATTGGCTTATTGGAATAATACCATTAAATTTTCCACCATTTACATGTACAACAACATGTTTGTCTTCAATTTGTTGTACCTCTCCAGTAATTTTGTCGCCTTCTTTAATGTCATTAATCATTGATTCGTTAAATTCTTCAGTCATCATGAATGCCTCCTTATACTACTACATAATAATAACATCTTATAAACTGGGCTAATTGTCAAGAAATTTAGATTAGTTCGAATTGATTTAGCTATATGATTGTGCGATATTTAATATTTTTTCTGTCACTTCATCGATTGAAAGCCCCGTGGTATCAATCTCAGTAGCATCTTCAGCTTTTTTTAAAGGAGAAATCGAGCGATTCATGTCATATTGATCTCGTTTTGCGATATCTTCTTTTAATTGTTCAAGTGTAGAGTCGATACCTCGTTCTTCATTATCGTGTAAGCGTCTCAATGCGCGTTCTTCTACTGATGCAATCATATATATTTTAACTTCAGCTTCCGGTAAAACAGTGGTACCAATATCGCGACCATCCATCACAATCCCTTTTTCAGAAGCTAATTGCTTTTGGGTTTCAACTAAAAATTTACGCACTTCCTCAATTGAGGCTACATAAGAAACGTTATTCGTTACATCGTTCTCTCTTAAAAAGTCAGTAACATCTTCATCATTTAAAAGGACGCGTTGTCCTTTGTTTTGATCATATTTTAGTTTAATGTCTAGTTGATTCATTAAATCTTTAAAATTGGTAAATGTGTCTTGGTGTTTTAAATAGTAATAAGTGATGGCACGATACATTGCACCTGTGTCGACATAAATCATGCCTAATTTTGATGCTACTATTTTAGCTATCGTACTTTTTCCAGCAGCTGCTGGACCGTCAATCGCAATATTAATTTTACTCATTAGATACCTTCCTTATTGTTGTTTATTTACTAATATTTTATCATAATAGAGGAATAAATATCGAGGAGGAGAAGTGATGAAGCGTTTACTTGTGATACATACAGGTGGAACAATAAGTATGTCTGAAGATGAGGCCAATAAAGTCAGTACGAATGATAATAATCCAATTGCTAATCATCAAGACATTATTTTAAAATATGCAAAAATCGATGAAATGATGCCTTTTAATGTCCCCTCTCCACATATCACAATCGATCATGTTAAAGCGTTAAAATCAATCATTGAAGATGAGACAAATAAGCAAAAATATGATGGATTTGTAATAACACATGGAACAGATACATTGGAAGAAACTGCTTTTTTATTAGATTTAACTGTAAAAATTACAAAACCAGTTATCCTTACAGGAGCGATGCGTTCTTCAAATGAAATCGGTTCAGACGGGCTATATAATTTTATTTCGGCTATTAGAGTAGCTATAGATGATCATGCTTGTGATAAAGGAGTCATGGTAGTATTTAACGATGAGATACATACAGCTAGAAACGTAACCAAAACACATACTTCAAATACCAACACCTTCCAAAGTCCTAATCACGGACCTTTAGGTGTTATCACAAAATTTGGTGTGCAGTTTCACCATCAACCTATCACACAACGTACTTTGTCGAAAATTGATTCTGAGTTAGCTGTACCTCTTGTTAAATCACATATGGGTATGGGTAGTGAAATGCTGTCATTTTACGCAGAGCAACATGTAGATGGAATTGTGATTGAAGCACTTGGTCAAGGGAACTTGCCTCAAACTGCTTTAAAAGGGTTAGACGCGTGTTTAAAATTAGATATTCCCATAGTGGTTGTTTCTCGTTCCTTCAATGGCATTGTAAGTCCAGTATATGCTTACGAAGGTGGAGGATATGATTTATATCAAAAAGGTGTTACTTTTTCTAATGGTTTAAATGGACCTAAAGCACGCTTAAAATTACTTGTGGCATTAAGTAATGCATTCAGTAATCAAGATATTGAGCAATATTTTTACGAATAGGTTTATTTAGAGACTGAGCATACTCTTATTTAAATCGAGTAGGAGAATAACCATTATTTGGTTATTCGTCCTCTCACACCACCGTGCGTACGGTTCCGTACACGGCGGTTCAATATCTTGCGTAAGCCAGCTCTGCGAGGTGGACTAAAGGTATTAGTCCCCACTCGTAGAGTTGTTTTGTTGTAAGCGCACGATGGACTTCTTTTACACTTGAGAGTCGCCAATACTTCTTACGTGATTGTGAAACTCTCATTGCGCTATCATGGTCAAGTCCATATTTACGTAACATTTTGTATTTTGTTTTCGTTTTCTTCCATCTTTTAAGAATCAGTTGTCTAATACGACGGTTTAGCCATGATTGTACTTTTGTTAAAAAGCCTTTAATAAACCCTCTACCAAAATAATTTATCCACCCTCGAGTCACTTGATTGATTTCTGTTATAATCTGTCTGAAGGTACCTGATCTATTTCGTTTCGTTAGGCGTCTTAAGGAGCGTTTTAAACTTCTTTTTGCTTCCATAGTCGGTCTGAAACGATAAATGCCATTTACTTTGGTCATTAGACAACTCAAGAACTTTAAACGTGTGACTGCACCTACCTTGCTCTTTTCCTTATTTACAATAAGTTTAAGATCCTTTTCGATGAATTTTGTCACACTCTCCATAACACGTTGGCCTGCTCGTTTTGAACGCACAAAGATGACGAAGTCATCAGCGTAGCGAATAAAACGATGTCCACGTTTTTCCAGTTCTTTATCTAATTCATGCAGATAGATGTTACATAATAGCGGCGATATAACGCCACCTTGCGGTGCACCGATTTCTTTATTCTTGTAGTTACCATTGAGGTCAATGGCACCAACTTGTAGACTTCTACGAATGAACTTAGAAATAGTTTTATCCTGGATATGACGCTCAAATAGATACATTAACTTGTCATGATTTAACATATCAAAACATTGTTTTAAGTCGCAGTCGACTGCGACTGAATAACCTTCTTCATAGTATAATGCACATTGCTTCAATGCAGTACCTGTACTACGATTTGGTCTGAAACCATGACTGTGATTTGAAAATGTACGGTCAATTTTAGGTTCAATGACTTGTTTAATGGCTTGTTGGATAACTCTATCTCTTGCGACAGGAATACCCAACACTCGTTTTTTCCCATTTGATTTTGGGATTTCAACTTTCCTTACTGCTTGTGGTTTGTATGTACCATCAAGCAGTTTCTTTCGAATTTGAGGAAAGTACTGCGAGAAGTGCCTATTCAAGTCACTAACACTCATACCATCAATTCCAGGTGCACCTTTGTTCTTTCTCACTTTCTTAATTGCTTTTTCAATGTTGTTTGGTCTTACAACAAGTTCCATCAAAGATGGAGACTCACGATACATTTCTTTCATTTCACCTAAGATTTACTGTACACACTTATATATCCTTTTTTCGTTCCACTACTTATCTTTCTATAAGTTGCCGGTATAAACCGTTTTCTGCACACCGTAAATCTATAACCTCCATTCTTTACTTTGTATTTAATATTGTTCAGTCCTTCGATATGTTTATACCTACTATGACTTCTGCTGATTTCTCATAATTCGTTGTTACTACGATTCTACGAATCGCTTATGAGACCTCCCCGGGTAAGGTGTAACCTCTTTCCACTCATGTCACCACATCATTTACTATATAGAACTCGGGTAGTATAGGACTTTATCTTGTATAGCAGATTCATCCATTCTACATAGCCTTAGTATGATGTTTCTGTTCGTCAGTGCGAGTGTTTGCGTCCGACTTCCTTCAGATTCCACTTCGCAGTGGACACCCTTGTCCTTCGCTAACAGTTCCTACTACCAAGCCTGTAACGGACTTTCACCGTCAAGATGTTACCCATGCCGGGCGCACTATAAAAAACAGCGTTCAAATTTCGAATGATCACGAAGCTTGAACGCTGTTTTATTTGTTTTTGTATTTTAAGATTCTAAAGGACCTTGCTTTTTAGATAAAATATCTTGGGCGATGTGGATACCATGGAATTTGCCATTTTCAATAAAGATCGTATTTGCATCATTTCCTGCTGCAATAACCCCAGCAATATAACAATTTTCTATATTTGTTTCATAGGTATCACGATTATAGACTGGCGCTGTACCATATTCATTCGTATTAATATCAATACCAAGAGATTGTAGAAATTCATAATCAGGGTGATAACCAATCATCGCAAAAACATAATCATTATGAATTGTTGTTTCTTTACCTTCTGTTTCAAATGTGACACTATCTTCAGTAATTTGAGTGACATGACTATTAAAATGCATATCTACATTTCCTCTTCTTACTAAAGAGTCAAAATTAGGTAAAATCCATGGTTTGATTGCAGAAGAATAAGTTGATCCTCTATAGATAACAGTCACGTTAGCCCCTGCTTTTTCAAGTTCAATAGCTGCATCGACGGCAGAGTTTTTACCACCTATAATAACTACATCTTGGTTGAAATATGGGTGTGCTTCTTTAAAGTAATGCATAACTTTATCGCGATCTGCCCCTTCAACTTCTAATGAATTATGTTGTCCATAATAGCCTGTTGCTACCGTTAAAAATCGACATTTATAGACATCTTTTGTCGTTGTAATCGTAAAATGATCATCCATTTTGCGAACAGTCAGTACTTCTTCAAATGTATTAATATTAAGTTGATGGTGTTTCACGACTTCTCGATAATATACTAATGCTTGATTACGACGTGGTTTTAATTCTTCAACAATAAATGGTACATCCCCGATTCCCAATTTATCACTTGATGAGAAAAAGGTTTGGTGAGTAGGATAATGATAAATTGCATTGACGACATTTCCTTTTTCAATAATTAATGTTTCAATGCCCTTTTTTTGTTGCTCAATAGCAGCACTTAATCCACAAGGACCAGCACCGATAATAATACTTTCAATTTGTTTCATTATGCTACTGTTACTAAGAATAAAAGAGATGAAAGGCTTGTAAGTTTCCATCATTCAATCCACCTCAATTTTGTGCTAACTTAGTAATCAGTTTTTCCTCCTTAATTTTCATATACTAGCACTGTATTACAATAGTTTTATAACACACGAATAGAATTGTTGATATGTCGTTTATTTGAATATGGTTTAAAAAACACCAATTTAAATCAATTAACTGCTTTCTCTGCATAATAATTATCATAAATTACTCAAAACATTATAAAACGACTCATTAAAGCGTGTGAATAAAATGGTTTACTATCTAGGTTAGTCTATTACGTACTATTTCATCATACTACATGTGTAAGAATGATGTAAATCAATCAACAATTGGACTCAACTATACCTTTCGAAGTAATCGTAAAAAGGTTTAGACGCCCCTTAAAATTTTAATCCCAAAAAAAGAGATTGAGCACATCATTGTGTCTCAATCTCTAATGAATTAATAGCTATGGAATAACGAGTTGTTGACCGTTGTTAATGTTATTACCGCTTATACCATTAGCTTTTCTAATTTTTTCTACATTTTCAGGTGAGCCATCACCATAGTATTGAATTGCAATACGATATAAGTTTTCTTGACCATTTACAGTATGTGTTTGAGTGCCTGCATTTTGGTTCTGTTGATTATTTGATGATTGTTGTTGTTGATATTGGTTTTGACTTTGTGTTTGATCACTTTGTTGATAACCATTGTTGTCATTTTGTTGTGAATTTGTGTAGTAATTTTGATTGTTATCAACGCCATAACCATTTTGGTTCGTATCAGCTGCATTTTGTGCATTGTTTGTGCCATCAGCATTTGAACTAGTGTTACCATTTGATTGAGTATCGTTAGTAGCTACTGCGTTGTCGTTATCTGAATCATCATTGCTATTATCATCACTTTTGTTTTTTGAGTCGCTATCATTTTTATCACTTTGGTCGTTGTCTTTTTTATCTTTGTCAGCTGCTTTGTTATCATCAGATGTGTTTTGATCATTTGTATCTTTACTATTCTCTTTGGACTCGTTTGTATTCGTTTGAGCGACTTCTTGATCATTACTACCAGGGTTGTTTTGATTGAATAAATAGACACCACCAAATATCGCAATTGCGCCTAAAATGATAACAGCTAATAATATTGGTAATAAGCGTGAGAAAAATCCACCGTTACCACCATTTGATACTTCTGATTTAGGATTTTCTTTATCTGAAGTATGGGCTGCGCTTGCACCAGTAGCTCCAGCAGCACTAGCCGCTCCAGCTTTAGTAGCGTCTTTTTTATGATCGTTTTGAGTGGTATCTTGCTCAGTATCCTTTTCCGAAGCTTTGGCTTTGTTAGAAGCTGATTTTGCGCCAACAGCACCGGCAGCCCCAGCAGCACCTGCTGCAGCTGCAGCTTTTCCTTTATGATGTTCATTCTTTTCTTTCTCTGAATCATCAGTTGAATTTTGCTTTTCATGCTTATCTTTACCGGCAAGTGCAGACGCTCCAGCTAATGCCCCGCCTTTTTGTTTTGAGGAAGATTTTGATGTTTCTTTTGTTTCAGATTGTTGTAAGTCTTTGTGTTTAGGTTGATCTGACGTGACCTCTTTCGCTTTCTTTTCTTCCACTTCACTTGTCTCATCAGATGCTAATTTAGGATCTTTAGATTTTTGAAGGTGATCTCTTTTACGATGTCTACGAGAAGCATTACGTGGTGGAAACTGTTCCTGATTCTTATCAAACGATGCGTTGTCGTTATCTTCTATATCTGGTTGTTTTTCATTTTTAGGTTTGATTTCCTGTCTACTTTTCTCAAATTCATCTTTAAAATTATCGTTGGACAAAGTTTAATCCCCTTTCTATATAGTTATTTGTTTTCTTTTGAATAAATAAACGCTAAGTTGAATAAAAACATTGTAGACGAATAATTATATTGTTATTATAGCTTGTTTAAAATAGGAGTGTAAAGCAAACTGTGAAACTATCCGAATAAACTATCTAACTTTTCATGATAATTCATTTGACGACGTACTTTCTTTTCATTTTTTTGCTTAATAAACCTTATTGTTTCACAAACATCACAACATTGGGTTTCTGTTGTGTTAGACATATGAAAATAACGTAATAACGTCGTACGTCTACATGAAGAAGCATTCGCATATAACACCATTTGTTCAAATGCGTTTTGTTTTAATGTGTATTGTTCATCAAAAATTCGTTTTAATGTTGGCTCGTTAAAGACTTGTGAGAGTTGATCTAATATTTTTGTTTTTTCTTCATTCAATAATTGGTTTTGAAAGTAAGCATCGATATCACGCGTATCAATTAAATTTTCAATCGCTAACGTTTCCATAAGATGCAAATCTTCATTTTGGTATAAAGCAATAGATTGACTTGGTAACCCGTCACGCCCTGCTCTTCCAATTTCTTGGATAAAATTAGAAGGACTTGGCGGTAAATGAAAATGGATAACTGTACGTATATCTGGTTTGTTAACACCCATGCCGAATGCACTTGTGGCCACAATAATAGGAATATCATTGTTTAAAAATTGTTGTTGAACTGTGTGGCGTTCTTGGTAAGTTAAATCAGCGTGATAAATACCAGTTAAAAATCCACTATGATAAATGGTTTCTGCTAAATCGTAACAAATCTTTTTGGAAGAAACGTAAATAATGGTTGGTCCTGAATTTGGGATAATACTTAATAATTGTGCGATTTTTTCATCAAAATCAAGACAGTGTTTAACTGATAAAGAAATATTCGGCCGATCCATAGGTAAAGTGATCGTTGTAAAATTACGCTTAACGACCATTTCAATATCATTTTGTAAATGTGATACAGCAGTAGCAGTTAGTGCTAACAATGGAACGTCTTTAAAGTGTTTTGTTAAAGCTCCGATTTGAATATAGTGTGGTCTAAAATCAAAGCCCCATTCAGATAAACAATGTGCCTCATCTAATACAATTAAACCAAATGGAATATGTGCAATTTTTTTGAAATGTCTAGGTTGTAAGATAAACTCTGGACTAACAAATATAAAACGTGCTGACTTAAGTTGTGTATATGCGGTATGTCGCTCTTCTTCAGTCATACCTGAATGTATAGCAACAACACGAGGTTCTCCATTCATTTTCATTTGCATCACTTGATCATCCATTAAAGAAATAAGTGGTGAGATCACAAGCGTTGGCTGTTGATTGATATAAGTGGGTAGTTGATAACATAAACTTTTACCGCTACCTGTCGGCAATACGCCTAATGTATTCTTCCCGTTGAGTACAGATTGTATCACAGCTTCTTGTCCAGGCTTAAAATGATCAAAGCCGAAAAAGTGTTGAAGTGCTTCATTCAACATTTTAAGTCCCCCTTTGCAATGCCAATGATATGTAATTTTAATTCAAAATAGCTCATATCTTCAAAGATTGATTTATAATGTTTAAGTTTTAAATAAGGGTGACTATCGTAATATTGAATAAAACGTTGATTAATTTGAGTGACAAAAGCATGATAATCGTTTATATACCCTTTTATAAATAAATCTAATACATGATCTTCAATAGTATTGAAAGTGACATGTGAATGATGTGCAATGTTTTGTAAAGACCAACCTTGTTGATACCATTTAAGCGTATTAGCAACCTTAATAGAAATGTGCGGCAACGCTTTACATTTAGTGAGATATGAAAAGGAACTAGTTTGTTTTAATAGTTTATAAAGTTCCACTAAATCATTATAGAATTGTACGGCTACTTGATTTTCATCCCATCTATTAAGGCTACATATTTGTTTATCTGTATACATAGCTTCCTGATAACCACATAAATAGTAATGTAAGATGCTATTAGGATTACGCTTATTCAAGCTTTCAAATAATTGAAAGACTTCTTGTTCAACGACTGCAAAATCATCATGGTACTGGATATCGTGATAGATTTGTTTGACTTTTGTATGAATTTGAATATTAGAAGTGATGGGTAAAAACTTTAACTGATGATGCTTACGGTGCGATAGTGTTTGGATGAGTAATTGCAATGTAGTAAATGTATCTGATAGTTCATAAAACGTCACATGAGTCGTCGTATTAATTGAAGTCAATTGTGTCTCGTTAGATGCTAGGCTTTGAAATTGAGCGTATGACAAACTTGGCATATATCCAAATAAAGTCAGTAAATTGAGTGTTGTGGCATCGAAAAAAGTTTGATGACTTTTTTTACCTATGATAATATTATATATGCTTTTTACAGTTTTGTATGGATGTGCTTTATGATAAGCATATTGGATTAAATCATTCATAGTTAATCTCCGTTCTATGGACTAAAATATTGAAAAATAAAGTATATCTCACTACAATGAAATTATAATGTGATTGAGTTGCTTTGAAAAGGGAGGCGAAAAAATGGCTAAATATACAATTGTAGATATGGATACTTGTATTGCATGTGGTGCATGTGGCGCCGCTGCACCTGATATATATGACTACGATGATGAAGGGATTGCGTATGTAATCCTTGATGACAACCAAGGTACAACACCAGTTCCAGAAGAATTATATGAAGACTTGGAAGATGCATTTGAAGGTTGTCCAACAGATTCTATTAAAGTAGAAGAAGAATCATTTGATGGTGACGCATTAAAATTCGAATAAACATTGTATTAGATGTTATATAAACAGCGCTGAAGTAATTCATGATTACTTCAGCGCTGTTTATCTTTATACTAATAAAAGCACTATCTACGCAAAATATGACCTAATCGACCATATAAAAGTATAAATATGATAGAAACAATAACGCCTTTAATAATATTAAATGGAATAATACCAGCTGTAATGATGATTTTTAAGTTATTTTTAATATCACTAAGGTTCATGATAATACCGTAAAGTGGTAATAGCACAAAGTAGTTTAGGATACTTAATACGATCGTCATCATAATAACACCTAATACTAACCCGACTATAAGAGAGCGTGTTGTTTGTCTTTTATAGTAAATCCAATAACTAGTGAGTAATAAACTAATACCTGCTAAGAAATTGGCGATGGGTCCTATTGGATCACTAATATTAAATAAAAAGTTTAAAATATTTTTGATTAGCTCTACTAATATGCCAGCTAATGGTCCAAATGTAAAAGTCGCAAGTAATGCAGGTACATCACTAAAATCCACTGTCAAATATGGTGGTAGAAATGGCAATGGAAATTTAATAAACATTAAAATAAAAGCGATGGCACTTAACATTCCTACGATGATAAGTCGTTTATTTTGTTTTTTCATATGCAACCTCCTTTAATTCATCTTATTCGAATAGGAGGCGTGATGATGATTAAAACAACACAAATAAACCTCCATCTTCTCCCTTCCAGACTATACTGTCGGCTCTAGAATTTCACTAGATCAACCATACATGGCTCGCAGGCTTTCACTGCCGGTTGGGATTTACACCCGACCCCGAAGATGAATTTTATTTCAAATTTGTAGCTATATCATACAAGACAATGCCTATTTAAACAATCATTTTGCAAGACTTACTTACAAATCTAAATCATTTTCGACATGATATCGTTTGAATTAACGTGTTAATAGATAGTCTTTTTTAGGTAATTTAATAATGAACGTTGTGCCAACACCAAGTTGGCTTTCCACATGAATAGTACCACAGTGTGCTTCAACGATCATTCGAGAAATAAATAAACCTAATCCTGTGCCTTGTTTACCTCTTTTACGGGCTGCATCCACTTTGTAAAAGCGTTCAAAAACAGATGGTAAATGTTCCTCAGCGATACCAACACCAGTGTCTGAAATGTTGAGTATGTGATAGTTTTCATCTTCAGTTGCTGTAATTGAAATTTCATCCCCATGTTGCGTATATCTTGTCGCATTATCCACAAGATTAGTTAAAACTTGTTCTATTCTATCGAAATCATAATACCAATCATCTTCCATTACCCCATCAAGTTGGAAATTGAGATGAAGTTGATATTCTTGAGCTTGTTGTCGATATTTTATTGCCATTTTTTCAACTAAGTAACGCATCGGTTGAAGTTGTTGAGAAACATTAATACCTTCAGCGTCCATTTTAGCAACATTAAGCAATTCATTGACTAAACGATTTAAACGTTTTGATTCATCGAGCACAATCATTAATGATTCGTTGATTTCTTTAGGTTCAGTTACAATACCGTCTACAATTGATTCGGTATATCCTTGTAATAATGCAATTGGTGTGCGTAGTTCATGAGATACATTAGCGATAAAGTCTTTTTTAATTTGGTCCATTTGATGTTCATTTGTCATATCTCTAATTACAACAACTAATCCACTATTACCATTCAATTCAATTTTATCGATATATGTGGTAATCACGACTAAATAGCGTTTATTCACTTCATATTCTTGATATTCTGTGCTTTGATCAGCAAACGTACGCGTCACTTGTTTTTCAAAGTTTTGTTTATCCTCTTCGGACATCTGAGTAATCATTTTATGCGCAAGTTTGTTGGATAATATGATTTCTCGACGATGATTAATACCAAGGACACCTTCTACCATTGAGTTGATTAACGTATCACGAATATTCTTAGATGTTGTAATCTCATTAATATGATTTTGTATACTCCAACTCATTTTATTAAATGTCATTGCTAATTCGCCAATTTCATCTTTAGTATGAATAGGCAAACGCTCAACTTGATTACCACGTGCTACTTCGCGAGCTTGACTTTTTAACTCTCGAAGTGGTTTCGTAATTCGAGTTGATAAGAAAAAAGCGAAAACTGTTGTGACTGCTAAAGCTACGACAGCTGTAATTAAAATAATAATAGTAATAATATTATTTGTTTCATCAATACTTTTTAAATCCTGATAAATAAAGACAGCTGAAGGTTGTCCGTTATAATCTTTTGCTGGATAACCTAACAATACATATTTATATTGTTTATTGTTTAATTTAATTGAAACATGTTCTAGTTTAGGTTGTTTATTATTAAACACACGTTCAAAATCTTTGTTGTTTTCAATTTGTTGAAGCATTTTTTGTTTTAAAGGTGATTGATTGGTATTACTTTCGTTGTCAGGTAAAATAATAAAATTAATATTACTTTCCATTAGTATTTCACTATTTTCAATAGCCGTTTTACGATCATCACTTTGTTCTATAACTTCAGTTATGTTTTCAGCATTTTCGTAGAGAGATTGTTCAGCAAAATGGGTATAGTACTGTTGAATAAAGGTGATAAGCGCAGCACTTAATAAAATTAAAACTGTCGTTACTATTAAGATAATAGTTAACCACAGTTTTATAACAACGCTATTCAGTCGCTTCATTTTCAGTTAAAACTTCAAATTTATATCCTACACCCCATACAGTTTGAATCATTTTTGCTGCTTCACCTGATACACGATTCAGTTTCTCGCGTAAACGTTTAACATGTGTATCCACGGTTCTTAAATCTCCATAAAATTCATAATGCCAAACTTCTTTGAGTAATTGCTCTCTATCAAATACCTTATTTGGCGTTTTGGCTAAAAAGATTAATAACTCATATTCTTTTGGTGTTAAATTAACAACTTGTTGATCAGCTAAAACTTTATGTGCATCATTATCAATTGTTAAATGAGGAAACTCTAACATATCACGTGTATGAGGTTCATTTTGCTCTGAGGTTGTAGTTTGAGTTCGTCTCAATAAAGCTTTAACTCTTAAAACGACTTCCCTAGGAGAAAAAGGTTTGACAATATAATCATCTGCGCCAGATTCAAATCCTTCTACACGATTATTTTCTTCACCTTTTGCTGTAAGCATGATAATCGGTGTTTCTTTAGTAGCGCGAATGCGTATTGCGACGTCAATGCCATCAATTTCAGGTAACATTAAATCTAATAGTATGCATGAAAAATCATGCTTAAGAGAATAGTCTAATGCTTCTTTACCATCACTTGCTTCGATGATTTCAAAACCTTCTCTTTCTAAATATAATTTTAATAATTTCCTAATTCGTTGTTCATCATCTACGACTAAAATTTTATTAGCCATCATGACATCCCTCCTACACCTGGTGTCATATCCATAATTAATTTTTATTATAACATATAGCGGATTCTACTAGATAATAAAACAATTAATTTTGTGATTTACTGATCATAATTACTGATGACCTTTTTCGGCCAGTTGTCTAAGTGTTTTAACTTCGTGAGGTGATAAAACACGACCTTCTCCTGCACCTAAACCTTTTAATGTTAATGGTCCAAATGAAATACGTGTTAACTTTTCAACTTTAAAGCCAAAGTATTCAAACATACGACGAACTTGTCTATTTCGTCCTTCAGTAATCGTAATTTCAATTAACGACGTATTTTTTTCTTTATTCTGCTTCTTTAATTTAACTTTAGCAGGTTGTGTCGCCCCATCTTCTAATTGAATCCCTTTTTCAAGTTCTTTTAGCTGATCACGCATGATGTACCCTTCTATTTTAACTACATATGTTTTAGGAATTTTATATTTAGGATGCGTCATTAAATTCGTAAATTCCCCATCATTCGTTAATAGCAACAAACCGGAAGTATCATAATCTAAACGACCTACAGGGAAAATACGCGTTTCTAAATCATCAAAGTAGTCTAATACCACACGTCGACCACGATCATCAGAAACACTTGTAATAACTTGAGTTGGTTTATAAAAAAGAATGTAAAGTTTATCTTCAAGTTCAATTGGCACATCGTCAATGCTCACTTGGTCAGATGGTGCGACTTTTGTCCCAAGTTCAGTGACAGTTTTATGATTTACTTTAACTCGGCCATCTTGTATTAATGTTTCAGCCTTTCGTCTAGATGTATAACCACTTTTTGCAATTCTTTTTTGCAGTCTTTCAAGTTCATTTGTCATGATATTACTCCTTTTCTATCAATTCATTAAAAAATGATTCAATCTCTTCTTCATCTTCATCAGTGGTAGGTAATGCTTCTAAACTAGATAATCCAAATACATTTAAAAATAAATCTGTCGTATACAGTTGTTGTGCTCGGGATTCCTTTGTAGCAATCGATTGGATAAGTCCTTTAGCGATTAAAGTTTTGACAGGTCCATCTGAATTAATTCCTCGAATCATCTCAATATCATTACGTGTTATAGGTTGATTATAAGCAATAATTGCAAGTGTTTCCATTGCAGCCTGTGATAATTTTGAGTTGTCTTTGTTTTCGATAAGTGACTCAATATATGGTTCCATTTTACGCTCTGTTGTTAATATGTAAACTTGTCCAAATTTATGAATTTCTAAACCAGGTAATTGAACCGATTGAATCGTTTCTTCTAAAGTATTTTGATCAATTTCAAGTATTTGAAGCAATTGTTGTTCATCTATACCATTTTCGCCTGTGGTATATAACAAGGCGATCAGTGCTTCAGTCGTAATAACTGCCATAGTTAACTCCTTTATTAATTGTGATATTATGAAATGCTTTATTTTGCGTAATTTGAATTAAGCCGTTTTTCGCCATATCTAAAAGCGCAATGAAATGTGTGACCACATATTCAAGGGGTTCATCGAATTGAAACAAATCAAAAAATGTTAATTGTTGATGAGATGCTAACTGCTGAAAGATATGTTCAGTCGATTGTTGAACAGTTACATTTTCTTTTTTAATATTAACAGTTGTTGGCTTTTTAAATGTAGCTCGCGTTTTTAATTTTTGATACGCAATCATAAGATCGGTTATATCTAGTGTAGTGTTTGAATCTAATTGATCGTTGGTTTCATATTTTGATAAGTCACTGGGTACTTTAGTATATAAGGCATGACGATCTAATTGCTTTTCTTCTAACATTTGAGAGTACGCTTTATAATTTTGATATTCAATTAACTTTTCGACGAGTTCTTCACGAGGATCTTCTTCTACTAAATCATCTTGTGTCGTATGAGGTAGTAACATTTTACTTTTAATCATTAATAACTCTGAAGCGGTTAATAAATATTCGCTTGCAACATTGATTTCTAATTGCTTCATTGCATGTATGTATTGTAGATATTGTTGCGTAAGTTCTCTCATTGGAATATCATAAATATCGATTTCAAATTCATGTATAAGATGTAATAATAAATCTAATGGTCCGTTAAACGCATCTAGTTTAACTTCATACATAAAATTTCCTCATTTCTGTTTGCATTTAATGCAATATATCAAAATTTATTATAGCATGTTTTAAAAACGTGTTGGAGGTATGTACATTTGGAACAAGCATTAATTGACTATTTTTATCAATTTCATGTAGAACAGCATTATTTTTTATGTCATGACATTTTAGAAGAATGCTGGAAAGCACAACTCATCCATTCAAAAAAAGATGCAATTGTCAGTCTGATCTTACTTGCTACTGGCGCTTATCATTATAGACGCCAGAATTATGTAGGGGCGCATCGAACGTTTATGAAAGCTCAAAAAATTATTAAAGAAGCGCCTTTTCAACAAGTAATGCAGCTAGGCGTGAATTTTGATCAGTATGTCAATATGTTAGAGCAATTAATTGAAGCTACGTCCAAACAAACTCCTTTTGCGCCTATAGAAATTCCAATCACTTCTGAAATGTATCATCTTATTATACAACAACATCCAAATTATCAATTGAACTTAAATATTGTTCATCACCCATCTATTAAGGATCACCATAAATATCGCGATCGTAGTTCAGTAATTGATGCGAGAATACAAGCATTATATGATAGACAAAATAAGCGTGAAAGGTTTCGCTAACTAAACCTTTCACACTTGTTATAATACAGCCTTAACTTAGGCACGTGGATGATATTGATGATATATTTGTCGTATTTGCGCACTTGATACGTGTGTGTAAAGTTGTGTAGTAGAGATATCTGAGTGTCCTAACATTTCTTGTACAGCACGTAAATCAGCACCATTCTCTAATAAATGGGTAGCAAATGAATGGCGCAGCGTATGTGGTGTTAATCGTTTTGTGATTCCTGCTTTTACACCCGTTTGTTTTAAAATTTTCCAAACACCTTGTCTTGTGAGTGCTTTGCCATGCATATTTAAGAATAATGTATGTGTCACCGTTTTCTTTAATAGTTGAGGTCGGATGTTTTGGATATAATATGTTAAGTAGTCAATGACTGTTTCACCTAAAGGGACAATACGTTCTTTGTTCCCCTTTCCAAAAACCTTTACAAATCCCATCATTAAGTTAACATCTTCAACTTCAATATTAATTAATTCACTAACACGCATTCCTGTGGCATATAATAATTCAAGCATCGTACGATCACGGTACCCATTTACTTTATCCAATCTAGGGGCACTTAATAGAAGATCAATATCGTCTACTGATAATACATCAGGTAATTTACGCTCGTATTTAGGTGTTTCGATAAGCACTGTAGGGTCTTGTTTTGAATAATTCTCCCTTAATGCAAACTGATGAAAACTTCTAACAGTCGATGTAAATCTAGCAATAGATTTAGATGAGCGTCCTTCATCGTGTAATTGTCCAAACCATAACTGTATTAACTCGCGCGTCACGAAATCTAAATGCTGTATTTTTTGTCGTTCTAAAAATTCAGCGTAATGGTTTAAATCACGACGATAAGCGGCAATTGTGTTCTTTGATAAACCTTTTTCGATTTGGATAAATTTTAAGTATTCCTCTATTACTTCGTTCATGAAAATAACCCCAATTCTATCAAGCTATTGGCAGTGTTAACGGTTCTTTTTATCTTGACACGCTTTACAAATACCATGAAATGTTAAACGGTGATCTAGTATTTTAAATTGAAACTCATTTTCAACCCGTTCTTCCACTTGAGGTAATAAATCTTCTTCAATTTCATCAACCCGACCACACTCCATACAAACAAGGTGGTGATGAAAATGTTCTGAGCCTTCTTTTCGCAAATCAAAACGTGCAACACCATCTCCAAAACTTACTTTATCAACCACTTTTAGTTCGGCTAGCAATTCTAACGTTCTATAAACGGTCGCTAGGCCAATTTCAGGTGCTTTTTCTTTTACTTTCAAGTAAACATCCTCAGCACTTAAATGATCGGCCTCATTTTCAATCAGTACACGTACTGTTGCTTCACGTTGTGGTGTAAGTTTGTAAGATGATTGTTGTAGTTGTTGCTTCACGCGATTTAAACGTTCTTCCACGGAAGCGTCACTCCCTACTTTAAATTTGAAATGATTATAATCTAAATTACTTCTTTGCTAATAAATTATCAGTAATTGAGAAAAAAAGCAAATATCCGCCTCTTTTTTATTTAGAATGATTATAATTTAATAATAGATACTGTAGGGCAATAAATGTTTTGGCATCATTGATTTCTTGATTAGCCATTGCCTGTTCAACATCAGAAAGACTGTAAAGCGTTTTTTCAACAAATTCATCATCATCCAATTGAACTTTTCCTTCTGATAATTGATCTGTAAAGTAAATTGATATTTTTTCATCTGCGAACCCTGGTGACCCGTAGACTTCTCCAATAAGTGTCAGTGATTCTGTTTTATATCCTGTTTCTTCCTCTAATTCACGTTTAGCCGCACTCATTCGATCTTCACCTGGTTCTAACTTGCCTGCAGGTATCTCTAATAATACTTCATCCATTGGTTTGCGGTATTGTCTCACCAAAATAACCTCGTTGTCTGGGGTTAATGCACATACTGCGACAGCCCCATTATGTTTAACAACTTCTCTATAAGATGTTTCATTATTTGGTAATAACACTTTATGTTTTTCAACATTAATGATTTTTCCTTCATAAATGGCTTCTTTTGATAATGTTTTCTCTTCAAATGTCATTCTTATTTACTCCTTTTCATTTATAGTATGACTTTGCTACTATGGGATTATAGTTAAATTTTATCGGAAGGGGTTATATCATGCAAAAAAATACATTAAAAAGTGGCATTTCTATCTCAGAACTAGGTCTTGGATGCATGAGTCTTGGCACAGATTATCAAAAGGCAGAACGCATTATTCATACAGCTGTTGATCAAGGTATTACTTACTTTGATACCGCTGATGTCTATGATAAAGGTGAAAATGAACCGATTGTTGGTAAAGCGTTGAAACAATTTCAACAAAGAGACGATATTGTTATTGGTACTAAAGTTGGTAACCGTTTGAAAGACAATGGTGAAATGTTCTGGGATCCTTCAAAAAAACATATTAAAGAAAGTGTCAAAACATCATTACGCAAATTAGGTTTAGAGCATTTAGATTTATATATGTTACATGGAGGAACAATTGAAGATCCGTTAGATGAAACAATTAGCGCGTTTGATGAATTAAAACAAGAAGGTTTAATTAGAGCATATGGTTTATCTTCTATTCGCCCTAATGTTATTCGTTATTATTTAGAACATAGTCAGATTGAAACATTAATGTCTCAATTTAACTTAATTGATAATAGACCGGAAATGTTATTGGA
The DNA here is from genome assembly GCF_053547815.1 of Staphylococcus sp. 11262D007BW. Taxonomy (NCBI): domain Bacteria; kingdom Bacillati; phylum Bacillota; class Bacilli; order Caryophanales; family Staphylococcaceae; genus Staphylococcus; species Staphylococcus sp. 11262D007BW. Next base: position 920,068 of record NZ_JBPWPJ010000001.1, read on the forward strand.
TGAAATTGAGCAACATGATGTTAAATTGCTTGCGAGAGGTCCCCTATTCAAAGGGATGTTAACAAATAATTATAACAAAGCTTTAGAAGAAAAATTCCAAGATGGTATTCTATCTTATCAACCTGATGAAATTAAAGACACTGTTGATCAATTACATGAATTAGAACCTAACTTAGCAACATTAACAATGAATTACTTAAAATCATTTAATAGTTTAGGATCTATCATCGTAGGAGCAAGTTCTCCTGATCAACTTTTAGAAAATGTCTCAAATTATCAAAAAGATATTGATCATGATAAAGTAGCTAAAGCTAGAGAGATTGTAAAATCACTACAATATACCAATCATTTAGATTAATGTATTCTATCAGCAAATATTTGTAATAACTTTCTGAAAATAGGGTAATAATGATTGAAGAAGATTTTTTATCATTTTATCTATATAACCCAATACACTAATGAGGAAGTGACATAATAATGAAAATCGTATTTTATGGTGCTGGTAATATGGCCCATGCGATATTTACAGGTATTATTAACTCTGAAATTTTACCTGCTGATCAAATTCACTTAACTAACCGTTCGAATGAAGAAGCGTTGATAGAATATAGAGATACACTAGGCATTCAATATAGTTACGATGATGCTGCGTTGTTAAAAGATGCTGATTACGTATTTTTAGGTTCGAAACCTCATAATTTTGAACAACTTGCAGAACGCATTAAAAATAATGCTAATCCTAATAATAAATTTATCTCTATTATGGCAGGCTTACCGATTTCTTATATTAGAGAACAACTCGAAGTGGATAATCCAATTGCACGTATTATGCCAAATACGAATGCACATGTGGGTCATTCGGTAACAGGTGTAAGTTTTTCTAAAAATTTCGGACCAAAGTCGAAAGATGAAGTTTTATCATTAATTAATGCATTTGGTTCAGCGATAGAAGTTCAAGAAGATCATTTACACCAAGTGACTGCTATTACAGGAAGCGGTCCAGCCTTTTTATATCATGTGTTTGAAAAATATGTCATTGCTGGTACTAAGCTAGGACTTGAGAAATCTCAAGTTGAAGAATCTATCCAGGAACTGATTATCGGAACAAGTAAAATGATTGAGCGTTCAGACTTAAGTATGGAACAACTTCGAAAAAATATTACGTCTAAAGGCGGTACGACTCAAGCAGGCCTTAATGCATTATCAGAATATGATATTGAAGGTATTTTTGAAGATTGCTTAAATGCAGCTGTCAACCGAAGTGTGGAATTAGCTAATCAAGACGACGATTCATAATTAAATCATTGATAAAGATATGCTTCATGTAGAATAATCTATCAGGTTATTTGATACATGAAGCATATTTTAATGATATTAAAATTGATAGCTGTCAAAATCATTAACTAACTCAAAGGAAATGTCGTGGTGTTGTCGAAGTTGAGTTGAAATTGCCTCTACTTCTTCTTTAGTATAACGATTGCTGATATGTGTTAGTAAAGCGTGTTTAACTTGGGCGCTTTCAATTAATTGTAAAACATCATTGATATGGCTATGAAAATATTCATTTGCTAATGTATGATCGCCTTCTAAAAATGTAGCTTCATGTATGATGACATCTGCTGCTTGTGCAAGTATCAATTCATTATCGCACGGTTTTGTATCACCAAATACTGTTACAACTGGTCCCTTTTGCTCAGGTCCTTTAAAGGCATTAGCATCATAAACTTTTCCATTATATTCGAATGTGTCATTTACTTTAATCTCTTGGTATTTTGGGCCTGGAGGAATTCCAATTTCTTTCAATTTATTAACATCCAATTTTCCAGGTGTATAAGGTGCCTCAATGCGGAATCCATAACTTGGTACGCCGTGATTGAGCGGTAAAACCTTTACTTTAAATTCATCAATAGAAAATTGTACTTCATCTTCAATTTCAATAATTTTGATAGGATATGACAGATGGGCATAAGATAAGCTCATTGTGTGTTCGATAAACGCCTTGATACCTTTTGGACCTATAATTGTTAAAGGTTTATCAGCCCCACCTTGAAATGAACGGCTCGTGAGTACACCAGGTAGCCCATACAAATGATCGCCGTGCATATGTGTAATAAAAATATGACTTACCTTTCCTAATTTAATGGAATGATGCAAAATTTGATGTTGTGTCCCCTCACCTACATCGAACAGCCAAAAATCTTTGGAATACGGTTCAAGTTTTAAAGCAACAGACTGTGTGTGTCTCTCTTTTGTTGGTAGACCGGCGCTCGTCCCGAAAAATGTAACCTCCATATATACACCTCCACTCAATTATAGTATCATAAAAAATATATATAAGGGTATTGTCACCTTATGCATTCAAAAAAGAAATCAAAAATGTGATTAATTTAAAAGCAAATTGTATGACCCAAAATAAGGGAATGTTTTATAATAAAATATATCATACTAAATTAAGAATTGAGGTTTTGAATCTTGAATAAGACACACAATCAGATTCCTGCGCTAATAACAATATTTGGAGCAACAGGAGATTTAAGTCACCGCAAATTATTTCCTTCATTATTCCATCTATTTCAACAAAACCATTTGGACGAAAGAATTGCGATTATTGGTATAGGTCGACGCGAACTCTCTAATGATGATTTTAGAACACAAGTTAAAAATTCAATTCAAGCGCATGTCCAAGATACAAAACATTTAGATAAATTTATTCAACATATTTTTTATCAACCTCACGACGTTAACGATGAGCAAAGTTACTACAAGTTATTACAACTAAGTGAAGCGTTAGATAAAACTTTTTCTTTAGATGGTAATCGCTTATTTTACTTAGCGATGGCACCACAATTTTTTGGTGTAGTTACAGATTATTTAAAATCATCTGGTCTCACTAATACAACAGGTTTTAAAAGATTAGTCATTGAAAAACCATTTGGAAGTGATTTATCCTCAGCAGAATCACTCAATCAACAAATTCGACGTTCTTTCAAAGAAGAAGAAATCTTTAGAATTGACCACTATTTAGGGAAAGATATGGTACAAAATATCGAAGTTTTACGTTTTAGTAATGCCATGTTTGAACCGCTTTGGAATAATAAATATATCTCCAACATCCAAGTGACTTCTTCCGAAACATTAGGTGTAGAAGATCGTGGAGGTTACTATGAGTCTAGTGGTGCGCTTAAAGATATGGTACAAAATCATATGTTACAGATGGTTGCTTTATTAGCAATGGAGCCCCCTATTAGCTTAGAGAGTGACGACATTCGTTCTGAAAAGGTTAAAGTGTTAAAATCACTCCAAGTTTTAGATGGTGAAGATGTCCATAATCATTTCGTACGTGGTCAGTATGATAAAGGGACAATCAAAGAGCAACCCGTTAAAGCTTATCGTGAAGAAGATAGAGTTTCTCCAGAGTCAAATACACCCACATTTGTTTCTGGAAAAGTATGTATTAATAATTTCAGATGGGCTGGCGTCCCTTTTTATATTAGAACGGGTAAACGCATGAAGCGTAAATCCATTCAAGTGGTTGTAGAGTTCAAAGAAGTACCCATGAATTTATACTATGAAAAGGATAAACATTTAGACTCTAATTTATTAGTGATAAATATTCAACCTAATGAAGGTGTTTCGATCCATCTCAACGGTAAAAAATATGTGCAAGGTATCGAAACTGAACCAGTTCAATTATCATATGCGATGAGTGCACAAGATAAAATGAATACTGTTGATGCATACGAAAACCTTTTATTTGATTGTCTTAAAGGTGATGCGACCAACTTTACACATTGGGAAGAACTTAAAGCGACTTGGAAATTTGTAGATGCCATTCAAAATGAATGGGATAAATTTGAACCAGATTTTCCAAATTACGAAGCTGGTACAAATGGTCCTCTTGAAAGTGATTTATTACTTAGTCGTGATGGTTTTAAATGGTGGGACGATATCCAATAATGTACAAAAGTTCAATGAACACACAAATTTAAGAAAATCCATTCATATCATTGATAAAGTTGCTTAAAAAATTTGCTAAGTTACCTATAAATATTGTGTAACTTAGCACTTTTTGCTTTATAATGAATAATTAGAGTTTGATATTAAACAATGTCATCTTAGTATCGTTTTAGGAGTGAGATCACTTTGGATGTTATTAATAAACTTCAACAATCAATTGTATATATTGAAGATCATTTATATGAAACATTTGATTTTCAAATATTATCTGAATATGTTGAAATATCCCCCTATCATCTAGAACAATCTTTCACCATGATTTTAGGATTAACTCCTAGAGAATATTGGCATTCACGACGTATGACTTTAGCAGCATATGACTTAATACATGGTAATAGTCGTTTAATCGATTTGGCCAAAAAATTTAATTATAACGACGCAAATACATTCGCACATGATTTTAGTGAATATCATAACGTCTCACCATTACAAGCTAAAATCAAAAAAGATCAACTTCATTTGCAAGAACGCCTTTATTTAAAATTAACGAAATCGACTGCTAAACCCTATACTTATCGATTAGAAGAAGTTGGAGATGTTTCACTTATTGGCACATCAAAATTTATTCCATCTTCTGAATTGGATAATCACTTTATTATTCCAGATTTTTTAGAGGATTTAAAAGTTGCAGGCACTTTAGATGAAATGTCAAAATATAATGATATAAGTCCACATGCCCTGTTTGTGATTAGTTGTCCATTAGAAGATGGTTTAGAGGTCTTTGCAGGTGTGCCATCTCAACGCTACCCTGCTCAATTTGAGGATAGGTATTTAAATCAAGAACAATATGCAGTGTTTAACTTACAAGGTGAGATTGATTTTGTCACAAGTGAGGCTTGGCATTATATCGAAACGAGTTTACAACTTACTTTACCATATGAACATGATCGTTTATATATTGAAATTTATCCTTTATCTATTTCGTTTGAGGATCCACATACCAAAGTACAACTCTGTATACCTGTAAATGTCGATGAAATATAACGATAAAGTGATTTATCACATAAAAAACACCACAAAATAATTTGTGGTGTTTTTGTCTATGAATTATGAATTACTCATTCCATTGTGTATGGAAAGTCCCTTCTTTATCTTTGCGTTCATAAGTGTGCGCACCAAAGTAGTCACGCTGTGCTTGAATAAGATTTGCTGGTAAATCTTCTGAACGGTAACTATCATAATAATTGATACTAGCTGCAAATCCTGGAACGGCTACTCCATTTTGCACAGCTGTAGCGACAACATCACGTAATGCTGTTTGATAGTCAGTGACGATATTTTTAAAGTAATCATCTAATAAAAGGTTTTGTAATGAAGCGTTTTGATCATAGGCTTCTTTAATTTTTTGTAGGAATTGTGCACGAATGATACAACCTTCTCGCCAAATCATTGCTAATTCTCCTAATTGTAAGCCCCAATCATTAACCTCACTCGCTGTTTTCATTTGGTCAAAACCTTGTGCATAAGAACAAATTTTACTCATGTATAAAGCACGTCTAATATTTTCAAGGAAAGCTGCTTTGTCTCCTTCGAACGTTGCTTTAGGTCCGTTTAAATATTGAGATGCTTTAACACGTTGTTCTTTTAATGAAGAAATAAAGCGTCCAAATACTGATTCAGTAATTATTGTTAAAGGTGCGCCAAGCTCTAAGGCATTAATTGATGTCCATTTACCTGTACCTTTTTGCCCTGCTTTATCCATAATCTTTTCAACAAGTGGTGTACCATCTTCATCTAGTTTTGTAAAGATATCACCAGTAATTTCAATTAGGTAACTTTCTAATTCACCAGCGTTCCATTCTTTGAACGTTTCAGAAATTTCTTCATGAGACATTTTAAGTAAGTCTTTCATTAAAGTATAACTTTCTGCAATCAGTTGCATATCAGCATACTCGATACCATTGTGTACCATTTTAACGTAATGACCTGCCCCATTTGGTCCAATATAAGTCACACAAGGTTGACCATCTTCAGCTTTAGCGGAAATCGCTTCAAAAATGTCAGCGACTTTTTCGTAAGCTTCTTTTTGCCCGCCTGGCATCATAGAAGGACCAGTTAAAGCACCAATCTCACCGCCGGATACACCTGTACCGATAAAGTTAATACCACTTTCAGCTAATGCTTTATTTCGACGAATTGTATCTTGGTAATTTGTATTACCACCATCGATTAAAATATCATCATGGTCTAGTAATGGAAGTAGTGAATCAATTGTTTTATCTGTTGCTTCACCTGCTTTAACCATTAATAAAATTTTTCTTGGTTTTTCTAGAGAGTTAACAAATTCTTCTAATGAATAAGTAGGCACAATATTTTTGCCTTCAGATTCTTTAATCATAGTATCGACTTTTTCAGATGAACGATTATATACTGAAACACTATATCCACGTGATTCTATATTCCATGCTAGATTTTTTCCCATTACGGCAAGTCCTACTACACCGATTTGTTGTGTCATATTATTAACCTCGCTTATTATAAATTACGGCTATATTGTACCATATTGCTGACTTCATTTGATAAAAAAATGATTAGACGATTAGTCTATTTTATACTGTTTTAATAATTGAAAGGACAAATTCTGACAACTTAATCAATGATTGTTTAGCAATGCGTTCTTCTGTGGTATGAATGTTTTCATAGCCTACTCCTAAAATAACAGTAGGGATACCAAGGCCGTTAATGATATTACCGTCAGAACCCCCACCGCCAATACCAAGGTTTGAATTTAAACCAATATGTTGTGCTGCTTTTACAGCGTTTTGTATTACCGTAGCATCTTTTTCAACTAAAAATCCTGGGTAAGATAATGACGTTTCAACATCTGCTGACGTTCCATATGAATGGGCTGTATTGATAAAAGTTTCCTTCATATGTTGAACTTGAGCTTCGATTTTATCTTTAGAATGAGAACGTGCTTCTGCCCAAATGGTTACCAAATCTGTTACGACATTAGTCGGGCCACCACCCTCAAAACGGCCAATATTCGCAGTGGTCTCATCATCTATTCTTCCTAACTTCATTTGTTGTATAGCGTGTGAAGCAATCTTAATTGCACTGACTCCATTTTCAGGTGTGCCTGCATGGGCATTTTTGCCGTAAATCTTGGCATCGATTTTCATCTGATAGGGTGCGCCTACTGTTATGTCACCTACTGGTACTGCTGAATCAATCGCATAACCATAATCGGCCTCAAGCATTTCTGATTGTAGTGCTTTAGCTCCTACAAGACCAGATTCTTCGCCAACAGTAATAATAAACTGTAATTGTCCATGCGGTAATTTTTCACTTTGTATCGTTTGTAAAACTTCTAATATCACAGCCAAGCCTGCTTTATCGTCTGCACCTAGAATCGTTTGTCCATCAGAATAAATATAACCATCATCTTTTATTTGCGGTTTAACATTTTCGCCTGGTTTTACCGTGTCCATGTGGCTTGTGAAGTAAATTTTGTCATGTCCTTCTTCGGTCGCTGGCAAAGTACAAATTAAATTGTTAGCCCCAAAACCTGTAGTGTGTTGTGCATTATCCTCTTTAACGTCTAAACCTAACTTCTGAAATTGATCTTTTAAAAATGTTTGGATCTGCCCTTCATTACCAGTTTCTGAATCAATTTGAACCAATTCTAAAAATGTTTGTATTAATCTTTCGTTATTCATCATCGTTTCACCCTTTGTTCTGATAGTGATTTAAGTTTAACGAAAATGACTATAAAAGAAAACTATTGAGATTTATACAAGATTAAAGAAGTTGTTATGCAGAATGAGATTAAGGGTATAAAATGAATAGTGTATCATTTGAAAATGGATTGTGTTTCATTTAATGAAAATATCAAACTCAATGACATATTAAAATATACAACGTCATGATGACATGATATAATTTACACTATTATAGAAGTATTTGCTGATAAAATGCGGAGGTATTATTGCTATGTTAAATAAAAAAGTGCGCAAAGTCCTATTAATTATTATGTTACTTGCAATTATTGCATCACTGATTTTAACAGGAGTAGCACCACTTATGTCTACATAAGACTAATGATTATGCTTAATAGTGAAACAATGAAAATTTAACAAGAAACCCTGATGGAGGATTGACTTAAAGCCTCTATCAGGGTTTTTGAGTATTCGCTATTTCATGGTGCATTTTTAAAGAGCCAAATTTAGATTTAATAGCGAGGTACTCTTCCGTATCGTATAAAATTTGTATAATATTTGCACGAGTATACAACGCTTCTTTGGTTTTGGGTAAAGGTTGTTCATCAATTTTTAAACGAATTTGATATAACGTATGTAATCTCAGAGCTGTATAGTTATTTTCATTAACATTCTCAGCCATTTCTTCAAATAAGTATGCTATATCTTGATTGATGTCATCTGTAGTATACATATGTTGAATATGAAATTGTATATGCTTGAGAATTTCAAGTTGATCTTCTCGCATATCAAAATAATGATAGTAGCTATTTTCGTTACGTACAAAATGGTTTTTGACATCTCTAAAAGCTACAGATTTGGCTTCTTGTATTTTATTCATTAATGGTGTAAATGAAACGGATGAGTGTTGAGGATGCGTTTTACAATTTTCGCTGAATGTCAGAAACACGTTTTGAATATAGTTTTCTATTTCTTCTTTGTAACGTTCTAATACATTATCCAGATTAGGCATAATACTGTTCATTAATACGGCAATAGATAAACCGACGATAAGTAATAACACTTCATTAATCATTAGATTTAAATCTATCACTTCAGCATTAAAGATATGTAGTAAAATAACAATACTAGTAACTACACCTTCTTGCATACCTATCATGACCGTTAATGGGATAAAAAATAAAACAATAATGCCAAGTACGATAGCAGATTGGCCTAATAATGAAAAAATGAGTGAACCTAATCCAATAGCGATAAGACAAGAGATAAATCTTGAAATAATAGCCGTTAAAGAGTTAACTTTCGTATCTTTTATACATAAAACAACTAAAATGGCACTAGACGCATAATTATCTAGTCCTAAGAATTTTGTAATCATTACGCCGAGTGCCATACCTACCGCTGTTTTAATTGTTCTAAATCCAATACGATAAGGATTTAAACGAAACATCCGGTATCTCCTTTACTTTTCTTCACAATATTTATCGAATAAGTTTTGTAATTGAGTAATAACATCCATGATATCGTGACCTTCAATTTGATGACGTTCAATCATTTGTGTGATTTTACCATCTTTCATTAAGGCAAACGATGGACTTGATGGTGCATATCCTTCGAAATAATCACGTGCACGTTGAGTTGCCTCTTTATCTTGACCAGCAAATACAGTGACTAATCGATCAGGTAAAACATCATAATGTAAAGCATGTGTTGCTGCAGGACGTGCAATACCACCTGCACAACCACACACTGAGTTGATCATTACGAGTGTTGTGCCATCTTGTTGGAATACTTGGTCTACTTCTTCTTCAGTAGTTAAAGATTCGTAACCTGCATTATCCATGTCTTTACGTGCTTGTTTTACAACATCATTCATATATAAATCAAAATTTAAATCCATAACTCATTCCTCCATGATTTCAGTTGCTTTCATTTTACTAAATGACCTTCTGCAATTCAATATTTCAAGTTTTAATGTCATTTAATATACAGAAGTTTGACTCAATGTATAACTTTCAATGCGTTGTTTTATTTCTTGCATAAATTGCCCTGCTGCTAAACCATCTAAAATACGGTGGTCAATTGAAAGACATAAATTCACCATATCTCGAATGGCAATCATATCATCGATCACTACTGGACGTTTAACGATGGATTCAACTTGTAAAATAGCAGCTTGAGGATGATTGATTATCCCCATCGAACTCACTGAACCAAATGAACCAGTGTTGTTTACAGTAAACGTACCACCTTGCATATCTTTTTGTGTAAGTTGATTATTTTTAGCTTTATTGGCAAGTAAATGAATTTCTTTGGCGATACCTTTGATTGATTTCTCATCAGCATTATGAATAACTGGTACAAATAAATGTTGATCGTGCGCGACTGCAATTGAAATATTAATATCAGAATGTACAATGATTTCATTCTCATGCCACGTACTATTTAATAATGGGTGATTTTTTAGTGTTTCTGCAACTGCTTTTATAAAAAAGGCAAAGAATGTTAGATTATAGCCTTCTTGTTGTTTAAATTGATTTTTGTAATGATTGCGTGTCTTACTCATTTCTGTTGCATCCACTTCAATTGCCATCCAAGCATGCGGAATTTCTTGTACACTTTGTTTCATTTTTTGTGCAATTTGACGACGTACACCATCAATTGGTAATGAATCTTGACGTGTCATTTGAGGGGAAGGATGATTGGTTTGAGATGTATCCGTTTGAGTTGATGGCTCATTTTCCTGAGATTGAGATGAAGTGATCCATTTTAAAATATCTTTTTTAGTCACACGTCCCTCAAAACCAGTTCCTGTTACTTGTGATAAGTCAACATTATTTTGAGATGCTAATTTGAGTACAACTGGTGAATATCGTCCATTATTTTTAGATAATTGAGTAGAAGATACTTGCGTTTGAATATGATCTTGTTGATTCGCACTTTTCGATTGTTGATCTGGTTCATTTGAAGTTGGCGTTTCAACAAGGTCATTGCCATTAGCTTCAATTTCACAGATAGGCTCTCCTACTTGAATTGTTTGACCTGGTTCAACCAATAATTTTGTTATTTTACCGTCATAAGTAGAGGGCACTTCAGCCGTTACTTTATCAGTAATGACCTCACATAATGGATCATATTCAGCTACCGTATCTCCCTCTTTAATAAACCATTGATCAAGCGTCCCTTCATGAACACTTTCTCCGAGTTTTGGCATTTTAATGTACATCAGAAATCCTCCTTAAAATAATGCAAGTTCACGCATTTTATCTTGAATTTTATCTGGATTAATCATAAATTCTTCCTCAAGTGGTGGAGAAAATGGCATAGAAGGCACATTAGGACCAGCTAATCTCATAATAGGTGCATCTAAATCAAATAAACAATGTTCCGCTATAATAGCAGCTACTTCAGACATCACACTACCTTCTAAATTGTCTTCAGTGACAAGCAAACATTTACCTGTATGTTTCGCTCTTTCAATAATAGTAAATTGATCAAGTGGATAAATCGTACGTAAATCAACTACTTCTACGCTAATATCTTCTTCTTCTAATAAATCTGCAGCTTGTACACAATAATTTACAGCTAAACCGTATGTAAATACCGTAATATCGTCACCTTCTCTTTTTACATCTGCTTTACCTAGAGGTACAGTGTAGTAAGATTCGGGTATGTCCTCTTTTAAAAGACGATAAGCTTTTTTATGTTCAAAATATAACACTGGATCATTAGATTCAATTGATGATAAAAGTAATCCTTTCGCATCATAGGGTGTTGAAGGAATGACTACAATTAATCCAGGTGTTGATGTAAACACACTTTCAATACTTTGTGAATGATACAACGCACCATGGATACCTCCACCGAAAGGCGCGCGAATAGTAATCGGTGCATGCCAATCATTATTTGAGCGATATCGCATTTTTGCAGCTTCACTCATGATTTGATTGGTAGCTGGTAGAATATACTCCGCAAATTGAATTTCTGCAATGGCTCTTTTACCCATCATACTAGCGCCAATTGCTGTTCCAACAATATTAGATTCTGCTAGTGGCGTATCTATCACACGATGCATACCGTATGTTTCTTGTAGGCCTTTTGTGACACCAAAAACACCGCCCTTTTTCCCGATATCTTCACCAAGTAAAAATGTCGAGTTATCCTGTGCTAACGCTAAATTTAATGCATCATTAATTGCTTCTAAATATGATTGTTTAACCATTAAAAGGGCCTCCTTGCTCATAGACATGTTCATATGTTTCAGATACATCCGGATATGGAGCTAATTCAGCTTCTTTCGTGGCTGAATTCACAATATCTTTATTTTCTTTCTCTACTTTTTCAAACCAGGCTTCATCAGCAATTTGATGTGCTAACATATAATTCTTAAATTGTATATTACAATCATTTGCTTTATCATCACTTTTTTCTTCTGTAGTTCTATAACCATCATCATCATCAGAAGAATGTGCTGTGAGGCGTGTACACACGGCTTCAATGAGTGAAGGTCCCTCTCCATTTAACGCACGTTCTCTCGCTTTTTTAATCACTTTATACACGGCAATTGGATCGTTACCATCTACTGTTTCACCAAACATACCGTATCCTTGAGCGCGGTCTGATAACTGATTCGCTGCATATTGTAAAGAAGTTGGCACAGAAATCGCATATTTGTTGTTTTCAATCAAACAAATAAAGGGAAGTTTATGAACACTTGCGAAGTTTAAACCTTCATGAAAGTCACCCTGGTTGGAACTTCCTTCTCCAAGCGTAGTTAATGCAACTTGTGCTTTTTGATCCATTTTCAATGATAATGAGGCGCCCACCGCATGTAAAATCTGTGTTGAAACTGAGGAGCCTTGAGACATAATTCCGATTTCTTTTTTGCTGAAATGTGAAGGCATTTGTTTACCACCAGAACTAATATCATCTCGTTTACCAAACGCAGATAGCATTGTTTCTAATGGGGTCATACCTAAGTATGTCACTAATGCTAAATCACGATAATATGGTGCCGTAATATCCCCTTTTTCAAGGGCAAATGCCGTTCCAACTTGTGTGGCTTCTTGGCCTTGACAACTAATAACGAAAGGGATTTTACCAGCTCTGTTTAAAAGCCACATTCTTTCGTCAAGTTGGCGTCCTAAATTCATTGCTTTATACATTGTTTTAACATCTTCAATTTCAAGATTAGCTTCTTTATAATCTTCCATTCTAAAGACTCCTTTTTTATATATGAATCGACTGATTATGGTGTTTTAATCCGATTTCCATCATTAATTCTGACGTAGAAGGATGCGCATGAGTAGTCGTACCTAATTCCATCGCTGAACCATCCATAAAATGTAACACGCTTAGCTCATTGATCATTTCTGTTGCATGAGGCCCTATTAATGTACCACCGATAAACGTATCTGTGTCTCGATCGAAAAGTAGTTTTGCAAACATCGTTTCATCTGAGTGAGATTCAATGAGTGCTTTACCATTAGCTTTGAATGTGGATGTAATTTGCTTATAATTAATGTTTTGCGATTTAGCTTCTGTTTCACTTAGACCGATTGATGCAATTTCAGGGTATGTGTAAATACATCTAGGCATCTGTTTATAGTCAATTGGTAAAGGGTCTTGGTTAAACATGTGTTCTACTGCAATGATGCCTTCTTTAGCGCCTACGTGGGCAAGTTGAAGTCCACCAACAACATCCCCTGCAGCATAAATATGTGTTTCAGCAGTACACATATATGAGTCTATTTCAATGAAGTTTCTAGACGATAATTGTACTTTAGTATTGTTTAAGCCAATATTATCTACATTTGGTGTTCTACCAATGGCAAGTAGCGCACAGTTAAATGTATGTGTCTCATTATCTAATTTGATTGTAATGTCATCATTACTAGTGATCGTATTTTTCTCATTAAGTTGAACATTTGTGTATATGTTAATCCCTTTTTGAGAAAGTGCTTTTTCTATTTTTTCACTTACTTTAGCATCCTCTTGTATTAAAAGACGCTTTGAGGCTTCAAATATTGAAACATTTACGCCGAATTCATTTAAATAAGTTGCAAATTCGACACCAATGACCCCACCACCTATGATGGCGATAGAATCTGGTAGTGTTTCCATTGCTAATAGATCTGTACTATCTAAAATACGGGAATGATTAAATGATAAAAATGGTAATGAAGCGGGTTTTGAACCAGTGGTAATTAATACATAGTCATTGGTTAAGAGCACTGATTCGTCATTTTCAAGTTCGACTGATACCGTACCGTTTTGCGGTGAAAAGATAGAACTTCCCATTAAACGGCCGACACCATGATAAACATCAATTTTAGAATGTTGAATTAACGTAGATAAACCTTTAAACATTGTATCAACAATGTTATTTTTTCGTGCAATAACATCTTTTAAATTAATCTGAACATTATCAACAGAAAATCCGAATTCACCAGCATTTTTAATTGTGTGATACACTTCAGCTGATTTTAAGAAAGACTTAGTGGGAATACAACCTCGATGTAGACAAGTACCACCGATCTTATGTGCTTCTACAATAGCGACCGTTTTCCCTAACTGGCGGGCACGAATGGCTGCTGAATAACCGGCAATACCGCCACCTAACACGACTAAATCGTACTTCTTTTGTGTCATACTACTTATCTCCTTCAGTTAAATCATGTAATGTCTATTTTACGACGATAATTCAATATATTATGTAAGCAATAAGTTAAACTCCACGTTCAATTTAACGTCTTTTAAATCATAACGTGGAGTTTAACTCATTATGAATTAGATGCCGTCCCCTTATTATCTAGAATATTAATACTTTAGGTTTCAGCATCAAAATAAAGAAATGTTTGATTTTATAAAGCTTGATTTTGTTGAATCATTTCTTTAGCATTTTCTTTTGTTAAATCTGTCATCTGTGCTCCAGAAATCATTCTCGCTACTTCTTCAATACGTGCCTCATCGTGAAGTTCAGTCACTTGAGTAACAGTCCGATCATTAAACTCTTCTTTAGATATATATAAGTGATGATCGCTCATTGAAGCGACTTGAGGAAGATGTGAGATACAAATAACTTGAATGACTTGAGCAATCTGTTTCATTTTTTCTGCCATTTTTTGAGCAGCTTGACCTGATACACCCGAGTCTACTTCATCAAATAAAATCGCAGTTTGCCCTCTCGATTTAACAAATATACTTTTAAGTGCTAACATGATACGAGACAATTCCCCACCACTAGCAATTTTGTTAAGACTTTTTAAAGGTTCACCTTTGTTCGGACTGATTAAAAATTCTACTTGTTCTAAACCATCTTTTTGAGGTGTATCATAGGGTTTGAAAGAAATTTCTAAATTTGCATCTTTCATTTGCAAGTTTTGAATTTCTGAAACAATATGTTCTCGTAATGAGTGAGCAACCTTTCTTCTTTTTTGTGATAATTGACTGCCTGCCTCTTTTACTTTTGAAGTAAGCGACTCTATATCTTGCCTTAATTGTGAGGTGCTCTCTTCATAATTTTCGATTTTATTAATTTCTTCTGCAATTTTACCTTGATAAACAATAAGTTCAGAAATATCTTTTCCATATTTACGTTTTAAGTTATTTAATAAATTCATTCTTGTTTCAAGTTCATTTAAATACTGTTCATCAAAGTCATTTTGATTCATTTCTTCATAAATTTGATGTTTAGCATCTTCAAGCGTGTAATAAAACTGGTCGACTTCTTCTTTTAAATTACTATATTTATCAGGCAGAATATCATCAATAGCTTGTAATTGAGTGCTTAGTTCATATAATCGATCAGGAATAGCATGTTCGTCGGTTAAAGTCACATAAGCTGCATTTAATGCTACACTCAAACTTTCAGAATTCTGAATGCGTTTAATTTCTAATTGAAGTGCTTCAACTTCATCTTCTTTAAGTTGTGCCTCTTTTAATTCATCAAATTGAAATTTAAGTAAATCCAACCTTTGTAATAATGCTTGATCAGCTGATTCTAATGCTTTCAATTCAGCTAATTTTTCTTGTAATAAATCAAAAGTTTGTCGATATTGCTCTAATTCAGTTTGATATGCACCATCTGAATATTTATCCAATAATTTTATGTGATATTTTTGCTTTAATAATGACTGAGTTTCATGTTGACCATGAATATCTAAAAGCTCCTGCATGACACGTCTTAAATCTTGCAACGTTAAAGTTTGGTTGTTAATTCTACATATACTTTTACCAGAATTAAATATTTCGCGTTTAACAATTAAAAAGTCCTCATTAATATCTATACCTAGTTGCAATAATATGTCTATAGCTTCTTTAGCATGATCAATATCAAAAATACCTTCTATTATAGCTTTTTTAGCGCCATGACGCACAAAATCAGAAGACGCACGCATCCCTATTAACTGACCAATAGCATCTATGATTATAGATTTACCTGCGCCGGTTTCTCCACTTAACACCGTTAATCCATCAGAAAATTGAATATCTAAAGATTCGATGATGGCAAATTGTTTGATCGATAAACTTTGTAACATATACATCGCACCTTTACAACATATTGAAAATTCGTGCTTTAATCGTACTTGCTGTCTCCTCATTTGTACAGATAATTAAACAAGTATCATCACCACAAATGGTACCTAATACTTCTTCCCAATCGATTTGGTCTAAAATTGCCCCAATAGATTGTGCGTTACCAGGTAACGTTTTTAAAACGAGTAAATTATTAGTCCCGTCGATTTTAACGAAGGAGTCCATTAAATAGCGCCCTAATTTTTCAAGAGGATGATAACGTCGATCATTAGGAAGGCTATAAATATACTGACCACTTGATGCGGGTACTTTAATTAATTGTAGTTCTTTAATATCTCTTGAAACAGTAGCTTGGGTCACATTCATATCATAGTCATTTAGTCGACGCACTAAGTCGTCTTGTGTTTCAATTTGTTCATTAGATATAATTTCTCTGATTTTTATATGTCTAACAGATTTTTTAGGCATAATGAACACCCCATAACGAATTTTTATACAATAATTTTACCATAGATAAGCGCGTTAACCTAATAAGGTTACTAATAGAAATGATAATTTTTATCATTAAAAAAGTAGGTTTAGACTGTATTTAGCTACATCTATGTCATCTTATAAAGATACATATTCTAAATACTCGTCCAAACCCACATTGAGATAACATTTACAAAAGAGGTTACTGTTGTAAAAATGATTGAACAGTTTTTTTAATTTGTTCAGCTGATAGACCTAAATCGTCTAAAATAGCATTAACATCACCGTGTTCAATGTATTGATTATCAATACCTAAGCGTTTAACACGATTTGAGTAACCGTTGTCTGTAATATAATTTGCAATTTGACTACCTAGGCCACCATTTAACATACCTTCTTCTACAGTCAGTATTGGTGTATTCTCTTGACCAAGGCGTGCAAGCAGTGCCTCATCCATCGGTTTGATATATCGGGCATTAATGATTGTAGCCTCTATCCCTTCTGGTTTTAGAAGTTCAGCCACTTCTTTAATTGTCTCAACAGTTGGTCCAAAACTAATCATAGTGATATCTTTACCTTCAGTGATGACTTCCCATTTTCCTAGTGGTAAAACTTGACGTTCTTCTCTTTCTTCAACGCCTAAACCATTTCCTCTTGGGTAACGAATTGCAATTGGACCTTCGTGTGCAGTCATTGCTGTATAGATGAAATCTTTTGCTTCATTTTCATCTTTAGGCATAACTACTGTCATATTTGGAAATTGCGTTAAAAATCCAACGTCATATATACCTTGATGCGTTTCTCCATCAGCACCAACTAAACCTGAACGATCTACACCAAAAATAACATTTAAATTTTGACGATCGACATCATGTAAAAGTTGATCATAAGCACGTTGTAAAAATGTAGAATAAATGGCTACATATGGTTTCATACCTTGAGTAGCAAGACCTGCTGCCATCGTGACTGCATGTTGTTCAGCTATTCCTACATCAAAAAACTGCTCAGGTAATTCAGCTTGGAACTTCGTTAATTTAGATCCAACTGGCATAGCTGGCGTTATTGCTACAACTCTTTTATCTTGTTTGGCATAAGAGAGGACTTCATCACTCATTAATTGACTCCAAGATGGGCCTTTTGCCTGACCTTTAATTTGTTCACCTGTTTCGAGTTTATATGGCCCTAAACCATGCCAAGTCCCAATTTTGTCATTTTCTGCAGGGTGGTATCCTTTTCCTTTTTTAGTAACCACGTGAATGAGTACTGGTTTATTGATTGAATCTGCGGCAGTTAAAGCATTTTCAAGTTCTTCAAAATTATGACCGTCAACTGGTCCGATGTAGCGTATGCCTAATTCTTCAAAAAAGGCACCATCTACAACTAAGTATTTTAAGCTATCTTTAATACGATCCGCTGATTCACGTAAACGGTGACCACCTGGTAATTTATTTAATACACTTTCAGCATCATCTTTAAGGCGATTGTAGCCTTGGTTCATTCTAATTCTACCCAACATATTATGCATTGCACCAACATTTGGAGCAATACTCATTTCATTGTCGTTTAGAATAATAGTCATATTTGTGCGATCATGACCAATATTATTTAATGCTTCAAGTGCCATACCACCCGTTAGTGCACCATCTCCTATCACTGGAACTACGTGATAATTGTCATTTAGAATATCACGTGCCTTAGCCATTCCCATTGCTGCAGACAAGGAAGTAGAGCTATGGCCTGCTTCCCAAACATCGTGTTCAGATTCTTTATGTTTTGGGAAACCACATAATCCTTTGTATTGTCTTAAAGTATCGAAGTGTGTACTACGACCAGTCAAAATCTTATGAATATAGCTTTGATGACCTACATCCCAAATAATCTTATCGGTTGGACTGTTAAAATGTTTGTGTAAGGCGATAGTCAACTCTACTACACCTAAGTTTGCACCAATATGTCCACCTGTAATAGCACACGTTTCAATTAAAAACTTTCTGACGTCTTCACTTAATTGTTCAAGTTCAGAAGTGGAAAGTTTTTTTAAGAATGAAGGATTTTGTATTTTTGTTATATCCATCTTTATCACCCTTAATTTGTGTATCGTTCTGATTATAACACTTTATATAGAAACTAAATAAGCATTTCAATTTTGTCGTTGATAGAAAAGTTTAAGTAACGTTTGTAAGTCTTCTGTATCATAGGCATCTGATAATTGATTCAGAATGTTTTTGGCTTTTTGCACATGATTATTGAGCTCTTCTTCAGTTTTCTTTATGCCTAATAAACTTACATACGTACTTTTATGGTTAGTAACATCACTACCAACGGGTTTTCCCATTACATTTGCATCGCCATACACATCTAACAGATCATCTTTGATTTGAAAAATAACACCTAAATGTTCTGCAAATTGTATAAGTGCATGAGAAATGGATTGCTGCGGTTTAGCAATAATCGTTGCTGCTTCAATAGCAAAACGTATTAATGCACCTGTTTTATAGGTATGTATTTTTTCTAAAGTAGGCAAGTCGATAGATTGATTTTCACTTTGCATATCTAATGTTTGCCCGCCTACCATACCTATATTACCACTGGCTTGACTCAATGATTGGATCAATTCAACTTTTGTAGACGGAGATAAATCATCATCATTGGCAATCGTTTCAAAAGCTTTAGTTAATAATGCATCTCCTGCTAAAATAGCTAGCCATTCACCGTAAACTTTGTGATTAGTTGGCTTACCTCTTCTTAAATCATCATTATCCATTGCAGGTAAATCATCATGAATTAAAGAATAAGTATGAATCATTTCAAGGGCTAGGGCAGTATTGATACCATTTTCATAGTCGGCTTTATGTTGTAACATCTTAAGCGTCGATAATAGAAGTAACGGACGTATTCTTTTCCCACCTGCACTAAGGGAATAATACATACTGTCTTCTAATTGAGTGTTTAATGGTGAAGGTTCAACGGCATGTTTTAAAGATTGATTAAAAGTCTCTAATATTTTATTCAGACTCTGATTCATCGCTTTCATCTGCCTCTTTTTGGATTATTTCGTTAACTTTCTTTTCTGCCTCTTTTAAAGTCGATTCGCAAGATTTTGATAACGTAATACCTTGTTGATATAATTTGAGTGCTTCATCTAAAGAAATTTGTTCGTTATCTAGCTGTTGAACGATTTGTTCTAGTTCTTTCATCATTTCTTCAAATGATTTCGTTTCAGTCATCACTACGCCCCCTAATATTTTTTATCGTTGCCTCAACAATTCCGTCCTTCATAGAGATATCAATTTCATCACCAACATTTAAATCTTTACTACTTGTGGTTACATGTTTATCTTTATGAATAATAGAATATCCTCTAAGCATTGTTTGAGATGGACTCAAATGGTTGAGAGATGTTATATAATGATGCAATGTTTGTTTGGCATTTTTCATAAATAATTGCATTAATCCATGTAACGACTCGCGTTTTTGTACTAACTCACGTTGTTGATGTTGAATTTGTTCTAAAAAATGTTTATAACCAATTTGTTGTTTAATTAAAGTGAGTTGTTGTTGATTTTTTTCAATTTTATTTTGCATTAATTGGTGTAAAGATCGTTCTAACTCATCACGTCTTTGTACTTGTTGTTCATATAATATTGTAGGTTGTTTAAATTTATAATGATTTTGAAGGTGTGAAAGTTGTTGACGCACATATTGTAATTTTTGAGTAATATGTCTCGTTAAATATCTGTTAGTTTGATGTAACGTTGACAATATATCTTGTTGATCAGGCGTTGCTAACATAGCGGCTTGCGTAGGTGTTGCTGCACGTACATCTGCTACATAATCACTAAGTGTGGTATCCGTTTCATGACCTACTGCTGATATAACAGGTGTTTGGCAATGATAGATTGCTTTCACCACATCTTCTTCATTAAAATTCCACAAATCTTCAATAGATCCCCCACCACGGCCAAGGATGATTAAATCAACGTCTAATGAGTCAGCATACTTTAACTTTTCGATGATATCTTCTTTCGCATTTTTCCCTTGTACTAATGTACTTATTTTATGTTGTTTAGCTAATGGAAAACGGCTATTAAGTGTATTATGAATATCACGTATCGCTGCACCTGTTTGCGCTGTTAATATAGCAATATGCATTGGATATTTAGGTAAAGTTTTTTTGTGACTTTCGTCAAAATAGCCTTCTTTTGAAAGTTGTAATTTTAGTTTTTCAAATTTTTGATATAAATTACCAATACCATCGAGTTCCATACGATTGACGTAAATTTGATAATTTCCACGCGGTTCATAGACGGATACACGTGCTTCAATTAAAACTTGATCTCCTTCTTTAGGTACAAAATCAAGTTTTGATGCTTGGCCTTTAAACATCATTGCATTAATGACACTATTTTGGTCTTTAATCGCAAAATAAAGATGACCACTGCTATGTTTTTTAAAATTTGAGATTTCCCCTTTAAGTAAAACAGATTGCAAATGAGGATCTTTATCAAATTTATATTTAATGTATTTAGTTAAGGCTGAGACAGTTAAATATTTTTCCATAACATC
The DNA here is from genome assembly GCF_053547815.1 of Staphylococcus sp. 11262D007BW. Lineage (NCBI taxonomy): Bacteria > Bacillati > Bacillota > Bacilli > Caryophanales > Staphylococcaceae > Staphylococcus > Staphylococcus sp. 11262D007BW. The sequence goes on from NZ_JBPWPJ010000001.1 coordinate 941,319, forward strand.
ACTCAATCTTTTTTAATGTGGCTTAGAATACCATTTACAAAACGATAATGATTGTCATCACTATATTGTTTTGTGAGTTCGACTGCTTCATTGATAACGACTTTACTTGGAGTATCACTATTAAGTATCTCAAAAGTTGCCATACGTAAAATAATCCGATCTGATTTTAATAGACGAGGAACCGTCCACCCTTTTAAATGTTGACTAATCTCTTTATCTAATACTTGTTCATGATCTTTAACTCCATTTACAAGCCAATAAATAAAATCAAAATCAAGATCTGGATAATCATCCTTTATAAATCCAATTGCTTCTTCAATTGATAGATCTGAATTTTCCATTTCTAATTGGAATAAGGTTTGAAATGCTTGACTTCTTGAAACTTTTCTACTCATAAATCTACTCCATTCTTTGATTGCTAATGTTAAGATGCTCCCATTTCAATATGTGAAATGTGTACATTAATTTGTTTTGGTGTAATGGCAGTCATTGTTTTAATAGCGTTAAATATAGATTCTTGGATATTTTGTGCAGTTTCTGATATTTTAACGCCATATTTAAGTGAACAATAAACATTAATAATAATTTCATTATTAACTGTTTCAACTTTGATTCCTTTACTTAAATTTTTACGACCTAAGCGTTCTAATGTGGAATTTTTCAAATCAGAAAACAAGCCATAAACACCCTTAACTTCTGATGTGGCAATGCTCGCAATGATAGAAATAACTTCTGGTACAATTTCAACAGTACCTAAATTTGATTTATAATTTTCAATTGATTTAACCATCATTAAGCACCTCCATTTTATTCTTCTTCATTATTCATAATATCATGTTTTTCTAAAAACTTTGTGCTAAAAAGTCCTTTTTGGAATACTGGATGATGCAATAAATTAATATGGAACGGAATTGTTGTATAAATACCTAATACAACGAACTCACTTAAGGCACGTAAGCCTACTTGTATCGCTTCATCACGCGTAGGTTGATGAACAATCAATTTAGCAACCATAGAATCGTAATAAGGTGGAATTGAATAATTTGTATAGCAAGCTGAATCAATACGCACACCAAAGCCGCCTGGTGTTAAATATTGTGTTATTTTACCAGGTGATGGCATAAAGTTTTGGTTTGGATTTTCAGCATTAATACGAAATTCGATCGCATGTCCATTTACTGTGATATCTTCCTGTGTATATGGAAGAGGTTCACCCATTGCAACTTTAAGTTGTAATTTAACTAAGTCTACCCCAGTTACCATTTCTGTCACAGGATGTTCAACTTGAATACGTGTATTCATTTCCATGAAGTAGTATTGATTGTCATTTAAATCGTAAATAAATTCAATTGTGCCTGCATTATAGTAACCGACAGCTTTTGCTGCTCTAATGGCAGCGTCACCCATTTCTTGACGTAGTGAACTTGTCATAATTGGCGATGGTGATTCTTCAACCAATTTTTGCATGCGTCGTTGAATTGTACAGTCACGTTCACCAAGATGAATCACATTACCTTGTTCATCACCCATAACTTGAATTTCGATGTGTCTAAAGTTTTCGATAAACTTTTCTAAATATAGGCCGCCATTACCAAACGCTGTTTCAGCTTCTTGTTGCGTCATTTTATAGCCGTTAATTAATTCTTTTTCATTTCTAGCAATACGAATACCTTTTCCGCCACCGCCAGCAGTCGCTTTTATAATGACTGGGTACCCGATTGAATTTGCAGTTTCAATTGCATCATCGATTGAGCTAACTAAACCGTCGCTACCAGGTACAACTGGTACGTTCGCGCGAATCATCTCTTCTTTCGCAACATCTTTAATACCCATTTTTTGAATCGATTTATAACTAGGACCAATAAATTTAATCTGTACGGCTTCACATAATTCAGCAAAATCTCCATTTTCTGCTAAGAATCCGTAGCCAGGGTGAATACCATCACAACCCGTGGATGTAGCAATAGATAAAATATTAGGTATATTTAAATATGAATCTTTAGAGAGTTTAGGACCTACACAGTATGCTTCATCGGCCAATTGAGTATGTAAGGCATCTTTATCACCTTCTGAATAAATAGCAACTGTTTGTAATCCTAATTCATGGCATGCACGTATAATACGTACTGCAATTTCTCCTCTATTGGCTATTAGAACTTTTTTCATTTTATTTCACCTTAAATAGAGCTTGGCCATACTCAACCATTTGTCCATCTTCTACTAGGACTTCTACAATTTCACCTGAGACTTCAGCTTGAATTTCATTGAACAACTTCATCGCCTCGAGGATACATACAGTTGTGTCAGGAGAAACGCTATCTCCCTCTTTAACAAAGGCACTTTCTTCTGGTGAAGGAGATTTATAAAATGTCCCTACCATTGGTGCAGTAATAGTCTGCAAGTCTTGATCTTCTGATGATTGTTCAGTGTTTTGAGTTGTTGCATCAGAAGGTGCCTCGATGTTAGGAGTTGGAGCTGAAGAATGTGGTGCCAAAGGGATTTGTGATGTTACAACTTCTTTTTCTTTTTTTAAATTGATAATCGAATCTTTATTTTCAATATTTATTTCAGTTAAGTTAGAGTTATCAAGTATGTCGATTAACTCCTTAATTTCATTAAACTTCATAATTGTTTCTCCCTTGTAGTTGTATTATTCTATCTTACTATTTTACTTTACGAAATAAGTCAATTCAAGCAATACTTCATTTAGAATTAGAGTTCGCTCTGATTTATTTTATAATTTTTTTAAGTGAGAAAAAAGCATTTAATAAATGATTCCAAAGAAAAACAGTCGAGTTGGTATTCACTCGACTGTTTATTTTACAATTAAGCTCTTGATACGTAACTACCATCTGCCGTATTGATCACTAGTGTATTTCCTTCGTTAACGAATAGAGGTACATTAAGTGTATAACCTGTTTCAACTGTAGCTGATTTTGTAGCACCTGTAGCCGTATCACCTTTTATACCTGGTTCAGTTTCAGTGACTGCAAGTTCAACTGTTTTTGGTAATTCAACACCGATGATTTCGCCTTCATACATTTGAATTTGTACATCCATGTTTGCTTTTAAAAATTGTAATTCATGTTCAATATAAGAAGTTTCAAGTTCAATTTGTTCGAATGTTTCATTATCCATGAAAATGTGATTATCACCGTCTGCATATAAATATTGCATACGTCGATTTTCAATCATTGCTTGTTCAACTTTTTCACCAGCACGGAAGGTTTTTTCTTGAATTGCACCAGTTCTTAAGTTACGTAATTTAGAACGTACGAAAGCAGAACCTTTACCTGGTTTTACATGTTGGAATTCAATTACTTTCCAAATACCGTTATCTACTGAAATTGTTAAACCTGTTTTAAAATCGTTAACAGAAATCATTAAGCTTCCTCCTCAAGTATCACTCTACTTCTAAAATAATAAGGTCTTTTGAAGAATTAGTAAAGCGCTGACAACCATTTTTTGTAATTAAGACGTCATCTTCAATTCTAACGCCCCCAACGCCCTCTACATAAATACCTGGTTCTAGTGTAACACATTGGTTTAATTCTAGGGATTGTTGCGATCTAGGTGATAACATAGGTTGTTCATGAACATCTAAACCGATACCATGACCTAAAGAATGACCGAAATAACGTCCATATCCTGCTTCTTCAATGATTTGACGTGCTACCTGATCAATTTCTTTACCTGACATGCCTGGTTTAATCGTATCAAGTGCTGTTTGTTGCGCATTTAATACGATGTTATAAATTTCTATCATTTTATCGCTAGGTTGACCTACAGCAAACGTACGCGTAATATCAGACGCATATCCTTTGTAATAAGCACCAAAATCGAGCGTTACCATATCTCCTTTCTCGATGACTTTATCTGAAGCAACGCCATGTGGTAAAGCACCTCTTGCACCTGAAGCTACAATAGTATCAAATGATGTATCTTCAGCACCTAAATGCAACATTTTACTTTCCAAATAGGCCTTAACTTCTTTTTCTGTCATACCTGGCTTAACAACTGTTAAAATATAGTCATACGCCTCATCAACAATATCTGCCGCTTTTTGAATTAAGCGAATTTCTTCATCATCTTTATTTTGGCGAATCTTTTCAATCTCATCACCAATTGAAATTAAATCATGACGTCCTCTATTTAATTTTAAAAATGAGTCATATGAGACTAAATGACCCTCAAAACCAATGTTTTGTAAATGATGATCTTTAATAAGTTGAACCAAATCATCATAAATCGAACGTTCTTGTTTAATAATATTAAATAGCGGCGCTTGTTCATTAGCCTGATCAATGTATCTAAAATCAGTTAATAACATCGATTCATCTGTTGTAATCAATAATGCGCCACTTGTGCCAGTAAAGCCTGAAAGATAACGTCGATTATAGTCACTTAATACAATGATTGCATCAAGATGTTTGTTAGTCATCACATCTCGAATTGCTTTAATTCGATTTTCCATAAAAAAACCTCCCATATGTTTGTACTTATTTATATGATACATTAAAATATAATCATATATCATTAAAACCATTTGAGATTCAGGAGATTTTTATGAAAAAATTAATAGCAATATGTTTGAGTGGTTCATTTTTACTGGCTAGTTGCGGTAGTCAGAATTTGTTACCCCTAGAAGAAAAAAGCACAGATTTAAGTGATAAGAATCATGAAATACGATTAGAAAACCAAGAATTAAAAAATGATATTAATCAAAAACAACAACAACTTGATTCATTAAATATTGATAAAAAAGATACCAAACAAGCACAAACGAACCAGAAAAAAGCATCTTATTGGGATGCTTCTTCTAAATATTACCAAAATCTTGATGATATCATTCAAGGCTACCTTGATATCGATTCAGATATTGTTAAAAATAAGAAAAAGGATGATATTATTGAACAATTGGATCAATTAATCGATCAACATGATACGGCAAAAGAATCATATGAAGAAGATATCGATGAAGCAGTAGTTAAAAAGTCTTCAGATATTAAAAGTCAGCATAATGATATCAAGAAAACACAAGAGACCGTTTCAAAAGCTTTTGATAAAATAAAACAAGGTTATGAAAAGAAAGACAAAGAAACCATTAAAGAAGGTCGAAATGCACTTACAAATATTGACATTAAGACCGATAACGAGGATGAGCAAGATCAATAAAAAGGAGCTTTCAGAATGTCTAGCTTACAAAAAATTTTATTTGGTGTCGTAATAATAGTGGCTCTTATCGGATTGGTTTTTAATTTAGATGTACTTTTATTTAGTATTACAAAAACCATTATTACATTAATTGTCATTATAGCCATTATTTATGCTATTTATTTCTTCTTTTTCTTAACACCAGATCAAAGAAAATATAAAAAAGCTGTATGGAAAAATAAATTTAAACGACGCCGTTAATCATATATAAAGAAAAAGGCCATCCAGTCATTGGATGGTCTTTTCAAAATTAAAAACAATTATTTACGATATAAATATTCCTCAGAACGATACTTCTCTTCAAGTTCTTTCACTTCTTCAAGTTGACTTTCTGTTAATTCTAATGGTTTAAATTCAATGTCCAATCCTTTTTTAAACCCTTCTTTAAAGGCATCTTCCATTTCTTGTAATGATACATTTCGTTCCGTTAGATCATTAATTGCAACAGCTTTATCGACAAAAGCTTCTTTCATTTTGGCTTTTAATCGATCATTTTTAAAGATAAACATATCAAAAAGGTCATCAATATCTACAGATTGAAGAATAGAACCGTGTTGTAAAATAACACCTTTTTGACGTGTTTGAGCGCTTCCTGCAATCTTTTTACCTTCTACGACTAATTCGTACCAACTTGGCGCGTCGAAACAAACTGAACTTCTTGGTTGTTTCAGTTTTTCACGTTCTTCTTTTGAACGAGGAATTGAAAATTTAGCATCAAAACCTAATAATTTAAACCCTTCTAAAAGCCCGTTCGAAATAATACGATACGCTTCAGTAACCGTTTTTGGCATTTCAGGGTGAGATTCAGGTACAATGACGCTATATGTTAATTCCTTATCATGTAATACACCTCTACCTCCAGTTTGTCTACGTACGAGGCCATACCCTTTCTTTTCAACTTGTTCGATATCGATTTCTTTAGTTAAGCGTTGGAAATACCCTATCGATAACGTTGGCGGATCCCATGTGTAAAAGCGAACAACAGGGTCAATTTCCCCTCTTGAGACAAAATTAAGTAGTGCTTCATCTAATGCCATATTATAATATGGATTGCCGCGACCTGTATGTATAAAATGCCATGTTTCAGTCATATCTAAGTCCCCCAGACAAAATAACAAATTTAATGATTATCAATTAATGTGTGCATCGATAGCATAAAAATTTTGATAAATAATCATTTCGGCTTTATAATAATAATATCGGGAAATTAGGGAGGATGCAAGATGAGTACTTCATTAATCATTGCTTTAATTATTCTAGTTGCCATCATTATTTGGATGGTTATCCAATTCATCTTAAATAAAAAATCTGTTAATGAATTAAATCAACAACAATTTCAAGAAGGTATACGTAAAGCGCAAGTTATTGATTTAAGAGAAAAAGCGGATTATGATTATGGTCATATTAATGGCGCACGAAATATTCCAATGACTATGTTTCGTCAACGTTACCATGGATTAAGAAAGGACCAACCTATCTATCTTGTTGATGCAAATGGTATCGTTAGTTATAGAGCAGCTAGATTATTAAAGAAAAAAGGCTATACTAATTTATATATGCTTAAAGGCGGATATAAAAAATGGACAGGTAAAATTAAATCAAAAAAATAGCTTTTACAATGTAGACTTACATGAGTTGGGACACACTAATAATTAACACATGTCCCATCTTAGTTAAGTCTTTTTTTATAGAGTAAACCCGAACTCTTAAAAAGAGTTCGGGTTTGTTTAGTTTATTTTTCAGATTTTAATTCTTCAAATTTTAATATTGGTTTACGTGCTGCTGTTGTTTCATCTAAGCGGTCAATAATTGTTGTATGTGGTGCTTCCAATACTTTATCTGGATCTTCTTCCGCCTCTTTAGCGATTTGTAATAATGAATCAACGAAATGATCTAACGTTTCTTTAGATTCAGTTTCAGTTGGCTCAATCATCATACCTTCATCCACGATTAATGGGAAGTAAACAGTTGGTGGATGTACATCGAAATCAAGAAGACGTTTAGCCATATCTAAAGTACGTACACCTAGTTTTTTCTGTTTAGAACCACTTAATACAAACTCATGTTTACAGAATTGATCAAATGGAATTTCAAATTTTTCTTTTAAGCGCGCTTTAATGTAGTTAGCATTTAATACAGCTGCTTCTGAAACTTCCTTAAGGCCTTTGTAACCCATTGTTCTAATATAAGTGTATGCACGTAAGTAAATACCAAAGTTACCATAGAATGGTTTTACGCGGCCGATAGAATGCTTAATATCGTTATCATATTTAAAGCGATCGCCTTCTTTAACTACAAGTGGTTTTGGTAGATAATCGCGTAATTCTTTCTTAACACCGATTGGACCAGAACCTGGACCACCACCACCGTGAGGGCCTGTAAACGTTTTATGCAAGTTTAAATGAACAGCGTCAAATCCCATATCACCAGGGCGTACTTTGTCCATAATAGCGTTTAAGTTAGCGCCATCATAATATAGTAAGCCTCCAGCTTCATGAACGATATCTCTAATTTCCATGATATTTGTTTCAAAGATACCTAAAGTATTTGGGTTTGTTAACATGATTGCGGCTGTTTTATCGCCTACTAATTCTTTTAAGTGATCAATATCTACTTCGCCTTTTTCATTTGATTTAACTGTAACTGCTTTAAATCCAGCAAAGGCAGCAGATGCTGGGTTCGTACCGTGAGCTGAGTCGGGCACAATAACCTCATCACGTTGAGTATCACCATTATTTAGATGATATTCTTTGAAAATCATAAGTGCCGTCCATTCACCGTGAGCACCGGCTGCAGGTTGTAATGAAATTTCATCCATACCAGTAATTTCTTTTAATTCTTCTTGTAAGCTATGAACAATCTCTAAAGAACCTTGAACTTGATCTTCATCTTGTAATGGATGAGATTCTGCAAAGCCACCAATTCTAGCAACTTTTTCGTTGATTTTAGGATTGTATTTCATTGTACATGAACCTAATGGATAAAAACCAGTATCTACACCGAAGTTTTTATTAGACAACTCTGTGTAGTGTCTAATAAGATCTAACTCTGCAACTTCTGGGAATTCTGCTTTGTTTTTACGAATAAATTTTTTGTCTAATAATTTTTCAGCAGCATTGTTGTTAATTTCTTTAGGTGGTAAAGAGTATGCAAATCGACCTGCTTTTGAACGTTCAAAGATTAATGGACTTGATTTACTAACCATTAAGCTCACCTGCTTTCTTAACAAATGTATCGATCTCATCTTTAGTTCGTAATTCTGTAACAGCTACAAGCATATGTTGATCGAATGATTCATCAACAACACTTAAATCGAATCCACCAATGATATCTTCATCGAGTAATTGCTTGTTAATTTCTTCAACTGGTTTATTGAATTTTACAACAAATTCGTTGTATGATACATCATCATAAACTTCAAAACCTGCTGATTTAAATTGTTCCTTAGCATAATTAGCATTTTCGAAGTTTTGTTCTGCGATATCTTGTAAACCTTGCTTACCTAACGCTGCCATTGCGATAGATGATGCAAGCGCATTTAATGCTTGGTTTGAACAAATATTTGAAGTTGCTGTTTCACGACGGATATGTTGTTCACGTGCTTGTAATGTTAAAACAAAGCCGCGATTACCATCATCATCTTGAGTTTGACCTACTAAACGACCTGGTACTTTTCTCATTAATTTTTTAGTTGTTGCGAAATAACCACAATGAGGTCCGCCAAATTGTGAAGGAATACCAAATACTTGAGTGTCTCCTACGACAATGTCAGCACCAAATTCACCAGGTGGTGTAAGTAATCCTAAAGATAGTGGATTAGCATATACGATAAATAATGCTTTTTTATCCTCAATAAATGATTGAATTTCTTCTAAGTCCTCAATAGAACCAAAGAAGTTTGGATATTGAACTGCTACAGCTGCAGTATCATCATCTACAGCTTCTTTTAATTTATCTAAATCTGTAATAGTACCATCTAAATCGACTTCTACTACTTCGTATTGATCACGGATTTTAGAATAAGTGTGAAGTACTTGAAGTGCTTGATAATGAACACCTTTAGATACTACGATTTTTTTCTTTTTCGTTTTGCCCCATGCTAATAAACATGCTTCAGCAAAACTTGTCATACCATCGTACATTGAAGAGTTAGCGACATCCATACCTGTTAGTTCACAAATCATAGTTTGGAATTCAAAGATAGCTTGTAATTCACCTTGTGAAATCTCAGGTTGATATGGTGTGTAAGCTGTATAAAATTCTGATCTTGAAATTAACGAATCTACTACAGCTGGTGCATAATGATCATAAACGCCTGCACCTAAAAAGCTTGTATGTGTCTCTTTAGTAATATTTTTGCTTGCAACTTTGCTTAAACGCTTTAATAATTGCGTTTCTGGTTCTGCATCAGCAATGTTTAAATCTCTATCTAATAAAATGTTTTTAGGCACATCTCCGTATAAATCACCAATTGATTCAACTCCGATTGTGCTTAACATTTCCTTTTCATCTTGGTCGGTTAATGGAATATAACGATGACTCAATGTCTACACCCCTTTATTTTTCAATTTGATTTTTCTTAACAATTTGTGCTTTAACTTGACGTTTTCTTACTTGGATAAGAACCTCTTTACCCATTTCAAACGTATCACGTTTAATAATACCTAAACCAATTGAATTACCAGTTGATGGTGATTGTGTACCAGAAGTCACTTCTCCGATTTCATTACCATCTAAATCTAAAATAGTATAACCAGTTCTTGGAATACCTTTTTCAATCATACGTAAACCAACTGTACGTCTAGGTGAACCATTTTCTTTTTGTTCTTTTAAGACTTCTTTACCAATGAAATCTTCATCTATTAATGGTTTAGCAGCAAAAGCAATTCCACCGTCATATGGTGTAATGTCTTCTGTTAAATCTTGACCATGAAGTGGTAAACCAGCTTCAAGTCGTAAAGTATCGCGTGCACCAAGACCACAAAGTGTTACGCCTTCATCAACTAATGCATCCCATAAGTCAACAACATCTTCGGTTTTACAATAAATTTCAAATCCATCTTCACCTGTATAACCAGATTGAGATAAAATAACATCTTTGCCAAACACTTTAGCATTTTTCACAAATTGGAACATTGATAATTCGCTTACATCAATGTCAGTGTTAGCTTGAATAATGTCACGTGCTTTCGGACCTTGAACTGCAAGTTGACCATATTCATCTGAAATGTTTTTAACTGTGGCATTGAAAGATTTATTGTTTTGTTTAATCCATTCAAAATCTTTTTCAGTATTAGCTGCATTGACAACAAGTAAGTATTCGTCATCTTTTAACTTATAAACTACTAAGTCATCAATTACGCCACCTTTTTCATTACATAAAGCTGTATAAAGCGCTTTATCATCTGTTAATAAATTTGCATCATTTGAGAGTACATATTGTACTAAATCTTTAGCCTCTTCACCTTGAATAAGGATTTCACCCATGTGACTAACATCAAATAAACCGACATTAGTACGCACGGCATTGTGTTCCTCTTTAATACTAGAAAATTGAACTGGCATTGCCCAGCCACCAAATTCAACTATTTTAGATCCAGCATCAACAAAGCGTTGATATAATGGTGTTTTCTTTAAATCTTGAACCATAATATACCCTCCTAGTTAAAAATAGAAAAACAGGGTGTACTGTTATCATACTACCCTGTTGTCATCCCTTCAGGATTGCGTCCCAATATTATCCTTTTGCCTGAGAGATTCGTTTTAAAACTTGCTCCTTCGGCGATGGTTACTCCATTCTCTCTAATATTGTTCATTCGCAAAGATTATTTTATTAAGTTCATTAAGTAACTGTGATAACTGTTGATTTGTATCTAACCTAATGAATGCGATTTCATTATATCGTGAAATACGCCCTAAATACAAGCGTTTTACAGTGTCATAATCTTTATCTTTTGCATTTGGTCGATTTGGATCATCTTTAACCCGCTCATATAAAGTGTCAAATGGTGCATCTAACCAAATAATCCTTTGATTTAATGCATTTAGATATTCTCTAGAAGCCTCTGTTTCTACAATGCCACCACCAGTTGCTATAACTTGATAGTGATTTGCAACTTCTTTTAAATATTTTAATTCAAGTTCTCGAAAAACGGATTCACCTTCTTCTTGAAAGATCTTCGGAATCGAACGATCTTCTCTCCAACTTATATAATTGTCTAAATCAATAAAACTTAAATGATGTTGCTTAGCAAAATGTTCTCCTATAAAGGACTTTCCAGCACCCATAAAACCAATGAAAATAAGTGGATATCGATTAGTCATTATGTTCACCTTCTTTTAACAAGATTGAAATTTCATTTGTATAATAATCCGTTAAATCATTTATAGTTTCTAATTTTGAAACGTAGATTATAAGATAAAAGGATATAAATAAAGTATAAGTACTAAAAATCATAAAAACAATGGGAAGCGTAAAACCGGAATTAGATAATAATCTCTTTGGCATGCCATTTATCTCCCTTCAAATAAGTTAGATGCATGATTAAATGATTAGATTGTAATATTTTGTAACTAACCGATTTAACGTTATTACACAACGTTATGTTTCCTTTGTTATTGATAGATTTAATCAATTTATTATTAACAAGTTTAAAGTTTAATGTTTCATTTTTTTGAACCATATCGATGCGATTTTGATGAATATGAACGTTTGCGATAGGTGTATGATGAAAATGGTAAGCTACATCTTTAATCATTAATTCAATTTGAAATGAATGGTCATCATATATAATATCATTATAGTTACGCAGATTATGAATTAATAAAGGCACTAACATAATAATCATTACTTGAATAAATAAACTAAGGAGCGTTTCGATCATCGTAAAACCTTTAACGTTTTTGACAATAGTTGTAAGTGGTCTTAAGATTCTTGATACAAATTCGGTTCTTTTCTGGCTTAATTTCATAGGATTGTATCGTAGTCCTTTCATGAGGAGTAGAGACGCTTATAATATTAAACAGTGTTCTTCTAACTTCTAAATCTCTAAGCGCATTGTTATAAGTTTGTTGTGTAACTTCTAATGAATAAAGCATCGATAAACTTAAGATACTTATAATAAATAATGAGAATAATGCTTCAATATAAGTAAAACCGTCGTTCATTTTGAAAAAGATAGTCTGTACCTCCCCTGTTCAATATGATAAATAAGTGAAAATTTTTCGTTTAAATAATTAAATTTCAAAGTACCAAATTTATTGATATTGCCATTCCGGTCAAATTTAATATTATCTAAGTTTGAATGACTATTTAATTTCAAGGGGGTTAGTGGGATATATTGGGGTTTAGTTTGGTTTAACATCACAACTTTGATATCATTTTGTTTTTTTCGAAAAACAAGTAATATATCTGATTTGTTTTTAATAGCTTCTGCCTGATAAAAATCTAATTTACTCGTTAATAATGCAGCTTGCAGTTTAATTTGATATTCTGTAAAAAGCTTTGGAGGTTTAATAAAAGACAAACCAAGTATCAACGTGATTATTGATATTACGATGAGCATTTCGATTAATGTAAAACCTCCTTTAACTTGCAACAGCTTCTCCACCTCGTATAATAATGGCTTGTCCAGATTTACACTTTTTCTGATTTTCTTTAAGATAGCCTTCTCGAACCAAATCATCAATAGTGGTTGGCTTAGTGTTAAATTTTAACGTATATGCTTCAATCTGACTGTCTACTATTTTTAATTGCGCGTTGCATCCTGTTTTTTGGATATGCTCGGATTGTTTTGCGACATTTGGAATGATTAAAATTAATAATACACTAATAATTAATAATACGAGTAGCATTTCTATAAGTGTAAAAGCGTTTTTCTTTTTAATATATTTTGATATTTGTTTCATATCTTCAGCTCCTAACTTTGTATTGTTTGGATCATTTCAAAAATTGGTAACATCATCACAAGATAAACAAGAATAATTAAAATACCCATAAAGGAGAACATAATAGGTTGGATAAAGTTAATTTGACGCAGTGTATGTGATTCAATATGATCAATTAAAAATTTACTATAAACACTTAGTTCAATATCTAGTTTATCCCTTTGTTCCCCTTGCTTAATGTATTTTATAAAGTTCGAATCAAAGCACTTTAGTTTTTGTAAAATAGTTGGAAATGTTTCACCTTCCTTCATATTTTTGAGGAGAGTTTGACCTATAAAATTTAAAAAATGACTTTCATGTTGATTCACATAAATCATGACGATATCATTCATAGGAATACCGTTTTTAAAAAATAACGTAAATTGATTCACAACTTGATAAGTAAAAAGTAGCCTTGCATATTTATTTAAGAAAGGAATGGAAGTGATAAAATGCAATTGTGTAGTCATAGGCCGTTTGATCAGCCATCTTTTCACCCCTTCAATTGTCAAAAGTATGATGAAAAAAATAATAAAAAATATAGTGGGAAAATGTGTTATAAAAGTTTTTATACTTAACTGCAAATAAGATGTTTTTAAATCCATTGATTGATACATGTAGTCAAATTGAGGCATCACAGTAATATTTAAAGTCATAATTAGTAGTAAAAAAATAATGAATAATACAATAGGATATTGAATGGTCTTTATTAATTTTCGTTTTAACTTACGATTGTTATAGTAATAGTCATAGCAAGTATTTAAAGTTTCAGTGAGTGTTCCATACTTTTCGGCAAAGAAAATTTGCATGAGGATGGTTCTTGGGTAATATAGAAATTTAAATACTTCATAGCAATTCGCTCCACTATTTAATAATGCATAAAATTGCTTTTCATAATTTTTATCTTTAAGTTCGATTTGTTCAAATATAAAAGACATTGCTTCTACAAATGTAAAACCATGAAGTAATAATGGTTGTAGTCTTTCCATTATAATTAAATGACTTTTTAAGATTTGTCTTTTAGTCCTGTTATTTTTTATATTTGTGTACAATTTCTTCATCTATAACCCCGTTTTTCTCTAGATTTGATAATTTTTCACCTAAGCTTTTAAAATGCTGAGAAGGTGTATAATCATGATTTAAAAAATATTGAATTTCAGTATTATTCATAGTCTCATATATCAGTTCTCGATGATAAGACTTCGTTGTGATTAAACGTTGATTTACAATGAGGTTGACTGCTTGTAGAAGGTCTTGTTCAGTAATGCCCATCTCTAACAGCCTTAAAATTACTCCACTACAATCAGTAGCATGAATCGTTGATAAAACTAAATGACCACTTAAACTCGCTTGAATCACTTCTTTAGCAATCTTCTTATCTCTTATTTCACCAATAAGAATCACATCAGGATCACAGCGTAAAATAGCTTTTAATGATGTGCCATACGTAATATCTGCTTTCTCATTGACTGATATTTGGGTGACCCCGTTTAGTATTTGTTCTACAGGGTCTTCAATCGTTATAATATTAAGGTTTAATTTTTCTTTAGCATACAAGACCATTTGATACATCAAAGTACTTTTGCCTGCTCCAGTCGGTCCACTAAACAAAATGAGACCTTGTTTTTTGGTCATTAATTGTTTAATGTCCTTAGTTGCATCATTAGCAGTACTTTGAAAGTATTGTGGTGTTATGCGTATTACACAACTTTCAGTACCTAAGTTTAAAGGCAAAGTGGACACTCTTAAAAAATAAAGAGATTTAAATTCATAAATATAGCGCCCACTTTGTGCTTTATGGCGAGATGATACGTCTAGTCCAGCTTGAAATTTTTATAACGTTAAAATCTTTTGATAAGTATTAAGATTTAACGTATCATAGCATGTTAACTCATCTCGAATGCGTAATTTAACTTCTACTTGACTATGAGAAGGTATAAAGTGGATATCCGAAGCATGTTGTTGAATGGCATATTGTAAAACATTATCAAGTAATAATTGCATAAAAATTCACCCCTTACTTTATAACACGTAAGGGGTGATCAAATTACTTGTTATTTAACCAAAAATAAATGGATTCATTTGTTCATCTTCAACTGTCGTTGATGGTCCATGACCAGGATAAAGTGGCATTGTTTCATTTAATGTGAAAAGCTTGTCTTGAATTGAATCAATTAATGTTTCGTAATCTCCACGATATAAATCTGTTCTACCAATACCATTATTAAATAACGTATCGCCTACAATAGCAAAATCCTTAAATACATAAGTTAAGCTACCTGGAGAATGCCCTGGTGTATGCATCACTTGAAAATGAAAAGAACTCATTTCATGTTCTCCTTCATCTAATAATTTTGGTGTAGCCTGACTTTCGACAGTAGGAATACCAAATTCTTTAAATTTAAGTGATCCATTTTTTTCTGGTGAATCTAAGAAATCAACTTCTTCATGATACATGTATACTTCGACTTCATAATAAGACATTAACTCATCTAAAGCACCAATATGGTCGAAATGCGCATGTGTTAATAAAATGGCTGCAACAGGTTTGTCAATTTCCTTAATGTGCTGAATAATGACTTCTGCTTCTGCAGCGGGATCAATAATCAAAACTTCATCTTCATTTTCGACAAAGTACGTATTAGTACTTACTGGTCCTAATGTTAAGCAAGAAATTTTCATAAACAACCTCCGACAATCACTTAAATTATTTTAAATGTTTCTGAACAGATGTTAATTTATCATTCATTTTTCTTGATTTGTCTCTACGATCATCAATTCTAAGATTTGTACATACACGATCTAAACCTTTATTGAATGGTAATTCATGAATTGCTTGAACTACTTCTAATAAATCGGATAAATCACCTTCAATCAAAGTGTTCATTGGCGTCAATTGATAATCAATTTTACCTTGTTGTTTAAATTCTTCCAATTTAGTCTGAATTTCTGCGATATATTGACTAACGCTAGGTCCTTCTGTTCCAACTGGGATTACTACAACATCTACAATTGCCATGTTAAATTACTCCTTTTCCTCAATATAAGTTTTAATGAGTCCTGCAGCGCCTACGATACCGGCATCATTTCCTAATTCTGCTTTCACAATTTTAGTATTTTCTTGAGCTGGTGTGAATGTGAAATGATAATACTCTGTTTTAATATTTTCTATCAAAATATCTCCTGCATTAGACATGCCACCACCCAGTATAATATATTCCGGGTTTGTTGTAACGCTTACCATACTTGCAAGGTATGCAATATAATGTGCGACACGCTCTGTAATAAAGATGCAGAATTGGTCACCTGCTTTAGCTGCATCGAATACATCTTTCGCTGTTACTGTCTTATTTTTTATCAACTCTAATATAGATGATTTAAATGTTAATTTAGGATAATAAAAGTAAACCAGGTTCGTTACCCCAGTCGCAGAAGCAACTGTTTCAACACATCCTGACTTGCCACAATTACAATTAAATCTCTGGTCGAAGTCAACACGAATATGCCCTAATTCTGCACCAGAACCGTTATGGCCATGAACGATTTTATCATTCGAAATAATGCCTCCGCCTAAACCAGTCCCAAGGGTAATCGCTACGACATCCTGTGAGCCTTTTCCGGCACCTTTAAACTTTTCACCTAAAGCTGCAACATTCGCATCATTATCAACTACAATAGGATAATTAACAAACTCTTCTAAAATTGACTTAACATAAACTTTATACGGCCAATTTAGGTTTACCGCACCATGAATAGAACCCTCTTCAAAATTAATTGGTCCAGGGATACCTAATCCAAGTCCTAATACATCTTCTTCAGAAATAGCTAAAGCCTTCAATTTAGCATTAAGAGATTCTACAATTTGCTGTAAAATGACACGTCCTGATGTATCCGTGATATCAGTTTCGATTACCCATTTCTCTATGATATTTAGAGCACTGTCAAATATACCTAATTTACATGTTGTTCCGCCAACATCACAAGCTAGTATTACTTCATTTTTCATTTGAGTGTCATCCTTCTTTGATTTATTAATAACTTTGACTGTACATATTGATCTCTAGTCAGTAGTTCGTGTTGATATAAATTTTCTATCTCTGTTTCTATCATCACTAGCCTATCTTCTTCTTTATCTAAATAAATGATATAGCCGTATTTTTTTAAAAGCTGTAAAACATCATAAAAAGTATTTAATTCGGTTTGCAATTTTAATCATCCAATTCATTTTTTAGATTTTTAATATTGAGATTAGCAGAATCTGCTTTATAAGCCTTATCGATATATTTTTTTGCTTTATCATCATCACCTAAGGAACGTTCTGAAAGCGCTAAAATATAATTAAGATGTGCAGAGTTAGGAAATTGTCGTAATCCTGATTCCCATTCATTAATAGCCTCAGCTTTTGAATCTTGTGCAGCAATCACCATACCTGACAACACATAAGTTTGATCATCTGCGTAATTATGTTTCATCGTATTAGAAATCATATGTTTTGCATCATTATAATTGTCTCGATTCATCTCTTGTTGAATGATATTGTTATATATATTATCAGTTTTTGTCAGATAAATTTTAGTAATACAAAGTCCGAGAATGAATAGCCCTAAAATACCAAAGATAATGAAATATTTGCGGTTATATTTGTGTAAATAACCTAAGAATACAATGAACATTCCAGATAAAATACCAGCAAGATGGGCTACTATATTCACGTTACGAATTAATAATGTAATGACTGCCATTATAATTACTGCAATAAGCACTTGAACTAACATTTTACGTGTAAAGCGTCTACTCAATATCATCAGTGTTACAAGTGCACCTAATAATCCAAATATAGCGCCACTTGCGCCTACCGAGAAACTAGAAGTCATGAAAACAAGAGAAATCACATTGCCTAATATACCAGATAGTAAATAAACTACGAGCATTTGCCAATGACCAATAATTGCTTCAACCAATTTTCCAAAGATGTAGAGTGATAACATATTAAACAAGATATGTTCAAAATCAAAATGTAAAAACATAGATGTTACAAGACGATACCATTCACCTTGTACAAAATTAAAATGTGACAGCGCACCTAAATTAATAATATCGATGTCTGAGCGGGCATTAGTAAATAACGCAACAAAGAGCCATATTAGAATGTTAATTAGAATTAAAGCATAAGTGACTGGTGTAAACCGATACATTGATGTTTCAATGATATTTTGATTCGTTACACGTTTTTGATAATATGTCGTTGTCTTTTTGTCATCTTGCCCAATCAGTCGCTTTACTAACACATGATTCGTTAAATTATAAAGTGCACTATTAGACTGAATACAGTGAAACTTTATTCGAACAGGTTGTGTATATTGATATGTGGTTTCATTAAATGCTTTGTCTGTAAAAATATAAATGTCATACTGTTTAATATCTAAATCAAGCGATTGTTTTATTTGATCGTGATTTTCTTGAAGTTTGTCTTTTTCAAAATCTAAAGCTTGGGTCGTTAAAGTACCATATTTAAATAGTGCTAAACGACCAGATTTTCGGTTAAATAACCAAATTTCTTCTTTGTTATGATCATATTTGTAAAAGCTATAATTAAAATAACGTATCCACAAATATGCAGTTTTCCAAAATTGTTTTTTAGCTATCATCTTTCCCTCCATATTTATGTATTAGCAATTATTAATTCTTGAACAGGATAATCATATGTTTCGACAGGAATAGAAGATAACAATTGCAAATCATAAATCAAACTGATTGATTGAGGGCGATATGTTGATAAATAGCGGTCAAAATAGCCTCCTCCATAGCCAACACGATACCCTTCATCATTAAATGCAACACCTGGCACAATAACTAAGTCTAATTCGTTATTAATAGGAGTATCATCGTTTACATATCGTATCCCTTTGGAATCTATTTCTACTTGATCTAAACTATAAATTTGTTGAAAGTTCATTGTTTTAGTTTGATATTGCGTTGAAGGTACAAATACTTTTTTATCATCTTTTAATGCTTGTTCAATAATAGCATCTGTATTTACTTCATGAGGCATTGATAAAACAAGACCAATCGACTGTGCTGACTGATACTTTGAATGATTTAAAAGTTGTTCTTTTAAATAATGGTCTGCCTGTTTTTTTGAAGATTCATCTAGGGATTTCATTTTATGTAGTGTCGTCTTACGTATTTCTTTCTTATCCATAAAAAGATGCTCCTTTTCCAAAATACTACTCTTATTATACCGTGATTAACGGTGACTGTCATGGAAAGAAGTAATATGTCTATCAAAACAAAAATGACTAGAACATTTAAATTTGTTCTAGTCCAAGATTAAATCATATTATTTTGTTTCACGATGTAACGTGTGTTTGTTTTCGCGTGAACAGAATTTTTTCATTTCAACACGTTCTGGATTATTTCTTTTATTTTTTGTAGAAATATAATTACGGTCTCCACATTCTGTGCAAGCAAGTGTAATATTAACTCTCATACTTATCCTCCTATTCCTCTATAAATACGACTTTATTATCATATCATCTTCAAAGGAAATATGAAAGGATTATTTTTCATAGGATTCATACAACGCGCCAGATAGATAAAAGTAAACGTGTTCAGCGACATTGACAATATGATCCCCTATTCGCTCTAGATATCGAGCAACAAGATGCGCTTGACCTGCGACAAATGGATCATTATCAATTAAATAAGTTGTATTGACGATATCTTTATATAAATCGTCTATGTCCACATCTCTTTCAATGATTTCTATAATAAGCTCTAAATCATTTTCTAAAGTGGCGTTTTGTAGATCTTTTAACATTAGAAGTGCTAATTTACCCATCGTTTCAAGTCGCATTACAATATAATGATCTGTAAAACGTGCGCGTGTTCTTATTTTTGCAATATTGGCTGCATTATCACCCATTCGTTTAAATTCATTTGCGATTTTTAGTGAAGCAATCATGAATCTTAAATCTTTTGCAATGGGTTGTTGGCGTGTAATTAAACTGATGACTTTATCGTTGATCTTTTTTTCTAATTGATTAATGGATTGGTCATGTTTAATGATTTGTCTTGCATGTTTGATATCGGAATCAGTTAAAACCTTGATTGATCTACGGATACTAAAATAGACACGAAGACCTAAATGACGTAAATCATGAAATAAGTCATTTAATTCATCTTCGTATCTTTTACGTATAATTGTCATCTTAACCGAATCTTCCAGAGATATAATCTTCTGTTTGTTTATCGCTCGGATTGGAGAAGATTTTATCTGTATCATTGTATTCATTAACATAACCATTTAAAAAGAATGCAGTCTTATCAGATACACGTGCAGCTTGTTGCATATTGTGTGTCACAATAATAATCGAATATTCTTTTTTCAAATCTTGAACGAGTTCTTCAACACGTAATGTTGAAATAGGATCAAGTGCTGAGGTAGGTTCATCCATTAAAATAACGTCCGGTTCAATAGCCAAGCATCGTGCGATACAAACCCTTTGTTGTTGACCTCCTGATAACCCATACGCATTTTGATCTAATCTGTCTTTCAATTCGTCCCAAATTGCAGCGCCTTTTAATGATTTTTCGACAATTTCATCCAATGTTTTTTTGTCTTTTATACCATGAATTTTCGGACCATAAGTAATATTATCGTAAATTGATTTTGGAAACGGGTTAGGTTGTTGGAAGACCATTCCCACATTTGTACGTAATTTTTCAACAGAATACTTTTTATCAAATATGTTTTGGTCTCTATAAAAGATTTTTCCTGATGTTTTAACACTTGGAACTAGTTCTACCATACGGTTAAGGGTTTTAACATAAGTTGATTTTCCAGATCCAGAAGGTCCAATGATAGCTGTTACGTTATTTTCTAGAATGTCTAAATTAACATTTTTTAAAGAATGTTGCTCTCCATACCATAAATCAAGATTTTGTGTAGAATATACGATGCGTCTTTGTGCATCACTTATAGTGTCTTTGTCTTGTTGCGCTTGTGATGTTGCGACAAATGTATTGTCAGTTGTTTGTGCGTCTGTATTTCTTGTTTTAGTATTCAACATATTAAAAACTCCATTTCAATAATATCTATCTTGCATTATTTGAATATTTATTACGTATAAAAATTGCGATACTGTTTAAAATTAATAGAATAATTAATAGGACAATGATGGCGCCTGAAGATAAAGCTTCAAAGTCCATACCCGGTTTTCTTGCCCAATCGTAAATTTGAAGCGGTAATGTTTGGAAAGAATCTAAAATACTATTAGGTGTTCGTAATAAAATAGTCGGAATACCAATTGCTACAAGTGGTGCTGTTTCACCAATTGCTCTTGATATTGCTAAAATAACTCCGGTTACAATACCTGGTATTGCAGCTGGTAAGACGATATTTTTAATCGTTTGCCATTTATTTGCACCTAAACCATAAGAAGCTTCTTTAACTGAATTGGGTACGGAACGTAAAGCTTCTTGGCTGGCGACAATAATGACAGGTAAAATTAATAACGATAAAGTGAGTGCAGCGGCTAAGACTGAATTGCCTAATTTCAATAAAGCTACAAAAATGGTTGCACCTAATAAACCGTATACAATAGATGGCACTGAAGCTAAATTTGAAATATTTACCTTAATCAGCTTTGTAATAGCATTGTCTTTCGCATATTCTTCTAAATAAATGGCACTCCCTACTCCTAGTACTAAAGCAATAGGTATTAACGTGACCATTAGCCATAACGTACCAATTAAAGCGCCTTTAACACCTGAAGAACTTGCTGATGAAGAAGAGAAATTTGTGAAAAATTCTGTCCCCATCACAGGTATCCCTTTTCTTAAAATATCGATTAATAAAATGACCAACACGATAAGGCCAATTAAAGTACAAGCGAAAAAGATACCTTTAAATACTTTATTTTTTGTAGCGCGGCCAGAGAGCTTTTGTTCTACAGCTGATTGATCAATTAATCCCATATTAATACTCCTCTCTGAAACGTTTAGTAATCCATTGTGAAATGAAATTCATAATGAGTGTAAAGATAAATAAAGTAAAACCTACTGCATAAATACTGTAGTAAAGATCTGAACCATTTGTTGCATCCCCTTGTGAGACTTGAACGATATATGCAGTCATTGTTTGTATTGATTCCGTTAAACTAAAATCAAATGAAGGGCTAGAACCAGCTGCTAATGATACAATCATCGTTTCGCCAATCGCTCTTGAGATTGCTAACACAATCGATGCCATAATGCCAGAAGTTGCTGCAGGAATAATAACCTTAAAAATCATTTCTAATTTTGTAGAACCTAAACCTAATGCACCTTCTCTAATTTTATTAGGTACAGAAGACATTGCATCTTCACTCATACTTGCAATCATTGGAATAATCATTACACCTACGACTAAACCAGGACTTAAAGCATTAAAATTTGAAATGGCAGGAAAAATCGCTCTTAAAATTGGTGTTACAAACGTTAATGCAAAGAACCCATAGACAATAGTTGGAATCCCGGCCAAAATTTCAAGAATTGGTTTAACCACTTTTTTGAAACGTTTAGAGGCAAATTCACTTAAATAAATTGCAGCGCCTATTCCAATTGGTACTGCAAAAATCGTAGCGATAATAGTAATTTTTAAGGTTCCTACGATTAGCGCCCAAATACCGTACTTAGGGTCTGAAGAAAATGGATTCCATTCAGTTTCTAAAAAGAAATCGCTGAATGAAACTCTTGTAAAAAATGTAATTGTTTCAGTTAATAAGGTAATGACAATGCCGATAGTTGTTAATACAGAAATAATCGCTATACAGAAAAGAATAATCGGCATTAGTTTATTACTTAGAGAAGATCCAGAATCATTTTTTCGAATCATCTCACGAATATTGTTTTGAGAACTCATATCGTTTGCTCCTTTACACTAAAAGAGTATGTTTTATCTGAAATGATGTTTATTTTAATTTAGTTACCAATAAATGGATATAGGGGTTATGACATCGTAATGTCTCACCCCTATAACACATTTTAATGTTCCTTTATATTAGCTATTGAATTAATGTTATTTTTCATCGCCTGTGATTTTGTTAAGTTTATCTAATTGCTCTTGATATTTGTCTTCAGGTAATGCGACGTAATCTACTGCAGATGCAGCTTCACCTTTATCGTTTAAAGCAAATTTCATAAATTCAGCAAATGCATCGTTATCTTTTAATTTTTGATTGTTTGCATAGATATATAAAGGGCGACTTAATGGATAAGAACCATCTTGGATTGAATCTTCCGTAGGTTCAATCGCTTTATCCTTATCATCAACGATTTTGACTGCTTTTAAATCATCTTCATTTTCTTTAAAGAAGTTATAAGCAAAGAAACCAATACCTTCTTTATTATCTTTTACTGAACTAACAATAACGTCTGTATTTTGGTTCTTTTCAGCTTTGATTTCACCGTCTCCCATTACTTCTTCAGTAAAAAAGTCATATGTACCATGTGATTGGTCAGGTGAAAATGCTTGAATCTCTTCATCTGGCCAATCTGAATTTACATCTGACCATTTTGTGGCTTCACCTGAATAAATACTTTTTAAGTCGTCTAAAGTTAATTCATCAACAAAATCGTTTTCTTTATTAATAGCAACGGTTAAACCATCTTGAGCAACCTCAAATTCTGTATAATCTATATTTTTATCTTCTAATTGTTGTTTTTCTTCGTCTTTAATTGGACGTGAGGCATTTGAGAAATCCGTACTTCCTGCGATAAATTGTTTAAATCCGTCGCCAGTTCCTGATGTAACATTTTCTAAAGTGACGTTGTTATATTGTGAAGAAAAATCTTCGTTTAATTTTTCAATGATTGGCGCTACAGTCGAAGAACCATTCCCTTTTACTGTACCTTCAACATTTGTATCTTGTGCTCCATTCTCATCTCCATTATTAGATTCCTGTGCCGCACCACCACATGCTCCTAATAATAATGAAGCACCTACGACTGTCGATCCAACTAATTGCCATTTTTTCATTGAAACATCCTCCTAAAATATAATGACTAACTATTGATTACACTCTTAGAATACAAATCTTTTGTAAAAACCCAATAAAGCTAATGTAAAGTTTATGTTAATTCTGTTTGAGACTGCTTTTTTTAATAAAAAACATGATTTTGATGACTAAGTAAATACTTATGTAAAAGAAAAACCCTTTATGTATGAATGGGTTGGGGCTGAGACATAAAGCGCTAATGCTCTGGAAAACCGATTAACGGTGTCCCAGTCTCTGTAACCATTCTACATAAAGGGTTTTAGTTATTTAAAATAATAATTTAGAACATCTCTACCTAAATCGCCACCATTTAACCATGGTTCAGGAACGGGTTGGTTAGAGTAAACAATTGAAAATGATAATTGCGGGTCATCCACTGGGGCATAGCCTATATATGTGGCATTAACACGTGGTTCGCCATCTTGGAATACTTCAGCTGTACCAGTTTTACCAGCAGATTTAACATCAGTGTCATGGAAACTTGCATAACCTGTACCATCAACTTCATTAAAGACCATTTCAAATCCTTTTTGAACTTGATTGATTTCCTCTTCGGTATTATTTACACGGTTTAAGACTTTCCCTTTTATTGTGTGTTTAACTGGACCTAAATCATCTTCATTCGTAGCTTTTCGCACTTCTTTACCTAAATGTGGTTGAATACGATAACCGTCATTAGCAATTGTAGATACATATTGTGATAGTTGTAATGGTGAATACGTATCGTATTGTCCAATAGCTAAATCTAGATAACTACCTGGATTATCAGTCAACGGTTCAATCTGACCACTAACCTCATTTGGTAAATCGATCCCTGTTTTAACACCTAAACCAACTTGACTTAAGCCTTTTCGTAATTTTTGACCAGGTTCTGTAACATCTGTAGGTAAATTCATACCTTGTGTAAAATCTAAACCAGCAATTTTTAACGCTGTTTTAAACATATAGACGTTAGACGAATGCATTAATGCTTCTTTATCATCGATGCGTATACTATCATCTTGGTTAAAGTAAGAGCGTTTTGTTAAACCACCATTAAACGTAAGTGGTTCATCTACCATTTCATCACCGACGTTAATCGCATTATTTTGATATCCAGTTAAAAGCACACCGCCTTTAACTGAAGACCCTACTGCATATTGTGACGTGAAAGTACCGATATCATAATCAGTTAATGAGCCGTCCTTATCAATTTGTTTTCCGACCATAGCAAGAATATCACCATTATTCGGATCTTGAACAACCATCAGCGCTGAATCCATGTCTTTCGCACCTTCTGAACGCAATTTTGAAATTTGTTTTTCTAAATAAGATTCTGCTTTTTCCTGAAGGTCTATATCGATGGTTAATACTAAATCATCACCACGTGAACCTTCATTCACTACTTCCGAATCAATAATTGCACCAGACTTATCTGTGGTATAACGCATTTCTTTCTTTTTACCACGTAATATATTTTCATATTGAAGTTCTAGATAACTTTTTCCTACTCGATCATTTCGAGAGTAACCTTGTGATAAATATCTTTTAGTTAATTCTTTAGGTAACCCTTCTTCTGTTGTTGACACATCACCAAGTATACCGCGTAAGGTACTTCCATATGGATACGTTCTATCCCAGTCCATGGTTGTATTGATGCCTGGTAGTTCAGAAAGTTGTTGCGAAACTGCAGCGTATTCTTTATCTGTGACGTCTTCATTTTTTATTGTTCTTGGACTTAAAGTAGAACCTTGCATCATTTCACGATAAATAGCGAGTACTTGCATATCTTCGTCGGAGAGTTGTGCTAAGTCTTTTTTCGTAATCTTATCTTGTAATTGTTGATCATAATCTTCTTGGGATAGATCCCCATTTTCATATAACTTTTGTTCATCTTTCATAAGTTGTTCAACTTTTTTAGGGTTTTTTTGAATCCAAAAGTCTTTTTGATCTCTTTCTGTAATTTTATCAGTATCCATATCTATGAGCTTAGATAATTTCTTAGCCGTATTAAGAATTTCTTCTTGATTCGTTGTTCTTCCTCTTGTATATGTAATTGCTTTTTTCGATGCATTATCTACGATGACTTTACCATTTCGGTCTAATATTCGTCCTCTTGGAACTGATTCATTAACAGTGACATTTTCACTATCTCTAATCATTTGTGTATAATTAGCACCTTGTGCAATTTGGAGGTAACCAAGCCTCAAGACGATAATAATAAAAATTAGAATAATAATTGCAAATAAAAAGTTGACACGCTTATTCATTAAAAAGCGCATCTTTTCATCATTTGTTTTATTTTTCAGACGCTTTAGCAATGATACCTACCTCTATTCAAATAGATTGTCTGTATAAAATAATATATTAAATCTCACATTTTAGCTAACATTTTACCAGAGTATCAATAGAATTTGAATAAAGATACTGAGGATAAACAATGTGATTGGTATTTAAGTTCCAAAAGAGTCAAATGTTTAACTGCTATCGCTATGTATGGTATTGAATTTGATTAAAGAAAAAACACACAGGTTCTTACTGAACCTGTGTGTTGAGCAAAGTAAGTTGAATTATTTTGCTGCTTTATATAATTCGTCTACTTTTTCCCAATTTACGATATTCCAGAATGCTGCGATATAATCAGGACGTTTGTTTTGATATTTTAAATAATAAGCATGTTCCCAAACGTCTAATCCTAAGATTGGTGTTTTACCTTCAGAAATTGGATTATCTTGGTTAGGTGTTGTTACAATTTCTAATTCGCCATTGTTAACAACTAACCAAGCCCAACCTGAACCAAAACGAGCTGCAGCTGCATCAGCAAATTCTTTTTTGAATTCATCTAATGAGCCCCATTTTTCAGCGATTTTATCAACAACTTCGCCTTTTTCTTCAGAGTTAGGAGTTAATAAAGTCCAGAATAATGAGTGGTTTAAGTGACCGCCACCATTATTGCGTACTGCTGTTTTCTTATCTTCTGGTAAGCTATCAACATTAGCAATAAGGTCTTCTAATGATTTATTTTCTAAATCTGAACCTTCTACAGCTGAATTTAATTTTGTTACATAAGTGTTATGATGCTTGCTGTGATGAAGTTCCATTGTTTCTTTATCAATATAAGGTTCTAATGCATCATATTCATAAGGTAATTTAGGTAATTCAAAAGCCATAATTAATCATCCTCCTAATATTTGATTCATCCTAATTGTAACAACTTTGTGTCAGCATAAACAATAGATATGCTTAACAAGCAATATTGAATATGCCACAGTAAGTTTTATTTCTATTATTTATATATCTCGTTTTTAAGTTTTTAAACATATAAACCGCTAAATCACATTATTTTGAATTATGATTGGATCTTATTGTATAATGAAAACTATCATTGAAGCATTAGTTGGTCAAATATGCATTTTCAATATAAATTATGTAATAAAGGAGTCTATAACATGGCTGAAATGACACATCGTAAAAATACGCGTCCCGTTAAGGTGGGCAATTTAACAATTGGTGGCGCTGATGAAGTTGTTATCCAAAGTATGACAACGACAAAAACTCATGATGTTGAAGCTACAGTTGCTGAAATCAAAAGATTAGAAGAAGCAGGCTGTCAGATTGTGCGTGTTGCATGTCCGAACGAAGAAGACGCACACGCAATTAAAGATATAAAAGCACAAATCAATATTCCTTTAGTTGTGGATATTCATTTTAATTATAAACTTGCATTAATCGCGATCGAAAACGGTGCTGATAAAATTCGTATTAATCCAGGTAATATCGGACGTCGTGAAAAAGTAGAAGCAGTAGTAGAAGCATGTAAAGAAAAAGGTATTCCTATCCGAATCGGTGTCAATGCAGGTTCACTTGAAAAACATATTCTAAAAAAATATGGCTACCCTACTGCTGACGGTATGGTTGAGAGTGCTTTACATCATATCAAAATTCTTGAAGAGTTAGACTTCCATGATATTATCGTTTCATTAAAAGCAAGTGATGTAAATCTTGCTATTGAAGCATATACAAAAGCTGCTCAAGCATTTGATTATCCATTACACTTAGGAATTACTGAAAGTGGTACTTTATTTAATGGTACTGTTAAATCTTCAGCTGGATTAGGTGCTATTTTAGCTCAAGGTATTGGGAACACATGCCGTATCTCATTATCTGCTGATCCAGTAGAAGAAGTTAAGGTTGCAAAGTCTTTACTTAAAACATTTGGTTTAGCAAGTAATGCTGCAACATTAATTGCTTGCCCTACTTGTGGTCGTATCGAAATTGATTTAATTTCAATTGCTAATGAAGTTGAAGAGTATATCGAAAAGTTACAAGTACCATTAAAAGTTGCTGTTTTAGGTTGTGCTGTTAATGGACCTGGTGAGGCACGTGAAGCAGACATTGGTATTGCTGGTGCTCGAGGCGAAGGATTGCTATTTATGAAAGGTAAAACTGTTAGAAAAGTACCTGAAGAAACAATGGTAGACGAACTAAAAATAGAAATTGATAAACTTGCTGCAGAATGGGAAAGTAATCAAACACAAGAAACAAAATAATTTTAGTAATTAAAACACCCTCTTAACAGGTTTCTTACAAATGATGTGCACCCCAAAAGTTGGACTAAAAAATCTAACTTTATGGGGTGCACATCACAAACCGTCGTTAAGAGGGTGTTTTTTATTATTTACAGTTTTCACAAATACCGTAAACTTCTAATTTATGCGTCTCAATATCCACATTAGGCAATTGACGTTGAATTTCAGGCATTGGACACATTTCAATAACCTTCGTATCCCCACATGCTTTGCAAATAAAATGATGATGATGGTGTGCCGTACACGCAATACGGAACTTCATCTCTCCGTCCATTTCTGTGCCTTCTATAATACCTAACGTCTTAAATAGGTGAAGATTGCGGTAGATTGTATCAAACGAAATACCTGGATAATGATCATTCATTTCATTTTGTACTTTTTTAGCATTGATATACTTATCTTCATTAATAAAAATATTAATCATATCTTTGCGTTTATCTGTGTATTTATGACCATTTTGTTTTAAAATTTTTATGGCTTCATCAGTTTTCATTTTTATCGACTCCTTTGAACTTTCCTGCCATCATTTTTTGATAGAAAAGTGTGAGACATAACAAAATTACTAAAATAACGACAATGACACCGCCTGGAGAAATATCCATATAAAAGGCGGTAATTAAACCTGCGATAACTGCAAATTCTCCTATTAAAATACTAATCATGATGAATTGTTTAAATCCTTTTGTCCAACGCATCGCAATTGCGACAGGCAATGTAATTAATGCACTTACTAATAAAATACCTATTACACGCATTGAAGCAGAAATAACTAATGCAACAACAACAATAAATAAAAATTGAATCCATTTTGGCACGCCAATGACTTTACTATACTCAGCATCAAAAGATAACGTAAATAATTCCTTATAGAAAAGCATAATAAATAGTATGACTAAAACCGCAATAATAATAATTGTAATAAGATCACTTACCGAAACAGCACTAATTGAACCAAAGAGTAATCCCACAATTTCTTGATTAAAACCATCTGCTAAAGAAATAAAAATGGCACTTAACCCGATACCAGCGCTCATAATAATAGGAATCGCGATTTCTTGATAATGCTGATAAGAAGTACGTAATTTTTCAATGAGTAACGCACCAATAATCGAAAAAATAATACCTGTCCAAATTGGATTGAGCGTAGCAAATAATGGTGAAAATGATATTAAAAACATACCAAAAGATATGCCACCAAGTGTAACGTGACTCAGCGCATCAGCAATTAATGATAGCCTTCGTACAACAATAAATGTGCCAATAAGCGGCGCAATAAGACCGATTAATAATCCACTAATAAACGAGTATCTGATAAATTCAAAATTCAACAAAGCATCTATCATAAACAACATTCCCTATCATGTTTATGATCAACAAATTTAATTGGATGACCATAAATTTTTGAAATTTCTACCTCATCTAGAGATTTAAACTCTGTAGTTGTCCCGTGGAAATGAAGATGCTTATTTAAACAAGCTACCTTTGTTGCAGTATCAGCTACTACCCCAATATCATGTGTTACAAGAATAATGGTTACACCTTCATTTTTAAGATGTGATAAGGTCTGATAAAACTCTCCTACATGTTTTGCATCAATACCATTTGTAGGCTCATCTAAAATTAAGACAGAAGGATTAGATACGAGTGCGCGCGCAATTAATACACGTTGTTGTTGGCCACCTGATAGTGAAGCGATATTTCTATTTTTTAAATTAAGGATATTTAATCGTTTTAATACTGCATCGACTTTATCTTCATCATTATGATTAAACCACCGTAATAAACTTTTTTTACGTGTTAAACCACTAATGACTACTTCTTTAACAGTAGCTGGAAAACCTGCTGTTACCGATGCTGCTTTTTGTGATACATAGCTAATTTTATCTGAAGATGTTTTTTTATTGAACGTTTCCCCTTCAACTAAAATTTCACCATTTTGAATATTTAATAGACCTAACATCAGTTTAAGTATGGTCGATTTTCCAGCCCCATTGGGACCAACAATTGCTAGAAATTCCCCTTTGTTAATTTTAATATTTATATTTTCAAGTACTTTTTTATGATTATAAAAAAAGTCGATATTTTTTAATTCAAATATTGGCTGTGCCATCAACTCACCTCATTTCAATACTATACAATTCTTGGCTTATATTGTAAATAGTAATGTTTACGAATGATATTTCTTTAATAAAAAAGAGCATCAACGATTATGCTTGAAAATAATACATCATAGCTTGGAATTAGCAAGGGGCTGAGACATAAAGTAATAATGCTCTGAAAAACCGATTAACGGTGTCCTAAAAGCAGGATTTTCGGCAAAAAGTTCACGATTCGCCAAAATTTGACGTATTGTAAATGATCAAATGTGCTTTGACACATTTGTAAGAACGACTAACTAAACCAAGTCGTTCTTTACTTCGTTCGCTTCTGCTCAAATACTGAACGCTTTTATCCCAACCTCATTTGTCTAAATGTATTATTTTCTAATCTCACATAAACGATGTTGCCCTAATTTCTTAAATTAATTAGACATAATATTTGATTTCATGTTTGGATCAAACTGATTGTTAATTAATGATTGTATTTCATGTTGATACGGTGGTTTTTTGTTTTTCTTGTCTTCCCCTACATATGGTGTTTCTAATATTTTAGGAATATCTTTAAATTGAGGATGATGGACAATAGAGCTTAAAGTATCAAATCCAATATGCCCAAAACCAATATTTTCGTGTCTATCTTTATGTGCAGCTCTTTCATTTTTACTATCATTCACATGCAGCACTTTAATACGGTCCACACCGATAATTTTATCAAATTCATTTAATACGCCATCGAAATCATTCACAATATCATAGCCGCCATCATGAATATGACATGTATCCATACATATTGATAATCTCTCGTTATGATGTACACCATCAATAATTCGTGCTAACTCCTCAAATGTACGTCCAATTTCTGATCCTTTACCTGCCATTGTTTCTAAAGCAATACGTACATCATTTTGATTTGTGAGGACTTCATTTAAGCCTTCGATAATACGGTCGATACCCTTGTCTACACCAGCACCAACATGAGCACCAGGATGTAACACAATATCTTTTGCACCTATTGCTTCTGTGCGTTCAATTTCATTTTGTAAGAAATCGACACCTAATTCGAAGACTTCTGGTTTTTTTGTATTTGCAATATTAATAATATATGGAGCATGGACCACAATATTACTTAGCCCATAGTTTTCCATTGCTTTATGTCCTGCTTCTATATTTAAATCTTCTATTGCTTTTCTGCGTGTATTTTGTGGCGCACCTGTATAAATCATAAATGTAGAGGCACCATAACTGTGTGCTTCTTCTGCTGAACCTTCTAGCATTTTTTTACCTTTCATTGAAACGTGCGATCCGATTAACATAATTCATTCCCTCACTTTTTATTTTTGTTTAAACGATTTTGTTTACGGCGATGTTGACGTTTTTCTTGACGTTTTAGTTGTTCAACTTCTTGTTTATATTTCTTTTTATATCCAGGTTTCACTTTATTTTTCGATTTTCTTCTAACTTTGTGTTTTACTTTTTGCGTAATGTGATCATCCTGTTTTTTTCTTAAATTTCTAGAATTATGTGATTTGACAGGTTTTAATTCCCCATCTTTGATGTCTACGGTATCAAAATGATAACCTTTTTCTTCTATTTGTCGAATTAATCCTTCCTCATCAGGTGTAAATAAAGTAATTGCCACACCTTTGTAATTTCCTCGACCTGTTCTTCCTACACGATGTGTAAAGAAATTAATGTCATTAGGTACTTCAAAATTGATAACATGACTCACGCCTTCAATATCAATACCACGAGAAGCAAGATCACTTGCGATCACGTATTGATAATCTAAATTACGAATACGTTTCATTTGTTGTTTACGTTCTCTCGGACTTAAACCGCCATGGATCATACCAAATTGAATGCCCGATTCCAATAAATGCTCTGCAAGATCATTCGCACTTTCTCGACTATTACAAAAGATGATACCTAAATATGGATTAAGGATATCAATCAGCTTTTTAGTTTTTTCAACTTTATCGACCCCTTTGGTAGGAACCAGATAAAATTCAATACTCTTCTTATTCATTGAGGCATGATCAATCTGAATAAACTCAGGCTGCTCCAAGTATTTATTTAAAAATGAATGTAAAGATTGTGGAATTGTAGCGCTAAATACTGCCATATTTGCTGTTTTATCAAGTTTTGCTGCGATTTGGTCTACCTCTTCTATTAATCCTAAGTCGATCATCAGGTCTGCTTCATCAATCACTAAATAATGTGCTAAATGAACATGCAATGCCCCTTTTTTTGCAAGATCATTAATACGTGTTGGTGTGCCAATGATTAATTGAGGTTGAAAAGTTGTTTTTTGAACATCTTTTTCAAAATCTGTACCACCTATAAATAAACTCACTTTAACATTCTTTTTATATTCATTTAATTGTAGAGCTGCTTGATGAAGTTGTGATGCTAGTTCTCTCGTTGGCGCTACTATAATTGCTTGAGGTTCCTCAATATTAGCATCTATTTGTTGAAATAATGGTAGTAAAAACGCATGGGATTTACCAGTCCCAGTTTGTGATTGTCCAATAATATTTGTCCGTTTCATCATTTTTGGAATCACACGTTGTTGTATTTCTGTTGGTTTTTTAAAATTAAGCGCTTTGATTGCTTCAATCATCTCCGAATCAAAACGATATTGTTCAAATGGGTGTTGTGCCATATTTGGGGCCTCCTTAAAATTCATCTCTATATTATAAAGGATTCGAATTGGAATGCAATACTGATTTTCGATTTAAATGGGTCTTATCATTTAGTTGTAAATCACTTTTTCTACCCTTCATTATAACAAAATTCTTTAACATTTTAATTGTTGTTTATTGATTTAAAAGCCTGTGTCAAATTGATATAATGAGCTATTGAAGGAGGTACGTGAATATATGGAAATTATTAAAATAACACCTCGTGGTTATTGTTACGGAGTAGTAGATGCGATGGTTATTGCACGCAATGCATCTTTAGACCCCAATTTACCACGTCCAATTTATATATTAGGTATGATTGTGCATAATAAACATGTCACTGATGCTTTCAAAACTGATGGTATCATTACTTTAGATGGACCAAATAGATTAGAAATATTAGATCAAATCGATGAAGGAACAGTTATTTTTACAGCACATGGGGTTTCACCTCAAGTAAAAAAACGTGCTAAAGAAAAAGGATTAACATGCATTGATGCGACTTGTCCCGATGTTGAAAATACTCATGAACTTATTAGACAAAAAAGATCTGAAGGTTATCATGTCATTTACATTGGGAAAAAGGGACATCCAGAACCAGAAGGCGCAGTTGGTGTAGCACCCGATGTCGTTCATTTAGTTGAAACAAAAGATGACGTGAGTGCTTTACCAGACGATTTAATTCAATATCCACTCATTGTAACGAACCAAACAACAATGTCTCAGTGGGATGTCATGCATTTAATGGAAGATTTACAAGAAAAATATCCTCATATTGAACAACATAAAGAAATCTGTCAGGCGACACAAGTAAGACAGGAAGCTGTTGCTGAACAAGCAGATGGAGCTGATTTATTAATTGTCGTTGGAGATCCAAAAAGTAATAACTCTAACCGTCTGGCGCAAGTTTCAACTGATATCGCTCATACCACATCTCATCGTATTGCTGATATCACACAACTTGATTTATCTTGGCTTGAAGGTGTGGAAACAGTTGCTGTTACCGCCGGAGCTTCAACACCAACGCCAATTGTAAAAGAGGTTATTAATTTCTTAAAAAATTATGATCCATCTAACCCAGAAACATTTAAAATAGAATCTAACGTACCTGTAGAAAAAATACTTCCTAAAATTAAGAAAGCAAAACCCGTAAAAATTATGGAATAATCATCTTAATAATAAAAATTTAAGCCTAGGAGAAACAGTTCATACTCCTAGGCTTATTTTTATCCTTACATATAATGAAATGGATCTGTATCAACTTGAGACGCATACACTTCGATATCGCCTACCCAATCATGCAATAATGTAACAAGTCCATCTTTTACAACATACTCACCATAGTGACTAATATCTAATAAGTTAACGCCGTTTGTTTTAGCATCTAATGCTTCGTGATGTTTAATATCTCCAGTAATAAAAATATCTGCTCCCATACGTTTAGCAAGATATTCAAAGCCGATACCAGCGCCTCCGATGATAGCTACTTTTTTAATCGTAGCATCCTTAAATCCAGTATATTTAACACTGTCAATATTCAAATTGGATTTTACATGTTTCACAAAATCCTCGACAGAACATGTGTCATCCAAATCTCCTATCATCCCTAATCCTCTATTTAATAAGCGCTCCATTGGAATGATATCAAATACAGGTACTTCATAAGGATGGTATTGATGAATCAATTTAGTCACTTCTTTCATTTGAGAAGCATGAATCATAAATTCTACTTTTACTTCCTCAACTGTTTCAATCTGATTAAGTGTACCAATTGTTGGATTCGCGTGATCCACTGGTTTAAATTGGCCATCCCCTTGAGTATTGAAAAAGCAATATTCATAGTCGTCTTCTTTCGCAATTTGATGATCAGATAAAGCATCTTTTAATTCCTTAGCATTGTCTTTAGGAATATAAACCTGTACTTTATAATACGTTTCTTTAGTTTGATTTAAAAGTTCTATATGATTTAGACCCATTCGATCCGCTAACATCGCATTGACACCATTAGGATGATTGTCAAGATTTGTATGAAGTGCTATTAAATTAATATTATTTTGAATTAGTTGATATAATACTTTTCCATAAGCGCCATCATTAACGATTGATTTTACTCCTTTAAAAATTAACGGATGATGGGCAACGATTGTATTGCATTTTTTATCAATGGCTTCTTCGACAACTTCTGCTGTACAATCCAGAGCTGTTAACACACCATCAACTTCGCTTGATTCATCACCAATTAACAGACCAACATTATCCCAAGATTCTGCAGAATTAAATGGCACATTGGCATCTAGTATTGATAAGAATTGTTTTATATTCATAACTCACTTAACACCTCTTTTATCTCAGATTGTTTATTGCTAATTTCTTCATACCTATCACTATGAAATGTTGGGTTCAACTGCTGTCTAATCGCCTCTAATGCATCATATTCTCTTTCCCATTTTTCTCTAAATAATGCATTTTGATTTTGTACTAAAAACGGACCAAAACGTAAGGATTTTTGCGATAAAGTCATTTCGCCCGGTTCAGCTACAATAATTTCATAAATATGTTGACGATCTTTAACCAGAGTTTCATCAATAATGCGATAATGATGCGCTTGTAAAAATTGTCGAATCGGTTCAGATTGGATGTTTGATTGCAAAACAAAACGGGGTTGATTATTTAAATAAGAAAAACCTTCTTTTAATATTTTGGTAATTAATGGGCCGCCCATACCACATATAGCCACTGTATCAACGTAATCATCAGGATTTAAAATCGTTAATCCACTACCAAAACGCACATCAATTTGATCAGTATAATTGTATAGTGCTACGTTTTTAACCGCAGCGTTGTATGGTCCTTTAATAATTTCACCGGCAATAGCCGATTGAATGGTTTGTTGATTTAAACAATAAATAGGCAGATAAGCATGGTCTGAACCTACATCTAACAACGTTTCTCCTTTAATGTATTTACTAACCTCTTTTAACCGTTTATTAATTGGTATCATTGTAATCTCCTCATAATGCAAAAAGAGTTAGGACAACATATCATGCAATTTAAAACCTAAAAAGCGATTACTTGCAAGTTTGTCCTAACTTCCTTTATTTAGTCCATAAAATCTTTTAATCGTTTACTTCTACTTGGATGTCTTAACTTACGTAAAGCTTTTGCTTCGATTTGACGGATTCTTTCACGTGTCACACCGAAAACCTTGCCTACTTCTTCTAATGTACGTGTACGCCCGTCATCTAATCCAAAGCGTAAACGTAATACATTTTCTTCACGATCAGTTAATGTATCTAATACGTCTTCAAGTTGCTCTTTTAATAATTCATACGCTGCATGATCTGACGGACTTTGAGCTTCTTGGTCTTCAATAAAATCACCAAGATGACTGTCGTCTTCTTCACCAATTGGTGTTTCTAATGAAACAGGTTCTTGGGCAATTTTTAAAATTTCGCGTACCTTTTCAGGTGGTAAATCCATTTCTTCACCGATTTCTTCTGGTGCTGGATCGCGCCCTAAATCTTGTAGTAATTGACGTTGCACACGAATTAATTTATTAATCGTTTCAACCATATGCACTGGTATACGAATTGTTCGAGATTGGTCAGCTATCGCACGCGTAATCGCTTGTCTAATCCACCAAGTTGCGTAAGTAGAAAACTTAAATCCTTTACTAAAGTCGAATTTTTCTACAGCTTTGATTAATCCCATATTACCTTCTTGGATTAAATCTAAAAATAACATGCCTCGTCCTACGTAACGTTTAGCAATACTAACAACAAGACGCAAGTTAGCTTCTGCTAATCTTGACTTAGCCACTTCATCACCTTGTTCAATACGTTTGGCTAATTCAATCTCTTCTTGCGCACTTAATAAGTCTACACGCCCAATTTCTTTTAAATACATACGTACTGGGTCATTGATTTTAACTCCTGGTGGGGCACTCAAATCATTCGGATTTAATTTATCATCCGTATCATTACTATCCTTTTCATTCACTAATTGGATGTCATTATCATTAATCATATCGAAGAATTCATCCATTTGATCTGAATCCATATCGAAGTTTTGTAATTTATCAGCAACTTCCTCGTGACTAAGATGACCTTCCTTTTTCCCTTTTTCAATAAGTTGCTTTTTCACATCTTCTAATGTGAGTGTCGGATCTATGGTTTCTTTTTTTATTACTTTTACCTGGTTATCTGACATAAAAAGGCCTCCCGAAATTAATCTTGACTCTTCAATTTCCGTCTTTTTTTATTGACAATCATTTCTAAATAGTATTTTTGGGATTCAATATCTCCAATTCTCGTAGCTTCTTTTAATTTTTCATAGAGAGATTCAATTGAGTCTGAATGACGATGTTCAGTCATAGTTGAAATATAATCCTCAATTTCGTATTCAAACGGTTCATGATTAAGAGGATATTCATCTAAGAACATTAATACTTCCTTTAAATCGTCCTCTTCAATATATGACATAAAATCACTCATTAAAAATGATTCATGCTCTGAAAAATACTCTCGTAAAATATTAAATATACGTTTAAAATACTCATTTGTAAAGTCTGTATCTTCAATATCATTATAAAATTTATCGAAAATATCTTTTTCATTAAGAAAATGCTTTAATAGAGC
Organism: Staphylococcus sp. 11262D007BW; assembly: GCF_053547815.1. Taxonomy (NCBI): domain Bacteria; kingdom Bacillati; phylum Bacillota; class Bacilli; order Caryophanales; family Staphylococcaceae; genus Staphylococcus; species Staphylococcus sp. 11262D007BW. Next base: position 979,483 of record NZ_JBPWPJ010000001.1, read on the forward strand.
ACATTCTGCTTTTTCATTTTTATTTGTCACATATGATGCAATGGAGGGTTGATTATAGTTTTTTGATTGTTTTTTTATATTAGGATTTAATTGTTCTACTTCTTTAATTAGACGATCTACGCTTACTTTAAACAATTCAGAAGCATCGTTAAACACCTTATTTTTAATGATGTCAGATTGAATTAACGATGCATCAGATAGAAAGCTTTTATAATGTTTTTCATAAGATAAATCATTATTTTGGATTTCATTTTTGTAATAATTTAATTTATAGGATACAAAAGACTTTTTATCTTTATTTAAAAATGCTTGGAATTGTTCTGCCCCATATTGCTCAATAAACTCATCAGGATCCATTTCTTTTGGTAATTGAACAACAAACACATTAAATTGCTGTTTTAATAGCATTTGGCCAATTTTTAAAGTAGCTTCATGACCGGCAAAATCACCGTCAAACAACAAAGTAACATGACTACATAATTTTCTGAGATACGTGATATGTTCATCGGATAGTTGTGTTCCCATCGTGGCGACCACATTATGAACACCGCAATTAGCGACTTTAATCACGTCCATAAACCCTTCAAGCAAAATAACTTCATCATTTTGTCGTATAGCTTTACGAGCATTATCAAGATTGTATAATAATTTTCGTTTTTGGAAGATAGGTGTTTCTGGGGAATTTAAATATTTCGGTTCTTGATTCGTATAGGTACGCCCAGAATACCCTACTACTCTCCCTTGAGCATTATTTAATGGAAAAATAATTCTATTTCTAAACCGATCATAATAATTAAATTCTACTTCATTTCTTGATAATATACCGGCTTCATATCCAAGATGTAAATCAAAGCCCTTTTTTTGCATAAAGTCTGTCGCAAAATGAGAAGAATCTGGAGCAAAACCAATTTTTCTTTGCTCAATCATCTTATCAGTAAACCCACGATTATACAAATAGGTGAGTGCTTTTTCGCCTTCAACTGTTTTCTTAAGCATATAATGGTAATATTCTAGCAATGCTTCATGCATATTTATCATTGTTAAATCATCTGATGCAATATGATGTTCAGCTGTAGGAGCACTATTTTCAACCTTAATATTAAGACGCTCACCTAGTGATTCAACAGCTTCTGAGAAAGAAACATTTTCAATTTCTTGTATAAATTGAAAAACATTCCCTCCCTTTTTACAACCAAAGCAATGACAAATTTGTTTATCTTCAGATACTGTAAATGATGGTGTTTTTTCATCATGAAAAGGGCATAATCCAATATAATTGCGTCCTCTTTTTTCTAACTTAACATACTCGCTAACAACATCTAAAATATCCGTTTTTGATTTAATTTCATTAATGACCTCTTGTGAGATACTCATTTTACCACCATAATTCTACAATTGACATTTTATTTCTTAAATAAACTCAAATAGTTCAGTCATTATACCGTTTTTTACTATGAAATGGAATGATTTTGCTCAATCAACTGAATAATATTATTGGCAGTCTCTTCAATTGCCTTATCAGATACATCTAAAACAGGACAACCAATCTTTTCTACAATATCATTGAAGTAATTAATTTCCTCTTCAATGCGCTCATCATTAGCGTAACGTGCCGAATTCGATAACCCTAGCTGACTCAAACGAACTTTACGGATTGCGTTTAATTTTTCCGGATTTATTTTTAACGCAATACACTTTTGAGGGTCAATTTCAAACAATGCGTCAGGCGGCGTAACTTCTGGAACAATAGGTACATTCATTACCTTATATCGTTTATGTGCTAGATATTGAGAAATAGGTGTTTTAGATGTTCTTGAAACCCCGATTAAAACGATATCAGCTTTAGGTAACCCTTTAGGATCTTTACCGTCATCATATTTGACCGCAAATTCCATTGCTTCAATCTTTTTAAAGTAATCTTCATCTAACTTATGTACAATACCAGGTTCATTTAATGGCTGCTGATTAAAACTATCTTCCATTAATCGCATCATAGGTCCCATAATATCGACTGATTTCAAATCGTATTTTTGAATATATTTTTCCATAGTCTCACGAATATGAGGGCGCACTAAAGTATAGATGATCATACTTTCATTTTCTCGAGCGACAGTAATGACTTCTTCAATATTTTTTTCACTTTCGATATATGGATATCTTAAGATTTGTGTAGTATCTTCTGCACCATTAAATTGAGAGATACACGCCTTAGCTACTAATTCAGCTGTCTCCCCTACAGAATCCGATGCGATAATAATTTTATATTTTGTCATTTACCTTCCTCCTATTCATCAAACAAGGATACAAAAAGTTTAGTTATAGTTGTTTTAGAAATACGGCCAGTCACTTCATATTTTCCATTGTCTTTAGTCTTCACAATAGGAATTGAATCAATTTCCTTAGTGATCATCTGTTTTGCCGCATAGAGTACAAGGTCATCTTGTTCAAGAATAATAATATTTGGCATACGCGTCATAATGACATTGACCGGTAATGTATGAATGTCTTGACCAGCCATCGAAGCTCGTAATAAATCTTTTCTTGAACATACCCCAACTAAATCATTATCATCATTGACGATAAATAAAGTTCCTACATCTTCAATGAAAATGGAACAAATCGCTTCATAAACCGTTACATTATCCTTTAATATTATAGGATGAGATTGATAGTCTTTAACAACATATTGTTTGAGCTTTTCTGTCAATAATTCAGTTGAGGATTTTCCTGAATAAAAATAGCCTACTCTAGGTCGTGCTTCTAAATAGCCTGCCATGGTTAAAATAGCTAAGTCGGGTCTTAATGTAGCACGTGTTAAATTAAGATGTTTAGCAATATTTTCACCTGTTATAGGGCCATTACTTTTCACAATCTCTACAATACGCTCTTGTCTTTGATTAAGTTCTATTTGTTACTCTGTCTATTTAAAACCGATTAGGGTTATGCTAATTAAATAGCAGAACTACCTCCTTATCTAAATATTAGCATTATATTTAATCTCAGATAAAATAGATATCAAGCGTCAATGGTACTCATAAATGGAATGTTCTATAATTGAAAGTTTAATTTTATTTAACCTATTATCTTTCTTTTGCATACTCCCCTATTATAACTTTTATTAATAATGGATACAATTATGATTTTACTTGCCTTTCTAAATAAGATATCCTAAAATTAACATTAAGCGAGTTAAGGGCGGTGCAAGCTTAACACTTTAAATGGCTAATTAATCATTTTAAATATAAGTGAGTGGCTACACTAAGTTGGGTGGAACCGCGGATTATGATAATTCGTCCCAAGACAAAGTATATATTCTTTGCCTTGGGATTTTTTATATTGATAAAGGAGTGACATTTATGGAAAAAAATATGGATACTATTGTTCAATTAGCAAAACATCGAGGATTCGTATTTCCAGGAAGTGAAATTTACGGTGGTTTAGCAAATACATGGGATTACGGTCCTCTAGGTGTTGAACTTAAAAACAACATTAAACAAGCTTGGTGGAAAAAATTTATTTCTCAATCACCATATAACGTTGGTTTAGATTCTGCAATTTTAATGAATCCTAAAACTTGGGAAGCTTCTGGTCACCTTGGCAACTTTAATGATCCTATGATTGATAATAAGGATAGTAAAATTCGCTATCGTGCCGATAAGTTGATTGAAGAATATATGCTTAATGAAAAAGGTGACGAAAATTTTGTTGCTGATGGATTAAGTTTTGATGAAATGAAACGCATCATTGAAGAAGAAGAGATTAAATGTCCTGTAAGTGGTACATCAAATTGGACAGATATTCGCCAATTTAATCTTATGTTTAAAACATACCAAGGTGTTACTGAAAATTCTACAAACGAAATCTTTTTACGACCAGAAACAGCTCAAGGTATCTTTGTAAACTATAAAAATGTACAACGCGCTATGCGTAAAAAATTACCTTTTGGTATTGGTCAAATCGGTAAATCTTTCCGTAACGAAATCACACCTGGTAACTTCATTTTCCGTACAAGAGAATTTGAGCAAATGGAACTTGAATTCTTCTGTAAACCAGGTAGCGAAATCGAATGGCAAAATTATTGGAAAGAGTTTGCAGCTGAATGGTTAACAAATCTTGGTTTAACTGATGATAATATTCGTTTACGTGATCATGATGAAGATGAATTATCTCATTATTCTAATGCAACAACAGATATTGAATATCGTTTCCCATTTGGTTGGGGAGAATTATGGGGTATTGCCAGTCGTACGGACTATGACCTTAAACAACACAGTGAACATTCTGGCGAAGACTTTAAATACCATGATCCAGAAACAAACGAAAAATATTTACCATACTGTATTGAACCATCATTAGGTGCTGATCGTGTAACATTAGCATTCTTATGTGATGCATACAATGAAGAAGGTGTTGAAGACAGCAAAGAAGCTAGAACTGTTTTACGTTTCCACCCTGCCTTAGCACCTTATAAAGCAGCAGTTTTACCTTTAAGTAAAAAATTATCAGAGGAAGCAATTAAAGTGTACGAACAATTAAGTGGTGACTTTACAATTGATTTTGATGAATCACAATCAATTGGTAAACGTTACCGTCGACAAGACGAAATCGGTACACCATATTGTATTACATTTGATTTCGACTCTTTAGAAGACCAACAAGTGACTGTTCGTGATCGTGATTCTATGGAACAAGTTCGTATGCCAATTAGCGAACTTAATGCATTTTTAGCTGAAAAAGTTAAATATTAATATAAAAAAATGGCCAAAGATTTCATTTTATCTTTGGCCAATTTTTTATTCTTTTTCTAAACGCGTTAACTGATTGATTAAACGTTGACTCTTAAAATATACACCTGCATATTCTCGGTATAATAATAAAATAAAGGAAGACATTTCTTCAATAATATCTTGATGAATGTTGATCTCGTTTATTTTATCAAGTGGTAAATTTTTTAATACATCAATGAGATAAATGGTTTTATTAGATAATGGCACTGCGTGAGGGTCTTCGTGTAACGCCTGTTGTGATAAAACACCATTGTATTTAAAACTATATGCCACAAAGGTTGATGGATTGGTATCATGAGTAACAGCGCATCGATTCAATTGAATATCAAATCCGAAATAGCGAATACATTTAAGTAAAACAATATTCGAAATCAGTTGCGCTGAAACCCCTTTATGAATGCGTTCAAGCGCAAAGGTCATCAATTGATATAATTGTTTATTAACCTCATTATTTTCCATCGATTTGTCAATTACTTCAAGACATAAAGCGGCGTAGCTATAGACATAAATATCTTGTCTTAGTTCATAATTTAAATGGATGACATCCACCGAGTTTAAAGTGCCCATGCCACGCCATTGATTATAAATAAATAACCCATACACAAATAACTGAGTATTGGCTTGTAAGCCTGATTTTACTTTTTTAGCTCTTCTTACCATTAACGGAATTTTAGCACCATGTTCGTTTAAAATCGTAATAATTTTATCAGCTTCACCATAATCAACCACTTTTATAATAATCCCTTTTTGTTTGACTAACACGCTATCACCGCAATTTCTCTACTCGTCTTCCACATAGCCTAATTGCTTAATAAAATTCGCTTTATTACGCCAATCTTTTTGAACTTTAACCCATAAATCAAGATAGACTTTCGATCCTAATAGATGCTCAATATCTCTTCTAGCACGTTGGCCTATTGTTTTAAGTTTCTGACCACCTTTTCCTATAATAATGCCTTTTTGAGAATTTCGTTCAACGTAAATAATTGCTTCTACTCTAACACGATCTTCACTTTCTTGAATCATACGTTCAACATTGACACCAATGGAATGTGGTATTTCTTCAGTCGTCGTTTCTAACACTTTTTCTCGAATCAATTCGCTTACGACAAATTGTTCAGGGTGATCTGAAATTTGGTCCTCAGGATAGTATTGTGGACCTTCTGGTAAATAGCCTTTTAAGGTTTCAAGAAAATGATCAATATTGTGCCCTTCTAAAGCAGAAATTGGGACTATTTCGGCAAAATCCATATATTCTTGGTAAGATTCGATTGCTGGCATTAGCGAATCAGGATGAACTAAATCAATTTTATTGAGCACTAAGAAAACGGGGGTTTTTAATTCTTTTAGCATATCTATTATATACTGGTCTCCCCGCCCTATAGGTTCATTGACATTGACCATAAACATAATTCCATCAACTTCAGATAAGGTGTTTTTAGCTACCTTCATCATATAGTCTCCTAATTTATGTTTAGGCTTGTGAATGCCCGGCGTATCCATAAAGATAATTTGAGCATCTTCTTTGGTCATTACACCTTGTATTTTATTGCGTGTTGTTTGTGCTTTATCAGACATAATTGCAATTTTATGACCAATAACACGATTAACAAACGTAGACTTACCAACATTAGGTCTACCTATAATCGTTACAAAACCTGATTTAAAATGTGTCATTAATTATAAATCCTTTCCTGAAAATCCATATGGTAATAATTGCTCTACTGTAGAAGCCCTCATCTCCCCAGTTTGATTTGTCATATATACAGGCATATCACTATCACATAATTCATTAAGTACTTGTCTACATGTACCACAAGGTGAGGAAATTGAACTACTATCTACAGTTAGCGTAATCGATTGAAAATCTCCTGGACGATAACCTTTAGAAATGGCAGCTACTAATGCAGATCGTTCTGCACAGATACAAGAAGGATAGGCTGCATTTTCTACATTAGCACCATAAAAAGTTTGGCCATCTTTAGTCACTAAATAAGCTCCCACTTTAAAGCCGCTGTATGGAGCATAAGCATTTTGTTGTGCTTTTCTTACTTCTTCAAAATGTTGATTAGTATATTCCATAAATTTCTCCTAGTCTAATTATTTTTGGTAGAAATATGATAAGACCTACACAAAGCGCAAATAATGCACTTAATAATACACTAAATGCTGCGACGTCCTTAGCATATTGAGCCAGTAATTGATAATCTTTGGTAATTAAATCCACAGTGAACTCTATAGCCGTATTGATTGTTTCAGTAATCCATACGGAAAATATTGCTGCTAAAATCCATATCCACTCAACGGTGTTTAATTGAAATATTAAAGCAATCACAAAAATAATGAGTCCAAATATAATATGATATAGAAAGTTACGATCCTTATTTAACAGTATTAGAAATCCTTGAAATGCATGTTTAAATCGTGTCACTATGTTCTAGTTAATCCATATTCATTTAAAATTTCTTTTTGTCGACCAAACATTTCTTTTTCTTCTTCATCTGTCATATGATCGTAACCTAACAAATGCAGGAAACCATGTAGCGCTAAAAAGCCTAACTCTCTATCAAAAGTATGATTATAAGTATTAGCTTGTTCTTTAGCTACATCAGTACAAATAATAATATCTCCTAACACCCTAGGCATATCCATGCCAACAAATACGTCTTCTTCTTCTTCAAAAGCAAACGAAATGACATCTGTCACTTTATCTTTATTTCGATATTCTTTATTAATGGACTGAATTTCATCTTTATCAACAAATGAGACAGATAATTCAGCTTCTTCTTCTATACCTTCTTTTGTTTTAGCGAAATTGAGTAATGATTCTATATGATCAAACCATTTAGGGTCGACTTGTTCAGTATGGTCAGAAAAATCTATTGTAAACATCATTAATCCTCCTCATATTTCGTAATGATACGTCCAACTAGTGGGTGACGTACAACGTCTGTTTCATCTAAATGCTGTATACTTAAACCTTTAATCCCTTTTAAACGTTGTTCTGCTTCAATAAGGCCACTTTTAACACCCTTAGGTAAATCAATTTGAGTACGATCGCCGGTCACAACCATCTTAGAACCAAAACCTAAACGTGTTAAAAACATTTTCATCTGTGCATGGGTTGTATTTTGAGATTCATCAAGAATAACAAACGCATCATCAAGAGTACGACCCCGCATATAGGCAAGTGGCGCAATCTCAATCACACCTCGTTCAATGAGTCGTGCGGTTTGTTCTGCCCCTAAAACGGTATGTAAACCATCATATAACGGTCTCAAATAAGGATCTACTTTCTCTTTTAAATCACCTGGTAAGAATCCAAGAGACTCCCCAGCCTCAACTGCAGGTCGCGTCAATACAATACGTTTTACCTGTCCAGCACGTAGGGATTTAGCTGCATAGACGACGGCTAAAAAAGTTTTACCAGTTCCAGCAGGTCCTATTCCAAAAACCAAATCATTGTTTTTCATCGCATGAATATACATACGTTGCCCCATTGTTTTTGCGCGAATTGTCTTACCATAGGCATCTTTTGTTATTTCTTCTTCATATAAATCAATCAAATGCTCGATTTGGCCATTTTTAGCCATTTTAATAGCTGCCTGTACATCTTTAACAGAAATCGTAGCTCCCTGTTCAATCACTTTTAATAAGTTGATTAAGACGCGTTCCGCATTGGAAACATCATTTAATTTTTGACCTTTTACCGCCACCTCTTGGCCTCTTGCGTGAATCATCACATCAAATGCTTCTTCAAGGAGTTTAATATGTTCGTCATTATTTCCTAGTAAAGCTTGAGCTTGATGGATGTCCTCAATCTGAATAATTTCAGGCATAAAGTATCTCCTTTACAATTAGTGTTAAGATTAATGTATCAAATTCAAATTATTTGTTGCAATAATTAACAATCATTCATCCCCATTATATCACGTTTTTTGAAGTTATTATAAATGTCTTCTTTTTAAATAAAAATAACGATGAAGAATGTGTTTGATTCACATTCTTCATCGTCTTTATCGAGGTTGGGACACTGTTAATCAGTTTCTCAAAACCTTAACGCTATATATCAGTGCCGTTTACAATTCCTTACGTTTTTGAATCACTTCAGACCAAATGATACCGTTAACCACCGGATTTTCAGAAAACGTCATTGCTTTGTTTGAAGATTTAACTGCCTCTCGTACATTTAATTGTTCAAGTTTCATTCGTTTTGTACGATGAGATAATTGAGGATCATTCATAATACGCAAAGCACGTTGTTCAATTTTAGCTTTTTCTTTTTTATGTGCTTGATCAAATTCTCTATCTAATTGAGAAAGTTGCATTTCATATAAAGCTTGTAACGCTTTCTTGTTCTCTTCATCTTGTTGTTGCTTTGAAGATACTGTATTTGATGGCTCTAAAGAAGGTGAAGTAGTTTGTTGTTTAGGTTCTTTAGGCGGCTCATAGTCTGTTTGTTCTACGACTTCTTTAGTTTGTGGTTCACTGTATTGATCTTCTAACTCATTTAATTTTTTCTCGACTTTATCGAAAAATGTCTCTTTTTCTTCTGGTTGATTTGATGAAGGAGATTGCGGTTGATTAGGTTTATTTTTCTTTTGGCGATCTTTATGACTTTTATCTCCAATTGCACTTATAATAGAAATGACAATCGTTATGATAAATATAATCGTACCTATTGACATGCAATCACCTCATCATTATTCTTCTGGCATATGTGACTGATCTTCTGAATGTGCACTCTTGTTGATCGCTTCTCTCATGCCAGTATCAGCTTCTATATTTTTTAAGTTGTAATAGTCTTTAACACCTATATTGCCAGAACGTAATGCTTCAGCCATAGCAAGTGGTACTTCGGCTTCTGCTTCAACAACTTTGGCGTGCATTTCTTGAACACGCGCTTTCATTTCTTGTTCTTGAGCTACAGCCATTGCTCTACGCTCTTCTGCTTTAGCTTGGGCAATATTTTTATCTGCAATCGCTTGTTCAGTTTGTAAATCTGCCCCGATATTTTTGCTAATATCTACATCGGCAATATCTATCGATAAAATTTCAAAAGCTGTACCAGAATCAAGACCTTTACTTAAAACTGTTTTTGAAATGCTATCTGGATTTTCTAAGACTTCTGTATGTTTTTCACTTGAACCGATTGTTGATACGATACCTTCACCTACACGTGCGATAATCGTATCTTCTCCAGCACCACCTACTAATCGTGAAATATTAGCGCGCACTGTTATACGAGCCTTAGCCTTAACTTCAATTCCGTCTATAGCAACACCAGCGATAAAAGGTGTTTCAATCACTTTAGGGTTTACCGACATTTGTACTGCTTCTAAAACGTCACGACCCGCTAAATCAATCGCAGCACTTCGTTCAAATGGTAAATTAATATCTGCACGTTGAGCTGCAATGTTTGCATCAACCACACGATCTACGTTACCTCCAGCAAGGTAATGTGATTCTAATTGATTCGTCGTTAGTTGTAATCCTGCTTTATGCGCCTTAATTAAAGGTCCAATCACTTTACGTGGAGATACGCGACGCAAACGCATTCCGATTAACGAACCAATACCTACTTTGACACCAGCAGCGATGGCTGAAATCCATAAACCAACTGGTACAAATGAAAATAAGACAAGTAATGCTACTATAATAATAACAGCAATAATAATAAATGTAACAAGGCCAGATATTACCATGTTGTTTCCTCCTTAATTTGAATGAATTTCTCTCACAACAACCCGAGTTCCTTCAACTTCAATTATTTTAACTTTCGTATTTTTCGAAATAAACGAGCCCTCAGTAACTGCATCAATTCGTTCATTATCCAGTAAAATAATACCAGAAGGACGCAAATCTGTATAAGTCATCGCTTCTTTTTCTAATAAATGTGAATTGTCATTATGAGAAGTGTAACCAGATTCTTTGTTAGTGGAATCATTTAATATGACATCTTCAAAAAATGATATTCTTTTTTTGAAAAATTTCACGATAATCACCCATTCGATACTTGTTAATAAAAGTGCCACAACAACGTTAAACCACATCATTAAAGGGTTATTTCCCATTGTCAAAATACTAATAACCACTAAAATGACACCAACTATCCCTAATACTGCCCCCATAATAAATAATTCAAGGACGATAAATATGACACCAACAATAAAAAGGATAATTGTTATTAATGATACACTGCCTTCAATGATGAATCCTAAAAACAGTAATAATAACGCTAAAACAGCAAGAATGCCTACTCCATTGATACGTTTTGAATACAGCTGATAGACAAACCCTAAAAATACAATGCACGTTAAAATAAGTGTTAATGTTGAGGAAGTTAAAGCTTGCCCTAACATTGTGAATACGTTGTTGTTTATTAAACTAAACAACAACATTGGCATATGTATTAATGTATAGATGTGTGTAACCCTCCTTTCTTAACATTAGTATACATGAAACAAATAGAATATAATAGTACATTAATTAATATAATAGTCATTCTTAATTGTATATGATGATAATTAAAGTACTACAAAATAAAAAAGACTAAGGTAAAAGCGTGAAATACACTTTTATCCTTAGTCTTTTATCTATATTTTATGTTGAGGGAGTTCAACATCCGATGAATTATCTGAATTTACGCTTACGAGCAGCTTCAGATTTTTTCTTACGTTTTACGCTTGGTTTTTCATAGAATTCGCGTTTACGAACTTCTTGAATTGTACCGCTTTTTGAAACTGAGCGTTTAAAACGACGTAATGCATCTTCTAATGATTCGTTTTTACGGACTACTGTTTTAGACATCTGTATTTCCCTCCCTCCAAATATCAAGAAAGCTTTATTTCATATTCATGTTTACATGATCGATAAACCATGTAAATAATAGTATAAATTAATTTAGTATATTGGTCAATCTACAAACATTGATTTTTTTAATTCATATTTTTAGAGTGCAACACTTTGTTCTGACTCATTCGTCGCATGTTCAACAACTCGAACTAAATGACCGTTATTGATTGGATAACCAGGCTGCGTAATTTTAACCTTACAAATTTGACCGATTAGACTTTCATCACCTTCAAATTCTACTTTCATATAGTTATCTGCATAACCTACAAGGATGCCTTCTCCAGAACCTTTTTCTTCAGGAATTACTTCAAGGACATCATTTTCGAAATTCGAAGCATAATTTTTTGCTAATTGATTACTTAATTCAATCAGACGATGCACACGCTCATTTTTAATTTGCTCATCGACTTGATCATCCATTCGTGCAGCCGGTGTACCTATACGAGAGGAATATGGAAAAACATGTAATTCAGAAAATTGATGATTTACAATGAAATCATAAGTCTCTTGGAATTCTTCTTCAGTTTCTCCAGGGAAACCTACAATAACATCACTCGTTACTGCTAAGCCAGGTAACGCTTTTTCTAGTTGTTTTAAGCGTTCTGAAAAATGTGCCATAGAATATTTGCGGCGCATACGTTTTAATACTGAATCAGAACCTGATTGAAGTGGAATGTGTAGATGACGTACTACCTTACTTGATTGTTTAATCACTTCAATCACTTCATCTGTTAGTTGACTTGCTTCGATTGAAGAAATACGAATTCGTTCAAGTCCATCTACAGTTTCAAGATCACGTAATAATTGCGCTAAATTGTAATTTTTTAAATCTTGACCATAACCGCCTGTGTGAATACCAGTCAACACAATCTCTTTATAGCCAGAGTTAACCAATTGTGTTGCTTGTTCAATCACTTTTTCAGGGTCACGTGAACGCATTAAACCACGCGCCCAAGGGATAATACAGAAAGTACAGAAATTATTACAACCTTCTTGAATTTTAAGTGAGGCACGTGTACGGTCTGTAAAATATGGCACTTCTAATTCTTCATAAGTTCTATTTTTCATTATATTACTTACGCCATTAATCGGTTGACGTTCGCGTTGATACTCGTCAATATACGTTAATAATTTATGACGATCTTGCGTACCAACTACAATATCAACGCCAGGAATTTCCATGATTTCCGCAGAAGATGTTTGAGCATAACAACCTGTTACACAAACAACTGCATCAGGGTTTCTACGAATGGCACGACGAATAATTTGACGACTTTTCTTATCGCCAGTATTTGTAACAGTACATGTGTTAATGACAAACACATCAGCATTTTGTTCAAAATCAACTCTATCATAAGAAGCCTCTTTAAATAATTGCCAAATGGCTTCTGTTTCATAGTGGTTTACTTTACAACCTAATGTATGAAAAGCTACAGTAGACATATATTCACCCCATTAAATCTATTTCATAACTTATAGCACTTAATGCATAAAGGGGAGCTGTTTCTGCTCTTAATATTCTTGTTCCTAATGAGACTCGTGTGGCCTTCTTTTCAAAGGTTTGGATCTCATCTTCTGAAAAGCCACCTTCTGGACCAAATATCAAAAGAATACGTGATGCATTCTTTAAGTTTTTAATAATCTGTTTAAATTGAGAATTTCCACCCTCTTTTGCCGTCTCTTCATATGCTAAAAGTACATAATCATATTCACTAATCATATCATAAACATGATTTAAATTCGAGACATATTTAACTTTTGGAATTATTTGTCTATAGCTTTGTTCAGCTGCTTCTTTAACAATTTTTTGCCATCTTGCTACTTTCTTATCAGATTTAGCTTCTGTTAGTTTAACTATTGAGCGGTCCATTTGAGTAGCAATAAAAGAAGTTGCACCGAGTTCTGTGGCTTTTTGTATCATCCACTCGTACTTATCTGCTTTAATTAAGCCACTACAAACAGTAATATCTACAGGCATTTCAGTAGACATTGGCATCCATTCAATAGTCTCTATTTCAATAGTTTGGGTGATATTACAAATTTTAGATTTGTACGTAGCATTATTAAAATTAACAATGATTAAATCATCAACACTCATTCTCATCACATTTACAATATGATGCACATCTTCTTTATCATCTATGAAAAAACGCTGATTTAAATCAGCGTTTTTATTTAAAAAATAGCGTTGCATTATGATGCCACCTTCTGTCCAATGATACAAACCCAACCGTTATCATGTTGAACTGAATGAATTTTAAATCCAGCTTCGATCATTTTACTAGTTATATTTTGTTCTTTTTCTTCTATAATGCCTGACGTAATGAAATAGCCGTTTTCCTTAGTATGCTTATAAGCATCGGTAATCATTTCTTCGATAATATGCGCTAATATATTAGCGATGACAACATCGTATTGCGCTGTTTCATTTTGAAGTAAATGACCCGTTGTCGTGTCAATTGCATCTAAACAATGATTGATTTGAAAGTTTTCTTTAGCGACTTTAATCGCCATCTCATCTAAATCAATCGCTTTAATTTTTTGAGCACCAAGTAAAAATGAAGCAATACTTAAAATTCCTGAGCCTGTACCCACATCAATCACTTCATCATCAGGTTTGACTATAGTTTCTAATGCTTTTAAACATAAACTTGTTGTAGGATGATCTCCTGTGCCAAACGCCATACCAGGGTCTAATTCGATATACAGATAATCATCTGTTTTATCAACTAGTTCCCAACTTGGCACAATAAAAAATCGGTTTGAAGCTTGAAATGGATGATAATAATTTTTCCATTCATTTTCCCAATCTGTTTCATCCATTGTATTAACTTGAATCTTTAAAACCGTCGTATCAACTTCCGGAATAGACTTTAAGCGTGATTCTAGTTGTTCTTTAAATGAAGTGTTAAATTGATCTTCATTAAAATATCCTTTAATAATCGTATGTTCATCAGGATAATCATTAGGATTTAAATCAAAAATTTCACCAAATCGATCTTCGTGATGATGATTGATTTCATTAGAATCCTCTATTGCTACACCATTAGAACCGAAGTCTTGTAATACAGATGAAACAATTGATTCTGCATCATTGTTAACAGTCACAGAGATTTCTATCCATTTCATGAGAGTTAATCTCCTTTAAAGAATCGGCGAGCTTTATCTTTAAAGTTAGACGATTGTTCATTAACAGTTTCGCCACTTTCTTCAGCAAAAGCTCTTAGCAATTCTTTTTGCTTTTCATTTAATTTTGTAGGTGTTTCAACGATTACATTTACAAATAAATCGCCATAACCATATTCGTGAACGTTTTTGATACCTTTACCTTTTAAGCGGAACTGCTTACCAGATTGTGTCCCCGCAGGAATTGTAAGCATAACGTCACTATTTAAAGTTGGAATTTTAACTTCATCACCTAATGCAGCTTGAGAGAAGCTGATTTTGTGTTTATATAGAATATCATCGCCTTCACGAGTGAAAGTATCAGATGGTTTTACACGGAATACAACAAATAAATCACCAGCTGGGCCTCCATTGACACCAGGAGAACCTTGGTTTGCTAGTCGAATTTGTTGATCATTATCGACACCTTCAGGAACTGTCACTTGTAACTTAACATTTTTAGTTTCTGTCCCTTTACCTCGACATGTTGGACAAACTTCTTCAAATTCTTGGCCAGTACCATCACATTGAGGACAAGCTTTCTCTGTTCGTACACGACCTAAAATTGTATTTTGTTCTACTGAAACATGGCCTGCTCCATTACAATAAGAACATGTTTTTTTCTTAGTACCTGGTTTCGCACCTTCACCATCACATGTGTGACAAGTGACATCCTTGCGTATTGAAATTTCTTTTTCAGTACCAAAAACAGCTTCTTCAAAGGTAACTGTCATTGTATATTGTAAATCGTCTCCTCGACGTGGCGCATTTGGATCACGTTGACGTTGAGCGCCACCAAAGAACGAACTGAATATATCTTCGAAACCGCCGCCACCAAAGCCTGAAAAGTCTTGGCCGCCAAAGCCTTGGCCGAAACCACCGTTTTGAGCTCCTGCGTGGCCAAACTGATCATAATTTGCACGTTTATTTTCATCACTTAATACTTCATAAGCTTCAGTGATTTCTTTAAACTTTTCATCAACGCCTTCTTCTTTATTAATATCTGGATGGTATTTTTTTGATAATTTACGGTACGCTTTTTTTATTTCATCTTTAGAAGCACTTTTACTGACACCTAATACATCATAATAATCTTTTTTTGCCAATCCAATCTCTCCTTTTTAATTTAAGGATAAAAAGGGGCTGGGACGAATGAATGTCCTAGCCCCTTTTTGAGCGACTTATCTTAGTCTGTGATTTAGATGAGTATCTTATTTATTATCATCGTCATCTTTTACTTCTTTAAAGTCAGCATCTTCAACTGTATCATCTTGTTGAGTTGAAGCATCTTGGCCACCTTGACCATTTTGAGCAGCTTGTTGAGCTTGTTCATATACTTTCATAGATAATTGTTGAACAACTTGTTCTAGTTCAGATTTTTTAGATTTAATTTCTTCAATATCTTCGCCTTCAAGTGCAGATTTTAATGCTTCTTTTTTGTCTTGAGCATCTTTTTTGTCATCTTCACTTACATTGTCGCCAAGATCTTCTAATGTTTTATCGATTTGGAATACAAGTTGATCTGCTTCATTTCTTAAATCAACTTCTTCACGGCGTTGTTTATCTGCTTCCGCATTTTGTTCGGCATCTTTTACCATGCGATCAATTTCTTCATCAGATAATGAAGATGATGATTCGATAGTAATATTTTGTTCTTTATTAGTGCCTAAGTCTTTAGCATTTACATTAACAATACCGTTTTTATCGATATCAAATGTTACTTCAATTTGTGGTACACCGCGTGGAGCTGGTGGAATATCTGTTAATTGGAAACGACCTAATGTTTTGTTATCTGATGCCATTGGACGTTCACCTTGTAATACATGAATATCTACTGCAGGTTGATTATCTGCTGCTGTTGAATATACTTGAGATTTAGATGTTGGGATAGTAGTATTACGTTCAATTAAAGTATTCATACGTCCACCCATGATTTCGATACCTAATGATAATGGTGTAACGTCTAATAATACAACGTCTTTAACATCACCAGTGATTACGCCACCTTGGATTGCAGCACCCATAGCAACAACTTCGTCAGGGTTTACACCTTTGTTTGGTTCTTTACCAATTTCTTTTTTAATTGCTTCTTGAACTGCAGGAATACGAGTTGAACCACCTACTAAAATAACTTCGTCGATATCTGAGTTAGATAATCCAGCATCTTTTAATGCTTGGCGTGTAGGTTCCATTGTTTTACGGATAAGATCATGAGCTAATTCTTCAAATTTAGCACGTGTTAATGTTGTTTCAAGGTGTAATGGACCAGCTTCACCTGCTGAAATGAATGGTAATGAGATTTGAGTTGATGATACACCTGATAAATCTTTTTTCGCTTTTTCCGCAGCGTCTTTAAGACGTTGTAACGCCATTTTATCTTGTGATAAATCAATGTTATTTTCAGATTTAAATTCTTTAACTAAATGATCAATGATAACTTGGTCAAAATCGTCACCACCAAGTTTGTTGTCACCTGCTGTTGCAAGTACTTCGAATACACCGTCGCCTAATTCTAAGATAGATACGTCAAAAGTACCGCCACCAAGGTCAAATACTAAAACTTTTTCGTCTTTATCAGTTTTATCTAAACCATATGCTAAAGCTGCTGCTGTTGGTTCGTTAATAATACGTTCAACTTCTAAACCAGCGATTTTACCAGCATCTTTAGTTGCTTGACGTTCACCGTCGTTAAAGTAAGCAGGTACTGTGATAACAGCTTTTTCAACTTTTTCACCAAGATAACTTTCTGCAGTACCTTTTAAGTTTTGTAAAATCATTGCAGAAATCTCTTGAGGCGTATAAGATTTACCTTCAATTTCTTCTTTATGGTCAGTACCCATATGACGTTTTATTGATTGAATTGTGTTAGGGTTTGTGATTGCTTGTCTTTTAGCAACTTCCCCTACTTGTGTTTCACCATTTTTAAATGAAACAACAGATGGTGTTGTTCTAGCACCTTCAGGGTTTTGAATAACTTTTGGTTCGTCTCCTTCTAATACAGAAACGCAAGAGTTTGTTGTACCTAAGTCAATACCAATTACTTTACTCATAGTCAAATTCCTCCTAATTTTCAAACATCATTATTTTTACATATATCATTTTATTCGTCAAAAATTATTGATTAACTTTCACCATTGAAGCACGTAATACGCGATCTTTCAATTTATAGCCTGTTTGTAATTCTTCCGTTACAGCACCTGATTCAAAATCAGGGTTGTCATCTTGTACTACTGCTTGGTGATAATTAGGATCAAATTGTTCTCCTTCTGCTTTAATACGTTCTAAACCATTATTTTCTAAAGCAGAAATTAAACTATTATGAACCATTTCGACACCTTTTTTAAGAGATAAGAATGCTTCATCATCTCCTTCAATTTTCAAGGCTCTTTCAAAGTTGTCTAAAGTTGGTAAAATATCACTTAAAACACTTTGAGATTGATATTTCTTTTGAATTTCAGCTTCATTTTGAATGCGGCGTTTATAATTTTCAAATTCCGCATATAAGCGTAAATATTTTTCTTGTTCTTGTTCAACTTGTGATTTCAAATTTTTAATTTCTTCGTCTTTTTCATCATCAACATTTGTTTCATTTTCAGAAGATGACGTTGTCTTTTCTTCACTTTCTTCGTTGCTATTTTGGACGTTTGAATTTTCTTCTTCAACCGTCTCTGATTGATTTTGTTCGTTTTGTTCTTGATCTAATGATTCATTGTTCTCTGCCATAATTAAACCTCCATTAACATTACAATTGAATTTATAAATCATCTTTATGAAATTTGATTCAACAAACGGATAACATTTTGATAACGCATTGCAGTAGGACCTATTACCGCAATATAACCGCTCACGTTATTCTCAATTTCATAAGGTTTTGCAAGTATTGCAATATCACGCAGGTCACTTTTTATCTCTGATCCAATTTTTACTGTAATTGAATATTCAGAGTTAGTTTGAATTAAATCCGTAATTTGATTCGATTCAATATACTTAAGAATTGGTTGTATTGACGATACTGTGGATTCATCTAAACCTTCAATTAATCGATGTTTTCCACCTAGATAAACACGAGATGACTCAGACGATTGATATTGGTATATTAAATGATAAACACGAATAAGGAGATTAATTTCATTATCATTAAAACCTAATATTCGATAGGTATCTAGTCGATTATGTTTAGCATCATCTAGAAATCGATTAAAATGTTGAGATAAATAATTAGATACTCTTGTAATCGACAAATCATTAATCTCATTTTTTAATGAAACGTGTAAATGTTTAACATGACCTGTATCAAAGATTAATACAATAATTAAATGTTTCATTGTAATCTTCATCATTCGTATATCTATTATCGTCGCTTTTGAATGATCTGGACCTACAACTAATGTTGTGTAATGTGATTCTTTTGAAAATGATTTAGCAAAATCATCTAATGTTGATGAAATATCGAAATGATGTGCTAAAAACATTGCATTCATATCTAAAAGTTGTTCACTTTCGGTGTTCAAAGGTTGCTCTAACAATTGATTTGCATATAGACGAAACCCTGATTCTGAAGGGATGCGTCCCGACGAAGTATGCGTTTTTTCAATTAAATTTAAACCCTCTAGCAACTTCATTTCATTACGAATTGTTGCTGGACTAATATTCACTTCGTGTCGTTGTAAAATCGTGTTAGAACTGATTGGATGTCCTAATTCAACATAATCTTCAACAATAGCATTTAATATACTAAATTGCCTATTAGTAATCATGTTTCCACCTCATTAGCACTCCCTTATCTCAAGTGCTAATTATAATTTAACAAATTGGTCAAAGTAAGTCAACGTTAAAGCTCTTATTATTTTTAAATTTTTATAAACGCCTCAAATACAGTGTTTCCAACGATTCTTCCGCGCTCTGTTAAGGCAATATGGTCATTATTTTGATGAATTAAATTTTGACTTTCTAGCATTTCTAATTCTTTACCATAAATATCTTCTACTTTTTGACCAAATTTTTGTTTAAATCTAGATTTACTTACACCTGTTGTCATTCGCAACCCTAAAAACATCTCTTCTTCGATTTGTTCTTGTTGTGATAGTTGTGTTTCTGATAACCTAACTGACACATTGTCCCGGATTTTCTCTATATAATGATTAACCGGTTTAACATTTGTATACCGTATACCGTTCACATATCCACTTGCTCCGGCACCAAAACCATAGTACTCCTCATTTTTCCAATACACTTGATTATGGAGAGATTCATGTCCCACTTTAGCAAAATTAGAAATTTCATATTGATGTAAATTACTATCTTGAATGGTGTTCATTAATAACTGATACATCGTTTCGCCCTCATCTTCATCCGGTAAATCAAGCTTTCCTTTACGATATAAATTATAAAATTGCGTCTGAGGTTCCAATATCAATCCATAACTCGAAATATGGTCGATGTCTAAATTAAGCGCTTCTTGTAAACTCTCCTGAAATTGTGCTATTGATTGGCCAGGCAAATCATACATTAAATCGATACTAATTGAAGGTATATCATATTTCCGGGCATTCTGAATAGCGCGGTATATATCTTCAGTTTGATGGCTACGGCCTAAAGTTTTTAAAAGCTGTTGATCAAACGTTTGTACACCTAGTGATAATCGATTAACCCCATATTGTTTTAAAAGCGCAATTTTAGATTCTGTTAATTCATCAGGGTTTGCCTCAATTGTATATTCACTATCTACCTTAAATTGTTCATTGATGGCCTTTAACAATCTTTCAAGTTGTTCATCTGATAAGGCAGTAGGTGTCCCTCCTCCAATAAATAAGGTATTTAAATGAGAAGTCTCAGCTGTTTTCATTTCCTCAATTAAACAATCAATATATTCATCTACTGGCTGATTTTGAATGAAATATTTATTAAAATCACAATAGGTACAGATTTTAACGCAAAAAGGAATGTGAATATAAGCGCTTTGAACATTCATATATTATCCTCCCATAAAACTAGTTATACGATAAAATAAGCTCCCAATCGACTATTTTATTTGTGATTGGGAGCACTTTAAATTAATCATCATCCATTTTTAATACAGCTAGGAAAGCATCTTGAGGAATTTCAACATTACCTACTGCTTTCATTTTCGCTTTACCCGCTTTTTGTTTTTCAAGTAATTTACGCTTACGACTTATATCGCCGCCGTAACATTTAGATAAAACGTTTTTACCCATAGATTTGATGTTAGTACGAGCGACAATTTTTTGACCGATTGCAGCTTGAACTGGTACTTCAAATTGTTGTCTTGGAATAAGTGTTTTTAATTTCTCTACTAATGCTTTACCACGTTCATACGCAAAATCTCTATGCACAATAAAACTTAATGCATCAACTTTTTCACCATTAAGAAGGATATCCATTTTGACTAAATTACTTTCTTTGTTTTCGATAAATTCATAATCAAATGAAGCATATCCTTTTGTATTAGATTTTAACTGGTCAAAGAAATCAAACACAACTTCTGATAAAGGTAATTCGTAGACAATATTAACGCGAATATCATCTAAATAATCCATATTAACGAATTGCCCACGTTTACGTTGACATAGTTCCATAACTGCACCAACATAATCATTTGGCACCATCATTGTAGCGCGCACAAATGGTTCATATACTGTTTCGATTTGATCTTTTTCAGGCATTTGCGCTGGATTATCTACTAAGACTTCTTCACCATTCTTTAAATAAACTGTATAAATTACAGAAGGCGCAGTAGCAATAAGTTCGATACCAAATTCACGTTCAATTCTTTCTTGAATGATTTCCATATGAAGCATGCCTAAAAAGCCAGTACGATATCCGAATCCTAATGCTTTAGATGATTCAGGTTCAAACTCTAACGAAGCATCATTAAGTTGTAGTTTTTCAAGCGCCTCTCTTAAATCATTATAATCTTTGTTATCTATAGGGAATAAACCACAGAAGACCATCGGATTCATTTTTTTATACCCTTTTAATGGGGCTTCAGCTGGATTATTCGCTAATGTAATCGTATCCCCTACTCGTGAATCATCTACATTTTTAATGTTCGCGATAATATATCCAACATCTCCAACTGTAAGCTCTTCTGTTGGTAATGGTTTCGGTGTATTAATACCTACTTCTGTGACTTCAAATGTTTTGCCAGTAGCCATCATTTTAATCTGATCGCCAGGTTGCACTACACCTTCAACTACCCTTATAGAAGAAATAACACCACGATAAGGGTCATACTCCGAATCGAATATTAACGCTTTTAACGGACTATCAGGGTCACCCTCAGGCGGTGGAACCATTTCTACGATTTTCTCTAAAATTTCTTCGATGCCAATATTGGATTTTGCACTTGCTAACACAGCATCATCTTTATCAAGGCCGATGACTTCTTCTACCTCATTTTTCACACGTTCCGGTTCTGCTGCAGGTAAATCGATTTTATTAATCACTGGCACTAATTCTAAATCATTATCTAAAGCTAAATATACATTCGCCAATGTTTGCGCTTCAATACCTTGTGCAGCATCTACGACAAGAATAGCCCCTTCACAAGCTGCTAAAGATCTAGAAACCTCATAAGTAAAATCGACATGTCCTGGTGTATCAATTAAATGGAAAGTATACGTTTCTCCATCTTTTGCATCATATTTAAGACGTAGGGCGTTCAATTTAATTGTAATGCCGCGTTCTCTCTCTAAATCCATTGAATCAAGTAATTGCGCTTGCATTTCCCGAGATTCGACCGATTTGGTATTTTCAAGTATTCTATCAGCTAAAGTAGATTTACCGTGGTCAATATGCGCAATTATTGAGAAGTTTCGGATATATTTTAATCTATTTAAGCGTTCTTGTTTTTCCATATCATTCTACTCACTTTCTTAATGGTACCTTATTTTATAACGAATACATCTTTGATATGATAACGTTTTTCTTCTACAATTGCAAATCACTGAATAGTTTAACGTTCCACCTTAAGAGGTCTGTCGCTTCTGCTATAAATCGTATCGTATTTGTAAATAATCGTTGCACATTATGGGGACTTTTGATAGAATGAACTCTGTTGTAATCAAATTTAATTTGATACTAAGAAGACTCTAGGAGGTGTTTCACATGCCAAATATCAAATCTGCTGTTAAACGTGTAAGAAAAACAGAAACTACTGAACTTAAAAACATTTCTCAAAAAAATGACATGCGTTCAGCTGTAAAACGTGCTAAAAAAGCTATTGAATCAAATGCTGATAATAAACAAGAATTAATCAATCTTGCAGTAAAACGTATTGATAAAGCGTCACAAAGCAATTTAATTCATTCAAACAAAGCTGACAGAATGAAATCAAAATTAATGTCAGTAAAATAATTAAGGTTGATTAATAATGCGATTGAGAAGCGCTATTAGTTTGCTTCTCAATCGTTTTTTTATTAGCCATACCGTTATACAGCAAGTATAAATAGCTCTAATATAAGCGCTTTGTCTAAATATGACGACTTTAATTTATAATCAGTTTCTACACATTGATTCATAATATTCAATAAGTCATTCAAACGATATTTCTTAATTTTTGCTGAGGCTAATTTCACACGATATGGATGGACATTAATTGTTTTTGCAATCTGTTGACCACTATATCCCTTTTGACTTAATATTTTTGTCTGATAATAAATTCTGTAGGTGCTAGTAATTAAAGCAAGTAGTTTTATAGGTTCTTCTTTAAGTTGTATTAAGTCTTTCATTAGTTGAACTGCATTATCTTTTTGACCTTTTTGAATATAATCCGTTAGTAAAAAGACATTTTGCTCTAAACTGCGATTTACAATTTGATGTACATCTTCTTTAGTAATTGTAAGTCTATCCTCAATAAATAATAATAATTTATCTAATTCTTGCTGAACAATTCGAAAATGAACACCCGTCAAATGAAGAAAATCATCTAATGCATCTTGCTTAATTTCTTTATGAGCTGCTTGTAAGTAGTCAATAATCCATTGTTTCATTTCATCTTCTGTAAATGCATCAACCTTTTTAATGCGAGCATATTTTTTCAGTGCTTTTACAATCTTTTTTCTTTCATCTAATTTGTCAGAAGGAACTTGAAATACAATCAAAGCATCTGAATCATATTTTTCTATAAACTCGGCCAATTGATTCAACTGTCCTTTTACATCATCACTTATCTTTTCACCCGTAAAAATATAACTATTTTGTATAAGCACTACCTTTTTATCAGAAAAAAGCGGTAATGTCATAGCTTCTTCTATAATTTGATTTAAATTTGCTTCATATAAATTATACTTAACAAAATTAAAATCATCCTTAGGCTCATCTTTTAAGTAGGATTGAATTAATTCATTCGATTCCTTATCGATTAATTCAAGTACTTCGCCATAAATAACATTTATATGTGACATCAAAGTTTTCCTTTCTTTTTAATTCAACGCATTTATTATAACATGAATCATTCAATAATTTTATTGAGAGTCCTTTAACAAAGCGTAATGATGATCATCAAAACGAATTGAAATATGACTGTTATCTGCAGTATTATAGGTCGATATATCGTGCTTGTCTAAACGTTCTAATATTTGAGGATTAGGTAAATGGTAGAGGTTATTTTTTCCAGCAGAAATAAGCGCTATGGAGGGATGAATCGTATTTAAAAATGTCTCTGAACTACTTGTTAAACTGCCATGATGTCCAACTTTTAATATATCTATTTGAGGTAAATGATAAGTGGTCATTAACTTTTCTTCGTTCTTGGTAGTGGCATCTCCCATTAGTAATATGTTGGTTTCATTTATACTTACTAATGTAACAATTGAATGTTCATTAGGATCCTCACTTTGAACAATATCTGAGTTTAATAACTTAAAATGAAACACTCCAAAGTCGAACTCATTATATTGTGGAAATAGTTTAAGTGAAATATGTTTTTGATTCGCTATCGTAATAATATTTTTTAAAGATTTTTGATTAAAATGATTTGGATTCAAAACAATACTTTTAATTTGAACTACATTTGATAAATGTTCAAACTCACCAATATGATCGTCATGGTCATGCGTTAATATTAACATGTCAATACGGTGAATTCCCCTTTTCTTAAATAAAGGCAGCGATTTACGTTCAGTTATATTAAAATTTGTTCTCGTTTGTAAACCATAATTAACTTGTCCTCCAGTATCAATCATTAGAACTTCTCCCTTTTTATTTTCAAATAAAATACTATCACCCTGCCCTACATCTAAAACAGTCATACGATTATCCCTCGGACCAGCTAAAAAAGAAAAAATTAAGACTCCCGTAAATAACCAGATGACGAAACTATATATCTCTTAAGTTTACATAATAATATTAACGTAAATAAAAAATAATGATAATAAGGTAGCCTATTTCTCCGTAATCTGGTAAATAGATACGAAATTGAGTTAACGATGAAAATAATAAGAGAAAGATTTCTTCCATCTTAAATAAAAATTGATAAGGGAGTTCTAATAAACTAAGCCAATTGACGTTTATTAACGTAATTAAACCAGCGAGATATGATAGTGGAATAATTCCAAAACAGTATAATGGGATAAATAAAATATTTGTGATAAGCCCTAACCATTGGAATTCATTAAAATGTTGATAATTGATTGGTAGCGTTCCAAATGTAGAAATTAAACTAGTAATCCATATACTTTTAAAAAGAGAGGCAGTACTATAGCACTTTTGTAAAAATATCAATAAAAAGCAGATAACAAAGGAAAATTGAAAACCAACATGTAAATGTAAAGATGGTGAAAAACTACTGATTAGTATATAAGCTACTAATAATATATTCAAAGCTGTCATCTTTTTCCAAAATGACGATATGATAACTAAAATGGCCATGATTACAGCACGTTCAGCACTTGGCGATTGTCCAGTAAAGATTAAAAAGAGCGGTAAAATAAAAAGCAACGCCCACTTACTTAATGCTGCAGGAACGGGTAATCGTTTACCAATCGTTAGTATTAGCACCACTAAAATGGCTATATGCGTGCCGCTAATTGCAAATAAATGAGATATACCAAGTTGACGTAATAAAGTCATTTTTTCTGTTTCAATATATTGAGACTGTCCTGTAATTAAAGCAATGATGTTTGCCTTTCCTACTAAATGAGATTTTAAAATTTCTTCAGTTATATAATTGCGAAAATAGTATACTTTATCTTTAAAAGTGGGATTTTCTTTCCAACACTGGTCTTGTTTAAAATGCTTAATTGTAAAATAAGGGGTCATCCCTATGTCGGATGGTGGCTTATATTCTCCCTCAATACGACAAACATATTCTCGTATGAACTTAGCATCGGGTTTGAATAATTGTGGCGCATTGTATGAAGATAACGTTAGCGGCTTGTTATTAGTGATAATAGAAGCAGTGTACCGATTATCGTGTATGATTGGTAACTGCTTAAACTTAATGTTTAAACTGACTTGCTGTTTATCACGATTAATAAACTTTTCTTGATGAAAGGTAAGTGGTTGTTGCATAGTTGATTCAATCATATATCCGAGTATCATACATGCAATAACACCAATCAATATATTTAAATCTACTTTGTGTATGATTAAACTATAGATAACTAACAAAAAAATAAAAATCGCTGTTAAGGAATGAAAATAATAAATTTGCCCTATTACATAGGATAGGAAAAAGTATACAATCATACATTCAAAAAGTATTGAGCAATTAAGTCTGCATCAAAAGGTACTTTTTCATATTTAACATTTGCTTGCTCAAGTAATGCAATCGCATACTCATGGTTATGGTAATCTTGAGCATAGTAGATGGTTTTGATTCCGGCTTGTATAATCGATTTAGTACAATTCAAACACGGAAAATGTGTGACGTATATGGTAGCGCCTTCTGTTGATACACCTTGTTTGGCACATTGAAGAATCGCATTCATTTCTGCGTGTATCGTACGTATACAATGATGATCCTCCATTAAACAACCTTCATCTATACAATGTACCTCACCAGCAACAGAACCATTGTAACCACCAGCGATAATACGATTATCTTTTATAATAGTTGCACCTACAGATAATCTCGTACAAGTGGACCGTGATGCTAATAAATGGGCCTGAGCCATAAAATAATCTTGCCATTGAAGTCTATACATTCATAACCACCTCTAAAATATAATCTATTGCTACCTTAAAATTAAACAACAAAGTAATCCTTTAAATTTTCGAAAGTTTTGTCCCCAATACCTTTAACTTCTTTTAATTCTTCTAATGATTTAAATTGACCGTGTTCTTCCCGATAATCCAAAATCATTTGGGCTTTGCTTGGACCAATCCCTGGAATTTCAGTTAAATCACTTTCTTCAGCAGTGTTTAAATTAATTGGTTGAGTCATGTCATCACCAGAATTACCTTGACCATTTGTAGGTGCTGTTTGAACTAATTGATCATTTTTCGAAGGTATCCAAATCAGTTTCTGATCTGTTAACTTTTCCGCTAAATTAACTTGTGATAAATCAGCATCAGGTAACGGATCCGCTTTTTCAACGACTTGTTGAACACGGTCATCTGACATCATAGTATAAATATTCGGCTTTCTAACAGCGCCTTTAATATCCACAACTACTTTCATGGGTTGTTCATCCTTACGATTGAGGCTCTCATTTTTCTCTTCATCACTTGAAATTAGTTGAGATTCTATCAATTGGTTCTCTTCTTTATTTTCCATTGAAGTAGTACTTTGTGAATGAACATAAAATAATCCCAATATAATACAAAAAATACCAATTATTAAATAGTAACGCCATTTAAAAAGATACTCTTTTAGTAACTTAAAATGATCGATGATAATCTCCCCCTTTAAATCAATACACGTGTAAAGGAGGAAGATTACTTTATTTTTTTACAATAAAAAATAAACGATCACTTTCAGCTTGTTGATTATTCACATCAAAATCATAGAAAGTTTGTATATCATGAAAACCTATTGATTTCAGCATTTCTAAATATTGTTCTTTAGGTAATGTCATTTGAAAATGGGTTTCATCTATTCGTTGATAGTGTTTGTGATCGTTAGAACGTATAAAAAATGTCAAATCATGCCAAACACTATATGGTAATTCACCTAATTCAGTTTGCCATACTAGTGTTAAATCCTCACGATCATCTAAATAAACCTGATTATCAAATTGAGTCATTACCTTATGCGTTGTATGAACATCAAATATAAATACGCCACCTTGATTAAGGTGATGATAGACATGATTATATGTTGCCATCACATCAGTCGGGTCAGCTAAATAATTTAAGCCATCACAGAGTAATGTGATCATATCAAACGATTGATCTAACTGAAAATCACTCATATCTTTGACATACCAGCTCACCGCTTCAGATTTAGTTTTAGCAATATCTATCATGTCACTACTTAAATCAATGCCATATACCGTATCAAAATAAGCAGGTAGTCGTTGCGTAAGTGTACCTGTCCCACACGCTAAATCTAAAATAGACTTTGCCGAGTGCTCTTTTGAGTGCTGGTAAATGATTTCTAACCATTTATCATAAGGTTGATCATCCGATAACATATCATAATATCGACTTAGATTCTCATATTGCATTATGACTTAACAACTTCTTGGTAGCCTAACATTTCAGCATCGCTATATAATTTTTCAATATTGTAGTATTGACGTTCATCCTTATGAAATACATGTACAACAACATCTACTAAATCGATCAGAATCCAACGCCCTTCATTAGCACCCTCAACTTTTTTAATATCAATACCTTGTGCTTCTACACTATCTTTAATACTTTTAGCTATAGCTTGTACTTGGCGTTCATTATTACCATGACATACTACAAAATAATCAGTAACATCTGAAATACCTTTTAAAGTAATAGAAACAATATCCTCTGCTTTTTTTTGATCCGCAGCTTCTACACTTAAAGCTAATAATTCTTTAGAGTTCATTTAATCATCCTTTATCTAGATTCATTGAAATTATAATAATTTAAACAATCAATTGTTGCTTGAAAAACACTTACATCTTTTGAGACAAGATACATTACTGTACGTTTGGAGATTTCATAAATCGTTTTATCTAAGCCGCCACCATTATATACGAGATCTCGTACCTCATCGACACCTGGCGTTGTACGTCCTGGTTCAATGTAATCAGCTATAAAAATTAACTTTTCTGTTTTAGTCATATGCTTTCTGCCAGTTGTATGATTTTCGATTGCTAATAAGATATCTTCATCTTGTATATGATAGTCGTGTTTCATAATCGCCGCACAAACCGGACCATGTAAAATTTCAGAACCATAACTTAATAACTCTGAGTCTAATTCATAACGTCTTACAATTTGATACATATAGCTTAAATCGTCATATTTACAAAAATCATGCAGAATGCCAGCCATTTCAGCCTTTTCTACATCACCTTCATACATATGCGCTAACTTCACTGCAGTTTCAGCAACACGCAGTGAGTGATCAAAACGTTTTTTAGGTAATTTTTGTTCTACCAGTTCAATTGCAAATTGTTTATCCATATAAATTCTCCTCAATTATATACTTTTCAACGTTCAAAGGCACCCACATATGGATAGGTTGGTTTGACTTACAACGCTGTCTAATTTCTGTTGAACTTATTTCCATGTTTGGTATAGAGAGTGGCTTAACGGCATCACTTTCATGAATAGCCTCTTCTCCTCTATTAACTACAATAAAAGTAACAAAAGATTTCAGTGCTTCAATCTTATACCAACGATGAAGTTGTTGATACTGATCCGTACCAATCACAAAATAAAATTGAGCATCCGGAAATTCTTTAGACAGTGCACACATCGTATCATAAGTATAACTTTGGCCTTTACGGTCAATTTCATCCATTCTTAAAGTACCAAAGCCTAGATTTTGAATCACTAGTTCAACCATATGAATGCGATGTTTAATATCAATCGGATCCTTAATATCTTTAAGGGGCGAAATATAACTCGGCATAATCAAAAAATGGTCAGGTTTAATTTGCGCATTAACCTCACTCATAATCATTTCATGCGCACTATGAATAGGGTTAAAATGACCACCATAAACCACAACGTTTGTCATTACGGTAATTCAATCCTTTTATTATTTATGGATTCTTTATACAACACAATCATCGATCCGATTAATTGAACTAAATGACTATTCGTTAACTCACTAATATTATTTGCAACTTCTTTAGGATCATCTAGATTATTTTGTAAAATATGAATTTTAATAAGCTCTCGTTTTTCTAAAGCATCTTCAATTTGATTCACCATATTCTCGTTAATGCCAGACTTTCCAATTTGAAAGATTGGATCAATATGATGTGCTTCACTTCTTAAATATCGTTTTTGTTTTCCTGTTAATGCCATAAAGCCTCTCCTTATCGATTATTTTTATTTAAATGGTTTAAAATTGTTTCTTTCATCGTAGCTGTATCCGCTTCATGTCCTGTCCATATTTGAAAACTTTTAGCCCCTTGATATACAAACATATCTAGACCATTGAATGTATCATTACCATTCAGTCTTGCTTGTCTTAAAAATTCTGTTTCCAAAGGTGTATACACAATATCACTAACTAAAATAGTTGAATCCAAAGCATCAAAAGTTAAAATACTTTCTTCTGATGTATCCATGCCTAACGGTGTCGTATTGATGATAATGTCAAAATCATTCATAGATGTATTCACTTCATTAAGCGGTTGTTTATTAATATCAAATTGCCAATCATCAAAACGTTTCATTGTGCGATTAGCCACTGTGACTATCTCTTTAGTTTGTTGATTTAAGGCGTAGGCAATCCCTTTACTTGCACCACCTGCACCTAAAATTAAGATACGTGCATTCGTTAAATCTCCATAGTGGTCTTTTAATCCCTTAACATAGCCATATCCATCCGTATTATAACCTATCCAACGATGATTTTCGATTTTTACAGTATTAACTGCTCCAATTAAACGTGCTTCCTCTGACATATCATCCAAAAATGGAATAATGCGTTCTTTGTGTGGAATCGTAACATTAAATCCATCTAATTGATGTTCGGTAATAATATCTCGAATATGATGAAAATGTTCTGGCGCAATAGCCAAAGCTTCATAATTATCCTGTAAATTTAAGCTTTTAAAATTCGCATGATGCATCATTGGTGAAAGAGAATGTTTAATAGGATAACCTATCACTGCAAAATTCATCTAAACACCTCCTAAAGAATGGAAGGTCTAACTACGACATCAACTGATTTTGGCACTGTAATAGTGAGTGTCGCACCTTCCTCTAATGTAATAAAACCTAATCCTGAAATCATGATATCTTGACGTTTGTCTTTCGTTTTGATATCCACTTGTTTTAATTGATCGAAATCAAAATGCGCTTCGTCATGTGGTGGCGCTAATAATTTACCAATTTGCTCTTTCCATAGTGTATCTGCTTTTTCGAGTTTTGTTCTAT
Source organism: Staphylococcus sp. 11262D007BW (assembly GCF_053547815.1). Taxonomy (NCBI): domain Bacteria; kingdom Bacillati; phylum Bacillota; class Bacilli; order Caryophanales; family Staphylococcaceae; genus Staphylococcus; species Staphylococcus sp. 11262D007BW. The sequence continues at coordinate 1,010,793 of NZ_JBPWPJ010000001.1, forward strand.
GAATGTTAAGGTCATTCGAAAAGAAACAGATAAATGGGCGTTTATTTCCTCCCTTGATGTAATCAATTCTGGCTAGACCACCTATGAAAAGTGTTTGAGCCTCATTTAGTTGAAACACACGCTGCTTAATTTCCTTTTTAGGTATGATAGTATTTAACTCTTTAGTTGTCACAAGATGTGTCATTTGATGTGCTTGTATAATGCCTGGTGTATCATACATTAAACTATTATCATCTAATGGAATATCAATCATATCTAATGTTGTGCCTGGTACTTTGGACGTAGTTACGACATCTTTTTCACCGACACTCTCTTCAATAAGACGATTAATTAATGTGGATTTTCCTACATTTGTAGTACCAACGATATACACATCTTGTCCTTTACGATGTTTATCGATAGAAGCCATTAACTCATCTATTCCAAATCCTTTAACAGCTGAAATGAGTACGACATCATCTGGATATAAACCATAATTTTTAGCGGATTGTCTAATCCACTCACTAACACGACGTTTATTGATTTGTTTAGGTAGTATATCTATCTTATTTGCGACAAGAATGATCTTTTTATTACCGACAATTCGCTTGATAGCATGAATGAATGAGCCCTCAAAGTCAAATACATCGACAATATTTACGACAATGCCAGGTTTATCAGAAAGTCCTTGTAATAAATTTAAAAAGTCTTCACTATCTAGTCCGACATCTTGAACTTCATTATAGTTTTTCAATCTAAAACAGCGTTGGCAAATCACATCTTCTTGATTCAATCTTGAACTAGGTACGTATCCGGGTAAATCCTTATTATCAGATTGTAGCGTAGCACCACAGCCTATACATTTAAACGTTTCATTCAATGACTAAACCTCCTTATTTAATATAACCTTTTCGTTCAAAATAATTTAATAATCTTCGCTCAATCAAACGATTAAACTTTGTAGCCAATCCGTCCGATTGTTTAACAGGCACTACCATAATCGTATATAACCCCGCACGGTTGCCGCCAAATACATCTGTTAGCATCTGATCACCAATTACAATAACTTCTTCGGGTTTAAGTGACATCTGCGCAATCGCCTTTAATAAAGATTTTCTTAAAGGTTTACGCGCTTTAAAAATGTAATCCACATTTAAAGAACGACAAAATGACTTTACACGTTCTTCCTTATTATTAGAAACAATCGTTACTTGGATATTGTAATCATTCAATGTATTAAACCACTCTTTTACACGTGGTGTGGGTTCTGCTTCATCCCAACCAACTAACGTATTATCTAAATCCGTAATGACTCCTTTAATTTTTTTCTTTTTTAATATGTCATAATCAATTTCGTATATTGATTGTGCATATTGATTAGGTAAAAATAATTGTCTCAATATACCCATAAAATCCTCCACTTTTCTATTCATTCCTATGATTATAGCACGAATTATTCATTAAATTATCCCTAAATTGCTTTCAGTAATTCAATAACCATTTTACTTGATGATTGTGAAGCAACTTTTAAAAATGCCTCAAATGTCATATCCGCTTCTTCATTCGCTAAATCTGAAATGGCTCTAGTAATAATAAATGGTACGTTGAACTGATGACATGTTTGCGCAATCGCTGCGGCTTCCATTTCAGCTGCCATTGCAGTTGGGAAATGTTCAAGAATATGTGCCCTCTGTGCTTTCGTACCTATAAAACTATCACCTGAAACAATCAATCCTTCTTGACCGTTAAGTTGGACCGCATCTAGAGTTTCTTCTACTTTTTCAATTAAATAACGATCTGCTTGATAGCGTGCTGGCATCCCTGGTATTTGTCCCATTTCGTAATTAAATGCTCTAGCATCTGCATCATGATATGACACTTCCGAACTGATGACGACATCTCCTAAAGCTAATCCATCTTGTAACGCACCTGCAGAACCTGTATTAATAATATATTTAGGAGCGTAGTCATGAATGAGTAAAGCTGTAGAAATAGCCACATTTACCTTTCCGATACCACTTTTAATCAGTACGACATCTTTATCAGCTAATTGTCCTGTATAAAATACAGTATGTGCTGTGTTTAATTCTTTTAAGTTATCCATTGCGTCTTTTAAAATTTCGACTTCTTCTTCCATTGCTCCAATGATACCAATCATAATCATAACTCCTTCTTAAATGATGTATCTAACTTTTTTATGATTAACAGTCTTTAAATGGCAAGCTGATTCACTCAACGCCATGCTTACACTTTTGTTATTTTAACATATGACCGTAATGCATGTATTTGATAATAGTGTAACATCTTTTTTAATATTCCCTTAAATCTTATATATTAGATGGTTAAACATTTTAATAAAAAAAGTCTAGAGAAAGATTGAAATCAAGTTTGACTTCCTTCTCTAGACCTTTCATTAAATATTTAATTTATTATTGATTCCATAAATCAGCTAAACCTTGGAAAGAAAAGAATCCAGTGACTAATGTTACCAATACTGCGATAAATCCAAAGATTAACATCCAAGTTGGGTGATGATAATCTCCTACAATGCGTTTATTTTTTGATGCAATGAGTACTGTACCAAGTGTAATTGGTAAAATTAAACCATTTAGTGCACCCGCAATAATAAGTAACTTAACTGGTTGTCCTATTGTTAAAAACACGACTGATGATATTACAATAAATGCAATAACAACATAATTATCAAATTTATCTAGCTTGCGATGTAGTGTTTTTATAAATGTTGTACTAGTATAAGCAGACCCAATCACAGATGACATGGCTGCTGCAAAAAGTACTACACCAAAAATATTTTTACCAATTGGACCTAAAGCATATTCAAAAACTGACGCCGGGGGATTTTCTGCATCTAAAGTGACGCCAGTAACAACCACTCCTAGAACAGCTAAAAATAAGAGTGTACGCATTAACCCTGTTGTCATAATACCTGTAATGGCTGAACGGTTTACAAAAGGTAAGTATTGTTTACCCTTTATATCCGCATCTAACAATCTGTGTGCTCCGGCAAAAGTAATATAACCACCAACTGTACCACCTACAAGGGTAATAATCGGTAATACAAGTGCAAGTGGATTTTCAGGTAAAACCATGTGTTGTGCTGCATCTAAATATGGTGGATTAGATTTAAACATTACGACAGCAACTGTAGCTATCATCACAACACCTAACACCATTGTGACAACGTCCATGATTTTTTGTCCCTTTTTCGAAATAAATACTAAAATGGCTATAATCGCTGTAATTGCTGCACCGATACGCACATCAATACCAAAAATAGCATTTAGTCCAAGTCCAGCGCCTGCGATATTCCCGATATTAAACGCTAAACCTCCGATAGCAATCAATATGGAAATAAACGTGCCTAACCCTTTAATGACTTCGTTAGCAATTTCTTGACCTCTATAACCGGTAACTACAAGAATACGCCAGATATTAATTTGAGCACCAATATCAATCAAAATAGACAACAAAATCGCAAAAGCGAAACTTGCTAAAAATTGTTCCGTAAATACTGCTGTTTGCGTTAAAAATGCTGGACCAATGGCTGATGTAGCCATTAAAAACACTGATCCTAATAATAACCTTCGATGTTCTTTCGTAAATTTGAATTCACTCGGATTGTCGAGTTTATAATCGTTTCTCCCCATTCATTAACCCCCTAATTTGACAATGTCTACGTTAACCTCCGATAACTTGTTGCGGATTTGTTGAACAAACTCTAATGCGTGTGCGCCATCACCATGGACACAAATCGTATCAGCTTCAATATCAACTTCTTCACCAGTGATAGCTGTCACTTTACCTTCAGAGACCATACGCACAACTTGTTCAATCGCTTCCTCTGTATCTTCTATAACGGCACCGTCTTTTTTTCGACTAACCAGTTGACCATCTTTTTCATAGCGTCGATCAGCAAATACTTCAGAGGCTGCGTTTAATCCAACCTTTTGTGCCTCTTCAATAAGTATAGAGTTTGACAGACCTACTAAATAAAGATCTTTATCAACATCATAAATCGCTTGTGCAATTGCTTGTGCAATACTATGATCTCTAGCACCCATTTGATAAAGTGCGCCATGCGGTTTCACATGATTCATGCGAACACCTTCGATATCACAAAAAGCCTTTAATGCACCGATTTGATAGACCATCATATTATACACTTCATCTGGCGTCATATCTAGATTACGTCTTCCAAAACCTTGTAAATCATTAATACCAGGATGAGCTCCGATACTAACACCATGCTCTTTAGCGAGCTGAACCGTTTTTAACATCACATTTTCATCACCTGCATGAAAGCCGCAAGCAACATTTGCTGATGTTATTAAAGGAATCACATGATCATCATTACCTATTTTGTAATTACCAAAGCTTTCACCTAAGTCACAGTTTAAATCAATCTTAGTCATTGTTAGCCTCCTCTATAATATCATGACGATCTAAAAACTTAATATCTACGTCTTTAGCATCTCCTTCATAATATGGTGGGTAGGATAGGACAGCGTAAAGAAAGTCTGCTGTTGTTGTAAAACCGTCAATGACCATTTCATCTAACGTCACTTTTAGTTTTTCAATGGCATGAGATCTGTTATCTCCTTTTACGATGACTTTAGCCACTAAAGAATCATAATATGATGAAACAGTATAACCGCTATACAGCAATGAGTCAACACGAACATTGAAACCTTGTGGTAAATGTAGTCTTTCTACTGTCCCTGGTGTTGGTCTGAACTGTTGTTCCGGATTTTCTGCGTTAATACGTGCTTCAATCACGTGACCAGTAAAGGTAACGTCCTCTTGTTTGAGTGCCAATGTTTTATTACGCATAATCAATAATTGTTGTTGAACTAAATCAATATTTGTACGCATTTCTGTAACTGTGTGCTCAACTTGTATACGCGCATTCATTTCAATAAAGTAGTAAGCATCTTCTGTCACAAGAAATTCGATTGTTCCAGCACTACGATATTGTGATGCTTTAGCAACTTTAACGGCATCCTTACACATTTGTTCACGTTTTTCTGGTGTTAACGCACTACAAGGTGATTCTTCAATAAGCTTTTGGTTTTTTCGTTGTACTGAACAGTCTCTTTCACCTAAGTGAATGAAATTAGTTGAACCATCACCTAAGACTTGAACCTCAACGTGTTTAGCGACAGGAATAAACGCTTCTACATACACACGATCATCGTTGAAATATTTGTTACCTTCACTTTTAGCTTCTTTAAATGATTGTTCAAGTTGTTTTTCTTCTTTGACGATACGGATACCTTTACCGCCACCACCACTAGCAGCCTTTAACACTAAAGGATAGCCTAACTCTTCAGCTAGTGATTTGACCTCTTCTACAGATTCCACAGATGATTTTGAACCTGGAATAATGGGTACACCTGCTTGGTCGACAGTTTGACGCGCTGTAATTTTATCACCCATCAACTCCATTGTTTCTTTCGTTGGACCAATAAAATAGAGTCCTTCATTTTCTACTTTTTCAGCAAAAACTGGACTTTCTGATAAGAATCCATAGCCAGGGTGAATCGCATTTGCATGTGAAATTTCAGCAGCTGATAATATATTACGAATGTTTAAATAGCTGTCTAGAGGATTCGCATTGCCAATACATACCGCATAATCAGCTAATTTAACATGTAAACTGTTTTCATCCCCTACTGCATAAACAGCAACAGACTCCATATTCATTTCTCTTAATGCACGAATAATTCGTACTGCAATTTCGCCTCTGTTTGCAACTAATACACGATACATCGAATCCCCCCTTATTGTAATTTTAATATCACTTGATTATGTTCGATATTTTCACCGTGATCTACTAAAATCTCAACAATTTCACCAGATTCATCAGCTTTTACTTCATTCATTACTTTCATTGCTTCTACATAACCAATGATGTCGCCTTTACTAATTTTATCGCCAACTTTAATAACTGGTTTTGTGAGTTCTTTTTCATCTTGTAAATAGAACGTACCAATCATTTGAGAACGTACTTCTTTATATTCTTCAGTGTTTTCTTCAGGTTGTGTCGTTGGTTCTTGAGTTGGTTGTTGAGCTTGAGGTGTTGCCTGAGTATTTTGAGATGCATATGTTGTTGTTAAAGGTAAATCTAGTTCTAATTCAATATCATCATCGCTATAGCGAAAATGCTTCGCTCCATATTGCTTTAATAAATCTAACGTTTGTTCAATTTGTTTTAAATCCATGGTTTTGAATCTCCTTTTAATACTTCTTTAATTTTTTGTTGTGTTGGTCGAATACGATTTAAATATCGTTTTGGTCTTCTTCTAAGTTGTGATTTAGCATCTTCAAGCTTACGTGCCTTTCTTGAAAGGATTTCGTTTGCTTCGTTAAAGCTAACCCATTCAAATTTAACAGTTTCACCTGGGCGCTTTTGAATGACATCTACTATATCACAATCAATCACAGTACCAATTTTAGTGTAACCACCTACTGTTTGTCGGTCATTAAGCAAGATAATTGGATTACCGTCATTAGGTACTTGAACACTACCTAATGCTACTGGTTCTGATATAATGTCAGCACTATCAATTGGTTTAATTGAATCCCCTTTTAAACGATACCCCATACGATCGGAGCTTTCTGAAACTTGAAATTCCATTCTTTCGATTTCTTTAATTGTTCGACGTGAGAAAGATTCTAGTTGCGGTCCATCCATAATACCTATTGGTAAGTTATTTGAAGGACTATAACTACGGTAATCTGTCGTCCGTCCTATTAAACTCATATCTATTAAATTAGGTAGCGTTGGGATAATATCATTTTCTTTAAGCACTCGCCCTTGATAGCCCCCAACTCTTGTACGTGTGTGTGTTGAGTAACTGCCTTCAACTAGAGGAATGTCTAATGGTTCGGCAAACCCTATGTATGCACGCATTCCCTCTTTAGCAGTACCCATACTTAAAATATCTCCCGCTTCAGCTTTGATGACTGTTTGATGTGGGATAGCTTCTCCGTTTAATGTTGCAGAAAACGTAGCACCAGTGATTGCAAATAAATTTTGTGATAAAAACTTAATTTCTGGCCCAACCATTGTAATTTCAATAGCAGGTTGATTTTCTGTTTCTAAGAGCGTATTGAGAATCTCATAACTAGGTTTATCTAATACACCCGCTGGAGAAAAACCTTCTGATTGATGTCCGTAGCGTCCTTTATCTTGAATTGTCGTAAATAAACCTGATTTCAAAATTTTAATGGCCATCGTCAATCATCACCCACTCATCATAATCTATTAGACCTTTTTCAATATATCTTTGTATATGTAAGAATTTCTCTTCATTTATAGCATAAAATTTAATTTTATCTCCTGGACGATATAAAATTTTAGGGTCTCGATTTAAATCGAAAACGTCAATTGGCGTACGTCCAATAATTTGCCAACCGCCTGGTGAATCTGCTGGATATAAACCAGTTTGATTATTAGCAATGCCCACTGAGCCTGCTTTAATTCTTAATCTAGGTTCTTCCTTACGTGGTGTGTGTAGATGTTCATCTAAACCACCTAAAAATGGGAACCCTGGCATAAAACCAATCATATACACAAGGTAATAGCCTTCTGTATGATATCTTACAACTTCTTCAACAGTGAGATTATTATGATCAGCTACAATTTCGATATCTGGTCCCCATTTACCCCCATATAGTACTGGAATATTAATAATTCGACGTGGAGACGAAGAATCATGTTGATTAAATTTAAAATCATTTAATTGAAGCTCATCAATAATGGATTCATATTGGATAGACATCCCATCAAAATTAACTAATATCGCACGATAAGAAGGTATAACCTCTTGTACATGAGGATGCTTTAAATTACGTATGTAATCTGCAACAGCATATACATGTTCGAATATCTCTTCGCTAATATTAGCTTCAAAATATATCATAAAAGATTGTTCACTAATTTGTCTAAAATGCATTTTCATCACCTTTCAGAAAACCCTTACATCGTTTTATTTTAGCATTAAACGAGTATACTGACAATTAAACTCGGCTAAATGAAACGATAAAAAAAGAGATTGGAACAAAGGAGTATGTGATTTACAACAGATACGATTATCACCTATCAATTGAAAACCTTATCTCTGCAAAACAATTACCTGTTTTGCAAAGCATAAAACCTTTTGTCCAATCTCTTTTTAAAAGACTATGAAATTTTTACAATTTTCACGTTCATTTCTGCACCATTTGGTAATGGTACGCGTACTTCTTCATTAAGTTTTTTACCGATTAATGCTTTAGCCATTGGAGATTCATTTGATATTTTACCATTAAATACATCTGATTCTGCTGAACCAACAATTTGATAACTCTCTTCTTCATCACCAGGTAATTCAACAAAAGTAACAGTTTTACCAATTTGGACAACATCATTATCTCCAGTGTCTTCAATGATTAAAGCGTGACGTAACATCATTTCGATACGTTGAATATCTTGTTCGATAAAACCTTGTTCATCTTTAGCAGCATCATACTCAGAGTTCTCTGAAAGGTCACCAAAACTACGAGCTACCTTAATTTTTTCAACAACTTCTGGTCGTTTGACCGTTTTAAGTTCTTCTAATTCTTTTTCAAGTTTTTCATAACCTTCTTGGGTCATAGGATATTGTTTTTGATTTTCCATATGTCATCTTCCTTTAAATTAATTTTGTTTTTGTACCAATGTCTGAATTTTTGTTGTCATAATGTCAATTGCTACTTTATTACTCCCACCTTCAGGAATAATAATGTCTGCAAATTTCTTAGTAGGTTCAATAAATTGATTATGCATTGGACGCACAACATTTAAATACTGATCGATTACAGATTCCATCGTACGTCCACGTTCTTTTGTATCTCGCATCAAACGTCTTAAAATTCTTAAGTCTGCATCAGTATCTACAAAGATTTTAACATCCATCATATTTCTAAGTTCTTCATTTTCTAATGCAAAGATGCCTTCTACGATAATAACATCTTTAGGTTCAAATGCAATCGTTTTATCACTACGTGTATGACGCGTATAATCATACGTCGGTACATTAACCGTTTGACCAGTTTGTAAATCTTTTAAGTTTTGTATTAATAAATCATTGTCAAAGGCAAATGGATGATCATAATTGGTTTGTAATCTTTGCTCAAACGTTAGATGAGATTGGTCTTTATAATAATAGTCTTGTTCTATTAAGGCGACACTGTGTCCTTGCAATTGTTTCATGATTTCGTTTGTGACGGAGGTTTTTCCAGAACCAGAACCCCCTGCTATCCCAATAATCGTCGTCGATGACATGTTTAGACTTCCTTTCTCATCATGTTGTTTTTAAATATTGGGTGATCCACTTTAATTTGTACAATTTGTAAAGGATGACGTGCAGCATCTAAAGCATTGCCTTCTTCATCATAAATGGCATCTACAACCTGTTTAAATGTATCAATTTCAGGTCCGAAAAATTCAATTTCATCACCAGGTTTAAAATGATTACGTTGTTGAATCGTCGCAATATGACTCGTTTCATCATAATCTAATACTAAACCAATGAAATCATACGGTGCTTTTTTCGATGATTCATCACCAAACATTTGCTCTTCATATCCAGGTGTCCCTTCAAAAAAGGCAGGCGCAGTATCTCGATTTGCACATTTATCTAGTTCGTATAACCATTCCGGTTTAATTTTAAAATGCTCTGGATCTTCAGCGTAAGCATCAATGACTTTACGATACACAGAAACGACTGTTGCAATATAGTGGATCGATTTCATTCGCCCTTCAATTTTTAATGAGTCAATACCTAAGTCCATCATATTTGGAATAGATTCAATTAATTTCAAATCTCTTGGACTCATTGCAAATGGCGTTGTACTATCTTCATAATATAAATCCAAATCCCCGTCTTCATCTACTGTTAATAAATCGTAATCCCAACGACAACTTTGGCAGCAACCACCTCTATTAGAATCTCTAGCAGTCATGTGATTACTTAGTGTACAACGACCAGAATAGGCAATACACATCGCACCGTGAATGAACGCTTCGATCTCGATATCTACTTTGTCTTTCATTTCTTTCATTTCCATAGCACCTGTTTCACGAGCAAGTACTACACGGTCAAGCCCTTCATTTTTCCAATATTCAACGGCTTTATAGTTACTTAAAGATTGTTGTGTTGATAAATGTATTTCTAAGCGTGGGGCTACGCGCTTACATGTTTCAATAATGAGTGGGTCCGCAACGATAATACCTGTTGCTCCGGTGCTCTCTAATTGTCTTAAATAATCCTCTAATCCATCTATATTTTCATCATGTGCAATGATGTTTGTAGTAATATACACTTTTGCGTTATATTGCTCTGCAAATGCCACGCCTTCTCTAATTTCTTCAATCGTAAAATTATCTGCATTAGATCTTAATCCATATTCCTGACCACCTAGAAAAACCGCGTCCGCCCCATAATGAACGGCAATTTTTAGTTTTTCAAGGTTACCTGCAGGTGCGAGAAGTTCGGGTTTTTTCATTTTAGCGTCTGCTTGTGGCTTAACTTCTTCTAATACCTTCATCTAAATACGCTCCTTCTCTATTCAATTAATATACCGTTTGTTTATATAAGAATCCTTCATCAAAAGGTCGATGTTCTGGTTGAATTGCTTCTATTGGATCAACTAACATAAACTTTTCGTCTTCATAAGTTTCTGGGTCTTCTTCATATAAATCAATGGCTTCACGATATTGTTCTGTCGCCACATTAATATATTCTTCAGTGTGTAACAATCCATCAATTTTGATACTATCAATGCCTGCTTCAAATAAAGGATCTAGTTCTTCAATGAGGCAAATATCATTTGGTGACATAATGTGCGTGCCATTATAATCCTCAAAAACAGGATATTTGTTTTCACGTTCTTCATCATAAAGTAATAATTGCGTATTTTCATCCACTTCTTGTCGCTGAATCTTCATTTGACGTTCTTGGAATGTATAATAATTACCTAACAGCATGCGTTTTGATTGGAACATACATGTCATACCATGCACCTGTACCTCAATCTCAACTTCACTACGCTCTTTAATACCAATAATTTCTTCTAAACTTAATTCACGTGCTAGCACTGCTCTTTTAGCGCCTTTACGTCCCCAGTAATCACATTGAAAGTGGTTGGTTACAAGTGTTTCTGCATTCCAATGTAAAGGAATTGGGTTTTCTTGCTCATTTACAATCATCACAACAGCCGGATCCCCAAAAATAATGCGATCCACTTTAATTTCATGTAAAAATTCAATATATGATTCAAGTGCTGGAATATGATAATTATGGAAAATACCATTCACGGCTGCATAAGCTTTCTTGCCAGCACTGTGTATGATGTCTACTGCTTTTTTCATATCCTCTCTTTTAAATTCACCAGCTAATCGTAAACCAAACTTTTCTTCACCAATCACAAACGCATCTGCCCCTTTTTCAATGAGGGTCTCTATATGGTTTAATGATTTGGGTGTAACTAACAACTCAGTCATTATCATTCTCCTTTATCGAAATCGCTAATCCATCATCCATATTTATAAAATTGGTCTTATACTTTTTATTTTGACTTAACCAAGTGTTGAATTTCTGAATCTTTTTGACCATTTGTTTTACATTTCTACTCCGTACTACACTAATATCTGAAACAAACCCATGATAGAGTAAATTATCTGTTATAATCAACCCACCTGTACGTAATAAGGGTTCATATAATTCAAAAAAACGTCTTGATTGCGCTTTTGCAGCATCAATAAAAATCATATCATAATTCGTATCATTCACATCTTCAAATGCTTGTAATGCATCCTTTTCTATTAATCTAATCTGATGCGTATAACCGTATGTTTCAAAGTTTGCCTTCGCACATTCTATCATATTTTCATCTCTCTCAATGGTCGTTACTTGAATCGATGAATCTATTGACGCAAATTGCATACTACTATAACCAATTGCACAACCAATTTCAAGGATACGCTTTGGTTTGTGTATACGAATAATTTGTTTAATTAAATCTAACGAAAGTTCGTCAATAATCGGCACTTTATGCTCGTCCGCATATTCCCTTAATGCATCAATTGGTGAATGATGTTGGGATAAGCCAATGAAATAAGTATTATTTTTATTTTGCATTTCAAAACGTCCTTTACATTTATCAAAAAATAAACCAGTCAAGTGACTGATTTAACATTGATATAATCATATAAATGCATTCAAACTAAATTGAACGTCATTTATATTTTTTTAATCTATAAAACTAGCGTTCAACCGCTTCTAGCATACACTAATTATAGATTGTTGTCTTATCTTACAATTACTTAGTGGATTTAGCCATTTTAAATAACTTCTATATATTTTACCACAATCTGAACGGCCCTTAAAAGAGTAAATTTAGGAGTGGAAAAGAGGGTTTCTCTTAAAACTTATAAATATGGAACATCATTATTATTTAGCCCTACTATTTTTAACCAAAAAGAACCACCAAAAGTTAAATTTTGAGTGGTTCTCTTCTTATCATAAAACATTTAAATCAGAAACATTAAGCGCAATACACTGAAAACAGATTAACCGTGTAACGACTACTCTATTTTTATTCTGTTTCACTATCATCCATATTTGTATTTACAACTTCTTCAATCATATCCCATTCTTCATCAGTTTCAACTGGTAAAAATTTACCACCTTCACCTGACTCATCTGGTTCATTGATCATTGGAATTAATTCAATTAAATCGTCTTCGTCCGCTTCAGCACCTTCTTCAGCTAAGACAACATATTCTTTTTCAAAGCCTGGATGATAAAATTCTAACATTTTACGGTATAAAACTTCGTTACCTTCTTCATCATATAATGTCAGTAGTGTATCATCATTTTTAATTTCTAACTCTTCATGATTTGCCATGATTCATCGCTCCTTAATTTAAAGAATCTAAATAACCTTGTAATATAAATACAGCTGCCATTTTATCAATGACTTTCTTTCGCTTCGAACGCGATAGATCTGCTTCTAATAAAGATTTTTCAGCAGCCATTGTACTTAATCTTTCGTCCCACATGATTACTTCTAGTTGTGGATTTTCTTCCATTAAAGCTTCTTTATATCTTAAAGATGCCTCTCCTCGAAATCCAATAGAATTATTCATGTTCTTAGGTAAGCCAATGACGACTGTACCCACATTTTCACGTTTTATAATTTGAGTCAATTCTGCTATTCCTAAATTATTTTGGTCTTCATTAATTTGGAGTGTGTCTAATCCCTGAGCTGTCCAACCCATTAAATCACTAATTGCTATCCCGACTGTTTTACTTCCAACATCTAAGCCAATAATTTTATGTTTAAGCATGATTTCCTTCATGATTGTGATTTAAATAAAAAGTCACAAGTTCTTTCATAATTTCATCACGATCGATTTGTCTAATTTGGTTTCTTGCTTCATTGTGTCGTGGAATATAAGCTGGATCACCTGAAAGTAAATAACCTACTATTTGATTTTCAGGATGATAGCCGCGTTCTTCTAAAGTGTTATAGACATTTTTTAAAATCATTTCGACGTTTTGTTTCGGGATTTCTTCAGAGCTAAATTTCATTGTTTTATCAAATTTTGACATCACATTTACACTCCTTTTTTAACCAACTTTTTATTTCAACACGTTTTAATCATTAAATATTGTTTAAAGCTTTCTTGTCGAACCGCTTCAAATATATCTTTTCTTTATTTTACCTAATTTCTGTTAGCATTAGAGTGATTTAATATAATTTTTAATGAATTGTAATGCTTCTGAGATATTTTCTGGTTGCGTACCGCCGCCTTGAGCCATGTCTTTGCGGCCTCCACCTTTACCCCCAACTTGAGGTGCTAAGTTTTTCATAATATCTCCTGCTTGGACTTTATCTGTTAATGCTTTTGGAACAGTAACCATTAAAGACACTTTTTCATTATGACGACTCGCTAAAATGATAATCGTATCTTGCAATTTAGATTTAAAATCATCCATTGTTGAACGTAACGCTTTAGGATTATCCACTTCAACTTCTGTGATTAGTGTAGGTAAGTCATTGATCATCGTAACTTGATCCTTAATATCTCCCATTTTTAGTTGGTTGATTTCTTTATTTTTGTCCTCAAGTTGTTGTTGTAACGCTTTTTCATTGTCTTGTAATTGGACAATTTTTTCAGAAACTTGATTGTCATCTTTAGCTTTCAATTGTGACTTAACGTCTTGGAATTGATCAAAGTAACGTTCAAGATATAAGAAAGCTTCTTGTCCTGTGACTGCTTCAATACGTCTAACGCCAGCACCTGTACCGGACTCACTCACAATTTTAAATAATCCAATTTCAGATGTGTTCTTAACGTGAGTACCACCACATAGCTCTATTGAGAATGGACGCATATCTACAACACGTACAACATCACCATATTTTTCACCGAATAGTGCCATTGCACCTAACGCTTTCGCATCATCAATATTCATTTCTTCAATCGCAACCGATACATTTTTCCAAATTTCTTCATTAACGCTTTGTTCAACACGTTTAATTTCATCTGCACTCATTGGTGCGATATGTGAGAAATCAAAACGTAGACGTTTACTATCAACTAAAGAACCTGCTTGATTAACATGATCCCCTAACACTTCTTTAAGTGCTGCGTGAAGTAAGTGAGTTGCACTGTGATTTTTCTTAATCGCTTCACGATCTTGCATATTTATCGTTGCTGTCACCTTATCATTAGCTGATACAGAACCATATTTAATATAACCTGTATGCAAATGTTGACCATTAGGTGCTTTAATCACTTCAGTCACTTCAATTTCGCAGTGATCATTTTTGACAGTTCCTCTATCAGCAACTTGTCCACCGCTCACCGCATAAAAAGGTGTTTCTGCTAATACAAAGTGGATTGTTTGCTCTTCTTCAGCTTGTTCAACACGCTCACCTTCAAAAATAAGGTCTGTAATCTCACTATCCACAGAAGATGTTTCATAGCCAACAAATTGGCTGTCTGTGTGAATATTTTTTAAGACTTCATTTTGAACTTGCATAGATTGACTCGTTTGACGTGCTTGTCTTGCACGATCTCGTTGTGCTTGCATATGTTCTTCAAAAGCAGACATATCTATATCTAAACCTTCATTTTCAGCAATTTCTTGAGTCAATTCAACTGGAAAGCCATACGTATCATATAATTTAAATGCATCAGCACCATCAATCACTTTATCATCATTTTTCGCTTTCGCCATCATATCATTTAAAATAGATAGGCCTTCTTCTAATGTTTCATGGAAACGCTCTTCTTCTGACTTAATTACTTGCGCAATGAAGTCTTGTTTTTCTTTTACATTTGGGTAATATGGTTCCATGATTGAAGCTACCGTTTCTACTAATTGATACATAAATGGTTTATTAATATCTAATGATTGGCTAAAACGAACGGCGCGTCTTAAAAGTCGTCTTAATACATATCCACACCCTTCATTCGCTGGTAATGCACCATCAGAAATTGCAAAAGCAATTGTTCGAATATGGTCAGCAATTACTTTAAATGCGATATCTGCATCTTCATTAGTTAAATAAGTGTAACCTGAAATTTTTTCAACTTCTTTGATAATTGGTATAAATAAGTCTGTCTCATAATTTGTTTTGACATCTTGAGATATAGAAGCCATACGTTCAAGCCCCATACCCGTATCAATGTTTTTGTTTGGTAGCGGTGTATATGTGTGATCTTTATTATGATTAAATTCACTAAATACAAGGTTCCAAATTTCTAAATAACGTTCATTTTCTCCACCTGGATACATTTCTTCAGAAGGATCATTTTGGCCATACGCCTCACCACGATCATAAAAGATTTCTGTATTTGGTCCAGACGGTCCTTCTCCGATATCCCAGAAATTCCCTTCAATACGGATGATACGATCTTCTGATAAACCAATTTCTTCATTCCATAAGCGATAGGCATCAGTATCTTCTGGATGAATGGTTACGTATAGTTTGTCTGGTTCTATTCCCATCCAACGATCACTTGTTAGAAATTCCCAAGCATATGCAATGGCCTCACGTTTGAAATAATCACCAATCGAAAAGTTACCAAGCATTTCAAAAAAGGTATGATGACGTGCAGTAAATCCAACGTTTTCAATATCATTGGTACGAATTGATTTTTGTGCATTGACAATTCTCGGTTTTTTTGGAATTTCTCGACCATCAAAATATTTTTTTAACGTCGCTACGCCTGAATTAATCCATAATAAAGAAGGATCATCAATAGGCACTAACGGGGCTGAAGGTTCAACCATATGATCTTTTTCTTGAAAAAAATCAATAAACATTTGTCTAATTTCACTAGCTTTTAATTGTTTCATCACGACAACTCCTTTTTTGATTTAAATAAAAAACACTCATCCTCACAAAGGGACGAATGTTTTCGCGGTACCACCCTAGTTGAGGTAAGAATAAAGTATGCTAGCATTTAAATACACAAATGACCTTTCATTTATGAATCTTACAACATGCTCATCACTTTAATCTATCCTCCACTCAGAAATATATCATTATGTACGCATAGTAGCATTCAATTAATCTAACTCGTACATTCTCACCCTTTTGTACGTCTCTGTGTAGTTATATATTAATTTACTCCTCTATGCGCTTGAACTTAATCTAAATTATAAAAAACTGGTTTCTATTTGTCAATTTCTAAAAAGTCATACGGTGTGACGTCACCCATATTGATCATGGGGTTAATATCATATAAAGTATCTTCACTCAATATAATATCTGAGTGATCATTGTTCGTTTCATCTTTATGCTCAGATGTTTCATCGTCATCGTTAAAATATTGACGTATTAAAGTGGCTAATTGAGTTAGGCGTAACTGACCTTGCGTTTCGATACCTATTTCAAACGCCTGAGCATCACCTAGAAAAACGAGTGATTGTTTTGCGCGCGTTAATCCTGTATAAAGAATTGGACGTTGCAACATACGATAATATTGTTTAACAACCGGCATGATAACAATTGGAAATTCTGACCCTTGTGCTTTATGGATGGATGTACAATAGGCATGGGTTAATTCCATTAAATCTGAGCGCATAAATGTAATTTCGTTACCTTGGAAATCAACAATAACGACATCTTTATTTAAAGCATTTTCTTTCGCCCAAAAAATACCTACAATTTCCCCAATATCACCATTAAATATATTATCGTTCGGCCGATTTACAAGCTGTAAGACTTTATCCCCTTTTCTAAACTTTACATCACCAAATTCAATTTCGCGATGATCATCATCCTCTTTTGGATTTAAAATGGATTGTAAAATTTGATTGAGACGTTTGATACCTGCATCGCCACGATACATAGGTGCTAGCACTTGAATGTCCGCCATAGTATAGCCTTTTTTCGTTGCATTCGTGACAACTTTATTGACTGCCTCTGGAATCTGTGAAGTTTGACATGGAATGAAAGAGCGATCATGATAACGTTCCTTAATATCAACAGATTGCCCCATTTTAATCTTATGTGCAAGCTCAATAATACTGGAGCCATCTTGTTGGCGAAACACTTCCGTTAAATTAACACGCGGTAAAATATTTGTATCAATCAAATCTTTAAAGACCTGTCCAGGCCCTACAGAAGGTAATTGATCCTCATCACCTACAAGCACAATTTGCGCATCAACGGGTACAGCTGCTAAAAATTGATGAAATAACCATGTATCCACCATCGACATTTCGTCTATAATAATTAATTTCGCATTAATCTCATAATCTAAAATATCATCAGGTTTGGTATCTTGATTCCATCCTATCAGACGATGGATCGTCGTCGCTTCTAATTCTGTCGATTCATATAATCGTTTAGAAGCTCTACCAGTTGGTGCACCTAATACGATTGGGAACTCATCTTCCTCGTAGTCATCATAATCTAATGATAGGCCATGTAATTCTGCGTACAACTGCACTATCCCTTTGATAACAGTCGTTTTACCAGTTCCTGGACCACCAGTCAGTAACATAACTTTATTCTTCATCGCACACTCTAGTGCTTCTTTTTGTGAAGGTGCATAACTCACTTTATTTTGCGATTCAATTTCACCAATTTGTAGTTGAATATCTGAAATATCAAACGTTTGAAGCGTATCTGTACGATTTACTATTTTATAAAGATTTTGTGTACTTTTTAGTTCAGAATAATATAAACTTGGCATCGACACATTGTCATCAAAATGAACAAGTTTCTTTTCTTCATATAAATACGACAACGTATTCTTAATCAATTCTGTCTCAATCAATTGTTCTTGTTGTTTTGATAACAGCTGTTGTGTTTCATTAACCAACGATACTTCTGGCACATAAGTATGCCCTTGTTTGATACATATATCTTCAACCACATATAAAAGACCCGCTTTAATGCGATCTTGATGTGTTGGGTTAATACCTAACTGTAAAGCGAGTTGGTCGGCTTTATGAAAACCAACCCCACGTATATCAAAAACTAACTGATATGGATTTTCTTCAATAATCCTTACAGTATCTTCTTTATAAAATTGGTAAATATCCATTGCTAACTTAGCACCAAATCCTAATTCGTTTAGACGAATCATGACTCTTTCACTTTCCTGATTTTGTTGAATTTGGTCGACAATCTGCTGTCTTTTGGATTTAGAAAGTTTAGCTACTTTATTTAAAACTGTCTCGTCTCGTAGAATTTGAGAAATCGCATCTTCGCCAAGTGTATTTACAATTGATTCTGCTGTTTTTTTACCAATGCCTTTGAATAAATCACTTGATAAATATGTAATGACCGCTTCTTTCGTCTGAGGTAATTCTTTTTGAAATGTTTCAGCTTTTAGTTGCTGGCCATATCGTGGATGATTAACACTATTACCCGTAAATGTATAGGTCTCATCCTCTACAATATTAGGAAAAAAACCAACAACTGTTGCAACACCTTCAAAATCAGCATTTGTTTCACTCACTTCAACTTTTAATACAGTATAAAAGTTCTCGCTATTTTGAAATAAAATAGCTTCAACATTGCCTTTGACAAAAGTGTTATCTAACAGTGTTGGTTCTTCCATCGTTATAGCTCCTCTTCTTTAATTCGTTGGAATGTTTTTAATGCATGTTGACTTAGTAAATGTGATGGATCCATTTCGGTAGCACGTTCAAATCCCTCGATTGCTTTATCAATATCTTCATCTTGCATATATGTTGCTAAGGTAAGGTTATATTGTGCATCAGCATGTTCGTTATTCAATGTTAAAATGCGCTCTAAAATTGGGATAGCTTGTTGAAACATTTCAAGTTCACATAAATCAAGCGCATATTGAAATTGTACTTCTAAATCCTCAAAATGGTCATCTATTTCAGCTGCACGCATTAAATAAGGTAATGCTTCTCTATTAGCTTCCATTTGTTTAAATGCTAAGCCAATCATGTAATTGGTATCTTTTGTATCTAATCCTTTTTCTTTTGACAGTTGATATAACTTTATCGCTTCTTGAAATCGTTGTTCATTGAAATAAACATTAGCAAGATTGTAATAAACACTGCCATTATCAGGTTGTAAATCAATCGCGCGTTGAAAAAAACGTTCAGCTTTTTCAATTTCGTTAGCTTCAGCTAGTAAAATCCCAGAATTGATATAATTTTCAACTGCTTTAGGATCATGTTCGATATTATCAAAGCAAGCTTGTAACGCTTCTTCGTACTTTCCTTGTTGCATCAGTTGATGAATTTGTTCTTGTTCCATTAGCAAATCACCTTTTACCGTTTATAATACGTAATCTAATTGTCCAGATTCTTTAAATACATCATCAATCGTAGCGCCACCAAGACAAACTTCTTCATCATATAAAACAACTGCTTGTCCAGGCGTAATTGCGCGTACCGGTTCGTCAAATGTTACACGAATGGCATTATCATTTTCGCGTGTCACTGTAACTTTAGTATCTTTCTGACGATATCTAAACTTCGCCGTACAATGAAGCGGTTGAGACAAATCAATTGGATTAACAAATGATACATCAGAAGCAATCAAGTAATCACTATATAAAGCATCATGATGAAAACCTTGTTCAACATACAATACGTTATCCTCTAAATTCTTACCTACAACAAACCAAGGATCACCATCGCCACCAATACCAAGACCGTGACGTTGACCGATAGTGTAATACATTAATCCGCTATGTTGACCCTTTACAACACCATTTAATGTTCTCATTTCACCTGATTGAGCCGGCAAATATTGAGATAAAAATGTTTTAAAATTTCTTTCTCCAATAAAACATATGCCTGTAGAATCTTTTTTCTTAGCAGTGGCTAAATCTTGTTGTTCAGCAATTGCTCTAACTTCTTTTTTGTCTAAATGTCCGAGTGGAAACATTACATTTTGAAGTTGGTCTTGTGTTAATTGATTTAAAAAGTATGTTTGATCTTTATTAGTATCTACGCCTCGTAACATTTCTACTGTGCCGTCATCATTGCGTCTCACTTGTGCATAATGACCCGTTGCAACATAATCAGCGCCTAATTTTAATGCATGCTCTAAAAAGGCTTTAAATTTAATTTCTTTATTACACATCACATCAGGGTTTGGCGTACGGCCCTTTTTATATTCGTCTAAAAAGTACGTAAATACCTTATCCCAATATTCTTTTTCAAAATTAACTGCATAATAAGGAATATCTAACTGATTGCATACAGCAATCACGTCATTATAATCTTCAGTAGCAGTACATATGCCATTTTCATCCGTGTCATCCCAGTTTTTCATAAATATACCTATTACCTCATAACCTTGTTCTTTTAATAAATAGGCCGTCACTGAGCTATCGACACCACCTGACATACCGACTACTACACGGGTATCTGAATGTGTCAACTTTTAATCCTCCTTAAATTTTAGATAAATCTTTTGTAGTTCAATAATAATTTGATTGATATCATCTTTAGTCATTTGTTCATTTAAACTAATTCGTATAGATTGCGTCACTTTAGGATTGTCACCAAACATAGCAGATAATACATGGGATGGAATCGTAGAACCCGCTGTACAAGCTGAACCTGAAGACACGTATATACCTGATAAATCTAGTAAAGTTAATAACGTTTCAACATCTATAAATGGAAAGTAAAGATTAATAATGTGATTAGTCGTTTCAACCATTGAACCGTTTAATTCGAACGGAATCGCACGATCTTGAAGACCAACCAACAATTGTTCTTTTAATAGTGCTAAATGAACATTATTTGCATCTCTTTGGGTCTCAGCATCTTCCAATGCAGTAGCTAAACCTACAATTTGTGCTACATTCTCCGTACCGGCACGACGCTTGCTTTCTTGTTCTCCACCATGTTGTACAAATTGCACAGGTGTCCCCTTTTTAATGTATAAAGCTCCTATTCCCTTAGGGCCACCAAATTTATGAGCTGTTAAACTCACTGCGTCTACCTTTAAATCTTGTACATCTACTGGTAAATGGCCTATAGCTTGCACAATATCCATATGAAAATAGGCTGAACTTTGCTCAATAATGCTTTGGATATCATAAACAGGTTGAACTGTACCTACTTCATTATTCACAAGCATAATCGACACTAAAATCGTATCTTCACGTATCGCTTCCTTAAGCTGATTTACGTCAACTTTTCCTGTTGTATCAACGTCTAAATACGTGACTTCAAAACCATTTTGTTCTAAAAATTCAAAGACATGCAATACTGAGTGATGTTCTATTTTAGTAGTAATTAAATGCTTTCCTTTATGTTGATTGGCATATGCAATGCCTTTTATCGCTGTATTATTAGATTCAGTAGCGCCACTCGTAAAAATAATGTCGTTTGGATGCGCATTTAAATGTTTAGCAATTGTACGTCGCGACTCGTCTAAGAAGCGTCTCGCATCACGTCCTTGTGAATGAATAGACGATGGATTCCCAAAATGATCTTGATAAATCGTCATCATTTTTTCAATAACGTCAGGTTTCACTGGCGTCGTTGCTGCATAGTCCGCATATACACCCATTGATATGACAGTCCTTTCTTATATTCAATGTTCCTTATTTTAGCATTAGCACACTAAAAATTCTAGTTACTCGTTTATAATTAGTCGTTATTATTGTAATCTTTAAAACTTTTAAGTTCAATGTTAATCATCTTAAATGATATAGTGATAGTAGGTTTCAATCAATATATTTAAAGGAGGAGGACGCATTGACACATAAAATGAATTATTCTGCATTAAATTTAGTACCTATCCGAGAAGGACAAAAAGATACAGATGCGTTACAACAACATGTTGCTTTAGCGCAACATTTAGAAGAATTGGATTATGCGCGTTTTTGGATTGCAGAGCACCATAATGCACCTAATCTTGTTAGTTCCGCAACTTCTCTACTGATTCAACATACCTTAGCTCATACGAATACGTTACGGATTGGGTCAGGCGGCATTATGTTACCCAATCACGCCCCTTTAATTATTGCAGAACAATTTGGCACATTATATAAAATATATGGTGATCGCATCGATTTAGGTGTAGGACGTGCACCAGGCACAGATATGGCTACCGCTAGTGCACTCAGACGAGATCAACATAATGGTGTCTTTCAATTCCCAGAAGAGATTGATCAACTTAATCAATATTTTGGCTCTGAAACTGCTCAAGGCTTTGTGAAAGCGATTCCTGCAGTTAACACAAATATACCTGTTTATGTCCTTGGTTCTTCAACTGATTCTGCTTATGTCGCTGCACGCAAAGGTTTACCATATGTCTTTGCTGGCCATTTTGCACCAGAACAAATGAAAGAAGCCATTGATATCTATAAATCACAATTTCAACCCTCACAATATTTAGAGAAACCCTATGTGATCGTATGTTTAAATGTCATTATTGGAGATACAAATGATGAAGCGCACTACTTAGCAACAACTCAAGTTCAAGTATTTGCAAGTATTCTAAATGGTCGCGTGCAAAAAATGCAACCCCCTGTTGATGACTTGTCATCCATTTTATCACCTCGCGTCATCGCAATGGCAAAACAAAGGGTTGCTCAATCATTAGTCGGTGATAAAATTACAGTTAAATCGAAAATTAATCAATTTATCGAAGACTACGGTGACATCGATGAAATCATGGCAGTAAGTTATATTTATGATGAAGCTTTACAACATCGCTCTTACACTTACTTTAAAGAAGTGATGGATTCATTGTATTAAATTGATAAAGTAACGTTTAAAATATGATATAAAAAAACTAGGTGCGAAAATGAGTAAACTCACTTTCGCACCTAGCTATTTGTTTACAGATTATTTTTTATCTTTATCGTTACCTGTGAATTTATCGATAAGGTCGTTAGCTTTTTCTTTAACGTTTTCTACTGTTTCTTTAGCTTTACCAGAAGCTTTGTCACCTTTACCGTCATTTTCTAATTTTTTATCGTCAGTTACGTTACCAACTGTTTCTTTTACGTTACCTTTAACTTGATCAAATTTGCTTTCATTTTCAGCCATGATAATAGCCTCCTTTGATTTTGGTTACTTTTAACAATACCACTATTTAAACACTTTAAACATATTTTTTAAAATTCTTCATATACAGCAGGGTCTTGATTTTTACGACGCCCATCTTCTCGCGTTAACGCGTCTATTTGATTCATGTCCTCTTGTGATAGTTCAAAATCGAATATTGATTTATTTTCTAATTGTCTAACAGATGAGGTTGCTTTAGGGATAGGCATCACACCTTTTTGAAGATGCCATCTTAATATGACTTGTGCTGGCGATTTTTGATATTTCTTCCCAATATCAACAATAGTAGGTTCCTTCATGACACCATTATCTCGCCCTAATGGACTCCACGCTTGAGTTAAAATTTGATGATTTTGATGATATTGGATCAGCTCATTTTGGCTGAAGTAAGGATGGCATTCAATTTGGTTTACTTCTGGTAATACGCCAGTTTCTTCTTTTAAAGTTTCAAGATGTTCAGGTAAAAAGTTACACACACCGATTGATTTAATCAAGCCCGCTTTTTGAGCTGCGATCATTGCTTTCCATGCTTCTACATAAAGTCCCTGCTTCGGATTTGGCCAATGTATTAAATATAAATCAAAATAATCTAACCCTGAGCGGAAAAGTGATTCCTGAATTGTTACGAATACATCATCATATGATTGATAACGGCCTGGCAATTTTGAAGTGACAAATAGATTTTGACGTTGAGCGCCACTCAGCTGAATCGCACGACCTACTGCGCCTTCGTTTTCATAATTATATGCTGTATCTAATACGTGATACCCCAATTGTATTGCGTTTGAAATCGCATGCGCACCTTGCATGCCATTTAATTTATATGTTCCAAACCCAACTTGATCAAGAATTTGACCATTTCTTAAAGTATATGTATCCATCAGAAAACCTCCTAAATTTTAGAGCGTTAAATTGTAAATTGGATTGAATGCTCTGGGAAACCGTATGACAGTCTCCCAAAAGTAGGTTTTAACCACATCCTACCCGCTTCTTTCCATTTTAAAGAGGAAGCATTTTCTTCCTTACCTTGCAATCTTGTCATTATCACATACAACTGCGTTAAATAAAAAACATATAACCTTCTAAATTATCTTTTTGTTCTTTATGATCTGCTAAAGATTGCAATGTTGTTTTGTCTAATACCTCTTTTACTGCATCTCTCATCTGTAACCATAACTGTTGTTGTGCTGGTGGTTCAGATTCCATACGTTCAACAATCGTAATTGGACCTTCAAGTAAACGAATGATATCTCCAGCTGTAATATTTTCAGCAGGCATTTTAAGTTCATATCCACCTTTAGCACCTCTCACACTACGAATTAATCCTGCATTTCGTAGAGGTCCAACAAGTTGTTCTAGATAAAGATCACTTAAATCATTTTCTTCAGCAATTGCTTTAAGAGAAACACAACCTGTGCCTTGTCGTTTCGCTAATGCAATCATTAATGTTAATCCATAGCGTCCTTTTGTTGATATTTTCATATTTTAACCTCACCTTATATAATCCGATTTACTTAAAATTAGTCATTATTTATATTATTATAATACCAATGCAACTTCACTACAAAGCATAACATACTTCTACATAATTTATCTTTTGAACAGGGTGATTAAAATGACGGTTGAACCATTAGCTTCGAGAATGAGACCACAAAATATAGATGAAATCTTAGGTCAAGATCATCTCGTAGGTACTAAAGGCATCATTCGACGTATGGTCAACACCAAACGTTTATCTTCAATGATACTTTACGGGCCACCAGGAATTGGTAAAACAAGTATTGCTCAAGCGATTGCAGGCAGTACACAGTATAAGTTTCGTCAACTCAATGCAGTAACCAATTCAAAAAAAGACTTACAAATGATAGTAGATGAAGCAAAAATGTCAGGTCAGGTTATATTACTATTAGATGAAATCCATCGTTTGGATAAATCAAAGCAAGACTTCTTATTGCCTCATCTTGAAAATGGAAAAATTGTACTCATTGGTGCTACAACTTCAAATCCTTATCATGCCATCAATCCAGCTATTCGTTCACGTACTCAAATTTTTGAATTATATCCATTGACCCAAGAGGATATTCAAAAAGCTTTACAGATGGCGTTAGATGATGAAACACGAGGACTAAAATCGTATAATGCCTCTATTGAACCGGAAGCGTTGGCCTATTTTTCTTCTCAAAGTCAAGGAGATGTTCGAAGCGCATTAAATGCATTAGAACTTGCTGTTTTAAGTGCAAATGAGGAGAACCCTATAATTACTTTATCTGATGCGGAGGATTGTCTACAAAGAGGTGCGTTTATTAGCGATAAGGATGGCGACATGCATTTTGATGTGATGAGTGCCTTCCAAAAATCGATTCGCGGCAGTGATGTCGATGCTGCGTTACACTATCTAGCTCGACTCATATATGCTGGAGATTTACCCACTATTACAAGACGTCTATTGGTCATCAGTTATGAAGATATTGGTTTAGCCTCTCCTGGCGCTGGACAACGTACATTAGCAGCCATTGAAGCGGCTGAACGATTGGGCTTACCAGAAGCTAGAATCCCATTAAGTCAAGCTGTTATCGAACTTTGTCTCTCACCAAAATCGAACTCTGCTTATCGTGCGATTGACGGAGCTTTAACAGATATACGCAAAGGTAATGTCGGCCAAATTCCAGATTATTTAAAAGATGGCCATTACGAAGGTGCAAAACAATTAGGTCATGCTCAAGGATACCTTTATCCTCATGATTATGAAAATGGCTTTGTACCGCAACAATACTTGCCAGATTTACTAAAAAAACGGTCATATTATCGCGCAAAATCTACTTCTAAAATCGAAAAACAATTCAGTGATATTTATAATAACCTTAAACGACAATCATCTAATTCAAAATAAACGATAAAAAGGTAGGAGCTCATGTACTCCTACCTTTTTCGATGTTACTATTGTTTATCTTTTATACGCTCGACATGGATATCTTTTAATATGTCATTACATACATAACTTGCACAAATAAGTCCAACTACGCTAGGAACATAAGCGTTAGAAGAAGGCGGCATTTGAGCCTTTCTGTTTTTACCTTGGGCATCCCCAACTTTCTCCTTCACATCTTCTCTAATAACAATTGGGCTTTCATCTGAAAATACGACTGGTATACCCTTTTTTATGCCTTTTCGTTTTAATTTTTGACGAATCACGCGTGCAATAGGATCTGTATGTGTTTTAGAAATATCTTCTATATTAAAACGCGTCGGATCGGTTTTATTTGCAGCACCCATACTTGAAATGATTTTTATATTTCTTTGGAGACATTGTTCCATGAGATGTACTTTATAAATGATGGTATCACTAGCATCCACCACATAATCAATATTGTAATCATTAAATAAAGATTCATAAGTCTCTTCTGTATAAAACATATGTAAAGAAGTGACTTTGCATTCTGGATTAATTAATTTAATACGCTCTTCCATTAATGAAACTTTGCTTTGACCAATGGTTGTTGTTAATGCATGTATTTGTCGATTGACATTTGTAATATCTACATCATCTTTATCGATCAATATGATATGACCTATATTGGTACGCGCAAGTGCTTCAGCAGCAAAAGTACCAACACCACCTATACCAAGGATGGCTACTGTTGTTTGTTTTAATTTGTCTAAACCTTCTTCACCAATTGCTAATTCGTTTCTCGAAAATTGATGCTTCATGATTGAAACTCCTTTATATTAAACATTTCCTAAATTCTCTAATAACTCATGAGATAAAATACAATCTATTTAATGTTCTACCCTTCTTAATTCTTTAGATTGAAGTATTGTCTCTCAACATCACTATTTTTCTATTTCCATTAAATAATCCATCTTAAACTCAAAAAAATACGCAAGACATTAAGCCTTGCGTATCGATAGAATCCGTTGTGCCGTAGTTTTAAGTGCTTGATCATTTTGGCCTGCTAAGTACAGGTGGGTGTCCTGTTTCTTGGTTTGCACGTCCTCCTATAGAGGCGTGTGCGCTACAAGAAAACCTATTGGACTCCCTTGATCAAAGAGTGTTAGGTCAAAATACAAAAAGCGAACTTACGTACACTACAGACGACTATCTTATAGCTCTATATTAACACATTGATGACTAATCGCAAGTTTAAAGTTTTATAGCGATTACTTTTTAATTCTTAACGATAATTCATCTAATTGACGATCTGACACATGACTTGGTGCATCAGTTAATAAATCAGTAGCTGATGCTGTTTTTGGAAAGGCAATAGTATCTCTTAAGTTAGATTGACCTGCTAATAACATCACTAAACGGTCTAATCCTAATGCGATACCACCATGTGGCGGTGCACCATATTTAAAGGCATCTAATAAGAAGCCAAATTGTGCTTCCGCTTCCTCTTGTGTAAATCCTAATGCTTTAAACATTTTTTGTTGAACGTCACCATTATGAATACGTATAGAACCGCCACCTAACTCATATCCATTTAACACAATATCATACGCTTGTGCTTCGGCTGTTTCAGGTGCTGTTTCTAATTTTTCAAGATCCTCTTCTTTTGGAGATGTAAACGGGTGATGTGCTGCTACATAACGTTGTGCTTCATCATCATATTCAAATAATGGCCAATCTGTTACCCATAAGAAATTAAGTTGTTCTGGATCGATTAATCCACGTTCTTTACCTAATTTATTTCTTAGCGCGCCTAAACTTTGCGCCACGACATCTTTTGAATCTGCAACAAATAAAACTAAATCGCCTGCTTTTGCAGATGTTAATTCTTGAAGCAGTGATACGTGATCATCTTCAAAGAAACGCGCAATCGGACCTGTTAAACCTGAGTCTACAACTTTTACCCAAGCTAATCCTTTGGCACCATAAATATTAACAAACTCAGTTAATCCATCTATATCTTTTCGTGTGTAGTCCTCTGCTGCATTTTCAACGACAATTGCTTTAATTTGTCCACCATTTTCTACAGCGCCTTTGAATACTTTAAAGTCCATAACATGACCTAATTTAGACACATCAATCAATTCCATACCGAAACGTGTATCTGGTTTGTCACTACCATAACGTTCCATGGCTTCTTGATAAGTCATACGTGGAAAAGCTTCAGTAATCGTTTGTCCTTTCACTTCAGAAACTACTTTTTTAAGCATTTCCTCTCCTAGAGCTATAACATCTTCTTGCTCTACGAAACTCATTTCAATATCTACTTGCGTGAATTCAGGTTGACGGTCAGCACGTAAATCTTCATCTCTAAAACATTTGGCAATTTGGTAGTATTTATCAAAACCACTCACCATTAACAATTGTTTAAATAATTGAGGTGACTGAGGTAATGCGTAAAATTCGCCTTCATGCACACGTGATGGCACTAAATAGTCTCGAGCGCCTTCAGGTGTTGATTTTGTTAATACTGGCGTTTCAACATCATAAAAACCTTCATCATCTAAATAACGACGGATTGCTTGAGAAATTTGGTGTCTCATTTTAAATGTATATGCAAATGGTGCACGTCGTAAATCTAAATAACGATATTTTAAACGTAAATTCTCATCTACTGATAAATTATCTTCATTTAATGCAAACGGAGGTGTTTCTGATTTATTAATGATTTTAATACTTGATGCTTTAACTTCTACATTGCCTGTTTTAATTTTTGGATTAACCGTTTCAGGATCACGTTTTGTTACTTCACCACTAATTTCAACAACGTATTCTGAACGAACACGTTCTGCTATTTCTAATGCTTCTTTTGAATAATCTGGGTTAAATACCACTTGTACATATCCTTCACGATCACGTACATCAACGAAGATTAATCCTCCTAGATCACGACGATTATGAACCCAACCTTTTAACGTGATTTCTTGACCTAAATAATCTTCAGTTACTAACCCACAATAAGTTGTTCGTTTTGCCATTATTTACTCTCCTTTAATATATAATTCGCGATATCTTTTAATGATATTGTTTGAGACTCACCTGTAGCCATATCTTTAATATTCACTTCATTTTTAGCAAGTTCATCGTCACCTAAAACAATAGTATATTGAGCATTTAGGCGATCCGCTTGTTTCATTTGTCCTTTTAATTTACGTGATAAGTAATCTTTATCGACTTTGACACCTGCATGACGTAGTTCATTTAATAATGTTACTGCATAATCATCTGCCGCTTCACCCATTGTGGCTACAAATAAATCAAGGGTGTTTTCAACAGGGAGCTCGATGCCTTCTTCTTCTAGTGCTAAAAGTAATCGTTCAATACTTAATGCAAAGCCAATACCTGTTTCTTGAGGTCCATCTAACAATTCTAATAAACCGTTATAACGACCTCCGCCACATAAAGTCGTAATTGCGCCATCATATCCTTCGTTGTCCATCATTAATTCAAAAGCTGTATGTGTGTAATAATCTAAGCCTCTCACTAAATTAGAATCAACTTCATATGGAATATTTAATCGATCTAGATGCGCTTTTACATCTTCAAAATATTGTTTAGAGTAGTCATTTAAGTAATCCGTAATAGCTGGTGCTGTTTTCATTTCAGGTTTATCACGGTCTACTTTACAATCTAAAATACGCATTGGGTTTGTTTCGATACGATGTTGACAATCGGCACAATACGTGTGAATCACTGGTTGAAAATGTTCGCGTAGTGCTTTTTGATATTCTTCTCTTGAATCTATATCACCTACACTATTAATGACTAACTTTAACTTTTTCAGACCGAATGATTGATAAATATGCATCACCATCGCTAGTACTTCAGCATCAATACTAGGGTTTTCTGCCCCAATAGCTTCAACACCAAATTGGCTGAATTGACGATAACGTCCTTTTTGTTTACGTTCATATCTAAACATTGCACCATTATAATATAGTTTAACTGGTTGATTAGGCAATCCTTGCATTTTGTTTTCAATATAGCTTCGCACAACTGCTGCAGTGCCTTCTGGACGTAGTGTTAAACTACGGTCTCCTTTATCTTTAAACGTGTACATTTCCTTTTGTACAACATCGGTTGAATCGCCTACACCTCTTGCAAATAGATCTGTACTTTCAAATATTGGTGTACGTATTTCTTTATAATTGTATCGTTCCATTAATTCATCTAGTTTATTTTCAATATATCGCCATTTAGGTGACTCTGTTGGTAAAATGTCTTGGGTACCTCTCGGGATATTAATCAAATTTAACACCTCATTTGTCTTTTTTTGTAAAAATAAAAAAGACATCCCTTGTATGCCGGTAAACATACAAGGGACGTCTTTCAACGTGTTGCCACCCTCATTTAAAGTGTGCCAAAGTGTATAACATAGCAAAGCATTGCTATCATTTAAATGCACACTTACTCTAATTGCTAGTAACGTTAGCAACACGACACTATTTTTGATAGTGTTCCTCTTCTTGTGTTCAATAAATATGATCAGAAGGTCTACCTTTCAGCCAATGAATAGACTCTCTTAATAACTCCATTAACATATCATTTCAAGAATTCAAACGGTTTATCATATATTATTCAATGTCTATAGTACCTGTTTTTCTTGTAACTTTCAACAAGTTAACTTAAAAAATATTCTTTCAAACCTTCTACAATTCCACTTTCAACGATTGCACGATAATTTTTATCTTTCATCATCGCTTCATCAGTTGGATTACTAATATAACCTAACTCTAACAATACAGCTGGTAAATCAGTTTGTCGTAACACTTGAAAATTTTCTTCACGCGTACCTCGATTAGATAACAGCGCTTTTTCTTGTATTGCTGAATTTAAAGATTCTGCCAAGCGTTCTTGTTGCTCTTTATACCAGTACACAGTCGCACCATTTGCTTTTTTCGATTCTAATGCATCATTGTGAATACTGATAAATACATCGCCTTCGTCCTGACGATCTTTAAGTTTAACATATGTATCATCAGAACGAGTCATTTTAACTTTAGCACCCTCATCTTCAAGTTTCTTTTTTAATTCTAAACTCGTTTTAAGTGTGATATCTTTTTCTAATGTTTGTTTGCCAGACTGACTACTTGAAGCACCTTGGTCTCCACCCCCATGTCCTGGGTCAAGGATGACAACTTTATTTTTTAATGGCTCTGAATTGGGATTGACATCTTCCTTAATATCTAAATTCGTATGCCAACCCGCAATCCACCCTTTTTTCTTTTCATCCGGAGACACAACTTCAAGCCATTTACCTTCCTTAGAAATGATATTAAATGTATCTCCTTTTTGAACATTATAAATTTTAGGGTATGCAGCATTAGGTCCTGTCAAAATGTCTGCATCTTCCTCAACTTTTAACTTTTTATCATTTTGAAAGTTAAATAAAGCAAATGAACAAATTAAAATAACAAGAATAGCTAGACTAAATAAAATAGTATAGATCATATTAGGATTGATCTTATTAGGTCTTATTCTGACTTTGACACGTTTCATATAATTTTGCCGTCCACACTTTCATAAATGACCGTAACCGGACCGTCATTTTTAATGTCGACTAACATATCAGTACCAAATTCTCCTGTTTCAATGGGTATATTAAATTGCTCAAGGTGTTCATTAAAAGTGCGATATAATGCTTCCGCGTCTTGTGGTGACATTGCGTCCGTAAAGCTAGGTCGATTTCCTTTTTTCACGTTAGCATACAATGTGAATTGCGAAATGGATAAAATTTCACCACCCATTTGTTGAATATTAAAATTGAGTTTACCATTTTCATCTTCAAACAAACGTGCATTAGCAATTTTTTGCGTAATTACTTCAACATCTTTAATCGTATCATTTTCAGAGATACCGACTAACAGACAAAATCCCTTTCCTATTTCATTATGAATTTGTTCGTTAGAAACGGCTGCAGATTTCACTCGCTGAACTATGACTTTCATTTATTTTTCACTCCTAATTCCAGACTCTCGTAACGGTATAAATATCGCCTAATTGTTTAATTCTATCTGCAACTTTAAAGACTTCGTGCACATTTTTAACCATGATACTTAAATTAATAATCGCATTTTTATCAATGTCAGACTTACCTGAAACCTTAACAAGTTGGCTAGATGTACTTGTGACCGCTTGTAACACTTCATTAAGCAATCCATTTCGATCATACGCTGTCACTTCTAAATCCACTTGATATTTTTGAGAAGCATCTTTAGATTTAACCCACTCTACATCGATTAATCGGTCAGTTTCGGACTTAATGTTAGGACAATCTGTACGATGTACTTTGATACCGTGTCCTTTGGTAATATAGCCTACAATTTTATCACCAGGAATTGGATTACAACATTTTGATAATTTTATAAGTACATTATCTAATCCTTCTACATAGACCCCAGAATCCGTGGTGATATGATCCTTAATAGGGACCGATTTAGTGACCTCTTGAGCTTGATTCAAGGCCTTTTGTTTATTTTCGATACGTAAACGTTCTGTGAGCTTATTCACAATTTGTGTAGATGTAACACCACCGAAACCAACAGCTGCATATAAATCATCTTCGTTGGCAAAATTGTACTTATCATTCACGATTTTAATATTTTGCTCTGTTAACAGCTCATCTGGTTTAAATCCTTGTTCTTTTAATTCCGCTTCTATCATAAATTTACCTTTTTCAATATTTGAAGAGCGGTCTTGCTTTTTAAAGAAACTTTTAATTTTACTTTTCGCACTAGATGATTTTACAATCTTAAGCCAATCTCGACTTGGGCCATACGAATGCTTACTCGTACGAATTTCTACAATATCACCTATTTGTAAAATATAATCGATCGGTACAATTTTACCATTCACTTTAGCCCCTATCATTTTGTTGCCGACTTCACTATGAATCGCATATGCAAAATCAATTGGTACGGCCCCATAAGGCAATTCAATTACATCACTTTCAGGCGTAAAAGCATAAACTTTATCACTTTGTAAATCAAACTTTAATGATTCAATAAATTCCTGTGCATCAGAGGAAGTGTGATCAGTTTCTGTAATATCTTTAAGCCAGTTCAACTTTTTACTATAAGATGGTTGATTTGGATTTAATTGTTTACCCTCTTTATATGCCCAATGTGCAGCTACACCATGTTCTGCAATTTCATGCATTTCTTGTGTTCGAATTTGAATTTCTAATGGATCGCCATTTGGCCCCACTACCGTTGTATGCAATGATTGATACATATTCTGTTTTGGCATAGCGATGTAGTCTTTAAATCGACCAGGCATTGGTTTCCATAACGTATGCACCAACCCTAAGACGGCATAGCAATCTTTAATTGAATGCACAATAATGCGTACAGCCAATAAATCAAAAATTTGATCAAATTGCTTTTTCTGTTTCATCATCTTCCGATAAATACTGTAAATGTGTTTGGGGCGTCCATTAATACTGCCTTGAATTTGCATAATGTCCATTTCTTTACGAATATTTTCAATAGCATTGTCAATATAAGCTTCACGTTCACTACGTTTTTTCTTCATCAAATTCACTATTCTGAAATATTGAATATTATCAATATAACGTAGCGCTGTATCTTCAAGTTCCCACTTTATAGTATTAATCCCTAATCGATGGGCAAGTGGTGCATAAATTTCTAATGTCTCTTTAGAAATGCGGATTTGTTTTTCCCTAGGCATAGCACGTAACGTCCGCATATTATGTAAGCGATCAGCTAGTTTGACTAAAATAACTCGAACATCTTTAGCAATAGCTACAAATAACTTACGATGGTTTTCAGCTTGTTGTTCTTCTTTTGAACGGTATTTTACTTTTTTTAATTTAGTTACCCCATCCACAATCGTAGCAATTTCTACATTAAACATGTTCGCCACATCATCAAAAGTATATGGTGTATCTTCAATCACATCATGTAAAAAGCCTGCTACAATCGTTGGACCATCAAGACGCATCTCTGTCAAAATACCAGCAACTTGAATAGGATGCATAATATAAGGCAAGCCGTTTTTTCGAAATTGTCCTTCATGGGCTTTATAAGCAATATGATAGCTTTTAAGCACAAATTCATATTGTTCTTTATTTAAATAAGTTTTAGCTTTATACAATACTTCATCAGCACTATATGGATATTCGTTATTCATATGGACCCCCCATATTCTAAATAATATCTCTATCATACTACATGATTCTCTATAAATGAACCAAAATTAAACAGCTATAAAAAAATCACTCATAAAGTAAACCAAAATGATTGATCGTTTTACAGTTGAGCAGTTTTTTGATAATTAAAAAGAACTCGTCTTTTACTCGCGTAGTATCTTTTGGGACTGGGACATAAAATATGAATACTCTGGGAAACCGATGAACGATTTCCCAAAAGCAGATTCTTCGACCGAAAGTGCACGAAAGGTATGTCTCCTTGTTATCACTCGTGTGCATAACAAACACTAACGCTCTTGTTTTCGAAGTATATTAAAACAGTTTTGTCCAACCACTCGATTTATACGCAATGACCAGTTCTTAATATGCAACTATTCATCATATGAGATTAAAGCTAAGACATCATAGTCTTTAATTTTTTCCATACCACCTAAATAAGCTAAATCAATAATAAATGCAATCCCAGCAACAATACCACCCTGTTGTTCTACAAGATGAATGGCCGCCTCAATTGTGCCTCCTGTCGCTAACAAATCATCTGTAATTAATACACGTTGTCCTGGTTTAATCGCATCTTTATGCATTGTTAAAACGTTACTTCCATATTCTAATTCATATTCATAACGAATCACTTCACGAGGAAGTTTGCCTTCTTTTCGTACAGGCGCAAATCCAATTCCCATCGCATAAGCGACCGGGCAACCAATAATAAAGCCTCGCGCTTCAGGTCCAACGACGATGTCTACATCTTTAGACTTTGCATATTGTACAATTTGATCGGTTGCGTAACCATACGCTTCTCCATTATCCATAATTGTTGTGATATCTTTAAAATTAACACCTTTTTTCGGCCAATCCTGTACTTCTGAAACATATTGTTTTAAATCCATTATTCAATATCCTCCTATGATTCGTGTGACAATTGATTTTGAATCCACATTTTAATTGTTTGATAATCTTGATAAAGTAAATGTTTTTCTACTTCAATCCGTTGTTTTCTTGCTTGATAATATCGACTTGCTTCAATATCATGTTTTTGATTTGTTGTCACAAGAGATATCATATCATTATTTTGAGTAATCAATCCTAGTTCTAAGAAGACTTTTAAGACAAATTTTAAAATTTCAGGTTTTATCTTTAAAAATTGACTTAATTTAAGCCCATCTTTCACTAAATTGAATTCCTTATTATGATACAACCATTTATAACAATTTTTAAATACTTCCCTTTGAGGTAAACCATCAAAATAAATAGAGTGTTTATGATCGAACACTAAATAAATTTGTGAAGATGAAAGATGATTTAATGTATTTTCCATATCTGCTAAAGCGCGTGGAAGGTCTCGAAATACACATTTGTCATATTGTTCTGGTATTACTTCCCCATAATAATATTCATTATCCTTACTTTTTTCAACTTGGGGATGGATAATATAGCATACTTTATCTTCAAATTGAGGTAAACGTTTGGATTTACTTCGATAATCTAATATTTGGATTTCCTTACTATATAAGTCTTTAACGACTAATTGAGGTGTTCGATGTCCGTTCCACTCATTAATTTGCAGTTGACCAATCATATCGATATTTTGATTCATCATTAATGATTGTGCAAGTTCACCATTATTCCAAAACAAAGCTTGTAACCCTTGATTTTGAAAGTTTAATTTAAGATGCTTATTGTTTTGGCCTATCGCTTTAACTTGATTAATAGTCATTTGATTCAACTGAAATGTAGGCTTTTCAAAATCCATTCCGAAAGGTCGGAGTCGCTCAATTGAAGCAATATTATCGATTGTAATGTCCGCTTCATCTATCAATGCATCAATACGACAGGTAGGCTTTAAGTCTATGTCACTCACTGTCTTGTCCATCCATTCATTGAGCGCGGTTTTCAATTGTTCAACATTTTCAATTGGTAGTGTTAAACCTGCAGCCATATGGTGCCCACCAAACTTTTCAATTAAATATTGATTTTGATTTAATGCTTCAAACATAGAAATTTGAGAAATACTTCGCGCAGATCCTTTAGCTCTAGAATAGTCTGTATCCAGATTTAATATAATCGTTGGTAAATGATATTGTTCAACGATTCTTGAAGCGACAATGCCTAAAACACCTTCATGCCAATTTTCTTGAGCTAACACTAAAAATCGATGTCCTGCTTCTACTTCCATTGCTGCTAGTTGCATTGCTTCTTCAGTTAAAGATTGAACAATGGACTTACGTTCATTATTAAAATATTCTACTTGTTCAGCTAAAAATTCGGCTTCTTCTTTATCTTCAGCCATTAATAATTCTGCTGCTAATTGCGCATCTTCTAGTCGTCCTACTGCATTTAACCGAGGCCCAATAACAAATCCAATCGTTTCTTCTGTCAATTCACCTTCATACTGAGCTTGTTGTAATAACGCCTCTATCGAAACTGGGATATCTTCATTTAAATAGGCAAGACCTTTTTTTACAATGGTTCTATTTTCATTCGTTAAAGAGACTAAATCTGCAATGGTCCCTATAGAGGCCAAACTCCAATAATAATTCGGGACTTGATCAATTAATGCTTGAGAAAGTTTTAATGCAACCCCTGCCCCACAAAGATATGAAAATGGATATTCATACTCAGGATGCATCGGGTGAACAATCGCATAAGCATTCGGTAAGGTATCGCCTATTTCATGGTGATCGGTAACAATGACATCTACACCTAATTCATTCGCGATATCAATTTCTTGATGACCTTGAATCCCATTATCAACAGTTATAATTAATTGAACACCTTCATCGTGAGCGTTACGAAAGGCTAATTCACTCGGCCCGTAGCCTTCAGTAAAACGATTAGGTATGTACCAAGTGACAATGGCATTTAATGAGCGTAACGTCTCAACTAAAATTGTGGTTGATGTCACGCCATCAGCATCATAATCACCATAAACTAAAATGGGTTCTTCCTTTTCGATTGCTCGTTTTATTCTTTCTACTGCTTTCTCCATATCACTTAATAAATATGGAGAATGATAAATATGATCATCACCGATAATAGCTTGTATCGATTCTTTTGATGTAAACCCTTTATTTTGTAGGATTTTAACCATTATTGAACTCAAATTAAATGTTTCAATGGTTTCGCGATCTATTTCTTCTGTTGTATCTTCTTGAATCCATTGATATTTTGCATCAATCATAAATCATCCCGCCTTTTTCTCAAATTCATTATAGCGAAAATATATGTAAATAAAAAGTATCGAACTGTCTTAAACTATATTGTAAAAATACGTACTTAAGACTAAAGTGAGTATTTAATATAAAAATTGAGGATGATTATTCAGGTTAACCCCTTAAACCATCCTCAAGATAATATTTATTCACTTTTTAATTAAACAAGTACTTTTTCTTCATTTGTACGTTTACGTTTGTGTACACGTAATCTATGTTGTGGTGATTTTCGTAATTCTCGTTTTTTCAACATGCCCCATAACGGCACGGCGATGAAAATAGATGAATATACACCAGAAATTAATCCAATTAATAGTGCTAGTGAGAAATTGAAAATACTTGTTGCACCAAAGATTAATATTGCTACTACTACAATGACAACGGTGATCACTGTGTTAAATGAGCGCGTCAACGTTTGTCTGATTGAACTATTAACAATGTAGTCAATTTGTGATTCTTTTGTAATGACTTTCACTTTTGATAACATCTCACGAACGCGGTCAAATGTTACAATCGTATCATTGATAGAATAACCGATGATGGTTAGTACTGCAGCAATGAACGTAATATCTACTTCTAATCTGAACAGACTAAAGACCGCAATAATCATAAACGCATCGTGTAGTAACGATATAATTGAAGCGATACCCATTCGCCACTCGAATCGTAATGTAATGTATATAATCATTCCGATTGAAGCTAAAATGACAGCCATCATAGCATTTTTAGCTAATTCTTGACCAATGACTGGTGATACCGTATTGACAGTTGGTTCATTACCATATGCTTCATTGAGTGTTGTGTTCAATTGCGCAATTTCGTCTTTAGATAAGTCTCGTTTGTATTGCATTGATACATTTTCATCATTACTACCACCTACCGACATTTGATCAGGTGGTAAATCAATACGATCTAAACGTTGTTCGACCTCAGTTTGTTTCATCGCTTGATTACTTTGAAGGTCAACACGCGTACCAGAAGTAAAGTCGATACCTAAGTTCAATTTAAAAATAAAGACAATCACAATACCGACGATGATGACAATACCACTAAATGTAAACAATGGTTTAGCTAATTTCATAAAGTCGAAACGATCATACGGTGTACTTAAATCATGAATATCATAACCTTCGTTAATATTATGAACTTGTTTTTGTTTAACACCGAACCACCATAATCGTTTTTTGAATACATTTGAATGCACGAGAAGTGCAAGTAAAATACGTGTTAAGAAGACTGCTGTTACGAAACTCATTAGTATAGCAAGCAATAACATGGTAGCAAACCCTTTGACAGAGCTTTCACCAAAGAAGAATAATACCGCTGCTGCTAGCACTGTTGTTAAGTTAGCATCTAATATAGTGATAAATGAACTTTTATTGGCTTTTTTATAGGCTTGTTTTAAAGTCCTACCAACCCGAAGTTCATCTTTGATACGTTCGTACATGATAATATTGGCATCCACGGCCATACCAACACCTAATACTAAAGCCGCTAAACCAGGTAATGTAAGGACACCTGAGATAAAGTTAAACGCAACTAAAGTTAGGTAAATGTATGTTGTTAATGTAATCACCGCAACTAAGCCAGGTATGCGATAGAACACTAACATGAATAAGAAAATAATACTGATACCTACAATAGACGCAAAAATTGTTTTATCTAGGGCATCTTGACCAAATTGAGCTCCGACAGATGTTGAATAAATTTCTTCTAAATCAACTGGTAGTGAACCTGAATTTAATAAATCAGCTATTTGTTTTGCTTCAGCAATACCATCGTCGCCTTGGAAGCCACCAGAAATTTCAACGTCTGTAGAATTAATTGGCTCGTCTACAGAAGCGGCTGAAACATATTTCGGATCCTCTTTTGATTTTTCTTTTTGGTAACTGTCGCCCTCTTTAAAGTCGAGCCAAACAACCATTACGTTTTCAGTATTCTGTGAAATTTCTTCTGTAACTTTTCTAAACTTATCACTGTCTTTTAATTTAAAAGTTACTGCAGGTTGATTTGTATTTTGTTTAAATTCTTGTTTGGCGGAACCTTCAACTAAATCTTTCCCTGTTAAAAGAACTTTGTCGTCAGCATCTCTAATTGTTAAATTCGCTTGTGATGATAATATTTCTCGAGCTTGATTTTGGTCTTCTACACCTGCTAGTTGTACTCGAATTCGATTATCATCTTCAACTTGGATTTTAGGTTCTGAAACCCCTAAAACGTTCACACGCTGTTCTAACGTTTTGGCTGTCGATTCTACTGCTGAATTATCTATTTTATCTCCTTCTTGTAATGGGTTAACTTGATACAAAACCTCAAATCCACCTTGTAAGTCAAGACCTAAGTTAACATTTTTGATTACATTTTTATAACTCATTGCCATGCCGCCAACTAAAAGAATGACAATAAGTAAAAATGCAATCAATCTACTTATCTTTTTCACATAAACACCTCTTTTGACTTTTATCACCTTACTAGCATACTTTAAAGATGAAAAGTTAAGCAAGCTATTTTGTAATCGAGTAGGAGAATAACCATTATTTGGTTATTCGTCCTCTCACACCACCGTGCGTACGGTTCCGTACACGGCGGTTCAATATCTTGCGTAAGCCAGCTCTGCGAGGTGGACTAAAGGTATTAGTCCCCACTCGTAGAGTTGTTTTGTTGTAAGCGCACGATGGACTTCTTTTACACTTGAGAGTCGCCAATACTTCTTACGTGATTGTGAAACTCTCATTGCGCTATCATGGTCAAGTCCATATTTACGTAACATTTTGTATTTTGTTTTCGTTTTCTTCCATCTTTTAAGAATCAGTTGTCTAATACGACGGTTTAGCCATGATTGTACTTTTGTTAAAAAGCCTTTAATAAACCCTCTACCAAAATAATTTATCCACCCTCGAGTCACTTGATTGATTTCTGTTATAATCTGTCTGAAGGTACCTGATCTATTTCGTTTCGTTAGGCGTCTTAAGGAGCGTTTTAAACTTCTTTTTGCTTCCATAGTCGGTCTGAAACGATAAATGCCATTTACTTTGGTCATTAGACAACTCAAGAACTTTAAACGTGTGACTGCACCTACCTTGCTCTTTTCCTTATTTACAATAAGTTTAAGATCCTTTTCGATGAATTTTGTCACACTCTCCATAACACGTTGGCCTGCTCGTTTTGAACGCACAAAGATGACGAAGTCATCAGCGTAGCGAATAAAACGATGTCCACGTTTTTCCAGTTCTTTATCTAATTCATGCAGATAGATGTTACATAATAGCGGCGATATAACGCCACCTTGCGGTGCACCGATTTCTTTATTCTTGTAGTTACCATTGAGGTCAATGGCACCAACTTGTAGACTTCTACGAATGAACTTAGAAATAGTTTTATCCTGGATATGACGCTCAAATAGATACATTAACTTGTCATGATTTAACATATCAAAACATTGTTTTAAGTCGCAGTCGACTGCGACTGAATAACCTTCTTCATAGTATAATGCACATTGCTTCAATGCAGTACCTGTACTACGATTTGGTCTGAAACCATGACTGTGATTTGAAAATGTACGGTCAATTTTAGGTTCAATGACTTGTTTAATGGCTTGTTGGATAA
This sequence comes from Staphylococcus sp. 11262D007BW, assembly GCF_053547815.1. NCBI lineage: Bacteria > Bacillati > Bacillota > Bacilli > Caryophanales > Staphylococcaceae > Staphylococcus > Staphylococcus sp. 11262D007BW. The sequence continues at coordinate 1,052,304 of NZ_JBPWPJ010000001.1, forward strand.
CTCTATCTCTTGCGACAGGAATACCCAACACTCGTTTTTTCCCATTTGATTTTGGGATTTCAACTTTCCTTACTGCTTGTGGTTTGTATGTACCATCAAGCAGTTTCTTTCGAATTTGAGGAAAGTACTGCGAGAAGTGCCTATTCAAGTCACTAACACTCATACCATCAATTCCAGGTGCACCTTTGTTCTTTCTCACTTTCTTAATTGCTTTTTCAATGTTGTTTGGTCTTACAACAAGTTCCATCAAAGATGGAGACTCACGATACATTTCTTTCATTTCACCTAAGATTTACTGTACACACTTATATATCCTTTTTTCGTTCCACTACTTATCTTTCTATAAGTTGCCGGTATAAACCGTTTTCTGCACACCGTAAATCTATAACCTCCATTCTTTACTTTGTATTTAATATTGTTCAGTCCTTCGATATGTTTATACCTACTATGACTTCTGCTGATTTCTCATAATTCGTTGTTACTACGATTCTACGAATCGCTTATGAGACCTCCCCGGGTAAGGTGTAACCTCTTTCCACTCATGTCACCACATCATTTACTATATAGAACTCGGGTAGTATAGGACTTTATCTTGTATAGCAGATTCATCCATTCTACATAGCCTTAGTATGATGTTTCTGTTCGTCAGTGCGAGTGTTTGCGTCCGACTTCCTTCAGATTCCACTTCGCAGTGGACACCCTTGTCCTTCGCTAACAGTTCCTACTACCAAGCCTGTAACGGACTTTCACCGTCAAGATGTTACCCATGCCGGGCGCACTATAAATAAAAAAAGATATGGGAAACCCATATCTTTTTTCTATATCACTTTGCTTTAAGACGGGTCTACTTGTTTGATTGCTTGCTTTTCAAACGTTAATTCATTGCCCTTACCATCAATTGTAACTACAGCAGTTGTTTCGTCTACTGCACGGACAGTACCTTTGATACCGCCAATTGACGTTACACGTTGACCAGCTCTTAATTCTGCTACCATTTGACGATGTTCTTTAGCACGTTTTTGTTGTGGTCGAATCATGAAGAACCACATTACGACGAACAAAAGAATCAATGGTATTAAACTAACTAATGTAGCCATAATATAATACTCCTAACTAGAAATTTTTGGGATTTTCAACATTTAAGCCATACTGTTCATAAAATGCTTCTTTAAAATCTAAAAGACGATCTTCTTTGATGGCTTGTCGTATATCCTCCATTAATTTTAGCAGAAAATGCAAGTTATGATAAGTCGTAAGTCGAATACCAAAAGTTTCATCTGCTTTAATTAAATGACGAAGATAGGCACGCGTATAGTTTCGACACGTATAACAATCACAATCCTCATCAAGAGGTCTAAAGTCATCTTTATATTGTGCATTTTTAACAACCAAACGACCTTTTGATGTCATACAAGTTCCATTTCGTGCAATACGAGTAGGAAGGACACAGTCAAACATATCCATACCTAAAATACTGCATTCAATTAAGGCATCTGGTGAACCGACTCCCATTAAATAACGTGGTTTATCTTTAGGCATAAACTGCTCTGTATACTTTACCATATCATACATTACAGGTTTAGGCTCGCCAACAGAAAGCCCACCGATTGCATAGCCTGGAAAATCGAGTTTAACTAAAGATTTTGCCGATTGCTTACGTAGCTCCGGATATTCACCGCCTTGAATGATGCCAAATAACGCTTGATCCTCTGGACGTTGGTGGGCTTTTAAACAACGCTCTGCCCATCTAGTTGTACGTTCGATCGATTCTCTCACATATTTATATTCTGCTGGCATTGGCGGACATTCATCAAACGCCATTATAATATCCGAACCTAAATCGTTTTGTATTTTAATCGAATCTTCAGGTGACATAAACAATTTAGAACCATTCGTATGATGTCTAAACTCTACACCTTCTTCTGTAATTTTACGTAGATTACTTAAACTAAATACTTGAAAACCACCAGAGTCTGTTAAAATTGGTCCATCCCAATTCATAAAACGATGTAGGCTGCCTGCTTGTTTTACAATATCATTACCCGGTTGTAACCATAAATGATATGTATTCCCTAATAAAATTTTAGTATTCATCGCTTTTAATTCTTCTGGACTCATTGTTTTAACTGTAGCTTTCGTACCCACAGGCATAAACATCGGTGTTTCAAAAGAACCGTGCGGCGTGTGAACAATCCCTAATCTCGCACCTGATTGTTTACAAGTTTTAATATGTTCATATGTTACGGCTGGCATTTAAAAAGCTCCTTCTCTTTAAATAATAATCATTGCATCTCCAAAACTAAAGAAGCGATACTGTTGTTCTACAGCATGTCGATATGCACTAAGCACAAATTGCTTTGAACTAAAAGCAGACACAAGCATAACGAGTGTAGATTTTGGTAAATGGAAGTTCGTAATTAAACCATCTATTGCTTTAAATTCAAATCCAGGATAGATAAATACATCCGTCCAACCACTTGCTTCACAATAATCATTATAATCTCTATAAATCGTTTCTAATGTTCTAGTTGAGGTCGTTCCTACAGAGATAACTCGATGGCCTTTTTCTCTTGTCTCACGAAGCAATGCAGCTGTTTCTTCAGACATCTGATAATACTCACTATGCATTTCATGATCATCTATATCTTGCACGCTCACTGGTCTAAACGTACCTAAACCAACATGCAAGGTAATAAAGGTAATATTAACCCCTTTTTGACGAATTTGAGATAAAAGTGCGTCTGTAAAATGCAATCCTGCAGTGGGTGCTGCAGCAGAACCAGTCTCTTTAGCATAGACTGTTTGATATCTATCTTTTTCAGTTAAACGTTCCTTGATATAAGGTGGTAAAGGCATCTCACCTAATTCATCTAATCGCTCTTGTAATATGCCTTCATAGCTTAACCTCATAATACGTCCACCTTGATCAAGCGTTTTAATACAAGTTGCCTTGATTTTCCCTTCACCAAAACTTAACGTTTGACCTTCTTTAATACGCTTTGCTGGTTTTAATAATACTTCCCAATCGTCACCTTCAATTTGAGTTAGCATTAACATTTCAACTTTAGCATTCGTTTCTTCTTTAACACCAAATAGTCGCGCAGGCATGACTTTTGTGTCATTTAAGACTAGTGTGTCTCCTGCATTAAAAAAGTCGATAATATCTTTAAAATGTAAATCTTGAGTTTCTCCTGTTTTGCGATTCATATATAACAAACGACTCGTATCTCTTTGCTTTAACGGTGTTTGAGCTATTAATGATTCAGGTAACTCATAATCAAATTCTTCAATATTCAAAATGAAATCTCCTCACGCTTTAGGATAATTGAAATGTTCATACGCATAGGCTGTTGCTTTTCTACCTCTTGGCGTACGCTCTAAAAAACCTTTTTGAATTAAAAAAGGTTCATAGACATCTTCAATTGTAATACGTTCTTCTCCTATTGATACAGCTATAGTATCTAAACCAACTGGGCCACCATTGTATTGTTCTATAATACATTCCATCATTTTATGATCAATATAATCTAACCCTTTATCATCGACTTGTAACAATTGAAGCGCATGTTTTGTTGTCTCAATATAAATTTGATCATCCTGTTTAACTTGTTGAAAATCTCTCACACGTTTTAATAGTCGGTTAGCAATTCGAGGTGTCCCACGACTTCTTTTCGCGATTTCAAAAGCACTTTCTTCATCAATATTAGTCCCTAACACTTCAGAAGTACGCATAATAATGCGTTTCAAGTCTTCTTCGCTATAATATTCTAACCGTAAATGCACGCCAAATCGATCTCTTAAAGGACTGGTCAAACTACCAGCACGTGTTGTGGCACCTACTAGAGTAAAAGGTGGCAAGTCAATACGTATACTTCGTGCTTCTTCACCTTTTCCTACGATAATATCTAAGAAAAAATCTTCCATTGCAGGATAGAGCACTTCTTCAACAACACTACTTAAACGATGAATTTCATCGATAAATAAAACATCTCCAGGTTGTAAACCGGTTAAAATAGCTGCTAAATCACCTGGCCGTTCAATTGATGGACCAGAAACAGTTCGCATGTTGACTTCCATTTCATTAGCGATAATATGTGATAAAGTTGTTTTACCTAATCCAGGAGGCCCAAATAACAATACATGATCTAAAGGTTCTTCTCTTAACTTAGCAGCTTCAATAAAAACCTCTAAATTTGATTTGATTGAAGGTTGACCAATATATTGACGTAAATACTCTGGACGTAATGATAATTCAAATGTTTCATCCTGAGTTTGTTCATGACCATCTACCATACGATCTTCATTCATATGACCACTCCTGAAATTATTTAATGAGTTGTTTTAATCCAAATTTAACGGCATCATCGACATTATCAAATGACGCTTCTTTCATTAATTTTTCCACTTTATTTAATTCTCGCTTAGAATAACCAAGTGCATCTAATGCTAAAATAGCTTCTTCTTGTATGTCATTATTTTCAGCGTTTGTCATTTGCATTAAAGTTGATTCATTTTCTTCAGTAATTGTGACTTTTCCTTTTAAATCTAAAACGATTTGACGAGCAGTTTTCTTACCAATGCCTGGAAATTGTGTCAAATAAGCATCATTTTCATTTTCAATGGCAATTTTGACATCATTCGGTGCACTTGCAGCTAAAATAGCTAACGCTGATTTAGGACCTATTCCCGTTACTTTAATGAGATTTAAAAATAGTGACTTTTCCTCTTCATCCAAAAATCCATATAATAATTGAGCGTCTTCTCTTACTATTAGTGTTGTATGCACTTTAGTTTCTTGATTGAAATATTTTTGAAAACGATACGAGTTAGGTGTATGAATTTCATACCCTACACCCGACGCTGTTTCTACCACTATGTGTGTGGGTGTTAAGTCGGTAATTTTACCGAAAATATAAGCATACATCCACTTGACCTCCTTACATATTCATTCCTATGATATCAACATTATAGACATTTTTCATTTGTCTTAAAATATTTATAATTTCATAGACATTTAGCTTCGTATTAGTTGCATTTAATGATAGCGTTATCGAAGCTCGCTCATCCACTGGTACACTTTGATGAATCGTTAATACAGACAATTTAAGTTCAGAGATTCTTTCTAAAATACGTGCTAAAATACCTACCCGATCATTGACATACAGTATAATCGTAAATTCGTTTGTATTTTGTTTAATCTCATCTAATGAAAAAATGGTATCTCTATATTTATAAAACGCACTTCTAGAACAATCATGTAAATCTACAGCTTCTTGAATGGTCATTGAGTGGTTGTCCTTTAAAGTTGACTTCACTTTCAATACTCTCTGAACAATATAAGGTAAAACATCTTCACGAATAAGGTAAAATTGATGTTCCATACCACGATTATCCCCCTAGTTTACTCTACGAATTCAAATTCTCCACCTAAAATTCTTACAATATCGCCATTTTCCGCACCTTTTTCACGCAATGCATCGTCTATCCCCATTGATCTCATTTGACGAGCAAAACGTCTAACAGCTGGATCACTATTAAAATCAGTCATTTTAAACATACGTTCAATGGCGTTACCGCTTACGACATATGCGCCATCATCATCACGCGTAATATTAAATTGATCTTGAGAAGGCGTATGTTTATAAACAACGCGGTTAACGCCCACTTTATCTTCCATACTGAAATCTTCGTCTTTCACTGTTTCAAGTGTATCTGCAATGTTATATAATAACTGGTCAATATTTTCACGTGTAAAAGAAGAAATTGGTATGATAGTGATATTTGAATCTACTTTGGATTTAAATTGCTCTAAATGTTCTTGTGCTTCAGGCATATCCATTTTGTTAGCTACTACAATTTGTGGGCGATCTTCTAATCTTTTTTTGTAGGCTCTAAGCTCTTTATTAATTGTTAAATAATCTTCATATGGGTCTCTACCTTCCATCCCACTCATATCTATGACGTGAACAATCACCTTCGTACGTTCTACATGGCGTAAAAATTGATGACCTAATCCAACACCATCTGATGCTCCTTCAATGAGTCCTGGTAAGTCTGCCATAACAAAACTACGATGATCAGGTGTAGAAACCACCCCTAAATTAGGTTGAATCGTCGTAAAATGGTAAGCACCAATTTTAGGCTTCGCTTTTGAAACGATTGATAATAATGTTGATTTTCCGACACTTGGAAAACCTACTAAACCAACATCAGCCAATAATTTCAATTCTAATACGACTTCAATTTCTTCTCCAGGTTCACCGTTTTCACTAAAATCAGGTGCTGGATTTTTAGGTGTCGCAAATCTTGAATTACCACGGCCTCCGCGGCCTCCTTTTGCTACGGTAGCGCGTTGACCATGTTCAACTAAATCTCCTAGTATTTGATCAGTTTCTGATGATTTAATCGTTGTACCAGGTGGTACTTTTAATACCAAATCTTCAGCATTTTTACCATGCATATTACTACTTTGACCTTTTTCACCTTTTTTAGCTTTAAATTGACGTTGGTAACGAAAATCCATAAGTGTTCTTAGCCCTTCATCTACTTCAAAGACTACAGAAGCACCTTTACCACCATCGCCACCAGCTGGTCCACCAAACGGCACGTACTTCTCTCTACGATATGCAGTGATACCATTACCACCATCGCCAGCTTTCAAATATATTTTGACTTGATCAACAAACATCATTTCACCTCTTTTTTTCTATTTATAAATTTTTTATTGCCCCTTCAACGGTTATCTTGGTTTAATCAATTTTTTAAATTTTATAAGTAGAGATACCTAAATACAAAAGAATATACTTAAATTTTATTAAAAAAATAAACACCAGAAGCCAACTTCTGGTGTTTGAATGAGACAAATTATTCAGCAACTGCGTATACAGATACTTGTTTTTTGTCGCGACCTTTGCGTTCAAATTTAACAACGCCGTCGATTTTAGCGAATAAAGTATCATCGCCACCACGACCTACGTTTTCACCTGGGTAAATTTTAGTACCACGTTGGCGGAAAAGGATAGAACCACCAGTAACGTATTGACCGTCAGCACGTTTAGCACCTAAACGTTTAGATTCAGAGTCACGTCCGTTTTTTGTAGAACTTACCCCTTTCTTAGATGCGAAAAATTGTAAGTTTAATTTTAACATGAGTTACACCTCACTTAAGATTTAATTTGATATATTCACTATATTCTTCTTCAATCGTTTGTAGAGAAACGATCATTGCTTGTAAAATTAATTGTGCTTGTTCATTAGATGCATCCACTGTTCTTACGTGGAAGTATCCACCATCATCTTCGTAATCAATATCAGGTTTTTCAGAAGTTAAACCCATTATAGCATTGACACTTCCAAATAGCACTGCAGAAGCTCCAGCACAAACAATATCTTGTCCATGTTCTGAATAATCAGCATGACCTGTCATGATTACGTCAGTAACTTGACCTTCGTCATTTAAACTAATTTCAACATTAATCATAATTATGCATTGATTTTGTCGATAGTTAATTTAGTGTATGGTTGACGGTGGCCTTTTTTACGTTTTGAGTCTTTACGACGACGGTATGTGAATACAGTTAATTTTTTGCCACGTCCTTGTTTGTTAACAGTTGCTGTAACAGTTGCACCGTCAACAGTTGGCGCACCAACTTTAACTGAATCTCCACCTACAAATAAAACTTTATCAAAAGTGAAAGTGTCACCTTCATTAACGTTTAATTTTTCAACGAAGATTTCTTGACCTTCTTCAACTTTGATTTGTTTTCCACCTGTTTCAATAATAGCAAACATACTTTGCACCTCCTATAATTAAGTCACGCCATATATAGGTGACATTCGTACTTAAAAACCTATATTTGAGCGGTTGTATGTAGCTATGAACTACTCAACTACTGCATCATACCATTGCTATTAATACATGTCAATAGAATTTCTTCTATTTCTAACACGTTCGACGATCAAGAAAATAATTAACAGTAAAATAAAATTCAAGAATCCTGATGGTAAAATTCTAAACACTATAAACGATAGAAATTCTACTTTAACGAGGCCCAAAATGAAGTATATGATTAACAAATACATATCCATTAAAACTGTTATGATTAAAAATGAGACAAAAATCATTGTGTCATCTCTATAAAATACCTTTAAAAACTTATCTGTTAAAACAATAAACAAAATGTATCCAAATACGTATACGCCATATACTTCACCAAAATAAATATCATGTAATAAGCCAGTAAAAATACCTAAAATTAAAGCAACACCGGCATTTTTATAAATCGTTACAAAAAGTAAAAATAATAATGTTAATTGCGGGACAAAAATCAATGATATGGCACCGATTTTAAGTGGAGAAATCATTGCCAAAATTGTATCCAAATAAAAACACAATAAAGATAGTAAGAAGTAATAAATCATTCTCATGATGCGTCACCTTGATTGTTGTCATTTGAAGATTTCGCTACATAGACATGGGATAAATTATTCATTTGAGCCCCCATTTTAATAGCAACCTGCTTAGATAAGCCATACTGATCATTTTTTACTTCTTCAACTTCCCCAACATATAAGCCTTTTGGTAATTGATCTCCTAAACCGCTTGTTTCTACTTTGTCTCCTTTAGAAATTGAATCTTTATTGTTAATATCGCTGATGACTAATTGATCTTTCTTTTCATCATAATGGTCTATTAAACCAAACACTTCATTTGAATCATGTTGAATATTTACCGATAGTCGATTAGCGCGACCTTCTGTAGTAATCAAATTAACTTGTGAAGAAAATTGATTTACTTTTGCTATACGACCGATGATACCATCAGCAGTCATTACAGCCATATTTTCTTCTAAACCATCTTTTTTCCCTTTATCCAATACTAATGTGTCAATCCATTGGTCAGGTTGACGAGCAATAACAGCTGCAGAAACAGGATCATATTTCGAAATATCTGTCATATCGAGTTCTTTTTTTAGACTTTCATTTTCTGATTTTAATCGATTATTTTCCGCTTCTAATTGTTTTTCTTTATTGGAGGGTGTCTCATCTTTATTAAATAATTGGTTTATTGAACCTGAAACAAATTGGACTGGATATGAAAAAATACGCTGCCCAAAACTGACTGTATCACTTACGTATTGCTCAGGTACAGACTGTGAATTTGACCTCATTGATAAGCCAATCAACGCAATAAATATAATAATTGAACAAAACAACACGACTAATTTGTTGTTTCTAAAAAAATTGGACAACCTCAACACCTCATATTATATGTATTTGTCTATAGTACATTATTTTATATTACTCTTTGTAATTTATAAAGTGGTAACAAAAAGGATTAAGACTAACGTGACAAATAAAGTCTTAATCCTAACAATTGACATTGGGCTTATAAGGTTCTCCGATATATCACTATTTATTTATATCATTTTCTCAAATTGTCTAAACATGGGTTCAATAGAGTTATTCTCTCTTGAACTAGGGACTGCTTACTACAAGCTAATAAAGAAGCTTCATAAGCTCATATTTTAAATTCCCTTATTACCGTTTGGTTATTTTGATTCGTTCTCATTTGAAGATTGCGCTTCTTGATCTTTTTCATCTTCTTTATATAAAGTTTCATGTTTACGCCATTTAGCGAATAAATTTTGAGCTTTTAATTGTTCATTGTTTTGTTGTTCTTTATCTTGTTCAGACATTTATATCACCCTTTATTGAAAATTACATGTATTAGACTAACGTATCGATTTGAAAAAAACAAGGAAGACGTTTTAGTCTTCACCCTCAGCATAAGCCTCAATAGGAAATAATTTAATCGAATGGCCCAGCTGATTTAAATCAAAATACATATCATGTTCAGTCGTATAAACTCTCATCTCTTCATCACCAAAATGATATAAAATAAATTGAGAGTTTTGTTCAGCTATTAGGTATTCTTGATCATATCCCATTCTTGATAGCTCGTTTACCTGCATAAATTCATACTTATCCACCCAAGAAAAGATATTTCTCGCTTGCATTTTGGGGATGTTTCTAAATAAGTCGTTATCTTCAACTATATAGCCTCGACCATTCCCTGGTATCTTATAGCCTTCTTCATCAAATAATTGTTCTGCACGTTCATCTTTAAATGGATTCCAATCTTGTTGTTTAAATGCTGGTACATAATTTAAAGCAATATAACAAATGACCAGAACAAATAATAATATAATAAATATGTTAAAAAGCTTTTTCAAAATGAGCCTTCCTTTATTACAAATTTACTAAACATAGTATATACGTTTTAGTAATCCTTCACATCATTCTTAAGGATGAAAGAGAATAGACTAAAGTTTGATGCATATTAGACTATATCATAGTAAAATACTTAATAGGGAGTGGTATTATTGAATTTGTTATATTTATTTCTAATTATATTGTTGGTGGTGTTAATTTTTAGAGTAAGTCTATCCATCATCGGCTTTTTGATAAGACTAGGTCTTGCGCTCCTAGTGTTATTTCTAGTATATAAATTAGTACTATGGATTATAAACTATTTAAATATATAGCTTTATACTTAAAACAATGCCTTGATTCGAACGTCTTTTTTTAAAAGTACAATTTGAAGTAAGGCATTTTATTCTATTTCACTCAAAATGGAGGTAAAGGTTTCATTTCCGATAATAATATGATCCAATAACTCGATCCCCATTGTTTTACCGCACTGCATTAATCGTTCCGTCGTTAACATATCGGCCTTGGATGGTGTAGTATCTTATCAAGAGTAAATTACAAAAGAATCATTTAAATCAATACTTTCACTTTGAATACATGTATTTGAAGTGGAAGGTACTTATTTCAAAAATAGTAAAACCTGTATCTTAAATTACTTAATAGTAACATAAGATACAGGCTGATTTTTTATTCATTGTTATTTATACTAAAGCACCCGATAGCTCTGAAAACAATCACAAATTCAACTTTTCAAAGCCACAGCTTTAAGTTATTTTGTCCAGACAACCCCCATTGCCCAACCCATTTTATGGAATTGGCATCCAGGCAACAACTTTTCATATAAATCGTAATAATTTTGTTCAGATAGGTACTTATCTGAAGCTAAATGCTCAAGCCATGATTTAGATGTGTTGTGATTATAAATTCTAATCGCATTTTTTATTCCAAATTTGAAACAATGCGGTAAAAACTCTTGGATTGCCCCTAATTTATAAACATAGGTAGGCGGTGTCTCGACTTCAGATACATTATCAAGAATAACTATTCTTCCTTCCTCATTCAACAGTTCCTTCATTTGCTGTATTACGCTGGCTATATCATCCAAATGATGAAAGGTTGTTCGGCTTACAATAAAATCAAACTTCTCATTAAAATTAAGTTGTTCTGCATTCATATTCAGATAGACCGTATTTGTTAGTTGACGTTTAGATTTGGCAAGATCGAGCATTTGATTAGAAATATCAATCCCTACCACTTCATCATAATAACTTGCTAATTTCTCCACTAACAAACCCGAGCCACATCCGATATCTAATGCTCTGCCTTTCTTTGGAGACATATTAGACACAAAGAATGAATAATCATTCAAAAGCTCATTCACGAAATCGTAATCTTCTGCAACCTTATCAAACTGTGATTCTATTGTATTCAAAAAGATCCCCCATTCCTACTTTATCGACATTCTTTCATTACTTACCACTTTAGATGTTTTTTCGTTGGGGATAAAACTTCCCTTTAGACAATTTTATCCAAAGACAATACAACAGTGCAACTTTATTAAAGTCACTGTCCTTTATCGCAGCCTTTACTTTTTAGTAAAGACAGTGGCTTCTCTTATCAAGTTTCAAAACATATTATTTTGAAGAAAACGTCCATCTGAAGTGTCAAGTGCAAAATTACATATAAAGGTTTATTCTAAAATGAAAAGATGATACAATCATATTCAGTTACATAAGGAGGTTTCAATTATGTGCACCAGTATCGCAGTAGTAGAAATTACTTTATCTCATTCAAATCAAAATTAATTGGTTATAATGAACGCTTAATGTCAGTTCATTATAACCAGTAAGGAGAAGATTATAATGAACCAGAAAAACCCTAAAGACACGCAAAATTTTATTACTTCTAAAAAGCATGTAAAAGAAATATTGAATCACACGAATATCAGTAAACAAGACAACGTAATAGAAATCGGATCAGGAAAAGGACATTTTACCAAAGAGCTAGTCAAAATGAGTCGATCAGTTACTGCTATAGAAATTGATGGAGGCTTATGTCAAGTGACTAAAGAAGCGGTAAACCCCTCTGAGAATATAAAAGTGATTCAAACGGATATTCTAAAATTTTCCTTCCCAAAACATATAAACTATAAGATATATGGTAATATTCCTTATAACATCAGTACGGATATTGTCAAAAGAATTACCTTTGAAAGTCAGGCTAAATATAGCTATCTTATCGTTGAGAAGGGATTTGCGAAAAGATTGCAAAATCTGCAACGAGCTTTGGGTTTACTATTAATGGTGGAGATGGATATAAAAATGCTCAAAAAAGTACCACCACTATATTTTCATCCTAAGCCAAGTGTAGACTCTGTATTGATTGTTCTTGAACGACATCAACCATTGATTTCAAAGAAGGACTACAAAAAGTATCGATCTTTTGTTTATAAGTGGGTAAACCGTGAATATCGTGTTCTTTTCACTAAAAACCAATTCCGACAGGCTTTGAAGCATGCAAATGTCACTAATATTAATAAACTATCGAAGGAACAATTTCTTTCTATTTTCAATAGTTACAAATTGTTTCACTAAATTAAAGTAATAAAGCGTTCTCTAATTTCACAAGAGGACGCTTTATTCTTCCCAAAAATTGTTCAATATTTATCAATAAATCAGTAGTTTTAAAAGTAAGCACCTGTTATTGCAATAAAATTAGCCTAATTGAGAGAAGTTTCTATAGAATTTTTCATATACTTAACGAGTGCTTTCACCTTTGAATATAGTCCTTCCCACTTATCATCACACTCTCCCCGATAGCCTTTTCTAGCTATATCCAGTAAAGTTACATGCTCTTTAGGTAAAAGAGGTATAGCCCATTCTGCAGCGACATCTTTCGAGGTAATTTCACCAGTAGTCACTGTTTGCCACATTCGAGCTAGGGTTAAAATTACATTACGCTCATCACCTTTTATCCCCTCAATTAGTTCTGGCAAAGAATCCTTAATTGCTCTTCGAATATCTGTCAAAGGTACGGAGACAAGTATACTTGAAGAATCAGGACCAAATAGAGAAATACTATTCTTTCTTGCTTGTGCTAAAACAATAGCCAAATCAGGATCATAGCTTGGTTCCTGAATTTGTCCATTCTCAAATTCACCCCTGAGCCACTCACCGTATATAAATTCTCTTTTTGGAGGATATTGCCAAGGGACAACTTCACTCCTATTTATAACCGTAACTTCAAGTGGTCTAACAGAATCCGTATTTCCAATCTTTCCTGATATAGTCATTAGTCTTTCTGTTAGTTTTTTTCGAGTTAATTGAGGTAAACTATGATTCACGACGACTAGAACATCTACATCGCTGTTAATGCGTAAACCACCATTTACTGCTGAACCAAATAGATATACTCCAACTATTGAACTTCCAAATAAATCTTTTACGATTTTTAATGTTTGAATCGCTTGATTTGGTATTTTTCCGTTAATCAAATTGCTCATGATTTCACCTCGTTGATTATGTTCATATAAAGTTTATATTGATACTCAATTTACTTACCCTAGATTGGACATATACTTAAATTACTGTTCAATAAAGCTGACCGTTAGCGTTTAAGTACATCCTTTCACAATTTGTCTACAGATTAATAATTATTCTTTATTATACAGATCTCCATATAATTTTTGAATTTGGTTCTGTAATTTTTTATTTTCTTTTTCTAATTCCATTACTCTTCTTTTTAAGGTTTTAATAAGGATTTCCTCCGAACGAGAACTTTTCTTGGGTTTTGAGACTACATTTGCTGTTATTTGACGCTCACGAAGGGATTCGATTCTTTGCCTAATATCGTGTTCCTTATAAAGCCATGATTTAGAAACATTAGCTTCCTTTGCTATTGAATTAAAATTAATAACTTTACCTTCAATCGAAAATTTAGAAATCGCTTTGTCTACTTTTTCCCTTGTCTTTTTTGATTTCTGCTTCGCCAAACGTACAATTTCTGTTGTATTTCTAACTTGTTTATCCATTGATAATTACCCCGTCAAACTTCCAATGATTTGTTCTAAACGCTCTTTAACACGGCTATTAGTCTCTACTTGTCTTTGCCATTGTTTATCCTTAGCTATGGCTAATAACTCTTCTGTACGCTCTAACTGTTCTTCGTGCTGTGGTAAGAATTGCTTACTGGTACAGAAGTGAGTGCAATCTAAGCATGCATTCGCATGTGGACAACCACCTGCTACTACTGGCAATCTACAATAACCATTTGGAAGCACTTGTGCATTTATATTTTTCTTGAACCATTGAAGCTCTACATCATCGACTTCATTATCTTCATCTAGATCAAGCACATCTCCATTATTGGTAACCAGTTTTTCCTGAAATTTAGTAAATTCATTTTTTAGAGTTTCATCAAAGATATGAGCGTATCTGCTTGTCATTTCTGGGCTTTCATGCCCCAAAAATTTCTGCACAATATGCTGGGGCATCCCGTTGTTAATCATTCTTGTTCCTACTGTATGGCGAAAGGCATGGGCATGGAATCTATAAATCTCACCTGATTTATCCACTATATTTTGCTCATAAGCTAATTTATTTAACTCACCTCTAAATGTTTCTTGTTTTAATGGCGATCCATCTTTTCTTGGAAAGAGGTATTCACTATCTGGAAATTCCTCTGAAACTTTATCTTCCCGAACTTTAATAAGTAAAGCTACCTCTTTAGATATTGGAACTATATGCTCCTTTTTCATTTTCCATTGATAATACTTTAAAAAGAAATCTCCATCTTTGTCCTCTAATAGACAGCCTTTTTTCAAGGTGCACAATTCACTTATCCTCATTCCACATTCTTGAACAATCATAGTCATCGTAGCTATATATTCGGGTAATTTATCAAGATGACTGTTCAATTGCTCTAGGACGAATTCATCTATAAAGCGTGGTTTTGCTCTTGGTATTTTCGGATAGTCCTCAGAATAAATTAATATTTTGGAAGGAACATCATCCCATTCTAGCCTAAGAAGGGTACTAAATAGTCCTTCCAATATAGAGATCCTCCCAGTTATTGTACTAGGTTTTATTCCCATCATGTTTAGTTCACTTAAATATGCTTCAATTTCCACTCTCGTTAATTGGTGTACTCTCTGAACTTGTTTAAATTTCATGTCCAGAAAATTAAAGAACTCTTTAAGTCTTTGGGCAATATCACTTACATAGGAAAAGCTATCCACGTTCAATCTCAACTTACAATATCTTTTTACAAGTTGTTTAAAATATGTATTCCGAAACCCTTTAAAGTTAATTGTATATTCATATTGTGTTGGGTTAACCTTATCATCTGGCAAAGGTAAGTTACGTCTATCCCAAACGTCTTTATCCCACTCCTCTCCATCAAAATAAAAGTTCTCATAAAACTCCATAAATTGTTTTAGATTAGTAACATAGTAGGAATTAGCTTTTACAGGTGTTTTTTCTTGATTAGCAGTAATCTTATAATTAGTAGTGGTAATTCTAACACCCCGTTTTGTCAAATAAGTTCTATACTCCGTCATTGCTTTTTCAATAGGAACTTCAGTAATTGAAGTAATGCTAGGATACTTTAAATCTAAGAAATCTAACATTTTATTAATTACTGTTCCTTTTCTAATCCAGACAGTTTTTGCATTCCATATTCCATTGTTTAAATGGTAAAAATAAAAATATTTCAATTCTGTTCTTAACCACAGATTTTTAACACGTTCAAAACGAACCCAACGATTCCTTAAAGCAGGATTCTTACTTAATTCTATGGCAGAAGGATGTGGACATTTTCTTATATCCCAACTATTATTAGCCCAAAACCCCTGCATTTCTTCATTCATTACAGCTATTTTTTTGCTAATCTCACTCTGACTAATAATTTTCCTTTTACTAGAAGCATTCATTTCTTATGCTCCTTTCTCTCGAGGTATTTATTAAACTCATTTTTCATATCCTGATCTGAAAGATGAACATAGGTATTTAACGTTGTCTGAACATGTGCGTGACCTAATCTCTTTTGAACGAACGCAACATCCCATCCTTCCCTAATTAGCTGCGTTGCGTGAGTGTGGCGAAGCATATGTGATGTAAATTCTATTCCAGTCCTTTTAACTATTCTTCTAACTAGATCAAGAACACTTTGGTACTTTAGTGGTTTCCCAAAATAGCCTTCTTTTAAGGAAATAAAAACATAATCATGCTCCAATTCCTCACTATACTCATATATCAAGTAATCTGTATAAAGTGACATAAGTTCTTTACTCACATGTATTGTTCTTTCCTTCCTTAATTTAATATAAGCTTCATTAACATTAACATCTCTAGGTGTTAAATGGATTTGATTGTCCCAAGTGACAATATCTTCAAGCCTAAGCGATAACACTTCACCGATTCTTAAACCACCCTCATACATAAGCATTAAAATTAATTTATCTCTTTTCGTATGACAAGCATCAATAATTTGCTTAACTTCCTTTGATCTCAATGTTCTTATCTGTTTCTTTTTAACCCTTAACTTTAAGACATTCTTTTGGTATCTACCCTTATTAACATGATGTAAAAATCCTTTGAAATTTCTTCCCTTTGCTTGTTTAAATACATCAATTGATTTAAATTCTCCTAATCTACTTAAATAATCAAGAAAACTCATAACTACATTTAAAATTGTATTCACTGTCGTTTCTTCTCTTATGGCTTTTTTTGACTGAAGATCAATTACATTTGATGCTGAAGGATATCTCAACCAACCTACGAAGTCTGCTAACAACTCAAAGTTAATATCATTAAGAATAACACCTCTCTGTTCCATGAACTCGTACAGCAACTTTAAATGATAGCAGTATGCCTTAATGGTATTAGGAGACTTACCAGTATTATCTAAGTATTTAATAAATTTCATTACTGGTTCTATTAGCTGGTATTCTTTATCTAGTAATAAATACAATGGATACGGCTTATTCTCCACTTCTATCCTTTGAACCTTCACATGTTCCCACCTCTTTAAATACTTTAACTACTACAAATTATAAACCTTGTTAATTTTTATTTAAAGTAAAATATCCCTTTAATATCTCCTCTTAAACTACTTTAACTACTATTATTTATTATACTATGGTTAAGACATCTCCTGACGGATGATTATGCGCTACATGTTACTTTACTTGATATATGAGAATGATTTTACCTAGTAAATGAGAAAAGCAATGTCCTATATTAAAGTACATTGCTTTTTCTATTAACGAATACCTATGACTAAACTATCTCTAGCTGTTTCTACAACTTCTGTACTGATTTTATCTAAGCCATTTATATCCATAATTCTATCTATCTGCGCAAATAAACGATGAATCAGCCTAAAATTCCCTTTTGTAATTTTAATAATCGTCGTTATTGCCTCATAATCAGTAAAATCTTCGAGTTTTAGATCAAATCCTAAATCTTGCCACTTATATTCTAATATATGATGCGTCTCGTCTTTACTTAGATTATCAAATTCATGTGCAAAACCTATACGCGAATATAGTTGAGGATAACGAGATAGTTTTTTCTCTATACCTGGCATACCAATAAATATCATTGCTAAATTATGTTCATCATAAATAGCTCTTAATTGCTCTAAATGTTGCACTTTAAGGCGATCAATCTCATCTACTATAATTAAATCAATATATTTAAACATATCACTATAATGTTTACTATGATCATGACCATACTTATTTACGATGTGTAATTTTTGACCCAAATCAATACTTGCACTAATACTATATAGATCATTACTTAATCTTGTTTGTTTTTCAGCCGGTGCAGTATAAAATATCTTATTCACCGATAATATATCATCAGTCGTTTTACTAGCTAGATCTTCCCACCCTCTATGATTAACTTGCTTTTCAATAGTATTCCAATTTGTGTAATACCTAGAAGATAAAGTTTTTCCGACACCAGGTTGACCATAGCAGATCCCAATATATTGATATTTGATACAAGCATCGCAAAATTCAGCAAATCGTTTATACTCTTTCGTTTCAATGAAATTCTGATTTTTAGTCATTACGATACCTCTTTAATTTTTTGACGTTTTTGGTCGTTTCTTGAGGTGAGTAACCATAACTTTTTTCTTCCTTAATTAAATCAGTGGTGCTTGGACTAGCAATGTTTTGTTTTAAGTGTTTTCTTCTCTGACTACGTGCGTGTTGTATCTCTTTTATATCAATTGAATAATCAGCTAAATCAGGGGATATTGCTGTACAAAGAAATTCATCTCTATAAAAAACGCGTATTTCAGCCATATCATTGGGATTGTAACGAATTAATACATACTCACCTACATAAGCAGTTAGGTTTGTATTACTGTATCTAAAGCCTTGAAAATGAATACCATCTGAATGAATTTTTCTAGATTTAGGTATTTCTAATAATAATAAATCAAGTTGTTCTAAACTGCTTGGCATATTAGGAAAAAAATGATTACTGTTCCACCGATTGATAGGAGTGCTCTGGATAGCACTGTGCTCTTTTTGATTATAATCTTCAATTAAAAAGTATCGTAATTTTTCTTCGAAATTTTGAAAATCTATTAAATCGCTAGAAGTATCATTATTGTTTATATATCCAGGAAGTTGTTCTAAGAAAGTTTGGTTAACTGTCTGAAAAAACCGTTCTATTTTCCCGCGACCACGAGGGACACCAACTTTTGAAAACATCAAGTTAATTTTCAAATCAATAGCGACTTGTTCCATGTGGTGCGAGGTAAAGTCACTCCCGTGATCTGTGTAGAATTTTTCGGGTATACCACATACTGGCCAATTGGTATTATTCTTATTCCATATTGCTTGGTGTAGTGTTAATGCTGTGTTTTGAGCATTAGGAGCATCAAAACTTATAAAGTAGCCTGCAATTGCACGACTATAGTCATCCATAATAATGGTTAGCCATGGTCTATTGATATTACCTTTTTGATCTAATATATAAATATCTAGCAAAGTATGGTCGGCTTGCCATATTTCATTGGGTCTTGAGGATTCTCTTATTTGTATTAAATCGTACTTATTTTGATAGTATTTTTCACCTTGGTGAGAGAAATCAATAACAGACTTAGGCATTGCTTTAATAATACTATAAACTTGTTTATAACTTGGTTTATAAAAATTATTCTCTATACAATAATTAGCGATTTTCCTATGAATCGTAGCAATACTATTTCTTTTATTCTTGAGTGCAAGGCGTTTAATCTCGTCTATTATGTTTTGTTTTAATTTATGCTCACCTTTATCAACTCTTGTATTATGAATTAGACCAGTAAGACCTTGTTCCTTATATAATTTATTCCACCTATAAAGTGTACTTAACGCAATACCTTTGCTTTTAGAAATGCTTGATAAAGATTGCTTGCCCAAGATAAAAGGTTTTATAATATTGTACTTTTGAGTAGCTTCTTTACGTTTGGCTTCAGAAAAATTAGTTAGATACTTCTCCTTGTTTTTCATCTTCCTTTTCCTCCAATTTATTGAGGTAACGATAAATCGTTGTACGTGAAACTTGCCACTGCTCTGCAATTGTCTTAATTGGCGTGCCATTATCATAAAGTGTCTTAAGTAAGTTTAAATCTTTTTGATTTAATTTTTCGGGTCTACCTCCATAGCGTCCTCTAGCACGTGCTGCAATTCGGCCAGCTGAAGAACGTTCTAAAATTAAATTTCGTTCAAATTCTGCAAACGCTGCGAATAAATGAAATAATAATTGTCCTGTAGAACTTGATTTATCCATCGTTATATTTTCTTCTAAACTATGGAAACTTACACCTCGTTCGTTAAGCTCATTAACTAATGTGATTAAATCCTCCATATTACGTCCTAGTCTGTCGAGTCTCCAAACAACAATCGTATCTCCTGATCTCGCAAATTCAATTGCTTTATCTAATCCAGGTCTTTTACTTTTTGAACCACTAATATGGTCGCTAAATATCTTTTCACAACCATATGCGTTTAATCGGTCCTCCTGTAAATTCAGATTTTGTAATCCAGTTGAAACTCTTGCATAACCTATTTTCAAAATACAAACCTCCTATATACATATACAGTGTACCATAACTTAATTTCAAGGTCTTTTGTGAACATAGATTTTTTGTTGGGTTTTTGAACACGAAAATATATGTATTACTCACTTATTTCGGCATAAAAAGAGAGTGTACAGAAAATGGTTATTTTCTGTACACTCTCATCTTTAATAATATATTTTAAATGTTATTAACAAAACTAATTTAATAAGAGTCAAGCATAGTTTACATATGTATTATGTTTGAAACATATCTCTAATTACTTTTTACTAATATCATTTAAAATGTCTCGCAATTCTTCAATTTCTTTGTTATTTAATTCTTCATTTTTCGCAAAATTCAGCACTAAACTTTTCATGTCCCCTCCATACAGTTTATTAAGAAAGGTTTTAGCAGTTTTCATTTTAATATCGTCTTCTTTAATATTTGATGAGTAAAAATAAATATTCTCTGATTTGTATCGTTTTATAATCTCTTTTTTATATAGTCTTGTGATTAATGTTCTAATCGTTTTATCGCTAACTTCTTTATATTTTTGAATTTCAACTACAATTTCATTAGCTGATACTGATTTTTTACCCCATATTATATTCATAACATCCCATTCAGCCATAGATATTTCAACTTGCTTATTGGCCATTTAAAACACCCATTTCTTTTAATATTTTTTCACTGATTAATTCAGCATTTTTCCCAGATGGCTTTCCATCTGATAAATGTGTAGCAAAATAATACTTATCATGATTTGTAATTACGTAACCTACAAACCACCCATTATTATACTTCCCGTTTACTATACCTGTACCTGTTTTCCCATACAGTTCATACTTTTCATTTTTCTTAATCAATAATGAAGAAGATAATTGATTCTTTGCTTTTTTACTAAAATGGTTATTTTGTTCCATCATATTTTTAAAAACTATTACTTGTTCAAGATTAGATATTTTCAAACTATCTTCCGTCCAATAGCTTTTATAACTTCCCAAATTTTTATTACCATAATTTAATTGCTTGAGTTGAGTCGCAGTATAGTTCTTTGGTATTTGATCGCTAATACGTTCGAAGTACCAATTAACTGAATTTTGCATTGCTGTATTTAAATCTTGTTCCTTATTCCAAGCATCAAAAGGGTAATGCTTATGATTCCATGACATACGTGAATTTTCATCATTTATAATATGTCGGTCAAGTCCAAACATAGCTAAATAAATTTTATAAGTTGAATTAGGAGAATACCTTTTTCTACTTTCTTTTTCGTTATAAATATAGTATTTGTCTTTCTTCATGCTGTACATGACGAAAGATCCACTATTTGAACCAAAAATTTTACTTTTATCTAAAATTTGGTAATCGTTGTGTAAGGGCTTTTTATAATTATAATCAGTTATGGATTGCCCCATCAAAAACTGGCTTTGAATTACCATGAGCAAAAAAGTAAAAATACAAATAAAAATTAGAATTAATTTGGACTGTTTTTTCAGATTGGCTTCTTTTATATTAATTAATCTTCTTTTGAGTAATGACTTTTTACCATTAAATGAATGGCTTAATATATTTTTATTAAAAAATGGAACATTTAATACGGAGTCCATAATAGATTCCGCATAAGTTTTAAATTCATTTTTGTTAATATTATTAAGGACAAATCTATCGGCTTCTACTTCATTGTCATGAATTATCTTTCTTTTTACAATATGTACTAATGGATTGTAACTCATAATAATAGAGAAGATATTAAAGATAATTAAATGTAAAGTATCTCTATTTTTAGCATGAGCATATTCATGCAATATTATATATTTTAGTCTTTTGTCAATTACACTTTTAAAATATGAACTAGGAATCAAAATAATATATTTCCCATACCAAAAAGTTATTGGAGATTGAATAGTCTCTGCTTTTCGAATCACAATATTTTTTTTATATTGATGGTTGAAAAGTATCGTATCTATTTTATTTTTTTCATTTTCGTTTAGATAAAGTGACTGTTTCTTTAAATATTTAAGATATAATAAGGCTTTCAAAAATTTAAAACTTAAAATAATAACTAAAACTATCCAAATAACTGTGCAGATATTATCAATTGAATCCCAATTAAACTTATGGATATCTGTTGTGAACTCTTGAATAGGTTTGGTGGTATTTATGTTATGGTTCAAGTCGTGTGACTTACTTTCAACTGTGGGCGCTTGATTATTCACATTATTAAATTTAAAAAGAGAGAATTTAATAGGAATGAAAGGAATTAATCCTGCAAGAAGAGTTAGATACCAAACTTTATAATTTAACATATAATTAAAATAGCGTTTTAATATGTACCTAAAAAATAATAACAATAGAAATATAAAACAAAAGCTTACTATGCTCATTATTAATAACTTAGCCATTTCAACACCTTCTTTCAAATATTTATAATAAACTATTGACACCGATATTACAATTGTAATATTATTGATTTATAAAAATTACAACTGTAATATCGGAGGGTTTATTTTGAAAAAGTTAATATTTTTAATTGTAATTGCTTTAGTTTTAAGTGCATGTAATTCAAACAGTTCACATGCCAAAGAGTTAAATGATTTAGAAAAAAAATATAATGCTCATATTGGTGTTTACGCTTTAGATACTAAAAGTGGTAAGGAAGTAAAATTTAATTCAGATAAGAGATTTGCCTATGCTTCAACTTCAAAAGCGATAAATAGTGCTATTTTGTTAGAACAAGTACCTTATAATAAGTTAAATAAAAAAGTACATATTAACAAAGATGATATAGTTGCTTATTCTCCTATTTTAGAAAAATATGTAGGAAAAGATATCACTTTAAAAGCACTTATTGAGGCTTCAATGACATATAGTGATAATACAGCAAACAATAAAATTATAAAAGAAATCGGTGGAATCAAAAAAGTTAAACAACGTCTAAAAGAACTAGGAGATAAAGTAACAAATCCAGTTAGATATGAGATAGAATTAAATTACTATTCACCAAAGAGCAAAAAAGATACTTCAACACCTGCTGCTTTCGGTAAGACTTTAAATAAACTTATCGCAAATGGAAAATTAAGCAAAGAAAACAAAAAATTCTTACTTGATTTAATGTTAAATAATAAAAGCGGAGATACTTTAATTAAAGACGGTGTTCCAAAAGACTATAAGGTTGCTGATAAAAGTGGTCAAGCAATAACATATGCTTCTAGAAATGATGTTGCTTTTGTTTATCCTAAGGGCCAATCTGAACCTATTGTTTTAGTCATTTTTACGAATAAAGACAATAAAAGTGATAAGCCAAATGATAAGTTGATAAGTGAAACCGCCAAGAGTGTAATGAAGGAATTTTAATATTCTAAATACATAATAAATACTGATAACATCTTATATTTTGTATTATATTTTGTATTATCGTTGACATGTATAATTTTGATATCAAAAACTGATTTTCCCTCTATTATTTTCGAGATTTATTTTCTTAATTCTCTTTAACAAACTAGAAATATTGTATATACAAAAAATTATAAATAATAGATGAATAGTTTAATTATAGGTGTTCATCAATCGAAAAAGCAACGTATCTTATTTAAAGTGCGTTGCTTTTTTCTCATTTATAAGGTTAAATAATTCTCATATATCAAGCAAAGTGACACGCTACAATGATAGCATGTGCCGACCATTTTAATGCTACTTTAAAAACCTCTCTAGGATGAATAACAGCACTATTTAACGTACCTATAAACAATGTTTCTCTATGTATAATGTGATGTTTTGTATTTAAAATAAATAATATAAAATGCTCTTGTTGGACACCTTTAAACTCCTTATATAATAATTTAGCGACTTGATCAGGCGCTTGTATAGTATCTAATTGCCCTGCAATATGACCATCATCTAACCGAAAAGCGAGTTCAAAAGCAGCTAATAAGGTAACGGCTTTATTTAAACCGATGCCTGTAAAAGCTTGTAGTTCTACAATAGAAAGTTGTTTTAATTGGTTTACCGTGGGATAACAACTTAAAATTTGAGAAGCAATTTCTAAAATTGAGTGCCCCTTACTTCCTGTATTAATAAGAATCGCTAATAATTCTGTATTGGATAAGGATTTCGCCCCACTCTTAATAAGACGTTCTTTAGGTTTTTCTTCGTTAGATAAATCTCGAATACGTGTCATAAAAAACCCCCAAAATAATGATAAAATGGTTCGTAATAAGTAGATACAATTATGAAAGTGAACAGTATAGCTGGTACCAGTGGTATGTGCGGTAACTTGATTACTTTAAATATTAGAAGAAATGGAAGTAGACAAAGTGCTATGGGACAAAGAAAGATTAATAGACAAATCATAAAAGGAAACGGTAATATGAGTGCCATTATACATAATAGTTTAATATCGCCAAATCCAATATAACGATAATAAATCATACCGAAAATAAATAATAATACAGTGAGTATAGTTTGTTTGAAATCAGGTAACTGAAAAGTATGTAACGCAATGGCCGTGATACATAAAATAACTAACCAACGATGAGGAATGATAAGTATTTTACAGTCAATAAATGATAATACAAGTAATATGAAAGCAATATTATAAAAAAGCTTAAGTGGGATCGTAATGTGAAAAAGAATTGGATAAATTGCAATAAATCCACCTAAAAGTTCTGCAACAAATAAATAAGTAGGAATGAGACTTTGACAATGCGTACAACGTCTTTTAAGCAGTATATAACTTATTATTGGCATCAATTCATACCAGGTTAGCTTAGAGTAACATACATTACAATGAGACCTTCTAACTAAACTAGCTAAACGCCATTGTGATGATTGTATAATGAACATTAAAAAACTCATTAAACAAGCACCAGTCCAAAAAAGAATAATAATCAAGGCCCCACCCCACTTTATAAAAGTAACTTTATTATAAGTTCTCATTTTATAAGTGTCAAATTACACTTTTGAAGAAGGTAAATGCTCTATCATGCTTGATAATAAAATTCCCCTTTAATTTTTGACAGAAGCTTCCTTTCTGTCTCAATTAAAGGGGATTTTATTAATTAAAGCCTAATTTTGATTTAACTTCACTAATGAAATATAAACTACCTGTGATTAATAAACAATCACCATCGTATTGTTTTATAAATTCTACATAATTATCGACAACCGACTTATTTGTAAATTCCACTTCTTCATACAAAGTTTGCTTAGGTAAAGCTCTAGGAAAATCAAATTCAGTCACGTATAAATGCTTAGCAATCGCATTAAATGCTGTCAACATATGATGTATCGGTTTTCCTTCAATAGCTGAAAATAAAATATCTACTTTATCACATTGATAATAACGGTGCACCGTATCTACTAACGCATCAACACTTTCTCGATTATGCGCACCATCTATAATAATCAATGGTGAATCTGACACTTTTTCAATGCGCCCTGTCCAATGTGTATGTTCAATACCTTCAATCATACAATTAAAATCTAATTCGATAATACCTTCTTCATATAATTCAATTAATGCTGTAATAGCTAAAGAGGCATTTTCTTTTTGATGTTCACCAATCATATCTAAAGCGATATTTTCCAGTTCATAATCTTTATAACGATAAGTGAACTCATCATCTTCCGACTTCACAAAAATATCTCGATCAAATTCGATTGCTTTTGCATTTAATTTTTCTGCAGTATCACGAAAGTGTTTGATTGCTTCTTCGTTTTTAATCGCATAAATGACAGGTGTTTCCGGTTTAATAATCGCACTTTTATCTTTGGCAATGTCTAGATAAGTATTACCTAAAATATCCGTATGATCTAAGCCAATACTTGTTAACACACTAATGATCGGTTGAATGACGTTAGTAGAATCATTTTTAACACCGAGACCCGCTTCCACAATTACAAAATCTACTGGATTTAATTCTCCAAAATACAAATACATCATCGTTGTAATGATTTCAAATTCAGTAGCTGTGCCAAGTTCAGTCTCTTCTTCCATGGCTTCGCTTATTGGTTTCACACGTGTGACTAAATCAGCAATGGCTTCATTTGAAATTGGTTTACCATCGACACTAATACGCTCATTAAACGTTTCGATATAAGGTGATGTAAACGTACCAACAGTATAATTGTTTTTTAAAAGCGCTTCTCTCATGTACGCTACTGTTGAGCCTTTTCCATTTGTACCGCCCACATGTATCACGTTAATTTTTTGTTCTGGATGATCCAATTTTGATAACATCCATTCCATTCTCTTAACGCCTGGTTTAACACCAAATTTAGTCCTTTCGTGTATCCAATATAAACTATCAAGATAATTCATAATTAAGACTCCTAAGATTGTAATTGTTCTATTCTTGCTTTAACCCCATCGTATTTTTCTTGATATTTTGTTTGTTTTTCTCTTTCTTCGTTGATGATTTTTTCAGGGGCTTTATTAACAAAGTTTTCGTTAGCTAACTTTTTGTTAACACGATCCAACTCTTTTTCCCATTTCGTTAATTCTTTTTCTAATCGCTCAATTTCTTTATCCATATCGATGAGCCCTTCTAATGGTAAGATGACTTTTCCGGCAGCGACCACAGATGTCATTGCTTTTTCAGGAATATCAATATCTAAATCAATCACTAATTCACTAGGATTACAAAAACGTTCTAAGTAATCTTTATTCAGTTCAAGCAATGATTTAATGTCTTGATCTTTAGCTTGAATTTTAATAGGAATTGATTTTGATAATGGTGTGTTAACTTCAAGACGTGATTGACGTACCGCTTTAATGATTTCCACTAATTGTTCCATAATGACTTTGCTATCTTCGAACATTAACTCTGTATTTACGGTTGGCCACTCACTTGTCACAATTGAAGCACCTTTATGTGGTAGATTTTGCCAAATATGTTCTGTTACAAACGGCATAAATGGATGCAATAAACGCATAATACGATCTAATGTATAACTAAGCACAGATCTTGTAACATTCTTTTGACGCTCATCGTCTCCGTTCATTGGGATTTTACTCATTTCAATATACCAGTCACAGAATTCGTCCCAAATGAAATTATATAATGCGCGTCCCACTTCACCAAATTCGTATTTATCGCTTAATTTAGTGACAGTATCAATTGTTTCATTTAATCGTGTTAAAATCCATTTATCTGCTACAGAAAGATTGCCTGATAAATCAATATCTTCATATTGGAAATGCTCACCGATGTTCATTAAGCTGAAACGTGCCGCGTTCCAAATTTTATTAATAAAGTTCCAAACAGATTCTACTTTTTCTGTTGAATAACGTAAATCATGACCTGGTGAAGAGCCTGTTGCTAAGAAGTAACGTAAGCTATCAGCACCATATTGATCAATGACATCCATTGGATCAACACCGTTACCTAATGATTTACTCATTTTGCGTCCATCTTCGGCACGAACTAATCCATGTAATAACACATCATTGAAAGGTCTTTGATCCGTAAATTCTAAACCTTGGAATATCATACGTGCTACCCAGAAAAAGATGATATCATAGCCTGTCACAAGCACATTTGTAGGGTAATAACGTTTATAATCCTCAGACTCAGTATCTGGCCATCCTAATGTTGAAAAAGGCCACAGCGCACTTGAAAACCATGTATCGAGCACATCTTCATCTTGTGTCCAATTGTCAATATCTTCAGGTGCTTCTTCGCCGACATACATTTCACCAGTTTCATTATGATACCAAGCTGGAATTTGATGACCCCACCATAATTGACGAGAAATCGTCCAATCACGAATTTCTTCCATCCAACGGTTGAATGTTTTTTCGAAACGATCTGGGACAAAATTAACGCGTCCTTCTGTATCTTGGTTCTTCAACGCTTGTTCAGCAAGAGGTTTCATTTTAACGAACCATTGCGTAGATAAATAAGGTTCAACTACTGCACCACTACGCTCAGAATGACCTACTGAATGAACATGATCTTCTATTTTGATTACTAAGCCTTCAGCCTCAAGGTCTTTCACTAATTGTTTTCGACATTCGAAGCGGTCCATACCTTCATATTGTCCGGCTTTTTCATTCATTTGACCTGATTCATTCATCACAACAATACGTTCAAGTTCATGACGATTTCCAATTTCAAAATCATTTGGGTCATGTGCAGGCGTTACTTTCATCGCACCACTACCAAATGCTTCATCGACATATTCATCTGCTAAAATTGGTAACTCACGACCTACAAGCGGTAAGCGTACTTTTTTGCCAATCACATCTTTGTAACGCTCATCATTTGGGTTAACGACAATCGCTGTGTCACCTAACATTGTTTCTGGTCGTGTTGTTGCTATTTCAATGTAACCTTCTCCATCGACATAAGGATATTTAAAGTGGTAAAACTTACCATTTACATCTTCGTGAATAACCTCAATGTCAGAAAGTGCTGTGCGGGCTGCAGGATCCCAGTTAATGATACGTTCCCCACGATAAATAAGGCCTTTATGATACATATCAACAAATACTTTTTTAACTGCTTTACTTAACCCTTTATCAAGTGTAAAACGTTCTCTACTATAATCTAACCCTAAACCTAACTTCGCCCACTGTTGACGAATGAAATCAGCATATTCTTCTTTCCATTCCCAAGCTTTTTCTAAAAACTTTTCACGACCAATATCATGACGGGAAATGCCTTCTTCTCGCATTTTAGCTTCTACTTTTGCTTGTGTTGCAATACCCGCATGGTCCATACCTGGTAGATAAAGTGTGTCGTAACCTTGCATACGCTTCATTCGCGTTAAAATATCTTGTAATGTTGTATCCCATGCATGACCTAAATGTAATTTACCTGTTACATTTGGGGGTGGAATTACAATCGTATATGTCTCTTTATTAGTATCATCACTTGGCTTAAATAAATCTTGATCTAGCCAATGTTGATAACGACCCGCTTCAACTTCTTGCGGGTTATATTTTGAATTCATTTCCATTAATATCCCTCCATGAAATAGAAAAGAACATCTATCCTAAACAAATAGGACGGATGCTCCGTGGTACCACCTATATTCAATAATTAAACGATTAACTATTGCACTCAAAAGATTAACGCTCTTTTCACGCTCTAACTTACTCGTTTCAGTTAGAGTTCGAACTGGGCTACATTCACCTTAAGCTTTTGTGTATTTTCACCAACCATACACTCTCTTGAAAAAGCGTTAAGCCTACTCCTCCCAAAATAACTATTAACTTCTCTTTAATAGTATACTTAAATGAGCATTAAGTCAATATGAATTAAAATTCACTACCTCAACTCATTTTCATTTTATACTTTTATTTATCATTCTCTTTTCCTCTTGATACTTTTAAACGGTATTTTAGGTAAATATTAATTAAAGGCGCAATTAAAAATAATATAAAAAAGACTCGAAAGATATGATAACTTGAAATCATAGCAACATCTGCACCTGTATCAAGCGCGATAAGCACAATTTGGCTCATACCTCCTGGGGCCGCTCCTAAAAATAAATCATTTATTGGATCATGCGTAATAAAACTTATTATTGCGACCATCACTAAAGCACTTAATATAAGCAGCACATTTTGATAAGCGATTGCGAAGGCAAGTCGCCCTTTTAAACGATCTGTTAAATGCGCAATTTGAAGCCCAACACGTATCATATAAATCAGTTGAGCAACGGCTATAATAGGTTCATCCACTGTAAATGATAACCCAGTCGATAAATTCCATATAATAAGCACAACGATTGGAGCTAATAACATTTTAGTGGGAAAATGAATCCATTTCATTAAATAATAAACAACTACAATACCAATAATAAGTATCATAATATGCCATGGTTGCAATACATCTGTCATTGCGATACCGGACTCATTTGTCATAGAACTATTGGATTCACTTTTAAAAAAGTATGAAATAATAGGCACTAATATCACTACAAATATAATACGCGACGTTTGGGTCAAGCTAACGACTAAGATATCAGCCTTTTTATTTTCTTCTGCCATGACCATCATTTGACTAAGTGCCCCTGGTATAACTGCTAATATGGCAGTTTCAGAATTTACTTTTGCAATTTTACGAAAGCCTATAGACACGATAAGTGCTAATAGTAACAATAATACACTGACTAATATAATAGAAAGCCAATCATTTTTAATATCTTCAATCACTGGTTTTGTAAAGGCACTACCGATTTGAACACCTAACATAATTAACCCTAAATCACTCAATAATGAAGGCCATCTGACTTCTAATTTGAATACTTTAACGACAATCAAACTCGCTATGATTGGTCCGAACATCCACGGTAACATTATGTTAAACCCGTAAAGGATGAAACCTATAACTAGAGAAAGTATAAATACAATAAAATTATTTCGAACAAGATGCTTCGTCAAACCCCACCCCTCCACTTCTTAAATGATTGATGCGTAGTTCTCCAAAAACTACTTTCTATACAAATTCGTTTTAACTTTCTCATCTTAATCTAATGACTTAATAAAATCGAGCAAGCTACAAAATTTGAAATTCAAATTCAGCATCTCGCTCGATTCATTACACACTTTATACCATTTTTAATATTTTATCTTAAAATTAGTGATTAACAATTCTTGATAACGCTTTGTCAAATGCCTTAATTGTTGTTTGAATATCTTCATGTGTATGTTTTGTAGATAAGAACATGCCTTCAAATTGTGAAGGTGGTAAGAAAATACCTTCTTCAGCAAGTTCTCGGTACATGTCACTAAATAATTCTAAATCAGATTGATTCGCTTCTTTAAAGTTTGTTACCGGACCTTCATTTAAGAAAAAGCCAATCATTGAGCCGGCACGGTTAATCGTTAATGGTACTTGATGTTTATTAAATACTTCAGTTAGTCCTTCTTCTAACATGTCACCTAACTCATTAAAGTAATCATAACTTTCCGGAGTAAGTTGACTAAGTGTCATATAACCACTTGTCATTGCTAACGGATTACCAGAAAGTGTACCAGCTTGATAGATTGAGCCACTTGGTGCGATATGATCCATAATCTCTTTTCTTCCACCGAAAGCACCAACCGGTAAACCGCCACCGATGACTTTACCTAAGCATGTTAAGTCTGGTGTCACATTGAAATAACCTTGTGCACAGTGATAACCCACACGGAAACCAGTCATGACTTCATCAAAAATTAACAATGAATCATAAGATGTCGTAATGTCACGTAAACCTTGTAAGAACTCACCAACTGGCGGCACAACGCCCATGTTACCTGATACTGGTTCTACAATCACAGCCGCAATATCATCACCGAATTGTTCGAACGCATATTTAACTGCATCTAAATCGTTATATGGGACAGTAATGGTATTTTTAGCAGTGCCTTCAGGAACGCCTGGAGAGTCAGGTAATCCTAACGTTGCCACACCTGAACCAGCTTTGATCAGTAAAGAATCGCTATGGCCGTGGTAGTTACCTTCAAATTTTATGATTTTATTTTTGCCTGTATAGCCTCTTGCAAGTCTCAATGTGTCTAACGTTGCTTCAGTACCTGAAGAAACCATTCTGACTTTTTCAATTGAAGGAACACGATCAATGACAAGTTCTGCTAACTTATTTTCTTCAATAGTAGAAGCACCAAAGCTCGTACCTTTATCTACAGATTGATGAACAGCTTCAATCACTTTCGGATCTTTATGACCTAAAATTAAGGGTCCCCAACTTAATACATAATCAATATATTCATTACCATCGATATCAAAAATATGACTTCCTTCACCATGATCCATAAAAATGGCAGGAGTATCTACTGATTTAAATGCCCGAACAGGACTGTTTACGCCCCCTGGCATCATTTTATTAGCTTTTTCAAATGCTTTAATCGAATTATCGTAACGCATATCATAAATCCTCCTAAACATTATTGTTGATCAATGTAACGGCATAAATCTTTTGCGAAATAAGTGATGATCATATCAGCACCTGCACGCTTCATTGAAATCATTTGTTCCATGACTACTTTTTCTTCGTCAATCCATCCATTAAGCGCTGCTGCTTTAGTCATACTATATTCCCCGCTCACATTATAAGCGACAACTGGAACATTTGTATGATTGCGGACATCTCGAATGATATCTAAGTAACTTAAAGCAGGTTTAACAATCATCATATCAGCACCTTCTTTAAGGTCACTTTCGAGTTCACGCATCGCTTCTAAACGATTAGCTGGATCCATTTGATACGTTTTTCGATCGCCAAAAGAAGGTGTAGATTCAGCAGCATCACGGAATGGTCCAAAGAAACTTGACGCATATTTGATACCATAACTCATAATTGGAATATGATGATAACCCGCTTCATCCAAACCTTTACGGATTTCACTAACAAATCCATCCATCATGTTACTTGGTGCAATAATATCTGCCCCAGCTTTAACTTGAGAAATTGCTGTTTTAACAAGTAATGGTAACGTTTCATCATTATCAACATCATGAGTCGTCTCATTGATCAATCCACAATGACCATGATCTGTATATTCACATAAACATGTATCCGCTAAAATAAGTAAATCATCATACATTGATTTAGCGATACCAATGGCTTGTTGAATGACACCATCATCAATAAACGCACCTGTACCACAATCATCCTTTTCATTAGGAATACCAAAGAACATAATGGCGCGAATACCTAAATCATAGGCTGCTTTAATTTCTTTGTGTAAAAGGTTTAAACTGATTTGGTATATTCCAGGTAACGATTTAATTTCTTCATATACATCATCTCGTTCTACAACAAAAATAGGATAGATTAAGTCTTCTTTTCTTAAATGTGTTTCACGTACCATACTACGCATTGTATTCGATGAACGTAATCGTCTATGTCTATCAAAATTCATTTGCTATTCCCTCGTTTCTAATATTTTATCTATTAAAGCATCAAGTGTTTGAATTTCAGGTCGCTCACTGTGATAACCATAAGATTCAATCGTATGTTGTGTTTGTTTACCTATTGCATAAAGTGTAGCCTCAAAAGCTCGTGAATCTTCTTTTTTTGACAGCTTCTCTAAAAAAGCAGTAGCCGCCGATGAACTTGCAAACGTCATTGCATCAATCGTATTGTCATGTAACATTTTCAATACTTTTTGAATATTATCGTCAATCGGCACTGTATGATATAAGTCAATTTTACATACTTGATAACCACGTTGTCTAAGGGTTTGATGTAATAAAGGCCGCGCTGACTCGCTTGATGGAATAAGTATAGATGCTTTATTGGCACCTGTAAAATCGTTTAAAAACCCTTCTTGAGAAAAATCCTGAGGTTGAAAGTGAATATTTATACCATGTGCATGACAATATTCTGCGGTTTTTTGTCCTATTACCGCTACTTTATCATAATTCAATCTTTTCAAATGTGGTAAAAAATGTTTAACCGCATTCTTAGATGAAAAAATAAGCCAATCATAGTGTGTTTCTAAGATACGTTGGTCAAATGACATTGCTTCAGTAGCAATAAAAGGTAGATGAATAATGTCTACGTTATCATTTTCGTATCTATGTGTTTGAGTCATCACTACAATTGGCTTCATATTGAGCACCTCATTCACTTTCGTTTAAAGATTGAATAATATCATAAGCTCCTTGAGATTTTAGTTCATCGCTAACTTTTCGACCTACTTCAACACTATTATTACCAACTTCAGTATGTTCAAATCGTGACTGTCCATCTGGAGACATCACTAAACCAGTAAATTGAATAGCACCCTCGTCTGTCATTTGAGCATAGCCACCAATAGGCACTTGGCAACTGCCATCCATTTCTTTAAGGAATGTACGTTCAGCAGTAACACACTTGGCAACATCTTCATTGTGTACTTTTTGAAGCAGATCTAATAATTCCTGATCGTCTTCTCTACATTCAATACCGAGCGCACCTTGTCCTATAGCCGGAATTAACATCGTTTCATCAAGATAAGTGGTTACTAAATCATCAGACCACCCCATACGTCTTAAGCCAGCAGCAGCAAGTAAAATCGCATCATAGTTTTCTTCTTGTAATTTTTTTAATCGTGTATCAATATTACCGCGTATCCATTTAATGTCTAAATCTGGATACTTCGCTAAAATTTGAGCACCTCTACGTAACGAACTTGTACCGATGATGCTTCCTTTAGGTAATTGATCGATTGGTGTATGATTTTTTGCTATATATGCATCGAAAGGATTTTCACGGTCTGGTATACATCCTAAAGTTAATCCGTCAGGTAATACACTTGGTACATCTTTTAGCGAGTGCACTGCCATATCGATGTCATGATTAAATAGTTCGTTTTGAATTTCTTTAACGAATAAACCTTTGCCACCCACTTTAGATAGCTGGCGGTCTACAATTTGATCTCCTTTAGTCACAATTTCTTTAATTTCAATGTCTAATGAAGGATCAATTGCCTTTAAACGTTCTATAAACTGTTTTGTTTGGGTCATGGCTAACTTACTACGTCTTGACCCTACCACAAGTTTACGCATTGATTCAATTCCTCCTTTTTACTTAAACACCTGTCCATTGATGAAACGAAGACATTTGTGTAATCAATACTAAGTTAATCATACAACTTAAAAAAAGCACAATATTACTATACATTAGAGAAATGTGCTTAAATCGATTGGTCAATCTACATAAAATATATATGGTATAACATAGAAAAATAAGTAGTGATGAAATCACTTTTATGTCAGTGAAGATGTTTGCACCGACTGTCATTAAACTCCATTGAATACCTAAAATTAAGCTCGCAAATAATAGCAAATTACCAAGTACCATACTATAAAATACAAGCTTTTCTAAGGTACTCAAACTACTAATTCTAAAAAAGTTTTGAGTGAATTTCTTTTCTTTTAAATTATGATGTTGAATTAAATATAAAATGGAATTGACAAAAGCTACAGCAAAAATAACATAACTTATCAATGCGAGTGAAATATGAAATACCAGTAATTCATTGACTACTGTTATACGCGATACATCTAACTGAAATTGATAAGGATGAAATGTATTAATAGCCATAAAAATAAATCCCAAAATATTTAAGAACACAACCATAAAATCAGATTGTTTAAGGGAAGCTAGGATAAAGCTAATGGTTAAGATTAACCAAGTTAACGTAAGCATGCTTTCCACAATCGATGTTAAAGGCAAATAACCTCTCCACAAGATAAAAATCGTCAGAGAGATTGTTTGCCCTAACCAGACAATCCAAAGGGTATTAAACCCAATGGCTTGTAATCGTCTATTTTTTTGAAATAAATCTAATATAAATGCCACGATACAAATTAAATAAACTAATAAAACTATTTCATGAAAATGAATTAAAAATGCTTCTTTCACAGCATCACCAACTATTAACCTTCAAATCGCAATAATTTTTGTTTTAAGATAAGTCGTTTATTTTCAACGGCTTTTGATTTATAATCTGTTTCTGCTTCAAGATTAAAAATATCTTGAAATAGATCTAATTTAGCTTGTGAATCCTTATCATTACTAATCTCTTTAGCCATTTTAATCGGATCTTTTAACATTTGATTGATAATACTTTTTGTATGTTTAGAGATCACTTTACGCTCTCTTTCACTCAAATGTGGTAACTTTCGATCCACACTTTCCATTGTTTCTTGTTGAATACCTAACGCTTTTTCACGCAAAGCTCGAATAACAGGTACAACACCAAGCATTTGAACCCATTCATTATGCTTATCAATTTCTGCTGGGATTTTAGAAGCGATCCATTCAGCTACTTTTTCTCTTTCGCGAAGATTCGCATCTACAAGTCCTTTTAAATCATCCACGTCATATATAAATAAATGCGTCTCTTTTGTATCAATTGGTTCAATATCTCTTGGCACTGCTATATCAATTAAAATCTTTTGAGATGCACGTGATAAATCATCACACATTTCAAGCATCGTTTTTGTAATGACAAATTCATCTGAGCTTGTTGAGCTGATGACTACATCTGCTCCGATTAATTCATCAGCTAATGCATCGAACGGTTTAGCTTTAATACCATGCGTCTCTGCTAAATTTTGTGCTTTAGAAAAAGTGCGATTAATCACAGTAATATCCGTTAATCCAGCACCTTTTAAATTGAGAATGGAACGTTCGCCCATATCGCCAGCACCAATAACAAGACCACGTTTTTTATGCAATTTACCATACATTTTTTTCGCTAATTCTACCGCAGCATAAGATACACTAATCGCATTATCAGCGATATCTGATTCATGATGATGTTTTTTACTAAATGTAATTGCGCGTTTAAACAGTTCATTAAATATTGTACCTGTTGTATGAGCTTGTTGCGCAGTAAAGAAAGCATCTCGAATTTGCCCTAGTATTTGAGTCTCCCCTAATACAATCGAATCTAATCCTGATGTTACACGGTATAAATGTTCAATCGCTTCATCTTGAACTTTCACTTCTGATATTCGCTTAATATCTTCGACTTCAAAGTTAAATTGACGTGCTAAGAAGCGTTGCACATAATATCTACCCGTATGAATTTGATCTACTACCGCGTATACTTCAGTTCTATTGCAAGTTGATAATATAACATTTTCTAAAATAGATTTTGTCTCAAATAATGCTTCATGTACATGTAGCATATTCTCATTATTAAATGAAAGTTGTTCTCTTAATGTAACATCTGCAGTTTTGTGGTTTACACTAACGGCAATAATATACATGAAAATGCCCCCATACGTTTTTCAATACGTTTATTATAACACAGATTATAGTAATTCTAATTAAAATAACTTTATTCTTTAAACGATATCTAAAATTTTCATTAAATAGTCACAGAGCTTTAATCAGTGATATTTAAACGTATGAAATCCTTAATCTTCTTCTTTATTTAAAAAAGAGGCAATCGCATCCCAGATTAAATTGTTTTTATCTTTTTTGAATGAAGAATAACTAATAATTTGATCTCCTTCTTCAATTTCTAACGTATTACGTATTTCTTTAAGGTGTTTTTGTACCTTCCCTTTCACAATTTTATCTTCTTTAGTAGCAATAATAAGGGTTGGGAGATCATAATATTTTAAGAAATCATACATTAAAATATCATCTTCAGTAGGCTTATGTCTCAAATCGACAAGTTGAATAACTAATTTGAGTGGTTCACGTGTTGTAATATACGTTTCAATCATACGTCCAAATGCTTCTCGTTGCTTTTTACTTACTTTAGCATAGCCATAACCTGGCACATCTACAAAAATGAGTTGTTCATCAATATTAAAGAAGTTAAGCGTTTGTGTTTTACCTGGTTGTTGAGAAGTGCGTGCCATATTTTTACGACCAATCATTGCATTAATAAATGTAGATTTGCCTACATTAGATCGGCCACTTAAAGCAACTTCTGGCAAGTTGAGCTCTGGATATTGCTCAGGTTTAACAGCGCTAATTAGTAAATCAATATTGTTAGGATTAATATTCATTATTTTCTCCTTTATACTTTTTTATAATATAAACGAAAAAGTGAGAGATGAAACTCTTGAAGATTTCACCGTCTCACTTTATAAAACGCATTAACTACTATGCAGTATTTTTATTATGATTAATTAATTGATCGTCAGAATCATATAATTCTGGTTCAGTTTCATCAACAATTGTTTCTCTTGTAATAACGACTTTTTTAACATCATCTGAAGATGGAATATCGTACATGATATCAATTAATGCTTCTTCAATGATTGATCTTAAACCACGTGCGCCTGTTTTACGTTCAATTGCTTTTTCACTAATTGCTGCAAGCGCCTCTTCAGTAAATTCTAGATCTACGTTATCAAGTTCTAGCATTTTTGAATATTGTTTTACTAAAGCATTTTTAGGTTGTGTTAAGATATTTTTCAATGCTTCAACATCAAGCGTTTCTAGGTTTGCAACAATTGGCACACGTCCAATAAACTCTGGAATTAAACCATATGATTGTAAGTCTTCTGGACGAATGTGCTCTAATAAACTATCTTCATCATAATTTGATGCTTCACTGCTTGCGAAACCGATAACCTTTTCACCTAGACGGCGTTTAATAACGTCATTGATACCGTCAAAGGCACCACCTAAAATAAATAGAATATTCGTTGTATCAATCTGAATAAATTCTTGGTTAGGGTGTTTACGGCCACCTTGAGGCGGTACACTTGCTGTAGTTCCCTCTAATATTTTAAGTAGTGCTTGTTGAACACCTTCACCAGAAACGTCACGTGTAATTGAAGTATTTTCAGATTTACGCGCAATTTTATCAATTTCATCGACATAAATGATACCTTTTTCTGCTTTATCGATATCAAAATCTGCCGCTTGAATTAAACGTAATAAAATATTTTCAACGTCTTCGCCGACATAACCAGCTTCAGTTAAACTTGTCGCATCTGCAATTGCAAATGGTACATTTAATGTACGTGCAAGTGTTTGAGCTAGCAATGTTTTACCGCTACCTGTTGGTCCAATTAATGCGACATTACTTTTTTGTAATTCAACGTCTTCGCTATCATTCGGACCTAATTGTTGAACACGTTTGTAATGGTTGTAAACAGCTACCGAAAGAGACTTTTTAGCTTTTTCTTGGCCGATTACGTAATTATTTAACTGATCCATAATCTCTTTTGGTGTTGGTAATTCTTCAAGTTCTTCAGTTTCTGTGTGGTTTAACTCTTCTTCTACAATTTCTGAACATAATTCGATACATTCATTACAAATATATACTCCACTACCAGCAACCAATTTTTTGACTTGGCTTTGGTCTTTACCACAAAAAGAACATTTTAAGTTTTCTTCATCTTCATTGAATTTAAACATACTATTTATACACCCCTGTTCTTTTACGACTATACTAGAAAGCATTTTATTATGTTCAATGTAATACTTTCAAGTTTTTTGCATAAAATAACGATAGCAGATACAAATCGATTTGTATCTGCTAACGATTTATAACGGTGAGATTCAATTCACATTCATTATTCTGAATCGTCTTCTTTTTCAGGAGCATCAACTAATTTAGCTTCATCAACTAATAAGTCGATTACTTTTTTAATACGCACATCATTTTGAACGATGTCTGTATTACCTAAAGTATTTTTAATGTCCTCTACAGAAATATTAAATTGTTCACTCATCGTTTCTAATTCTTTGTCTACTTCTTCTTCAGAAACTTGAATGTCTTCTTTTTCAGCAATTGCATTTAATGTTAAGTTTGTTTTCACACGTTGTTCTGCATCTTCTGCCATTTGATTACGTAAATCTTCTTCAGATTGGCCTGAAATTTGATAATACGTTTCTAAATTTAATCCTTGTTGTTGAATACGTTGTGAAAACTCTTGTAACATGCGATCTTGTTCTGTTTTGATCATTGCATCTGGAATGTCAATTGTTGCATTATCGCTTGCTTTTGTAATTGCTTCTTCTTTCTTAGCATCCTCAGCTTGGTTTGCTTTAGTTTCTTCAAGTTGTTTACGTAAATTAGCTTTGAATTCATCAACTGTGTTAGCATCTGAATCTAATTCGTTTGCTAATTCATCATCTAATTCTGGGATTTCTTTAGTTTTGATTTCATTAATTTTAGTTTTGAATGTTGCAGCTTTACCAGCTAATTCTTCAGCATGATATTCTTCAGGGAAAGTAACTTCAACATCTTTTTCTTCGCCTGTTGATAATCCTACTAATTGTTCTTCAAATCCTGGAATGAACATACCTGAACCGATTTCTAGGTCGTAACCTTCTGCTTGGCCACCTTCGAATTGTTCTCCATCAACATAACCATCAAAATCGATATTAACTGTGTCGCCTTCTTCGACTTTACCGTCTTCTTTAACGACCATATCAGCCATAGATTCTAAACGTTGTTGAACAGTATTTTCGACTTCTTCATCTGTTACTTCTGTGTTTTGTTTTTCGATTTCTAAACCTTTGTATTCACCTAATTCTACTTCAGGTTCAACTGTAACTGTTGCATCAAATTTAAGTTCTTTACCTTTTTCGATTTGAGTAACCTCAATTTCAGGTTGATCAACTGGATTGATACCTTTTTCTACTACAGCTTCACTGTAAGCTTGTGGTAATAGAATATCTACCGCATCTTGATATAATGCTTCTACACCAAAACGTTGTTCGAAGATTTGGCGAGGTACCTTTCCTTTACGGAAACCTGGTACATTAATTTGTTTTACTACTTTTTTGAATGCTTTATCTAAAGCTTTATCTACTTCTTCTGCTGGTACGGTAACCTGTAATAATCCTTCGTTACCTTCTTTTTTTTCCCAAGTTGCTGCCATGTATAAAAACCTCCATGCTTTTCGTTTTTAAAATTTTTCAACTTCCTTATTATAACATAGGTTCATTTTGATTTAAATATGAACACCTATGTATTTAACGAATTAATCAATTGCAATAAATCTTGATTTTGTACTTGATTAAATTCTCCTTCTCCAGTTAAGCATAAAAAATATTGTACATAAGTTTCAACCCATCCTGAAGTCGAAGCAAACGCTTCAATGTCAATTGGATATAATATAATATTTTGCGTGTTAAGATGGACACTTGCTTCGTGGACTAGTGAAGGTGCTTGCTCTTCTAATGATTCAATGACCCTTGGAATGACTTCTTGTTTAAATAAACTGTGTTCAATTCCAGGTAAATTAGAAGGGATAACCTCTAGCGATTTTGAAAGTTTTGAAAACATTACGCTTTGATTGTATCGAGCAAGTCGCAAATATTCAAGTATCAAACTTTGAATCGTAGGCGTGATTGACTCCTCTGTTAGTAAATACACAAAACTTGATACAAATTGATAAGCGTGATCATCAATTAAAGCTAGTATTAACTGCGTTTGTTCATGTAAACTTAAGGAATTGAACTTTTGAATACGAAAAGCCATATAATCTTCACGTTCAGCCAATTTTGCCTGAGCTTGATCTTTTAATGGTAAAAAAGTTAATCGTGTTTTATGAGATGCGACCTCATCTATCACTTGATTCACTAATTCAACGACATCATGATACTGCTCTAATTCATAGAGAAACTTTATATAGTAAGTCATTAAAGCATCATAAGGTTGATACCCTTGCATTAATAAAATATGCGCTTCTTCTTTCAACTCTAAATAGGCATTTAATTGCCAAAGTATATCACATTTGGTAATCGCTAATTCTGGCGATAGCGTGAAGTAGGATTCGTACTCATTCATTTGATCATAAGCAAGTTCATAGTTCGCTATGTCCACATTCTCATTGATGTCTTTTCTCAATTTCTCTTCAAGTTTTGGAAAAGGTATGATTTCTGACATGACTATCACCTATTTCAATGATTCTAAGATCAGTGCACTCCATGATTCAAATTGAGATAAATCTTGAATATCTTCTAATGATTGCCATTGAATTGATAATGTATCCGTTTCTTTCACTTCAACGTCATCACGTTTAACTTTCACTTTAAATACAACACCGATATGGACTTTACCGACTTCATTTTGATCATCATTGATAAAACCGACATGTCTTAGTTCATTGTCTTCATTTATATTTAAACCGACTTCTTCTTCTAATTCACGACTAGCATTGTCATTGATGACTTCTTCGATGGATTGAGCATGTTCGACCTCATTCATATGGCCGCCAACGCCAATAGAAGATTGACCGTGTAAGCGTGCTTCTCCTCCACCAGATAAGCGTTGATATACTAAAATTTCATTATCCTCATTTTCAAGAATACAATAAGAAATTAATTGTTTATAGGAAGGGTCTTCCTCCATATCTCCACGGCGTTTGATTTCATAATCAGCTAGTGAACGATAAATTGCCTCGCTTTTAGGATGATCGTTAGTTATAAACCCATTAAATGCATTTGTTTCATCTTGAAAAAGATGTTTTCTTGAAACTACAGTTATAAGTTCATCAAATTTAGACATCGCGCTTCTCCTTTAGATGATTTTCTTTATCATATCAAAAGTTTGAAAGTGAGGTAAAGTAATTTATCGGTAGATAAAAAGGGTTGAGATCTGATATATCTCAACCCTTTTCGTTTATTTTAAAGCATCTTTAGCTTTGTCTACTAATTCACCAAATGCTTTGTCATCAGAAATAGCGATTTCAGATAACATTTTACGGTTAATATCAATACCTGCTTGTTTTAAACCATTCATTAAACGAGAATAGCTCATGTCATGTTGACGTGCAGCCGCATTGATACGAGTGATCCATAATTTACGGAAATCACGTTTTCTTTGACGACGGTCACGGAATGCATATTGTCCTGATTTCATCACTTGTTGTTTTGCAACTTTATATAATGTACGTTTTGCGCCGAAGTAACCTTTAGCTAATTTGATTGTCTTTTTACGACGCGCTCTTGTTACTGTTCCACCTTTAACACGTGGCATAGTAAATTCCTCCTTTATAATTTATGATATATCGTCATATCATAATTCAAATTCATTTAATTTAGTTGATTATTTAACGTATGTTAATAATTGTTTTACGCGTTTTGCATCACCTTTAGAAACAAGTGTTGCTTTACGTAATTTACGTTTTTGTTTAGTTGATTTGTTCGCAAATAAGTGAGATGTGTATGCTCTAGAACGTTTAAATTTACCTGATCCAGTTCTTTTAACACGTTTCGCAGCTCCACGATGAGTTTTCATTTTAGGCATAGTAATATCCTCCTATATTCTTTTATTTTTCATTTACTGGTGCTAACATAAGGAACATTTGGCGACCTTCCATTTTAGGTTTTTGCTCAATTGTTGCAATGTCTTTGCATTCTTCAGCAAACTTTTCTAAAACGCGTTGGCCAATTTCTTTATGTGTAATTGCACGTCCTCTGAAACGAATAGAAACTTTACATTTGTCACCTTTTGATAAGAACTTACGCCCGTTCTTCAACTTCGTATTAAAGTCATGCTCCTCAATCGTTGGACTAAGGCGAATTTCTTTAACATTGATGACTTTTTGTTTCTTTTTCATTTCTTTTTCTTTTTTCTGTTGCTCGTATTTATATTTTCCGTAATCCATAATACGCGCAACAGGTGGTTTAGCATTTGGTGCAACAATCACAACGTCTAAACCAATACGATCAGCCATTTCTAAAGCTTCACGTTTTGATTTGACACCGATTTGATCACCATTTTGACCAATAAGACGTAATTCTTTTGCACGAATCTTTTCATTCACTTGAGTTTGATCCTTAGCTATGGTTGACACCTCCCATAAGTTTACGAATGGTCCAAGTACAAAAAAAGCGAGGATATACTATCCCCGCTTCTAATAACAACATGATTCATTTCACATGTCAGTATCGTTAACCTGCCAACAGCTATTGCGTCGCTACAGGTGAGAAGCGGGTTGCTTCTACTTGGTCCGTTTCGTATTCAACAAAAACAACTATACCAACATTTTAAAATTTAGTCAACCTTTTTCTGAAAGTTTTTCTCATCCATTGTCACGTCTTGGTCTAGATTCACTTTGTCTAAAGGAATTAGCTTTGTTTTATATCTCACTTTGTGATAGATGAAAAAGATTAAAAAGATTGGAATACCCATATAAGTGATAAGGAAACGATTTAAATCAAAATCACCTTGTGTAATAAGATCCACATCTTGACCAATTATGACAATAATACACAGTATAAAGGCAAGAATAGGACCAAATGGGAATAACTTAGCATGGTATTTCAACTTACCTATATCGTAATTTTGCGCCTCAAATGCTTTTCGGAAACGATAATGGCTGATAGCAATACCTAACCATGCAATAAAACCAGTTAACCCACTCGCTGCAACAATATATTCATAAGCATTACCACTTAAATTTTGCACAAGGAAGATTAAAACAACAATGCCTGCAGTTGTTAACATCGAAATAAGTGGCGTACCATTTTTATTTGTTTTTCCAAATGCTTTTGCAGCTAATCCATCTTTACTCATAGAATATAACATTCTCGTACTCGCATACATTCCTGAGTTACCGGCAGATAATACTGATGTTAAAATAACAGCATTCATAAATGATGCGGCAAAAGCAAGACCCGCATTTTTAAATACTAAAGTAAACGGAGAAGTTGCAATATCTTCTTCTCCTCCCATTAATGCTGGGCTATCATAAGGAATTAACATAC
The DNA here is from genome assembly GCF_053547815.1 of Staphylococcus sp. 11262D007BW. Taxonomy (NCBI): domain Bacteria; kingdom Bacillati; phylum Bacillota; class Bacilli; order Caryophanales; family Staphylococcaceae; genus Staphylococcus; species Staphylococcus sp. 11262D007BW. The sequence goes on from NZ_JBPWPJ010000001.1 coordinate 1,096,722, forward strand.
CGATAATGAAAATCGCAAAAATGTAGAATAATAAAATACGCCAAAATACTTGTTTAATCGCTTTTGGTACTGCTCTTTCTGGATTTTCAGACTCACCTGCAGTAATACCTACAAGTTCTGTACCTTGGAAAGAGAAGCCTGCAATTAAAAACACACCAAAAATAACAAGTAAGTTACCACCAAATCCATCACCTAGCAATGGCGCATCGCCTGTTGTAAAGACATCAAATCCAACAGCACTGCCGCCCATAATACCAAAAATTGTAAGAACACCAACAATCAAGAAAATAATTACAGTAATTACTTTAATGAAAGCAAACCAATATTCACTCTCACCATAAACTTGAACTGATAAGGCATTCAAACCAAAAATAATGAGCATAAACAGACAGCTCCATGCCCAAGCTGGAAGAAATTGCAGCGGTTCCCAATACTGAATAACTTGGGCTGCAATCGTTACATCGGCAGCGACCGTAATAACCCAGTTAAACCAGTAATTCCAACCTAAGGCAAAACCGAGAGATGGATCTACAAAGCGCGTTGCGTATGTACTAAAAGATCCTGAAACTGGTAAGTATGTAGCCATTTCTCCTAATGATGTCATTAAGAAAAAGACCATTACACCGATAATAGTGTAACCTAATAGCGCACCAAGTGGGCCAGCATCATGTACTGCACCACCAGACGTCATAAAGAGCCCGGTTCCTATTGCACCACCAATTGCTATCATCGAAATGTGTCGATCTTTTAAATGACGTTGGACGCCATTTTGATTATTATTTTCGTTACTCATATTTTTATCCTTTCCTTTACTTAGAGGATAGACAACTCTGATTCAACGAGTATAAAACGTTGTATACTTAAATGAAGTTAGGAGGTTAAGACATCTACTCGATAAACTAACCTCATTTACAGTATTTCTTACCCTATTCAACATTTGTAAACCTATAATAATACTATGATTCAAATGAAATAAGGAACAGCGCCTTTCAAAATATTTGGTTTAATTAAAAAGGTTGCACCAAACTGATGCAACCTTTAAATCATCAATAGTAGCGCATCACAAATGTGACAGTCTAGTTCCTTTCGAATACTAGCCCAACAATAAAAGTTGATAGCCTTTTATCATTTCGGCATTGCTACCTTTCACCTGTTCAACCTCTGTACTATCTTACTTCTGACAAGTTACTCTTTAACAATGCATCCTCTAACTAAATCTCTATATAATTTATATTCAATATACACTAATTTAAGTGATATCGCAAGCTTATCTCTGTTTCTTTAGACGAATTTCATCAACTAAGTCCCAAATAAATGTATCTTTTTCTACAGTTTCTTGATCTTTTGAACCGTATTTACGGACGTTCACTTCATTATTTTCTACTTCTTTATCCCCTACTACAATTTGATAAGGGATTTTTTTCATTTGTGCTTCTCGAATTTTGTAACCCATTTTTTCGTTACGATCATCGATATTAACACGTACACCTTGTGATTTTAATTCATCTTGAATTTGTCTTGCATAATCATAATGTAAATCAACATTTACCGGAATGATTTCAACTTGTTGTGGTGCAAGCCAAGTTGGGAATGCCCCTTTTGTTTCTTCTGTTAAAAAGGCTACAAAACGTTCCATTGTTGAAACCACACCACGGTGAATCACAACTGGTTGATGTTGCTCACCATCTTGACCAATATATGTGAGTTCAAATTTTTTCGGTAGTAAAAAGTCTAGTTGTGCAGTTGATAATGTTTCTTCTTTACCCATTGCAGTTTTAACTTGAACGTCTAATTTAGGGCCATAGAACGCCGCTTCTCCAATGGCTTCATCATAATCTAATTCTAATTCATCAACGGCTTCTTTTAACATTGCCTCAGCTTTATTCCACATGTCATCATCATCGTAATATTTTTCTTTATCTTCAGGATCACGATAACTTAAACGGAATTTATAATCTTTAAAGCCAAAGTCTTCATATACATCAAGAATCATTAAAACGACACGTTTGAATTCTTCTTTAATTTGGTCAGGTCTTACGAAGATATGCGCATCGTTTAAAGTCATACCTCTTACACGTTGTAAACCTGATACTGCACCACTTGCTTCATATCGATGCATTGTTCCTAATTCAGCAATACGAATTGGTAATTCACGATAAGAATGCGGTCTATTTGCGTAAACCATCATATGATGCGGACAATTCATAGGTCTTAACACCATAGATTCATCTTCATCTAATTGCATTGCTGGGAACATATCATCTTGGTAATGATCCCAGTGACCAGATGTTTTATATAAGTCTACGTTAGCGATAACCGGTGTATATACATGATCGTAACCAAGGCTCACTTCTTTATCTACAATATAACGCTCAATTTCTCGACGAATTGTAGCACCGTTTGGTAACCATAACGGTAAACCTGCACCGACAAGTTGATTGTTTGTAAATAATTCTAAATCTTTACCGATACGACGATGATCACGTTCTTTACGTTCTTCTAATAATTTAAGATGTGCTTTTAAATCTTTTTTATCGAAGAATGCTGTACCATAAATACGTTGTAACATTTTATTGTTACTATCGCCGCGCCAATATGCACCAGCTGTTGAAAGTAATTTAAATTCTTTTATTTTTGAAGTTGACGGCACATGTACACCACGACATAAATCTGTAAATTCACCTTGAGTGTAAAGTGTGACATTTTCACCTTCAGGAATTGCATCAATCAGTTCTAATTTGTATTCATCATCTTTAAAAAATGCTTTCGCTTCATCTCTTGAAACGACTTTACGTTCGATTTTATGATTTTCATCCACAATTTGACGCATTGTTTTTTCAATTTTTTCAAAGTCATCAGATGAAACTTTCTCATCCATATCAAAGTCATAATAAAACCCACCATCAATTACTGGACCGACACCAAATTTTACGTCTCCATATAGACGTTTAAGCGCTTGCGCCATAAGATGGGCAGTTGAATGTCTTAACACTTCTAACGCTTCATCGGAACCTGGTGTGATAATTTCTAAATCGCCATCTTCTTCTAATGGACGTGTTAAATCTACCATTTTTTGATTATATTTACCTGCTACTGCTTTTTTACGTAATCCTGGACTAATAGATTGGGCAATCTCTTCAGTTGTTGTACCTTTATCGAACGCTTTTTCATTACCATCTGGAAAACGAACGTTAATTTGTGACATAGTCATTCCTCCTCATCATTTGCAATGATATTAAACGTAAAAAAACCTCATCCCAAACAAGGGACGAGGTTGTCGTGTTACCACCCTATTTTAAGACAATAGCCATATATCCTCATCTTAGGAAATACATCGAAAACAACTACTGTCTCTTCTCTACTTAAGATAACGGTCTTGAGCCGGGTATTCATTACAAATACCTATCTAAAGGGAGTAATATCTCAATATATTGGTTACATTCTCAACGACAGCAACTCTCTGTACAACAGGGAAAAAGATACCATGTCCTTACTATTTAATATCATATTGACTTACTTCTATTATAACGCTTATTTTTTATTTATCAATGCTCACGATAATTTTTTCCTTCTAATAGATAAGGTGTACTTAGTGTTTTAATACGTTCCATTATACGTTTTGCCTTTAATTTATCGTTATCATATCTAGTATCTGCTAAATGCTCTTCTAATTCTTCAAAGTTTAAATTTGAGCTAAAAAATGTAGGTAATTGTTGTATCATTCGATAATGCAAAATAGGTCCTAACACTTCATCACGTACCCAAGACGTCATATCTTCTGCACCAATATCATCTAAAAATAGAACTTTTGCATCTCGAACTTCTTGTATTTTTTTAGCAGTTGTACCATCTTTAAAACCATTTTTTAAAGTGCGAATATATTCCGGCACATAAATAATTGTTGATGGTACATGATTATGTTTCAGTTCATTGGCAATCGCACCAAGAATAAACGATTTTCCTGTACCGAATTCACCATATAAGTAATAGCCTTTTACTGTTTTACCTTCAATGATGGCATCTGTTAAATCATCCAATTGCATCGCTAATTCTAAGCGACTACGCCAATCCATCCATATATCCTTAATTTTGGCATTTAATGTATCAGGATGCATATGAAAAGAAGTAATCATACTATTTGTCCGTTTTTCTTCATCGTGTTGAATCTTACATGGACAAGGTTTATAACGAATTTTGATAGATTGATTTTCGATATACAGTTCAGGAATATGACCTTTTACAAAGTTTGGGCAATTTTCATACGTGTGATTGTCTGTATAACTTTTTTCTTGGTCTTTATACTCTTGTAATATATTTAAATCACGATCAATCATCTGAGACGTCACTTCTGATTGATGCGCTTCTAAAAATTGCTTCACATCAGGGTCATTCAATACTTGGCGTTTGATTTTTTCAATACGCTTCTCGATATCAGAATGCTTCCCTATTATTTGATTAAAATGTTGCATTAGCGTTCACCTGCTCGACGTTTGTTTTTTAATTTCTCTAAGAAGGCCGCTTTATCTTTCGCTAAAGCTTCTTGATCTTCTTCCTTATGTTCAAACTCTTCCGGATGCGTAATCCAACGCGGTTGTTTAGGTTGTTGCTTAGAATATTTCGATGGTTTAGAAGATTTGGCCGTCTCGTAGGATTTTTGTTGAGCTTTTTCCTGATTTTTTTGAATCTCCATTGCTTTTTGGTAAGCTGATTTTGCATCTGTTACGCCACTTTTTTTCCAAGTAGAAGCAACGGAAAAGACATATTTTTCCGGTAAGTTATTATCTGTTTTTTGCATTACAAATTGTAACAAAATGTTAATGACCCCAAAACTAAATCCTTCTCTTTGCATCAATTCTTCAATCATTTGTTTTTGATACTTAGGTGGTTCTGAGCCTCCATATGATGTCAACATAGCAATTGGACTTGTTTGATCCATTAATTCAAACCATTCATCCCAATTTTTAACATGCACTGATTCTTTGGCCGATTGATCCTCATTCACCTGTTGTGTCTTTAATGAAGGGAGTTGTTGATTGTTTTCGATTAAATAGTAATTTTGAGCTTGTTTTCGTAAATCTGTTAAAGATAACGTTTGGTCACTATTGAGTGATTTTAAAATAATCGTTTTCATCACATCAGGTGATAAGCGATAGAGTGTGGCTAATTGAATAATCATCGTTTTATTAGGTTCAGTAAGTATATGTTGACCGATATAATGCGACTGAAGCATATCAGCTAAAAGGTCAAAATCAAAATCAACATCTGTTAAATCTACCCCATTATATTCCGTCTCTTTCAATGCATGATCACGATTAAATGGTACCTGTTTTGGCACTTTAAATACATCCGTAAATTTTTTCGTCACTTCTGTATAACCTGTTTTATCAAAGTGCTTCGGTAAAAATTGTTTTTTTAACTGATGATAACGTTGGGGCCCTACTACTTCATAAAAATAAATGGATAACATCGGATCATTAAAAAAAGATTGCGCAGAAGGTGGTGGTAATAATTCATATACAAATTGAGTAGATTGATCTGAATGTTTAACATATGTTTTAACTAAACCAATACCTTCTAATAAATCGAGTGATGATCTAAAATCACTCAAATTCATTTTAAGTTCAGCCATAGCAACATAATGCGTCACACCTTCATCAAAAGTAATATCCTTAAATTGATTTAAAAATTGATAAATACCGATGGCTTGTGCACCTATGAGCGGTGTAAATAAGCGCGACAATATTTCAAGATGACGCGTTTCAAATTGAAATTGGCGCACAACAATAAACCCATCATGTGGATTTAATCCGTTTTGATAGTTTACAAATGACATATACTATTCACTCCGCTTATTTTCATTTAAAATGCCTTGCATTGATTCTAATAATTGATTGACATCTTTAAATTCACGATATACTGACGCAAAACGAACGTACGACACTTGATCGACATTCATTAAAAGATTCATCACCATTTCTCCAATATCTCTTGAAGACACTTCAGCAATACCATCTTCTCTTAGACGCCATTCTACATTATTTGTAATATCTTCTAACTGTTGAAACCGCACCGGTCTTTTCTCACATGAACGCACAAGTCCATCAAGTATTTTTTCTCGGCTAAATTGTTCTCTCGTCCCATCTTTTTTAACGACAATCAGTGGACTTGCTTCTATATGTTCAAAAGTTGTGAAACGTGTACCGCAATGTTCACATTCTCTTCTTCTTCTAATCGCATTCATATCATCTGCATGTCTAGAATCTACTACTCTAGATTGCGTATGATTACATTTTGGACATTTCACGACTCTGTCACCTTCTTACTCTTTAATTTTGTTTAATTATACTATAAACGAAACGATATCAAAAGTTGTTAAATTGTATCGTTATTTTAAATAAGGTGCTAACGAGTAGCAGTTCAAACAAAAAAGGTTTAAAGTACAGAGTCCTTTTTCATGAGTACTCTGACCTTAAACCCGTTTATATATTAATGATATCTCAAATTATAATTGTTGAGCAATTTGTTCTAATACGTCTACTACGCGTGTTGAATAACCCCATTCATTATCGTACCATGCTAACACTTTGACCTTAGAATCTTCCATTACCATAGTAGATGGTGCGTCGATAATTGCTGAATGTGAATCCGTGTTAAAGTCATCTGATACAAGTGGTGCTTCCGAAACATCAATGACACCATCTAAATCATGTTCTTTAAATGCTTTATTAACTTCTTCTGATGTTACTGTTTGATTTAAATCAACGACTAAATCTACTAAAGATACGTTTTTAGTTGGTACACGTAAAGCCATACCGTGTAATTTACCTTCTAATTCTGGTAATACTAATGCTAATGCTTTTGCTGCACCTGTTGAAGTTGGAATAATACTTTCAAATGCTGCACGCGCACGTCTTAAATCTTTGTGTGGATTATCTAAATTATTTTGGTCATTTGTGACTGCATGTACTGTTGTCATTAGTCCATTTTTAATACCAAATTGATCTTTTAATACTTTAGCTACAGGCGCTAAACAGTTTGTAGTACATGATGCATTACTAAATATGTCATACTGATTAACATCTAGTGCGTCATCATTAACCCCTTTTACAATTGTTTGTACGTCTCCACCTTTAGATGGGCCAGTTAAAATAACTTTTTTCGCACCTGCTTTAATATGGGCAACCGCTTTATCTCCATGATTAAATTTACCAGTTGCTTCAACCACAATATCTATACCGAGATCACGCCATGGTAGGTTTTCTGGATTTCTATCTGAAACAAGTTTAATTTCTTTGCCATCTACTTTTATACCATTGTTTAACGCCTCTACTTCTTTGTCAAAACGTCCATGAGTCGTATCATATTGAATAAGGTGGGCAATTGTTTCAGATGGATAGCTTGCGTTAATTGCTACTACATCGATATCCTCTCTGTCCAATGCAATTCTTAAAACCATACGTCCAATACGGCCTAATCCATTTATCGCAATCTTTGTCGTCATGTATAAAGCACTCCTTAAAATTATGTTATACTTATTACAAAATTAGTATAACATAATGAACTCAGAATGAAATCGTTTTCTTCAATAAATTTTACTTCTTTATTGTAAAACGTTTCATTATGATATTAAAAAAACCTCACCTACGCATGAGGGGGGTGAGACATAAAGCGCTAATGCTCTGGAAAGCCGTTTAACGGTGTCCCAAAAGCGGGATTTTCGGCAGAAAGTTCACGATTCGCCAAAATTTGAAAAACAATTTTAGCTTTTCGTTCGTTTCTGCTCAAATCCTGAACGCTTTTGTTCCAACCTCGCCCTCTCATACTTAGGTGAGGTGCTTTTGTTAATTAAGCATCTTCCTCTGAATCATAAGGTTCTAAAAATCCTTTTTCTACTAATATTTTTTCGAGGTTTTGCTTTAATTCTAATTTTGTACCTAAATTATCAATGACGACATCCGCCATTCTACTTTTCTTATCGATTGAGACTTGACTATAAATGCGTGCTTTAGCATCTTCAATGGATAATTGATTTCGTTCCATTAATCGATCAATTTGAATAGGTTCAGAAGCATAGACTAACCATACTTCATCTACAGTGTCTTCGAGTTGATTTTCAAATAATAAAGGAATATCCATAATGACATCGTGACCTTCTTCTAAATAACGATCACGTGCTTCAGACATAATTTGATTGACGATAGGATGTACAATTTGGTTAAGTTGTTCTCGTTTTTCGTCGTCATAAAAAACAATATCACCAATATATTGACGATTCATTTCACCATCTTCATTGATTGCTTCTTTACCAAATGTTTCACGTACAGCTTCAAGTCCTTTTGACCCTTTTTCAACAGCTTTACGTGAAGCAACATCTGCATCTACAATTTTAAAACCGTGTATTTGGAGTAATTCTGCTACAGTCGACTTCCCTGTCGCAATTCCTCCTGTTAGTCCAATAACTTTTGGCATCTTTTCACTCTTCCTTTTAATTTTGACAGTTTGGACAGTAATGAGTATTACGTCCTCCAATAACATCTGTATGAATGGGATTTAAACAGACTGGACATTCAGACTGCTTATATACGGATAAATGATCTTGCATGGTACCACGCTGACCATCACTATGCACATAGTCAGATACGCTTGTACCACCGTAATCGATTCCCATCTGTAAAACGCGAATAATACTTTGAAATAAACGTTTCCGCTTATCTAATGTTAGCGATTGCGCTTGCGTATGAGGATCAATTTGTGCATTAAATAAAGCCTCACATGCATATATATTACCACAACCTGCTACAACTTTATGATCTAAAATCATTTGTTTAATTGGCATACGCTGATATTTTTTATCATTAAATTGTTTTAAAAAATGCGCTTCCGCTTCTTTTGAAAACGGTTCTGGTGCTATATCTAATATGGAAGGATACTCCGATAATGTTTGAACATTCCGCAACTCTCCAAAACGTCTCACATCTGAATAAACAAGCAATTGACCATTATCCAACTCTAAAATCACGTGCCAATGCTTTTTAAAATTAGGGATAGGAATATCTTCAATATTAGAAACAACAAAAAATGCACCAGACATACCTAAATGGGCAATGACCATACGCTGATCTTGTTGTTTTTCAAGGTGCAGTAAAATATATTTACTACGTCGATCAACATGTGTAATCGTATACCCTATCGTTGCTTGTTTAAAATCGTCCAACGTCATACCTTTAATAATCGTTTCTTTACCATTAGATTTACCTAACATCACCTTTTCAGAAAAAACGACATTTTGAATTTGGTGATGCGTGATTAAAGGCGCAATACCACGTCTGACATGTTCTACTTCTGGTAATTCTGGCATTCACTAACCTTCTTTCTATTTTGCATCGTACCAAGTTGGTCCATAATTAGATTCTACCGCTAATGGAACATCTAATTGTAAAGCATTGGTCATAATCTTTTCAATCATTTCAGTAAATGCTTCAACTTCGGATTTTGGTAATTCGAAAATGAGCTCATCGTGTACTTGTAAAAGCAATTTAGCCTTAAATTGTTGTGTTTTCATTTCATTATGAAATTGGACCATCGCCAGTTTAATAATATCTGCGGCACTACCTTGAATAGGAGAATTCATCGCTGTTCGTTCAGCAAACCCTCGTTTATTAAAGTTTCGACTCGTAATATCTGGTATATAACGACGGCGGTGTAATAACGTCTCTACATAGCCATCTTGTTTCGCATCTTGAACAATCGTTTCCATGTATTTTTGGACACCTGGAAAATGATTTAAATAGTCATCGATGAATTGTTTAGCCTCTTTACGTGTAATACCTAAACTTTGACTCAAACCATAGTCACTAATGCCATATACAATACCGAAATTGACCGCTTTCGCTTGTCTTCTCATAAGAGAAGTCACTTCTTCTTCCTCTACACCAAACACCTTCATCGCTGTAGTGGTATGCACATCTTCGTTTTCGTTAAAGGCTTGCTGTAATGTTTCATCTCCAGTAATGTGCGCTAAAACACGCAACTCAATTTGAGAATAGTCAGCAGCCAATATTACGTAATCTTCATGTGTCGATTTAAAAGCCTTGCGAATACGACGACCTTCTTCCAAACGAATTGGTATATTTTGAAGATTTGGATCTACTGAAGATAAACGTCCTGTTTGCGCTAGTGTCTGATTAAATCGTGTATGAATGCGTCCGTCATCCCAAATCATTTTTTGTAAACCTTCAACGTAAGTCGATTGTAATTTTGACAATGTACGATATTTTAATATGTCATCAATAATTGGATGTTCATTTTGTAGTTTTTCCAACACATCTACTGCAGTGGAATAACCTGTTTTTGTCTTTTTAATGACTGGTAATTGTAGCTTTTCAAATAGAACGACACCTAACTGTTTAGGAGAATTAATGTTGAAAGATTCTCCAGCTTGTTCATGAATTGATTGAATGAGTTCGTCTAATTGAGTTTGAATTTCTTCTTCCATTTCTTTAAGTGTCTCAATATCAGTATGCACACCAATGATTTCCATTTGACTAAGAATATAAGCTAAAGGCAGTTCCAAATCATTCAGTAAATCTAGTTGGTTGTGTTCTTTTAAGACATCTAACATTTGTGGATAGACCGTTTGAATCGCATCAAGAATTGAGGCGATATGTTCATCTAATACATCATCTTCTGGAATTTTAAAGGATTTACCTTTGCCATAAATAGAGATGTTATCATTCACAAATGTCTGATCAAAGTGCATCATCACCGACTGTACATCGTCTATTGTACGTGATGGATCAATGAGATAACTCGCTAGCATTGTATCAAAAGTGATATTTTCAACTTTTATCCCTAAACGGTGTAACGCAATATACGTTTTTTTAGCATCATGAACAAATTTTTGAGTTTCTGGATTTTCAAGCCACGCCACTAATTCAGGGTATTCAGAAACCGTCTCAGGCGCAATCACTACAAAATGATCACCATCATATAATCCAAATTTTAACATAGCATCTTTAAGATAATTTGGACCCGCCACTTCTATGTGAATCGTAGCTTTATCTAATTTTGAAAAATCGACGACTGACATATCAGAAGTAGGCTCAAACGTTTTTTGAGTTGATTGGATCTCCGAACTTTCCGGATCGATTGATTCTAACAATTGACGGAATTCCAGTTCTTTAAATAATTGTATTTTTTGGGTTTCATCAATCGATTGAGGTAGTTCCGTATCCTTTAAAGTAATGGTAATTGGACTTTCTCGATTAATGGTTGCCAAAGATTTACTCATCATTGCTTCATCTTTATGATTGATTAATTTTTCTTTTAATTTCTTTCCTGAAACATTGTTTATATCTTCATAGACACCTTCCACTGTATTAAACTGTGATAATAATTTTAAAGCTGTTTTTTCACCTACACCAGGTACGCCTGGAATGTTGTCTGATGAATCGCCCATTAATCCTTTTAAATCAATAATTTGTGATGGTACTAAACCATTATACTTTTCTGCAATAAATTGCGGTGTATAATGATCAACCTCTGTAATCCCTTTTTTTGTAAAATAGATTGTAACATTGTCAGAGGCTAATTGTGTTAAATCTCGATCTCCCGTAATAATAATGGTTTCCATATTTTGTTGTTCCGCTTCTTTACTTAATGTACCAATGATATCATCAGCTTCGTAATTATCCAGTTCATAATGTTCGATATGATATGCATCTAACAATTGACGAATATATGGAAATTGCTCACTCAACTCAGGGGGTGTCTTTTGACGTCCTCCCTTGTAATCTTGATAAGTTTCATGACGAAATGTCGTTTTACCAGCATCAAATGCAACAAGGAAATGTGAGGGTTGTTCCTCTTTTAAAATTTTTTCTAATAAACGTGTAAACCCATAAACCGCATTCGTATGGATTCCCGACTTGTTTTGAAGTAAAGGTAACGCATAAAATGCTCTAAAACTTAAACTGTTACCATCTATTAATATAAGTTTATCCACATTAGTCCCTCCATCTACATTTGATTTTATTTTATCATATTAAGGAAAAGAGCAATAAACGATTTAAGATGATTTATAGATTTCTATCATTTAAGTGATTTAAAGAATATCCTATGTAAGATATATGCCACCTTTCAATTTCTCAAAAAATGACGCCTTTATGTTTAATAATCATAAGTTTAGAAGTATCATTAAAGCCTGTTCGGACCCCAAACCTTAATGGTAACCTTACTTATTTTTAACATAAAGACGTCATTATTTTATCTTTTAAACTTTCTATTTAGTCATTTAGTTTTCTGGAAAAATCACTTTAAAAGTAGATCCAACATTTAATTCTGATTCTACTTCTATACTACCTCCATAACTTTCTACAATGTGCTTAGTGATGGATAAGCCTAACCCTGTACCACCAGATGCTCTACTTCTCGCCTTATCCACTCGATAAAATCTTTCAAAGATACGATATTTATCTTCTTCTTTCATTCCAATACCTTCATCCGCTACTTCTATTACTTTTGCGTGTTGATCAGTATAGACACTAAGCTTTACAGAGCGATGTTCCGGTGAATAATGAATTGCGTTAGACAGTAAATTAACCATGACCTGAGATATTTTATTTTCTTCAGCTAAAATAGTCGTATCAGGTTCAATCGCATCAATCAATTGAATTGATTTCTCTTCAGCAATGGGTTGCATCACTGACAGAGCGGATTGAGCTACCTCAGATAAATTCATCGGCTCTTTTATAATTTTTTGAGTCTGTTCTATTTTGGATAAATCTAAGAGGTCTTCTACTAAAGACTGAATACGGTTAGATTCTTTTAAAATGATATTTAAAAACATATCTAACGATTCTGGGTCATCTTTAGCACCGTCTATTAACGTTTCTGTAAATCCTTTCATCGATGTAATTGGCGTTTTAAGTTCATGTGAGACGTTCGCAACAAAGTCACGTCTTAAATTTTCAAGTTTCTTTAATTTCGTGATGTCATGTAACACGATGACCATGCCTTCTAATTGTTTACGATGTCTTGATAAAATCGGAACACATGACGCATCAAAAAACTTCTGATGAATACTATTGACATAAATTTCAATTTGTTCATGTTTAGATTGCTCAGATTTAAAACTTTTAACGACTAATGATTTGATTGATTCAGGTAATAATAATTCATAGTTGTGTTGTTCAATATTTTCAGTTTGGTTAAAGATTTCATAATACGTTTGATTGGCTAAAACAATGATACCTTGTTTATCTATCATTAACACAGCACTCGGAATATTTTCCAACGTCGTCACCAATCGATTGCGTTGAATTTTTTGTTCTTTATTCAAATAATCTAACCGTCTTGCTAATACGTTAATCGTAACGTATAAATCTTTTGTTTCCTTTACACTACTTTCCGGCACGCGTACTTTATAATTCCCTTCTGTTAATAAAGAAGCGGCATATGACACTTCATTAATAGGTTGAATATAAGTCCGATTGATATAGCGTACAGAAAAATAAATTAATGCAATAAAGAAGAGACAAATTAAAATAAGATATTTCCAAAATTCGAGTTGTAAATTGTAAACAATGGTATAAGTGCCACTGATTAAAATTGTGATATTGTTACTTTTAAAACCATATAGATATTCGCCATCTTTACTATTTAAAATATAAGCACTACGGTCTGTTTGAAGTTGTTGTAGAATCTCTTCATTTTGACTTTCTATACCATAATTATTACCAGAATTAAATTTAGTTTGGTCATTGCCATCAATAATCATCATATTCGCTTTATAAATATTAGCCAATAACTGAATTCTAGATTCATCCTGAGAATTATACAAAGAAAGGATTTGTTGGGATTGTTTGGTCAGTTCATTTTCTTGATGATTCACAGAGATTGTATAAATTGCATTATGTACAATAAAGCCTAATAGAAGAAAACTTACAACTGTAATCGTTGTAAGTATCATTAAAAGCTTATGGTAAAATTTAATCATTTATTTAGGACGCTCCAACTTATAGCCTAATCCTCTCACCGTTTTAATAAACTGAGGTTGTTTAGGGTTTTCTTCAAGTTTTTCACGTAAATGACTAATATGTACGTCAACGATTCGAGAATCTCCAGCAAATTCATAATTCCATACCGAATTTAACATATGTTCACGTGTAATTACACGGCCTTGTCGCTCAATAAGATAAAGTAATAATTCAAATTCTTTTGGTGTTAATTCCAGCAGTTCTCCGTCGCGATAAACTTCAAAATAATCTGGACGAATGCGTATAGAACCAATAAGAATATCTTCATCTTCTTCAGAGTTATTTGTTGTTTGTACTTGAGAAGAACGTCTTAAAATAGCTTTAACACGCGCGACTACTTCTCGTGGTGAAAATGGTTTAGTCATATAATCATCTGCACCTAATTCTAAACCTAACACACGATCAAATTCATCATCTTTTGCTGTTAACATTAAAATTGGTACTTGATTTTTATCAGATCGGATTGTCTTACATACTTCAATACCATCTTTTTTTGGTAACATTACATCTAATACAATCAAATCTGGATTTACTTCCTGAACTTTATTTAAAGTTTCCTCACCATCTTGTGCAATTTCAACGATGTAACCTGCTTGTTCAAGGTTATATTTTAATAATGTCACAATGGACTGCTCATCATCTACAACAAGCACTCTTTGGGCCATGCCGTTACCTCCTAGTACTATTTTTCTTCATTATAACTTAAACAAGTCTTAAAAATCACATATATTTAAGTAACTTTACAATATCTTAATATAAAATTAGCATTTATTTAAAATTACGATGACAATACGATATAACTACACATCACTATTGATTAATTATTAAGTGTTTGTTGTATACATAAAGATTTTTAAATAGGACTTAAAGAAATAATTATAATGAGCATTGGCATTTACAAAAAATAAAACGGTTGGGGAAGTCATTCCACCAACCGCTTAATGCTATTTTGAAAGATAGTGTTAATTTTATAAATTATTGATTAATTCATCTGCAAATTCAGATGTTTTCACTTCAGTTGCACCATCCATTAAACGTGCAAAGTCATACGTTACAACTTTAGATGCAATTGTTTTTTCGACAGAGTTCGTAATTAAATCTGCAGCTTCTTGCCAACCTAAATGTTCTAACATTAATACACCTGAT
The DNA here is from genome assembly GCF_053547815.1 of Staphylococcus sp. 11262D007BW. NCBI lineage: Bacteria > Bacillati > Bacillota > Bacilli > Caryophanales > Staphylococcaceae > Staphylococcus > Staphylococcus sp. 11262D007BW. Next base: position 1,111,904 of record NZ_JBPWPJ010000001.1, read on the forward strand.
AATAATACAGATGAAGGGTTAACCTTATCTAATCCAGTATATTTAGGCGCTGTACCATGTGTTGCTTCAAAGATAGCGTGACCTGTTTCATAGTTAATATTTGCACCAGGTGCGATACCAATTCCGCCAACTTGTGCAGCTAAGGCATCAGAAATATAGTCACCATTTAAGTTCATTGTTGCAACAACATCATGATCTTCTGGACGTGTTAAGATTTGTTGTAAGAAAATATCAGCAATTGAATCTTTAATCACAATTTTACCTTCTGATACGGCTTTATCTTGCGCTTCGTTTGCCGCGTCTTTACCTTGTTCTTCAACAATTTTATCGTATTGTTGCCAAGTGAAGACTTTTTCACCAAATTCACGTTCTGCTAGGTCATAACCCCATTGCTTAAAGGCACCTTCTGTAAACTTCATAATGTTACCTTTGTGAACTAATGTTACAGATTTACGATTATTGTCTAATGCATATTGAATGGCTGCACGTACTAAACGCTCAGTTCCCTCTTTAGATACTGGTTTAACACCGATACCTGACGTTTCAGGGAAGCGAATGTTTGTAGCACCCATCTCATTTTGAAGAAAATCAATGACTTTTTTAACGTCGTCTGTGCCTTCTTTAAATTCGATACCTGCGTAAATATCTTCTGTATTTTCACGGAAGATCACCATATCCACATCTTCAGGTCTTTTAACTGGTGAAGGTACTCCTTTAAACCAGCGTACAGGACGTAAACATGTAAATAAGTCTAAGTCTTGTCTTAACGCAACATTTAATGAACGAATACCGCCACCAATTGGTGTTGTAAGTGGTCCTTTGATGGCAATTAAATAAGATTTAATCGTATCTAATGTTTCTTTAGGTAACCATTCTCCAGTTTGGTCGTAAGCTTTTTGCCCAGCAAGTACTTCTTTCCAGTCGATTTCTTTTTCGCCGTTATAAGCTTTCTTAACAGCTGCATCAATCACACGACTAGCAGCATTCCAAATATCTGGTCCAATACCGTCACCAATAATAAATGGAATAACAGGTTGATTTGGTACTTGTAATCCTGAATCTGTTTTTACGATTTTTTCACTCATGATAAGAATCCCTCCGAATAGTATTTAAGCAAATCTATGTTTTATTGTTATGAATTAACGATTTTCAATAGCAACGTATTTACGTCCTTGTTCACCAACATAAGTTGCACGAGGACGCATGATGCGGTTATTTCTTAATTGCTCAAGAATGTGTGCTGTCCATCCTGCTGTACGACTCACCGCAAAAATTGGTGTAAATAAGTCATGATCGATATTCATGCTGTGGTAAACAGTCGCACTGAAAAAATCGACATTAGGGAATAATCCTTTTTCTTTTTCCATAATGTCCGCAATTTTCACTGACATTTCAAATAATTCTTTTTGTCCTGTTTCTTCAGTAATTTTACGACTCATTTCTTTTAAGTATTTTGCTCTTGGGTCACCATTTTTATAAACTCTGTGACCAAAGCCCATAATTTTATCTTTATTTTCAAATGCTTTTTCTAAGTATGATTCAACGTTATCTATTGAACCAATCTCAGTTAACATCTTCATAACACGTTCGTTCGCGCCCCCATGTAGAGGTCCTTTTAAAGAGCCAACTGCAGCAACAATACCTGAATACATATCTGATAAAGATGACACTGCACATCTTGCTGTAAATGCAGAAGCATTCAATTCGTGATCGGCATGTAAAATTAATGCTTTATTAAAGCCTTCAACTTCAACATCTGTTGGTTTTTCACCACGTAACATATACAAGAAATTTGCAGCATAATTTAACTCAGCATCAGGTTTTACAGGTTGTTTACCTTCACGTACACGTGCAAAAGATGCTACTAATGATGCAATTTTAGCTTGAATACGAATCGCTCTTTCTTGTAATGCTTCTTCACTATTGTCATCTGCATTTTTATCAAAGTGCGCTAAATAAGAAACTGACGTTCTTAATGCAGTCATTGGATGCACTTTATCAGTCGCATATTCTTCAAAGTGTTGATAAATACGCTCATTAAGTGTCATATATTCATGAATTTTTTCTTTTAATGTTGCTAACTCTTCTTTAGTTGGTAATCGGTAATTCCATAATAAGAAGATGACTTCTTCAAACTCTGCGTTTTCTGTTAACTCATCAATATCATATCCAGCATATGTTAATTGGCTATCAATGATTGAACTGATTTTTGTTTCAGCAGCGATAACCCCTTCTAAACCTTTTTTTACTTCTGCCATATGAATTTCCCCTTTACTCTATATTCGTCCTTTTGTAATGGCTTTCATATACTATTATAGCCAATAATGATATATTTGTGAACATTTTAAGAACATAAGCTATCTGAATTGTCGAACATTTGACTATCTATTATTCTAAATGAGTTTATGAAAGTGCCTCATATCAACGGTTGTATAACAAATTTAATTTAAAATATCACATAGAAACACTGTCATTCTCTTTACTTATCATAAATAATAACAAGGAGTGATGATCATTGCGTGATGTACGTGATTGTATTGGAACTAAATACATTTCTCAACAAAATATAATTGATTTCATGATATCCATCACGATACAAAAGAACCGTATAAAAGCACATTGTCAAACTTTTATACGGAATTATTACAATTAAAAATTAGTTTAAGACCTAAAACAACTATACTCCGGGAAACCGATCGTATCACGGTCTCCCGAAAGTAAGTTTGCTCCAAATTTAGTATCTATTCTGGAGTGTTCAATGTTTTATAGCACGTTAGCGTAACCTTCAAACACTTTGCCTTGAGCAGCGTCTACTGTTACTAACATATCGTTTTGAAGTGCTTCTGCTACATTTTCTACACCCACAATTGTTGGAATACCTTTTTCTAATCCTACAATGGCACTTGGTGAAGTTAAGCCACCTTCTTCAGTCACTAAACCAATTGCTTGGTCTAAATAAGGTACCATTTCATTGTCGACTGATGACGTGACAATAATGGCATTTGTTAAATCTTTACCTTCTAATTCTTTAGCTTCGTTTACAATGATTGTACGTCCACACACTGAACCACGACCGATACCTTGACCATTCACAATATCTTCACCAATGAGATGTAGTTTCATTAAGTTAGTAGTACCTGTTTCTCCAGTTGGTACACCAGCTGTGATGATGATAAGATCACCTTTTTCAACACGTTCCGTCTCAATCGCAGTAGCAACTGCATTATTTAATAACTCATCTGTTGTGTAATTACCTTTACGTACCACTGGATAAACGCCCCATACTAATGTACATTGACGTGCTGTTGTTTCACGAGGTGTAACTGCAATAATATCTGATTTCGGTCTATACTTAGAAATCGTACGAGCTGTATTACCACTTTCTGTTGCCGCTACAATCGCTTTAACATTTAAGTTTAAAGCTGTGTGTGCTACAGACACACCAATCGCATTAACTAATGATGTTTCAACAAGCTTTGTACGGTCAGATAATAATTTTTTATAAGCTTGAGCATCTTCTGCAGCTAACGCAATATTATTCATGGCTTTGACTGCTTCTTCTGGATAACTTCCTGCTGCTGTTTCCCCAGATAACATGACAGCATCTGTGCCATCATAAATCGCATTTGCTACGTCAGATGCTTCTGCACGTGTCGCACGAGGATTGCGTTGCATTGAATCTAACATTTGTGTTGCTGTGATCACAGGTTTACCTAATTTGTTACATTTGCGAATTAAATCTTTTTGAACAATTGGAACTGTTTCTGGTGGGATTTCAACCCCCATATCTCCACGAGCTACCATTAAACCATCTGATACTTCTAATATATCATCTATATTGTCGATACCTTCTTGGTTTTCAATTTTTGGAATGATACTGATATTCGTATTTTGTGCTTCTTCTAATAGCTTACGTATATCAAGAACATCACTAGCACGACGAACAAAGCTTGCTGCAATAAAGTCGATATCTTGTTCAATGCCAAAACGAATATCGTTTGCGTCTTTATCCGTAATACCTGGTAAATTAACCTTAACCCCTGGTAAATTAACACCTTTTTTATTTTTAAGTTCTCCACTATTTAATACATCACAAAGTACTTCTCCAGCATCTTCACGAATTTCTTTAACTTGGAGTTCAATAAGACCATCATCGAGTAAAATATATGAACCTTCTTCTACATCATTAATTAAATCTTCATATGTGACTGAAAACTTATCTTCAGTCCCTTCAACTTGAGACATACTTACGATGACTTCAGAACCTTTTTCTAAATTGATGGCACCATTTTTCATATCATGCGTACGAATTTCTGGACCTTTAGTATCCAATAAGATACCAATATTTAAGTCTAGTTTCTTCGCTACTTTACGAATTGTTTGAATACGTGCCTCATGTTCTTCATGTGAACCATGTGAAAAGTTTAATCGAGCTACATTCATTCCAGCCTTCATTAACTTTTCTAACATTTCTTCAGATTCTGATGCTGGTCCAATCGTACAAACGATTTTTGTCTTCTTCATATTTATTGCCTCCTAAATTATATCGATAACTCTTTCGTCAACGCTAACATACGTTGAGTATATTTGATTTCGGAAGTATGATTAAAGATATCATTAAAGTCTGTTGAAACAAGTTGATTGTTTTTAATACCAACACCTTTAGCAGTATCACCATCCATGAGACGTTCAACAGCATAGCCACCTAAACGTGAAGCTAATACTCTGTCAACACCTGTTGGACTACCACCACGTTGAATATGACCTAAAACTGAAACACGAGCGTCGACATTGATATATTTTGTTAACTCAGACGCACAAGCTTCACCTGTCATGCATCCTTCCGCAACAATGATAATCGAATGTTTTTTCCCTCGATCAATCCCTTGTTGAATTTTTTCAGCAATATCTTTCATTTCAAAATCATTTTCTGGTGTAAGAATAGATTCTGCACCTACAGCTAGACCTGACCATAGCGCTAAATCGCCACAATCGCGGCCCATGACTTCAATAATAAACGTTCTTGCATGACTCGAAGCCGTATCCCTAATTTTATCGACCGAGTCAATGATTGTGTTAAGTGCTGTATCAAACCCAATGGTATAATCTGTGCCATTAATATCATTATCAATTGTGCCAGGAATACCAATTGTTTGAATATCTTTACACTCTTCTGTAATACGTTGAGCTCCACGGAAGCTACCATCGCCTCCAATGACTACTAAACCTTCTATACCCCGTTTTCGAAGGTTTTCAATCCCTTTAGCTCGAACTTCTTTTTCCTTAAACTCTGGGCAACGTGCTGAATATAAGAAAGTACCACCGCGTTGAATCGTGTCCCCTACTGACCCCAATTCAAGCTTGTGAATATCATCATTGACTAATCCAGAATACCCTTGAAAGATACCGTAGACTTCAATGTTATGATAAATCGCCTTTCTAACTACCGCACGAATCGCCGCATTCATTCCGGGAGCATCTCCACCGCTTGTTAAAACTGCAATTTTTTTCATGTTGACATACCCTCTTTTGATTTATTCTTAATTTAAAAATACCATAAAATAAAACGTCATTCCATTAAAAAAAGGTATAGTTTATCGTGTAAACGTTTTTACACCTCATTTTTAATCGTATGAGGCTTTTCTTACAAAGCTATTTTAGAATATCCTGCAAAAAACAAACACTTGAGTAACTACATTTTCGTAAATGTTCACTCAAGTGTTTTATCATAATACTTTATTCTACAAAAGAACCCATATTTCTAAATTTAGAATAACGATCCTCTTTAATGTCTTCCGCTGTCATATTATCAAATTCGTCTAAGAAACGAACGAAATTGTGTTTAATTTGTTTAGCTTGTTGCTCAATATCATGGTGTGCCCCACCAAGCGGCTCTTTAACAACTTCATCCGCTATATTTAATTCTAATAAATCATAAGCTGTAATCTTCATGGTTTCAGCAGCAATTTGAGCTAAGGAACTGTCTTTCCAAAGGATACCTGCTGCACCTTCCGGAGAAATCACGGAATATGTACTATTTTCCAACATTAACAGACGATTACTTACGCCTAATCCTAAAGCACCGCCACTACCACCTTCACCAATTACAATAGCGATGACTGGTACAGTTAAAGAAGCCATTTCAACTAAATTTTTAGCAATTGATTCACTTTGGCCTCTTTCTTCAGCAGCTTTACCTGGGTAAGCACCTTTTGTGTCAATAAATGTAAAAATAGGTCGATTAAACTTTTCAGCTTGTTTCATTAAACGTAACGCTTTACGGTAGCCCTCTGGGTGAGCCATGCCGAAGTTACGATAAATATTGTCTTTAGTATCTTTACCACGTTGGTGTCCTATAACAGTGACAGGTTGATCATTTAAATAAGCAAGTCCCCCAATTATTGATGGATCATCTCTAAAATTACGATCACCGTGCAATTCCATAAATTCATCAAAAATATAAGGTATATAATCTAATGTAGTCGGACGCTCTGGTAAACGCGCAATTTGAACTCTGTCCCAAGGCTTTAAATTTAAATATACTTTTTCTTTTTCATTTTGCAAAGCTGCTTCAAGTAATTCAATCTCGTCTGATAAATCCACATCATTTTTTTGTTGTGTTTCTTGCAATGAGTCTATTTTACTTTTAATGTCTTCGATTGGTTTCTCAAAATCTAACATTATTGATTCACCCCACTATGCATTTCAAAGAGTGTCGCAAGTGTTTGTTTCATATCACTTCGATGAACGACCTTATCTAACTGACCATGCTCTAATAAAAATTCTGCTGTTTGGAAGTCTTCTGGTAACTTTTCGTTAATTGTTTGTTCAATAACACGACGTCCAGCAAAACCAATTAATGCTCGCGGTTCAGCTAAATTAATATCACCGACAGAAGCAAAACTTGCGGAAACACCACCTGTAGTAGGATGAGTCATATATGAAATAAATAATAAGTTAGCAGCAGCATGTTTCTCAAGTGCCACACTTGTTTTGGCCATTTGCATTAAGGATATAATACCCTCTTGCATTCTTGCCCCACCTGAAGCGGTGAAAAGGACAAATGGCAAACGGTGCTCAGTACAGTAATTGATAATTCGACATATTTTCTCACCTACAACTGAGCCCATACTTCCCATTCTGAAACGTGAGTCCATGACACCCACACCATATTTAATTCCATTTAATTCAGCAGTACCAGTCACGATGGCTTCATTTAACCCTGTTTTTTCTTGATCTTTATCTATTTTTTCTTCATAGCCAGGAAAATTTAATGGATTGGCAGAGGTCATTCCTTTATCAAACTCTTCGAAAGTACCCTCATCTGATATTGCTTCAATGCGGCTATAAGCTGATAATTGAAGATGATGATCGCAATTGAAACAAACATTGAGGTTGCCAATTAATTCTTTAGTGTACATAATCTTTTTACAACTTGGACATTTAGTCATTATGCCTTCAGGAACTTCATTTTGTTTTGAGTCTTGAACCGTAATATATTTTTTCTTTTTTGAATTACGATTAAAAAAATCTTTAAACATTTGTTTTACCTCCACTTACCATAGGCTATCGTGTCGTTTATTTTACTATTTGAGATCTGTTAATGATAATGTTTTATTGTAAACTTCTTCTGGATCTACTTCAATTCTTGCCACACCTGATTCCATTGCGGCTTTAGCTACTTCTCTAGCCACAGTTGGAGCTACTCTGTAATCAAATGGTGCAGGAATGACATAATCTGGTTGACGATCATCATCAGAAATTAAATCCGCGATGGCTTTAACAGCTGCACGTTTCATATCTTCATTGATATGTGTTGCACGAACATCTAACGCACCTCTAAAAATACCAGGAAATGCTAACACATTATTGATTTGATTTGGAAAATCTGAACGGCCAGTACCTATAACTTTAGCACCTGCAGATTTTGCGACATCTGGCGTGATTTCAGGATTTGGATTAGCCATTGCAAAAATAATTGGGTCATCACTCATAGATTGAACCATTTCTTCAGTTAATGCATTTGCCACTGATACACCAATAAATACGTCGGCATCTTTTACTACATCCACTAATTTACCTTCTACTTTATCTTGGTTTGTCCATTTTGCAACAGTTTCTTTAGTGTCATTCATTCCATAAGTACGACCTTCAAAAATAGCGCCTTTTGAATCACACATAATCATTGATCTAACACCATATGAACGTAATAATTTTACAATTGCAATACCTGCAGCACCCGCACCATTTAACACAACTTTGATATCTGACAAATCTTTGTCTACAATGCGTAATGCATTAATTAATCCTGCAACCGTTACAATAGCTGTGCCATGTTGATCATCATGAAATACTGGAATTTTTGTCTCTTTTTTAAGACGTTCCTCAATTTCAAAGCAACGTGGTGCAGATATATCTTCTAAATTGACGCCACCAAAATTAGGCTCTAGTAACTTTACAGTTTGAATAATAGATTCTGTATCTTTCGTATCAAGAGACAATGGAATGCCATCTACACCCGAAAAGCTTTTGAACAGTACTGCTTTACCTTCCATTACAGGGATACTTGCTTCTGCTCCGATGTCACCTAACCCCAATACGGCACTACCATCAGAAATGACAGCGACTGTATTACTCTTAGAAGTGTAGTCATAAACTTTCCCATTATCTTCGTAAATATCTTTACATGGTTCTGCTACACCTGGTGAATAAGCTAAACTAAGTTCTTCTTTATTTGTCACCTTAACTTTTGGTGAAATTGCTATTTTACCTTGATGTTCTTTATGCATGTATAGAGCATCATCTCTTAATGACATTCCAAATCATCTCCCAATATCAATTTATTCTATAAAGTTTTGTTTATATCACATTAATCATCACTATACTATAGCACAATTTAGATAGATATCAAAATCACACAAAACGAAATATCACAATTTATAATACTCGGATATCTTGTGGATTCAATTCTGTTATAAACTGTTTTATGGTTTCTTCATTATCTTTCAAATAGCCATAGGTCTTTTGTTGATGCGTTGTATCATCAAATAGTACAACGGGAACCCCTTCTTGATGAGGGGTTAAATAATGTTCAGCGACCGCATCTGGCAATACTTTTCGTATCACAATTTGTGAAAGTTGTTGTAATTTGTGTGTTTCAAATTGTTCTAACGTATTTAAATCTTCTATAATCATTTGCCATTTATTTTGACGCTTTTCAAATTTACCAGCAATGACGTATGCTACACCCTCTTCAAGTGGCACCGAACATCTTTGAAATAAATCAGGAAAAATGACGCCATCTATAGTATTTTGACCATCGTTTAACGTCACAAATGCCATTTGTTGCCCTTTTTTTGTACGAATGATTTTAATACTATCAATTGTGATTAAAATAGGCTGTTTCACTTGCGAATTTAATTGAAACACGCCTAAATATTGCTTTTTATGAAATAACTTTTCGATAGGATGTGTAGAAATATAAAAACCTAAGTACTGTTTTTCATACTCCGAAATACGTTGATCTGGCATTTCCTCCGTTTCAAAGTAATCTCGTTTCGTCGTGGCAAAAGAATCCAAGAAATTTTGATCTAGGTCTGATTTAATATCTATGACTTGATCAATAGATTGAAGCAAAGTTGCCCTATTTTTCCCAAAACAATCTAGTGCCCCCGTTAAAATCAATGGTTCTAGCAATCGCCTAGTACGAATACGACTTGGAATACGATCACAAAAGTTAAAGAAATCTGTATATGGCCCATTATCTTGACGTTCTTGTACGATTAATTGAACACTTTGGTAACCCACATCTTTAATGGCACCTAATGACATATAAATCGCGTTATTCTCGGACACATAGGCCCACCGACTATGATTAATATGCGGTCCATTTATCGTAATCTGTTGTTTTCGCGCTTCTGTCATAATTTGGACTGTTTTATCCACATTTCCAATCACATTGCTAAGAATATTAGCATAAAAGTAAGACGCATAATGCACTTTTAAATAAGTCATGATATAAGCAATTTTTGAATAACTCACTGCATGTGCTCTTGGAAAACCGTAATCAGCAAATTTTAAGATTAAATCAAAAATTTGTTCACTCAGTGCTGTCTCATATCCTTGTTGACTTGCACCGTTGATAAAATGTTGCCGTTCATTTTCTAACACGGCTCTATTTTTTTTACTCATTGCACGTCTTAATATGTCTGCTTCACCGTATGAAAATCCTGCGAACTTACTTGCAATTTGCATAATCTGCTCTTGATAAATAATAACCCCATATGTTCGTTTAAGTATCGGTTCTAAATCAGGATGTAAATAAGTAACGGTTTCAGGCTGATGTCGTCGTTTAATGTAAGTTGGAATTTCTTCCATTGGACCCGGGCGATATAAAGAAGTAACGGCAACAATATCCTCAAAATGTTGCGGTTGTAACCGTTGGAGTACTTTTCTTACACCAATGGATTCCAGTTGGAAAATACCTGTTGTATCACCTTTGGCTAATAATTGAAATACCTCAGGGTCGTTCATCGGTATTTGTTCGATATCAATTGTTTTGTTCTCTTTAAATTTAATTTGTTTAATCGTTTGATGGATGATAGTTAAATTGCGTAAACCTAAAAAATCGATTTTAAGTAAGCCCACTTTTTCCGCTTCAGTCATCGTCCATTGTGTTAATAAACCATTATCGCCTTCCGTTAATGGGATCGCATTGTAAAGTGGTTGGTCATTGATAATAATACCTGCTGCATGTGTAGACGTATTTCTAGGAAGCCCTTCTAACTTTTGACATAAATGAAACCAATGTTCATGTTTATCATTTCTATGAACAAATTGACGAAACGTTTCATTTTGATAGGCCTCATCTAGCGTAATACCAAGTTGTTTTGGAATACATTTCGAAATTTCATTTAAAGTCATGTCATCAAATCCCATCACGCGTCCAACATCTCTTGCGACAGCTTTGGTTGATAAATGACCAAATGTGATAATCCCTGCTACTCTATAGTCACCATATTTTTCTTGTACATATTGAATCACTTTTTCACGTTGCGTATCTTCAAAATCAATATCAATATCTGGCATAGTTACACGATCCGGATTAAGAAAACGCTCAAAAAGTAGGTCATTTTTAATTGGATCAATCGTTGTAATGTTTAATAAATAACTCACTAATGAACCCGCTGAAGAGCCACGTCCAGGTCCAACCATAATATGGTGCGACTTAGCATATTGTATGAGATCACTGACAATTAAAAAATAATCTGCGTAGCCCATTGATGTAATAATATCGTACTCATACGCTAACCTTTGTCGATACGTCTCATTATTTAATTGATAATGTGCTAAAGCTTCATTCAATGTTTGCCACAAATACTCATCCGCACTTTCGTTATTTGGCGTTTGAAACTCTGGTAGCAACGACTGATGATAATGCATTTGAGCATCACATAACTGTGCAATCTCATCTGTACGTTCTAATAACTCTGTCGGTATTTGTTCACTTTCATACAGCTCCTCTACACTTTGAATATGTGCCGTATGCGCAGGTTGCTTATCTACAAAGTTTACTTTTTTATTTTCACGAATCGCTGCAAGTACTTTAATGGTCTCTTTATCATCAGGCGTATTATAAAAAGAAGGTTTCGCCCAAACACGATTTACTATTGGTGATTGATAAGAGCCCTGATCAACATAAAGTGACGTTTCTTCAGGAAAATCCTCTAACCAATGTGCTTGCGCTTCACGCATATTTTGAAAAATGACGACCACATCACTAGCCAAGGATTTGAATGTTTGAACAGATACATGTTGATGTTGATTCATCATTATTTCAGATGACAATCGAAATAACTGCTTTAATCCTTTATCACTCTTAGCAATCACAACCGCCGTCAGCTCAGTTAACTCATCTGTTAATACGACCGACATGCCAAGCAATGGCTTTATGTTATGTTTTACACACACATCATAAAATTGAGGGATACCATACATTACATGTAAATCTGTGATTGCTATAGCATTATATCCGAGCTCTTTAGCACGTAATACCGCTTCTTCTACTTTTAAACTTGAACGTAAAAGATCATAAGCCGTATGTACATTTAAATGTGCTACCATCATGGCACCTCCTTACATGATTCTCAATTACAATCCGAGGACTTATGCCTCAGACTGTAATTTCTTTTTTAAAGCTGTCGCAAGTTGATCAAACGTTTGCCAATCTGACACGGATGCGCCTGAAGCATTAGGATGACCGCCGCCACCAAATTGAGCAGCTACGTCATTAATTGAAACTGATTTTGATCGTATGCGACAACGAATTTCTGAACCTTCATCTACACCAAACACCCATATACGAATGCCTTTTAGATCAGCCACCGCATTGACAAATAGCGATGCTTCATTAGGTTCTACTTGATATTGCTTCAACACTTCATCTGTGATTTTAATTTGACAAAAACCATCACTATCTAATTCAAAGTTTTGTAAAATATATCCGTGAAATGGCATCAAATGAGGCTCTTTTTCCCCTAATTTATTTAATAACATTTGTGGTTGAATATCATAACGAATTAATTCACTCGCAATTTGTAACGTTCTCGGAGTCGTATTGTTAAACATAAATCGACCTGTATCCCCTACAATACCTAAATAAATCGCTTGAGCAATTTCTTCATTCATTAATGAAAGATCGCCTAAATAGTCAATCATGTTGTAAATAATCTCACTCGTAGAAGAAGCGTCCGTATCAACGTAATTAATATCACCATACTGGTCAACAGCTGGATGATGATCGATTTTAATCACAAATGGAAAGGCATCAAGGCTAGCACCATCAATGCGCGCTTCATTAGCCGTATCACAGACAATTAACAACGCTTCATTATACACTTCCTCAGGGACGTTATCTAATGCGCCCATAAAACTCAAGCTAGGTTCCATATCCCCTATAGCATAAATTGTTTTATTTGGATATTTTTGTTTTAAATAACGTTGTAGTGCAAATTGCGAACCAAAAGCATCTGGATCTGGTCTCACATGGCGTTGAATAATAATCGTATCAGCAGACTCAATTTTTTGCTGGATTGCTTTAAATGTATGCATCTTTATAACTCCTTTAACTATCTAATAATTGGCACATAATAAGTGCTTTTGCTACAGTCTTTTGTCCACTTTGCATCGTTACTTCTAATTTAGCAAAGTTACGACCCATATCAAGAATTTGATATAACACTTCGACTTCATTTTCAATTTGAACCGTTTTGATATAGAAAATATTTAAACTTTCAATCATAACTTCAAGCTTTTTGTATTTTCTCATGATAGACTTTATTGTTTCTTCAATAATCGCGACTGACACAGATTTACTTAAGGTACCAAATTGGTTGGTTAACTGTGGTGTCACTTCTACTAAAATTTGATTGTTTCGAATTTCGATATGTTTTGCCACTTGGTCATTAATGGTTTCACCGACTTGAGGTTGACGTCCAGCGACTTGCATCGCTTTTAAAACATCTTCTCTTGAGATGACGCCAATTAATTGTTTATTGGCATTTGTCACCGGTAACAACTCAATACCTTCCCAAATCATTAAATGCGCACAACTTGCCACTGTCGTATTCATTTGAACACTTGTAGGTGGTTTGGACATGACTTTTTCGATTGGATCATCAGGATGCGCACCAATAATATCTTTACTTGTAATCAGTCCAATTAATCTTAAATCGTAATCTACCACAGGGAAACGTGAATGACCTGAATCCTTAGATTTAAGTTTGACTTGCAAGATATTCATATTTTCCATCAAGTATGAGGTTTCTTCAATCGGTATGACAATATCTTCTACTAATAAAATTTCCTTTTTAATCATCTGATTATACATCGCTCGGTTAATAATGTTTGCAACCATAAACGAATCATAGTTGGAAGAAATGATAGGCAATTCTTTTTCGTTCGCAATCGCCTTAATTTCATCTGTCGTATCAAACCCACCAGTAATGAGTACTGCACTTCCCTTTTGTAAAGCAGCTTTTTGAACATCTAAGCGATTACCGACGATTAAAAGTGTATTTTTAGATACAAAATTGACGACATTATCAACTTCCATCGCACCTATTGCAAATTTAGTGAGCGACTTAAATTGACCACTTTTTCCACCAATTAATTCCCCATCAATAATTTTAGCAATTTCGCCAAATGTTAAGTGGTTTAATTGCTCTCTACTTTTTTTCTCAATTCGAACAGTTCCCACACGATCAATGGTTGCTACTAACCCTTTTTGATTAGCATCTTTAATAGCTTTATAAGCTGTCCCTTCAGATACATCTAAATCTTTTGCAATCTTACGTACTGAAATTTTTTGTCCCACTGTTAAGTTTTCAATATGATTTATAATTTGTTCATGTTTTGTCATTGATTACCCTCTATTTTTCATTACTTTATGTATGCTTTATTTTAGAATATGACATGGTATAAATGCGTTAAGCCCTTCCACTTTGAATAGAATGCTGAACCTCTGAACTTGAATATATTATAACCTTTTTTAGCACTGATGCGAAAGATGGTTCGCATAATAAGATAAAGAATTAACTATCAAAAGGATGCAATTATTCTTAATTTTATTTAAACTAATTATTGAGGAGGATGATATTAATGTATGAAAATATTTTATTAGCAGTCGATACGGATCTCAAAAACACAAAAGCATTGCAAGAAGTGAGTAAACTTGCAGGAGACAAGACTGTTGTCACTATATTAAATGTCATTGGGGAACAAGATGCTCAAGCTTCCGTTAAAATGGGGACACATATTGATGAGTTAACTAAAATTCGTCAAAGTAAAATGGAACCGACTAAAGAAGCTTTAGACAAACATCAAATTTCATACGAAGAAAAAATTGAACGTGGTAATCCAAAACAAACAATTGTGGATTACGCAAATAGCGGTGCTTACGATATTGTTGTATTAAGTAACCGTAAAGCAGAGGAATCAGCTAAATTTGTTTTAGGCAGTGTCAGTCACAAAGTCGCAAAACGTGCGAAAATTCCTGTGCTTATTGTAAAATAAGTTAAACAATCTTGCTGTCTTCTTAAAGCAATAAAACCATAGTACGGTAACATCACCGTACTATGGTTTTTCTTTATTGATTAAAATTCTAGTGATTGACCCGGTTTAAGCACTTCTACTTTACCTACTTCAACTGCTTTTTTGAATGCTTCTGGATCTTGTTCGATATATGGGAAAGTATCATAATGAATTGGTACAGATACTTTTGGTTTAATAAATTGATTAATCGCATAGCTTGCATCTTCAATACCCATTGTGAAATTATCGCCAATTGGTATAAAGCATACATCAACAGGATGACGATCAGCAATCAATTTCATATCACTGAATAAACCTGTATCACCTGTGTGATAAACCGTAGTACCTTCTAATTCTAAAACTAATCCCATTGGCATACCTAAATAAACGGGCACACCGTCATCATTTGTTAAACTTGAGCTATGAAATGCTTGTACAAATTTAATGGTACCAAAATCAAATTCCCATTTTCCTCCGATATTCATTGGGTGTACATTGTCGATACCTTTAGCAGTAGTAAGATAATCTGCTAACTCAGCTGAACCTATCACAGTAGCACCAGTACGTTTCGCAATTTCTACTGTATCTCCAAAATGATCCGCATGACCATGCGTTAAAATAATATAATCTACTTCTACGTCATTCACGTCTAAATCTGATAATTCATTCCCTGAAATAAATGGATCAATAATCACTCGTTTATTGTTAGATTCAAAATATACTGTAGATTGACCATGAAAAGATAACTTCATGCATAATCCTCCTTTGAATATGTTACATACATTATACCCTATCGTAAACGAACTCACACGTGCCTTCATTGTAATTTTTTTCATTCTCGAATACACTGAATATAAAATAACGGAGGAGGACTAGTATGAAAAAAGATACGTTGTTAAAAACATTACAAGCACAAAATGCGAATGGTGCTTGGATCACAGACCCTACAAATATTTATTATTTAACAGGATTTCATAGCGAACCACATGAGCGTTTATTAGCTTATTTAATTGATGAAGACGGTAATGAAACTATGATTTGTCCACAACTTGATGTCGAAGAAGTCAAACAATCACCTTTTGAAGGTCAGGTCATTGGTTATCTTGATACTGAATCTCCATTTACTCACCTTCAACATACATTTGAACGTTTATTAATTGAAGAAACACATTTGACCGTCCAACGCTATCATGAATTACGTGACGCATTTAACGTCAAACATTTTGATGCTATTGATATGACACTAAAACAAATGCGAAATATTAAAACACCATCAGAATTAGAAATACTTAAACAAGCGACACAATTAGCTGACCGATGCATTGAAATAGGTACTGAATTTTTAAAAGAAGGTGTTACGGAACGCGAAGTGGTTAATCATATTGAAAATGCGATTAAACTATATGGTGTTAATGAAATGAGTTTTGATACGATGGTTCTATTTGGCGATCACGCCGCTGCGCCCCACGGCGTTCCTGGAGATCGAAAACTTCAACAAGATGAATATGTTTTATTTGATTTGGGCGTTATCTATCACCACTATTGCAGTGATATCACTCGTACTGTTGCATTTGGTAACCCTAGTGCAGAAGCTCAATCTGTTTACGACGTTGTATTAAAAGCGGAGGAAGCGGCAATTGCTATGGTTAAACCAGGTGTATCTATAAAAGCACTTGATGATAAAGCAAGAGGTATCATTGAAGACGCAGGCTATGGCGATTACTTCCCTCACCGTTTAGGCCATGGGTTAGGATTAAGCGTCCACGAATTCCCAGACATTTCCAATACAAATGACGATGTCTTACAAGAAGGCATGACCTTCACCATCGAACCCGGCATTTACGTTCCAAATAAAGTCGGCGTTAGAATAGAAGACGACATCTACGTCACACAAGACGGTTACACAATACTCACAAAATCACCAAAATAAAGTAAAGTGCGGAGTGCTGCGGTCAGAACTCGAGCAAAATCGAGCGTCGAACTCAAACCGATCTTTGGTTTTAGTGAAGCGTCTCATTTTGTTGAGAGTTTTGCAGCACGAAGCCGGATTAAGTAAAGTGCGGACAATTGCGGTTAGGGTTCGAAGTAATACCTAGGGACAAGCGAAAATCGCTCTTTGATTTTTGCGCGTCACGTAGTATTATCGAGAACCCTGCAATTGGGAGCCGGATTAAATAAAGTTACGTACACTCCGAACATAGTGAGTTAGTGTACGTTATGCATACGAACAAAAGTGAGCAGGCGAACCATCAACTACATCTCAATATGGTAAATTACTGCGCATTATATATGTGGGTGAATAACGAGAAAGCGAACAAACCTTTTCTCAGACGCAACATAGATCACTATTAAAAAAAGGCCAGTCAACAAGTAATTTTACTTTTGACTGGCCTCATTTTTTTATTTTACAGAAGTACTATCAATTTAGCTTTATAATACGTCGTTTACTGGCGTATAGTCTTTGTTAAATGCTTCTGCAACTGCTTTATTAGTGACTTTACCTTCAAATACATTTAATCCGTGTGATAAAGGTTCGTTATCTTTTAATGCTTGTTGATAACCTTTATTCGCAATTTGTAATGCATATGGTAATGTCGCATTATTTAAACCAATTGTTGATGTACGTGGTACCGCACCAGGCATATTCGCAACAGCATAATGAACAACATCATGTTTAACATATGTTGGATCGTCATGAGTCGTAATTTTATCTGTAGTTTCAAAGATACCGCCTTGGTCGATTGCGATATCAACAAGAACAGAGCCTGCTTTCATTTGTTTTACCATGTCTTCAGTAACAAGTTTTGGTGCTTTAGCCCCTGGAATCAATACTGCACCAATCACTAAGTCACTTTGTTTAACACTTTCTTCAATATTTAATGGGTTTGACATAATTGTATGTACGCGACCATCAAATAAATCTTCTAATTCTTGTAAACGTTTTGGATTAACGTCTAAGATTGTCACATCTGCGCCTAATCCTAAAGCGATTTTAGCTGCATTTGTACCAGCTTGTCCCCCACCAATAATCGTAACTTTACCTTTTTGAACACCTGGAATACCTCCAAGTAAAATACCTAAACCACCATTGAAACGTTGTAAAAATTGCGCACCAATTTGAGCTGACATACGTCCAGCTACTTCACTCATTGGTGTTAATAATGGTAATGAGCGATCTTGTAATTGTACTGTTTCATAAGCAATCGCTACTACTTTTTTCTCAATTAACGCTTCTGTTAATTCAGGTTCATTTGCTAAATGTAAATAAGTAAATAAGATAAGGCCTTCTTTAAAGAAATCATATTCTTCTTTTAAAGGTTCTTTAACTTTGATAACCATATCTACATCCCAAACTGCTGATTGGTCATCAATAATGTTAGCTCCAGCTTCTTTATAATCTTCATCTTCGAAATAAGAACCTAGACCTGCTCCTTTTTGCACTAATACTTCATGCCCCGCTTCTACTAGTGCATGTACGCCACTTGGTGATAAACCAACGCGATTTTCGTTATTTTTAATCTCTGTAGGAATTCCAATTTTCATACTCCTAACACCTCCATAAAATATCATAACGCATCATTAATGTAAGCGCAATCATTAGTGACTTAAAGCACTAAAAAAGGAGAAAGACAGAAATTTTATAAAGATTGTGTTATAATTAACATGAAGATAGAAAGGGGTTTTTAGCTATGTTTATGTACAAAAATATTCTAATCGCAGTAGACGGTTCACACGAAGCAGAATGGGCTTTCCAAAAAGCTGTAGCTGTCGCTAGAAGAAATGATGCTAAACTAACCATTATGAATGTTATCGATTCAAGAACGTATACATCTTTTGAAGTATACGACACGCACTTTACGGAAAAATCAAAATCATTTGCTGAAAAGTTACTAGCAGGTTATAAAAATGAGGCTGAATCTCAGGGCGTTAAAGATGTTGAGACATACTTAGAATTTGGTTCTCCTAAATCTGTTATTCCGAAGAAAGCAAGTGAAGAAGAGCTTGATGTTGACTTAATTATGTGTGGTACTTCAGGCCTTAATGCAGTAGAACGTTTTATCGTTGGTTCTGTATCTGAAGCTATCGTTCGTCATGCTAATAGCGACGTTTTAGTTGTAAGAACTGAACAAATTCCTGAACACTTCGAACCAACTGTTGCTACAGAAGACTTCTTAAAAGACTTCGATATTTAATTAAACAACAGAATATAACAATAAAACCCGGAAATGAATGTATTTGCACGCGAACTTTTGCCTGCAGTCCTTTTCATTTTCGGGTTTACTATTAATTACCTATTTAAAAACCCTTCTGCTCCTATAAAAGGTAACAGAAGGGTTTGTTTGATATATTATAATTCACCGAACTTAACAACGTCGCGAGCAATCATAACTTCTTCGTTAGTTGGTACGACAAGTACTTTTACTGGTGAATGTGGGTAGTTGATTTCTGCTTCTTTACCACGTAAACCATCATTTTTACGAGGATCCCAGTATACACCCATGAATTCAAGGCCTTCTAATACGCGTGCACGAATAAGGTCAGAGTTTTCACCTACACCTGCAGTGAAGACGATTGCATCTACACCATGCATACGTGTCGCATAAGAACCCATATATTTGTGAATACGTGAAGCAAATACTTCGATAGCAAGTTGCGCACGTTCATTACCTTCGTTTGCATCAGCTTCGATGTCACGTAAGTCAGAAGAAGTACCTGTGATACCTAATAAACCTGATTGTTTATTTAAAATATCTAATACATCATCTGCTGATTTACCAGTTTTTTCCATGATAAATGGAATTAAAGCTGGGTCGATGTTACCTGAGCGTGTACCCATTGTAACACCAGCTAATGGTGTGAAGCCCATTGACGTATCAATTGATTCACCGCCATCAATAGCAGCAATTGATGCACCGTTACCAATGTGACAAGAAATAATACGTAATTCTTCAATTGGTTTATCTAACATTTCTGCTGCACGTTGAGAAACGTATTTGTGGCTTGTACCATGGAAACCATATTTACGGATACCATAATCTTTATAGTAATCATATGGCAAGCTGTATAAGTAAGCAGATTCTGGCATTGTTTGGTGGAATGACGTATCGAATACTGCTACGTGTGGGATGTTTGGTAATAATTTACGGAATGCTTGAATACCCATTAAGTTAGCAGGGTTATGCAATGGTGCTAAATCTGTTAACTTTTCGATATCCTCAATCACTTGATCATCAACTAATGCAGATTCTGGGAAACGTTCCCCACCATGCACAACACGGTGACCTGTTCCGTCGATATCATTAATATCATCAATAATACCATGTTCTTTAAAGCTTTCTAACATGATGTTAACTGCTTCTTCATGATCGTTAATATCTTTAACAACTTTGTGTTTTTCACCATCTACTTCAATTGTGAAGATAGAATCTTTTAAACCAATACGTTCGATTAAACCTTTTGTAACAAGTTTTTCTTCTGGCATTTCAATTAATTGGAATTTTAACGAAGAACTACCAGCGTTAATGGCCAAAATTAATTTTGACATAAGGACTGCCTCCAATATTTATTTAAATTTATTCATATCTATTTAACCATTAATACAGCTTAATTTCAAGAGTATTACAGCTTAATTTTGAGGACGATTTTGTGTCTGCCATTCTTTAAATTGGCTCATAAAGTTTTGGAATTGTTGTGCGTTTTTTAAATCTGGTATATTAGCCAATAAAACTTCGACTTTCTGTGATTTCTGTTGATCTTTGCGTTGTAAAACTAAGATTGATTTTCGAGCTTTTTCATTTTTAAATAATGTTTTAGGTAAATTAAGAAACGCTTGCATTTCTGTTTCTGTAGCAATGAAATTTTCTAACTGTTTTACCTGTTTATCCTCAAATAATTGACTCGGTACAATTAAAAATACATAGCCTCCAGGTTTTACAGCATTCACTGATTGCTCTATAAATAAGTAATGCGCATAACTATGCCCTTCTTCAAAACCTAATGCCATTTCTTTACTACGCTCATCTAACGGATAATAACCAATTGGTAAATCCCCTACGACGATATCTGCATCTTCAAAAGGAAGTGGCATTAATGCATCTTGAGGATAGACATCAAACGGGATTTCTAAGTAATTCGCAAGATGCACACTTAATCTTGATAATACTGGGTCTACTTCGACTAAATGATGCATGATTGTGCGTTCATTTAGCATTTCATGAATTGCAGCGCTTAAATGACCTGCCCCGCTTCCTAAGTCTGCAACGTGCATTTCTTTTTGTTCAGGTTCAAATTGAGAAATTAAAAAACCAACAATTAATCCGATTGAATCAGGCGTAATTTGATGATTTGCTTGAACTTCTTCTTTTTGAAGTTGACTCAAATAAGCAAACTGGAATGCTTTACGTCGATCTTGAAACGTACTTTGTTCTAAAACATCTCGTCTTGATGTGTAAATGTGTTCCATCGCAAGCCCAAGATTTTCAATAAAACTTTGACCATTTTCTTCATTTAGTTCCTGCGTCTTTTCATCTAATATTTGAAATAATGCTTCCATTATCGTTTTAGATTCAGTCATTTTAGTTTTCCTCTCCTTAAGAATAGGTAAAGCGGAACTGAAACCTAACCTTTAACCATTAGATTCCTTTGTTCCGCTTAGTGAAATAGTATTTAATCCTCACAGGTTCAATCTAATAAGACCCGTCCTTGTGAAAAACTGACCTACAGCTCACCGATTAAAGTGATTGATACTTTTCTAGAGCTGCATCAAAATTAGGGAAATCAGTGCCTTCTGGTACGATTTCTTTATAAACGATTTCGTCATTTTCATCTAAAACAAATACTGAGCGTGCTAATAATTGTAATTCTTTCATTACGACACCAAATTTTTCACCAAAATCATGTGTTTGATAATCGCTTAATGTAATGACATTGTCTAATCCATTCGCAGCACACCATCTTTTTTGAGCAAATGGTAAGTCTAATGAAATCGTTAAAACATAGCCATCTTCTTGGCTTGCTTGTTCATTAAATTTACGTGTTTGTTGATCACAAACGCCTGTGTCTAAAGAAGGCACAACGTTAATTAATTTTTTCTTACTTTTATAATCTTCTAATGATTTAGGATTTAAACCATTATCTATTACAGTAAAGTTAGGTGCTTTATCCCCTACCTCAACTGCTTGGCCTTCTAATTGAATTGGATCTCCGTTAAATGTTACTTGAGTCATAAATGAAACCTCCTCTTTTAACTTTATTCATATTATACGTTTAAAATTGAGATTTATCACGCGAAGAAACTTCATTTTCACGTATCATTTTTAAATATTTATTTTTCACAACTACTGTATCAGCAAAATAATCATGTACACCAATGTGTTTCGGCGTGAATATTACAGCCAAATATGGTAATCCAAAAAGAATATTTGAAATAATTCGACCTATCCATTCTCGAAATAATACATCAGTCCATGTAGGGGCTTGAATATGTTTCGTATACACACTAATACCCAATATCATCTTACCTAATGTTTGTTGAAAATATTTAGTCATTAATGTGAAATAAGCGAAGTATATCAGTGCATCGAGAATATGCCCTACGCTAAAATAGCCAATCCATAACTGCCATTCATCAATATGTGTCCACTGGTAAATTGGATTTAACACAAGCTGTGTAAAACCCCATAATATCAGTAAATCAATAATATAACTAAAGAAGCGACGTCCAAATCCAGCATATAGAAATGCATTCAACTCATATTGATATTTCGAAATGGTTTCATGTGCTTGCTGTTCACCTGCAAAGGCGTTTTGAGACCAATTACGATCAGGCTGTGATGGATTGTAGTTTTTTTCTTCATTAATATATTCCATCTGATTCACCTACCCTTTATACATATACATTGGTCGCGCTTCTGATTCGTTATGCAATATTGAATCGACTTGTTCTGCTTTAGCTTGTAATTTTTTCACGAAAGTACTAAAGCCAAACATAGAGTTCCAACTTGATGCTTCTGGATCATATGTCACAATTTGAGCGTCATTGGCTTTAATGGCTTTTTTCAAATCTTTAATGGCTGCTTCTTTGTAACCAATTTGATCAATCAGCCCATTTGATTCAGCTTGTTGCGCACTATATAAGCGACCATCCGCTAATTGACGCACTTTCTTTTCAGACATATCGCGTCCATTACTCACGATATTTACAAAACGATCATAACTATCTTTATTGATAGATTGTAGTATGTCACGTTCTTCATCTGTCATTTCACGTGTCGGTGACATAATATCTTTATGATCACCTGATTTAATAGTATTTGTTTTAATACCTAGATTATCCATTAATTCTGAGTAATCAGTTGACTCAGAAATGACACCGATTGAACCAGTCATCGATTGAGGACCTGCAAATATTTTATCAGCAGGTGCTGATATGTAATACCCACCTGAAGCGACTAAACTTTCCATTTGTACGTATACTTTTTTACCTTTATCTTGAATATCTTTTATCTTTTGATATAATTCATCACTTTCGTATACACCGCCGCCTGGTGTGTTAATGTTTAATAATACCCCTTTAACCGTGATATCATCTTTAACTGCTTCTAACTGATTTAAAACAGATTCATGATTGTATCCACCATCGCCAAACAAACCACCTGAACCCATATCCATGATTTGACCATCGATCGTAATTTCGGCAATTTGTTTCGACGTATTTCCTGGCTCTACAACAGTCGCTTGAGCACCGTTGTCCATCATTGAATCATTAGAAAAAAAGGATGATACAACCGTTGTAATTGTGCTCATTACTATTCCGCCAAGGACAATCACAACCGCTAAAATGATTGCTACAATTCGTTTCGACATAGGATTCTCCCTTTCAAATATATTTTCAACATAATCATAACAAACTTTTTCTGAAATGACGTCGTTTATATGAAACTTTTTTGAATCAATATAAAAATCATATAAAGCATATTGATATTAAATAATACTCTAAAATGGATCCAGTGCTTTCACTATAAAAAAGGACTACTTCCAATATTTAATCATGGAAGTAGCCTACTCATACTTAATGTTTTATTAAAATAAATCGTCGTCCCAATCATTTTTTTCTTGATGGTGCGTATCGTAATCTTTGTCTATTTCAAGTGTTTCAATACCTTCCACCGCTTCATTTAACATTTCTTCAAAGTCAAATCCTGATTCATATTTTACGACTTTATCAAATTGCGGTTCTGTAACTGGATTTTTAGGCGTAAAAATTGTACAACAATCTTCAAATGGTTGTATGGATGTCTCAAATGACCCAATTGCTTTTGCCTTTTCTACAATATCAGATTTATCTAATGAAAGTAGTGGTCGTAAGATTGGTGTGGATGTCACTGCATTGATGGCATACATACTCTTCAATGTTTGACTCGCCACTTGTCCTAAGTTTTCACCATTAACAATAGCGTCTGCGCCAATTTTGTGAACTAGTTTATCCGCAATCCGCAACATCATACGGCGTGTTGAAGTCATTGTATATCGTTCGTGGACAACCTTATGAATTTGTTTTTGTACTTCAGTAAATGGCACAATGTGTAATTTAATCGCACCTACACGACTTGCCATAATTCGCGTTAATTCAATGACCTTTTCTTTTGCCTTTTCACTTGTGAATGGTGGACTATGGAAATGGATAGCTTCTATCGTCACGCCTCGACGCATTACTTCCATACCAGCTACAGGTGAATCGATACCACCTGATAACATCAGTAATGTCTTACCACCAGTGCCTACTGGCAGGCCTCCTACCGCTGGCACCACACGATCATACATGTAAATGGCATCTAATCGCACTTCTATTTTAATTTCATGAATAGGTTGTCTTACATCAACGTGCACATGGTCAACAGCATTTAAAATGGCGCCACCCACTGTAGTTTGAATATCATAAGTTTGAAGTTCAAATTGTTTATCAGAACGTTTAACTTCAATTTTAAAACTATCACCTTGCGCATATTCTTTAGCAAATTGAATCGCTTGAGCTTTAACAAGGTCCATTGATTTATCTAATTTAATGACTGGGCTAATTGAATGGACACCATATACTTTAGAAATACGTTCCATCATTTCTTCAATGTCTGCTTCATCTGTTAATTGAATATACATACGGTCACGATTGGCTTTGACTTCATATCCTTTTAAAGGCATTAAGGCACGTTTAACATTTGATTGTAATTGGTTCACAAACGTTTTGCGATTGCCTCCTTTTAATGTCAATTCTCCATACCGTACTAAAATATGATCATAAATCATTCACTAATAACTCCTTTACTTCTTGATACACTTGGTCAAAAGCTTGCTTAAATGTTTGTAGTTCGTCTTCTGTTAAACCTCTATCTAATGATAATCGAATACTACCTTCAATACGTGTTTTCGAATAGCCCATACCACTCAATACTTCATTCAATGTTGCATGTTTAGACGAACAGGCACTTGTTGTCGAAATCATTATACCTTGTTTAGAAAATGCATTGACTAATACTTCTCCTTTAACCCCTGGAAAACTCATATTTAAAATATGAGGAGAAGCTGTCGATGGTGAGTTAATCTCAACGTTTGGATAAGTATTAATATATTGACGTAATTGTTGATTAGTTTGATTGATTGCATCATAACGTTGAGTTTGAGTTTTTACTGCCAGATTGACTGCTTTGGCGAGCGCGACATCATTTGGAAGATTAACTGTACCACTTCTTAAACCATACTCCTGTCCGCCACCTTGCACAGTAGAAACGATCGCATGTTCATTTTTCAAAATTAATATGCCTTGGCCTTTAAGTCCATTAAATTTATGCCCACTGATCGATAAACTATCAACGCCACGTGTAATTAAAGGCATCTTTCCAATCGCTTGCACCGCATCTACATGAAAATGAACTTTTGGGTAATCAGCCAATAATGCTACAATATCTTGGATCGGCTGAATTTGTCCCATAATATTATTCACTTGCATGCATGTCAGTAAAATAACATCTTGTGTAAGTAATGTTTTAAGATGGTCTATATCTATTTGTCCATCTGACGTGATATTAACATATTCTAAATGAAAGCCCTCTTTTTCTAGTTCACGCATTACTTCTAAAACAGACGGATGTTCAAGGCGCGATGTAATGATGGTGTTACCATATTTTTGTTTGTGATAAGCGGCACCTTTTAATGCCATATTATTCGACTCAGTTGCCCCACTTGTAAAGACGACACAGCGCTCTGAAATGTCTAGGGCTGTTTTGATTTGATTTCTCGCCTCATCTAGTAAACGTTGTGCCTCAATCCCTTTTGCATGAGGGCTATTTGGATTATAAAAAAAGGTTTCATTAACCTTCATAAAACTGCGCAACACATCAGAATGAGGTTGTGTTGTCGCTGCATTGTCTAGATATAACATGTCAAATGACGCCTCCATTTTGAATTACCTTGTTCATTGTACTATAAATTTTAAGGAGTTTGTAAATGATAAAATTATTTTCTATGATTTTCAATTAAGCGTCAATACTTTAGAATCTCGCTCTCTATAAATCATTTTAAACTCATAAAAAGAGTAGAGCTTCATGTAAGCTCTACTCTTTAATAAACATTATTGTGATTCCATGACTTCTCTTTCGATATACTGTGAAATACCTGGCTCAACTTGTTCTAAAGCTTGTTCAGAAATTTCACTTGAACGTTTATATCGGTTATTTTTAAACAAGCGCTCTGCCTCATTTAGACTCTTATCAAGATCGTGGTGATCCTTACGATAACGATTACCGTATTGAATTAATTTTTCAGCATAAACTGCATTAATTAATACGTCATTGGCCTCATCTTCAAATTTATTCATTTGAAGTACGACCTTATTGACTTTGTCTTTTAATTGTTGCACATTAATCGGACGTTCACTAAAACGTTTATTGACTTCTCTTACTTCATAGTCAATCTCATTTTTCATTATAATGAAACGTTCAGGAACACTCGTTAAGTTTGAAGCCAACAACTTACGATAAATCTCTTCTTTTTTACTTTGGACACGTAAGATATGTTGTTCTGCTTCTGCTTCATCTTCACGTAAGGAGACTAAATGATTTTGTAGTTTTTCTTGTTTTTCATTAATAACGCTGACATGGTCTTCAATATATTTTAGATTATCCTGAACTTCACTGTATCGAACTGCTGACTTAGACATTTCTGATAATATCTCATCATAAACAGTGACTAAATTTTGAATTTCATTTTCAAATTGACGTACGCTTTGAACGTCGCTTTCATTGATGTAGTAGTTTTCGCGTACATATTCGATCTCTGTTTGTAAAGTATAGTTCATATCTTTAGCATAAAACAGATCATCTGTAATACGTTCTTTTGATTCTTCAACAGCATTTTTAGATTTTACTTCATGTTCGATTAAATCGTACATTTCATCTAGCTTTTGGTTAATATCTTCTAACTTTTCATTCGCTTCTTTCAATTCTAAGCGACTAATCATCGGTTCAACAAAACTAAGTTCTGTTTTCAAATCTTGAAGCGTGCTATCCACTTTGACATGATCTAAATCATAACCTTCAACTTTTAAATCACGCACACCATATTTAATATCTTGAAATTGACCTGGTAATTCTTTTTGAGTTTCACGAATTAATTCAGGTATTTCTTGCATATCTTCTTTAAGGTAATGGATATCTTCGTTCAATTGTTTAATGTGTTGATGCGCTTCTTGATAGTTACCTTCTGATTTAATCGTCTCATATGAGTCAATTTCTGGTTCAAACGCTTCAATCTCTTGTTCAAGAGGTGCAGCTGCTTCACCATATTGATGACGATTTGCAAGCACGTCTCGCTTCATTTTTCGATGTGTTGCTTTTGTTTCTTCATATATTACGTCACTTTCTTGGTGCATTTTAAACACATCTTCAGCTTCTTCTGTTAAATTTTGATAGTTTTGCTCAAACTGATCCATTAAAGCATGTGCATCATCAATCTCAGTTTGTGCTTGAGAAAATTTAAACTTATCTAAACTTACTTCCGCTTCGTGAATTTTCTCATCTACAGGCACTAAAAGATCGTTTGAGCTTGTTGTCCACTTTTGGTTTAGATCATCGTAGACTTCTTTAGCTTCTCCCGATAAATTTAATTTATTTAATTTTTCAAGACTATTATCATACGATATTGAATTTAGTTCTTGTCTACGTTCTTCAGCCGTTTGAATCATCGACCGTTTACTAGAACGCATGTAAAATAATATACCTATAATAATGAGAAGAATAATAATGATTGCTAATATGATATATAATGCCATGTTTACTCGACTCCTCCTATGTACATACGCTTATTATAACGTAATTCTTCGGTGCATTAAAATGAAAAATTAAAAGAAAATGTAACTTCTTTCGTTTTGATAATCAAACTAACAATTGCGTTTCATTTCGTCGGTCTTTATAATAGTTTTAAATATTTAAAACAAGATAGGAGTGGAAAGATGGAAACGATTAATTATGATTTAATTGCACGTCAACTTGATGCACTACTTGAAGGAGAAACAGATTTAATTGCTAATTTAAGTAATGCGTCTGCGCTTTTAAATGAGTCTATGTCTGATATTAATTGGTTAGGCTTTTATCTTATCAAACAAAACGAATTATTATTAGGTCCTTTTCAAGGTAAACCTGCTTGCGTCCATATTCCTATCGGTAAAGGCGTCTGCGGAACAGCAGTCTCTGAAGCTAAAGTCTTACGTATTGATGACGTCAATGAATTTCCTGGTCACATTGCCTGTGATGCAATGAGTCAATCAGAAATTGTTTTACCTATCTATCAAAATGGAGAGATAATGGGTGTCTTAGATATTGATGCCCCTATTACAAATCGCTTTTCTCAGCATGATGAAGCAGGCTTAAAGCAAGTGGTGGCCATTTTAGAAAAACATCTCTAAGAAAAATAGTAAAATAATGATTGACAAATTATACCACCATGCTATAATGACCTTTGTGTGAATAAACGAAAATAGCAGTTGTATATTGATAGGCTCTATGATGTTCCCAGAGTGGACGTGTCGTGTAACCGTAGCTATGAGGTGATGACACATAAAACATTATACCCCACCGAGCATACAACACTCTTTTTTGTTTTTTCATAACAACAAAAAAGAAAAGGAGGAATCTCTAATGGCTAGATTCAGAGGTTCAAGCTGGAAAAAATCTCGTCGTTTAGGTATCTCTTTATCAGGTACTGGTAAAGAACTTGAAAAACGACCATATGCACCAGGACAACACGGTCCTACTCAACGTAAAAAATTAACTGAATACGGTTTACAATTACGTGAAAAACAAAAATTACGTTACTTATATGGAATGACTGAACGTCAATTCCGTAACACATTTGAAATTGCAGGTAACCAAGGCGGTATTCATGGTGAAAACTTCATGATTTTACTTGCTAGCCGTTTAGATGCAGTTGTATATTCTTTAGGTTTAGCACGTACTCGTCGTCAAGCACGTCAATTAGTTGGTCACGGTCATATTTTAGTAGATGGTGGTCGTGTGGATATCCCATCATATACTTTAAAACCTGGTCAAGAAATTTCAGTACGTGAAAAATCTCAAAAATTATCAGTAATCGAAGAATCAGTTGAAATCAACAACTTTGTTCCTGATTACTTAGACTTTGATGCTGATAACTTAAAAGGTACTTTCGTTCGTTTACCAGAACGTAGCGAATTACCTGCTGAAATTAATGAACAATTAATCGTTGAGTACTACTCTCGTTAAGTTGTTAAACCAAAATGCCAAGTTTGCATTAGCAAACTTGGTTTTTTTATATCTTCTTTCCTTTCAAGCCTCAGCCTTTATTTTACATTTCACTTTTCTTTCCATATACTTTAGGTAACAGAGAGATTTCACTATTGTAAAACTTGAGATTGGGAGATAATACGTGATTATTGATGAAATATCAATTCAATTTCCAATCTCCCCTTACCTAAAGGAGGTATAAAATGAAAGTTTATGATGAACAAACCGTAAAAGAGGTCTATCACATGCACCATGCCATTAATGATATTGAAGCCATTTTAAACAACTTAGATGATGTGAGTCAGGTTTCACGACAAGTCATTCCTACTGGCGAAGGTGCACAATCTATGTTGTATATGCCGGCCATTCATTACAATAAACAAATGGGCATGATTAAAATTACTTCGATTACACCCTCTAATCCTCAACATCATCGTCCGACAACACAAGCAAATCTTATTATGACTAATATCGAAACGGGTGAGCATGTCGCAAGTATTGATGGTAGCTATTTAACGCGTTTAAGAACTGGCGCCCTCAGCGGTATTGCTACAAAATATCTTAGCCGTAAAGATGCTACGACACTTGGACTTATAGGGACAGGCGGAATGGCTTACGAGCAGTTACTAGGTAATCTCGAAGTGCGTGCAATCAAACACGTTATACTTTATAATCGCACAACTGAAAAAGCACAGCAATTCCAAAAGTTCCTTAATGAACATCATCCTGATTTAGAAGTATCGGTGGTTACGGACGTTACTGAATTGGTTAAACAATCTGATATTATTAATTGTCAAACACAGTCAGCAACACCCGTTTTTGATGCTAAGGACGTTCAAAAAGGAACGCATATTAATGGTATCGGTTCATATAGACCTGATATGCAAGAGATTGACTACCACTTACTGCCACAAGCTCAAACTGTTATTTTTGATGACTTAGAAGGTGTTAAAGAAGAAGCTGGAGAGTTTATCAATGCTGATAAAGAAGGTATTTTTAAGTTTGAAGAGGTCAATGGTACTTTACAATCGCTTGTCGAAGCTAAAGATGTTGAACGCTCAAATGAAGACATTACTGTTTTTAAAAGTGTCGGTGCCTCTTATTATGACTTAGCTGTAGCTATCGGTGCATATGACCGATTAAAATAATAAAACTGTATCATTCCATTTAAGCTAGTATGATCCTTTATGATTACGTTGGATTATACTAGCTTTGTTTTATAAGTGGAATAAGTCATCTAGACAATCAGAAATCAATCCATCTACCCCATAATCAATCAATGGCTTGGCATCTTTTACAGTATTTACAGTATAAGGGAATACTTTAAGCTGATGACGATGCGCATGATCAATTAAATATTCATTAACGATGCGATAATCCGGATTAACATAGTTTGCATACTGCGCGATTTCTTTATATGGAATTGTTTTAAAGAAGTATTTGCGTCTACTGATTAGCACACCTAATTGTAAATTGGGATCCAATTGGTGGAGTCTTTTGATAATTGGTTGATTAAATGATTGAATAATTACAGATTGACGCGGAAAGTGCTGACTATCTATGGTTTCTAAAATCTGTTCCCCAATATTTGGATAAAGGTCTGGTTTTTTAATTTCAATTAATATTGATTTATTATAATCTTTAGCTAACTTTAGAAGCGCCTCAAATGTAAGAATGCTTTCTGTTTGTGGACCTTTACCAAAATTAAATGTCATTAATTCCTCTAATGTTTTATCTTTTACACTCCCCTTTCCATTTGAAGTACGATCAATCGTATCATCGTGAATAACGACTAATTGTTGATCCAAAGTTCTATGTACATCGATTTCAATAAAATCGATATTTTGTTTTAATGCTGCGATAAAAGCACTTTGTGTATTTTCAGGAAATTGCTTTGACATCCCCCGATGTGCTATTGTTTTAAACGCTTTATGAGGTTTCTCCAACTTCATAGACAAGTTCCTTTCTTTTTATCTTAATCCTTATTAAACTTAACATATCATATTGTAATTGGAGGCATAATGTATGGCTGAACATGATTTTCATATTTACACCAATTGGGAAGGAGGACGTGATAGCTCTGGAAAGGTATCAAGCGATACTCTCAATCACTCTGTCTCTATCCCTGAACAATTAGGAGGTATAGGTGAAGGCACAAATCCAGATGAGTTACTCATCAGTGCTGCCTCAAGTTGTATCACAATCTCTCTTGCCTCAACATTAGAACGTGCTCATCTTCCATTTGAACATCTTAAGGTACACAGTATAGGCACTGCCTCTTTTGAAAATGGTTACTTTAAAATGAAACACATTCTTCACCAACCTATTATAATTGTAAATAACGAAATAGCACAACAAAAAATGGACCGTAAAATAACACGTCTTATTGAGATAGCTGATAAGCATTGTATGGTCTCAAACAGTTTAAGAGGCAATGTCGATATTCAAATAAAACCATCAATAGAAATCAAATAAGAGACTCCCCCCTATGCTCGTATTAAACTTCAACAAAAGGTTGGGATAAGATTTTTGGACACTATTATTAGGTATCCAATAACATCTATACTTCTTTGTCCCAACCTCACTCTTTTCATACTTGTGTTTCTACCAACGTATTTAACCCATTACTTAATGAGCAAACCCCTTTCCTTCACTTTTAACTGAAACTTTACACTATATATTTGTCTGAAAATTTGGTAAAATGAAACACATCAGTTTAAGGAGGTTCATACTATGTTATATACATACCATTCTTTGTTACTAACACCAGGGCCTACTCCAATTCCTGTAAACATTCAAACAGCAATGAATGCCCCGATGGTTGGACATCGTTCATCTGACTTTCAAGAAATTGCCCAATCTGCCTTTCAAAATTTAAAACCTATCTTTGGCACTAACAATGATGTGATGATTTTAACTTCAAGTGGTACAAGTGCACTTGAAGCAAGTATGGTAAATTTAGTAGAAAAAGACGATCATATTGTAGTCATCGTATCTGGCGCTTTTGGTTTGAGATTTCAAAAAATTGCTGAAACTTATTTTGATAATGTGCATGTTATTAATATTGAATGGGGTCATACATTTGATGTCGAAGCGGTCGTGAATACAATTAAACAACTTAATGTGCCAATCACAGCTGTGTTCACTCAATATTGCGAAACATCAACAGGTGTACTCCATCCTGTAGCTCAATTAGGCCGTGCATTGCATCGTTATGATGACGCTATTTATTTTGTGGTAGATGGCGTTAGTTGTATTGGTGCAGTTGATGTTGATATGGCTAGAGATCATATAGACGTCTTAGTTTCAGGAAGTCAAAAAGCACTGATGTTACCGCCAGGAATTGCATTTGTTGCTTACAATGATAGAGCAAAAACGCGTTTTAAAGCGGTCCAAACACCTCGCTTTTATTTAGATTTAAACCAATATTTAAACGCACAACAACAAAACTCAACACCTTTCACACCAAATGTGTCAGCTTTTAGAGGTGTCAATGCTTATTGTCAGATGATCCAAGAAGAAGGATTGGACCAAGTAGTTCAAAGACATCAACAGATTCAGCGTGCAGTACGAAAAGCATTAGTTGCTTTAGATTTACGTTTACTCACAGAAGATACTTATGCCTCACCAACAGTGACTGCATTTATCCCAAATAATGAGGACGAATGCGCACACATTAAATCAAAGTTAAAATCTGATTTTAATATCGTTATTGCGGGTGGTCAAGGTAAATTGAAAAATCATATCTTACGTGTGGGACACATGGGTTTTATTTCCCCATTTGATTTACTCCCCTTCTTTGCGAGTTTAGAAATGATTTTAACAGAGTACAGACAATCTCAATATATTGGTGTTGCAACTAAAGTGTTTATGGAGGTTTTACATAATGATATATAAAATTCTTGTTGCTGACCCTATTTCTGAAGATGGGTTAAAAGCATTATATGATGATTCAGATTTTCAAATTGAAGTGCAAACAGGTTTAACTGAAGCAACACTGCAATCAATGATAGCGAATTATGATGCTATCATTGTGCGTAGTCAAACAACGATATCATCAAAGATTATCGAGCAAGCTTCAAACTTAAAAGTCATTGCTCGAGCAGGTGTCGGTGTCGATAATATTGATGTTGAGGCAGCTACAAAGCATGGTATTATCGTCATTAACGCTCCTGATGGGAATACAATCTCAGCTACTGAGCATTCTGTGGCAATGATTTTAAGTATGGCTCGAAATATTCCTCAAGCACATCATTCTTTAAAAAATGGCGAATGGGATCGGAAAGCATTTCGGGGTACCGAACTTTATCATAAAACACTCGGTGTGATTGGTACTGGTCGTATTGGTATAGGTATTATTCAACGCCTTCAAAGTTTTGGTATGCGCGTCTTAGCTTATGACCCTTATTTGTCTGAAGATAAAGCAAAAGAGCTAAATATTACTAGAGCTACAGTTGAAGAAATTGCACAACATGCTGATTTCGTTACTGTACATACCCCTTTGACAGAAAAAACAAAAGGCCTAATCGGGGCAGACTTTTTTAATTTAGCAAAACCCAATTTACGTGTTATTAATGTTGCACGCGGAGGCATCATTGATGAAGCTGCTCTAGTAGAGGTCCTTGATCAAAATAAAATAGCCGGTGCAGCACTCGATGTTTTTGAAACAGAACCTGCTACCGAGGCGAAAGTTGTGAAACATCCTAAGATTATCGTAACGCCGCATTTAGGAGCTTCAACTATTGAAGCTCAAGAAAAAGTTGCTGTTTCTGTCTCAGAAGAGATTATTGAAATTATTAAACATCAAAATGTAACACATGCGGTGAATGCACCAAAGGTTATTTTTAAAGAAGATGAAGAGGTGCAACCTTATATTGATTTAGCACAAACCACAGGAGAATTTGGTATTCAATTAATGACTAAAGCTCCTAGAACATTAAAGATTCAATATGCTGGTGATATCGCACTGGATGATACAAGTTTAATTACGCGAACACTTGTAAAGAGTGTGCTTAAACAAGATTTAGGCGATCATGTGAATCTTATCAATGCCCTCGTTTTACTCAACGAACAAAATGTTACCTATACAATTGAAAAAACAAAGAAAAAACAAGGATTTAGCAACTATATCGAACTAGAACTGATTAATAAAGAAGATGTTGTTAAAATTGGAGCAACTGTCCTTAATGGTTTTGGTCCTCGTATTGTACGAATTAACGATTATCCAGTTGATTTTAAACCTGAAACCTATCAATTAGTGATTAACCACCAAGATAAACCAGGAACAGTCGGAAAAACGGGACAAATACTTGGAGAGCACGGGGTAAATATCGCTTCAATGCACTTAGGGCGCACACAAATTGGTGGTAATGCTATGATGATTTTGTCAGTTGATCACAATGTTGAAAAGTCTGTCCAGGCATCACTACTTACGATTGACGGCTTTAAAAACATTACCCAAGTTACATTAAAACAATAATGCCTCATTCATTTTAAGTTAGTTAAAAAGCACCCAAGCGAATATCCGACTTGGGTGCTGATTTATAGTATTAAATTAAATACTGCTCTATATCTAAAACATTTGAAACTAACGTTGTGGCGCCGTGTTCTTTTAATTCTTCTGCAGCCTTTTCCCCTTTTAATCCAGTTAGTGTACCTATAAAGTCGACATCTAACGTTTGAGCACTAAACAAGTCAGCTAAAGAATCACCGACAATCGTAATAGCTTCATTTGAAAAACGATTGTTTTGGTTTGTTGCATAGTCCTTATAATGATCTGATTGATTACCTAAAAAAGACACAATATAAGTAAAAGGATTAGGCTTACCCAATGGCTTTAAATCAGGATATTGTTGTTCAGCTACTAAAACATCCGATGCCGTCGCAATATGATCTTCCTCAAAGTATTCTAATAACCCTAGAGATTTAAATGGTACTATCGTTTCAGTACGTGGTCTTCCAGTTGCGAGTCCTAATGTATAACCTTTTTCACTTAAAGTTTTAAGTAAGCGTTGAATTGCGGTCACATCAGCTAATACTTTTTCTTGGTAAATATATCCCTTTTTAAAGGTTGTTTTTGCTGATTTATTTTCTACCTTTTCATAAAGTTCAGTTCCTAAGTACCATTCTTGATAAATTTCTTGGCAAAGTTGCCAAAGTGCACTATGCATATCAAATAAGGCTACTGAATCTGTTTGAAGATATATTGAAACATAATTTTTTAACTCCTCATAAATCGCATCTTTTCCGTTAGTTGCGAGGAGTAGTAGTTCAAATGGCTTGGTAAATTCTATTGAATAGTTACCCACCTTTTCACCTAAACGTTTTAAAGTTTGATGATTAAATTGACTATCTGTTAAAAATGATTCTCTTTCGTCTTCCGGAAGTTCATGTAATATCGCAGTTAAATGTACTGCAAATACTACGAAAAGCATGTCCCAGTTTGAGTTAATACCCAATGATTTCAAATAATTTAATATAATATCACGTTGAAATACTTTTCTACGAATTGATTGAATATCTTCATCAGTTAATGTATTAAAAGATATATCCGATTCTAAGTTTAAATATGATTCACTAAATAATAATTCATACACAGTTAATGCCGAGACATCGAAACAACGGGATTCATCTAAAAAGACCCCATCAACATCAAATAAAATCGATTTTGTCATGTTGCACCTCCGAATGAAGCGAATTTTCTGAAATTTTATTGTACCATAATCTTTTTACTTGTACAATCACTTTATTTAGCAAAAAGATTAGGGCAAAAATAAATGCTACACCCATTGATTTCACACTCATTTTTGCCCTATTTTTCAATCTCTAATGTTTTTATTTTGTTGAACCTTTAACATATTCATTTAATTCTTGTTGTAATTGTTTTGTTCTTTCGTTAATCAGTGATGTAATATAGTCCACTTTTTCTTGGCGTTTAAGTCCTGATGGTAATTGAGTCACATCAATAGGTTCACCAAATTTAATATAGGCTTTCTCTTTTAACATACCTAGTATTTTATGTGGACCCACATAAGCAGCCGGTAAAATTGGCTTTTTCGCTAATAAAGCAATCGTCGCAGCACCTCTTTTTAAAGGTACCTCCTCTGTTGTACGACGTCCATTTGGGAAAATCCCTACAGTTTTATTAGCATTTAATAATTTGACCGGTTGTTTTAATGTGCTTGGGCCTGGGTTTTCACGATTAACAGGAAAAGCATTTAAACCAGTTAATAATTTTCCAAACCATTTGTTTTCAAATAATTCTTGTTTTGCCATGTAATGAATTTGGTTGGGCAGCAATGCTACACCTAAAAGAATAACATCATTATAACTTTCGTGATTACAAGTTACCAAATAGCGATAAAGTTGTGGTTTATTTTTCTCTCCTAATACTTCAAGATTTTTAAATAAGTTTACCACAATCCATTTGATTACTGTTCCGATGATATGATATAACACAATTTCACCTACTCTTTACATTGATTAATCTTCTAAAGTTTATCACTTTCCTATATTTTCAACAAGTATCGTCATCTTATAATTAAGTCTAAAGTATGATAGTAAGTTACTGGTAAAATTTTATAAAAGCTATCATAATATGACTGAAGGAGGCATTTTATGAAAGATAATGAACAATTTAACCCATCATCTAACCAAACTGATCCATCAAGTTCGAATTTCGAACACCGAAGTACACCCCCTCCGAATAAACCTAAACTACCTTGGTTGAAAATCTGTCTCATTTCCCTCGTTTCTGGCTTAATTGGTGCATTGATTGTTTTAGGACTCACGGGTGCATTATCCAATTTTATACCTAACTTTGGAAATCAATCAGGTTCTGAAGTCAATGTCGCAAAAGACCAAAATGGAGGTAGTACACTTGATGGTCAAAGCGACAATTATGATAGTGTTAATCAAATGATTCAAGATAAGTCACCTTCTATTGTCGGTGTTATTAATGAACAAAAAGCGACAAGTTTGAGAGACTTATTAAGAGGTGAATCTACAGAAGCTGAGCCTTCTGGTATAGGTTCTGGTGTAGTCTATCAAAAAAGTGGCAAAGATGCCTATATCGTCACAAACAATCATGTCATTGAAGGTGCATCTTCTTTAAAAGTACAATTGCATAACTCAAAACAAGTTGATGCGAAATTAGTAGGTACAGATGCACTCACAGATATAGCCGTATTAAAAATACAAAATACCGATGACATTAAAGCCATTCAATTTGCAGACTCATCCAAGGTTCAAACAGGAGATAGCGTCTTTGCAATGGGTAATCCATTGGGCTTAGACTTTGCAAATACGGTGACTTCCGGTATTATTTCAGCGAGCGAACGTACTATTGAAGCTGATACATCAGAAGGTAGTAATCAAGTCACTGTCCTTCAAACAGATGCTGCAATCAACCCAGGTAACTCAGGTGGTGCACTTGTCGATATTAATGGTAACCTTGTGGGTATTAATTCTATGAAAATAGCATCTCCACAAGTTGAAGGTATTGGTTTTGCTATCCCAAGTAACGAAGTAAAAACGATTATTGAACAACTTGTTAAAGATGGCGAAATTAAACGTCCATCCATTGGTATTGGTATGATTAACGTAGCAGATATTCCAGAACGCCTACGTGAAAATCAAGACGAGGATAAAGGTGTATATGTTGCTGAAGTTCAACGTTCAAACATTGATTTAAAAGAAGGCGATATCATTACTAAAGTAGATAATGAATCTATCGAAAATGATTCGGACTTACGTGGTTACCTCTACAAAGAGAAAAAACCAGGCGATACTGTGACGTTGACGGTTCAACGCGATGGCAAGTCCACAACGGTAGAGGTTCAACTTGCAGAAACAGATAATCGCACAAATAGTGCTCGTTCAAATAATTAAAATCAATATGATATCATTGACTTCATTACAAAAAAGGTTGGAAATAAACTATTTCCAACCTTTTTTCTTCTTATTGATAATTTACCATGAAATATTTTTTCTTACCGCGTCTAATAATTGTAAAAGCACCTTCGTACTGATCTTTTTCACTTAATTCATATTGTAAATCTTGTTCTCTTTCACCATTGATATAAATCGCACCATTAGTAATAACTTCACGTGCTTGACGTTTTGATGATGAAATTTTCGTTTCAACCAATGCTTCTACTAAATTTTTAGTATCGCGTGATAATGTCACTTGAGGCACATCTTTAAATCCTGTTTTAATTTCTTCTGCTGATAATGATTTTAAGTCCCCGCTAAATAACGCTTCACTGATACGTTGTGCTTCTTTTAATGCTTCTTCGCCGTGAATAAATTGTGTAACATTTTCAGCTAATGCTTTTTGTGCTTTACGTAAATGCGGTGCTTCTTTAACAGATTCCGCTAACGCTTCAATTTCCTCTTTTGATAAGAAAGTGAAGTATTTTAAGAACTTAACGACATCTTCATCACTCGTATTAATCCAAAATTGATATAATTCATATGGGCTTGTCTTTTCAGGGTCTAACCAAACCGTACCAGATTCAGATTTACCGAATTTTTTACCATCAGCTTTAGTGACTAATGGAATTGTTAAACCATATGCATCTGTTGTGCCGTACATACGGCGCATTAATTCAATCCCACTTGTGATGTTGCCCCATTGGTCAGAACCACCAATTTGAAGTTTCACACCCATTTCTCGATTAAGATGTCCAAAATCAATTGCTTGAAGAATAGTATACGTAAATTCTGTATAAGAAATACCATGTTCTAAACGTGTCTGGATTGAATCTTTCCCAAGCATATAGTTGACGCCAACATGTTTACCGAAATCTCTTAAAAACTCAATTAATGAAATTTGGCCTAACCAGTCTTTGTTATTAACTAAAATGGCACCATTATCTTGATTAAAATCAAATAAACGTTCCATTTGTTGTTGAATGCCTTTCACATTCTTTTCTACTTGATCTTCAGTTTGTAATACACGTTCTTCTGTTTTACCAGATGGATCACCAATCATGCCTGTTCCTCCACCGATAAGAACAACTGGACGATGACCCGCTTCTTGAAATCGTCTTAAAGTAAGATATGGCAATAAATGACCAATGTGTAAACTATCCGCTGTAGGGTCTGCACCACAATATAGTTTTACTTGCTCTTTATTTAATAATTCCTCAATTGCAGCTTCATCCGTTTGTTGATAGATAAGCCCTCTCCACTTTAAATCATCTATTAATGCATTAGACATATTAAAAACCCTCCTTAAAATTAAAAAAGCACCACTCACATTGATTAAATGTAAGGGCGCTTGTGCACGTTACCACCATACTTGATACTTTTACAATGATACGTTCATTGTCAAACGTTGAAATACATTAACTGAAGTGTATTCGTACTATTATGTTTACTAGTTCTCACCTACCACTAGCTCTCTGAAAATAACACCAATAGAACTACTTGTCTTCAATTTCAACTTCATATTGAATTAGTTGTATTATACGGTGTTTTATTCTTATTGTCAATGAGTTGTATACGACTCGCAATATCATGCTATAATATAATCAATTATGGAGGTCATGCGTGTGAAAGGATTGCAAGATTTAACCCAGCGTTCGTCTATAAAACAATTTGATGATTATGTTATTCGTATTAAAAACATTATTAAAGTGATCGTCACTATATGTGTCATTGTTGTAATGCTTGGTATTGGGGTCTGCCTAGGTTATTTTGGAAGTATTATCTCTAAAGAACGGTCAATCGATGATACGTCTTTATTAATAGAAATGACCACCTTTCCTGGCTCAGAATCTTTAGATATTCAACAACATCACATTATAGATGCTTACAATCAACCTTATCCTTTATTAATAGCAGGACCGGCAGAAGTTTCTCCGTTTGTCTCTAAAGCCATTATCGCTTCTGAAGACGCGCAATTTGAATCTCATGCGGGTATTTTACCGAAAGCGATTTTACGTGCTATGTATCAAGATATTTTTAATCATACAGGTGCTACAGGTGGAAGTACGATTACCCAACAACTTGTCAAAAATCAACTTTTAACGAGCGATAAAACTTATGATAGAAAAGCAAAAGAAATTATGTATGCGTTACGGGTGGAAAAGTTACTTTCTAAAGAAGAAATTATGTATACCTACCTCAACATCGTACCCTTTGGATATAATCATTACGGTGAACATGTGACAGGCATCACCTCGGCGTCTTATAATATTTTCGGAAAATCTCCAAAATCATTAAATTTAGCTGAATCTGCTTATCTCGCTGGCCTGATTCAAAGTCCTTATTATTTCACACCGTACGAAAAAGATGGTCAGAAAAAAGATGCTGAGGCACTACAACCTTCTATTCAAAAACAACAGTACGTGTTAAAACGTATGCTGATTGAAAATCAAATTACAAAAAAGCAATATCAAAATGCATTAAAAATCGATATTTCTAAATATCTTATATAATGAAATAAAGCACGAGATGCATAGCATACTATGCGATCTCGTGCTTTTTTATGAGTATTAATACATAACGGTCATTAGAATAAACCTAATGCGTGACCATCTTCAGTAACATCCATGTTTAAGGCTGCTGGTTTTTTAGGTAAACCTGGCATAGTCATAATTGCACCTGTTAATGCGACAACGAAACCAGCACCTGTTTTAGCTTCAAGTTCACGGATTGTAATTTCAAAATCAGATGGTGCACCTAATTGTGTTTGATCATCTGAGAATGAATATTGTGTCTTAGCCATACATACTGGATATTGATCCCATCCGTTTTCTTTAAATTGTTTTAATTGTTTTTGTGCTTTTGAAGTAAACGTTACTTTAGAACCACCATAAATTTCAGTAACAATTTTTTCGATTTTTTCTTCTAATGGTAATTCTAAATCGTATAAACGTTTGAATTCTTTAGGTTGGTTGATGACATCTAGTACTTTTTCAGCTAGGTCAACACCACCTTCGCCGCCTTTTTCCCAAACTTCTGTAAGAGATAAGCGAACATTATTTTCAGCTGCCCATTCTTTTACAAAGTTGAATTCAGCGTCAGTGTCATGAATAAATGCATTTAATGCAATAACTGGTTCAACACCGAACTTACGGATATTATTTACATGACGTTCTAAGTTAGCAATACCAATTTTAAGTGCTTCTACATTTTCTTCTTTTAAGTTGTCTTTAGGTACGCCACCATGCATTTTCAACGCACGAATTGTTGCTACAAGTACTACAGCATCTGGTTCGAAATCAGCTTTACGTGATTTAATATCCATGAATTTTTCAGCACCTAA
Organism: Staphylococcus sp. 11262D007BW; assembly: GCF_053547815.1. Classification (NCBI taxonomy): domain Bacteria; kingdom Bacillati; phylum Bacillota; class Bacilli; order Caryophanales; family Staphylococcaceae; genus Staphylococcus; species Staphylococcus sp. 11262D007BW. The sequence continues at coordinate 1,154,078 of NZ_JBPWPJ010000001.1, forward strand.
GTCTGAACCGAATCCTGCTTCAGTAACTACAACATCAGCTAAGTCACGTGCAGTTTCAGTCGCAATGATAGAGTTACAACCGTGTGCAATATTTGCGAATGGTCCACCATGAATTAATGCTGGAGTACCTTCAATTGTTTGAACTAAGTTAGGTTTAATAGCATCTTTTAAGATCATTGCTAAAGCACCTTCAACTTTTAAATCACGTACTGTAACTGGTTTACGATCACGTGTATAACCGATTGTGATATTACCGATGCTTTCTTTAAGATCTAAAAGACCAGTACTTAAACATAAAATGGCCATAATTTCAGAAGCAACAGTGATATTGAATCCATCTTCACGTGGGACACCTTTTGTTGGTCCACCCAATCCAACGACAACTTCACGTAAAGCACGATCGTTCATATCTAATACACGTTTCCATTCAACACGACGTTGATCAATGCCTAGCTCATTACCTTGATGAATGTGGTTATCAATAAATGCTGATAAAGCATTATTTGCTGTAGTAATCGCATGGAAGTCCCCGTTAAAGTGTAAGTTGATATCTTCCATTGGTAATACTTGGGCATAACCGCCACCTGTTGCGCCACCTTTAATACCAAAAATTGGTCCTAAAGCTGGTTCTCTTAAGGCAACCATTACATTTTGGTTTATCTTTTTAAAGGCATCTGATAAACCAACTGTTACAGTCGATTTACCTTCCCCTGCTGGTGTAGGACTCATCGCAGTAACTAAAACGACTTTCCCTTTTTCACCTTTAGTTTTGATTTTAGAAATATCAATTTTTGCTTTATAGTGCCCATATTGCTCTAAAGCATCTTCAGAAATGCCTGCAGTTTCGGCAATTTCTTTAATTGGTTTTAATGTAGATTGATTTGCAATTTCTAAATCTGATAAATGACTCAAAATCTTCAGCCCCTTAATTGAAATTCATTTTTGAAAATACATTGTAAACGCATACAATATGTGTTAAAAAAATATTTCCACATCAATTATAATAACGAAATTGATTTTAAATGTCGAATAAAACCGGTTACATGATTTTAAGTCATCGAATTTTTTATTAATCTTCCATTGTACTTAAGTCTCCAGTAGGTAAATCTAATTCCCATGCTTTAAGCACACGACGCATGATTTTACCAGATCTTGTTTTCGGTAATTTATCTTTAAATTCAATTTCTCTTGGAGCTGCATGAGCTGCTAATCCTTTTTTAACAAAGTCTCTGATTTCTTCCTTCAATGCGTCCGACGCTTCATAGCCATCGCGTAACGCAATAAATGCTTTAATGATTTCACCACGTACAGGGTCAGGTTTACCAATAACACCTGCTTCAGCTACTGCTTCATGTTCAACAAGTTTCGATTCAACTTCAAATGGACCTACGCGCTCTCCTGCTGTCATAATGACATCATCCACACGCCCTTGGAACCAAAAATAGCCATCTTCATCTTGATAAGCTGAATCTCCCGATACATACCAATCGTTAATAAAATAAGATTCGTATTTACTTGGATTTTTCCAAATTTTATACATCATTGATGGCCAACCCTTTTTAATCGCCAAGTTACCCATGCGATTTGGTGGTAGTTCTTCACCATTATTATCAACAATAGCTGCTTCAATACCAGGTAGCGGTTTCCCCATTGAACCGAGCTTGATATCCATTGAAGGATAATTCACAATCATGTGGCCTCCTGTCTCAGTCATCCACCAAGTATCTAGCACACGTTTACCAAATACATGTTTTGCCCATTTAATCACTTCTGGATTTAATGGTTCTCCTACAGATAAAATGTTTCTTAGAGATGATAAATCATATCGTGTCACAATGTCATCACCTGCACTCATTAACATACGCAATGCAGTAGGTGCTGTATACCATACTGTAACACCGTACTCTTCTATCATACTGTACCAAGATTCAGGAGAAAAACGCCCCCCTACAATACAATTGGTAGCCCCATTGAGCCATGGTGCAAAGATACCATATGATGTCCCTGTTACCCATCCAGGATCTGCAGTACACCAATATACATCATCTTCTTGTAAATCCAACACATATCGTCCAGATATATAATGAACAAGCATTGCATTTTGAACATGGAGTACCCCTTTTGGCTGTCCTGTTGAACCTGATGTATAATGTAAAATTAAACCATCTTCTCTATCTAGCCATTCAACTTCAAAATCTTGACTCGCTTTAGTCATTTCTTGATTAAAATCTATATAGTCCTCTTCTACCTCATCATCCACGACGATAATAGATTCAAGATGTGGTAATTCATCAACAGGAATACGCGGTAAAAGCGCATTCGTTGTAATAATTACTTTAGCATCACTATTATCTAAACGATCCTTAACCGCTTTTTCCATAAAAGCTTCAAATAACGGTCCTACAATAGCACCTAGCTTTAATGCCCCTAATAAGGCAAAATAAAGTTCTGGTGTTCTTGACATGAAAATAAAGACACGATCCCCCTTTTTAACGTGTGCTTTATCTTTTAATACATTCGCTGCTTTATTGGATTGTGCTTTTAGATCTTTAAATGTATAGCTTTCTTTTCGTTTAGCGTCTTTGTAGTATAATGCGACTTTCTCTCCTTTACCTTCATCTACATGGCGATCAATACATTCATATGCCATATTGACCTCCCCCGTTGATGACCAAGTAAAGTGTCTTTCGACCTCTTTCCAATCAAATTGGTCATAAACTGATTGATAGCTAGAAAGATTAAAGTCCCCTGTTTCCCCTTTGTATACTTCAACTTTCATAGTCATATACCCCCTTGTTTAAATTCATAAGTCGAACCTATTATAACTTAACGAATATTAATTTTCAAAAAATTCATCTTTTTCTGAAATGTAATGCATTAAAGGTATCTTTACATTATAATAGTATTTAGTATATCTATTTGAAGGAGTTAACGCGTATGAACCACGTTAAAACATATGAAAAAGAATCATACATGATTAATCATCAGTCATATATTATTGAAGGACCTGTCTCAAAATCGTATTTAAAGCAAATGACATTTGATCAAGGGCTCCATGCTTTTCGTCCTCCCCATGAACAATTTGAAGCCATACAAGACATTAGTCTCTTAGAAGAAGGTCGTATTTATATCATTCGCCAATCTCAACATATTATTGGTTATGTAACTTATTTATATCCAGATCCGCTTGAAAGGTGGTCAACAGGTAAATTACCTTATTTATTGGAATTAGGTGCGATTGAAATCAGCCTTAAACATAGAGGTTATGGTTTAGGTGCCGAACTTTTAAAAGTAAGTACACGAAGCCCAGAATACGAAGATTATATCATTATCACCACAGAATATTATTGGCATTGGGACTTAAAAAACTCAGGCTTGGATGTGTTTGAATATAAAGGCCTTATGCAGAAAATGATGTCTCACGGTGGATTAGAAGTCTTTGCCACTGATGATCCCGAAATAACAAGTCACCCTGCCAATAGTTTAATGGCCCGAATTGGTAAAAATATTACAGTCGATCAAATGCATGAATTCGATAACATTCGCTTTATGAATCGTTTCTTTTTTTAAGGGGGAGCAATATGACTACTACATTTACACATCAAACGGGGTATGTTTATTCGGATAAATTACTGCAATACCGTTTCCATAATAAGCACCCTTTTAACCAAATGCGGTTAAAGTTAACAACAGAATTACTCGAAGAAGCCAATGTCCTTCAACCTGCTCAAATTATCGAACCACGTCAAGCGACAGTTGAAGAAATAGCAATGGTCCATAAATATGACTATATACAAGCGATTCAACGTGGTGAACAAAACCTGTTAAATGAGGAAGAAAAACACAAATACGGATTGAACGATGAAGACACCCATGTTTTCCCTAATATTCATAAGAGTACAGCTACTATTGTAGGCGGCGGCTTAAATCTAATCGATCACATTATGTCAGGTCAATTTCGTAATGGTTGCCATTTAGGTGGTGGCCTTCATCACGCGTTAGAAGGACGAGCAAATGGCTTTTGTGTTTATAATGATGTCGCTATTTATATTCAATATCTCATTAATCACTATCATCAACGTGTATTGTATATAGATACTGATGCACATCATGGTGATGGTGTCCAATGGAGCTTTTATACTTCTAATCAAGTTTTAAATTATTCAATTCATGAAACTGGTAAGTTTTTATTCCCTGGTTCTGGTCATTATACAGAAAGAGGTACAGATGAGGGTTTTGGGTACACTGTTAATATTCCTTTAGAACCTTATACCGAACACCAGTCCTATTTAGATAATTTTAAAAAAACGATTGAAAAAGTAGCTGAACAGTTTAAACCAGACTTTATTGTGAGTGTGAATGGTTCAGACATTCATTATTTAGATCCTTTGACACATATGCACTGTGATTTAAATACACTTTATACTATTCCATATATCATTACAGACCTTGCCGAAAAATATTGTGATGGCAAACAAATAATGCTTGGTGGTGGAGGCTATAACATTTGGAGAGTCGTTCCAAGAGCTTGGAGTCACGTTTATTTAAGTTTAATTCATCATCCACCCATGAAAGGTCAATTACCTCAATCATGGTTAGATAAATGGCAACACTATAGTCCGGTCCCTATTCCATCAGAATGGGAAGAAACTTATCCAGACTATTACCCTATCCCACGACGTGATGACATAGTTAAACAAAATACCAATATCTCATCAAATATATTAAGTTGGTTTTGATACGTATTTTATCCTATAAATAAAAAGGTTGAGTTTGGAGCACAAGCATTTAGAAGCCTCGTTAATCGGTTTACGAAAGCTTCATACTTTATGTCCATGTCTCAACCTTTAAAACACATATTATTTTATTAATGTACCATGATAATTATGATTTCGTTGTACCACGATAACGAATTGTATATGGTAATAGCACATTTTCATTTTCAATGTCTTCGTTGTTCATAAATTTAGTTAGTAATCTCATTCCAACTGCCCCGATATCATATAGGGGTTGAATGACACTTGATAATTGTGGACGTACCATTTCTACAAGTCTTGTATTATTGAAACTTACAATTTGAATATCTTCAGGGACTTTTAATCCTCTATCAATTGCCCCATGAACAATACCTAAAGCTTGTTCATCACTGATTGATAATACTGCATCTGGTTTATAACTACGCATCTCTTCAAATACTCGTAGACCATCTTTGTATGTTTCATTCCCAATATACATAAGGTGTTCATCCACCTTCATATTGTTTTGACTCAAAATATTTTTTAAACCAGTATAGACATCTTGTTGTGCTTTTTGAGAATAGCCACCGCCAACAAATGCAAATTTTTGCGCGCCTGTTTCTAATAAATGTTGTGTAATCTCTTCGCTTGCTTTAATAAAGTCAATATTAACAGAGGCAATGCCATCTTCTTTTCCATTCGTTCCTGATACTACAACTGGTACAGAAGAACGTTGAATTTGCTCTTTAATATTTTCAGTTAAAGAGCCTCCTAAAAAGATAATACCATCTACCTGTTTACTTAGTAGATTATTAAAGATTTCTTGTTCTTTTTCAGGATCATTATCAGAGTTAGATATAATTGTATGATATTTATACATTGTCGCAATATCTTCTAAGCCACGCGCTAATTGAGAGTAATATATATTTGAAATATCAGGTATAATAACCCCAACTGTTGTCGTACGCTTACTTGCTAAGCCTCTTGCAACAGCATTGGGTCTATAATTTAAGCGTTGAATCACTTCATTTACTTTTTCTCTAGTTTCCGGTTTAACATTCTGATTGCCATTTACTACACGAGAGACGGTAGCCATTGATACACGCGCTTCTCTTGCAACATCATAAATTGTTACTGTCATCAATAAACCTCCTTAAATCTATATTTTATTAATCGATTCCGTTTTCATTTTGCTTTCATAGTTTATCATAAGTTGTGTATTTATAACATCTAAAACGCTTTCTTGTCATCTGATTGTCAATTTTTTATGAACTGGCGTGATAAACGTGTTGTAGCTTACCTATCGCCGTCTATTTTAATAACAACCAACCATCGAAAAGCACATAAAACCCAAAAAGGCTAGACGGGGCTGAGACATAAAGCGCTAATGCTCTGGAAAACCGATTAACGGTGTCCCAAAAGCAGAATTTTCGGCAGAAAGTTCACGATTCGCCAAAATTTGAAAAACAATTTTAGCGCTTCGTTCGCTTCTGCTCAAATCCTGAACGCTTTTGTCCCAACCTCATCTAACCTTGGATTAACTAAATTAAAACTACTATTATTGAATTTTGTTTTGATTGTAAAGTTCTGATAACGGTTTTAATACATCATAAAATTCGTCAAATTCATTTAAATCCATTTGTTGACCACTATCACTTAAAGCAACGGATGGTTCTGGATGAACTTCTGCCATTACCCCATCCGCTCCTACAGCTAATGCAGCTTTTGCAGTTGGAAGCATAATATCTTTACGACCAGTACTATGTGTGACATCAACTAACACGGGTAAATGTGTACCTTGTTTTAAAATAGGTACTGCTGATATATCTAATGTATTGCGTGTCGCTTTTTCATAAGTACGTATGCCTCTTTCACATAAGATGATGTTTTGATTACCTTGAGACGCAATATATTCAGCAGCATAGATAAATTCATCAATCGTTGCGGATAGACCTCTTTTAAGTAAAATTGGTTTGTTTGTGCGCCCTGCTTCTTTAAGCAATTCAAAGTTATGCATATTTCGCGCACCGATTTGGAAAACATCTAAATATTGGTCGGCGATTTCAAAATCATTCGGATGAACAATTTCGCTCACGGTATTAAGATTATATTTTTGTTTAATTTGACCTAAAATTTGAAGTCCCTCTTCACCTAATCCTTGGAAATCATACGGAGAAGTACGAGGCTTAAATGCACCGCCTCGGATGAACTTTTCACCTTTGGCTGCTAAATTTTTAGCTACTGCTTCAACTTGATCATATGATTCTACTGAACAAGGACCGAACACAAATGATTTTTGTCCTTGTCCTATAATACCTCCATTATCAAATTGTACAATTGTATCTTCAGGTTTTAATTTACGAGAGACATACAAATGCTTTTCATTTTCAGATTTTTGAAGATCAGTTGAGGCTTTAAAAATTTCTTTAAATAATTGTTTAATGACATTATCATTAAATGGGCCTTCGTTTTTATCAATTAATGTATTCAACATTTCTTTTTCTCTTTGAGGATCGTATATTACCGTACTTTGTTTTCTTTTTTCTTCACCAATCTTTTGAGCAAGTTCTCCTCTTTTTGAAAGTAACTTTAAAATTTGATCGTTTAGTGCTTCAATTTCTTCTCGATATATTTCTAACTTATTTGTCATACTCTCACCTCAACTATAAATATCTTATGTACTTTAAAGCAATAAATTCATTAATTAGATATTGAGTATCATATCAATAAATGTATCAAAATTCAATAGTCATTGTCTATTTTGTTTGAAAATTTAGACAAATAGATACTCTACTTTATTTATGGCACTCAAAAAAAGCATGAGATAAGGAATTTGTTCATCACATGCCTCAACGTTTAACCATACTATTAAAGCATAACTTTGGTTAAAGTATGTCGCTAATCAAATGCTCAGCCATTTTCCTATCTCATGCTTATATTAAAAATTATTGATTAAATTTTTTCTTTTCAACTTTACTTGTTGTTTTTTTAGCAGTTGTTTTTGTATTGTTGGAAGATGTTTTCTCATCTTTTTTATCGTGAGTGATAACACCTTTATCAAATTGCGCTTCATTTTGACGACTATCGTTCTTTGTTGAACCTTTTTGACCTTCTAGACGGTCTGAATCGACTTCGCTTTGGATCGCACGACGTTGAGCTGCTAATGATGATTCTGACACTTCTTCTTTGGATGCTTTGTCATCTGTTGATTTTTCTGTACCTTTTTGGCCTTCTAGACGGTCTGAATCAACTTCGCTTTGGATCGCACGGCGTTGGGCTGCTAATGATGATTCTGATACTTCTTCTTTTGAGGATGATTGTTCTTTTTGTAGTGATTCATTTTTGTCATTTGCAGCCTCTGCTAAACGTGAAGCAGATACATCTGTATTGTCCGGTTGTTCATATTTTGTTTGACCTTCTAAACGATCTGAATCGACTTCACTTTGAATTGCGCGTTTTTGAGCGGAAATTTCAGAAGCTGTAGGTTCTTCTTGAGTTTGATTGTCTTCTGAATGGTTGATAGCAACATTGCGCGCTTGTTCTTTAATTGCATTCGCTTTACGTTCAGCCTCTTCACGAATTTGAGGTGATGTCGTATTATATTGCATTTTTTTCTCTTTAGGATTAATCGTTACTTTAGATGACTTTGAAGAAGTATTTAATATAATACCTAATGCACTACCTAAAACGGCACCAGTCACAAATCCGAATACAAAATCTAAACGTTTTTGATTTTCATATTGTGGCACTTCATAACTTTCTAATCCCTTTGAATATAAATCACGGTTATATTTTTCCATATTTTTGGCCTCCTTAAATCAAAAGCACTTAAATAAGGTTATGGACTCATTTAAGTGCTTCGGGTTAAAGACTAAGATTTCGTATCAGGTAATATTATTTTTTTGAATCGTCTAATGTTGTATATTTTGTATTAACTGATTCTGGGTTTGTAGAGAAATCATTTAAGTCTTTGTTTTCATATTCATTGTTCACTAAACCTTTGTTAGATAGTGATTGTGCATTGTTTGTATGAGATTTAGCGTCATCTGAAACATTTGTTGTTTTGTATGCCGCACTTCCTCGACGTGCTGATCTGTTTTGCCATTTATCAGCAATTTCCATAGCAACATTTGACCATTGCACGACTTGAGAAATCTTATCTTCATTTTGAGAAATGTTGTGTGTAATAGAGTGAGTTACACGGTCAACTGATCCATTTAAAGTTTGGATTGAATCTCCAATACCTTTTACTGCATTAACAACTGAATTTAAACGTTCTGATTTATCTTGAATATCTTCAGTTAAGCGGTTAGCTTTATGAAGTAAATCAGTTGATTCACGTGTGATCCCTTGTACTTGTCCTTCAACTCCGTCAAGTGTTTTAGCAACATGATCTAAATTTTTCTTAACTGACACAAGTACAACAACGATTCCAATACATAAAATTAAGAATGCAATTGCCGCAATAATACCAGCGATGGGTAAAATCCATTCCATTCGTAAACGCCTCCTAATTGACATAAAAATATACTATTTAGTTTATTATATTACCTATCAAAAGATATCTCAAACATTAAAAGTCATGATTTAGACCAATTTTATCCATATAGGCTTTTAACACTTTTTGAATATCTCCTGCCCCCATAAATAATAAAACAGCATTATCATGATTTTCAAGTATACTAACATTATCTTCTGAGATTAATTTTGCATTATCAATGAGTTTTAATAAATCATCAATTGTCAATTCGCCTTGATTTTCACGAATTGAACCAAAAATATCACATAGATATGTTTGATCTGCTTGGTTTAAAACATCTGCAAACTCTTGTAAAAAAGCCTTAGTACGAGAGAATGTATGTGGTTGAAAAATAGCCACAACTTCTTTATGTGGATATTTTTTACGTGCTGTTTCAATGGTAGCACTAATTTCTCTCGGATGGTGTGCGTAGTCATCGACCAATATTTGATCATGCTCTTGTGAGACAGTTTCATTAAATCGACGTTTGACCCCACCAAATGTTAGTAAAGCTTCTTTAATGTTATCGATATTCATATCTTCTAGATAACAAATGGTTAATACCGCTAATGTATTTAAAATATTGTGATCTCCAAATTGTGGTGATAAAAATTCACCATAATAGCCTCCTTTAACATACACTTTAAAAGAAGTGCCTTTTGGTGTTGTTTTAATATCTTCAGCATAAACGTCCATATCTGAATTAAAACCATAATAATATATCGGAACGTCAACATCTAACTTTTGCAAATGCGGATCGTCTCCCCAAGCAATAATTGCTTTTTTGACTTTATTGGCCATGCTTTGAAATGCAGATACGACATCATCGATATCTTTAAAATAATCTGGATGATCGAAATCAATATTTGTAATAATTGCATAATCCGGTGAATAACTTAAAAAATGACGACGATATTCACAGGCTTCAAAGGCAAAATAATCACTTTGCGGTAAGCCCATACCTGTGCCATCCCCGATTAAGAATGACGTTTTTTTATCCCCATTCATCACGTGAGATAATAAGCCAGTGGTTGAGGTTTTACCATGAGCTCCTGTCACCGCAACGGAAGTATATTGATTAATAACTTCACTTAAAAAATCGTGATATTTTATTACTTTTAATCCAAGTTCATGCGCTCGAGCGATTTCTTCATGTGTATCTTTAAAGGCATTACCTTGAATGATTGTTAATCCTTCTTCAATATTATCAGCACTAAAAGGTAAAATTTTAACCCCTTTATTTTTCAGTGCAATTTCTGTAAAAACATGTTGATCAATATCAGAGCCTTGCACGTCATAACCCAAATCGTAAATAATTTGAGCTAAGGAACTCATTCCAGAGCCTTTAATGCCGACAAAATGATATTTAGTCATGATCATATCGCTCCTTTCTTTAATTTATATTTCGTCCAATTCCATTTCAGTTAAATAAACATCACGTGGCTTAGAGCCATTTGCACCTGAAATGTAACCTAATGATTCAAGTTGATCAATGATGCGCGCTGCACGGTTGTAGCCAATTTGAAAATGTCTTTGTATGAGAGAAGTTGAAATACTTTGCTCTTGTACCATAAATTCACATACATCATCAAATAGCTCGTCTTTGGCAGGTTCTTCTGTTTTCTTTAATAACTCTTTTTCTTGGAATAGGTATTCTGGACCACGTTGTGATTTTATATACTCTACAACGCTATCAATTTCTTCGTCTGATACAAAGGTACCTTGAACACGAATTGGTTTATTCATGCCACCACCAAGATAAAGCATATCACCATATCCTAGTAAGCGTTCGGCACCCCCACTATCAAGAATCGTACGAGAATCCACACTTGATGATACCATAAATGCAATACGCGTTGGGATGTTAGCTTTTATTAATCCTGTGATGACATTCACTGATGGGCGTTGTGTCGCTACTAACATATGAATACCACATGCACGTGCTTTTTGCGCAATTCTTGAGATAGACTGTTCTACGTCTTGTGGCGCCATCATCATTAAATCAGCAAGCTCATCGATTACGATTACAATTTTAGGCATACGTTCATCGTAATTCACTTTTTTATTGTAAGCCGTTATATTTCTGACATGTTTTTGGGCAAACAATTTATATCTTTTTTCCATTTCCTCTACTGCCCATTTTAAACTTTGTGTAGCTGCTTTCACATCAGTAATAACAGGTGCTACTAAATGTGGCAATTCATTGTATGGCGCTAATTCTACCATTTTAGGATCAATCAGAAGTAATTTAAGCTCCTCTGGATGGTTCCGATAGAGTAATGAGATTAAAATACTATTGATCGATACCGATTTACCTGAACCTGTTGCCCCTGCAATAAGCGCGTGCGGCGTTTTCGCAATGTCCATCATTAATGGATCATTATTAATACGACTTCCCATTGCCACAGTTAATTTGGATTCTGATTGTTTAAAAGTATCTGTTTCAATAAGAGATCTTAAATTAACTTTAGTAGGTTTTTGATTAGGTACTTCGATGCCTACTAAACTTGTGCCAGGGATAGGTGCTTCAATCCGTATATCTTTGGCCGCTAAAGCCATTTTAATATCATCTTGAAGTGCCGTTATTCTTGACACCTTAACGCCTTTTTCCACAGATAACTCAAAACGAGTCACACTTGGACCTTCCACAACATTCACAACTTCAGCTGGTACATTAAAGTAGTAAAAGGACTCATTCAACTCATCTTTTTTGGACTGAATCCACTCTTCATCACGTTCTTGAGTTTCAGGTACATCCAATAAGTCGATGCTAGGCAATTTAATATTTGGCCCTCTACGTAAAGCGGGTTGTGTTGTTGTTTGATTAGTGTTTGTGTCACTCACTGTTTTAGATTCAGTTACGTTTTCTGAGGCAGTGTTAGAGGTCTGAACCTCCTGACTAGCGTCGTCATGGTTTGTTTCTTTATTTTTATCAGTCTGCTCGACAAGATCTTTTTGTTTAGCAGTATTCGATTTCATATTTTGTTTTGACGCTGTAGTTTGAGATTGTTGCCATCTTTTTTTATCTGATGGTGTCATCAAGACATTAAATGGCTTACTTCCTTTACGTATAGGTGTTTTAGGTTTCTCTTTTACATCAGCTGAGGAAGACGTTGATTGTTGCTCAGAAACATCGTGACGCTCTTCATCTTCTTCATCCTTTTGCGCGGAAATTTCCACCGGTGTGGATTGACCCATTTCAGGTTCTAACTCAGGTACATTCACAGTCGATTGACTTGGTAAGTGATCATTGTCATGATCTGTCTCAGTATTGTCGACTGACTCATCTTCAGTTGATTGAATCGTTTCATTTTGACTTGAAACAGGTGCTTCCGCTTCTTGTTCCTCTACCCTATCATTATCAAGCTCCACTGTATTGCGAGTCGCTTCTTGTTCATCTATGGTTTCCTCTTGCGATGCTGAGGGTATTTCTTCTTCTGGATCAACCGTTGCTTCTAATGTGTCATAGTGATCAGGTGTTTCAATAACTTCAACCTCGTTGTGTGGATGAGTTTCCTCTTCTGATTCATCACTAACCACATCATTTGGTTTTTCCGAATCATCACTTTGATTCATCTCTTCTTCAATTTGTTCCGTTACCTGATTACTAGGATTAACTGCTTCAGTGTCTTCAATTGCTTGTGTTGAATCAGTCATATCTTGATGGTTGTTTTCTACTTGTGAGTAAGCGTCATCTTGATCAAACTGAGTTAAATCGACTTCTTCATATTGAAACTCATTCGTGTCTTCAGTGGATGGTTGTTCCTTCGCTTGTGCTTGTGGTTCTTCATTTTCTTGATGGTCAATTTGAGCCGTATTGTCTTGTGAAACAAATTCATTATCCACTTTATCTTTACCTAGTAATTGTCTCGCTTGTGATGCATACATTTCATCAATAGCTTTTTCCATATCCGCATTGTCACTGTTGTAATTACGCGATTTCTTTTGTTCTAAAGCTTCTTTAAAACGTTTTCTTTGAAGTACTTTTTTCTCTCGTTCGCGACGAATTTCTTCAACAATTTGAGAAGCATAGATATTTTCGATATTAATCGTATTATCTTTTTTTGAATAATTTGGTGTTTGAGGTTTTACGTGGTGTTGCGACGTATTGGTATGTCTTTCTTTTTCTGCTTCTTGTTGCGTATCACGTTCTTCTGTAGTTGAGTGCGAAATAGGATTTAAACCACTGTTTTCAAATGCTTTCGGCTCTTTTGTACCAAAAATTGCAGATGGTACTTGGCTAGCCTTAAAATCACGTTGATGATATGTCGGTTTGATTGGTTCATGATTACGATATGTAGTTGAACGTGACTCGTTTCTTTCTTTAGGTTGATGATGATAATGCGTTTCATTAGAAGAACGCTGCGATGATTGTGCGTTCGTTGTTTTATTAGAAGTTCGGTCTGTTACTCTATCCCCACGATGCCGTCTTTCATTTCGATTAAAAGTGAATGAAGGCTTAGCATGCTGAGTAGAATGTTCCTTGCGTTCTGGTTCTTTTTCCTCTGATGCATGAGAATGTTGAAAATCATTCGATGTTGGTTCTGTATCATGCATATCAATTGGAAAGCGAAATTTTCCTCTTGGACGATTATATATTTCATTCGATTGGGGCAAGAGGTCATTTTCGTTTTTATTAGAAAGTGTATTATGTCGTTCTGATGTTCTTTTAGGTTGATGCTTTTGATTATCTTCACCAAATAAATGATCAAACCAGCTCATTTAAACACCACCTTCCTTTATTCATTAAAAAACGGTTGCCCTACTTGGTAATCATCATCTAACACCATAATGCCTTTTTCTTGTGGTGCATTTGGTAAATTTAACTCTTTCATGGAACAAACCATACCACTTGATGCAACACCTCTTAATTCAGCATCTTTGATAATCATACCACTTGGCATAACAGCACCTACTTTAGCTACAACGACTTTTTGACCTTCATCGATATTCGGTGCACCACAAACAATTTGTAATACGTCATCTTTCACATCGATTTGACAAATACTTAATTTATCAGCATTAGGATGTTTTTCTTTTTTCTCGACGTAACCTACAACAAATTTAGGTGAAAAATCAATATCTAATTGATAATCGACATTTTCTTGATCAATCATTGTTTGTATTTCTTCAGCTAATGATTCGGTTAGTTTAATTAAACCATTCCCATTAAGAGATAAATGTTGGGAGGCATTAAATAAATTAAAACCAACTACCTTATCATCTTTCTTAATAACTGTAATATTATTTAATGTTTCGTAAGTAAATGGTCCCTCAACCGTCTCAATTTGTAAAAAGGCAACGTCTCCAACACCTTTTGGATTATAAAATAAATTCATTTCCTTCTACTCCTTATTTTTTTGATCTTTTGTTGCACGTAAATGTTGTACCACATTCGGTGCGTTATCTTGTTTCTTTTTATTGTTTTGACCCAATATAAATATTGGTTCAAAATGATCATTGGCATAACTAAATGACATTGACGTTATAGGTACTAAGCCATTTGTGAAAAATTCCATTGTTAAGTGAGCCATCACATCATATCCTGTTTTATTACGAATATCAGCAATGATTAAAACATCTTGATGTGGTACTGCTACTAACATTTCACCTTCACAATGCTTTTCAAACTCTCTCATTAATGCACGGTTAAGAATACGACTTGCATCATAACCATCATTTGTATTAATAAAATAAAAGTAATTTCCTTTTACGTCATCAACTGAATACGTATTATCAAGTTTTCTTAAATTAAACATCGCAATTTCACGTATTTGTTGCTGTGTCATTTTTAGTTCATCAAGTAACTTTTCATCTATTAAACGATACGATTTTTCTAAGTCTAGGGCATAATAAATTCTTGTTTCTGCCGTATGTGTGTCAGTAATAAATTCATGGCCCTCATTCGTTTTAGTAGGAAAGCTTGTTGCACGTATAACTGGAAAAATATTTATTTGATCAACGCTTTTATGCGCTTCATCTTTCATTTGATAAATGGTTTCTTCAACATAATAAAGAATCTCGTCAATAATATTAGTTTGACCTTTATTATATTTAGCAACAATTGGTGACAGTTTAACTGTAACACCTTTATTATTATCAACTCTGTAAATTCTTAAAGACTCTTCATCACGATTAAATTGAAAGGCTACATCTAAATGTGCTAAACGTGACTTTAATTCGTCTCTCATTTTAAAGATGTTCATCTTTTCACTCCTAATTTCGTGCCTTTTATTAGTTTACAATAAATATGCCCCTAGGACTAGGAAAAACAAGGTCCCAAGGGCGAAAAAATTATGAAAATTGATCAATAAATTGTTCGATTTGTTCAATTGTTTTTCTTTCTTTACCAATGTAGTCTCCTACACGTTCTCCGTTTTGATAAACAAGAAAACTTGGGATACCCATAATGCCTTCCTCTATAGCTAAATCAATAAATTGATCTCGATCCACCATCACAAACTCAAATTGAGGATATTTTTCTTCAACTTGAGGTAAATCTGGTTCAATTATTTTACAATCTGGACACCAGTCTGCAGAAAATAAAAAGATGGTTTGTTTTTGTTTATACGTTTCATATTGTTTTTCAGATTCTAGTTGTTTCAAATTATACACCTACCAATCATTCATATTGTAACTGGCTAATTGTTTGTTCATCAAGTGATTGAATTGATGTCGTTAACCATTTTTTCGCTTGTTCATAATCGCGTATATCAAATACTGCATCAGAACTATGAATATATCGTGCACAAACCCCTATTACTGCAGTAGGAACTCCGATATTGGATTTATGAATCACCCCACCGTCTGTCCCTCCAGGTGAAATGTAATGTTGATATTTCACATTATGTTCATTAGCAATCGTTTGTAAAAAGGATTTAAAGCTAGGTTTAAGCAACATTGTGCCATCTTTAATTCTAAGTAATGCACCTTTACCTAGTTCACCTGACAATCCTTGTTTGCCTTTCATATCATTTGCGGGCGAACAATCAACGACAAAAGCAACATCAGGATCAATTAATCGTGAAGCGGCTTCAGCGCCTCTTAGACCCACTTCTTCTTGAACATTCGCACCTACATATAAATCAAAATCTAGCGACGTATCTTTTAATGCTGCTAATAATTCTAAAGCAATCACACAACCGTAACGATTATCCCAAGCTTTAGCCGCATATCTATTCTCAGATAACTGGAGTAATTCAGTATGAGGTACGATGGCGTCTCCTATTTCAATTCCACGTTCAATCACCTCTTGATCGTTTTCTGCTCCGATATCTAATAATAAATCTTCAATCTTTGGTGCGCCTTCTTGCCCTGTTCTAAAGTGTTTTGGAATATTCGCCACCACGCCATAAATTTCTTCATTTTTTGAAGTTAAAACCTTTAAACGTTGGCCTTGCCAAATATCATTAGCAACGCCACCCAACGCTGTAAATTTTAAAAATCCATTTGACGTGATTTCAGTGACCATAAAGCCAATTTCATCCATATGCGCAGAGACCATAACACGTCGTGCATTAGGATTTTGGCTCTTTTTCACACCGTAAAATCCACCCATACGATCATAGACAAAGTCATCTACAACATCTTTCATTTGTTCCTTCATAAATGCTCTTACACGGTGTTCAAAATTCGGTGCCCCATGTAGTTCTGTTAATGCTTTAATAAGATGTATCGTATTTTGATGCATACAATCGCTCCTTTTATATCATCTTTTTTATTTAGTATATCATTTAGTCTATGGTAAACTATAAATAAGGTTTTAGGTAGGAGGTTCGAAATGTTAGTAAAGAAAAATTGGCCACTGTTGATACCCATCACCATTGGCTCATTACTTACACTGAGTTATTTTTACATTTTAAAAAAAAGCACAGTCCATTATTACTCTCCAGAACAATTAATTGAGTCTGTTAAAAGTTATTTTAAAAATGTAACAGGATCTTATATCGTTTACGAACCCACAACTTATCAAAAGTTTGGTATTGAATATGAAATATACAAAGGTGGCATTAGCGCCGAACGAAACGGCCAAATTTATCATTATGAATTTATCGCTGATGCATATAATGGACAGGTCATCGATATTTTTGAGATTTAATGCTTTCAGTGTATCTCAATCAATATAATATGTTCGATCATTAAAACGGGCTCGTATCTAAACAATAAGGTGGTGTGGGTTGGATGACTTTTCCAACCACGCCACCTTTTTATAGTTCTTCATCATTATAAAAGTTAGGACGTTCCACAACAGAGGTTGTTGATTTCAAATCTGCGGCAAATTTGGCTGCTAAATAACGACTGTCATGATAAAACAAGAACCAAAAATCATTTGCCACATAGTAATTGGTAAGTCGTTCTTTTTCACGAATCGATTGCATAGGATAATCATCATAAGCAGTAACCCACAACGGATTAGCATGCGCTGTAGTGGATAATATATCTGCCATATGCACTGCTTTTTCATTGTCGCTTTGTAACTCTATCACAGCATGTCCATAACTATGTCCCCCAGTATGTTTCATTAAAATACCAGGATAAGGCTCAATACTATTTTCAAATAAGATCATTTTATTTTCAAAAGTCCCTCTATTGATTTTCCAATATGTCGCCTGACTTCTTATATTGGGTGCGATAAACTCATGGTATTCATCTTGTTGAACATAATGATAAGCGTTTGGAAAAATAGCTTCTCCCTGTTCATTTGTCAGACCTGTAGCATGGTCAAAATGAAGATGGGTCATTAAGACAAGGTCAATATCTGAAACGGTTAAATCAAACGTTTTTAAGCTATCCACGATATTTGACTCATGATCTGCTCCATAATTACGAATTTGTTTTTCTGTTAGTTTCCCATTACCAATTCCCGCATCTATCACAATATTTTTATCAGGGGTACGTATTAAAATGGGATGGGTCACTAATGGCACTTGGTTGCGGTCATTTACTGGATAACGTTTTTCCCATAAAGGTTTTGGAACAACACCAAAAATCGCCCCGCCATCCATATGTGTGATACCACCATCTAAAGCATCAATTTTAAATTGCCCTATTTGCATTTTTATCACTCCTTGTATGTAAGTTCAGTGTATCTTTAAAAGTTGCTATATTTCAAATATAAAAAAACGAGAGCTGTCATTTAAAACAGCATCTCGTCAATCTCATGTCATTCAGTTTGTTGGTGAAATTTAGCAATCATTTTGTAAATTCTAGAACCCTTTTCAGAGAACTTATATTCATACTCAGTTGGAATATTATCTTCATCATCTTCCTCATGAAGATTTAAATTGAGCTTGGTAAAATACATACCATACTGAGACATACTCTCTAGACTATAAGCAAATAAACCTCGATTATCTGTTTTGAAATGAATTTCACCGTTTTCTTTTAAAATATGTTGATAAATCTTTAAAAATGTATGATAAGTTAATCGACGTTTAGTATGTCTCTTCTTCGGCCATGGATCAGAAAAATTTAAATATAAACGATCAATTTCGTGAGGTTGAAAATATTCCGTTAATGTTTGAGCATCATTACATATTAATTTAATGTTTGTTAAATTTTGCTCTAATACTTTATCGAGCACACGAATCATAACATTTTTATCTCGTTCAATTGATATAAAATTAATTTCGGGGTTCTGAGCAGCTAATGTTGTGATAAATTTGCCCATTCCAGACCCTACTTCAATGTGGATGGGTTGATCATTTTGAAACCACTCTCTTAAATGCTGAGCGTGATTACCGTCAATATCTACAATATCTTTATGCTCTCTTAAATAAGTTTCAGCCCACGGTTTATTTCTCATTCTCATAGTGTTAGCTCCTTAAATGAATACATTGCGTTGAATGAGTTCACTTAAAAACTCTAACCAAGTATTCATATCTTTAAAACGTTTATGTTCTTCATTCCATTGAACCATACCAATTGATTGAATGACAGCATACCATTTCATGCGTTGTCTTAAATTGATGGTATCTTTTACACCATAGACCTCAAACCAAGCTCCCCATTTACTTTCGGGAACATAGTTGTAAAGCAACATACCAATATCAATGGCTGGATCGGCAATCATAGCCCCTTCCCAATCCACTAAAAATAATTCATCTTTGTCAGAAAGTAACCAGTTATTGTGATTAACATCACCGTGAACCACTCTATAAAAACGCGGATCGAATTCTGGCACATGTTCTTCTAAATAAATAAGCGCCTTTCTAACAACATGATGAGACATGACTTCTCTAGATAAAGAAGCATTAATTTTAGATAACATAATTTCTGGGGTGATTGGTTCCATTTCCATTCGTTTTAACATTACTAGGAGAGGATCTGAAGAATGTATCTTTTTAAGTAAATAAGCAACTCTATTTTCTTGCATTTCGTGCGCATCAAGCTCTCTACCATTTTTCCAATGTTGTGCTGTGACAACTTCTCCAGTTTCAATACGTTTCGTCCATACCAATTTAGGTACAATACCTTCAGCGGATAACGCTGCAATAAAAGGATTAGAATTGCGTTTTAAAAATAACTTTTGACCATCTTGTTCCGCCATATACGCTTCACCAGATGCGCCTCCAGCAGAATCTAGTGTCCATCCTAGTTGGTAAAATTGCTCCACAACCTGTTCACCTCACTTTCAAATAGAAAAGGCTCATGAAAAAGTTCAAGAGCCATATTTACATCATTATTTTAATCTCGTTTTAATTTAGCGCTTATTAAAGATTTTATAATTAAAGCGTAAATTTTTCAACCAATAATGGGACACAAATTGTGTCTTTTTACCTTTATCATTGGTGTATTTGTCACAAAAATTTTAGAATCGTTAATACGAATGAGATTGTATATATTTCTCAAAACCTTTTTGCAATCTACGAGTAATATTACCCACTTTACCACCATTTAATGTGTCTCCGTCGATTTTAACAACTGGCATCACTTCAATGGAAGTACTTGATATAAATACTTCATCTGCTTCTTTTAAAAAGTTCACATCAAATGTTTCATTTTTAAATTCAATACCCTCATCTTCACAAATCCATGTAATGACTTGGCGTGTAATACCATTTAAAATAAGGTTATTCGTAGGATGGGAATAGACCACGCCATCTTTCACGGCAAATGCATTACTGGCTGTTCCTTCTGTCACAATGCCATCGCGATGTTGAATTGCCTCTGAAGCATTATATTTAGTTGCATATTCATGCGCAAGTACGTTACCAAGTAGATTTAAACTTTTAATGTCACATCTCAACCAACGAATGTCTTCAGTGGTAACAACCGACACCCCTTTTTCTAAATCTTCATACGGTCTGTCATATGCCTTAACAAATCCAGTTAATACTGGTGCTACGGGTGGATTAGGGAAGGCATGATCTCGTGGTGCGACTCCTCTTGTTACTTGAAGGTACACCCCACCTGTCGATACATTATTTATTTTTGCTAGTTGTCTCACGCGCTCGATGATTTCTTCCATTGTAAAATCAAGATCTAACCCAATTTCTTTAGCACTTCGAAACAAGCGTTCAAAGTGCTCTTTTGGTGTGAACAGTTTATCGTTGTAGATTCTTACATATTCATAAATACCATCCCCAAAGTTATATCCACGATCTTGATATGAAACAGTTGCATCTTGTTCGTCTACAAATTGGTTGTTTAATAATACTTTTGTCATACTCATTCCTCCACACAAATTGAATATATCGCTTCTAAATAAATACTTGTTGCATTAAATAATTGTTTTTTCGTGATATATTCATTTTTTTGATGCATTAAGTCTTCCGAGTCATCAAACATTGCGCCAAAAGCAACTCCTTTATCTAAGTTACGCGCATATGTTCCGCCACCTATAGTATAAGAAGGACTCATATCACCTGTTTGGTTACGATAAGCTTTGAGTAATTTTTGAACAAATGGATCTTTAGGATCTACAAAGTGAGGGTGTTGAATTTTACCCATTTCAATACCAAATCCTTTTTGAGCAATTTCCGCTTCAAACTTTTCGATAGATTGTTCAAAATTAAAGCCTTCTGGATATCTTAAATTCACACCATAACGGCCACCTTTTTCTGGATCAAAGGATAAAGTACCAATATTTGTTGTCACATCGCCCATATGATCTGTATGGAACTTCATACCCATTTTTTCACCAAAGTGTGAATCGAATAAATAATGGTCACCAAATTCGACCCAACGTTTTGCCATAGAGTTTAGATTTAAAGTATTTAAGAAATGAATTAAATAAAGACCAGCGTTCACACCGATCGACGGATCCATACCATGTACAGCTACACCAACTATTTTTAAAATAAGTTCGCCACTATCAACCTCGTAACTACCTTTTAGGCCTTGTGTTTCTAAAAACATTTCGAACTGTTGAATCATATTTGTCATATTTTCTTTAACTAGCACGTTAGCCACTGCTAAGTCCGGCACCATGTTATAACGTTCCCCTGAATTGAAATATTTCAATTCGATTTCAGGCTCATCATCATCTTGTACTTTTTCATTTTGTACAAAATCAAAGGTAGTAATCCCTTTTTCCCCGTGGATCAATGGAAATTCTGCATCTGGCGCAATACCAATTGTAGGCATTTCTTCTGTTTCAAAATAACGGTCTGTACATTGCCAATCAGACTCTTCATCTGTCCCAATAATAATATGAATTCTTTTTTTCCAGTCTACTTTCATATCATTTAAAATTTTCACCGCATAGTAAGCAGCAATCGTTGGTCCTTTATCATCCAAAGTACCGCGTGCAATAATGCGATCTTCTGTTACAACAGGATCAAAAGGATCAGTATCCCAATCATTACCAGCTGGGACCACATCGACATGGCCTAAAATACCAAATAAGTCTTCTCCTTTTCCCACTTCAATTCGACCTGCTAAATGATCAGTATCGTATGTATTAAAACCATCTCGTTTTGCAAGTTGATACATATATTCTAGAGCTTCTTTTGGACCAGGTCCTACTGGTGCATCTTTTGAAGCTTCTTCATCATTACGCACCGACTTGATTTTTAATAAGCCATTTAAATCTTCAATCATTTGATTTTCATATTCTTTAACTTTTTCTTTCCACATGTTCATCAACTTCCTTTTCGAACGTTCTTAAGTCTATCTTACATGATTTAAATATCAAAAAACAGTCAGAACGCTAAATTTTTGTCTGATTTTTCTTACTATTTTGTTGATAAAAATACATGAACTTACTATATTGTAAAAAAAATAGAGCTAAGGATCTAAAATCTAAGCTCTATCAGCATTAAATAAAAGTCCTTAACTCTTCAGATCAAATGAAGCATTAAATTATTTTTCTTCTTTTAATTTTTCTTCAGTTGACTCATGTAAATTATTTGATGGGTCGCCGCCACCTTCATCGATAAATGTAGCGACTCTTTCTTTTTTCTCTTCTTTTTTCTCAGGATTTAAAAGCGTTTCTTTTTTATCCGCTAAGAAAGATTTTGGATCTTCTTTCACTTCATTAACGTAAGCTTTTGGATCT
Organism: Staphylococcus sp. 11262D007BW; assembly: GCF_053547815.1. Classification (NCBI taxonomy): domain Bacteria; kingdom Bacillati; phylum Bacillota; class Bacilli; order Caryophanales; family Staphylococcaceae; genus Staphylococcus; species Staphylococcus sp. 11262D007BW. Next base: position 1,176,834 of record NZ_JBPWPJ010000001.1, read on the forward strand.
TTTTTAACTTTTTGGAACTCTTCAGCTGCAGCGCCACCGACTTGTGATGCTTTTTCTTGAGCGCGTTGTTTATATTGATCTGGATTTTCTTTATATTTGTTTATTTCATTTTTCAACTTATCTCTATTTTCTTTTTTGGATAAAACGACTGCAGCTACAGCACCACCAATACCAAGTAATGCTCTGAATAGTTGATTTGATTTAGCCAATTTCATCACCTCATATATAATTTGAGTATTATTTACCCTGTCCACTTAAAACAAAACATAATCTTTACGTTCTATTTCTATCACTTAATCAAATAAGTGAATTTCATCCTCAGTTAATTTGCGATAGGTCCCTTTTTCAAGATCATCATCTAATTTTAAAGCACCGATAGCCATCCGTTTTAAAAATAAAACTTCATTATCTATAGCGTGAAACATTCGCTTAACTTGATGATATTTACCTTCTTCTATCGTAACAAGTGCTTCGGTAGACTCATTTAGTACTTCAAGTTTTGCCGGGCGACACGTGTCGTCACTTAATTCGACACCTTGTTCAAAATATGCAATATCTTTCTCTGTGATAGGATTTTTAGCTTGTACATAATACGTTTTTGGTACCTTTTGATTTGGACTCATAATTCGATGATTAAATTGACCATCATTTGTAATTAATAATAATCCTTCTGTATCCTTATCCAAACGTCCAACCGGAAATAAATCTAAGTGTTGATAGTCATGAATAAGATCAATAACTGTTTGATGACGATCGTCTTCAGTTGCTGAAATAACATTCTTCGGTTTATTTAACATTAAATAAACATAAGGTTCATATTGAACGACTTTATCTTTATATTGAATTACATCATTATCAGGTTCAATATGTTGCTTTGGTGTTTTAACCGTTTTGTCGTTAATGGATACCTGTCCCTTTTTGATGGCTTGTTTCACTTCTGTACGCGTACCATAACCCATTTGCGCTAAAAATTTATCTAATCTCATTTTAAAAATCCAACCTTACGACGAATTTTATTAGGAATATCACCTAAGTACTTATCAGCTAAACGTGTTTTCATCACAATGACACCATAAATGATGACACCAATTAATGCACAAACAACTGTCATGATTAATGCACTAATTTGACTTTCTGGTGAAATAAAGAATCCTAAAATGAATGCAATTATTTCTACACCAATCATCATAATAAAACTATAGATTAAAATACGACATACATCATATATTGTTTCTCTAAAATGGAAATGAGCATATTTTTTTAATACAACAAAATTACAGCCAATTGCAACAAAAAGTGCGATAGCTGTACTTAAAATAGCACCAGCTGTGTGCAATGCAATGATAAGAGGTACGTTTAGAATAAGTTTGACTACAATAGAAAAAATCACGATAAAAATCGTTAACTTCTGCTTGTTAATCCCTTGAACCATTGACGCTGTCACACTGTATAGGGAAATCAATATTGAAATTGGTGCATAAATAAATAATAAACGACTACCTACAAAGCTATACTCATAGAATACAGTATATAAAGGTACTGCTAAAGCCATAATACCTAAACTTGCAGGTACTGTAATAAACATTAACACACCTAACGCTGTCCGAATCTGACGATGCATCTCAGTTAAATCCCCTTTTTCAAACGTTTTAGTAATGAAAGGAATTAAACTGATCGCAAAACCAGCCGCTAACGAGGTTGGAATCATTACAATTTTATTTGTAGTCATATTCAACATTGTAAATAATGAATCTTGTAATTCAGTAGCCACCCCTGCGATACTCAATGCGTTATTATGTGTCAGTTGGTCAATAATCATAATTAAAGGAAACTGCAAACTGACAATAACAAAAGGAATACTGTATGACACAATTTCTTTGTACATTTTACCGTATGACACATCGATGCCTGTATGATCAGATTCGGTCATTTTATTAATGCCATGACGGCGTTTGATCCAGTACCACCAGAGCGTTAATATACCAGCTATTGCCCCAATAGCAGCACCAAATGTTGCAATACCGTTTGCAAACAAGATACTACCATCAAAGACATTTAAAACAAGATAGCTTCCTACTAGAATAAATAAAATACGAGCAATTTGTTCTGTCACTTCTGACAATGCAGTAGGTCCCATGGATTGATACCCTTGAAAAACACCACGCCAAGTCGCTAATACAGGAATAAAAATGACAACAAAACTAATCGTTCTCATGACTGCTGTGATTTGATCTACAGTCCATCCTGCTTGTTGATCTGTATTATTAGCAATCGTTAATTCGGCGATTGTTGGAGATAATACATATAATACGATAAATCCAATGATACCGGTAATCGACATTACAAGAAAACTTGATCGATATAACTTCTGACTTACCCTATACGCACCCAGTGCATTATATTTAGCGACATACTTAGACGCTGCTAAAGGCACACCGGCTGTCGCTACGGCAATCGCAATATTATAAGGACCATAAGCATAGTTAAAGGGTGCTAAGTTATCAGCACCACCTATAATTCGGTAAAACGGAATAATATAAATAATACCTAAAATCTTAGTAATTAAAATACTTAAAGTTAGTAAAAAGGTCCCTCGAACTAATTCCTTATTTTCACTCATAGCTTAACCTACCTACTCTATCAATATTCAAATTCATATTATAACATAATACAATCATTATACACGCTATAATCATATGTTAAAATTAAAACATTAATATTAGAGGAGTTTTAACATGCAATTTCAAACAATTGTCATCGGTGGTGGACCTAGTGGTATTATGGCTGCCATCTCTGCTAGCCAATTCAACCAAAAAGTATTACTTATTGAAAAGAAAAAAGGACTAGGACGTAAGTTGAAAATATCGGGTGGTGGCCGATGTAACGTGACAAATAATTTACCTTATGAAGAGATTATTCAACACATCCCAGGTAATGGAAAATTTATGTATAGTCCTTTCTCAACCTTTGATAACCAATCAATTATCGAATTTTTTCAAAGTAGAGGTTTAAAGTTAAAAGAAGAAGATCATGGCAGAATGTTCCCGGTTTCTAACCGCTCTCAGGATGTCATTGATGTCCTACTCCAAGAATTACACAAAAATAACGTCGACATTATCGAAGAACAAAAAGTAACCGATATTACTCAAAATGATGATCACACATTTAATGTACAAATCGCTAATCAACAATCATTTCAGTCAAAATCTGTGATTATTGCAACTGGTGGAACAAGCGTGCCACATACTGGCTCTACAGGCGATGGTTATCAATTCGCTCAATCACTAGGCCATCAGATTACAACTTTATTCCCAACTGAAGTGCCTATTACATCTAATGAGCCTTTTATAAAATCGAAAGCATTAAAAGGATTGAGCCTCAAAAATGTAGGTCTTTCTGTTTTAAAACACAATGGTAAAAAAAGAATCACACATCAAATGGATATGTTGTTTACGCACTTTGGTATCAGTGGCCCTGCTGCATTAAGATGTAGTCAATTCGTCTACAAAGAACAACAGAAACAAAAACAACAAACCATACAAATGCAAATAGATGCATTTCCTGAACTTAATCATGATCAACTTAGACAAGAAATCGTACATCGGCTTCAACAAGATAAAGATAAAATGATTAAAAATAGTCTCAAAGGCCTTATTGAAGAGCGTTATCTTATGTTTATGCTGGAGCAAAGTGACATTCCATTAGATACAACTTTTCATCATCTAAGTAATCAACAATTAGCAGCATTAATCAATCAATTGAAAGGCTTTACTTTTAACGTTAACGGTACCTTACCCATTGAAAAAGCATTTGTCACAGGTGGTGGCGTCTCCATTAAAGAAATCACACCTACTACAATGGAATCCAAAATCACTGAAGGACTCTTTTTATGCGGTGAAGTATTAGACATTCACGGCTACACAGGCGGCTACAACATCACCTGCGCCCTAGTCACCGGATACGTCGCAGGATACAACGCAGGCCTTATTTAAAAAAGTGTGAAGCGCTGCGGTCATAACTCGAACAAAATCGAGCGTCGAACTCAAACCGTTCTTTGGTTTTAGTGAGGCGTCTCATTTTGTTGAGAGTTTTGCAGCGCGAAACCGGATTAATAAAAAGTGCGGACAATTGCGGTCAGGATTCGAGTAATACCTAGGGACAAGCGAAAATCGCTCTTTGATTTTTGCGCGTCACGTAGTATTATCGAGGATCCTGCAATTGGGAGCCGGATTAATAAAAAGTGCGGAAGAAAGCGGTTTGGCCCCGAGCAAAATCGCCCAGGAAGCAACATAAGAAACACTTTGAACATAGTAAATTAGTGTTTCTTATGCATGCGAATGACAATGAGCAGGCGAACCTTTGTAACGATGCGCCCTGGGCTTTTTGTTGAGGGGAGAGCTTTCTGGAGCCGGATTATTCTAATTTGGAGAGCAATAGAGGCAGAAATAACGAGCAAGCGCCCCTTTTCTTAAGAATAAAATCGAAACAAATCGAGTAGGAGAATAACCATTATTTGGTTATTCGTCCTCTCACACCACCGTGCGTACGGTTCCGTACACGGCGGTTCAATATCTTGCGTAAGCCAGCTCTGCGAGGTGGACTAAAGGTATTAGTCCCCACTCGTAGAGTTGTTTTGTTGTAAGCGCACGATGGACTTCTTTTACACTTGAGAGTCGCCAATACTTCTTACGTGATTGTGAAACTCTCATTGCGCTATCATGGTCAAGTCCATATTTACGTAACATTTTGTATTTTGTTTTCGTTTTCTTCCATCTTTTAAGAATCAGTTGTCTAATACGACGGTTTAGCCATGATTGTACTTTTGTTAAAAAGCCTTTAATAAACCCTCTACCAAAATAATTTATCCACCCTCGAGTCACTTGATTGATTTCTGTTATAATCTGTCTGAAGGTACCTGGTCTATTTCGTTTCGTTAGGCGTCTTAAGGAGCGTTTTAAACTTCTTTTTGCTTCCATAGTCGGTCTGAAACGATAAATGCCATTTACTTTGGTCATTAGACAACTCAAGAACTTTAAACGTGTGACTGCACCTACCTTGCTCTTTTCCTTATTTACAATAAGTTTAAGATCCTTTTCGATGAATTTTGTCACACTCTCCATAACACGTTGGCCTGCTCGTTTTGAACGCACAAAGATGACGAAGTCATCAGCGTAGCGAATAAAACGATGTCCACGTTTTTCCAGTTCTTTATCTAATTCATGCAGATAGATGTTACATAATAGCGGCGATATAACGCCACCTTGCGGTGCACCGATTTCTTTATTCTTGTAGTTACCATTGAGGTCAATGGCACCAACTTGTAGACTTCTACGAATGAACTTAGAAATAGTTTTATCCTGGATATGACGCTCAAATAGATACATTAACTTGTCATGATTTAACATATCAAAACATTGTTTTAAGTCGCAGTCGACTGCGACTGAATAACCTTCTTCATAGTATAATGCACATTGCTTCAATGCAGTACCTGTACTACGATTTGGTCTGAAACCATGACTGTGATTTGAAAATGTACGGTCAATTTTAGGTTCAATGACTTGTTTAATGGCTTGTTGGATAACTCTATCTCTTGCGACAGGAATACCCAACACTCGTTTTTTCCCATTTGATTTTGGGATTTCAACTTTCCTTACTGCTTGTGGTTTGTATGTACCATCAAGCAGTTTCTTTCGAATTTGAGGAAAGTACTGCGAGAAGTGCCTATTCAAGTCACTAACACTCATACCATCAATTCCAGGTGCACCTTTGTTCTTTCTCACTTTCTTAATTGCTTTTTCAATGTTGTTTGGTCTTACAACAAGTTCCATCAAAGATGGAGACTCACGATACATTTCTTTCATTTCACCTAAGATTTACTGTACACACTTATATATCCTTTTTTCGTTCCACTACTTATCTTTCTATAAGTTGCCGGTATAAACCGTTTTCTGCACACCGTAAATCTATAACCTCCATTCTTTACTTTGTATTTAATATTGTTCAGTCCTTCGATATGTTTATACCTACTATGACTTCTGCTGATTTCTCATAATTCGTTGTTACTACGATTCTACGAATCGCTTATGAGACCTCCCCGGGTAAGGTGTAACCTCTTTCCACTCATGTCACCACATCATTTACTATATAGAACTCGGGTAGTATAGGACTTTATCTTGTATAGCAGATTCATCCATTCTACATAGCCTTAGTATGATGTTTCTGTTCGTCAGTGCGAGTGTTTGCGTCCGACTTCCTTCAGATTCCTCTTCGCAGTGGACACCCTTGTCCTTCGCTAACAGTTCCTACTACCAAGCCTGTAACGGACTTTCACCGTCAAGATGTTACCCATGCCGGGCGCACTATAAAAGAGGTTGAGATAATGTCATATCTCAACCTCTTTTTATCATTTAAATACGTTTATATTCTAATCCTTCATCGCCAAATGCTTTCATGCCGCCTTCTACGTTAACAGCATCAATACCTTGATCATTTAAATATTCAACAACTTTAGCGCTTCTTACACCGCCAGCACAAACGATATAGTAAGTAGTGTCTTTACTAAAATGATTCAATTCATCTGGAATTTGATTCATTGGAATATGTTCAGCGTCTGGAATCATACCCATTGCTACTTCTTCATCTTCACGAACATCCACAATATTTACGGGTTCAGAACTTAGAATTAAAGATTTTAACTCATCAACTGAAATTTCCTTCATAAATAACATCCTTTCAAATATATTAATTTTAACTTTAACGTTGTACTTCCAAGAGTACCATATCACTCAAATATAGTTATGGCAAAGCCCTTACTTTGCAACGATATTAACTAATTTTTGTGGTACTACAATCACTTTTTTCACTGATTTGCCTTCAATTGAAGCTTTAACGTTCTCATTCGATAAAGCAAGTGATTCTAATGCTTCTTTTGTGGCATCTTTTGGTGTTTCTAATTTAGCACGTACTTTACCGTTAACTTGTACCACGATTTCAATGACATCATCGACTAATAAGCTTTCATCAAAGCTTGGCCATGGTTGATAAGTAATCGTACCTTCATGACCTAAAATACGCCATAATTCTTCACCAATATGCGGCGCGATTGGCGATAACATTTTAACAAATCCTTCAACATATGATTTATTAATTTGATCTACTTTATAACATTCGTTAATAAATACCATTAATTGACTTATAGCTGTGTTGAAGTTGAGTGATTCGAAGTCTTCTGTCACTTTTTTAACCGTTTGATGATAAACTTTTTGTAAATCTGGCGTTTCAGTTTGAACCACTTTTTCTGATAAACCGCCTTCTTCTGTTACGAATAATCTCCAAATACGATCTAAAAAGCGACGTGAACCGTCTAATCCTTTTTCGCTCCAAGCAATCGAAGCATCTAAAGGTCCCATAAACATTTCATATAATCGTAACGTATCCGCTCCATGAGATTGGATAATATCATCAGGGTTAACGACATTACCTCTTGATTTACTCATTTTTTCATTACCTTCACCTAAAATCATACCTTGGTTAAATAATTTTTGGAAAGGTTCTTTTGTAGGCACTACGCCAATATCATATAACACTTTATGCCAAAATCTTGCGTAAAGTAAATGAAGCACGGCATGTTCAACGCCACCAATATATAAATCAACTGGTAACCAATGTTTTAATTTTTCAGGATCTGCCAACATTTGATCATTGTTAGGATCAATGTAACGTAAATAATACCAACAACTACCAGCCCATTGAGGCATCGTATTTGTTTCACGACGTCCTTTCATACCTGTTTCAGGATCGACTACATTAATAAACGCTTCAATATTAGCTAATGGAGATTCACCTGAACCAGATGGCTTAATTTGATCTGTTTTTGGTAATAGTAATGGTAATTCATTTTCAGGGACAGTCGTCATTGAACCATCTTCCCAATGAATTACAGGGATTGGTTCACCCCAGTAACGTTGACGACTGAATAACCAATCTCTTAATTTATAATTTACTTTCTTTTCACCAATGCCTTTACTTTCAAGAAGTTCAATCGCTTTTTGAATCGCTTCTTCATTATTTAATCCATTCAATGCTTCTGAATTAACGTGCGCACCATCACCTGTGTAATAGCTATCTTCGTCATTTTCAATAACAGTAATAATTGGTAAATCAAATGTTTTAGCAAACTCATAGTCACGCTCATCATGACCTGGAACAGCCATCACAGCACCTGTACCATAAGAAGCTAACACATAATCTGCAATCCAAATTGGTAGCTGTTTACCTGTTAATGGGTGGATCGCATAAGCGCCTGTAAACACACCTGATTTTTCTTTTGCTAAATCAGTACGTTCAAGATCTGATTTTTTAGCCGCTTCGTCTTGATAAGCTTTTACTTTATCCGCTTGTTCACTTGTTGTAATGGTATTAACTAAGTGATGTTCTGGGCTTAAAACAAGGAAGCTTGTACCATAAATTGTATCTGGTCGTGTTGTAAAGACTTCAATCTCTTCTTGAGTATTTTCAATATCAAACGTTAATTTAGCCCCTTCTGAGCGTCCAATCCAATTGCGTTGCATGTCTTTGATTGACTCTGGCCAATCTAAATCTTCAAGGTCTTCAAGAAGTCTGTCAGCATAGGCCGTGATTTTTAATACCCATTGTTTCATCGGTTTACGGACAACAGGGTGACCGCCACGTTCAGATACACCATCTACAACTTCTTCATTTGATAATACAGTGCCTAACGCCTCACACCAATTTACCGGAATTTCATCAATATAAGCTAAGCCCATTTTGTATAATTGAATAAAAATCCATTGTGTCCATTTATAATATTCAGGGTCAGTAGTACTAATTTCACGGTCCCAATCATAACTAAATCCAAGTTCTTGAATTTGTCTTTTGAATGTTTGAATATTACGTTGAGTAAACTCTGCTGGGTCATTACCTGTATCTAAGGCATATTGTTCAGCTGGTAAACCGAATGCATCCCAACCCATTGGATGTAAAACATTATAACCTTGCATACGTTTATAACGAGAAATAATATCTGTAGCTGTGAAACCTTCTGGATGGCCAACATGTAAGCCTGCTCCAGATGGATAAGGGAACATATCTAAAGCATAGAACTTTTTCTGTCCTAAATGATCTTCTGTTTTAAATGTCTTGTTCTCTAGCCAATAATTTTGCCATTTCTTTTCAATCTGTTGATGGTTATAATTCACTATTGTGATTCCTCCTATATAAAAAACATCTCAAACTATCATTCAGTTTAGGGACGACAAAAGCCGCGGTACCACCCTCATTCACAAAATGTGCACTTCATTATAATAGTAAGAGATGTTCATAATGTCATTTATGCCGGTAAGTTCACTTAATGTTTATCATTAGTTCGCACCACCACTAACTCTCTTTAGAAAACAATTAAGCTACTACTCCATTGTATCAAAACAGTGATAGAAAACTTTTCACAAGCACCTGATCGCACTGTTTATTTATATGCTCATTCCTCTCTATCTTATGAAATTTATCAATATGTTGCAAGTAAAAATCTTGTGTTGCTTTAGATATGTAAATCTTACTTTTATATTTAAATATGCTTCTTAAGTACAAAATCATTTAATTAGCTGTCCTATCAGCTGATAAATATGTTAAAATTTTGAGATACATTATATTGAAAGGACGAATTTTATTATGGGTTCTGTTTTTCCATATGCTTTTGAAGATAAACGCTACCATACATTCAATTATCATTTAAAACAACATTTCGGTGAAAAAATATTTAAAGTTGCCTTAGACGGTGGCTTTGACTGTCCAAACCGAGACGGTACAGTAGCACATGGCGGTTGCACTTTTTGCTCAGCAGCAGGAAGCGGTGACTTTGCAGGAAATCGCGCTGATCCAATAGAGGTCCAATTTGAACAAATCAAAAATCGTATGCATGAAAAATGGCATGAAGGGAAATATATCGCCTACTTTCAAGCATTTACAAATACACATGCGCCAGTAGAGGTTTTACGTGAAAAATTTGAAGCTGCTTTAAGTCAAGAAAATGTTGTTGGTTTATCTATAGGTACCCGTCCAGACTGTTTGCCAGATGATGTGGTGGAATATTTAGCAGAATTAAACGAGAGAACATATCTATGGGTGGAACTTGGTTTACAAACGGTCCATGATCAAACCTCTCGTTTAATCAACCGCGCTCATGATATGGATTGTTATTATGAAGGCGTTGCTAAACTACGCAAACACAATATCAATGTGTGTTCACATATTATAAATGGCTTACCGGGTGAGGATTATAATATGATGATGGAAACAGCTCAAGCCGTTGCACAAATGGATGTGCAAGGTATTAAAATTCATTTATTACATTTATTAAAAGGAACGCCAATGATTAAACAATATGAAAAAGGTATGCTAGAATTTATGACTCAAGAAGAATATATTAACTTGGTTTGTGATCAATTAGAAATTTTACCTCCAGAAATGATTGTTCATCGTATTACTGGAGATGGCCCTATTGATTTAATGGTTGGTCCAATGTGGAGTGTGAACAAATGGGAAGTACTTAATGATATTGATGCCGAATTAAAACGTCGTGGTACTGTGCAAGGATCAAAATACCACAGTAGTGTGTCATCATGATTGTAGAACGCATTCTTCCCTTCGCTAAATCTTTAGTTAAAAGTCATATCGCCTCTGACAGTATTGTAATAGATGCGACATGTGGTAATGGTCACGATACTTTATACCTTGCACAAAATGTACCAAATGGCTACGTATATGCTTGTGACATCCAAGAGGAAGCGATTCAACAAACTGCACAACGCATTAATCAATATGATAACGTAAAACTTATTAAATCAAGTCATGATCTCATTACCAATTACCTTGCCGAAGAACATCAACAGCGTATTGATGTCGCAATGTTTAATTTAGGATATTTACCTAAAGGAGATAAAACGATCGTAACGCATCCAGAGACTACAATTCGTGCGATTGAAACAATTTTTCAACATTTATCTACTGAAGGTCTCATCGTATTAGCTATTTATCCAGGTCACCCAGAAGGTTATCGCGAAAGCGAAGTCGTTTTAGAGTATTTGCAACACTTTGATCAAAATAAAGCACACATCCTAAAATATGAGTTTATTAACCAACGCAATCATCCTCCGTATATAATAGGTATTGAAAAAAGATAATTCATTAAATAGACCCTTATAATATAAAAAAGCGTGCTAATTTTTTAGCACGCTTTTTGTCGCATTATTAAATGCATCAATAAGTAACCCTATTACTTATGAACAACTTTGCATAAATAATTTAAATAGTGATTCAAGACGTTTATGACGTAAATTAATTTGTGAACATACGAAATCTACTACTTGTTGTTTAACATCTTCTTTATCTTCGTTGAAATCTATTGTGACGTTGCGCTCATCTCCAAGCGTACGTTGCTTATAAATCCATCCTTTAGCAACTAAACGATTATACGTACGTGTTCTCTTATAACGTTTAATTGGGACATATTTATCCATTTCTTTAAGGGACATTGGCCCTTTATCCCATAAATTAAGTAAAATTAAAAATTCCTCTTTACTAATTTGAAATTGTCTTTGTATCGCCCCAAAAATTTTATCAATTTCCTTTTGTAAATCGTTTAGAAATATCAGGTCACAAACTTCATAATCACTTATTACTTGATCCATGGTTAAAACCCCTTTTTAAGAGTCGTTACACTGGTTTACCCTTAAAAAGAAGTTCTTAATCATTTTACATTTCTAATAGTTTTATAATTAAACATTATTCATAACTAAAATAAATACTCAATTGAATCTTGTTGTTCTTTTAAAATATTAACAGATTTAACAAATTTCTCTTTCTCTTCCTCTGTTAATGGTGTTTCAATAATTCTTGTTGCACCTTCTCCATTTATAACCGTTGGTACTCCTGTATAAACACCTGTTTGTCCATATTCACCTTCTAAATAGCTTGATACTGTAAGTACGACATTTTGATTTTTTAATATAGCTTTAGAGATGTGCATTAAGCCCATTGCCACACCATAGTATGTCGCACCTTTTGCTTGAATAATATCATAGGCTGCATCACGTGTTTTTACGTAAATGTCATCAATTAAGTGTGCTTTGTCTGGATCATTTTTAATCACATCTTCTAATGGAATACCTGCTATTGTAGCAGTTGACCATACAGGGACTTCAGAATCTCCGTGTTCACCAATAATATTAGCGTGTACACTACTTGGTGCAACGTCAAATTCTTCACTTAATAAATATCTAAAGCGTGCTGAATCAAGAATCGTTCCTGAACCAATGACTCTATGTTTTGGTAAACCTGAGTATTTTAAAGTTACATACGTTAAAATATCTACTGGATTTGCAGCAATTAAGAAAATACCATCAAAACCACTATCCATAATTGAAGAAATAATGTCTTTATATATTTTCGCATTTTTTTCAATTAAATCTAATCTTGTTTCTCCTACTTTTTGAGGGGCACCTGCACAAATAACTACAAGATCAGCATCTGAACAATCTTGATATTGTCCTGCTTTAACTTTGACTGGGGACATTGCATAAGGGGCACCGTGGTTTAAGTCTAATACATCTCCACGTACTTTATCTTCATTGATGTCGATAATGACAAGCTCATCTGCAACACCTTGACTCATCATCGTAAAAGCATAGCTTGAACCAACTGCACCATTACCTACTAATACAACTTTATTACTTTTTTTCGTCATAACGAACCTCTCCAATCCAATGCTTCAATATTTATTACTTATTGTGATTTTTTTCACAAATATAATTTAACATGATTTTCACATTCATGCAAGCATAAATTAAACAAGTATTTTATATTTAACATTAAAAAACAACCTTAACCCTATAGCCTCAGTAGCTATTATGAGTTAAGATTGTGAGTTTGATTACTTTTATTCTAATATTCGAACTAAGTTATAAATCATTTTCGATTATCTTTAGGCATCGACTTCGTGTACATCATTCACTAAAAAGCCAGCATTAAAGGAACGGTTATTTAAAAAACTTAAAATATAACGCATGACATGTTCTCGTTCTGGCTCGTTATGTAATTCATGGAACAATCCTTGCCATATTTTAAACTGCAACTCATTAAAACGTTTCATTTTGATGAGTTCTGCAGTTACATCAATATTGGAAATGCGATCATGATCGCCACACATTACACATAGGGGCACTTGTTTCATATCCTTCCAATGATCATTTGTTTCTTTCATCACTTTAACAAGTTCATTAAACCAATGATAACTTACTTTTTTTAACATTAAAGCATCCTCATAAGTATCATCTAACACTTCCGAATGACGCGTAAAGTCTTCATATGGAATCCCTAATTCAAAAGTGGCGCCTTTAGAAATATCACCAATATTGGATAACAATGTTTTCTGACGTGTTTTTTTATTATTATGGAATGCATATAACGGAGAAATTAAAATTAATCCTTCAAGCTCCACCTCTACTTTTTCTAGAAGGTTCGTACATATTAAGCCCCCTAATCCAACACCAATCATAAATGTAGGGAGATGGTAATCCTTAGCTATAGATAACCACTCCAATATTCTTTCATGATATACATCAAAAGATTCAATTTGACCTTTATGCGTTCTTGAGGTCTGACCTTGACCTGGTAAATCTCCCATGATGACGTGATAACCATTACGTCTTAATTGCGTTATCACATAAGCATAACGTCCAGTATGCTCTAACATATTGTGAACAATGACGATAACACCTTTTGCTTCACTTTCTGTTTCCCATTTCCACATGCTACATTTTCCTTCCTAGCAAAATTACTATATGTATTATAACTTTTACCTCTGTTAAATAGCTAATAAAAAACAAAATGAGACTGAGATCTAAAGCACTTAGCCTTTAAATGCTTTTATCTCAACCTCATAGATGCAAAATTTTAATGATTTTTTGGGATCCATCATTAACTTAATTTAAATTTCTTTCTTACAAATGGGATTTTAAGTAATAAAACCGTAATTAACACTTCGTAAAATGCAGGGAAAAGTTTCGCTAACAATAAAAGAAAGAATTGACCGATTAAAGTTCCATTACCTTGACTCGCATTAAAATTCGCTAAAATACCAATATCAATAATATTAAGACCAATAATTACAGTAACAACAAGCCACATTTTCTTAGTAATCACACCTACAACGGCACCAATAATTACTAAAAGTATCAGCTCGAATACAAAATATTGAATAAATGTATCTAATTCAGTCCCAAACATGTAAAAAGCCATATCTCTAAACATATAATAACTCCCTTAACCTTAATTAATTCTATTTTATCACGAAAGTGGCCGCTCATTTTTAAAGTTATCGTTAAGTTTTGCCTTTAACATTTACATAACCTTAAAAAATAATAATTACGGTAAATTAACAAAGCTTTAATATGTCCTTTATATTGCATTCAATGTGGTATGTTAATTTATCAGTAAGGTCACAATATAACATTGAGGTAAAGGAGTTTATAATGAAATTTATACTAAAATGCGTACTTTGGCTTCTGATTTTCACCCTATCACCTGTTATATTTGCTTTTATGCAAGAACCTATTGAATTTGATTCCCATTCAACTACATTATCTTCAAATAATCTCTCTAAAGTAGTAAAAATAACCCATTCTAACAAAAATACAGTAACGATGTGAAGCAATGATTTAGTATAGTTTTACACGTTTTTGTTGTAAACGTTTTCTAAAACAATATGTTCATGATAAACTATCATCATATACTAAACAAAATGTTTATTTATGGGAGGAATTTTCATGAGCATAGTTAAAAATTTTTTTATTGGCTTATCAAATAATGAAATTCTAAACAGTACTGCTAAAAAGCTGGGACCTTCTCTAGGTGCCAATCGCGTAGTTGCGGGAAATACGCTAGAACAGGTTGTTAATACCATTAAAAATCTAAATAATAAGAATATTGCGGTAACTGTTGATAATTTAGGGGAATTTGTCAATAACAAAAGCGATGCTATTGCAGCAAAGGATGCGATTCTTGAAGTAATGAAAGCAATCTACGAACATGATTTAGATGCACACATGTCTGTTAAACTTAGTCAACTCGGTTGTGAGTTTGATAAATCACTCGCTTATGACAATATTTATGAGATTGTTTCAACAGCAAAACAATACAATAATATGCACATTAATATCGATACAGAAAAATATGATAGTTTATTTGATATTACTCAAACTTTAGACCGTTTAAAGTCTGAATTTTCAAATGTTGGTACAGTTATCCAAGCCTATTTATTTAAAGGTGAAGTACTGATTGATAAATATCCGGAATTACGATTACGTTTAGTAAAAGGCGCTTATAAAGAATCTCCTCACATTGCTTATCAAACAAAAGAGGAAATTGATCAAAATTATATTCATTTAATTGAAAAACGTTTACTGAATGCTCAAAATATGACATCTATCGCAACACATGATGATCGTATTATAGACCATGCGAAACAATTCATTGAAGAACATAACATTGATAAAGATTTAGTAGAATTTCAAATGTTATACGGTTTCCGTAGCGAACTAGCAGAATCTATCGCAAACGAAGGGTATCATTTTACAATTTATGTCCCTTATGGCGATGATTGGTTTGGTTATTTTATGCGTCGTTTAGCTGAACGACCTCAAAACTTAATTCTTGCTTTTAAAGAATTTATTAAACCAAAATCTATCGCTACAATCGGAGGCGTTGGAATAGCGTTTTATTTATTATATAAATTATTACGTCGCAAATAATTACAATAATAACGGCTAACCATTATGGGTGAAACATAGTGGCTAGCCGTTCTTTAGTTATTTTAGCGTTAATAAAATGCTTTATATTCTAGCTTTAAAATTGCTTAAGAAGATTTGCCATTTCAATCGCACCTACTGCAACTTCTGCACCTTTGTTACCTGCTTTCGTACCTGCGCGTTCCACAGCTTGTTCAATATTTTCAGTTGTAAGTAAACCGAAAATAACCGGTACTCCTGTATCATCACTTGCTTTGGCAATACCTTTAGAAGCTTCATTACATACATAATCATAATGAGAAGTCGCGCCTCTAATAACGCAACCTAACGTAATCACCGCATCATATTTTTGAGTTGCTGCCATTTTTTTAGCGACTATTGGTAATTCAAATGCACCTGGTACGTAAGCAATATCAATTGCTTCTTCCTCAACTTGATGACGTTTCAATGTATCCATTGCCCCATCTACTAATCGACTTGTAATAAAATCATTAAAACGACTCACTACGATTCCTATTTTTAATCCTTTACCTACTAATTGTCCTTCAAATTTCATTGATAATCCTCCTATTTTATAACATATGACCCATTTGTAATTTTTTTACTTCTAAATAATCTTGATTGTTTTGATTTGCTTTAGTAATCACTGGTATTCTTTTTTGAATTTCAATACCGTATTGTTTTAAGCCAGAGAACTTTTCAGGGTTATTACTTAACAAATTAATTTCTGTGACACCGAAATATTTTAACATTTGCGCTGCAATATCATATTCTCGAAGATCAGGTTCAAAGCCTAATGCTTCATTGGCTGTGACTGTATTATATCCTTGCTCAATTAATTGGTACGCTTTAAGCTTATTCATTAGCCCTATTCCACGTCCTTCTTGAGGTAAATATAGAATCATACCGCCATGCTCTTGAATATATTTCATTGAAGCCTCTAATTGTTCACCACAATCACATCTTTCACTATGAAAAATATCACCTGTCGCACAAGCTGAATGAATTCTAACATTCATTTGCGGATGAATGTCTCCTTTAACAAGTGCCATATGTTCAGTTTGATCAATTTTAGATGTAAATCCATATAAATCAAACTCCCCATATCGTGTAGGCAACTTAATTTGAGCTTCTGAACGAATTAAGCAAGTATTCGTTTTTAAATATTGCACTAAGTCGTCTATCG
Organism: Staphylococcus sp. 11262D007BW; assembly: GCF_053547815.1. Classification (NCBI taxonomy): domain Bacteria; kingdom Bacillati; phylum Bacillota; class Bacilli; order Caryophanales; family Staphylococcaceae; genus Staphylococcus; species Staphylococcus sp. 11262D007BW. The sequence goes on from NZ_JBPWPJ010000001.1 coordinate 1,193,841, forward strand.
TAATCATTTTAAGGTTATGTTGCTCTTTAAATTGTTGCAACTGCTCACCTTTTGCCATTGTGCCATCATCATTCATAATCTCACAAATAACGCCAGCAGGTTTGGCCCCAGTTAAGCGCGCTAAATCAATCGTTGCTTCCGTATGCCCTCTTCTTTCTAATACACCTTTTTCTTTCGCGATTAATGGAAAAAGGTGTCCAGGTTGATGAAATGATTGAGGTGAAACATTATCATCAATTAATGCACGAGCCGTCGCCGTACGTTCGAAAGCACTAATACCAGTGGTACTACTAATGTGATCTATGCTTACTGTAAACGCTGTACCATGAGGATCTGTATTATGATGAACCATAGATGGTAATCCCGCTGCCTCAGCTATGGTGTGTGTAATAGGTGTACATATCAGTCCTCTACCAAACTGCGTCATAAAATTGATTGTATCCTCTTTCATCCATTGCGTAATGGCGATTAAATCACCTTCATTTTCTCTATTTTCATCATCTAGGACTACAATCATTTCACCATTTTTAAGTGCCTCTAATGCACTGTCAATTGTATCAAACTTCATCATTACCTCTCCTTTAAAATCCCGCTTTAATCAAATCATTCATTGTTAATGTATGATCTTTCTCCATTAAAGAAGACACATATTTAAATAGCATATCTGTTTCTAAATGCACTAAGTCTCCTCGCGTCTTATCAGATAAAATGGTTGCTTTACGTGTCTCAGGAATAAGATGAATCTCAAATGCATTCGATTGTATTGCAAATACTGTTAAACTAATACCATCTACAGCAATCGCACCTTGCGGAATCATTTGCTTTAAAATATATTCAGGTGCTTGGATCGTATAAATCCATTCATTATTGGACTGTTGTACATTTATAATTTTCCCAGTATCATCTACATGTCCTTGAACAAAATGACCGCCTAAACGCCCAGTAGCGAGTAATGCACGCTCTAAATTGACTGTATCGCCAACTTGTAATTGTCCAAGATAGGTTTTATTTTCAGTTCCAAGAATGACATCCACTTTAAACGAGGACGTATCAAATTCAGTCACTGTCAGACATGTGCCATTGACACTAATAGAATCTCCTATTTTCATATCTTCTAAGATAGTAGAAGCTGAGATGGTTAATTGTGTTGTGGGATTTTGTTTACGAATAGATTGAATTGTACCTATTTCTTCGACGATACCTGTAAACACTTGATGTCACTTCCTTTTCAAATGAAGTTTTATATCTGTATCTATCATTTCAGAATGTACAATCTCAAATTGCGGAATTTGGTCAAGTGGGTCTACTGATTGTGTTTGATAATATTGAAATAGACCTTGACCTCCTATTATTTTCGGGGCTAAATAAAGGATGAAGTTTGTTATAAATTGGGTTTGTAAAAATTGTGATGTTACATTCGGACCTGCTTCGACAAGTACACGACCGAATCCTTTTTCATATAAATCGATTAAAATTGACTTAATATCACATGACGCCATATATATAATGTGTACATTTTTTAATGAAGTAGTGAGATCTTTGTTTTCAGTATAAATATAGACATCTGTTTTTAAATCATGAAATAAATCCAGTTGCCAATCAATATTACCGGAACGCGATAAAATAATCCGTACCGGATCGCGTCCTTCTTCAGTGCGTACTGTTAAACTAGGATTATCCTTTTTTAAAGTACCATTACCAGTAATAATTGCGTCATGTTCATGTCGTAATTTAAATACATCTGCTTTGACGCTTTTTGACGTAATCCACTGACTTTCTGCTTGATCCGTTGCTTGTTTGCCATCAAGACTGGCACTGACCTTAACAGTAACAATTGGCAATTTATTATTTTTACTATCGAAAAATGCTTGATATTGCTGTTCAACTTCAGGATGACGTCTATAAGTGACTTGAACACCTGCTTGTTGCATCATTTCATCACCTTGAGAAGGTAATGTTACATCTTTTGCTGCATAAACAACATGTTTAATGCCTACATCGATAATACGTTGTGCACATGGCGGTGTTTGTCCATAATGCGAACATGGTTCAAGTGAGACATAAATCGTTGCGCCTTTAACATTGTCGGCACCAGCCATATCAATTGCTTGAACCTCAGCATGTTTATCACCTTGTTGTAGATGCGCACCAATCCCAATAATTCGCCCATCTTTCACAACGACAGCGCCAACTGAAGGATTGGTACCTGTTTGACCTTCAAGCATGTTAGCTAATTGAATCGCATAATTTAAATAATCCAATATCTTTCACCTCAAATAAAAAAACCACTCGTATGTCGACTTCGAGTGGTAGGAATATATACTTAAATAAAGCTAGTCACCGCTTCGATTAAAACCTAACGCTCACATAGATGAGCCCTCTCTTTAAAACAGTGGACTAACATTTATTGTATTATTAAACATTAACTTACTTTGACTGATCAATTAAGTACATGCTTAAATCGCGAAGATCACATCTTATGATAGTCGCTTTTTAAACACACTTAAATACTTAAAAGTATTCAAAGTAATGTGTTAACGATATTCTTCCTCCCATCCAGACTTTCACTGTCGGCTCTAGATTTTCACTAGATCAGGAAATAATACGATGCATTATTACAATCGAAATTATTTCGTCGCAGGCTTAACATTACTGCCGGTTGGGAATTGCACCCTGCCCCGAAAGAATATATGAAATTGTATTGAGTTAAAGATACGATATCATAATTGGAATAAATCCATGTATATATCTTATATTAATTCTTGATTTTTGACAAATCATCAAACTGACTTACTTTTTATTTTTCTTTTTCTTCTTCTTTTTTCCTTTTTTATCTTTCTCAAGCGCCTTTTGAGCCTTATACGTTTCATACAAATTATCTACAGATTTGACTGCTTGTTGCACAATCATTGTAACGCCATTTCGTTCAAAATTGACGCCATTTGTAACTTGTCCAATGGCACGTAAATTGTTGATCGTTCCATAGAGCGGACTAACGACTTCATTCGTTGAAGGTACAATTTGAATACCTCCCATTGGATGCGATTGCACAATTTGACGATTCGCAATATCAAGGACTAATCCATCTTCTTCATCCAAGTCCTCAATATTTTTCTTCGGTCCCGTCGCATTAATAACGGCATCAACTTTTAAAGGTTCATCTTCATTTTTAAACTCTAAACGGTACTTACCATAATAACGTTTTACATTCTCTAACCCTGAATAAATCAGAATTTCTTCGTTTTGAATCGCATTAATGATAATTCTTGCAGTATCTTGAGGCATTGGATTCGTATTTTCACGAAGGTAACGATAATATTTATGAATAAATTGTAATTGGTCCTCACGACTTAAGCTATTCCAAATCCAATCCATATTTTCTTTAACCGCTTCTAATACACTTTGAAGCGCACCAACCTCTTCTGGATGATTTAAATCATATTTTAAATCCTTTACTGTGTCGTATTTACGTCGTTTTAATAACTTTTCTAAAGGAATCTCTAGACGTTCACATTCTTTTTTGAACAAGTTAATGACATCATCTAAAGGAACTACCCCCATATTTTGAGCTTTAATTTTATCAAAAGTTTTCATCGTTAAATGTTTAAGCTTAACTTGTTGCATTGTTCCTCTAACACTTGGCATTTTTCCACTACGACTTGCTAATATAATTGGTTTTTTATGATGATTAGATAATGCAAAGCGAACTACATCCAAACTTGCTAAACCTGTTCCGATAACCGCAATTTCCTGATCATCGTCAATTGAATCAAGAGTGTGGTTAGCAGGATATGGGGAGTGCATATAATTCGGCTTACCTTTTAATTGATAAGGATCGTTATAAGACATTGTGCCTATCGTAAAGAACACATAATCATATACACGACAACTATCGACATCATCATCTGTACAAACAACGATTTGTTTAGGAATGATCTCATTTTTTTGTTCTTGAACATACATGTGTGTCACTTTTTTATAGATCGGTGTAATATTTTTATATTCTTTACAATAATGTTCTAAATAATCTTTCATGTAATGACCAAATACGTAACGCGGTAAAAACTCTGCGTCATCGCCATAATTAAAGGTATTTTGCTGATTATACCACTCTCTAAATTCTAAAATGTTATCCTGGTTAAGTGACAACATATCGACAGGCACATTAATGAGTAAATCTTCACTATCATTTTGAAATGGTTCACCTTGTCCCATATTTTCCGGTTGATCATATATATCTACTTCTAACTTTTTAAACTTTTTTCTTTTGACTAATTGTCTTAGTACACTTACTCCAGCCGTACCAGCACCTATAATTGCTACTTTCATGCTCATCATCCTTATTATCGATTATTTCATCTTAGTCTATACCCTAACTTCTCATACTTTAAATATGTTTATATGTTAAAACTCATAAATACAATCAAACGTCTACGATTTTAAAAGTATTAACAAAAACGTGTGCAATTTGCTATAATGTATGTAATTTAAAACCATTCATGAGGTGTTACGTTTGTTTAAATTTATAATTAAAGTACTTATAGCTACAGTGGTACTCTTTTTTACTTTAGGTCGAAAAAATAAAGCAAAATAGCCTGCTTCAACTGAAAGTTTATGCATTATTCTCCCCATATGAACCAATTAAAAAACACCCTCTTCATGCTTTTTGAAGAGGATGTTGTAATACTAATGATATTAATAGTTGTTACCATCACTATGTTTATTATCATCTTTATAGACATACCAGTTAAAATATTTACCTTCAGTTTTCATATCTTTGTAGAAATCTGCAATCAATGAGGCATTACTGCTCGCCCATTTAATGTCGGTTGCATATTGATGTTCTCCCGGATCTTTAGGATTCCATCTCATACTATATAATGTATTTTGGTCGGGGTTGGATAAGTATTGTTCATGAATAAATTCAGCACCGCCTCTGATGGCCTTTTCAGGTGTGTCCCAACCTTTTTTCTTAGCGTATTCTGCACCGGTTTGAATTGGGTCTCTATCAAGCGCACCAACACCGTAGAAGTTGTAATATTTCTTACCGTCGATTTCTACACCGTTTGATAATTCAGAGACAACTGAACCAGTTTCTAATAGCGCATGTGAAATTAAATACACTTCATTAACTTGTTTGTCTTTAGCTGCATTTAAAAATTCATCTGTATGTTCTAATAATGTTGGGTGATCATATAACATACGTTTAATGCGGTTTTTATCAATACCTTGATACTTAGATAAGTCTAAAAATTGATACTTTTGTCTTTTATCATCCATAAATTTAGAACTATCCATTGCTTCTTTAATTTCACCATCTGAAGCATCACGCCAATTTGTATTGTCTTTATTAGACACTTGTTGACTTGTGTAGTTATCGATTTGTTTCTTTGCCGCTTCATCAAGTGTGACGTCAAGTTTTTCAACATTTTCCACTTGATCTACAGATTTAAAAATAATTTGATCTTTAATCATATTAAAAAACAGAAATCCTGCTACTGCTACACCAACAAGTAATATGATTACTGCAATAATGGAACCCTTTTTATGTTTCCTCATAATCGCACCTCTTATTTGTTGTTAATTGATTGTATAAATCAATATGACTTAGTTCACCATTTTACCACCTTGCCACTATATAAACAATTCGTCTTAGATTTTGTCATATACTCATAAAAAAAGTAACGAATTTGTAAACTAATTCATTACTTTTGATCTCGTTTATAATCCATCATAATAAAACTCATTGCTTGTGAACGATTATTATAATAATAAGGTGCTAAATCAATTTCACCTTCTGCTTCGCCTTCACGATACATCATTACTTTTGTTAAATTATTAATCATCACAAAATCAGAACGGTCTTTAATGACATCTAATTCATCATTACGCGCAAAAAAATGCTCAATATTTAAATGTTCGTAATCCATTTGAACCTCCTCAAACTCAAAAACAAATAATCTTTGACTAAATTAACCATATTTACCATACTTTATTTCACTTTTAATCATAAAACACTCTCATTGAAAGAGATTAAACTCAAAATATCATAATTTAAAAGATGTCTCAAACATAAAGTAATGCTATAACTTAATTGACCGGTCAAATTTTAGAGAGTAGGAAATAAACTTTGCAATTTTATCAAAACTATTTAAAATATGACAAATTTATACATTACTTATTACATCAACATCGAATCACATATGACTATGAAGAATTTTATCAACAAATGTTGATTAAAACTTGGGAACTTTCGAATACCTATAATGCCTTAAAATCATCGCAAAAAGACACTTATTTTAAATACAAGTTAAAATATTTTCTAATTGATTTAATTCGCCAAAAGTCCAAATCATTGTCCACCGTTGAAGAAACCTTACATTTGGCTACTAATACGATCCCTTTAGATATAAAGCTATTAATTCACCACTATGTGAATCGATTACCGCCTACACATCGTCAGTGGTTCGCTTTATATCAACAAGGTTTTAACCAAACAGAAATTGCCACTAAAATGAAGAAATCAACTACGAGTGTTAAAAAATATAAAAAAGAAACACTATATTTTTTACGTCATCATTTATTATCATAATTATAAGGAGCATCTCACATGAATCAACCACATCAAAATGCATACAACGAACTACTTTATCTTAAAACCTCAGAAAATATACAATATCAAACTGATATCTTTTTTCGACAGTTTCACTTAACATCTCAATTAACATTGAAAAATGTCTTAAAACAAATCTTATATGTCTATCAAAAAGACTTTCATACGCAACAATTATTAGCTCGAGAAATGATTCATACGAACCATCTCATCCCTTTGTATATTTCCCCTTCTATCGTCTTATCACCCTTACAATCTCGACGCGCACCAATTCAGTATTACATAAATATGTCACACGTCATCGGGTTAACTTCTCATAAAAATTCGACTTTTATTCATTTTAAAAACAACCATACCCTCAATGTGCCAGTCTCTTTTACGATTTGCTTAAAAAAATGGAAAGATGCGCATCTGTTGTCATCTCTATTAAGTCCAAATCCATTCATTTAATTCGTATTTTATCGCTGTTTACGATTAAATTGGGAAGCTATAATACGTTTGGTAAAATAACGATTACTTTTAGGAATAAAATAAATTGCTATGACCATCGCTACAATCGCTAAAATCATAAATAAAAATAGTTGTGTAGATGATAAAACTTGATTTCCTCTTAAAAATCCATTCATTGTCGTTATACTTAAAATCAATCCTGTTAAAAACAATGTTAACAAGACGATATTCATTATTAATAACCCTAAAATATTCGTTACTGCATGAACATGACGATATTTAGGTTGATTAAAGAGCTCGTACTTTAAATAAGAAGCCACAAACTTAGAAGGTGTTGCATATTCTTGTTGAATGGTTTCAACAGAACGTTGGTTTATATATTGATTTAGTGCTTCTTTTTCGCGATGATTTAAAAACCACGTTTGTTTATCAATACGTTTTTTAAATGCCTGACTACTCATTTTTTATGCCTCATTCATTAATATAATAAGCGAGACAACAACATAGTAAACGCCTGATATGTTTGTTGCCTCGCTTATTAATTTTATACTATAGATTAAAAATGCTCAATGAATCATTTCAAACTAAAGAATACTTAAGCCTGAAGATTGGATATCTTTAGCAAATCCTTTTACTGTATCTACAGATAATTCATTAATATCTCTTCCGATATTAGGAATTTTCTTCACAACGTCAGATGGACATGTAATAATATCTGCCCCAATCTCATCAGCTTGGATGACATTAAATAACTCACGACAGCTTGCCCATAATAGTTGTACACCTTTTTTACGATGTGTGACTTCTACTGCTTTTTTCATAAGTGGTAGTGGATCTACTCCTGTATCAGCAATACGTCCTGCAAATACAGAGACATATGTTTCTACGCCTTCAGTCACAGCTTCAGTAATCGCTTCTACTTGTTCAAGCGTATATACCGCAGTTACATTTAATTTTACTTGTTTAGCAGATAAAGATTTAATTAATGGAATCATAGACTCGCCTTTTGTATTGACGATCGGAATTTTAACAAAAATATTGTCGCCAAATTGTTGAATGACTTCCGCTTCTTTTTCCATTGTTTCCATATCATCTGCGAATACTTCAAATGAAATAGAAGCATCAGGTATAGCTTCTACTACTTCTTTCGCAAATTGAGTGTAATCCTTAACGCCTGCTTTAGCCATTAAGCTAGGATTTGTAGTAAAACCATCTACTTCTTTATTTTGATAAGCTTTTTTCATTTGTTCAATATCTGCACCATCTGCAAATACTTTTACATTTAAATCTGCCATTTGTTTGGCCTCCTCGTAACGCAATAATTTATATTAATGTTATAACATTTTCAAATTACTTTACGCTATTGATTCGCTTATAAAAACTTTAAAATAATAATGATGGGCTATATCAAACCTATTTGAAAATGAAACGCATTGTGAAATGATAACGTTCAACTTTAAAATATGATATGATAACAAACGATATATTGAAGGAGGCTTTCGATGTCTAAGTCTAAGAGATATTTTTATTTATCAGTTATACTTATTATTATTAGCTTATGCTTAAACACTCAAATTCCTATACTTAATCAGTTTTTTTCATCAATCTTTAAATTAATACTATTTAGCAGTATCGTGAATGCCATTATTTTAATTATTGCAATTAGTTTAGCAGATCGTTCGATTAAACATTTACCTGAACGTAAAAGTTGGATTCATACCGCAGCGCGTATCCTACCATTCATTTTATTGATTGTGATTGTCTTCCATATCGTATCTGCTTTATTAACGTTTGGATTAATTTAATAGAGCGAGGTCAAATGCTATGAATTCTTTATATGTTTTTATCGGAGGGGCAATTGGGGCACTACTTCGCTACGCCATCTCTTTTTTACCGACATGGCATGCCCTTCCAATTGGTACATTAATATGTAACCTAGTGGGTGCATTTTTTATGGGATTTTTGACAGTCAAATGTGCTCATTACTTTAAAAAACAACCACACCATAAAGTTTTTTTAACGACGGGGCTTTTAGGAACATTAACCACCTTTTCAACCTTTCAATTTGAATTGGTGGGGTTATTTACATCTGGAAATTTTATGATTTTATCGCTTTATGCTCTAGGTAGTTTATGTTTAGGCCTTCTAAGTTGTTATAGTGGTATGAAGTTAGGAGAGGTACGTCATGCATAGTTTGTTTGTTATGATAGGTGGCGGCATTGGGGCACTTTGTCGAATGGTAATCACTGAATTATCACAACGATATGTTAACATTCGAATGCCTATCGGAACATTAATTGCCAATCTCCTTGGTGCTTGTCTCATTGGGTTTATTAGTGGCATCATACTTCAACATCAATGGTTAAATGTATTTCTCATCACTGGATTTTTAGGAGGACTAACTACCTTTTCAACGCTTCAATTAGAGCTTGTCCAATTGATTAAACAAAAGCAATATGCCCTCGTGTTAACTTATATAATTATACAATATGTAGGTTGTTTTGGCTGTTGTTATGTCGCATATAGTCTGTAAAATAGAAAGTCTCTTGTCTAGTTTTTTAACACTAGGCAAGAGACTTTTTTAATTCAACCTTATTCACCATTAAATGTTAATGGGTCAGGACCAATATGTTTATCTTCGTTAAGTTGATTTAAGCGTTCCATTTGGTCTTGAGACAATTCAAAGTTGAAGACATCTATATTTTCTTCAATACGAGAAGGTGTCACTGATTTAGGAATTGTGACAACCTCATGTTGCACATTCCATCTTAATACTACTTGTGCAGGAGATTTACCCACTTCTTCAGCAATCGCTTTAACAGTTTCATCTTCTAAAATGCGCGCATTCATTAATGGAGACCATGATTCCATTTGAATCTTTTGTGCTTTTAGATATGCTTTTAAACGTTCTTGTGTTAAATAAGGATGAAATTCAACTTGATTGATGACAGGTTTTATTTTGGCTTGGCTTAATAATTTATCTAAATGTTCTACATTAAAATTACTTACACCAATATTGCTTACTTTACCTGATTGATATAAGTCTTCCATACCTTTCCATGTATCAATCATTACGTCTTCATCTAAACCTGGCCAGTGCACTAAATAAAGATCTAAATAATCTAATCCTAGACGTTTTAAGGAAGCATTATACGCATCTTCTACATTTTCACGACCATAGTCAGTTAACCATAATTTAGAAGTCACGAAAATATCGTCACGTGATAAATTCATTTCTTCAATGGCCTCTCTAATACCTTCTCCAACTTTTTCTTCATTTTGATAGATTTTTGCAGTATCAATACTACGATAGCCACTTTTGATAGCATGTTTGACTGCATTTTTAACATTATCATCGTTGGCAACGCGAAATGTGCCAAGCCCTATCTTAGGGATTGGATTGCCATTATAAAATGAGTAACGCATCATTTTCACTCCTTGTAACATGATAGTTATATTTTAAAACAGAGTTGACTGTTAATAAACTAATTAAACTAGCTTACTCAAGCATATGTTAATAAGGTCTGAGATATAAAGATCCCTCACCTAGTCGACTGTTCATAGTGGCCCAACTTAAAAAACCTACTATTTCAATTCACTGAAATAGTAGGTTCATATTGTTAATTGAACGATTCAATTTTTTCCATTATATCTTGTAACGCATCAACATCATACTGAATACGGCCATGGAAAACGAATTTATTAAAGTATTCGTTTAATTGCTCTGGTCCTACAAGTATTTTAGTAGAGGTATGATTTGCATAATTTGAAATTGTGACATCACCCTCATGCTTCGGATTAAAATAAAGTATAGAGACAGGTGTATATTTTAACTGAAGCTCTCTTTGTAACTTAGCAGCTACATCTTCTACTTGTGATAAACGGTCAGTATAATCCTTTATTGCTAAACCATTATCTTGATGTGAGTCATCTTCATCTAAAACAATCGTTTGTGGTGATGTTGAATCAATATTCAATGTGTTAAATACATGTTCCATCATTGGGTTTTCAGCAAATTGTTGTTGGCTGATGCCTTGATAGACATGTCCTTTTAATGCTTCTGAGTCAATGATATATAAACCCGTACGCGTTAATACAAGATGACTAATTCTTGTAATGTCTTCAAATTCATTAGACGGTAAAAATATATTCGCCATAATGTGCATATCTTCAGGTCGAATACGTTTTTCTGCTACTAAACGCTCTCGAATCCCTAATAAACGCATGTCCGTTACATATTCACTACGATTTTTTGAAAATAATTTTAACGCATCAATTTCACGGTCTTTGGAAGATACCATTGATTCAAATTCTTGCTTATGTTTTGTATCGGCTTTTTTCTTTTCGATACGGATTTTTTCTATTTCTTCATCGCGCTCGTGCTTTAATTTTTCTTGTTTTGTTTCAAATTGTTGTGCATATTTCGATTGCGCTTTCTTTTTACTATTCAATGTAACAATGAATAACAGTAAAAATATCACTGCAAGAACAATAGCTGCAATTAAGCCAATTTCCATTGGACCAAATTGTGTCATTTTTAAATTACCTTCCTTTTATCTCGTTAATCTATACTTAAACCATTATATTAGATAAATATTAAATTAGCCATAGATAATCTAAAAATACACCGTTTTATTTTAAAGTTTCTTTTAGTACTTCTACTTTATCTGTATTTTCCCATGGTAATTGAATATCATTTCTTCCGAAGTGTCCATATGCTGCAGTTTGACGATAAATTGGACGTTGTAAATCCAACATTTTAATAATGCCCGCAGGACGTAAATCAAAGTTTTGACGTACAGCTTCAATTAATGCTTCTTCACTCACTGAACTTGTACCAAATGTATCGATTGAAATAGATACTGGTTGTGCTACACCAATCGCATAGGCTAACTGCACTTCACACTTATCTGCAATGCCAGCAGCTACAATATTTTTAGCAACATAACGTGCAGCATAAGCTCCAGAGCGGTCTACTTTTGTAGGATCCTTACCTGAGAATGCACCGCCGCCGTGACGCGCATAACCACCGTACGTATCAACAATAATTTTTCGACCTGTTAAACCGGCGTCACCTTGTGGGCCACCAATAACAAAACGTCCAGTAGGGTTAATGAAGAATTTAGTCTCTTCATCTAATAATTTTGAATCAATGACTGGATAAATGACATGTTTTTTAATATCATTTTGAATCTTTTCTAATTCAATTTCTTCATGATGTTGTGATGATACGACAATCGTGTCAATGCGTTGAGGTTGATGTTGCTCATCATACTCAATTGTAACTTGTACTTTGCCATCAGGACGTAAATACTCTAAAGTGCCATCTTTACGCACTTCTGATAAGCGTTTAGCTAATTTGTGAGATAAATCTATAGGTAAAGGCATAAATGTATCTGTTTCATTTGTAGCATAACCAAACATTAATCCTTGGTCTCCAGCACCAGTGTTAAGTTGTTCTTCACTTGTTTCATCACGATATTCTAGTGCGCGATCAACACCTTGTGCAATATCTGGAGATTGTTCATCGATTGCAGTTAATACAGACATCGTTTTGAAATCATATCCATATTTAGCGCGTGTATATCCAATTTCTTTAACAGTCTCTCGTACGACTTTTGGGATATCCACATATGTAGATGTAGAAATTTCTCCAGAGATTAACGCCATTCCTGTTGTAACTGTTGTTTCGCAAGCAACACGTGCATTGGGATCACCATTTAAAATGGCATCTAAAATGGCATCAGAAATTTGGTCTGCAATCTTATCTGGATGGCCTTCAGTAACTGATTCTGATGTAAATAAACGTTTATTATTTGACATAACATACTCCTTTAAAATGTATTACGAGCATTCTCTATATCTGAGCTAAATAAAAAAGAGCCTTTCAACACTACCAAAGATAGAGTGAAGGCTCAAAACGTCCATTCGCTCTTATCGTTCAGACTATGTGTCTGCAAACGGTTTGGCACCTTTCTTTGTTCAAAGAGGTTGCTGGGTTTCATAGGGTCCATGTCCCTCCACCACTCAGGATAAGAGAATCCACTTTGTTTATATTACAATACCTCAATTAAATATGTCAATTTTCTTACACGAAAACCTATTAAGGCTGTCAAGCTTGTCATTTTAATTATAAATCAACCTATCTCAAATACTTATAATTTGTACATTTATACATATTCATTCAATGTACACGTTATTTCTAGTTAAAATGTCATTTAACTGTATAGATTAATTCTCTAATGTGTTATACTCTTTTAGTGTAAAGGCTTACATTATCGACGCCGAAAAATTACTGGAGGGATATTTCATGTCATTTGATACAAAACAAATGGACGCACTTATTGACAAGCCTACTTCACATTTTCAACTTACAACAACTGAACTCTACAACAAAATTTTAAAACGCGATGAAGCAGAATTAACTGAGCTTGGCGCAATTAATGCCAAAACTGGTGAATACACTGGTCGTTCCCCTAAAGACAAATTTATCGTAGACAACCCACAAGTAAAAGACGATATCGACTGGGGTTCAATTAACCAACCTATTTCAGAAGATAAGTTTTTAAATCTTTATCATCAAGTACTTGATTATCTTGATCAAAAAGATGAAGTGTTTGTATTTAACGGTTATGCAGGCAGCGACAAAGATTCTCAACTTAAACTTACTGTCATTAATGAGTTTGCATGGCATAATTTATTTGCACAAAATATGTTTATCAGACCAAGCTCAAAAGAAGAAGCTTCAAAAATTCGCTCTGATTTTACTATCGTTTCAGCGCCTACTTTTAAAGCAGACCCTGAAAAAGATGGTACGCGTTCTGAAACATTTGTCATTATCTCTTTCAAACATAAAATCGTATTAATTGGTGGTACGGAATATGCAGGAGAAATGAAAAAATCAATCTTCTCTGTCATGAATTACTTATTACCACAACAAGATATTATGAGTATGCATTGCTCTGCGAATGTTGGTGAAAAAGGTGACGTAGCACTATTTTTCGGACTTTCTGGAACAGGAAAAACAACTCTTTCAGCTGATCCAGATCGTAAGTTAATCGGAGACGATGAACACGGTTGGAACGCTAATGGTGTCTTCAATATTGAAGGTGGCTGTTATGCAAAAGCAATCAACTTATCTGCTACAAAAGAACCACAAATCTATAACGCCATTCGTTATGGTACTGTTTTAGAAAATTTAGTAGTCGATGAACATGGTTATATCGATTTTGATGATAACCGTTACACTGAAAACACACGTGCAGCTTATCCGATTCATCATATCGATAATATCGTTTTACCATCAAAAGCATCTCATCCGAACACAATTATTTTCTTAACAGCTGATGCATTTGGTGTTTTACCACCTATTTCAAAATTAACGAAAGATCAAGCGATGTATCATTTCTTAAGTGGTTTCACTTCAAAACTAGCAGGTACTGAACGTGGTATCACTGAACCACAACCTTCATTCTCAACATGTTTTGGTGCCCCATTCTTACCTTTAAATGCGAATGTCTACGCTGATTTATTAGGTGAGTTAATTGATAAACATGAAGTAGACGTTTATCTTGTAAACACAGGATGGACTGGCGGTAAATATGGAGAAGGTAATCGTATCCAGTTAAAATACACACGTAAAATGGTTAATGATGCTATTAGTGGTAAACTTAAAGACGTTCCATTTGAACAAGATGACGTATTTGGTTTAAATATCCCTACATCTGTTGAAGATGTACCAACTACTATTTTAAACCCTAAAAATGCATGGACAGATAAAGAAGCATATGATGCACAAGCTAATGATTTAATTTCTCGCTTTAAAGAGAACTTCAAAAAATTTGGTGAAGCCTCTAGCGATTTAGAAAAAAATGGCGGTTTTAAAGGTTAATCATTATCTACTAAAAAATCGAGGGCAGTGGTCCCTCGATTTTTTAATATTATGCTTTCTCACTCGACTGCTCAATACGATCCATCCAATGATAAATATAGTCTAACACCTTAGCCATCGCATCAGGTCGTGGCACATGTCCTTCGTGTTGTTGATATAACGTTTCAAAATAAACATCTTGTTCTCTTAAATGTTGCTCCAAAGCATAGGATTGATGAATCCCCACTTGAATATCTTGATGTCCATGTATAATTAAAATCGGTGGTGATGAGGCATCGATTTGCTTCATTGCATCTCTTTGACGATAGGCTTCTATCTGTTTTTTAGGATGTCCTACCATTCGACGTAACATGCCCCTTAAATCAACACGTTCTTCGTACATCAAATGTAAGTCTGTAACACCACCCCAAATGATATAACTATCTGCTTGTACCTTTTGATAAGTCAATAACCCTTGGATTCCTCCACGTGAAAACCCTATTAAATGTAAATAGGCTTGTGGATACTGATCTTTTAAATAACGTACAGCTTCAGTCACGTCTTTTAAATCGTTCCCTGCAAAGTCATCACGCCCCTCACTACCATTACTTCCTCGATAGTATGGCGCAAAGACAAGGGTATGCGCATCTTTAAATTGTAATAACCGCGCTAATCTTACTCTTCCAACATGACCTTTTCCACCGCGTAAATAAATCACAATACGACGTACTTTTTTGGTTGGTATAACGCATAAGCCTTTTACTTTTAATTGATCTACTTGATAAGTCCATTCTTCAACGACATGATGTTGTAACTCAGCTGGCATTCGTTTTTTATCGATAAAAGCCAAGCTCCATCATCCTTTCAACACATTGTAATATGGCTCGATCCTTTAACAACTCACTTTTTTCTTTTTCAGGTATATCCTCAACCGTATGATATAAAATCGGTCCATTCGTTTCCAAATAATCCTCTTTGCATTCAATGCGGTCAACAAACACAACATACACATCTTTATTAAAGTGATTATGAGTCCCATTGACACTATATTGTGCTATGTAATAAGCGTCTTGAATAGAGGCCCCCGTCTCTTCATATAACTCCCTTTCAAGACCTTGCTCACTTTTTTCACCCGCTTCACATTTACCACCTGGAAACTCAATACCTCTTCGCTTATGTTTAGTAAAAAGGAGCTGATTACGATAGATTGGCAGTGCTAATACATGACTTCCTGTTTTTTCATCTCCATCTGATCGATATGTTAATTCTACTTGTTGTTGATATTTATCTCGATACCTCAAAACATCATCTCCTTTCTATTCGTGTTAAAATAGGATAAAACTAAGCTATAAAGGAAGTTTTAATTTGAAACGCGTATTCATTCTAATGATTAGATTTTATCAAAAAGTCATCTCTCCATTAACGCCACCTTCATGCCGATTCTACCCAACATGTTCAAACTACACATTAGAAGCTATCCAAGTGCATGGTGTACTTAAAGGCGGTTGGTTAGGATTAAAACGCATTTTAAAATGTCATCCATTTCATGAAGGTGGCTTTGACCCTGTGCCTTTAAAAAAAGAACACAAACATAAATCACAATAATCTTTCTATTCATTAAGAGGCTGAGACGTGGTCATTTACGTCTCCCCTCTGATACTTAGACCGAAAAAAGGTATGTTAATTGCTGTTTATCCACGTACGGTTTATCAAATGTCAACCGGCCATTTTGAAGTTTCCCCACATGATTCACGATATCATCTTTAAAATAGTAACCATGAGGTGTGACATCTCCAGCATAATCTCCAAACTGACTTAAATAAGCGGTAAAATAGCGACTTAATCCAAGCTCATACATCCCACCAATAACTACTTTTATACCTTCATTTTGGAGCTTACGTATTATCTCAACCACTCGATCAATACCCCCTATACGAAATGGCTTAATTACCACCACACTAATAGGATAATCATCAATAAGTGCTTCTATACGAGATAAGTTTGTTGCTTTTTCATCAATGGCTATCGGCGGCATCATTTGATTTTGGTCGATATCTTCAAAATTTAAAAACGGTTCCTCAATAAATGCTAATTGACTCTGTTGAAGTTGTCTTAGTTCGTCGTAATGCGCTGTAGTTAAGGTTTGATTTGCATCGGTTGAAATTGGTATGTCTGGATACATTGAACTCAACCATTTAACTTGGTCTAATATATCAGTATTCCATTTAATTTTAATACGACCAGTTTGTTCGAGATTAATAATGCGCTGAGATAAATCCCCATTCATCGTTGTCGTCATTTGAACCTGAAATGTAGATAAGTCATGAAATGCTTGATATAACGCCATCATCGCCGTTGCACGTGCAGCAGGTTTGCTATCTAGAGATTGCAAAATATCTTGAGCTGCTTTAAAAGATTCAATAGCACGTCCCTTCACACGTTGGAACCACAATTGAAGTGTGTGCATGACTGAATCAATCGTTTCGAAATGATACCAATCCGTTTCAAAAGCATTGCATTCTCCAAACCATTCATTTCCTTCGTCATCTGTAATACCAATGATTAAAGTTGGACGTTGAGCCATTTCAATACGTGGTGTTTTAATGACGTGATGAAAGACAGCATCAAAACGATAAAAATGAAGCTGCTTTAATATCATGTCCATTCACCCGCTATGAATTGACGCTTTAATTTACCTGTACTTGTATACGGTAAAGATTCAATTTGTTGAATAGCAATAGGTAATTTATATTTGGCCAAACGTTCAGATAAAAACTGCAATAAATTAGTGCACGCGTCATCAGCGACAATATATAAAAACGGACGTTGCCCCCAAGTCTCATCTTTTACACCTACACACATCGCATCATTAACAAGAGGATGTGTTTTAGCTACATTTTCAATTTCATTAGGGTATATATTTTCTCCCCCACTAATAATTAAATCTTTACGTCTATCATAAATAGTGACATAACCCTCTTCGTTGATACTTGCAATATCTCCTGTATAGAAATACCCTTCATCATCAAATACTTGATCATCAATATTAGCGGGGAATAAATAACCATTCATCACATTGGCTCCTTTAACACACAATTCGCCATGCCCTTCATCATTAACATTGACAATTTTAATCGCCTGATTATCACTTGCTTTGCCCACAGTATCTTTGTGGCTTTTTAACATCTCTGGAGAAGCGGTTAAAAATTGTGAACAAGTTTCAGTCATACCAAAAGAATTATAAATAGGTAAATGATATTCAAGCCCCTGTTGAATAAACTGGTGGCTAAGTTTAGCTCCGCCTAGAAGAATTTTCTTTAAGTGAAAAGGTTCTGTGAGGCCATTTTTCATTAATCTTTTTAAAGTGACAGGCACTAACGACGCATGTGTAATATATTGATTTTTTATGACATCTAACGTTCGTTCCGTCTCAAATTTCGACATAAGATATATCGTAAATCCAGCTAACATACTTCTTAAAACAATACTTAAACCTGAAATATGATATAGCGGTAAGACCAGTAACCATTTAGAAGACTCATCAAATCCTAAACTACTTTGACATCCTTCAGCACTGGCACGATGATTTGCAAATGTTTGAGGTACTGCTTTTTGAACGCCAGTCGTACCTGATGTAAACATAATAGAAGCAATTTGATCTTCAGATTGTAACGTTTCGACCGGATACAATGATGTCGTATTCAAATCTTCAAAAGTAAACAATCTAAATGACGCATCTAACGACAGACCTTGTGTAGTTATAATTGTATCAACATCAATAGACTGCATTTGTTTAATCATTTCATCCTCAGTAAGTCGATTATTAATTAACGCAATTTCAATATTATAAAGCCATGCGGCATGAATCAAAATCAATGACTCAATGGAATTATCTATATGTAATCCTAATCTATGACGTTGGAGCTCTTTTAAAGCCATACCTTTCTTTTGAGCTAATTCAAATAAAGCTTCAAAAGTCATTGAATATTGAGATGTCTCAACCGCTATTTTATTAGGGTTTTGTTGCGCTTGTTTGACCAACCAATGTTGTTCCATAAGAAATCCCCCTATTATCTCAATTACTTCTATTATAGACGTTAACTAGCGAACTTGCATTGATAACATATTGAAGACGGCCGTCATATAAATAAACGCTTTACCAATACAAACGAAAATTCACACATTTATTTATAATCCATATTGTCATGTCTTTCGTATAATTATATAATAAATTGGACTACTATATTTCTTTGTACACATCTAATATAGTGCTTCATTCAAAGTGAGTAATATATCAATCTCAGTAACTGATTGACTGTTTATTTTGTCACTCAATTTGAAGTAGACATACGCATAATAATGAAGTATAGAAAAAATTGACTTATTACATAATTTTAAGGAGAGATACTACAATGAAATTAAAATTATTGGGTGCGTTAACACTATCTTCCGCCCTACTGCTCACAGCATGTGGCGATAATCAAGAAACAGATAAGAAAGAAGACACTAAAACAAAAGAAGCACAAACAACTGAATCTAAAGATAAAAAAGAAACAAAAAATGACAGCAACGAAAATACAGAAACTAAGTCTTCTGAGGAACAAGATGTTTCTTCTGATGAGCAATCTTCATCATCTCAAGAGAATATGAACGATGCCGCAGAAGAAGAAATTTCACAAAATGACAATATACAAGATGACAGTATGCAAAGTGAATACAATCAGAATACTTACGCACAAATAAACACCTCTAATATAACTGACCAATCTACTTTAGAAAATGTTATTTATGGCAATTACGCTGAAGAGCAAAAGATTGAAGCTTATAACAGTGCGGTAGCTAACGGAGTCATTCCACAAGGTACAGTTATGGAAGGACCGGCTCATGCAGCCTATGAAAGCTCTGTCAAAATTCAAAATGGTATCTCTTATGAAGATCAAATGGCACAAAGATATCAATCATGGGTTGATGCTGGCTTAATGACAGAAGAAGAAATGCAAGAAGAGTTGTCTAAATTATAAATGGTATTTTTACTTTAGAGTTAGAGACATAAGCATTAGGAACACTTCAAATATAAGTGAGTGTTCCTGATGTATATCAATTTTAAAAGTATGGTGCACTCAGGTTAGAACTCGATAAAATCAAGTAAGTACCCTTATTTTTAGGTAAATATAGGATTGAATTTCAGATATTTTCTAATATTGTGTTAAGAAATTTACGTTATAAAAAGTTGTTTTAAGTAATATTAACACTTTTTGTAGCCTTACCTACTATAACCAACACTATAAATACTTAACGATAATTCACGAGGATAACATTAATTCAGTTTCCCTCGTTAGTTATATAAATCAATTTAAGGAGGACATGCCAATGTCAGATAAAACCGAATTAACAAACGAAGAATTACTCGCTAGACAGCAACAACAATTTGAGGATTATAAAAAGGAACAAGCATCAAAGAGCAAAAAACGTTGGCTGTGGGGATGTGGTGGTTGTTTAGGTGCTTTTATTATTTTAGCAATCATTTTTACTGCATGTTCAAGTTTTGTAGTTAATGAAGTTGACAAAGAAATTAATAAAGGGTCATCAGAAATACAAAAAGATTCTAATGCTAATGCAGAACAAACTGCAGCTTTAGAATCAGCTAAAACATATGCGGACACAATGCATATGTCAAAACAAGGGATATATGATCAATTAACTGCTGATGCAGGCGATCAATTTTCTGCAGAAGATGCACAATATGCTATTGATAATCTAAAAGTGGACTATAAAGAAAATGCTTTGAAAGCTGCTCAATCTTATCAAGATGATCAAAATATGTCGAAAAACGCTATATATGACCAATTGGTATCTAGTTATGGTGACCAATTCACTGAAGAGGAAGCACAATATGCGATTGACAATTTATAACTAGGAGAGTAGCAAAACTACCCTACTAATTTAATATTGAAAAGTAAATTATTTAATAAAAATCGAAAAAGCGACCATTTATTGGTCGCTTTAATTTTACTCTAGTTCTTTTAATAATTGTATAATTCCCCACTATATTTAATGTTAAATCGTTAATTTTATTTTTAACACTAAGCAATCTTGTCATCTTCGCAGCGGTTATGCACTTATCTTTTTCAACCTAATAGGATGTTATAACAAATTCTAATAAGAATTACATTTTTTATATTATTAATACCATACATTTAAAACTTCCACTTAAATATCATAATTACAATTAGAGCTAAAATAAACCACGTAATTAACCCTTTTATCATTTCATTCCTTGTTGTTTTTCGTATCTTCACCGTAATTTTCATATATTCGAAATGAGGAATAAGTTATATTTTAAAGTCTCGAGGACAAAGCCTCTCTTTAATCTAAAAACAAAAGTGGATTGGATTTAAATGACTAATAAATTAATTCTACTCAAGAATTTACACTTTTGCTGCTTTTATGTTCTCCTCATTCTCCCCTCCTTACTTCTTATACATTATACCAAATTAGTCATTGATGAAAGACTATTTTTTCAACTTTATTTAAATTTATATTTGATTACAAGGTATCATTCAACTGAAGTTTGTCAATTAAATTGTTTCGTTTTGATATTTTATAACTTTCAATACATAATAATATTATTAATTTCGCGTATCTTTGTGAACTATTTTACAGAATCATTAACTTTAATTATTATTGTTCTTCACTGAAAATTGAATAACTTCTTATCTCACTATTTGTTCATGGTACTTTAACACACTTTCACATAACAACCTTCACACTATAAGTATGTGTTAAAGACATTTATTCACTAATCTACCGCTTATGGTTAAACCTATTTCACATTGATATTACTAATATCCAATACTAATTATATTATTTATTGAAAATTATAACTTAAAAACACATATTACTTAATTTTGCCTTATATCGTTTTCACTTTATGTTCAACTATTACAACTATATCATCAATTAAAATGATAAAAATTTTAAAAAGAGTTAGATATTTTTATTGCAAACAATTATCATTTATAGTAAATTATTATTACATAAAGTGATTCTAAAAAAGAGGTAGAATAGAAGTAAAATAAAGAGTTTGTTGAAATGATAACAAAAGCAAAAGATAAATTCGGTTTACTTGTTTTTTAGATAATGATGTCATATTTATAGATATAAATTTAAGTAATTCCCAAAAAATGAAGTGTTAGCTGTGGAAGTTACACCTCGTCATTTATATTTTGATAATATTTTAGATTAATTAAAAAAACATATAGAGAAGCATATGAGTCCGTCATTACATTACTTAGTATTGTAGACGAATTTTGAGTAAGGTCTACATTATTAGGATGTAATGGCTCTTTTTTTGAAATTTTAAAGGGTTTTACACAATAAACTGTCGAACATTATAAAAATAAATACGATTTATCGGTAATTCACGGGGATTATATTACACAAATTCCCCCGTTAGTTATATATAAATATGTAAAGGAGACATGAGAAATGTCAGAAAAGAAAAAATGGTATCAATCAGCTTGGTTTACTATTTTAACATTAGTATTTTTCTTCCCAATCGGTCTTTATTTAATGTGGAAACACATGGGTTGGAAAAAATGGGTTAAAATCACTATAACTGTTATTATAGCAATTATCGCTATTAATAGTTTTGCAAATACCAATAATGAAGAAGTTGTACAGAATTCTAATAATGAGCAATCTATTGACCAAAAAAGAGAAAGTAATGAAAATGATACTAATAACGTAGGTGTAGATGAATCTGAAAATACTAAAACGGAATATTCACAAAGCAATAATCAATCAGATAAACCAACAAGAGAACAAAAATCAGCATTAAAGAAAGCGGAAACTTATTCAAACGTTATGCATATGTCTAAATCTGGTATATATGACCAATTAACTTCAGAATATGGTGAACAGTTCCCAGAAGATGCTGCACAATATGCAATTGACAATTTAGATGCCGATTATAAAAAGAATGCTTTAGAAAAAGCGAAGACTTATGCTGATGACATGAATATGTCTGATAATGCAATTTATGACCAATTAATATCTAGCTATGGAGAACAATTTACTGAGGAAGAAGCACAATACGCAGTCGATAATTTATAACCATAGGGTACACACGTACCCTTATTTTTTTACTTTTTAAGGAGTGATAAAAATATGAAGTCATTTACAGTTACAAAGCATAAAAAAGAAACATCTACATTAGGCAATATAATGTAAAATACTACTTTTTAAATCGTAGTAAAGTGTAAATTTGGATTTAAAACAAAAGCTGAGGCAACTAACTCAGCGCAATAACTAATACGTAAATCAAACGATGGTAATGTCTTACTATAAAGATTACTATAACAATGGCTATATAGTAAGAATAAACATCAAGTAGCAAAAAGCCGTTTTTAATGATATGAACATATTTTAAGACTGTAAAGATGCAGTAAAAAGAGCAAGGTCAACATGTCAGAGAAATATTTTCTTGATATATTTGGTACTTGCTATTATCAAACACCATCATCTCAGCAGTTATAAACCATGATATATGGCGAATAAAGAGTTTATAAAGCTTGATTTACAAAGACTAGAGGGTGTTTTAGGTACGTTCCGAGAATGTTAAATAAGCAACCAATAAAATGATCGCTTATTTTTTCTCTAGTTCTTTTCTATAATTGTATAATTTTTCAGCAGTATCTAATGACATACCACCTAACTGTCTAGTACCTCTTCTCAAATCAAAAATGTAGCTCTGTGATATACCAGTATCTTTGTATATTAGATACCTTGCTACATTACATCTTGTAGTTTTTGGATTGTTTCTTTAAACTCAAACATTTCTTTTCACGTTATTTTTATCTAAATAGTAACAATGTACTTTACTTCCAATAAATAACAATAATGGTAGACTTAAAATAAATAATGATAAATACGTCTGACCTATCATATTTGAAAACCTCCAAAATTTATTATAAACTTCAAATGTAAGGAGGAGCCAAAAAGCTCTAGATAATTTAATCTTTATTGTTTGGCTTTCTGTTTAGATAACCGAGATGCCACATTCTTAGTTGTTTTAATGTTCCTGGGATTACCAGTACCGCTAATACTGGATAATCTAGGAGCATTTTTATTTTTACATAAAAAACTACACGTAATGTGATCTGAATTATAACTACAAGGCCCACTTTAATAATACATTTTTTTAGATAAAAACATTACATATTCTAGACTTGTACCTATTTTATGCTTCTTATAACTGAGCATGTAAAAACAAATCACTCGTAATCACCGCTCTATTTTAAGGTGTTTTTTTATGTACAGGGGCAAAACTGAGGCAATACTGTGGCAACGAAAATAAAAAGTCCATAACCATGCAGGTTGTAGGCTAAAATACGGAGAATGAGGGATAATTTATATTTTATAGGATAGTATAAAAGCCTATAACTATAAGGTTTATAGAAAATTACTTTCTAACAAAAAATAAGTAAATATAACTAAATTGACACGTGCTTGACTCGTATATAGAAAAAAGCGACCGTTTTATTGGTCGCTTGATTTTTTCTCTAGTTCTTTTTGATAGTTGTATAATTTTTCAGCAATTTCTAAAGATATGCCACCTAATTTTCTAACACCTCTTCTTAAATCAGAAATGCGTCCTTGTGACATACCAGTATCTTTATATATTTGATACCCTGATACATTGCTATCTAGTAGTTTTCGAATTGTTTTTTTGTATTCTGACAAGTTTATCACCTTCATGTTTGTACCCTATTTTTCTCATGTGAATAACTCTAGCTAATTTAATAATCTCAGGCAACGATACAATGACTAATAATATAAAAATAAGTATATACAATTGAAATACACGCCCTTTATATTATATAATAACCATGAAAAGAGGTAAGGGGTTGTTAACCCCTTTGGATTTATTCATCATTCTGATTATCTTTATTGGTCTCTAGATAATCAAGATGCTATTTTCTAAGTTGTTTTAAAATCGCTGATGTTCGTTACATTGTTACAAGTACAACGAACATCAGCATTTTTATGATGGCATCCATTTTAACCACTTCCTCTCATGGTGGTTTGTAAGTTATCAACTAAATTACATATATAACCATTCTATCTAATCGGAATAATACCAATACTTTTCTTCAACTTTTTTACACAAAAGACTACACTTGATGTGATATGAATTATAACTACAAGGTTCATTTTAATGATACACATTTTTTAGATAATAATACTACATATCCCTGATTTGTTGCCTATCTTTATACTTCTGATAATTGAGCATAGAAAAACAAATCACTCGTAATTACCGCCCTATTTTGAGGCGGTTTTTTATGTGCTGGGGCAATATTGGGGCAACGAAAATAAAAAGCCCATAACCATGCGGGTTATAGGCTAAAGTACGGAGAGTGAGGGAGTTTATAAAGTTTATTTTACAAGGGCTAACAGTATTTTAGGGACGTTAAAAAAACGATCATTTTATTGGTCGCTTGATTTTTATTTACAATTTTCTAATTCTTTTCTTACATCTTCGATAGTATAGTCGTGTTCCATGACACCCTCAACTTCTACACCATTAAAGTGGGTATCTAATTTATCGCCGCGAATTAATTCAACTAAATAATTCACATTATCTAACCAGACATGTTGAATTGTGTAACTTATAAAATCTCCACTTTCTCCTTTAGTGATGATTTTAACATCGTTATCGCGTTGGTAGATATCTACATGTTTGTTTTATTTTCCATTTTATTCAGCCCTTTTTGATAGTTATATAGTTTTTCGGCAGTTTCTAATGTTAAGTTTTTTATTTTTCTTTTGCCATTTCTTAATTCGCTTATAGCTCCATACGCTACACCAGTGTCTTTGTTTATTTTATAATTCGATACTTCTTTAGATTCTATATGTTTAGTTACTGTATTTGAAACTTCGTAAAAATTATTCATTATAATTACAGAGTGAAACCTCCTTTTTTTATTAAAATAGTGATATTAGATTAATTATCGATAATACAAGTGTAGCTATCATTATATACAATGTTAAATTTCTTTTTGTTTCTCTTTCCATTTTAGCCACCTCCATTTATAATGAGGTAAGGGCTACAAGCCCTTGACCTTTGAACGCTTAGATGGCCGCTAATATTTGGATTATCAAGCTTGCGACCGCTATCCAAAAGAATGCGTCGTCTCTGCGTTCTTTTTTCTTTTGCTTACGTTTTCTGAACGTTTCACTCTGTTGCCTCCTTTCTATATTTATGTTATATCACGTATGAGATATAAAGCATAAAGCGACACTTTTCTCTATCTTTTTTTATTTTTTCGCATAAAAAATACCACACCGGTTAGGGTGTGGATTATAATTGTACAATTATAAGTATATGATAAATTACCTTATATCATTCCATATATCGAATTTTATAAAAAAGAGTGCACACCACTATGTATCCGAGGACGGTTAAACGCCTTTACGCTACTGATAATTGAGCATAGAAAAATAAATTACTCGTAATTACCGCCCTATTTTGAGGCGGTTTTTTTATGTGCTGTGGCAATACTGTGGCAACGAAAATAAAAAGCCCATAACCATGCGGGTTATAGGCTAAAGTACGGAGAGTGAGGGATTCGAACCCTCGAGACGCTTGTGGCGCCTACACACTTTCCAGGCGTGCTCCTTCGGCCAACTCGGACAACTCTCCACTCTATTAAGATGATAAATAAAAAAATCAGAAGCGATATTTCACTTCTGATTATATGACTCCTACGGGACTCGAACCCGTGTTACCGCCGTGAAAGGGCGGTGTCTTAACCGCTTGACCAAGGAGCCGTGGCTCCACAGGTAGGATTCGAACCTACGACCGATCGGTTAACAGCCGATAGCTCTACCACTGAGCTACTGTGGATAAATAAAATGGAGCGGGTGATGGGAATCGAACCCACAACATCAGCTTGGAAGGCTGAGGTTTTGCCATTAAACTACACCCGCAAATGATTTATCGATAAGGGCGGTTGATGGGAATCGAACCCACGAATGTCGGAACCACAATCCGATGCGTTAACCACTTCGCCACAACCGCCGTGATAAGAGAAGTGGTTCAGGACGGAATCGAACCGCCGACACAAGGATTTTCAGTCCTTTGCTCTACCGACTGAGCTACTGAACCATAATAATGGCGGTCCCGACGGGAATCGAACCCGCGATCTCCTGCGTGACAGGCAGGCGTGTTAAACCGCTCCACTACGGGACCATTATGTAATTGCGGGAGGCGGATTTGAACCACCGACCTCCGGGTTATGAGCCCGACGAGCTACCGAACTGCTCTATCCCGCGTTAATATTATTTCGAATTACTTACCTTTTTAGTATATCAAGTTGTAAATTTAATGTCAACACTTTTTTAAAATTCTTTTAAGAAAAATTAATTTTAAAATCATGTTGAGATGACTCCTACGGGACTCGAACCCGTGTTACCGCCGTGAAAGGGCGGTGTCTTAACCGCTTGACCAAGGAGCCAAAGTTAATAATTTTTTAAGACTTCCTCAGTATATAGCGTATATATTAAAACGTCAACGCCTTTTCCATAAATATTTAGTGTAATTTATTTACTTTATAGTAATTACGAAAAATTAGGGTGTAAATAACATCTTTTTTTCTTATCAACCTCCCCCTTCTTCATTAATCTTATTGCTTTAAATATCCATCATATACAATCTCTTAAAAAATAACTCATTGTTTTTGAACAATTTCCCCTACCCATTTCAATTTTTCGTTATCTATGAAAAAAGTTGAGTCTACGATGAATAGACTCAACCCCACACATAAAATATTAATCAAAGTTTTGAATAACTTTTTTCTTCAAAAATAAGAAAGAATCATAACCATCTCTTTCAAGGAAATGGCCACCTTCTTCTAATTCATAAAATTTCGCATCTAATCGTTCACACAATGCTTTAGTTAATTCACATGGTACAATCTCATCATCTATAGCTGCAATACCAAAAGCATCACTTAATCGTTGTTTTAAGTCATCATAATCTAAATTTTCATCAATAAAGTCGTTTAAATTTGCTAAATCACCTAGTTTATCATTAAAACCAGATACTATAGCAAGCTTTCCAATATGTTGTTGAGGTAAAGATTGTAAAAAGCGTAATGTTGTAATAACACCTAAACTATGTGCAATAAAAATTGTCTCACCTGTGACCTTCGTTACATGTTCATTCATATATGTAATCCACGCTTTATACTCCGGTTCACTTGAGTTAGGCAAATCAAGCACCGTTACATCATGTCCTTCCAACTCTAAAGATGACTTTAACCATTGGAACCAGTGACTGTTACTATCTGCTTGATAGCCGTGTACAATATATACATTTGTCATTGTCTCCATACCTCCTTCTAGTATTATTCAACAAAAATATCATATCACATATGGTCTAAATTTTATGCTAATATACTTTAGTTTTTAAGCACAATGAGCAATCAAAATTAAAAAGTCGACTAAAAATAATAGTATTTTTAGTCGATTATCTGTCTTATTATTTTACATTGTAATTCTTGGTAACAAGATATTTACAGCCTTTTGAGCCTGACGAATACAATCAGGTAATCCTACTGCTTCAAATGGTGCCCCTGTAATTTGTAAATGCTGATAATTATCATGTATATGTTTTTGAATCGCCTCAATTTGAGCAATATGGCCCACATGATATTGAGGACTTGCTTGAATCATTTTATTCACTACTGTAAATTCAGGCTCTCCATGAAATGTCATCATATGACTTAAATCTTTTCGGGCTAATGCGACCAATTCTTCTTCACTACTATTTTCAACAAGTTTTTCACCAGGTTTACCGATATATGCTCGAATAAGTGTCTTACCTTTTGGTGCAGTATGTGGCCATTTTTTAGATGTCCAAGTACATGCCGTAATATTTGTGTTACTTGTACGTGAGACCACAAATCCTGTACCATTGTAATCATTTTCGATATCATGATCGTCAAATGCCATAGCAATGGTTGCAACTGAAGATGCTTCAAGTTGATTAAAGTAATCAAACATTGGATCTTTTTGGAACCACTCACGAAATACGTAATGAGGCGTCGCGACGATGACACCATCATAAAATACAGACTGGTCCCCTTCTAAAATAACATTATATCCTTGTTGCACCCCGGATAAATCTTCAACTTTAGTTTGATAATGGAATGTTACGTTTTGATGTTTTAACCACGCTTCTAGTGCTAAAACAAATTCATTTAGTCCTTTTTTAAATTGCTTAAATTGACCTTGAGGACCCACACGCTCTGTTTTAGCTTTCTCTTGACGCTCCTTACGAATCCCTTTCATTCCTTTAATGATGCTACCATGTTTTTCTTCTAAATCTTTGAAATATGGAAAAGTACTCATTAAGCTAAGTTGATCAATATCTGTACCATAAATACCACTCAATAATGGTTCAATGAGTTTTTCTAAAACTTCATCACCTAATCGTGTACGGAAGAAGTGTCCAATTGAAATATCGTTTCCATTCATCTCTATTGGTTTCATCGTTAAGTCTTTTAGAGCACGAATTTTACCTTTTAATGAAATTAATTTGGTAGATATAAATGGTTTAATCATGGTTGGTACACCTAAAATCGCACCACCTGGTATTGGATACAATTGATTATTGGCATAAATAAACGATTGACCTGTTTCGTTTGTAACAATATCTTCTTCTTTAATGCCTATATCTTTGGCCACTTCAGTCATAATTGTTTTACGTCCTAGATAAGATTCAGGACCTAATTCAATAACAAAATCATTTTTCGTTAATGTCTTAATCTTACCACCAGGTCGATCAGTTGCTTCGTAAATCTCGATATCAACATCTGGATATTGTTTTCTAATAAAGTATGCACTTGTTAACCCAGTGATGCCTGCACCTATTATGGCTACTTTCGTCATGATTTCTCACGCTTTCTCCAATAAATTTGAAATTTCATCAACAATCGCTCCGATAAACAATGGATGTGTATCCGGCATAGGTGGACGATGATAATGTGCACCTATTTCATCACAAACGACTTTACATTCATAATCATTATCATAAAGCACTTCTAGATGCTCAGCCACAAAACCAACAGGTGTATAAATAAAATGCTTGTAATGATGCTTTTGATAAAGTTCACGTGTTAAATCTTGAACATCCGGTCCAAGCCATGGCGTACCAGTATTCCCTTCTGATTGCCATCCTATTGCTACATTTTGAATAGATGACTGCTCTTGAATCAGCTGAGCTGTTTTTTCTAATGCTTGTGGGTAAGGATCTTGACTTTCCTTAATCATTTTTTCAGGTAAACTGTGCGCAGACACAATAAGGACTGTATCTTTATGTTCAGAAGCAGGGATGTTCTCAAGCGTTTCGTCTACACGTTGCGTCCAATAATCAATGAATTTTGGTTGAGTATAATATTGATTAACATGGTGTAAAGTAATACCTAATGGTTCAGCCTTGTCGTTGGCACGACGATTGTAGGATCCCACTGAAAAATTAGAATAATGTGGCGCTAATACTACTGTTACCGCTTCTTCAATACCATCTTCATTCATTTTTGAGACTGCATCTTCAATAAATGGATGAATATGCTTTAATCCAATGTATAAATGAAATTCTACATCTTCAAATGTTTCATTTAATGATTGTTGAATAGCTTTAGCTTGTCGTTCTGTTGTTCCAGCTAAAGGTGATAATCCCCCAATTGCTTCATACCGCGCAATCAGGTCATTTAATTCCTCATCGCTTGGTTTTTTTCCGTGTCGAATATCAGTATAGTATGGTTCAATATCACTTTTTTGATATGGCGTACCATAAGCCATTACTAATAATCCGAGTTGCTTTTTCATAATTATCCACCCTTTATATCATCATCGTTTCGTATAGTCATGTACAAATTTTGTCACTTTGCGTAAAGTGTCTGGTTGTACTTCTGGAAAAACCCCATGTCCTAAATTAAAGATATGCTTTTGATCTTGCATGCCTTGATCTAAAATAGCTTTCAATCGTTGTTCAATGACTTCCCAAGGTGCTAATAATACACTTGGATCTAAATTACCTTGAAGCACTTTATGAATACCACTTTCACGTGCTTCTGTGATAGATGTTCTCCAATCAAGCCCTAAAACATCAATTGGTAAATCATTCCAAGAAGTGGCCAAATGACTAGCCCCAACACCAAATAAAATAACTGGGACATTATACGCTTTAATACCAGCAATCAGTTTTTCCATACATGGTTTAACGTAATAATCATAATCTGCACGATTTAACGCGCCCCCCCATGAATCGAACACTTGAATTAATTGAGCACCCGCTTCAACTTGGGCACCAACATATGTAATTGACATATCTGCTAAAGTGTCCATTAATTTAAACCATGTTGCCTCATCACGATACATCATTGCTTTTGTTTGGTTATAATTTTTAGATGGCCCACCTTCTATCATATAACTCGCTAATGTAAAAGGAGCACCTGTAAAACCAATAAGGGGAACATCAAGTTTTTCTTGAGTTAATAAAGCAATCGTATCCAGTACAAAAGAGACATCTCTCTTTGGATCAATTTGATTTAACGCTTCAACATCTGAATATTTTTGAATTGGATTACTAATAACGGGACCAATGCCTGATTTTATTTCTACCTCTACCCCAATGGCTTTAAGCGGTGTCATAATATCTTTATATAATACAGCCGCATCTGTTTGATAATTTAAAACAGGTAATTCTGTAACATAAGCACATAATTCAGGTTGATGTGTAATTTCAAATAATGAATACTTTTCTTTTAACTTACGATATTCAGGTTGAGAACGCCCCGCTTGTCTCATAAACCATACGGGTGTATGCGATACTGGTTCTCCTTTTATTGTTTTTAATATAGTATCATTAAAGTTATTATTCATTTGCTCCTCCTTAAAGATTCATTCTTTCTCAATATAACATAAGTCTTTCATCGGACTCATAGAAAACGAATGGTTGTCATTAAATTTTTAAAACTTCTCTACTTTATCATAAGCAAAAAAGTATTATTTATCATTACTTTCCTGATATAGTCATTATGGTTTAAAAATAAATTGGTACTTTATAGCGATACGTAATATAATTATATTACGAAATATTGGAGGTAACGATTATGAAATTTTATACAACTTATGGCACTTATAATTATCTAAGTCAAATTCAAGCTAATAATAGTGATCGTAATTTACTTATTTATTCAGGTAACGGTGAATCTATCCTTATTGAAGAAACTGAAAAAGAAACTGTTTTTCAACAGCCTAACACGTTCCGCGTCCTTTCCCGTAGTGGCGAACTCTCTGAACAAGACTTTATAGCCATCATTTCAATTCCAACTTCAGATGATCATCAATACCAACTTGAGAAAAAGTTAAATTCCTATTTACCAATACTTTCAGATTTTAACGGCTATCATTCATTCCGACTATTAAAACCATTAAAAAGTAATGTCTATAAAATTTTATTTGGATTTGAGTCTCGTCAACTCTATGAAGATTTTAAAAAGTCTTCTACATTCCGTGAGCATTTTTCAAAAGAAAGTGTACGTCCATTAGCTGGTTCTTCTGCTATACACTCATCCTATATAGAACGTTATTTCTATCCAATTACAGAAGATGACCCAGTAGACGCACAATAAAAAGATGGGATTGAACACATAATAAATGTGCTCAATCCCTTTTTAATGAGATACTTTTATTAATCTTTCAATAACGTTTCTTGATATTTTAATTTCTTAATGGTAGTTCGAACAGTTAATAAGCCTACAATAAAGAAAATAATCACTAAATAAAAGTAGTTAATATTAATAATAAGATAAACAATGCTCAATAAAATACCTAAGATAATGACCGTTAAATTTAAGAAAGACTTATACCCTTCTATGACATTAACTTCTGAAACTGGCCATACTTGAGGCCATAAACTATACGCTTCTTGTGTATAAAATTGAGACATTTGTAGTATGATAATATACATTGCTAATGAACCAATAATTAAACTAATTAACGGATGACTTAACCAAATCATTAATAACATCGTAATGATAGCTAAACGACAAGTAATATTAAATGCATCGGTACTTCTTAAAAAGTTGCGTTTAAATAAATATGGGTACATTTGATGTTCATCAAATACTTTTGGTGTTCGCAATAAGAAGTCTAAGTATTTTCGCCTTTTAGCAGGTACTTCCATCCCTTTAACATCTGTGAACATATTTACAAATTTATAGTAGTTCGCACGTTGTTGTTGTGCTTGCTTAATTAATGTATGCCAAGGAAACGGCGCTTTACTATTAATTACTTTAAAAACAATTAGTAATAATACGATGGCAATAAAACTACCTAAACCAATAATACTTTGGGTATCTAAAATGACATAATATCCCGCTAAATAAATAATGAATAATACACTATTAAGGGACCACGTTTCTAAATCATATAAATACCATTCCCATCTAAGCAATAGCCCCAAAATCGGAAAAATTAATGCTAGTATTACTAACGCAATAAAGCTTAGCGTAGCCCCCGGATGAAGTACATTGAATAACGGATAAGCTATAATTAATAAAATAATCAGTAGCGGTAACCGTGAGACGTAACTTTTAATGATACTTTTATGAATGTACTCCTTCATTTCTACTTCAAATGGTAATAAAAATAATTGATCGGCCTCTTCTAACATGGTTTTTAACGGAAAAATCGAACTAGCAGATAGTACAATCGCAATAATAAGAGCATAATTAATCCCAGTTGGAACATCTTTTAGCCACTGTCCATAGCCTAGGATGAAGGCACCTAGCAAAATCATTAAAAAGATTGCAAAGTGTCCATTAAAGATGAATCGATTATAATAGTGTCTTTCTTTTTTATGCGCTTTATTTCTTCGTTCAAATAATGCTTTTGCCGTATTCATGAATGTGTACGCTCTGTCACTTTAATATATATTTCATCTAATGAACGTCCTTGCATATTTGTCTGTGCTCTTAATTCCTCTAAGTCGCCTAACGCAACGATTTCTCCTTGATCTAGGATAATAAATCGATCACAATAACGCTCAGCTGTGGCTAAAATATGTGTACTCATTAAAACCGTTTTACCTGTTTGTTTTTTAGTTTCCATTAAATCTAACATTGATTGAATACCGATTGGATCTAATCCTAAAAAAGGCTCGTCAATAATATATAAGTCTGGTTCGACAATAAAGGCACAAATAATCATTACCTTTTGTTTCATACCTTTTGAAAAATGACTTGGAAATACATGAAGTTGATTCGCTAAACGAAACGTCTCTAGAAGGGGTTGCGCACGTTTCATCGCAGTTTCTTGATCTATATTATAAGCCATCGCCGTCATTTCAATATGTTCTTTTAAAGTTAATGTTTCATATATCACTGGAGATTCTGGAATATAAGATAAATGTTTCCTATATTGATTGATATCATCTTTAATATCAATACCAGAAATTGACATATCCCCTTCCATTGGTGTTAATAAGCCAAGCATATGTTTGATTGTCGTACTTTTACCCGCTCCATTTAAGCCGATAAGTCCTACGATTTCTCCAGATTTTAATTCAAAGTTCAAATCTTTAATAATAGGCTTTTTGCCATAGCCTCCTGTCAAATGTGTGACGTTTACTGTCATTTTTGCACCTCCACAATTGGTATTGTATCAAAAAACACTTTTAACGACCTCTATTAACAACTCAGTGCTTAAAGCAGAATTTTAAATACCTAGCCATATCGAATATGTAAAACTCATGATATAATACTTATAAATGAATGGAGGGAATCTCAATGAGTGAAACAATATTTTCAAAAATCATTAATGGCGAAATCCCTAGTTTTAAAATATACGAAGATGAATATGTTTATGCCTTTTTAGATATTTCACAAGTGTCAAAAGGTCATACTTTGCTTGTACCTAAAAAGCCATCTCCTAACATTTTTGAAACAGATGCAGAAACAATGGCTCATATCGGTAAAGCTTTGCCAATTGTAGCTAATGCGATTAAGGACGCATTTAATCCAGATGGACTGAATATTATTCAAAATAATGGTGAATATGCCTCTCAATCTGTTTTTCACATTCACTTTCATTTAATTCCTCGATATGAAAATGATATCGATGGGTTTGGTTATCATTGGAATACTCATGAAAATGAAATTGATGATGAACAAAAAGAAGCTATTGCTGCTTCGATTAGCAAACACATTCAACAACCGTAATGATGGTAACGCATATTTTAATGTGTTAAGGGTAAATAATTAAAAAAGTTCAAGGAGGAAAATCATGAAAGCCTTACAAATTTCTTTAGGTGTGGTAGCTGGTGTTGCTACAGGTTTAGGTATTGCTTTAATTCAACGTGATCGCGATGTTAGAATTGCAAATCCTAAAGCTGAAGCACCAAAAACCGAATTAGAACAAGAAGTTGATGTCATCAAGCATAATCTTAAAGCGATTAAAGATTATGCCTTAGAAATTAAAAATGAAAGCCAATCTATTGGCACTTCAATCGGTGACGAAGTTAAGACAATGATTGGAGAATTCAAATCAGACATTGATCCTAACATTAAACGTCTACAAGGACATATCGAAAATCTTCAAAATCGTGCAGAATCTATGACATCTAATGATGCCTAGTCCATCTTCATGTGATAGTACAACACTATTTTATTTTTGGATATCGTCTTAAATACTTTAATCTATCAAACTTAAAGTGGGTGACATCTCTTTTAATGCATTTAGAATGTCACCCTATTTTTTATTTTCAACATCATGAGGAGGTAGTTGTTAATGGACAAAAAAGAACGTATTGAAAGTTTATTATATTCTCATCGCATTGCGTTACTTTCAAAAATCATTTGGAAAAATGCTGAAAAAGATTGGCAGTATTGGCTCAAAAAATCTGGTATTACCATTAATGAATATCTTATTCTTGCCACGATTTATGCCTATGAACGTGCCACTATCACTGAAATTTCAAAACCAGGTGTTATTCATGTCTCTACAGCTTTTAATTTTTCAAAACGCTTGGAACAACAAAATTTATTAAAATTTGAAAAAGATTCAAATGACAAACGAAATACGTATTTATCCTTAACTGAAAAAGGAAAAAACGTTGTAGAAGATGTATTTGATCAATATGAAGAAGATAACAATTCAATTTTTAAAGCGTTTGAAACGTTAAAAGAAGAAATTTCTCATCTTCCCCATTTTAGTGATGCGCACTATCTTGTCTCTAAATTACAAGGACGCGAGTTTTTATACGACCTTAAAGACTGTCATGATAAGCTTCAAAAAAATTTACTTGACGAAGAATGATTTCGGGTGGATAATACCGTTATATTAATGACAGTTACTAAAGGAGTAGGATCATGTTAAATTGCTTACGTTCAATCGACATCCATTCTCGTTTCGGTTTACCTCGTATTGCATTTATTAGTTTTGTGACAGTGGTACTTACATTTTTTGTGAGTTTTGAGTTATTTCATTTTAGTTCAGATGTGCCTTTCACTGACCAAAACTTCTTGTGGTTTATCATTTTTATGATATGTCTATACCCTATCCATAAGATGATCCATTTGATCATGGTCTTGCCATATTTGAAATATGTTAGAATTAAAAAGTTATTTCGTAATCATTGGTTTCCGATTTACAATATCTTTTTAGATAAACCAATACGTAAACCTTATTTTTGTATCATTTTAATTATGCCACTTATCATCATTACAATATTATGTATTTGGATTGCCCAACATTATCCTGCTTATGGGCATTATTTTATGTTTTTATTATCACTCAATGCAGGATATTCCGTAATGGATTTACTTTATCTAAAGGTGATTATTTTCTCTCATCAAGGTCAATATGTTGAAGAACACGTTAACGGTTTTGTATTACTCAATGAAAACCCTAATCACCATTAAACTACCTCAAACACTGCATGATACTCTGGAAATTTTTCCAGAGTATTTACTTGGAATAATCCCCCATGTTGTCACTTTTAAATATATATTTCTCATCTTTTAGTCCGATATTAACAGTTACGCGTTGGTGCTCGCTTTCCCATGTGTTATATTATTTGTGTTACTTTATAAAAAAGGAGACGTCACGATGAACAAAAGCCTAAAAAAAATAATGCTACCTATCTCAGCTACTGCGGTTTTACTCGCAGCATGTGGTAACAACACCCCTACTTCAGAAGATGAAACACTTATCTCATCAAAAGCTGGAAATGTTAATGTAGAAGATGTAATGAAAGAAATCGGTAATGAGCAAATTGCCAGCAATTCTTTTAAAGTATTACTGGATAAAATTTTAGAAGATAAATATGGCGATAAAGTCGATGATGATAAAGTGAATAAAGAAGTTGATAAAGAAATCGAAAACTATGGTGGTAAAGACCAATTTGATTCCCTTTTAAAACAACAAGGCTTAACAATGGATCAATATAAAGAACAACGTAAAACATTAGAATATCAAAAGCAATTATTAGATGATAAAATTGATATTTCTGATAAAGAAATTAAAGATAATACTAAAAAAGCATCACACATTTTAATCAAAGTGAAGCAGGATAAAGATGATAAAGAAGGATTATCTGACAAAGAAGCTAAAAAGAAAATCAATGATATTAAAAAGCAACTTGATAAAGATCCAGACAAATTCGAGTCCCTTGCGAAAAAAGAATCAATGGACTCCAGTAAGGATAAAAATGGTAGCCTAGATTATGTCGTTAAAGGACAAATGGTAGAACCATTCGAAAAAGCACTATTCAACTTAAAAGATGGTGAAATCTCAGACGTTGTTAAAACAGATTATGGTTATCATATTATTCGAGCAGACAAACCAACAGACTTTGAAGATAAAAAACCACAACTTAAAGAAAAACTCGTTCAAAGTAAAATTCAAGACAACCCAGAATTATTAACGAACGCCTATAAAGACTTACTTGATGAATATAAAGTCGATTACAAAAATAGCGACATTAAAAAAGCCATCGAAGACACAATCCTAAACCCTGAAGCTTTACAACAACAATCATCACAAGGCGCACCAGGCATGAATCAACAAAACCTAAGTATGTAACATTAAAGTGCGGAAGAAAGCGTTTTGGCCCCGAGCAAAATTGCCCAGGAAGCAGCAATTGGTTCTCAAATTGATGCGCCCTGGGCTTTTTGTTGAGGGGACAGCTTTCTGGAGCCGGATTAACAACAAAGTGTGGGAGCTTACGAACACTTCGAACATAAGTGAGTTAGTGGTCGTTATGCATGCGAACATAAGTGAGCAGGCGAACCGTTTCTTAAGAGCAAAATCGAGCGTCGAACTCAAACCATCTTTGGTTTTAGTGAGGCGCTCTTTTTGTTGAGAGTTTTGCAGCACGAAGCCGGATTAAAACAAAGTGCGGAAGAAAGCGTTTTGGCCCCGAGCAAAATCGCCCAGGAAGCAACATTAGAAACACTTTGAACTTAGTGAATTAGTGGTTCTTATGCATGCGAGTGATAACGAGCAGGCGAACCTTTGACACTATGCGCCCTGGGCTTTTTGTTGAGGGAACAGCTTTCTGGAGCCGGATTATATCAAAGTGCGGGAGCTTACGAACACTTCGAACGCAGTGAGATAGTGCACGTTATGCATGTGAGCGAATAGCGAGCA
This sequence comes from Staphylococcus sp. 11262D007BW, assembly GCF_053547815.1. Classification (NCBI taxonomy): domain Bacteria; kingdom Bacillati; phylum Bacillota; class Bacilli; order Caryophanales; family Staphylococcaceae; genus Staphylococcus; species Staphylococcus sp. 11262D007BW. The sequence goes on from NZ_JBPWPJ010000001.1 coordinate 1,232,498, forward strand.
GGCGAACCTTTGTATCGATGCACTCTGGCTTCTCTACAATTTAAAATAAAAAAGAGTGAGATTGACGTATAATAACTGTCAGTCTCACTCTTTTGATTAGTCTAGCTTTTCTGGATTATAAAAGCGGCGACCTTCTAAACCAAAAATACGTTCTGTAAATTGCCCTTTTTCAGTAGACTTAAATGCTTTATCAAACATATTCATGCGTGCATCAATATTATCAATAAAATGAAGAATTTCCGCTTCTTTTATTAGAGGTAATTTAGGAGAACCATATTCTAACTTACCGTGATGTGCCAAGATTAGATGACGAAGCAACATCACCTCTTCTCCTTCTATTCCTAAAGTTTTAGCTGCTTCTGCCACTTCATCGCTTGCAATTGAAATATGACCTAATAAATTCCCTTCAACGGTATAAGATGTTGCTACAGGTCCAGATAGTTCTTTCACCTTACCTAAATCATGCACAATAATACCGCTAAATAATAAACTACGATTTAAATTAGGATAAATATCGCATAAAGCACTCCCAATTCTTAACATCGTTAAAACATGATAACTCAATCCACCCGAGAAATTATGGTGGTGGGAACTCGCAGCAGGAAATGTATAAAACGACTGTTCATATTTATTTAATAAGTGTCTAATAATACGTTGTAAATTGGCATTTTCAATATCAAAGATAAAACCTTGTATTTCATTTTTAATTTCATCAATCGACAACGGTGCACTATCGATAAAGTCTCGAATTGAGACACCATCAGCCTCTCCCGCAATGCGATACCGGTTCATTTTTAATTGTTTCTTACCTCTATAATTGATAAGGTCTCCCTGCACATGAAGGATCATTTCGGGCTTAATTGTTTCAATATCTTGTTTAGTCGCTGTCCAAAACTTGGCATCTAATTCGCCACTTTTGTCTTGTAATTTTAAAGTCATATAATCTTTGCCTTGAGCTGTCACACCTTGCACAGCTTGGTGTACTAGAAAAAAGTGATTAACAGAATCACCAGGATTTAAATTTTCTATATTTCTCATATTATAACGCCTTTCTTATACTATTGCTTCACTTTATTTAAAGTTACAAGTTGTTTTGTTGGTATTTGACTATCTCGATTACATGTAAAATATAACACCTGATACTCATCTGGCAAGGCACGTAAATATTTCATCACTTTCATTTTACGTTTAACATCAAAATGTACAAAAGCATCATCAACAATAATCGGCAATGAATAATATGGTTTAAGTGTTTTGATTAAGCTCAATCTTAACGAAATATATAATAGTTCTTTAGTCGATTGACTTAATTCTATTGGATGATAAACTTGACCATCTTTGTGACGTACGATGAGTTCGTCATTTTGATAAGCGACTTGTTCATATTGACCATCTGTTAAATTATGGTAAATATGTGTTGCTTCTTCAACCACTTGTGGTAATCGCTTATCTTTAATTTGTTTAATATGCTCATCTACTAACGCTTCTAAATAACTAAGTGCTGCCCAGTCTTTTGCTTTTTCGTTCAATTGATTACGTAAAATTTGATAACGATGTCTTAAGTTTCTCAATGTATCATCTGTTTCCATATGATTAATTTGTGCCGTTAAATCACTGACTTCACCTTGTAACTCAAGAAATTGCTCATTGTACGTATCAATTTGTTGAGTTAATTTATCATATTCAGATTCTAATTGTGCCGTTGTTTTATCGCTTAATTTAGAACTTTTTTCATAACCATAATCCTGGTTTTCAAGATACTTCGTCAAATCATTAAATCTTGCCAAACGAGAATGATACGTTTGATAATTATCATAATGTTTATAATAACTTTCTTCATCAATCGCACCAATTGACTTAAACAGATTTTGAATAACATGTTGATTTTCTTTTAATCTGGATTCCAAATGCTTAATTTCATTAGCGATCAGTGAGTGTTGTTCTTCATTACGCTCAAAACGAGATTGATCTTTTTGTGTACGTTGCAACCATTCACGTAAATCATGAAATAAAGATGACGTATCAAAACGACCAATGATCGCTTCAACATCTTGTTGAGCTTGTGTATAGAATGATGTTAATGCATTCGACAATTCGTCTTTTGTTTCTTGTAATTGTTGCACTTTAGAATAATGTGTCTTTATTTTTTTGATCGTATGAATCGCATCAACTAATAAATCGTTTGATAGTTTATCCGATAAATATAATTGTTGTTTGATTTCGCTAACCTTTTCCGAAACTTGTTGTAATTGAGTTTCAGTACTTGATAATTGTTGTTCAACATTGTGTACTTTCGTTTTTAACACTGTCATACTTTGTTGACGTTGCTCATACTGATCTCTCAATTGGAATTGATCCTCTAAGTTAAAGTCAAGATTGTAATTTGCTTCTAATTGAGATACCTCATGCTCGAGTTCGGCAATTTCATCAGCAAATTGTTGATCATAACCGATTTCTTTCGTTTTAACAAAGAAACAACCCAACACTGCTAGTAATGCGATCACAATAAAGATACTACCGAATAAGACATTGGATGTGAAGAATGCAAAAACAGATAAACCTGCTGAGACTAACGCTAAAATGATTAGAAAAGTACGTATGATTGTCTTTTGTTTCATACGCTCGACATGTTCTCGTTCAAAGCTTTCTTTCATTTTAGTAAACAAGTTTCGTTTTTCATTAAGTTCTAATAATTGTTTTTCATGAATTTGCTTTTGTTCGAAATCTTCATCCGTTACAAGCTGAGCCTCAAGTTCTGTTAATTCATCATTATAAGATTGCGTTTCAATCCCATAGTCATCTACACTACCTTTTAGACGTTGCAACGTATCTATTGTATTTTGTTGCTCTTTTAATATCTCGGTTGTATAACTAATTTGTACATCTGACGTATCGACATCTTCATGAACCGTGTCCCAACCAATATTGCTTTTCAAGCCTTCTATTTCCTGTTCATGTGAATCAATGTCTCGTTTAACTTGTTTTAAATCAAATGTTTTTTGTTTAATTTGATCTTCTTGCTTTGATAATGTTTCGATTGTGTCATATTGCGTTTTTTCAGGTAAACTTAGTTGTTGATTATCCTGTTCGAGTTGTAGACGTTTTTCTTCTCTTAAGCCAATATCCCTTTCTAAATGTTGCGTTTGTAATTTGGCTGCTTCATAACGATCAATACCTTGTTCTGGAAACTCTAAAGGTTGGATATTAAGATCACTCTCAAGCCCTTTCCATTCTTGGACTTGATCGTGCAATGCGAGTTCTTTTTGTTTTTCTTCATATAAACGATTCAATTGACTCAAATTTTGTTTAATCGTATCAAAGCGTTTTTGAGATTTATCTCGAGTTTCATTTAAACGTTGGTATGTTTCAAGTTCTGTAGCTTGATCGCGAATTTGAAGTTCTAATTGTTTCAACTCTTCAACTTGGCGATTGATTTCAGGGTTTTGACCGTTCTTTTTATATAGTTCTTGTTTTTTTTGATTAATCAAATCCCTCATACCAATAAATTCTGTCGAACCAAGGGCGCCAGCTTGCATTAAAAAGTTTTGCAATTGATTTTCAGTAAGATGTTTGTGAATATCTTGTAAACCTAATACATCAAAGGAGAATATAGATTGATATAGCTTTTTATCTATGTAATTCAATTGTTCGTTCAACCATTTTTCATCTTTTATTGAACCGTTCGGCAAGTAGACTTTAACGTCACCTTGCGCAGCGCCTTTAACGCGTTCAACAACCACTTCACTAGCATCATCCATTAATAAAGTAATACGTCCACCATAGTGATTCCCCATTCTTGGTTCAAGACGCGGTTCACTTTCCCTTTTTGTAGGAAAACCAAATAATATCGAATGGATAAACGCTTGTAATGTAGATTTTCCCGCTTCATTCTCTCCATATATTTCTGTAAAGTATGGATTAAATTCGACTGTTCTTTGGACAAATTGACCATAACCATATATTTCGACTGATTTAATTTTCATGGTTTACTTGTCCTCCTTTAACTCAGCATTCATCATCGCTTCTGCGCGCTCAATTAAGTCTTTACGATCTAACTGCTGATAATTATCCAAAAACTTGGAAGCTTTAGGATTCATATATAAATCATTCATTGCATTTTCGAAAATGTGATCTTCCGCTAGTAACGCGTCAGAAAACTCATTTACAATAGAACTTTGTTTCATGTCAGTGTATTGAATGAATAATTCATCGATACAAATAAAATGATGTTCATTTTCTTCATATTCTGCAATCATCGCTTCAACTTGTTGAATGGTTTGAGTGTCAAAATAATTATCTCCACTCACCTTTACAGTCAAACGATATATTGCACGCCCTAGATGACGAACACTCTCTTTAAATGTTTGAATAGCTTCATACAAATGTTGTTGATTGACATCTTCAACTTTAATCGTAGCACTATCAAAACGAATAAAATGCGTTGGTACAAAGCGCGTCGTAAGTTCAATATGATTACCTTCGACTATTAAACAACCCTTGTCTCCTTGTTCTTTAAAGTGACGTCCCTGTATATTGCCCGGATAATGAATTTGAGGTAAATCACTGAGTTGTTGTCGCTTGTGTATGTGACCTAATGCCCAATAATGATACAACTTAGCATTTAAGTCTTCTAGTCTAAATTCTGTATAGCGATCCGATGTTGACGATTTACTGTATGTACCATGTAGTAAGCCAATATGAATGACGTTACGTGTGTCATTTGTTGGGTATTCATCAATTTTATTTTCATAGCTTTCGTTATTTTGATAACTGAATCCATGAAAATGAATCGTCTCACCACGTTTAGTAATGGCTTGATAAGTTTCAACTTTATTAGAAAATACAGTAACGTTCTCTGGTAAATCGGTCGTAATACGTGAGGATAATGGATCATGGTTACCATGAATAATATAAACGAAAATCTGTTCTTGCTTTAAGCGATTAAATTGTTCCTTTAAAAATACTTCAGCCTTTAAAGTTCTGTTACGTTGATCAAATAAATCGCCACTAATAATTAAAAAGTCAATTTCCTCTCTTAGTGCTAAATCAATAATGTTTTTAAAACTTTCATAGGCACTATTTTCAATATCTTGAATAATATGAGGACTAAAATAGTGTTTAGATACAAATGGACTATCGAGATGCAAATCTGCACAGTGTATAAATTTTACCATTCATACATTCTCCTTTAAATATAGTCGAAACAACGCATAAAGTAGTCACTATTTGTGATGAAAACATCAATTCAAACGCTAAAATAACCTTTTTGCAATGTCTCAACTTTAATTTGTATGTATTCTTATATTTTATCATAATTTTAAGTTAAACAGTATGTAAAATAAAGAGGATGGAACTTTCAATCATAGAACATTTCCTAATAAAGGAAAAGAGGTTGAAACAGGGATGTCTCAACCTCTAATGTGAAAATCATTAAATCTTCAATTAACGACATTAATCGAAATTAGTCAGCGTAAATTTCGTCTAATGGTTTTACGATGATTTGATTGATTTCTTGGAATACTTGGCTCATTTTTTGTTCAGCAGCCATTAATTCAGAAATATTTTCATCTTTTTCGATTTCTTGAGCTTGTTCTTGAGCTTTTTTCAACTCATCTTCAGCAATTTCTTCCCCTTGCATTTGTTTTTGTTGGAAGTTTAATTGCGTTTCACGGAATTCATCAAATAATTTTTTAGACGCTTCATTTGATTTAACTTTGTTATACGCTTCTTGAATTGCTTGATATTCATCACTTTCGCGTAAAGCTTGTTCTAATTTGTTAGCATGATCATATAAATTTACAGCCATAAGTCTATCGCTCCTTATTTAAATAGTATGTGTACAAGATTGTTTTTTATGCTTTCAATCTCTTTCCTTGCTTACAATACCACATTTTTTATTCTTATACAAAGATTGCAATCAATCCTTGGAATAAACCGATAACTCCCCCTAATATGAAACCTAAAAGCATGATTAATTTAAGTTCTTTATTCGCAATTTCAAATATAAGATTTTCGATATAATCTAAATCAAAGCGATTGATTTGTTCTTCTACCAATCCTCTTAAATTCACTTTTTTAAGGATTTGAGATAGACGATTAGCTAAAAGATCAATAATAAAGTGACTTGCCTTCTCTATTCCACGTTCATCTAACATATTAAATATAAAAGGAACAGATTGATGAAGTGGTTGATGTACACGTTGATTAAGGTCTATTTTCTCAATAATTAAGTCATTCACTTGGTGTTTAATCGACTCAAATTGAGGTTCATTGATTAATTCATTTAAAGGTAAAGATTTAAAGCGCTCATATTCTTTTAAAATTTGGTTTTTAAGAATTCTTTGAGCTTTGGGCTGCTCAATAAGACGCAATAGTTCAACTTGAATCCTTTCAGCAATTGCTTCTTTTGTCATAAACATTTGTAACATGCCGACAATTTTACCTTTTTCTAAAAAGAACGACTCTAACATCTCATAAATATCTGAGTAACCCTTATCTGAAGTAAGATAAGCTTTAACACGTGATAATAACGTTAAATGCATATCTTCCATAGTAGTGTCTATTTTTTCTACAATTGTATTCGGGATTAATTGATCAATCGCCTCATTATAATGCTTTTTGTATTGGGCGGTTAATTGTTTATCTACAAATGAGTCAATCCATAAGTTTCCTTTTTCAGCTAAATCAACATCAAAGTTTGAAGCTATGGATTGCAACGTATAGTCATCTTGTTTTAGTACTTCTACTTGTTGGCGTATAGTTTGTTGGATAGTGTCTTGCATCTGAGTTGAGGTAATTTTTTCACGTATCAGTGATTCAGTTAACAAATGATCCTCAACGACTTGTCCAATTTTACTCGCTATTTCATGACGTCGTTTGGGAATAAGACCAGGTGTGAATGGAATGCGTTTTCCAAAAATGTAATAAGCCTTAAATGGATGAAACAACATTTTGACCGCAATCATGTTCGTTACTCCACCAATTATGGCACCAATTATAATCATTGCAATGACAATAAAAAATGATTGCATAATATATCTCCTTATATTTTCATTTAAAAAAGCGAGACGTCAAACCTACTCTTGCTCTAAATAGGATTTTGTCTCGCATCCAATATCTATTATTTTACCCAAAATTAATTAAAATTAACAATTATGATGTACCCGGTTCCGGCACTTTATCTATTTATAACATGTATTTTAATTGGCACACTGACATGGTATGTTATCAAACACTATAAGATTCGTATGTCTTACTTTCAATTAAGCACGAATAAGTTCTTCTTTAATTTGGCGTTGAAAAAATGTTTCAGCTTCTCTTAACTTAGGTGTTCCAAAGACTGGTTGTTTATCTTCATCTAATACACGATATAATTCACTAACTTTGTTAGATTGTAAAATATATCCACCTTTTGTATCTAAAGTATCCCAATAAATATCACTAACTGTAGAATGTTTTGGATAAGCTGCTTGATTTCGTGAAATTGATTGTACTATTTCTAAAGGATCGCATCCAAATGTACTATTTAATACTTCAGAATCTCTGAATAAAGCACAAATTGAGACACAAGTTGTCCAGTTTGGTAATACGCGTTCTTTTTCAATTTGTACTAATGTTTTTTTAGATAAACCTATTGTATGTGCCATCGTATCTTGCGTATATCCCGCTTCAATACGTACCATTTTAAATTTCGTTTGAATTAATTCTGTAAAGTTTTGTCTGTCCATTTATGAAAACTACCTTTCTACGCATAATTTATCCGTACACAAGATATTGCAATTATACACAATTCTTGAAACACAAATTACATATTAATACAAATCACAGTAAATGAAAAGACTGTTTTTTTGAAATAAACGTTTGCATAAAAAGCCATAATAGTCTCAAAACTCTAATAACAATTTAAAATGATCTAGTACATAGAATACAAATAGACAAAATTTATCTGTTATACTAAAATCTATCATATATTTGAAACGTTCATTATCAAATTTAGGAGTGGTTCATCTGGTTTTTATATGGATTTTGAGTATAGCACTTGCCATTTTGATTATCATTGGAGTATTAAAACATTCGCATTGGTTATTTAATATTGTTGCTAGCATTTTCTCTCTATTAATATTTGTAGCAGATTTAATTCTATATGGTTGGCATGAAGAATCTTTAAAAATAGCGGTACTTTGTCTCATTATTATTATTTTTGAAGTCGTACATAGTCGTATAAAATATGTTCAAAATGAGGGTTAAACATAACATAGAAAAACCACTCATTAATATACTTATATTGAGTATAAACATTCAACATTTAACCTTTTTCATTACTAAAGTTGAGAGTGAATGAACTTTTGGTCTAAACTTTTAAGATTCATTCAACCTCAACTTTTCTGTTTTTCAACACATTATGAAGAAACAGTTTGGCTAAATTTTTCTTTTTCTCTCTCAGATAATATAAGTGCACAAGCTGCATCACCTGTAATGTTAACAGCGGTTCTCGTCATATCTAACAGACGATCAATTCCTAAAATAATACCTATAGCCGCTGGATTTAAACCTACTGCTGACAATACCATCGCTAACATAATTAACCCGACTCCCGGTACCCCAGCCGTACCTATAGACGCGATCACTGCAATTGCTACCACTGTGATCAGCTGTAATAATGAAAGATTCGTACCAGATAATTGCGCAATAAATACAGTCGCCACACCTTGCATAATCGCTGTCCCATCCATGTTAATTGTCGCCCCTAAAGGTTGAACAAAAGAAGAAATCTCAGGTCTGACCCCCATTTTGCGAGTACATTGCATCGATACTGGCAAGGCTGCATTTGAACTTGAGCCACCGAATCCTACTGTAATAGCAGGCAAAAATCCTTTAAAAAATGCGAATGGGCTACGTTTAGTCAACAGTTTAATCGCACCACCATAGACCACAAAGAAATGTACAAATAAACTAATTAATACGACAATAAAGTAAAGTCCTAATTGACGAATCGCACCAAATCCTGCCCCTGTAAAAGCATGAGCCACTAGACCAAAAGTACCAATAGGTGCAAATTTTCTCATAATCATAGATATAATATACATTAACACCTCATTTAATTGCTCAAAGAAGCGATGGACTTTTTCTCCTTTTTGACCTACCATCATGATGCCGATGCCTATAAAAATAGCAAATGTAATGACCTGTAACATGTTCCCTTCTGTCATTGCTTGAATCGGATTTTTTGGAAAGAAGCTAATTAAAGTTTGATCAAACGTTTGATTCATCGGTGAATCATCAGCACTTTGTTGGCTTTGTAACTCTTTTTGATATGATGCGACTTCTTCACTTTTTAATAATTCTGATTGTCCCTCTCCTGGTTTAATCAATAAAGCAAGACCCATTGCTAATGAAATAGCCAAAGCAGTTGTACATAAAAAGAATAGGATTGTTTTTAAACCTATCCCACCTAATAACTTTGGATCCCCAATTCCAATAACACCTAACACAATTGAAACAAAAACAACAGGAACTACCAGCATAAAGATTAAGTTTAGAAAAATCTCACCTATCACATTCAATATGTATTTATCAATAAACGAGACCGCTTGCGTCGATTCATAAAAATTAAATATTGAACCTAAGATAATACCTACGATTAAAGCAATAATAATTTTAAATGTTAACCCCTTTAATTTCATTTAAAATTCCCCCTTTGTTAATTACATTAATTATAGTCTGAAAATTGTGATATTGGCAATAAATATTTTCCTCTTAAATATTAGATATTGATTTATTGATGTAAGATGATGGTATAATTAATAAGACAAAGAGAATATGAGGTGTTTTTATTTGCAATTAAATCATAAAATTTCACAAGCCAAAAAAGGGGCAACCATCAGTATTGTGACCTACTTGTTACTGACATTGGTAAAATTATTTTACGGCTGGATAGCAGATAGTCGTGGTTTAATGGCTGACGGTATTAATAATGCAACTGATGTCATTAGTTCTGTTGCTATATTAATTGCATTGCAAATTTCAATGAAGCCCGTTGATAAAAATCACCCTTATGGACATTATCGTTCCGAATTCATCGCATCATTAATTGCTTCTTTTATTATGTTTGCAGTCAGTGTACAAGTCATTATTACTGGTATTCAGCACTTTTATAATGGTAATTTTCCAAGCCCAAGTATTTCTTCAATCGTAGTGGGTATTTTATCAAGTATTGTCATGTTTGCTGTATTTCTTTTTAATAGGAATTTAGCTAAAAAGGTAAAGAGTAGCTCACTTAAAGCAGCAAGTTATGATAATTTATCAGATGCGCTCGTTTCAATAGGTACTGTGGTCGGTGTTATCGGCGTTTATTTAGGCATTCCTATGCTCGATACACTCGCGGCTATTATTATTGGCCTACTTATTATGAAAACAAGTATCGATATCTTTAAAGAAACAGCGATTACACTTACAGATGGTTATGATGAAGAAGAATTAGAAAATATTCGTCAAATCATTTCACAAATAGATCGAATTCAAGAAATTAGAGATATCAAAGCAAGAAGTCATGGTGTCCTTTCTTATATAGATGTGACAGTGGCGGTAAATCCCGAACTTAACGTCATTGAAAGTCACGAGATTTCAGATGATATTGAGCGTAAATTACAAAATCATCTTGGAGAAGTTGAAACAATTGTGCATATTGAACCATATTTAATCACATCAGCTTAATATTAGACAGATGTTAGGGTGGGCATACTTCTTATCTATGACTTTAAAAACTTGCATTTAAAGACACTTTATCGCCCACCCTTTTTAATTAAAATAAACTATATTAATTTATTTTCCATGGCATAAATAGCAGCTTGCGTACGATCTGTTACATTGAGTTTATTAAATATGTGACTGACGTGCGTTTTTATTGTTTTTTCAGATACAAATAATGTTTCCGCAATTTCCTTATTGGTTTTTCCTTTAACCATTTCTTTAAGTACTTCGATTTCCCTTTTCGATAGTTTATTAACAAAATGAGGTTTTTTAGAAGCACTATCAATAACTTGTTGTGCATCCCTATGAATCATACGTGTCCCATCTAATACTGTTTGAATGGTTTTCATTAATTCTTCTGATTCAACGTCTTTCATTTCATAACCATCTGCCCCTTCGTTGATAGCAGAGATAACATGTTCATCATCCACATAACTCGTTAAAACTAATACTTTAATATTAGGGTCATGTTGTTTTAATTGACGGATAAGCGTAATCCCATTCATTTTAGGCATCACTAAATCAACTACAATAAGCTCTGGTTTAATCGTTTGCTCATGTAAGTCATTTAATAATTGTTCTCCATCATCATAACTTCCAACTACTTCAATATTTTCTTGGGTAGATAATAAAAATTCTAACCCTTGTCTTACAATAAAATGATCATCTACTAAAGCGATCTGCGCCATGAAAAGGCTCCTTTCTTATGTTTCCACTGGTATCGTTATTTTAATTTGAGTGCCGTTTTGACTGTCAATCTCAATATTTCCATTTAAAACATTGAGTCGTTGTTTCATATTTGTTAAACCATGATGAGCGTGAAAGTCAACTTGCGTCATATCAAACCCTGTGCCTTCATCCCATATGTTAATCGTCATCATTTTCTCACCTTGCGAGATATCGATATGTATAACATCTATACCTGCATGTTTTTTTGTATTATTAATCGCTTCTTGCATAATACGATAAATATGCGTTTCGGTTTGATTTTCTAACTGAATTAACCCATGAACTTCAACCAACAGCGTCATACCTACCACTTTCGCGTACTCTTTTAAAGCCGACACTAATCCATTTTCTAAGCCAACTGGTTTTAATTGCCATATTAATGCTCGCATTTCATTCACCGCATTTTGACTGGTTTGTTCTATTTGTGTGAATGCCTTTTGTGAAGTTGGTTCTTTTGTAATTTGACTAGCAGCATGTGCCGTCAACTTTAATGAAAATAACATCTGATTGACTGAATCATGAAGATCTCGAGCTAAACGATTTCGTTCATTGATACGAGCCGCTTCTTTTTCTTGATCTGTCAGATATATGCGTTTAATGGCAGAACCAATTTGAAATGCCACTGATTCCAATAGTTCTAAATCTTCATCACTATAAATGGTAGTATGTGGTGTGGCCACATTCAATAAACCAAATTGTTCTTGCCCCGATCTTAATGGCACTGTTGCGTGATGTGTAATATGGTCTGTTTCATTTTCAAATTCACGGCTAGCATAATTAATCCGAGAACAATTAATAATATTAGATGCTTTCGTTAACTTTTGTCGATGATAGGCTTGAACACACCAACATGTATCTTCTTTAAGATATTTACATGAATGATTACTCAATGCTTTAGGAAGCGCATAATCTGCCTCTAATGTATGATACCCTTCATCATCAATAAAAAAGATCCATCCAGTCGTAAAGTCACTACCCTTTATTAAATAATTAATGGCCCCTTCAAGCATGGACTGAATTTCAGTTTCTTCATTTAAAAACTCAGCAAGCTCTTTTAATAGCGCTAAATGTGTGGGTTTACTCATAATAAGCCCTCCAAATATCTTTATTACATTTATTATACACGCTACGATTTGATTAAAAAACCGACATGACCCTGTCTGATGTTTATGATATGATGAGTAAGGAATGATTAAGGAGGCAATTATGAAATTTACAGTGGCAGAACCCTTTCACAATATGACAATACGTGAGCTATTAAAAACATTAAAATTACCTAAAAAAGAACTTCACTTTTTAAATATGTCTAAAGAAATCAAAGTAAATGATCAACCTTCCAATTTGAATGCTACAGTTCAATCAAACGATGTTGTGACACTCCCAGATAGCGATGAAACGAGTCAATATCTTCCAAGTTATCGTTACGCTAAAATCGCCTATGAGGATGATTATCTTGCAATTGTCTTAAAACCTAAAGGCGTTAAAACGCATCCAAATGATTTAAAAGAAAGCAATACATTAATGAACCATATTCGATATACATTAGATTGTTCTTATGTAGAACCCATTCATCGTTTAGACCAAGAAACTGTTGGATTGCTCATCGTCGCTAAAAACCCCATCGTTAAAAAGATTTTAGACCGACAATTAGAAGATAATGAAATTCACCGTATCTATCGAGCACAAGTCAAAAGTTTATTACCTATCAAACCTCAAACGATTGATTTACCAATTGGAAAAGATAAATTTCATCCTAACAAACGTCGCATTTCTAAAACTGGACAACGCGCCATCACACATATTGTAGAGGCACACATGTTAAAAGAAGGGGTTTGTGAATTAAAAATTAAATTAGATACAGGTCGCACACACCAAATCAGAGTGCATTTAGCAGAAATTGGGCATCCTGTAATTGGCGATCCGTTATATAGTGACTCTAAGTTACGCCAACTTAAACTTGAAAGTTATCAAATCGAACTGACACACCCTTTTACACAGCAAATGATTTCTGTCTCTTTAGATGATGTAGAATAAGCATACAAATAAGGTTGAGACCTAAAGTATTAATGCGCTGGGAACCCAATCAACGGTGTCCAACCACATTAATTTAAAACTTTTTAGTCTCAACCTATTTGTATTTTCAGTCTTATATCCTTCTATTAACTAAAACGATTTTTAATCCGTGTTAACCAATTCGTTTTAGGTCGTACTGGTAAACCTGTTTCCACGATATTTTCCTTTTTTAAGTGAAGACCAAATTGCGTTGCTTCCTCCATCAAATACTCTTGAGAGTTTAATGGTGGTAAATCATTTTTAACGTAATGATACGCTCCATATTGATCTTGATAGCGACCTTTTTGATTATCAGATAACTGTAAATTTAAAAACGCGACTAAACGTTTAGCAATCTTTTTGTTTAATACTGGAAATAAAATTTCAACACGTTTAATCATATTACGCGTCATCATATCTGCTGAAGAAAGGTAAATCTTTTCATCGCCATTATTGTAAAAATAATAAATACGCGAATGCTCAAGTAAACGGCCAACGATACTTACAACTTCGATATTTTCACTTACTCCAGGTACACCTGGTTTTAAACAACAAATACCTCTAATGATTAATTGAACTTTCACACCTGCTTGAGAGGCTTCAAATAACTTTTTAATTAATGCTTTATCCGTTAATGAGTTCATCTTCATCATCATTTTCCCGTTACCATACTTTTTGTGACTCTCTATTTCTTCATCAATTCGTTCAATAAATAAGTCACGAATTTCATATGGTGCCACAATCAACTGTTTATAATTCGGTTTTATCGCATAGCCACTCAAATAATTAAAGAAGCTCATAGCATCTTGTCCAATTTCTTCATTTGTAGTAATGATACCCATATCGGTATATAATTTTGCGGTTTTATCATTGTAGTTTCCAGTGCCTAAGTGAACAAAAGGAATTAACGTACCATTGATTCGTTTAACCACTAAAGTGATTTTACTGTGCGTTTTTAGATGCGTCATACCATACATGACATGGCATCCTGCATCTTCTAGCATTCGTGCCCATTGAACGTTATTTTCTTCATCAAAACGTGCTTTTAGTTCCACAAGGACAGTAACCTGTTTACCATTTTCTGCTGCCGTTTTAAGCGCTTCAATAATCGGCGAATCACTACTTACACGATACAACGTTTGTTTAATGGCCATCGTATTAGGATCTTCAGCAGCTTCTTTAATAAAATCGACGATAGGATCGAATGACTCATATGGATGATGGAAAAAGATATCACGCTTCAACGCTAAATCATATATATTTCGATTACCTAATGATTGCGGAGGTTGTGGCGTATATCTTGGATAAGTTAACGCTTTTAATTTATGAGATAAGTGCCCTACCAAATCGAATACCATCGTTAAGTCTAATGGGCCATCTGTATAATAAACATCTTCAGATCCTAGCTCTAACGTCTCTTGAAGCCATTCTATATTTATATTTTCTCCAGAACGATTATCTACTTCAAGTCTTACAGCTGCACCACTTTTGCGCTCTTTTAAAAACCGTTCAATCTCAATTAATAAATCTTCTGCACCATCTTCATGAATGGTTAAATCTGCATTTCTTGTAATTCTGAAAGTATACGTATTTAAAATTTCATATCCATTGAATAAATAATTCATAAAGTATGAAATAACATCTTCAATCAGAATAACGTATTGCTTGTTTCCTTCATTAATCGTTGTAAAACGTTCTAAAAGTGTAGGAATTTGAACAATAGCAGAATTAATCGCATCACCTGTATCAATATCTACAAAAATATTCAATGTTTTATTATTTAATTTAGGAAATGGACGATACGCATCAATCCCAAGTGGTGTTAACGTAGGTAAAATATTTTCTAAAAATGTGTTTTCTAGTTGTTCAATTAATTGATCGCTTAACTCCTCAGGTTTACGCAAATAAACATCATAATTTTTAAGTTCCTCAATTAACTCATTAAAACGTTGGTATTGAAAATCCACATTTTTACGATTTTTTTGTTCAATTGCTGATAATTGTTCCATTGGAGTGAGTTGGGCTTTATTTTCTGGTTTATCAAACCCCATTTTGACTTGGTCTTTCAAACCAGCTACCCTAACCATAAAAAATTCATCGAGATTAGAACTTCCGATCGCTATAAAATTCAATTGTTCTAATAAAGGATTTTTAGGATCACAAGCCTCCTGTAATACTCGATAGTTAAAATCTAACCAACTAACTTCCCTATTATTATAATAATCTGGATGATTTATATCAAAATGTGACTTGTCATTTTCCACTTTATTCATTCACCTCATTATTAAAGGAGGTTGAAAGTTTAGGCGTCATAAGATCATAAAAGTTTCAATACAACAACTTTTCCTAAGTTTCAACCTCCCGAATAGTTTCAGAGTAACATATTTACGTACTATAATTTATTAATTAATTGTTAAGATTCTTTAAAGTTAATGCAAAGTTCATCCTTAATTATTTTTTCTATGTGTTTTTTCTGTCGATTAGATTGATATTCTTCAGCTATTGGTTCGCCTTTACAAAATACCGTTAAGTCAAATTTATTATCGTGTTGCGCTAAAGTTAATTGACTTACTAAATTTGTATTTGAAATATTCATAGCATTGACGAATTTGATGATACCACCAAGAGATTGAATGAGACTTATTTCTTCATCTGTAAACCAACCTGTTTCTTTGCTGAAGAATTTTAATAATGTCTTATTTTTAAAACTAGCTAATAACGCAAGACGTACCCGTTCTATATGAGATAGACCATTAATACTAGAATTCGCAATAATATAGTAAGTATGTTGCGCACTTGAATCCGAATCAATAAACTTACCTAAATAATACAAGTAGGCACCTTGTTTAAATTGCGCCTTTAATGTCTCGCTGACTTTTATTTGGTGAAAGTCTTCAAGTTGTTCTAATAAAGAAGAGGCTAATTTCACACGTTGTTCTGCTGCTGTAGGTTCAATTTTATATTCATTTGCTAAATGACGTAATGCATCCTCTAACACATTTTCTTTTTTAAACTCAGCTTGGTTACTCTTAGCAATTTGGTTCATAATAAACCCTTCTCGAATCCCTTTTCTAGAAAAAGTGAAGGCTTGCGCATCAATCAATTCATATAATACATTAAATACGGCTAAGGCAGGTAAAATAATATCAACACGATCACGACTTAAACCATCCAAATTGGTTAAGGTATCACGCGATGATTTTTTCAACACTTGATACACTTCTTTTAAGTCTTTTTTTGACATCGTGTAACCATGGACACCAGCAATTGGATATTGGTGTAAAGATTGGTGGATTCGTGCACTGTTACGTGCCGAACCTCCAATACCCACTAAACTTACATTTTGATTTAAAAGCCAATCCACTTGTTTAAATTCACTTTTTAAAAATTTCTCCATTTCTTTAATCGCATCTTTATCGTTATGATCTTTGTGAGCGAAAAATTTGTTCTTTAAAGTGACGACACCAAATGGAAAACTAATGGCTTCTTTTATATTTTTTTGATTAAAATAAGTGAGCTCTGTTGAACCTCCACCAATATCTACAGTAATCCCATTATTGATACTTGTCGTATGCGTCACAGCATAAGACCCATAAAATGCTTCATCTTCTTCAGGGATAATAATGATATCTATGCCTAATTCAGATTTAACACGTTTGACAATGGCATTACGGTTGTTAGATTGACGAATTGCCGCTGTCGCTATTGGAAATAATTGAGCGACTTGGAATTTATCCGCTACTTTTTTGAAACTATGCAACGCTTTAATAAGTACTTGTATACCTTCTTCATTCATTTCTTGGGAAGGTGTTAAATATTGACTTAAACGTGCTGGCGTTTTTATATTTTGTATTTCAGTTAATCCTGTTTCAGTACTAAATTCAAATATCACTAACCGAATGGTATTAGAACCAATATCGATTAATCCATTTCTAATCATTGATGTGAGAATCCTCCTTGATTAATTCGGATGAACCATATTTTCAGGTTTAATCCATTCGTCAAACTGTTCTTCAGTTAAATGACCTGATTGAATTGCCGCTTCTTTTAAAGTTAAGCCTTCTTTATGAGCTTTTTTCGCAATTGAAGCCGCATTTTCATAGCCAATATGAGGATTTAATGCAGTCACTAACATTAATGATTGATTTAAGTAATTATCAATATTAGATTCGATTGGTTCAATACCTGTCGCACAATTATCATTAAATGTATTCATACCATCTGCTAATAAGTAAATAGATTGAAGCGTATTGTGTAATATAACAGGTTTAAATACATTTAATTCAAAGTTCCCTTGAGAACTAGAAAAACCAACGACTGAATCATTACCCATTACTTGAACAGCCACCATTGTTAACATTTCACATTGTGTTGGGTTCACTTTTCCTGGCATGATAGATGAGCCTGGTTCATTTTCAGGAATTGAAATTTCAGCTAAACCTGCACGTGGACCTGAAGCTAACCATCTAACATCGTTTGCAATTTTCATTAAGTCACCAGCTAATGCTTTTAAGCTTCCATGTAATTGCACTACTTCATCATGAGCTGTTAAGGCATGGAATTTATTTTCTGATGACACAAAAGGATAACCTGTATTTTTCTCAATATAGCCAGCTACTTTATCACCAAAGTCAGGATGCGCATTAATGCCTGTACCAACTGCTGTACCGCCAATCGCTAAATTAAGAATATGCTTTTTAGATTCACTAATTAATGATTCACATACATCTAGCATGTATCTCCAACCACTAATCTCTTGACCTAATGTAATCGGCGTTGCATCTTGTAAATGTGTACGACCGATTTTAATAATGTCTTTAAATTCTGTTTCTTTTTTATAAAATGTTTCGCGTAAATTTTTTAATGCAGGTTCTAATTTAGTCTCAATTTCATGATATAGTGCAACATGCATAGCGGTTGGGAACGTATCATTTGAACTTTGTGACTTATTAACGTCATCGTTAGGATGAATCGTTTCATCGCTTTGATGCGCTTTTAAATATTCATTTGCTACGAAACTCACTACTTCATTTACGTTCATATTACTTTGTGTACCGCTTCCTGTTTGCCATACAACTAATGGAAAATGTTCATCTAACTCTCCATTTAAAACTTTATCACAAGCATGCACAATAGCATCTTTTTTAATATCGCTTAACTTGCCTAATTCGTTATTTGCTAAAGCAGCAGCACGTTTTAATTGTGCAAAGCCATAAACGACTTCTAAAGGCATCTTTTCGCGACCTACTGGAAAATTTTGCTTACTTCTTTGCGTTTGTGCGCCCCAGTATTTATCACCAGGCACCTCAATTTCACCAAATGTATCATGTTCAATTCTAACTGACATCTTTATATGACTCCCCTTTTTGTTTTATATTTATATTTAAATTATAGCACTAATTGAAATCAGCCTTCAATTGCGATTATCGCATTAGTCTACTTTCACTATACCATCTCTATCTATTAATCTCACTATATAATCAACAGTAAAGTAATAATGCATATAAAAAAACCTATTTTGAATAGCACATCACCTTATAAAATGATGGCTAAACAAAATAGGCTTATTGAAATCGTTCTTTTACTGCTTGAACTACACTAATAGACGTTAAGATGTATAAAATAAAGCCAATAACTAATGTAACAGGGCTCAATGCGATGAGACCGCCTAACACACCAGTTAGAGTATTATAAAAATCATCTAAATAAATATATAGGGCAACTGTGATAGCGATACAACAAATTACGCTAATGATAATGCCCTTTTGATTAGTGCGAATAAATGTATTTGCATTGACACTATCAGCATCGACTAATCCATCTGATAAATTAAGCTGTAACTTTACTACCTTAAATAAAACAGGTAAATATAACGTACCAAGTGCCAATGGAAATCCTTTGATAGATAATAAATTGATTACAGTAGAAAGTATGAGGAGTATTACCCAGTATCGACTTAGTTTCATCGTTGCTCCTTTTTATATCCTGTTATGGAAAATGATTTACATTTTAAATGGAGCATGAGCACATCCAGATAAATTCAAAACATGCTCATGCTCAAATATTACTGATCAGAACGAACGTCTTGATCATGGTCTTGGTCTAATTTGTCTTGGTCATTTTCTTCAGAAATTTGTTCCATTTCTTTACCAAGCTCTTTCATATCATCTAGACCATCGACCATTTCATTCTCATAATCTTTTTCATGATCTTTCTTTTCAGTCATACATTTCCCTTCTTCCTATGCATATAATGATGTGAAGTATTCACGTACATCTTCTGGTAACCCTTGTGCAGCCGCTTCATCCATAACGACATTAACCATACGATGTGTTTTTAATGCTGATGGTATAAATGTTGTGCTGCCATTATCTTTATATAACTTTTTAACCATGTCAGCTTTATTTTCGCCAGTAATTACAACAACAATCTCTCTAGCAGGTAATACGCCGCCTTTAACGTCTACATTTAAATAACCTGCTTCGTCAATTGTAAGTACTTGTAACGTTAATTTACCTTTATTATCTTTTGTTTTAGCATGATGATCGATAAATGATTCTACTTGATCATCTTCAGCAATTTCGTGAATTTGGTCTTCTGGAACACCTAAAGATTTATAGTAAGATGTTTGTTTATCATAATCTAAAATATGAATTTGACTGAAATCGACTGCGTGTTTATCTACATTCTTTTTTAATGTATCTAATACAGGTGCAGCTTCCTTATTTAAGTGAATCCCTGCAATTGTAGTTGGATTACTATTAAATTGTTTTCTTAAAATATCAGCCGTATAAACTGCTACCGCTTCAGTATCTTTTAATACTTTAAAATTCATTGCCATAATTTACACTCCTCTGTTCACTTTAGATAGCCAATTATATTATTAGACGTATACCCTTATTATAATGAAATTAAAACATTTTAATATCAAAACCACATTAACCTGGTTCCAGGAATAATGTTAACTTAATCCAGGATAATCTTGTTGACGCAACACTTCGTATATAAGTATTGCTGCGGTGTTTGATAAGTTTAAAGCTCTGACATTTTGGTTCATTGGAATACGTAATGCGGTATTATCGTATCGATCTTTAACCCAATCAGGTAAGCCTGTTGTTTCTTTTCCAAAAATAAAGTAATGATCTTCTGTTGTATCTGAAAAATCTTGAGATGTATGTGTTTTAGATCCAAACTTTGTCAGTAAATAATAATGACCATCTGTTTGTTCAAAAAATGCTTCAATACTATCATAGTATGTAATATCTACATATTTCCAGTAGTCCAATCCAGCACGTCTTAACATTTTATCATCCGTACTAAATCCTAATGGGCGAATAAGATGTAATTTCGTATCTGTGGCTGCACATGTTCGTGCGATATTACCTGTATTTGCAGGTATTTCAGGTTGATATAATACTACATTAACTGTCATTAATAGTTTCTCTCCATTTCCAATCCTTTAATGATCTCCACTTGTACCTCTTCAATTTCATGTTGATAGTGATGCATCAGATATTCTCTTTCTTGCTCACCATCAATTTGACCGATTGCCCAAAAAGCTGTTGCACGTATCATAGGTCTTGGATCATTTTCAGCAACTTCTTTTAAATGAGGAATAGCGGTTACTTCTTTAAAATGAGCAAGTGCCAAAATCGCATTTCTTTGTATCGGTTTTTTCCCCCGCCAAGCACCGGCTAAGTGGCCATAAGTATTTTTAAATGTCTTATTACTCATTGTTAATAACGGAATAAGTCTTGGTTTTAAAATCTCAGGTTCTAAGATGATATCTTCTTGTTGAGTGTTAATGCCTCGATTTTTAGGACATACTTGTTGACAAGTATCGCAACCGTATAATCGGTTACCAATCTTATAACGATATTCATCTGGCATGTATCCTTTAGTTTGAGTTAAAAAACTGATACACTTTTGACTGTTTAATTGACCATTCCCTACTAAAGCACCAGTAGGACAACGATCAACACAAATAGTACAATCACCACAACTATCCATTATAGGATCATCTGGTGGAAATGGTATATTGACTAACATTTCACCTAAATATGTCCATGTGCCTAAATCAGGATTAATCACAAAACCATTTCTTCCAGTAAATCCCAAACCAGCACGTTCAGCTACTGCTCTATCAGATAATACACCCGTATCAACCATAGACTGTAATTCAACTTCAGGAACGTATGATTGAATAAATTCCGCCAATAAGTCTAAACGTTTACGCATAATTGAATGATAATCTTGTCCCCAAGAAGCACGTGCAAATAAACCTCGGCGATCACCTTTCACACTTTTAGGTGCATTTTTTAATTTATTTGGATATCCTACTGCAATTGCAATAATTGATTGAGCACTCGGCATTGTCATTGTTGGATTCGTTCTTAATTCAATATCGGAAGGTTCAAATCCAGAAGCATATCCTTTTTGATGATAATCAATTAACTTTTGTTTCAATTCATCAAATGGATCAGCAGTCGTAAATCCAATGCTATCTATTCCAATTTCATGTGCATAATCAATGATTTTTTGCTTTAATGCTCTAACATCCATTTATGTCACCTCTTTAGACTCACCACTACATTTTAACATATTCTTTCGATACGCCCTATCATTTAAAAGAAATTACATCCTAAATTATTATCTTTTTAAATAGTCATTTTAAGAAATACGAACCTATTCTGTTTTAATCTCGTATTTAAAAATATCATCTGAATATTTGGGTAAAAACTTCTTACAACATAGATGAACAATATACCCTAGTGTAAATGGAATAACTAAGTAAGCTAATAGTAGTAATATAATATTCATTAATGGATCTCCTGTCATACGATTAAATGCATTAATTGGACCTATAAATCCTGAATATCCAAATCCTGCAGACATTGGCGTTCCTTGAATTTTCATTATATATGTAACAATACCTGCACTAATACCGTTAATTAATAAAGGTATAGCTATAATTGGATGCTTAAAATATACGGGAATCATCATCTTTGCTGCTCCCATAATTAACACCACATTAACCCCTAATTTATTCACTCGGAAAGAACCAAAAATAAATGTGACACACGCTGCAACTATACCTAAATTACCTGCACCACTGCCCAAACCTGTAAGTGAAATAGCAGCTGCTATCGCTACAAGTGAAATGGGTGTGACCATTAATAAAGAGAACGTAGCTGCAATTAATATACTCATAAGTAATGGATTCAATTCAGTAAATGAATTAATAACCTGACCGATTAATTGTGTGATTTGACTAACAAAAGGTAAAGTCAGTAAGCCAATACCACCACCGATAACTGGCAACGTAGCTGGTAAAACAATCATTTCGAGAGAACCAAAGCGACCTCTTAATAATATGAATAATGCACAAGAAACGACCACAACAATAATAATATTGATGATGTCACCAATACCTTGCAGTACAACTTGACCATTTTCGAACTGGAGCGCACCAGATCCTATCATAGCCGCTGAAGCTACTAACATAATTCCTGTACCAGAGAACTTTAATTGATGTGCTGATAATCCACCTATTATAAAAGCCATAAATGACTGTATAATCACAACAATAAAATAGATACTTTCTAAAATTAGATTACCTTCTTTGAAAAACTTCAATAACTCCCCTAATAAAGCATTGGGTAATAAGGCAATAATCACGCCTGCCCCAACTGCATTTAAAATGACACTAAAAAAATGTAGAATGCTATTGTTAGATTTAGCCATTCCCTTCTCCCCCCTTTGTATAATACTGTAATCATAATACATTCGATTTATAAGAGCAATATGATTTTTGCGAAACTAATGACAAATCAAAATTATCATAAAATTAAAATATCCAAGAGAAAACAATATGAGTGGAATGAGCATAAATTTTATAAGAAAGAGGTTTAAAAATGGTTAGGAAAATGAATCAAAGCGAGAACATTTAGAGATAAAAAAATCGGACTTATGAAAAATTCATAAGTCCGACGACCTGATTTGAGCCTAAACCAAAGAGTACCGGTGGTCGGGTTCGAACCGACACGTCTAAAAGACACGGGATTTTGAGTCCCGCGCGTCTGCCAATTCCGCCACACCGGCCTAACAGTAAAAAAACTTCCAAGTAAAATGGAATACGGAAGTTAATATGGAGCGGAAGATAGGACTTGCACCTATACCTCTTTCCGGGAAGGAAAGTGTTCTAGAATTGAACTACTCCCGCATCGTATTAAGTTATTATATGGAGCGGAAGATAGGACTTACACCTATACCTCTTTCCGGGAAGGAAAGTGTTCTAAAATTGAACTACTCCCGCATAGCATTAAGAATGGAGGCGGCAACCGGATTTGAACCGGTGAATAGAGGTTTTGCAGACCTCGGCCTTACCACTTGGCTATGCCGCCAAAAGTAACTGGGCTAGCTGGATTCGAACCAGCGCGTGACGGAGTCAAAGTCCGTTGCCTTACCGCTTGGCTATAGCCCATTAATTTTATTTAAGGGCGGTTGATGGGAATCGAACCCACGAATGTCGGAACCACAATCCGATGCGTTAACCACTTCGCCACAACCGCCATGGCAGGGGCAGTAGGAATCGAACCCACATCGAAGGTTTTGGAGACCTCTATTCTACCGTTGAACTATGCCCCTATGAGATGGTGGAGGGGGGCAGATTCGAACTGCCGAACCCGAAGGAGCGGATTTACAGTCCGCCGCGTTTAGCCACTTCGCTACCCCTCCGTACGATGCCGGCCAGAGGACTTGAACCCCCAACCTACTGATTACAAGTCAGTTGCTCTACCAATTGAGCTAGGCCGGCAAAGAGAATGGTGGTTCAGGACGGAATCGAACCGCCGACACAAGGATTTTCAGTCCTTTGCTCTACCGACTGAGCTACTGAACCATAATAATGGCGGTCCCGACGGGAATCGAACCCGCGATCTCCTGCGTGACAGGCAGGCGTGTTAAACCGCTCCACTACGGGACCATTATGTAATTGCGGGAGGCGGATTTGAACCACCGACCTCCGGGTTATGAGCCCGACGAGCTACCGAACTGCTCTATCCCGCGTTAATAATAAATGGCGGAGGAAGAGGGATTCGAACCCCCGCGAGCCGTTAAGCTCCTGTCGGTTTTCAAGACCGATCCCTTCAGCCAGACTTGGGTATTCCTCCAAAGAAAATGGACCTTGCAGGACTCGAACCTGCGACCGAACGGTTATGAGCCGTTAGCTCTGACCAACTGAGCTAAAGGTCCTAAAGACTAGTGGCGGCGGAGGGGATCGAACCCCCGACCTCACGGGTATGAACCGTACGCTCTAGCCAGCTGAGCTACGCCGCCATATCTTGTATATATAAAATTGAAATAAATGGTGGAGACTAGCGGGATCGAACCGCTGACCTCCTGCGTGCAAAGCAGGCGCTCTCCCAGCTGAGCTAAGCCCCCATTATTAAGTATGGTTATCGGGAAGACAGGATTCGAACCTACGACCCCTTGGTCCCAAACCAAGTGCTCTACCAAGCTGAGCTACTTCCCGATATATTAGGTAGCGCGCCCGATAGGAGTCGAACCCATAGCCTTTTGATCCGTAGTCAAACGCTCTATCCAGTTGAGCTACGGGCGCATCATTTAAAGATGGTGCCGAGGACCGGAATCGAACCGGTACGGTGATCTCTCACCGCAGGATTTTAAGTCCTGTGCGTCTGCCAGTTCCGCCACCCCGGCAAAATAATGGAGCAGAAGACGGGATTCGAACCCGCGACCCCAACCTTGGCAAGGTTGTATTCTACCGCTGAACTACTTCTGCATATGCGGGTGAAGGGAGTCGAACCCCCACGCCGTCAGGCGCTAGATCCTAAGTCTAGTGCGTCTGCCAATTCCGCCACACCCGCGTTTAACAATGGTGAGCCATAGAGGATTCGAACCTCTGACCCTCTGATTAAAAGTCAGATGCTCTACCAACTGAGCTAATGGCTCTAAAGATGGTGCCGGCCAGAGGACTTGAACCCCCAACCTACTGATTACAAGTCAGTTGCTCTACCAATTGAGCTAGGCCGGCTATTAAAATGGTGGAGAATGACGGGTTCGAACCGCCGACCCTCTGCTTGTAAGGCAGATGCTCTCCCAGCTGAGCTAATTCTCCGATATGTATTTACCTGGCGCCGTCCTACTCTTGCGGAACGTCAGTCCGACTACCATCGGCGCTAAAGAGCTTAACTTCTGTGTTCGGCATGGGAACAGGTGTGACCTCTTTGCCATTGGCACCAGATAAACTTGAATGTATTATACATTCAAAACTAGATAGTAAGTAGATTTTCAAGCAATCGCCTGAGTTATTAAAATTGATTAAGTCTTCGATCGATTAGTATTCGTCAGCTCCACGTATCGCTACGCTTCCACCTCGAACCTATTAACCTCATCATCTTTGAGGGATCTTATAACCGAAGTTGGGAAATCTCATCTCGAGGGGGGCTTCATGCTTAGATGCTTTCAGCACTTATCCCGTCCATACATAGCTACCCAGCTATGCCGTTGGCACGACAACTGGTACACCAGAGGTATGTCCATCCCGGTCCTCTCGTACTAAGGACAGCTCCTCTCAAATTTCCTACGCCCACGACGGATAGGGACCGAACTGTCTCACGACGTTCTGAACCCAGCTCGCGTACCGCTTTAATGGGCGAACAGCCCAACCCTTGGGACCGACTACAGCCCCAGGATGCGATGAGCCGACATCGAGGTGCCAAACCTCCCCGTCGATGTGAACTCTTGGGGGAGATAAGCCTGTTATCCCCGGGGTAGCTTTTATCCGTTGAGCGATGGCCCTTCCATGCGGAACCACCGGATCACTAAGTCCGTCTTTCGACCCTGCTCGACTTGTAGGTCTCGCAGTCAAGCTCCCTTATGCCTTTACACTCTTTGAATGATTTCCAACCATTCTGAGGGAACCTTTGAGCGCCTCCGTTACACTTTAGGAGGCGACCGCCCCAGTCAAACTGCCCGCCTGACACTGTCTTCCAGCACGATCAGTGCTGCGAGTTAGAAATCCAATACAATTAGGGTAGTATCCCACCAATGCCTCCACGTAAGCTAGCGCTCACGCTTCTAAGGCTCCTACCTATCCTGTACAAACTGTACCGAATTTCAATATCAGGCTACAGTAAAGCTCCACGGGGTCTTTCCGTCCTGTCGCGGGTAACCGGCATCTTCACCGGTACTATGATTTCACCGAGTCTCTCGTTGAGACAGTGCCCAAATCGTTACGCCTTTCGTGCGGGTCGGAACTTACCCGACAAGGAATTTCGCTACCTTAGGACCGTTATAGTTACGGCCGCCGTTTACTGGGGCTTCGATTCGTGGCTTCGCAGAAGCTAACCACTCCTCTTAACCTTCCAGCACCGGGCAGGCGTCAGCCCCTATACATCACCTTACGGTTTAGCAGAGACCTGTGTTTTTGATAAACAGTCGCTTGGGCCTATTCACTGCGGCTCTTCGGAGCGTGAACCCCAAAGAGCACCCCTTCTCCCGAAGTTACGGGGTCATTTTGCCGAGTTCCTTAACGAGAGTTCGCTCGCTCACCTTAGAATTCTCATCTTGACTACCTGTGTCGGTTTGCGGTACGGGCACCAAATATCTAGCTAGAGGCTTTTCTCGGCAGTGTGAAATCAACGACTCGAGGAAACAATTTCCTCTCCCCATCACAGCCTGACCTTATGAGTGCCGGATTTGCCTAACACTCAGTCTCACTGCTTGGACGTGCACTCCAACAGCACGCTTCGCCTATCCTACTGCGTCCCCCCATCGCTTAAAACGATTGTTGGTGGTACAGGAATATCAACCTGTTATCCATCGCCTACGCCTATCGGCCTCAGCTTAGGACCCGACTAACCCAGAGCGGACGAGCCTTCCTCTGGAAACCTTAGTCAATCGGTGGACGGGATTCTCACCCGTCTTTCGCTACTCACACCGGCATTCTCACTTCTAAGCGCTCCACATGTCCTTGCGATCATGCTTCACCGCCCTTAGAACGCTCTCCTACCATTGTCCAAAGGACAATCCACAGCTTCGGTAATATGTTTAGCCCCGGTACATTTTCGGCGCAGTGTCACTCGACTAGTGAGCTATTACGCACTCTTTAAATGATGGCTGCTTCTAAGCCAACATCCTAGTTGTCTGGGCAACGCCACATCCTTTTCCACTTAACATATATTTTGGGACCTTAGCTGGTGGTCTGGGCTGTTTCCCTTTCGAACATGGATCTTATCACCCACGTTCTGACTCCCAAGTTAAATTATTTGGCATTCGGAGTTTGTCTGAATTCGGTAACCCGAGAGGGGCCCCTCGTCCAAACAGTGCTCTACCTCCAATAATCATCACTTGAGGCTAGCCCTAAAGCTATTTCGGAGAGAACCAGCTATCTCCAAGTTCGATTGGAATTTCTCCGCTACCCTCAGTTCATCCGCTCACTTTTCAACGTAAGTCGGTTCGGTCCTCCATTCAGTGTTACCTGAACTTCAACCTGACCAAGGGTAGATCACCTGGTTTCGGGTCTACGACCAAATACTCATTCGCCCTATTCAGACTCGCTTTCGCTGCGGCTCCACATTTCCTGCTTAACCTTGCATCAGATCGTAACTCGCCGGTTCATTCTACAAAAGGCACGCCATCACCCATTAACGGGCTCTGACTACTTGTAAGCACACGGTTTCAAGTTCTCTTTCACTCCCCTTCCGGGGTACTTTTCACCTTTCCCTCACGGTACTGGTTCACTATCGGTCACTAGAGAGTATTTAGCCTTGGGAGATGATCCTCCCAGATTCCG
Organism: Staphylococcus sp. 11262D007BW; assembly: GCF_053547815.1. Lineage (NCBI taxonomy): Bacteria > Bacillati > Bacillota > Bacilli > Caryophanales > Staphylococcaceae > Staphylococcus > Staphylococcus sp. 11262D007BW. The sequence goes on from NZ_JBPWPJ010000001.1 coordinate 1,260,846, forward strand.
ACGGAATTTCACGTGCTCCGTCGTACTCAGGATCCACTCAAGAGAGAATCAGCTTTCGACTACAGGATTGTTACCTTCTTTGATTAACCTTTCCAGGTTATTCGTCTAACTCATTCTTTTGTAACTCCATAAGAGTGTCCTACAACCCCAACAAGCAAGCTTGTTGGTTTGGGCTCTTCCCGTTTCGCTCGCCGCTACTCAGGGAATCGATTTTTCTTTCTCTTCCTCCGGGTACTAAGATGTTTCAGTTCTCCGGGTCTACCTTCTCATGTGCTATGAATTCACACATGGATAACACGACATGACTCGTGCTGGGTTTCCCCATTCGGAAATCTCTGGATCACAGCTTACTTACAGCTCCCCAAAGCATATCGTCGTTAGTAACGTCCTTCTTCGGCTTCTAGTGCCAAGGCATTCACCGTGCGCCCTTAATAACTTAATCTAGATGTGTTGATAAGCGTTCGCATTCCATCTCATTTCTTTCTTCACTTACTCATTTACAATAAGTAAACTTCGCTTCGCTCATCAAGAAATTCGCTAACTGACAAACGCTTTCAATCACCTCTTGTGGTTAAAAACATTCATCTATCAATGCCAAACGTTACCATCACCAGTTATTAATTATGTGAGTCGTTTTTCAACGACTAGCGATAATTGTTTGTTTCAAGCGTTCGCTTGTAACTCGGTTTTTGCTTGGTAAAATCTATACTTACTTATCTAGTTTTCAATGTACAATAAATTTAAATGGTGGAGACTAGCGGGATCGAACCGCTGACCTCCTGCGTGCAAAGCAGGCGCTCTCCCAGCTGAGCTAAGCCCCCTTAAAGGATATTAAATTCATTTAAATGGTGGGCCTAAGTGGACTCGAACCACCGACCTCACGCTTATCAGGCGTGCGCTCTAACCAGCTGAGCTATAGGCCCATTATATAATGTTCGAATGAACATTCAAAACTGAATACAATATGTCACGTTAATCCGCTTATCACCTGAAGGTGATATTCCGTATATATCCTTAGAAAGGAGGTGATCCAGCCGCACCTTCCGATACGGCTACCTTGTTACGACTTCACCCCAATCATTTGTCCCACCTTCGACGGCTAGCTCCAAATGGTTACTCCACCGGCTTCGGGTGTTACAAACTCTCGTGGTGTGACGGGCGGTGTGTACAAGACCCGGGAACGTATTCACCGTAGCATGCTGATCTACGATTACTAGCGATTCCAGCTTCATGTAGTCGAGTTGCAGACTACAATCCGAACTGAGAACAACTTTATGGGATTTGCTTGACCTCGCGGTTTCGCTGCCCTTTGTATTGTCCATTGTAGCACGTGTGTAGCCCAAATCATAAGGGGCATGATGATTTGACGTCATCCCCACCTTCCTCCGGTTTGTCACCGGCAGTCAACCTAGAGTGCCCAACTTAATGATGGCAACTAAGTTTAAGGGTTGCGCTCGTTGCGGGACTTAACCCAACATCTCACGACACGAGCTGACGACAACCATGCACCACCTGTCACTTTGTCCTCCGAAGAGGAAAACTCTATCTCTAGAGCGATCAAAGGATGTCAAGATTTGGTAAGGTTCTTCGCGTTGCTTCGAATTAAACCACATGCTCCACCGCTTGTGCGGGTCCCCGTCAATTCCTTTGAGTTTCAGTCTTGCGACCGTACTCCCCAGGCGGAGTGCTTAATGCGTTAGCTGCAGCACTAAGGGGCGGAAACCCCCTAACACTTAGCACTCATCGTTTACGGCGTGGACTACCAGGGTATCTAATCCTGTTTGATCCCCACGCTTTCGCACATCAGCGTCAGTTGCAGACCAGAAAGCCGCCTTCGCCACTGGTGTTCCTCCATATCTCTGCGCATTTCACCGCTACACATGGAATTCCACTTTCCTCTTCTGCACTCAAGTTTTCCAGTTTCCAATGACCCTCCACGGTTGAGCCGTGGGCTTTCACATCAGACTTAAAAAACCGCCTACGCGCGCTTTACGCCCAATAATTCCGGATAACGCTTGCCACCTACGTATTACCGCGGCTGCTGGCACGTAGTTAGCCGTGGCTTTCTGGTTAGGTACCGTCAAGAAGTGCACAGTTACTTACACATTTGTTCTTCCCTAACAACAGAGCTTTACGATCCGAAGACCTTCATCACTCACGCGGCGTTGCTCCGTCAGACTTTCGTCCATTGCGGAAGATTCCCTACTGCTGCCTCCCGTAGGAGTCTGGACCGTGTCTCAGTTCCAGTGTGGCCGATCACCCTCTCAGGTCGGCTACGCATCGTTGCCTTGGTAAGCCGTTACCTTACCAACTAGCTAATGCGGCGCGGGTCCATCTATAAGTGACAGCAAGACCGTCTTTCACTGTAGAACCATGCGGTTCAAAATGTTATCCGGCATTAGCCCCGGTTTCCCGGAGTTATTCCAGTCTTATAGGTAGGTTACCCACGTGTTACTCACCCGTCCGCCGCTAACGTCAAAGGAGCAAGCTCCTCGTCAGTTCGCTCGACTTGCATGTATTAGGCACGCCGCCAGCGTTCATCCTGAGCCAGGATCAAACTCTCCATATTAGAGTAAGCTTGATTTAGCTCGTTGATTGATTAAGTCAATCACACTTTAGCGTTTCAACACTATTTTATCGGAATTAACGTTGACATATTGTCATTCAGTTTTCAATGTTCATTTTTATGCGTTACAAGTAATCATTATACTACTTAGTTTTTACTAAGTCAAGTCTTTTTTAAAACTTTTTTTGATAACTTGTTTTTGCAATTTGTTTTGTTTTTTCAACATTAACTATATTATTATGTTCTTAAGAAATATGCAAGAGTTAATTTTACACTTTTTACATTTTCTTAAAAGAACTAACTTTCGTTTAATGTTTTATCGCCTTTTGTTTCAGCGACTTTTACATCATATCAAGTTAACAATAGACCGTCAATACTTTCTAATAGGATAATATGCATAAATATTTCCTTCATATTGAAAACTAACACTTTTTTGGTTAAAAGCACTAATTCTTCTGCTTAAATAGCCTATTTAACAAATCGAGTAGGAGAATAACCATTATTTGGTTATTCGTCCTCTCACACCACCGTGCGTACGGTTCCGTACACGGCGGTTCAATATCTTGCGTAAGCCAGCTCTGCGAGGTGGACTAAAGGTATTAGTCCCCACTCGTAGAGTTGTTTTGTTGTAAGCGCACGATGGACTTCTTTTACACTTGAGAGTCGCCAATACTTCTTACGTGATTGTGAAACTCTCATTGCGCTATCATGGTCAAGTCCATATTTACGTAACATTTTGTATTTTGTTTTCGTTTTCTTCCATCTTTTAAGAATCAGTTGTCTAATACGACGGTTTAGCCATGATTGTACTTTTGTTAAAAAGCCTTTAATAAACCCTCTACCAAAATAATTTATCCACCCTCGAGTCACTTGATTGATTTCTGTTATAATCTGTCTGAAGGTACCTGGTCTATTTCGTTTCGTTAGGCGTCTTAAGGAGCGTTTTAAACTTCTTTTTGCTTCCATAGTCGGTCTGAAACGATAAATGCCATTTACTTTGGTCATTAGACAACTCAAGAACTTTAAACGTGTGACTGCACCTACCTTGCTCTTTTCCTTATTTACAATAAGTTTAAGATCCTTTTCGATGAATTTTGTCACACTCTCCATAACACGTTGGCCTGCTCGTTTTGAACGCACAAAGATGACGAAGTCATCAGCGTAGCGAATAAAACGATGTCCACGTTTTTCCAGTTCTTTATCTAATTCATGCAGATAGATGTTACATAATAGCGGCGATATAACGCCACCTTGCGGTGCACCGATTTCTTTATTCTTGTAGTTACCATTGAGGTCAATGGCACCAACTTGTAGACTTCTACGAATGAACTTAGAAATAGTTTTATCCTGGATATGACGCTCAAATAGATACATTAACTTGTCATGATTTAACATATCAAAACATTGTTTTAAGTCGCAGTCGACTGCGACTGAATAACCTTCTTCATAGTATAATGCACATTGCTTCAATGCAGTACCTGTACTACGATTTGGTCTGAAACCATGACTGTGATTTGAAAATGTACGGTCAATTTTAGGTTCAATGACTTGTTTAATGGCTTGTTGGATAACTCTATCTCTTGCGACAGGAATACCCAACACTCGTTTTTTCCCATTTGATTTTGGGATTTCAACTTTCCTTACTGCTTGTGGTTTGTATGTACCATCAAGCAGTTTCTTTCGAATTTGAGGAAAGTACTGCGAGAAGTGCCTATTCAAGTCACTAACACTCATACCATCAATTCCAGGTGCACCTTTGTTCTTTCTCACTTTCTTAATTGCTTTTTCAATGTTGTTTGGTCTTACAACAAGTTCCATCAAAGATGGAGACTCACGATACATTTCTTTCATTTCACCTAAGATTTACTGTACACACTTATATATCCTTTTTTCGTTCCACTACTTATCTTTCTATAAGTTGCCGGTATAAACCGTTTTCTGCACACCGTAAATCTATAACCTCCATTCTTTACTTTGTATTTAATATTGTTCAGTCCTTCGATATGTTTATACCTACTATGACTTCTGCTGATTTCTCATAATTCGTTGTTACTACGATTCTACGAATCGCTTATGAGACCTCCCCGGGTAAGGTGTAACCTCTTTCCACTCATGTCACCACATCATTTACTATATAGAACTCGGGTAGTATAGGACTTTATCTTGTATAGCAGATTCATCCATTCTACATAGCCTTAGTATGATGTTTCTGTTCGTCAGTGCGAGTGTTTGCGTCCGACTTCCTTCAGATTCCACTTCGCAGTGGACACCCTTGTCCTTCGCTAACAGTTCCTACTACCAAGCCTGTAACGGACTTTCACCGTCAAGATGTTACCCATGCCGGGCGCACTATAAATAAAGAGGATGGAACTTTCATTTGTCCCATCCTCTTAGTTTAACCTCTACATTATAACTAACGCTTCTAATCACTTCATTATGATTATTGATTTTTATTTCTACATTCTTCACAGATACCATATATTTCCATACGATGATGCGAAATATTAAAGTTCGTTACATGTTGTGCTAATTGTTCCACTTCATGTAATAGCGGATAATGGAAATCTACAATCTTACCGCAGTTTTCGCAAATAACGTGATAATGATTTTGCGTATCAAAATCAAAACGACTTGATGCATCACCATAACTAAGCTCTTTGACAATGCCTGTTTTCTTAAATACTTTTAGATTATTATAAATGGTTGCAACACTTATATTAGGAAAATCAGGTGATAATGATTGATAAATTTCATCAGCAGTTGGATGTGCATCTGATTGAATAAGAAAATTTAAAATCGCTTGACGTTGCGGTGTAATACGTACACCTGCTTGTCTTAAAGTTGCTATTGACTCTTCTAACAAATGCTCATGCGATTCTAATTCTGCAGCCATGTTTTTCACCCGTCTTTCTAGTTAATAATCATTATTACTTAATAATAATATAATGCTTAAGCCCCTGCATTGTCAATGTATATGTTAATATCCTCTACTTATGTCGACAACATTCTCAACTAGTTCATTATTATTGATAAAATGCGTCAAATTGTGTTCGAAAATATCTGTAGCTTTGTGTTTATTTGTTTTGTGACTTCCTGTGATATGGCTCGTTAAAAATACATTATCTAATTGGTATAATTTAGACGAAGGATCTAATGGCTCCTCCTCAAACACATCTAAATAAGCTTTTCGAATCCATTGCTTTTCAAGTGCTGTTACAATTGTCTCCTCTTTAGCAATTGTACCTCTTCCGATATTAATAAATAACGTTTTATCATTCATTTGTTTAAAATCATCATCTGTTAATAAATGGTACGTTTCTTCTGTTTCTGGAAGTAAATTAACAATAATATCTGCTTCTTTGTAAACATTTTGTCGCTCATTTAAAGGATATGTTTCGTGGAAATATTCCGCTTCATGTCCTGATGTGTTTAAGCCTATTGTTTTCATACCAAACACTTGTGCAACTTGGGCCGCACGTTGAGGGATTTTACCTGTCCCTAAAAATAGCATCACTTCATTTTCAATCGATGTGGTTACACGTTTCCCATTATATTCATGTTGTTTTTGTTCTTCATATACTTCTTTCAATTCTTTGTAGTCATCTAATATAAATGCAAATAAAAATTCTGTTAATTGTTGGGCATGGACCCCTTTTGCATTAGTCACTTGAATATTTTTCTCTTTTAAAGTTTGAAATGGTAGTGTATTGACACCAGTAGCATACCAAGCAATCCATTTTAATGATGGTGATTGTTGAATAAATGCCTCATCTACTTCTTGATGATATGTAATTAAGATATCCATTTCATTCTGAGATGCGTGTGGTAATGCTGATGGATGTTTATAAAATTCAAATGTCACATCTGGAAATGCTTCTCTTAAACGTGATTCTTCTTCGCCTAACCTCATCAAACTAACTACAAGCATGTTCATCACTCCCCTAGTATTTGTTTAAGTTGATCCATTTGTGTCTTAACTTTTACTTTTTCAATGACGTCTAAAATTTTTCCGTCTTCATCAAGAACAAATGTAGTTCTCACGATTCCCATAGACACCTTACCAAATGTCTTTTTCTCTTGATATACCTCGACAGCATCAGACAATTGATAATCTTCATCAACGAGTAAATCAAAGTTTAAATCATGCTTTTGAATAAAATTTTGATGTTTTCGCTGAGAGTCGCCGCTAACACCGATGACAGTTGTATTCAATTCATTAAAGTAATCTAAATTGTCTCTGAAATCACAAGCTTCTGTAGTACAAGTAGGTGTGTTATCTCTAGGATAAAAGTAAATCACTGCTTTTTGGCCTTTCAATGAATCTTTAGTGATTGTTTCGCCATTTTGATTAACAAGCGAAAAGTTTGGAAATGAGTCCCCTTTTTTTAACATACTGTTCTCTCCCTTATTTCTATTCTAATTTTTATGATACGATAAGTAATGAAAATATTAAATTAAAAGAGGTTGATATATAATGGATTTCAAGAAGAGTAATGCACTTCAGACATTATCTGATGAATATATACTCGGTGGCGTCAATTCTCCATCACGTTCCTATAAAGCTGTAGGTGGCGGCGCACCCGTAGTAATGGAAAAAGGTAAAGGGGCTTATTTATATGATGTTGACGGTAATGAATACATCGATTACCTCCAAGCTTATGGCCCCATCATTACAGGACATGCTCATCCACATATTACAGAAGCAATTCAAGAACAAGCAGCATTAGGTGTATTATATGGAACGCCTACAGAACTTGAAATTGATTTTGCTAAAAAACTTAGAGCTGCCATTCCCTCTCTTGAAAAGATGAGATTTGTCAATTCTGGTACTGAAGCAGTAATGACAACGATTAGAATTGCACGTGCATTTACAGGTAGAAATAAAATCATTAAATTTGCTGGATGTTATCATGGTCATTCTGACTTAGTATTAGTCGCAGCAGGTAGTGGTCCTTCACAACTTGGCTCTCCTGACTCTGCCGGTGTTCCAAAAAGTGTCGCTCAAGAAGTGATCACTGTGCCATTTAACGATATTGAGGCATTTAAAGAAGCCATGAATCACTGGGGTAATGATGTAGCTGGTGTACTTGTCGAACCTATCGTCGGTAACTTTGGAATGGTCGAACCAGAAGACGGCTTTTTAGAAGCAGTTAATGACATTGCTCACGAAAATGAATCATTAGTGATTTATGATGAAGTCATTACTGCATTTCGTTTCCACTACGGTGGTGCTCAAGATTTATTAGGCGTCTATCCTGATTTAACGGCATTCGGTAAAATTGTTGGTGGCGGTTTACCAATCGGTGGATACGGTGGTCGACAAGATATTATGGAACAAGTAGCACCACTAGGACCCGCTTATCAAGCAGGCACAATGGCAGGTAATCCCCTTTCAATGAAAGCAGGTATTGCACTATTAGAAGTGCTTGAACAAGAAGGTGTTTATGAAAAACTAAATCATCTTGGCAAAATGTTAGAAGAAGGATTACAAGCTTCCATTGAAAAATACAATATCAAAGCAACGATCAATCGCGTATATGGTGCACTAACATTATATTTCACAGATGAAAAAGTGACACATTACGATCAAGCGGATAACAGTGATGGTGAAATGTTTGCACGATTTTTCAAATTGATGTTAAATCAAGGTATTAACTTAGCACCATCTAAATTTGAAGCATGGTTTTTAACAACTGAGCACACAGAAGCGGACATTCAAAAAACGATTGAAGCTGCTGATTACGCATTCAGTCAACTATAAAGTTGAAAATATGTTGAGTTAGGTGTATAACATGATTAAACCTTATAGCTAGAGATTAGAACTATTAAAGGAGTGCTATTCATTGAAGTTAGGCGCAAGAATATTAAAAACAGGTATCGCTATTATTCTCGCTGTTTCAATTGCTTCCTTATTACCAATGAATACTGGCATGATTACTGTAGCAGGTATTGCAGCTGTAGTTGCAATGCAGCCCAGTGTATATCGAACCTTCAAAACAATTATTGATCAATTTCAAGGTAATGTGATCGGCGCATTACTCGCTGTAGCAATGGTAACAGTATTTGGTAATAATATTATTATCATGGGCGCTACTGTTATTTTACTTATCGCTCTATTATTTAAAATGAATATTGCTCACGTAGCGACACTTGCTACTGTTACAGCGTTAGTCATAATGGGTCAACATGATGGTTCCTTTTACATTTCCGCTTTTTATCGTTTTTCATTGGTCATGATTGGGGTTATTAGTTCGTTTATTGTTAACTTAACGTTTTTACCTCCTAAATTTGAAACAAAAATATATTATAACTCGTTAAACATCTCTACTGATATATTTAAATGGTTCAATTTAGTACTCAATGACGCAACGGAATTTAATCATGTTAAAAGTGATCTTGAAAATCTAAGGCAGCGTATTGTTAAGCTTGAACAGTTATTGGAGTTTTATAAAGAAGAACGTGCATTTACTAAAAAGCAAGTATTTGCCCAAACACGTAAAAAGATTTTATTTAAAGAGATTGTGCTATCGACACGTGATGCTTACGATGTCTTAAGAAGGTTAAATCGTTATCAAAATAGTATGATGAGTATGAATGATGATTTCATTCTACAACTTAAACTTGAAATTGACGAACTTGTTCAATTTCATGAGCAAATTCTTATTAGTATTACTAAAAAAGCGAAGTTTTATTATGATGATACGCATCTTATTGTAAATCCTATTAAAAAAGATATCTTCTCAGCTTTTAAAGAAGAAATCGCTAAACACCCAGAGGATAATGACCTATCTTATACTAATGTTATACACATCATTTCCTCATTAGAAGAATATCGTTATAATTTGGAACATCTAAATCGTTTACGTCTCAGTTATTTTAAATATCATTCAACTGACCCTGATATTGAAATACTCGAGGAAGATTTTGACCTATAATAAAAGAACAGAGAGAAGCCAACATGAAGCCTTCTCTCTGTTCTTTTTCGTTATTATTCAGATTTAATTAAATTGAGTTGATATTGATGAATTGATTCAATATTTCCTAATTTATGTTTCAATGTCACATGTTCTGGACCAATTTTCGTTGGACTATTGACACCAACTGCTCCAGCAATGTTAAATAACCCTTCATGTAAACTAACGATGTAGTTAGTGACTCGGTATTGTTTCTCTTCCACAATCAATGCTTTTTCTTTCTTAGGATCGGTTGTTGCAACTCCTACTGGACAAGTATTTTTATGACATTGTTGACTCATAATACAACCTACACTAATCATCATTGCACGCGCTACATTGACAAGGTCAGCACCTAATGCTAAAGCAATCGCGATTTTATCTGGTGTAACTAATTTACCAGAAGCAAATATTTTCACACGTTCTCGAATATGATGTTGTTTTAATATCCCATCTACAATCGGTAAAGCGGTAAATAAAGGCAATCCAACCCCATCTTGTAGCTCTTGGAACGTTGCACCTGTTCCGCCTTCTCCACCGTCTACCGTAATAAAGTCCGGATAAATATCTAATTCAACCATCGTTTCGACTAAACGATGAACATCCGCTTTTTGGCCTACTACGATTTTAAAGCCGACTGGTTTTTGACTCATTTCACGTAAACTGTCTACCCATTCTAATAAATCTTTAGCATTATCAATAAATTCAAAACGGTTCGGTGAATCAATCGTTTTAAATGGTTCGACATTGCGTATTTTGGCTACCTCTTCAGTAACTTTACGGCCTTCAATATGACCTCCGCGCGTTTTAGCGCCTTGTCCTAATTTGATTTCAAAAGCTTTAATACGCTCATGTTGCGCCTTCTCCATAAATGCTTCTTTATTAAAGTGACCCGCTTTATCACGTACACCAAAAAGCCCAGGTCCGATTTGGAAGATAATGTCAGCGTCCCCTTTTAAGTGATAAGGAGACAGGCCACCTTCCCCGGTATTCATCCATGTTTCAGCACGACCAAGACCTTTAGATAGTGCTGTAATCGCACGTTCACCTAATGAACCATAACTCATACCAGATTGGCCTACTAAACGTTTAGCATAATAAGGATATTTGATATTGTTCCCTAGTTTGACATAATCTTCTTCTTCTAACATAAAAGGTTCAATATCCTTCTCTGCAACGGATTCTTTTCTATTAAAAAATGTTTCTCTTTTTATTTTATAAACAAAAGTTGATACAAGTTGACGATTATTGATATGTAAATCGTATTTTTGAGTTGGGAACATTGCATTATTTATAAAAAATCCTTCATTATAATCCATTTCTGTCCCAAAACTATCCCCACGACTGTTGTATTTACCAGCAATAACAATATGACGATATTGATCACGTGTAAAAGGCTTATCTTCATTGTCATTTAAGAAAAGATATTGTCTTAATTCTGGACCAATGTGTTCTAAAAAGTAACGCGCTCTTGCTAACACTGGATAATTACGTAACACACTATGTTGTTTTTGTCTTCTATCGAAAATTAAAAACCAAATTGCGGCAATCAGCCCTATCACTATAATACTTACAATGAGAATATTTACAAACAATTGCAAAATTGTCAGAAATTGCATTTTAACCATACCCCTTTCAAACCTATACAACTTTATATTATCGCTCATCAACGACTTTGCCAATATCAAATTATGAGAGATATTAAGCTGAGAGACGAAAACGTATCAGCCATCAAAACAGCTGCTTCTCGACCTCAGCCTCTATCTCCGTTTCATCCCAATTGTCTCACTTCTAATAAAGCGTCTATATTAATTTAAATTTTGTATATTGTAGAGTCGATAATATGCTCCCTGTTGTTGCATTAATTGTTGATGATTACCTTCTTCAACAATCTCACCATTTTCTACGACCACAATTTTGTCAGCATGTGTAATAGTAGATAAACGATGCGCGACAATTAATGTTGTTCTATCATTACTTAGCGTTTCTAAAGCATCTTGAATAATTGCTTCACTTTCTAAGTCAAGCGCACTTGTCGCTTCATCTAATATTAATACTGGTGGATTATTAAGGAAGATACGTGCAATCGATAATCTTTGTTTTTGACCTCCTGATAACTTCACACCTCGTTCTCCGACTTCAGTGTCATAGCCATTTGGTAATGACGTAATAAAGTCATGTGCATTCGCCATTTTAGCCGCTTCAACCACTTCTTCAAATGTTGCATCAGGACGTCCAAGTAAGATATTTTCTTTTACGGTATCTGAGAATAAAATATTATCTTGTTGAACCATACCAATTTGACGACGCAAACTTGAAATTTCAAATGATTGAATATCATGATCATCTATCAATATTTTACCTTTTGTCACATCATAAAAACGTGGTATCAGACTGATTAGCGTCGACTTGCCGCCACCACTCATACCTACAAAGGCAACCGTTTGTCCATGTTTAACCTCAAGATTAATTCCATTGAGGACATTTTGTTCATCTTTATTATAGCGAAATGCAACATCTTTAAATTCGATATGACCTTCTTTAATTTGGATCGGCTTCGCATCATTTCTATTTTGAATATCATAAGGCTCATCAAATAATTGGAAAACACGGTCCATTGATGCAAAACTTTGCGTTAATGTTGTAAAAGATGAAACCAAACGACGTAATGGACCATAAAGTTGTTCTAAATAACTCACAAAAGCAGCAAGCGTACCCACTGTTAACGAACCGTTAATTGCTAAAAAGGCACCATAACCAATGACAATTAAAGGTCCGATATCTGTTACGGTATTGATTGCTGAAAAGGAATAAGCATTCCAACGTGTATGTTTGAATGCTTTATTTAAAAAGTTACGGTTACGAACATCGAAGTTTTTAGCCTCATTATCTTCAATAGCAAAACTTTTAATGACTGACATCCCATTCACACGTTCATGTAAAAAGCCTTGTGTTTCGGCTAACTTTTGTGAACGTTGACGTGTTAATGCTCTTAATCGTCCGAAGAAGAAATAAACCGTTAAAATATAAAATGGCAAAATGATGATCGCAGCTATCGTAAGTTGAATATCTAGGAAGAACATTACGGCCATCGCAATAATAATCGTAATACAGTCTAACCATATGTTCATAAGACCTGTCATAATGAAGTCTTTTGTTTGTTCAACGTCATTAATGACACGAGAAATTACTTCGCCTGCTTTATTATTCGCATAAAATCTAGAACTTAAAGCTTGAAGATGGTGGTATAACTTTTTTCGGATATCATATAATATCTTATTACTTGTCCATTGCGCCATATATTGACGTAAAAATTCTATTGGTGGTCTTACAATGACAAATATAAATGCAGCAATTAACATCGCTATCGTGAGATGGTACATTTTGTCTTGAACCGTCATTGCCCCATTATTTATGACGTCATCAATCACATATTTGATTAATAGTGGAATCAATAACGGAATACCAAATTTAATAATACCTACTATAATGGTCCCTAAAATGAGCCATTTATAGGGTTTAACAAATTCCAGGTATCGTTTAATCATTTTGTATCCCCCTTTATTTTAGTTTTAATCATTTATTTAAAGTATCGAAAAACTGCTGTCATGACATGAAATGATTAATAAAGTTCATTATGATATGCAGGATATCATTTCAAATTCAAAGCGGAACGCACATCTGAACTGAATTGTTTGATGTATTGTTCCGCTTCATTAAACACTATTATGTTGTACATATGATGCGCCTTTAAATATAAATAACACTAGTGTGACTCGAGCGACTAATAGAAATATAAAGCCTTACTCTGTTCTGAGTTTTTGGAATCGATTTCGCCATACTTTAATAAAATCAGGCGCGAACGGTCCTTTTTTCTGCTCTATCCACTGTTGCAAAATATCTACGTTACGTCTCAATATTTGATCGATATCCTTTGAATAATTCATTTGATTCATATGCTGCACATATTCATCTTCATCTAATAAATGATATTTGCCATTAGGATACACTTTAATGTCTAAGTCATAGTCAATATATTTTAACGCTTCTTCATCACATGCGAAAGGAGAAGATAAGTTGCAATAGTAATAAACGCCATCTTCTCTAAACATACATATCACATTAAACCAATACTCTGAATGAAAATAAACGATGGCTGGCTCACGCGTAACCCATGTACGACCATCGCTTTCTGTGACGAGTGTATGGTCATTGCCGCCTATAATCACATCATCTGTTCCTTTTAATATGAGCGTTTCTGACCAAACGCGATGTATATGACCATCATGTTTATAGGATTGAATTTTAATAGATTGTCCTTCTTCAGGAATACATGATTGAACCACTTGTCACACCACCTCTCTATTATTCACTTGGTTATTATATCACACTCGATTTAGTCCATTAATTATAACGACTCAAAAATCTTTGTCATTGCTACAGGAAAAGAATAGTTTTCTTTTTGCTCATAGTCGATCCACTGATAAGGTGCATCTTTGTCTTCATCTTGTTGATTTGAAAAATATCCTTGATGCACCGTTAAATTCCAAGTTTTGTGTGTAAATTGATGCTTTAATTTGTAGATGTTTTCCTTTTCAATTGTAAGAGAATCGCCTAGTGCTTTTTGCGCGTCTTCCTTATTTGATTCGAACATTGGAAATTGCCACATGCCATTTAATAATCTTGAGGTTCTTTGTTCAATCAGGTATTGTCCCTTCTCACTTTTAATAACGTATACGTCCAAATCAATGACTTCTTTTTTTACTTTTTTACGTTTAACTGGTAATTCTTGAACGGTACCTTCTCTATACGCCTCACAATGCTCTGATACTGGACAAAAAAGGCATAACGCGTTTTTAGGGGTACATACGAGTGCGCCTAGTTCCATCATAGCTTGGTTAAATGTACCAGAATTTTGCTGAACATATGGTGTTAATTGTGCTTCATAACGTCGCCGAGTCGCAGTTTGTCCAATGTCACTAAAATCATTATTCAATCGAGACCATACACGAAACACATTCCCATCAACTGTAGGTAATGGCACATCAAACGCAATACTTAACACAGCCGCTTGGGTATAAGGGCCTACCCCTTTTAATGCTTTAAAAGCTTCAGGATCTTTTGGAATCTCACCATGATGTTCATCTACGACTGTTTTGACTGCGGTATGAAAATTTCGAGCACGACTATAATACCCTAGACCTTCCCAATATTTAAGCACTTCTTCTTCTTTTGCATTGGCTAGTGATGCTAAAGTTGGAAAACGTTCAATAAATCTTTGATAATAACTTCTAACCGTATCGACTTGTGTTTGTTGAAGCATGACTTCACTAATCCAAATATAATAAGGATTCGACGTCTCTCTCCAAGGCATCTCTCGTTGATTTTGATTAAACCATTCTGTTAAGTCCTGTTTAAACGTTTCTGTTTTATACATATATTTCTCCTTCAAATCTTGCGAAATCTTTTTGTTCACCCATTATTTAGATTATAATAGTACTTAGTAACTTTGAAATGAGTGATTTTAATGGATACAGCGACACACATCGCAATGGGAGTTGGGCTCACAGCACTTGCTACTACTGATCCCACACTTTCCCAGAATATAGCTGCAGGTGCGACTGTGATTATTGCAGGTTCACTAATACCTGATATCGATACCGTATTAAAATTAAAAAATAATGCAACATATATATCTAATCATAGAGGCATTACACATTCTATCCCATTCACTATATTTTGGCCAATCCTGTTGACTTTATTAGCCTATCTCATATTTCCATCAGTAGACCCTTTGCATATTTGGTTATGGAGTCAACTTGCTGTTTTTTTACATGTATTTGTAGATATATTCAACTCATATGGTACACAGGCATTACGGCCGATATCCAATAAGTGGATTCAATTGAGTGTGATCAATACATTCGATCCTATCTTATTCGCTTTATTAGTAATTGGTATTGTGATATGGGCACTCGGTGTGCATCCTTATATCATTTTCTTTCCACTACTCGGTTTATTTGTGATTTATTATATCATTCGCTTCCAAATGCGAAATTGGTTAAAAAAACAAGCTTTAAATCAAGTTAAACATATTGGTGATCCAATCAAAGTATTTATAGCACCAACAATTCGTTTTATGCAATGGCGCATTGCCATCCAAACCGAAGATTACGATTATGTAGGCCGTAGTCATGGTAGAAATATTGTTTTCAGTGATAAAGTTAAACGTCAATCGTTTCCAAGCGAAGAAATTATGACGCATGCACAAAATGATCCAAATATACGTGCCTTTTTAAACTTTTCATCCATTTATAGATGGCATATTAAACATATTAATAATGAAGTCATTGAATTAAGATTCATTGATTTACGTTATTTAAAAAATGGCCACTATCAATTTGTAGCAATTGTTCACTTAGATCAAAACATGGAAGTGCTACATTCTTATACTGGTTGGGTATTTAGCGAAGCCAAATTAATGAAAAAGCTTTATGCTCATTAAAAGTTTGTTAAATATAAAAAATCAGCTCATTTTTAGCTTTCGATAGCTAAGATGAGCTGATTTTTTTATTTATTTTGTATGATCTACAATTTTGCGGTCTTCCGTCGCTATTTTATGTTCATTTGGTCGTAATTGACTAACATAATCATTTAAAGCAAAACTAAATACAGTGATGAGTCCCATAAAACAATAAAAGTATAAATGAT
The DNA here is from genome assembly GCF_053547815.1 of Staphylococcus sp. 11262D007BW. Lineage (NCBI taxonomy): Bacteria > Bacillati > Bacillota > Bacilli > Caryophanales > Staphylococcaceae > Staphylococcus > Staphylococcus sp. 11262D007BW. The sequence continues at coordinate 1,277,076 of NZ_JBPWPJ010000001.1, forward strand.
AGGTTATACGATTGATCGCATCATCCCCTATAATCATAGCTTGTTGCATACCATTAACGAGATAATAAAGAGGATTCATCATCATTATATGAGTCACTAAGGAACCAAATGTACTAGGTAAAAATAATATTGGTACAGTTAAAAATAGAAGGACTGCCAAAACGACATACCAATATACTAATTTAGTAACAAGCATATGAATCATACCTAGTAAAACAGACATAATATACATAAAACAAAAAGTCATCACAGTATAATAAATAACACTCCATATGGAAGTATCAGTGTTTACCGGTGTGAAAATTGAAGCAAATAGCATTAATCCTAATAAAATAATACTATATAAGCCATTCGATAAAATATTATAAAATAATGGACTTTCATTATAGTGCCGTGTTACATAATAGTCTCTTGGGTAAGAACGAAAATTCAAATAGATTGTTACGACAATCACACCAAATACAATCAAACCAACAAATCGATACATTAAATTTGCCTGTTTGATATCAAGTAGTTCCATTGTTTTTAATAGGACGGCCATACCCAAAACGAATAAACCACCTATCGCAATCATTAAATAAATCCATTTTTTTTGCATCTTTAATCGATATAAACTGTGTTGAAATAACTCAGGTGTTGTTTTAAAGAAGTTTATCCATTTGTCCAAGTTTCTCACCTACAATTCAATATACAACCAATTAGATTGGTTCATATCCGCTATAAAATATCCATCTTCTGTTTTGGCAACCCAGAAGTCATCTTTAATATTAAACTTATTGGTTAACTTTTCCTTATTTTTCATAGGAAATGTGTACCCTATAAGTTGTTGTTGATCATTAAAAATCATTGATATAGGTTGCTCTACGATAGGTTCTACATATTGATTTTTTCGTTCCGGCACAAGTTTTTCATTCACATCTTTATGATCATTATGTAATTCGCCGTTAAAATATTCATAGGATGAAATGTAATTATTATTTAAATAAGGTTCTAATTCTTTTTGTTCTACCTCTTTGTATAACGCAGCTGGATCAAAATAATGAATATCCTCTTTGGGCACCGTATAAGTTTTATCATTCATGTCAACTTGATAACGCACTTTATTCTCTCCAATTATCGTCATAAATGCATATTTAGGTAATGTTAACGATTTATCTTTGGAAGCTTGTGCATCTAATTGTACACTTTTCTTTTTAACGACCCCATATGCCAGTTTATCTACAAAAGGATCTTTGGATTGTTGTGTTATCGCTGAAGGATCGCCTTGATTAGATTCGATATTACCAATATTTGCGAACACAAGCCCGCCAAACAACACCATCCCTATCAAAAATAGACTTGTAAACATCCAAATACGAGATAAAAAAGCTGGCGGTTTAGCATGATGATATCTCTCGATTCGCTTAAAACTATATGTCAGTTCTGGCATTTTTGAACGACTTTTTTTCCAATCTTCATCAAACTGCTTCTTTTCTTGTTCCGTTTTTAATGTTGCTCGATCTCTTTCATGTACAACAAATTGAGGAACCACTTGATTAATTGACCCTTCTTCTCGCAATTGGCCATGCGAAATCCAAGCAATATAATTACTTACTGCTTTAACTTTGTCGATATCATTATCGATGGTCACCCAAGTTAAGCCTTCATTAATGTATTCTTTAGCCATTTGCTGAGCTTTATCAAAAAAGTCATGTGTTAAATAACTTAAGATATGACTTAAAATAACAATCTCTGCTTTAGAAGAACGCGCCAAACTAAACAGTAACTGTGCATACTGTTGATCTGTGAGTTGATCAATTGTTTCATTTTCGACTGTTTCTAGATGAGCATATTTTAAAATTTGTTGATCTTTATGTTCTGGTGTCTCATACGGAAAAAGCTTCATCGCATCTCGTATATAATCTATCACTTTAATATGCTCAACTGATTTTTGATTCATATTCGCATAAAACATTGAACCACTACGTACAATTCGTCCCTTATCCGGCTTTACAGTACCCGCTAATATTTCGCCTACTAAGGATTTTGAAGAAGCTGTTTCCCCAATAATTCCTAATGATTCTCCTTGATAAATATGTAAAGTAATATTATTGAGTTCTATATCTTCAGGTTGATAGCTGAATGGTTTTAACACATTCTGCTTTTTTTGATTTCGATAATAATGTGTGACTTTTATCATTTTTAATACAATAGCACTACCCATTACGCTACCCCCTCTATAATTTCAATAAAGATACAGGCAATCCCTCTTCTGTAGCAATGACTTTATTTTGACGGTATCCCCAAGCAAAGACACCTTTTAGTCGATTAACTTTAAACCATTCATCAGTGCCATCTTTAAGCTGATAAACCTTTCCGAGTTCAATACTATCTAGATCAACCAAATAGCTCTCGGCTATGACGACTTTATTCTCGTACACATCATATTCGTTAAGAATACCATTCATTTCCGCTTTTCTCATTTTTTCTTTATATGTTTGAATCTCGTGCATTATTTCTTGACGTGTCATATCACTAAAACGTTTATTCATCATTATCAATACCACTTTCTGTTAATTTATGCTTAATAGCATCATACGTATATCCTTTACGCATAAGCGCCTGAATTGTTTTTTGCGTTAATTCAAAGCCTTCATATTTCCTTTGATATTTATTATAGACTTTCTCTAAATCCCGTTGCAATAATTCCTCAACCTCTTCAGGGTCTTGCTCAAAATTTAATGTGTCTAAGACAGCATTGATACTATCTTGATGGTACCCTTTTTGCATTAAAGACTGATGAACTTGTTGCTTGATCTTATTTGATGGACCTTTTTTCTGATTGGCAATTTTCTGAGCAATCTTTACGATATTATCAAATGGCTGATCCATCGCATAACGGTCCACCATATTTTCAATTAAATGAGATTCTACACCAGCTTTACGTAATTTTTGACGAAATATTTCCGGTCCTTTATCCGATGTTCTAATCATCGTGTTTTTTAAACTTTCGGCATAGTCTTCATGATCAATTAAACGATGTTTTTCACAATACATCAATGCAGGTTCTATTGTTGTTTCAGGGTACCCTTTTTTAGTTAAATGTTGTTCAACCTCAAAACGTGTGCGCTTGCGATAAGATAAATAATTTAACGCATCATTAATAGCTTGTTGTTGATATTCTTTTAATTCTATCTCTTTTAATTGTTTGGATTCAATTGTATCTCCTTTTTTTAAATTGAAATGAACCATCGTATCCATTGAAATCCCAATCGCAAAGCGGTCATCAACATAAATATTGAAACGCTCTTTATTATTTTGTTGCACTTCGATTTTAGTAATCTTTGACATAAACTCTTCCCTTCTATCAAAAAAACTGGAAGCGCCCATTGTTTCACTTCCAGTTTAATTTATAAGCTCATTATGACATATTCTTTCGTTATGCTCCAAGTTGTTGCAATGCCTCATTGTATTGGCTTTCATCGATATAATTTTGTTGTTTCATTTTTTCTAGTGTCATTTTAGTTCGGTTAATAAACGATGGCGACATATCATTAATTTGATAAGCTGATGGCGCATTAACCTTGCTTGCTAAAATAGCACTTTGTAAAACAGTGATTTGAGATAAATTTGGGTTAGTGGTATCAACCGTTGATCCGAAATAATAATTTGCGGCAGATTCAATCGTATATTGATCATCACCATAATATATATTATTGAGATAATAACTTAAAATGTGCGCTTTATCATATTCTCTTTCTACTCGATATGCCACAAAAATTTCTTTAAGTTTGCGTGTCACCGTTTGTTGATTATCATAGTAGTAATTTTTAACAAGTTGTTGTGTAATCGTGCTGCCACCTTGTAAGTTATCTCTGTTCTTTACAGTAGAAAATATCGCTCGAAGACTCCCCTTGATATCGACGCCATGATGATCATAAAAGCGCCTATCTTCAACTGCAATAAATGCCCCTTTCGTGTAGTCAGGCATTGAGTTTGATGGAACATAAGTCGTTTTATCTTCAATGGAAGATAGCTCTTCAACATCGGCTTGTCTAGATAAAACATACATCATTCCAACAAATAATAAGCACAGTAATAATATAGTAAATATTATTGTTCTAAAAATACGCTTTGATTTTTGTTTGCGCGGTGGTTGACCCACAGGTTGATAGTACGTATTATACCGTGGCTCACTCGCTTGTTGTTTATACTGGTGATGCATTCGGTCTGAACGTTTCATATTAATTGGACCTACTTTCTTATTTACTTAGCATTGATAAACCCAAATATTATATTTCTGTATTTGCATTTAAGCATTATCCTAATCCCTTTGAGTTTATCAATAACCTTTCTATAAATCTATATCTATACGCGAAAATCAGTCCCTAGGATGAGTATCATTTTACTAAAAATTATATAGATTACGTCTTTATGAATCGTTCAAACATTTTGTTAATAAAAGCACAATTTTCCACTTTTTTCATTTTTATAAGCAGATTTCTAAAGATTATGTGAGAATTTCGTTATAATATGAAAAGTGATTTTTTATAATATGTTAATTAGAAGAAAGAAAGTAGTGATATTATGGGTAAGGTTAAAGCAAATATGGGTGTTGTTAAAGCACTTGAAGCTTGGGATATTGATCATGTTTATGGTATTCCAGGTGACTCAATCGATGCAGTCATTGATGGTTTAAAAGCTGCAGAAGACAGCATTAAATTCGTACATGTTCGTCATGAAGAAGTCGCAAGTCTTGCAGCTGCAGCTTACACTAAATTGACTGGTAAAATTGGTGTATCTTTAGCGATCGGAGGCCCTGGTGCTATTCACTTACTTAACGGAATGTATGATGCCAAAATGGATAACGTACCTCAACTTGTTTTAGCTGGTCAAGCAGACAGTGACAAATTAGGTACGAAAGCATTCCAAGAAGTTGATCTACCTAAGTTATTTGAAGATGTGGCTGTTTACAATTATCAATTAACTGATGGAGATGCCCCTCGCATTTTTGATATTGTGGATGAAGCTATCCGTACAGCATACCAAGAAAATGGCGTAGCTGTATTAACATTACCAAATAATATTTTAGGTACAAAAATTAACGATAACTTCCCTACTGAAGTTGATAAATCTTTCCCTCAACCTCAAGCACCGTCACAACAATCTATTAATGATGCAGCACAATTATTTAATAAAAGTAAAAAACCTGTCATTTTAGTTGGTAAAGGTGCTGAACATGCTAAAGATGAAGTACGCGCATTTATCGAAAAAGGTAAAATTCCTACAATGGTCACATTACCAGCAAAAACAGTTGTACCAGATGATCACCCTTATCATTTAGGTAATATCGGTAAAATTGGTACAAAACCATCTTATCAAGCAATGCAAAATGCAGATTTATTAATTTTAGCAGGTACAAACTATCCTTACGTTGATTATTTACCTAAAAAAGATATCCCTGCTATTCAAATTGATACAGATACACAAGCGATTGGTCATCGTTTCAATATAGATGCGCCAATTGTAGGCGATAGCAAAATGGCATTACAATCATTAACAGAAGCAATTGACCAAGTTGATAATCGTCCATTCTTAAATGAAATGTTAGATCATAAAGAAACTTGGGATTTATGGATGAAAGAAGATATGAAAAATGACTCTAAACCAATTCGACCAGAACGTTTAATGCATGCGATTAATAAAGTGATTAACAAAGATACAGTGATTGCAGCAGACGTTGGTACATCTACAGTTTGGACAACTCGTTATTTAAATCTTGGTATAGATAATAAATTCATCATTTCTAGTTGGTTAGGTACAATGGGTTGTGCTTTACCGACAGCTATTGCTTCACGTTTCGCATTTCCAGGTAGCCAAGTCATTGGTATCACTGGTGATGGTGCGTTTGAAATGGTTATGCAAGACTTTGCAACAGCTGTTCAATATAAACTTCCAATGGTATTATTCGTATTGAATAATAGAGAGTTATCATTTATTAAATATGAACAACAAGCAGCTGGAGAATTAGAATATGGTATCGACTTTAGCGATATGGACTTTGCTAAGTTTGCTGAAATTTGCGGCGGTGTTGGTCTTACATTAGATGACCCAGAAAATATTGATGCAGTAGTGCAAACAGCCGTTCAACAAAGCAAACCAACCATCGTCAATGTCATTGTCGATCATAACGCAGCACCTTTACCAGGTAAAATTGTGCCTGAAGAAGCTAAAAACTATGCTAAATGGGCTTACCGTAGTTTAACTGAAGATCGTAAACTTGTATTTGGTGAAATGCCATCACTGACTACAGCAATGAAACGTTTCTTCTAAACCATATAGCCATTAACCACAAGGATTTTATTGATTCTTGTGGTTTTTTATATTCATTTATTTTTTGATATCCTACTTATTAAAGAAAGAAATAAGTTGCGGATAATATTTGCGAGTCCTTTTATATTTGATATAATATAAATGGAATATGACTTATTATAATCTTTAAAGGGGAATCTTTATGAAGTTTGTACAATTGACTGAAGATGAGTTTCAACATTTTGCCGACACTCATTTTAGTCATTATACTCAATCTAGTGCACTTTATCATGCACAAGATAATGCTCATCTTGTCGGTGTCAAAAACGACCAAGATCAAGTGATAGCTGCGTGTCTATTAACAGAAGCACGTGCACTCAAATTTTTTAAATATTTTTATACGCAACGTGGACCAATTATGGATTTTGATAACACCCCTCTTGTCCACTTCTTTTTCAAATCTTTAACAAGTTATTTAAAACGCCATAAAGGATTATACGTACGCGTCGATCCTTACGCTATTCAACATGTGCGTGGTCAAGATGGTCATATTATTACGACATCTTCTTATCAAACATGGATGAACGAATTAGAACAGTTAGGTTACAAACATCAAGGTTATACCACTGGTTATTCCGATATCAGTCAAATTCGATGGTTATCTGTGTTAGATTTAAAAGATAAAACTGAACAACAACTATTAAAAGATATGGCCTATCAAACCCGTCGAAATATCAAGAAAACCTATGAAATGGGTGTCGAAGTTAAAACATTGTCTATTGAGGAAACTGAACGCTTTTATAAACTCAATAAAATGGCGGAAGAAAAGCACGATTTTAAATTTAGAGACTTAGATTATTTCAAACGACTTCAAAACATATATGGCGATCAAATCACACTCAAATTAGCTTATATTAATCTTAAAACGTATACAAAACGTCTAAGTGGTAAACAAAAAGACCTTGAAGATCAACTTCAAACAGTAGAAGCGGCTTTAGAAGAACACCCAAACTCTAAAAAGAATAAAACAAAAGCGCAACAACTTAAACAACAAATCGCAAGTATGGAACGTCAGTACAAAGAAGCACATCAGTTATATCAAGAAGACGGTGAAATTTTAGACTTAGCTGCAGCTGTCTTTATTTTTAATAATTGGGAAGTTTATTATTTATCAAGTGGTTCTAATCCTAAATATAACCGCTTTATGGGCGCTTACCGTTTACAATGGGAAATGATAAAATTTGCTAAAGCACACAATATCCCTCGTTATAACTTTTATGGTATAACTGGAGACTTTTCAAAAGAAGCAGAAGATTATGGTGTTCAACAATTTAAGAATGGGTTTAACGCACACGTAGAAGAATATCCAGGCGATTTTATTAAACCTTTACGCCCGCTTCTCTATCGACTCACACAAAGATAAAAAAAGTTAAATAAAACCAAAAAATGGGAGCCATGAAAGCGATAATGCGCTTCATGACTCCCATTTTATTAATGAATCATTATCATCGACTTATTGATTTAATTGGTTCGCAATTTCTCTATTAAAGTCATCTAAGTCATCAGGTACACGACTTGTTACAAGGTTGTTATCTACAACAACTGATTCATCAACAACGTTTGCACCTGCGTTAGATAAATCTTTACGTACGTTTAATACTGCTGTTAATTTACGACCATTTAAGTCATCAGTATCAATTAAGATTTGAGGTCCGTGGCAAATTGCAAATGTTGGTAATGATTCTTTTAAGAAATATTTTGCAAATGTACCATAGCGGCCTTCTTCATCACCGCGTAAATGGTCTGGTGAGAAGCCACCTGGTAATAATAAACCATCATAATCTTCAGGTTTAGCATCTGCAATGGCAACATCTACAGTTACTTTTTCGCCATGTTTACCTACTACTTCAGCGTTTGCTTCATTACCAATTACAACAACTTCGTGACCAGCGTTTTCAATAGCCTCTTTTGGACTTGTAAATTCGATATCTTCAAATTCATCTGCTAATAAAACTGCTACTTTTTTAGCCATCTCGTAATCACCTTTCTTTAAGAATGTTTATCAATTACCTAGTACTTACTATAACCAAGAAAGGACGGTACTTAAACATTCTTGCTTACATTTTAAGTAAAGTGATGATTACTTTCTTAATTGATTGACTTTCTCTTCTAATTGATCTAATAACTGAATCCATTCATCGATATCTTCTACTTCTACTGTATCAGGATTAACATGATCAATATCCTCTAAAAATTGAGAAAGTCGTTCTTTTACTTGATTCATTGTTTGTGGTTCTTTCATAGTTTAGGAATCTCCTTTATAATGACATTGTTATCAATATATTAACATATTTTGTGTTTATTAAACTAGACAAGTCAAATGACGACAATAATATAGAAAGAAGTTTTAATTATGCCTATAAAGAAACCTATTTCAATTCAAAATGACCCATGGGAAGCTTATCAAGATATTGAAGAACATGGGCACCTTACATTAAGTAATGTCGAATTTACAACAACCAATTTATGCAACATGAGATGTAGTCATTGCGCAGTTGGTTATACCTTACAAACCCAAGACCCTGATGCTTTACCGATGGATTTAATATTAAAACGTTTAGATGAAATCCCTACACTTCGTACGATTTCAATTACAGGCGGAGAGCCTATGTTTTCTAAAAAGTCCATTCGTGAAGTCGTTAAACCTTTGCTAAAATATGCCTATCAAAGAGGGATATATGTGCAAATGAACTCAAATCTTACCCTACCGTTAAATCGTTATTTAGATATTGCGGAATATATCGATGTGATGCACATTTCACATAATTGGGGCACAAGAGATACATTTGCCAATGTAGGATTTGGTGCTATGGAGAAACAACCTCCATTAAAAGCTAAATTAAAATTATATGATCAAATGATTCGCAATGCACAAACCTTAAGTGAACAAGGTATGTTCGTCTCAGCTGAAACGATGCTTAATCAAAGTACATACCCTTATCTTCAATCTATTCATCAAGAAGTAGTCAATGATATGAAATGTAGCCGTCATGAAATACATCCAATGTATCCGGCAGACTTTGCAAGTCAACTTGAAGTGCTTAATTTAGCAGATATGAAATCAGCCATTCACCATTTACTTGATGTGAGAGATCCAAATGTATGGATGCTATTTGGTACACTACCGATCTTTCCATGTATTAATGATGCATCAGATCAACAGTTATTAACCAAATTACATGAAGCACCTAATGTAACGTTACGTAATGATCCAGATGGTCGTAGTCGCTTAAACGTGAATGTATTTACTGGTGATGTAATTGTCACAGACTTTGGTGATGAGACTGGCACGATTTCTAATATTAAACAAGATAAACTTGACGATGTCTTTAATAAGTGGCTTGAATCACCTTTATCTCGATCAATTAATTGTCATTGTCCACATGTCCAATGCTTAGGACCAAATATTTTGGTAAAAAATATGTATTATCCTAATGTCGACTTTAAAGAACAAGAACGAAAAATGCATGAACGCATTCATACGCCTTTAAAATAAGGTTCGGACAGTAATGAATAACATACATAGGTGTACTTAACGTTTGACTATCGGAGTTTTAGTTCTGCATATCAGCGTTTCAAGTGCACCTATTTATCATTCGCGTAACCTTTATTAATATTAAACTATTAGGAGTTTAAATATGAATCATGTGAAAGCATTAATGGAAAATAAACAAGTTTATCTTTATTTCATCGCCCTTATATTAGGGGCAATCTTAGGTCTTCAATTTACAACAATCACAGCGTCACTGGAAGTAATAGTACCTATACTGCTTGCGATATTGATGTTCGGCATGTTTACTCAAATACCATTTTTACAAATAACAAAGCATCGTATTAATATTCATTATATATTGGCGCTAATCTTATCAAATTTCGTGTTAATACCTATGTTCGTGTTTGTATTAATGTCGATATTCAATGTCCATACAACACCTATAATGATCGGTGCGTATTTAGTGTTATTAACACCTTGTATAGACTATGTCATCGTATTTACGAACCTTGGTCAAGGCAATACACATTATATGCTGATGTCTACACCCATTTTATTAATATTACAGCTCATGTTATTACCGATTTATTTATCCTTATTTATTGATAAACAAATGAATGCCATTATTGATTTTAAGCCATTTTTGGAATCTTTTACTTTGATCATCCTTATACCTTTAATCTGTGCCGTAATCCTGCAACTATTGAGCCGACATTCCAAAAGTAGCCATACTGTCTTAAACTTAACCGAATGGCTACCTGTCCCTTTCATGGCACTTGTATTATTTGCCGTTGTCAGTTCTCAAATTGGTAAAATATCACATGACTTCAGTATTGTGTTATCAGTTATTCCTGTATATATCGCTTTTGCTATTATGGCACCGATTATCGCCATACTATTAGGTAAACTTTTTAAATTAAGTCCAGAAAATATAAGAACGTTAGCTTTTAGCTCTAGTACTAGAAACGCTTTAGTCGTCTTACCTTTAGCTCTATCCTTGCCTAGTTCATGGGCTACCATCGCAACAACCGTCGTCGTTACTCAAACGATCATAGAACTCATCAGCGAATTAGTGTATATCAAAGTAATCCCTGCAATTGTTAAAGATGAAAAATAGCGAGGGTGAGACATAAAGTATTAATGCTCTGGAAAACCGATTAACGGTGTCCCAAAAGCAGGATTTAGACAGAGAGTTCACGATTCGCCAAAATTTGAAAAAAAACAATTTTAGCTTCTCGTTCGCTTCTGCTCAAATCCTGAACACTTTTGTCCCAACCTCGCTACTTTTAGTGTTTATTTTGAATTTGTCTTAAGAACTCAATCGTATCTTTGCTTTCTTTACGACGCTCTTTTCTTCTTTGAACCCGTACTGAAGCTGTGTCATGAAACCATTTTTCTTCTTCTGTTTCGGGATATACTTCAGGTACAGGTGTCGGTTTACCTTCTTCATCAATAGCGACAAACGTTAAAAAGCTCAACCCAGCAAGTACTCTTTCGCCATTCACGATATCTTCAATAAATATTTGAATACAAATTTCCATTGAAGATCGCCCAGCATACGATACCATCGCGACATACGTTAAGATGTCACCATTCTTGATCGGTTTCAAAAAGTCTACTGAGTCAGTGGACGCTGTAACCACTGTCGTTCCTGCATGTTTTTTGGCACAAATTGCCGCAATTTCATCTATATTGGCCATCATTGTACCACCAAATAACGTACCTAAATGGTTTGTATCTTGAGGAAAGACCTGTCTTGACTTAAACGTTTTAGCATATTCCATTGATTTTTGATTTACATTAGTCATTCTATCGCCTCTATATTTTATTTAATTTGTCCAATTGCCATTGTAGAAAATAGCTTCTTCTGTACCATCAGGCAGGACACCTTTAATAGATAAGTCTTCACTACCTATCATAAAATCAACATGAACAAGAGAGTCGTTTAGCCCGTGCTCTTGAAGCGTTTCCCCGTCCATTGTCGTACCATTCTTTAAGTTAAATGCATAGGCAGCACCAAGTGCAATATGACAAGAGGCGTTTTCATCAAATAATGTATTATAAAAAATAGTATTGCGATTTGAAATTGGAGAATCCTCAGGTACAAGCGCTACTTCACCAAGTCTACGTGCGCCTTCATCTGTTTCCAGTAAAGATTTTAACACCGCTTCTCCTTTTTCAGCTTTAAAATCGACTACTCGACCTTCTTCAAACGTTAAAGTAAAGCCATCTATGATTGTACCATTGTAACTAAGTGGTAACGTATTACTAACATAACCATTCACGCGATAGGCATGTGGTGCTGTAAACACTTCTTCTGTCGGGATGTTAGCAACAAACGCTTGACCGTCATCTGTATAGCTCGTTGCGTGTTCCCATAAATGACCTTCTGGCAAACCAATTTCAAGGTCTGTACCTTTTGAACGGTAACGTAGTGATTGATAGGCTTTGTTATTCAATTGATTCGCACGTGCTTCTAGTTGTGCTTTATGTTGTTCCCATTTTTCAATTGTATCTTCCCCATCAACTCTTACGATGTCTAAAATATCCTCTAAGAATCGATTAAATGCCGTTTCTTTTTCTAAATCTGGATAAACACGGCTTGCCCACGCTTCAGAAGGATAACATGCAACTAACCAAGGAAAAGCATTCTTTTGAGATTGAATCATATATGGTTTAAAAGCTTTACTTTTATTCAATTGAGCTGCTTTTAACTTATCAGAATCAATACCACTTAATAAATCTGGATCTTCCGTAATCAAAGCAAGATTACATGCGCCTCTATTCGCATAATCCATTCGTTCATCTACATCGTATGCTTTAATGTTTTCTTTAAAAAATTCAGCAGATTCATATTCATAAGCATAACGTGTTAACACTGGATCGCCATATTTAACTCGTACATCTGAAGCGCCTAACTCATATGCTTCTTTAACAATCATTCGCGTAAATGGCACAGCATCTACAGTCGAACGAATAAAGACAGGTTGCCCCTTTTGCACATTCAACCCTACTTTAACTAATAATTGGGCATATTGTTCTAATTTTTCTTCTAAAGTCATGCAATAACCCCCTTTGTTAGCTTTTTCTTAATTGACCTAATGCATCTGTAATACCAGACATTTCACTCGGTGTGAAATTATCTTTTGACGTTACATAAGAATGAATCTCTTTAATATCCTCATAATCCGAGTCGCTAAAATTCTCCGGATCAATTAATCCTGGATTAACTAGATTTAAACGATCTCTAATATCTATAATCATTTTTTCCATTTGATTTGAAGCCATTCAATCACCCTTTCATAACAAGTATTTTAACAGAGGCACCGCAATTTTGAAAAATTTTTAAGAAATAGGGTTTTGAATTGTTTTAAAAAGGACTAAAATGGGCATATACAATACGATACGGAGGGAATCTAATGACAACAGTTGCATTTGTATGTCTGGGAAATATTTGTCGTTCTCCGATGGCTGAGGCAATTATGCGCCAACGCTTAGAAGAACGCGGTATTGAAGGCATTGATGTCTATTCACGTGGTACAGGTCGTTGGAATTTAGGCGAACCGCCACATGAAGGGACACAAAAAATCTTAAAAGAACACGACATTGGATTTGAAGGTATGATAAGCGAATTATTCACAAAAGATGATGATTTTGATTACATTATTGCAATGGACCAAAGTAATGTGGATAATATTAAGTATATCAATCCAAATCTAAATGGTAAGATATTTAAATTACTTGAATTTAGTGATATGGAAGAGACAGATGTCCCTGACCCATATTATACTAACAATTTTGAAGGTGTCTATGAAATGATTCAATCCGCATGTGATCATCTCATCGATTTTATCATTGAGGACACTGCAAATTAGAAAGGGGTAACCAACTATGCAAAACAAACTCATTCCAAGTGTCATTATTGGCGCTCTAGTCGGTGGTGCAATTGCAGGTGGCGCAATCACAGCGTTTGATAAAAACACACGTCACTCTCTAAAAGCATCAAAAAATTCCAATGGACCATCTAAATTTTCACAAATTACAGATGAAATTATGTATTGGAAAGATACATTCGACGAAATCCGTCGTAACAATCCAGAATTAGAACGCTCATTACTTAATGCGAAAGATACGTTTATGGAGCGTAAAAATAATAAAAAACTTGGTCAATAATTGACCAGTAACTTGGTTAGGGCTGGGACATCTCCCGGCCCTATGATTTGTAGTATTGTAAAATGAGGTCAATGTTAATATTCAATGGCTTTAAGACTGCGCATTGAATACTTGATTTGCCTTTTAATCGTGATTTTCAATAGATTGACCTACATATCCGAACAAAACTAATATTAAGACATTCGATGTATTGGTTTGGTTTCAAAATATTATGTCATTTTAACACTCATTTTAGTATATGGCCTATTCAAGGAGGTTTAAATATGTCGGATAAGAAAGAGACATCAGAAAATTTAAAAGACAAAATTAAAGATAAAGTTGACGATATTAAAGGGGATACAAAAGGTAATAACCCGAACCGTAAAGGAGATGCTTCAGGAAAGATTGAAGCGGATCGAAATTATGTAAAGCCTCAACCTTTCCAATCAAAGGAAGCGCCTAAAGATAATCAAACTTTTTTCGTTTCGCGTATCAATAAACCGGCGAAATATACGGATCGTCCAAATTTCTTAAGTTATTTAATCTATCGTATTGGTAAAGACGATACATCAGGATTAGCAGCTCAACTTGCATATTATTTTATGCTAGCGTTATTCCCAATGTTGATTTTTATTTTATCATTGGTGCCGTTATTCCAAATCGATACAGATTCTGTTGTAAAACAAATTGAAAACAATGCACCTGCTGATACAGCTTCAATCATTACAGGTATCATAGAAGACGTCATGGGTAATGCAAGTGGTGGCCTATTATCAGTCGGGTTAATCTTGGCATTGTGGACGGCTTCAAATGGTATGACAGCTTTAATGAATTCCTTTAACGTCGCTTATGATGTAGAAGATAGCCGTAACTTTTTTGTTTCTAAAGGGTTAGCGATTCTATTCACTGTTATTATTGGCGTCACATTACCATTAACAATGGTGTCATTTACGTTTGGTCAAGAAATTGGTAACTTGCTCTTCGGACCTTTAGGTTTAGATGAACAAGTGAGATGGGTTTTTAGTATTTTACGTACTGCCCTACCAGCTATTATTATCTTTGTTGTATTCGTCGTACTTTATACGGTCGCGCCAAATGTCAAAATTAAAATGAAATCAGTGATACCTGGTGCCCTATTTGCGACAATCATTTGGATTATTGGTACTGTCGGTTTTGGTTTTTATGTTTCAAACTTTGCAAACTATTCTAAAACATACGGTAGTATCGGGGGCGTTATCGTCCTAATGCTTTGGTTATACATTACAGGCTTTATTTTAATTATTGGTGCTGAAATTAATGCAATCATTCACCAACGTAAAGTGGTCAAAGGTAAGACACCGGAAGAAAAAATTTACGATAAATTAGAAGAAGAAGACAAACAAGATTTAGCTGAATCATATAATAATTATGGAAATGAAGATGACGAAGAACACCACACTTCAGAAAATACATCATCTACATCATCCTCATCTAACGAAACTGTAAACCATGAAAATGAAGGTTTAAGCAAACATATTAAAATGAAAAAAGATTAATTTGAGATATCAATTGTGGGGGTATGAAACATGTCATTACTTGAAAGTATATTATCGTATAATAAAGAATTTGTAGAAAATAAATCATATGAAGCTTATACAACAAGTAAAACACCATCTAAAAAAGCCGTATTATTAACTTGTATGGATACGCGTTTACAGGATTTATCTACTAAAGCGCTTGGATTTAACAATGGTGACTTAAAAGTCGTTAAAAATGCTGGAGCGACAATCAGTCATCCTTATGGCTCTACAATGCGTAGCCTCTTAGTAGGTATCTATGCTTTAGGTGCTGAAGAAATTATTATCATGGGACATAAAGACTGTGGAATGGGTAGCATTAATGTAAATGAAGTCATGCAAACGATGCAATCACGTGGTGTCAACGAAGAAGTCTTTAACATTCTTGAGCACTCAGGCATTGATGTTTCAAACTTCCTTAAAGGATTCGATGATGTGTATGATAATGTACGTCAAAATATTGAAATGATTTATACACATCCTTTATTTGATAATAAAGTGCCAGTACACGGCTTAGTCATTGATCCTCATACTGGTGAACTTGAACTAGTCCATGATGGCTACACTCACATTGATACCAATGACAAATAAATTCATAGAGCAATTTAAAAACGCCGAGCGATATAGGAAAATATTCCTAGCGCTTGGCGTTTATTTATTAGTCATCATTAAAGATTTTGTTTCCATATACTATTATTCGATAAGACCATGTTGAAAGGCATAGATAACCGCTTGCGTACGGTCTTGTACTTCTAATTTGCTTAATATATTACTTACATGCGTTTTTACCGTTTTGATTGTGATATGTGACGCATTCGCAATTTCTTGGTTGGAGTACCCTTTAGAGATTAATAATAAAATTTCCATTTCTCGCTCTGTTAACAATTCATAAAGCTCTGCTCGTTGTTTCATGCGATTTCTCATTTTTACTAAAACTTCTGCTTCAAATACCGATTCGCCTTGGTACGTTTTACGTATCGCTGAGGCAATATCACTCGCACTCGTTGTTTTTAGAATATAACTATCTACCCCAGCATCTAAAGCACGATAGACCTCTTTATCCTCAATATAACTTGTTAACATCACAACCTTTATACGGGGCATATCTTTTTTAATATACGTTGTGGCTTCTACCCCATCCATATCGGTCATTACTAAATCCATTAAAATTAAATCTGGTTCAAGGGCTTTTGCTTGTTCAATCGCCTCTTTACCAGAAGCACCTTCCCCAACAACTTCTATATCAGGTTGGGTGGATAAATAACTTGATATACCAATGCGAACCATTTCATGATCATCAACAAATAAAACTCTAATCGGCATGATGTTCCTCCTTATCTAATGGTGCTTTCACCTCTATCCGTGTCCCTGCATCTGGAAGTGAAACGATGTGAAAAGTAGCACCGATTTCTATTGCTCTTTCACGCATATTTTTTAATCCATAACTTTGTTCTATTTTATCATCAACATTAAATCCAATACCATCATCTTGAATACGCAATAACAAATAATCTTGGCGTTTGAGTAACTCTACAGTAACTTGTTCTCCTTTAGCATGGCGTAATGTATTAGACATCGCTTCTTGGGTAATTCTAAACAAATGATCTTCAATACCTTTAGGCACTTCAAACTCATCGATTTCTTGAGTGACTTTCATTGGTACCTTTTTCTGTAATTCTGTAACAAGTGAGCGAATCCCCTCACCTAGTGACTTATCTTTTAAACCAATCGGACGTAAATGTAACAACAAGGCACGCATTTCTAATTGCGAATCTTGAACCATCTTTTCCAATGTTGGAATTTGTTGATCCAATGGCGGTTGTAGTTTTGTTTCTTTAATCGCTGATAACATTAAACTCGCAGCGAAAAGTTGTTGTGATACACTGTCATGTAACTCTCGCGCTAAACGTTGACGTTCATCTTCAATAATTTTCTTCACTTTAACGTCATTCATACTGTAGGATTCATTCGTAAGATTTTGCGTTTTAATACGCATCTTATGTAACTCTTGATTTAAAGGTACAAGTGAACGATAAATTTCTAATGTTTCATTATAAAGTTCAATCTGTTTATCATTCACACCTACAGTTTCTCCTTCTATGGCGCGGTCAATTTGTTGTTTTAACCAATCATTTTGTTGATTGATTTTATAAGCTAAGACACTGCCTACAATAATACACAAAAAAATGACAACCAAATTCAAAAACAAGAAAACTGGGATGCCAAATATTTGAGTATAAAACATACCTTGAAAGAAAATAATATTCGCAAACACTTTATCGATAAAGAAAAAAGCTGTGAACATGCTATACACAAGAATTAGCATTGAACCAATCGTTCTGACATAGTGATTCATCGATAAATCACCTCAACATCTCCAATAAATGTTGAAATAAAGACATTCACACTATAACGATCGGCTTTTTGGTCAGATTTAAGTTGAATATTATTATTTTCAACTTTATATTTTTGCTGATCTAAATTCACGTTACTATAAAAAGCAGCAACATTTAACTTTACATTATAATTCAACGGCACGATGATTTGTACTTTTCCAACGATATGACGAATCACAATATTATTTTCGTACTTTAAATTTGCCGCTTTACTCATATCGATCATGGCATCACCAATAGCATGTTGAATTTGTAAATCTTCCCATTTATATACATAGACAGGCGTTTTTTGTTCACCAAACCAACGTTGTTTAATAAATGCATGTGAATCTGTAGGTTCATCACTTGCAAGTACCTCTAATGGACGGCGTTTAAAAATAAAATAACGAATCCCTACTAGAATCATAAAGATAAATAAAATGATTAAAGTATATTTGTTCGAGAGTAGTGTAAACATAATCATTAAGGCGCCAATCCAAAAACAGAGTAATCCACGAACCTTATGAAAATAGATATAGCCTACATACATTAAAATACTACCGAGCAAGAGCACAAATAAAAAGCCAATCTTCTCAAAAAAGATATAATAAAAATTAGCGATAATCATTAATGCTGTAAAAATAATGAGTAGCTCAGTTGAAATATATTTTTGGGTCATATTTCCACCTTTCTAGTATGCATTCATTAGCGCTTGGACAACATGACATTTTTGTTTCGTCTCATCTTTGTCTTCATTTAAACGCATGACGTAATTTTCAAGTTGTGCATACTCATTTTCAATTTCATTTAGGGCACATTTCATTTTACTAATATCCATACAGTAGATATTTTGTGCGATGTTAATTTGGTACTGTTCCATTATATCAATATATTTATTTTCTAATTCGATCGTTTGTCTGTCAATCATTAATTGTAACTGATGTTTTTTATTTTGAATATATCGAATAGCTTGAGTTGTATTTTCGAGCTGTTGATCTAACTTTTCTAAGTAATTTTGAAACATTTCAAAGTACAAGGTATCAATCATATTTTTAATTAATACTGGAATGATTTGTACTGTCATGGAATCACCTCATTATTGATTCCATTATAAAATGGTTCCATAAACCAAGGAATAGGCTATGGAACCATTTTAACTTAAGACTTAGGTCGGATTATTAATCTTGTTTGCTTTCTGTCGTTAATAGTGGGCCATCTTTAGTTACAATCACTGTATGTTCAATTTGTGCGACATAACTTTTATCTTTCGTTTCAAAAGCCCACTCGTTTTTACCTTCTGTTACAAATGTTGCATTTGATGAAATAAATGGTTCTACTGCTAAAACCATACCTTCTTTTAATAATGTTTTTTCTTGAGGATCAAAATAGTTCATAATATGTGCAGGCGCTTCGTGTAATGATTGACCTACACCATGTCCAGTTAAATTTTTGATGACTTTAAGGTCATTTTTTCGTGCCGTTGCGTGTACGGCTTTACCAATTTGACTTAACTTGCCACCCGGTTTAATTTTTGTCATCGCTGCTTCAAAAGCCGCTTCAGCAACATCACAGACTTTTTGTTTCATATCTTCATCTGTTTCTCCTACAACAAATGAGATACCTGTATCAGCATAATAACCGTTCTTTAATGCTGATACATCAATGTTTACAAGATCGCCTTCTTTAATGACACGTTTTCCTGGTATGCCATGTGCGACTTCTTCATTGACACTGATACATGTTTGACCGGGAAAGTTTTCATCGTGAATAGGAGCAGAAATTGCGCCCGTTGCTTCAAATGTTTCTTTCGCAATATCATCTAATTCTTTTGTAGTGATACCCGGTTTAGTAGCTGCACGCATATCATCGCGTACTTGTGCACAAATTTGTCCGATTTCTTTTAATGCATTTAACTCTTCTTCAGTTTTTACTATCATATTATCCCGTTCCTTTATCTAATTTTCTACCCTACTTATTATAACAAAATTTTTCTGATATACTAGTTGTGACTATATAACAGGAGTAATGGAAATGAACGTCAAAAAACATAAACACCTTATTGGTGCCCGTACAATTAAGACTGGGCTCGCCACATTTTTAACTGCTTTATTTTGCCTCATGCTAGATCTTAATCCTATTTTTGCGATTCTTTCAGCAGTGGTGACAATTGAACCAACCGTTAAAGCCTCTATTCGAAAGGGATACAAAAGGCTACCAGCTACCGTTATGGGTGCTTTTATAGCTGTGGTATGTACTTATTTTTTAGGTGAAGATTCTGCTTTTACATATGGTTTAACTGCAACGATTACGATTATTTTATGTATTCAATTTAACTTACAAGTAGGTATTACCGTCGCTACATTAACTGCTTTAGCAATGATACCTGACATCGGACAAAACTATATGTTCAATTTCTTTTCACGACTACTTACCGCTATTATCGGACTTGTGACAGCGGGCTTGGTTAATTTTATTGTGTTTCCTCCAAA
This sequence comes from Staphylococcus sp. 11262D007BW, assembly GCF_053547815.1. NCBI lineage: Bacteria > Bacillati > Bacillota > Bacilli > Caryophanales > Staphylococcaceae > Staphylococcus > Staphylococcus sp. 11262D007BW. Next base: position 1,297,492 of record NZ_JBPWPJ010000001.1, read on the forward strand.
GTATTACAATCAAATTGACCAATTAATTCTAAAAACTGAACGGCACATTTATCAGCTATTTAATACCCGTATGAAAGAATTAATGATTGGCCAATTTAAGTCTGAAACAAGTGATGCGGCTGTAGAACAATTACAAGTGTTTAATAACCGTATTGAAGTATTACTCGGCTTTCAAAGAGATGAACTGAAATTCCATAACAGTAAACGCCATCGTAAAGACTGGTTAAAAATTCGAAAATTTACCAATCGTGCGCATGAAAATCGCTTACTGATCACACATCTTTCTAATATTATTTATCTACCTGAAGATGCGATGATGGTATTTACAGAAGAAGAAAAGAAAGCCATTATTTCGATCTCACAACGTATTGAAGAGATTATCAATTGTGGCACATTTATACCTGAACGAAAAGCCGCTTCAACATTGAAAAACTCAGTTAAAGGTTTAAATGAGTTTGATACTAATCAAGTTAAAAGTCATACCATCTACGAAATACTTTTAATTTATCGCATATTACTATTACGTTATCGTGTAAAATAATAAATTTGACGTTAAAAAAGTCTTTCTCATTCGATATTAAAATGAGAAAGACTCTTTTTTTATTTTGATTTTTGTTCTTTGGCACGATTAACTAAATAAGCTTTGGCCGCTTCTTCGACTGTATTGTCTATATGAACTGGTTCAAAAGGAATGCCTTTTCGTTCTGCTGCAGCGCGTAATAAATAATCCGTTAATTCGTGATTTTTAGGAAGGACTGGTCCATGTAAATAAGTCCCTAATAAGTTTTTATAGTGAATACCCTCTTTTTGATCCTTATCATTGTTTCCAAAGCCATGTGTAACGTGACCCAACGTATCATAATTATGGTACGTACGTCCGCCATGATTTTCAAATCCTACGATTGTTCCAAATGTATCGCTTTCGATCACAACATCGCCCGTTAAACGATCTTCTTGAGATTCAGTATAGAAGTCTAATATGTTTAGACCTTCCAATACTTGGCCATCAGGCGTAATGTATTTCTCGCCTAAAAATTGATATCCTCCGCATACAGTAAGACCAGGCATACCCTCTTCTATTGCTTCTTTTAATTGGGTTTTAATTTTACTTAATTCTTGAGTAGCTAGTGATTGTTCACGATCGCTGCCGCCACCGATAAAAAAGATATCGGCTTGTGTTAAATCAATATTTTCTGTTTCGTTAACATCAACTACATTTAATTCAATATTTCGCTGTTTAGCGCGATATTTTAATGCCATGATATTGCCAATGTCACTATAAAGATTTAAGCGATCTGGCATAAAATGAAAAACGGTTAACTCATTAGTCATGATTGTTCCTCCTTGAATAAACGCTCTAATTGATCAAGCATTGGTGTTAAAGAGGTATAGTTTGGTATAGCTACTATAAATGACGACGCATTCATTGTTAATGCTGTGGCTTTATAAATATCTTTTTCAACTACAATTGGTACATTAAGACCTGCAATTTTTAATCTTAAATGAAGTTCCTCAGCACGTGTTCCTGTTACAATGATTTTTTCTATATCTTGATGCGTCAGCTTTTCAAAATCTGCATCGTAAATCCAAGATGTATCTTGGCCATCTGCAGGATAGTCATTTAAACTCAATACATAAGTTTTACGATGTTCTAACTTTTCACCCATCGCCATTGACGCATTCATACCCGCAGGATTTTTGGCTAAGTTGATCAGCGCTTTATGTGTCTTACCTTCAAAATACTGCATACGACCATTATCAGATGTATATGTTTCAAATCCCTTTCTAATGGCTGTATCGTTTAATCCTAATTCTCTTAATGTCGCATATGCTGCTAAAGCATTATAAGCATTAAAATCACCGGCAATTTTCATATTAAACGTCACATCATCAAGCGTTAATGTAATAAATGGATTAATGTTAAACGTTGAAACCTCATAATCTGGCGTATGACGATGAAAACCGCACTGACAATCATACACACCAAGTTGATTATAGTGAATATAACGATAGTTTAATAATTTTCCACAATTTGGACAGTATCTACTTTCGTTCATTGTCGATTGTTCAAAGTGATAAGCATGCGGCTTCATACCATAATATGTAATTTGATCACTCGCAATCTTTAGTCGGCTCACAAATGGATCATCTGCATTTAATATTAATTGTATCCCTTTATGTTGAATTGAAGAGATAATGCGATTAACCATAATATCAATTTCACCAAAACGGTCCATTTGATCTCTGAAAAAGTTAGTAAACACCATTTTTGTCGGTGTCATTTCATTTAATACTCTTGGAATTGAGCCTTCATCGATTTCGATTACAGCGATTTTTGTTTGAGGTGTAGATTGAATGATAAATGCAGATGTAATCCCTGCCGCCATATTCGCACCCTCATTATTATGAATAATATCAATTCCATTACTTTTTAATGTATGACCAATTAAATTAGAAGTGGTTGTTTTTCCATTCGTCCCACTAATGAAAACCACTTCGTCAACTTCTGCTGCAAGTTTACGTAAAATATGATGATCGATTTTTCGTGCAACTTGACCAGGTAAGTCTGTTCCTTTTTTACCTGCTGCACGGCTTGCTTTTCTGGCAAGTTTTGCCATTTGCGTTGCTGTCCATTGTCTCATTCCATATTCTCCTCCAATTTCATTACATTATTATAACACGCGAGGCTTATTTACAATACCAAAAACTTGATGATTTCAATTTCATGTGTATTAAGCTAAAATAAAGGGTACCATTTAAACTATCACTACAACTATTTTCTAGGAGAGGATTTCTATGCTAGATAAAGAATTACTAGATGCATTAAACGACCAAATGAACCACGAATATTATGCAGCTCATGCTTATATGGCCATGGCCGCATATTGCAATTATCATTCTTATGATGGTTTTGCCAACTTTTATATCGAACAAGCGAAAGAAGAACGTTTTCATGGTCAAAAAATATATGATTATATCAATGATCATGGAGAAAAAGCTGTTTTTTCAAATCTAGAAGCGCCTAAAGTAGAATTCAATTCTATTTTAGAGACATTTGAGGATGGCTTAAAACAAGAACAAGATGTAACACAACGCTTTTATAACCTGTCTGAGATTGCAAATCGTCTAAAAGATTATGCTACCATTTCATTTTTAAATTGGTTCTTAGACGAACAAGTTGAAGAAGAATCTACTTTTGAAACACACATTGATTATCTAAAACGTATTGGTGATGATTGCAATGCACTTTACCTTTACGAAAAAGATTTAGCGACACGTTCATTCAACAGTGAAGCTTAATCTTTATTAAGGTTGGGACAACATCTTATTTAGGAACACGGTTGATCGTTATCCAATTATGATGATAGAGGTCCCAGCCTGTTTTTAATTATTTTTATTTAGAAATGGAGAATATTGATGTCACAAGCTTTTATCGCATTAGATTTTGAAACAGCTAATTATAAACGTACAAGTATTTGTTCAGTAGGTATGGTCAAAATAATCAACCATACATTGACAGAGACATTTTATACGCTCGTTAATCCACATGATTATTTTTCAAAACGTAATATCGAAGTACATGGAATTCAACCTCAAGATGTCGTTTCAGCGCCTACATTTAAAGAAGTCTTTCCATACATGTTACAATTTATCGAAGACTATCCAGTAGTAGCACATAATGCAGCATTTGATATGTCCGTTTTACATGCGAGTCTTAAAGCTGATCACTTTCAAACACCTGACATTCGATATTTTTGTTCTTATCAACTTGCCAAACGCACAGTGGATGCACCACGATACGGCTTAAATCATATGATGCGCTATTATCAATTAGACTTTAAAGGTCATCATGATGCATTAAATGATGCAAAAGCATGTGGAATGATTACTTATCGATTACTTCAACACTATACAGACCTTGACCATGTGTTGACCCTATATGGTAAGGATTTAACGGATAAAGATGTATTATAAATAATCATATATTGTCATATTTTGAACAAAGTGCGTTTGTAGTCCACCTACTGAGACACCAATTAATCGTATCGGCACGTTCGGGTCTTTTACCTCGTAATACAATTCATACGCAATTTGATAGATATCGTCATTTTCTCTAATAGGATACAACAGACTTTTTTGTTTTGAATAATTTTCAAATTTGTAGGTTTTTATTTTAACTGTTACCGTGTTACCTAACTGCTCTAATTCCTCTAAACGTTTAGCAATTTTCACAGACAATTCTTCAATCTTTCTTAGAATTTCTTCATCATCGTTAGTATCAATTGAAAATGTACGTTCAGCACCTACACTTTTTCGAATACGCTCTGATTTTACCGGGCGATCATCTTGGCCTCTCACTCGTTGATAAAGATGTTGGCCTTTTTTACCAAACCATTGAATGAGTGTCTTCTCATTTAATTGATATAAATCATTACCAGTAAAGATTTGATGCTCATGCATTTTCACTTTTGAAGCTTTGCCAACACCCGGAAAATCTCCTATATCTAATGCCATTAAAATACTGTGGACATTTTGATAATCAATCACAGTCAGTCCATTCGGTTTATTCATCCCGCTTGCTAATTTAGCTAAAAATTTATTATAAGAAACACCAGCACTTGCAGTTAGTTGCGTTTTTTCAAAAATATCTCTTCTAATAAATTGAGCAATGCGTGATGCTGGTAAGTCTCGTCTGACCAAGTGTGTTATATCTAGATACGCTTCATCTAATGAGAGCGGTTCAACTTGATCGGTATAACTTTTAAAAATCTCCATAATTTGATGTGAGACTTCTCTATATGTCTCATAATGGGGTGTAATATAGTAACCATTCGGACATAACTGATGCGCTCGTGCCATGGGCATAGCAGAGTGAACACCATAACGTCTCGCCTCGTAAGAAGCTGTTGAGACGACGCCACGCCCACTCGCTTTCCCTCCTACAATAACTGGCTTTCCCTTCAATTTAGGGTTATTTCGTACTTCTACCTGTGCAAAAAAATAATCCATATCTATATGAATGATTCGACGTTCAATCATTGTCACACCCTTTTTATCGTTAAAACGATGGTTATATAGTTAAAGGTCTGCTTTATTTTCTTACAAGTAATGCTACTGTCTCTACATGAGTTGTTTGTGGAAACATATCTACTGGTGTAATTTCTTCTAATTGATATTTCTCGTTTAATCGTTCAACATCTCGTAATTGCGTACTTGGATTACATGAAACATACACGATACGTTTAGGTTCGAGTTCTAATAGTGTCTGAATGAATGTTTCATCACAGCCTTTACGTGGTGGGTCAACTGTAACCACGTCTGGTTGAATGCCTTGTTGTTGCCACTGTTGGATAACTTCTTCTGCAGCCCCTACCTCAAAGGTCGTATTATTCATGTTATTTTGGAGCGCATTTCGCTTAGCATCTTCTATTGCGGCTTGCACTACTTCTACGCCATACACGTGTTTCGCATAAGGTGCCATCATCAATGCAATCGTACCGATACCACAGTACGTATCTAGTACAATTTCTTCACCCGTAAGTTGCGCATAACGTTGCGCGATACCATAGAGCTTCTCTGTCTGAGTCACATTGATTTGGTAAAAAGAACGATCATTGATTTCAAATGTCACATCATTCAATTGATCGTTAATCGTGTCTTTTCCGTAAATTGTATACGAATGATCACCCATAATCACATTGGATTGCTTCATATTTTGATTTACTTTCATACTTTGGATGTTTGGAAAACGTTGTGTTAAATCGTGAATAATGTCTTGTTGATAAGGCATCTTCTTACCATTAATGACAAAAATCACCATAACCTCATTTGTAAAATATCCCTTACGAATAACGACATGCCGTAATAAGCCAGCGTGTTTTTCCTCATTATAAGGCTTAATACCGTACTGAGAAAAAATACGTTTTAACGCATTTAAAATATGATCTTGATCGTCATATTGAATTAGACATTCATCAATGTCGATAATATCATGACTTCTTTGGCGATAAAAGCCCATCTTAATGTGACCTTGCTTATCTAAACCAACTGGAATTTGAGATTTATTACGATATGAAAAAGGATGCTCCATACCTACTGTTTGATGAATGGTCACATCTGAAAATCGACCTTTTCTCTGAAACAAATTGACAACCTGTTCTTTTTTCATATCCAGTTGTACTTGATAAGATAAATGCTGAAGTTGACAACCACCACATTTATAATAATATTCACATGGCGGGGTAACCCTTTGACTACTTTGTTGTTGAATAGTATCAAGCTTTCCAATGGCAAAATTTTTCTTCACTTTAATGACTTTAAATGTAATCTTTTCTCCTGTTAAAGCACGTGGCACAAAGATAGGATAACGATCAAATTTAACGACCCCATGACCTTCATGTGTCAAATCCACTACTTGTCCTTCATACATTTTGTTCTTTTCAACTACTGCCATATTCTATCTCCTTACATTGTCTTTTTAACAAAATTGATACATTAAAAAGAGCGAGAACCATAACAGTGAGTATTTATGAAAATACTTTACCTCTTGTCATATTGGTCTCATGTGTACCATTATCCGTTCACTGTCATTTGTGTCTCGCTCACGTATTTATTCAGATTGTTGTGGTTCATCCATCAATAAGTCATTGTTTTGTTGTGAAGGTGAAAATACTTCAATATGTCTTTTTAAATTATAAAAATTAGCTGGTAACTGGCCGCCATATTCCCCATCAACGTTTAATGGCATATCTGTATAAGAAGAAATATTAATGGATTGTGCTTTATAATAATGCACTTTTGGATGTTTAATATGTTCTCCTCTTGAAGCTAATGTCATAATATGTCCTAACTCTGCGATATTTGCCTTTTCCACAATGAGCAACGTAAACTTTCCATCATCTAGTTTAGCATCGGGTACTAATTTTTCAAAACCAGCCATAGAGTTTGTGAGACCCAATAAGAATAACATAATGTCGCCTTCAAACACCTCATCATCATACTCAATTCTTACATTGACAGCATGCATTTGAGGCAACATTTCGAACCCTTTAATATAATAAGCAAAGGGACCAACAATCGATTTCAATTTGCTCGGTGCTTCATAGGAAACTTCAGTAATTTTACCGCCACCTGCTAAATTGATAAAGTAACGGCTATTCATCTTACCAATATCTACTTCTACTGTCTTTCCACTTAAAATGACATCGACGGCTTTAAAGATATCATTAGGTAAATGTAAAGCACGACCAAAATCATTAACGGTACCCATTGGTATTAAACCAAGTTTAGGACGGTTAGGTTGCTCTGCAATACCATTAATAACCTCATTTAAAGTCCCATCGCCACCTGCTACAACTAATAAATCGAAGTTTTGATGAATCACACGAGCCGCTTCTTCTGTCGCGTCTCCCGCTTTTTGCGTGGCATAAGCGCTTGTTTCATATCCTGCATTTTCCATTTGAGCTAAAACGTCTGGCAGTGCCCGTTTAAAAACTTCTTTACCAGAAGTTGGATTATAAATTATTCTTGCACGTTTTCTCATACAAATCCCTCTATTTTTATTTACTCACACTTAATATTATAGTAATAACGCTCATTTTAAAAGTCAGAAACCTTAATTCGGAAGCGTTTCACTAAGTTCATTTAAAGTTTGAATAACACGTCTCTACAAATAAAATTGAGGTGAGTTCGTTCATCGAAACCCACCTCAATATTTAAATTTTATAGCTTTCTGCAAATCAAACTTACAGCTTGTTTTACATCTTGTCTAATTCAGATTTTAATAATTTGTTAGCTAGTTGAGGATTTGCTTGTCCTTTTGAAAGTTTCATAATTTGTCCGACTAAGAAGCCCATTGCTTTACCTTTACCATTTTTGTAATCTTCAACAGATTGTGGGTTATTTTCAATGGCTTCTTGTACAAATTTCAATATTGCACCTTCATCTGAAATTTGAACGAGCCCTTTATCTTTCATAATTTGCTTAGCATCGCCACCGTTTTTAGCTAATTCAGGGAAGACTTTTTTGGCAATCTTACTACTCATTGTGCCATCTTCAATCAGTTTAATCATTCCAGCTAAATTTTCTGGTGTTAATGCTGTATCATTTAGCTCAATTTGATTTTTGTTCAGATACTCATTCACGCCGCCCATTAACCAGTTAGATGTCAATTTGATATCAGCGCCTTTTGCAATAGCACCTTCAAAGAAATCAGACATTTCTTTCGTTAATGTTAATACGTGCGCATCATAAGCTGGTAAACCATATTCAGACACATATTTTTCTTTTCTTGCGTCTGGTAATTCTGGAATCGTTTGACGTACACGTTCTTTCCAATCTTCATCGATATATAGTGGTACAATGTCAGGTTCAGGGAAATAACGGTAATCATCTGATGCTTCTTTAACACGCATTAGAATAGTTTTACCTGTTGATTCATCAAAACGACGTGTCTCTTGTAAAATTTCGCCACCGTTTAATAACTCTTCTTCTTGGCGTTTAACTTCATATTCTAATCCTTTACGGACGTTGTTAAAGGAGTTTAAGTTCTTTAATTCTGCTTTCGTACCAAAAGCTTCTTGACCGTATGGACGTAAAGACACATTGGCATCACAACGTAATGAACCTTCCTCCATTTTACAGTCAGATACACCTGTATATTGAATGATAGACTTTATTTTTTCTAAGTAAGCATACGCTTCTTGAGGTGAACGGATATCTGGCTCTGACACGATCTCAACAAGTGGTGTACCTTGACGGTTTAAATCAACTAAAGAATAGCCCTCTTTATGTGTTGATTTACCAGCATCTTCTTCCATATGAAGTCGTGTAATACCGATGCGTTTCTTCTCACCATCTACTTCGATTTCGATATGACCATGTTCACCTATTGGTTGGTCTAATTGTGAAATTTGATACGCTTTTGGGTTATCTGGATAAAAGTAATTTTTACGATCAAATTTAGATTCTGTAGCAATTTCCATATTTAAAGCCATTGCAGCACGCATTGACCAGTCTACAGCACGTCGGTTTACTGACGGTAATACACCAGGATATGCTAAATCAATAACACTCGTGTTTGTATTAGGTTCTGCACCATAAGCAACAGGTGCGCTTGAAAACATTTTTGAATCTGTTTTCAATTCAACGTGGACTTCTAGCCCTATTATTGTTTCAAAATGCATTCTTGCCACTCCTTATAATTTTTGATAGTGATCGTGTAGATTAAACTGAGTTTCGTATTGATATGCTACGCGATATAGTGTTTTTTCATCGAATGGTTTTCCAATTAATTGTAAACCTATCGGACGTCCATTTTCTGCTAAACCACATGGTAATGAAATACCTGGTAAGCCTGCTAAGTTTACTGGTGTTGTTAATAAATCATTCGCATACATTGTCAATGGATCATTAATTTCCGCACCTAAATCGAAAGCGACAGTCGGCGTAGTTGGTCCTAATACGATATCGTAGTTTTCGAAGACTTTTTCAAAATCATTTTTAATTAATGTACGAACTTTTAACGCTTTTTTATAATATGCATCGTAATAACCAGAACTTAAAACATATGTTCCTAAGAAGATACGACGTTTAACTTCTTCACCAAATCCTTCACTACGAGACATTTTGTAAAGTTCTTCTAAAGATTTAGCTTCTTTTGAATGATAACCGTAACGGATACCATCAAAGCGTGCTAAGTTTGAAGACGCTTCTGCAGATGCAATGACATAATATGAAGGAATACCTGCAGATGTACGCGGTAAGCTCACTTCTTCTACAACAGCACCTAATGATTTTAATGTTTCTGCTGCTTTTAATACTGCTTCTTTAACTTCAGTATCAACGCCATCACCAATATATTCTTTTGGTAATGCGACTTTCATACCTTTAATATCTTTACCAATATCAGCTGCGAAGTCTTTAGCCACGTCAGGCGCACTTGTCGCATCCATTTCATCTTCTCCAGAGATGGCTTCTAATACAATCGCGTTATCTTTAACATTGCGTGTAATAGGTCCAATTTGGTCTAAAGAGGAGGCGAACGCAACTAAACCGAAACGAGACACGCGACCATAAGTTGGTTTTAATCCAACAACACCGCAATAAGCTGCAGGTTGACGGATTGAACCACCCGTATCTGTACCTAACGTAAATGGTACTAAACCAGCTGCAACTGCTGCTGCCGAACCACCTGATGAGCCACCAGGTACTGCTTTATGATCAAATGGGTTCACTGTCTTTTTAAAGTATGACGTTTCAGTAGAACCACCCATTGCAAATTCATCTAAGTTCACTTTACCAATGAGTACACCATTTTCTGCATGTAATTTTTTCATTACAGTAGATTCATAGATAGGCACAAAACCTTCTAACATTTTACTAGCACATGTTGTTTCTAAGCCTTCTGTAATAATGTTATCTTTAATCCCCATTGGAATACCAAACAATTGACCTTCCATTTCACCTTTTGCTTGCAATGCATCTAACTCTTCAGCCTTTTTCACGGCATTGTCTTTATCTAATGCAAGGAAAGATTGGATTTGAGGGTCAGTTTCTTCAATTGCATCATAAATATCTTTTACAATGTCAGATGGTTTAATTTCGTTATTTTGGATCATCTTTTGTAAAGTTTCAATTGATTCATAACGGATGCTCATCTTTATGCGTCCTCCTCATTCATAACTGCTGGCACTTTAAATTGACCAGCTTCTACTTCTTTAGCATTTGTTAAAGCTTCTTCTTGTGTTAAACCAGGAACTGCTTGATCCTCACGTAAAACATTTTGTAAATCTAATACGTGATTCGTGGGTTTAACATTTTCTGTATCAACAGCATCGATTTGATGACAAAAATTGATGATACCTTCTAAAGTACCTTGTAAATCTTTTGATTCTTCATCAGTCACATTTAAGCGAGCAAGATTTGCAATATATTCGACCTGTTCTTGTGTAATTTCAGTCATTACAACAAAGCCTCCCTTAAAAATAGTCTTTTATCTATAAAGTGTATCAAATTTTATTATAAAAATCTAAACCTTTCATGATTGAGTCCCCTCTGTTTTAGTTTACTACGCTCATTTTGATTGATTTTATCTTTGGGGCTGAGACATAAAGCGCTAATGCTCTGGAAAACCGATTAACGGTGTCCCAACCTCATTCTACACAATTCATGAATTATTTCAGTCTTTTAAAGCAAGATTTTGACTTAAATTTAAAAAGTATCTTTTTTTAATTTGACTTTTCGGTATAATAAATATAAGCACGTTATTAAAAGGGGGAAAACATTTTGAACTTATTAGGGGCTACATTATCTAGTCAAGTGAATCCTGACTGGCAAACTTATATTATGATTGCCGTCTATTTTATCATTTTACTAGGTATTGGTTATTATGGTTATAAGCAAGCAACAAATAACCTTAGTGAATATATGTTAGGTGGTCGTAGTATTGGACCATGGGTAACCGCTTTATCAGCTGGTGCTTCTGATATGAGTGGTTGGATGATCATGGGATTACCTGGTGAGGTGTATTCCACAGGATTATCTGCACTTTGGTTAGCGATTGGTTTAACGATCGGAGCATATGTTAACTATTTGGTGGTGGCACCACGTCTACGTGTGCATACAGAAATTGCTGGTGATGCAATTACTTTACCAGATTTCTTTAAAAATCGACTCAATGACCAAACTAATATCATTAAAATTGTTTCTGGTTTAATCATAGTGGTCTTTTTTACACTGTACACACATTCTGGTTTAGTATCAGGAGGAAAATTATTTGAAAGTGCGTTCGGTTTAGACTACCGTGTCGGTTTAATTTTAATTGCAGCCATTGTCATTTTATATACATTTTTTGGTGGTTATTTAGCAGTTTCAATCACTGACTTTTTCCAAGGGGTTATCATGTTAATCGCAATGATTATGGTACCTATTGTTACTTTATTAAAACTTAATGGATTAGATACTTTTGGAACTATCGCTGAAATGAAACCAACTAATTTAGACTTTTTTAAAGGGACAACGATTGTTGGTATTATTTCCTTTTTCGCATGGGGATTAGGTTATTTTGGCCAACCGCATATTTTAGTGCGATTTATGTCTATTCGTTCCGTTAAACTGTTTCCATTTACGAGAAGAATAGGTATCGGTTGGATGGGCATCGGTTTAATTGGTGCTGTACTAGTTGGTTTATTAGGTATTGCATTCGTACCTGCACAAGGTGTGGAAATTCAAGATCCAGAGACTTTATTTATCTTAATGGGCCAAATTTTATTCCACCCACTTGTAGGCGGATTTTTACTGGCGGCTATTTTAGCAGCAATTATGAGTACGATTTCATCTCAACTGCTTGTTACTTCAAGTTCTTTAACTGAAGATTTTTATAAACTCGTTCGCGGTGCAAAAGCAGATTCAGCAAAGCATGAAAAAGAATTTGTATTAGTAGGTCGTATTTCAGTCGTGATTGTAGCGATTGTTGCAATCTTGATTGCTTGGACGCCTAATGATACGATCTTAAATTTAGTTGGTAATGCGTGGGCTGGTTTTGGTGCCTCATTCGGACCACTTGTGATTTTATCCTTATATTGGAAAGGATTAACTCGAACAGGTGCAATAAGTGGAATGATTGCAGGTGCATTAACAGTTATTTTATGGATTGTATTCGTATTACCATTAGGTGAAATGAATGATATCTTTAATCTGTATGAAATTGTACCAGGTTTTATTGTAAGTTTAGTTGTTACAATTGTAGTATCTAAATTTACAAAGCAACCAGGCGATTTTGTTGGTAAAGACTTAGCAGAAGTTAAACGTCAACTATCCAATATTAAACACTAAATTAATAAAGAGGAGAAATCACTTCATCATGATTTCTCCTCTCTTTTTATGTCATTTTAGTTATTGTAAATATGCACTTGTGGTGATTTATCATCTTTTGATTTAACAATTAGCGCGCGTGATTGGCTACCATCTTTAATGTGAATTTCATAACTATCTACATCTTTAAATTCATTTTCTGCTAGCTGCGTAACATATTGGGTAATACCAGTTAACTCAGCCTTACCATAATAATCAATCGGCAAATCTACAACTAAGTGATCTGCTTTTTTATCGACAAACTTCGCTTTTCCTACTGCTTGTGTAAAGTTTGAAAAATATGATTGTAAATTACTATTAAAGTTTTGAAAATGCGTATTTAAATTTTCATTTAAATCATTGGCTTCACTAGACGGTAATAATACTGTTTTTTCGTTAATATCTTTCCATTGACTTAAATCAGCATCCGCTTCCTCGGAAGTTGCTGAGGCGACAAAGTGGCCTGGTACAATATCATCTTGTGCTGATTGAATGTAAATCGCAAAGTGAATTGGAATATCTTTTAATTCATCATTGGCACGAAGTCGTGTCAGAATCTCATCCGCCATTTCTTTACCTTGTTGTTTTACCTTTTTCTCATCTAAATTTTCACTATACGTTTCGCCATACTTTTCTTTTTGATAATAATAAACGCTATTCATGGCTAGACCTATTGTCATTCCTTTTATCTTCTCACCTTTTGTATCAGATGTGCCATAAAAATCTTGTTCTAAGATATTAGACAATACAGGTGGCGATGCTTTAGCAATTTTCTCTTCATCTTTTTCACCATTTGTAGAAGGGTTTAAGCCTAAGTTTTCTGTTGCATTATTATCTTCTTTTTCTTCGTCACTCATCTGATCAAGCTCTTTTTTCGTATATTTAGGCTCTAAATAAGCACGAATCGTATCTTTATCTAAGTACTGACCATCTTGATACAAATAATCATCAGTTGGAAAGACATTTTTACTATTTTCTAATAATCCATCTTCAAAGTCTTCCCCATTATAACTATTCGCCATCGTTTCTTGAACTAACCCTCTAGCTTGGCTTTCTTTAAAAGGTAAAATGGTACGATATTCGTCCCCTTGTACCGCTTTATCTGTTGCTATATCTTTCACTTCATCGGATGATTGAGACGCATTTTTCGACGCCTCATTATTATTAGCGTCATTGTCTTTGGCAGGTGCACAAGCAGTTAATACTAAGGATAAACCTAAGATTACCATTATCTTCTTTTTCATCACTAAACCCCTTATACTAGTTTATTTCATTTTGCTTATCAATAAATTGTTGTTCATCCCAAATCTCTGTTCCGAATGATTCAGCTTTCGTTAATTTAGAGCCCGCATCTTTTCCGGCAATCACAAGATCTGTAGACTTAGTTACACTACTTGTCACTTTTGCACCTTGAAGTGTTAACCATTTTGACGCTTCTGTGCGTGTCATTTGCTCAAGTTTACCAGTGAGTACGACCGTTTTCCCATTAAATTCAGGGTGACCTTCAACATTAGTAACCTTTTGGCCTTTAAATGTCATATTTACATTTTGGTCTTTTAGTTTATGAATAAGCGACTGAATGTCCTCGTTTGCAAGGTACGTGATTAAAGATTGTGCTAGCTTTTCGCCAACATCATATATTTCAACTAACTCTTCTTCAGTAACAGTTAATAATCGATCCATCGTTTCATATTTTTCAGCTAATACACGGCTCGCTTTAACACCCAGATGACGAATGCCTAAACCGAATAATAAATGCTCTAACGATTGACTTTTAGCATCTTCTATCGCTTGCAATAGATTTTGTACTTTCTTTTCACCCATACGGTCTAAAGGTAATAAATCTTCTTTTTGTAAGTAGAAGATATCTGCCACATCTTTAATTAAATTCGCTGAAAATAGTTGTTGGATAATCTTGTCTCCTAGACCATCAATATTCATCGCTTGTCTTGACACAAAGTGAATTAATCCTTCTACTAACTGAGCTTGGCATTTTGGGTTAATACATCTTAACGCTACTTCCCCTTCAATACGCACAAGTTCATGACCGCAACTTGGACAATGTGTTGGCATATGATATTTTTCAACATTGTCATCTCGTCGATCTAAAATAACGCGCACTACCTCTGGAATAATGTCTCCGGCCTTTTTAATGACTACATGATCCCCTATTCGAATATCTTTCTCGTGGATTAAATCTTCATTGTGTAACGACGCGCGAGAAACTGTTGTTCCTGCTACACGGACCGGTTTTAACACAGCAGTGGGTGTGACGACCCCAGTACGTCCTATACTTAATTCAATATCGTATAGTTCTGTTACGACTTCTTCAGCAGGGAATTTATAAGCAATCGCCCATCTAGGTGATTTTTGAGTGAATCCCATCTCTTCTTGATGCGCTAAAGAATTGACTTTAATTACGATACCATCAATATCATAAGAAAGTTGACCACGTTCATCAGTCCATTTTTCGATATAGTCTAGTACCCCTTCTATAGACGCTACTTCAGTTCGCTCATGATTTGTTTTAAACCCTAGTTGGTCCAGTTGATTTAGAGCTTCACTTTGTGACGTAGCATCTAATTCAGTCAAATCATTAATGCTATACATAAATACGTCTAACTTTCTAGAGGCTGCTAATCTACTATCTAGTTGTCTTAATGAACCCGCCGCTGCATTTCGTGGATTCGCAAAAGGTTGTTCATCATTTTGTTCTTTCATTTCGTTTAACTTCAAAAAGGACTGACGAGGCATATATGCTTCGCCTCTAACTTCAAAAGAAATAGGTTCTTTTAATGTCAGTGGAATCGCTTGAATGGTTTTTAAATTCTCAGTGATATCTTCTCCAGTCGTACCATCACCGCGCGTTAAACCTTGAACAAACTTACCATCTACATATTTTAACGACACTGCTAGACCATCAATCTTAAGTTCACACATATATGTAACATCGCCTACAGCTTCACGAACACGTTGATCAAAACGACGCAATTCCTCTTCATTAAAAGCATTGGCTAAACTCAACATTGGCGTGTCATGACGTACTTTTTCAAATGTGGATTGCGCTTCTCCACCTACACGGACAGTAGGAGAATCTGTTGTTTTATATTCAGGATGCGCTTCTTCGATATCCATAAGTTCACGTAATAATTGATCATATTCACTATCTGGCACAGAAGGCTGATCTTGTACATAATATTCATAGTTATATTGGTGCAACAGTTTGTGTAATTCTGCCACTCGAGATTTAAGGTCTGCCATTACTTAATCCTCCTTTTTTTCGATAGGTGCAAATTGTGCAATCAGACGTTTAGGTCCTTCACTTTTGAAAATAATATCTAACTCTACTGATCCATTCTTCTCATTCACGTTTGAAACCATACCTTCTCCCCAAGATTTATGAATTACTTTATCACCGACGTTCCAATCTGATGTAGAGTGTGATGTTTTATTATTAATACGACGACTAAAGCCACGCTTAGCAGGTTTCTCGCTTTTTGAATTAATTGATGTCGTTTTTTGAGTAGGTTGATCTAATAAATCTTCAGGAATTTCATTTAGAAAACGTGAACGGAAATTAGATTGTGAGCGTCCATAAAGCGTACGTGTGGATGCATGTGTTAAATACAACTCTTCTTCTGCTCGTGTAATGGCTACGTAGCTAATACGTCTTTCTTCTTCCATTTCGTGATCATCATCTGCTTTGATTGCTCGAATATGTGGAAATATAGATTCTTCAAGACCGATGATGAAGACAATTGGGAATTCCAACCCTTTAGCAGAGTGCATCGTCATTAATGTCACACCATCTTCTAAATTAGCCTCATCTACGTCAGCAACGAGAGAAAGGTCTGTTAAGAAATTAATCAGTGATTGTTCTTCTAAAGGTGTATTTTCTTCATAGTCTTTAGGTACAGACATAAACTCGTCAATGTTTTCAAGACGACTACGTGACTCAAGTGTACGGTCTTGTTCTAACATCTCTCGATAGCCGGACTTATCCATCACTTCATTTACAATATCCGTAATTTCAAGAAATTCTTGTTCTTTCATCAAGTTACTCATTAATGTATAAAATTCAGCTGCCGCTTGAGTGACTTTTTTAGATAAACCAATAAAGTCAACTTCTGCTAATGCATCAAACATACTAATGTCATGTGCTGATGCGTAGTTAGCGATTTTATCTACTGAAGAAGGTCCGATACCTCTTTTAGGAACGTTAATAATACGACGTAAACTAATGTCATCTGCACTATTTGCAATTAATCTTAAATAACTTAATACATCTTTGATTTCTTTACGGTCATAGAATTTTTGACCGCCAATCATTACATATGGAATATTTGATTTTAAAAATGTTTCCTCTAGCACACGTGATTGGGCATTTGTACGATAAAGTACTGCCATATCTTTGAACTGTTTACCCTTTTTCTGTTGTTTCAATATTTCTCTTACAACATATTCTGTTTCATCACGTTCACTAAACGCTTCATAATAATGAATTTTTTCACCTTGTTGATTAGCAGTCCATAAGCCTTTTGGTTTTCTTTCTGTATTATTACGAATCACTTCATTAGCTGCAGTTAAAATGGTCTTTGTGGAACGGTAATTTTGTTCTAAAAAGATCGTCTTAGCTGTAGGATAATCTTCTTCAAAGGATAAAATGTTTTGAATGTCTGCACCACGCCAACCATAAATGGATTGGTCTGAGTCACCCACGACACAAAGGTTTTTAAATTTTTGAGCAATCATATTCACAAGTGTATATTGTGCTTTATTCGTATCTTGATACTCATCCACGTGAATATATTGAAATTTATTTTGATAAAATTCCAACACTTCCGGTACGCGATCGAATAATTTAATCGTTGTCATAATTAAATCATCAAAATCTAAGGCTTGATTTCGTAACAATTGTTTTTGATAGCCTTCATATACCTTAGCCACCATTTGACTATACATATCTTCTGCTTCAGCCATTGCATGTTTTGGTGTTTTTAATTCATTTTTCAATTGACTGATGGCACCGATAAACATTCTCGGGTCATATTTTTTAGAGTCTATATTTTCCTTTTTTAAAATATCTTTAATGACTGATTTTTGGTCAGTAGGATCGATAATTGTAAAATTACGTTCAATGCCAATTCGATCAGCATCGCGTCTTAATATTCTTACACACATAGAGTGAAACGTAGACATCCAAATGACTTCTGCTTCTTCACCAACAAGTGTGCCGACACGTTCTTTCATTTCTTTTGCTGCTTTATTCGTAAAGGTGATTGCTAAGATATTATACGGAGATACATCTTTTTCATCTAATAAATAAGCAATTCGATGGGTAAGTACACGTGTTTTACCTGAACCCGCACCTGCCATAATTAAAAGCGGGCCTTCAGTTGTGCGCACCGCTTCACTTTGTTCATTATTCATATTTTTTAAAAGTGGATTCATTATGTTCTCTCCTTTATTTTAGTCGTTTTAATCGCCTGACGAATATCTTCGTATATCAGATTACCTACTACAATGGTATCCGCAATTTCAGCTACTCGTTGTGCACTTTCTAAATTATAAATACCGCCACCATAAAATAATTGCGTATTCGTTAATTGATCTTTGGCAGCTTCCACATAATTTAAATCACCATATGTACCACTATATTCAAGGTAAAGTACTGGAAAACGATAAAATTCATTGGCCATTTGGGCGTATGCAATCACATCATCTTCATCTAAATCTGTTTGTGCTTGCGTAAGTTGACTGACCTTACTATCGGGATTCAGTACGACATATCCTTCAAATATAAATTCTTCAAAATCAATCATATGACCATACGCTTTGAGTGCACGATGAAGTATGCCGTTATGAAACTCAGTATCTTTACTGTTTAACACTGTGGGCACAAAGTAAAAATCAAACCCAGGCATCGTACTTTCTAGGTTTGAAACTTCAAGTGCAAGCGGTAAGGGATAACGACGAACACGACTCATTAAATGTAATACATTATCTTCAGTCACATTATCCGTCCCTCCAATAATAATGGCATCGGTTTGAGACATACATACTTTTTCTAAATCCTCATCAGAGATATCTTTAGCTGGATCTAATTTAAATACATGTCTCCAGTTGTTAATGTCATACATCGTCGTACACTCCTTTAAAATTTCATACAGTTCATTATAGCATTTTTAAACGATGATATCTAAGAACAATAAAGCGATTGACACATCGTTTTCAACCTAAAAAAACGGCTAGTGATTTGATTCACTAACCGTTAAAAGTGGTCGAAATAGAACAACTCAATGTATCGTCATTTGTTCTATTTCTATCTGTTTTTTTATGCATTAACATACTTTTCATTTAATCTATTAAAATTTTGTTTCAATATTCATTCTATCTAAAATCATGGTATAGGCGTCATTGCCCCACTGTAGTGATCGCTTAACACGAGAAATGGTTGCTGTAGAAGCGCCCGACTCTTGCTCAATTGTTGCATAAGTATAGCCTTGCTTAATCATCTTAGCAACTTGCAATCGTTGAGAAAGCGACTGGATTTCATTGACTGTACATAAATCATCAAAAAATTGATAACATTCTTCTCTCGTTTCTAATGTAAGAATTGCATCGAACAGTTCATCTAAAGTCTGTCCTCGTAACTTTTCAATTTGCATGCAAAACAACCCCTAATTTTTAATCTATGTTCATTTTAACGCATTAATAGATTAAAGTGTAGTAAAGTTATGCTAATCCCACCCTTTTAAATATTGTATCAACTTGGTTAAGGTGGTGTCTAGGGTCAAAACATGCGTCTAATTCTTCTTTAGATAGTTGATCTGTAATTTTAGAATCTTGTTCTACTAACTCTCTAAATGGTGTTTTAGTTTGCCATGATTCCATTGCTTTTGGTTGGACTGTAT
Source organism: Staphylococcus sp. 11262D007BW (assembly GCF_053547815.1). NCBI lineage: Bacteria > Bacillati > Bacillota > Bacilli > Caryophanales > Staphylococcaceae > Staphylococcus > Staphylococcus sp. 11262D007BW. Next base: position 1,317,258 of record NZ_JBPWPJ010000001.1, read on the forward strand.
CATATGCTTCTTCACGAACCATACCTTTATCGATTAACGCTAATAAGACACGTTGAGAATAAATTAATCCAAATGTTTTATTCATATTTTCTGCCATATTGTCTTCATAAATTGTTAAACGGTCAATAATATTTGTAAAACGGTTAAGGGCATAGTCTAATGCAATTGTCACGTCTGGTAACATAATACGCTCTGCAGAAGAGTGAGAAATATCTCTTTCATGCCATAAAGCCACATTTTCATATGCAGTTGTTAAATAGCCACGAATAACACGTGCAATACCTGTGATGTTTTCTGAACCGACAGGATTACGTTTATGTGGCATTGCTGAAGAGCCTTTTTGACCTTTCGCAAATGCTTCTTCTACTTCACGTGTTTCAGTTTTTTGAAGATTACGCACTTCTACTGCGAATTTTTCAAGAGATGTAGAGATTAAACTTAATGTCGCAATATAATACGCGTGACGATCACGTTGTAATGTTTGCGTAGAAATTGGTGCTGTACCAATACCTAAATGTTTACAAACATATGCTTCAATTTCAGGTGGGATGTTAGCAAATGTACCAACCGCACCACTCATTTTACCAACTTCAATTTCTTCTCTAACACGTTTGAAACGGTCAAAATTACGTTTCATTTCTGCATACCATAATGCCATTTTTAAGCCGAAAGTCGTTGGTTCAGCGTGAACACCATGTGTACGTCCCATCATTAATGTATTTTTATATTTTTTAGCTTTTTCAGCTAATACATCAATGAAACGTTCTAAATCTTTTTCGATAATTTCATTCGCTTGTTTAATTTGATAACTTAACGCTGTATCTACTACGTCAGTAGAAGTTAATCCATAATGTACCCATTTACGCTCTTCGCCTAATGTTTCTGATACTTGGCGTGTAAATGCCACAACATCATGGCGAGTTTGTTCTTCAATTTCTTTGGCACGTGCAACATCTACTTGAGCATTGTCGCGAATTTTCTTAACATCTTCTTTAGGAATATAACCGAGTTCGCTCCATGCTTCACTTGCTAATATTTCAACTTCTAACCATGCTTCATAGCGATTTTGATCCGTCCAAATATTTGACATTTCTTCTCTAGAATAACGTTCAATCATTGTTTTAAACTCCTAACCTATATGGATAATTTAATTATAGCAAAGTTTACATTTATGTACATTTCTTATTCAAACAGATTTAATGTTCGTAATCAAGTGTTTATTCTAATTAATAACGAAATAAAATAACGCTCAAAATGCAAAAACACGAATTTTTATGATTTTATCCTTTTCAAAAGACGAGATAATGCATAAGAGATAGGGGCGGAAATAACGTTTGCACTATAACGTTAATAAATGCCCCACTTCTTTACTCAATTTCGATCTTTTTACCTACAAACACAATGTCTTGTTTTAGCACTTCAACAGAGCCGTCTTTATTTTCTTTGAAGACTGGCTTTTCAAATCGTTTAACAGGCATATAACCTTGTGCTCGCATTCTGGATAAACATGCTTCAATGGTTTCATTATCTTCTACTTTAAATTTCATCTGTATCATACGCCTTTACTTTTTTACTACGTACCCCTTTAACCCAGAAACCACCATGGATTGATCTAGGTTCATAGGCAATCACAAACGCTTTAGGGTCAAGTTGTTTAATCGTATCCATTAACTTTAATTCATAGCGACGTGGTGTAAGGATTTGCATCACTAATCGATCACCATCTCTACCATGTGCGCCAAAATGGGTAACGCCATACCCTAAATCACGTAATTGTCTTGGTAAATCTAATTCATAATCCGCAGTAGTCACATTGACGACAGAATAACCTAAAGCGAGTTTTTCTTCTATTTTCATACCGACAATGATCCCTACAGAAAAACCTAGGGCATACGCGATAATATTTAAAATTTGATCTAAGCTAGACATTACCATCCCTAGCCCGATTACATAGACTAAAACCTCTATGAAACTGACAATCGCTGCGACATAACGATAGCCTTTTAATGTTAATATCACCCGCATTGTTAAAGCTGTTACATACGCAACATTAATGACAAATATCGCAATAATCATCATCCATGGGTTATCATTAATAAAACTCATCATGATCCTCATTTCCTAATAAAATTGAGCTTATTGTACCAACTGATTGCTTATTTGTCATTAGAAATTTTTACTTCGGCCAAGTAAATCGTGTATAGGCTAATTCTCGTTTATGTGCATTTTTAACATAGTGTGATTCAATTGTTTTAGCTGCTTCACTAGAAACGGCTTTACCTTCTAAATAATCATCAATATCTTCATAAGATACACCTAAGGCTTCTTCGTCAGGCAATAGTGGTTTTAAATCTTCTAAATCAGCTGTTGGCACTTTTTCGTAAAGGTGGGCACTAGCTCCTAAATATTCAAGTAATTGACGACCCTGTCTTTTGTTTAATCCAAATAATGGCGCAATATCAGCAGCACCATCACCATACTTAGTAAAGAAACCAGTCACATTTTCTGCTGAATGATCTGTCCCCACAACAATACCGCTTAAGTTAGCTGCAATGGCAAATTGAACTTTCATACGTTCGCGTGCTTTTTCATTTCCTTTTTGAAAATCATTCAGTACAATGCCCGCTTCTTTTAATGATTGTACACTTTGATCTACAGCTGGCTTAATGTTTACGGTCACCACTTTGTCAGGTTGGATGAACGCAATCGCATCTTCTACTTCATCTGCATCAAGTTGTTCACCATATGGCAATTTAACGGCAATAAATTGATAGTGCCCATCGCCCGCTTCATTTAATTCATTAACAGCTAATTGAACCAATTTTCCTGCTAATGTGGAATCTTGACCACCAGAAATACCTAATACTAATGTTTTTATAAAAGAATGACTTGTAATATATTCCTTTATAAAATGTTTAATAGATTCAATCGTTTTATCACTATCAATTGTAGGTTGAACCTTCATTTCTTCCACGATAATGGATTGTAATTCACTCATGTTCTTCCTCCATTTCTTTCACATTTTCGGCCACTTCAAATATGCGTTTGTGTTTGTTATCCCAACACTCAGAACTTAAATCAACAGGGTATTCTTCAGGGTTTAAATAACGTTTATTTTCTTCCCATAATAGTTGTAAATTGTCTTGTAAGTAGGCCTTTGCATCAAGTTCTGAAGGCAATTGATAAACCAATTTCCCATCTTTAAAAATGTCCCGATGTAAATCAATTGCTTTAAATTGTTTTACCCATTTCATCTTGTAAGTATGAATTGGATGGAACATTTTAAGTTTATCTAACGCATTAGGGTCTTCGTGTTCTAACGTAATGTAATCCCCTTCAGATTTATTCGTTTTAGTGTTAATAATACGATATACGCGTTTTTTACCTGGTGTCGTTACTTTCTCAGCATTATTGGATAATTTGATACGATCTACAAGATTTCCATTTTCATCTTCTACTGCTACCATTTTATAAACAGCACCTAAAGCAGGCTGTTGATAAGCTGTAATTAGTTTTGTACCAACACCCCAAGAGTCCACTGTGGCACCTTGTGCTTTTAAACTTGTAATGGTTTGTTCATCTAAATCATTAGATGCAATGATTTTAGCGTCTTTAAAGCCCGCTTCATCTAACATTTTACGTGCAGCTTTAGATAAATAAGCAATATCGCCTGAATCTAAACGAATACCGATAAAATTAATCTTATCCCCTAACTCTTTCGCTACTTTAATCGCATTCGGTACACCTGATTTTAGAGTGTGGAAGGTATCGACTAAAAAGACACAATCTTTATGACGTTCTGCATACTTTTTAAAAGCGACATATTCATCGCCATACGTTTGAACAAAAGCATGCGCATGTGTACCAGATATCGGTAAGTTAAATAATTTACCCGCTCGTACATTACTCGTTGAATCAAAACCACCAATAATGGCTGCTCTAGCACCCCATAGCGCTGCATCAAATTCATGCGCACGTCTTGTGCCAAACTCCATTAATGTATCGTTCATAGCCACTTGTTTAATTAAACTTGCTTTTGTAGAAATTAAAGTTTGGAAGTTTACAATATTCAACAATGCTGTTTCAATTAACTGCGCTTGAATTAAAGGTGCTTCCACGCGAATAAGCGGCTCATTATTAAAACATAATTCCCCTTCTTGCATTGCTCGAATATTTCCTGTAAATTCTAAATTCGACAAATACGTTAAAAAGTCTTCTTGATAACCTACAGAACGTAAATATTCGATATCTGTGTCAGAGAAATGTAAATTATCTAGAAATTGAATCACTCTTCTTAAACCATTAAAAACAGCATACCCACTTTCAAAAGGCATATTTCTAAAGTATAAATCAAACACTGCTGTACGTTCATGAATGCCATCAAACCAGTATGATTCTGCCATATTTATTTGATATAAATCATTGTGTAACATTAAACTATCATCTTTGTATTGATACATCATTATCTCCTCTTAAACTTTGTTTTTTCACTGCTTATGTATTTGTAATTGATTATCTTCATAGTATCATATTTACCGTTCAGTTTCTGTGATACACGCATTTCTTTTCAACTCCAACAAAATGATGACAATTCTTCATTTTAATACCCCCTTTATATTAAATTCCTTATAATGTAAATGAGGTGAAAACATGTTAGATAAAGCACTATCGTTTATTAAACAAATGTATCAAGAATTGAATTATCCAGAGACACAATATCAAGAGAGAATTGCTGAAATTAAACAAGCCATTGCTGAAACGGGTACTTATCGACATACGGCTGAAGAATTAACTTATGGTGCAAAAATGGCATGGCGTAATTCTAATAGATGTATTGGCCGGCTTTTTTGGAACAGTCTGATTGTTCATGATGCGCGTGATGTTAAGACAGAATCTGACTTTCTTCACTCTATTCATCAACACTTGGAAGACGCTACAAATCATGGAAAAATTCGTCCAACCATTACTATTTATGCTCAAGCTGATGAAGAAGGTCCTAAAATTTTCAATAATCAACTCATTAGATATGCAGGTTACGATAATATAGGAGATCCTGCTGAAAAGAAGGTCACACAACTCGCTGAACATTTAGGCTGGCAAGGCGCAGGCACTGCTTTTGATGTGTTACCACTTATCTATCAATTACCTAATGAACCGATAAAATATCATGACTATCCATCAGAGTTAGTTAAAGAAGTACCAATCACCCATTCAGAATTTCCAAAGGTAGCCGATTTACAGTTGAAATGGTATGCCGTCCCTATCATTTCTAGCATGGACTTAAAAATTGGAGGCATCACTTACCCAACTGTACCGTTTAATGGATGGTATATGGTTAACGAAATTGCAGTCCGCAATTTCACAGATACGTACCGCTACAATTTATTACCTCAATTCGCTGAAGCGATGGGTTATCATAATTTAAAAAATAGTAGTTTTAATAAGGATCGTGTTTTAGTGGAAATAAATGATGCGGTCTATCAATCATTTAAAAATGCAGGTGTTTCTATCGTCGATCACTTAACCGCATCTAAACAATTTGAGCAGTTTGAACGAAACGAGGAACAAAACGAGCGTACTGTCACAGGTAAATGGTCCTGGTTAGCACCGCCTTTGTCCCCTACTTTAACGTCAAACTATCATCATGGTTATGCGAACGAGACTAGAGAACCCAACTTTTTCTATAAACAGCCCTCTCAATCAGGGTGCCCTTTTCATTAACTTATTGTACAATAGTACAAATATCGTTAAGGGGCTGATGGCATGCAGTTACATTATTTAGGACCAGAAGGCACATTTTCTTATTTAGCAGCACAACAATATTTAGCACACCAAACGCATCCAGAGCGTATTCAGTTAGTACCTAAAAATAATTTATATGAAGTCATTACCGCATTAGAGTCATCGGAAGAAGTCATGGCGATTGTTCCGATTGAAAATGCTATAGAAGGGATAATAAATACCGTCGCAGATTTGCTAACACGTGACTATTTATGTGTCGTCGACGAAGTGGTAATGAAGGTAAATTTAGCTCTATATGGTAAACAACATCAATCAGTGTCGGATATTCATAAAGTTTATTCCATTGATCCAGCTATCAACCAAGCACAAACTTTTATTCGAAATTATCAATTCGATATTGGTATTGCATCGAGCACTGTCGCTGCCCTTTCCTATATTGATGATACAAGCGCAGCCATTGCGCCATTAGGCAGTGGTGAACTCTATGGGTACTATTCATTACAGAATCATATAGAAGACTCACCACATAACATGACGCGTTTTTTAATTTTGTCTAATAATATGACGTATAAGCAGCAAACCGGCAGTGAATGTTTATTTATTATTACACCGAATTCTGATCAGCCTGGTGTGTTAATGAGTATTTTAAATACATTTTATATGTTGAACCTTAATCTGACATGGATTGCATCGCGCCCTCTTAAAACTAAATTAGGCATGTATCACTTTTTTATACAAGCTGAATCAATCGATCAAACTCATTTAGAAAAAGTAATGACAATTTTAACTACACTGGATTTTGATGTCACTTTATTAGGCCATTTTAATACGCTTTCGTTATCTTAAACATAAAAGCTGCCAAAAACGTTATTAATACGCGTTTTTGACAGCTTTTATTTTGCATTCGACGCTCGATTTTGCTCATAAAGAAATGTTCGCCTGCTCGCTAGCGCTCGCATGCATAACGAACACTAACTCACTTACGTTCACAGTGTTTCTAAATTGTCCGCACTTTGTATAATCCGGCTTCCAATTGCAGGATTCTCGATAATACTACGTGACGCGCAAAAATCAAAGAGCGATTTTCTTCTTAAGAAAAAGGTTCGCCTGCTCACTTTCATTCGCATGCATAACGAATACTAACTCACTTACGTTCGAAGTGTTCGTAATCACATCGAACCTTGACCGCAATTGTCCGCACTTTTTTAGAGTAATTTATTGGTTTTGGACGTGTATCTTTTTAAGAGGTGGTAAGTTTTTGTTTTGACTGATGACTAACCCTTTGATGCCTTTTAGATGAATGGGTTGGTTATGGTTTAAAAATGTATTGTTTATAATATTCACATCGATATGGGGTGCTTCTTGATGACTGCGTATATGCAAAGTATCACTTTTGAAGCAGTTCTTAAAAATGTTGTGACATACATCAAAATGATAACCGCCTTGTTTCCCTGCTTCGGTACCATCAAGGCTATGCATATTTTTCCCTTTGTAAACACCTAAATAGCGCACGCCTCCAGCGCAATTTAAGAAGATATTGTTGTAAATTTGGATGTGTTTCCCTTTTAATGGTGTTAATGCATAGTCTTTTGTACCTTCAAAAAAGTTATGTCGTATGACTATATTTTCATAAAAATGATTCAACCGGCTGGCATGTGAACCGATCGCTCTGTTCCATGCGTGCATATTTCCTTCATGCGAGCTTCCAAAATAGCAATGTTCAATTACCATATTTTTAGTAATCGTCCCATCATTTGCGCCAAATTTTGGAAATGCTCCTTTGACAAACAAATCTAACTGGATTGCTTCTGAAAAAGAGCGATTGCCATTCACGTCATAAAATCCTAGAAACTGACAATGATGAATATGGGCATGATTTAAGCCACAAGCATCAATCCCATGACCCCCCACTACATTTTTTATAGTGACATGACCCACTTCAACATTTGTAGCATGACCTAAACACATCGCTGTATTGTTATATGGGCACGCATTCCCATTCATATCAAATGTGCCACCTATAATTCGAATATTACCGTTTCCATCATAAAAATGGTATTTTCGCAAACTTGAACCATTTTTAATCAGGGCATCTCGACCTTTCCTTAACAACACTGCATCTGGATGTAAAACCAATGTTGTCCCTTCATAAATTTTTAATGCTTTTCCTATAAAGTAAATGCCTTTAGGTACATGAATCGTGATTGGTCGTTGTTTCCCTTTATTTAAAGCGTGTTGTAATTGAACAGTATCTTTTATCGTCATTAATATATTATTCAAAATTCTAAAAAGTTTTCGCATTAGAAATGTAGATTCCTCCTTAAATTAGGTTATACTATATATAATATTGTAATAAATATCGATTCTGCATTTCTAGGAGGTTCTATTTATGACAAAACGTGCATTAATAATTGTAGACTATTCAAATGATTTTGTGGCAAATGATGGCAAATTAACATGTGGAGAGCCTGGTCAAGCGATTGAACCTTTTATTCTCGATCGTATTCGCGACTATCATCAATCTAACAGTCCTATTTTCTTTATGATGGACTTACATTTCGAAAATGATCCTTATCACCCAGAAACTAAAACATTTCCACCACACAATATTGAAGGCACTGATGGTCGCGATTTATATGGTGATATAGGTCAAGAATATGAAAAGATTAAAGACGCTTCACACGTATTCTTTTTAGATAAAAGAAGATTTGATTCATTTTATGGCACACCTTTAGATAGCTTACTGCGCGAACGTCAAATCGATACGTTAGAAATCGTAGGTGTATGTACGGATATTTGCGTACTTCATACTGCAGCAAGTGCCTATAACTTAAATTATCAATTAATTATTCCTAAAAATGGTGTTGCTTCTTTTGATTTAACAGGACACGAGTGGGCTTTAAACCACTTTAAAAATACGTTAGGTGCAACGGTAGAATAATTATTCATACCCATGATAAAATAGTATTAAAACTAATTAATAAATGAGGAGATTATATCATGACAACATACATTTTCGGACATAAAAACCCAGATACAGATGCAATTTCTTCTGCAATTATTATGGCAGATTTTGAACAATTAAATGGCAACAAAGAAGCAAAAGCATATCGTTTAGGAGAAGTTGGTCCTGAAACAGCTTATGCGTTAGAGTATTTCAACGTTGATCAACCTGAATTATTAAATGAAGACTTAACAGATAAAGATGTTATTTTAGTAGACCATAATGAATTCCAACAAAGTGCTGATACGATTGATAAAGCATCTATTAAGCATGTTATTGACCATCATCGTATTGCTAATTTCGAAACAGCAGCGCCACTTTATTATCGTGCTGAACCAGTGGGTTGTACTGCTACAATTTTATACAAAATGTATAATGAAAAAAATTATGACATTAAACCTGAAATTGCTGGTCTAATGATTTCAGCGATTATTTCTGACAGTTTATTATTCAAATCACCAACTTGTACAGAAGAAGATGTCAATGCAGCAAAAGCATTAGCCTCTATTGCAAACATCGACTTAGAATCATATGGTTTAGAAATGTTAAAAGCAGGTGCTTCTGTAGCTGATAAATCAGATAGCGAATTAATTAACGCAGATGCTAAATCATTCAATATGGGTGATAAAATTGTACGTATCGCTCAAGTGAATACCGTAGATATCGAAGAAGTAATCGCAAGACAAGAAACACTTGAAAATGTTATGAATGAAGCGATTGCAAATGAAGGATATAATACGTTTGTCCTTGTAGTCACTGATATTTTAAATAGCGATTCTAAAATTTTAGTAGCAGGTGCTGAAAAAGACAAAGTTGCGCATGCATTTGATACAAAATTAGAAAATAACACAGCATTTTTAGCGGGTATCGTTTCACGTAAAAAACAAATTGTACCCCCTATTACTGAAGCACTTTCTTAATCAAGCATAAGGGATGTGATGTTATGAATTATCAAATTCAAGAGGATTCTCATCGTTTTTATATCAATGATGAACACGCGCGTATGATTGCTGAGATTACATTCAATCACGTCGGAAATGACGTCATTGATGTCAATCATACTTATGTTAGTCCTGTTTTACGTGGTGAAGGGATTGCAAAACAATTGTTTAATAAAGTCATTGATAAAGCAAGACGAGAGCAATTGAAAATTATACCAACTTGTTCTTATGTCTCACATCAATTTGAGAAAAATGAGGATTTGAACGATTTAAAAGCATAATTTTTGTTGATTCGTCGAAAGACATTCCTAACGATTTAAGCGAGACTGTTGTTTGATTTATAACTGTCTCGCTTTTTATATCCATATGCGGTTTAATGATTGTATTAATGTAACTTATGTCATATTTTCAGAAAGGAGGATCTGAGTGAATCCATATCAAACGTTATTCGATCAGTCCCAAGCTTTTTTTAATACACAAGCCACAAAATCTCTCTCATTTCGTAAAAAACAATTAAAGTTATTAGCTAAAAGTATCAAGCAACATCAACAAGAATTATTTGATGCTTTAGAAGAAGACTTAGGAAAAAGTAACGTAGAATCGTATGCTACGGAGATTGGCTTTACGCTTCATAACATAAAAAAAGCACGCCAAAAAGTGACTAAATGGGCTAAAAAGAAATCGATTGAAACGCCATACTATTTATTTCCGGCAAAAAGCTTCACGATGAAAGAACCTTTAGGCACTGTATTGATTATTGGCCCTTTTAATTATCCTTTTCAATTAGTTATTGAACCCTTAATTGGTGCCATTGCAGCTGGTAATACGGTCATTCTTAAACCTTCTGAACTCACACCTCATGTGAGTGAAGTCATTCATAAAATCATAGCATCAACTTTTTCAGAGGATTACATTAGAGTTGTACAAGGAGACGCTCATGTATTGCAATCATTGTTAACGTTACCTTTTGATCATATCTTTTTTACAGGTAGCCCAAGAGTAGGTCAAATCGTTTACGAAGCAGCAGCTAAAAACTTAACACCTGTCACTTTAGAGTTAGGTGGAAAATCTCCTACGATTATTGATAAAACAGCAAATTTAAAAGTGGCTAGTGAACGTATTTGTTTTGGAAAGTTTTTAAATGCGGGACAAACATGCGTGGCGCCTGATTATATTTTAATAGATGAAACAGTTAAATCAGATTTTATCGAAGCATTACAAAAAACTTTGATTGAATTTTATTCCAAAAATCCACAAAACAGTCCGGATTTCGGCCGCATCGTTAACCTTAAACATTTTAATCGTCTTAATCAATTCATTGAGTCACACCGTCATCAAATTGTTTATGGTGGCGAAACGGATCAAAATGATCTTTATATTGCACCTACGATTATGCATCAAGTGACCTCCGATGACTTAATTATGCAAGAAGAAATTTTTGGCCCTATTTTACCTATCCTTTCATATCGTAATTTAGATGAAGCCATAGCTTATGTTCAATCTAAACCTAAACCATTGTCACTATATTTATTTAGTGAAGATGAAAACACGACTAATCGTATCCTGAGTGAATTATCTTTTGGTAGCGGTGCGATTAATGATACGATACTTCAACTAGCCAATCCTAAATTACCATTTGGCGGGGTCGGTCGTTCTGGTATAGGTCGCTATCATGGACGTTATTCATTTGATACCTTTTCACACGAAAAACCATATATTTTTAAAACGACCAAACTGGAAACAGCCTTACTTTTTCCACCCTATAAAGGTAAACTAAAATACATTAAACAAATTTTTAAGAAGTAAATCTCTTATCTCTACCACATGTTAAAAAAGAGGTAGATAGCGCCATTAATCAATCAGCGCTCTACCTCTTCTTAAATATAATATACACTCTATTGTGTTAGCTTTCTTTCATAAATTGAACACATACACCCTCACTAGCATTATGTTCGTTTTGTACTAATTTGAGTTGACCCGTATCTTGATCTCGTTTAAATACTGTCACCACTGAATCCCCTTCTTGATGCGCTACAACAATATAGTCATCAGAAGCGGTAATATTAAAGTCACGTGGGAATTCACCATGAGTTGAGACAATATCTACAAGTTCTAAGTGCTTGCCTTCACTAGTAATTTTAAATATCGCAATACTGTCATGGCCACGATTACTAATATATAGAAAACGTTGATCCTTGGAAATATGAACGGCAGCTAGCTTAGTAGGATGTAAAAAGTCTTCAGGAATCGTTGAATGTCTTTCGATTTCATTAAATTGACCATCATGGTAATCCATTACAACTACTGTATTAGAAAGTTCATTCACCACATAAGCATACTTACCTGATGTGTGAAAAGCGATGTGACGTGGGCCATCTCCAGGTTCCATTGTAGTACGTTCAGCAACCTCTAACCCTTTATCACCGTAATGATAACTGACTAATAAATCAGCTCCTAAATCAACAGCAACCGCATATTTTTGATCTGGTGTTGCGTCTAAATAATGAACATGAGATTGTTCTTGGCGTTCAACATTCGGACCATGTTCATAGTCATGATAAACCTCTTTTATAAGTCTGTCTATTTTGCGTTCCTCTGCATTCAATTTATAAATACGTGCAATACCATCACCATAAACCGCTTCAAATACGTATTCTCCATCTGGTGAGACTGCTACATAACATCCTGAACCTTTAAAGGATTGTAGGACTTCTCCTGTCTTTTCTAAAGTGCCATCTTCTTGAATATGAAAAGTAGCTAAACCAGAACGCTCGTCATTTTTAGTGATAGCAATAAGCATATCTTGATATTGTGTTAAATAAGTGGATGCGTTTAGTTCATATCCTGTTTCAAGTGTTTCAATTTGTCCTTTTTCTTCATTTAATTCAAACCTATAAATACCTTTGCCATCTTTTTTAGTATAGGAACCAATCCAACCTTTTGTCATAAGTATGTCTCCTTCCAATATATGTTATGCATATTGTAACAAATGTTGAATGAATAAAGCAGTTAAGAGGACAATAATTCAAGTTCCCCACTTTGTACACACCAAGCTCTCCCCATTGGCGATAATCCTGTGATGCCTTCAAAATATTTATAACCAATGACTTGCATTAAATCATGTGAACAAAAATTACTCATACAAAATGTCCGCGTAGGGTCAAATTTAGGATTACGATACAGACGTTTTAATAACCGTCCAAAACTAAAAGGTTTCGAAAATATAAGCCATAAATCTGGATCATTATCGACAAAAGCACTCTCAAATTTCTTCATATTTTTAGCATTTTCTTTCCAAATAACCACGTTAATATTATAAGGGACGATATTGTGATGATGTAAATAGCTTTCTAATTGATGTTTAAAACGTTGCGCACTCTCTATCATTAATGCGTCATTACTCACACCAATAATAATTTGTCTCGCTTCATAAAAATTTTCTAATAAACGATCGATTATTTGAATTGGCATCGTATGTTTTAAATGTTGGTTATCGATTTGTTCGTTAAACCTTTGTAATTGAATAGCTACTTGGGAACTCAATTGATAGGATACTAAACTATTTTTACTTTGATACACCCACATCACCTATTTTTTAAATTTGATAAAGAAAAAGGGTTGAGATATCTCACCTCAACCCAATATGCTTTATTGATTAGATTCAATGTCAGCAATAATTTCTCTTGTTTTATTTTCGATGTCTTCAAAGTCTTTTTTGAAAACATATGCTAATACAGCAGCACCTACACCTAATACTAAACTAGCAATTAGTGTAAAACTTAATACAAATTTAAAAAATCCTTTAATAAAATTCCACATAAATATTCACCTCTAAATCATTGTCTTCTTTAATATCATACCACATAAGTGAGGATTCATTAAATAAATACCCTAATCAGTTACTTTCTAACATTTCAACTATATAAATATCTAAACAATTATGATACAGTAATAATAACAATAAAAATGAAAGAGGTATGTTTTATGCCATACATATCTTTATTAAACTCGTGGAAAAATCATGATATTAATCGAGTAGATGAGATGTTAGATGATCACGTCGTAGTGTATTATCTTAATGAACTCGGAATTCCTCAACATTTAACAAAATCAATGTTGCTGACGTTACTTAAAAAACGTATGCAACAAGTTGATTCGAATGAAAATTTACAATGGAATTTTGAAATTGTTCATAGAGCACGGTTCCATGGGCAAAATATGGTTATTTTTTATACCTATTCTAATGAACATGCAAACTATAATGAAACCAATAAAACAATGATAACGATTATATTCGATTCAGAGGCTGATAATCCTCATCGCATTAAAATGGTGTATATCGCTCCTAATATTAAAGGGATGTCAGAATAAAGGAATTGATACGTCGTAATGATTCAACGTATCAATCCTCTCCCCTATGACGCGTTCACATTAAATGTTCAGTACAACTTAATTCTTTAACCACTTAAGAATTAAGAAAGGGTTATGAATCAATTAAAAAAATTCCTATAAACCCATTGCCGTGTCTTTAAAAACGTTTTACCAAACATTTCCAACACATTTTCCACTCCTTTAATCTATCAACCTATTTTCAATGTTTCTTCATTATAATAATTGAGTGGATGAATGACCATTAATAATAGATTACAACATCATAACAAATTATTTTAAACATATGTCAGAAAGGGTTTCGTAGAGTATGCAACGTGTAACATCTGATATTTTAACTTATAGAGGTAACCACTATGATTATGGCGTTTCCGTTGGCCAATGGTTACTACAAACCGAAATGCTTAAAAATCGAGAAAAAGAATGGAAAAAAAGGGTGCCTCGTTTTGATATTAACATCAATGAAACTCAAGCTGTTTATCAACACTTCGCCCCAGCAATATGGGAAGAAATTTTAGGCATACGAGATGTACTTAATATTCCATTGCGCCAAGCAATACTTAACTTTGCACACTATCGTTTTACAGATTTACCTGATAGTGGTTGTACTGTTTTCATCGGTGACAATTATCTTGTTAGAAATTATGACTATCATCCCGCTACATATGATGGCCGTTATCAACTTTATCAACCTACTGATCATGGCTATGCTCAAATTGGACCAATGTCACGAACAACAGGTCGTATGGATGGCATGAATGAATGCGGATTAGTGATGGCTTATAATTTTATGCACCGCAAAAAGCCTGCGAATGGCTTTGTCTGCTATATGATTGGACGCCTCGTCTTAGAACTATGCAAAGATGTGAATGAGGCAATATACTTTTTAAAACAGTTACCACACCGAAGTTCCTTTTCATATATATTACAAGACGCTACAGGTAATCATGCTATCGTCGAGGTAACGCCAAGAGGTGTGGAAGTAAGATATGATCAAACGTGCACGAATCACTTTAAATTGCTTACTCATGAAAATCGTAATTATACGAAAGAATCAATGGAGCGCCTTGAACGTTTAGACACAACATTAAGTTATTCCAACTTAGATAAATTCGATGTTTTTAATCGATTTAATAATCCTGACTATCAAATTTATAGTAAGTTATTTAAAAGTTGGAGTGGGACGATTCACACGTCTATGTATGAACCTCACTCATTAACTGCCTATATTGCACTCGGAGAAAATCAGTCACCAATTGAAATTGATTTTTCAAAATGGTTAAAGGGAACGCCTTTGCAACACCATCAATTTTCAGGCAATCTCGACACAGAAATCACCTTTGCCTCAGAATAAATACACATAACAAAAGCGGCTATCTGTGAAAGATAACCGCTTTTTGATTGATCATTTATAAACATTATTTGACTGTAATGTCCCCTTTAGACGTATAAAGTTCAACTTTTCGATCGCCATCACCATTTTTGCCTTGTTTTAATTGATCATTTTTAATGAGTGCTTTACCTTGATCTGGCATCAGTTTTAACATCACGTTTTTAGGAACCTCTTTGTATTGTAATAGAATATCACCATTTTTGATAGAAGCTTTTAAAGCACATTCTGCTGGCATATTTCGGAAATTAATCATGCCTTCTACTGCTTTAAACACACTATTATTAACTTCTGTTTCTTCAACATTGATGGCACCTTGTTCTAAACTTACATCACTATCAACCAAAGTACTATCATTAACGTTGACAAAAGTTTCATAACCACGAATTTGTGTTTGTTCAAAATGACTATTATTTAAATTAATTTCACCATGCTCTTCATTCCACAATGTGGCATTAGTACTATTAATTTCCTCTATATCCATATTTGAGGCACTCGTCGTTACTTTAAGTTCATTTAATTTTGAGGATGGTACTTCAATTTTAAGATCTCCATGATTATTTTTAAACGGGTTAACATCTAACATTCGTTTAGTCGTCATCGGTACTTCTGCGATTTGTAAGGTTTGGTTTAATGTCGAAACATTCAACTTATTTTTCCCTTTATATTCAAATTTAAATTTGTCACCTGGTGATACCGAAATATCAGCGGTATCTGTATTTACGATAAGACGATCTATATCGTCTGCATCATATTCTTTTTGGACCGTTTTTACTTTATGATTGTTTTTTTCAAAACCAAACCAAACCACTGTCCCTAATACAAAAAATAGGATAAAAACGACCATGCCAGTAATAAATAATTTTTTCATCATTTAATTTTTCCTTTTTTAAAAAGTTGAATATTCCATGTTAAATATTTGATAATCGCATATCTAACAAGAAGTAATAATTTCAATATAATGACGACAAAAATAATACCTAACCCTAAAAAGGAAATACTAAAAATTAAATTACTTAACGAGAAATATTGAAGCCCGACCCATATGGAAGAAATAATTACTAAAACAGGGGCTAGTACCATACCAATTGAAATAAACGTACCTACTAAAATAATTAATAACACGATTAATAACGGAATCATAACAATTAGCAGTGTAATCAAACTTATACCAATTGTCGCGATTAATGCACTTAAAATATGTTTGAAATCTGGTTTTCGTTCTGCATTTTTTACCGCATACGCCGCATATTTTTGTTTGGCGATTTTCTTTGGCGTATCCAATTTACGAATAATGTCTTTATCCGTTTTTCCCTTAGCGCCTTCTTCATAGAATATATTTTCATATTGAGACATGATTTCGTCCACTTGCCTACTTGGCAATTTATCTAGACGATATTCTAATTCATTCAGATACGTTATTTTATTCAATTGATACGACCTCCCCTCTTCAGTATAATCATTGATTTTCATTCATATAAATTATAGAGTGTTTTTTGTTTATTTTAAATGTTCCATAAGAAAATGTATTTTAATTGTTATAATCTTAATTTGTCTAAATCTTTTTAATTTTCTTTCTAGCGTTAAACTGATATACTAAAAAGAAAATAGGAGTGATATGTATGACTACATTAAAAGCTTATTTTGAACAGTCAAAGCCTTTAAAACAATATATCGCTGACATGACAACGAACCAAGAAGGATTCAATAAGATTTATAATGCTTTTGATATGCCGACAGATGATTCGAGAATAGAGGCGATTAAACAAAAACCGTATCGTTATGTGCTTGTAATTAGTGAAGATTGGTGCGGTGATGCGATGATGAACGTCCCTATTTTAAAACATATCGCCGAGGCCACTGATTTAGAGGTCCGTGTTTTTTATCGTGATGATGATACACAATTGATTGATCAATACTTAACAAACGGCAAGTCTCGCTCAATTCCCATTTTTGTATTTCTAAATGAACAATTCGAACAACAAGCTGTTTGGGGACCAAGAGCTAAACAAGTTCAATCTTTTGTTGAAGATCTTCGTGCACAACATCTTCCTGATCGGTCTGATGACCAATTTGCGAGCAAAGAAAAAGAAGTTCATCAAATCATTCATAATCGTTATCAAACAGATGCGCATTTTTGGAAAAATGTCTATGATTCTATCGTTGACCGTTTAATTTAGATTGTGATTTATTTAAAAAATACAGATAAAGGGCTGATGTTGGCATCCAACACCAGCCCTCTTTTCAGGTGACTTAAATATCTTTTTTAACGATACTACCTAAGTTTGCGATAAATAGCACAACAATTGCCGCAATATTAATGAACCATTGCCAATTTGTAAACGTTAAATTTCCTTCTAAACTTTTGTCACTTAAATAGCTTATTGGAATATATTTTAATGATTTTTGGATATTATCTCCAATTTCTGGAATTAATGGAATAAATGGTTTAACCACTGGTAAAATTAATAATAATAAAATACCGAGTGTAAATACTAACGATGGTTTTTGAACAAATAGATTAATTAAGAATAGTAATAAACCATAGATTAGAAACAACATCAAATAAAATACCAATAATTCCCAAATACTTTCTGTTTCAAGATTCTTACCTTCTGTAAAAATTTGAATTAAATAAGTGATAATTAATACGACTACTGTCGTAAAAACAGCGATAAAAATAATAGATATACATTTTGCAATAAAATAGCCAACACGGTTTTTTGTATTATTTAAATAAAGTTGAATGGTACCCTGACTACTGTCACGCGTAATCGTTTTAATAACAAATAATAAACCAATTAAAGAAAAGAACCATTTCGCTACTTCAAACATGGTATTCGCATCCACATCTGTATCATTTGCAACCATAATAGCTACCGTAATCACTAATGGTAAGACACCTAATAAAATAGCGATATAGGTTAAGGGGCTTTTCAAGACACTGATCATATCAAATTTCACAAGTTGCAAACTATTCATTATTGATCACCTCTTTGATTAATATTGAAATACGTATCACGTAATGAGACTTTTCTTGTTTCAATGAACTTAGGAAAAACATCGACTTGTGCTAAATGTTTTAGTAAAGATTGATAATTACGTTGAGATGGCACCGTAATTTCGCATAAATCTTTTTGAGATTGAAGCACTTTGAAATGTTCTGTTAAACAATCTAATGCTTTTTGATAATCTTGTTCTTCTACTTCAATGACTGTTTGATCTGTCGTTTGCCCTTCTGCCATATTGACATCTTGAACAAAATGACCATTTCTTAAAAAGACAGCGCGATCACAAATTAATTCAATATCTTCTAATTTATGACTAGAGATTAATATTTTCATATCTAGAGAATGAACTAAATTTTCAATGGTTTTTAATACATCAATTGAACCATCTGGGTCCATACCATTTGTTGGCTCATCCAATATTAAGTATTTAGGTTTATTCATTAATGAAACGGCTATGGCTAATTTTTGTTTCATCCCCATAGAATATTTTTTAACTTTCTTCTTGATGTAAGTTTCCATACCAAATGCTTGAATAATGTCATTGGTATAGTCTTTATAAAAGCCCTTTCCTAATACTTGTGCGAACATTTTTAAATTATATAAACCTGATTTATTATCGTATAATTTTGGATGTTCGATTAGATATCCAATTCGATCCCCTTTATCAGTTTTCACTTCTCCTGAAAAATTTGCGATATTTCCATTCATCATTTTCATCAATGTTGTTTTACCAACACCATTCTTACCGATTAATCCAACAATTTTACTATCTTTAAAGTCAAAATCGATATTATCGATGACTGTATTTTGTCCATATTGTTTCGTAATATGTTGTAATTGCATAAAAACCCTCCTATCGCTTCATTAGTGTAATTAAATTATAAAAATAAACAATAATGGCTAAGCCAAGTGATAACATAAAATACCAAAAGCCAACATCTAGCGGTGAATAATATAATGGATTATCATATTTCAAAATACCTAATGTGATCAAAATAATACCAATCACAAATGGGATAACAAAAAACATAGCTATAATATACGCTACAATCGGTATATGATCCGTCATTTTTTCACTATATCGTGGAAACCCAATTATAAAAGTAAATAAATTAACACTAATATATAACCAAAAAGTGCTAAAGGTGATGCCATTAAAGTCAACCATTGTTTCTTGGACATCATATAGTTGAATCAGCAGCGCACCAAATGCGGTTAGTAAAATCACTGTTAAATAATGTGCATGAAATAACTGTAATTTTGATACTGGTAAACTATGATAAAAAATATAAGCCTCTCTATGCCCTAAACGTCTAAATAACCGAAAAGCGTGTGCACTATCTATGATAATAATGATATTCAGTAAAAAGATGATAATTTGAACCCATAATGCTGTATCTTTATTTGCTAAACGATAAAGTGGAAAGATAAGTAACAAAATACTATAAAGTATGATGGTCCATCTTCTTAAATATAAGTTTCTCATTAATAATTGCCGCATAACTCTAACCTCTTTTATAATGTCGTATATCACAGTTTGATATCATCTAAAGATATATGATGGCTATTCGGTTTTTCATAGGCTATCATAATATCTTCAATCGACATTCGTGAAATAGTGATTTTATTACCAAATAATTCCTTAAATACTTGAGCATGTTGGGTTACTCCTGAATAACTATCATCTGTTACTTTTAAAGAAATCATTAAACTTTTTAATTCGTCGTCTAAGTCTTTAATATCGCCTCGCACTAATCGATGCGTTTCCAACAAGGTTTCTTTAGATTCCTGAAAAATGATAGATCCTTCTTTTAGATGTACAATATAATCTGCAATATGTTCTAAATCTGAAATGATATGCGTTGATAATAACACCGTCTTATGAGCATCAATCAATAATTCTTGAATCATTTCAAGGACTTCGTGTCGCACAATCGGATCTAATCCAGCTGTCGGTTCGTCAAAGATAAACAATTCCGCTTCGTGACTAAATGCAATGGCTAACGATAATTTCATTTTCATTCCCGTTGAAAGTTGATGTATTTTTTGCTTATCATTCAATTGAAATCGGTCTAACAAAGATTGAAATGTATGATGATTCCATTTTGTATAAAAAGGAGAAATTCTTTTTTCAACCTTTTTAATCGTCCACTTTTCATTTAAATAGAGTTCCGAATAAACAAATCCTATTTTATCTTTAATGGCTACAGGGTTAGAGGCCATTGACGCTCCAAACACCTGAATATCGCCTTCATAAGTATTAATCAAGTCCATGATCATACGAATAAGTGTTGTTTTGCCTGCGCCATTAGCACCGATAAATCCCGTTACATAGCCTTGAGGAACATTAAAATTGATATTTTTAAGTTCAAACTGCTTCTTTTTATAACTTAGTCCGTTTACTTCGATAGCATGCGTTGTCATTATTGTTCATCCTCCTCATAAATCATGGCCACAATGTCTTGTAATTCTGCCAATGACATACCAATGGTTTTAGCCTCTTTCGTTAAATTTTGAGCGAGGGATTCAATAACGATAAATTGCTTTTCTTTTAATATGGAAGTATCTTGTGCTTTCACATATGTACCCTTGCCTCGTACTGAAATTAAATAGCCATCTTTTTCTAAATCTTCATATGCTCGCTTAGTTGTAATAACACTAACCCCTAATGTTTTGGCTAGCTCTCTCATTGAAGGTAAATGGGTACCTGCATCCAAGGAACCAGTTAATATTTGTTCCTTAATTTGACGTTTAATTTGTTCATATATTGGAGACTCACTATTTTCTTGAAGTAATATTTTCATGATGAACCCCCTTGATAACTGTATATACTTAATATACACAATATAGACAGTGATGTAAATATATTTTTTAAATTCATTTACCTTAATTTATCAAAAACAGTGCAATTAAAGGGTTTCTAATTAACATCAAGTCATTTAAAAACCAAACTGTATATATACTATATATACAGTTTAACTAAAAAAACTAAGATACAATCAATGCAAATGTTTCTATCATCATAGATTCAAATAGAGTTTTACACATGTATCTTAGCTTAATCCTTATCAAGTTAACGATTTTTCTTTCGATCATTGTGACGACTAATAAATGCACAAATCATAAACATGATTGTTGCAACAAATAATTTAATGGATGAAGCTTCTTCTCCCATTACTTGTAAGACAACACCAATGATAAAGATGATCAATGCGATAATCACAAAGATTTTCGTCAAATGCTTCATCATATTTGTTCACCTCATCGACAAAAGTATAGCAAAAGCATTATCCCGCGACAACGTTCAAACATAAATGGGTGTAGTATTCGTTGTCTATTCACTTATAACATCAATTCATAATCATCCCTAATGATTTACTTATCCCTTCGATCGTCTTTTTGATGTCGGTTATTACGTTTCCATTTGGATTCAAACCAACATCTAAATACGATTAATATACCTCCTGAGAGAATTGATAATATAAATTCGCTCAAAGACATGATTATGCACCCCCTACAAACGTTGTTGCTTATCAACCTAATGAATGAAGTAGGACCTAGGTAGTTGATTTTATTTTAACACAAACACGAACATATGTTCTATTTTTAAGACTAGAAAATTTTATTTACTGTTTTCATTCTTTAACTTTCGCTATATTCACGGTATGATAGAAATAGATTAAGTATTTTAGAAAAGAGGTTAACGTTATGAACCCTTTAGCATTAAATTTAAATGAAGAATTAAAATCATCGGACCCTACTGTTTTAAATATGCTGTCTGACTTAGGGGTAAGTATGTACTATCCTAAAGGCATATTAACGCAATCAGCTGAAGCAAAATCAACAGACTACAACGCTACAATTGGGATGGCTACACAAGGCGATGGCAAAATGTATGCAGATACGTTAGCAGGTATGTTTAATGACCTTGAACCTGATGAACTATTCGCTTATGCGCCACCACAAGGTATTGAATCCTTACGCAAATTGTGGCAAGACAAGATCTTAAAAGAAAATCCAGATTTAAATGCTGATGATATAACTCAACCGATCGTTACTAATGCACTTACGCATGGCTTATCACTAACAGGTGATTTACTCGTGGATCCAAATGATACGGTTTTATTACCTGAACATAATTGGGGCAATTACAAATTAGTATACGGCGTACGTCATAGAGCACAAATTGAAACATATCCTATTTTCGATGAAGACGGTCACTTTTCAACTGAAGGTCTCGTCAATAAACTACAATCCATCAATAAAGACAAAGTCATTATGATTTTGAACTACCCAAACAATCCAGCTGGCTACACGCCCACGAAAGAAGAAGTTCAAACAATCGTTAATGCGATTGATGAACTTGGTAAACGTCAAGTTAACGTTGTCGCTATTGTCGACGATGCTTATTACGGTCTATTTTATGAAGATGTTTATACTCAATCTATTTTTACAGCATTGACGAACCTTCATAATGACTATGTTTTACCCATTCGCTTAGATGGTGCGACAAAAGAGTTTTTCGCATGGGGCTTTCGTGTAGGATTTATTACATTCGGTACATCTAATTCAACGACAAAATCAGTGTTAGAAGCTAAAGTGAAAGGACTTATCCGAAGTAATATTTCAAGTGGTCCTACACCTTCACAATCAGCGATTCAACATGTATTAGCGCATCCAGATCAATTCAACCATGAGATTCAACGAAATATCGATACACTTCAAGCACGTTATAATGTAACGAAAGACATTGTTTACCAAGATCAATATCAATCATTATGGCAACCGTATGATTTTAATTCAGGTTACTTTATGGCGTTAAAAGTAAAGGATGTGGACCCTGAAACATTACGTACTTATTTAATCGAAAATGAATCGATTGGTATTATCGCTTTAAATCAAACAGATATTCGAATTGCATTTAGCTGTATTGAAAAAGAAAACATTGAACATGTGTTTAAAAAGATTGCTGAAGCGATTCAAACATTACAACAACAATAAACATGTAATATCGATGATGTACTAATGTACAGGAGTACACCATTCAGTTATATTTAAATATTCATTCTATGATGGGGTTAGGACAAAAGCATTCAGGATTTGAGCAGAAGCGAACGAAAAGCTAAAATTGTTTTTCACATTTTGGTGAATCGTGAACTTTCTGCCGAAAATCCTGCTTTTGGGATACCGTTAATCGGTTTTCCAGAGCATTAATACTTTATGTCTCAGCCCCATTCTCATTAGAAAGGTCATCAAGGAAAGAGTAAGATGTCTCTTTCTTTTAGATTAAGGAGAGTTATACATATGTGTTTTTACTATCAAACAATTAAAACCCCTATTGGCAAAATGACGGCTGTCGTGAATCAAACTGCTTTGGTTAGTTTATCTTTTACAGATTCGAATGATTATCAAACAGCACTTCAAAAATTACGCAAACAAGCGCCTTTGAAACAAACTTCTCACCACCCTATTATTAATCAAATCGCCATTGAACTTGAAGGGTATTTTCATGGTTATTTAAAAACATTTAGTACACCATTTGAATTTGTCATTGGTACACCATTTCAACAGCAAGTTTGGCAGGCATTATCACAACTAAACTATGGTCAAACGGTAACTTATGGCGATATTGCGCATATAATAAAAAAACCTAAAAGTGTGCGTGCGGTCTCTACTGCTATTGGACAAAATCCACTTTCTATCATCATTCCGTGTCATCGTGTAGTACGTAAAGATGGACGTTTAGGTGGGTTTAATAGTGGGCTTCACCGCAAATCTATACTCTTAAACTTGGAGGCGATGAATCATGATAGCACAACGTCATTTTGAATTTTTAAAAACGTTAATCGAACATCCTACACAAAGTCCCCCTGCTAGAAATACATTACCTTTACAAAATCAAATTCAATCTTGGTTAGAACAATGGGGATTTGAGGTTCAACACATTCCGTTTTATCACAACGACGCTATTATAGTAGGTGTATTAAAAGGAAAAGATCCTAATGCACCTAAATTAATTTTGAACGGACATGTCGATGTTGCCGAAGTTGAAAACGAGCAATATTGGCAAACACCACCGTTTGAACTCACTAAAGATGAAGATGTTTTAATTGGCCGCGGTGTAGCGGATATGAAAGGTGGCATGTCGAGCCTATTTTATAATTTAGAACGACTTCATTTAGAAAATAAACAGCCTCAAGGAGATATTATTGTACAATCCGTCGTTGGAGAAGAAGTAGGAGAAGCAGGGACTCGAGTAGCTTGTGAACATAGTCCAAAAGCTGATTTAGCGCTTGTTTTGGATACAAGTGAATCCATTGCGATGGGACAAGGTGGTGTTATTACTGGATGGATTACCATTGAAAGTGATGAGACCATTCATGATGGTGCAAGAAGTCACATTATCCATGCAGGTGGTGGACGTCATGGTGCAAGTGCCATCGAAAAAATGATGAAAATCATTCAAGCTTTACAAGAACTTGAGCGTCATTGGGCAGTTACAAAGTCTTACCCTGATATGCCTGCTGGTGCCAATACGATTAATCCTGCTGTAATAGAAGGTGGACGTCATCCAGCGTTTATCGCGGATCAATGTAAATTATGGATTACGGTTCATTATTTGCCTGATGAGGATTATGAAGCTATTATTGAAGAAATTGAAACTTATTTACAACGTGTGGCTGATAGCGACTTATGGTTGAAAGACCATCCGTTACGTTTTGATTGGGGTGGCGACTCGATGATTGAAGATAAAGGAGAGATTTTCCCAAGTTTTACAATTCCTAAAGATCATCCGGGCTTCTCCCTTTTAAGTCAGTGCCATGAAACAGTACATCAATCGCCGCTTCAAACTGCTATGAGTACGACAGTGACAGATGGAGGATGGACGGCAAACGCGGGTGTACCTACTATTTTATATGGCCCCGGCGCATTAAATGAAGCACATGGCACAAATGAAAAAATTAAAATAGCAGAACTGGTTCAATTCACAGATGTTTTATACGAATTTTTAACATCATGGTATGACCATCCAATTAAATAAGATATTAAATAAAGACACAGTATATAAGCGTCATCCTTATATACTGTGTCTTTTTAATTGATTATGTCATCATTATGATCATCGAAAACCTTAAACGTTGATATGACACCGTTTAGAGGTCTTTTTACATCATACCTGGCATGCCGCCACCCATTTGTGGCATATCATTACTGTTGTCATTAGCTTCAGGAATGTTGGCTACAACCGCTTCTGTTGTTAAGAACATTGCAGCCACACTTGCAGCATGTTGTAACGCAGAACGTGTTACTTTTGTAGGGTCTACAATACCTGCATCTAACATGTTGACCCATTCATCTGTCGCCGCATTATAACCCACACCATGTTCTGCATTTTTCATACGTTCTACAATTACTGAACCTTCAAGGCCAGCATTTTCTACGATTTGTCTAACTGGAGATTGTAATGCTTTAAGGACGATATTCACACCTGTTGCTTCGTCCCCTTCAGCCTCAATCTCTGCAACATCTTTATAAATATTCATTAATGCTGTACCGCCACCAGCAACAATACCTTCTTCAACTGCGGCACGTGTTGAGTTTAACGCATCTTCAATACGTAATTTACGTTCTTTCAATTCTGTTTCAGAGGCAGCACCTACTTTGATTACAGCAACACCGCCAGCTAATTTCGCTAAACGTTCTTGTAATTTTTCACGATCAAAGTCTGATTCTGTTTCATCAATTTGTGCTTTTAATTGGCTCACACGCGCATCAATATTTGTCGCATCGCCATTGCCATCTACAACAGTTGTATTATCTTTCGTTACTTCGACTTTGCTTGCTGAACCTAGCATATCAATAGATGCGTCTTTAAGTTCAAGACCTAAATCATCTGTAATCACTTGCGCACCTGTTAAGATTGCTAAATCTTCTAACATAGCTTTACGACGATCACCGAATCCTGGAGCTTTTACGGCTACTGCTGTAAATGTTCCACGCATTCTATTTAATACTAAGTTTGTCAATGCATCGCCTTCTACTTCATCGGCTACGATTAAAATTGGGCGATTAGATTGAACAATTTGTTCTAATAAAGGTAAGATATCTTGGAATGAACCAATTTTCTTATCTGTAATTAAAATATATGGTTTTTCAAGTTCAGCAGTCATTTTATCTGAGTCTGTAACCATGTATGGTGATTGATAACCACGATCAAATTGCATACCTTCAACGACATCTAACTCAGTATTTAAGCCACTTGATTCTTCAATTGAAATGACACCATCATTGCCTACTTTTTCCATTGCTTCTGAAATATAACGGCCAACTTCTTCATCTGCAGCAGAGATGGAGCCAACTTGTGCGATTTCTTCTTTATTTTCTACTTTTTGAGAAATGTTTTGTAATGATTCAATCGCTACAGCGACTGCTTTATCAATACCTTGACGAATACCAACTGGATTTGCGCCACTTGTCACGTTTTTTAATCCTTCTTGAATCATCGCTTGAGCTAATACAGTTGCAGTAGTCGTACCGTCACCAGCGATTTCATTGGTTTTATTTGCTACTTCTTGAACAAGTTTTGCACCCATATTTTCATACGGATCTTCAAGTTCAATCTCTTTTGCAATAGTGACACCATCATTTGTAATTAACGGTGCAGTATATTCTTTATCTAATACGACATTTCGTCCTTTAGGTCCAATTGTGACTTTAACTGCATTGGCTAATTTATCAACACCACGAAGCATTGCTTGACGTGCATCTTCAGAAAATTTTAGTTCTTTTGCCATTATGAATATCCCTCCATTTTCTTCTATTAAGTATGTCTTACTCTTCGATAACTGCTAAAATGTCATCTTCTTGTAATACAAGATATTTTTCATCATTACGTTTTACTTCTGTGCCAACATATTGATCAAATACAACGTGATCTCCAACTTTGACTTCCACTTCTACACGTTGTCCATTATCTAAAATGCGTCCCGGTCCTACCGCAACGACAGTACCTTCATTTGATTTTTCTTTTGCAGTGTCTGTTAATACAATACCACTTTTTGTTGTTTGCTCTTGCTCTCTTTTTTCAATTACGATTCGGTTTCCTAATGGTTTAAGCATCATAATGCCTCCTTATATTAACCTTATTTAGCACTCTAACTCTTTCATTGCTAATCTATTGTCTATATTAATCAAATTTGGTCAAAATAGCAAGTGAAATGCTAGTCGTTGTAGCAAACGATTAATTTAGTTAAAATAAGTGCATAAGGGGGAAAATTATGAATCGTATAGTTGTATCGATACTTACTATTGTTATTTATCTACTTGCACAATTTTTACCATCTATCGCTTTATCAACCGGCTTATTATCCAGTGATAATGCGGTACAGCTCGCTAAAATGAGCATCAACATACAAGTCATTAGTTTCATTGTGGCTGCCATTTTAATTATCATCTTACAGTACACCATTAAAAATCCAATGGCCTTTGAATTACAACCTAAAGAAGAAAAACGATACATACCTATTTGGATCATCGCAGGATTAGGCGTTGTATTTATCGCTCAAATCGTTATCAATTTACTGACTACGCTTGTCTTTGGTATCGATCCAGCTAGTGAAAATACATTAGAACTTATGAAAGTAGCACGACAAATGCCCGTCTTTATTATTTTAATTGCGATTGTCGGTCCTATTTTGGAAGAATTTGTTTTCAGAAAGGTTATCTTTGGAGAAATATACAATGCCATTAAATCCAGTCCAGCGATTAAATTTCTAGTTGCTTCCATTGTTAGTTCAGTTATTTTTTCTTTAGCGCACATGGATTTTACACATTTCTTAACTTATTTTGTAATGGGAATGGTATTTGCTGCCTTTTATATCTATACTAAAAGACTTAGCGTTGCGATTGGTATTCATATGGCCCAAAATGCACTTGTGACTGTCATGCAATTACTTATTCCTGAAAAGGTTTTTGAGGAAATGTTAAAAGAAACATCTTTTATTACATTCTTTATTCACCATATAATCATGTAATCAAGATTAATACAAAAGGAGTACACAGCGATTCAATCTATTTCTGTGCACTCCTTTTTTTATATTTCATTTGATTACTCTATTTTAAACGCCAAATAAATAACCCAATCGCAAATGCCACGCCGACACTTGTCGCCACGATGATGATTTTCTTTAAGAGGTTCATATGTTCGTGTTGTATCATTGGTTCAATATCTTTTTTAGTAGTACTGACATTTTCTCCATTTTGTTCTATTGTTCTAACTGTATCATGGGCATCGCGACTGACCACTGACTGCGGTTTAGTCCCCTCTAATTTATCTCCCCCTTCTTCAGATGACTTCATTTGTTGGGATGATGACGTCTCGATTTCTTCATCACGCTGATGCTCTACTTGAGTATCCTTTTGTGTGCGCTGTGACGCTTGTTGAGACGAAGGGATAACATCATTTTGACGTTCATTGCTATTAGACATTGATGCTTCATTTTGCACTGATTGTTGGTTACGCTTGTTATTATTCGATTCCTGTGATGAAGGTAATTGGGAAGACTGCGTAGATTCCTGGCCGTTTTGTTCACGACTATTTTCTGTAGAGGGTACATTCGTTTCATTTTCAGTAGAAGGCTCTACAGATTCTTTATCGTTTTCTTCAGATTGAGGTGGTATCGGGTTACCACCGCCACCTCCTCCCCCATTCTTTTCAGGTTCTAACATAGGTTCTTCACTACTCCCAGTTTGTGGTTTTTTTTCTAGAGTACTGGCATCTTGATTAGATTCCGGCGAGATAGGTTGATCGGGTGATGGCACCGCTTCTGTTGAATCCATGTCATTATTTTCTGATGACGGTGTTTCAGTGGTTTCCACTGTTTCGTCTTCTGGTTGTTCAACAGACTGATGCTCAGCTGACACCTCCTCACTGTTTTCCGTCGTATCTGTTTGAGTTGTATCGTTTTCTTCTTCCAAAGTGGCTTCTAAGCTTGAATCTTGGGAAGGTTCCATGGACTGTTGTCTTTCTGGCGCATTCGATTGCTCAGCTGCAGAAACTATGTGGTTAGATGTTATAGTCATTAAACTAAACAACATCACAACTGTCCCCATAATCCTCCCTAAATAAATAGGATATTGATGTCGCATGTCTTTTGTCACTCCTAGCTGAATTAACGATCATTACAAAAATTACTTTGGGACCTAAGTGCTTATTAAAAGTTTAATCTTTATATTTCCACCCCATTATAACATTAATAGAAGGCGTATTTAATGTCATTTTTATTTATTACGTATTTATTTAAAAATGCGTTTTTTGTATCATTTTACATCCTTTAGTACAATATAAGAAAAGCATTAAGCTAAGGTTTAAATTTTAACATTTTACTCAATGAATATGTAACGTATTTTAAGAAAGGTGGCTTTTTATGAAAATTCAACTCTTTCAAATGACGATTGAACCTGCACAGTTGAACAATAATCTTCAACATATCAAAACACTTTGTGAAAACAATGTGCACGCTGCAACAGATGTCGTAGTTTTACCTGAAATGTGGAACAACGGTTATGCATTAGATCAATTAACAACATTGGCAGATCAAAATTTACAACCTTCTTTAAAAGAGATTCAACACCTTGCTAAACAATACAATGTTGACATTGTGGCAGGTTCAGTATCAAATCAAAAAAACAATCACATCTATAATACAGCTTTCACAGTCAATCAAAATGGCGAGCAAATTTATGAATACGATAAGATTCATCTTGTTCCTATGTTAGATGAACATCATTTTCTACAAGGTGGCCAAACTGTACCTTATACCTTCAATTTAAGTAATGGCACAAAAGCCTCACAGATTATTTGTTATGATTTAAGATTTCCGGAAATCAGTCGTTACCCTGCAGCAACAGGTAGTGAAATCTTATTTTATGTTGCCCAATGGCCAAAAGCACGTCTTAATCATTGGCGTCAATTACTCCAAGCACGTGCCATAGAAAACGATTGTTTTGTCGTAGCGACAAATAGTTGTGGTACAGATCATTCAACGGAATATGCAGGACACTCAATGGTAGTCGACCCAAATGGAAACATTTTAGCTGAAGCGGGTGAAGAAGAGACGGTACTAACTGTAGATATTGATATTTCAAACGTTTCAAAGCAAAGACAAGCTATTCCAGTATTCGATAATATGCGTCCAGATGTCTATCGGTACGCTAAAAAGAACACTTGAGCATTGTTGAATTTGACGTCATAAAAATAACCAAGCAAGTTTGGGAGGGACTTGCTTGGTTTCTATTAATATTAAGGGAATGTTATTAATTACAGTTATTCTACTTATTATAATTAGGGATGTTTAAATTATGAAAAAATTAGTGAATTTACCGATTATTAAGTATAGTGTTTGTGTTAGCTATATGAGTTTGACTCATCGCTTTTGATATTCTCATATAAATACGGGATATTTTGTGGCTACGAACTACTTAGTGAATTTTTGAACTGTTTCTGCGATTAATTTAACGAAATCAACAATTGTTGTAATGATATCTTGTGCCATAGTGCTCCACCTCCTATAAATATGTTAATCCAAAGACTATAGATTGTGTAATTGCTTAGTATGACATTATCCGAGCGAAGAATACGACATACTAAGATGTAAACCGACTTTTAGCTTGAGGCCTCATAATAATAGTAAGCCTTCTATCATATCTTCTATTATGATGCGACCCAATCACTTATTTGTGATTATGGTTATATTAAAACACGTTATTTTTAGTATTTGTGTATTTTTGCGTAACTCACCATTTTAAGTACTTAACTGTTAACTTTTATGTTAATATAAGCTTATAATTTAATTCATAAACAGTTAAGCATAATATTTGAACAGTTAGGCAAAAATAATAATTTACTACTAAAAGTGTTATATAATTTGATTAAGGAGGAAAGCTTGTGCACATCATAGATAGAGGAATCGAACGACTTGCTCGTAAACTACAACAAAAACAGAATCTTGATCATATCGCGTTTTTAAAAGTACGTTTAGGTATGCAAGTTGTTGCTATCAATCTATTTAAAGGGATTGTGACATACGGACTAGCACTCCTATTGAACATCTTTTTATACACACTCGTAGTTCATCTTAGTTACTCAGCCTTACGACATTTTTCGCATGGTGCGCATGCGAAATCATCACTGTTATGTCATATACAAAATATTTTATTTTTTGTATTAGTGCCACTACTTTTGAGCCATTATGACATACCATTTGTGTTTATGTTATGCTTATCTATAATAGGATTAATTATAGCCATACGTTATGCGCCAGCCGCAACACGTAAACAACCTATTAAAGCATCACGTAAACCCAACTTAAAGTGGAAATCTATTTTAACTATGGTAATACTAATAGGAATTTCACTTATAGTACCTCAACCATATAATATAATGATTAATTATGGTTTAGCATTACAAGCAAGCACTTTATTACCCATATTTTTCCCTAAGGAGGAGAAGGAATTATGAACTTTTTAGACAACTTATTAAACTTATTTACAAATCTATTCAAATCAATTGGTAATTTCGCAAAAATTGATACATGTACTGTATTTTTCGATGAACCTGAAGTACCTCAGGAATTACTTGATTTAGATAAATAAGATTTATGATTAGAGAGTGTGTATAAATTTGGAAATTATATTAATTTTTATTACTGCATTATTCCAAGCTTTTGTCCTTTTTACAGTCACTAATATTATATTAATAGACAAACCAACATACACACGAAGGGATTACCTCTCTATATTTTTAGGGATTGTAATCCCTTCAATACTTTTATATTTATTCATTGATAAGGCTAGTCTTGTATATTTAACAGTTGGTTTTTTATGGTTCTTTTATAAGAAGAGAAGAATTATTGGTATTATTAGTGTAATTATTAGTGTATTGATACTTACATTATGTGACTTTGTTTCAACTTTGGTCTATCAATATATTATTAGCTTTAATGATAATTATTATTTCAGTCAATTTATGTACGGGTTAGTATTTGCGATTATAGCATTCTCTATCGCATTTGTATTACGTCAATTAATGAATGTATTAAAAGTGTCTTGGTTATACATTAATCGTTGGTATTTAATATCTTTATTTGCATTTTTAATTATTTTTTCCATTACCATTTATTTCTACATACCGAAAACCGTAAACGACTTGGATGATATGCTCGCAGTTTCAGTTTTAGTATTTTCCTATTTTTTTGCATTTATCGCCGTGATTACACTTGTATCCATTAGTGTCGCACGAGAGATGCGCTATCGTCGTAATCAAAAAGAAATAGAGGATTATTATAAGTATACGTTGCAAATTGAAAAGATTAATAACAAAATGCGTAAGTTTCGTCATGATTATATTAATATTTTATCAACAATGTCAGAATACCTAAGAGAAGACGATCTTGAGGGCTTGAAGACTTATTATCATGAAAAAATTAGTCCTTTAAAAAACAATTTTGAAATGAATACGATTAAACTGAATGGTATTGATAAATTAAAAATTCGTGAAATCAAAGGTTTACTAACTACTAAGATTTTACAAGCACAAGAAAACAATATCGAAGTTAGTGTAGAAGTAGCGGATGAGATTGATGCTATTAACATGGATTTTATTGATTTAAGTCGTGTTTTAGGTATTATTATGGATAACGCCATTGAAGCTTCTCTAGATATTGAGAACCCAATGATACAAATTGCATTTATTCAAACTGATGATGCTGTACTTATTATTATTATGAATAAAGCACCAGATAATTTACCGAAACTACATACTTTATTCCAAGAAGGCTATTCTACAAAAGGGTCTGGTCGAGGTCTTGGTTTATCTACACTAAAAGAAATTACAGATAACACACCAAATGTATTATTAGATACAACGATTGAAAATCATTATTTTATACAAAAATTAGAAATCTTAAATGAAGATTTGTAAGGAAGTGACGATACATGAAGATTCTGATTTGTGAAGATGATCAAAAACAACGTGAACGTATGGTTGAAATCATTGAAAACTATATTATGATTGAAGAAAAGCCTATGGAAATTGAAGTCGCTACCGATGATCCATACGAAATTTTAGATACAGCTAAAAATATGACTGATATCGGTTGCTACTTTTTAGACATTCAACTCGAATCAGATATCAATGGTATCAAACTAGGTAGCGAAATTAGAAAGCATGATCCTGTGGGCAATATTATTTTCGTGACAAGTCATAGTGAGCTAACATATCTCACTTTTGTCTATAAAGTCGCAGCACTCGATTTCATTTTTAAAGATGATCCTGATAACTTACAAACACGCATTATAGATTGTTTAGAAACTGCATTAGCACGTTTAGATTTGTTAACTAAAGACAACACTATTGAAACATTAGAGCTTAAACGTGGTAGCAATTCTGTTTATGTCAATTACGATGA
This sequence comes from Staphylococcus sp. 11262D007BW, assembly GCF_053547815.1. Classification (NCBI taxonomy): domain Bacteria; kingdom Bacillati; phylum Bacillota; class Bacilli; order Caryophanales; family Staphylococcaceae; genus Staphylococcus; species Staphylococcus sp. 11262D007BW. The sequence goes on from NZ_JBPWPJ010000001.1 coordinate 1,351,202, forward strand.
TGTGATGTTTTTTGAATCATCTCCTAAATCTCATCGCCTTATTGCGCATTTAGATAATCGCCAAATAGAATTTTATGGTAATTTAAAAGAAATTGCTCAATTAGACGATCGTTTTTTCAGATGTCACAATAGTTTTGTGTTAAATCGTCATAACATTACCCATGTTAATTCTAAAGAACGCATTGCATATTTTAAAAATGATGAATTTTGTTATGTATCAGTACGTAATTTAAAGAAAATATAATGACATTAAAAAGGGACAAAAGCCGTTACGCTTGATGTCCCTTTCTTTTTTATAACACTATATTTCGTTATCTTCTTGTGAAGCTTCAGTTTGAATATCATATTTTGACATTTTCAAATACACTTGTCCTGTTTCAGTGGAGACTTTAATTTTATTAGAGTTGTCACTTGGAAAAATTCTAGAAGTTAAAACTTTGTCTCCTTCATTACAGAAAATTTCAATACTTGAAGTGTCTACAAAAATACGCAATTGATATAAATCTTCATTCAATGTTGCGACACGATCTGTTCCTTCGACTGGATATGGCAATTGACCGCTATCAAAACGCTCTAAAGTAACCTCTCTAGTTCGGCTATTATAGCGTATGGTCGTATGTTCCATTTTTGAAGCTCTTAATTGGAACTCAATCGCTGATGCTTCATTGTCTAAAATATCAATAATAAGTTCATATTGCTTACCTTCGTATGGATTTAATTGTTTAACAAACTTGTCAGCATAACCTAGAGCTGTTTCTTTTTCTCCACGCAATTTTCGTAAATGCATATGTGGTTTTTGTTTCAATCGACCATGTTCTACTACTAATGTGCGAGGTAATGTTAAACAGTGCGCCCAACCTTCATCATCAGTGGGATATTGTGTGTCAGGTAGGCCCATCCACCCTATTAATACACGTCGCCCTACTTCATCTTCAAATGTTTGCGGCGCATAGAAATCGAAACCATGATCTAATTCTTGAAAAGGACCATGTTCAAATACTAACGTGTCAAAATCAAGTTTACCCATGATGTAGCCACTTTGATATTGATTTCTAAATGCAGTATTGGTCGCTTCTACCCCTTGAGGAGAAAACATTAAAAAATCATATCCATTAATATTAAAGTAATCTGGGCATTCCCACATATATCCAAAATTGGTTAAGTCCGTTTGAATTTCTCCTAAAAATGTCCATTGTGTTTCAGGGTGATCCGCTTCATATAATAGCGCACAGCCTGTCATATCTTCTCTTTGAGCACCGATGATGGCGTATAGCTTATGATCTTTTTGAAACACTTTAGGATCTCTAAAGTGTTGTGTATAGCCTTCAGGCGGTGCTTCAATAGCTGGTGGTGTTATTTTATGTACTTCCCCTTTTTCATCTACTTTAGCAATCATTTGTCTACTTTCTCTTTGCCACTGTGCTGTACGATGATTAGCAGTATACATATAGTAAAGTGTATCGTTAAATACAAAGGCACTTCCGCTATACACACCATGACTATCGTAAGACGTATCTGGCTTCATAATAATGCCTTCACGTTTAAAATTGGTTAAGTTCGTTGCTTTATAATGGTCCCAATATTTTAGGCCATGTACAGCACCTAAAGGGAACCACTGATGAGATAGATGATATTGCCCGTTAAAATAAATTAAACCATTTGGGTCATTAAGCAACCCCGTTATAGGTTGTATATGAAATCGTTGTCGAAAAGAAGATTGAGCAACTTTTTGTTTAAGCGCTTCGTAAGTTTGATCATCAATATCTTCAAGTTTTCGATAACGTTGATCTCGGCTCCATTGCTCCATGGAAGCGTACCTCCTCTTTAATGTATTAGTTACTTCTTGGTTTATCAATAGAATATAAAAACTATAACGTTTATATTCATCTTGGAGAAAAACGACTTTTCTGTTGATATGTATCTATCAATCTTAATATTGTGATTGTATTACTTATATCAGTCGTTTCCCTTACTCAATATGTAATGGTGAATGACGTTACTTCACCTTAAAACTTTAAATTCTATTTTATCATATTCCTAAAGGCTCATGTCAGACAACCCTAACTTCTCTTTAAATATAAAATTAATATCAATATTCTATTTTATGAGCTTCAATTGAAGGAGGATCATCTGAGTATTCTATCGTTTCTTTGTTATACTCAACATAGAGATTATATAGGGGGATGATTAAATGGATAAACAAATGCACTTAGGGGTGTTGTGTTATAGTACAGGGTTACACCCCGCTGCATGGCGACTTGATCACTCACGTATTAATGAAATTGGGACGATTGAGTATTTGATTGAAGTTGCACAATTAGCTGAACGTGGAAAATTGGATGCTTTCTTTTTAGCAGATGGACAATATATTTCTGGTGAAGAAACTGGACACCTTTCTTATTATTTTGAACCAATGACCGCCCTAGCTGCCATTGCTCGAGAAACGCATGCGATTGGTTTAGTCGGTACAATCTCAAGCACGTTTTATGAACCCTTTCATGCTGCTCGTTTGTTATCAAGCTTACATACAATCTCTCAAGGTAGAATAGGAGCCAATATCGTTACTTCACAGTTTGATAAAGAAGCCCACAACTATTCTATGCATACTTTACCACCTCTAGAGACACGTTACGAAAGAGCAACTGAATTTATCGAGGTCATGAAGCGATTGTGGTCCTCTTTCTCTGATAAAGCGATTCAAAATGATAAACAATCTGGTAAAGGGTTAGATGCGCAGTATATTCAACCGATTCATCATAAAGGCACTCATTTTTACGTCGATGGTGCTTTAAATATTCCTTCCTCTGATAAACTAGGAAGACCTTTACTCTTTCAAGCCGGCACTTCCATTCCTGGTCGAAATGTCGCAGCGCAACATGTGGATGCGATTTTTTCGATTGCTTGGAATAAACATGATGCTAAAACGTTTCGAGATGATATTCATCAACGCGCTCAACAGTTTAAACGTACACCACCACTTGTATTGCCAGGCCTTACTGTTTACGTTCATGAAAATGAACAAAAAGCTTATGAGATGAAAGAAAAGTTAGATAGTTTCATTCCTTTACAACATAAACAAGCTCAACTTGAAAAAGCCATTCAGTTTGATACAAAACATTGGGAATTAGATGAAATGGTACCGACGCTGCCACCTTATGAAGCACATCCTAAAAAAGTGACTCGTTCAGTGTATGAAGCTATTCGAAATGCAGTCATTACAGAACATCTTACTTTAAGACAATTACTTGAGCGTTTTTCGACTTGGATTGGTCATAAGACCATCGTAGGTACACCTGAAAAAGTAGCAGATGAAATGATTGCATGGTTTAAAGACGAGGCTTGTGATGGCTTTATGCTCATGCCGCCAACCATCCCTGAGTCTTTTAACCAATTTGTCAATTTAGTCATTCCCATTCTTCAGGAAAGAGGCGTTTTTCGTAAAGATTATGCGCAAGCTCGCATTGCTTCTCACTTTAATCGACATTAAGTTCAATTACGAATGCTTAGGTGTCTTTGAGTGTGCTCACTTTTACAGCTAAGCACAAAATACGGGAAAGCATGCAATGTTTCACTTTTCACTCTTTTTTAACTGTATACTTTAACCATACTCCAATTATAAAACTCCCTTCCCAATATTAAAAAAATGTTCCTCAAAAAAGAGGAGTCGTGTCCTTCCCATTGGCACGGCTCCTCTTTTGATTGCGTCTCTCAGTTTAAATATTTAATTCATCAGATTATGCGCTATACACTGCTTCAAAAGTTGTCCCCTCAACAAAAAGCTCTAGGCGCATTGTTTTAAAGGTTCGCCTGCTCATCTTCATTCGCATGCATAACGTGCACTAACTCACTGCGTTCGAAGTTAATCTCGGTTCGCCTGCTCATCTTCATTCGCATGCATAACGTGCACTAACTCACTGCGTTCGAAGTTAATCTCGGTTCGCCTGCTCATCTTCATTCGCATGCATAACGTGCACTAACTCACTGCGTTCGAAGTTAATCTCGGTTCGCCTGCTCATCTTCATTCGCATGCATAACGTGCACTAACTCACTGCGTTCGAAGTTAATCTCGGTTCGCCTGCTCATCTTCATTCGCATGCATAACGTGCACTAACTCACTGCGTTCGAAGTGCACGTAATTGTCCGCACTTTGTTAATCCGGCTACGTGCTGCAAAACTCTCGACAAAATGAGTCGCTTCACTAAAACCAAAGACCGGTTTGAGTTCAGCGCTCGATTTTGCTCGAGTTCTGACCGCAGCACTCCGCACTTTGTTTTAATCCGGCTCCCAATTGCAGGGTTCTCGATAATACTACGTGACGCGCAAAAATCAAAGAGCGATTTTCGCTTGTCCCTAGGTATTACATCGAACCCTGACTGCAATTGTCCACACTCTGTTTTTAGTTCCCGTAATTTTTCATGAAGAATAGTAAGGATTGGAGTTCGACGCCTAGGTCGATTTGATGTACTTGAACGTTGTTTGGTGTGCTTAGGCGTTTTGGTGTAAAGTTTAATATGCCTTTGATGCCGTTATCGACAAGATAATCTGTTACTTCTTGTGCTACACGTGCTGGTGTCGTTAAGATGATGACTTCAATGTGATGTTCTTTTATTAATTTTTTGATGTCTTCCATAGATTTAACCGTCACATTTCCAATTTGTGTGCCAATCAATGCTTCGTCTATATCAAAAGCTTCTGTAATCGTCATGTCATCATGTATGGAAAAGTTATAATTGATTAATGCTTTCCCTAAATGACCTACACCGACAACGCCTATATTGATGACTTCTGAATCACTCAACTCTGATTTAAAAAACTCTAATAAACTGTCTATATTATATCCGTAACCCTTTTTTCCTAATTCTCCAAAATAAGAAAAATCACGACGAATGGTTGCTGAATCTATATTTAAACCTTCACTAATGGCTTTAGAATTTACACGATCTTCCCCTTTTGCCTTTAAGGTATTTACAAATCGATAATACAAAGGCAAACGTTTCAATGTTGCACGTGGTATTTTATTTATTTCTTTCACTATTTATCCTCCTTTGAAATAGTGTTCATTCTTGTGAGACTGTTCACAGTTAATACTTAAATTATACCTGAATTTATTATGTATTAAAACAGTAACTATTTTATACTTTGTGGCTTTATTGTACAATAAGTATTTGAGAGGAGTGTCCTTCATGATATTAATGCAATTAAGTCAAATTAGTAAATCCTTTGATGGCGAAACAATCTTTGAAAATGTCAATTTAGAAATAAAAACCGCTGAACGTATTGGTATAGTTGGGCGAAATGGTGCCGGTAAGTCAACATTAATGAAACTCATTGCTGGTACAGAGACATATGATGAAGGCCATATATCAAAAGTAAAAAATTTACGCATTGGTTATTTAACCCAACAAATGACTTTAGATACCCAAAATACAGTGTATGAAGAAATGGCTAAACCCTTCCAAGACCTTCTATCTATCTCTAAAAAAATGGAAGAAGAAGTGGAATGGTTAAGTGAACATGCGGATGCTCATGATTCTGACGCCTATCAAGAACATCTATCAAGGTATGAACAACTATCGAATACTTTTGAACAACAAGAAGGTTATCAAATTGATAGTAAAATCAAAACGGTCTTAAATGGGTTAAATTTTACAGAAAAAGATTACAATCGTACGGTTAATGATTTTAGTGGGGGTCAAAAAACACGCTTATCTTTAGCTCAAATGTTATTGAGTGAACCCGATATTCTATTACTCGATGAACCGACGAACCATCTTGATATGGAAACCACTGAATGGCTTGAAGATTATCTCAATTATTTTAAAGGCGCCATCGTTATCATCTCACACGATCGTTACTTTTTAGATAAAATCGTTACACAGATTTATGATGTTTCTTTAGGCGAAGTTAAACACTATATTGGTAACTATGAAAAATTCATTCAGTTACGCGACCAATATTATGAAAAACGTCTACAAGAATACGAACGTCAACAAGCGGAAATTAAACGACTTGAAACGTTTGTTGATAAAAATATCACACGTGCGTCGACAAGTGGTATGGCAAAAAGTCGCCGCAAAATGTTAGAAAAAATGGAACGCATCGCGAAACCTATGATTGATGCTAGAAGTGCTAATATCCAGTTCAATTTTCAACGTAACACAGGCAATGATGTGTTTCATATAAGACATCTAGAAATTGGCTATGATCATCCGATTACGTCTCCAATTCATTTAGAGGTGCAAAAAGGAGATCATATTGCGATTATCGGCCCAAATGGTATTGGAAAATCAACATTTATTAAGACGCTTGCACAACGTTTACCCGCTTTGTCTGGTGAGATAGTACAAGGTGCAAACTTAAAAATTGGCTATTATGACCAAAAACAAGCAGAATTTTCATCTAATAAAACGATTTTAGATTACGTTTGGGATCAATATAAACATATTCCTGAAAAAGATATACGTGCTATTTTAGGTCGTTTTCTTTTCACACAAAATGATGTTAATAAAATTATTCATGATTTATCTGGTGGCGAAAAAGCAAGACTTCAACTCGCTTTACTCATGTTAGAAGAAAATAACGTTTTAATTTTAGACGAGCCGACGAACCATTTAGATATTGATTCTAAAGAAATGTTAGAACAAGCTTTAACAAACTTTGAAGGCACTTTAATCTTTGTTTCGCATGATCGTTATTTTATCCGTGCACTAGCGAATAAAATCGTCGCACTTGATCATCATGGTGCAACCGTTTATCAAGGTAATTATCAATACTATCTTGATAAACTAGAAGAACAACGAGCATTAAGTGCATATCAAGAGCAAAAAGCAACAAATACAGAGCCTAGTCCATCTAAAACTGCTACAACGCAACAACATGACTATCAAGATCAAAAAATCATTAGACGTGAAAAGAGAAAACTAGAGCGACAAATCTCGGATTTAGAAACAAACATCTCGCAATTTGAGGCATCGATTGCTGAAATTGATGCACAAATGTTAGAAGAAGATGTGATGAATGATTATGAAAAGACTCAATCATTATCAGAAGAAAGACAAACCCTTGAACAAAAACTTGAGGATACCCTGTCAGAATGGGAAACATTACAATTACAACTTGATGACTATCAATAATTATAAATAATCCCTAGTAATGGTGGCGTACGACATTCTATAAAATAACGTTTAAAATGAAGCGCCGATTTACTAGGGTTTTTCATTAGATTTATGATATATAGAAAGTGATTATGTACATGTTACCCACACAACAAAGAAACTTATGCACAAGTTATTCACAAATTGTGCATAAGTACAAATGTTCGCTATTGACATTAGCGCATTAGGTTAAATTACATCGTTTGATATAATTCGATATCCATACTACTTTTACCATTTAATGTCATATCTCCTCTGATGCCTTTTTGATAGACATAGTATCCTGCTGCACCGATCATTGCCGCATTATCGGTACATAATGAGGGCTCTGGAATTTTAAGTGCAATGTTTCGTTGTTCTGTTTCTTGTTGTAATGCTTTGCGTAATCCTTTATTACTTGCTACGCCTCCCGCAACAATGAGTTGCTGAACATTATAAGCTTCACATGCTTTCATCGCTTTACCTACAAGTACTTCAATGACACTCTCTTGAAAGCTTGTCGCTACATTCTCAGGAACAATGGTTTCTCCTTTTTGTTTTAAGTTATGCAATTTGTTAATCACTGCACTTTTTAATCCACTAAAACTAAAATCAAAGCTATCGGGTTCTAACCATACTCTTGGAAAGTCATATACATCTTGCCCTTTAGTTGCTAATTGATCAATCACAGGACCACCAGGATAAGCTAATCCTATCGTTCTAGCCACCTTATCATAAGCTTCTCCAACCGCATCATCACGTGTCTCACCTATGATTTCAAAATTAAGATGATCTTTCATATATACCAGTTCAGTATGGCCCCCAGAAACAATTAAAGCAATCAGCGGAAATTGCATCGGTTCTTCTAATTGGTTAGCGTACACATGCCCAGCAATGTGATGCACAGGAATTAACGGTTTTTGATGCGCAAAGGCGAGTGCTTTCGCTGCACTTACCCCTACTAATAGCGCACCAATTAAGCCTGGTCCTTGTGTGACTGCGATCGCATCCACATCATCCATTGTGACTTGTGCCTTTGTTAAGGCATCTTCAATCATAATTGTTATATTTTCAACATGATGACGACTCGCGACTTCTGGTACTACACCGCCAAATCGTTTATGGCTGTCGATTTGACTTAACACACTGTTACTTAATACTTGTTTACCATCAGCAACAACACTGACACTTGTTTCATCACAACTGGTTTCAATCGCCAGAATTAATGTTTCATTCGTCATTTAAATTCACCCACATTACTAAAGCATCCTTTCCATCACCATAATAATTTTTTCGACGTCCTCCATATTCAAAACCTAACTTTTGATACACATGTTGCGCCGTTTCATTCTCCACTCGCACTTCTAAACTCATGGTAGTCGCTGAATGTGCCGCATAATTCATCACATATTGTAATAATAATTGACCTAAACCAATGCCTCTGTTGTGAGGTGTGATAGCAATCGTCGTCACTTGTGCTTGATCAATCACAATCCATATTCCACAATAACCAATAATGTCATTGTCATACTCTATCACAAAGTAATGTGCAAAGTTGTTTTCTAATAGCTCGTGGTAAAACGCATCCTTTGTCCAAGAGCTATCATTAAAACTCAATTGTTCAATATGATTAACCATCGGGACATCTTGAACTGTCATTTTTCGAATGTTTAGTCGTTCTTCGATTGTTGTTTGTCCAACCAATTTTGTTCTGCCTCCGATAATTTTAAATACTGTGGTGTAAATGAATGAACTGCACTTGGTGTATCCTTGATATTTACCATTTGATCTGCTTGAGGTAAATTAGGTTGTTGAGAATATGATTTTAATTCATCGAAATGTTGCGTATCCTGTCCTACAAATATGACGTTATCATATGACTGTATATGAGAAAGTAAATCCTCTAATGCGATATATTGATCTTCCATTATCGTCATCAATTCTTTATCAGACCATTTGTAAACACCTGTATAAACATATTGACGTCGTGCATCAATGATTGGCACAACGTAACACTCTGATTGTTTAACGGTTGCTGCTAGAACTTTTAATGAAGAAACACCATACAATTGACAGTTTAAAGTATAAGCTAATGTTTTTGCTGTCGTCACACCTATGCGTAGTCCGGTATACGAACCAGGCCCCTCGGCTACAATAACTTCGCTGATATGTTGGGGTGTTAACTTTGCTTCACTGATCAATTGCTCAATAATTGGCATCAGTTGTAGAGAATGATTACGTTTAACATTCGAAGTATGCACATTTAGTACTGCGCCCTCCTGAACAAGCGCGACTGAAATGGGTTGATTAGACGTATCGATGCACAAACTAACCATGAATAAGTGCCTCCTTTACTTGTTGAAAATGTTCGCCGTATGCTTCAATTTCAATATTACGCTGTGTTTCATTTAACACTTTAATTTTTATTTTTAAAACGTTGCTTGGTAAAAATGAGGAAATAAATTGACTCCATTCGATGACCGTAATGGCATGGTCATTAAAGTATTCCTCAAACCCTAAATCTTCTTCTGCATTTTCTAGTCGATAACAATCCATATGATGAAACATCAATTCTCGTCCACGATAGGATTTAATGATATTAAATGTTGGTGAGTTGATCGTTCGTTTGACACCTAATGCTTGCCCAATAAACTTTGATAATGTCGTTTTTCCTGCTCCTAAATCACCATCAAGTAAAATCACATCTTTTTCTTTTAACAATGGCACTAATTGATTGGCAAATTGTTGCATCTCTTCAATATTGTTTATTGTAATCATATGAACGCTCCCTCGTTAATCTTCCTATTTATTGTAACAGATTTTCATGACTTTGACTTTATGTTAATATCAATCGAAATTACAGATATTTTCAAAAAATTCATTTTTCTTGTTGACAAATGATTACTGATGAGGTAAATTAAGAAGATGAATTTTCTAACAATTCTCTAAATTCAGACACAAACTTACTTTACCATTTAACTTGAAAGGAGCGTAATCGTTATGAATACACCATTTAACCCTTCCCATAATCATCAAAATATTATTATTTTATTATTACGCTCAGGGCTGGAGCTTTAGTATCGTTATACTAAATGCTTAAGTCCTATTTCAAGTTGAATGGGACTTACCTAATACGTCCCAATTCATCATTGGGGCGTATTTTTTATTTGCTAAAAATCGAGGAGGTCACAACTATGAGAAGTGATGTTATCAAAAAAGGGGATCATCAAGCGCCAGCTCGAAGTTTACTTCATGCTACAGGACAAATTCAATCCCCTACGGATATGAATAAGCCTTTTATAGCGATTTGTAATTCCTATATCGATATCGTACCAGGACATGTGCATTTAAGAGAACTTGGTGATATCGCTAAAGAAGCCATTCGTGAAGCAGGTGGCATCCCTTTTGAATTTAATACAATTGGTGTGGATGATGGCATTGCTATGGGACATATTGGTATGCGCTACTCCCTACCTAGTCGTGAAATTATTGCAGATGCAGCAGAAACAGTCATCAATGCGCATTGGTTTGATGGTGTATTTTACATTCCTAACTGCGACAAAATTACACCAGGTATGTTATTAGCAGCTGTCAGAACAAATGTACCAGCAATTTTTTGCTCTGGTGGTCCTATGAAAGCTGGATTATCATCACAAGGAAAAGCCCTTACCCTATCTTCAATGTTTGAAGCAGTTGGTGCATTTAAAGAAGGAAACATGACTAAAGAAGACTTTTTAGATATGGAACAAAATGCATGTCCAACTTGTGGTTCGTGTTCAGGTATGTTTACCGCTAACTCAATGAACTGCTTAATGGAAGTTTTAGGATTGGCCTTACCATACAACGGCACTGCCCTAGCAATTAGTGACCAATGCCGTGAAATGATTCAACAAGCGGCTAAACAACTCGTTGAAAACGTAAAAAACGACGTGAAACCACGTGATATTGTAACGAAAGAAGCAATAGATGATGCATTTGCGTTAGACATGGCGATGGGTGGTTCAACGAATACTGTCCTACATACACTCGCAATCGCTAATGAAGCTGGCATCGATTATGATTTATCAAGAATTAACGAAATTGCACAAAAAACACCTTACCTATCCAAAATTGCACCAAGTTCTTCTTATTCAATGGAAGATGTCCATCAAGCTGGTGGTGTCCCTGCTATTATTAATGAACTGATGAAAAAAGAAGGTGTTTTACATCCAGATCGTATCACAGTTACTGGTCAAACGTTACGTGACAACAACAAAGATAAAGCAATTTTAAATGAGGAAGTCATTCGTACCCTCGATCGACCATATGATCAACAAGGTGGCTTATCTGTACTCTTTGGCAATATTGCACCTGAGGGAGCAGTCATTAAAGTTGGTGGTGTAGATCCATCAATTAAAACATTCACTGGTGAAGCTATTTGTTTCGATAGCCATGACGAAGCGGTAGCTGCCATTGATGATCATCGAGTACGTTCAGGCCATGTCGTTGTCATCCGTTATGAAGGTCCTAAAGGTGGTCCAGGAATGCCTGAGATGCTTGCCCCCACTTCTTCCATCGTTGGTAGAGGCTTAGGTAAAGATGTCGCATTAATTACAGATGGACGATTCTCAGGAGCAACGCGTGGTATTGCAGTAGGCCATATTTCTCCTGAAGCCGCTTCTGGTGGACCCATCGGCTTAATTGAAGATGGCGATCAAATTACCATTGATTTAACAAATCGAAAGCTCGACTTAGATGTAGACCAAGAAACTTTAAATCGTCGTAAAGAAAACCAAAAACCTTTTAAAGCAAAAGTAAAAACAGGTTATTTAGCACGATATACTGCGCTTGTAACAAGTGCCAATACTGGTGGTGTAATGCAAGTGCCAACATACTTAATTTAAACTGGAGGGAGTCCTCATGATAGAATCTGAAAACATCAATCATACATTTCATGACGACATCAAAAAATTAGAAAAAAACTTAACCCCTGTAGAATCATTGAAATCAGGAGCCGAATTATTAGTACAATCTTTTTTAGAAGAAGACGTAGAGTATATTTTCGGCTACCCAGGTGGTGCTGTTTTACCGTTATACGATACATTTTATGATGAACATATCCCACATATTTTATATCGTCATGAACAAGGTGCAACACATGCAGCTGAGGGTTACGCGAGAGTCAGCGGTAAACCAGGAGTTGTTGTAGTAACAAGTGGACCAGGTGCAACCAATGCCATCACAGGTATTGCAGACGCTTATAGTGATTCTCTACCTTTAATTGTTATTACAGGCCAAGTAGCTACTCCGGGGATCGGGAAAGACGCTTTTCAAGAAGCAGATATTTTATCAATGACGACACCAATTACAAAACATAATTATCAGATTCATGATGTTAAAGATATTCCTAGAGTCGTGAAAGAAGCGTTTCATGTAGCCAATTCAGGCCGTAAAGGGCCAGTAGTGATTGACTTCCCAAAAGATATGGGCGTGCTCTCAACTAATGAAATACATGATACGACTGTTCATACGCCTGGTTACACTGTTAATACAACACCGCAATTAGATGAAGTACAAAAGTTGTTAAATTACTTAAAAAAGGCTCAAAAACCAGTAGTGTTGGCTGGTGCTGGCATTAATTTTTCAAAATCGAATCAGGAATTACTTACCTTTGTTGAACGACATCACATTCCTGTTGTTACTACGTTACATGGTTTGGGTGCCATCCCTTATTCTCACCCATTATTTTTAGGAATGGGCGGTATGCATGGTTCATATGCGAGTAATATGGCGCTTACAGAATGCGATTTACTCATTAATTTTGGGTCAAGATTTGACGATAGATTAGCAAGTAACCCTGCAGAATTTGCGCCTCATGCAACGATTGTCCATGTCGATATCGATCCATCCGAAATCAATAAAGTGATTCAAACAGATTTAGGGATTGTCGCAGATGCTAAAGAGGTCCTTACCCAATTATTACGTTTTAATTATGCACCACAACAACATGATGAATGGGTAAAACATGTTCAATCTAACAAGGACAAACACCCTTTCACGTATCAAACAGAAACACATGAAAATGCCTTTTGTAAGCCACAACGTGCTATTGAATATATTGGTGAACTTACCAATGGCGAAGCTTATGTCACTACAGATGTTGGACAACATCAAATGTGGGTAGCCCAATTTTATCCTTTTAAAACACACGGCCAACTCATTACAAGTGGTGGTTTAGGTACAATGGGATTCGGTATCCCAGCTGCAATAGGTGCCAAATTTGCTAAACCGGATAAAACGATTGTTGCGTTTGTTGGTGATGGTGGATTTCAAATGACCAATCAAGAAATTGCGCTTATGAATGAATTCAATTTAAATATTAAAGTAGTACTCATTAATAATGGGACACTTGGAATGGTGAAACAATGGCAAGATAAGTTTTTCGATCAACGTTTTTCTCATTCAGTATTTAATCATCAACCCGATTTCATTCAGTTAAGTGAATCGTACGGTGTTAAAGGCTTTTTAATAGAAGATCCATCTAATATGGAATCAACACTAGATGAGGCTTTTCAATACGATGGGCCAGCAGTCATCGAAATTCGCATCTCCCCTACTGAACCTGTATTACCTATGGTTCCTAGTGGCAAAGCGAATCATGAAATGGAGGGCTTATTATGAGGAGAACTTTTAAAGTACTTGTATTCGATAAAGCCGGTACATTAAACCGATTAACCAGCCTATTTGTGAGACGCCAATTTAACATCGTCAATATCACAGCAGGTCAAACATTACAAAATGGTATTACTGAAATCACTTTTGTCGCTGAAGTCCCTAACGATCAAGTTTTACGTACAATTGTCCAACAACTAAAAAAACAAGTAAATACGTTATCCGTCAAAGATATTACAGAAACCAATACATTTAACCGAGAATTACTATTAGTCAAACTTAAAAATACTGAAAATAAAAATAATTTAGAAAAAGTGATTCAACCCTATTCAGATATTTTAAAGATACTAAAAGAAGAAAATCAGTTTATTTATTTACAAGCTGCAGGTCCCCCTTACACCTTAGATCAACTTATTGAAGACCTAAAGCCATTCGATATAGATGCATTGTCTCGCTCTGGCACTACTGGTATAGAATAAAGTTTATTTTAATTAAATTTGGAGGTTTTTATTATGACAAAAGTTTATTATGATCAATCCGTTGAAAAAGATGCATTACAAGGTAAAAAAATCGCAGTAGTAGGTTATGGTTCTCAAGGACACGCTCATGCTCAAAATTTAAAAGATAATGGTTATGACGTCGTAATCGGTATCCGTCCTGGACGCTCATTCGATCAAGCCAAAAAAGATGGTTTCGAGGTGTATTCTGTAGCAGAGGCTGTAAAATCATCGGAAGTCGTGATGGTACTACTACCCGATGAAATCCAAGGCAAAGTTTATGAGGAAGAGATTGCCCCTAACTTAGAAACTGGTAACGCCTTAGCTTTTGCCCATGGTTTCAATATTCACTTCGGTGTTATTAAACCACCTCAAAATGTCGATGTCTTTTTAGTAGCACCTAAAGGCCCTGGCCATCTTGTGCGTCGTACTTTTGTTGAGGGATCAGCTGTCCCCGCTTTATTTGCGGTTGAACAAGACGCTACTGGCGAAGCACGTGACTTAGCTTTAAGTTATGCAAAAGGAATTGGTGCAACACGTGCTGGTGTATTAGAAACATCTTACAAAGAAGAAACTGAAACAGATTTATTTGGTGAACAAGCAGTACTTTGTGGCGGTGTCACACGTTTAATTCAAAGTGGTTTTGAAGTACTAGTAGAAGCAGGTTATCAACCAGAAATTGCTTATTTCGAAGTATTACACGAAATGAAATTAATTGTTGATCTAATGTATGAAGGCGGTCTTGAAAATATGCGTTATTCTATCTCAAACACAGCCGAGTTTGGTGACTATGTCTCTGGCCCACGTGTCATCACAGAAGATACAAAAGAGAACATGAGAGCCGTTTTAAAAGATATTCAAAGTGGTCAGTTTAGCGATCGTTTTATTAAAGATAATGACAATGGATTTAAGGAATTTAAACAACTGAGAGAAGACCAATCTAACCATCAAATTACGCAAGTCGGTCAAACACTTCGGGATATGATGCCATTTATTAAATCTAAACGCATTCAAAAATAAACACAATTCGATAAAGGTGAGGAGTGATGATAGATGTCTAACCATATTCAAATTTTTGATACAACCCTTAGAGACGGTGAACAAACCCCGGGCGTGAGCTTTTCTTTTGAAGAAAGAATTGCGATTGCACAACAGCTTGAAGATTGGGGTGTAGACGTCATAGAGGCGGGATTCCCTGCCTCCAGTGACGGGAGCTTTAAGTCCGTTCAATCAATTGCCCAAACACTAAATAAAGCAACTGTATTAGGACTTGCACGTTGTAGAAAACCAGATATCGATGCCGTTTATGAAGCAACACGAGAAGCTGTTTCTCCTTCAATTCATGTTTTTATTGCGACCAGCCCAATTCATCTAGAACATAAATTAAAAATGAGTGAAGATGAAGTATTAGATGCCATTCAAGAACATGTCTCTTATGCACGTACTTTATTTGATACAGTACAGTTTTCACCAGAAGATGCAACACGCACACCGCTTCCATTTTTAATTCAATGTGTCCAAACTGCTGTCGATGCTGGCGCCACTGTTATTAACATTCCAGATACTGTAGGCTACACTTACCCTACTGAATATGGACATATATTCAAATCACTCCTCGACCGTATTCGAACTGATGTACCAATTACGTATAGTGCACACTGTCATGATGATTTAGGTCTCGCGGTCGCTAACAGTATGGCTGCTATTGAAAATGGCGCAACACGCATTGAAGGTACTGTGAATGGCATTGGTGAACGTGCTGGGAATACAGCGCTAGAAGAGGTTGTTCTAGGCTTGTATGTCCGACAAGATCACTACAATGCTACAACTCAAATTAACTTTGAAAAAACAAAACATACGTCAGATTTAATTGCACGTTATTCAGGTATTCGTGTCCCTCGTAATAAAGCAATCGTTGGTAAAAATGCTTTTAGTCATGAATCTGGTATACATCAAGATGGTTTTCTGAAACATCGTGAAACTTACGAAATTATGACGCCACAAATGGTCGGTGTGAAAGGTACAGAATTACCATTAGGCAAATTGTCTGGTAAACACGCTTTCCAAGAAAAACTTAAAAATTTAGGTTATCGCATTGAAGAAGAAGATCAAAAATCATTGTTCAAGGCATTTAAGTCTATTGCCGATAAGAAAAAAATAGTTACCGATCGTGATATTCATGCTTTAATTCAAGGTACTGAACATGAACAACATGCTCAATATCAATTAGAGGCGCTACAATTACAATTTGTCTCTACCGGCGTACAAAGTGCAGTCGTCATTTTAAAAGATAAAAACAATCAAGTGTATCAAGATTCAAGTATTGGTACAGGATCTATTATTGCCATTTATAATGCTGTTGATCGTATTTTCAATATTAAACCAGAATTATGTGACTATCGAATTGAAGCACTTACAGAAGGAATTGATGCTCAAGCAGAAGTACATATTCGACTTAAATTAGGTGAAACAGAAGTCACAGGTATTGGATTTGACCATGACATTCTTTATGCATCTTGTAAAGCGTATGTAGAAGCATCATCGAAATTAGTCACATCCCCTTTAAAAAAGGTCGGTGATACGCAATGACGCATCGTATTATCGCACTACCAGGTGATGGTATCGGCCCTGAAATCATGAGTGGTACAGTAGAATTATTAAAACATATTTCAGAAAAATTTAACTTCTCAGTGTCTGTAGACTTCTTTCCTTTTGGTGGCGATGCGATTGATCGATATGGCGTGCCCCTACCTGCTAAAACATTAGAAGCATGTCAAAAGGCACATGCCATCTTATTAGGTGCTGTAGGAGGTCCGCAATGGACTGATGCATCTTGTCGACCAGAACAAGGGTTACTCGAGTTAAGACAATCATTACAACTATTTGCGAATGTTAGACCCACTGTTGTAACAGCAGCGACAGTGCAATATTCGCCGTTAAAAGCGAATATTGTCCAAAATACAGATTTTGTAATTTTGCGCGAATTAACTGGTGGTCTATATTTTAGTGAACCAAGATATTTAAAGTCTGAAGAAGCATTGGATTCATTACATTATACAAAAGAAGAAATTAAACGTATTGCTCATGTAGGTTTTAAACTGGCTCAATCTAGACGCCAAAAATTAACATCCGTTGATAAAGAAAATGTACTCTCATCAAGTCAGTTATGGCGACAAACCGTCAATGAAGTGGCGTTGGATTATCCTAACGTAGAAGTTGAACATTTACTAGTAGATGCATGTAGTATGCACCTACTCCAGCGTCCTACTGATTTTGATGTCATTATTACTGAAAACTTATTTGGAGATATTCTAAGTGATGAAGCGTCAGTTTTACCGGGCACGCTCGGTTTATCCCCTTCTGCTAGTTTTAGTATTGAAGGCCCTAGACTATATGAACCAATTCATGGTTCTGCACCAGATATTGCTGATCAAAATATTGCGAACCCATACGCTATGATTTTATCGCTAGCAATGTGTCTAAGAGAATCTTTAAACCAACCTTCAGCTGCAGACCTCATTGAATCGTTAACTTATCAACTCATAGATCAAAAAGTGGTTACCCCTGATTTAGGAGGAGATTATCATACAAGTGAAATATTTGAAAGAATGCATCAACTTTTAGAGGAGGCATAACAATGGGACAAACACTATTTGATAAAATTTGGAACAACCATACGATTACTGGTAAAGAAGGCGAACCGCAACTATTATATGTCGATTTACACTTAATCCATGAAGTCACATCCCCTCAAGCCTTTGAAGGTTTGAGAATGAATCGTCGTTCTTTACGTCGTCCTGATTTAACGTTTGCAACGATTGATCATAATGTCCCAACTAAAGATATTTTTAATATTAAAGATGACATTGCTTTAAAACAAATTGAAACGCTACAAAATAATTGTAAAGCATTTGATGTCACATTGTTTGATATGGGAAGTGATGAACAAGGAATCGTGCATATGGTAGGACCTGAACTCGGGCTAACGCAACCTGGTAAAACCATTGTATGTGGCGATAGTCATACTGCAACACATGGTGCTTTTGGTGCCATCGCTTTTGGTATTGGAACAAGTGAAGTGGAACATGTCTTTGCAACACAATCGATCTGGCAAACTAAACCTAAAAATTTAAAAATAGAGGTCAACGGGCAGTTACCCCCTGGCGTCTATGCTAAGGATATTATTCTATATCTTATTAATCATTATGGTGTGCATTTTGGAACGGGCTATGCACTAGAATTTACAGGTGAAACTATTCAACAATTGTCGATGGAAGAACGCATGACTATTTGTAACATGGCCATTGAAGCGGGTGCAAAATATGGCCTCATTCAACCAGATGAAACGACTTTTAATTATTTAAAAAACCGTCCTTATACCAGCGATATCAACGAAAAAATCCAAGAATGGCAACAACTTTATTCAGATACAGATGCTGAATTTGATCATACGATTCATATTGATGTTAGCGATTTGGAACCTCAAGTGACTTGGGGCACAAGTCCAGAAATGGGTGTTCACTTTAGCACCCCTTTCCCTGAAATAAAAAATGATAATGATGAAAGAGCTTATCGCTATATGGGCTTAAAACCAGGTCAAACAGCATCTGATATCCCTCTTGGTTACGTATTCCTTGGCTCTTGTACCAATGCACGGTTATCAGATCTAAAAGAAGCTAGTAAATATGTTAAAAATCAAAAAGTTCACCCAAATATTACCGCGATAGTAGTGCCAGGTTCTCGTAAAGTGAAGCAACAAGCCGAACAACTTGGATTAGATACCATTTTTAAAGACGCTGGATTTGAATGGCGTGAACCTGGTTGTAGTATGTGCTTAGGCATGAATCCAGACCAAGTGCCAAATGGTGTACACTGTGCTTCTACAAGTAACCGTAATTTTGAAGGCAGACAAGGTAAAGGCGCTAGAACGCATTTAGTCTCTCCAGCAATGGCTGCCGCTGCTGCCATTCACGGTCGATTTATTGATGTACGAAAGGTGGTTGCTCAACATGAAAATTAAACCGATTCAACGTTATACAGGTAAAATCGCACCGCTTTTTCATCATAATATCGATACTAATCAAATTATTCCTAAGTATCATTTAAAAAGAATTACTAAAACAGGGTTCGGTCAATTTTTGTTTGATGAATGGCGCTATTTGGAAGATGGATCTCCTAATCCTGATTTTGTACTCAATCAACCTGAATATAAAGATGCGACAATTTTAGTGACAGGCGATAATTTCGGATGTGGTTCCAGTCGAGAACACGCCGCGTGGGCACTTAAGGATTTTGGTATTGATATTGTCATTGCTGATAGCTTTAGTGACATCTTTTATATGAATTGTACCAAAAATGCCATTCTACCAATCAAACTTAACGAGGCTAATCGTAAGGCTATTGCTGAACACACAACCATCACTATTGACCTTCCACAACAAATCATTGAATTACCTGATCAAAAAATTCATTTTGATATTGATAAAGCTTGGAAGTATAAACTTGAAAATGGACTGGACGATATCGATTTAACACTACAATATGAGGATGAAATCAAACAATACGAACGACAAAACTAAGCACAACGAGGAGTGAATACTATGGCTGTAGAAAAACAAACAGTAACAGCTCAAGACGTAGATGATGCCTTTTTACGTCTTAACCAAACTGTCAAAGAAACACCACTTGAAAAAGATCATTATCTTTCTCAAAAATATGAATGTAATGTTTATTTAAAACGCGAAGATCTTCAATGGGTACGCTCATTTAAGTTGCGTGGCGCATACAATGCGATCTCTGTGTTACCTAGAGAGCAACAACAAAAAGGGATAACATGTGCAAGTGCAGGTAATCATGCCCAAGGTGTCGCATTTACTGCCCAACAATTGAACTTAAAAGCTGTCATTTTTATGCCAGTCACTACCCCTAATCAAAAAATTAATCAAGTTCGATTTTTCGGAGGCTCTAATGTGGATATACAATTAATTGGCGACACGTTCGACGATTGTTTAAAAGAAGCATTAGCCTATACCACATCGCATAATATGACTTTTATTGATCCATTTAATAACATTCATACAATTGCAGGCCAAGGTACAGTAGCAAAAGAAATTTTAGAAACAGCCCATGAATCACAAATTACTTTTGATTACGTCTTTGGGGCAATTGGTGGTGGCGGGTTGATGTCTGGTATCGCAACATACTTTGCCGAACATGCCCCACAAACTCAACTGATTGGTGTAGAACCATTAGGCGCAAGTAGTATGTTTGAATCAGTCAGTCAAAACAAAGTGGTTACCCTACAAAATATTGATAAATTTGTAGATGGTGCCTCTGTTGCACGTGTGGGAGACATCACATTCAATATTTGCAAAAACTTATTACATCACTACTTACAGATAGATGAAGGTGCAGTGTGTTCAACCATTCTTGATATGTATTCTAAACAAGCCATTGTAGCAGAACCTGCAGGCGCGTTAAGTGTCAGTGCACTCGAACAATTTAAACAACATATTAAAGGAAAAAATGTCGTTTGTATCATTAGTGGTGGTAACAATGATATTAATCGAATGAAAGAAATTGAAGAGCGCTCATTGTTATTTGAAGAAATGAAACACTACTTTATTCTAAATTTCCCACAGCGCCCTGGCGCTCTGAGACAATTTGTTAATGAAGTATTAGGTCCTCAAGATGACATTACTAAATTTGAATACTTGAAAAAGACGTCACAAAACACGGGGACAGTCATCATCGGCATTCAACTCCAAAATCATGAAGACCGTAGTGCCCTATTACAACGAGTTAGTCAATTTGATCCTAAAAATATTTATATTAATGAAAACAAAATGCTGTATTCATTACTCATTTAAACAAAAAAACTACATTAAGTTTACCATCGCTGAATGTAGGTTTTTAACCTTCAATAATAACTAAAAAAACGATAGCTACTTTCATTATATGAAAGCAACTATCGTTTAACTCTACCTGGCGCCGTCCTACTCTTGCGGAACGTCAGTCCGACTACCATCGGCGCTAAAGAGCTTAACTTCTGTGTTCGGCATGGGAACAGGTGTGACCTCTTTGCCATTGGCACCAGATAAACTTGAATGTATTATACATTCAAAACTAGATAGTAAGTAGATTTTCAAGCAATCGCCTGAGTTATTAAAATTGATTAAGTCTTCGATCGATTAGTATTCGTCAGCTCCACGTATCGCTACGCTTCCACCTCGAACCTATTAACCTCATCATCTTTGAGGGATCTTATAACCGAAGTTGGGAAATCTCATCTCGAGGGGGGCTTCATGCTTAGATGCTTTCAGCACTTATCCCGTCCATACATAGCTACCCAGCTATGCCGTTGGCACGACAACTGGTACACCAGAGGTATGTCCATCCCGGTCCTCTCGTACTAAGGACAGCTCCTCTCAAATTTCCTACGCCCACGACGGATAGGGACCGAACTGTCTCACGACGTTCTGAACCCAGCTCGCGTACCGCTTTAATGGGCGAACAGCCCAACCCTTGGGACCGACTACAGCCCCAGGATGCGATGAGCCGACATCGAGGTGCCAAACCTCCCCGTCGATGTGAACTCTTGGGGGAGATAAGCCTGTTATCCCCGGGGTAGCTTTTATCCGTTGAGCGATGGCCCTTCCATGCGGAACCACCGGATCACTAAGTCCGTCTTTCGACCCTGCTCGACTTGTAGGTCTCGCAGTCAAGCTCCCTTATGCCTTTACACTCTTTGAATGATTTCCAACCATTCTGAGGGAACCTTTGAGCGCCTCCGTTACACTTTAGGAGGCGACCGCCCCAGTCAAACTGCCCGCCTGACACTGTCTTCCAGCACGATCAGTGCTGCGAGTTAGAAATCCAATACAATTAGGGTAGTATCCCACCAATGCCTCCACGTAAGCTAGCGCTCACGCTTCTAAGGCTCCTACCTATCCTGTACAAACTGTACCGAATTTCAATATCAGGCTACAGTAAAGCTCCACGGGGTCTTTCCGTCCTGTCGCGGGTAACCGGCATCTTCACCGGTACTATGATTTCACCGAGTCTCTCGTTGAGACAGTGCCCAAATCGTTACGCCTTTCGTGCGGGTCGGAACTTACCCGACAAGGAATTTCGCTACCTTAGGACCGTTATAGTTACGGCCGCCGTTTACTGGGGCTTCGATTCGTGGCTTCGCAGAAGCTAACCACTCCTCTTAACCTTCCAGCACCGGGCAGGCGTCAGCCCCTATACATCACCTTACGGTTTAGCAGAGACCTGTGTTTTTGATAAACAGTCGCTTGGGCCTATTCACTGCGGCTCTTCGGAGCGTGAACCCCAAAGAGCACCCCTTCTCCCGAAGTTACGGGGTCATTTTGCCGAGTTCCTTAACGAGAGTTCGCTCGCTCACCTTAGAATTCTCATCTTGACTACCTGTGTCGGTTTGCGGTACGGGCACCAAATATCTAGCTAGAGGCTTTTCTCGGCAGTGTGAAATCAACGACTCGAGGAAACAATTTCCTCTCCCCATCACAGCCTGACCTTATGAGTGCCGGATTTGCCTAACACTCAGTCTCACTGCTTGGACGTGCACTCCAACAGCACGCTTCGCCTATCCTACTGCGTCCCCCCATCGCTTAAAACGATTGTTGGTGGTACAGGAATATCAACCTGTTATCCATCGCCTACGCCTATCGGCCTCAGCTTAGGACCCGACTAACCCAGAGCGGACGAGCCTTCCTCTGGAAACCTTAGTCAATCGGTGGACGGGATTCTCACCCGTCTTTCGCTACTCACACCGGCATTCTCACTTCTAAGCGCTCCACATGTCCTTGCGATCATGCTTCACCGCCCTTAGAACGCTCTCCTACCATTGTCCAAAGGACAATCCACAGCTTCGGTAATATGTTTAGCCCCGGTACATTTTCGGCGCAGTGTCACTCGACTAGTGAGCTATTACGCACTCTTTAAATGATGGCTGCTTCTAAGCCAACATCCTAGTTGTCTGGGCAACGCCACATCCTTTTCCACTTAACATATATTTTGGGACCTTAGCTGGTGGTCTGGGCTGTTTCCCTTTCGAACATGGATCTTATCACCCACGTTCTGACTCCCAAGTTAAATTATTTGGCATTCGGAGTTTGTCTGAATTCGGTAACCCGAGAGGGGCCCCTCGTCCAAACAGTGCTCTACCTCCAATAATCATCACTTGAGGCTAGCCCTAAAGCTATTTCGGAGAGAACCAGCTATCTCCAAGTTCGATTGGAATTTCTCCGCTACCCTCAGTTCATCCGCTCACTTTTCAACGTAAGTCGGTTCGGTCCTCCATTCAGTGTTACCTGAACTTCAACCTGACCAAGGGTAGATCACCTGGTTTCGGGTCTACGACCAAATACTCATTCGCCCTATTCAGACTCGCTTTCGCTACGGCTCCACATTTCCTGCTTAACCTTGCATCAGATCGTAACTCGCCGGTTCATTCTACAAAAGGCACGCCATCACCCATTAACGGGCTCTGACTACTTGTAAGCACACGGTTTCAAGTTCTCTTTCACTCCCCTTCCGGGGTACTTTTCACCTTTCCCTCACGGTACTGGTTCACTATCGGTCACTAGAGAGTATTTAGCCTTGGGAGATGGTCCTCCCAGATTCCGACGGAATTTCACGTGCTCCGTCGTACTCAGGATCCACTCAAGAGAGAATCAGCTTTCGACTACAGGATTGTTACCTTCTTTGATTAACCTTTCCAGGTTATTCGTCTAACTCATTCTTTTGTAACTCCATAAGAGTGTCCTACAACCCCAACAAGCAAGCTTGTTGGTTTGGGCTCTTCCCGTTTCGCTCGCCGCTACTCAGGGAATCGATTTTTCTTTCTCTTCCTCCGGGTACTAAGATGTTTCAGTTCTCCGGGTCTACCTTCTCATGTGCTATGAATTCACACATGGATAACACGACATGACTCGTGCTGGGTTTCCCCATTCGGAAATCTCTGGATCACAGCTTACTTACAGCTCCCCAAAGCATATCGTCGTTAGTAACGTCCTTCTTCGGCTTCTAGTGCCAAGGCATTCACCGTGCGCCCTTAATAACTTAATCTAGACGTTCTGATAAACGCTTGCATTCTGCTTCATCATTTCACAATCACTCAGTTACTTACGCGTAGTAAGCGCCTTCGTTCTTGTTCATGATTCATAGACTGACAAACGTTTTCATTCACGTCTATCACTTCTATTACAGAACACTCGTTATCATCACCAGTTATTAATTATGTGAGTCGTTTTTCAACGACTAGCGATAATTGTTTGTTTCAAGCGTTCGCTTGTAACTCGGTTTTTGCTTGGTAAAATCTATACTTACTTATCTAGTTTTCAATGTACAATCATGAATCCTCATTAATATGAGCATTCAAAACTGAATACAATATGTCACGTTAATCCGTTTATCACCTGAAGGTGATATTCCGTATATATCCTTAGAAAGGAGGTGATCCAGCCGCACCTTCCGATACGGCTACCTTGTTACGACTTCACCCCAATCATTTGTCCCACCTTCGACGGCTAGCTCCAAATGGTTACTCCACCGGCTTCGGGTGTTACAAACTCTCGTGGTGTGACGGGCGGTGTGTACAAGACCCGGGAACGTATTCACCGTAGCATGCTGATCTACGATTACTAGCGATTCCAGCTTCATGTAGTCGAGTTGCAGACTACAATCCGAACTGAGAACAACTTTATGGGATTTGCTTGACCTCGCGGTTTCGCTACCCTTTGTATTGTCCATTGTAGCACGTGTGTAGCCCAAATCATAAGGGGCATGATGATTTGACGTCATCCCCACCTTCCTCCGGTTTGTCACCGGCAGTCAACCTAGAGTGCCCAACTTAATGATGGCAACTAAGTTTAAGGGTTGCGCTCGTTGCGGGACTTAACCCAACATCTCACGACACGAGCTGACGACAACCATGCACCACCTGTCACTTTGTCCTCCGAAGAGGAAAACTCTATCTCTAGAGCGATCAAAGGATGTCAAGATTTGGTAAGGTTCTTCGCGTTGCTTCGAATTAAACCACATGCTCCACCGCTTGTGCGGGTCCCCGTCAATTCCTTTGAGTTTCAGTCTTGCGACCGTACTCCCCAGGCGGAGTGCTTAATGCGTTAGCTGCAGCACTAAGGGGCGGAAACCCCCTAACACTTAGCACTCATCGTTTACGGCGTGGACTACCAGGGTATCTAATCCTGTTTGATCCCCACGCTTTCGCACATCAGCGTCAGTTGCAGACCAGAAAGCCGCCTTCGCCACTGGTGTTCCTCCATATCTCTGCGCATTTCACCGCTACACATGGAATTCCACTTTCCTCTTCTGCACTCAAGTTTTCCAGTTTCCAATGACCCTCCACGGTTGAGCCGTGGGCTTTCACATCAGACTTAAAAAACCGCCTACGCGCGCTTTACGCCCAATAATTCCGGATAACGCTTGCCACCTACGTATTACCGCGGCTGCTGGCACGTAGTTAGCCGTGGCTTTCTGGTTAGGTACCGTCAAGAAGTGCACAGTTACTTACACATTTGTTCTTCCCTAACAACAGAGCTTTACGATCCGAAGACCTTCATCACTCACGCGGCGTTGCTCCGTCAGACTTTCGTCCATTGCGGAAGATTCCCTACTGCTGCCTCCCGTAGGAGTCTGGACCGTGTCTCAGTTCCAGTGTGGCCGATCACCCTCTCAGGTCGGCTACGCATCGTTGCCTTGGTAAGCCGTTACCTTACCAACTAGCTAATGCGGCGCGGGTCCATCTATAAGTGACAGCAAGACCGTCTTTCACTGTAGAACCATGCGGTTCAACATGTTATCCGGCATTAGCCCCGGTTTCCCGGAGTTATTCCAGTCTTATAGGTAGGTTACCCACGTGTTACTCACCCGTCCGCCGCTAACGTCAAAGGAGCAAGCTCCTCGTCAGTTCGCTCGACTTGCATGTATTAGGCACGCCGCCAGCGTTCATCCTGAGCCAGGATCAAACTCTCCATATTAGAGTAAGCTTGATTTAGCTCGTTGATTGATTAAGTCAATCACACTTTAGTGTTTCAACACTATTTTATCGGAATTAACGTTGACATATTGTCATTCAGTTTTCAATGTTCATTAATAATAACTCTCAAATAATGGAGCGGGTGATGGGAATCGAACCCACAACATCAGCTTGGAAGGCTGAGGTTTTGCCATTAAACTACACCCGCTTGATTGTAATTAAAATATATATTTGATGGTTGATGCGGCCGAGAGGACTTGAACCTCCACGGGATCTCTCCCACTAGGCCCTCAACCTAGCGCGTCTGCCATTCCGCCACGACCGCTTAGGCGATTACAACAATAAGTATTGTATCATGTGCTTTAAGCGAAGTCAACAATAATTTAAATATTTTTTAATGTTTGTAATCATTTCTTAATAATTAATCAATTCGATGTTATCTATATTACTATTTGTGTTAAGAGATGTCAACACTTTATTTAAGTTTTTTATATCGGTTCTTGTTTCAACGAAGCGACTTTTAGAATTATACATAGATTGTTTTACTTTGTCAACGATAAGTTTGTAATTTGTTTGAAATGAATTATAAAACATTCAAAAAGTCAGGACATAACATAATCTATATGCCCTGACTTTGACACCTTTTAATATTTATGAGTCATATGCAGAACGCCATGACACTTTCCACACCTTAACTTTTGAGTATTTACACGACGTATACGCTGATATTGTTGACCACAAGCAGTACAACGATAAAGATAACGAACACGTTGATGATAGTTTTTTACAGGATCGCAATAACGAGGCGCACCTACTTGATGACTTAATCATTTAAAATCCTGATCTTTGTGCTGATAACCTTTCCCCTCTAGATGTAAAAAATAATGACATAGCTCATGTTTTATAATACGTATTATCGCCTCTTTACCATATATCTCATATTGCTTCGGATTTATTTCGATATGGTGTGTTTTCAACATGTATCTTCCACCTGTTGTGCTTAAACGATGATTAAAATAGGCCTGATGTTGAAAAGATTTACCAAACACTTCTTTAGCAATACGTTCTGTTAAGTGTTGTAGTGCTTTATTTTTCATTTGGATTAATCATTGTTAAAGCAACTTTTTCTTTTTCTTTATCAATTTCATGTACCCATACGTCCACAATATCTCCTACTTTAACAATATCCATTGGGTGTTTAACAAATTGCTTCGCCAGTTTTGAAATATGCACTAACCCGTCTTGTTTAACACCAATATCTACAAATGCACCAAAATCAACGACATTTCGAACAGTACCAGTTAATTTCATACCTGCAGATAAATCATCAATAGATAACACATCTGATTTAAGTTCAGGTGTTTGATACTCATCTCTTGGATCTCGATTAGGTAAAATAAGTGCTTTAATAATGTCTTCTAATGTCGGTATACCCACATTTAACTCGTGGGCATAGGTAGAGATAGATAACGATTTCAGTTTATCTTTCATTATGTCAGAACCTAATTCATGAACAGGTAAGTCTAATGCTTTTAATAGTTCATAAGTTACCCCATAACTTTCTGGATGAATGGCTGTGTTATCTAATGGTTCAGTGCCATTTACGATTCTCATAAATCCAATTGATTGTTCAAATGTCTTTTGGCCTAAACGTTTTACTTTTTGAATGTCTGTATGATGTGTAAATAAACCGTTTTCCTCACGATAATTGACAATATTATTTGCGATTTGTTTTGAAAGCCCAGATACGTGTTGTAGTAATGTAGTAGAAGCTGTATTTACGTTAACGCCTACCTGGTTCACTACTGTTTCCACGACGAAGTCTAATGCATTCGTCAACGCTTTTTGATTAACATCATGCTGGTATTGTCCTACTCCTATAGATTTAGGGTCGATTTTTACGAGCTCACTTAAAGGATCCTGTACGCGTCGACCAATTGACACGGCACTTCGCTCTTCAACTTGAAAGTCTGGGAATTCTTGACGTGCAATTTCAGAAGCTGAATAAACTGAAGCCCCCGCTTCATTGACTATGATAAATTGCGCTTGTAGCTGATAGTCTTGAATCATTTGAGCTACAAATTGTTCTGTTTCTCTACTTGCTGTCCCGTTACCGATCGCTACCAGTTCAATATCATGTTTTTTAACCATATCGACAAAACGTTTAGCCGCTTCTTCTTTTTTTGAAATCGGTGGATGTGGGTAAATAACAGTTTTATCAAGAAACGTGCCAACTGGATTAATTGCAGCTAATTTACAACCTGTTCGAAAAGCTGGGTCAACACCTAAAACGCGTTTACCTTTTAAAGGAGGTTGTAATAATAGACTTTTTAAGTTTTCACTAAATACAGTAATTGCTTGTTCTTCAGCACCTTGTGTTAATTCATGGCGTATTTCACGCTCAATTGAAGGAAAGATAAGTCGCTTCATCGCATCTTCAATAGCTTGGTGAACTACCTCTGATAATGCATTCTGGTGGCGTACTTCTTTTTTAGTAAGAAATTGAATTAAAGCTTCTTTATCTGTATCCACTTTAACGGTTAATACTTTTTCTTTTTCACCACGGT
The DNA here is from genome assembly GCF_053547815.1 of Staphylococcus sp. 11262D007BW. Taxonomy (NCBI): domain Bacteria; kingdom Bacillati; phylum Bacillota; class Bacilli; order Caryophanales; family Staphylococcaceae; genus Staphylococcus; species Staphylococcus sp. 11262D007BW. The sequence continues at coordinate 1,380,072 of NZ_JBPWPJ010000001.1, forward strand.
TAATGGCTAAAATACGATGATTGGCAATATGACGAATCGATTCTTCGTATTCATAATACATTTCATATGTTTTCTTTTCGTCTTCTGCTTTTTTACGTTTTTGAGTTAAAATCGTTCCATTTTTCATAGTCTTATCAAGGATATATTTCCGATATTGTGGTTGGTCTGCAATCTTTTCAGCTATTATATCTTGAGCGCCTTGCATCGCCTCATCTACTGTTTTAACTTCGTCGTTTATATACTTCTTACTTTGTTCTTCTAAAGAAGTTGTCATCTCTTGAGCATAAATCCATTCAGCTAATGCGTCTAATCCTTTTCTTTTAGCTTCTGTTGCTCTTGTTTTTTTCTTTTGTTTATATGGACGGTATAAATCCTCGACACGTTGCAGTTTCGTTTGTGCTAAAATATCTTTTTTTAATGCTTCAGTGAGCAAACCTTGTTCTTCAATTTTATGTATTACTTCATCTTTTCTGTTTTGAAGCTGTACCATATATTGATATTCATCCGAGATCGTCTTAATTTCTACTTCGTCTAGCCCACCTGTTGCTTCTTTTCGATATCTAGCAATAAAAGGTACTGTATTATTATCTTCTAAGAGGTTTAACACTGCTTCTATTTGTTTTTTAGTATACTGATATGTTTGTTGAATTGTTTGAATCAATGAATCTTCCACTCTAGTCACCACTTTCTTTTCTACTTCAGTTATTACTTTAATATGAGATGGCATCAAATAAAATCGCCTTTCCTAAAGATTGCTTCAACATTTACTTTAGAAAAGGCGGTTGTGATACATATTATTGTTTTGCTGCTTCTTGCAATTTACGTATAGCTGTACGTTGTAATCTGGAAACATGCATTTGACTTAATCCTATGCGTTCACCAGTTTCTTTTTGACTTAAGCCATCAATAAATGTGCATTGAATGATTTCACGTTCCCTTTCAGATAAAATGGGTAAAATACGTTCTAAAATCATTCGTTTTTCTGTTAAATCGTAATTATCATCTTGAGTTCCCATAATATCAAGGAGTGTTACGGTTGAGCCATCTTTATCTGCTTCAATAGAATGGTCCACACTTAGCGCATTATAGCTTTGACCCATTTCCATTGCCTCTAAAACATCTTCATCTGATACTTCAAGTCGCTCAGCAATTTCATGTATAGATGGAGAGCGCTCTAACTCATTGGTTAACTCGTCACTTACTTTTTTAATTCTAGGTCCGATTTCTTTGATCCGTCTTGGTACATGAACACTCCATGTTTTATCACGTAAATAACGCTTTATTTCGCCTATAACAGTAGGTACCAAGAAGGCTTCAAATTTTCGATCATATGATAAATCAAATCGATTAATCGCACCAATCAGACCGACCATACCTACTTGCACTAAATCTTCATGATGCGATTGACCTTTTGAATACTTATAAGCAAGTGATTCAATCAACTTCTCATAATGTTTAACTAATCTCTCTTGTGCTTCTTCATCATGTTCTTGTTGGTGTAATGTAATCCACTCATTAATTTGTTCAGGTGAAACGTTTTTAACCGATTTCTGCTCTTTCGTCATTGTTTGGCACCTGCTCTTTTCTGATATACTTAATCATACTAATTGTCACGCCTGTATCTTTGTCTACGGTTACTTCATCCATTAAAGATTCTATTAAAAATAACCCTAACCCACCTTCTCTTAAAAAGTCAACATTTTCGTTGTCTTGATAAGGTCCAAGGTTAGCTTTTGTTTCTTGATAATCAAAACTTTCACCTTTGTCTGATACAGTAATTTTAATATAGTCGTTAAACATCTCAAAAACAACATTAATAAATCCTTTTTCTTCTTTATCTTTGTAGGCATGCTTTACCGCGTTTGTGACCGCTTCACTCACCGCAATTTTAGCATCTTCAATATCATTATAAGATGCACCTACTTGAGAAAAGACACCTGATAATGTTAAGCGAATTAAACTGACATATTGTGCTGCTGCTGGAACTTTCATTTCAACACACTCATTAGGTTGTGTCATATTATTCAACCTCCGATCCTTCATTAACATGCATTAATTCACTTAAACCTGTGATTTCAAACAAACGTTTAATGCGTGCATTTGTACCTAATATATATAATTCTCGATTATGTTGATTTAATGCTTTCAATGTACCAACAAACAATCCTAAACCTGTAGAGTCCATATAGGTTAAATTTTCAAGATTGACATATATATCGTGACTGCCCTCTTGTCTCATTGGTATTAAAATACTTTCAAGTTGTGGTACAGTCGCTACATCTAATTCGCCTTCAACTTTTATTTCATAGCAGGATTCTAATTCTCGTGTTTCAATATTAAGGTTCATGATTTGTTCCACTCCTACATTTATCCTTTACTAACCAAATTTACCCTTTTTAAGTCGTTTTAATCTCAATTTCAGTACTAATCTACTCTTTTTATAATTAATATCGTAAGATCATCACGCTTACTATTCCCTTGCAACCTTAATAACTCTTCATATAACAGTTGCACAATATCTTGAGGATGTAAATCTTTATATGATGAAATGAAATCAAATAAATAGTTTGTATCGATAAATTCACCATCTTGATTCCGAACTTCTGTTACACCATCTGTAAAAATAATAATCATATCGTCAATATGAATTTTGATTTCTTCTTGTTGATATCGCATATGAGGACTAACCCCTAACACACGACCTCTTACTTTGATTTCTTCAAACTCATCTGTTTCGGCACGATAAATATATCCTGGTTCATGACCCGCTGAACTACAATACAATACATGATTTAAATCTTCGTAAAGTCCATAAAACATCGTCACAAACATGTTTTGATTGACGTTTTTCTCAACAACACGATTCAATCGTTTCAATCCATCATTAGGCAATTGAGAATGTCCATACGAATCCATACCAAATTTAATCATACTCATGGCAAGCGCAGCAGGAATGCCTTTACCAATGACATCTGCTACAGCAAAACTCATCGTTCCATCTTTATGATCAATTAAATTAAAATAATCACCACTCACCCGATGTGCCGCCACTGAAATAACCCCGATTTGAATGCTATCAAACTGAGGAATATCCGTTTTAAGCATAGTTTGTTGTAATTGAGAAGCCACATCCATCTCTTTTTCATGCACTTGCATACGATCCACAAGCCGCTTATAGTCTGAATAATTATATCCAAACTGTTGTACGACAGCTTCTAACCAATCCATACTTAAATTCAATTGCTCATCAGTTAAATGGTGTTGTTGTAAATACATTTTATGTAATTTAATAATACGTTCGGGTGGTATCGCTTCTGAACTACTTACCTCGGGAAAATTACTTAAATATTCCGAAAGCAGTTTAGAATCATTCGCTTGAAGCAATGCGTCTAATTTATTAAAGTATAATGACTCTAAATCTTGAGACATAACATGGCCTCCCTTTACTCAATTAAACAGCAGGACGTGGTGCACTATCAAAAACAAAGATGCTTAAAGGGAAAAGATCAGTATATTTGATTGTGACGCTTCCTTCCTACTAAAAATAAAGTGACCCAGTTTCTAAAAAGCATGTGACACGCACTTTTAGAAACCGGTCACTTTTGAAGTTTTCATTTATAGTAATGCTATTGTGTTAATGTGAGACCATATTCCCATTCACATTAAATACACCCCATAATGACACTACTAAATGAATAACCTTAAACATATTCCCATCAATAATCACTTCGCATGTTGATCTTTTCTGTGATGTTGCATATGTAAACCTAAACTGATACCGAGAGCATTATTAACTTCTCTCATTTTTTTATCAGATAGGTAGGTTAATTTTTCTTTAAGTCGTTTTTTGTCGACGGTTCTAATTTGTTCTAATAAGATAACTGAATCTTTATCCAGTTTATATTTGTGTTTTTCAATTTCAACATGTGTTGGTATCTTAGCTTTGTTAATTCTGCCCGTTATCGCTGCGACGATAACTGTCGGGCTATATTTATTTCCAGTGTCATTTTGGATAATGACGACGGGTCTTACTCCCCCTTGTTCAGACCCTTGCACCGGAGATAAATCCGCTAGATAAACGTCTCCTCGCTTCATCTAGTCGTCCTTATAATTGCTTAAATGTGATTCATTGCAATCACATGCTTCACATTCCACCGAATAGGCTTCAGTTGCTAGGGAGAGATTTAAATCTGCCATTTGTAAGTAACCTTCTTTTAATGACTGTTCCAATGTTTTAACTCTTGTTTGATTGAACGTTGACATAACTAGGACCTCCAAACCAATACAACACAAAAATTCTCTAATTAATAATCATGATAACAAAATTTATTTCATTTAACCATACTATTTTAACAATTCATTCCATATTTCAGTTTTTTGTCCTAAGTGATAATTTCTTGGTATTCTACGCCCAAAATTACATAATACTTCATAATTGATAGTTTGTTGCTTTTCAGCAATGGCTTCTAATGATTGAGGATGGTGCGATGCGCGTTCTAAAATAACGGCGGAATCCCCTAATTTTACAGTAGATGGGACTTGAACAGCAATTTGATCCATACTCACACGACCAACGACTTCACACTGTTCACCATTAATACTGACGTGAGCGCCTTGCATACATCTTAAATAACCATCCGCATAGCCAATTGGTAATAAAGCAATATACATATCTTCTTTAGCTTTATATGTTTCGCCGTAACCAATGACTTCACCTTTTTTCAGTGATTTCACTTGCATCACTTCTGTGGTTAACTGAACGGATGGATATAACTGCGCTGTCTCTTTTTGTTCAATAAATGGTGATGGGTAATACCCATATAATGCAATTCCTGAACGGAACGCATTGCATAAAGCCGGATCAAAACGAAGTGAACCAGCAGAATTTTGGATATGAACATAATCAGGACGTTCAGCTTCTTTTACAATTGCTTCAAATATTTCGTATTGTTTTTGAGCTGAATCATTTTCTTCATCAGCAGAAGAAAAATGAGAAAACGCACCTTCAAATATTAAGTTTGGATGCGCATGAATCATTTCAATCATTTCTCGGTAAGTTTGTACATCCTTAATGCCAAGACGGTTCATTCCTGTATCTATTTTGATATGTAACCAAACGGATTTACTTGTATCTTCATCAATATAACGAATTGTTTCTTCTAACCATTCTTTTGATGGGGCTGCAATAGCCACACGGTGTTGAATGGCTTTATTAATTGCATAAGGTGGTATGCTCGACAAAATCAATATTTTTTCGCGAATACCATACATTCTTAATTCTATCGCTTCATCTAAAGTAGCGACACAGAAAAATTCTGCCCCTAATGATTTTAAATGATTCGCTATGGCAACACTACCTAAACCATAAGCATTCGCTTTTACAACTGCCATTAATGTTTTATTAGCATGTAATGTGCTTAATGCTTTGTAGTTTTCAGTAATTGCTTCTAAATCTATATTTAAAACGGTGGGTCGATAGTATTTACCTGCCATATATCTTTCTCACTCCTCAAATGTATCTCATTCTAATTATAACAGGCTAAAGGATGCTACGTTAAACACAAACCATAGATGTAAGACAACTTTTTTAAGCTTTTTCTAACACTACTTGACTTGTTGCATAATGATCTGTGTGAGAAATGGAAACATGTACAGTAAAACCTTCAAATTGAATATATGGACGGCCGTTTGCATCATTTTCACAATGGATGTCTTGAAACGCAACTTCCTTACCAATACCTGTCCCTAAAGCTTTACTAAATGCTTCTTTAACAGCAAAACGACCAGCTAAAAACTCAATTTGTCGCTTTGGACTCGAAATCTGATTATATTTTTTAAATTCACTTTCAGATAAAATGCGTTGTGGGAAATGAGGTTTTCGGTTCACAATCGTTTGTAAGCGATCAATTTCAATTAAATCTATACCTATCCCGTGAATCATACGTCTTCCTCTTCTCTCTCATTGTCATTCGATAATTCTGCGATTTCATCATCTAATTTTCTATTAAATTGATCGCTAGGTACGGCACTGGTTTTTATTTTTTGCATTACTTTACTCGCTTCCATCTTATCTAACAATTTGAGTGTACGATTTCCTCCAGCACTGGATAATGTGATGGTCACTAAATCATACTTTCTCATAAAAAACCCTTCATCCATATCAATATTTTGAATACGAAAAATCGGCATTTTCGCTTGTTTAATCCATAAAAATCCTTTGCGAATGGTTATGAACTCCTCGTTATAAGCGTATCCAAAGTTAAGGTATTCGTATTTCGGTTTAATCCAGACACTAATGATGATAAAGATGATTAAAAGAACAGCAGCCACCAACGTTGAGATTCTCAAGACGCTTTGCGCAAAACCATCTACAAAGAAGCTCGTAATCAAAAGTCCGAGTACGATCAATAATCCAATCAACGCATAAATCCATGCCACTTGACGCATGACTTTTATGCCATTTTTACTCATTTTATGCATCATTCACATCTCCTTTGATGTACCAATTAAAGCAACGATGAGCTTGCTCATTTTCAGCGAACTTGAGTCCTATTTTACGATAGTCTTGACCACTTGCCACCTCAAAATGAAAGTGTCTCAATTGCGCACGTTGCATGAATGGATGGCTCATCTGATAGAATCCGATAATCTTAGAATGCTTCACGTAATCTGTTTCAAAACTAAATAACTTTACTTTTCGCACTGTAAGTTCTTGCTGAGTGATTGTCATACCACTTTGTGTCACCGCAAGCAAACTATGAATAATAGAATAGATAATAATCACGCTAATAGGAAGCCATAACCAATGAGCAATATACTGATTTAAATAATACTCTGCAACACCACCGACAACGATAAGTCCTATACACCAAAGCCAAAAACGACGATGGAATCCTCGCCATGGTAACCCTTTTTGAGCATTATAAAAAGCAGTATCTGGCACAAGCTCACTAAAGATTTTTAACGCTTCCTCTTTTTGAATAAATGGGAGTACGATGACGTTACCGTCTGTTGTATCATCTTCTAAATTGGTTTTCATATCGCTTGTCGTCACAAATTGAAAAGAAGTGTATCCAAATAAACGTTGAATAAAGGATTGTTTTTCGATAATCGATTGAACTCTAGAAAGTGGTACCGTCATATTTTTAACACTCAATAAACCATAACGCACTGTTAGTAAGTCACCATTTCGGTACAACATAAATCCAAAATAACGCACAAAATTGATTACGATACCGATTATGTAACTAATCAATAATAAAACACAAATTGTAAAAATAGTAGTGCTAATGGCGCCTCTAAACACTGTACCTACTGTGTCAAATAACGCTTCCCATGGGATTAACTCCGTCATCGAACCTAAAATAGGTCCAATAGTCAATAGTGCCACAAAAATCGCTTCGTTTGTCATAGACATTAAAATCAAATTCTTTGTAGATAAGCGAAATAGTGCTTCTGTAGGCACTTCTTCCTTCTCAACTTCCGCACTTGAAGTTACCGAGTCCGTTGGCGCATCAGTTTGCGTATGTAAAAGTTGGTTTTGTTTTGTTTGTAATGTCTCACGAATCAGTTCACTTTGTTGGCGCGTAATCGTTTCTAAATCAATACCATCACTCGGTGTCTTAACAATCAATTTGACACCCCCAACAATACGATGAACGACATCTTGTGTAGTATCAATGGACTGAATACGTCTAATATCGAGCTCCTTACGTTCATAATTAAAAATCCCTGAAGTCACAATAAAATGATCTCCTTCAATCCAATAACGCGTTCTATAGGTGATAATGGCCGATCTAATAAATCCAACAAGAAAAGCAAGGGTCACAACACCCGGTACGATATAACTCTTCCAATTTGTAAAATCAAAATCTTTCATCTGAAAAAATACAAAAATAATGATCAATATAAAGTTCTGTTTAATCACCTTAATGAGACCCGTGAAGTACGTGATGGGATGTAATTTTTGTGGATTATCCATTAACATCACCTCTTTCCAAAACATTTAAAATATCGTCTTCAAGGTGGGTGACATCACTTTCTTTTAAATAAGGCAATGTTAAAACGTTCCCTGCCGTAAATAATGTTAGAGCGCTTAACTGATGACGACGTGTTAAGGGACCACTTTGTCGAGACATAAATTGAATATGCTTAATTTTAATTACATCTAATTCTTGAAACCAAAGGCCACGTTTTACCTCAATACGTTCATCTATCACCCGATATTGTGTAAAATAAAACTCGGAAATTGGAGAAATGATACGGTAAATGAGATCAATAATGGCTAGCCCTATAAAGAGGTACAACCAAAAATGAGGCCAATGATAATAAACCGCCGCAAAAATAAATGCGCCTAATATAATAAACGTCACCAATAAATCCAGTAAATTATATTGCAATAAATAAAGTCTTGTACATAATGGACTCCTATGAAACTGCCCTTTCATTCCGCTCGACTCCTTGATTTTGTTATTGGTTATTATAGCATACAGCTTAATTATTATGGAGAGCCTCAAAAAATCTATTTTATAAAAATCCAATTGGTTCTTGCTGGAATAGAGCCATTTTACTTCATCCATAAAAAAAGAACGTAGCACATGTGTACTACATTCTCCTTAAACATCTATCTATTTTTGATGGTCTGCAAAAGTACGTCCTTTTTTCACTTTTACATCACGTTTTTGTTTGTTATTACCTTTTTTATGGTGATTTGATTTGAAATTTCGGGAAGATTTTGAATGACGTTTATTGTTACTTTTACGTCCACCTTTTTGTGAACGTGATTTACGCGCAAGTGGCTTTTCAAAAGTTAATTGAATTTCAACGTCATCATTAGATTCAACTAATTCTTGTAATAGTGCAGTCACTAAATCTTCTTGGTTATATGTCTCTAATAATTGTTTTGCGATTTTTTCAATTCGAGCTTCTTTTTCGCCTGCTACCCATTTTTCAACTTTATTTTTAATTTCATCTTCACGTGCTTTTAAAACTTCCTTACGGTATGGTGGGCGTAGTGAACGCATTTGACGGCGATTTGTTTGTTCAATTTGTCGGATATAGTCCATCTCAATCGGGTTAACAAATGTAACAGCGATACCATGCTTACCCGCACGACCTGTTCTGCCGATACGGTGAGTATAGCTTTCAGTATCTTGAGGAATATCAAAATTATATACGTGACTTACACCTGAAATATCTAGACCACGCGCTGCTACGTCAGTGGCTACTAAGATGTCTAATTGATCATTTTTAAACTTTTTAAGTACTTCTAATCGTTTAGCTTGTGTAATGTCACCATGTAATCCTTCAGCTTTATAGCCTTTTGATAATAAAGCACTTGTTAATTCATCGACACGACGTTTCGTACGTCCAAAAACAATCGCAAGTTCTGGTTGATGAACATCTAAGAAATTAGTAAATGTTTCAAACTTCTCTAATTCTTTAACAATTGTATAGTATTCATCAATTTGAGGATCAGAGATTTCATTGTTCATTGTTTTAATGATTTTTGGATCATTCATAAAGTTTTGAACAAGTTCTTGAATTGCTTTTGGCATTGTCGCTGAAAAGAGCATTGTTTGACGATTTTCAGATGGTAATTTGCTCATAATATAACGCATATCATCAATGAAGCCCATATTCATCATTTCGTCAGCTTCATCAAGGATTAATGTTTTAATATCTTGTGTTTTTAAAGTGCGTCTATTAATATGATCAATCACTCGACCTGGCGTACCAACTACAATTTGAGGGCCTTTTTTAAGCGATTTGATTTGTCTATCGATCGGCATACCACCAAAAACAGTTACAATTTGGACCTTTTGATTTCGGCTAAATTCTCTTAATTGCTCAGCCACCTGCATTGCAAGCTCTCGTGTAGGTGCTAAAATCAATGCTTGTACACCTTGCTTACCTACTACCTTCTCAATCAACGGGATACCAAAGGCGCCTGTTTTACCTGTCCCTGTTTGTGCTTGCCCGAGTATATCTACATTTTTAAGTGCATATGGGATACTGTCTTTTTGAATGGGAGTCGGCTCAGTAAATCCCATAGCCTCAAGGGTTTCTGCTGTCTTTTCAGAAACACCTAGTTCAATAAAATTTTGCAAAGTAATTCTCCTTTATCGTTCGTAATTCTATATGATTTTGTTATATAAGTTTAATCTAACTTCTACATATTACCACCTAAGTCACAATATCGCAATAAACGAGGACGATGTCACTTTAAAATCCGACTCGTTAAGTTGACTTTTAAACAGAAAAATCAACGCAACTTTTAAAAGTGAGTCTACCCTGTTTAAATCAAAAAAGACCCAATTCTCTTAATAGAGAAATGAGTCTTTGTCTCATAAATCGTCACTTATTTTGCTTCAATCAATTCATCGACAACTTCTTCTAAATGCATGCCTCGAGAGCCTTTAACAAGAACGATATCTTTTTGAAGAAGGATCGAACGAATATACTTGCTCATTTTATCTTTCGTATCAAAATGAATCGCTTCTTCTACAAAGTGTTTTCCTTTTTCATGAATATCCATGGCCGCTTCACCAAATGTATACATCATGTCTATATTTTTATTTTCTAAATATCTACCGACTGATGCATGCATTTGTTTCGATTGTGCGCCCAATTCTAACACATCACCAAGAATTAATATTTTACGTCCATCCATAGAAGATAGCGTATCGATTGCTGCTTTCATACTTGTTGGACTCGCATTATAGGCATCATTAATTACTAATGCCCCACTCGGCGATTGAAACTTCTGCATTCTCATACCTGTTAGTGTTAAGTATTTTAATTGCTCATGAATAGCTTCGTTTGAAACATCTAATAACTGCGCGATCGTGATGGCAAACGTTGCATTTTGCATATTATGTTCACCAAGCACTGGGATGGAATATTCTTCCTTACCATTGATTGAGAATGTAATACCAAATTGATTATGTTCAATAATGTGGCACTGTTGATGGTTCTCTTTACCTAACCCTACGCTATACGTTTTCGCTTCTTTTAACGTTTCAACGTGTGGTTTTAATAACGGCTCATCTCCATCATAAATTAAGCAACCATCTTTTTTGAGACCCTGAACAATTTCGAATTTGGCTTGAGCAATGCCTTCACGTGATCCTAAATCTTGCATGTGAGATTCTCCGATGTTTGTAATGACAGCGATGTCTGGTTTAGCAATCTTTGAAAGTAATTCAATTTCGTGAAAACCTGACATGCCCATTTCTAATATTGAAACTTCTGTATCTTCATCTAATTCAAGAATCGTCAACGGCATTCCAATTTCATTATTGTAGTTACCTTGTGTTTTCTTAACTCGGTAGCGACTTGATAGTAAATTTTCGATCATATCTTTTGTTGTCGTTTTACCGTTTGATCCTGTTACTGCAATAACAGTTGGTTGCACATAAGCTAAATAATGTTCAGCAAGTTGTTGTAATGCACTCAACGTATTTTTGACATAGATGACCGGCCCTTCAGTGGGTGGCTCAATGTCGCTATCTGTTTCATAGAGCACAGCGCCAGCCCCGTCTTTTAATGCTTGTTCACAAAAACGATGACCGTCTACGTTTTCCCCTTTAAAAGGAATAAACAGTTGGCCTTCTTCAATATGTCTTGAGTCAATCGTTGCGCCTGATATCGTATGGTCAAGATAACGATCATCAATTTCGCAGTCATCAAGCCATTGTGCAATTTGATGTAATGTAACATGTATCAACAGTCTGCACCTCTTTTATTAATCAATTTTATATTTATTTTTATGTTTATCTGCATGACGTTCTTTTGCTAATTCGATTAATTTTGTAATTAACTCTGCATATGGAATGCCCATGTTTTCCCAAAGTTTTGGATACATACTAAACTCTGTAAATCCAGGCATCGCATTTGTCTCGTTAATATAGATTTGTTGATCTTCTGTTACGAAGAAATCGGCACGTAATAAGCCTGAGCAATCAGTTGCTTTAAAGGCTTCAATTGCCATATTACGTAAAGTCATTTGAACGTTTTTGTCGAGTTCTGCTGGAATACTTAACTTCACTTTGCCATCTTTATATTTTGATTTATAGTCATAAAAATCAACATCTTTAATGACTTCTCCAGGCCATGTTGTTTCTGGGTAATCATTTCCTAATACAGCCACTTCAATTTCTCTAGCATTTACACCTTGTTCAATGACTAATTTACGATCAAATTGAAATGCTTCCTCAATACCTTCGATAAGTGATGCTTCGTCATCACACTTGCTGATACCTACACTTGAACCAAGATTAGCAGGTTTAACGAAAACAGGAAATTCAAGTTTGTCTTTAACTAATTTTAAAATATTATGTTGATATTTCTCATATTCGCTTCGTAAAAAGCTCACATATGGCAGTTGTGGTAATCCTCTGTGTGCAAACAATTGTTTCATGACAAGTTTATCCATTGAACTTGAAGCTGCTAAAACACCATTACCTACATAAGGGATATCTAAGACTTCAAATAATCCCTGAATGGTACCATCTTCACCATTTGGTCCATGTAATAATGGGAACACTGCATCGTATGAACCACCTTGACTAGATGAAGTTAATAATGTTGAAACTTCTCCTTCTTCAACGTCTTCTAACCTTAATATATTAATATCTGATATGTTATCAGTAATATGATCTTTCTTTTTCCAAGCACCATCATTTGTAATGTAAATAATGTCGACATCATATTGTGATTTGTCAATCGCATTTAAAACATTTTGTGCTGTTAATATAGAAACATCATGTTCGGCACTTTTACCACCATAAATAATACATAATCTTTCTTTTGCCATAAGTCCGCCTCCAAATTATTTTCTAAACTACATCTTACCATGAGATGGATTTATAATGCATTTATTTTTAGACTTTAATAGCAATTTGATTACAACTTAGGTAGAATCGGTATATAATAAAACATAGAAAAATTTTTTACAAAGGAGATTGTCATGGCTTCTTCACGTCAACAAGCACAAAAATCCTTTTTTCGTCGTCTAGATTGGCGGCTTATTATTTTACTCGCGATATTATGTTTAATCAGTATTTTAACCATTCACTCAGCGATGAGTGGTGGTCAATATAGCGCTGATTTTAGTATTAGACAAGGATTTTATTATTTAACGGGCGCCATTGCTGCCTTAGTCATTATGCTCTTTTCTCCAAAGACTATTCGCAAAAATACAATGTTGATTTATGTGATATTTAACTTCTTGCTCTTAGGTTTATTGATTCTTCCTGAGTCACCCATTACACCTGTTATTAATGGTGCAAAGAGTTGGTATCGACTAGGACCAATCAGCATTCAACCATCAGAGTTTATGAAGATTGTGCTCATCTTAGCGTTGGCTAGTGTCGTAGCACAACACAATCGATTTACATTTAATAAATCCATCGAAACAGATGTGAAGTTAATCCTCAAAATTGGGCTTGTCTCAATTGTTCCGATGGTGCTAATCCTTTTACAAAATGACTTAGGTACGACATTAGTTTTCTTAGCGATTATTGCAGGTGTCATGATCGTTAGTGGTATTACCTGGAAAATACTTGCACCTATATTTGGTGTCATCATTGCGGTCGGTGTGAGTCTTGTGCTTTCGATTATATTTAAACCAAGTCTCATTGAAAATATTGCTGGTATTAAAACGTATCAACTTGGGCGTATCAATTCTTGGCTTGACCCTTATACATATAGTTCAGGTGATGGCTTCCACTTAACGGAATCTATGAAAGCAATTGGTTCAGGTCAATTAATTGGAAAAGGCTTTAATCATGGAGAGGTTTACATTCCTGAGAACCATACTGACTTTATATTTTCAGTTATCGGGGAAGAATTTGGATTTATTGGCGCTGTCTTATTATTAGTTGTATTTTTATTATTGCTCTTGCATTTAGCGCGCTTAGCAATTCATCAAGAAAGTTTATTTAATAAAACATTTATCATTGGTTATATGAGTTTATTGCTATTCCACATTATCCAAAACATCGGTATGACCATTCAGTTATTACCTATTACGGGGATCCCGCTTCCATTTATTAGTTATGGCGGAAGTTCTATTTGGAGTTTAATGATCGGTGTCGGTGTACTCTTAAGTATTTACTACCATCGACCACAACGGTATCAGCAAGGAGATACCTCATCGTAAACGTAAATCTACAGAAAAGTTAATATAAGCTGCTCATTTCCCTTTTATTAAAAAAAGCTCAGTCGAGGCTAAGACATCAAACGCTAATACTCTCGGAAACCGATTAACGGTGTCCCAAAAGCAGGATTTTCGGCAGAAAGTTCACGATTCGCCAAAATTTGAAAAACAATTTTAGCTTTTCGTTCACTTCTGCTCAAATCCTGAGCGCTTTTGTCCCAACCTCAACTGAGCTTTATTTTAATTTAAGTTGATTTTAAATGACTGACATAATCTGCTTGTGACATTATATATTATTTCAACTTGTTTGTGGCTGGCTCTGTTGTTGGTAGTGATCGCATAATATCTAATCGTGATTTTGTTTTTTTAACCTTCACACCGATTGATGATAACATTTTGACCACATTTTGTAGCTTATCAGTTTGATTTGCCATATGATCACCTCGAGTTTATCAGTCTACTAACTATATACTACCCCAAATTTTCACACTTTACTACATCAAATCGTTATTTTTAATTGTTTTTTAATTATTTTTTAATAATATTTAAGCGTAAAGCATTCAATACGACTGACACAGAACTAAATGCCATGGCTGTTCCTGCCAACCACGGAGCTAAAAATCCACTGGCTGCAATCGGAATACCAATTAAGTTATAAATGAAAGCAAAGAATAAATTTTGTTTAATATTTTTCATAGTAAGTTTACTTAAAAATAGAGATTTAGGAATATCATTTAAGTTATTTTTAACTAAAGCGATATCCGCAGATTCTATGGCAATATCTGAACCAGAGCCCATTGCGATACCAATATCACTTTGCATGAGTGCCGGAGCATCATTGACCCCATCACCAATCATCATGACAGATTTGCCCTCTTGTTGTAGTTTGCTAATGATATTAGATTTTTCTTCTGGTTTAACATTGGCAATCACTTGTTGAATAGACACTTGTTTTGCGATGGCTTCTGCTGTTTTTTGACTATCACCGCTTAAGAGTATCACATCATAGTTTGGTTTTAGTTGTTCAATCATCGTTTCGGCGTGCGGTTTAGGTTCGTCTCTCAATCCAATGAGCGTCATCAACTGTTCATTGATTACAACACCTATTACAGTTGCACCTGTTTCTTCCATCTCCTCGACCGTATCTTGTTGCGCTGTATTTAACGTCATTTCTTTTTGAATCGAAGCAATAGATTCAATGCGCACTGATTGATCTTCAATGATACCTGAAATACCACTTCCTGTATGCGTTTGAAACGATTGAATGGAATAGGCTTGTGCATCTTCATAATAGTCCACTAGTGCACGTGATAACGGATGCTCAGATTGCATTTCTAAACTTTTGATATAACTAGGCACGTGCTCATCGTGCATTATTTCAACTACAGAAGTAACTTGAGGATGACCATTTGTAATCGTACCTGTTTTATCAAATACAAGTGTATCTACTTTTTGAGTTTGTTCTAAAGCTTCTGCCGTTTTGAACAAAATACCTGATTTGGCTGCTCTACCAGATCCAACCATTATTGAAGTTGGCGTTGCTAAACCTAGAGCACACGGACAGGCAATGACAATCACAGCAATAAATATTTCTAATGACTTACTCATCTCTTGAGGTGTTACCCAAATATACCAAATTAAAAATGCAATAATCGCTATGCTGACGACAGCTGGAACAAATATATTTGAAATTTTGTCTGCTAATCTTTGAATAGGTGGTTTATCATTTTGAGCTTGTTCGACTACATTGATAATTTGATTTAGAACCAAATCCTCTCCGACATGTGTTACACGTACTTTAATAAAATTAGTTTGATTGATCGTACTTCCAATGACTTCATGACCTTCATTTTTTTCAACTGGCATACTCTCCCCAGTCACTAATGATTCATCAATGGTAGTGGTACCTTCGATAATTTCACCATCTAAAGGAATTGTTTCACCACTGCGTACCCAAACAACGTCCCCTACTTTGACACGTTCAACTGGGACAAATTCAACCTTACCTTGGCGTTCAACTTCCGCTTCTTTGACTTGTAAAGAGGCTAATTTCTCGATTGCATCACTTGCATGGCCTTTAGCACGTTTTTCAAAGTATTTACCTAATAAAATTAACGTAATTAATACAGCACTTGTTTCAAAATATAGTGGCACATCATGGCCGCTACCAAAATGTACTATCATTAAATAGATACTATAAAAATACGCTGCGGACGTACCCATTGCTACGAGTACATCCATATTCGCACTTTTATTGCTTAAAGAACGATAAGCCCCAACATAAAATTGAGCCCCTAAAATAAATTGAATTGGTGTAGCTAACAATAATTGAAACCAAGGATTCATAAATAGTTGTGGAACGGGGACAAAATCTAAAAAGCTAAAATGCGCAAACATCGTATAAATCAATGGCAGTGAGAGCACTAACGAGATAATAAATTTATATTTTTGATGTTTCAATTCATCTTTTTGACGTTGTTTTGTCTCTTGATGCGATTTAATCTCATATGCCTCAAAACCAATTTTTTGAATACGTTCAAAAATTTGCTCACGCGAAATCTTCTTAGGATCATAAGAAACTGTCCCTTTTTCCATCACTAAATTGACCGTCATTTCATCTACACCGTCTTCTCGATTAAGGACACGTTCGATACGTGAAGCACATGCTGCACAATGCATTCCTGAAATTTTAAAAGTTTCTTTGACCATATTAATCGCTCCTATACCCCTATATGGTATTTATTAAAGTCTAAATAAAGCGGGGCTGGGTATAAGACATTACTATCGGTAAGCCCACGATTTGACTAATTGATACATCTCGTTGACTATTGCTTAACTCCTAATCGAATTAACCCAACCTCGCTATGAAACGACTGCTATTCGTCCTACTTCACATCATAACCAACATCATAAATGCGTTGTTTAATATCTTTAAGTGCTGATTCATCATTTGTTTCAACTTCTACTTTATCTTCTGAAGGAAATGCTTCAACAGAAACAACTGATTGATTTTCACTTACCGCTTCCTCTACTGCTGCTTTACAATGATCACATGTCATACCTTCTACTGCAATTGTATATTTTTCCATTTAATGACACTCCTTTTATCGTTTTTAATACGCATCGATGACAGGAAAACCTGCATCATAAATTTCTTTTTCTAAAGTATTTAAATTCATAGGTGTTTCATAACTTAATTTGACTGTTTGATTAGCCATATCAATTGTAACTTGTTCAACACCAGTCATATCGTTTAATCGAGTCATTAAACGTTGTTGATCTTCTTCAGTATTTAATGCTTTAATAAGCACTGTGCTTTGTTGCATCAATAGATTCCTCTCAATCTTTCATTAATTTTTGGAATGTGACTAATAGTTCTTCCATGGCTTCTTGTTCGGCGCCATTTTCGATTTTATGCATAATACATCCCTTCATATGATGATCTAATAACCGTGTCGCAACACTATTTAACGCCGAACGTGTCGCACGTATTTGTGTTAATACATCATCACAATACACATCTTCTTCTATCATACGATTAATCGCCCGAACCTGACCTTCAATCCGATTCATGCGCGATTTTAAATTTCGTTTAATTTCTTCTGAATGATGGGCTTTTTCCGTCATATGAAAAACTCCTATCGTGATCATTTACCTTTATATTATACCCTATATAGGTATATGTCAACGGGACAACTCCCGATTTATCACAAAAAATGATATACTACTAAAAAGATAAGGGAGGACACATCCAATGCTAGATATGCTTGTGTCGTATGGATTTGATTTGAACGCCATCATGAATTACATTTTCATTGGTGCTTTCTTATTAAATTTAGGATTTGTTTTTATTATTATTTTTATGGAACGTCGGAGTGCAGGTTCTATATGGGCATGGATTCTTGTACTTGGCTTAATTCCAATTTTAGGGTTTATTCTTTATCTTTTATTTGGTCGCCAAATTCAAAGACGTTCTATCTTTAAATTAGAGGAAAAAGACCGTATTGGTTTAGAACAAATTGTAAATCAACAACTTGATTTATTACGTAGAGATGAATTCGAAGCGGATAATCCTCATATTGAGCATTATAAACACATGATTCAAATGCTTGTTTATAATAATGCTGCTTTCTATACAAATAATAACGAAATTCAAATGTTTACTGATGGTCACGATAAATTCAACCAACTCAAAAAAGATATTTTAAATGCTAAATCCTATGTACATATTCAATATTACATTTTTAGAAATGATACATTAGGTGAAAGTATCTTAGAATTGCTCGAACAAAAGTTGGATGAAGGCCTGGAAATTAAAATGTTATACGATGATATGGGTTCACGGACCTTAACCTTACGCGACTTTAAGTTGTTTAAAGAAAAAGGTGGTAAAGTCGAAGCTTTCTTCCCTTCAAAATTACCATTGATTAATCTACGTATGAATAATCGCAACCACCGTAAAATTGTTGTCATTGATGGCAATATTGGTTATGTGGGTGGGTTTAATGTCGGAAATGAATATTTAGGTTTATCTAAAAAGTTTGGCTATTGGCGTGATACACACTTACGTATTACCGGAGAAGCGGTCAATGCTTTACAGTTACGCTTCATATTAGATTGGAACTCACAATCACACCGCAATAACATCGAATATTCAAGTAAATATTTTCCAAACAATGCAGAAGGTAAAACAGGTAATATTGGTGTTCAAATTGCTTCAAGTGGTCCTGATGAATCTTGGGAACAAATTAAATATGGATATTTAAAAATGATTTCTATGGCTGAAAAAGATATTTATATTCAAACTCCCTATTTTATACCTGATGAAGCCTTTATGGACGCGCTTAAAATTGCAGCTTTAGGCGGTGTCAATGTTAATATTATGATCCCATGTAAGCCAGACCACCCTTTTGTATACTGGGCAACATATAAAAATGTAGCAAGTCTACTTGAAGCGGGCGCCAAAGTGTACTTATATGAAAATGGCTTTTTACATGCGAAAACTTTAACCATTGATGATGAAATCACAAGTGTTGGTACAACAAACATGGATAATCGAAGTTTCACTTTAAATTTCGAGGTGAATGCGTTTGTGTACAATGACCACTTAGCAAAAGAGGTAAGACAAAGCTTTGAAGAAGATTTAAAGGTTTGTTCTGAATTAACAAAAGAACGTTATGAGCAACGCGGATTATGGATTAAATTTAAAGAATCCATCAGTCAATTATTGTCGCCAATTTTATAGACAAGGAGTAAAAAGATGACACAAATCGATTATATTACACAATCGAGAGCATTTATGACCTCTCTTCATCAACGAGATCATAGCGGTCATGACCATACACACGTGGAACGCGTCTTACAATTGGCATTAACCATCGCCAAGGATTACCCAAATGCGAACTTACGTGTGATTCAATTGGCAGCCCTTTTACATGATACTGTAGATGAAAAATTACCTCATGCCATTTCTATTGAGGCACTGAGACAATTTCTAAATCGTATTCATGTTTCCAAAGAGGAGCAAGACGAGATTGTCTACGTTATAACGCATATGAGTTTCCGTCATCGTCATCAAGTAAACACCCTTCAAACGATTGAAGCTCAAATCGTACAAGATGCAGATCGTTTAGATGCGTTAGGTGCGATCGGATTAGCAAGGACCTTTCAATTTGCTGGCGTATTTGAAGAACCCCTGTGGACCGGTCATTACAATTATAATGAAATGCAACAAATGGAGGACGTGACTACTTTGCCTCCTTCAGCGGTGAAACATTGTTTTGAAAAATTATTAAAATTAAAAGACTTAATGAATACACCTAAAGGAAAAAAGATAGCCGATCAACGCCATCATGTTGTGGAGACATTTTTACAACAATTTTTTAATGAATGGCAATCCCATCATTTAGACTAAATTACACAAAAAGCGTGACGTAAGCTCCTAGTGCTTCGTCACGCTTTCATATTATTTCTTTTTATTCTTTTTAGAAACAACTTGTGTATTTTTACCGGTTTTAGGATTTTTCTCTTCTTCCAGTTTTGCAAGAAGTGGTGCCACTTCTTCTTTGGCTTTCTTACTATATACTTTATTCGCAATATACATTTGGACAGTAAGGAAAGCGGCAGATACAGACCAATATAAACCTAATGCTGCGGCAGAACTATATGACATCCAAATAATTACAATAGGTGAAATAATCATCATCATATAGCCCATTTGACGCTGTTCTTTAGGCATATTGCCCATACTAATATATGCTTGAAGGAAATATAAAGCACCGGCAATTAATGTAATCCAAATATCTGGTTTATCTAATTGGAACCATAAGAAATCCGAATACTTCGTAATACCGCCACCTGACGGATATTTTAAAACAGTATATAACGCCATGATAATTGGCAATTGTATAATCATTGGTAAACAACCGAGCATTGTTGCAGCTGGATTAAGGTTGTATTTTTTATAAACCTGCATCATTTCTTGGTTTGCTGCCATTTTATCTTCAGATGTACGTGCGCGCTTAACCTTTTCTTGTGCTTCTGTCATTTCAGGTTTAGCCACTTTCATTTTTTCGCGCATCATATGCATATTTTTATAGTTCGCTAACATAAATGGCAATAAGACAATACGAACAACTAATACAATAATAATGATGGCCCAACCATAATTATTATTTAAGTTTTCGCCTAGCCAATGAATTAAACTATCCATTGGAGAAACAAACGTATTATAAAAGAAACCCGTTCTATTTTCTGGTTGACTGTAATCACAACCGGCTAATAATAATGCAACACCAACGAGCGTCGCTAATAGCGCTTTGTTCTTCATTTTTCCACCTCAATAATTTATTCACATAAGGTGTATTTTATCATATATTATCTTAATGGGGAAACATTATTCGAGTAATTCTTTTATGATTTGAAGTTTTCAAGAAAACGTGACACAGATTTTTCAATATTTTGGCTAGCAGTTATAGAAGAAATTGTCGCAATCCCATCTGCCCCATTCTTAACTAATGGTGCTACATTTTCTTCAGTAATACCACCAATCGCAACAATTGGAATAGTATTATCATATTCTCTCATACGACGTATTAATTCAATACCGCCAGGTTGTTTAGCATCAGCCTTGGATTGTGTCGCATAAACTGGTCCAACTCCGATGTAATCGACATGTGTTAAATCAGATTGATCATATTCTTTAAAATCACGCACGCTTAATCCAATTATCTTATCACTTAATTGTTGATAAAAATTAGCGACCTTTTCATCATCTTGACCTACGTGAACACCATCAGCATCTATATCAATCGCAAGCATGACGTCATCATTCACAATAAAAGGAACATCATATTCATGACATAAAGCTTTTAATTCAATCGCTTTCTGCTTTTTAGCCTCTCCTGTTAACGCTGAAGGTCCTTTTTCACGAAATTGAAACATCGTAATACCAGCTTCTAATGCTTGTTTTAAAATATCAGTTAACTCACCTTTTTTAACATCTTGGGTACCTGCAATAAAATATACATTTAAATAAGATCTTTTAAATTGCATCTTGCTCACACTTCTCTCTTTTTAACCTCGAGTTGGTACGACTCAGGTGTAATTTGGTTTAATTCATTGATTAGTTGGATTAAAAACGTACCAGGTAAATCAGCACCTTCCATCATTTCTGCGCGTTCTGCAGCAATGTTGTAGAACGATACCGCTTCTTCTAATTGGTCACGTGATGGTTTTAACGCTCCTAATAAAAAGCTCGCGATAATTGCACCTAGTAAGCACCCAGCTCCTGTAATTTTAGTTAGTAATGGTGTACCATTAGATAACTCGACAACCGAACCATCTTGAGCAATAATATCCTTTTCACCTGATATCACAATGGCAGTATTCAATAATTCGTGTGCCTCTTTGGCAATATCTATTACATTTAAATCTGAAGCACTATCTGTGCCTTTCATCGTCGCTTCCTCATTAATTAACGCTAAAATTTCGGATGCATTACCTTTTATAACTGATACATCAACTTCTTTAAGGAATCGTTGACAGAATGACTTTCTAAATTGGGAAGCACCGACTGCCACAGGGTCAAAGACGACAGGTACATCGGCACGATTAGCTGCTTGGGCAATTTTAATCATATCTTCCCCACGATCAACCGTTAACGTACCGATATTAATGAGTAGTGCGCTTGTTACTTTGAAAAAGTCATCAGCCTCTTCTGGTGCTTCACTCATTGCAGGGCTTGCTCCCACACTTAACAATCCATTAGCTGTAAAATTTTTTACAACATCATTGGTATAACATACGACTAATGGTTGCTTTTCTCTTAATTGTGTTAAATAATTCATTCTAATCCCATCCATTCATATGTTGATATGCGAAATGATTAACTGGACCTCTACCTTGTCCTATTTCTGGGGTATGTTTAATCGCTAAAGAAATAAAAGACTTAGCTTTTGCAACGGCATCATAAATAGAGCGACCTTTGGCTAACTCAGCAGTAATAACAGCTGAAAACGTACAGCCTGTACCATGTGTATGTTTTGTATCAAAGCGCTCACTTTCAAACGTATAATGACCCTCTTTAGTAAAAAGGTAGTCGACGGCATCTCCTTCCATATGCCCTCCTTTAATCACAACGCCTTTTGAGCCTACTTCATCGATAAAAAATCGTCCTGCTTTGTGCACCTTATCAACGCTATCAATTTGAAATTGCACAATTTCTTCTGCTTCTGGAAGATTAGGCGTTGCAACATCAGCATACGGTAATAACGTCGTTTTGAGTTGATCTCTAACACCTTGATCCATTAATGAATCACCACTTTTAGCAATCATCACTGGATCGATGACATAAGGTAAATCATATTTCTTTAAATACGTTTCGATTAATGACATCATTTCCGTCGTTGGAATCATACCTGTTTTCATGGCATGAGGTAATTCATCATTAAATACACTATCAAGTTGTTCTTCCAACCAACCCACATCAAGGTTATGAATGTGTTGGACACCTTTAGTGTTTTGAGCGACAATGCTTGTGATCGCTGCCATACCATATACACCACAAGCATGGAATGATTTTAAATCAGCCATTGCACCAGCGCCACCACTAGGATCTGTACCTGCAATTGATAAAGCAATATTAGGCTTTTTCATTTTCTGCACCTCCAAAGTCCCATCTTTCTTGCGTATATGCCATATTAAAGAAATGACGTTCATGAACGGTACTTTGTAAGAAGTTACGTTTAAAATCTTCTCGTACTTTTTGATCACTTTGTTCAGCATACTGATTAAGCCAATCATCAATATGATTCATTAAGTCATCCATTTCTGTAGCATAAAATTCAAACCAAGCTCTTAAAGGATTGTCTTTCGCAATATCATCATTCTCTAACGCACGTTTACCAATTTGTTGATAGACGTATGGACATGGTGCCATAGCAGCGATAGTATACGCAACATTATCAAAGCCATACGCATTATAATACATATGTTTAATATAGTGGTCAGCTGTAGGAAACCATTCTCCTTCTTCAATAATCTCTTCATATGGTTTACCTACATAATCTGCTAAAATATGGTGTGCTTCTACTTCTCCTGAAGCAGCAAATTGAACTTGTTCACATAAAAATTGTATTTCTTTTTTTGTATCTACTTTTGGAATTAATAATGCATAAATTTTTGCAAATTCATCTAAATAACGTGAATCTGCTTGTAAATAATGACTTATTGCTTCTTTTGAAATATCTCCTTTTAATAAAGACTGAATAAAAGGATCATTATAAATTTTTGTAATTATTGGTTCCGCTTCTTTTTTAAGTTGATTAACAAAACACATATTCATTACTCCTTTGATATAAAAAAAGACTACTTGTTAGAACGTAGCCTTAATGACATATCTTTTCAGAATATGTATAACGCTACTTCCCTACGATGGCTTGTACCACATCAGGTTCAAAGGGTCTAACATTTAATGCATCTCAGCCATAATAATGGCTCCCCTAGTAGTCTTTATTGATTAATTTGATTTTAATGTATCAAATAGATTTCAAAATATCAAATATATCAATTTGTGCACTATTGAGTTTATGTATTGGCTACAGACCAGTCTCTTAAGCGCAAATTTAAGGGACTAGCCTATAACCTATGTGAGAATAATGAAAATATTGATTATATTAATGTAAAGCTCAAATTGTCATATGAGTACAATACACAAATGTCTTCATATAAAATGTCCATCACTTCATTTTATAAAAAAATATTAATTGCTGATTTCCTGAGATATATTCTATATACTTATATTTTCGTCAAAATTTGGGAGTAGTATAGACTGGTTATACTGTTTAAATAATATTGAGAGATAAAAGGAGTTAAATATGAAAAAAATTTTAATTGCCTAGTTATATCTTTTAATACTTATGCCTACTTTGCCTTGAGCAAGGGTAACTCGTCGTGCAAAGATAAATGCTGAATTGTTGTCACCAATAATTCAGTAGTATAACGGTTTTCACCATTATAATCGAACCTTCTAGTTTGAATATGCCCTGTGATACCTACAATATCACCTTCTGAAAGCGTTTGGTTAATTTCAATTGCGAGTGCTCCGAAAGCTTTACAATTTAGAAAATCGTATATTGGTTTATTAAGTTTACTGCGATAATCACGTTCCACTGAAATGGTAAAAGTAATAAAATCACGATTTTCTTTTGGGTAAAACCTTGGTGGTTTTGTTATTCTACCAATAGCTTGAAATTGGTTTATAGTGTTCACCTCCTTGGTAGCATTATCATATACTAGAGATAATTATTTTGGCAAAGTTCAAAAATGCATGTTTTACAATAAAAACTTTGCAAAAAATTAAGCATAACAAGAATTTTATTAAAAACTACGCTATAATAGTGTGAGAAGTTGAATTTTCGTAAACTTTTAAAAATTTGAGGTGATAATGTTATGAAGACTTTTAAGGCCGTACGTTTTCAAATTGTTTCTGATGATCGAAGTGTGACAGAATATGAACTATATGATGGTGTTATTATCAATAAAGAAAATAGTGGAACTGGATGGCTTTTAGAAATTGTCATCTCTGACATACATAAAGAACAGATGGAAATGTATTTAGATAATGAAACCATGCTTGACATACGTGTCGTCATTACACGACCTTCTAACGACCCTGCTTTATTTGATGCGACAATCAAACAAATTACGCAATTAAATACCACGATATCTGTAGTGTTTGAATGTCATATCTATACATTACGACAAGTTTATGCTGAAAGCTTACTTGAGCAATTAGTTAATGAGGGATTAGAAGGAGAAGCTTTAATTACAACGTTCAATCGAATGATGCAATCTAAACCTAGACTAAAAGATGAAAGAGATTAATGATTAACATAAATAAAAACAACACTAAATCAGACATGATGTATCTGAACTTAGTGTTGTTTTTTTATCATTTATGCGTTCGGATCTTGTAATGCAAATGTTAATTCGCACGTACAAGCAACTTGGCCGTCAACAGTCGCTTTAGCTGTGCCTTTGCCGATAGGCCCTTTAATTTTAGTGATTTCTACCTCTAATTGTAAAGTGTCTCCAGGAACGACTTGTCTTTTGAAACGACACTTATCAATACCTGCAAACAATGCTAATTTACCTTTATTTTCTTCGCTATTTAACATCGCTACTGCGCCTGTTTGAGCAAGTGCTTCAGTAATCAACACACCTGGCATTACCGCGTATTCTGGAAAATGACCTTGGAAAAATGGTTCATTACCCGATACTTGTTTAATACCTACACAACGTTGACCAGGTTCATATTCAACGACCTTATCAATTAATAAAAAAGGTTGACGATGCGGTATAATATTTTTTATTTCGTTATAATTAAAAACTGTTTCCATTATTTGCCTCCTATTGCTTTAACAATATGTTGCCAGAATGTATAACTAAATACATTCCATATATTATCATGATTTAATAATAAACCGAACATAACACCGATAAATAACATGATAAAGCAGATACCTAAAAATAAAATGACTCGAAAAGAAACCAACTCAAATAAACGTTGTAATCGTTTATTTTGATTAGTCATTAATTCTTTCAATATCAGCACCTAATGATTTTAATTTTTCATGGAAGTTCACATATCCACGATCTAAATGTTTAAGTTCAGTGACAATCGTTGTCCCTTCTGCAACAAGTCCTGCTAAAATAAGTGCCGCAGCAGCGCGTAAGTCTGTTGCTTTAACCTCTGCACCTTGAAGTTCACTTTTTCCTTTAATTTTAGCACTTCTACCTTCAACTGAAATATTAGCATTCATGCGTTTAAACTCTCCTACATGCATGAAGCGATTTTCAAAGACTGTTTCAGTAATCACTTTATGCCCTTCAGCTGTTAGTAATAACGCCATCATTTGAGATTGCATATCTGTAGGAAATCCTGGATGTGGTAACGTTTTGACATCCACTGGATTTAAAGTTTCCGGTGCTGTAACATGAACACCTTCTTCACTAAAGTCCAGTTGTACACCCATTTCTTCCAACTTATAAACAAGACTTGTCATATGTTCTTGAATTGCACCTTTAACAAATACATCTCCTCTTGTGATAGCTGCCGCAATGATGAGTGTTCCTGCTTCAATACGGTCTGGAATAATATTATGTTCCACACCATTTAACATTTCAACACCATTGATAATAATAGTATCTGTTCCGGCACCTTTTACATCGCCGCCCATTTCATTAATATAGTTGGCTAAATCCACAATTTCTGGTTCACGAGCGACATTTTCAATCACAGTGCGACCTTGTGCTAAAGATGCTGCCATAATAATATTTTGTGTAGCCCCTACACTTGGAAAATCTAGGTGAATCTCGTTCCCTACTAAACCTTGTGGTGCTTCTGCATAAATAAATCCTGCTTCTTGGTGAATTTCTGCACCTAACGCTTCAAATCCTTTTAAATGTTGCTCTATTGGTCGTGAACCTATTGCACACCCACCTGGTAATGCGACTTTTGCACGTCCTAATCGAGCTAATAAAGGACCCATTACTAAAATACTTGCTCTCATCTTACTAACATATTCATATGGAGCTTCTTCACTTAAATCTTTAGTTGCATCCACTATTACTGATTGATCTTTTTCCTTATAAGTTACTTTTGCATTTAAAACACGCAATACATTATTAATCGTTTCCACATCACTTAAGGCAGGTACATTACATAATGTACTTTTACCGTTACTTGCAAGTAGTGATGCTGTAATAATCGGTAATACTGCATTCTTTGCTCCTTCTACTTGCACATTCCCTTTTAATTGGTTTCCACCTTTTACTACAATTTTATCCATCTTTCATAATCCTCCACTAGTTATCAACACTTAATCTCATTATATACAAAATTCTATTCAAAATGACATTTTATTTGATCGTTGCTAATAGATTGTAACATGAATTTATTACTAAAAGTCATCTTACATTTAAAATTTTAAATTTCTTATTTGAGACAATTTGTAACATGATTTGTTTAACGTTATGTACTCTTATCTATTTGTTGCTATCGTTAAATATCAATTAAATAAATACTTCATTTGCGTTGATGTATATAGTAAATCAGTTAAAAAGTTACTTACTGCTGTCCCTAACAAGATCGCGGCAAAAATCATAACGACTTGTACTTGAACAGGAAACCCTTTTTTAAAAAATTGTTCTAAACGAATGGCGTTTAATGCCCAATACGCAACACATATACACACAACATGTAGTATAATTTGCACGATAGAAAATTGACCTAAGTAATTCATGATCAGTCTTATCCTTTCAAATCATTGCCTTTTCTTAATTTTACATGATTTTTATATCAAATCCTAATAATAGCGGTTTTATATGACCAATTATTCAAATTGTATCATACCCGTTATAAGCTAATTATAACAAGAAGACAGCATAAAATTGTTAATGAATAGTAAAAAAGTTCGATGAGCATCTCATCGAACTTTTTTGATTATTTATATTTAGCTATTTCGATACGATTTTCAGCACGCTTTAATGCACGTTCTGCGCGTTTTAAATCTGTATCTTCTTCATCACCGTCAATATAAAAAGTCGCTCTCTCTTTAGCAGATTTTGCTCTTTCGAGATCAATATCTTCTGCAGCTTCTGCGGCTTGTACAAGTATATTTATTTTTTCACGGCGAATTTCAGCAAATCCTTCAGTTACAGCGATATAATCGGATTTACCTTCTTGAGTGACTTTAATGTGACCAATTCTTAATGGTGCAACTGTCGGAATGTGACCATGCATCACACCCATTTCGCCTGCTGTAGTTTGTAAGACAACAATTTCAGCATTGTCTTCTTTATAAACAGAACCATTAGGAGTGACGATATCTAAGGTTAATGTTTGCATTATCCAAGCCTCCTAATTGAATTATACTTCAACACCCATGTCTTTCGCTTTTGCAATGACATCATCAATGCCACCAACTAAACGGAAAGCATCTTCAGGAATGTGGTCATATTTACCATTTAAAATAGCTTTAAAGTCTTCAACTGTTTCTTTTACTGGTACATATGAACCAGGTTGTCCTGTAAACTGTTCAGCTACGTGGAAGTTTTGTGATAAGAAGAATTGAATACGACGTGCGCGTTCAACTGTTTTCTTATCTTCATCTGATAATTCATCCATACCTAAAATTGCAATGATATCTTGCAATTCACGATATTTTTGTAATGTTGATTGTACTTGACGTGCTACATCATAATGTTCTTGACCTACAACAGTTGGTTCAAGCGCGCGTGAAGTAGAAGCTAATGGATCCACCGCTGGGTAAATACCCATTTCACTTAACTTACGCTCTAAGTTTGTTGTTGCATCTAAGTGAGCGAAAGCTGTCGCAGGTGCTGGATCGGTATAGTCATCGGCTGGTACGAAGACCGCTTGAATAGATGTAACCGAACCTTTATTTGTTGATGTAATACGTTCTTGTAATTGACCCATTTCAGTAGCAAGTGTTGGTTGGTAACCAACTGCTGATGGCATACGACCTAATAATGCAGATACCTCAGAACCTGCTTGTGTGAAACGGAAAATGTTATCAATGAATAAAAGAACGTCTTGTCCTTCTTCATCACGGAAGTATTCAGCCATTGTTAATCCTGAAAGTGCTACACGCATACGTGCACCAGGTGGCTCGTTCATTTGACCGAAAACCATGGCTGTTTTAGCAATAACGCCACTGTCTTTCATTTCATAGTATAAGTCATTACCTTCACGTGTACGTTCACCAACTCCGGCAAAAACAGAAATACCGCCGTGTTCTTGCGCGATGTTGTTAATTAATTCTTGGATTAATACAGTTTTACCAACTCCGGCACCACCGAATAACCCGATTTTTCCACCTTTGATATAAGGTGCAAGTAAGTCAACTACTTTAATACCTGTTTCTAAGATTTCTACTTCAGTTGATAATTCATCAAATTGTGGTGCTTCTCTATGAATAGGATCGCGACGAACAGAATCATCCAATTCTCCATCTAAATCGATGTGGTCACCTAAAACGTTAAATACACGACCTAACGTTGCATCACCAACAGGTACACTAATTGGTGCTCCTGTATCTTTAACTTCTGCACCACGTTGAATTCCATCAGTTGAATCCATCGCAATTGTACGAACTAAGTCATCACCTAAATGAAGTGCGACTTCTAATGTTAATTTTTCCATTTGACCTTCTCTAGGCACTTCAACAATTAATGCGTTGTTGATATTTGGAATAGTTTGTTCATCAAAGCGCACATCAATAACTGGCCCCATGACCTGTGTTACATGGCCTAATCCCATCTTTCTTCCTCCTTATAATCAATTATTCTAATGCTGCAGATCCACCAACAATTTCTGTGATTTGTTGCGTGATTGCTGCTTGACGGGCACGGTTATATTCTAATGATAAATCGTCAATCATTTCTGTAGCATTATCAGTTGCATTCTTCATAGCATTCATACGAGAAGCATGCTCACTCGTTTTAGCATCTAAAATAACACCGTAAATTAAACTTTCAATATACTGTGGTAAAAGCACTTTTAAAATGGATTCTTTATCTGGCTCAAATTCATAAGAAGACATCGCACTATGTCCTAAACTTGAATCTTCAGATGTTAATGGTAAAAGTTTTTTGTGTTTCGGTGTGTTTTCAATGACACTAATATAATGGCTATAATAAATGTTTAATTCATCTATTTCTTCATCAACATACATATCAATCGCACGTTTACCAATTGATTGTATCGCTTTAAATGAAGGTTGGTCAGGTATATCTGTTAATGAGTTAGCAATCTCATAACCTCTAGCCTTTAAGAAAGAAGCACCGATTTGCCCTAACACAATAATGCGATATTCGTCTGAACTGTTATGACGCTTTTCAATATCTCTTAACATGTTTTTAATGACATTAGCACTATATGCTCCTGCTAGCCCTCTATCACTTGTCACAACCATATATCCAACTCTTTTAACCGGACGTTCAACCATCATTGGATGTCCTGATTTGGTATTTGAACCTGCAATAGCAGTAATCACATCTTCCATTTTAGTCATATAAGGTTTAAATGTTTTGTTATTTTTCTCTGCTTTACGAAGTTTTGAGTTAGAAACCATGTTCATTGCACTCGTGATTTGTTTCATTTTTTTGGTTGAATGAATTCGAGAATCAATTTCCTTTAATGAAGCCATTATTTCACCACCTTCTCTATATTAATCATCATACGTTATTCAGTTACTTTGAAACTTTTTTTGAATGTATTAATTGCATCTTCAAATTTTTCATCTGCTGGTAAGCCGCCAGTTTCACGAATTTCAGTGAAGATGTCGTTTGCATTACCTTTAACCCATTCAATAATTTCAGCTTCAAAACGTGTAATATCCTCTACTGGAATATCATCTAAATATCCACGTGTTAATGCATAAATAATTAATACTTGGTGTTCAACTGGTAATGGTTTGTTTTGGTCTTGTTTAAGCACCTCAACCGTACGCTTACCACGTTCTAATTTACGAGATGTTGCTTCGTCTAAATCTGAACCAAATTGCGCAAATGATTCTAATTCACGATATGAAGCTAAGTCTAAACGTAATGTCCCAGCAACTTTTTTCATTGCTTTGATTTGTGCTGATCCACCTACACGAGATACAGATAATCCGGCATTAATCGCTGGACGAATACCTGAGAAGAATAAATCTGATTGTAAGAAGATTTGACCATCAGTAATGGAAATAACGTTTGTTGGTACGTAAGCAGAAATATCGCCTGCTTGTGTTTCAACGAATGGTAATGCAGTAATTGAACCGCCACCTAAATCATCATTTAACTTAGCCGCACGTTCTAATAAACGACTATGTAGGTAGAAGACATCACCTGGGTACGCTTCACGACCTGGTGGACGACGTAATAATAATGATAATTCACGATAAGCCGCTGCTTGTTTAGTTAAGTCATCATAAACAACTAATACGTGTTTACCATTGAACATGAACTCTTCTGCCATAGATACACCAGCATATGGTGCAATATAAAGCATTGGTGCAGGTTGTGCTGCTGATGCAGATACAACGATTGTGTAATCTAACGCACCGGCTTGACGTAATTTTTCAACTTGTGCACGAACAGTAGATTCCTTTTGACCAATTGCGACATATACACAAATCATGTCTTGATCTTTTTGGTTTAAAATCGTATCAATTGCTACTGTTGTTTTACCAGTTTGACGGTCACCGATAATCAATTCACGTTGACCACGACCAATTGGTACAAGAGCGTCAATCGCTTTGATACCTGTTTGTAAAGGCTCGTCTACTGATTTACGTGCCATAACACCTGTTGCTTTTTTCTCGATTGGTCTAGTTTTTGATGTGTTAATTGGACCTTGACCATCAATTGGTTGACCAAGAGGATTTACTACGCGACCAATTAACTCTTCGCCAACAGGTACCTCCATAATACGACCAGTACGTTTAACTTCGTCGCCTTCTTTAATATCATCGAAAGGCCCTAAGATTACGACACCCACATTTGTTTCCTCTAAGTTTTGGGCTAATCCAAGAACGCCATTATGAAATTCTAATAATTCTCCAGCCATTACATCATTTAATCCGTGTACTAACGCAATACCGTCACCAATTTGAATTACGGTACCGACATCAGTTACAGACATTTCAGACTCATAGTTTTCGATTTGTGAGCGAAGTAATGCACTGATTTCTTCAGCTTTTATGGCCATCTATGTCACTCCTCTATCTCATCGTTATTAATTTGCTCGGTTAAACTTTTTAACGAGCTGTTCTAAATCATTTTGAACGCTGCCATCATAAACTTTCGTTCCAATTTTGACACGAACGCCTCCGATTAATGAATCATTGACCTCTGACTCAACAATTAAATCATTAAGTCCAATTCGGTTAATTAAAGCTTGTTTAATTTGAATTAATTCATTATCAGTTAAAGGTTGCGCCGTTTCGATATGCGCTTCTGCCAATCCACGTGATTCATTATAAAACCCTTTAAAAGCAGTAAAAATATCATCAATTAAACGAAAATTGCGATGTCCTGCAACGATTTTTAATGTGTTAAATAAGAACGGATTGATTCCTTTAAAGACATGATCAATTAACTTTTTACGATCACTAATTGATACTTTTGGTTCATAATCAATCTGTTTTAAATAATTTATTTTATCCTGAACTGCAGTGTTGATTTCAATAAAATCACTATATACCTCATCTAACACTTCATGTTGTTGAGCTACATCAAAAAGTGCTCGGGCATATCTTTGCGCCACATTAGCCATTACTTATCGCCTACCTCTTTAATGTACTTCTCTACTAATGCTTTTTGATCTTGTTCAGAAATTTCTTTGCGTAAAACTTTAGATGCGATCAGTACAGAAAGTTCGGAAACTTGATTATTGATATCAGCCAATGCACGTTCTTTTTCACTTTTAATTTCACTTTGTGCCGTTTCAATCATGCCATTTGCACGTTGATTTGCTTCGTGAATGATTTCTTCTTGTTGACGTCGTGCTTGAAGTTTAGCATCTTCAATAATTTTTTGGACTTCTTCTTGTGTTTCTTTTAATTTTTTTCTATTTTCTTCTTCTAATCGTTGCGCATTTAATTTTGCATTTTCTGCATCATCAATATCTTGATTAATAGAGCGCTCACGATCATCCATGACTTTTTTCAAGGGTCCCCATGCGAACTTTTTAAGTAACGCTAGTAAAATGATGAACGTAACCATTGTTACAATGATGTCACCAATATTTACTCCGGAACCCGCCGCGAATAAAAATGTGTTAGCAGTCACGTTGTTGTACACTCCTTTCAGTCAACTATTTTAAGTAAAATAAACAATTCGGAATGGTGATAGTCAACTCAAGGTCTTCATTCCATAGTCTAATAAAGCCACTGAGTACTCAGTAAATGAGCCTGATATCGGACGAGTGTAAGTTGAGATGAGCCACAAAACATTAATACCTTTGAAAGCACAATAATGATCTACCAAAAGCAGCGTTTTGTCTCACACACTTTAAACACTTCAAATTTAAACATTTGTTGATAGTGTACAAATATTAGTGCCCTAAACCATAAAGATGAACTCATTTAAAACAATCATCCATTTTGAAAATCAATTCAAAGTATTTTAAAGGGCTGGAACATAAAGAATTAATACACTGAAAAACCGATGATTAACGCTTTTGTCCCAACCTCTTTGACAGTTGTTCGTTCATATGTATCGTGATATGAAACGCGACAATTGTCGTACTCATTACTTGTTACGATAAGGTTCATTAAAAGTTTGATTACATGAATAATACGATGAATGTAATAACTACCCCGATGATAGGAAGTGCCTCAACTAAACCGATACCGATAAACATAATTGACATTAATTGTGTACGCGCTTCTGGTTGACGTGCTACACCTTCTACTGTTCTAGATACGATTAAACCGTTACCAATACCTGCCCCAAGAGCTGATAAACCTATTGCGATTGCTGCTGCGATTAAATTCATTTATAAATCCTCCTAGTAATTTAAAGTTAGTTTATAATTAATGGTCGTCTGCCACTTTGTGTGACATATAAACCATTGATAACATAATGAAAATGTAAGCTTGAATTGAACCTACAAATATTGAGAAACCTTGCCAAATGATTAAACCTGGAATACCGATAATCCAACCAAATGTAGTAAATGTTACGCCTGCTAGTAAGCCGATTAAGATTTCACCAGCGTAAATGTTACCGTAAAGACGTAAGCCTAACGTTAGAGTTGAAGCAAACTCTTCAAAGATGTTGATTGGAAGTAATGCAATATACGGTTGTCCAAATCCTTTCATGTATTGTTTACCGCCACGCATCTTAATACCATAATAATGCGTTAACACAATCATCATTGTTGCTAATGTGAGTGTTACGTGGGCATCCGCAGTTGGTGATTTCCACCATAAGTATTCATCATTTATGAATTGTAGTGGTAAACCTAACATGTTGGCTACGAAAATAAACAATATGAGGGTCACAGCTAAAAAGTGAAATTGCCCACCTTTAGACCATGCCATATTACTTTCAATGATACCTCTTACGAAGTCAAAAACCCACTCTATAAAGTTTTGAGCACCTTTTGGTCTTTTTTGGAGGCGACGAGTACATAAGACTGCAATAACAAACACTATTAATGAGGTAATAAGCACCATCATGATAGTAGATAAGTTAAAATTAATGTCCACTCCAAATAGTTGCCAAGTTACAATGGGGTCTTTATGATCCATATTCAATTTCACCTCTTTTCATCTAAACTCCTACCTTTAATCATGTTTGAATAAAGGCCGGCAAATAATTAACACATACGATACTAATAACCCGATTAATATCCCAATAATATGTAGTTGGTCTTTAAACAACAACCAAACGACACAACAAAGTATCGCTATAAGATAACGCCAGCCATTACCAGTAGAAATCGCTCCACTTGTCTTTTTAATGGATTGGTTTAAATAATACTCAAAAATAAGCGTATTAATTAAAGAACCAACGAGACCAACCATTAGTCCTAAAATGAAAGCATTATTGAAGAAATAATACAGGATTAAAAGCACGATAAACATAACAATATAATATGATAAAAACGGCTGTACAAATGATATAAAGCGTTTCATGAAGCCCCTCTTTTCTATTTCAGACACACCGATGAAAGCCGTTCCATACATACAACTTTCATGATAATATAGGGGGAAAAATGTGTCAATTGCGCATCAAAAAGGTATAAAAAATACATGAAATTTTGTCACAAATTAGACACATTTTCCGTTTTTATACTTTAAATGGGTATGGTTTTTCTTTAATTAAGTCATAATAGTACTTAATATTTTCACAGATTCGTTCTGAAGCTTGTCCATCACCATACGGATTTTGAGCCACACTCATTTTTTCATAAAGTGATTGGTCCGTTAATAAGGCTTTTGTATTTTGATAAACCTCTTCTTCTTCCGTACCCACTAATTTCAATGTACCTGCTTCAACACCTTCTGGGCGTTCAGTTGTATCTCTAAGTACAAGCACTGGTTTACCTAATGATGGTGCTTCTTCTTGTACACCGCCTGAATCCGTTAAAATTAAGTGCGATTGCGCTGCAAAGTTGTGAAAATCAATCACTTCTAATGGCTCAATTAATTCAATACGCTCATGCCCATCTAAATGACGTTGTGCAATTTCGCGTACTTTAGGATTTTTGTGCATTGGGTACACAATGACGACATCTTCAACTTCTTCCACTACACGACGCGCTGCTTTGAAAATATTTTCCATCGGTTGGCCAATATTTTCACGACGATGTGCTGTAAGTAGAATAATGCGTTTACCTTGATGACGTTGAATAATATCAGATTGATATTCATCGCTTACTGTTGTACCCATAGCATCGATAGCTGTATTTCCAGTTACAACAACATGTTCTGCATTTTTATTTTCATTTAATAAATTTTGAGCTGCTTGATCTGTTGGTGCAAAATGTAAATCCGCCATTACACCTGTCATTTGGCGATTCATTTCCTCTGGGAATGGCGAATATTTGTGCCAAGTTCTTAATCCGGCTTCAACATGTCCAATGCTAATTTCATTGTAAAAAGCCGCTAAGCTTCCTGCAAAAGTTGTTGTCGTGTCACCATGTACTAAAATCATATCGGGTTTAGCTTCTTGGATGACATCTTCTAACCCCATTAGTACTCTTGACGTCACCTGTGATAAGGTTTGTCCAGGTTTCATGACATTTAAATCATAATCTGGTTCGATATTAAATGTATCAAGTACAGAATCTAACATTTCACGATGTTGTGCTGTTACAACAACAATTGGTTCAAGTTGATCATCTTTTTGAAGTTGCAAAACAAGAGGCGCCATCTTAATCGCTTCTGGTCTTGTACCGAAAATTGTCATAATCCTTTTCATTACCATTAAACTCCTTGTTTAAATTATTTAGTGCCGAATAATCGGTCACCAGCATCTCCAAGTCCTGGAATGATATAGGCATTTTCATCTAACTTTTCGTCTAAGGCTGCAATATAAATATCCACATCCTCATGTGCTTGTTTTAACTTTTCAACACCTTCTGGCGCTGCAATTAAGCACATAAATCGAATATGATTTGCCCCTCGTTTTTTAAGTGAATTGATTGCTTCAATAGCTGAAGCACCTGTCGCTAACATTGGGTCTACGACGATAATTTCACGTTCTTCAATATCTTGAGGTAACTTCACAAAATACTCAACCGCTTCTAATGTTTCAGGATCACGATATAACCCTACATGTCCAATACGTGCTGCTGGTACTAAATTTAAAATACCAGTTGTCATACCTAATCCTGCTCTTAGAATCGGAATAAAAGCTAGTTTTTTACCTGATAAACGTTTCGCCACAGCTTTTGTCACTGGTGTTTCAATTTCTACATCTTGCAATTCAAGATTTCGTGTCACTTCATATGCCATTAACATACCAACTTCGTCTACTAACTCACGAAATGCTTTCGTACCAGTGTTAACGTCACGAATATAACTTAGTTTATGTTGAATTAATGGGTGATCTAATACTTGTACCTTGCCCATGGTCATGCCTCCGTTTGTACTAGTTCTGATATAAAGGGAATTTTTCAGTTAATTGAGCAACACGTTCTTTCGCTTTTTTCAAAGTAGCTTCATCGTCATGATTTTTAAGTACATCACTCATGATATTCGCTACTTCTTCAAATGCTTTTTCGTCGAATCCTCGACTTGTAGCAGCAGGTGTGCCCAATCGAATACCACTTGTTACAAATGGTTTTTCTTGATCAAATGGAATCGTGTTTTTATTACATGTGATTCCAATTTCATCTAAAGTTTCTTCTGCTACTTTGCCAGTTATGCCGATAGAATTTTTAACATCTACAGCCACTAAATGATTATCAGTACCGCCTGAAACGATGCGGAAATCATTTTTCTGAAGTGTTTCTGCTAATACTTTTGCATTATCAATAACACGTTGTTGATAATCTTTAAAATCTGGTTGTAATGCTTCACCAAATGCCACTGCTTTAGCTGCAATCACATGCTCTAAAGGTCCACCTTGGATACCAGGGAAAATGGTTTTATCAATGTCTTTTTTATATTTTTCCTTACATAAAATCATACCACCACGTGGACCACGTAATGTTTTATGCGTTGTTGTTGTTACAAAATCTGCATATTCTACAGGATTTTGATGTAATCCAGCTGCCACTAAACCAGCAATATGTGCCATGTCTACCATTAGTTTAGCGCCAACTTCATCAGCAATCTCTTTGAACTTTTTAAAATCAATTTGTCTTGAGTACGCAGAAGCGCCAGCAACAATTAATTTTGGCTGATGTTTTTGAGCTAATTGACGTACTTCTTCATAATCAATACGCTCTTCTTCTTTTGTAACACCATAGTCAATAAAGTTATAAGATTTACCACTGAAATTGACTGGTGAGCCGTGGGTTAAATGGCCACCGTGACTTAAGTTCATGCCTAAAACTGTATCACCATGTTCTAGAGCAACTAAATAAACAGCCATATTTGCTTGGGAACCTGAATGGGGTTGGACATTGACATGTTCTGCTTTAAATAATGCTTTTGCACGTTCAATCGCTAATGTCTCAGTTTGATCTACAAACTTACAACCTCCATAATAACGACGCCCAGGATAGCCTTCAGCATATTTGTTGGTCATTACTGAGCCTTGTGCTTCCATAACTGCCTCTGATACAAAGTTCTCTGAGGCAATTAATTCAATATGACTATTCTGACGTTTGAATTCGTTATGAATTGCTTCAAATACTGCATTGTCTTGTTTTTCGATATAAGACATTGACATCTCCCCTTTTCTTAAAGATGATATTTAGCACGTTCTCCTCCAATTTTTTTAGGTCGTGTTGTAGCTACAGTGACAACGGCTTCTCCTATCTTCTTAACAGATGTGCGTATAGGTACCGCAACATGCTTTAAATGCATGCCTATCAACGTTTGACCGATATCGATGCCTTTATCTGCTTGAATACGCTCGACCACCACTGGATTGTTCATATGTCGATACGCATAAGTTGATAAAGATCCACCTGCATGTGTATCTGGCACAACAGATACTTCTTCCATTTGGTAAGCATCAAAATGCTCACGTTCGATCGTTAACGCTCGATTGATATGTTCACAACCTTGAAAAGCAAAAATAACACCTGTGTCTTTTTCAATATTTTGCAACTTTTCAAACAGCATTTGTGCACTATCTAACGAGCCCTCTGTGCCTATACGATGACCGTTAATTTCAGATGTAGAACAACCTATCACGCAAATTTCTCCTTTTTGAAAAAATGATTGCGCCTTAAGTTCGTCTAATAAATCATCTAACGCCTTCATTGCATTCCTCCTTACCTTATGTAAATAAGAAGTCAGGGGTTGAGACATAAAGTATTAATACTCTAGGAAACCGATTAACGGTGTCCCAACCTCCACCTCATTACATAATGTCACTATATGCGCATCTATATCAACTAAACATGCGATATACATTTATTATAACTTATTTTGCTAATGACTTATACTGTTTATACATATCAGAAAGCATGAATTTTATGTTTCAACGCTTCAATTAAAGCATACAGTTGATTGAACGTTTCTTCGTAAATCGCTTGGCTACCTCCAAACGGATCCGAAATATAGCCAGGTTTATCGACATATTCAGTTAAGACGTGTACATTCACTT
Source organism: Staphylococcus sp. 11262D007BW (assembly GCF_053547815.1). Classification (NCBI taxonomy): domain Bacteria; kingdom Bacillati; phylum Bacillota; class Bacilli; order Caryophanales; family Staphylococcaceae; genus Staphylococcus; species Staphylococcus sp. 11262D007BW. The sequence continues at coordinate 1,419,538 of NZ_JBPWPJ010000001.1, forward strand.
CACTGCCATACTGTTGTTGAATAAACCATTTATGCTCGGGAGTCATCGTTAAAATTAAATCCGCTTCGGCATCATTTTCTGTAAAGGATTCTGATTGTGCTTTAATTGTATATTGATGTTGGGTCATTAACTGTTTAGCATGCTCTGCAATGGGCATAGCTTGAGGCACCATAATTCCTTTTGACGAAATGCGATGTTCTGCTAAAAGATTCTTCGCGATCCCCTCAGCCATTGGGCTACGACATGTATTGCCTGTACAAACGAAAACAATATTCATAAAGTTTCATCCTCCACTATTTGATGATTACACGCTTTAAGCATTCGATTATGTAATGCTTCAGTTTGATTTGATTCAGGATATCCATATATATACGCTATTTCAACATTGTCTAATGTATCTAATTGGTGTAACGCACTATACAAATTATGGTTTGCGGTTGAAATATCGTTGGCATCTTCACTCAGAATAAGCACTTTGGCAGTAGAAGGTACCCATTTTTTGAAAGTGTTTGGAATAATGAAGGCGATGTTTTCCCAATCATTATGAGTATCTTGCCTTACCGGACCATTAAAATGTTTAATCATTACAAGTGGTGTATTTGGAGCGTAATGTTTATATTTCATCCCTGGCGCAATCGGCTTATCACTTAAAGCCACATCGCTTTGATCAATAGAATGTGGTAACACTTCATTTAACATCGTTCGTGTAATGGTACCTGGACGTGCCACTTTAAAAGGATAAGAAGTACAATCTAATACAGTACTTTCAAGCCCAGCATCACTTTGTGTTGAACGAATTATTCCATCAACGCGGTGGTTCAAATCGTGGTAAGCATGTTCGAATGTCGTTGGAGAAGGACGGCCACTTAAGTTGGCACTAGGTGCTGCAACAGGTAGATTTAATGCCTTTAATACTTGTCTCGCAATCGGATGGCTTGGCATGCGTACTGCTACCGAGTCAAGACCTCCCGTCACACGTTCACTTAAATATCCTTTTTTTAACGGTAATATAAATGTAATCGGTCCAGGCCAAAACGCATCCATTAATTGACGGACTTCTGTAGATATATGTGATATAAAATCATCTAATTGTGCCCTGTCGTAGATATGAACAATTAAAGGGTTATCAGACGGACGCCCTTTCGCTTTATAAATATTTTGAATGGCTGTTTCATCTAAAGCATTAGCACCTAAGCCATACACCGTTTCAGTTGGTAAGACGACAAGCCCCCCATCACGAAAAGTGGCCAATATCTCATTAAACTTAGGATAACGTTCCAAACTGTGTGTATACTCGCGCACATCCCAAATGTGTGTCTCTTTCATAACTATCACCTCATTTCGATTTAAAAGAAAGAGGTTGAGAGCAAAGTGTTTAAGGCTTAAGAAGAACGACACGATAACGACCACTTTTTTAAGTTTCATAAATTCGTAAATGTTCTACCATAACCTCTGCTTGTAGAAGACCGTTGTTAAGTCTTCGAGCGTAAAACCTTTATTTCCCAACCTCTATAAAATATACAATTTACTATCTTCATTTAAGCACTTGACCAAATAAAACTAAAAATACGTTCATTACCATTAATATCTAGAATCACTTCCGGTGTCAAATGTGGATACATTTGCTGTAATATCATTGTTAGATGACGGCCTTGTTTAAAACCAATCTCTAATACAACAGGCGCTCCCTCATTTAAAACGTACGGTAGTTTTTCAAATAGCGCTTTATACATCGCGAAACCATTATCTTCAGCAAATAACGCAATGTGCGGCTCATAGTCCAATACGCTTTCATCCATGTACTGCGTTTCCTCAACCCCAATATAAGGCGGATTAGAAATCAATCCATCTAAACGGATATTTTCTTCTATGAGTGGTGTTAAACCATCGCCTTGTAATAAATGAATGGCACATTGATGTGCTTTACAATTATCTTCCGTCACTTTCAAAGCTTCTGAAGAAATATCAGTTCCATACACAGTTAAATGTGGTTTTTCCAACTTTAGTGTTATCGCAATTACGCCACTACCACAACCAATATCTGCAATACACCCTTTATCAGGTAACTGACTCATAAAATGATGGACAACCTCTTCTGTTTCAGGTCTAGGAATTAACACATTGTCATTCACACTAAATGTTCGTCCATAAAAAGATGTCGCCCCTACAATATATTGTAACGGTACATGATGTATTAATTGGCTTAACCCACCATCCAATTGTTGCAATTGCTCAGGTGGTATGTCTTCTTGTTGATTCATTAAAAAGTCTAATTTTGACCATTGCATTAAATCAATCACTAACCACTCAGCATTTTGTGATTCTTGATTATGATCAGCAAGTTGAGCTTTTGCTGCTTGTACCCAAGATCTATAATTCACCATTATTAAGTTCTTTCAGTTTTTCAGTTTGTTCATGCATCGTTAATGCATCAACGATTTCATCTAACTTACCTTCAATAATTTGATCTAATTTTTGCAATGTAAGACCAATGCGGTGATCAGTAACACGACTTTGTGGATAATTATAAGTACGAATACGTTCAGAACGATCACCAGAACCTACAGCTGATTTACGTTGTGCTGCATATTTTTGTTCCTCTTCTTGACGTTTCATATCATAAAGACGTGCTTTTAATACTTTCATCGCTTTTTCGCGGTTTTGAATTTGTGATTTTTCAGAAGAAGTGGCAATGATACCTGTTGGTAAGTGTGTAATACGCACAGCAGAGTCTGTAGTATTAACGTGTTGTCCACCGGCACCACTTGAACGATACGTATCTATTTTTAAATCTTCATTTCTAATTTCAATTTCAACATCTTCAACTTCTGGTAAGACTGCTACCGTCGCTGTTGATGTATGAATGCGTCCTCCTGATTCTGTTTCAGGAACACGTTGAACACGATGTGCGCCATTTTCAAATTTCAATTTACTGTAGGCACCTTCACCAGAAACTTGGAAACTGATTTCTTTATAGCCACCATGATCACTTTCAGCAACTTCGACAATTTCAGTTTTGAAGTTGTGAGATTCCGCGTATTTTGAGTACATACGGAATAAATCACCTGCGAATATTGCAGCTTCATCCCCACCTGCTGCGGCACGAATTTCAACAATGACGTCTTTTTCATCGTTTGGATCTTTTGGTATTAATAATACTTTTAGTTGCTCTTCTAATTCTGGAATCTCAGTTTTTAAAGTACTTAATTCTTCTTTGAGCATCTCAACTTCATCTTGATCTGTTGTGTCATTAAGCATCATTTCAATTTCTGAGACATCTTCTTTATCTTGCTTATAGTGACGATACACTTCTACTGTTTTTTGTAAGTCCGCTTGTTCTTTAGAGTACTTTCTCAATTTCTCTGGATCACTTACAACATCAGGGTCACTTAATAATTCATTTAATTGTTCATATCTTTCTTCTACGATATCTAATTGATTAAACATTAATTTAAGTCCTCCTCTTTAGTATTTGAAGGTGCAACAACATGGTGCGCACGACATCTCGGTTCATAACTTTCATTAGCACCTACCAATATTGTAGGATCATCGAATTTAGCAGGTCTGCCATCAATCAGTCGTTGGGTACGGCTTGATGATGCACCACATACAGCACAGACAGCTTGAAGTTTCGTAATATGCTCACTGACCGCTAACATTTCTGGAACAGGGTGAAACGGTTCGCCTCTAAAGTCCATATCTAAGCCAGCCACAATCACACGATACCCTTTTTCAGCAAGTTGTTCTGCGATACGTACAACTTCTTGATCAAAAAATTGAATCTCATCGATACCTATAATGTCTACACCTGTAAAATCATACTCTAATATTTCATTTGCCTTTTGAATAGTAACGGCTTCTATCGCATTGCCATTATGAGACACTACTTTTTCTTTTTGATAACGATCATCTATTGTAGGTTTAAACACGATTACTTTTTGTTTTGCATACACACCTCTTCGTAATCGTCGAATTAGTTCTTCTGATTTACCACTAAACATACTTCCAGTGATGCATTCTATCCAACCCGAATGGTACGCTTCATACATAAACTTTCCACCTTTTTCTTCAAAACAAAATCACTTCATTATATCATATTTTTAACATCGTTATAGTCATTCTCGAAAAGAGTTAAAAAATCATTTAAAATTTAACCTTCCTATTCCCTGATGTTATCTATTTCACTTTTCTATGTAACTTAAAAAAGCATTTCCATACAAAATGGAAATGCTTGAATACTCATTAGTTGTTGTTTGATTTGAAACCAAACTTTTTGTTGAAACGTTCCACACGTCCGTCTGCAGCTGCGAACTTTTGACGTCCTGTGTAGAATGGATGTGAATCAGAAGAAATATCTAAACGAATAACAGGATATTCGTTGCCATCTTCCCATTCCATAGTTTCGCTTGATTGTTTTGTAGAACCGCTTAAGAATTTGTAATTAGTTGTTGTATCTAAGAAGATAACTTTGCGGTATTCAGGATGGATTCCTTGTTTCATTATTTTCAGCTCCTTTGCCCTGAACCATCTGGAACAGAGTTATTTGTGAGTTTTTACCCAATACTTACACATTATATATGCTAAAAAATTAAAAAGCAACCCTACATAGACATTTATTCATGTTAAATAATCGGTTTACCTGTTTTGGTACTTTCTACTGCACGCTTTTGAAGTTCATTAAAAAATTCTTCATTTGTCTTCGTACGTTTAAGTGCGCGAATAAAGCGCTCAGAAAAGTCCGGACTATTTGAAAACATATTGCGAAGTTGCCATAAACTATCTAGTTCTGATTTTGATAATAAAATCTCTTCTTTACGTGTAGAACTGCGTGAAATATCAATTGCTGGGAAAATACGTCGTTCTGATAAGCGACGATCTAAATGTAATTCCATATTTCCAGTCCCTTTAAATTCTTCGTAAATCATGTCGTCCATGCGAGATCCAGTATCTACAAGCGCTGTCGCTAAAATTGTTAAACTACCACCCGCTTCGATATTACGAGCAGCCCCAAAGAAACGTTTAGGACCATGTAAAGAAGCTGGATCTAAACCACCTGATAGTGTACGTCCACTAGGCGGAATCACCAAGTTATACGCTCTTGCAAGTCGCGTGATTGAATCCATCAAAATAATGACATCTTCACCAATTTCAACAAGACGTTTAGCACGTTCTAAAAGTAATTCAGATACTTTAACGTGATGTTTAGGATGTTCATCAAATGTTGAATGAACAATCTCAGCTTCTTCAACAGAACGTTCTAAATCTGTCACCTCTTCTGGACGTTCTCCAACAAGAAGGATAAATAATTTAGCATCTGGTTTATTTTTAACAATTGCATTAGCGATTTCTTTAAGCAATGAGGTTTTTCCTGCTTTAGGTGGTGCTACAATCAATCCACGTTGACCGAGACCAATTGGGGTAATTAAATTCATCATACGTGTTGAATAATGATGAGGTTCAGTTTCCAGTTGAATGCGTTCCTCAGGGTATAACGGTGTTAACGCTTGGAAGTGCGGTCGTTTTTTTACTTCTTCTGCATTGTGGTCATTGACAAAGTCAACTTGCAATAAGCCATAGTACTTTTCATTTTCCTTAGGCTTCCTTACTTTACCAGTAACCTTATCGCCTAATTTAATTTCAAAACGGCGAATCTGACTTGCAGAAATATAAATATCTTTTTCTCCTTTAGAGAAGTTAACAGTTCTTAAAAAGCCGTAACCATCTTGTTGGATATCATCAAGAATACCTTCCATATAATAGTTACCGTCTTTCTCCATTTGGGCTTCCATAATAGCAAGCACCAATTCTTTTTTATTTAACTTACTATAATTAACAACCTTTAAATCTTTTGCTTTCTGCGTCAAAGCTTTTGTTGTGTAATTTTTATATAGTTCATGAAAGGACTCGTATTGAGGCGAAGTTCTTTCTCGTGTAGCCATATTAAACACTCATTTCATTTTATTTTCTATCATTATAAAGCATTTAGCGATACGACATCAACAATACTATAGCAAAAATCCTCAGTAAACACAAAGAGTGTGGAAGAAAGCGTTTTGAACCTGAGCAAAATCGTCCAGGAAGCAGAAATTGTTTTCCAAATTTATGCGCCCTGGGATTTTTGTTGAGGGTTCTGCTTTCTGGAGCCGGATTATACAAAGTGTGGAAGAAAGCGTTTAGAAATTGAGAAGAATCAAGCAAGAAGCGAAGATTGTTCTTTAATCTTTGCGCCTTGCGTAGTTCTGTTGAAATTTCTGCTTTCTGGAACCGGATTATACAAAGTGTGGACAATTGCGCTCAGGATTCAATGTGATTACGTGCACTTTGAGCGAAGTAATTTAGTGTTCGTTATGCAAGTGAACCTTAATAACAATAGTAACCCCTATATAACCTAAAAAAGTTGGGACAAAAGTATAAATACTTCTGCCCCAACATCTTCATTTAAATACATGATTAAATTTTATAATAACCAGTGATTGATTTAACTTCAAGGTATTCATCAATACCGTAGTCGCCCCATTCTCTACCTAAGCCTGATTGTTTATAACCACCGAATGGTAGGTCAGGTGTGCGACCTGATTCGTTGATTTCAATTGTACCCGCTTCTACAGAACGAGCAACTTTTTTCAATGATTCAGTGTCTTTACCATAAACATAGCCTGCAAGACCATATTTTGTATCATTTGCAATATCAATTGCTTCATCTAAATCTTTGTAAGTGATAACTGACATAACAGGTCCAAAGATTTCTTCTTGCGCAATTGTCATTTTATTATCAACATCTGTGAAGATTGTAGGTTTAGCGAAGTAACCTTTTTCAAGGCCGTCCGGTTTACCAACACCACCATAGAATAGTGTCGCACCTTCATCGATACCTTTTTGAATATAATCTTGAACTTGGTTAAATTGTTTTTCGCTCACGATTGGACCCATTTCTGTTTCTTTATCTTGAGGGTCTCCTACTTTAACTTCACTCACTACTTTTTTAACTTCTTCTAAAAAGTCATCTTTCATTGATTCTGGAATGATTGTTCTTGTACCAGCAGTACAAACTTGACCAGTATTATTTACAACTTTTCCAACTGCTGCTTTAGCCGCTTCTTTAATGTCAGCGTCATCTAAAATAATATATGGTGATTTACCACCTAATTCTAATGACACTTTTTTAAAGTCTTTGCTTGCTTTTTCCATGATTTTTGAACCAGTTGCACCAGAACCTGTAAATGAAACCATGCGTACATCTGGGTGTTCAGTAAGTGGGTTACCTACACCTTCACCGTCACCATTAACAAGGTTGAATACACCTTTAGGTACGCCTACTTTATCAAAGATTTCAGCTAAAATGATTGCTGCATATGGTGTCATTTCAGATGGTTTTAATACTACTGGACTACCTGCTGCAAATGCGGCTGCTAATTTAAGTGATGTTTGGTTAGTTGGGAAGTTCCAAGGTGTAATTAATCCTGCAACCCCAATCGCTTCTTTAACAACTAAGTTATCTCCGCGTTGTTCTTCAAATTGGAAATTATCTAATGCATCATACGCTGCTTGGAAATGATTTAATCCCATTTGATAATGAACTTCTTCAGATTTCGTTACTGGAGATCCTAATTCTAATGTCATTGCTTCAATTAAATCATCTTTACGATTTTTATATTCTTCAACAATTTTTCCAAGAAGTGCTTGACGTTCTTTTACTGGCTTATTACGGAATTCAACATAAACATTACGTGCTGCTTCTACAGCTTTATCGACGTCTTCTTTGTTACCTTTCGCAATGTGGCCAATAACTTCTTCTGTTGCTGGATTAATGACTTCCATTGTTTCGCCACTTGCGCTATCAATCCATTCGCCATTAATATATTGTCTTACTTGATCTCTCATGAACTGACACTCCTCTAAATAATTTGTTAGTTATTTTATAACCGTTAGGGAATCAGGATAAACGTTTTATCACTCGTTATGCAATTATTTCGACCTATTATTCAATAGCTAAAACGCTTTACGCTTAAGTACAAAACGCATTGCGACCAATTAAAAAAAGCTATGACATACTTTTAAATGTATGCCATAGCTTGTCGTTATTTATAATTTAACTCGTTTTTGGAGTATCATCTAATTGGATATGCTTATGCGCCCAATCTTCTAGAGGTTTTAACGCTTTCGCTAATTCCATGCCTTTATCTGTTAAATGGTAACATACTGAAGGTGGATTCTCTGATATAACCTCTTTCGTAAGCAATCCCGCTTCAGCTAATTCTGCCACTTTGAGTGACAAAGCTCTATTTGTGATCGGTTTTAAATCCCGTTTCATCTCAGAAAAATGGGCTTTTTGATTAGGACACTTTGATAAGTAATGCAAAATCAAACCGTTCCAACTACGCCCTAGCACTTTAAATGTTTCTTCTAAATATGGGCATACTTCCATAGTTATCACCTCTTAAAAAAATACGATATGATAACAACATTTATGATTAGGCATCGACTGTTTCAGTCCATATTTCTGCACCCAATTGTTTTAATGTTTGAACAATATCAGTATAACCTCTATATATATGCCTTACATTAAAAATTGTTGTCACACCATTTGCAATCAGTCCCGCTACGATTAAGCAAGCCCCCGCTCGAAGATCACTAGCGTATACATCGGCGCCTGTTAATTCTGAAGGTTTAATCGTTGCTGTGCCTCTATCAGAAGTGATAGACGCATTCATGTTTTGTAATTCTTTCACATGTTTAAAACGTTCAGGATAAATTGTATCTGTTACAAAACTTGGGCCATTTGCTAAAAATAATAACGGCGTAACTGGTTGTTGTAAATCTGTGGCAAAACCTGGATAAACCAGTGTTTTAATATCCACACTATTATATTCATCACGTGATTGCACCACCACGTAGTCATCACCTAACTCGATGCCGACGCCAAGTTCTTTAAGCTTCACTGTGAGTGGCTCCACGTGTTTCGGAATAATATTGTTAATTACAACACGTTCACCTTTAGCTGCAGCAACACACATATAAGTACCTGCTTCAATACGGTCAGGAATGATGGTATGTTCGCCACCTTTTAAAGATTGAACACCGTTAATCTTAATTGTACTTGTTCCAGCACCAGAAATTTGAGCTCCCATACTATTTAAAAAGTTAGCTACATCCACCACTTCTGGTTCTTTAGCAGCATTTTCAATAATAGATTGCCCTTCAGCATGACTTGCCGCTAGCATGATGTTGATTGTAGCTCCCACACTAACAATATCTAAATAGATGTTAGCCCCTACAAGTTGATCCGCTTCAAGTTTCATTGTATGTTCATCAGTTTCATCAACTGTCGCACCTAAAGCTTTAAACCCTTTTAAGTGTTGGTCAATTGGTCGTGGTCCGAGCGGGCATCCTCCTGGGAGTCCAATAACGCACTTTTTAAAACGACCTAACATTGCGCCCATCATATAATATGACGCACGCAATGATTCTACTTTATGGTTAGGTAATCTTGTATTTTGAATATGAGTTGGATCAATTTGGAGTGTTGTTCCCTCTAAAGTCGTTTTGATGTTTAAATCTTCTAATAAGCTGACTAGCGTTTGAACATCTGAAATTTTCGGCAAGCCCTTTAAAGTCACTTGCTCTGTAGCCATTAATGATGCAGGAATAATCGCAACTGAACTATTTTTTGCACCACTGATATCGACCTTTCCCTTTAAAGGTCGACCACCCTTAATTTTAATAACTTCTTGTGCCATGTCATTGAACTCCTTTTCCCTTACTCATTTCTACATAAAATACTACATTAAAAGCATTATAATGTACTCGTGCCAAAATTGCAAAGGCACTGTTTTTCAATTCCAATATTTAGACAACCCTAAAAGATAAATGATTTATCACATATAAAAGTTAAATAAATAAGAACGAAATGGAAACCCCCACTTTCAACTTTCCACTCCGTTCTCAATTCATTTAACTTTATAAAGTTCATATAAACGATAAAGAAAGGTATGTCTCTATTCTTTACCTCAAAACACTCTAAATAAACGCCACTGACTAACCTTTAATATAGTCCGCTTTTTGAGATGTACCAAATTCTTTAATTTTGCCCTTCACTGTTTCTTTAATCGCTTCTCTTGCTGGTCCTAAATATTTACGCGGATCATACATGTCTTTATTTTCATCTAATACTTCGCGTACACGCTTAGCTGATGCAATTTGGTTTTCAGTATTTACATTAATTTTAGCCGTACCGAAAGAAATCGCTTTTTGAATATCATGTGTTGGAATACCTGTGCCGCCATGTAAGACAAGTGGTAATCCTGTTGAAGCACCAATTTCTTCCATTTCTTTAAATCCTAAGTTTGGTTCACCTTTGTAAGGTCCATGCACTGAACCTAAAGCAGGTGCTAACGTATCAATTCCTGTTGCTTTAACTAAGTTTTGACATTCAATTGGATCCGCATAGATTACGCCATCAGCAACTACGTCGTCTTCTTGACCTCCGACAGTACCTAATTCCGCTTCGACTGACACACCACGTTCATGCGCATAGTCTACCACCTTAGATGTGATTTTAACGTTGTTTTCATAAGTTTCGTGTGACGCATCAATCATCACTGATGTAAAGCCAGCATCAATCGCTTCTTTACACTTTTCAAAACTTGATCCATGGTCTAAATGAATCGCTACTGGAATAGTAATTTGATAATCATGTAATAATCCTTCGACCATTTTTACAACTGTATAGAAACCACCCATATATCGAGCGGCACCTTCAGATACTCCTAAAATGACCGGTGCATTTTCTTCTTGAGAAGCTTGAAGAATTGCTTGTGTAAACTCTAAATTGTTTAAGTTATATTGTCCTACTGCATAACCTTTTTCTTTTGCATCGATTAACATTTCTTTCATTGAAACTAAAGGCATGAAAGTTCCTCCTATGGTGCATGAAGCACGAATATTTTATACTGAAATTATACCAAAATTAGACAACTTCTGCATGACTAAATCGGTTAAATTATAAAAAATTGTGAATAAATTCAAAACTTTTTCTAGCTCTTCTTTTCGTGTGTGGTGACGCCTGAGTTTTCAATCATTAATTAAACATATATTTGAATGTTAAATTTAAATTTAATACAATAAGTGACGTATATAGACTTACAAACTAATTATTTATTTAAAAATAGGAGGGATTTCATTGTCTAAAATGTTATCCACACAATTAACCGGCGTTTTCAATCGCTTAGAAGCGCAAGATTTGGATATCCAAATGGCAGCACAAAGTTTAATTCAAGCAATCGGCGGTGAAGGCTATGTTTATGTGAAAGGTTATGGTGACCTTAAACCTTTTGAATCATATATTATGCATAGCTCAGAGCATTTGAAAAAAAGTAAAGCATTAGATGATTTAGATCATTTTGATCAACTCGATAGTACTGATCGTGTGCTATTATTCAGCCCTTACTTCGATGAGGCAATGGAGCAAGATTTAACGCAATTAATTGAAGATGATCGTGATATTGTCGTTATTACGAATAAACCGAAATCTACAACTTTACCTGATCATCTGGTACACTTTATCGATTTATCTACCCCGCGCCCTATCGTTTATACCGAGGATTTTGAAAAAGTGGTTACACCTCATGCTATCGCATTCCACTACATTTATTATGAAATCTACACTCAAATGGTAGAGATGATTAAAGATTTAGATTTATAATTTAATGATTAAAATGTGACGTAAAAAAGGTTGGAACAACAGCGTTCATGCTCTTGTCCCAACCTTAATTTTGATTACTTTAGCGTATTATTTAACGACTTCTTGTCCACGTTTATTCCAAGTGAATACAAAGCTAACCATCGCTAAAATACTGATGATTGTTAATAATGTAAAGCCTGCATTCCAATCGAAATATTCTACAACATACCCTAATACAATATTAGCCATCACTGCGCCACCTAAATAACCGAAAAATCCTGTAAGCCCTGCTGCTGTTCCAGCTGCTTTTTTAGGTACATAGTCTAACGCTTGTAAGCCGATGAGCATAACCGGTCCATAAATTAAGAACCCAATTGTAATTAAGGCTAAGTTATCAATAAGTGGATTGCCTGGTGGGTTAAGCCAATAAACAACAATGGCAATTGTGACACCAATCATAAAAATAAATCCAGCTGGTCCCCTTCTACCTTTAAAGACCTTGTCTGATAACCATCCACATACAAGTGTACCAGGGATCCCTGCCCACTCATATAAAAAGTAAGCCCAACTTGAATTGCTAATATCAAATTGTTTTTCTTCACTTAAATATAGCGGTGCCCAATCCAGCACGCCATAACGCACAAAATACACAAAGATATTGGCAATCGCAATAGCCCAAACCCATTTATTATTGAGTACGTATTGAAATAAAATTTCTTTTGTTGTCAATTCCGTTTCTAACGTATTTCTTTCTTTAGTCGGATAATCGTTACGGTAAGATTCAATTGTAGGTAATCCTACTGATTGTGGTGTATCTCGAATTAAGAAATAAGCTAAAATTGCCAAAATAATGGCAACAATGGCAGGTAAAATGAATACACCTTCATAACCTTTTAAATAACTAATGCCAAATAAACTAACTACAGTAATCCCTAACGTCGCAATTGGCGCCATTAATCCGCCACCGACATTATGCGCTACGTTCCATATAGCCGTTTTACTACCACGTTCACTGACACTAAACCAGTGCACGAGTACTCGACCTGATGGTGGCCATCCCATACCTTGAAACCATCCATTTAAAAACATCATGATAAACATGATCAATATACTTGATGTTAATGCTGGAATAAAACCAACCATCAAATTCACAATCGCACTTAATAACAATCCTAATGTTAAAAATGTCCTCGCGTTACTACGGTCACTCACTGTTCCCATTACAAATTTACTAATCCCATAAGCAATAGAGACAGCAGATAATGCAATACCTAATTGACCTGTTGAAAAGCCTTCTTCAGTTAAGTAAGGCATCGCCATTGAAAAGTTCTTTCTCAATAAATAGTAACCAGCATAACCAATAAAAATACCAATAAACACTTGTAAGCGTAATCGCTTATATGTATCATCAACACGATCTTCCGATACGCTTGGTGCTGATTTAGGTGGCTTTAAAAATTGAAACATCACCCATCCTCCTTTTCCTATCCTCGTTGTTTTTGAGTAAATGAACACACCATAAAACCTTTGTACTCAACAAGTTGGAAGCTCATTTTCTCATTAAGTATTTGATATTGATTTTAATATCTCAATAAATTTTATGAACATTTAAAGCATATGTCAATATAATTTTTATTCATATAAACAAAAGCCAATAAAGTATAGTATCTGGGTACTTTATTAGCGAGTGAAATAGTGAGATTTTTGACGAAAGTACCACATTAAAGCTAAAAAAAGAGCTGAGACATAAAGCGCTAATGCTCTGGAAAACCGATTAACGGTGTCCCAAAAGCAGGATTTTCGGCAGAAAGTTCACGATTCGCCAAAATTTGAAAAACAATTTTAGCGCTTCGTTTGCTTCTGTTCAAATCCTGAACGCTTTTGTCCCAACCTCTTTTGAACATATTATTTATTTTGTTGATTAACTGCTGCTTCAATAAAGGATTTAAAGATAGGTTGTGGTCGATTTGGGCGAGATAAAAATTCTGGATGGAATTGACAAGCAAGGAAGAATGGATGATCTTCTATTTCCACCATTTCGACTAGACGACCATCTGGACTTGTTCCTGAGAAAATCATACCTGCTTCTTCTAATCTTTCTCGATAATGATTATTAAACTCATAACGATGACGATGTCTTTCTTCTATTTCAGATTGATTGTAGATTTTATCTGCCAATGTGCCTGGTTTAATTGAGCATGGGTATAAACCTAGACGTAGTGTACCACCTAAATCTTCAATATCCTTTTGTTCTGGTAATAAATCGATTACTGGGAATGGCGTATTTGGATCTAACTCTGCAGAATGTGCATCATGCATACCTACAACGTGACGCGCATACTCAACTGTCGCTAGTTGCATACCTAAACAAATACCAAAGAATGGTATTTTGTTTTCACGCGCATACTTAATCGCAGAGATTTTACCTTCACTTGCTCTAAATCCAAAGCCACCAGGTACTAAAATACCATCGACATCACTTAAATAAGATGCGGCATTTTCATCTGTTACCTCACTTGAATCAATCCAACGAATATCAATATCTTTCATAAATTGATATCCTGCATGTTTTAATGATTCTGCAACTGATAAATAAGCATCTTGTAAAGCAACATATTTACCGACTAACGCAATTGTAACTTTACCTTCTAAATTATTAACAATGTTCAATAAATGATTCCACTCATCTAATTGCGCATCTTGTTCAACAGACAAGTTTAATCGATTGATAACAATATCATCCATGCCTTGGCGATTTAATTGAAGCGGAATTTCATAAAGTGATTCAGCGTCTCGACATTCAATGACACTTTTATTATCGATATCACAGAATAAAGCAATTTTGTCTTTTAAATCTTGACCCATTTCATATTCTGTACGCACCACAATTAAATCAGGTTGAATACCAAGTCCTCTTAATTCTTTAACACTATGTTGGGTTGGTTTTGTTTTCATTTCCCCAGCAGCTTTAATGTATGGTAATAAGGTACAGTGTACGTACATTACATTGTCACGACCTAAATCACTTCGAATTTGACGAATCGCTTCGATAAATGGAAGTGACTCGATATCACCAGTTGTGCCACCAATTTCTGTAATGACAACATCCGCATTTGTACTTTCACCAGCTAATAATAGTCTAGATTTAATTTCATTCGTAATGTGTGGAATGACTTGAACAGTACCGCCAAGATAATCGCCTCGACGTTCTTTTTGAAGGACGTGAGAATACACTTTACCAGCTGTCACGTTAGAATATTTATTTAAATTGATATCGATAAAACGTTCATAGTGTCCTAAATCTAAGTCTGTTTCCGCACCGTCATCTGTCACAAATACTTCCCCATGTTGATATGGACTCATCGTACCTGGATCCACATTTAAATAAGGGTCAAATTTTTGAATTGTGACTTTTAATCCTCTGTCCTTTAATAAACGTCCAAGTGAAGCGGCCGTGATCCCTTTACCTAAAGAGGATACAACACCACCAGTTACAAAAATAAATTTAGTCATAAATTTATTGCCTCCTCAACTCAATATAAATAATAAAATAGTGATTTTTCTACTTAATTATGACATCGACCTATCTTTTCACACGTTACTACTAAAAATTTCACAAATGTCTGTGTTGTCAGTTTCTTCATTACTGATACTTCATTGCTTTAATTTTAGCTTTTTTGATTTCTATCATTTCTATTAATGACAGTATCGATGAACCACATCCAAATAAAAAAGTTCCCGCTCACAATGTTGATATTGTAAGGGGAACGTTTACGTCAAACTGAATATCAGTTGATATATTAAAAATTAAGATCTATTCATCTTAAGACGTACACATTAATATATTCGTCCTTTTTATAAGGAGCCCGAATAAAATTCTATCACGTTGAGTATAAAAGTCAATCATTTTTATACCGAACTAAACTTTTATACATACCTCTTATTCGTATGATGCTTCCTCTTCTTCGTCGTCTTCGTTGTCTGCTTCATCTTCATAATCGTCATCATATTCTTCATCGATATCATCATCTTCAACGACTAGATCAGATTCTTCAATTTCATCTTCTACATGTTCATCTTCTGGATCTTCTAAACCTTCTTGATCGTCTGTTTCGTTAGGAATATTGGCATCGCCTTCTTCATCATCCTCACCTAACAACGTCAAGTTTTTATCTTCTTCGTCGTCTTCATCTAAAATATCGAATTTTTGAATAGTTGGTGCAATCTTTTCTTCTATATCATCTACAGAATACCAATCGCGTAATCCCCAAATGTTCTCGCCCACACTTAGGAAACGACCATCTGTATTTAAATCTGTATAGAATTGAACAATGCGGTTCTCAATTTCGTGGTCTTCATATCCACCAAGACGCTTAAATTCATCGATAATATCATACAGATTCATTGTTGTATTTTTTTCTTTTAATAATTTGTAAGTCATATTGATAAATGACTTTTCATCTACCATTTCTTTTGTATAATCTTGTAACTTCATCCGTGCATCTTCCTTTCAAGATTGACTTCAATGATATAGAGTTTATTCACAAAACGGTAGCTTAACTTCAATATCATTGTCTTTTCTCAAAAACTTTTATCTTAAAAAATGATACGTTGTTCACATCAACTACTAAAAATATACTTCCAACAGAATTAGATTATATATGACTGTTCATAATTTCGCAATGGAAGACGATGAAAATTCAAAACGTTTCTATTTAGAGAAATGTTATTAAAAACCAAACGCCTTATCTCTTACTTTTACCATTTTTAAAGACATCCATTTTATATTTTTAATAGTTAATGTATTTTTCAAATGTGATGAAATCACTCGTTGAAATGGTTTCTACAAAATTACTTTTTTCAAATAACGGTTTTAAGCGGTGTCTTGGACCGAATAAAGTCATTTCGATTACTTTGATATCATTGAAGTTTTTGCGTACATACGTGGCTAATTGTCTTAAAGCATTTTGCGCTATACCTGTATCGCGATATTGATCATAGACGTAAAGTGAGCGAATAATTAAGCGTTCCTCAAATGCTTCAATCGCAATAAATCCTACTTTTTGATGATCTAAACATAAATCTACTATATTGATTGGACTACTTTCAGAGTGTTCATTATATCTTAATTTTAAAGATGATACATATTTATGGTCGAGATCTAAGTAGTATAAACGTTCTTTTCCAATAGGTCCCTCTTCTTTTGTAGCCGTATGCATAAAGCCGGCACGCTCATAGACATTCCATGCCGCTTCATTTTCAGCATCCACAACCAAATATAAATGGTTAAAATCAGGGAATATCAATTGCACATACTCAGGTATCGTCATCATAATTTTCGTTCCATACCCATTGCCTTGATACGCTTCATTAATTGAGAGAGAACGAATATAGACGACTTCTTTAGGTGTGTCGTAGCCTTCATGTTGATAGTGTTTATGTAGCACGAAAAAACCTACTACGTCCCCTTCCTCATTCGTCACAACATTAGCCACTCTATCCTTATCATTTAATGCATCATCTAATACTTCTTTAGGTAAAGAAGAATAAATTTGTTGACGCTCGCTCAGTTCAAAATGATTTAAAGCCTCGCGGTATTGCTCGTCAAACAATTGTATAGTAATATCATCAAAGTGTTTACTTTTTGTCATTTTAGTTTACCCATTCCTTTGCTTTAATAAGTTATTTAGTTTTTACACTAATTTTCCAAAAATTAAACACAAAAATGCAGTATCACGCATTCTAGCAATTAGAACGGGTAAACAAAATAGATAACAGCATAAAAGAGGGGATAGGATGAAAAAAGAAACAACACAAAAGAAAAAGAATCGAAATTTGGTCTATACCATTTCATTCACAATTATTTTAATTTTAACACTACTTGCTGCGATATTTCCAAAACGATTTGGTGCCTATGCACAAAGTACATATGATGCCATTGCTATTAATTTTGGATGGCTCTTTTTAATCATCGTTTTCGTTTTAGATATCTTTTTAATCTTTTTAGCTATTTCACGTTATGGCCGTTTCAAACTCGGTAGCGATAACGAATCACCTGAATTTTCATTTATATCTTGGGTTGGTATGTTATTTTCAGCTGGTTTAGGTGTCGGAATTGTGTTTTGGGGTGTTGCTGAACCGCTAACACATTATCTCCATTCACCCTTTCCTAATGAAGTACAAGGACAAACGGAAGAATCAGCACGACTAGCAATGGGATATACTTTCTTCCATTGGGGCATTTCTCAGTGGTCTATTTTCGCTATTAGTGGATTAATTGTCGCTTATTTTCAATTTCGTAAAAATCGTGACGGACTTATTTCAACAGCGATGGAACCTGTTTTTGGTGAAACGTACCGTCGCCCTTTTCGAAATATTATCGATATTTTAGCCATTATCGCGACTGTAATGGGTATAGCAACGTCTATTGGATTAGGTATTTTACAAATCGGTGGTGGTTTGGAACATGTATTTTCAGTTCCGAACAACGCTTTAACTTTAATTATTATTACCTTACTCATGACAGTGATTTTCCTAGGTTCAGCGTTAACTGGCATTAATCGAGGCGTCAAATGGTTGAGTAACTTAAATATTATTATTGGAGCGTTATTACTTATTTTTATTCTAATTTTTGGGGATTTACGTTTTATTGTTGAAACATTTACCGCTTCAATCAGTGAATATTTAACGCATTTTATTCAATACAGTTTACGCATCGATCCATACTCAGGGGATAATTCCTGGATTCAACAATGGACAGTCTTTTACTGGGCATGGGTTATCTCATGGTCACCTTTCATAGGCGGCTTTGTCGCACGTGTTTCTAGAGGTCGTACTATTCGAGAATTCGTTATCGGCGTCCTGCTCATTCCACCTTTTATCTCTTTTACATGGATTGCAGGATTTGGTGGCACAGCCATCAATTGGGCTTTAACGAAAAATGATCAAATTGAAAAAATTGTCGACCAAGATTACACCATTGCGCTATTTGAATTATTAAGTAAATTTCCACTGTATGAAGTCACAAGTAGTCTTGCGATTATCTTGATTTTTACATTTTTAATTACAAGTGCCGATTCCACAACACATATCGTTTCAGGTATGGCGACAGGTGGTGTCGAAAATCCAAGTAAAAAACATAAAATGGTTTGGGGCATCCTCATTGGTGCGATTTCTGTTGCGCTAACGGTTGCTGGTGGTTTAACAAGTTTACAAACGGCTTCTGTCGTAACAGGTCTGCCATTTTCAATCATATTATTATTAATGATTTTCTCGCTAATGAATGCCTTACGTCGAGAACATACAAGACACTTTAAAATGTCACATATTGAAGATGAAAAAGACTTCTCAAAAACCATTGAAGAACGTGAACATGATAATGAAATGTAATGAAGGGTCACTTAACGAATTTGTCGAAAATTTCTCCTTGTTTTTTACAATTTTATCGATATACTAATAAGGCAAATTATTTTTTGAGGTGACATGACATGCGTATTGGAATTGATGCTGGTGGAACACTCATCAAAGTCGCAATAGAAGATCAAAGCGAGCGGACTTATCGCACTTATCTTGCAACAGAAATTCAACAAGTGGCAGAGTGGTTGAACACGCTACCTTGTCAAGATATACACGTTACTGGCGGCAATGCCAAAGTATTATCGAATTATATTGATTGTAATCCAAAGTCTTATATTGAGTTTGACGCTGCAGATAAAGGCGTTGAAATGTTGCTAAAAGAACAAAATATTGATATTCATCGCTATATTTTCACTAATGTTGGTACTGGGACATCTTTACACTATTCAGATGAGGAAGGCCAAAAACGTGTTGGTGGTATTGGTACAGGCGGCGGCATGATTCGTGGTTTAGGCTACTTACTCACAAATATAGAAGATTATGAAACACTCACCCAACTTGCGCTAGAAGGAAATCGCGACATTATCGATTTAAAAGTTAAACATATCTACAAAAATGATACGCCGCCTATTTCGGGAGAACTCACAGCAGCTAACTTCGGACATGTATTGCTTAATTTAGACAAAACATTTACTGATGCCGATAAACTAGCATCACTTATCGGCGTTGTTGGTGAGAGTTTAACCACTGTCGCCATTCATGTAGCCCGTGAACATAATGTAGAAGATGTGGTATACATTGGTTCTTCTTTCAATCAAAATCCACTACTTCAAGAAGTCGTGACCAACTATACTATTTTAAGAGGTTTCAAACCACATTATTTACACAACGGAGCCTACGCAGGCGCACTCGGCACATTATATTTATAAAAGTGCGGACAATTACGTGCACTTCGAACATAGTGAGATTAGTGCACGTTATGCATGCGAGTGCCAGCGAGCAGGCGAACCTTTCTAAAATAAAAATGAGCGTCTCACATAAACGATTTTGCAATCTATGTGAGACGCTTATTTATTAAGGCGATAAACATAATATAGTGTAACTACACCTTCTCTTTCATTAACCATCTTATTTCTAAAACTCTAATAAACTTTTTATTGTTTATCATAAAACTTTTTCATTATTCCAAAACCTATTCCTGCTAATATGATACCTACCAGAATTAACCCCATAATATACATTAATCTACACCTCACGCTATAATTTACTTAAATATACCATTAAATTGAAAATAAAACATTCTATTTGTTTACAATATTTTATAAAATGTAATTGCTCATGCAAATATAAGCGTAAATAATAAAGGCTATTTAATATAAATGAGGAATTGGGGATTTCAAAAATACTCTTAAAAACATTTCGAAAGAACGCTTTATGTTTGATATAACATGAATTTAATCGAGTAGGAGAATAACCATTATTTGGTTATTCGTCCTCTCACACCACCGTGCGTACGGTTCCGTACACGGCGGTTCAATATCTTGCGTAAGCCAGCTCTGCGAGGTGGACTAAAGGTATTAGTCCCCACTCGTAGAGTTGTTTTGTTGTAAGCGCACGATGGACTTCTTTTACACTTGAGAGTCGCCAATACTTCTTACGTGATTGTGAAACTCTCATTGCGCTATCATGGTCAAGTCCATATTTACGTAACATTTTGTATTTTGTTTTCGTTTTCTTCCATCTTTTAAGAATCAGTTGTCTAATACGACGGTTTAGCCATGATTGTACTTTTGTTAAAAAGCCTTTAATAAACCCTCTACCAAAATAATTTATCCACCCTCGAGTCACTTGATTGATTTCTGTTATAATCTGTCTGAAGGTACCTGGTCTATTTCGTTTCGTTAGGCGTCTTAAGGAGCGTTTTAAACTTCTTTTTGCTTCCATAGTCGGTCTGAAACGATAAATGCCATTTACTTTGGTCATTAGACAACTCAAGAACTTTAAACGTGTGACTGCACCTACCTTGCTCTTTTCCTTATTTACAATAAGTTTAAGATCCTTTTCGATGAATTTTGTCACACTCTCCATAACACGTTGGCCTGCTCGTTTTGAACGCACAAAGATGACGAAGTCATCAGCGTAGCGAATAAAACGATGTCCACGTTTTTCCAGTTCTTTATCTAATTCATGCAGATAGATGTTACATAATAGCGGCGATATAACGCCACCTTGCGGTGCACCGATTTCTTTATTCTTGTAGTTACCATTGAGGTCAATGGCACCAACTTGTAGACTTCTACGAATGAACTTAGAAATAGTTTTATCCTGGATATGACGCTCAAATAGATACATTAACTTGTCATGATTTAACATATCAAAACATTGTTTTAAGTCGCAGTCGACTGCGACTGAATAACCTTCTTCATAGTATAATGCACATTGCTTCAATGCAGTACCTGTACTACGATTTGGTCTGAAACCATGACTGTGATTTGAAAATGTACGGTCAATTTTAGGTTCAATGACTTGTTTAATGGCTTGTTGGATAACTCTATCTCTTGCGACAGGAATACCCAACACTCGTTTTTTCCCATTTGATTTTGGGATTTCAACTTTCCTTACTGCTTGTGGTTTGTATGTACCATCAAGCAGTTTCTTTCGAATTTGAGGAAAGTACTGCGAGAAGTGCCTATTCAAGTCACTAACACTCATACCATCAATTCCAGGTGCACCTTTGTTCTTTCTCACTTTCTTAATTGCTTTTTCAATGTTGTTTGGTCTTACAACAAGTTCCATCAAAGATGGAGACTCACGATACATTTCTTTCATTTCACCTAAGATTTACTGTACACACTTATATATCCTTTTTTCGTTCCACTACTTATCTTTCTATAAGTTGCCGGTATAAACCGTTTTCTGCACACCGTAAATCTATAACCTCCATTCTTTACTTTGTATTTAATATTGTTCAGTCCTTCGATATGTTTATACCTACTATGACTTCTGCTGATTTCTCATAATTCGTTGTTACTACGATTCTACGAATCGCTTATGAGACCTCCCCGGGTAAGGTGTAACCTCTTTCCACTCATGTCACCACATCATTTACTATATAGAACTCGGGTAGTATAGGACTTTATCTTGTATAGCAGATTCATCCATTCTACATAGCCTTAGTATGATGTTTCTGTTCGTCAGTGCGAGTGTTTGCGTCCGACTTCCTTCAGATTCCACTTCGCAGTGGACACCCTTGTCCTTCGCTAACAGTTCCTACTACCAAGCCTGTAACGGACTTTCACCGTCAAGATGTTACCCATGCCGGGCGCACTATAAAAAGTAGAGAAAAATCATTTAATGATTCTCCTCTACTTTTATGTTTGACCAGGTTCTTATCCTAGCCCTTTTCCTCTACTGATTATATTGTTAATTCATTTGCTAATTTTTGTGCGGAAACAATTGTGCCAATGACACCTGGTTTAATATCGATAGCCACGTATCGATTATCATCTCTTAGTTCATCTAGCCAATCTGAAAAAACTTCACCTTCTACATCGATGAGCTCGAAAGATTCGAAGTCTTCATTAGCTACTTTTTCAGCTCGTTTGCTTAAACTCCAAACAGGCACAAAAAAATGATCATACTCATCAGATACCATCATAAACTGTTTATATCCTTTTTGTGTTAAACCATAAACGGTATCAGTGTTAGCGATGTCTTGAACAAATTCTCGAATTCGAATACGATCTAAATCAGACATAATCTCATTGAAAGCATCAAAAATATTAATTTCATGCCCTTCCGCATTTTCCGTCACATTCACTAACGCTTCATCAGTTTCGTCAAACATCTCATCTAATTCATATGTTGCAAATCGATCAATGTCCATTTTTTTAATTTTGTCATATTCAATCTCTAGATTTTTTAAATAAGCTTCTGCTAAAGATGTTCGTGTCCAAAAACAAACTAAATCTTTCCCGTTATGGTCATGTTTAATAATCTTTTTGTCTTTTACTGCAAAATAAAATTGTTCATTTGTCAAAATGTCTTCATAAAAGCGTTCATTTTTATATGACATAATTAAGCTCCTTTACCATATCAACTTAATTTTGAATATAAACTAGTTTTCATCTTTCGTCAATGAATGGAGAATCATTATGACACTCTATTTAAATTTCTAAAGACCAGCTTTTTCTAAAAAGTCATGTTCATATTTATTCAATTCTGTTTCACTATTGACGTGCCAAATACCACCGAATCTAGATTGCACTTGTTCATCCTCATACCAATCACCATCATAATAAGAGAGTGGATACAACACCCCTTTTTGAACAAATTCCTTAATGGCGTTGAAGAATCGTTCATTATCACCATTTGCAAAATAACTATAAAATTTATGATAGTTACCATTTAACACAGGTTCTAATAACAACATACTTGTCGACCCATTCTGGCGATAATTTAGATCTATTGCATAAACGTCCCCTTTATCATCTACTAATAAGTCAAATCCTGCAATACCGATAAATCCCTCATCTACTGCGTTTTGCATGAGTTCTCTCCCGGCTTGAATGACTTTTTCCGGTACATCTTGGGCATTAATATTGCCATTATAAAATCCATACGCGTTCGTCAACTGTTTGGCTGAACCTATATATACGATCCCTTCTTCAGGATGACGTGCAAACTGGACACAATAATTGTCTACCGCTTCAATACAATCTTCAATAATGAGTGTCTGTGTGGCTTCTTTAGCGTGATAGATACGTGCTTTCGCTTTTGCTAAATCTTCCTCTGTATAACATATCATGACGCCATATCCCCCTGCTGTAGGCAATTCATCACCTGGTTTAATCACAACAGGTAAAGACCAATGTGCGATTTCACTTTCAAATGCATCTACACTGACAATTTGACGCTTTGGTAAATACTTACCATTTGTCCATTTAGAAATATTCGATTTATTATTCAATTGAACAAAAAGATCTTTATTAATAGCGTATTTATTATCAGCTACAATATCTTCCCCATGCACATATTGAAAATAGATGCGTTGATCTTCATCATTCACTAAAGTCTTTAATAATGTTTCATAACTTTCTTGATTATTAAAGGTGTATAAATTTTGCGGCACAGTTTGATCGACTAACTTAAATAATGTCTCTAACTTTGACGTAATACTTGCCTCATGCACAATCACTGGAAGATCTGAAATCAATAACTCCCGTCCAGTTAAAAAGTTAGATTGATGTTCATCCGGTTCAAGCCAAGGGTTAGACACATAAGAAGGACGCGACGTATACACTACATTTGAATCATACAGTTCACCCATCGTCATTTTCGGAGATGTCATCATCATTATAATTTCTCCTTTAACTTTTGATGGTGCGCTTGAATAGATGTCAATAATGCCTCGTCTTGAATTAATTCTGCCCCCATTGTTGCAATAATTTTAGCACCTTTTATCAACGCTTTATCTCCCATTGGACTCTGTGCTGCTTCTCGAAAACGATGGGTATGTCCTACTAAGCTTCTTGGCCCAATTTTAATATGTGGATGAATCGTGGGTACGACATGACTGACATTGCCTGTATCAGTAGACCCATATCCGAAGTCATCATGACTAACTTCTTCGCCTAAAGTGGTCGCATGCTTTTCGAACAATAAATCAAGTTGTGTATTACGAACAAATTCGTTCACCCCATTTTGAATAGGATCAAATTCATAACGACATCCTGTTTGAATTGCTGCACCTTTGGCAATTTGATGGACACGTTCAGTAAGTACATCTAACTCTTTACGAGACATTGCTCTCGTATAAAAACGAGCGTGTGTAAAATCTGGAATAATATTCGCCGCTTCTCCACCGTTTAAAATCACACCATGTACACGATCTGTTTGACGGATATGTTGTCTTAGTTGGCTGATGCCATTAAAAAAACTTAGCATAGCATCTAGTGCATTTCGCGCTTCATAAGCATTTTCCGACGCATGTGCACTTTTTCCAAAAAATTTAATGTCTAATACATCTACAGCTAATGTAGGAATGGTAGGATACGTTTCGTTGCCTGGATGCACCATTAATGCCACATCCACCTCATCAAATAGCCCCTCTTTAACATAAGACGCTTTGGCGCTGCCATTTTCTCCACCTTCTTCAGCAGGGCAACCAAAGACGACCACTCGACCTCCAATCTCATCAATCACTTGTTTTAATGCTATAGCTGCCAACACACTAGCTGTCCCAATAATATTATGACCACACGCATGCCCTAACCCAGGTAACGCATCGTATTCCGCTAAATAGCTAATTGTCGGACCTTCTTTAGAGGATTCATATTCTGCAATAAATCCTGTTGCATGCCCGGCAATATCTTTTGTAACTTCAAATTGATGACTTTTTAAGTGGTCGATTAATAATCGTGATGCAAATAATTCTTCATTGCCGACTTCAGGTCGTTCATGTATTTGATGACTCATATCAATATATGTGAGTCGATGATTATCAATATAGTCTAAAATATGTTGTTGTGTTGTAACCATTCTCTTCTCCCCTTCCAAATAAAAAAAGTTACCAAACCGTAAACTCAATCACCTGTTATATCAAGTGTGATGAGATAAGGTTGATAACATCTTGTCGTTATTTATCTTTCAGCATTCAACGCTGTTGGATTTAGCACCTTTATCGTATGTCGATGAGGTTGCGGGGTTTCGTAGGGCCAAGTCCCTCCACCACTCTTGATAAATTTTTATTAAGTTATTAAACAGTTTAACCGATTTAACACGATTTGTCATTCAATATTCTAAATTTTCATATATCTATTAATAAATCAGAGTTAAATACTCATCTTTAAGATGTTTTATCTAGACTAAAATATGTTAAAATGAAATTAAAAGATATAGGAGGTTGATTTGAATGCCTAAAATGAACGTTGAAAGTTTTAACTTAGATCATACAAAAGTTGTTGCACCATTTATCCGCCTTGCAGGTAAAATGGAAGGATTAAATGGCGATGAAATTTATAAATATGATATTCGCTTTAAACAACCTAACAAAGAACATATGGAAATGCCGGGACTTCATTCTTTAGAACACTTAATGGCTGAAAACATTCGCAACCATACTGACAAAGTAGTAGATTTAAGTCCAATGGGTTGTCAAACTGGATTCTACGTATCATTCATTAACCATGATAACTACGATGATGTGCTAGATATTGTAGAAAAAACATTAAACGATGTACTTAATGCATCAGAAGTACCAGCATGCAACGAAGTACAATGTGGCTGGGCAGCATCACATTCTTTAGAAGGTGCAAAAGAGATTGCTCAAAGTTTTTTAGATCATCGCGATCAATGGCATGATATTTATGGTAATGGCAAATAACTCTACACCATGATAAATATTCAATAAAATAACCCTTGAGTTCCATAACCTAGTGTGAACTCAAGGGCTATTTTTATAATTTACGAATGATTGCCATTAAGACAAATTGCATTGGTATTCTAGCGTATAGCACTGATTTCGGTAAATGTTTGTCACCTAATGGGAGCTGTTTACGCGCCATATAAATGTTTGCTGGTAAAACTGCCCATAAAAAGGCGATTATCCCATGTTTAAACATATATGAAGGGCGTTTAAACACTAAAACTAACCCAATCATCATTTCAAATACCCCTGTGACAAGTACCGCTGTTTTACGAAGCGGCAAATAGTGCGGGACGATACGACGAAATTGTCGTTCTCTTGTGAAATGTAAAATACCAATCATACCAAAGGCAAGACCCATTACAATTCTTAATAAACGCTTCATTTTACCATCCTTTTTATTCTGTAATGACTTTATAAATTAAATCTGGAGATGTTGTCGTATCTTGAATCGCAATATTATCGTACAATTTTTGCTTTACATCTTCAACATTTTCGCGATTAGCATAAATCGTTAACAAACTTTCTCCTTCAGACACAGTGTCTCCCACTTTTTTATGCAATTTAAGGCCGACCGCTAAATCAATTTGATCTTCTTTCGTTTGACGACCTGCGCCCAACATCATAGAAGCAATGCCAATCTCATTAGCAACAATCTCTGACACGACACCTGATTTTTTTGCTGGTAACTCAATTTGATATTGTGCTTGAGGTAAACGTGTAGGATCATCAACTACAGAAGCATCGCCGCCTTGAATGTCTAAAAATGTTTTAAACTTTTCAAGCGCTTTACCATTATCGATCACTTCCTGTAATTTTTGACGTGCCTCATCTAATGTCTCTGCCTTTTGAGCCAAAACGACCATCTGAGCTCCTAATGTAAGTACAAGTTCTGTTAAATCTTCTGGTCCTTCACCTTTTAATGTATCTATTGCTTCTTTTAATTCAAGTGCATTCCCAATAGCATAGCCTAAAGGTTGACTCATATCCGAAATAATTGCCATTGTCTGACGACCCACTTGGTTACCAATTTGAACCATTGCATGCGCCAAGGCTTCCGCTTCCTCTACGGTTTTCATAAATGCACCATTGCCTGTTTTAACATCTAGCACAATGGCGTCCGCACCCGCTGCAATTTTTTTACTCATAATTGAAGAAGCAATGAGTGGGATTGAATTCACAGTCCCTGTCACATCTCTCAAGGCATAAATCTTTTTATCCGCAGGTGTTAAATTACCTGTTTGTCCGATAACTGCGATTTGGTGTTCGTTCACATTTTGGATAAATGATTCATCTGATAATTCGACGTGAAATCCTTCTACAGCTTCTAATTTATCAATTGTACCACCTGTGTGACCTAATCCTCGACCACTCATTTTAGCAACTGGTACACCTAGTGATGCAACTAGCGGCGCTAATACAAGTGTTGTTGTATCACCAACACCCCCAGTTGAGTGCTTATCCACTTTGATGCCTTTAATATTCGATAAATCAATTTGATCACCAGACTCGACCATTGCCATTGTTAAAGCAGCACGTTCTTCGTCGTTCATATCTTGGAAGAAAATCGCCATCGCAAGACTCGACATTTGATAATCAGGAATATCACCATTAGTATAGCCTTCAACCACAAAACGAATTTCCTCTTCTGTTAAAGCATAGCCATCTCTTTTTTTGGAAATAATATCTACCATTCTCATAGCTGTCCCTCTTTTCTAATACTTATTTATTCCTCAACTATTCACCTATATTATACCTATTTATGAAACAATGGTAAATTTATAATGCTTTAAACAGTGTCTCCTTTTAGTACCGCTTCTTAAGGTTTTCGTCGACATTTAAAGGGTCATCTGTTATCTTTAGATTAATGACAATATCTATTGTTAAAAGGAGAGATTTCTATGACTCAAGGGACACCTCATATTCAACCAAATGGGACAAAAATTGCAAAAACGGTTTTAATGCCTGGGGATCCATTACGCGCTAAATATATCGCGGATAACTATTTAGAAAATGTTGAACAGTTTAATGAAGTACGTAACATGTTCGGTTATACAGGTACATATAAAGGCAAAGAAGTATCAGTAATGGGCTCAGGTATGGGTATTCCAAGTATTGGTATTTATTCTTATGAGCTATACAACTTTTTCGGTGTAGAAACGATTATTCGCATTGGCTCTTGTGGTGCAATGCAGGAAGATGTCAATTTATATGACATTATTATTGCACAAGGCGCTTCAACAAATTCAAATTACGTTGATCAATATCAAATTCCAGGTCATTTTGCACCCCTAGCTGACTTTGATTTAATCGTACAAGCTAAAAATAAAGCTGATGATATCGGTGCACGTACACACGTAGGTAATGTATTATCTTCTGACACATTCTACAACGCAGACCCAGATTTCAACCAAAAATGGATCGACATGGGTATTTTAGGTGTCGAAATGGAATCTGCAGGCTTATATTTAAATGCCATCAAAGCAGGTAAAAAAGCTTTAGGTATATTTACTGTAAGTGACCACTTACTTCGCGATGAAGCAACAACAGCTGAAGAACGTCAAAACTCATTTACACAAATGATGGAAGTCGCTTTAGAAATCGCTGAATAAACATAGAAAAACGAGTAGCAAGTTCAATGCATGGTACTGCTACTCGTTTTTTTATGTCTAAATGGTTTTATTTTGATCTGAATCTGAGAAAAAGCGTTGCTCCTCATCAGTTGGCTTTGCCCAAGTGGTTTTCCACATTTTATCTCTATTATTCGCAAATAATCGATAACCTATATTTCGAACCGGACTAGGTACGAGCCACATTAATGCAGCTAGCCATTGAAACTTTTTCAATTTAAAAATGAGCTTGATAATCGCTTTTGATTCAAAATATAAATGGTCACCTTCCTGAAGCACCACACTATTATATGAATCTACTTCAGGGTAGTCCTTACGCAACTGATCACCAGCTGCACTTTTTAAC
This sequence comes from Staphylococcus sp. 11262D007BW, assembly GCF_053547815.1. Lineage (NCBI taxonomy): Bacteria > Bacillati > Bacillota > Bacilli > Caryophanales > Staphylococcaceae > Staphylococcus > Staphylococcus sp. 11262D007BW. The sequence goes on from NZ_JBPWPJ010000001.1 coordinate 1,448,976, forward strand.
GGAATAAACTCATAATTTCTCGGTAAGCCATTGCGAATAAGCCATATTGCGTAATTATAACAATAGATGCAATGATCATCATAATAAATAATTGGCATATCCATCCTCCTTAAACAGCTTTCTTATCTTTACCCTGTTTAAAAAGTTTCAAAATCACGTTATGTGAATATTATTCCAACGCCTCTTGTTGTTGGAAGTAACGTTTTTCTTCTTTTGAGAGCTTAATAATTTTAAAGCCAATAAAGCCATAAATGATTGAAATAATTGGCACCACCATATTCAGAATAGCAAATGGTGCGTACTGAGCTACTGAAACACCTAGTGTTGTAGCAATAAACACACCACAAGTATTCCAAGGTACAAATACAGACGTTAATGTTCCGCCATCCTCAAGTGCTCTAGATAAGTTCTTAGGATGTAGTCCCTTATCAATAAACGTAGACACGTACATACGTGATGGCACAATGATTGAGATGTATTGTTCAGAACATGTAACGTTCGTACCGATACAAGACACAATAACAGATGCAATTAAAGAACCTGTGCTCTTAGCAAACTTCAACACTACATTGATAAGTGCCTTTAACATGCCAGAATATTCTAACAATCCACCAAATGTCATTGCTACTAAAGTTAAAGAAATGGTATAGAACATAGACTCTAACCCACCACGATTAAAGAGTTCATCAATCGTTTCATTGCCTGAATCGATTTCATATCCTGTCTGCAAGGCTGTAACAGCATCTAATAATGAATCACCTTGGAAGAAAATTTGAGTGAAAAAGCCAAGGACCACCCCTATTACTATTGCTGGAATAGCGGGCACTTTTAACGCTACAATGACAATAACAATAACCGGTACAATTAATAATAGCGGCGAAATCGTAAATGAGTCATCGATCGCATTCATAATGGTGTCAATGCGTTCCTGATTTAAATTGTTACTACCATATATCTGACCTAAAATGAAAAATGCAATTAAACTAATAATCAAACCTGGAATGGTTGTAAAAAACATGTGTTTAATATGTTCAAATAAATCTACATTTGTTAGGCCTGAAGCAAGGTTAGTAGTATCTGATAACGGACTCATTTTATCCCCAAAATAAGAACCCGATATTACTGCTCCAGCGACCATTCCTGGCGATAACCCCATACTAATACCAATCCCCATCGAAGCTACACCAATTGTGGCCATTGTAGACCAACTACTTCCAATTGCCAATGCTACAATCCCACAGATTAACACGACAACCGCTAAAAAATAAGTAGGTGAAATTAACTTCAAACCGTAATAAATCATCGCTGCAACAACACCACTACCTATCCATGCACCGATAATGAGTCCAACCAACATAATAATGACAATGGCTGGTAGCGCATGTCTAATCCCCTTATACATCATCTCTTCAACTTCATCCCATTTGTATCCGTGAAGTAGCGTAATGATAATCGCTGCAGATGTACCAATTAATAACGGTATATGTGGTGCTACCTGTAAAACCACGACCGTATATAGCATCGTACCTATCATAATCGCTAATGTTAATAGTGCATACCAAACATTGATTTCCTTCTTCTCACGAGTTTTACTTTTCAATAATGTGCACTCCCTTTGTTTAAAGTGTAATGTAAACGATTACATTTATATTACTATGTATCTATGTAACCTTCAACACTTTTTTGTATATTCTAACAATTTAAAGGATACCTCTATAAACCTCACACAGTAGTCTCACTATAAACGTTATTTTTTTATAATATAATAAAAGGACCACATTTTCAAAGTAGAAAATGTGGTTTCTCTCTCTTATTGAGGACTGAGACATAAAATATTAAGGCTTTAGGAAAGCAATTAATAGTGTCACAACCTCACTTCATATTAATGTTTCACTTGAATAATTCTGGCATATTTTAAAAACTGATCTGAATAACGTTCTTTCACTTGTTTTGGTGTTAAATATGTCACACCTACAATGTGCCAATTTGGATTAAAACGATAAAATGAATCTTTTTCGCGACTCCATTTAATCATGCTACCGTCTTTATTATATCTTGGTAAAGTCACTTCGTAGCCTTCAAGTACATTGATATACGTTTGAAAAATATCTGGATCAATACGTTCAAATTGATCAATCACTAAATATTGACGTTCACTTTTAGGCATTAAATCTGTGATAAAACCTTCTCTGTAATATAACGCCCCTGCTTCATTTGGTAGGTAGCGGCCATAAAGCATTTCTTCTGAAAAGTCCGGATGCCCTACAGTAATGACTGAAGAAGCGTTTGCTCTTTCAACTAATGACTCTGCCGCTTTTAAACCTTCTTCTTTATCGTCCGCAATTAATAATATAAACGGTTTAATATCTTCATCTTTTGGATTATTTTCAGTCGAAATCGTTTCAAATTGACCTTTAACGCCACCATTTTGACTCATATCCATAATTGCTTCATATTGCGTCGACGTTAAACTTGCAATGGCCTGTTTCGCATTTTCCTGTAAGAAATATAAATTTTTCAATTTAGCGTGTTTATTTAATGTCATCAATGAGACAGGCTGAATATCCTCAAGATACTTAATTTGAATAGCTGTTGTATTTGTGCGTCCAGGTTGAGGCGGTAAAGTTTGTATATGATGTGCTACTTCTGCTCGCCCAATGACTGACTGATTCACATATTTATTATAAATAATGATTTGGTCGCCGATTTCAAGTTGTGTGTAATAATGGTAGCCATTGCGTTTAATACCATTTCTTGTGTGTGTGAAAATCGTGTAAGTCTCTCCAGGTTCAAAATTCTCTGTTTCAGCCATGAAGAAATAACGCGGAATAGGCATTTCTCCTGTACCTAACTTTTTAATAATATCAAATTCTTCTTCTGAAATTTTATTAAAAAGTGATTCCCTCATATTCGTCATACGAAATTCTAATGCTTCACTTCGTTTTAAATAATCAATCGTTAATGGTTTTAACGTTTCATTAAACTTAAATTGAACATGAATTTTGTTCTGTGCACCTGTCATAACACTTGTAATCTCGCCCCACCCTAATAGGCCAGCATCAGTTTGGACTTGATAAAAAATCACCTTATCGCCAACTTGGGCTTGTTTAAAAGCACGAAACCCTTGTGTTGGATTAAACTGTGCACCTGATTCAAAAACTGTTGTTTGCCCAACTAATGGTTCATTATGATTCCATCGATTGTAACCACAATTTAACCAAAAATAATTTGTTTCTTCCGACATGATGTACTAAATCTCCTTTTCATAATATCGTCGTCGTTGATGTATTGATATCGAATGGGAACGAAATGCTACTGATTTATCTTTAAATAAAATTTCACATTCATTTATTGTGTAACTATTTGAAGTATTCCAGCAAGCACTGGAAATGCATTAATTAAAATACCAAATACCTTTAACATTTTACTAATATGCTGATTAGGAAAAGTCCAAATCATCGCAATAATGCCTATCAAACCAATAATAATTGGAAATACTAAAGACGGAAATAAGTCGACGTAGAAAAAAGTGGAGACACCTGAAAGAATGCCGCAAATTAACGCGATATAAAGTCCTATCCTCATTGAATCTTCTCCTTAATCTTCCTTAAATATAACTAATGATGACGTCCATTTCGCCTTCAAAAACATTATCTAAATCCTCTGCAGTTAAGATGAAATGGTCTCCTTTTTGAATTTTAAAGATTTCACCATCTGCAATCAACTGTCCCTCACCTTCAATCACTGAAACAAGTACAAATTCACGTGGCTTCATATAGTTCAGTGTGCCACTAATACTCCATTTTGTAACAGTAAAAAAGGAATTGGAAACAAATGTCGTACATTTATGACTTTCTATCATTTCTGTATGCGGAATCACATTTGGACTTTCATCACTAATATTAATCACATCTTTACTTTGTTCAAGATGAAGGGGTCTTAGTTCTCCTTGATCATTCACACGATCATAATCATAAATACGATAGGTCGTATCCGAAGATTGTTGAGTTTCAAGTATCATAATCCCCTTACCTATTCCGTGAACCGTACCCGCAGGCACATAAAAGAAATCCCCTTTTTTGACAGGAATACGTTTAAACAAGCTATCAAAATGATGATGGTCTATCTTGTAATTTAATTCCTCTTGAGTTTGGGCATGCGTTCCATATATAATTTCCGCACCTTCTTCAGCATCTAAAACATACCAACATTCCGTTTTACCATATTCACCATTTTCATGTTCATAAGCATATGTATCATCAGGATGGACTTGCACAGATAATTTGTCCGCCGCATCTAAAATTTTTGTTAATAAAGGAAACTTTTCCGATGGGAACTCTCCAAATAACTTTGGATACTTCGTCCAAACTTCATCTAATGTCATACTTTGATATGGCCCATTTAAAATACGATTCGCTCCATTTGGATGCGTAGAAATCCCCCATACTTCTCCAATATGATCATTAGGTAATTCATAGTTAAATTGTGTTAAGTGCGTTCCACCCCAAAGTCGCTCTTTAAATACAGGTTCAAAAATTAATGGCATCGGTGCTTCACCTCTTAGTCTTGATTAAGGTTATGAGGCGGGTCATTATTCATTCATACCCTAACCTCACTGTCGATTGTACGTGCAATTAAATCTATTGTGATTGTATCATATCTGAACGAAAAGTACCGTAAAAATTAATAGGCGTTTATAGCATAATGAGGTTGGGACAAAAGCGTTTAGGATTTGAGCAGAAGCGAACGAAGAGCTAAAATTGTTTTTTCAAATTTTGGCGAATCGTGAACTTTCTGCCGAAAATCCTGCTTTTGGGACACCGTTAATCGGTTTTCCAGAGCATTATCGCTTTATGTCTCAGCCTCTGATTCAACAATAAAATTATCAATTAATGTTTGACGAATTTCAGCTAAATGTTGTGTCATTGCTTTAGCAGCTTGTGATTCATCTTTGTTTTGAATGGCCTCCAATATCGCTATATGTTCTTCCATTAACTTTTCCATCGTTTTTTGGCGATTATAAATGTAAATTCTGCGTGTACCTTTCATCGTTTGTTGAATTAAATCAGAAATATTATTTAATAACTCATACAATAGGCGATTTTGAGAAGCTTTTGCAATTGCAAGATGAAACTTTAAATCCGCTTCTTCCCCAGACCGTTGTTGACCAATAGCTTCATTCATTTCTTTAAGCGCTAAATTCATCGCTTCAATGTCTTCTTCACTTCTTCTGTTAGATGCAAATTGAGCGGTAGAAATTTCAACAACTTCACGTAATTCTAATATTTCTTGAACGCGTTCTTTAGTAAGTTGTTGCGAAGAAAAATCGAATAATTGAGGGTGGTTCGCTTTAATAAAGGTCCCGTAGCCTTGTTTGATTTCTATCAACCCGATCATACGCAATGCGTTTAACGCCTCACGAATGGAAGCATTACTAACACCGTACTCCTCAGATAACTTTTGTATAGAGGGCAGTCGATCCCCCACTTGTAATTTCCCTTGTTCAATTTGTTGAATGAGTAAATCTGCAATTTGCTCATATATTTTTTGACTTGAAATTTTCATTAGTCGGCCTCCTAAACTTTCCTTTTATATTCTATCAAATAACACAATCTCCTTGGCCATAAATCGTGATTTATTTATATTTATTTTAATGAGGTTCGCTCAAATGATTAGATTTCAAAAATTAAAAATTGCATACGATGCGATTTCCATAGGACTCTAGCCTGATTTTCACCTTTTTGATTTTCAAATGAACAACTTTTTGATAATGTGATTTATATGTTGAAAGGAGGATTCTTCGTTGTTTCATTTTACAAAACTATTCTGGCGTAATGCCACACCTCAAAAAGGTAAATTATTAGTAGCCAATTTAATTAATTTGGTTATTATGTTATTACTCTTTACCATTTCATTACTCCCAGTACAAATGATTATGAACATGTGGCTCATGTTCATGTTTACAGGTCAAGGTAATATGGCCACACTCATCATTGCTACAATTGGTATAGTCTTACTCATATTATTGCTATTCCTTTTGGTTATTTTACCACTATACACTGGGTCAGTAAGAACATATCGAAATGCATTATTACCAAATAAAACTGTTTCATTTAAAGATTTATTTAGTAGTTTTAAAGGAAAAGTATGGCGTAAAGCTCTTGTTATTGGACTTGTAGCACTTTTAATTATTATTGTGACACAGTTCATTAATTACTTTATTAACTCAGGTATTTCAACACTGGCACAATGGATCGTACAAAAATCATCTATTTCTATTACAGATCCTAATAATATGCTCGTGTACTCATTAATTATTTCTGTAATCATTCCAGTCATTACAAGCATTCTAACATGGCTTTCAGTCATCTATATTACGAATGCAGCAACATCTCTTGTACATGAACCAGAAGAACCTGTAAAAGTACATTTAAAAAATGCTTGGCGTCATATGAAAAATAAACAACATACATTTTTCAAATTTTTCATTGGTATTATGTTATCAAACTTAATCGTGATTTTAGCTTATGGTCCTGTTTATACATTGATTCTCCTTGGTTTATCAGGCATCTCACAAAATGCTGCATCCATCATCGCAAACATTTTAAGTGTTGTCTTTTTCCTTATCCGTTATTTCATCTTCTTTATGATTATCGGAACAATCGTTCAATATTATTTACAATACGGACAAAAAGAAGAATCAAAAACAACAGAATCATAATAAAAAAGTGGAATGAGCCGTTTAACGACTTGTTCCACTTTTTTATATTTCAACACATTATGCCTCTTCTAAAAATTGACCACGTAAAAATTGAGCTGCACCATCTTGATTATTATCATATTCTGTCACATGAGTCGTGAGTGCTTTAATTGAAGCAGACGCGTTGTTCATAGCTACCGTTACCTCGCCAACTTTAAACATAGCGCGATCATTGTCACTATCACCCATCACTAATGTTTCTTCAATGTCGATACCATAATGGTCACACATCTCTCGAATCCCCGTACCTTTATTGATTTGATAGGCCATTGTTTCTACGTTATTTGGAGTAGAATTTGATACTTCAATTTTCAAGTCTTCAGATTGCGCAAGCATTTGCGTTCTAAACTTGTCAATTTTGGTTAAATCTGGATGGAATAGATACATTTTAGAATAACCTATATCTGTTGGGATATCATCACGCCATGTTAATTTATGCTCAATCGCTTCTAATCGAGATAACCATTCACTTTCATAAACTGTTGATGGTTTCTCACCTTGTACTAATGTTAACATCCAATCTTGATCTTTCTTCAAAGCAAATCTAGGTTCTGAAAAAGGAAACACTTCATAGTAGATATTTAATTGCTGTGCTTGTTGCACAATGTTTTGAACAGTGTTCACACTTAAATCATGTTCAAATAAGACTTTTCCTTGTATGTGCCCTCTTGTACCATTAGAAGAAATCATACCATCAAATTCGACATTTTTAGGCATTAACATTTCAATTTCTTCATATGCACGACCCGTCGCTAAAAATACTTTAAGACCTTTTTCTCTTAGTGATGCTATTGTATCAGCTGTAAAAGAAGACATACGGTTGTCTTCCCGCAAAACAGTCCCATCCATATCTAAAAATATTGCTTTTACTTGTTTCATTTTCAACGTTCCTTTCACATACTTTATCTATAGTGTGGCATTAAACATAGAAATTAGCAATATAAGATACGCTCTCTGGCGTTGAATTTTATCACGTCTTCAAAAAACATAAAATTAAAGGCTGGCACAACAACTCGTGGTTGCTGTGCCAGCCTATATCACCTATTTGAATTATTCAACTGTTACTGATTTTGCTAAGTTACGTGGTTTATCCACATCTAAATCGCGATGTAATGCAGCATAGTAAGAAATTAATTGTAATGTTACGACAGACACAAGTGGTGTTAATAACTCATGTACATGTGGGATAACGTACGTATCGCCTTCTCTTTCTAATCCTTCCATAGAAATAATACAAGGGTTAGCACCTCTTGCTACAACCTCTTTCACATTACCACGAATAGATAAGTTCACATTATCTTGTGTTGATAGTGCAATCACTGGTGTACCATCTTCAATTAATGCAATCGTACCGTGTTTTAATTCTCCTCCAGCAAAACCTTCTGCTTGGATATATGAAATTTCTTTAAGTTTTAAAGCACCTTCAAGGCTGACATTGTAATCAATTGTACGACCAATAAAGAATGCATTTCGTGTTGTTTCAAGGAAGTCTGTTGCAATTTGTTCCATTTTCGGTGCATCGTCCACAATTGTTTCAATGGCTGTCGTTACCTTAGCAAGTTCACGAAGTAAATCAATTTCCGCTTCACGTCCACGCTCTTTCGCCACAACTTGAGATAAAATAGAAAGTACCGCAATTTGTGCTGTATACGCTTTTGTTGATGCAACCGCAATCTCAGGACCTGCATGTAATAGTAATGTATGGTCTGCTTCACGAGATAATGTAGAACCTGCTACATTGGTAATTGTAAGTGATTTATGACCTAATTTTGTTGTTTCGACTAATACCGCACGACTGTCTGCTGTTTCACCTGATTGGGAAATAAAGATGAACAGTGGTTTTTCAGATAATAATGGCATGTTGTAAACAAATTCAGATGCCACATGAACTTCTGTTGGAACGCCTGCCCATTTTTCAATAAACTCTTTACCGACAAGGCCTGCGTGATAACTCGTACCAGCTGCAATAATATAAATACGATCCGCTGCATGAACATCTTTTATAATGGCAGGATCAATTTTTAAATCACCATTGTCATCTTGATATTCTTGAATAATACGACGCATTACAGCAGGTTGTTCATGAATTTCTTTTAACATATAGTGATCATAAACACCTTTTTCAGCATCTGACGCATCAATTTCTGCAATATAACTTTCTCTTTCTACAACGTTACCATCTAAATCTTTAATAATAACTTCGTCACGTTTTACAAGTACAATTTCTTGGTCTTTTAATTCTTTGTATTCTTTTGTTACTTGAATCATTGCAAGTGCATCTGAAGCAATAACGTTAAAGTCATTACCAATACCAACTAATAAAGGTGATTTGTTTTTAGCAACATAAATTGTATCATTGTCTTCACGATCTAAAAGACCTAAAGCATATGAACCATGAAGTAAGCTTACAACTTTAGAAAAAGCATCTTCCGTAGCTAATCCTTCATTTGAAAAATGTTCTACTAATTGCACAATCACTTCTGTATCTGTTTCTGATACAAGTTCTACTTCTGGAATATATTGTTGTTTTAAATCTTCATAGTTTTCAATAACACCATTGTGTACAAGTGTAAAACGATGATTTGATGATTGATGTGGATGTGAGTTTTCATAGTTTGGCACACCATGTGTCGCCCAACGTGTATGACCAATACCAGCTGTACCATCAATATCGTTATCTGCTGCTTTTCTTAAATCTGCAATACGACCTTTTTCCTTAGTTACTGTAATATCTTGATCATCACGTGTTGCAATCCCTGCTGAATCATAACCACGATATTCTAACTTTTCTAATCCTTTAAGTAATAATTCTTTTGCATTTTGATATCCAATATATCCGACAATTCCGCACATAATTAAATTCCTCCATTACAAATCAAACGGTACCAAAACACGTTAAAATCTGTTACTTTCACTCTGTTATTAGTGATGACACAGATACGTTATTTAGTGTCGCTTGTTTAATATATTTTTATTCTGGCGATCTTATTAACTTTGTCCGATAAGTCACCTTATCGATTTAATTAATAAGCTAACGAATGAGCCACATCCGAGATAGCATCCGCCGAAATCATTCGATCACTATCTTCCTCGTCTACAAACCGTTCATCTAACCTTAATCAACCCTGTTATTAGCTCATTAAGTTAATGTTAAATGAGTGATTTGTGCTGGCGCTTTATATGTTGTATAACTAATCCTCCTTTTAAACAACATAACTTATTTTACCCTTTTGTAACAATACTTTGCAAATGAAACCAAACAGAAAACGTTTTCAATTTTAAAAAAACTATGTCAATTTGTGACAAATAACAATTTGTCATATTAATGATGACAAAGTCACATTTTCTTTATATTGTTATTCAACTTATCGCCTCCTATCACGAAGGTAGCAATACATTACACAAAAGGGGGCTTCACAATATGTCGCAAGATACAACACAAATGACGACTAAAGAACGTATGCAACGCAGTGTCCAAGCATTCGGTTCTTTTTTAAGCAGCATGATTATGCCTAATATTGGTGCTTTTATCGCTTGGGGATTAATTACAGCGTTATTTATTCCAGATGGGTGGTTACCTAACGAAAATTTCGCTTCTATTGTTGATCCAATGATTAAATATTTAATCCCATTACTTATTGCATACAGTGGTGGGCGTTTAGTTCACGATTTACGTGGTGGTATTGTCGGTGCTACAGCAACTATGGGGGTTATTGTAGCATTTCCAGATACACCTATGCTTATTGGTGCAATGATTATGGGGCCATTAGCTGGTTGGTTAATGAAAAAAGTTGATCAATTTCTTCAACCACGCACACCTAATGGTTTAGAGATGTTATTCAACAATTTTTCAGCAGGATTTCTTTCTTTCTTTTTAATTCTAATAGGTTATCAATTATTAGCACCATTAGTTGAAGGTTTAATGAAATTACTAGGTGCTGGCGTTGACTTTTTAATCTCAATGCAATTATTACCTTTAGTCAGTATTCTTATTGAACCAGCTAAAATTGTATTTTTAAATAACGCTATTAATCACGGTGTTTTAACACCACTGGCTACAGAACAAGTAAGTGAACTCGGACGTTCAATTTTATATACATTAGAATCTAACCCTGGACCAGGTCTAGGTATATTAATTGCTTATATGATTTTTGGTAAAGGAACTGAAAAAGCTACATCTTATGGCGCAGCTTTTATCCACTTTATTGGTGGTATTCACGAAATTTATTTCCCATATGTATTGGCACGTCCGTTATTAGCACTAGCTGCCATTGCTGGTGGGATGACAGGTGTTGCAACGTTTAGTTTATTTGATTTTGGTTTAACAAGTCCCGCTTCACCTGGTTCGATTTTAGCTTATTTTGCTGTAACACCTAAAGGAAATTATTTAGTAATGATATTAGGTGTAATACTTTCTACCATTGTAAGTTTTACCGTAGCATCACTTATTTTAAAATTCACGAAGCAATCAAAAACAAGCCTAGAAGATGCAACGGCCAAAATGGAATCTAACAAAGGGAAACCTTCTCGAGTAAAAGATACATTAGTGGCTTCAGACAACAATGATCAAGTTCAAAATACTCAAGCTCAGAATGACAGTACAACATCTGATAATGCCCAAGATACAGAAGATGATACTGATCACTTACTTGAAAAATACGATACTGAAAATGTAGAAGCCCATGACTATTCAAATATTCATCATATTATCTTTGCTTGTGATGCCGGTATGGGGTCTAGCGCAATGGGGGCAAGTATGTTACGTAAAAAATTCCAAAAAGCAGGTATAGAGAATGTTGATGTAACAAATAAAGCCATTAATCAACTCACAGATGATGCTGAACTTATCATTACTCAGAAAAAGCTAACAGATCGCGCAATCAAACAAGTACCTAACGGCATTCATATTTCAGTTGATAATTTCTTAAATTCACCAAGATATGAAGAACTTATTCAAAGTTTTCAGTCTGATAATGAATAATTTAACTGTCTATTCACTGAAAGAAAGGAGTGATGATTATTACGTATTTCTCTAATCGCGAACGCCAAATTTTAGAGTTACTGCTAAAAAATCGTGATATTCCACTTCGTATTTATGATATTGCACAGCATTTAGCAGTATCTTCTAGAACTGTACATCGCGAACTTAAAAGACTGAAAGACAGTTTGTCATCATTTGATATTCATCTCATTCGCGAAAAGAAGAAAGGCATTTTCTTAAACGGCGATTCACATGCTTTTCAAACATTAAAAACACATATAGCCTCAGAAGTTCCAAATAATTTGAGCTTAGAAGAACGTAAAGTCATATTACTCTATGCATTAATTCAAGCAAATGAACCGATTAAACAAATTGGGTTAGCAAGTGAAATTGGAACTTCTTTACAACAATTAGGTGCTATATTAGATGACTTAGAAAAAGATTTAACACAATTTCAAATTACGTTAGTTCGTAAACGCGGTGTAGGCGTTTCTATCCATGGTAGTGAGATGAATAAGCGTGAATTACTAAGTCAGCTCATGATGGAAAGACTCGATAGTTTAAGTGTTTATTCAGTCATAGAAGATCATTTTGTATTTCAATCAATCACTCACGAGCGTTTACCAATGATTGATGTAAAAGAAGTTTTCCAAGTAGAAAGATTGTTAATGGATGATTTAGACAATCTTCCCTACTCTCTAACTGAATCTAGCTACTTAAATTTATTAATTCACATTTCATTAAGCATAGAACGTGTCAAAGGTCACGAGTATGTTTCAATTGATCAGTCGATTGTGCAAAGCGTTAAGGATTCTCTAGAGTTTCAAGTGGCAACATCTATTGCTAATCAATTATCAAATGTCTATGACGTTCATTTAAACACAGCAGAAATTACGTTTATCACGATTCACTTACAAAGTGCCAAACGTAAATTTGAAAAATCAGAAGATAATTTAGAAGATACATTTATTGCTATTCATCAATTAGTGCAATCAGTTGAAAGCACATTAAAAACACACTTTCATCATAGACAAGCTCTGATTGAAGGCTTACAGTTACACATCACTCCTGCACTTAATCGTATTCAATTTAATATAGAAACTTATAATCCAATGACTCAAAGAATACGTCAAAGTTATCCTTTACTCTTTGAAGCAGTTAAGGAAGGCGTTTCAAAGATTTGGCCAACTTATTCGTTTTCAATACACGAGATTGCTTTTCTTGTCTTGCATTTTGGTGGTGCAATGACTAAAGAACCTCAAGGAAGACACTTACTAGTAGTATGTAGTAGCGGTATTGGGACAAGTCGAATACTAGCCAATCGTTTATATGAAAGTTTTTCAAATATCACCAACATAAAACAAATTTCAGTGGGTGAGTTAAATCAAATGTCATTAAGTGACTACGACGCAATTATATCTACTGTAGATTTAGATATAGATTATCCATACTTAACGGTTAACCCGTTATTACCACCTTATGAGTTTGAAAGAACTTCTGAGTTTTTACAGCAACAGTTTTCTAAACAACAAGCAAAGACGAATTCTAACTCATTGCCTAATAAGAGTGACACTAACATTGGGGTAAATGATCAACTTCAATTAATGAAGCATAGTATTCAATTGGCAGACAACATTATTATTCATCAAACTGACATGACTACAAATTGGGCAACAACAATTGTAGAACTTTTAAAAAATCACCAGAGAATAAACTTAAATGAAGATCAAGTGATTTATGAGGCTCTCGTTTCTAAGCATAATAAACAGTCATTTATAATATCACCTTATTCTATAGCGATTCCTCATTTAACACATAACTCAATACAAATACCAACCATTCTAATTATTCAATTAGAGACACCTATCAAAATGGAGGAAAATCATGATATTTCTACATTACTTTGTGCATTTCTCCCCTACTCATCTAAATTACAACCTTTGATGAGTAATATTTATGGATCACTTGCTTTACAACTAGATCAAATCACATCTTATGAAACTGATCTTCAACTTTATGAATTAGTCTCGGAAGAAATCGTACAATTTATCAAAACAATTTAAGGAGCGATAATCATGGAACAATTATTAAAAGATGAAACAATGTTATTAAATCAAACAATTCAATCACAAGAAGAAGCGATTGAAAAAGCTGGAGAACTGCTTGTTAAAAGCGGCGCGGTTACAGAAGATTACATTACAGCTATGAAAGAACGTGAACAAGTTGTTTCTACTTTTATGGGAAACGGCTTAGCAATACCTCATGGTACTGATGAAGCTAAAAATGAAGTATTACAATCTGGATTATCATTTATTCAAATTCCGAATGGTATCGATTGGAATGGTGAAACAGTAAATGTAGTTATTGGTATTGCAGGAAAAGATGGTGAACATTTAGATTTACTTTCACAAATTGCCATTGCATTTAGTGAAGAGGAGAATGTTGATACTATAGTAAACGCTCAAGATACTGAAACAATTCGTCGTGTATTCGAGGAGGCCGATGCATAATGAAAGCTCTTCATTTTGGTGCTGGTAATATAGGTCGAGGTTTTATCGGCCTAATATTATCAGATAACCACTACCATGTAACATTTGCTGATGTTAATTCTAAAATTGTAAACCAATTAAAACAAGAGCGTCATTATGATGTTACATTAGCGAACGATGAACAAACTAAGATCACCGTAAATGAGGTTGATGCACTACACAGCGAAGATGACCAAAAACAACTTGAAAAAGCAATATTAGAAGCAGATGTCATTACTACTGCAGTTGGTGTACAAATTTTGCCGATTATTGCAAAATCACTTGCCCGACCTCTCAAGCAACGAACAAAACCCGTTAATATTGTAGCCTGTGAAAATGCGATTAATGCAACAGATCAGTTAAGAGAGGCATTAGAAGCAGAAGTAGGTGTTTTTGATGATAGCATCCATTTTTCTAATGCTGCCGTAGATCGTATCGTACCAATTCAACAGCATGATCATCTTTTAGATGTTACAGTTGAACCATTTTTTGAATGGGTTATTGAAGCATCTACTTGGTATGGTAAGCGTCTTGAAGGTGTAAAATATGTTAACTCATTAACACCTTATATTGAACGTAAATTGCTCACTGTTAACACAGGACACGCTTATCTAGCTTATGCAGGTCAATATTACGGTTTAGAGACAATATTGGAAGCAGTTAGTCATCCCGAGATTAAAAGTGGTTTAAACAGTACTTTAGAAGAAACAAGTCAGTATTTAGCAAGTTGTTATGATTTTGATACAAAAGACTTAGCAGCTTATCGTGAAACAATTATTAATCGTTTTAAAAACCCTCATTTATCAGATGATATTACTCGTGTAGGTCGAGGTGTTTTACGAAAGTTAGGTCCAAATGACCGTATTATGAAACCTCTTAATTATTTATATAAAAAAGGGATGTCACATCATGCATTATCTACATTGGCTGCCTACGCTTTAAAATATCAGGATACAAATGATAAAGAAAGCGTCGAAAAAGATGAATCACTTCAAAATCAAAGTGTAGCATCCTTTTTAGAATCACATGCTCAAGTGGATAGCCACTTAGCACAAGACATCGAAAAAATATATCAATCATTATAATTCCGCAAAATAAAACGATAGTATGCCCTTTCTAAGCATACTATCGTTTTTCTTGCGTTTTATTCAAGTCCCATTTTTTCTTCTACTACTTCAGCGATTGTTTGCGCATAACGTTGTGCATCTTCATCTGTTTTAGCTTCTACCATTACACGTACAAGTGGTTCTGTACCTGAAGGACGTACTAAAATACGACCTTCTCCATTCATTTCCTCTTCTACACGTGCCATGATTGACTTAACATGTTCATTATCTGTCACGCCATGTTTATCTGTCACACGTACATTAATTAATGACTGTGGATATTTTTTCATTTGAGCAGCAAGTTCACTTAACTTTTTACCTGAACGTTTAATAACTGCTGCTAAATGTATACCAGTTAATAAACCATCACCTGTTGTATTGTAATCCATTAACACGATATGTCCGGATTGTTCACCGCCTAAGTTATAATGACCACGACGCATTTCTTCAACGACATAACGATCGCCTACTTTAGTTTTGTTAGAAGCAATTCCCTCATTTTCTAATGCTTTATAAAAGCCAAGATTACTCATCACTGTTGAAACAATCATATCATCGTTAAGTTCATGATTTTTCTTCATTTCTTGACCAAGAATAAACATAATTCGGTCGCCATCTACAATTTGACCTTTTTCATCTACTGCAATTAAACGGTCGCCATCACCATCAAAAGCTAAGCCAAAATCACTTTCTGTTTCAAGGACTTTTTCCGCTAATGCTTCAGGATGAGTAGAACCTACTTGATCATTGATATTATAACCATCTGGGTTACAACCAATTGTTTCAGTATCAGCTTCTAAATCACCGAATAAGAACGGTGCTAATATAGAAGTAGACCCGTGAGCACCATCTAAAGCAATCTTTAAACCTTCTAAATTAACATCTACAGTTGATTTTAAATAGCTTAAATATTTTTGAGTGCCTTCAAAATAATCAGATGTATGCACTAAAGATGTCCCTGTTGGACGTGGTAAATCTGGTTGATCTTGATCTAAAAGTGCTTCAATTTCAAGTTCTTGATCATCGGATAATTTGAACCCATCAGAGCCAAAAAATTTGATGCCGTTATCTGCGACAGGATTATGAGAAGCAGAAATCATTACACCTAATTCTGCCTCCATTTCTCTTGTTAAATAAGCAACACCCGGTGTAGAAATAACACCTAAACGCATAACTTCTGCACCGATTGATACTAAACCGGCAATTAATGCATTTTCTAGCATTTCTCCTGATACACGTGTATCTCTTCCTACAAGGACACGTGGATGTGATTTATCTTGGTTATGTGCTAAAACATATCCGCCATATCGACCGAGTTTAAATGCAAGTTCAGGTGTCAGTTCTTCGTTGGCAACACCTCTTACACCATCAGTACCAAAGTATTTACCCATAATTCATTCTCCTTTAACTTAATGTAATATTTGCTTCTACTTTATTTGGTTCCATTTTTTCAACCTTATCCGGTATGTCTAATTGAACATCACGTGTTGTATTAGAAGAGACGTTGTTCAAATCGACCACACCATTAACCTTATCAATTTTTGCTAAATCATCTCGATTACCGTACAACTTAACAGTGTCATTTTTTAAATTAATATCTGAGACATCTTGTTTGTTTTGAGGTTCACCACTCGTTTTCAAGTCAACCTTCACTGTTTTTGAATAAGGTTTTAATTTTATATTTAACTTCACTTTAGACGGTTCCACTTGAACGTCTAACTTATTCATGTTTTTATCAAAGACTGCTACATTTGCATTGCCTGTGATATCATCTGACAATTGAAAATCATCACTAAAGCTTGCCTTTGCATAGGCAATACGATCAAGCTGTTCTTTTCCACCAATCACTTTAACTGTTTGAGGTGAAACGATAGCTTTATCTACTGCTTGATCTGACGCTAATGCATTTTGACTTATATTCGGCTCGACAGTGACTTCTTTTGTTTTCTTTTCTTCTATAGATAAAGTGGTGTCTTTAGGATATACCCGATAATTGATATCTTTATTTAATCCATTAACTTGAAATTCAATTGTACGTTCACCTGGATTAACATCAGCTACATCTAAAACAACTTTAAAGTCCTCTGCTTTTTGAGCTTGTATCACTTTAGACTGTGGACCACTCAGCTCAACATCTACATTGCCGGGTGCACCAGAGACATAGAGGTCATCATTTTTATTAATCACTTCGACAGGTACATTCTTAATTGTTTTTGTACCATCACTCGAAATATTCTCGGTACTAAATGTTTTTCCAAATACATTATTAACTGATAAAAATAATAGCAAAGCCAAAATAAATGAGAAAAAACGTAATCCCCATTTAGATTCAAACATTTAATTCACACCCTTCCTTGAGAGATGTGTACCAAACCAATGTTCTGTTAATAATTCCTCAAATACATCTGAACTAATATCTTTCCGTAACTTGCCATCGAAAGTCACACTCACAGATCCAGTTTCTTCAGAGACTACAACTGTGAACGCATCAGAAACCTCCGAAATACCAACGGCAGCTCGATGACGCGTCCCTAAACTTTTAGCAATTTTAGGACTGTCTGATAAAGGAAGATAACTAGCTGCTGTAGCAATTTTATCGCCTTGTATAATCATAGCACCATCATGTAATGGTGTATTAGGGATAAAAACGTTCGTTAATAATTCTTGCGAAATTTCTGAATGCAAAGGAATTCCAGTCTCAATATAATCTTGTAAACCTGTTTCTTTTTCAAATACGATTAAAGCACCAATACGGCGTTTAGCCATATATTGTACTGCCTTAGAAACAGATTCAACAAGTTTCGGAACCTCTACTGAAGACGTCATAGAGTAACGTTTGAACAAACTCCCTCTCCCAAGTTGTTCTAACGCACGACGTATCTCCGGTTGAAATATCACAATAATTGCTAAAAATCCCCACTGCATCACTAAATCAAATAACTTTGATGTTGTCGTTAACTGTAAATATTCACTAATCGCTTTACCTACTAAAATAAACAGAATACCTTTTAAAAGTTGAATTGCTTTAGTCCCTTTAAAAACTGTTATTAGTAAATAAATAACATACCAAACAATTAATAAATCTAGAATACCAGTTATGACCTCAAGTGTACTTAAATTTTGAAAGAGGTTTGAAATTCCCATAGCATCTCCTCCGGTAATCTATTCCCATAAGCTTTATTATATCAAGCAATAGTGGTCCTTGTCATATATGACTTGAAATATTTTTAAAGTTAATCGATAAGATCGACCATATTTTTTCACTATAACAAGTTAACAGTATCTCGTCACAATATGTATGACAAATCTATAATTATATAATAAAAAACCTTATCCCAAACTGAGATAAGGTAAAAGATGAGCCATAGAGGATTCGAACCTCTGACCCTCTGATTAAAAGTCAGATGCTCTACCAACTGAGCTAATGGCTCAAAATGGCTGGGCTAGCTGGATTCGAACCAGCGCGTGACGGAGTCAAAGTCCGTTGCCTTACCGCTTGGCTATAGCCCAATGATGATGGTGGAGGGGGGCAGATTCGAACTGCCGAACCCGAAGGAGCGGATTTACAGTCCGCCGCGTTTAGCCACTTCGCTACCCCTCCGATATGTTCATTTAATTAATAAATGGTGGAGAATGACGGGTTCGAACCGCCGACCCTCTGCTTGTAAGGCAGATGCTCTCCCAGCTGAGCTAATTCTCCATATAATGACTCCTACGGGACTCGAACCCGTGTTACCGCCGTGAAAGGGCGGTGTCTTAACCGCTTGACCAAGGAGCCATGGCTCCACAGGTAGGATTCGAACCTACGACCGATCGGTTAACAGCCGATAGCTCTACCACTGAGCTACTGTGGATTAATAATATTACCTGGCGCCGTCCTACTCTTGCGGAACGTCAGTCCGACTACCATCGGCGCTAAAGAGCTTAACTTCTGTGTTCGGCATGGGAACAGGTGTGACCTCTTTGCCATTGGCACCAGATAAACTTGAATGTATTATACATTCAAAACTAGATAGTAAGTAGATTTTTCAAGCAATCGCCTGAGTTATTAAAATTGATTAAGTCTTCGATCGATTAGTATTCGTCAGCTCCACGTATCGCTACGCTTCCACCTCGAACCTATTAACCTCATCATCTTTGAGGGATCTTATAACCGAAGTTGGGAAATCTCATCTCGAGGGGGGCTTCATGCTTAGATGCTTTCAGCACTTATCCCGTCCATACATAGCTACCCAGCTATGCCGTTGGCACGACAACTGGTACACCAGAGGTATGTCCATCCCGGTCCTCTCGTACTAAGGACAGCTCCTCTCAAATTTCCTACGCCCACGACGGATAGGGACCGAACTGTCTCACGACGTTCTGAACCCAGCTCGCGTACCGCTTTAATGGGCGAACAGCCCAACCCTTGGGACCGACTACAGCCCCAGGATGCGATGAGCCGACATCGAGGTGCCAAACCTCCCCGTCGATGTGAACTCTTGGGGGAGATAAGCCTGTTATCCCCGGGGTAGCTTTTATCCGTTGAGCGATGGCCCTTCCATGCGGAACCACCGGATCACTAAGTCCGTCTTTCGACCCTGCTCGACTTGTAGGTCTCGCAGTCAAGCTCCCTTATGCCTTTACACTCTTTGAATGATTTCCAACCATTCTGAGGGAACCTTTGAGCGCCTCCGTTACACTTTAGGAGGCGACCGCCCCAGTCAAACTGCCCGCCTGACACTGTCTTCCAGCACGATCAGTGCTGCGAGTTAGAAATCCAATACAATTAGGGTAGTATCCCACCAATGCCTCCACGTAAGCTAGCGCTCACGCTTCTAAGGCTCCTACCTATCCTGTACAAACTGTACCGAATTTCAATATCAGGCTACAGTAAAGCTCCACGGGGTCTTTCCGTCCTGTCGCGGGTAACCGGCATCTTCACCGGTACTATGATTTCACCGAGTCTCTCGTTGAGACAGTGCCCAAATCGTTACGCCTTTCGTGCGGGTCGGAACTTACCCGACAAGGAATTTCGCTACCTTAGGACCGTTATAGTTACGGCCGCCGTTTACTGGGGCTTCGATTCGTGGCTTCGCAGAAGCTAACCACTCCTCTTAACCTTCCAGCACCGGGCAGGCGTCAGCCCCTATACATCACCTTACGGTTTAGCAGAGACCTGTGTTTTTGATAAACAGTCGCTTGGGCCTATTCACTGCGGCTCTTCGGAGCGTGAACCCCAAAGAGCACCCCTTCTCCCGAAGTTACGGGGTCATTTTGCCGAGTTCCTTAACGAGAGTTCGCTCGCTCACCTTAGAATTCTCATCTTGACTACCTGTGTCGGTTTGCGGTACGGGCACCAAATATCTAGCTAGAGGCTTTTCTCGGCAGTGTGAAATCAACGACTCGAGGAAACAATTTCCTCTCCCCATCACAGCCTGACCTTATGAGTGCCGGATTTGCCTAACACTCAGTCTCACTGCTTGGACGTGCACTCCAACAGCACGCTTCGCCTATCCTACTGCGTCCCCCCATCGCTTAAAACGATTGTTGGTGGTACAGGAATATCAACCTGTTATCCATCGCCTACGCCTATCGGCCTCAGCTTAGGACCCGACTAACCCAGAGCGGACGAGCCTTCCTCTGGAAACCTTAGTCAATCGGTGGACGGGATTCTCACCCGTCTTTCGCTACTCACACCGGCATTCTCACTTCTAAGCGCTCCACATGTCCTTGCGATCATGCTTCACCGCCCTTAGAACGCTCTCCTACCATTGTCCAAAGGACAATCCACAGCTTCGGTAATATGTTTAGCCCCGGTACATTTTCGGCGCAGTGTCACTCGACTAGTGAGCTATTACGCACTCTTTAAATGATGGCTGCTTCTAAGCCAACATCCTAGTTGTCTAGGCAACGCCACATCCTTTTCCACTTAACATATATTTTGGGACCTTAGCTGGTGGTCTGGGCTGTTTCCCTTTCGAACATGGATCTTATCACCCACGTTCTGACTCCCAAGTTAAATTATTTGGCATTCGGAGTTTGTCTGAATTCGGTAACCCGAGAGGGGCCCCTCGTCCAAACAGTGCTCTACCTCCAATAATCATCACTTGAGGCTAGCCCTAAAGCTATTTCGGAGAGAACCAGCTATCTCCAAGTTCGATTGGAATTTCTCCGCTACCCTCAGTTCATCCGCTCACTTTTCAACGTAAGTCGGTTCGGTCCTCCATTCAGTGTTACCTGAACTTCAACCTGACCAAGGGTAGATCACCTGGTTTCGGGTCTACGACCAAATACTCATTCGCCCTATTCAGACTCGCTTTCGCTACGGCTCCACATTTCCTGCTTAACCTTGCATCAGATCGTAACTCGCCGGTTCATTCTACAAAAGGCACGCCATCACCCATTAACGGGCTCTGACTACTTGTAAGCACACGGTTTCAAGTTCTCTTTCACTCCCCTTCCGGGGTACTTTTCACCTTTCCCTCACGGTACTGGTTCACTATCGGTCACTAGAGAGTATTTAGCCTTAGGAGATGGTCCTCCCAGATTCCGACGGAATTTCACGTGCTCCGTCGTACTCAGGATCCACTCAAGAGAGAATCAGCTTTCGACTACAGGATTGTTACCTTCTTTGATTAACCTTTCCAGGTTATTCGTCTAACTCATTCTTTTGTAACTCCATAAGAGTGTCCTACAACCCCAACAAGCAAGCTTGTTGGTTTGGGCTCTTCCCGTTTCGCTCGCCGCTACTCAGGGAATCGATTTTTCTTTCTCTTCCTCCGGGTACTAAGATGTTTCAGTTCTCCGGGTCTACCTTCTCATGTGCTATGAATTCACACATAGATAACACGACATGACTCGTGCTGGGTTTCCCCATTCGGAAATCTCTGGATCACAGCTTACTTACAGCTCCCCAAAGCATATCGTCGTTAGTAACGTCCTTCTTCGGGTTCTAGTGCCAAGGCATTCACCGTGCGCCCTTAATAACTTAATCTAAGATGTGTTGATAAGCGTTCGCATTCTATCTCATTTCTTTCTTCACTTGCTCATTTACAATAAGTAAACTTCACTTCGCTCATCAAGAAATTCGCTGACTGACAAACGCTTTCAATCACCTCTTGGGGTTAAAAACATTCATCTATCAATGCCAAACGTTATCATCACCAGTTATTAATTATGTGAGTCGTTTTTCAACGACTAGCGATAATTGTTTGTTTCAAGCGTTCGCTTGTAACTCGGTTTTTGCTTGGTAAAATCTATACTTACTTATCTAGTTTTCAATGTACAATCATGAATCCTCATTAATATGAGCATTCAAAACTGAATACAATATGTCACGTTAATCCGTTTATCACCTGAAGGTGATATTCCGTATATATCCTTAGAAAGGAGGTGATCCAGCCGCACCTTCCGATACGGCTACCTTGTTACGACTTCACCCCAATCATTTGTCCCACCTTCGACGGCTAGCTCCAAATGGTTACTCCACCGGCTTCGGGTGTTACAAACTCTCGTGGTGTGACGGGCGGTGTGTACAAGACCCGGGAACGTATTCACCGTAGCATGCTGATCTACGATTACTAGCGATTCCAGCTTCATGTAGTCGAGTTGCAGACTACAATCCGAACTGAGAACAACTTTATGGGATTTGCTTGACCTCGCGGTTTCGCTGCCCTTTGTATTGTCCATTGTAGCACGTGTGTAGCCCAAATCATAAGGGGCATGATGATTTGACGTCATCCCCACCTTCCTCCGGTTTGTCACCGGCAGTCAACCTAGAGTGCCCAACTTAATGATGGCAACTAAGTTTAAGGGTTGCGCTCGTTGCGGGACTTAACCCAACATCTCACGACACGAGCTGACGACAACCATGCACCACCTGTCACTTTGTCCTCCGAAGAGGAAAACTCTATCTCTAGAGCGATCAAAGGATGTCAAGATTTGGTAAGGTTCTTCGCGTTGCTTCGAATTAAACCACATGCTCCACCGCTTGTGCGGGTCCCCGTCAATTCCTTTGAGTTTCAGTCTTGCGACCGTACTCCCCAGGCGGAGTGCTTAATGCGTTAGCTGCAGCACTAAGGGGCGGAAACCCCCTAACACTTAGCACTCATCGTTTACGGCGTGGACTACCAGGGTATCTAATCCTGTTTGATCCCCACGCTTTCGCACATCAGCGTCAGTTGCAGACCAGAAAGCCGCCTTCGCCACTGGTGTTCCTCCATATCTCTGCGCATTTCACCGCTACACATGGAATTCCACTTTCCTCTTCTGCACTCAAGTTTTCCAGTTTCCAATGACCCTCCACGGTTGAGCCGTGGGCTTTCACATCAGACTTAAAAAACCGCCTACGCGCGCTTTACGCCCAATAATTCCGGATAACGCTTGCCACCTACGTATTACCGCGGCTGCTGGCACGTAGTTAGCCGTGGCTTTCTGGTTAGGTACCGTCAAGAAGTGCACAGTTACTTACACATTTGTTCTTCCCTAACAACAGAGCTTTACGATCCGAAGACCTTCATCACTCACGCGGCGTTGCTCCGTCAGACTTTCGTCCATTGCGGAAGATTCCCTACTGCTGCCTCCCGTAGGAGTCTGGACCGTGTCTCAGTTCCAGTGTGGCCGATCACCCTCTCAGGTCGGCTACGCATCGTTGCCTTGGTAAGCCGTTACCTTACCAACTAGCTAATGCGGCGCGGGTCCATCTATAAGTGACAGCAAGGCCGTCTTTCACTGTAGAACCATGCGGTTCAACATGTTATCCGGCATTAGCCCCGGTTTCCCGGAGTTATTCCAGTCTTATAGGTAGGTTACCCACGTGTTACTCACCCGTCCGCCGCTAACGTCAAAGGAGCAAGCTCCTCGTCAGTTCGCTCGACTTGCATGTATTAGGCACGCCGCCAGCGTTCATCCTGAGCCAGGATCAAACTCTCCATATTAGAGTAAGCTTGATTTAGCTCGTTGATTGATTAAGTCAATCACACTTTAGTGTTTCAACACTATTTTATCGGAATTAACGTTGACATATTGTCATTCAGTTTTCAATGTTCATGTTTCGACTTGATTTACTTTAACATATCGTTAATATCTTTACAAGTCATTAACAATACTTTTATTATTTTAATGCTTTCTTTAAAACTTTTCAACAGTTAATTTTACACTATTGTGTGTGTTTGTTTTAAAGTATACCGCTTCATTTCAGCGACTTTTATATCATATCAATTTACTGTTTTTCTGTCAACAATAAATTTAATTATTTTTTATGTGGCAAGTACTTCCTCTCGCTCACAAGAAATTATTCTACATAACTACACGAGAAAATGCAACCCCCTTTTTTAATTTTTTGTAGCTCAATTAAAATAAAGAGGATACTTGATGAAATATACTCAAAAATAAAAGCAAGACGTCATTGCAACTGAATCTT
Source organism: Staphylococcus sp. 11262D007BW (assembly GCF_053547815.1). Lineage (NCBI taxonomy): Bacteria > Bacillati > Bacillota > Bacilli > Caryophanales > Staphylococcaceae > Staphylococcus > Staphylococcus sp. 11262D007BW. The sequence continues at coordinate 1,473,754 of NZ_JBPWPJ010000001.1, forward strand.
TTCAGGTAGGCAATTAAGGGAACCGAAGTGTAATTACTAAAATCAATCCACTTATCGGTTCCCTTTTATAATTTAAAACATCGCTACCTTTTCAGTAATAACATCTTGCTTTTCAAACTATACGCTTACTTTGTTTTATCGATAATTTTTTGTGCCATTGATTGGTATATTTTTCCAATTTCATCTTCTGGTTGGTAAATAGACGGTGAAAAGTCAGTTGGTTGCCATGTTGGTTGACCTAATGGTAATTGACCTAATAAATCAACTTGTAATTCATCAGCTAATTTTTGACCGCCACCTTGACCAAATACATATTCTTTATTACCAGTTTCTTTACTTTCAAAGTAAGACATATTTTCAATAACACCTAAAATAGAATGCTCTGTGTGCTTAGCCATTGCACCTGCTCTTGCAGCAACAAATGCGGCTGTTGGGTGAGGTGTTGTTACAATGACTTCTTTACTTGAAGGAAGCATTGTATGCACGTCTAATGCGACATCTCCAGTACCTGGTGGTAGGTCTAAAACAAGATAGTCTAAGTCTCCCCACTTCACATCTGTAAAGAAGTTTGTCAGCATTTTTCCTAACATTGGTCCTCTCCATATTACCGGTGCATTTTCTTCCACGAAAAAGGCCATAGACATTACTTTAACACCATGGCGTTCCACAGGTACTACTGTTTTTCCTTCAATGCCAGGTTTTTTATCAATGCCCATCATATCTGGCACACTGAAACCATAAATGTCAGCGTCAATTAAACCTACACGTTTACCTTCTCTAGCTAAAGATACAGCTAAGTTAACGGCTACTGTTGATTTACCAACGCCACCTTTACCAGAAGCAATGGCGATAAATTCTAAGTCGTTATCTCCTGATAAATAAGACTCAATCGTTTGTTGTTCTTGTTGTTGCTGACCGCCAAATTTTTCAACTTGTTCTTGTGGTAATTCTTCAAAGCGAATACCTACTGTTTTAGCGCCATTTTCTTTTAACTTTTCAACAATTGCCATTTGTGTATCTAATTGTGTTTGGCCACCTAATTTCGCAATAGCCACCTTAACACTGACATGTTCTTTTTCTTCTTTTATTGAAATATTGACAATCCCATTAGTTTCTTTTAATGGAACGTTTAAAATCGGATCATTTATTTCCCCAACTAGCTGTTCAACTTGATCAACTGTTAACACTTACGACATCTCCTTTAATACACATTTATTACTAGTTTATCAAAATTGCGCATACTTGCATAAGATAAAATCCTAATTTCTATTGAGTTTATTGTTATTTTCTACATTAAGGCCTATTTCATCATATGACAATTAATGCGCTTTAGATTGATTTTTTTCTTTTTTCTTCAAAAACCATTAACTGACACCGCTTCAAATACTACAAAAAAGGCCAGGACTTTAAGCTTACCGCTTGTCCTGACCTTTAAATCTATTTCTAAGACCTAATTCATTTTTCTTACATGTTTACGTGTAGCATCTTTTTTGCGTTCATTAATAAAGAAACTAATGATAAGCCCAATGAATAAGAAACCAGATGTTACCCCAAATGCAAGGTTAACACCAGATGCCATAGCTTCACGAGCAATTAAATTTGGTGCAACGGTTGCATCTGGTTGATAAATAGATGCACCTAAAGACATCAATGTCACAAGAATAGCAGTACCCATTGAACCAGAAATAGTACGTAATGTGTTCATAATCGCCGTACCATGTGAAACAAGGTCATTAGATAATGAGTTTATACCTGCTGTATTTAATGGCATCATTAATAAAGAGATAGAGAATAGGCGAATTGTGAATACAATGATGACATATAAATATGAGGTATGAGCTGTTAGTATTGTCATCATTAATGTTGAAATTAATAAGATAATAAATCCTGGTATCACTAACACTTTAGCACCGACTTTATCATATAAACGGCCAGTGACAACGGACATAATGCCGTTGATAAGGGCACCAGGTAACACAACTAACCCTGATAAAAAGGCAGATAGACCTAATGAACTTTGAACATACATTGGAATAAGTAAAGCCGGACCAACCATTGATGTGAATACAATCATAGAACAAATTGAAGTTAATGCGAAGGTTGGTGTTTTAAACGCACGTAAGTTAAGAATAGGATTATTGATACGTAATTGTCTTAAAATAAAAATACCTACAATAATTAATCCCACAATGATACTCATTATAACAAGCATATCATTGAATCCTCTTGTACCAGCTACACTAAAGCCGTATAGCATAATACCAAAGCCTAATGTAGATAGAACTACTGATGATTTATCTAGCACAACATCTTTAATTTGGCTGTAGTCCTTCATGTAAATCGAACCAAAAATGAAGCCAATAACAGCTACGATTACTACGACAATTAAAGGTGCTCTCCACGACATATTATCAACTAAAATACCTGATAACGTTGGTCCAATTGCGGGCGCAAATTGAATAACTAGGCCTGAAAGCCCCATCGCAAAACCACGTTGATTTTTCGGGAACAATGTAAAAAGTGTAAATTGAGTAAGTGGCATAATAACCCCTGCACCCATCGCTTGAATCACGCGTGCAGTCATTAAAACACCAAAATTCGGAGCGAGTGTTGCGATAATGGAACCGACTAGAAACGTCCCCATTGCGGATAAATATAACTTACGCGAAGGAATTCGGTCCATAAAATAAGCTGTTAATGGAATCATAATACCGTTAACAAGCATGAAGCCAGTAACAAGCCATTGAGAAGTACTTTCTTGTATTCCTAACCCTCTCATAATACTTGGCAGTGCAGTATTTAATAAGGTTTGGTTTAAAATTGCAATAAAGGCACTGATTAACATCACAGCAACTATAATGTTACGTTGTTTTTTATCGATTACTGTATTACTCAAATACGTATCCTCCTAACTTTCTTTTAATCATAGTCATTAATTTTACGACGATATGGTTAGCTTGGCAAAATATATGCCTCACTTATTTTAACTTTTAATATTATTAGGATGATCAGTATGTTTTTCCTATCTTTCGCCTAATATTAACGCTTTTTATTTAAATTTTCCGAATCTGGATAAAAAACCTCTTTACAAAAATATAGAAAACCGATAATGATCATAATCACCCATAAATCGATGTGAATTTGATCATAATGAATATGAATAATGAAATAAAACATGACAATAATTAAGCTATAAGTCAATAAATGAAACGTAATACCTTTTAAATATGGAGTATGTGGTAATTTCTTTCTAAATAAATCCATTACATATTCAACCGCAAAAATCACAAAGTATCCAAATACAATATAACTACCATAGTATATAAGATCATCATAAAAACTTTTATTATAAGTAAAAGACCCTAAGTCAAAATAGATAAGAATACGACTTAAACCATATAACCCTAATGCAAGCATACTTAGAAAAAAAGCGCCTGAAATAATAAAAATAGAAAGAATGATTAATAAAGATACTAGATTAAACCAATTAAACTTTCCCTTCATTATTCATCCCTCCTATTTTCATTTTAATCATAAAAATATTAAAGAAACATGTATTTTTAATTAAGAATCTAATGATTTCCGATTTCTTGTAGCCCAAATCACTAATAATATACCGATTACAATGACACTAAATAACATGATATTTTGAAGTGGCACTTTTGTAAACGATACATTTAACGCATAAATAAAACCAATGACTGCTGAACCAATAGAATTACCTAAATTTTTCATTAATGTAAATAATGACATCATTTTCTTCATATTTTCGTTTGATGAATGTTCTTGTACCAACACACTATCTTTAGTATAGGCTGTACCAAAGCTCATACCGATAAAGAAAAGTGTGATGGCCATAATAATCGGATGGAAAGCATTGAAAATAAGAATTAAGCTTCCTAATACAAGAATACTAAACGCGACAATATACAACCCTTTAACGGATAAGCGCGCTTCAATTTTATCCAATGTAAAATTGAGGATGAGCCAGCCTATCGACACTGGAAAAATCACTAATCCACTCTGTAATGGACTTAAACCTAAAACATCTTGTAAATAAGTCGGAACAAAGACATTAAATGCAATCAATACTGCAGCCACTAAAAAGTCTGTAATAAATGCTAAACGCACTAATGGTTTAAACTCCTTAATTGGGAAAAACACGGGTGATGGCTTTTTCGAATAACGGATAAGATACAATAACGCCAAAATTGCTAAAACGACTAATATGATCACGAACCAAATTGTCGTTGAGAATAATGTGGCGATTAAAATTAATCCTAACATCACATAAAACACAACCATACCGCGATAATCGATACGTTGTTTTGCCGTAGACTCTTCGTCAAACTGATAAGAGTATAGCGCAAAGCCTAATGCGATTAACCCAATAGGAATATTAATAAAGAATAACCAGTGCCAAGTAGACACTTCTAAAATAATGCCTCCCAAAAATGGGCCTATAATACTGGATATACCCCAAACACTGCCAACGATACCCATTACTTTATAACGAAATGGTATTTGAAAGGCTAACTTAGGGATTATTTGCGATAAGGACATATTAACGCCTGCGCCAACCCCTTGAATAAATCTTGAAATGACAAGCATTTCAAAATTAATACTCATCCCTGATAATAAACTGCCACCGATAAATAATAAAAGACCGACGATTGTAACATAAATGATTTTAAAGCGTGACATTAATTCACTTAAAAACGGAATAACAATGACAACACCTACAAAATAAACAGTAAACACAAGTGAAATGGGTAGTTGTGCATTTAAATCGTCACGCATAGTTGGCAGCGCTAACGAAACAATCGATGTTTCAATGGCAGACATAAACATAATAAGTACAAGTGAAAAAATAATACTAAACTGCTTAAAATTCATGACTTTCTACCTTTCTATTTTATGTATTCACATCAAAACCACATATAAAAAAATCGAATTATTACTCACTGATTTCACTCATAATAATTCGACGTTTTAAGATTTATGCTTTTTAAAATAATGGCGTACACCAATCATCATTATAATCAATACGAAACCAAAGACAAAAGAAATCCATCCTAAAATATGTGAAGACGTACGTGCTCCTTCGCCTAATAAATAATAATACGCAAAATAAAATTGGAACAAAATAAAGACGATAAATGCAAACATGATTAATCGATATTGAGATAACATCTTTTCACCAACTTACATGAAATAAAGAATACCAATAAAATGAAATAACGAAGCAATTAAAATAAAAATATGCCAAATCATATGAAAATAGGGCTTATCTTTTTGTGCGTAAAACCATGCCCCTATTGTATAGGCGACGCCACCTAAAAAGATAAATAATAAAAACCACCATAGTCCTCTTGAAATAATAATGGGTAAATAAATCACACCTACCCATCCCATCAATAAGTAAATAAACAAGCTTAATTTAGGGTTAACATTGGTAGCAATAGCTTTATACAAAATCCCCCAAATAGTCGTAGCCCATAATACAATCATAATCGTCCAACCTAACACGCCTCCTACTAGCACTATAGAAACAGGCGTATACGTCCCAGCAATTGCGATATAAATCATACTATGGTCTATAATTCTTAATACATATTTATGTGGCGACGCTTGTTGCATACTGTGATATACAGTGGATGACATAAACATTAAAAAGAGACTAATTACAAATATAGAAACACTAAACGACATTAATACGCCTTGCTGCGCGTAACTATAAACTGCGGCATAAGGCAATAATAATAACATGAGTAACGCAGCCACACCGTGTGAAACTGCGTTACCAATTTCTTCGCCAAAAGATAAAGGGGCGATATTTTTAAAAGAGTGGATGGTTTTTGTTTTGTTTACTTTAGTGACGTTCAATGGTGTCACTCCTATTCAATCATATTCATACGTTTTAAATCTTCCGTTGCTGTTTCTACACTATCCTTGCCTTCTTTATTTTTCAAAGGACTAAACTCTTCTTCTCTCGGTACTTGTAATGTGATAAAAGAATTCGCATATTTAAATATATCAAAATAGAATAGTTCAAATTTTAATGTCGGTAATTTTACTACGCCAAAATCCTCATCAAGTTGCTCAAGTTCTTTGATTGCTAAATGATATGGCAATGGTTTGTCGACTGCCTTTTCTATGAATGGTACACGGAAGGCATGAATACCAATGTTTGCATTTTTTAATTGGTTCGCAACTTCTGGCTCCAGTTCAGAATACTCTAGTACTCTATCTTTACCATCATTCACCACTAAACGTCCTACGCTTTCGTCTATTTTAGGGGCAATAGACTTACTTGTGACATCTTTATGATGATGAACTGTAAAACCAGCAAACACAGGATCTAAAACGCGCACAAGTACATTATCGATATTATTCATAAAAATATATTCATTGCCGCGTTCACTCATTTGTTGCAAGTATCCTGATTTTTTAAGCGACTTAAACACGCCGCCGTTACCATTTGGTGTTTCCATTATTAAGCCATCTTTATTGAATACAAGTTGCCCCTCTTTATTTAAAGCAACAATATTATCTTGTTTAAAAAAGAAAATATGTTCAGGATCATAACCGAAATAATGATGTTTGTCGAAATACTCACGGGTTGCTTCATCATTGATATCACTCGTCATGATATACCAATCAATCGAGCGTCCTGCTTGTTTTGATAATGCAAGCAATTGACGTGCTTGAAGTTCAAATAAACTAACCCCTTCGATTTCAAATGAACCTTTAGGACCGTGATAGCCTAAACGCGTACCTTGGCCACCAGCTAATAACAATACAGCAAATTGACCTTCTTTAATGGCTTCTATTCCCTGATCAGCATAAAACTGAGCTGTTTCTTGTGATAACTCAGCCTTGCTTTCGAAATTAATCTCACGAATATCAGAAATATCATCTATTGTTTCTTTGTTAAGATATACGTCTTCATATAATTCTTTAATTTTTGCTAAATCAAGCTCTTTAATTTTAGTTCTTAATCGTTCTTTTTCATGAGTACACATTAAGGTTTCATACTCAGTCAAATGTTGTTGATTATATTTTTCAAGCTTATTTTTATCTAACATATTTTGATATTCTCTCCTTTAATCAAAGCTAGGACAAGTTAAATAATTCCCCTTCAAACCAATACCCTCATATAGATAAAAAATATCTTACAACATGTTTCATTGATGATTCAAATAAAACAATTAATGTCATAATACTAAATGATGATGCAAGTGAAATATCAACTACACCACCTGTTTTAAAGCGTAGCGGAAACCTTACCTTTATGGGTAAAGGAAAAAATAATTTTACGCCTCTTGGTGTCAACATATCTAATATTATATGTGAAAGCATACCACAAATAATGCCAATCATATAGTAAAGTGGTGTTTGAAGAATATGTAAAAGAAAATAAATCACAGCTAAAAAGAGTAAAGAATGAGTCAACGTTCTATGACCAAACATATGTTTTATAAATAAGCTCAACAATCGAAAATGACGTCCTATCTTACTTTGAGTGTGACAAATATCAGGAAAGATAGAACCAACACCTGACAATACGATTGTGGTTACTGTTTCAAATAAATCTAAATCAAAATATCTAGAAACGACAGCGCCTATTAATATCCCGGCTGCCGAATGCGTCTTACCAGTCATTGTGATCTCCTTTCTTTCCCAAAATATTATAGCACAGATGTACGTTAAATACGAACGTATTTTCGCTTATCTAATTAGTATGACACATTAATAAAATTAGTATCTCACATTACTTGTCAAACTATCGTTCATCGGTTATACTCATGTTAAGAATTTAAAAAAGGAAGTGGCGAGATTATGGCAATGACTGTTAAGAAAAATGATAACGAAGTACACATTCAATGGAGAGTTGCAGATATTCACATTCCAAATAACGAAATTGTAAATGTTACAGAAGATAGAGACATTCACGCTGTACCTGAAGATCAAAATAAAAAAGTATCACGCATTGGTTCAACATTCGGTAAAACAAACCGTGTTATTATTGATACGAACGACCATCAATACATCATTTATACATTTAATGATAAAAAGGTATACAACGAAGTTACAAAATAAGAAAAAAACGGGTTGGAACATAAAGTTTCCAACCCGTTCTTTTTATCGACACTAATATTTAAAATATGATGTGCGCACATAAAATAATAATTGGTAAGGTAATTAGCGTACGAATTAAAAAGATCGCAAATAATTTCCATAAACTAACTGGAATTTTAGATCCTAAAATGACACCGCCTACCTCTGATAGATAGATTAATTGACATACACTTAACGCCCCTACTACAAAACGTGTGAGCTCTACATGAACATCTTGAATCAAAATAGATGGTAAGAACATATCTGCAAAACCAATAATCATTGTTTCAGATGCTCGAGCAGCTTCTGGCAATTGTAGTAATTCTAATAATGGCACAAATGGCGCGCCAATAATAGAAAATACAGGCGTATATGTCGCTAGAATAGTAGCTATCGTTCCTATTGCCATAACTACAGGAATCACTGCTAACCACATATCTAAGACCGTTTTAATCGCAGTTTGAACATACGATTTAAAATGAGGTGCTTGATAACCTGTTTTAACAGCATCTACATATCCATCTTGTATTGCTTGTTTATACGATATTTTATCTTGATTTTGTTTCTTTGATTGAGTGCCACCTGCATAATGATCCTCAACTTGGCGTAGTGGCCAAATTCTCGGCATAATTAAAGCAGCCACAAAACAAGCTATAATAACTGTTCCATAAAAATGAATAAAATAATCCATCAGACCAAGTGTATCTACTATAACAATCGCAAATGTTAATGAAACTACACTGAATGTTGTCGCAATGACAGTGGCTTCTCTTCGTGTATAAAACCCTTTTTCATATTGTTTACTTGTAATCATCACGCCTACAGTGCCATCACCAATAAACGAAGCTAAATTATCGACAGCTGAACGACCTGGTAATGTGAATAACGGGCGCATAACCGGTTTGAAAATCGGTCCTAAAAATTCTAATAATCCATATTCTAATAAAAGTGGTAAAAATATTGCAGCAAAAAAGAATACAGCAACCAATGTGGGAAGTAAATCGGAGAAAATTAAATTTCCTGTATCATCAGAGTATATCCATTCAAATCCCCATTTAAAATAAGTAAGCCAAACAAAAATGACAGCAAGTATTCGTACAATTGCCCAAATCCAACTCACTTGAAATGTATTTGTCATAAAACTTTGACGTTGTGCTTTAGGTAATATAAAACTATAGACCACTGTCAACAAGCCTGAAATTGTGACAATGGCGATAATGACCCATGGCATTGCTGGCCCTAATAAGTCTTTAAATACTGAAGCTAAAAACGCAATGGGTAATGTTGTTGTGTTTTGGCCATCTTCTGAAACTGGAATTGGCACTAAAAATAAAACAATACCTATTAATGAAAGTAAAACAAATTTCACTCTACCAATACGCCATTGTTTTTTTGTTAATTTTTCCATTTTTGTCTCACCTTTCATAAACAGATATGAAAAATGTCTCTTTCTTTGTTACATTATTATACAAAGGAAAGAGACATTATGCAATAAGAAATCGAATATCAATACATTATTTTGTATATTAACAACTACATTTTTCGTAATACATAGATGAAGTAAGGTGCTCCAATAATGGCAATGAGGACACCAACTGGTATATCAATTGGCGGTGCAATGATCCTTGCAAGACCGTCTGCAAATACCATTAATAAACTTCCAATTAAACCGGACATTAATACGATATGCAAGTGTTTATGGCCAACAATACTACGTGCAATGTGCGGTGCAATCAGACCTAAGAAACTTAGTCCACCTACAACGGATATCGCTGCACCAGCCAACATAACAGCAGCAAGTAATAATATCATCTTAGTTCGGTTAACATGTGTCCCTATCGCTGTTGCGACATCTTCACCTAAATGTAAAATATCTAATTTACGACTGTATACAATAATGACAGGAATCGCGACAATCAACCAAGGTAAAATGGTATAAACATGTTGCATCGAACGACCAAACAAACTACCTGTCAACCAAACTAATGCAATATTAGCTTCCATTGGATTTCGAATTAATAAGTATTGCACTAGCGCCATGGCAATGGCACCAATCGCCATTCCAATCAGTGCTAATTGTGATCCTTTAACACCTTTAAAACTAATTAATAAAGATAAAATAATACTAATAATTACAGCCCCTATGAATGAGGCAATTGGTAAAACAAATAAGGGTGCGGTAGGAAATACAATAATCACGATGACTGCGGTTAAACTAGCACCTTTTGTAATCCCAATAACGTCTGGAGAAGCGAGTGGATTACGTATAACCCCTTGAATCACTGCACCAGAAATCGATAATGCCGCCCCGACTAAAACGCCTAATAACATTCGAGGCAATCGGTATTCTTGTAAAATAAAGTTACCGCCTGTCCAAAGTTCAGATAGCACTTGCATCGGGGATAAATACACCGCACCAGCACCTAAACTTAAAATCGCACAAACGATGAGTAGCAAAATGACGATTGCATAACGTTTTTTATAGTTAATCATCATCGTGATTTCACTCCTCTCATCGTAATATATAGGAAGTATAATGCCCCAACAAATGAGGTTACAATACCAACTGGAGATTCAAACGGATAAGCAATGAGACGACTGATAACGTCTGAAATTAACAATAAATCCGCTCCTATAATCATTGATAAAATAATAATCAATAAATAATTACGACTGACATAATATTTAACAATATGCGGTACGATTAGCCCTACAAAACCAATTGGCCCTGCTACAGACACACTCGCCCCTGCAAGTACAATAACAATCACGCCAGCTAATGCACGAATTAATTTCGTATTCTGACCTAAACCAGTCGCCAATTGATCACCTAAATCTAATACAGCAAGTTGACGCGCTAATAATAACGCAGCAATAAGCCCACCAATAATCCACGGTAAAACATGAATAATACTAGGCCACTTAATCGTATGAATCGCCCCTACTAACCAAAACATAACTGTAGTTGTGGCATCTTCATTAAGTAAGATGATACCTTGTGTCAAACTTGTAAAAAAGAGATGAATCGTCATACCTGCTAAAGCCAATTTAACAGGCGTCATCCCTTTTGTCGTATTTGCGAGTTGATACACGACTAAACCACCTAAAAATGCACCAATAAACGCAAAAATAACGGAATTCGCAGCTAAGCTAGGCACTAATACAGTAATTAAAACAACCATAAAAGAAGCCCCTGCATTGACACCAAAAATTTGCGGCGAAGCAAGTGGGTTCCGTGTAATCGATTGCATTAATACCCCTGCTACAGCAAGTGCAGCACCTAGTAATAATGCACCTAACATTCTCGGCATGCGTACATTATGTATTAAAAATGTTTCATCCGAATCTTTTAAATTGAAGATATAATCCAGAATCGATTGAAAATGTATATCTGACGAACCTATTGCAAGATTTAAATACATTGCAAAAATAAGAAAACATACGCTCACAACAAATGTGAGCGTATTACGTTTTCTTTGGTGACGTCCGTCATGAAATTCTATTTTAGGTTTTGACATAAGAAATCACCTTTATTTAGAGGCAAGCTAGGATGTGATGACTTAACAATCAAACCTAACGTGTTTCTCCTATACTTGCACTTATTTTTCTTCTTTTGAAATATCAACAAGCTCTTTTGCAATTTCTTCAGATGAAATTAATCCACGAGATTTTGACCAAGTTAAACGGTCTACAACGTGAACACGATCATTTTTAACCGCATCAAGTGTATTCCAAACTGGGTCTTCTTTCATTTTAGCATAATATGGATCATCTTCACCATTAACCATTAAGAACATACGTTGTGGGTTAACTTCTTTTAGTTGTTCTGAGTTCATATTTAAATATGGTGCATCTAAATACTCTGGTAATTGATCAGCTACATCTTTAGTTAACGCTTCTTCAAATCCTAATTCATTTAAAAATTGACCAACGTATGATTTGTCAGAGTGAGCTAAAACACCAGATTGTGAAATAACCGCTGGCAATACTTTCAAGTCTTTATTCATTGAAATTTCTTGTTTGTATTTATCAATTTTTTCTTCGTGTTCTTTCACACGTTGATCCGCTTCATCTTCTTTAGATAAAGCTTTACCAATTGTTTTGAATGCTTCGATATTATCTTTATAGTCAGAATCTAAACTTGGTAACATAATTGTTGGTGCAATTTTATTTAATTGATCGTAAGTGCCTTTGTGACGGTTACTATCAGCAATAATTAAATCAGGTTTAAGTTCACTAATTACCTCTAAGTTAGGTTGTTTACGTGCACCTACAGATTCATAATCGCCGACTTTATCACGAAGCGGTTCAATTAAGTTTTCCTCATCTCCATCATCTGCAATACCCACTGGTTTAACACCTAATGCAACAAGTGAATCTACAAATGAATATTCTAATGCAACAACGCGTTTTGGTGACTTCGGTACTTCCGTTTCGCCACCATCATGCTTAATTGTGACACCCTCACCTTTTTGATCTGATGAATCAGATTTGTTAGAGTTACCTGAATCACTCACACTACCACAAGCAGCTACAACAAGCATGACTGCTACTAATAATATAAGACCTAAAAATTTTTTCCCTTTCACGTCTTGCCTCTCCTTTTATCATAAATTATCTACATACTCATATTAATTGATAACGATTCTCATTGTCAATATTGTTTTGAGAAATTTTGGTAATTTATCTGTTCAACATAATGTACTAGTCCTTCAATACCATTATCTCGATGATAAGACTTAGATATGGTGCTCATATGCATGCTTTGAGCTATCGCATTATAGGACATCTTAAACGTGACACGATGACCTACTTGATAATCATCTGCCGTGCCTAAGTTCACCATTAAAATATCACTTGTACTTCCAATAATCTTCAATCTTCTATCTAAAGGTGTTAAACCGGAAATATCAGTATCAAGTTGGCCAATATCAATTAACGCTTGCATATAGGGTTGTTGTGTTTGTAAGTTTAAGCGCGGCTTCACTTCTAATACAGCACCTTCTAATAAAAATGCGTCATCATATAGGGCTGGTACGCGTTGATTATAAGATGTTTCATAACCACGCAACCACGCCTCGCCTACTCTCAGTTCATTAATTCTTCCTAAATCATAATACATAGATAACGTTAACATACTTGAATTGCCGCCTGAAATAATCTCTAATTGATGCTTCGTTTTCTCTTCAATATGTTGAATAAAATGATTAATATAATGCACATCTTCTTCGGTTGGAGGTAAGGGACGGTAACACATGAAGTTAAAAGCTAATCCTTTAAGTTCGATCCCTTTTAATTGACTAACCTCTTGTATCATAGCGCATAATTCATATGTTAATACGCCTTCTCTGCCATCTTTCCAGTCCACCATAATTAAAATAGGATGTGTCTGTCCTTGTTCAATAGCTAATTCGTTCAATGATAAAATCGTGCTCATTTCTGTTTGAATGCTTATATCACTTAATTGAATGACTTGGTTAACAGTGTTAGGGTTCGCCGCCTTTATCATCATATATTTTAAATGATTCTCTGGATGGAGTAATTCTGGGCGTGCCTCTGCTACGAAATCGATACCTACTTCTTTTAACGTATTTAAAAGGTTTTGATCGCCTGCTAACGCTTTTGTAACAGGAACCATATTAATCCCTTTTAAACGCAATAAATGTTTTAACACGATCACGTTATATTTTAATTTACTCACATTAATATTTAAATGAGCCACCTGTTACACCTCATCTTTAATGGGATTATCTAATTGAATTTGAACGTATTTTTTTACTTGTTGTTTTAAACGCATATTCAGTAATGCTTTTACAGTCAACGTTTCTCCAAATAAAATATCTCGTAACGTTTCGGCATGTGGCAATCGATCATCAATGGCTTCTTTAATCACATCATGGACAATGGTATATAATGTGGATTCTGACACTTCATGTGCATGATGAAAATGATGAATTAATGTACCAAATTGATTTTGAATCACAGCATGTTGAAATTTAGCAACCACATCCGTAATATCCTCTGCGATTAGACTTTTATTAGTGATGTCGATATTCGGCACTGATTGTTTAATGGTCTCTGGATGGATACGCGCACCACCTAAATCTCTTACCATAAAAGTAAACGCATGAGTGGTTGGATGAATTTCTAACACAGTATTTTGTTGATGCGCTTCTAATGCAATACCATATGATTGAATATAAGCAATTAATGGCGGAATCAACTGACTAGCATAGTCTCGAACAAATTGTTGGATACTGTCTTTATTAATATTGTCGTATAAATATTCGATTAAGCTATCTACTGTGACTTGATGATCAACAGGATTGATTTGTGTTAAAGCTGCTGTTACGACCTGTAAAGCATCCTCATTTTTGGAATTTGGTGCAAAACGTACAATCATTGCTAATTGACGCGCGGTATCTTGATCCACATTGATATAAGCGCCATAGGGTTCTTTGGCCGCCCTTAAGGAATCATAACGCTCAAGCATATCTTGTAATTGGTAACTTAATGTCGGTCCATCTACTGTTGTTACAGTTGAAACGGTACGCACCGCACTTGTTGCTTGAACGTTAACTGGCAATTTGATGTGATAAGGTTTGTCGACAAGTGCCATCGTACGGAAAGATAAAGTCGCACGACTGTCTACTGTAAATGGTGTCGGAATAAGACGTAAAGTTTCAATTTTGTCTGCAAAGACTTCCGTAATGACATTGTCATATTGCCATGGATGAACAAACATAACTCGATAATGATCAAGCGTTGCATTTAATGGTTCGAGGAAGCGTTTCAACTCAGATTTCTTTTCTGGAATGATCTCGTTAAGGATAAATTGTTGCTCTGGCTCCATTGTAGTTTCAATTAAATCATCACGATGAATCAGTACAATGCGAAGCGGAATAATTTTCATAAACTCCGGTGCATAACGTTGTATTTCCTCTTGTGTTAAAGGCAATTTTGTTTTAGTTAATGGATGGGACGGGTGACCTTCCCATACCATTCCTTCAGTATAACCAAGGCCCGAAAACGTACGCTCTCCATTCATATGTATTAACCAAGAAAAGAAATTCAACGTATTAGGTAATTTCGAGAATTTTAATGAGTGTTGCATGGTTGTTTGACGTTGATGCAATTGCTCATAACTTAAAGCCAGTCCTTTTGAACTAGAATCCAACTCATCAATTAAGCGTTGATGAAACGGAATATCAAAATATGTCGTTAAAATATCAATCAATTCTCCTAAACTTTCAATCGTTGTCGTCGTAGTCGCTTTAAATGTAATCGGTCCATTAAATGTAAACTGATAAAGCGCACTCGCTGTTTGAAATGGGACAGCTAAATAATATTGGTGGCGACGCACTTCAATTTGATTGGAACCTATTTGAACGTCAGTGTCCTCGGGAAATAACTGTTCTTTTACACACGCTAAAAATACGCGATATTGTATATTTTGATCTGCTTGCGTTTGACTATTAATGCTCATGTTTTACGCCTCCATTAAATAGAATTTGAATAAGATACCCCACTATTGCAATGACCATTGTGGCAATACCCATTAATAAGAATGTTTGAACAATCCCAATCGCCTCTGTAAAGACACTCATTAACATCGCACCAAATGGAATCATACCTCTATCCATCATGACAATACTTAATATTTTACCGCGATGTTCAGGTGCCGTATCATTTTGAAAATAAATACGGTTTGATGTACGAGCAAACTGCCCAAATAAGCCTACCAAGAAAATTACAACAAATAATGTATAAATGCCTGATACTTCAATCAATATTAATGATAAACCAAAAATAATTGAACTCATAAAATATAAATTAGATGCTTTGAAATGATTTAAAATTTTTGGAATTAATAAAGTTGCTATAATACCACCAATCGCACTAATTGTCATCGCCGTACCGAAGACCGAGGCATTATTTGGAAAGCGATAATCCGTTAATATCGGCATTAAAGTATTATATGAATACCCTGTAGCCATAATTAAAAATGAAGTAAACATCATCCGTCTTCCTAAGTGATGCGTCTTAAAATAGTCTAATGCTACACGTAAAGAGAAGCCTTTTTTCTCTTTAACGTATTGTGAACGTAATTTAAGTGGTAAACTCATGCCCACTGCTACAATGTAACAAGCAGTTTGAGCAATAAATGCCCATTGTATTGTTGTTAAACCGATTAAAAAGCCGGCTACTGCTGGTCCAATAGAGCGACAAATATTTAAAATAAAAGAGTGATAAGAGACTGCTTTTGAAACAGATAATCGTTGAGAAAGATCCGGTAAGACAGCCTGACGCACAGGTGTCTCCATCGCACTGATGGTACCTCGAATTAATGCATAAACATATAATACATATATCGATACGCTTCCAAGTGACACAATCATACCTGTTAATATGGCTGTGGTAATGAATGAACTTGAAACCGTGATTTTAATTAATGTACTCCGTGAATAGCGGTCAGCTATCACTCCCGCCCATACACTTAATAAAAAGATAGGGGCTAAGCGAAAAAAGTTGATAAATGCCAAATCCATCGCATTGTGATTAATTTGGAAAGCATACCAGTTTAGCGCAATTTGCCCTATCCAGTTACCTAAAAATAGAAAAAAAGAACTCGGAAAAAACCATTTGGCCAATTTTTTCACCCTCTTTAATTGATAATCATTCTCATTTCCGATATTATGGATTATACGAATCATCATTGCATTTGTAAAATAAAAAGAATGAGGTGCTTTAATGTATTCAAGTGAAATTGAAGATAAAAATAATATAATGCTCACTAAAGATGAAACATCATGTTATGAAACACTAATGGAATATAATTCAGAGTGGGCTCAAACATTTTTAGAGACAGTCTATGAAGGGCGCGATCAAATTTCTGCGCGACTTATCAGCTCAATCTATCGAGAAAATTTAGTTAATGGGTTTGATCATGCGCATTTATATGGTGCCCATCAACTCGTTAACAGTCCTTTTAAATCAGGTAACGTCGTCACAATTACGTTTACATATACTCAACGCACGATTTGTGCCAAAGTTGTAGGAGAACACGCCTTTAATCGTATCGATGTCGCGGGGCCATTTTATTGGAAAGATGGTCATACGTATCAACGTATTCAACACCCAAACGACATTTTAAAAGTGATTCTTCAAGAAGATAAACAATTAGATGGTGAAAATGCGAAACAATTTTATGATGACCTTGAAAACAGTGCTGCAAACATGACAATGGCCCTAAGTTATCATCAACGTCATCATTTATCTCATCAATCTATACTGCATCATCTTGAAACACATCAAGATCCTTACCTAGCTTCAGAACAAAATGTCATTGAAGGTCACCCGCTTCATCCTGGCGCTAAGCTCCGTAAAGGAATGACCACTTTAGAGACCATTCAATATGCGTCAGAATATGCGCAACCAATTCAATTGAAATTTATTTTAGTACACCGAGATATCGTGCGTGTGCAAAGTCCTAATGAGGATTATTCAGAAGTCATTTTCAACATGTTTGACGGTCTAAAACAACAAGCAGTTGAAGCATTAGAAGATGAGGCAACATTAGAAGATTATGCCATTATGATTATCCATCCATGGCAATATGATCACGTCATGCATGAAGATTATCAAAACGAACTCGACCAACATTATCTTATTCCTTTAGATTATACACATACTTATTATGCTGGTTTATCATTCCGTACACTGATGCCACAGTTGCCGGATTGTTCACCACATATAAAATTATCTACAAATGTGCATATTACTGGAGAAATTCGTACATTATCAGAACAGACCACTCACAACGGTCCACTTGTAAGCCGTATACTTGATTCAATCGTGGAGGAAGATCACTGGTTTGATACCGTTGCAGCCCAACATATTCCAGAATTAGCTGGCGCTCATTTTTATGCCTCATACGATGACGATAGTCATCAAGAACGTCGTAGTGAACAACTCGGTACATTATATCGTCAAAATATTTATGATTATGTCGAATCAAATGACCTGCCCGTTATTGCATCAAGCCTGGTTGTATCATATGGCAACGAGCAAGCTTTAATGATCGAACTCATCGAACGTTATATGCGCGCACATTCAGAACTCGATGAACTCGTCGCTATTGAATCTTGGTTTAAAGATTATGCGACAGCACTCGTTGATTTTGTAGTACCACTACTTGTTAAATATAGTATTGCGTTAGAAGCACACTTACAAAATAGTATTGCTGTTTTCAATCAAAATGACGGCAGTTTAAATAAAATGTTTATTCGTGATTTTGAAGGATTACGTATCGATGTCAAACAATTAAATAAAGCAGGTTACGATACCACTGACTTTCATGAAAAATCTCGTATTTTAACAGATAGTCAAACAACAGTATTTAACAAAGCTTTTTATTCAACCATTCAAAATCACTTAGGCGAACTCGTCGCAACGATTGTTAAACATTATTCATACCAAGACTTAGAATCACATCTTTGGCAATATGTAAGTGATCGTATTCAATCTCTATTCTCTTTATTTTATGAAGACACTCAAAATAAAGAACGTATTCAACGCATTGAATCTACTTTCTTTAATGAAACCATTGATTACAAATGTGTCACAACGATGCGTTTATTAGATGAAGCGCATGAATACACTTATATAAAAGTAAATAATCCACTGTAGTTGATGTCATCGCATAACCGTATATAGCCCCCTTATCAAACTTCGACACCTCTGAATGATTATGGTACACTTTGAAAGTATCATTTGAAGCTTCTTCATATATTTAAATGATTGATTAAAGTTTTTATAAATTTTGTTTGAAAAGAGGTACGGCATATGACGGTTATGCGAACATTTACGTTTATGTTGAGTGTGTTTATCGTAGGCATGGTAGAAATGGTCGTGGCAGGTGTCATGAATTTGATGAGTACAGATTTGAACGTATCTGAAGCGTGGATCGGACAACTCGTGACCATTTATGCATTTACGTTTGCGATTTCAGGTCCTATTTTAGTAAAACTCACTGAAAACTATTCCCCTCGCTATGTGTTGTTGTGGACGATTGCAGCATTTGTAATAGGAAATCTTATGATTGCCATATCGCCAAACTTTATCATTTTAATCATTGGCCGTATTCTTTCTTCTGCGGCAGCTGCTTTAATTGTGGTTAAAATTTTAGCCGTAACGGTCGCTTTAACCCGTCCAGAAAACCGCGGTAAAATGCTAGGTATTGTTTATACTGGTTTTAGTGGCGCAAATGTATTTGGTGTCCCGATTGGTACGCTCATTGGAGACTGGTTAGGTTGGCGCTATACATTTGGAATGATTATGCTTGCTGGTGTGCTTGCAGGGATTCTATTAAGTATTTATCTGCCTAAACATATTACAATGCAATCTGAATCCTCTACATCATCTATGACACAAACCATTCATAGTAAAGCGCAAATTGTTAAGTTATTAGCGATCACATTTATAATATTAACTGCTAATTCACTAGCTTATATTTACATCAATCCTTTAATTTTATCTGGAGGTCACACTATTCAATTTGTTTCTCTTGCATTACTACTCATTGGGGTTGCTGGTATGATTGGTACCGCGATGGGAGGTTATTTAACGGATCGTTTATCTCCTAAACTATGGTTACTGATTAGTATCGCCTGTTTCATCGTAGTAATCTTAGTCCTCAATCAATTGTGGAGTGCGACCATCTTATTATTATTGGTGTTATTTTTATGGCATATCATTCAATGGAGTACCAACCCTGCGATTCAATCAGGTTTAATTGATGAAGTCCAAGGGGATCACAGTCAAGTTATGAGTTGGAATATGTCCATACTTAATGCAGGAATTGGTTTTGGAGCATTAGTAGGTGGTGTGATTGTTTCAACTATTAGTTTATTTGCTACGCTTTATATTTCTGCTATTTTAGGCATCATTGCACTGATTATTGTCTTTACTTTAAAACCTCGACATACGTAAAAAAGGTTGGGAGCTTATCCCAACCTTTAATCATTTATTGTGGATTATTGTAATCCTTTGTTTTCATTGTTGTCTCTGTTTTTTTCATTTTTTTGTTGCCATTCTTTACGAGTCATCACATCATCAACTTGCATATTTACTTCTACAACATCTAAACCAGTGATGTGTTTAACTTGTTCTTTAACAACTTCTGTTACTTTACGGAAGATTTTTGGTGCTGATTCGCCATATTCTAAAATAACTTTTAAGTCAATTGCAGCTTGTTTTTCGCCAACTTCAGCACTTACACCTTGTGTTACGTTATTACCACTTGAGAATGAACCGCTGATGCTATCAACGAAGCCGCCTTTCATATCTAAAATACCTTGAACTTCACGTGCAGCAATGCCTGCTACTTTTTCTACAACTTCATCGTTGAAAGTTAAGCTATTTTTGAATTGAGGTTGTTGTTGTGATTGTTGCGCTTCGCGTTCTTTTTCGTTAACACCAGTTTGATTGTTGTAAGCTTCTTTTACATTATTATTTTGGTTAGCCATTGTTCAAAACTCCTTTTTTTATGAATTTAATTTTAATTCACATTTTAAATTTTACATCATTTAACTAAGTCGATTAAGAAAATTCAAGAAATCTTGTGTACGGTCTTTAATATACCCTATACCAATTCCGATTAAACATAAGACAACGATTAATACTGTCTTCCAAAAGCCAAGTGTTAAGAACAAAATCGCAATAATTAAGAAAAAGAAAAACCCAATAATGCGCCATTTATATTGATTAAAAATCATTGCTAATTGTTCTACTGAATCTTGACGTTCTTTATCATTTTGAGCCATGCGATTCCCTCCTTATACGACACGTGGTGAATTTGGATTTTTTCGTTGATCACGAACATTAATTTCAAGCTTACGTACTGGTAATTCCGCAAAACGCTCAACGCTTTGTTTGATATCTTCACGGACATTTTGATTTAAAGTTTGAATATTAACTGCATCAGATGGTACTAAATAATCCACTTTAATGTCGATAAAACTTTTACTTTTCTTATTATACAATTTGGATACCACGTTTGGTTGACGGATATCATCATATTTTTTAACTGTGTCATACACCGTATTTTCAATAGATCGACGTGATACATAGATATGTCCATCACTATAAACTTGATACAATCCTGGTTTACGATGCGTTGGTTTAAATGTGCTAAAGAATAAGATTAAACCTATTAAAATTAATAAAGCAGCTAAACCTATCAATAATGGTTGGAACCAGTTAAATTGATAGAAATAGTTTTGATATTGTGTGATTGGACTATAATCTATGTACATAAAAAGTAAGAAGCCTACAATCACGACAATTAAAATACCTAAAATAAAGTTTTTCAATCGCTTCATGTCTCAAGTCACCTCGCATTCTTATCGTTTACATTTAGCTATACCCTATTCAATTAAATAAAAAACGCATTAAGGATGGTGTTTTCTTATAATTTTATATTTTTTTATCACTTCATATTTGGATAAATAATATAGCGATAGTCTGAAATAACTTTTGGCATAACAAAATGGGGTTGAAACATAAAGCGTTAATGCTCTGGAAAACCGATTAACGGTGTCCCAAAAGCAGGATTTTCGGCAGAAAGTTCACGATTCGCCAAAATTTGAAAATCAATTTTAGCGCTTCGTTCGCTTCTGCTCAAATCCTGAACGCTTTTGTCCCAACCTCATTTCTAATCGTTCATTATTTTTTTAACCTTGGCCGCTCTTTGGCGAGTGCTTTAAATAAGGACCACACCATAAAGATGATGACAAAGGAGAACGGTAAGGCAGCGATAATAAGTAAGTTTTGTATCGCTTGTGTACCACCAGTTAATAGCATAATTAATGCAAATAAGGCTAACATAATGCCCCAACTTACTTTAACGACACTTAATGGATTATGATCCCCTTTCGTACTTAACATACCTAATACATATGTGGCTGAGTCAGCTGATGTTACGAAGAAAATCATCACAACTACAAGCGTTAAAATACTAATTGCGTAGCCAAATGGAAAATGCGATAACGTCGCAAAGGTCGCTGTCTCAGTCGCTTCTTTCGCAATATTGGCAATGCCATTATCTTGAAGATAGACGGCCGTTGCACCAAACACCGCAAAGAAGATAAAGCAGACGAATGCGGGTACAAATAATACGCCGACAATGAATTCTTTAATCGTACGACCTCTTGACACACGTGCGATGAAAATACCTACGAAAGGTGCCCAAGAAATCCACCATGCCCAATAAAACACTGTCCATTTACGCATCCATTCAAACTTGTCATCATTGTTGATTGGCATACGTAAACTCATATCAAAGAAGTTAGCGATATAATTACCTAAACCATTCGTAAATGTATTTAATATGTACAGTGTTGGACCAATAATAAACACAGCTAGTAAGACGATAAATGCAATACCCATATTAATATTACTTAACGTCTTAATCCCTTTACTAATACCTGACCATGTGGACCATGTAAATAAAGCAGTAGCCACAATAATAATTAAAATTTGAGTCGTAAAATTAGCTGGAATCCCAAATAAGAAATGTAAACCTTCACCAATTTGTAAGGCACCAAATCCTAATGTTGCGGCTACCCCTGTTACTGTAGCAATCACCGCTAAAATATCTAACACACGACCCAGTGGCCCTTGCATCCGCTTTTCACCAAATAGTGGCGTCAACGTAGCACTAACTAAGCCTGCATATCCTTTATGATAATTAAAATAAGCAAAAACTAAGGCTACAATACCATATACAGCCCACGCGTGAATGCCCCAGTGGAAAAAAGCAAACTGAAAGCTATCATTAATAGCAGCTTGTGTGCCCGCTTCATGAATTGGTGTTGCTGTATACGCATGTGAAATCGGTTCAGCCGTTGTCCAAAACACTAAACCAATCCCCATACCTGCACTAAATAACATCGCAAACCAAGATTTTAATGAAAACTCAGGAGCCTCTCCTTCTTTTCCTAACGTAATCTGGCTATAGCGAGAAAACAATAAATAAATACATACTAAAAATAACGCAAGCACAAGTAGTAAATAGAACCAACTGAAATATTTAGAAATCCAATCGGTGATATCTTGTGTGATGCGTTCCATATTATTCGGGAAAATAGCCCCTAATAACACGAATACAGCACATAAAATGAGTGAGACCCAAAATACTGTGCCGACTTTTCTTTTTTGCATCCTTTATACACCTCAGTATTTGTTTTCCATCATTTTCCCTATCCGACATGATTTAATCGTTGACGTTGATGACTAACTTACCGACATGGGCTTGTGCTTCCATTTTTTGATGCGCCTCAAATACGTGCTCACTCGTTAATCCTTCTAACACTTCCGTTAAAGTTGGGATATATGTGCCCTCTCGCAATTTCAATGTTACATCTTGTAAATACTCACGATAACGCTCTGTCTCAATCCCATATGTTAAACGTGTAAACATTGATTCATGCGTAAATGTTACACTCTTAGCTTTTAATGCATTTAAATCTTGATTTTCTTTAAATGCCACGATGGTTGCGATATGACCACGTGGTTTAATCAAATCAATCATTGTTTGATAATAATGGTCCGTATCATATGTACAGAAAATATAATCAGGTTGTGTAAATGGTAATGCTTCGAATTGTTCCTCTAAAGAGTGGCGGTGATTTAATACATCATCCGCTCCCATCTTTTTGGACCATTCAATTGTCTCGTCTCTTGACGCAGTAGTTATGACTGTTAATCCATATGCTTTTGCAATTTGAGTCGCAATAGATCCGACACCCCCGGCACCGTTAATAATTAAAAGTACCTTGCCTTGATTCAAATTTGGATCTTGATGAATCCCAAAAATATCAAATAACGTTTCGTAAGCCGTATAGGCAGTTAATGGAAGACTGGCCGCTTCAACGTAGGATAAATGATCTGGCATGAGCGCAATATAATCCTCTTCTAGCACTTGATACGTCTGATTTGACCCTTGCCACTTCGGTGCGCTCACATACATTACTTTATCACCTGACTGAAAATGTTCAACCGCTTCTCCCACCTTTTCAACAATACCAGCACCTTCGTAACCTAAAATACGGTGGTCACCTTGAATTGGTGTCTTGCGCGTTTTAGTGTCAATCGGATTCACACCAGAAGCTTGGACTTTAATTAATACTTCCTTTCCTTTAACAGTAGGTTGCGTACATGATTTTGTTTGAAATAAATTCCCCTCTGATAATTCAAACGGTTGTGTCGCAATAATAGATGTCATACCGTTTCCCCCTTTTTTAATGTAAGCAAGTTACTCGAGATTCTTAATACTTTCTTTAATAATTGTAGTATATCATATGAAAGGAAGACCAATATGCGTTTAAGTATTTTAGATTATAGTCCTATTTTTGAAGAACGTACGGCAAATGATGCGTTACAGCATAGTATTGAACTTGCTCAATATGCAGAATCATTAGGATTTCATCGATATTGGTTATCAGAACATCATAAAGTCAATTCCGTGGCCTCAAGTGCACCAGAAATTTTAGCAACGATGATTCTTGAAAATACATCTAAAATAAGAGTTGGCGCTGGTGGTATAATGCTTCCTCATTATAGTGCTTACAAAGTCGCTGAAACATTTAAAATGCTAGAAGCAAGATACCCCAATCGGACCGATCTTGCTTTGGGCCATTCAAAAAGTTATCAAAACGTATTTGAAGCACTGAATGAAGGTAAAACAGAAATGGTTGATTTTGATCAACAATTAATCGATTTATATAAATATTTCACTGAAGATACTACACAAACACATCGCTTTAAAACTTTAAAAGCAATGCCACATACTTCATCCATGCCACAAATAGCTATACTTGGCTCATCGTTAGAAAGCGCAGAACGAGCTGGGCGTTTAGGTGCGATCTTTGTGTTTGCCCCTTTTGGCCAATTAACTTCTAGTAAAAAAGAAGTGATTCAACAATATCGTACAACATTTCAACACTATCACCCTGAGCGTAAAGCTTATGTGATAGTATCTACTTTTGTCCTTACACATGAAAACGAGAGCATTCGTAACCAACTTGAAGACAGTTTACACTACTGGTTACAGCGTATTCATTATTTAAAACAACCATCCACGTTATATGCGCCTGACTCTTTAGCAACAAAGGATTGGTCGACAAGAGAACAAACGAAACGTCAACACAATGCTCAACGTGTTGTGAGTGGTACGCCAACTGCTGTACGAGAACAATTGCATCACCTTCAACACTTTTTTGAAGCCGACGAACTACTCGTATTACCACAACTCTATGGTGAAGAAAATAGAAAAAATTGTTTAAAACAGCTCGCACCGCTGATTTAGCGACTGACTATTAAACTTAATGTTTAGCCCCCTACCCTAATAGTGAATAAGTATATTAAGCATTTTTTAAATTTTATTATTATCAATATGCATGTTGATTAAAATTATTTTTAAGGGGGCACATTCATTATGCATTATTCACCAAAACAAGGGGTAAGAAGTCATGGATTACCTCACGATCCATTTAAAAGTAGTACAGTACCTAGGCCAATTGGATGGATTTCTACTCAATCCAAAGACGGTCACGACAATTTAGCACCATACAGTCAATATCAAAACTTAACTTGGGATCCACCAATGGTTATGTTTGCAGCGAATCAATCGGTATTAGGGGATCATGAACGTAAAGATACCGTTAAAAATGCTGAAGAAACAGGTTGGTTCGTATGGAACATGGCAACGTATGACTTAAGAGAAGCGGTGAACTTATCATCCAAAGCCTTACCACCAGAAGAAGATGAATTCGAATTTGCAGGCGTAACTAAAGAAGATTGTATTGAAGCGCCAGGTTATCGCGTAAAAGAATCACCCGTCCAATTTGAGTGTGAGTATGTTCAAACAGTTCGCATTCCTACAGGGGATCCAGTCTCTACAGTTGATATTGTCATCGGTCGCGTTGCTCAAGTTCATATTGATGATGAAGTGATTCTAGACAATGGAAAATTAGATATTCAATCTATACGTCCAATTGCGCGATTAGGTTATTATGATTACACGGTTGTTGACGAAATATTTGAAATGAAAGCACCAAAAGCCTCAAAAGAAGAATTAGCAGGGCTTGAAGGACGTAACTTTGATAATAAAGAAGATTAACATCGATGAAGTAATAAACGAGGATGGGATAATGTGAATAGGTTTCCCACCCTCGTTTTTACCTTAATGATGAATGTTAAATTTTAAGGACACAGTAAACAGTGCATCATGTTGTTCTATAGTTGCGGATCCATTTTGTAACCCCATTAATGAGCGTACAAGATATAATCCGATACCTGCCCCATTTTTACGATTTAACTCCGTCGTATATGTTCGCTCAAATAACTTTTCAACTTCTATCTCCTTCTTTGTAGATACATCATTCGATAGATAAAGGTTAACAGCATCTTCTTTTACTTTCATTTCGATGAGCACATAACTTTTACAGTATTTAAGTATGTTATCCATTAGATTATTAAAAATACGTTTAGTATGATTGATATCCATAAATACATGTTGCGTTGTGACCTCATACTTTTGAAGAATAATATGATGAGCTTCTAATTGAGTATAATATGATAGTAATACCTCATCTAACACTTGTTTTAAAGAGGCATAACATAGGTTAACTGGATAATCTCGTGATTGAAGTAAAGTTATATCATAAAATTGATCTACGTATTGTGTTAAAATATCTACTTTTTGATTAATAATCTTCAACGTTTCTTTTTGTTCCTCTCTATTCACACCTTCTGATTCTAAAAGCTGAACATAACCTTTAATCGCAGTGAGAGGGGTGCGAAAATCGTGAGAAACATTTGTAATTTCCTCTCTAATCGCTTGTTCTTTTAAAATGTATTTTTTTCGCTCTTCCTTTTGTTGCGTCAGTAATGCATTGATTTCATTGATTAATGAAACGCATTGTCGATCTGTCGAAGATTCAATGACACGATTACTAAATCGATGTGCTCTCAAATAATTGAGTTGACGCGTCACTCGATTGATTTCCATTTTTATCAATAACCATTTCACAAGTAGATATATCATCAAACATATACTAATAAGGAATAACCACCACATACTCTACCCCTTTAAATTAAATTTCTTTTCTTCGATAAATAAAGTAGCTAAATGTTAAAAATATAATTGAAATGCATATTCCGACTAGCCAGTATGAGGCTTCAAACGAGAGATTTTGACTGTAATACCCATCTAAGTTATGTAAATATAACTCACCAGGTGTAAATTGATGAAGCATCTCAAAAATTTGATTATATTTCCCCAACTGGTACATCATTTTTTCAGATAATAAATAAATGAAAGCAATCACAAAAATAGTCACAATATAAGACACTCGAATGATGGCTAAAGAAAATGCAACACACAACACTGATAAAAAAATCGGAACCATATTCGTCACTGCTTTGAGTGTAACGAGCCACTTATCCTGAAAGTCAGGGAATAATAAGGCCCCCAATAACATCATTTCTATAAAAATTAGACCTGAATATATAAGATAAGTTATTAATGAGACACTCAACTTCCCTAAAAAAATGTCACTTCTATGGTAACCAAAATCAATTGCATATTGCGTTACATGGTAGTCATTAGCAGATAAAAGTGTTACCCCAAATAAGTAAGTAATTAACAACGTGACAAGGTTAAGACTAATTGCGTTCATTACATAAAAATCAAAGCGAAAATATCGAAACGATGCATCTTTGTGACCAAAATAAAGTAACGTACAAGCTGCTAAGAAAACGAGAACAATACTGATAAAGGCGAGTATCCATAACGATTTTTTCTGACTAATACGATAGCAATCACTCGAAAAAATATTATACATTATCTTGTTCCCCCTCTAACTCAAAGAAATAGTCTTCTATATTTCTCTGTGCTAATTTCAATTCTTTAATAGTGATATTATGATTCACAAGTAGTTTATTAATTTCATTGATACGTTCTATATCACTGTCAATTTTAATTGATTGATCATGGAGTACTGAATACTGTATATCTTTAAAATGGCTTTCTAATAACCTAACTGCTTTTGAAGGTTCTTCAGATTTAAGAATAATATATTTAGTCGACTTTGCTTCTAACGCTTCACTTGTCAACGCTTCTAAGATCCGTCCATTTTTTAGAAATATAAATCGATCTGCTATTAGTTTAAGTTCAGACAAAATATGACTTGAAATTAAAATCGTCATTCCATATTCTTTATTTAATGATTTTAATAAGTAGCGAATATCCGCTATACCTTGAGCATCTAATCCATTAATTGGCTCGTCTAATATTAAGCAATCAGGATTATGTAAAAGGGCTTGAGCAATACCTAACCGTTGATGCATACCGACAGAAAAAGTTTTCACTTTTTTATGCTTAGCGTTTGATAATCCTACTGTATGTAACACTTGATCAATTCTTTTTTTATCTGTTACTCCCCTTAATTTAGCAATATAAGTTAAATTTTTTAAAGCTGATAAATCTTCAAAAAATGGCGTTTTCTCAATTAAAAAACCAAAACGTCTTTTGGTTAATGTGTTTGAGTGCTTCTCGCCATAAATCATTAATTCCCCCGACGAGGGAAATATCTCATTGGCTATTAGTTTAAATAAAGTTGATTTACCTGCGCCGTTTTTCCCTATAACTGCACATATCTCTCCACTATTCACTTGAAAATCTAATGCATCCAACACCTTTTGATGACGATACACCTTTGTCAATTGATGACTTTGAATCACAGTTTCCAATATTAGAACCTCCTTTACTTTAATAACTTTTATTGTACTTTGTTGTACTCAAAGAAACTTTAAGTAAAGTATAAAGAATTCATAAAGTTAAATGAGCATAAACCCAATGCCCCATACGGTTTTAAAATAAGGTTCTTGAGTGATTTTCGAGAATTTCTTTCGGATATTAGACATATGCATACTTACTGTATTGTCATCTCCTAAATATGGCCCAGTCCACAATTGTTCGTATATTTGTTGCTTACTTAATGGCTTTTCGGGATGCGAAATAAAGTACTTAATAATATCATATTCAATATTAGTTAAAGGCACAGGTTGTGTTTCAAGCGTCACTTCTCTTTTTGAAACATCTACTTCTAAAGCTTTCCATTTTTTTACTTCATTTGTATCATCGGGATGAACATTTCGTAATTGTACAAACACCCTAGCGAGGACCTCTTCTTGATCAAAAGGCTTCGTAATGTAGTCATCTGCTCCAGCTGATAACAATGCTACTTTTTCTTTCACATCATTTTTTGCCGATATGACAATGACTTTATCATTACTTTTTTGACGGATATAATCCAACACTTCTTGACCAGATAATTGAGGTAACATTAAATCTAACAGGATAATATCAAATTGTACCTCTTCAAAAACCGAAATACCTTCTTCCCCACTATATGCAATAACAGAACGAATATTCTCTCTAGCTAACATTAATGATAAAATGTGTGCTATTTCAATATCATCTTCTATAATTAGTGCTTTCATTTCCTATTAACTCCTTTTAAAGCGTGCTATACCACTTTAAGTTAATGCTATATGTATCTGTTATTCAATATACCACATTTAAATTCCTGTATTAAAATATAAATTAAAAACCCTACGACATCAATTTGTCGCAGGGTTTTCGCCTGTTATTCAATGATTTGTGTTTCGGCTAATTGTTTATACCAATATGCGCTTTTTTTCGGATAGCGTTCTTGAGTATCAAAATCAACGTAGAATAAGCCGTAACGTTTTTCATAACCGTTAGACCAACTGAAGACATCCATAAGTGACCAAATGAAATACCCTTTTACATTGGCACCATCTTCAATCGCATCAGCGATAACTTCTAAATGTTGTTTTACATAATCAATACGTGCATCGTCATGGACTGTGCCATCGACAAACTCATCTTTATACCCTAACCCATTTTCAGTAATATAAATCTTTTTATAGTTAGGATAATCTTTTTTAACACGCATAATTTGATCATACAATCCTTTTGGATAAATCATCCAATCCCAATCGGTTCTAGGTACATCAATATCAAACTCACGTTGTCCGACACCTTTTAATTGATACTTAGACCCACCTTTATTTCCTTTGGAGTTATGCGTAATTTCACTTTCCCCGTCAAAGCCACGCATCCAATCACTCATGTAATAGTTAATACCTAAAAAGTCATTAAGATCTTTTGCCGCTTCAAGCACCTTAAAATCTTCTTCACGTAAATCTAATGTGCCTCCGTTAACCTCCAATATGTGATTGACACCTGCCATTGTTTCTTCTGAATAACGACCAAGATATGTGGCATCTAAAATAAATTTATTATGAATAATGTCTTCAAGCTCTGCTGCACGAACATCTTCTGGATTATTGGCATCATAAGGATATTTTGTTGGCAAGGCATGGACTACACCAATTTCTCCTTTATACCCTAAATCTTTATATAACTTTACTGCTTTTGCATGTGCAATCATCATATTGTGATGAGACTGAAAGACTTTTTCAAAATCGTATTGAATACCTGGTGGAAACTTACCTACTAAATATTGACCATCTCCAATAGGCCCAATTTCATTGAATGTTGTCCAATACGTCACTTCATCAAATTCTTTAAAACAAAAGGCCGCATAATCAACAAAGTGTTCGATGTTGTCACGATTTAAAAAATCACCATCAGAATGTAATGTTTCGGGTGTATCGAAATGATGTAATGTTACAAACGGTTCAACATTGCGTTTTAAACATTCTTTAAATAGACGATGATAGTAATCTACGCCTTGTGTGTTTACTTCCCCGTATCCTCTTGGAAAGATACGCGACCATGCAATTGAAATTCGAATGCCATTCACACCGAATCGTTCACTTAACTCCAAATCTACTGGATAACGATGATAAAAATCACTTGCTGGCTCTGCAGTATACCAGTAATTTTCTTCTAAGTAAGTATCCCATGCCACTCTACCTTTTCCATCCGTTTGTGTAGCACCTTCTGCCTGATAAGCAGCAGTTGCGCCTCCGAAAATAAAGTCTTTTGGTAACTTCTTCATTTGATTCAAGCTCCTTTTATTTAAATTGGTCTTTCACAAATTGTAATGCGCCTTCTCCATCACGTGTTAATTTGATATATTCTGCACCTTGTATTTTGGCTAATTGAATGCCTAAACGATCAGTATCTTGTTTAATATCTTCATAATTTGAAGCAACTTGAGGAGCTAAAATAACTAAATCATATTCTTTCATAATATCCATGTGTGCTCCATAACTACCTGCTGCAGCTGTAACCGGTTGATTATGTTCTGCTGCCGCTTTGTTTAAAGCATTCGCTAACAATCCACTCGTACCGCCACCTGCACATAGTACAAGGACGTTCGTCTGTTGATTGATATGTTGAGTTTCGTCTTGGTGCGCTACTTCTTGAGCAGTTGAAGTCCCCACAGAAGAGGCTATCACTGCATCGGCTTTTGTCGTATCAAAGTTATCAGCTACTTTTGAACGCAACTCATCCGAACTGTCTACACCCTTTAATTCATCTTCTAAAATTTGTTTATCATATACTTTAAAGAATGGATAATAAATGATGACATCGACTACGATCAAAGTAACCGCAAGGACAAATGCCCAAATTTCAAATCCAGTCCCCATAATAATGCCGAGAGGTCCAGGCGTCGTCCATGGTAGGAAGACACTAAAACTATTCATCCCTAAAAAGTCTACGAAAAATTTAAAAATCCACACGTTGACGATTGGTGCTAGAATAAACGGAATAAAGAATACTGGATTTAACACGATAGGCGCTCCAAATAAAATGGGTTCATTTACACCAAAAAATGTTGGTACAACTGAAGCACGGCCAATTGCTTTATTTCGCTTTGACTTTGACAGCCACATAAATAAGAATGGCACAATCAATGTTGCCCCCGTACCGCCCATTGTCACGATAAACATTTGCGTACCTGGTGTTAAAATTTTATCAGCATGTTCCCCAGATTGAATTAATCTAAAGTTTGTTTCATAGTTTGCATACGTAATTGCTGCAATAGCTGGTTCAACAATAGAAGGACCGTGAATCCCAACGAACCAGAATAATGCAAACGCTCCAAAAATGATTGTAATCCCAACCCAACCATCTGCAGCTGTAAATAATGGCTCAAAGAATTTGATAATAGCTTCTGCTACATTTGTATTTACAACTGTGCGAGCTAACAAATCTAATCCATATAAAATTAAAATGACTAGACCAAACGGAATTAAATCTTTGAATACTTGAGAAATATTTGGTGGGACTTCTTTAGGCATTTTGATCGTGACGTTATTTTTAACACAAATGTGATACACAATGACTGTAATAAAAGCTGATAAAAATGCTGTTAATAGTCCCTTTGTGCCCATAAAAGCACTATCAAATCCACCCGCTTCAATAGGATTTGAGGCTAAGAATAAGAATCCACAAATAGATGCAAGCATGGTTGAGATAAAGTTAATTTGATTCGTACTGTCCAGTTTTCGGTTATAAGCATCTGTTAATGCTTTTGCTGTCGTTCCTGCAACAAGTAACCCCACCACACCCATCGTATAAGTATAAGGTTTCATAATTAACGCTTCAGTTTGCTTACTCCATGTAAAACCAAAAATATTCGGCACATAGGCAATTAATATAAAAATACTTGAAAACAAGATAATCGGCATGGCTGATATGAAACCATCACGAATCGCTCTTAAATAAATATTACGAGAGAGTTTTTCAAAAAATGGCTTTCCTTTTTCAATGAATCCAATCAGTTTTTGCATGATGGTCAGCTCCCTCTTTTGTATAATGCTATGATGTGTTTCAACATATCTTTTAATAATATCGTCGTCATTAAGTGATCTTGTCCATGCATCATTGTGACACTGTAAGCAATATCATCTCCGGCTGCTTCTTTTTGAAGTAAACTCGTTTGTGCATTATGGGCTTCAACAATGCACTGATTACCTTCTTCAATGAGTTGTTCAGCCTTATCATATGCTCCTTCTTGGGCAGCGGTTAAAGCTTCTAAATATTTAGAACGTGCATCTCCCGCATATGCGACAATTTCAAACCCTAGCATTGCAACTTCTTCTCTATTCATAGAAATCTCCTCCAATTTCCATTAAGTAATTTACGCTTTTTCTTGATATGAGACTGCAGTTTCTTTAAGTACACGATTCAATGCATTAATATTTGCATATCCTTCTGTACGTAACCATTCGCGCGCTGCATTTTCCCCTTGTTCGATATAAGCTTGAACAGCACCTGCCCATGTCGCTCGGCCACATAACACCCCGTTAAATTTAGCGCCTGAATCATGTGCAAATCGCAACGTTTCTTGGAATAACTTTGCAGATACACCTGCACTTAAATAAATATAAGGTAACTGTGTTACTTTATCTTGTTCTTTAAAATACTGAGCCGCTTCGTCACGTGTATAAACAGACTCACCAGTTCCAAAGCCTTCAACGTAATTCATATCTACTGGCACTTCTACTTTTAAAACATCGACGCCAAAACGTGCTTTCGAAAAAATTCGCATTGCTTCAATGACCTTATGTGGCTTCACTTTGGCATATTCTGGTCCTTTATTATCAGCAATTGTATCGTCATACGCTAAAATTTCTAAAAAGAATGGAATATCTTCAGCAATACATTCTGAACCAATTCGTTCAATATATTCTTCTTTTTGATTATTAATTTCTTCGTCATCATCTACATCGTAGTAAAGTAAAAATTTAACAGCTTGGCCTCCTGCTTCCTTAATACGTTTAGCTGACCAGTCTACTAAACAATCTGGTAAACGCCCTTTTGCATTGACGTCATAACCTGTTTTTTCATACGCAAGTAACAAGCCAGCTTCACTATGACGCACTTGTGTAGCCGGTAAACCATATTCTGGATCTAAAAGTATTGATGATGCGTATGGCGTTAATTCCTCAGATACTAATTTTTTAAGTGTTTCCATATCTTTCACGTCAGGTTCGCTAGTTTGATACTTTGCCATCATACGTTTTAATGCCCCACGTTGATCAAATGCTAGTGCTGAAATAATGCCATTTTCATTACTAACTTGTGCTAATAATTCTTGTTTTGTTGTCATAAAAGACACCTCTTTATCATGTTATGTGATACATCTAAATTGCTATTATTAATCGTGATACTCACCGTTGTCCCATTTTTCTAAAAATTCATTGAAAAAATCTTCCTCATTTTGATGATCATTTTTTGTTTCAACTTGTTTTATTTTTTCAATTAACTGTTGATTTTCTTTTGTCGGATGATAGTCTGCATTAATAAAAGCCTCAATGATATCACACATTAATAACTCTCCAACAATTTTGCCTCCAAATCCAATGACATTGGCATCTAATTGTTCTTTCGCATATAAAGCAGAAGACATATCTCTTACTAAAGCAGATCGCACACCTGGGACTTTGTTCACTGCGTTATTAATTCCAACACCTGTTCCACAAATACAAACACCTAAATCCGCTTCTCCACGTGTAACAGCTTCTCCTACCTTTTTGCCATAAATTGGATAATGTGTACGCGTAAAGTCATATGTGCCACAATCTATTACGTCATGGCCTAATGATTTTAAAAATTGAGAGACTTCCATCTTGGTATCTGTAACAATGTGGTCACAACCAATTGCTATTTTCATTTTGAATTCCTCCTATTACCCCATTTTATTAAGCATATCGACACGAATTTGATGACGCCCACCATCATAATCACCTTCGATAAATCCTCTAACAATATTTTCTGCTAATGTTTCGCCAACTAATGCTGCCCCGAGTGTTATCATTTTGGCATTGTTATGACTACGGGTCATATAAGCAGATCGTTCATCTGACACTTCAGCTGCAATCATGCCTTTAATTTTTGTAGCAACCATAAAACTCCCTGCGCCATACTCGTCAATCACAATCCCTAAGTGTGTATCATTTTGTTGAACTTGTTGAGCCACTGCTAAAGTCACATCAACAAAATCATTATGCGATGCTTTTGTCACATCAATCACTTCATAATGAAGGTCAGTTAGAAATGCTTTAATATGTTCTTTCAGTTGTAAACCATGTTCATCTGCCCCAATAATCACAGCCATTCATCATCATCCTCCCAAATTTTATGTTGATATAAACATCATTACAAACGCTTTCATCTTTGTTTATGTTTAAATTATACACATTATCAAACAATATTTCAACATAAATTGTTTGTATTTCAGTTATTTAAACACAAAAAAACACTAGATCATTTTATAGGTCTAGTGTTGATCAATTTATAGATAAAATGCTATTTCATTAAATCACTTCAATATACCGTTGTAGCGTTGATAATTGTTCCTCATTTAAAGTATTCGTGACAATCGCTGTTAAATCTTTCAAATCACAAAATGACACAAAATCTTCCTTACCTAATTTGGAGTCATCCGCTAAAATATATTTTTCGTTGGAATGGGCAATGGCTATCTTTTGTGTATACGCCTCTTCATATGAAGAAGTCATCACTTCATTGCCTTTAATACCATTTGCACTGAAAAAGATTTTCGAAAAACGCATCGTTTCAAGTAATGTATTCGCCATCTCTCCAACAAATGATTCGGTTAGTTTACGTTGAGCGCCTCCAATCAAATAAACAGAGAACGTTTCTGATTGCTTGTGTTGTAAGATTTGAAATACCGGTAAACAATTTGTCACTACTGACAAACGTTCATTATTAATTTCTTTAGCTAACATTTCTACTGTCGTCCCCGGTCCTAAAAAGATTGTATTTCCTTCTTCAATTAAGTCTGCAGCTTTCTTAGCAATTTCAAATTTTTCCTTACTTTTTTGTGTATGTTTTTCATGGTGTGACATTTCCTTATACTGAAATGCTGCATTACTACGTGCCCCACCATGTATTTTTGTTAACACACCTTGCTCTTCTAACTCCACTAAATCTCGTCTTACCGTCATATCAGAAACATTTAAGTCTTCCACAATATCTGTAATACGAATCGTTCCCTTTTCATTAACACGACGCGCAATTTCATCTAATCGTTCATATTTATTCAAATGCTTCACACCTTTTTGTTACACCATCATTTTGAGGTTTTAAATTTTAAAAGTATTATTCATTCTTTCTAATATTAATAATAACTTACTACAAAAGACAGCAAATTTAAACAAAAAAGGGTTATATCTCAACAAAAATCAACAATTATCATAAAAAAAGGGTTGAGACATAAAGCATTAATGCTCTGGGAAACCGATTAACGGTGTCCCAAAAGCAGGATTTTCGGCAGAAAGTTCACGATTCGCCAAAATTTGAAAAAACAATTTTAGCGCTTCGTTCGCTTCTGCTCAAATCCTGAACGCTTTTGTCCCAACCTCTTTATGAATACGAAGATTAACGCTTTTGTCTAAGTTGAAAGATATTGTGCAATGCAACTACAAAACCGATGGTAAAAATCATTAATGAAATAATGCTTAAAATGACCTTTACATCAGTAGTAACTGAAAAAATATTAAATAAACATAATACGACAAAAGCTATTGATAAGATTAAAGAAACGACCTGACCTGGAATTGAATTCGCAAAATTTCTTAACATAGTGCTCTCCTCCATCATAGTCTACTGATTTCATACATAATCTAAATATCATTTTCATTCCCTAATTCATTCTTCCCTTATTGATTATAATATCTTATTAAATAAAATTTGTAAAACCCGTCTTTCATTCTACATAACTAAATTGGACAAGGCTCTTTTAACATAGTACGCTTTAATTAATCATTATATTAGGTCAAATCGCTTCATTATAGAGGAGGATATTTTTATGCAATGTCATCATAGTCATGAGCTTTGTGTGAGCCAGGTCCCTATTTTTAGTCACTTGCCTCATCATACACTTCAATTAGTGTTTGAAAAAGTCACACATCGTCATTATCCAAAAGGCACTATGCTATATATGGAAGGTGATGTACTCGACTCATTATTTGTCGTGCATCATGGACGTGTTCGTATTTATCGATTAAATGATAATGGTGAGGAACAACTTTTACGTATTTTATCGCATGGAGATTATACTGGTGAAATCGCATTGTTTGATCCTTCTTTAAATAACACAGCCTATGCTGAAATATTAGAAGATGCCGATATATGTTCTATCACGAGAGAAGATATCTATCACCTTATGCAACAATATCCAAGTATTAGCATTTCATTTCTTGAAGCTTTCGCACGACGCTTGTCTGCTTCAGAAGATCAAACGTCTAATATTAGCTTACTCGATAGTCGTGCTAAACTCCTAACATACATTCAAACCTATCGAGAAGGTGATCAATTGGAGTTGTCACTTGCTAAAAAACATATTGCTTCTTATTTAAGTATGCAACCTGAAACTTTAACACGAACGTTCAAAAAGTTAGAAGACGAAAATTTGATTAAGCGGATTAATCATAAAACATATCAAATTTTAGAAAAAGATCTCGAAAAATTGATTTAGATCAATTTTTATTTACCCTTTATCTCCTATCATAATAAGTGAAAAGAAAACACTTATTACGAAAGGAGATTTTTTAAGATGAAACGTTTTATTTATCAACACGTTAATCAATTTACACTTGTGACATTCGTTTTTCTCATTAGTGGCTTAGTTCTTAAATGGACTGCTTATAATACACTGAGTAATAGTTTGTTAATCATCGCGACACTCATTGCCATGATTCCGATTGTGTTAAAAGCGTATCAATCACTCAAACTTAAAGTGTTCTCCATTGAGTTATTAGTCACTATCGCCGTTATTGGCGCACTCATCATTCAAGAATATACGGAATCCTCAATCGTTACGTTCTTGTTCTTATTCGGTAGTTACTTAGAGGCAAGAACACTCAAGGTAACACGACATTCTATTAGCCAATTAATTGAAATGTCTCCAAAAGAAGCGATTCGTATCAACAAAGATGGCGAAAGAGAAAAGGTTGATGTGGATGACGTCGATATTGGCGACCGTATCATCGTTAGAGCAGGTGGCACGATTCCAGTTGACGGTACAATCCTAAAAGGAGAAGCAACAATTAACGAAGCTTCAATCACAGGCGAATCTGTCCCTGTTTCAAAAACGGTAGATGATAAAGTATATAGCAGTACTATCCTTGACGCTGGCTATTTAGAGGTCAATACCGAACAAGTGGCAGAAGACACAACCTTTGCTAAAATTATTGAACTTGTTGAAGAAGCACAAGATGCGAAATCACCAGCTGAACAATTTTTAGATCGCTTTGCGAAATGGTATACACCAAGTATTGCACTCTTATCGATCATCGTGTGGCTATTTACAAAAGACTTACACTTAGCGATTACCTTCTTAGTTATCGCTTGCCCTGGTGCTCTCGTTATTGGTGCACCTGTTGCAAATGTTGCTGGTATAGGTAATGGTGCTAAAAATGGTATATTAATCAAAGGTGGCGACGTCATCGATACACTTTCAAAAATAGATACACTTGTTTTTGATAAAACAGGGACATTAACAAAAGGACAACCTGAAGTCACTGCCTTCGAAAACACATCAACTCACTTTTCGGAAGATACTATTTTAAGTCTTACTGCTCAATTAGAAGCGATGTCTGAACATCACCTTGGACGTGCAGTCGTTAACTATGCTTCTCAACACACGACAATCCCTACTCATCAAACAGAGGATGTAGAAACGATTAAGGGACAAGGTATTACAGGTATAGTCAATCATCACCACGTTATGATTGGTAACAAACAACTCATGAACGCTAATAACATCCAACTATCTGACGCAATAATGGATAAAGCGCAACACCTTGAAGCAGCTGGAAATACAGTCATCAATATTGCTATTGATCGTCAACATAGTGGATTAATCGCCATTGCAGATGCTGTTAGAGACGATGCTGTCGATTCCTTAAATCGAATGCGTCAGCTCGGTGTGAAAGAAATCATCATGTTAACAGGAGATAACTACCGGACAGCTAAAGCCGTAAGTACCCAATTAGGATTAGATGACTTCAAAGCAGAACTGTTACCAGAAGATAAATTAGCAGTGATTAAGTCACTGCGCGATAAAGGCAAAAAAGTCGCTATGGCTGGAGATGGCGTAAACGATGCACCGGCAATAGCTACCGCTGATATCGGACTCGCTATGGGTCAAGGTGGCACAGACATTTCAATGGAAACAGCTGACCTAGTACTCATGAATGATGCTTTATCTCAATACGCACACGCATTCAATTTAGCCAAACGTACAATGCGTATCTTAAAACAAAATATTACGATCGCATTATTAACAGTAGCCCTATTGCTCATCGGAATTATACTCGGCGGTGTGAACTTAGCAATTGGTATGTTTGCTCATGAAATGAGCGTACTCATCGTGATCTTTAACGCCATGCGCTTAATACCATTTAAATCACATCCAAAAGAACAACCTAAAAATCAGGTAGCTCATAAACCAATGAACAAGCAATTTGTCTAAATCAATAAGGAGGAAATTAAAATGAAACAACTTACATTACAACTTGAAACTTTAACTTGCCCATCATGTATCGCATCTATCGAAGGATTATTAAATAAAACAAAAGGGGTTGAAGATGCTAAAGTCTTATTCAATGCTAGTAAAGCTAAAATGACATATGATGAAAGCATCGTTACGCCAGAATCAATTCAACAATCCATCGAAAAATTAGGCTATAAAGTACTTAAAAGCCACGTCAAATAAGTGTATTAACGATAAAAAAGCACTTCTCGTATATAACGAGAAGTGCTTTTTGTGTCGAAATACACAATTAACGTTTTGAGAATTGTGGTGAACGACGTGCTTTTTTAAGACCTGGTTTTTTACGTTCTTTCATACGTGGGTCACGAGTAAGTAATCCAGCGCGTTTTAAAGAACCTCTGTATTCAGGGTCAGCTTCTAATAATGCACGTGCAATACCGTGACGGATTGCTTGTGCTTGTCCAGTGAAACCGCCACCGTTAACATTAACTAATACGTCATAATTACCTTTAGTTTCTGTTACATCGAATGGTTGGTTTAAGTCTAAAATTAATGATTCGAATGGTAAGTAGTCACGTACGTCACGATCATTTACTTTAATGTTACCTTCACCTGGTACTAAACGTACACGTGCTACTGAGTTTTTACGACGGCCTGTGCCTCTATATTCAACTTGTGCCAATGTAATTTCCTCCTTCTAATTAACCACGTAACTCGTAGTTTTCTGGTTGTTGTGCAGCGTGTGGATGTTCAGCGCCACCATATACGAATAATTTTTTACCTTGTTTTTCGCCTAAACGTGTACTTGGTAACATACCTTTGATTGAAGTTTCAAGTAAACGTTCTGGATTTGTACGTCTTAATTCACCAGCAGTGATTGATTTTAAACCACCTGGGTGATTTGAGTGACGGTAATACATTTTATCTTGTTCTTTATTACCAGTGAATTCGATTTTTGAAGCGTTGATGATGATCACATAATCACCTGTATCAACGTGTGGTGTATAAGTTACTTTATTTTTACCGCGTAAGATAGCTGCTACTTCTGATGATAAACGTCCTAATGTTTGACCTTCAGCATCAATAACATACCATTTGCGTTCAATGTTTGATTCATTAGCCATAAATGTTTGACGCATAATATTGTCCTCCTAGTGAATACATAATGCTTAGTTTTTAAATGTTGCATTAACAATTTTAAACAGACTATTATTCTGTTAACTGTTGATCTGTCCTGCTTCTATATCTTGTAACACAATAAGTTTCCGGGGCTTATCGTGGGGTGATATAAAACAATACCGTTAACTATGATATAATTTTTACCCTGAATTGTCAATGTGTTTAGAAGAATTTTGTAAGGATTTTTTATAATGAATTGTAATCTCTTCTCCAAAGTCTTCTTGTAAAGATTGATCAGATAAATAGACCTTTTCAAGATATAATCCTTCTGCTGGTGCGGTGTGTGGTACAAGGTTACGATCTTTCGCTTCTAATAACTCAGGTACTTCATTATAATCTCTACGCCCTTTTCCTACTTCTAATAAGAACGCTACAATTACTCTGACCATATTATATAAGAAACCTGAACCTGTAATAATGAAATCCATACCATCTTCTGTTGCTTTAATACGACTTTCATAAATGGTGCGTTCTTTACTTATTACTTCTGTTTTTTGTGAACAAAAGGAAGTAAAGTCGTGCGTCCCTATAAAGTAAGACGCAGCTTTCTGCATGTCACTAATATTTAATGTGTGTGATTCACATAATTGTAATTGGGCTTTAAAAGGATCACGATGTGGTGCTTGATAAATGGAATACCGATAAGTTTTGCCTACACAATCATAACGACAATGAAAATCTTCAGATACAAATGTAACTTCATGTACATAAATGTCATCTGGCAATGCACGATTCATCGCATATTGCCACTGTTCTGGTTCGATATTCAATTCTGTATCGAAATGAAAATATTGCGCCTTAGCATGGACACCACGATCAGTTCGACTCGAAGGATGAATGCGCACATGACGTTTATGCATTCTTTTTAAAATCTTTTCAAAATAACCTTGTACCGTTCGGCCTTGATTTTGTATTTGGAATCCTAAAAACTGACCACCATGATAACTTATTTTCACAAGCACTCTTTGCATATATGAGTTCCTTTCTCTTTCTTAATATATTGATTTAACAAGTATAGAAATCACCCCTATCGGGATAACAAGCACAACCGCTAGAGTGTCTTTCCATTCCCATTTTAGAGTACGGTAATTCGTGCGTTTCTTTTGGGCATCATACCCTCTCACTTCCATGGCCGTCGCAAGCTCTTCTGCACGTTGAAATGCTGAAATAAACAATGGGATGAGTAGAGGTACAAACGCCTTAATCCTTTGACCAATTGACCCTGAACTTATATCTGAACCTCGGGATTTCTGAGATAAAATGATTTTGTCTAATTCTTCCATTAAAGTCGGGATAAAACGTAATGCAATAGACATCATCATACTTAACGCTGTCACAGGTACTTTAATGTATGTTAAAGGTTTAAACAAGTGATCAAAAGCATCTGTTAAATCTAATGGACTTGTTGTTAACGTTAAAATTGTTGATGCAATCATAATAAAGGAGAGTCGAAATACAATCAACAAACCTTCATTGATTCCATTTGTATCAATAGTAATGATGCCCCAATCAATTAAACGGGTACCCCCTTTAGTTAAAAACAAGTGCATTAAAAACGTAAAGCCAAGGAAAATAAAAATAGGTAATAAGCCCTTAATTAAAAACCAAAGCGGAATACGTGCTGATTTAATAATGAGAAACAGTACAATCGCTAGCCATAAGTATGATAGCCAAGCATGACTCATAAAAATAACGATGATGAAAAAGAATAAAAAGATTAACTTCGCTCTAGGATCTAAATGATGTATTGACGTATTGAGTGGCAAATATCTTCCAATAATTAATTTATCTTTCATGATGCGAACTCCATTCTTCATACAATGAGACAAAGTCATCCTCAGTTAAGGCTAAACGCTTAAATGTTGTATTTAATCGATGTTCAATATCCTTTTGGAGAGTGACAACATCAGGTAGATCTAAATGAAGTGCACGCACCCTTTCTGGATCATTAAAAAAGTCAGTTGGGGTCATTTCACATTCAATCATCCCTTTTTGCATTACTTTGATGTACTGCGCATATTCTGCCACATCATTCATGTCATGTGTCACGAGAATAATGGTTTTATGCTCTTCTTCTTGGAGTTGTTTGAACAAAGTCATCAATTGACGTTTACTTTTTGGATCTAATCCTGCTGTCGGTTCATCTAATATCAAAATATCAGGATTCATCGCTAAGATAGCCACTAAAGCGACTTTTCGCATTTGTCCACCTGATAATAAAAAAGGAGATTGTTGCATTACTTCTTCTGCGTCAAAACCGAGTTGCGTCAATAATTTTATTGCTTTTTCACGAGCAACTGTTAAATCTTGGTTATAATTTTTAGGTCCAAATAAAATCTCTTTTTCCACAGTTTCTTCAAATAATTGCGATTCAGGAAATTGAAAAACCATTCCTACTTGTTTACGTATAGGTCTAATCACTTTATCTTTTGTTTTGTACGAAATAGTAATATCGTAAAACTTCATTAATCCCTTAGTCGGTTTTAACAAGCCATTCATATGTTGAATTAATGTGGACTTTCCAGAACCCGTTTTACCGACAATAGCATAATAGTAGCCAGGTTTAAATTCAGTAGTGACGCTGTTTAACGCTTGATATTCATAAGGTGTTTTTTGTTGATAAATATAGGACACTTCTTCAAATTGAATCATAAAAGACGCTCCAATAATTCTTCATAATTTAAATAGCGATCGGTCAGATTTAACTTTTGAGCGATACGCATTTCAAATGGTAAATCAAGACCAAGCTCCACTAATCTTGTCCCATTTTTAAATAAAGTTTCAACATCACCACTCATCTCAATATGACCATTGTGCATAACAATGACTTTATCTGATTCGACCACTTCTGCTAAATCATGCGTAATTGAAATGACTGTCGTTTGAAAATCATGATTGAGCATTTTAATTAAATTAAAGATATCACTTTTACCTTGTGGATCCAACATGGAAGTAGCTTCATCTAAAATGATCACTTTAGGTTGAAGTGCTAATACACCAGCAATCGCGACACGTTGTTTTTGTCCACCAGATAAAGCAGTAGGTTCATGGTTTTGTTTGTCGTACATATCTACATCTTTTAAAACCCGTTGCACAATCCCATGCATAGTCTCAGGTGGTACTGCTTTATTTTCCAATCCAAACGCCACATCATATTTTACGGTAGAACCCACAAATTGATTATCTGGATTCTGAAAAACCATGCCTATATGGTGATGAAATGCGGATAAACTCTGACCTTTTATTGACTCACCTTCAATTAAAATGTCTCCATCGAAGTCTTGTTCAATCCCTGCTAAGAGTTTCGCAATAGTTGATTTACCAGACCCGTTATGACCAACGATCGAAACCCATTCACCAGCATCAACTTGAAAACGTACATCCTTTAAAATAGATGGCCCATCGCTATCATATTTAAATGAATCGACGTCAAACTGTACTAATGGATGAGTCGTCGTCATATGTCTTCTCCTCCTATACGATTAATCTTTATTAACAATGTATGTATTTATATTAAACAAGTTATTTATCACAAATTCAACTTTAAAGTTAGTTTCAGTGAGGATTTAATTAAAATCTGTATGTATAAAACTAGACCTACACAGTGGCAGGTCTATTTATTAGTAATGATGCTATTGTTAAAAATACAAACTCAATAAAAAAGCGCGCACCCCATCCTATTGAGTTCACGCTTTGTCGTCAATATTAAGTTGGATGGGGTACTCTGAGCTAGACAATATCTGTATGTGGCAAACATTATCGTTGCACTCATTTGCTTTAAATGTAGTAGAGTGTATTTAAAATTAAACTAATTCAATAATAACTTTAAGTGCACCGTCACCATGACGTGGCGCTACTTTAAGAATACGAGTGTAACCACCTTGACGGTCTTGGTAGCGTTCAGCGATTTCACCGAATAA
The DNA here is from genome assembly GCF_053547815.1 of Staphylococcus sp. 11262D007BW. NCBI lineage: Bacteria > Bacillati > Bacillota > Bacilli > Caryophanales > Staphylococcaceae > Staphylococcus > Staphylococcus sp. 11262D007BW. The sequence goes on from NZ_JBPWPJ010000001.1 coordinate 1,518,566, forward strand.
TTTTTGTAAAGCAGTTTGAGTCGTTTCATCTTCGTTTAAGATTTCAACGTTTTGAATCGTTTTAGCTGCTTGACGGCGAGATGCTAAGTCACCTTTTTTACCTAAAGTGATCAATTTTTCAACAACACTGCGTAATTCTTTTGCACGAGCTTCTGTTGTTTCGATACGTTCACTAACGATCAAAGATGTCGCTAAGTTACGTAACATTGCTTTACGATGATCTGAAGTACGACCTAATTTTCTGTAACCCATGAGTTAACCTCCTTTATCAATCTTCTTTTCTTAGACCTAAACCTAAGTCTTCTAATTTGTATTTTACTTCTTCAAGAGACTTACGACCTAAGTTTCTAACTTTCATCATATCAGCCTCTGATTTGTCAGCGAGTTCTTGTACTGAATTAATACCAGCACGTTTTAAGCAGTTATAAGAACGTACAGATAAGTCTAATTCTTCAATAGACATTTCAAGTACTTTTTCTTTCTGATCTTCTTCTTTTTCAATCATGATTTCAGCATTTTGAGCTTCGTCAGTTAATCCAACAAAGATGTTTAAATGCTCAGTCATAATTTTTGCTGCAAGTGATACTGATTCTTGAGGTGTAATTGAACCATCTGTCCATACATCTAATGTTAATTTATCAAAGTCTGAACTTTGACCAACACGTGTATTTTCAACAGTATAGTTTACACGTTCAACTGGTGAATAAAGTGAATCAACCGGAATAACACCAATTGGCATATCACTTGAGTTGTTTTGATCAGCTAATGCATATCCACGACCCTTGTTCGCAACTAAGCGTACTTTAAAGTGACCGCCTGCTGAAACTGTAGCAATTTTAAGATCGGGATTTAAGATTTCTACATCACTATCGTGAGTAATATCTTTTGCAGTAACTTCGCCTTCTTCTTTTACATCAATTTCAAGTGTTTTATCTTCTTCTGAATAGATTTTCAGCGCAAGCTTTTTAATGTTCATTACAATCGTTGAAACGTCTTCAACAACATTATCAATTGCTGAGAACTCGTGTAAAACACCTTCAATTTCGATATATTTCACAGCCGCACCTGGTAATGATGATAGTAGGATACGACGTAAGGAGTTTCCTAGTGTAGTACCATAACCACGTTCTAATGGTTCAACAACAAACTTACCGAATTTAGCATCATCACTAACTTCAATTGTTTCAATTCTAGGTTTCTCAATTTCAATCATTTATATATCCTCCTTAAGAACGTCGACTTGCATAAACTAAAAATTTCGGTGTTTAGTGACATAATGAAAATTAATATTATACGCGACGACGTTTTGGTGGACGACAACCGTTGTGTGGTACTGGAGTAACGTCTTTAATCGCTGTTACTTCTAAACCTGCAGATTGTAATGCACGGATAGCTGACTCACGACCAGGTCCAGGGCCTTTTACAGTCACTTCTACTGATTTTAAGCCATGTTCCATAGCAGATTTTGAAGCTGTTTCAGAAGCCATTTGAGCTGCGAATGGCGTAGATTTTTTTGAACCTTTAAATCCAAGTGCACCAGCTGATGACCATGATAACGCATTACCAAATTCATCAGTAATAGTTACGATTGTATTGTTGAATGTTGAACGGATATGCGCAACACCATTTTCAATATTCTTTTTAACTCTACGTTTACGAGATACTTGTTTACGTGCCATAGTTTAATTTGCCTCCTTTACCTATTATTTTTTCTTGTTAGCAACAGTTTTAACTGGGCCTTTACGCGTACGCGCATTGTTTTTAGTTTTTTGACCATTTACTGGTAAGCCACGACGGTGACGGATACCACGGTAAGATGAAATTTCCATTAAACGTTTGATGTTTAAGTTGTGTTCACGACGTAAGTCACCTTCTACTTTGTATCCATCTACTACTTCACGGATGCGAGCTAATTCATCGTCTGTTAAATCTTTTACACGTGTATCAGCTGAAACATTTGCAGCTTCAACGATTTCTTGCGCTGTACTTTTTCCGATACCGTAAATATAAGTTAATGAAATGACAACACGTTTTTCACGTGGAATATCGATTCCTGCTATACGAGCCATATTTTTTACACCTCTCTTTTAATTAACCTTGTTTTTGTTTGTGTTTTGGATTATCACAAATTACCATTACTTTACCTTTACGTTTAATGACTTTACATTTTTCGCAAATTGGTTTAACTGATGGTCTTACTTTCATTTTTATACCTCCTTCAGTGATGGAGTGACAATTATTTATAACGATATGTGATTCGTCCGCGTGTTAAATCATACGGAGACATTTCTACTGTTACTTTATCGCCAGGTAAAATACGAATATAGTTCATACGAATCTTACCACTTACATGCGCTAAGATTTCATGACCATTTTCTAATTCTACTTTAAACATTGCATTTGGTAAAGTGTCTAGCACTGTACCTTCTACTTCAATTACATCTTGTTTCGCCATTGATTAACTCCTCCTTTTCAGTTGTAAGGATAATAGAATATCAAGTCGATAGTCGGCACTTGGATGATTAACTTCTAAAGCATATCGTTATACTTGTCACTTGGTTAAAACTAACTTCAAGATTAACGACTTTAAAAGTCATTTACTCCAAGTCGTTACTATTTTAACGATTCTAGAATTTGAATAACATCATCAGTGACCATATCAATGTTTCTAGAACCATCAATATTTTTCAATACACCTTGTTTGCTATAAAAATCTAAAATTGGTTTAGATTGTTTAACGTTTACTTCTAAACGATTAGCTACTGTTTCTGGATTGTCATCTTCGCGTTGGTAAAGTTTACCACCATCGATATCACAAACCCCTTCAACCTTTGGAGGATTGAAAACAAGATGGTATGTTTCGCCACAAGTCTCACAAATGCGACGACCTGTTAGACGATTCATTAATTCTTCTTCAGGGACCTCAATATTCACAACAACATCAATAGAGCGGTCTAGTTCCTTCAATATAGAATTAAGCGCTTCAGCTTGATCTATAGTACGAGGAAATCCATCTAGTAAGAAACCTTTTTTTGCATCGTCTTCAGAAATGCGTTCTTTTACAATACCTACAGTTACCTCGTCCGGTACTAACTCACCGCGATCCATGTAAGTTTTTGCTTCTTTCCCCAATTCAGTTTCTTCATTGATAGCTTTTCTAAACATATCTCCCGTTGAAATATGAGGAATCGGATACTTCTTAACAATTTCACTTGCTTGAGTTCCTTTACCAGCACCAGGTAATCCCATTAAGATAATATTCATAAATGCCCTCCTATAAATTAGCGTCGACCAAAGCCTTTATATTCTTTTTCGTTCACTTGTGCTTCTAAACTTTTCATTGTTTCAATTGCAACACCAATAACGATTAATAAACTTGTACCACCAAGCTGAATGGCTTGAGGTAAATTCATTAATTTCGTAGCTAAGATTGGTAATATCGCAATCACTGCTAAGAAAATAGAACCTACAAAAGTTAAACGATATAAGACTTTAGTAATATATTTTTTTGTCTGTTCGCCTGGACGAATACCAGGAACATAACTACCTTGTTTTTTCAAGTTCTCAGCCATTTTTTCTGGGTTAACTTGGACAAACGCATAAAAGTATGCAAATAAGATAATTAAGACGACGTAAACAATCATCCCAATATTATTTGATGGATCAGCTAATTGTCCTACTTTTTGAGCCCAGTCTGCATCTGGGAAAAATAACGTTAGCGTTCTAGGTAATAAGAAGAACGCCATCGCAAAGATAACTGGAATAACCCCTGCTGAGTTAACCTTTAAAGGTAAATACGTTGATTGCGAACCAAGACGCATATTAGCTTGTTTTTTGGCATATTGAATCGGTATTTTACGAACTGCTTGTAGCACGTAAATCGCACCTACAGTTAATAAAATCATACCAATTACAAGGCCGGCTACTTTTAACCACGCTAAAGTGACATCATCTTGTCCAATGAATTCTTGTTGATAGAATTGAATGAGAGATGATGGCAAGGTAGATAAAATACCTGCAAAAATGATAATTGATATACCATTTCCAACACCATATTGCGTAATTTGTTCACCTAGCCACATTAAAAAGGCAGTACCTGTTGTTAATACAATCGCAATTAACAGATATGTCCATACGGATTGATTTACAATTAAGGCACCATCTAAATAAGTGTTAAATTGAAAAGACATACCTATAGACTGAATGAAAGCAAGTACAATCGTGAAGTAACGTGTAAACGTGTTTAACTTCTTACGTCCTGTTTCCCCTTGCTTTGCCCATTCAGAAAACTTCGGTACTATGTCCATCTGTAACAACTGCATAACGATTGATGCAGTGATATAAGGCATAATCCCCATTGCAAATATGGAGAAGTTCTTCAAGGCACCTCCACCGAATGTATTCAGTAAATCAGTGACGCCTTGAGAACCCTGTTGATTATCAAAAGCTGCTGGGTTTACACCAGGTGCTGGAATATACGTACCAATTTTAAATATAATTAACATTGCAAGCGTAAAGAGTATCTTGTTTCGAACATCTTTAGTTTTAAAGAAGTTCATAAACGTGTGAAACATTAGATCACCTCGTATGCTCCGCCTTTCGATTCAATTGCGTCTTGAGCTGAAGCTGAGAATTTGTGTGCTTTAACAGTTAATTTTTTCTCTAATGAACCATTACCTAATACTTTGATACCTGATTTTTCGTTTTTAACAACGCCTGTTTCGATTAATAATTCAGGTGTAACCTCAGTACCATCTTCAAATTTGTTTAATTGGTCTAAATTAACAATAGCATATTCTTTACGATTAATGTTAGAGAAACCACGTTTTGGGATACGGCGGAATAATGGTAATTGTCCACCTTCAAATCCTGGTCTTAATTTACCACCTGAACGTGCTTTTTGACCTTTTTGGCCGCGACCACTAGTTTTACCGTTACCAGTTGCTGCACCACGACCTACACGGTTACGTACGTGACGTGATCCTTCTGATGGTTTTAACTCATGTAACTTCATTTCGGCACCTCCTTAATTATTTTTCTTCTACTGATACTAAGTGACTTACTTTATTGATTTGTCCACGGATTGCTGAATTGTCCTCAACAACTACTGTTGAATTTACTTTTTTAAGACCTAAAGCTTTCACAGTTTTACGTTGTGTTTCTGGACGTCCAATAAGACTTTTTTTGAGGGTGATTTCGATATTAGCCATTAACTATTTCCCTCCTTAATTATATAATTCTTCTACTGAAATGCCACGTAAACGTGCAACATCTTCAGCATTCTTAAGATTTTGTAAACCATTGATCGTCGCACGAACCATATTAATAGGTGTATTTGAACCTAATGATTTACTTAAGATATCAGTGATACCTGCAAGTTCTAATACGGCACGAACTGGACCACCTGCGATAACCCCTGTACCAGGAGCTGCTGGTTTCATTAAAACACTTCCTGAACCGAAACGTCCAGTAATTGTGTGTGGTGTTGTTCCATTAACACGTGGAATAGTGATAAGTTCTTTTTTCGCAGCTTCTACTGCTTTTTTAATTGCTTCTGGTACCTCTTGTGCTTTACCAGTACCGAAACCAACGCGTCCGTTTTTGTCACCTACAACTACAAGTGCAGTGAATCGGAAATTACGACCACCTTTAACAACTTTCGCAACACGGTTGATTGTAACTACGCGTTCTTCAAATTCTTTAACTTGTTCTTCTCTACGAGCCATTTAAATTGTCCCTCCTTTTAAATTAAAATTGAAGTCCATTTTCACGAGCAGCATCTGCTAATGCTTTTACGCGACCATGATATAAATAACCACCACGATCAAATACTACATCAGTAATGCCTTTTTCACTTGCCGCTTTAGCAATTGCTTCGCCGACTTGTGATGCTTGTTCAACTTTTGTTGATGTTGCTTCAACTTGACCATTTTTAGTAGATGCTTGAGCTAAAGTAACACCTTTAGTATCGTCAATGATTTGAGCATAAATGTGTTTATTTGAACGGTATACGTTTAAACGAGGTTTTTCGCTAGTACCTGACAATTTCGTACGAACGCGTGCATGTCTTTTTAAACGTACTTTGTTTTTATCAATTTTACTAATCATCTCAATACTCCTTTCTGTAGAGTTTATTTATTATTTACCAGTTTTACCTTCTTTACGACGTACATATTCACCTTGGTAACGAATACCTTTACCTTTATAAGGTTCTGGTGGGCGTACATCACGAATTTTTGATGCAGTAGCACCAACTAATTCTTTATCAATACCTTCAACTTTAACTGTTGTGTTTTTCTCTACAGAGAAAGTAATACCTTCAGCAGCTTCGATTTCAACTGGATGTGAGTATCCAACGTTAAGTACAAGGTTAGTACCTTGAAGTTGAGCACGATAACCTACCCCAACAAGTTCAAGTGATTTTTCGTATCCTTTAGATACACCTTGTACCATATTGTTAATTAACGCACGAGTTGTACCATGAACAGTTCTGTGTTCTTTTGAATCTGATGGTCTAACAACTTCAAGTGTGTTTTCATTTTGTTTATAAGTCATTTCTTCGTTTAATGTTTGTGATAATTCACCTTTTGGTCCTTTAACTGAAACTGTATTACCATCGATAGTAACAGTTACGTCGCTAGGAATCTCAATAATTTTTTTACCGACACGGCTCATGTTATGGCACCTCCTTATTTAATATTACCAAATGTATGCTAGTACTTCTCCACCAATGTTACGTTTTCTTGCTTCTTTATCAGTGATAACACCTTCTGAAGTTGAAACTAATGCAATACCTAAACCGTTTAATACTTTAGGTACTTCGTTTGCTTTAGCATAAACACGTAATCCTGGTTTTGAGATACGTTTTAATCCTGTAATAACACGTTCGTTATTTGAACCATATTTTAAGAATAAACGAATAACACCTTGTTTATCGTCTTCAATATATTCTACATTTTTGATGAAACCTTCATTTTTAAGGATTTCAGCAATTTCTTTCTTAATGTTTGATGCAGGTAATTCTAATTTTTCATGGCGTACCATGTTCGCATTTCTTACGCGAGTAAGCATATCTGCAATTGGATCTGACAATGTCATAGTTTGTTGCCTCCTTTCGAGAATTAAATTTTACCAGCTAGCTTTACGTACACCAGGGATTTGACCTTTGTAAGCTAGTTCACGGAAACAAATACGGCAAAGTTTAAATTTACGATATACAGAATGTGGACGTCCACAACGTTCACAACGAGTATATTCACGAACTTGGAATTTTTGTTTACCTTGTTGCTTAGCAACCATTGATTTTTTAGCCACTTAGTTAGCCTCCTTCAGAGATTATTTTTGAAATGGCATACCGAATTGAGTTAACAATTCACGAGCTTCCTCGTCAGTGTTAGCAGTTGTAACGATAACGATATCCATTCCACGTACTTTTGACACTTTATCATAGTCAATCTCAGGGAAAATAAGTTGTTCTTTAACACCTAAAGTGTAGTTACCGCGACCATCGAATGCATTTTTAGATACACCACGGAAGTCACGTACACGTGGTAAAGATACTGAGATTAATTTATCTAGGAATTCATACATTCTTTCACCACGTAAAGTTACTTTAGCACCAATTGGCATACCTTCACGAAGACGGAATGTCGCAACTGATTTTTTCGCTTTAGTGATTAAAGGTTTTTGACCAGTGATTGCAGTTAATTCTTCAACAGCAGTATCTAATACTTTAGAGTTTTGAACTGCATCACCAACACCCATGTTCACAACAATTTTTTCGATTTTTGGTACTTCCATTACTGAACTATAGTTGAATTTGTTCACTAAGTTCTCTGTAACTTCTGAGTTAAATTTTTCTTTTAAACGGTTCAAAGTGGATCCTCCTTTCACCTAATATTATTTATTAGACTTGATTTCTTCGCCTGATTTTTTTGCGATTCTTACTTTTTTACCATCAACCATTTTGTATCCTACGCGTGTAGGTTCATTTGTTTTAGGGTCTAAAATTTGTACGTTAGAAACATGAATTGCTGCTTCAGTTTCTAAGATTCCACCCTCTGGATTAAGTTGAGTTGGTTTTTGGTGTTTTTTAATGACATTAACACCTTCCACAACGACACGGTCTTTTTTAGGTTCAGTAGCTACAACTGTACCTGTTTTACCTTTGTCTTTACCTGCGATAACGATAACGTTGTCACCTTTTTTGATATGCATGTGTGGGCACCTCCTTGGAATTATATTTAAATTTAGGACTGAATTATAGTACTTCTGGTGCAAGAGAAACGATTTTCATAAAGTTTCCTTCACGTAATTCACGTGCTACTGGACCGAAGATACGTGTACCACGTGGTCCTTTGTCGTCACGAATGACAACACATGCATTTTCATCAAATTTGATATAAGAACCGTCTTTACGACGTACACCTGATTTAGAACGTACAACAACAGCTTTAACAACATCGCCTTTCTTAACAACGCCTCCAGGTGTAGCATTTTTAACAGTAGCTACAATGACGTCGCCAATGTTAGCTGTTTTACGGCCAGATCCACCTAATACTTTGATCGTAAGTACTTCACGAGCACCAGAGTTGTCTGCTACTTTTAAACGTGTTTCTTGTTGGATCATGATTGAACCTCCTTTATCTTCTATTGTTCATTAAATAATTACTGATTCTTCGACAATTTCTACTAAACGGAAACGTTTTTTCGCTGATAAAGGACGTGTTTCTTGGATTTTAACAATATCCCCTAGTTTAGCTGAATTGTTTTCATCATGTGTTTTATATTTTTTAGAGTATTTTACACGTTTACCATATAGTTTGTGTGTTTTGTATGTTTCAACTAAAACAGTAACAGTTTTGTCCATTTTATCTGAAACAACTTTACCAACGTAAACTTTACGATTATTTCTTTCGTCCACTTTAGTAACCTCCTCTTTCAATTAATTATTGATTAGCTTTACCTTGTTCTAATTCTCTTTCACGTGCAACAGTTTTAAGACGTGCAATTGTTTTTCTTACCGTTTTAATACGAGCAGTCTCTTCTAATTGACCTGTAGCTAATTGAAAGCGTAGGTTAAAAAGCTCTTCTTTTGAAGATTTGATTTGTTCTTCGATTTCTGAAGTGGTTAAGTCTCTAATTTCCTTAGCTTTCATTTGATTCACCACCCAATTCTTCACGTTTTACAAACTTAGTTTTAACTGGAAGTTTGTGACTTGCTAAACGTAATGCTTCACGCGCTACTTCTTCTGATACACCTGCTACTTCGAATAAGATACGACCAGGTTTTACAACTGCGATCCAGCCTTCTACTGAACCTTTACCAGCACCCATACGTACTTCTAAAGGCTTTTTAGTATATGGTGTGTGAGGGAAGATTTTAATCCAAACTTTCCCGCCACGTTTCATGTAACGTGTCATTGCAATACGAGCTGATTCGATTTGACGAGAAGTGATCCATGAAGTTGTTGTTGATTGAAGACCATACTCGCCGAAAGTTACATAATTACCGCCTTTTGAACGACCTTTTGTGTCAGGACGATGTTGACGACGATATTTTACACGCTTTGGTAGTAACATAATTATTTTCCTCCTTCACTATTTGTCTTAGTAGGAAGAACTTCTCCACGATAGATCCATACTTTAACACCTAATTTACCATAAGTAGTATCTGCTTCAGCATGTGCATAATCGATGTCTGCACGTAAAGTATGAAGTGGTACAGTTCCTTCTGAATATTGTTCAGCACGCGCGATGTCAGCGCCTCCTAAACGACCTGATACTTGTGTTTTGATACCTTTAGCACCTAATTTCATTGCTCTACCGATTGCTTGTTTTTGAACACGACGGAATGAAGCACGGTTTTCTAATTGACGTGCAATGTTTTCAGCAACTAAACGAGCATCTAAATCAACTTTTTTAATTTCAACTACGTTGATGTGTACTTTTTTATCAGTTAATTGGTTTAATTTATTGCGAAGCTTTTCAATTTCTGATCCGCCTTTACCAATTACCATACCTGGTTTACCAGTGTGAATTGCGATATTGATGCGATTTGCTGCACGCTCAATGTCTACGTGAGATACTGAAGCATCTTTTAATGCTTTATCAATGAACTTACGAATTTTTAAATCTTCGTGTAAAAGTGATGCGAAGTCTTTTTCTGCGTACCATTTAGCTTCCCAATCACGGATAACGCCAACACGAAGTCCGATTGGATTAATTTTTTGACCCACGGTATTCCCTCCTTAAAATTTATTAAGCTTCTTGAGCTTCTTCTCTACCATCACTTACAACGATTGTAATGTGACTAGTTCTTTTATTAATTGCGCTTGCACGTCCTTGAGCACGTGGACGGAAACGTTTTAATGTTGGTCCTTCGTTAGCATATGCTTCTTTTACAACTAATTCGTCAGTATTCATACCATAGTTGTGCTCTGCATTAGCTAAAGCGGACATTAATAATTTTTCGATTACAGGTGAAGATGCTTTATCTGTAACTTTTAAAATTGCTACTGCTTCTCTTACACCTTTACCTCTGATTAGATCTAATACTAATCTTACTTTACGAGGTGCGATTCTGATCGTTCTAGCAACCGCTTTTGCTTCCATTCGTATTTCCTCCTCTACTTAAAAGAAATTAATTATCTTCTAGTTTTCTTATCGTCAGCTGCATGTCCTTTGAAAGTACGTGTTGGAGCAAATTCACCTAATTTATGTCCAACCATGTCTTCAGTTACATATACAGGTACATGTTTACGTCCGTCATATACTGCGAAAGTATGTCCAATGAAGTTTGGGAAAATTGTTGAACGACGAGACCATGTTTTGATTACTTGTTTCTTTTCGCTGTCACCTTGTGCCTCAACCTTTTTCATTAAGTGGTCATCGACAAAAGGTCCCTTTTTAATACTACGAGCCATTGTGGCGCCTCCTTTCTTATTATGTGCGTGCAGCGATTACGCCGCACACCCAAATAAGTTAATTTTATTTTCTTTTACGTCTACGTACGATAAGTTTGTCTGAACGTTTTTTACCACGACGTGTTTTCTTACCAAGCGTTGGTTTACCCCATGGTGACATTGGAGATGGAAGTCCGATTGGTGCGCGTCCTTCACCACCACCGTGAGGGTGATCGTTAGGGTTCATTACAGAACCACGAACTGTAGGTCTTTTACCTAACCATCTTGATTTACCGGCTTTACCAACATTTACAAGTTCATGTTGAAGGTTACCAACTTGACCAATTGTAGCACGGCAAGTAGAAAGAATCATACGAACTTCGCCTGAACGAAGACGAACTAATACGTATTTACCTTCTTTACCAAGTACTTGTGCACTTGCACCAGCTGAACGAGCGATTTGTCCGCCGTGACCTGGTTTTAATTCGATGTTGTGAATAACAGTACCAACTGGGATATCTTTTAATGCTAAAGCATTTCCTACTTTAATATCCGCATCAGAACCGCTTTCTACGATTTGTCCTACTTCTAATCCTTTAGGAGCAATAATGTAGCGTTTTTCACCATCTGCATAGATAATTAATGCGATATTTGCTGATCTGTTTGGATCATATTGGATAGAATCTACTCTACCTTTAATTCCATCTTTATTACGTTTGAAATCAATGACACGGTATTGACGTTTGTGACCTCCACCATGGTGGCGTACTGTCAATTTACCTTGGTTGTTACGACCCGCTCTTTTCGGTAGCGGTTGTAATAATGACTTTTCTGGTTTAGACTCAGTAATTTCAGCGTAGTCTAATGTAGTCATATTACGACGACCATTAGTAATTGGCTTATAATGTTTAAGAGCCATTGTCGCTTACCTCCTTATTGGTATATAGTTTTTAATTAAATAAATCGATTTGACCTTCTTTTAATGTCACAATCGCTTTGCGGCGTTTGTTTGTGTATCCTTGATAACGACCCATGCGTTTTTTCTTAGGTTTGTAGTTAATGATGTTCACATTAGCAACTTTCACTTCAAAAATTGCTTCAACCGCTTTTTTAACTTCCGTTTTGTTAGCACGTACGTCTACGTCGAAAGTATATTTATCCTCAGCCATTGCTTCAGATGATTTTTCAGTAATTACGGGGCGCTTTAGAATATCTCTAGCTTCCATTATCCGAGCACCTCCTCAACTTTTTTAGCTGCTTCTTCAGTGATTAAAATGCTTGTTGCATTTGTAATGTCTAATACATTTAAGCTTTCTGGTGTAGAAATTTGAACACCTGGGATGTTACGTGCAGATAATTCAACGTTTACATCTTCACCGTTTGTTACGACTAATACTTTTTTAGGTAATTCTAAATTAGTTAATGTCGTTTTGAAGTCTTTTGTTTTTGGTGCGTCTAAATTGAAGTTATCAACAATTTTAAGTTCATTTTCTTGAACTTTTGCTGAAATTGCTGAACGTAATGCTAAGCGACGCATTTTTTTAGGCATTTTGTACGCATAACTTCTTGGCGTTGGTCCGAATACAATACCACCGCCGCGCCATTGTGGAGCACGGATAGTACCTTGACGTGCACGTCCTGTACCTTTTTGTCTCCAAGGTTTACGTCCACCGCCACGTACAGCTGCACGGTTTTTAACCGCGTGAGTACCTTGACGTAATGACGCACGTTGTAAGTTAATCGCTTCGAATAATACACTATTGTTTGGTTCAATTGCAAAAACAGCGTCGTTAAGTTCAACTGTACCAGCTTTTGAACCGTCAACTTTTAATACATCATAATTTGCCATTATGCATTTCCTCCTTTCGCTGCTAATTATTTATCAGCTTTTACTGCTGTTTGGATTTGAACAAAACCTTTTTTAGGGCCAGGTACATTACCTTTTACTAAAATAACGTTGTTTTCCGCATCTACTTGAACAACTTCTAAGTTTTGAACAGTGACAGTATTACCGCCCATACGGCCTGGTAATTTTTGTCCTTTAAATACGCGTGATGCATCTGAAGCCATACCTACAGAACCTGGTGCTCTGTGGAAGTGAGAACCGTGTGCCATTGGTCCGCGAGCTTGGTTATGGCGTTTGATAGCACCTTGGAAACCTTTACCTTTTGAAGTTGCTGTTACATCAATAACATCTCCAACTTCAAATGTATCAACTGAGACTTCTTGACCTACTTCGTATTCATCAACACTGATGTTTCTGAATTCACGAATGAAGCGCTTAGGTGCTGTTTCAGCTTTTTTAGCATGTCCTTCAGCAGGTTTGTTAGCATATTTGTTTGTTTTACGATCTTTACGATATGCTTCTTTATCTTCAAAACCGATTTGAACAGCGTTATAGCCATCAACTTCTTCAGTTTTCTTTTGTAATACTACGTTTTCTTTTGCTTCTACTACTGTAACTGGAATTAAATCTCCGTTTTCACCGAATACTTGAGTCATTCCAATTTTTCTTCCTAAGATTCCTTTGGTCATCGAAAGTCCACCTCCTAAAATTTATTATTATAATTTAATTTCGATGTCTACACCTGATGGTAAGTTTAGACCCATTAAAGCATCTACTGTTTTTGGTGTAGGATTTACAATGTCGATTAAACGTTTGTGTGTACGTTGTTCGAATTGTTCACGAGAATCTTTATATTTATGAACCGCACGAATAATTGTGTAAACAGATTTTTCTGTCGGTAATGGGATCGGACCAGAAACATCTGCTCCAGAACGTTTTGCAGTTTCTACAATTTTTTCAGCTGATTGATCGATTACACGATGATCATAAGCTTTTAATCTGATTCTGATTTTTTGTTTTGCCATCATTTACCCTCCTTATACGTCTTCATTGAAGTGATAGACTTCTCCACGAAAACTATCTCACACAGCGCCATGGCAAAGCGGCCGGGTGTGTCAGTAACCTTTCGCTTCATCGCATTTAAAAGTCCAACATTAGACATCTTACACGACTTGAAATCAGTTAGTCAACCCTTTTCCAAGAACTTTTCTAATGTCTAATCACATACCTTGTTATTTTACTTTAAATCATGCTGAAGTTCAACCTTTTTAGGAAAATTTTTCTTATTAAATCATGAGCTTTGTTGTTTTACAATTTTCTTATTATAATTAAAGATAAGTAGTATCTATCTCATTTCATTATTTTCTATTTTAATGTAGATAGAACAATATTATTGAAAGGGGCTATTAAGATTGAAAAAGGGTTCTAAGACAGCCTTAATTATTTTAGCAATCATTGCCTTAATTTCAGAATTTATATCTGGATTCCCACTTTTAGGTGGCATCTTCATTTTGGCATCTGGTTGGCAAATACTTGCTTTTAATGCGTTTATTTATCTCGTGATTTTATTAATCTTTATTTTCGATCGTCAAAATTCAATTAAACCAATGTTAGTGATTCCTATCGTCGGTATTATCGCAAATGGCTTAGCTATTGTACCGTTTATCGGTATGTTACTTCATTGGTTAATGGTTATTTTACTTATCTTTTTATTATTTGTTTTATTTGTTACGCCAGTTTATCTTTCAAGTCGTGACGCTAGAGTAATCTATGAAGAGGATCGTAAATAATCATTAAATAGACTAAAAACACTTTTGCAACGTCTGCAAAAGTGTTTTTTAATTATCCATGTACGAATACGAAATATAAAATGAAAATAATCATTAACCCGTACATAATTGGATGTACTTCTTTATGTCGTTTTGTAAGTAACATTGTAATTGGATAAAAGATGAAACCACATGCTATCCCTGTAGCAATGGAATAAGATAATGGCATCATTATAATTGTAATAAATGCTGGCACAGCCACTTCAAACTTTTTCCAACTAATTTCCGCTAAGTTTGAAGCCATTAAGACACCTACTACAACAAGTGCTGGTGTCGTTACTGCTGGCGTAACCACAGACATGAGTGGACTAAAAAATAGTGCTAATAAGAAACATATCCCTGTGATCACACTTGCAAAACCTGTTCTCGCTCCGACAGCCACGCCTGAAGTTGATTCAATATAAGACGTTGTTGTTGTCGTACCAAAGATAGAACCTACCATTGTAGCAAGTGAATCAGAGAATAATGCACGTCCTGCTCTTGGTAATTTATTATCCTTCATAAATCCTGCTTGTGATGCTACCGCTACAATTGTACCTGCTGTATCAAAGAAATCGATGAATAAAAATGTCAGAATGACAATTAAAAACTGAATCGTAAACAATTGTGCAGGATCTTGAAATGCTTCGAATGCAGCGCCAAATGTTGGGGCAATACTTGGAATTTCACCTACGATTGCTTCTGGTGGTGCGATTTGAGATGTAATCAATCCTGCAATCGCCGTAATCACCATTCCAATAAAAATAGCGCCAGGTACTTTTTTAGTATATAACACGACTGTGATAATAATACCGAAAATAGCAAGCAATACCTGAGGACTCGTAATATTTCCTAAAGTCACTAATGTGGCATCTTCATTTTGAATAATACCTGAACTTTGTAAACCAACAAAAGTAATAAATAA
Organism: Staphylococcus sp. 11262D007BW; assembly: GCF_053547815.1. NCBI lineage: Bacteria > Bacillati > Bacillota > Bacilli > Caryophanales > Staphylococcaceae > Staphylococcus > Staphylococcus sp. 11262D007BW. Next base: position 1,534,049 of record NZ_JBPWPJ010000001.1, read on the forward strand.
ACCGATCCCGGCCGATACTGCCATTTTCATTTCATACGGAATGGCATTGATAATGGTTTCTCTTAATCCGGTCACTGTTAAAATAGCGAAGATAAATCCTGAGAAAAAGACACCTGTTAGGCCGACTTGCCAAGGAATACCCATAGTAAGTACGACTGTAAATGCAAAGAAAGCATTTAATCCCATTCCAGGTGCAAGTGCGATGGGATACCTTGCGATCAATCCCATAAATAAACATCCTACAAAAGCAGCTAAACACGTCGCGACAAAAATAGCCCCTTGATCCATTTTTTGATCAGCCGGAACCCCGTCAACACCAGCCAAGCTTAACACTTGAGGGTTTACAGCTAGGATATAGGCCATTGATAAAAAGGTAGTGAGCCCTCCGAAAATTTCACGTTTATAATTCGTGCGGTGCTCATCAAATTGAAAATATCGTTTCACCGTTATTGTCTCCTCTTATTTAAAATACTTAAACATTTTAATATGAATTCAGGTACAGTTCAATATGCTTTCAACGAATTACCTACTTCCGAAACCGCTCACTTATAATTTCAATCCCTTTAAAGCATCTTTGAAAGGATTATTATCAAGTGAATCTTCTTTCATATATTTATTCATATCTTTTTTCGAAACTTTATCTTTACCTTTATTTTTAAAGCGCTCATCCATCTGCTTTTGAGATTCTGTGTAACCACATACGCAACGGTAAACTGCATTTTTACCCGTGCCAAATTTCGTTAATTTCTTCTTACATTTTGGACATCGCGCATTTGTTTTTGTTTGAACATCTTTTTTCGTCTTACATGATGGATCTTGACAAACTAACATTGAACTATTTTTCTTGTTTACTTTCAACATGAATTTTCCACACGTTGGACATTGCGCTGTGGTTAGATTATCGTGTTTATACTTTTCTTCACTCTCTTTTATTTGTTGAATAATTTCATGCGTAAACTGTTTCATTTCATTGATAAACTGTTGACGTTGATATTGTCCTTTTTCAATTTTTAATAATTTGTCTTCCCATTGGGCAGTTAATAAAGGCGATGTGAGTGATTCAGGTGCTAATTCTAAAATTTGTTGACCTTTGGAAGTCACTTTAATCTTACCGTTATGACTTTCTAAAGCATTCATATTGAACAATTTTTCAATAATGTCCGCTCGTGTTGCCACTGTCCCAATACCACCCGTTTGTTGTAGAGTTTTTGCTGAGTGTTGATCATTTAATTGTATTTCTTTATCTGGACGCTCCATTGCTTTAAGTAGCGTTCCTTCATTAAAGTAAGGTGGTGGTGTCGTCTGATGATTGTGAACAGAGACCTCTTCTATATTTAAAGTAGCACCTTTTTGAGGTGTGGATACTGACTGAACCTTCGCAGTGCCGTGTTGAAACACTTTATAACCCAAGGCGACAGGTTCTTCTACCTTATGTTTAAATGTTTCATCATTTACCTTTAATATGATTGTTTTTTCTTTATATTCATACGGTGATGATAATGCTTCTAAAAATCGTTGCACAACCAATGCGTACACTTTTTGTTCTGTATTAGATAGTGTGTCTAACTTAGGTCTCACTTCGGTTGGAATAATCGCATGGTGGTCAGATACTTTTCCGTCATTCACATATTTCGCTTTTGTAGAAAATGTGCGGTTTAAAAGGTCACGTGCTTCTTCTTTAAATTCTGTTGCCATTGTGGCCTGAATACGCTCTTTTAAAGTGCTTACCATATCTGATGTTAAATATTGAGAATCCGTTCTTGGATAAGTTACTAACTTATGACGTTCATATAATTGTTGCAAAGCATTAAGTGTTTGTTTAGCGCCTAAATGATACCGCTGATATGCAGCTTGTTGTAGGTCTGTTAAATTATATAGTTGGCCTGGGTATGATTTTTTGTGTTTCTCTTTAACTTCAATCACTTTCGCTTGCTGATGTTTAAGTTGGTGCGCAATCTTTTCTAATTTTTCCTTATCAAAAATACGTGCTTTATGCTCATAGTTAAACGTTAAATTCGCAGCTTTAATTGATAACGTATAATAATCTTTAGGTTTAAATTGTTTAATCTCATGTTGTCTCGAAGCTACGAGTTGAATGGTCGGAGTTTGAACACGACCAAGTGAAAGTTGTGCATCATACTTAGTCGTTAGCGCGCGCGTTGCATTAATCCCTACAATCCAATCCGCTTCACTACGCGCCAATGCTGCTTGATATAAGTTATTAAATTTACGCCCATCTTTTAAATGTTTAAAACCATCTAAAATTGCTTTTTTAGTAACAGAACTTACCCATAATCGTTTAATTGGCTTTTTGACATGTGCTTTTTCAATGATTAAGCGGGCCACAAGTTCCCCTTCTCTTCCAGCATCTGTTGCAATAATAATATCCTTCAAGTCCTTACGTTGCATAAGACGTTGTACAGTATTAAATTGCTTTCGTGTTTTACCAATCACCTTTGTCTTCATGTATTTAGGAATAATTGGTAAATCGTCTAAATGCCAACGCTGAAATTTTTGATCATATTCTTCGGGTGTCGCATTTGTCACCAAGTGCCCTAACGCCCACGTAACTACATATTTTGAATTTTCGATATGACCTTTATGAGTGTGATTGATATTTAGTGCCTTCGCAATGTCGCGAGCAACGGATGGTTTTTCGGCTAATATTAATGATTTCATAATGTATTCTTCCTTTTTTCGTCTATTAAGTCTGTTTAAATTGTAACACGTTGCCTAAGTTGACTACACCTTTGTTAATAACTATGATTTCACTTTAGTGTTTTCTTTTCATTCATTAAGAAACCACTTATAATATAGCTAAGCAGTGAACATAGGAGGTTTATAATGGAGATTATTCGAGTTCAAACCGTAGAAGACATCGTTCAACTGATTCAAACGAATGCCAAGTCTGACCAATCATATACCAATAAATTACCATTAGATGATGACGCACTTTATACATTTTTAAAAGAGTTAATGGATACTACTGGTATTTTTGCGCTTAAAAAAGAAGGGGCTATCCAAATGGTGATGACTTGTGATCCTTATTTTAAAGATCGATATAAAGTGATTGGTCCTATTATCCAAGCATCGTATCGCCCAACAGGCACAGAATTTAACGCTTTATTTCACGCAATGACTGCACAACATAACGAGGGCTCAACCTATTATTTCGCTTTTGCGTCTAATAATGAGTATATTAAACCCTTTATGAAGTCAATCGGCGCCTCATACACTTTCACAGATTATCATTTAGAAGCGACACAAGATATTGGTGAGTCACAGAATTTACATCACATCGTTGACTACCAAAAAGCGTATTTTCGTTCATTTCAAAAATTACATGAAAGCACTTTTAAGCATCACGATATGACTGCCGCTGAAATTGAAGCTTCATTAGATGAACAACATCAGTTATTTTTATATATGGCAGAAGGTATTTTAAAAGGTTACTTATATTTAATTTTCGATACAGCACATCACCATGCAGAAATTAAATATTTTTCCTCCCATACGGATTATCGTTTAAAAGGGATTGCGTTTGATTTGATTCAACATGCTATTCATTATTCTTTAAAAGGTAAGGATATCGACCGTATCTATTTTAAAATACGCAGTAAAAACCAACGTTTAGTTGATCGTTTTCATGAACTCGGATTTCACATTTCTTCAGAATATAAAAAGTTTAAGCTAGTTGATACCAATAATGAAAACAACTGATATATGGACTTCAAATAGATTTTGTCCTATTTTCATATAATGAATTTATTTAAACATATTTTTGGTCGTGCTATAATAGGTGTTATTGAAAATTAAGGGAGGCTTATCAATTATGGACTTAGCATCTCAATTACAAGAGCTTAAAATGGATTACGTTCGTTTGCAAGGCGACTTGGAAAAACGAGAATCGACTTCTCAAGATACAGACCCACTCGTTAAACAACTTGAAACCATCGAACGTGAAATTGCAGATATACGTGCTAAAATGAATCAAAATTAATCATAGACAATCGTTTATTTATATTGTTATAGAAAGGATGTACATATGTTAATTTACCTCATACTCTTGCCATTAATGTATTTAATTGTAGGGTATATCAGTATCTTTAAAATGAACATGAAACTTCCTAAAATTTTACGAGGTATTATGGGTATTTTACTGATTATTGTTGTAGCAACATCCCTTGCTTATTACCCTGTATCAGCATGGTGGTTATTTGTCGTTCTTTTACTGCTTATTGCCAATATCGAAATTACTGCCTTTAAGCATGCTAAAGGAGATATAAAAGGTGTTCGAATTTTAAACTTAATGACTTTATTGATTACCGTTATTTATATCATTTTAGCCTTTGTACTTATCTAATTCATTAATATAAATAGCCGAGAGTGTATCAAACCCTTACGTTGCATTCACTATTCAACATAAGGAGGTATGCACTCCCGGCTTTTTTAATTTCATTTTTACTTGTATAAAGATTGAAGCGTACTTAAGCGGTTCAATGCTTCTGTTAACTGTGCTTCATCAATGGCAAATGACACCCTTACATAACCTTCCCCGCGATGCCCAAAAGGATGACCAGGTGCAACTAAAATGGATAATTCTTTCAACAAATAATCAACAAATGCATCGCTCGTAAACCCAGGTGGACATTTTAACCATAAAAAGATGCCTCCCTTTATGGGTTCATGCGGTAGTTGCGCTTGTTCTAACGCCGCTTCAATGAGATCACGTCGTTTTGCAAAAATACGTGACTGGGTTAATAACGCGTCATCACATTCATTGAGTGCAACCGTGCATGCATCTTGTAAAGCACCATACATGCCTGCTTGTGTATGCGTATGATACTTTTGTAAATTAGCAATCATTTCTTCATTACCTACCGCAAAGCCTACGCGGTAACCGGACATATTATATCCTTTAGAAAATGAAAATACTTCAATGGCACATGACTTTGCTCCTTCTGCCTGTAAAATACTTGGGTTAGGTTGATCAAAGCCAAAAGCTTGGTATGCAAAATCATGTACAATTTTTGTTTGAGCCTGTTTAAAGCGATCTACAGTCTCTTGAAAAAATTGAGGGGTCGCCACAGAACCAGTTGGATTGTTTGGATACGTTAAATAAATCAACTTTGTATTCGCAGTATCAATATCATCCCATTGAGGAAGGTAGTGATGTTCTGGTAACAAATCTAGCGAATGTGGTTCCCCCTTAGCTAGCAATACCCCTGCAAGATAGTCCGTATAACCTGGATTTGGCAGTAGTACTTCCTCACCTGGCTCTATCACGCACGTAGGCAATGCCACAAGTCCATTTTTAGTGCCATATAACAAACAAACTTCTTTATCTGGGTCTAGTACCACATCAAAATGCCGTTTATAAAAATCTACAATTGCTTGTTTAAATGTGGCTTTACCTTGAAACGCCAAATATTTTTGATTTTCTGGTTTTAGTATCGCTTCACTTAAAGCTTGAAGGATACGAGGTGGTGTATCTGCATCTGGAATACCCACTGCTAGATTAATTAAAGGCAAAGGCCCATGCACCACCTCTCTTCCCATCGTTTTTGCAAAATAACTATCAGGTATTTGTTCTAAAATCGTTGTATAAGTCATATTCCATCCCCCTCGTTATTCATAGATGACCTTACCCTTTTAAACATTTTCTGATATGACGGTTGTTAAACACTTTATTTTGTACGATGTCGTTTGGTTACTTTGTGTTTTAAAGTAAAGAGTATTTCATAAATAACTGGTACTACAATTAATGTTAATAATGTTGATGATAATAGACCACCGATGACAGTTGCTGCCAATCCTTTAGAAATTAATACTGAGCTGTCTTGACCAAATAATAAAGGAATCAGCGCACCAATTGTGGCAATAGCAGTCATTAGAATTGGTCTAATACGCGTACCACCCGCTTCTAATAACGCTTCTTTCATCGTCATACCTTGTTTTTCATTATTAATCACACGATCTATTAATACGATGGCATTGGTTACTACAATACCAATGAGCATTAATACCCCGATCATACTAGGTACAGACAATGTTTCACCTGTAATGACAAGTGCAAGTACGACACCTACGACAGTATACGGTAAAGAGAAAAGTATCGTAAATGGTGCTAATGCGCCTTTGAACGTCAATACAAGTACTAAATATACGATAATGATTGCTGCTAACATTGCAATACCTAATTGGGTAAAGGCATCTTCAATGTCTTCATTTGTACCACCTAATGACGTATCGACATTATTAGGTGTATCTAATTCATTCAATGCTGTCATTACATCGTTTGAAACGGCACCGACATCATCGCCTGAAACCTTCGCTGTCACAGTACTGATATAATCGCCACCATCTTTAACAAGGGTACTTGGTGTCGTTGTTTTTTCGATAGATGACACATCCGCTAGCGTTACATTATCTCCAGTTGGTGTTGGTAATGGTGTATTTTGAAGTTTGTCTTCCGTCCAATCTGTTTCTTTTTCATGTTTGACAGTAACATCATACGTTTGATCTTCATCTTTAACCGTTGAAACCGTCGTCTCTGGTATATTTTGATTTAATAATAGTGCCAATTGTCCTGCTGTCATACCATATTGACTCGCTTTGTCTGGATCAACTTTGACTTGATATTCATCATATGTTTCAGCTAAATCTGATTTAACATTTGTAAGTCCGTCAATCTCTTGCATGCGTTTTTCAACGTCTTTAACAGTACCCTCGATCGCATTTGTAGATGGTCCTGTGACTTCAACGTTTAATTCATTACTTGTTGCCCCAGTACCCATGTCCAATTGCTTCCATTCACCTTCATGGTTATAACCTTGAACATCATTTAATACTTTTTCAGGGACTTCATCAAAATTTGGTGTATCCGTGTCATACTCAACCATTAAAGCCATGTTGTTCGTATCTCCTGTTGGATCAACTGGTGAAGCGCCCCCAACAGAGTATTGTATATTTTTAACATGGTTATCTTTTTGTAAGTAATCTTCTACTTGTTCTGCATTCTTAAGCACAGTATCTTCAGTTTCTCCAGGCTTAGCGGTATATGTTAAAGCAAGAAACTTATCTTCACCTGTAGAGATAAAACTCGTTCCTACTTTCATCGCACCTAAAACGATACTACCGACTAAAATCAAGGTACTTAATATCAATACAATCCATTTATGGTTTAAACTCCAATTTAAAATGCGTCGATACCCTTGTCCAACAGCACCTAATTGGTTATGCGACTTTTTCTTTAATCCTTTTTTAAAGAAGGTTGAACCTAGTACAGGCACGATTGTAATAGATACCAGTAAAGAAGCTAATAAACTAAATGATACTGCAAAAGCAAACGGTCTAAACATTTCTCCTACTGCACCAGTTACAAAAGCAAGTGGTGCGAAAACCACAATCGTCACTAATGTTGAAGACATGATTGGAATAAAGACTTCTTTTGTAGCAGAAACAATAAGATGATCTCCTGATAATTGTTCATCTTTTTTACTTAAACGCCGGTATATATTTTCAATAACAACAATCGAGTCATCGATGACACGTCCGATGGCTACAGTTAAGGCACCGAGCGTTAGGATATTTAACGATACATCCATTAATTTAAGGCCAACCATTGCAATAAGTAATGACAATGGAATAGACACTAATGAAATTGCTGTCATGCGCAAATTACGTAAAAATAACATAATCACAATAATCGCAACGATCGAGCCGAGTAATGCCTTTTCAATCATTGTATCTAGAGAATCCTGAATCGGTTTAGCCGTATCCATTATTTTTACGGTTTCTAAATCTGGATTGGCCGATTGGAAGTCTTTGATGACTTTATCTACTTCGTTCGCCACGCCGACTGTATTCGCATCTTGAGCTTTAACAATTTGAACATCTACTGCATCCTGACCATTAGTACGTGATATCGACTCACGTTCATCTAGTAATTGGACATCAGCTAAATCATCTAAGCTTACTTCCTCAGCCTCGCCACTAGATGCATCTCCTGACGTTGATGGCATTGATGGCGGCGTACTCTCTGAGTCATCACCTTGCGAGTCATCGCTACCTTCTGATGGTGTACTATTACTTTGCTGAATCATCGCAACCGGAATAGTCATCTCTTTTAATGCGTCTACAGAAGTAAATTGACCATCAACTATGACGGATTTTTCAGTATCTCCGAATTGAAATAGCCCCATTGGCGTTTCTTTAGTCGCATTTTCTATGTAATCAACGACTTGTTGTTCATTTAAACCAGCAGCTTGTAACTTTTCTTGATCAAATTGAATCGTTGCTTTTCGTTCAGTTTGACCATTCATATCTACTTTTTGAACACCATTAATTTCTTGTAATTTCGGTATTAAATCCTCTTCCACTTTGCTTGTAGACGCTTTAACGTTATCATCTTTTTCTAATACAGAATAAGCCACAATTGGAAAAGCATTCATTGAATTTCTTTGAATGTCAGGATCTTCTACCCGATCATCAAAATCTATTTTTTGCAGTTCTTTTTGAATTTGTTGTTCAATATTATCTAAATCTGCTTTTTCATCAAAATTAAGTGTGACCATAGAGGCATTGGCTAGAGACTCTGATTTAACACTCTCAACATCTGACATCCCCCTCAGCTGCTCATCTATAGGGTCACTGACTTCTTCCATCACCGTTTCTGAAGTAGCACCTGGCATTGAGGTTGTAATTGTCATCATTGGAGGTTCTACATCAGGTAATAATTCTAGTCGCATCTTCATGCTTGAATAGACGCCACCAATAATAACCAATAAAACCATTAATACAATGGCGAACTTATTAGATAATGAAAAATCAATCAACTTTTTGACCATTTCTTTTCCTCCAATTAGATTAAAAGGTTTAAAAAATTAGGATAAAACGTGACGTTTGATGGAAGAGCAAGCGCTGGTACCCATAGTGCTATCAAACCACTTCTGAGTGTACCAACCTGTTCTAGCCATCTATTGCATAATGCTTTTAAATCTGACGTTTTATCCTATCGCGATTAATACTTTATTTATTTCTGATTGACTTTAGTTTACGTACAATTTTAATTTTTAGTTGTGTTAGTTGAGGTTTATATTGTTCAACGGCTTTATAAATAATTGGATTTAGTACAAAGTCAAATTCTCCAATTTTTTCACTTAAACGTGTACCCCATACTTTTTTAAAGATCCATAAACCATAATGACTTGAATCTTTACTTGGATTATTGTCTGTTCCTCCAAAATCATATGTTTTAGCGCCTTTATCTCGTGCAAATTTCATCATTTCAAATTGCATATGATGATTTGGTAGAAAATCACGATAATGATTAGAAGAGGCACCATATAAATAATATGATTTATGACCAGAGAACATCAGTAAAGCACCTGATAAATAAATACCATCCGGATGTGTTTGCTCTAACGTTTCGAGATCAGCAATCAGTTCGGCATTTTTATTTTGTTTTGCTTCCACATCTTTAATTTTATTTCTAATTTTTTTACTTGATGTTTTTTTCTGTTGTAAGGTTTCTTTTTCTTGGTTTAACTCTTCTTGGTCTTCTCTTATAGACTTAAGGACTGGCGTCGGCTCTAATTTCACAAGGAATAACTCTGCATCACCGTCTGGATGTAACGCATCATAAATCGTTTCAAAATAAGATAAGTCTCTTGTTAAAAAGCCATCACGTTCTCCAGTTTCTTTCATTAATTCTGCAAAAATAGGTAAATCTTCGCGAGACTTACGTTCTACTTTAGTACCTCGTTTTAAGGCTAATCTCACTTTTGAACGGTTACGTGTTTCAAAACTTTTCAATATCTCTTCATCTGTTTTATCAATTGGAGTGATCATCGTCATACGCGGTTGAATATAATCTTTTGCTAAACCTTCTTTAAATCCTTTATGACGAAAGCCCATCTCTTTTAACGCTTTAACCGCGGTCATGCCTTGATCCACTTCAACATCAGGATCAATTTTAATGGTACAGGCTTTTTCATGCTTAGCTAATTTAATCGCTTCACTTAATAACGCTTTAACTGCAGTTAAGTTTGAGTAATCAACGACAAATCCTCTTGATACATAACATAATGTGTATGGTAGGTAAGGGATTTTTTTGAATAATAATTGTCCAACCCCTTTAATTTCACCATTTTCTCCTACTGCAATACGTTTCGTATACCAACCAGTTAATTGCTTTGTTTCACCCCATTTAGTTAATTGTAGAAGGTCCCCATTAGGATGCCCTTTTACAAATTCATCATGTTCTTGATCTGTAATATTCATTAACTTCATTTTATAATACTCCTTTTGATAGACAAGTTTATGTCAACTTTGCGGTTTATTCTGTCAATCTCGACCTTTAATACTGTGTTCAAGATGATTTGGTGGAATAAATTGATAACTTGCACCTTTAATTCGAATCATAATCGGTGCTGAGATTGTATCATCAACTAATGTTAACTTTTCAATCATATCATCCTGCCCTTCTTTAATTTTAAACTTCATATTCATTGAAGGACTGTAAAGGATGGTATGAGCATTGGTCTCTTCTAATATAGACATATCAAACCACTTTTGCCAATGCTTTATCATTAATTGCTTTTGATATGTACGAAATGTAATCATATCCATCGTCAAATGGTTTTGAAAATAGTTTTCTAACTGTGTGTGTCTTGATTCATCTGATGCTTCCCATTGAATAAAAAACGGCGCTAAAATAGGATTTTGATCTGTCTTAATATATAAAAGTTGCCATTTCGTCGTTTGTTCCTTTTTATTGCGACGCGACATCTCAATAGGTCCAATGGTTTCTACACCTCGAGCATTCAATTCCTTTTTTAAGGCCATCATATCTGTAGTGCGAAAACAAACTTTCTTAAACCCTTGTTTTCCATCACTTTCGATAATACTCGATGCAAAAGAATATTGACCTACTTCACTTTTAGATTGCTGTTTTAAACGATCTTTATCAAATAGATCTAACAATTCAATATAACTTAAATCGATATAACTTAATCGATTAAAAGTACCTAGCTGATCATGGCGACCACCGTTTTGAATTTGTAAATATTGCCCGGGAAATTCAAAGTGTGAAATGCCGTCTATATAATGGATAATATGGTCAAATTTGATATCAATCATGAATTCTCCTTTCCCACATTCATGTCATTACTATCATTTTATCAAAATTTCATCTTTAAATCTTCCCACAATCCATCGCAAGCGATTATTTTGAAAACAACATCTCCTAATGATTTTTAAACTACTACATTCTTACTTTGAATTAATGATATACTATCTTGTGAAAGATACTTTGTTAAACAACATGAAATGTAGACGCCATATAGGAGGAAAGGCTGTCAGAAAACGATTTCTCACCTGCACTCAATAACATTTCCACGATATGGTCATTTCACTGTAATATAAAATGAAAGGAATAGATTATGAATAAGTCATTACTTTTTGATAACTTTACTAGACTTTATCGTCCATACATCAAAATCGTCCAACCCATTTTAGACGACTACAATTTACATCCTGCACAATGGCTTATTTTAAAAGATATAGCCACTCACCCCAATACAACGTTAGTGCAAATTTCCAAACGTCGATCGATCGAAAAACCAACCACTCGTAAAATTTTAAAAGTTTTACATGAGCGTCAATGGTTAAACATTACTCCTGGTGAGGACAAACGCCAAAAACTTCTGAGCCTGTCCCATCAAGGGGAAGCCATCTATCATCAACTTAAAGAGGCTATTGGGGAGGTTCAAAAACAAGTGCTTCAAACGCTTCAGTTAAGTGAGGAAGAACTCGACCAAACCATCCGCATTTTAGATCAAGTATATGACGCACTGATTGAACATATTTAATATCTATTCAATCAAAGTTTACTTTAAACCACTGTATTTTAGGAGGATTTATTTTGAAGTACAACATATTCAAAGCACTTATAGCCATTCCTTTTGTTGTAAGTGTCATTAGCATTGCTTTACCAGATAATGAAGCAATGGCGGTTTCTGACTTATCTATACATGATATCCAAGGTGATGCCCATCTATCTCCTTACAATCAACAACACGTCGACAATGTGGAAGGCATTGTAACCTATCAATATGAAAATAACGGACAACACTATATACATATTCAAACGCCTGATGATGCTGTCGATGATGATCCCAACACATCAGAAGGTTTAATTGTCTTTACTGGTAAAGACAAACCAGATGTTCAAAAAGGCGACCTCGTTCATATTTCAGGTCTTATCACTGAATATGCCATCGAAGGCTACAATGATCGTCAAGATACAGACTTACCTATCACTGAACTAGATGCCCGCGCTGAGCAAAATGGTGCCATTGATGTGATTGATTCTCACCAACCTTTACCAAAGGCAATTAAAATTAATCATGTCCCTTCGAACATTGCCTCAGATGATCACTTTAATGTATTTAATAGAGATCAATACGCCATCGATTTTTGGGAATCCTTAGAAGGTATGCGTGTTGAAATTGGAGATGTTCGAAGTGTAGGCCCTGAAGAACATGGTGATATTTTTACAGTACTGAACCAACATAAAAAAGAAACACAAAATGGCGGTATCCGCCTTCAAAAAAATGATTCTAACGGCCAACGTATCCCTTTCAAATTAATGGGTAAACAAGACGATCATTTTGATGTTAAAACAGGAGATCAATTTCACGGGCCACTTATCGGTCACGTAGGCTATGGCTTTCAAAATTATAAAGTTTTAATTGATACTCAACAAATGGAAAAAGCTTATCAAGATGGCAAAACAGTACAAAAAGGCACACAAATTACACCTGAGCAACAAAAACTAACAATGGCATCTTATAACTTAGAGAATTTCTCAAATAATACATCTTCTACATCAGATCAGAAAGCGAAACAACTGGCAAATGGTATAGTCACGCATTTGAAAAAACCTGATATTATTGGTGTGACAGAAGTTCAAGATAATAATGGACCAGATGAAGGCACCGCTTCTGCCAATGAATCTTATGAACGTCTTATTCAAATGATCGAAAAGCAAGGCGGACCTACTTATGACTATGTAAATATCGATCCTGAAAACAATCAAGACGGTGGACAACCTGATGCTAACATTCGTGTTGGCTTTCTATATAACCCTAATCGAGTGACATTTAATGATGATATTAAAGCTGGAGATGCAACCACTGCTGTGCATTATAAAGAGGGTCAATTAACACGTAATCCAGGACGTATTAGTCCAAATGATGAGGCGTTTGATGATTCACGTAAACCGTTAGCTGCACAGTTTGATTTTAATGGGGAACAAGTCATTGCTATTGTTAATCACTGGAACTCTAAAGGTGGAGATGATGCGTTATTTGGTAAACATCAACTCCCTCAACTTTCAAGCGAAACACAACGGGGTCAAATTGCAGAGCTTGTAGGTGGCTTTGTAGATGAAGTGCAACAAGATAATGCTAACGCTCATATCATATCAGTAGGAGATTATAACGATTTCCAATGGTCTAACGCACTCAAAACGTTAACCTCCCATGGGCTATATAACATGGTCAATACAATAGACCCATCCTTACGTTATTCCTACGTCTTCCAAGGGAATAGCCAAACGTTAGATCATATCTTAGTGTCAGATAAGATTCAACCGTATACGACGTTAGATATGGTCCACGTTAACAGCGATTTTACTGAACAAGCTGGTCGTGCAAGCGATCATGATCCTTTATTAGCACAAATTGATTTTGGAGAATATAAAGCAACACAATCAAATCATGATGATACGTCAAATGCATCAAAAAATACAACGCCTGTCATTGATCAGAAAAAATCAGACGGTCAGTATTTTATACAACAACTTAAACCGTTACCGCAAACAGATAAAGATCGTTATAAAGCCCAAGTCTCTAATGCAGAAACATTCGGTGAAATTGACGATGCTATTACTAAAGCCAAAAAAGAAAATGAAGCCCTTCCTTCTACAGGAGAACGTTTTGCAACCTTTGGCATAATACTCGGATTACCACTACTGATTGTAGGCATTATTTTACTCTTTAAATATCCTCGTCTTAAACGCAAACGATAAATCACTTACTACAATAAAAAGCAGGATAAGGTTAGACATACTTCTCAACCTCATCCTGCTTTTTATCATTATCCACCAATATAATTCATGTTAATTTTGTTCTTACGACGATTGGCTACAGTTTGTTCTGTTCGTTCATCTGAATAACGATCATCTCTTTGATGCCACAATGCTTTCAGTTGCGCTTCAACCTCTTCATCTGTCGCACCACTTCTCAATAACGCTCTTATATCAAAGCCTTCAACAGAACTGAATAAACAACCATAAAACTTACCGTCAGATGACAATCTTGCACGTGTACATGTAGAACAGAAAGAATCCGAAACACTTGTGATAAGACCAAATTTAGAACGTGCGCCTACATGTCGATAATACTTAGCGACTTCACCATAATATTTTGGTGGTACTTTTTCAATGTCATAGTGCGCTTCAATCCTTTTTAACATCTCATCTTTAGTTACAACTTTACTGAAATCCCATCCGTTATCATTACCTACATCCATAAATTCAATAAAACGAATGGTAATATCTTTATCTTTAAAATAATCAAGCATTGGGATAATTTGATCATCATTAATTCCTTTTTGAACCACTACATTGACCTTCACTTCAAATCCAATAGAAATCGCATAATCTATTTGGTCTAATACAGTCGCTGCTTTGATGTTACGATTATTGATAGCTTGAAAGACTTTATCTTCTATCGCATCTAAGCTCACATTTAATCGTCTTAAACCAGCGTCATATAATTTTTGACCATGCTTTTTCAATAATAAGCCATTCGTCGTTAAACCAATGTCTTCAATGCCTTCGATTCGATTAATACGTTCGATTAAAAGGTGTAAATCGCGTCGTAATAAAGGCTCTCCACCAGTAATACGCACTTTTTTCACACCAAGCCGAGCATAAGTTTGAGTGACACGTACAATTTCCTCAAATGATAGCAACTCATCTTTTGGTAAAAATACAAAGTCATCTCCAAAAATTTCTTTCGGCATACAATAATCACATCTAAAGTTACAACGATCGGTTACGGAAATGCGCAAATCACGTATAGGTCTCCCTAACTTGTCTAACATTTGTTCTGTCATATTGCGCCCCCCTTTTAAACTATTATTCACACTTCATTTTCTATTTTATCTAAATCACTTTGATAGTTGACATTTTGATACCAATTGGGTGGTTGGGTAATCTCACTCACATCCAACCAATCTGCCGATACTTGCTGATAAACATGTTTCATACTGAAATCATCAGAATTTAATGCATCTTCAATCACTGGTAATGTTCTTTGATGATAAAATGCAATGGTTGGAATAGGGTACCCCTCTGACATATAACCAGCTACATCTAACTGTTCTTCAATTAAATTATCAACCATAAATTGATATAGTCGACTCACTGCTTTTTGTGTAACTAAGGGCGTATCCACGGAAATGACAAAAAAGAGATCATTTGATGGTTTATATTGTTTCATTACACTATAGATACCAGCAAGTGGTCCTTTATCCTCGTGTTCTTTTAAATCTACAACACGCGGGATACCTTCAAATTTGTGATCAATGTCTTTATTGGCACTCACAATAATATCCTCAAATAAATTTGTTGCTTCTAACATGTCTATCAACTTTTTATAAAATGTTTGCCCATTTACTTGAGCGAATGCTTTAGGTGATCCAAATCGACGTGACTGACCACCTGCTAGTATAATTGCCTTCATATCACTCTTTAACCTCCACTTACTGGTGGGATTAACGCCACAACATCATTAGGACGTACAGTCTCATCTAGCTGAACAAATTCTTCATTCACAGCCACTTGAAACTTTTTCCCTTGAATTGCAGGATAAGTGCTAAAAAGATGTTGCTTAAGTTGATCCACTGTTACTTCATAATCAAAATGGAAAGTATCTTCTGAGCGGTCCAACATCTCTTTAATTTCTGCAAAATATAATATCTTCATCTTATTGATTCTCCTTTTCGAGTGCATCATCATGATATCCTCTTTGATGCCCTTGCCATTCTGCGCCATCTTCCCAAATTTCTTTTTTCCAAATTGGTACCACTTCTTTAATACGTTCAATTGCGTATTCATTGGCACGATAGGCATCTTTGCGATGAGGAGATGACACGCTAATGCACACCGCAATATCCGAAATATTTAACGGGCCAATTCGATGTGCGATCGCCGTTACGGTACCCGGCCATTTTTCATTAATTTCTTGTCCAATTTCAGCGAGCTTTTTCTCTGCCATTGGAACGTATGCTTCGTATTCTAAATACTCCGTTTTAACGCCTTTTGTCCATTCCCTAACATGACCAGTAAACACGACAACTGCACCTTGATTTTCATTCAAAGTGAAGTCACGGTATTGATCGGGTTGGATTGGTTCAGTGATTACTTCAAATTGTTTCAACCTTACTCACCCTTTATGACGATTCACCCAATTTTGCAACCAACGTTCAAAATCGAGTGATTGTGATTCTTTTCTTGAATTATCTAATGCATAAACTACATTTGTTAAGTGTCTTAATTGTTGATATTCTGCATCATTACGATACACAATTACTTTATCGTAATGCGCTTGTTTATATCCTTCAACTAAAATGACACTGTTGTCCATCGTAACATAATCAGCGATCAAAGTCTCTAAAGTGGCCTTGGTATCACGTTTAATTGTTTCTATATAGGCATGGCCTTGTACAATGCTTTGATCTGCACCTGCATTAAAGTGTTTCATATGGTCTACATTCTCATTCGGCAATTGAATCTCTTCGCCTTTATGACCATGGTGTTTAATCGTTGTGACGTGATAACCTAATGCTTTAATCTGCGCCACCATTTGGGTCATCAAATGTGTTTTGCCACTATCCTTAAACCCAACCACTTGCAAAATCATAAATATAAGTCCTCTTGATATGCTTCAGAAGAAGTAAGCATCACATCGACTTGATGACCTTTAGCAAAGCCTCGTGTACCACTTGGCAGTACAATCATACTGTTACTATGAGCAATTGATACAACCGCACCGGATTTATTAAACCCTGCTGGTGCTACGGTCGCTTCACGTCCTGTTAATTGTACTTGTGAACGAATGAGACGTGTAAATGGGTTTGGCTTTTTAAAATCTTCCATTAATGTTGCTCGAACCATTGCCGGATACACCTTATTAGCCCCCATCACATGATAGATGGCTGGTTTAACAAATAATTCAAAACCTGAGTAACAAGCAGACGGATTACCAGATAAACCGAATAAATACTGGTCACCTACAACCGCTACCGTTGTCACACTACCTGGTCGCATAGCTACCTTATTAAATAACACATCTGCATTTAAAGATTGATAAATATCTGGTAAAAAGTCGTAATCACCGACAGATACACCACCTGTAGTAATGACCATGTCATGGTGAGCTAGCGCTTCTTTGACGACGTTTAAACTACTTTCAAAATCATCTTCTTGAATTTTAAAAATGGATGCTTCAATCGATTCTTTCTGACATAGGGCATGAATCATAGGTCCATTTGAATTTCTAATTTTGCCAGGTTGAAGCGGCTCATCAATATCTAATAATTCGCTACCTGTCGCAATAATCGCTACAGTAGGTTTTTGATATACTGGTACATCGACGTAACCAAATGTAGCCAATACAGCAACAGCCCCCGCATTAATATACTGACCTTTTTGAAGGACAACGTCGCCAACCTCTGTTTCTTCCCCTTTTCGAGAAATATTTCCAAGCGCTTCAAAAGGTTTGCGAATTGTAAAGCCGTCTTCTGTTTCAGTAGTTTGTTCTAACATGACCACCGCATCTGCACCTTCTGGAATCGGCGCTCCTGTCATAATGCGCACCGCTTCATTTTGCTCAAGTGTTTTATCGGATACACTACCTGCACCGATATGGTCAACAACTTTAAATGAAATACGATGCTCACCACTAGCCCCTTCTGTATCTTGACTACGTAGTGCAAAGCCATCATATGGTGATTTATCAAATCGAGGAATGGCATAAGTCGCCACAATATCTTCCGCTAAAATATAGCCTTCACTTTCATATATATTAACTTCCGTTGGTGTCATTTTAATATTTTGTGACACCACGCGATTAATTGCTTCATATAATGGAATTGGATGTCTTTTTTCAACAGGCATCATCACTCACTCCTAACAAATATTAATAATCATGCTATACTATCCATGTAGTTTTAAAGGAGGAATAGCATGTCTGAATTTACACATATTAATAAACAAGGCAATGCCAAAATGGTAGACGTTTCTGAAAAACAAATTACAAAACGAACTGCCATTGCACATTCAAGTATTACAGTTAACCCTACAATATACCAACAAATCACTCAAAATACTGCCAAAAAAGGCAATGTACTGAATACTGCACAAATTGCTGGTATTATGGCAGCAAAACAAACGTCACAAATCATCCCAATGTGTCATCCACTCCCTATCTCAGGTGTTGATGTCTCATTTGAATGGGAATCACAAGAAGATGACTATATCTTAAATATTCAAGTAACTGTTTCTACAACAGGTCGAACTGGCGTAGAAATGGAAGCCCTCACTGCCGCTTCAGCTACTGCGTTAACTGTTTATGACATGTGTAAAGCAGTAGATAAAGGGATGATTATTGGCCAAACTTACTTGCTTAAAAAAACAGGTGGTAAGTCTGATTATAACCACAATGATTAACAACCTATTTTCAAATACACGCCTAATTTAGTGCAAAAATATTTATCCTTTATTAAATGAGGTTAAGGTACACAAAAAGTTAAGACAAAAGTGGTCAGGATTTAATTGACCATAGCATTAACGCTTTATGTCTCAGCCCTCAGAATGTTCTAATACATTCTAACCGTATCCTAACCTCATTTTTTCTATACTATTATTTAGTCATTTCATGAACAAGATGACTAAGTTCCGGTAAGATTAATTTAGTCATGCCAAGTTTTACCGCGCCCGTCGAACCAGGCAAGCTAAATATTAGCTGTTTACCAATTGTGCCACCAACTGCACGCGATAATAATGCGCGTGAGCCTACATCTTCTGTATAACTTAAATAGCGAAATAATTCGCCAAATCCTTCAATTTCTTTCGTCAACATGGGACGGACTGCTTCAATTGTAACATCTCTCGGTGCAATACCCGTACCCCCTGTTGTAATAATAACGTCGACTTCTTTGGTTAACCATTGCTCAATGACTGATTGAATACGTTCTTGTTCATCTTTTACAATCACATAGTCTGCAATTTCAATATCCGTTTCACTATCTTTAAGTAAGCTTTGGACAAGTTGTCCGCCTTTGTCCGTCTCTTCTGTTCTTGTATCTGACACAGTCAGTACTGCACATTGAATTGGTCGTTCTAACTTTACGTTTGTATGCATTTTATTCACCCTTTAACCAAATAGTTTATTTAACAATGTTTGCGCTTCGTTCACATTCGTCATGCCGTGAATCAATAATCGTCCGTTTTGAAATCCAATGATTCGATGCCCTTCAAAATTAAACTGTAACAGGTAACCATTAGAGCGATAATTAATACCTCTTTCCTCTAAAAACGCTCGTAATTGGTTATCATCTAACGCTGGATGTTGGTATTGCACACTATCTCTGCCACACATTGAAGCTAACCGTGGTGGCTCTGCCTCTAAATATGGATAACTTGGCTCGTTTCCACACGTCGTACATGCTTCATTTTTCAACTTACTAAAGCCAAAGGTAAAGTGTGTCCCTTCCCAAATATCACCATACGTTAATTTTGGCGTAAATTCTGTTTCAGTTAAAATTTTAAGTGCATCTCTAATTTGAAAGCTTGTCGTCATAGTCACAGCAGGTTGTATAACGCCGACCGTATCACACGTTAAATTCATTGTAGGAATTTGAGGAATTAAACATTGAAAACAAGGTGTGACACCTGGGATAAACGCTGCTTCTACATAAGTACTTCGGACAACACCACCATATATCCACGGTGTTTGATGATAATAGGCTGCATCATTAATTAACATCCGAGTTTCAAAGTTATCTGTGGCATCAATCACTACATCCACTTTGGGAACTTGTTTTAATAAAAATGTAGCATCTACCGAATCAATATAAGCTTCGATGGCTACATCACTGCGAATCGCTTGTAACGCTTGTTGAGCTGCCACAACTTTAGGAATACTCTCTTCAGCTTGTTGTTCGGTAAATAACGTTTGTCGTTGTAAATTGGAATGTTCTATATAGTCACGGTCAATGATGACCAACTTCCGTATGCCAGCCCGCACCAATCCTTCTGCAACGTGCGTTCCAAGTGCACCCATACCAATAATCAATGCCGTTTTTTGATTGATTTTTTGTTGGCCATCTTGCCCAATATTTTGAAATAATACTTGTCTAGAATAGCGATGATTCGTCATATTGTAACGCCTTTCTAATGTAATCTTTTTTCCATTATACGAACCTTTTAAGTTCTACTCAATTAATTAAAACCGATGTCTGCGAGTGAAACAATCAGGATTTATAGAAATCAGTGGTTCTTTTTCCCCTAATTAAAATCATGTGCTCAATCCAAAAAACATGAGATGTTCATTTTAAGAAGACTTGGATACTACTTTAGACCTCAGCCTCTCAACATTTCATCTCATGCTTTATTTACTCTAATATAATCGTTTCTTGCGCTAATTGTAACGCTTCTTGTTGTGAATGGGTAACAAAAATAATCGGAATATGCCATGATTCAAAAATGGCTTGAACTAATTGAATCCCTTCTTGTTTGGATTGATCATCTAAACTTGAAAATGGTTCATCTAGCAACAATAATTGCGGTTTTGTACTTAATGCACGTGCTAATGCGACACGCTGTTTTTCACCACCTGAACATTGGTTAGGATACTTATCTTTTAAATGTTCGATTTTAAGTTTATGAAGGAGTGAACGTACATGGTCATTATCTCCTGCCATAAATGTAATGTTTTGCATGACCGTCATATGAGGAAACAACTGGTAATCTTGAAATAAGTAACCGATATTGCGATAACGAATTGGCACATTGGTAGATTGCTCAGTGTTCAAGAGATCACGCTCGTCAATCTTTACTAATCCTTTTTCCGGTTGACGAATACCCGCAATCATATTTAAACATGTTGTCTTGCCAATGCCAGAGACACCTTGCAGTGCATAAATCTTAGGTGTTTCTGACTTAATTCGAAATGCGATATGTTTTTGATTAATGGTTGTTTCAAGTTCTATATGGAGCATACTACTTCACCTCACGAAAACGGTCACGGTTCAACATATTCATTGTTCCTATAATGGTAATTGAAAATGCCACTAATACCAATACCCATAACCACGCTTGATTTTCACGACCTTGCTCGACTAGAAAATAGATTTCTAAAGGTAATGTATTCGTCTTACCCGGAATATATCCGGCCACCATTAACGTAGCACCAAATTCTCCAATCGCGCGAGCAAAAGCTAACATGGTTCCTGAAATCATCGCTCTTTTAGAGAGTGGCAATGTAATTTTGTAGAAAATCTTTTGCTCACTTGCGCCCATCGTTCGCGCAGTATTTAACATTTTTGCATCTATGTTGCGAAAACCTTGTACAGTATGTTGGTACATCAATGGAAAACTAACAATGACGGATGCAATCACTGCGCCAATCCATGTAAAAATAACATTGACACCTAAATAATGCGTTAAAAAATAACCGATTGGGCCATCTCCAGAAAATACAATTAAGAGTAAAAATCCCATGACTGTTGGCGGTAGTACAATGGGTAGCATCACAATACTCTCAATAAATTGTGCTATTTTACTATGTTTTTGATACATGACCTTGGCACAGATAATGCTTAAAATCACAACAATCACTGTACTGATTATGGCAACACGTAACGATATCCAAAACGGTGTCCAATCTGTCATAAATGCTCACCTAAACTTCAAAATGGTACTCTTTTAAAATGTCTTTTGCAGTTTGACTTTTCATAAAGTCTTGCCATTCTTTAGCAGCTTTTTTATCTGACACGACACCCATTCTATAAATGATGGGATCTTTCAGTTTTGCGTCTGAAATTTTTTCAACCCCTTCATGTTTATCTTTACCAACATATAAATCAGTATTATACACAAATCCAAGTTTAGCATTTCCTTTATTGACATAATTTAATACTTCTCTCACATCTTTTGCATAAACTGTTTGGTTTTCCACTTGATTCCATAGTTGATTTTCTTTTAAATAGTCTTGGGCATAACGGCCAGCTGGCACTGATTTCACTTCTCCGATCGCAAGTTTGCCATCCGCTTTTAAATCTTCAACGCTCTGATAGTCATTGCCTTTTTTCTGTATTAAAACAAGTTGGTTTTGCGCATAGTCATATGTCTCGTTAACTTTGTTCGCATCCTTAAGTGCATCGACGTCTTTTGTATTTGCTGACATCAATACATCTACAGGTGCGCCTTTTTCAATTTGTTCTCTCAACGAGCCAGAGCCTCCATAATTAAATTGAAGATCTACATCTGAATGTTCTTTGTTGAACGCTTTTTCTAACTCTTTTGTAACATCTGTTAAACTTGCAGCTGCAGATATTGTTAATGTTTCGTCTTCGCTCGATTGTGAGGAAGAGTCATTTCCACAAGCTGCTAGGATCATGATAGCAAAAATTAACAACACACTTAACTTTCGTTTCATGTAAGCCCTTCTTTCCGATATATTAATACAAACTTAAAAATCCTCTAAGTTATTTTATCAAACTTAGAGGATTAAAGTGTAGTCTTTCTATTATTTTTGGCAGTGTGTTATAAATTGTTGAAATGCCTGTTGACCTTCTTCTGTCCGTTTAAATACACCTGCATCTTGTAACACACGCTCAAACTTATACCCTACTTCTTGGCGAATAATTGTTTGTGCATTTGATTGATCAAATTGATAACGTTGCTTCATATCGTCAGCCCATGATTTATGAACGCCAATATCAACACTATGATCACCTAATACATATTGTTCAACTTCTGCTAACTCTTTTTTCAAACGTCCCGGTAAAATAGCTGTACCCATCACTTCAATGAGGCCAATATTTTCTTTTTTAATATGTTGTACATCTGGATGCGGATGGAATAAACCATCAGGATAATCCTCTGTACGTTGGTTATCGCGTAGTACGATATCCATTTCGTAAGCCCCATGACGATATCTAGCAATAGGGGTTACCGTATGATGACGCTCGCCATCTTGACTAAACGCCTTAACATTCACGCTCTCGTCAGAATAAGCATTCCATTCCGTACGAATATGCTCACTAGCCTCTATAAGTTGTTGTGCATTTGAAGATGTTAGACGAATGACACTCATTGGCCAATGTAAAATGCCCGCTTCCACTTCAGGAAATTGCGCTAATGAAAAGGCGTTTTCTACTTCTGCTAATGCCATTGGAAAATCGTGGCGACCAGCTTGGTAATGATTGTGCGATAAAATAGATCCACCGACTACTGGTAAATCAGCGTTTGAACCAATGGTATAATGTGGAAACTGTTTCACAAAGTCAATTAAGTTTTCAAATGTTTGACGATTGATACACATTGGTTCGTGCTTTTCTGATAGTAAAATACTATGTTCATTAAAATATAAATACGGTGAGTATTGAAAGCCCCAGTTTTGTTGATTAACAGTCATTTGAATAATGCGATGGTTAGAGCGAGCTGCTTGCGTCGCTGAACCAAAGTAGCCTTCATTTTCCATACATAAGGCACATTTAGGATAATGCGTTGCTGGTGCATTCTTTTCTTTTTCAATTTGTTTGGCATCTTTTTCAGGTTTAGACAAATTAATTGTAATTTCAATATCGCCATATTCAGTAGGTACTTTATATTCAATATTTTTTGCAATCGCTTCACTTTTAATATAATGGTTAGCATGACTTAATTGATAGAAATAATCCGTTGCTTCAACAGGAGAAAGTTGATAGCGTTTATAAAATTCACGATTCACTGTTGATGGTTTAGGTGTTAATAAATCCATTAAAGCAGACTCTAATTGATCACGCTCAGATTGTACATCTTCAATCACACCACGTTCAATCGCATCTTCAATTAATAACCACGCTAATTCTATCGGTTTAGACGGTAGGACGTCTTGTTGTGTTTGTGTGAGCTGAATATCATTTGCTTGTAATAAATGTAAAATACGGTTGGTCACGTATCGCTTATCTTGTGCGTCGAAATCACCATAAGCGATTGCAAACTGAGCAAATTGTTGAACATGTTGTTGTGCTGCCATGATAAACCTCCTTACGCTTCATAACCATTCGGATGATTTTTGTGCCATAACCATGCTGTATTAATAATCTCGTGAATATCGTCATGTTGTGGACGCCAACCTAATAATCGTTGTGCTTTATCACTAGAAGCAACAAGTTTACTTGGATCTCCTGCTCTTCTTGGTGCTACCTCAGTTGGAATTGTTTCTCCTGTAACTTGACGCGCCGCATCTAAAATTTCTTTAACAGAAAAACCGTGGTTTGTACCTAAATTGAAAGCACCACTTTCTCCACCTTCTTGCAGATAATTAAGTGCAAGAATATGCGCTTTAATTAAGTCAGTGACATGTAAATAGTCACGAATTGGTGTGCCATCTGGTGTTGGATAGTCGTCTCCAAACATTTTGAGCGTTTCTCTTTGACCTAATGCTACTTGTAATACGACTGGAATTAAATGTGTTTCTGGATGATGGTCTTCTCCAATTGCGCCATTTTCTTTAGCCCCAGCTACGTTAAAGTAACGTAACGCTGCATAATTCATTCCATACGCTTCATGACACCAATGCATCATTTTTTCCATCATTAATTTACTTTCACCATATGGACTTGTAGGATGTTTAGCATCTTCTTCAGTAATCGGAATAGATTCAGGTTCTCCATATACTGCAGCTGTTGAACTAAATACAATATTTTTTACATCAAACGCTAACATCACTTCAAGTAACACTTGTAGTCCATATACGTTGTTATTAAAGTAATCTAACGGAATGCTTACTGATTCACCTACTAAAGAATACGCACAAAAGTGAAATACACCTTCAATGTCATGAGATTCAAACACATTGGTTAAAAAGGCTTTATCGCGAACATCCCCTTCATAAAATGTCGCATTTGAGTGAATCGCTTGTTTATGACCTTTCACTAAATTGTCTACAACGATGACGTCATGGCCTTCTTCAATCAATTGATCGACACAATGACTTCCAATATATCCTGCGCCACCAAGTACTAACATTGACATATTCATTCACCTCTTTATAAATTTTGAAGCGTTCTTACACCATCAGCTATATCGACATGATAGAAAGATGGCGCATAGCCTACTGTCTCAACATATTTGTCAGTAACTTCTCGTTCTAAATCTTTTATTTTATCTTTGTGTACTAAAGCAATCGCACATCCTGCGAATCCCGCACCTGTCATTCGTGCACCCAACACACCTTCAACACGTTGCGCTGACTCTGCTAATGTATCTAATTCAACGCCTGTCACCTCATAGTCTTCTTTTAAAGAACGATGAGAGTCGTTAAGTAATTGCCCAAAACTTTCAAAATCATGTTGTTGTAATACACGATAAGCTTGTTTTGTTCTTTCGTTTTCTGTAATAGCATGCTTAGCACGACGTCGTAATACATCACTCTCAATCACGTCTTGATTTGCTTCAAATTGTGCCACAGAAACTTCACCAAGTGTCTCTACATCTAAACGTTGTTGTAATAAACTGAGCGCTTCTTCGCACTCACTACGTCTTTCATTATATTTTGATTCTGCCAATTCTCTTCGCTTATTTGTATTCATAATTGAAATTTTGTAATCTCCAAATTCAGTAGGTACGTAGTGATATTCTAAAGAATTTGTATCTAATAAAATAGCATGGTCTTTCATACCAAAACCGACGATAAATTGGTCCATAATTCCTGAATTAACACCAATATAGTCGTTTTCAACACGTTGGCCCATTTTTACAAGGTCTAAACGATCAATATCGATATTAAATAATTGGCTTACGATAAAACCAGTTAATAACTCAATTGAAGCGGAAGACGACAAACTCGCGCCATTAGGAATGTTACCTTCAATTACGATATCAAATCCTTTATTGATTTCAGGATAGCGCTCTTTCAAGTACTTAATCATCCCTTTAGGATAGTTCGCCCATTGATGCTTTTGATCAAACGCTAATTCATTGAGATCTAATGTCATGATGCCTGTTTCTTCAAAATTTAAAGAATATAAATGAATTGTTTGATCATCACGTAATGCTGCTACGCCATAAGTCCCTAATTCGATAGCCGCTGGAAAAACATACCCACCATTGTAATCTGTATGTTCTCCAATTAAATTAATTCGTCCTGGTGCAAAAGCAGACACAGTTGGTGCTTGCTCAAATTCTTTTTTAAACACGTCTGTTAATTTAGACATTTCCTACACCCCAATTCTTCTATTAAGTAAACACTACTTATAGTTTACTGTTTATTAACATGATTTGTCAATTTTTCTTTTTATTAAGAGGTAATGAATCTCTATAATGTATCGATGTATCTAATACCATGTGAATGCCTACTTTTCTTTGATATTTCATGCGATCTTGAATCAGTTTCACCGCTTGTCGACCAAACTCTTCTATTGGAATGCGCACGCTCGTCAACATAGGCACTGTATATTGAGCAATTTCTGAATCATTAAAGCTTACGATTTTTACTTGCTCAGGGATTTTATAATGATGATATTGAAGTTCTTGTAATAAACCAACGGCCAACATATCATTTCCGGCAATGATTACTTCCGGCATTGCCTTTTGCGATAAAATTGTCGTTACAATGTTTTGCGCACTTTCTCTATTCCAATCTGTCGTATAATAATTGGGTTCAATTTCGTGTTGATGAGACCACTCTTTAAAAGCTTTCAGTCGGATATCTTGACGAATCAAATGTTGATCTCCAATTTGTCTAATTTTCGTTTCGCCTCCGATATAACAAATGCGCGAAAATTGACGTTGATGCAATTCATCCAATACATCGAACATCGCCGAATAAAGGTCGGAGGAAACCGCATCAATGTGACGAGGGGCTTCTAACTGATTGATTAATACTAAGTTTGAATTGAAATCATGCAGTTTTTGAATGACCGACGCTTCAAATGGACCTATAACGATCACACCTCCAGCTTTTGTGATTTCTTCAAGTGCTTCAAATGAATGAACGTCTCCAGTACGAATGGTCTTTTTTAATGTTAAATTAAGCGCTTTAACTTCTTGCTCAATGGCAAGTCTTAACTCTCTATAGTACGGGTCCGCCATTTCTTTCTTTTTAGAAGCATGTGTCACAATTTGGATTTGACGGGATTGTCGTGCTTGTTTTGTATAATTTAATTGTTGGGCAATACGGTTTATTTTATCTCTTGTCGCCTGACTCACTGATAAAGATGGATCGTCATTGAGTACACGCGATACAGTGCCAGGACTGACATTAGCTTGTCTTGCAATCTCTCGAACACTCGCCATTACGTTACACCTACCTTGTTTACTAATGTTTACTAAAGATAGTATACCTAGAAGTAGCTCTCATTTCAAACACTTTTCATATGACTAGAAAAGAATTAAAATAATATAGACTTGTTTTTATAACTTTCGCTATAGTTCCAAGGTATAAAAACTGTAATTTTAATGGGGGTATTTGTATGAACCGCGATATTCGCTATAATCAAACCATTACTCGTTATGAAAATGGACAATTATTTGAAACGACTGACCATTATGTGACAGAGTTTCCAATGACGATTAATGTTAATAAAGAAGAGTTCGCCACAGTCATCTGTAGTCCCAACCACCTCGAAGAATTGGTGCTTGGTTTTCTTGCTTCAGAGGGTGTTGTTTTAAGAAGAAGCGAGTTAAAACAAGTTGATATTGATGATAGCCGCGGTTATGCCCATGTTGAACTCACTACTGATATCAATGATCGTATGCAACTATCAACGAAGCGTTTAGTCGCTTCATGTTGCGGTAAAAGTCGAGAGTTTTACTTTCAAAATGATGCAGCAGTAGCTAAAACATCACTTTCAACAATATCAATTACACCCAAACAAGTGTTACACATGATGGCTCAATTACAAGAAGCAAGCAGTACGTTTCATGCGACTGGCGGCTTGCATAATGCAGCCATTAGCGATGGAGAAGATTTTTATATTCATCGACAAGATATAGGACGTCACAATGCATTAGATAAATTATATGGCTATTGCATTCAACGCCATATTTCAGTGAGAGATAAAATTTTAATCTTTAGTGGTCGTATCTCTTCAGAAATATTAATTAAGGCATCAAAAATAGGAGTAGGGATGATCATTTCTAAATCAGCACCTACTACGTTAGCCATTCAATTAGCCGACGATTTAAATATCACAGCGATTGGCTTCGTAAGAGAGGGTCATTTTAATATTTATAGTCATCCAGAACGTATCCATGCTGACCATTCAGATGAATCCTAAGCCTTTATAAATAAATAACCACACTGCTTCCCGGGGCTAGGACATAAAAGCATTAATACTCTGGGAGCCGCTTAACGGTGTCCCAAAAGCAGGAT
This sequence comes from Staphylococcus sp. 11262D007BW, assembly GCF_053547815.1. Taxonomy (NCBI): domain Bacteria; kingdom Bacillati; phylum Bacillota; class Bacilli; order Caryophanales; family Staphylococcaceae; genus Staphylococcus; species Staphylococcus sp. 11262D007BW. The sequence goes on from NZ_JBPWPJ010000001.1 coordinate 1,562,767, forward strand.
TTTCGGCAGAAAGTTCACGATTCGCCAAAATTTGACGGATTATAAATGATCAAATGTACTTTGACACATTTGTAAGAACGACTAACTAAACGAAGTCGTTCTTTATTTCGTTTACTTCTGCTCAAACCCTGAACGCTTTTGTCCCAACCTCATAGCAATGTGGTTTAAATGATCTCATCTATCATGAAGATAATTAAAATGATTTCATGCTTCTTCTAACAATGCACTATATCTAAAACTAATATAAGTGTATCCCTGTTTGACATACATGTCTTTGACAGTATCTTCCGCATCAGCCACTAAAATGACCGGCCGATCCCCGGCGATTTTACCAATTTGAGCTTGCATTCTACGACCGATTCCTTGCTTTTGAAGACGTTCATCAACCGCAAACCCATCTATTTCAATACTCTCTTCTTTTTCAATTAAATTTACAATACCGACGGGTTGCTTATTTTCATAAGCGACATAATAATTGAGCGTACCATGTGCTAAATTAGTTTCAATTCGTTTATTCGATTCTTTAACATAATCCTCACCGTACACTTGGCTCATTGTATTAAATAATTGAAAATAATCTTTTACTGAGTCTTTGTCAACTTGTTTTAATGTAATAAACATATCAGTCAACGAAGCAAGTTGTTTACCTTCTATGGCATATAATTCAACACATCCAAGTTGAAACTGATGCGCACGCAACCATTGCATCACTTTAGCATCTGGCTTATGATTTTCTGGAAAGTCGAACAATACATGATGTGCGCCTATTTTTTGATGACTTTTCTGTTGTGCTAACATGTCGTTTTGCAATGTAAGTAAGTCAGGCATTTCCTGGTAGACCCACTTATTTGCATCATAAAAATATGGATACCTAGGCGTTTGATAAATGGTTAAACGTTGTGACTCAAACGCGATTGTGCCATCAACATGAATATCCGACATTGAAATCATTTCTTTTCGCTCGCTTTCATTTTAATGAGTAAAACTTCGCATTATTCGCGCTGTAACAGGATTTTTCATCAATACCACCGCAATGAATGATGCGATAATTGCTTTAATGACATCCCCTGGAATAAATGTTAGAGATAACCATAAAGCTTCAGCAATTGGCATATGAATGACAAGTCCCATCACAATTGCGCCAACTAAATCTAATAATACAACACCAAACAATAAGATAATTAACAGTATCCGTTTAAAATCTAAACGATTAAATAGACGATCTCTGAATAACCCAATAAAATATGTAGAAATTGGATACATAATTAAAAATCCAACACTTGGACCGAAGAAAACGCCATAACCGCCTCTTCCTCCTGACAATAATGGGGCACCAATTAATATTAATAATAAAAAGATCAGCACACTTAACGTACCATATTTACGCCCCAATAAAATACCTGCTAAGAAAATCCCTATATTTTGAAGTACAATCGGAACCGGAATAAAAGGTAGTGGAATGGCAGGTACAAATCCCATTACCGCAATAATCGCTGTCATTAGCGCTGTATAAACTAAATTACGCGTTTGCAACTGTAAATCCCCCTATCACTTTTTGCTTTAAGGAGTAGTGGTCACATTCCCTAAAATAATAATGTTTTACAACCTCTATTGAAGCTCTAAACATTCATATCATGCGCTCAAATACCACTCCGTTTTCGATTATACCACTTATGTAAATCATATTTCTACATTAGTTTACAATTCACTCGTTGCACCAATTAAAGCTGCATGATTATGGAACGTTGCACATTGAATCACAGCATGACCATAATCTCTAGGTAAGTATTTTGAAATGGATGGTTCAATATATTGAAGCAAACGCTCCCCTTGTTTTGAAATGCCGCCTCCTATAATGATGACTTCTGGATCATACATAATTTGAACTTCTGCAATCCCTCTGGCTACTTCACAACCCCATACCTCTAAATAGTGTTGCGCTTCTGTGTGACCTTCAGCCGCTTCATCAAATAAAGTTGGAATATCGCTATGAGGATAGCCATTGTGTTTAAGCATTTTCTTTAATCCATTCGTTGAAGCGCGTTGTTCATAATTTGTATTCGTCTCAGGATGATATAATAAGTAACCAATTTGATGAGGTCTGTGACGATGACCTGTCACTAATCCATAATCTTTATGATAGTAGCTCCCGCCGATACCTGTACCGAGCGTTAAACAAAATATATTTTTTTGACGATTATTGTGATGAGTGAGTTCGCCTAACAACGCTGCATCCACATCATTGTATACTTTAATACTTTCGGCAAACTCTTTTAAATGTAGTTCAAAATCCGTTCCAGTGTAATTTAATATATTATCATTGGCATACGCAATCATTTTCTTATGACGATTAACAGCACCTGCTGTAGAAATACCTACATGAATGCTTCCTTCTGGATAATGACACGTTATCTCTTGTAGTCGACTTTGTAAAACATGAATTATGGCGTTATTTTCATTCGTCGGTGTTTCAACTTTTTGATAATCTTTAAGCGTACCATCAGGTTGAATTAGTGCTGATTTAATGTATGTTCCTCCAATATCAAATCCAACTTTAATCATCGTATTTCATCCCCCTAAGTAAATGATTAGTAAGTAATGTTTTAGCTTCGGTATAGTTTGATTGTGTTAGCGCTTCATAAATAGCATGATGATCTTTAATACTTTGTTGGTTCTCTTCAACAGATGTAGTTAAGGAGTTGCGATAAAAATAGGCTTGGACAACTGCACTCATTTGTTTAAACAATGTTGATTGCACAGTCTGGATAATACTTTGATGGAAAGCTTGATCACTATCAGAAGTAAAATGATGAGGATCATCCTCTAACGCCGCTTTAATGTTAGCAAGTGATAGCTGTTGGCGCTCAATCACATCAATCGCCGCTAGCTCAAATGTCAAACGCAACATCAATAAATCTCTAATGCTTCCTTGAGATACTTGAAAGCTAAACAAAAATCCATCTATCAATGGCGTAATGTCTTGTTCTCTAACTAACGTCCCTTTCCCTTGGACACTCTCAGTTACTCCAGTATTTTCCAAGTAACTTAACGCTTCACGTACAACGGACCGACTTACTTGATAAAGTTCTGCAAACTTTCGCTCCGTAGGTAATTTGTCCCCTACTCCCAACTGATGATCCAAAATATATTTTTTAATTTGTTCCACAACCAATTGCTTCAAATTTGTATTTTTAGCTTGTTCTGCCAATAGAAATCTACTCCTACAATAATTTGGGTTAAGTTTACCATACTTCGTTTAAATATAATATTTTGATTTAAAAACCATGAACGAGACATCAATATGCTTCTATAAAGTATCACTAATTTTAAAATAATGATTGACCACACAATTGATAACGCTTACAATTAAATTATAAATTGGTCTGACCAATATTACAATACACTGGAGGGCTTTTTGTGAAAGAGGAATTAAAAGGACTATACGGCGCTTTACTGGTTCCATTCGACGAAGAAGGTCAAATTAAAGAAGAAGGATTACGTCAAATCGTACGTAATGCCATTGACGTCCAAAAATTAGACGGACTGTATGTGAACGGTAGTTCTGGAGAGAATTTCCTAATGAATACCTCTCAAAAGAAAGAAGTATTTCGTATTGCTAAAGACGAAGCACAATCTGACATTAAATTAATCGCTCAAGTGGGTTCATTAGATTTAAATGAAGCCATCGAACTAGGACAATACGCCACTGAACTTGGATACGATAGTTTATCTGCTGTCACACCTTTTTACTATCCGTTTACGTTTGAAGAAATTCGTGATTATTATTTTAAAATCATCGAAGCGACACAAAATAATATGATTATTTACTCTATTCCAGGATTAACAGGTGTTAATATTTCAATTCAACAGTTTGAGGCATTATTCCAAAATGACAAAGTTATTGGCGTAAAATATACGGCTCCTGACTTTTTCTTATTAGAACGTTTACGTAAAGCGTTTCCTGATAAGTTAATTTTCTCAGGTTTTGATGAAATGCTTGTTCAAGCAGCCATTTCAGGTGTCGATGGTGCAATCGGCTCCACATACAATGTAAATGGTTTACGTGCACGTCAAATTTTTGAAGAAGCTCAAAATGGCAATGTACAACACGCTTATGAGATTCAACATGAAACAAATGAAATTATTGAAACCGTGCTTAACATGGGACTTTACCCAACATTAAAAGCAATGCTTCATGAAAAAGGAATTGATACTGGAGTGCCTAAAGCACCTTTCCATCCATTTAACGAAGCGTTACGTCCTGAACTGAAACAATTAATGCAAACATATCAACTTTAATCAGTTGAATTTATTTTAGTGTTTAGAGATTGAGACATATATGCTAGTTTCAACATCATATTGCATCTGTGGAATTCATATCACTATGTTTCAATCTCTGTATTTAAATCGTCATACATAGGAGGACTATGCATCCATTTTTAAAATGCACCTTTTCCATCCTATTAAAATAGAGAGATTAGTAGAGTTATGACGTAAATAAATCTTTTTACCATAATATGTAAGCGGTTTCTTATTATTGATTATTTTAAGGGGGAGTTATGATGACTTCAATTGGATTTGGTTTTTGGAATTGGATCGCATTGATTCTTTATTTATTACTAATGCTTGGTATTGGGGCATTCTTTACAAAACGTGCTGGCCGTAACGCTGATAGTTTCTTTAAAGGAAGCGGTAAGTTACCGTCATGGGTTGTTGGGTTTTCTATTTATGCCACAACTTTAAGTGCTATCACGTTTATGTCAACGCCAGAAAAATCTTATTTAACAGACTGGTCTTATATCGCTGGTAATATTGCGATTGTTGCAATTATTCCATTACTCATTTATTTCTATATTCCGTTTTTCAAAAAATTACGTGTTACATCAGCTTATGAATATTTGGAAGCACGTTTCAATCCTGCTGTACGTGTGATAGGTTCATTATTATTTGTCTTGTTCCATATCGGACGTGTCGCTATTGTTATTTACTTACCAACACTTGCAATTACAGCGGTTTCAGATATTAATCCATACGTAGTTGCAAGTTTAGTCGGCGTTCTATGTATTATTTATACTTTCTTAGGTGGCTTTGAAGGTGTGGTATGGAGTGACTTTATTCAAGGAGTTATCTTACTCGGCGGCGCACTTGTCATTATATTAATTGGTGTGTCACATATTGATGGTGGTTTTTCTACAGTCATTGCTGATGCAGTTGAAAATAAAAAGTTCATCAGTGCTGACAACTGGAAAATGAATGCCGCTGCTGCTGCCATTCCGATTATTTTTATCGGTAGTATTTTCAATAACCTTCAACAATATACATCAAGTCAAGATGTCGTTCAGCGTTATCAAGCATCTGATTCAATCAAGGAAACATCAAAATCAATTTGGACAAATGGTATCCTGGCTTTAATTTCAGCCCCATTATTTTACGGGATGGGGACAGTGTTATTCGTTTTCTATTCTACACATTCACCACTACCAGAATCGTTTAATACATCGTCTATCGTACCGTATTTTATCTTAACTGAAATGCCACCATTTGTTGCAGGTTTATTAATTGCGGCGATCTTTGCGGCTGCACAATCAACTATTTCGTCAAGCTTAAACTCAATTGCTGCTTGTCTTTCTGTCGATATTAAACAACGCTTCTTTGGTAAAAAAGATGAAAAAGCAGAAGTACAATTTGCCCGACTTATTACGATCGTCGTTGGCATTATCGGTTTACTTGCTTCACTCTATTTAATCGCGGCAGACTCAAGTGATGTATGGGATCTATTCCTTTTAATTACTGGATTATTTGGTGTACCGATTGCTGGTATTTTTGCGGTAGGTATCTTTACCAAACGTACAACTGGTACAGGCGTAATTGTAGGTATTATTGTAGCTGTAATCGCAAGTTATTTCTTACAAGGTGTCGGTGGCGCAGGATCACCATTCTATACATCTATCATTGCTTTTGCACTTGCCTTTATTGTTGCTTATATCGCAAGTCTCATTTTACCATCACCTAAAAAAGACATTTCAGGTTTAACTATTTTTGATAAACACGGTCAAATCACATATCGAAGTAAACACTAAACTCAATGTTTATGCATAATACAACACCCCTGAAGTTGAATGTTGACGTTCAACTTTAGGGGTTTTGTACATTTAATCCCCCTTTTAATGTTTCACTTCCCATTCGTAAATAATTTGGTATGCATTCTATAAAAAAATGTGCTGTTGAGCATCCTAAATCACATTAAACTTTTGCCATTTTGGATATATATATTTAAGGGGGGGTGAAATATAAGATATGAATAATTTAGGAAATCGATTAACAATCTCCCAACCTCTTGAAGTTTACAAAGTATTGTAATAATAAATCTCATTCGTAAAGGAGTTCAAAATATGTTAAATGATAAAGTCGTTATTATCACAGGAGCAAGTCGAGGTATCGGTGCGGCTACAGCAAAACTATTTGCTAAGCATGGTGCTAAAGTAGTCGTGAATTATGTTAATAATGTAGAAGCGGCTGAAAGTGTAGTGAAAGACATACATGACATGGATAGAGAGGCTATCGCTATTCAAGCTGACGTTAGAAATCAAGAACAAATGACGGCCCTTGTAAATCAAACTGTTACACATTATGGAAAGATAGATGTATTGGTTAACAACGCCGCTATCAATTTTGCCATGAAATCCTTTTCTGACATGGCATGGGATGAATTTAAAGCTAAAATGGATGATGAGTTAAAAGCAGCGTTTAACTCAACCAAAGCAGTATTGCCAATGATGAAGAAACAGAAAAATGGTAAATTAATCTATATATCAAGTGGTTTAAGCCACAACCCTATGCCTGATTTTATTGCACATGGCACTGCCAAAGCAGCAATCAACTCATTTGTAAGATATCTAGCACAAGAATTAGGCGATTATAACATTACAGCTAATACGTTAGCGCCTAGCATGGTAGAAACTGACGCCACAAAACATACACCTGTTGAAGAAAAAGAAAAGGTTGCCATGTATACACCATTAGGTAGAATTGCGCAAACTGAGGATATTGCACAGGTTGCTTTATTTTTAGCGAGTGACCAAAGTGACTTTATGACAGGATCATATATTCCTGTATCTGGCGGTATGGAAATGAATTAACACGTATAAGTGAATAGAGAAAGTGTCTAATTGATACGCATAATGAAACACCCCTGAAGTTAAATTTTAACGTTCAACTTTAGGGGTGTAATATAACATAATCTATTTATAGACGTGCATCATGTGTCTTAGGCAATGTTTTAACCCATGTAAATAATACAATGGTTTGTAACATCACCATAATGACTAACATAACACGAACCATTGTGATATCCACCATATAAAAAGAAAATCCCACAACAATGTACAAACTGATTAAAAGCTGTATTTTCTTACGCATCGTATAACCACGATATTTTCTAAAATCCTCAACGTAAGCTTGATACAACTTTGTACGAACTAGCCATTCGTGGAACCTTTCAGAACTTTTCGCAAAACAAAGTACTGCCACAAGTAAAAATGGTGTAGTTGGTAGCAAAGGCAGCACCGCTCCTAAAAAGCCTAAGATTGTAAATAGACTTCCTACACCGATTAAAATATAACGCATTTGAATAACGCCCTTTTGTGTAATATTTACTTCATTATATAGTCCTTTTGGTCACGATTCAAATGTATTTTTTAAATATATTATGATGTCACAGAAAAGTACCATTTTTTGTATCAATTAATGTCGTTTCAACCTATTCGTCTTCAATCACTCGACGCGCAATGGATGAATACGCTAAATCTTCCATTGGCGGATTATGCAAGCCTGCACGCATATCACGATAATAGCGTTGCAATGGACGTTCCATTTCTAAACTTTTAGCACCTACAATACGCATCGCTAAATCGACAATATCTAAACCTTCATTCATCACAACGACTTTACTTGCTGCTGTTTCACTAGCAATTGTCGCTTCACCCATATTTTGGTAAGCTCGTGCAGTACTCCATAACAGATGGCGTGCTGTAATTAATTTAGTTTCCATTTTACCTAAATTTTGTTGTACGACGGGTAGTGTCCCAATCGGACTATCAATACTATTAGGCTGATAAGTACGCGCAAATTCTACTGCATAATCTCTTGCAGCTTGTGCAATACCGAGATACGTACTTGGTATGTGTAAGATCCAACCGTTTTGATATGGCGGACCCTCACCTTTAATTTCTACTAAATATTTTTTATTGACGCGCACATCATTCAGTATTAAGTCATGACTTTCTGTGGCTCTCATTCCTAACATGTCCCAGTTATCTGCAATTTCTAAACCATCAATATCCGTTGGCATATAGAAAAAGCCGACCTTCTCAAGTTCAGTCACGTATGCTGCAACTACAACGTGTGTTAATCCTTTACTCATTGATGTGAAGGTTTTAACACCATTAATAATATAATCCTCTCCATCGCGTTCAGCATGAGTGCTTGGTCTGCCGCCACGCGTAGGACTACCTGTTTCAGCTTCACTGACTGCTCGATTAATTAAACCACCGTTTTTCACCGCTTCAGCAAATTCTTCTAATACTTCTTTTGGCCAACTTTGTTTATCAAATAATTCCCCAACTAAACCAACATGCCAACCAATAGACAATGCGGTAGCACCATCGATAGAACCTAACTTACTTTGAAGCACGACCATATCTTCTACAGTCGCCGCTTCTCCCCCATACGCTTTAGGTAGCGTTAATTGAGTATAGCCTGAATCGACAAGCCATTGAATATTTTCATAAGGAAATCTGGCATTGATATCATTTGATTGGGCATAGTTTGAAAATGCCTCACGTTGTTGCTCCAACTTTTCAAGCCATTCACGTTGAATATCGGAGTGAATTAATACAGATTCCATCATTATACCTCCTGAAACGTTATATTTCTTAGTTCTTCACTCAACATTATAATACAAAATCCTTTATAATCCTAACTTTTAAAGATTCATACACTAACATCATCGACTAACGTGTGTGGTTCAACACAAAATAAAACAAGGTTATATAGGATTTTATAAATGTTATCCATTTTCCTATCTAACCTTGTTTTAATCGATATGGCTTTCATTAATTATCTATGAAACAAAAAAGCTTTCAATCTTTTCGAATGTCTCATCGATTTGATGATACTGTTGATCAGAAACTTCAACAATCACAGTGCGTTCATCTTTTTCGTTACGACGTTTCGTTAAATAATCGTGTTCTTTTAATTTTTGCACTGCTTTTGTAATATAATAAGGTTTAAAATTCGAGGCTTTAATAATATCTTTCACATTATAATCTGATTGTCGCTTTTCATGTAAAAATGTTAAAATAAATAACTCTTCATAGCCTAAACCATATTCTTTTTTAATTTTAGCGTAAAGTTCTTTGGTTGTATAACTTATTTTGATAAATTCTTGCATATCTTTGATGTTGTACTTTTCCATAAATTCCACCCCTTATTGCGGTACTCCAAGATGACTAGTTCCAATTATAATTCTGCGTCCAACTAAATTAACTTGGAAATTTAATTTATTTTCAATCATAATTTTAAACTGTATCCAAATTTATTTCAATTCTTTTTCGTATAAAATTTCAGACTATTTCACATTAACTTTCGTACGTCTTATTATTTTCTTGTATACTAATAAATTTAGGTGATGTATTAAGACCCCTGAAATGAATGGTTTTCATGATGACTATAATATATGAATGATATATCTCGCATCTAACATTAAATAAAACATAAAAAAAGTAGCCTATACCTTAGTGGTATAAGCTACTCTTAATGTTAGATGAATGCGTTACTCTAATGTCTTATTTTTTCTTTTCAACAAGTGTGTCTAACAGGCTTAAACCTGACATTGTAAAGACATCAATGGCATGTTGTGCACCTTTTTTACCTTGACCAGCTTTAAAGTGGTTTGTAATAGCACCTACCATGACACCTAATGTTAAAATAGATGCAATTTGTGAAATACGTTTGTTGAAAATACTTAACACCATAAATACAGAAGCAGTTGTTTCTACTGCACCGATAACCGGAACAAGTTCTTTAGGTAAGTTAAAACCTGAAAATACTTCTTTCATACTATCTGCATTTTGTAATTTTGGTTTAGCTGCGTCGAATAATGCTTTTGCTACTTTTAAATTTGTGACATATCTTAAGATCATGTTTGTTTCTCCCCTTTATTTGTTATTAAAATGTTCATCGATAATAGGTTTTACCCTTTCACCGTATAACTTAATCGATTTCATAATTTTATCATGTGGCATTGACCCTATTGGTAAATGCAACATAAAACGTGATAATCCAAGTGCTTCTACTGTATCAATAATCTTTTGAGCGACCGTTTCTGGACTACCTACATACATTGCACCTTTTGGTCCAATTTCACGTTGGAAGTGTTCCACTGTAAATGGTGGCCAGCCTCTTTCTTTAGCGATGATATTGTGGTGGGCACGTGCTGAAGGGAAATATTCACGTTGTGCTTCTTCATCTGTTTCAGCGACATAACCCCAAGAGTGAGACGCCACTTTTAAATCGTCTGCTTTATAACCATGAGATTCACCAATGGCTTTGTACATCGCAACATTACGTGAAAATCGTTTTGGATCGCCACCGATAATCGCATACGTAATTGGTAAACCTAATGAACCAGCTTTTAATGATGATTCAGGCGTACCTCCTGTCGCAAGCCAAATCGGAATTTCTTGTTGAACTGCTCTTGGATAAACACCACGTCCTTCAATATTTGAAGTTAAACTTCCTTCCCAGTTAACGATGGTATTTTTATTAATTTTCATGAGTAATTCTAATTTCTCATCATACAGTTGTTCATAATCGTTTAAATTATATCCAAATAATGGAAACGATTCGATAAATGAACCTCTACCAGCCATAATTTCAGCGCGACCATTGGATAGTGCATCTAATGTAGCAAACTGTTGATACACACGAATTGGATCGTCTGAAGATAATACAGTCACTGCAGAAGACAAACGAATATGTTTCGTTTGAGATGCAGCGGCAGCAAGTACTGTTGCTGGACTAGATACAGCATAGTCTGGACGATGATGTTCTCCTAAACCATAGATATCTAATCCAACCTCATCAGCTAACTTGATTTCTTCTACGATATTACGAATACGTTCATCACTTGGAATAGCTGGAAATTCACCTTCTTCTGTATGAATTTCATGATTATCCGCAAAGGAAGTTAGTCCTATTTCTACTTTCATAATGTCACCTCTTTTAATCAGTATAAAAATTATACTTATATTATAATGAGCCCTTTCATGGTTGTCAATATTGCCGCTTTACCCTTCAATATCAGCTAAAGAAGAACATTATACTTCGTCGACTAACTCCCTTTTCCTCTTTAGCCACACCTTACTTCGACATATATCACTTAACCAATTTTTTCTTTAACGTAATCTATAAAACGATCAATATCTCCTTTTTGAATCGATTTCATCGCTACTTTACCGACTTCAAATCCCATAATTAATTGATCATCTTCAAATTCGATACTACTAATTTCATTATAAGGAATATTTCTGTAATAGAATTGACCATTCATATCTACATTCATAATTAAACGTTCGTTAGTAGCGACATAGGCACCTTCAAATTCATTTTGACCTTGGACTTCATATTCAATTGTGCCTAAAACAGAAGGCCCTTCTTTTTCAGTTGGAAATAAGTCTTCCGGATTCACTCGATCTAAAATCATTTTATAACTCCTTTCAAATATCGTTAATTTAATTATAACAATGACAATATAGATTGCGAAGAGACTCACCTTTTACCAATTCTCAAACAATGTAAAGATCACACTTACATATTTAAGGCTATCCAACTCATGATTACCCATATCTTATTGCATAAATATTACAAAGACATTACAAATACTATCTGAAAATTAAGTCGATACTATATACAGCGTCAATGAGTCGCGCGCCCATCGATACCACTCATTATTCATATTATATCGATATGATTTAAGAGGTTTACTCAAAAAATTACAAATTTAAAATCCTATATACAATTCGATTCAATTTTGATAGAGTAATTAGCGTCGTTAAAACGCTTATAAAAAAATTATTAAAATGAGTACAAATTCATTATGAGATTCAGGAGGACTTTTACAATGAAAAAAATCATCGCTACAACTTCTTTCGCTACAATGGGTATTGCAGCTGTAACTTTAGTACAAGGTCACGATGCAGAAGCAGCAGAGTATTCAGGCTACGACGCAAATGATCCGACTTCTTACAGTTATACATACACAATTGATCAAAATGGCCAATATCACTTTGATTGGCAAGGCAATTGGTCACCAGATCAATTTTTTAACACGACGTCTTCACAATCATACACAACACCAAACTATTACAATCCAACAACATCGTATGCTTCACAACCTCAAGAGATGACAACAACTACTGCAGTAGCACCACGTACATCTAACGAATATCAAGTAACAACTATAGAAGCACCAGTACAAACTACTGCTACACCACAATCTTCTGGTTATCGTTCAGTCTCTACAGGAACATCAGGCATGAACTTATACACAGTGGGTCAATGTACTTACTATGTATTCGATCGTGTCGGTGGCACAATTGGTTCAACTTGGGGTAATGCTAATAACTGGGCAAATGCCGCTTCAAATGCTGGTTATACAGTGAATCAACAACCTGCAACAGGTGCCATTATGCAATCATCAGCTGGTGCATTCAGTCACGTTGCTTATGTAGAATCTGTTAACGCTGATGGCTCATTTACTGTATCAGAAATGAATTATGGTCATGGTCCTGGTGTTGTTACAACTCGTACACTTTCAGCCAATCAAGCTGCAAACTATCAATTCATTCATTAATACAAACAATTATAAAAGCAGGGTTTCTCAATCGAGAGGCCCTGCTTTTTAATATAGTGATTCATTTGAATATAAATTTAGGGTATCACTGAGATTAAGTACCATCGCTACACAATACTTAATCTTATCGTGATACCCCTTTCGTTGAAGGAAGAACTTTATTATCGATGTGTTTCGTTGTTGATGTAGTAATGCTCATCACATAATAGTCCATCGCTACAAAAACTTTTATGTTTTCTTGAGATTACTTTCTTACTAAATATATAACCAACTTATCAGTCATTAAAACCTATAAATAAAGTTTATTTAATATTTGTCTTTCTAATTAATTAGGCTTCCTTACTTTGACGCTTTTTAATTCCAATACCTGTGTATCCATAAATAATGGCGATAATGACACAGAGATAACATGGAATCGCCCAAACAAAGAATTCTCCGACGCCTACGCCAAGTTGTTGTGTATAATAAATACCTGATGTACCCCAAGGAATAAGCGGTAGCACCATTGTGCCAGAATCCTCTAATGTTCGTGATAAATTCACACGATCGAGATTCATCTTGTCGTACATTTCCATCAGTAGAATACCAACCATGATAATCACAACAGAAGCAACACCGGCCGCTAGTACCATAATTAAGCCACTAATTACTGTAGCTAAAATCAACTGACCACGTGATTTAATATTTTTAGAGATACTATGTAACATCACATCGAGACAGCCTGCTTTTTCCACGATACCAGCAAAGGCATAACCACAGAATATCGTTACAATGATTTCTGTCATACTCATAATACCGCCCTGTTCTACAAGAGAAAGCGCCTTATCTGATAATCCTTCAATATTACGTGTAATCATATCTGGTGTAAAGCCTTCAAATGTCGCAATAAAACCATCTTGTAATTTAAATCCATTAACAAGCCAGCCGACTAAAATCGCTGAAACACTAGAAATCAACATCGATGGTACCGTCGAAATTTTGAACGCTAAACAAACGATGATAACAATCATCGGAATCCACACGAAAAAGCCAATATCATACATTTTTGAAATATCATTTAACATGATATCAATGTCTTTAGTACTGATATTTGCATCAAAACCTCGTGATGCGATATGCCATACAATTAAAGCAATAATAGACGCAGGTACTGTCGTAAATACCATGTGTTTAATATGACTAAAAATATTTACACGCGTTACAAGCGCTGCTAGGTTCGTTGTATCTGATAATGGTGACATTTTATCACCAAATACCGCACCGGAAATAATAGCACCGGCCGCCATGCCAGCTGGAATGTTCATCTGTAAGCCAATTGCCATCAGTGCAATCCCTGCTGTAGAAGCTGAACCCCAAGCTGTACCTGTCGCCACTGAACAAATCGCTGCAATAATAAATGCAGAAATTAAAAAGTAACTAGGACTTAAAAATTTCAAACCATAATAGATGAGTGCGGGCACTGTGCCGGCATACATCCATGAGCCAACAATAATTCCCACTGACAAAATAATAAAGATAGCGGGCATGGCAGTCGCTAAACGGTCGGTGATTCCTTCTTCCAAGTCTTTCCAACGTAAACCAACACGCCACGCAATGAATGCAGCATACGCTGCTGAGATAATTAACAAGGGTTGTACTGGAATTTCAAAAACAATAAATCCTACACATACCATAATCATCATTACTACTATAGTTGAAATAGATTCTATTAATGTCGGTTGTCTTTTCATACGCAACACACTCCTTATTTTCCCCTAAAATTAATATGAAATTAATCCGACGTTTTCACGTCCTAAATAATCAATAGATAACCCCTCTTCAAAGAAATCACGCTCTAAGATAGTTGAAGCAATTTGAATGATTGAGTCAATATTAGGCGTTGGCACTCCAATTTCTCTTCCTAAACTTGACCATAAAACAAGTCCATAAGCAATATCTTCAGTAAGGTAACGATTGTTTACTTTATTTGGACCTGGAATGCGAGAGAATACAGGACTGTGATTAAAAATTTTATTTAATGGTTCATCTTCCATTTCACGCTCTAAATAACCACGTTCAATTCTCGCTTCTTTAGCTGTTTCTAATTCGAAACCTAATTTACGACCTAAAGAAAGGCGTTCTCTTTCAACAGCATGAAGTAATTTAACAGTATGTTTAGTAATTCCTTCCTTATATAATGCAAATTCGTCGCTATAATCAATACGTCCAACATTTAATAATGTAGGCCCTGGATGTACTTCTGGGTTACCATTTTCCAGATTAGTACGCCATAAACTTTCTTCTTTAACAATATAAGGATAAATTTGTTCTACTTTATCAAATGTTGAAATTAAATCTTTTTCTTCAAATGTAGAGAAGTAAACTTTTTTTACTTTTAAAGATAAATCCACAGAAGCAGTATCAAAATTCACACGTGTACCATACGTTAACGTATTCGCTTCAGCAAAGATTGGGCGTGTTGTAATTTTGTATTCTTCCAACACTTTAATGAAACGAGCTGAACCCATTGCAGCAGCCATATTAAAGAAAATAATTTGATCTTCTTTAATATAGGAAGACATAAGTTCGGCATAATATTCAATAAATGAAGACGGAATGACAAGCATAATAATCTCGGCATCTTTTAAAACTTCTTCCATATTATCGCTAATGTTTGTAAATTCGATAAATGTTTCTTGGCCTTCATTATTATAGTTAAATCCACCTTGTTCAAATGCTTTATCAAATTTGTTGATTGATTGGTTACGACAGTATAATTTCACATCATGTCCTTGATCCACCATATCAACAGCAGCGGTTACCGCACCATTTCCTGAGCCAACAACTGCAATTTTCATTTTATCCCTTCTTTCTTTTAACTAGTGATGTCTCATGAAGATATTAACAAAAGTCTCATCAAATGGGAACATCCATTTTTGCTTAAAATAAACTTTTATATTTAGTACCCTAATTAATTATTTTTAATGATAAGAGTTGCAAGTACTACTGCTATTTGATTAAATAAAACTAATTCACGATATATTTTAAATTGGAGGAAAACTATGACGAACAATTCTATACCACAAAAATACGGCCCATCAAGTGATGATAAACTCATGGCTACATTGATTTATGTCACGTCTTTTTTTACTTCACTCATCTTGCCTTTAATTATTTGGCTATTTAAAAGAGATAACTCACCTTTTGTCGATATCACTGGCAAAAACTACCTTAACTTTTATATATCATATATCATTTGGTCAACTATCGCAGCCATCTTAATGGTTGTATTAATTGGTTTTGTGCTCTTACCGATTGTTATGTTACTTGGCCTTATTTTTCATATCATTGGTATCGTTAAAGCTTATAAAGGTGAAGTTTACTTACCACCTCTTTCTATTCGCTTTTTTAAATAAGTAGTAGTAAGACTCATATATTATCTATGCATTAAACAACCTATGATTTATTTTGGATTTCTAATTATTACAATTGATGTAATATATTGAATCTCGTTTGATATACGGGCTTATTTCAAAAACGGATTATGACTATCGTTTTATTTTACTTAGCGGCTTGTCATCTTATTACAAGATGATGCGTCGCTTTTTTAATTCAATTACAAAGTTGTAACATTCCCCACAAACTACTCATTTTCTGATAGTGTTGTCGTTGTCGTTGAAAACAAGACTTATGGAAATCGAAAATCAAAACAATTTATATATAGTGTTCAAATTACTAAGGAGGAACTTTTTTATGTTTAAAAAAATTGCTACAATCACTTCAGTTACAGCAGGATTAGGAGTGGCTTACTTAGGATTAGACCACAATCAAGCTGACGCAGCAGAAGGACAATATAACTACAATTATCAATATAACTACAATACAAACGCAAATGGTAATACAGACTATTCTTACCAATCACAAAACAGTCAAACATACTCAAATGATATCAACACAACAACAACTTCAACTTCTACACAATCATCTGGTTCAACAAGTGCAGGTAACTTATACACAGCTGGTCAATGTACTTGGTACGTGTACGACAAAGTTGGCGGTCAAATCGGTTCAACTTGGGGTAACGCAAACAACTGGGATAACGCAGCAATGGCTGATGGTTACACTGTAAATAACAAACCTGAAGAAGGTTCTATCTTACAATCTGATATGGGTGCAATGGGTCACGTTGCATACGTTGAATCTGTTGGTTCTGACGGTTCAGTGACAGTATCTGAAATGAACTATAATGGTGGACCATTCTCAGTAAGTGAACGTACAATTTCAGCTTCTGAAGCATCTTCATACAACTACATTCACTTATAAATCAAATATTCATTCTATTTAGCGTCTAGGTATAAAGGAAAGCTTCCATGTGATTGCTTTCTTGAACCTAGTCGCTATTTTTTTATTTTTATAAGCACCTTCTCTTTTTTACTTTCAAGAAAACTATTATAATGGAGCCATTATGGACTTTTTTAAAGGAGGTCATTATGAGTAGACAGTGGCTAAAAGTTTTTATTGCAGGTCTTGTAGAGGTCTTATGGGTTATCGGCATTACACATGCGTCAAACTGGTTTGAATGGTTACTCACCCTACTATGTATTATCTTTAGCTTTTGGATGATGTTATCTGCTTCACGCTATCTACCTGTAGGGACAGTGTATGCTGTGTTCGTAGGTCTTGGCACATTAGGTACAGTCATCGTTGGCATGATCTTTTTCAACGAACCGGTTAGTATACTGAAGTTGATTTTAATTGTAACACTATTAATTGGAGTGATTGGACTTAAACTTACTTCAGAGAAAGAAGGTGCTCAATAATGGCATGGGTTTCACTTATTATAGCAGGGCTTTTTGAAGTATTAGGAGTACATTGGCTTAATCAATACGCCCTCAAAGTTCAAAAACGATTTATTGTATTTTTAGCAATTACATTCGCTTTAAGTTTAGCCTTTTTATCACTTGCGATGCGTGTTATTCCAATGGGCACAGCTTATGCGGTTTGGACAGGTATTGGTACAGCGGGTGGTACCATTTTGAGCATGATTGTCTATAATGAATCAAAACACATTTCCCGGGTGTTTTTTATTTTCTTAATTATTATTTCAGTTGTCGGTCTCAAACTCATTGTGTAATTAGAGTTCTTGAGTTTTAATAAGGGGTTTCCTATACTTGTATTGAAAGGTGGGAATGTAACGATGAAAAAAGTATTTGTAGCCGGTCCTATTCCTGAAACTGGTCTTAAAAAATTAAAAGAACATTTTGAAGTTGATATGTACGAAGGCGACGGTATTATCGACAAAGAAACACTTAAATCTTCTATTAAAGATGCATTTGGACTTGTCAGTTTACTTTCTACAAATGTTGATCAAGAAGTCATTGATAGTGGTAAAGAATTAGCATTCATTGCCAATTATGGTGCTGGTTTTAATAATGTAGATGTCGATTATGCACGTTCTAAAGATATTGATGTTTCAAATACACCAAAAGCTTCTACAAACGCCACAGCTGAGTTAACTATGGGGATTCTATTAGCTGTTGCACGTCGTATTCCAGAGGGTGACCAACTTATGCGCCATGAAGGATTTAATGGTTGGGCACCGTTATTCTTCCGAGGCCGTGAAGTCTCTGGTAAAACAATTGGTATTGTAGGTCTTGGTGAAATTGGTAGTGCAGTAGCCAAAAGAGCTAAGGCATTTGACATGGACATTTTATATACAGGTCCTCATCGTAAAGAAGATAAAGAACAAGCTTTAGGTGCAAAATACGTCGATTTAGACACATTACTGGAAGAAGCAGATTTTGTCACATTAAACGCTGCGTATAATCCAGATATGAAACACATGATTGACGCGAAAGCATTAAAACGCATGAAACCAACAGCTTACTTAGTTAATGCATCACGTGGTCCAATTGTCCATGAAGAAGCATTACTGGAAGCACTTCAAAATAAAACAATTGAAGGTGCTGCTTTAGACGTTTACGAATTTGAACCAGACATTACGGAAGGTTTAAAATCACTTGATAACGTCGTCATTACACCTCATATTGGTAACGCAACATTTGAAGCGCGTGATATGATGGCAGATATCGTAGCTGATAACTTAATTAAAAAAGCTAATGGTGAAACACCTGACTTTATCGTCAATAAATAGATTACTAAAATAAATGACCTATGCATGACATTCTAAATGATTCCCGCATAGGTCATCTTTTTTATTGATTTTTAGTTTTAAATAAAAATTTCGTTTGTCCACTTAACATCTTACTTGGTAATCGTTTGAAGAACGCATTACGTAATTTAGTACTCATGCGCCCATCTTTTTGCGCGATTTTACCAATTTTGCGAGAGCGTTTGATCACTTTTGCAGCATGTTTTACTCTTAATTGATTATAACGTTTCAAGGCATCTTCTAAACGCTCATATTTATTGAGCACATTGGCTAATACTATAGCATCTTCCATAGCCTGACTTGCACCTTGTCCCATATTAGGGGTCGTCGTATGAGCAGCATCACCTAACAATACAACACGTTGTTGATATACAAACGTTTTTAATGGTTTCATATCATATAAATCATGATGTAATATTTCTGTTTCAGGTTGTCTATCTAACACACGTCTTACAGGGTCCGGATAATGGTTAAAGTACGCCTGTAAATAAGGTTTATTAAATTGTTTAAAGTGTAAGTCATTTTCCTTAGCATTAATTGACGCAAACCAATAGGCTTTCCCATTCAATAAGCTAACGATACCAAATCGCCCTTTTCTGCCCCAGTATTCCATTCCAATTCGCGGTAGTTCTTCCATATCATCAACAACGCCACGGAAACAAGTATAACCTTGATATAATACTTTAGCTTTAGGATTAACTGATTGTCTAACCTTTGAATGAACACCATCCGCGCCAACTACAAAATCAAAATGGCGAGAGGATTGCTTTTCAAAATGAATAAACGCTTGTTCATCTTTCACTTCCACTTGTTTAACCTCATGTTGAAAATGAATCATATCTTCTGGGAGATAACTTGCAATCAACTCCACTAAAGTTTGACGTAGTAAAGTAACATTTGTTTGTTTCGAAGACATGGTCATTTGATTTAATTGACGGCCTTCATCATCCAAGAAATGCATGCCCTCTATGATTTGGCCTGCGTTTTTGATACCTTTTGCAAGATCATGGTCTCCTAATTTATCAAGAACATTGTGACCAATACCGATACCTGCACCAACTTCTTGAATTGCTGGATTCTTTTCAAATACTTCAATTTGATGGCCTTGATCTTTAAGCATTGTTGCAAGTGTTAATCCACCAATGCCTGCACCAATAATTCCAATTTTCATCATTATTCACTCCTTTACTAACTTTATAAAAAGCACAAATGACTATTTATTGCTTATTAGGTTCATCTGATTGTTCGTAAGGTTTGTAACTTTGTTTAATCCGGCTACGTGCTGCAAAACTCTCAACAAAATGAGACGCCTCACTAAAACCAAAGATCGGTTTGAGTTCAGCGCTCGATTTTGCTCCTAAGGAAAGGTTCGCCTGCTCGCTATTTGCTCGCATGCATAACAAACACTAACTCACTTTCGTTCTTAGTGTTTGTAATAATTTTTTCTAATGTTTTCTTTTTTGAGGCCGTAGTGGTCATAATAGTTTTCCATTTGACTGGCGATTTTGGCGCTCCAGTCTATGTCGCTGGCATACTGATTGGTTGCGGGTTCTTTTGGATTCCAACGCATTTGATATAACGAAATTTGATGGTTATCAAAGTATTGTTGTCTGATGAATTTGGCCCCACCAAGTATTGCTTTTTTAGGAGATGTCCAGTCGGCTTGTTGTGCGTAAGTAGAGCCTGTTTTTAATGCATTGCTATCGAACGCACCGATACCAAAAAAGTTGTAATACCGTTTCTTACCTTCTTTCAATCCTTCAGCAAGTTCAGACTGTCCTTCGCCTGTTTCAATATTTGCATGACTGATAAGATAAATCACGTTCACATCGTACTTATCTTGTGCATCTAAAAAGTCTTGACCTCTATCTTCTAAAATCCCTTTACCTTTTAATATTTCATTGACTTCTTCTTCAGACATATTAACCGGTTCAGAAATATCCATATATTCCAAATCTGAATCATCATTTTCAACTTTCATTGCATCAGCAATGTCGTTTTTAGAAGCTTCCACAAATTTGGGCCCCTCTGATTTGGTATGTAATGCATCTCCTGCTGTCTGCTTTTGAACGGCTTCTTTAAATGTATAATTAATATCATTTGTAAATAACCGTGTTTCATTAACAATAAACAATACCCCAATGATGATTAAAAGAACAATAACCAGTGTAGTTAATGGTTTCTTTTTTATCCATTGCATGAATCGACGCTCCCCTTAATGCTTTATCTAAAACTTAACATGACTGCAATGATCAAAATCAATACGATGACATAAGAGATATTCACTGCAATACGAATAATTTTTTTCCCATTGAAAATCATGTTAAATATAATCAAACTCATTCCTAATGTAACGATAAAACAGATGAGTGAGACAATTGGCATCATAAATAAAAATATAAGCCCTAATACAAGAATGATATTTGAAATAATACCTAATGTTTTTACTTTTTTAATTTGCTTTGAATCCAAGTCGTTTCACCACCTATACTGCTAACATTTTATCATGAAAACACAATGTAATCACTGTCATTTTCCATATTCCCTACTAACACTTATCTCATTTTGACATGAAAAAAGTGAGGCAGCTCATGCTACCTCACTCACTAATAGGCAATTTAACGAGACATTCCTTTTAACATAGTTAAGAAGTACGTTAAACTACGATTAATTTCATCGTCTTTTAACACTTTGATTAAACCTGAAACAGAGGAACGCGCATTTGGGTTTGCTCTATTAGCTACATGTATACCTTTAGTAACTTTGTTAAGGAAAACACTAAGTTCTTCCGTGTTTAAAGAACCTAATAAGAATAACATTTGACCCATGTTGTGAATAATACCAGCATATTGCTCTTTGTTAATTTCACTCACAACTTTTTCAGTAATAGCACCACGTTGCTTCACTGCACCGTTTAAAGCATCTAAAATTTTAGCTTCATCTAAAGTGCCAATAAGCTTGATGGCTTTTAAGATGCTGTCTTTATTTTCCGCAATTGCATCTGTCACTTCGCTTAAACTTTCTGCTTTGAGCTCTGCGTCTGTTTTTTCGATACGTTTAATTTTAGAAATACGTTCTGCCATTATTTCATCACCTGATCCCCTGGGAAGACATAGTCAGGTCTTGCCCATTTTTTCTCAACTGCAACACTATATTGCGGATTACGTGTTTGGTTACGGAAGTTTGTTGGGTTAAGTGGTGATTTACCACGTTTACTTAATACTTCCATACGACAGCATGTTGATTTATAAGCAGGTGTATGCGTATCTGGGTCAGTCACACTGCTTGTTAGATAGTTAATTGCACCTTCACTACTATCGTTCAATGGTAAATAGATTTGTTTACCTTTCACACGTTCAGTAATATGCACATGTACTGTCGCTTCACCAGTTTCAGAAATTAACTTAACCGCTGCACCTTCGTGAATACCACGTTCTTCAGCAAGGTCTGGTGAGATTTCAACGAAGGCAGTTGGCATTTTATATTGTAAGCCTGGTACTTTGTAAGTCATATTACCTTCATGGAAGTGTTCAAGCACACGACCATTATTGATGTGTAAATCGTATTCTTCATTTGTTTTATAGAAGTTATTGAATTCTAAAGCATAGAATTTCGCTTTATTGTTATCAAAGTTAAAGCCTTCTGTAAATAATAATGGTGAATCTGTACCATCTGCATTAACTGGCCATTGTAAGCTATTATAACCTTCTAAGCGGTCATAATGTACACCAGCAAACATTGGTGTTAATGAAGCAGCTTCATGCATAATTTCTGATGGGTGAGTGTAACCCCAATCATAGCCCATTTCTTTCGCAATCATTTGTGTGATTTGCCAGTCAGGTTTTGAATCACCAAGTGGCTCTAATGCTTGATATAAGCGTTGGAAACGACGTTCAGTGTTTGTGAACGTACCTTCTTTTTCTAATGATGGACTCGCTGGTAATACAACATCTGCATATTCTGCTGTAAATGTTAAGAATTCATCTTGTACTACTAAGAAGTCAACTTTTTCTAATGCAGCTTGTACGTAATTGATGTTTGAATCCACGATACCAGTATCTTCACCTAAGATAAACATACTGTGCACTTCACCTGAATGGATGTGATCCATCATTTGATGATTGTCGAAACCTGGTTCGCTAGGAATCTTAACGCCCCAAGCTTTTTCATAGTTACCGCGTGCTTCATCATCTTGTACGCCTAGATAACCAGGAAGTTTGTCTGGCATACTACCGAAGTCTGAGCAACCTTGAACGTTGTTGTGACCACGTAATGGATATGATCCAGCACCTGGTTTCATGTAGTTACCTGTTGCAAGTAATAAGTTAGAAATTGCTGTACTAGTGTCAGAACCAGTTTCTTGTTGCGTAACACCCATTGCCCAACAAATTGCAACTGTATCTACACTTACAATTTCTTTTGCTAAGTTAATAAGGCGTTCTTTAGGAATACCTGTTGTTTCTTCCGCAAATTCCATTGTAAATGGTTTTAATGATTCATAATATTTATCGAAATGGTCTACCCATTCATCGATAAATGATTGTGCATGCCAACCTTGATCGATGATATATTTTGTCACAGCAGATAACCATACTAGGTCAGTACCTGGTAGTGGTTGATAGAATTCATCTGCACGTGTTGCCATTTCGTGTTTACGAATATCAAATACGTGAAGTTTTTGACCAAATAATTTATGAGAACGTTTAATACGAGAGGCGATAACTGGGTGTGCTTCTGCAGTATTTGTTCCGACTGTGATAACCATGTCCGCATTACCGATATCCTCGATTGAACCTGAGTCACCACCATGACCTACTGTACGGAATAAACCTTTAGTAGCTGGTGCTTGGCAATAACGAGAACAGTTATCGATGTTATTTGTACCAATAACTTGACGAGCTAATTTTTGCATTAAGTAGGATTCTTCATTTGTTGCTTTTGAAGAAGAAATAAATGTTAATGCTTCAGGACCATATTGTTCTTTAATATCCCCCATACGTTTAGCAACATGAGCAATCGCTTCGTCCCATTCTACTTCTTCAAATTGACCGTTACGACGTAGCAATGGTTTTGTTAAGCGTTCTTCTGAGTTGACATAGTCCCAACCGAATTTACCTTTAACACATGATGAAATTTTGTTTGCTGGTGAATCATGTGATGGTTGTACTTTAAGGATTTCACGGTCTTTTGTCCATACATCAAAGCTACATCCAACACCGCAATATGTACAAACTGTTTTTGTTTTCTTAATACGTTCTTCACGCATTGCAGCTTCAGAGTCAGATACAGCAAATAATGGGCCGTAACCTGTTTCTGCCTTTTTAGTTAAGTCAATCATTGAAGCTAATGAACCTGGTTCAATATCT
The DNA here is from genome assembly GCF_053547815.1 of Staphylococcus sp. 11262D007BW. Lineage (NCBI taxonomy): Bacteria > Bacillati > Bacillota > Bacilli > Caryophanales > Staphylococcaceae > Staphylococcus > Staphylococcus sp. 11262D007BW. Next base: position 1,587,197 of record NZ_JBPWPJ010000001.1, read on the forward strand.
GTCATATAACCAGCGTTACCAACCATATTGTTTTCCATCATTGCGTTACATGGACAAACTGTTGCACATTGACCACAGCCTACACAAGATGATTCATTGATTGAAACGTCATTATCCCAAATAACACGTGGTTGTTCACGTTCCCAATCAATTGTTAATGTTTCATTAACTTGGACGTCTTGACATACTTCTACGCAACGACCACATAAAATACATTGACTTGGGTCATAACGGTAGAAAGGTCCAAAATCTACTTCATATGGTTTTGGTTTGTATTCATAGCTTTGATGTTCAAGCCCCCACTGATCCATCGTGTTATGAATCTCACAATTACCATTATTATAATCACATACCGTACAATATAATTGGTGTCTTTCTAAAATACGGTCTAATGCTTCTTTTTGAGAAGATTGAACGTCATCGCCTTGTGTATTCACGACCATTGAGCGATCGATTGTTGTACCGCACGCACGTTCAATTTTTCCGTCTATTTCTACTGCACATGTATCACACGTTTGAATTGGTCCTAATGATTCGTTATAACAAATAGAAGGTACAAACGTATTTTGTTCTTTGATGAATTCGAGCAAGTTTTTTCCTGGTTCTACAAGATAATCTTTACCATCTAAAGTAACAACTAGATGTTCCTGCATCTTATTTCCCCCTTAACAAATTTATGCCTAAGGATGCCCGCACATTCTTAGTACTTATCATTCTAAACCCTTTTTCTCAAATTGTTAACCATTTTTGTTTAATTATTTTTTAAATATAGTATTTTTTTGCCTATTAAAGGGTTAATTTCCTTATTTAATGGGTTGAGCCGAGCGCAATATTATTATCCTCATCAAACTTTAAACATACTTTAATGGCTGCTTCTAACCCTTTAGTCATCAATGCGACAGACATCGATGGCTTGCCAGGTTTATCCACTACTTGTTTTGGCGCAAATGGCACATGAATAAACCCTGTTTTTAACTGCGGATAAGTCGTTTCAGCAAGATATGCCAATTGGTACATGATATGATTACATACAAACGTTCCAGCACTATTGGACAAACTCGCTGGAATATCACAGTCACGTATCGCTTCCACCATTCTTTTCACTGGTAACTTTGAAAAATAGGCCGCAGCACCATCTTTTTGAATCGGTACATCAATCGGTTGTTGCTTTTGATTATCTGGAATACGTGCATCATCGATATTAATCGCCACACGCTCTGGTGTGATACCATATCTTCCACCAGCCTGTCCTACTGCAATGACGATATCATAGTGATGTTTAGCGAGATGTGCTTTAATCACTTCAATACTTTCGTCAAAAACCGTTGGAATTTCTAATTTGTCGATTCCATGCCCCTCAATGTTGGATGGTAAATGTTTAACCGCTTCCCACGCTGGATTCACTGTCTCTCCATCAAACGGATCAAAACCTGTTACTAATACCTTCATTGTTCTTCCCCCTTTATTTAAAATGCTAAAAGATACATCAATACAATATGCACCACTATTAAAATAAGTGCCATAGGTATTTGTGCTTTAATCACTGCTAATTCATCTTTCATTTCTAATAAAGCGACAGGCAATGTATTAAAATTAGCGGCCATTGGTGTTAATAACGTACCACAAAAGCCACCTGTCATCGCTAACGCACCAGCAATTGCCGGATCGCCTCCAATTGCAATGACAAAAGGTACACCGATACTTGCTGTTATAACGGTAAAGGCTGCAAAGGCGTTCCCCATTAACATCGTGAAAAGAACCATACCAATAATATAGGCCGCTGAACCGATTAAGGCATTGCCTTCAGGTAATAAGCCTGTTATCCCTTTTGAAATCGTCTCGCCTACTCCGCTCACTGTAAATAAAATACCAAGTGCTGCTAAAAATTGGGGTAGAATCCCAACCGTTCCAATTTGCTGCACTAATCTATCGCTATCGTACAATCCTACTTTCGGTTTTGGTCTCAATACTAGATAAGCGACAAACAACGCGATGACAGAAGAAAGGCCTATACCAATGGCTCCTCCAAGCGGAGTCCATGTTGAAATTAATACTGCCGCTAAAGCCAATACAATAGCTGGGATAAATAACTTCAGTCCATATTTAGAAGCATGTTGCGCTTCTTCTTCCGCATCAACTTCCACAATACGACCTAATTTCACGTTTTTAGTGATCGTTAAAAACCCCATCGCTAAAACCAATACGCCATTCACCCAATTAGGTATGTAAGGTCCAGCGATAAACGTAAATCCAAGTATGAACCAAAATAGCGCAGTACCGATACGCTTATCATTTTGTTTCAATCGAATAACACGCCAACTTGTATAAAAAAACTGCAATCCGATTAAAATGTAAAACAGTTCTAATATCTTATTAATTGTCATTTCACTCATCATTTCGACCTACTTTCTTACCATATTTTTTGGCTAGTCGACGATCGAATAAAATATTTTGAACGACCCCGATAACTAAAGTAACGATTGCGATCGGTATAGAATATAATGCGATTCGAACGGCAGTCACATCCATATTCAAGGAATCAAAGGTTGAAACAATGAGTAATACACCCGACGCACCGACAAATAAATTTTGACCAAAAAAGTTACCATAGTTTTCCATCGCAGAAATATGTGCTTTTAGTTTTTCTTCATCCTTTGTTTCCAACTTCTGTTTATATTTTGTTTTCGCTGCAGCTTGCACCATCGGATTCATTAATGGACGGACAAATTGAGGATGTCCTCCAATCCGAATAGAAGCTAAACCAGCAATCTCGCGAATCAATAAATAGAGCGACATAATACTCCCTGCTGTGATGCCTTGAATTTTATGTATCAATCGGGTTGCTTGCGTTTTTAAGCCAAAACGCTCAATCATACCCACCATTGGCAATGTCAATATGAACAGGGTTACCATGCGGCTATCTACAAACGCACCTCCTAATGTATCTAAGATGTTCATGATATTCATATTAGAGACAAGTCCAGTTACCACTGCAGCAATAAGCACTGTACCGATTGTGTCCCATTTAAAATAAAATCCTAATATGATAATGACAATACCTATTAATTTAAGCCATTCCATCAAATCCCCCCTTGTGTCATTATCATACAATAATAAATACCAAATTTGTTGGAATAATCTTAAAATTTTAAATTTAATGGATGAATTTATTGCTTAATTAAACTAAAAAAGTGACACTAATGTGCTGCAAAACGCCCGAAAAAAGCCCAGGACGCATCAATTAGAAAAACAATTGCTGCTTCCTGGGCGATTTTGTTCGGGCCAAACCGCTTTCTTCCACACTTTGTTTTTAATCCGGCTTCAGAAAGCAGAAATTTCAACAGAACTACGCAAGGCGCAAAGATTAAAAAAACAATCTTCGCTTCTTGCTTGATTCTGCTCAATTTCTAAACGCTTTCTTCCGCACTTTGTATAATCCGGCTCCCAATTGCAGGATTCTCGATAATACTACGTGACGCGCAAAAATCAAAGAGCGATTTTCGCTTGTCCCTAGGTATTACTTCGAACCCTAACCGCAATTGTCCGCACTTTGTTTTAAATACCTAAATTATCTCGATACATTTGTACTAATTCTTGTTTATTATTTTCATCAGGGATGAAGTAATATACCCCATCATCTTGGATACCACCAGAACCTTCTAGTGTATGACGATTTACTGTATCATTCGCATCCTTATACTTACTGCGAATGGTATTAAGTTCTCCTAGTGATAAATCTGTCGTTACATTGTTGCCAAGTTGGTCCATTAATGCATTGAAATTCGTAATAGAAGAAACGCCAGAAAGTTTATTCGCAAGCCCTTGTAGTACAAGTTGTTGACGCTCTTGACGACCAAAGTCTCCACCGGCCCCTTCTTCTTTACGGCTTCGAATAAATGCCATGGCCTCTTCACCATCTAAATGCACTTGTTCACCCTCATTAAATTGATGGTTATTAACTGAGAATGTTGCATTACTAACGACATCAATGCCACCTAACGTATCAATAGTTTCTTTTAGACCATCCATATTCACTGTCGCATAATGATCTATAGGTACATTCATTAAACTTTCTAATGATTTTACTGCCATATCAGGACCACCATAAGCGTAGGCATGATTTATTTTTTCAGTCGTTCCTTGCCCTACGATCTCTGCTTGTGTGTCACGCGGTATACTAATCATGTCAGTCGTTTTCGTTTTAGGGTTCACAGATAATAGCATAATTGTATCACTACGTTCACCGCTTCCCTCACTTTCACGTACCGAATCCGAATCGACACCAAATAATGCAATAGAGAAAGGTTCTCCTTTATCTAAATCCACCTCTTTAGATCGTAATTCTGAATAGTTGCGATCTAATGGATTATGAATTGCACCACCTACTGCAAAAATTTTAAAAGCCAAATAAGCGATCGCAATAATTGCTAAAATAAATAAAATACCTACAATCCATAATAAAGCTTTAACAATCGGATTTTTCTTTTGCTTTACTCTTTTATATTCCACACAGCCCACTCCATTCTTTATAAGGTGTCTATCAAAGAGAAAGACACTACACTTAACGTCGATGGAAGCCTTAATTATGGCTTGTTAGTCATTTCAACATCAATGCGTTACATTAAGTTATTGTCTTTATCTCATTTGCTAGTCAATATGCCATACGTGTGTGAAGAGAGGTTGAGACACCGTTAATCGGTTTCCCAGAGCATTAATGCTTGATATCTCAACCCCTACTCTTTTATTTTTATATTCTATCCAATTTTTTATAAAATGAAATCCGCCTTAAGACGCAAATTAATTTTTTTGGTAACCGCCATCTTTATTTAAAATTGTTAATATTTCTTCATAGCAGCCTGGATTACTAATAATAAAAGGACCACCTTTTGTAAAATCAATCGGTTCCTTATCAAAATTAGTCATTTTGAGCCCAAGCTCGCTTGCAAATAAAAATTGTGCACCGATATCCCAAGGTTTTGCGTTTGTATGAATGTGCGCACCAAATTGTCCTGTAATGACTCTTAGAGAATCTAAACCACAAGCCCCCATCAAACGAAAGCCGAATGAAGCATCTAATAAATCGTGAATCGTGTGGTCGTTCATCACTTTATTATTAAAGGAAATCATGACATCTTTTAATGGTTGCACTGCTGGTGGTGCTATCTTTCGGTCATTCATAAATACACCGTGATGTCTTACTGCTTTATAAATGTGACCTCGTGGATAATCATATATGTATGAAAGGACAGGTTCACTATCGATAAAATAACCTATAATAATACAAAAATCATTTTGTTGTTTTACCAAGTTAGCAGTCCCATCTATTGGATCAATTAACCAAGTGTGTCCTGTTTTTAATGTATCGGTATCATGATGAAACTCTTCACCGTACAGTTGATGATCTGGATAATAGCGGTTTAAAAATGTTTCAAACTGTTGTTCTATCGTTTCATCTACATTTGTCACAAGGTCAAAACGATTGCCTTTATTGTCTGTTTTTAAAGTATTCATTAATTCTGGGATGAGTGTATCTAATGTTTTAAGCCACTCATGAATCTGTTTATCAATATTATGTAATTGATTGTCTGAAATCATAACATCTCTCCTCCATTTGATTATATTATACTGATATACATAATAACCAACAATCATAAAAAAACCGGATGACTCGAGTCAACCGGTATAGAAAGGAAAGTAAGTAATAAATATTGAAGATGTTAAAACTAGAACTAGTACAACTCATCCATTTCAAACACTATCGCCATGATAGTTACCCCTCATTTGAATAGATATCGTACCATCCCCCTAGCAACTAAATTAACTATACCACACCTTAAAATAATTGTAAACGCTTTCTAAAACTTTTTCTTTCTTAATTTAAAACTATTTTGTGGTCTTCGCTTACCTGCTCACGCGGAACAACATATTTTCTCTCTAAAATATTAAGGTTAATAAAAACGAAATAAAGTTATTCAATACGTGGAAGGCGATTGTCACACCTAAATTACGGCCACTTTTTAAATATAGCCATACGATAGGGACTGCTAAGATAAGGTAATCAATTATTTCAAAAGGAGACTGCGCCCCTAAAATATGTAAAGCCGCAAAGCCCACAACCGAAATAACCGCCATCACTTTAAAATTGAATTTCTTGCCAAGTTCACCAATAAGTATATGACGGAAAAAGATTTCTTCAACAATTGGACCTAAAATGACGATAAATGCAAAGCTTAATGGAAGCAATGCTGTATTATTAATCATTTCATTAATAATCATTTCATTTTCAGACTCGGCATATTGAAATGGTTCAGGCAACCATGGTTTTAAAACATTGTAAAGTACTGAAACGGCATATGTAATAATATACACACCCACAATCCATTTCCAATATGTTTTAATGCCTTCTATACCTGCTAAAAAACGTGTCTTCATCGTTTTTAAGTGTAATAACCAAAAACTCAGGATAACAAGTAAATAACTTATTACAGAAACTACCATCGTTAGTACGATGCCATATGTTAAACTAGTTTCTGTTATCTCACCACCATTTATAAGTGTGGTGCCAATAGATATACTGAAAAAGATAAACGCTAAAACAAATTGTGAGACAAGCACAATCGGAATTAACCATAAATCTCTCCACGCTATATCTCTCCAACGATAAGCTGTCATAAAATCACTCTCCTTTAATATATTAACTTTCAGATAATTAAGTAAAATTCTATCTCATGTGTTATACTATAATATATTAATCGAAAGGATGACAACTATGAATCTACACTCTATTCCTACTTATTCTGAAGCCATAAAGCATTTAGCTGAATTACTGCATCAAGCTACTTTTTTTGATTTACACTATTTATCAACATCATTTGATGATCGCGCTGCACTCGATCAACTTCACGAGCTTGTTTCAAGTTATTATCAACAAGCACCCCGTCCTGATACATTGAACTTCACACCACCCTATTTTTATGAAGCGTACTATCAATGTTTAGACAATCTTTATCACAACCCTCTCATTCGTATTGATTATGGCAATCAATCCCTCGTTAATCGCGGATATATTACAGTGATACAAACCGCACAGCAGCACCTTTCACTCTCTCAATAATTTTTTCAAAATAAATAGAGGTTAAGACTTAGCGCATTGATATGCATCGCTTAGTACAAGCTTTGCATGATTCAACGTACTTTTAGTCTTAACCTCTAAAGGCTCTAACTTATAACATTAAATCTTTTTTATCGCGTTTATGATAACCACGCATAAAGAAAAATGCTGACATAAATCCTAAGAAGATAAATCCGATAATCACAGATACGCGTGTTTCAACATTAATAATCATCCCTACTAATACAAGTAGTAAAAAGACAATTGTTAAATAGTTTGTAAACGGCGCTCCTGGCATTTTAAATGGATGATTTTCTATTTTTTCTGGATATTTACGTCTAAATTGAATATGACTGATTAAAATCATAAACCACGGTACCATACCTGGTAAGATTGATGCACTGTATACATAAACGAAAATACTTTCAGATCCTTCAATAATCATTGGTAACACAATATTTAAAATAACCCCTATAAAGATACCAATGGATACTGCAAGAACTGTGTAGAATGGTACTCCATTTTTCATAACTTTTGTGAATATTTTTGGTAATTGACCGTTTTGAGCTAAAGTGAAAATCATACGACTTGAACTGAAAATACCTGAGTTACATCCTGACATCGCTGCAGTGATCACAACAAAGTTAATTAAACCAGCCGCGATTGTAATACCTACCTTAGCGAATGTTGCCACAAACGGACTACCAATATCTTGTAGTTCATTCCAAGGATAAACTGTAACGATGACAAAAATAGCGCCTATGTAAAAAATAAGAATACGCCAAATAACACCGTTTACCGCTTTCTTAATGTTCTTTTGTGGATCTTTCGTTTCTCCAGCTGTAATCCCTATTAACTCTACCCCTTGATATGAGCCAATAACAATAGATAACGCAAAGAAAAAGCCAATCCAACCATTTGGTAAAAAGCCACCATGCTCAGTTAAATTACTTAACCCGATTGGATTTCCGCCGTTCCCTAATCCGAAGAAAATCAAACCGAAGCCAGCAATAATCATTAAAATAATTGTGACAATTTTGATCATTGCAAACCAAAATTCAAACTCACCAAATGCTTTAACTGAAATCGCGTTAGCTGCTGTTAATAATACTATAACGATAATACCTGGTACCCAAGACGGTAATTCTGGCCACCAAAACTTCATGTATTCTCCAACTGCAATAACTTCAGACATACCAACTACAATCCACTGAAATATATTCGCCCAAGATGTAATATACCCCGCTACTGGATGAATGTAGTCTGTTGCATAGTTAGCGAACGAACCTGTTGTTGGATAAAGATAAACCATCTCTCCCATCGCGCGCATCACTAAGAATAAAAATAACCCCGCTATTAAATAAGCGAAAATAACTGATGGACCTGTCCACTCGATTGTACTTGATGCCCCCATAAATAGGCCAACACCAATTGTGCCGCCAAGTGCAATCATTTGAATCTGACGTGAACTGAGGCCTCTGTGTAATTCATTGTTTTCCATAACAATCCTCCATCTCTTATTGAACCCCTATTCAAAATATTAAAACTACATGGCGCTATTATACTACAAATCGAAAAGAATAGAAGCATTTTCAGTAAAAAAATGTAAACGCTTTCCAAATTAATTAAGATATTATTTTATATTTACATCATTCTTGTTGAATCACCGCATTTTTCATGTAATGAAGGAAATATTTATATTTGCTGAAAAATGTCATAATATAGTCATAAAAATTTATTGTGAATCTATTCACAATAAATATCACCTTTTTTATAATAGATATATTACGTTAGAAAGGAAATATCGAGTTATGGAACATAAGAACATTAAATGGGATAGTATTTTTTATGGGAGAGAATGGGTTGCGAATATTATAGACACAATTAATAAAAAGGATGTATTACAAAGTTTTTATCTCAAACGTTATCTTTTTCGTGCGATGATGGCCGGATTTATTATTAGCATCATTACCGTGTTTGTATTAATGGTTAAATCAAGCTTAGCACCTGATTTACCACCTGGATTAGTGAACATATTGGGCTCAATTGCATTTAGTTTTGCGCTTGTGTTAATTCTCTTCACTAATTCCGAATTATTAACAAGTAATTTTATGTATTTTACAGTAGGATTATATTATCGTCTCATAAAGCCAGGCCGTGTTCTTAAAATATTTTTATTATGCTTTTTCGGCAACATTTTAGGTGCCGTTATTTTATTTGGTTTAATGCGATTAACAAACGTGATGACACCAGATATGATTAATATGTTAACGGACACTGTGCATACGAAATCAGTTACGTTTAGCTTTCAAAATATATTGGTTCGAGCTATTTTTGCCAATTTCTTTATCAACATTTCTTTAGTTATTGCTATGCAAATTGATGACGTCTTCGCTAAAATGTTTGTCATGATGTTTGGTGTAACGATTTTTGCATTTATGGGCTATGAACACGTCGTTTATAACGCTTGTTTATTTATTGGCACATTATTTTATAATTTGCCTTCCCTTGAAATGGGTCATGTCATTAAAAATATTATCGCCGCATTTATCGGAAACTATATAGGCGGGGGTCTAGTGATCGGATTATTTTATGCTTATCTCAATGACCATGGACAATTTAAATTGATTAAGAAAAATAAGAAATCTAATATGCTATAATAAGGTCATTAATTTAAAAAGGAGCGACTTATGACTCAACAACGTCTTATCAAAGGCCTATTTATCGGAATATGTTTAGGGCTCATCTTTTTCTTCGCGAATTGGATGAGTCAAACCACACCGCTTATGCCTTTAATTACCAAATCTATTTTAATTGCGATTGTCTTTATTGTACTGTATGTATTAGTATTTAGTTTACTAAGTTCTGAACAACGTAAATTACAATATGGACCGCCTCTTATGATTTGTGTCATTCTTGGGATTTTGGCAGGGGTTTGGTTAAACTTAGAACTTATTGGCGCATTAGTTGGCATCGTCATTGGTTTACTGATAGGCTATATTCGTGGTCGTAAATAAAGGAGCTTATTATGAATACTTTAACTTTAGGCATTATCATTATTGTTATTTTATTAATCAGCTTTATACCTAACGCAATCATGGCATACAAAGCCACTAAAGAAGGCGTACCAAATACCCGCTATAAGTTAATGGTCGGTGTCGATGGTATTTTACTTGTTCTTATTATAGTAGCCCTTTACTTTATGTTATAGCGCACATTATTAAAACGATGAATAAAAAGTAGCATTGAGTCATTTAATACTCAATGCTACTTTTTTGTTATATTTTACCTTGTAGAAAAAAGTAATATACAAGTACTGCACCTAATAAATACAACACCACACCAATGATTGCCGAACGAATATGAACTTTCATCGGTATGTGTTTTTGAAAACGTGGCGCAAGTATAAGGTTGCCACACAGAATAATGAGTGGGCCAACGATAAATAATACAATCATCTCACTACTCATAACTACATCCCATTAAAATATCGAGAAACCACAGTAGATAAATCGATATCCTTTGCTTTAATTGGTAAATGTGAAAAATCATTAACTTGTGTCATTGCATTGGTGTTAACAATAACATCTAATCCTGCAGTTACCGCTGCAGTAGCGCCTCTTACTGAATCTTCTATCGCTAAACAATGAGCTGGGCTATAATTTAATGCTTGAACCGCTGTTAAATATAAATCTGGTGCAGGCTTTACCGCTTCCACATTTTCACGTCCTTTAACGACAGAAATATAAGAACCAATCCCTAATGATTCAATATGTTTTTGGACTTGCTCACGACTACTACTTGAAGCAACCGCAATCGGAATATGTCGAGCATGTAAGGTCTCTAATAACTCTAATACACCTGGACGTAAAGGTAGATGGGCAGCACTTTGATGATGTGCTTCATAAATTCGGGAAACATGATCTTCCCCTAATAAATCAACTAAATATCTATGCAATGGCAATGCACGTCCACCGATATTCGAGCGATAGAATTCAATCGTAATCGGCTCATGCCCATCCTCAGTAAGGTGTTGATTAATCGTTTCAAATAAATGTTGTTCAGTATCAATAATCGTACCATCAAAATCAAAAATGGCTGCTCGATACATGATTTGACCTCCTAAGATGCGAATTGCCCTTAGTGTATCAAATCTTATTGAGCAATTCATTGAAATTATTCAAAACCCGGTTGAAGCGTCGCAAATTCGAACATAATTTTATTTTGACGATAATACAGAGATTTGAACCATTTACGATCAATCATACCTGAATGTCTACCTGGCAGTTGATCATGAAGTTGGACTAATTGATTTAAATGATCTTCATCTTTTGTCGCAAAAGCATGATGATGCACATAACCTCTACCAGGTCTTACGTTTGGTCCATCTTTTTGAATAACTACTACATCAGAGTAATACCCTTGTTCATCAAGTGTATAGACCGTTTCGTCATCTTTATATTTTAATTTAAAGCCCAGTTCTTCTGTTAAATAAGTCGTTGTTTTTGCAGGATCTTGAACGTGTATTTCAATAGGCCCCATGCCTAAGATTTGATACGCCTCAGGTATGTCACTTTGCGTAGGGTTTTCCCAAGTTTCTGGTATAGTAGCATCTTGATTAGCTATCAGCACAAAAGATAAAGATTCTGGATCATCAAAATAAAGTGCGGGTTGACCTAAATAATAACCTTTTTCTATATTTTGCGCTTTATCTTGCAATCTTTTTTCAAAGTAATCTAACGCATTTTCATCTCGAACCAATAAACCGATCCGTGCTATCATATTTGTGCCTTTACGCATCATACCAGCGTTAGGAATTTCAAAAAATGTAAGTAATGTGCCTACTGAGCTTCGATTATCGCCATAAAACAAGTGAACCATTTGATCGTCATCTTGATTGACTGTTTCTTTTGCCAGCTTCAAACCAAGTACATCCATGTAAAAAGCTTTGTTTTCATCTACATCTTTTGTATACATTGAAATATGATGATGTCCTGTAATATGCGTCATATAAATGCTCTCCTTTAAACGTATTTTTATAGTTTTAAGTATAATTTTTATACCGTTAATGTTCAATCTTTTTGCTTAACATTAAACACATAGATAATATACCCCTAAAATAAGTGCAATTAGACCAATATTAATAGGAAAAATAATACTTTGAATTAAATGACGTTTTAACATAGAAAGCTGTAGACGTTGTAGGCTCGTTTCAATTAAAAAATTAAATAAAGTGACACAAAGAATTAACGTAATAATAAAGCTGAAATGAAAATGATAAGCTGTGTTGAAACCTACAGATAAAATCAGTAAAGTTACCCCTAAAACGACTGTCATAAAGTATTGATTTAAAACTTTCGCCATGTTAACTCCCCTTTTTAACCGTACGCTTAAATTTAAAATGGTTATTTTAAACTTTATTTTCGCACAACCTAACCCAACTGTAAATTAACACGTTAAAAAGAGGTTGGTACAAAAGCGTTCAGGGTTTGAGCAGAAGCGAACGAAATAAAGAACGACTTCGTTGAGTTAGTCGTTCTTACAAATGTGTCAAAGCACATTTGATCATTTATAATCCGTCAAATTTTGGCGAATCGTGAACTTTCTGCCGAAAATCCTGCTTTTGGGAGACCGTTAATCGGTTTCCCAATGCATTAATGCTTTAAATACCAGCCCCTTGCGCTATTAAAAAATTATGCTGTTTCTTTACGAGCTTTACGAAATAGGTTTGATGTCCAAACTTTAGCGAGTAACGGACCACTAATACAATGAATAAAACTAAAGACTGCCCCCGGAACTGCTGCTAGCGGATTAAAATGAACTGTGGCTAGAGACGCTGCTAAGCCAGAATTTTGCATACCCACTTCAATGGAAATTGCTTTTTTATCAAACGTATTTAACTTAAAGACATGCGATAAAATATAACCGATGAAATAACCTAACAGATTATGTAAAATCACAACTAGAAAAATTAATGCGCCTGTTTGAAATAACATTTCCTTACTACCAGCAATCACTGCTCCTAAAATAATAGAAATCGCAACGACTGATACAATAGGTAAAATATCCTCACTCTTTTCAGCAGCTTTTTTAAAAATCTTTTGAATCACAAGTCCGATGATAATCGGTACAATGACTACCTTAATAACAGATGAGAACAAACTTAAAAATGAGACACTCATCCATTGATTTGCGAATAAGTACATTAATGATGGCGTCAGAATCGGTGACAACATTGTTGAGACAGAGGTAACCGTAACCGACAATGCGACATTCGCTTTTGCTAAATAAGATACTACATTACTTGACGTACCACCTGGACAACATCCTACGAGCATCACTCCTATCGCAATCTCTGGAGGAAGTTGAAACCCTTTAGCAATACCAAACGCTAATAAAGGCATAATCGTATATTGTAAAACTACGCCGATCACTACCGGCTTAGGTTGCTTTAGTATTAACTTAAAATCCTCTAACCGAATTGTTAAGCCCATTCCCAACATAACGACCCCTAGTAAATACGGAATAAATGGTCCGAAACTTACAAATGTACTCGGCACTAAAAATGCAAAAACACTAACGACTAACATCCATAACACAAATGTTTTCGATGCAAATTGACTGACTTTAACAAGCATTTGAAACACTCCCATTTTCTTAATAATCTGAATATTAACATAATTAGTTAGTCGTAGCAATATCCTTTTTAAAGAATAATAGAAAATAGTCGTTTTAAACGATTTTGTAATCGTTCAAAACGAAAAGTTCGCATGCATAACGGGCACTAACTCTCTGCGTTCGAAGTTAATCGAGGTTCGCCTGCTCATCTTCATTCGCATGCATAACGTGCACTAACTCTCTGCGTTCGAAGTTAATTGAGGTTCGCCTGCTCGCTATTCGCTCGCATGCATAACGGGCACTAACTCTCTGCGTTCGAAGTTAATTGAGGTTCGCCTGCTCGCTATTCGCTCGCATGCATAACGGGCACTAACTCTCTGCGTTCGAAGTTAATTGAGGTTCGCCTGCTCGCTATTCGCTCGCATGCATAACGTGCACTAACTCTCTGCGTTCGAAGTGCACGTAATTGTCCACACTTTGTTTATAATCCGGCTACGTGCTGCAAAACTCTCAACAAAATGAGACGCTTCACTAAAACCAAAGAACGGTTTGAGTTCAGCGCTCGATTTTGCTCGAGTTCTGACCGCAGCACTCCGCACTTTGTTTAATCCGGTTCCCAATTGCAGGGTTCTCGATAATACTACGTGACGCGCAAAAATTAAAAAACAATTTTCGCTTGTCCCTAGGTATTACATCGAACCCTGAACGCAATTGTCCACACTTTATTGGTATTTCGATCTTAAGACCTACTGCTTTTTTTAGTACTTAGTGATAAGATATATATAACAAAAATTTAAGATGAGGAATTATAATGATTATTGATAAATTAGAATCCTATACGTTACATATTGACCAAGCTGCTCATTTTTTTACACGCCGAAAAATACTTAAATTACTTGCTCAACTTAAATCACAATTTCATTTCAATGCTGAATTTATTAAAGTTCAAACATATTATTTATTACGCGTTGATTTGCCTAAAAAAGCACTACCTTACTTAATTAGTTTTTTAAGCTTTCATAATTTCATTTTTAATCAAATCATATTAACGAAACATGAGCGCAAAATGTTATCTTCTTCAAAATTCAATAGCTTTGAGAAGCATTTTGACATTTTGATTGATGGCTTAAGTGATCTATTTATTAAAGATAAAGTGATTGATGTCTTAAATAGCTTTAAAGATAGAGAGATTCAATATAGCTTTTCAAATCATGTTTTAAAAGTCACTACAGAACCTAAGACTTTCGGTTTATTGATTCAAAAACTTGCAACTAGCCATATTGATATTTATCACGCTAGTCTGCCATTAAGAGGGTTCCAAAATAATGTTTTATCATGTTAAAAAAGGTGTTTCATTGTAGCATGCATGTTCTGCATTCTATCATTGAAACACCTTATTTTTTAAACCTCTTCTTCGCTCGATTCAAGTTGATGTTGTAATCGATCAAACATCAATTCAAATCCATGAGCGGTATGGTCATGATATTCTTTTTTCTTTTGTTTATACTCTAGGTTAGTTAAACGTCGCTCTTTACGTATAACGCCTCTATAAGTAAAGTTCATTTCAGTAATGCCAGGACTTCTTTCTTCAAAGTGTACTTCAATTTGATCCACTTCGTCACTTAATTCCGGCATTTGAATGGTTTTAATAATTTCAAAATCTGGTATTAATGAAGCATAAGTTCCAGTAATAACAATTTCTTTATGATTTCTTTGATCAACAATTTTGTAGTGGCCACCTTCGCTCATGTCACTATGCGCTGTTTGATTTGTTCTAGGCGTAGTCATAAACCACGTTTTTAAATAAGCCGGCTCTAGCCATGCATTATATACTTGAGAAGGAGCTGCCTTCATTAATCGAACAATATTAATTTCTACCCATTCGTTATCCATAGGTTGCAATGTATTCACCTCAGTTCTTTACAAAAGTTGTTATAACTATTGTATCGCAAAATCTAGTCATTTGGCAGTACAAGCGTATTATTTATTGGCGCACATTCACATAGATCCTTTATGATTTAACGTTATCGGTCTTTTGATTTGAGCGTTTTAACTTAGGAAGGTTAAAAAATATTGCGACCAAACCACATATTGCAAGGATAATTGGATATATTGAATAAGGTAACAGCATAACTGGCGAAAGGCCTGCAACACCCGCAGCCGCAATTAATTGAGGACTATACGGAATAAACCCTTGAAATGCACTACCATAAATATCTAAAATACTTGCCGACTTTCTCGGATCAATATCGTACTCTTCTGCTATATCTTTCGCAAGAGGGCCAGTCATTAATATTGAAATGGTATTATTTGCAGTCGAAATATCTGCTACACTGACTAATCCCGCAATACCAAGTTCCGCACCACGACGAGTTTGAATACGATTTTTAACAAAATTCAGCAGCCATGTTACGCCACCGTAATATTCAACTAAACCAATCATACCGCCAATTAACAAAGCAATGATGGCAATATCTTCCATACCAATAATACCTTCTGAAGCCGCTTTTAAAAATTCGGCTAAATTAAAATCATGCTTCAATAAGCCAATTAAACCGGATAAGAAAATACCGCCCAGCAATACTAAGATAACATTAATACCAATAATCGCTAAAATTAAAACGAGTAAATACGGAATGACTTTAATAATATCAAAGTCATAACTTTTAGCTGTGTCCATATGGTTATTAAATGTTAAAAACCATAAAATCACCATTGTCACAATCGCACCTGGGATGACAATTCGAAAATTCACTTTAAACTTGTCGCTCATTTTTGTTTGTTGTGTTCTAACCGCAGCAATGGTTGTATCTGAAATCATTGATAAATTATCGCCAAACATCGCACCACCTACTACTGTGGCCATTGTTAATGCAGATGGGATGTCAGTTGCTTGGCTAATACCAAAGCCTACTGGTGCAATCGCTGCTACAGTACCAACAGAAGTCCCCATAGAGATCGAAATAAACATACAAATTAAAAAGATACCCACAATTAAAAAGTTTTGAGGGATAAATGATAATCCTAAATTTACGATAGATGTGACGCCACCCATCGCTTCAGCTGTTTGAGAAAAGGCACCTGCTAAAATAAAAATTAACATCATCAATACGATATTAGGGTGCCCTGCACTTTTAGCAAATACTTCCACTTTATCTGTAAATTTTGTTTTTGGTTTAAGTAATAAAGCCACAATAACGCCAATAATTGCTGCTACGTTTAACGGCATAAACGTAAAATCTTGTGTAATAATCCCTGCTCCTAAAAAAATACCTATAAATACGATTAAGGGAATTAACCCCCATGCATGACCTTTTTCTTTCTCGCTCTGAACTGACATGAAATGACTCCTTATAAAAAAATTGAGATCAATTACTTCTTAGATTAATGCGTTACCATTCCATTCTAAAAAGTTAAGACCTCAATTCGCATCTCGGTTTATATCACTTCTTATCTTCAGTAACCATCCTTTAAAATAATGATTACTTCTGGAATTGGCACACGCTTATCATGTTGCCGAAGTATCAACGGGCCAGTCCCTCCACTTCTCTTGATATGAAGTATTTGATTATACTATTCAAACATTACACTAAAACATGCAATGCGTCAAACACTTTAAGCATCTTCTAATAAACGATTTACGAATGTTACAAAGTAATCTGGCACTTTATCTAATATCGCTTCATCGGGATTAAATTTTGGATGATGTAAAGCATAGTCACTTTCTGAACCAATCATCGCAAAGTGAATAGGTGCTACGCTCTGATACCCTGAAAAATCTTCACCAATAGCTAGCGCACGTGGTAGTACTTCAGCATTATAACCCACTGATTTCGCGACATCTATTGCCATTTCTTGCAAATCTGCGTCATTTTCGACTGATTGTGTAATGCGTTGATAATTCAATTGAACGTCTACATTATATTGTTGGGCTATCCCATTACAAATACGTTCCATACGTGCTTCGATTTTATCTCTTACACCGGCCTCAAATGACCGAACTGTCCCTTCTAAAACAGCTGATTGCGGTATAACATTCCATGTATGACCGCTTTCAATACGACCAATGGTAACTACCGCTTCTTCATATGGTGCAATATTACGGCTCACAATGGTTTGTAATCCTGAAACCAATTGTGCTACGACCACTTGTGGATCGTTGCCATCCTGTGGCATTGCAGCATGTGCCCCTACACCTTCAATATTAATTGTAAAACGGTCTACATTGGAGGTCATATGGCCTGATTTTGCGCGCCATTCACCCACTTTTAAATCCGGATCATTATGAAAACCAATAATCGCTTTAGCCCCGTCTAATAAACCTGTTTCTGCTAATTTAACGGCACCATAACCGATTTCTTCCGCTGGTTGAAAAATAAAACGCACGCGTCCGTTCAATCGTTCTTCCTGTGCTTTTAAGCGTATTGCGGTACCAAGAATTGACGCCATATGTATATCATGTCCACAAGCATGCATGTCACCCTCATTGTGTGATTTAAATGATAAATCCGTTGCCTCTTGTATCGGTAAAGCATCAATATCTGTACGAACGGCGACCATGTTCTCCCCTTGACCAATCTCTGCGATAAATCCAGTTTCTAAAGGTGCATCTAAAATATTAATATCATAATCATTTAAAATACCTTTTAGCTTAGTCGTCGTATGATATTCATTCATGGAAGTTTCAGGTGTTTGATGAAATTCACGACGCCAATTTTTAAGTTGCTCAGTTAAATCTGCCATTATCATCCACTCCCCTTTTGTCATACTATTCAAATTATTTTAATATACCTTTAGTGTAGGATGTCTTTACTTGTTTGACAAGCTACGCATAAAAAAAGATTGAGGCATCAAGCATGAGCACTTGTGCCTCAACCTATTATTATAGTTCTTCTAAGACTTATGAAAGTGATAAGTCGCGATTAACAATCACTTTACCATCTTTAATTACTTTTTCAGCATGATTAATACCATAGTGGTAAGGAATATATTCATGGTTTGGTGCATGCCATACAACAATGTTCGCTTTGTCACCTTCATTAATTGTACCTGCATCGACATCAATTGCTTTCGCTGCATTAACAGTGACCGCGTTCCAAATCTCATTTGGTGATAATTTTAATTTAAGTGCTGCAATCGCCATTACCATTTGTAAATTGTTTGTTACACAGCTACCTGGGTTGAAGTCTGTTGCCAATGCAATGGCACCATTGTTGTCTAACATGCCTCTTGCATCTGCATAAGATTCTTTACCTAGATAGAATGTTGTTCCTGGTAATAGTACAGCTACTGTATTAGATGAATCTAATTTCTTTTTGTCTTCGTCACTAGATGCCACTAAGTGATCTGCAGAAATCGCATTTTCATCAATTGCTAAACCTAAGCCACCTAAAGGATCGATTTCATCAGCGTGAATTTTAAGTTGGAATCCTTGTTCTTTAGCAGCTTCCATATAGCATTTCGATTCTTCTATTGAAAATACACCTGTTTCACAGAAGATATCCGCAAAGTCTGCATATTCTTTTACTTCTGGTAATAAATCAATCATATCTTGTAAAAATTGTTCGTTTGATTCTGCTTCTTTAGGTACAGCGTGTGGCCCTAGGAAAGTATGACGCATATCTAAATTATATTTGTCTTGTAATCGACGTGACACACGTAATTGTTTAAGTTCATTTTCTTTATTTAAGCCGTAACCACTCTTACTTTCAACTGCAAGGACACCATGATGAATCATTGTTAGTAAATCATGTTCAGCTTTTTCAAATAACTCATCTTCACTTGCTTTACGAGTGGATTCTACTGTTGATAAAATGCCTCCGCCTTGTTCAAGAATTTCTAAATAAGATACCCCTTGGCGTTTTAAGCTCATTTCGTGTTCACGTGAACCACCGTGGACAAGGTGCGTGTGTGCATCAACTAACGCAGGAGACACGACTTTGTCAGAAGCATCAATTGTTTCTTTTGCTTCATATTCGTCTGTATATGGACCAGAATAAACAATTTTTCCATCTTTTACGACTACTGTTCCATTCTCAACAATATTTAATTCATCCAACTCATCCCCTTTTAATGGGCGATCTGTGGATTTGGGTAAAACTAACTCTTTAATATTTTGAATCAATAAATCATTCATTATTTTTCATCACCTTTACCTGTAATCATTGGAATATCGACACCTTTTTCTTTTGCCGTTTCAATCGCTGTCTCATAACCTGCATCAGCATGTCTTACTACACCCATACCCGGATCTGTCGTTAATACACGTTGTAATCTTTCTTTTGCACGATCTGTACCATCTGCAACGACAACCATACCAGCATGAAGTGAGTAACCCATACCTACACCACCACCATGGTGTACAGAAATCCATGAGCCACCTGCTGCTGTATTCACTAATGCGTTTAAGATAGCCCAGTCACCTACAGCGTCAGAACCATCTTTCATTGATTCTGTTTCACGGTTTGGTGACGCCACTGATCCAGAATCTAAATGATCTCGACCAATAACGATTGGTGCTGAAATTTCACCTTTACGTACTAATTCGTTAAGTGCTACACCCATTTTAGCGCGGTCGCCATAACCTAACCATGCAATACGTGATGGTAAACCTTGGAATGAGATTTTTTCAGACGCCATATCTAACCAACGATTTAACTTTTCATCTTCTGGGAATAGTTCACGCATTAATTCATCAGCACGCTCGATGTCTTTTGGATCACCTGATAATGCCGCAAAACGGAATGGTCCTTTACCTTCACAGAATAATGGGCGAATATATGCTGGTACGAAACCAGGGAAATCAAACGCATTTTCTAAACCTTCATCGAAAGCAACTTGACGAATGTTATTACCATAGTCAAATGCAATCGCACCTTTTTGTTGAAGTTGTAACATCGCATCAACATGTTTTTTCATTGATGCTTTTGATAACTTCACATATTCTTCTGGATTGTCTTCACGTAATTTGTCAGCTTCTTCTAAAGAATAACCTTCAGGAACATAACCATTTAATGGGTCGTGTGCTGACGTTTGGTCTGTTACAATATCAATTTTGAAATCACGTTTAATGATTTCGTGATGTACTTCTGCAGCATTACCTACTAAACCAATCGCTAATGCTTCCCCTTTATTTTTAGCTTCTTCAGCTTTTTCTAACGCTTCATCAAGTGAGTGTGTAATGATGTCACAGTAACGAGTCTCGATACGTTTTTCAATTCTTGAAGGGTCAACGTCTACACCGATTACAACACCTTCGTTCATCGTTACAGCAAGTGGTTGAGCACCTCCCATACCACCTAAACCAGCAGTTAATGTAATTGTTCCTTTTAATGAACCATCAAAATGTTGGTTAGCAAGTTCTGCAAATGTTTCGTATGTACCTTGCACAATACCTTGTGAACCAATATAAATCCAACTACCAGCTGTCATTTGACCGTACATCATTAATCCTTTTTTATCTAGTTCATTAAAGTGTTCCCAATTTGCCCACTTTGGTACTAAGACAGAGTTAGATAATAATACACGTGGTGCTTCTTTGTGTGTTTTAAATACCGCAACTGGTTTACCAGATTGCACAAGCATTGTTTCATCATCTTCTAAACGACGTAACGTATCCACAATGGCATCAAACGCTTCCCAGTTACGTGCCGCTTTACCAATTCCGCCGTAAACGACAAGTTTATCAGGATGTTCTGCTACTTCTGGATCTAAGTTATTGTATAACATTCTTAGAACCGCTTCTTGTTCCCATCCTTTACATTCAATTTCTAACCCTTTTTTAGCTTTAATTTCTCTAGACATCTCACATCGCTCCTTCGATTAAAATAATAATAAACTAAGTGGTATAGCAATTAATAATGTTATTGCGACACGAATGAACCAAATCACAATCAATTTCCAAATTGGTATTTTAATTTCTGTTGCTAAAATACATGGCACCAATGCCGAGAAGAAAATGATTGCTGAGACACTCGTAATCGCGACCACAAATTTAACTTGAATAGCCGCTTGAGCCACAAGTAATGATGGTAAAAACATCTCAATAACTGAAATAGCCGAAGCTTTAGCCAATAAAGCTTGATCTGGAATTGGAAAAATATATACAAATGGATAAAAGATATAACTCACCCAATCAATAATTGGCGTATAATTTGCGAGTAGTAATCCTATAAATCCAATTGATAAAATTGACGGTAATATCGCAATCGTCATTTCCAATCCGTCTTTCACATTTACCCATATATTTTTAAGTAAAGGTAAAGACTGATGAGATTGTTTTTTAGCCTCATCCCACGCTGCTCGAAGGCGACTCCCTTCGATTTGGACTTCTTTTTGACCTTCCTGTCCACCATAATATTTTGTAGATTCAAGTGATATCGGTGGAATATGCGCCGAAATAGCTGTTACAGCAAAGGTAATGACTAAGCAAGTCCAAAAATACAAGTTCCAATGATCCATCAAATCTAAAGTACGTGCAACAATGACCATAAAAGTGGCCGACACTGTCGAAAATCCAGTCGCGATAATCACCGCTTCTTTTTTGTTGTACATACCATCACGATAGACACGATTGGTAATGAGCAATCCTAAAGAATAACTACCTACAAACGATGCAACCGCATCTACCGCAGACTTCCCTGGTGTTTTAAACACAGGTTTCATCACTGGTTCCATAATTACACCGATAAACTCTAATAGCCCATAACCAACTAATAGGGACAAAGCGATCGCACCAATTGGAATTAAGACGCTTAATGGTAACATTAACTTATCAAATAAGAATGGACCGTAATCAGGATTAAACAAGATTGCAGGTCCTATGTTAAATACGTACATAAACCCAATAATGGCACCTAACACTTTAAAAATCACAATAACGCAGTCTGTAAATGATTTTTTAAATTCAAGACGTATGATAGGTAAAACTGCACCGAATATTATCATTAATAGTGCAACATATGGCATAGCCGCGCCTAACATTGCCCTAATGCCTAAATGTGCATGATCAACAAGAATTGTGTTTGTCCCGTTAATCGTCACAGGCACAAAAAAGCAAATAATCCCTAAAGCACTATAAAGCCAAAATTGCCACATATTTTTACCTTTAATTGATTTCTCTTGTGATGTCATTTGAACACCCCTTTGTTTAGTTCAAACCAATAAAATATGTGTCATAGTGTTCGGTTGTCGTGCTTCATTGTTGAAACGAATCAACCGTCCACAATTCATTTTTAATAATTTAGAAAAAACTGATAATTAATCGTATAAATAATACATATTTATTGGCCATACACTGTTATTCAATTTTCACCGTGCAACGTTCACATTGAATGCCCCATCATCCAATGTTTCTTTCTCCCATCTCTTTAACACGTTAGATGAAGCGTTGTCCATCAACACTTCTATTATAATATGATATGCTATTATTAACCAATATAAATAAACTAATTATTAATAGTTTCAAGTTATAAATGAAGGGGAATCCTATGAAAATCATCCAATTAGAATACTTTATCGAAGTCGTTAACCATAATAGTTTTACTAAAGCAGCCAACGCACTTCATATTAGTCAACCATCTCTAACAGCGACTATTAAAAAAATGGAAGAAGACTTAGGTTATCCATTGTTAAAACGTACGACAAAAGAAATTTCAATTACGGAAAAAGGCATTCAATTTTATAATCATGCCGTCGATCTCGTTCAACAGTATCACCAGACGCTTGAAAAAATGTACGATTTAAAATTAAGTCAAACACCTAAAATTAAAATGTCCATTCTTGAATCAACAGCACATTGGGTTTCTGTGTTAATCAGACAGCATAACCTCAATAATCCTGATCAACACTATCAAATTCTTGAAATACTAGACCCTCAACAACTCACGCAACGATTAGTGAATTTTGATATTCATATTGGGTTATCAAATGATGAAATCAAACATGAAGACATTGTGTCGGTCCCATTATATAAAGAAGATTACGTTTTACTTACACCGAAAGATGAGTATCAACACCAAAAATCCATTTCCATTAAACACTTACCACTAATTGTTCCTAATCGTCGTTATCAAGTGCGCAAACATATCGATGATTACTTTACACGTTTAAATGTTAGACCCAATATTGTTATGGAAGTGGAACGGTTTGAAGTGGCGGCCAACTTTGTACGCCAACGCATGGGTTATGCAGTGATTCCAAGAGTGTATTATCAATCGTTTAACACGAATGCTTTAAATGCGATTCAAATTCGCCCAAATATGAAACGCCAAATTTATATTAATTATTCACGTAAACGTCAGTACAACCAACAAGTTCTCGAATTAGTTAAACTATGTCAACATTATTGGCAACATATTAAATCATAAAAAACGCCCAGGTCACAAAAATTGAAAAACCAATTTTTGCCTCCTGGGCGATTTTGCTCGGGGCCAAAGCGCTTTCTTCCGCACTCTATTGTAATCCGGCTCCCAATTGCAGGATTCTCGATAATACTACGTGACGCGCTAAAATCAAAGAGCGATTTTCGCTTGTCCCTAGGTATTACATCGAATCCTGAACGCAATTGTCCGCACTTTTTATAGATAGTGTATGAAGTGGGTTAACATGTGGCCGACGAGTTTGGCTGTGCGTTGGTCGATGTCATATTTTGGATTTGTTTCGGCGATGCTGACTGATGTTACTTTATCAGATTCTAAGATACGTTTAGCTAGTTCTAAAACAGTAAATGGTGTTAAACCAAATACTGCATTAGCACTTACACCAGGGGCATAGGCACTATCTACTACATCCATACAAATTGTAAATAAAATAATATCATGTTGGTTAATAAATTGATCTAATTTATCTTTAATACGTGGATGAATGTTATCGATCATTTCTTCGGCTAAAACAAATTCTGTGCCTGTTTTTCTAGCGTAATCGAATAAGTTTGGTGTATTGCCTGGTTTTTGTATACCTAATACAAAATAATCTAATTGATCATCTTGCTCTAACATTTGACGAAAACTTGTACCAGATGTAGATGATTCTTCTTTACGATTGTCAAAATGAGCGTCAATATTAATTACACCAATGGATTGATTAGGGTTGGCTTCACGCACACCTAAATATTGTGCATAAGCAATATCATGGCCGCCTCCTAATAAAAATGTACGTTGATTGTTTTGTAATAATTGTGATACGTATTGACCAAATTCACGTTGCGTGTCTATTAATGCTTCATGATCATGTTCGACATTACCATAGTCAATAATATTCGTTTCAGTTGCTGCAGGTAAACCAGCGAAAGCTTGTTTAATCGCATTAGGGCCTTCTTTTGCGCCCACTCTTCCTTGGTTTAATTCTACACCTTTATCAATGGCATAGCCTAGCATCGCAATCCCGTTAGGGTTGTTTTCTACTTTATTAATATCTCCCAATTGAATTGTTTGAAAGTGACGAAAAGATGCACGATCTGTCTCACTATCTAAACGTCCTGACCATAATGACTCATCTGGTTGAATATACATAATTTTCCTCCTCTAATCACATCACGCATTTTTCTCTAATCAATTCATGTGAGTTCATTTTTCACTATACATTATATCCTAAAATGACATCAACAAACTTTTAGGAAATTTTGTGAACACAAAGTGAATCATGTTTTTATGTCACCGTCTAGATATGACGTTTTATTACATTTACATTATAAATTCGTATAATCAATTTATTTATCTTCAATATCTCGTTATAATAGGGCGTATAATTCATATAAAATGAGACCATATACAGTTAATATAAGTGAACTTTGTCAAAACATACTTAATTAACGCAATATGTCATATGTTAAGAACTTTTGCAAACTACGGAGGATGAGTTATGAATCGGACACGCATTTCAGGGTTTCAATGGGCTATGACAATTTTTGTATTTTTTGTTTTATCCTATGCTAGTCCTTTGATTTTACAAGATTTTCAAGAAACATCCGGTCTAAAATCTTTTGTTTTTTCATTAAATAGTTTAGGACCGTTTATCGCAGCACTTTTATGTTTACTCTTTTTCAAACATAAAAACGAACAACTTTTTGGTTTAAAATTTTCGATTAATTTAAAGGTTATTGAGCGTATCTTACTCGCTTTAATCATTCCATTAGTGATTTTTATTATTGGTATGTACGCCTTCAATACGTATTCTGATAGTTTCATTCTTTTACAAGCTAAAGATTTATCAGAAACTATTTGGGCAATCTTAATTGGTCACATACTTATGGCCTTTTTCATCGAGTTTGGTTTCCGAGGTTACTTATTTAACATTGTGGAATCAAAAGTGCCACATTTATTCGCTAATATTATCGTCAGTGTGCTTTATTTAGTTTGGGACATTAATACAGCTTTCGGTATGCCATACACTATGTATAGCGCTATCTTTGTTTTCTCTTTTTCAATGATTGCAGGAGAACTTGTCAAAGGAACAGGCGGTCGTGCTATTTACGCTGTTACTATTTTCCACGCAGCCATGACATTTGCTAAGGTCTTTTTCTTTAGCGAAGAGCTCGGCGATGTATTTTCAATGAAAGTACTAGCTTATGCGACTGCAGGTGTAGCTATTGTTGTCATTGTTTTAGGATTATTAATCAGTATCTTCACACCACGTCGTAAAGGTGAAGATGATGATACACCAATCTTCATGGATACGACAGAAACTGATGCTGAAACTCAAGCAGAAGAAGGCATCCCATCATCTGCCAATGAAGAAGTAGCGTCACCGGAAACAACAGACGATGTATCTGAATTTCCTTCAGAGAGTGACAAAGACACAATGACTCATACGTCAGATGCACAAACTGATGTATCCTCAATTGAATCAAATCATGACTCAAAATAATGAAAAGAACGGTGAAGCACACTACTTGAATAGTAGGCTTCACCGTTCTTTATTAATACAAGTTTCGTTACAAAAACAGAGCTGAGATATAAAGCGTTAATGCTCTGGAAAACCGATTAACGGTGTCCCAACCTCTATGCCTCAATGATTTTATTGCCTGTCGTTGTACCTACGATGACTTTATCCACACTATCTAAAAAGAACCCTGTTTCAAGGACACCTGTTAAATGTATTAAATATTCATGTGCTTGGTATGGATCGACATCTGATGGTAGTACACAGTCTAAAATATAGTTCCCATTATCTGTAATTAGAGGCGTATCTTCAACCATACGTCTTTGTACATCATTTTTAAAATAAGCTTCGATCTTTTTGGCAATTTGTAACCAATTAAAACGATCCACTTCAACTGGTAATTTAAATCCTTCACCTAAACGATTCACCATTTTTGTTTCATCTGCTAATACGATAAAATAGTCTGCGAATTCATCAATTACCTTTTCTCTAAATAGCGCACCACCGCCACCTTTAATTAAATTCAAATTAGGGTCAATTTCGTCTGCCCCATCAATGGCAAGGTCTATTTTTGAGACATCATTGATATGTTCTATTGGAATATCCCAAGATTTTGCTTGATATTCAGTGCGTTCAGAAGTACACACACCCTTTAATTGATAGCCTTTATCTTTAATCAGTTTACCTATTTCAGGGACCAATAATTCAATCGTGCTTCCTGTACCAATGCCAAGCGTCATACCATCCTTAATATATTGAATGGCATCTTCTATCGTATTCTGTTTTAACTGTTGAATATCCATGATTTTCCCCACCTTTAAGTTTAAAACCTCAGTAGTATTCACTCTCATTTTACATTAAATGGCATTAAATAAATAGAAGAAATAACAAAAAGGTTGAGACCTTAAACTATATATGTCGAACGTCTCAAAAGAGATGTTACAACAGCAAGTTTTAGCCCCAACCCATTGTCAAATAGTCATGTATGTGGTTATTGCAAGTGTGATTCAATGCGATATGTTGTTTTAGAATAAAATGGTTTATCCGCTTTTAAGATAGAATATGCTTGATCACCGAATAGATGAATATCATTTGGCATACTTTGTGTTTCCAAAGTAATACCTGAATGTGCTTTATAAATATTCATAGGACTATCCCAATCACTTGTGTCATTCAAAGTAAAAATAACGACTTGAGGTGTATCCGTTTGAACATGTAATGTTAATGCTTCATTAGATAACGTAAACGCCCCATCTTGAACTTCAAATGGATGATCTAATCCTTGAGTTGAATGAATTTGATCAGCTAATGGACCTTCTTTTACATTAAAAAGATCTTTAAGCATAATTTCTTTTTGTCCAAAAGTTTGAATTAAATCAATAGGTTTCAATACAGGTAATTGGTCATCACCTAATGGAAATAGTTGTAATTTGTCACTTGATAGGACATGATTATCGATCACCTTATTGTCATTATTAAGATTAAAATACACGTGATTCATAGGGTTAAATAGCGTATCTTTATCTGATTTCGCAAAATACTCGATCGCCCACGTACTTGTTTCATCATATGTGAAAACAACCTTAACCTCCATATTACCTGGGAAATGGTCATCCGCTTCTTTCAAGGTTGTTTGAAAAATAACTTTGACTTCTTGATCATGCTCCTCAATATCATAATCAAATAAGCGATACGACAGACCATTTACACCCCCATGTAAATGATGAGGCGCATCATTCGTTTCAAGTTGTATTGTTTTATCATTTAGTTGAAATTGTCCATTTTGGATACGACCGCCGAAACGTCCAACTGTCGCGCCAAAATAGAATGGATTGTTTGGATAAAATTCATCCGCTTCAACTTCGTTCCCTAATACGATGTTGTTATCTCCCAATTTCCAACTGACAATGCGTGCACCATAGTTCGTAAATACGATTTTGCTAGAAGTATTTTCAATTTTGATTAGTTCGATACCGTTTGTTTGTTTTTCAATGTTGATGTTCATTGTTTTAACTCCTTTAACACTCCCGATTTCCCCTATTGATAGTACAACCTATTGCATCCCTAATATACATAGTATACCATCACTTTTACAGAATTCGAAATTTCCGTATGCACGGATACGGTTCATTTAAAGCAATTATTTGCAACTTTAACCCCCTTAAATGCTGCAAACTTAAACTGCTGTCATAATCACTTACTTTCCTTTTTTAAGAAATGTGCGTTTAATTGATGGAATAATGCCTTTTTCAAATGTTAAGACTGCTGTCTGATAAGTACGCGCAGCAATCCATAATAAAACACCAATTAAGACAATATGAATCACTACTGCGATAACACCTTCAATAAGTGGTGTACTCGCTAATGATAAACGCGTAAACGTAACAAATGGTGAAAAGAAAGGCACATACGTTAATATTTTCAGAATGACATGGTCTGGTGAAAAGGCACCAAAATACCCTGCATAAAATCCTGCAATTAATAATAACGTCACTGGCATCAATGATTGCGCCATATCTTCAATACGAGATGTCATATTACCTAAAATAGCCGCTAAAATAACGTAAGCTAATATGCCTAAAATAAGGAGAATAACGCCAAATACAATTAATCGAATAAGGAATGGTGTCATCTCGAAACTAAAGCCCTCAAATTGATTACCTACATCAAAGGCGAAAAATGCAACGGCTATCGTAACACCTAAAATAACCATTTGTGTTACTGCAACTGCCAACACTGCTGAAATTTTAGCTATAATGTGCATCGTTGGCTTCACACTTGTAATAATCATCTCTGATACGCGTGAGACTTTTTCTGTAGCCAATTCCATAGCAATTTGTTGGGCATACGTCATAATAATAAAGAACATAACAAATGTTCCTGCCATGACAATCACTTTGCTTATAACGTCCTCTTCACTACTCAATGATTGGTTCGCTTCTGAATCATCCGTTACGATTTTATCTTCTACATTACTTTGTGCTTGTAACTTTTGAAGATCATTACCATTTAATCCTAACGTATCAGCCACTTGTTGAATATTCAATTGTGTTAAAATTGAGCTTAATTCTGCTTTATCTGTAGATGAGGTTTCATCTTGAGTTAAAATTTGAGCAGATAAACCATCATCATCATTTTTTGAAATGATATAAGCTTGGTCAATGGTTTGATCTTTAACCTTTTTCTCAGCTTCCTTCAAACTCATTTTTTCATATGTAACATCATCATTTAACTGTTCACTTTGCGCTTTAACCGCTTTATAAACATTATTATCTTGAACCACGATACCCACTTCACGATTATCGTCGTCAAACATATTGATAATTTTGTCTAAATTAGCCGCTAATAAAATCGCTAATATCATTAATACTGTCGTAATGATGAATGCTTTTGCTTTTACTTTCTTACTATAAGTTAATTTAAATGTGGCCCAAAATTTACTCATCAATATCACCTACTTCTTGAATGAAGATTTCATTAATAGTAGGATCCATTACCTCAAATCGCTTCACAAATCCTCGTTGCTGAATCTTCTCAAATATTGTTTCGGCTACAGCTTCTTCTTCTATTGTAAAGTAAGTCTGTCCTTTAATCTCTTCGACTTGACGAATGCCCTCTAATGTACCAATATCCGATACATCATAATCTGCATCGATAACGACACGTTTATAGCCAACTTGAGATTTAACCTTACCAATCGGCCCTTGTACTACGATTTCACCGTGATTTAAAATACAAACATCATCACATAACTCTTCGATATGCTCCATACGATGAGAACTAAAAATGATCGTAGCACCTTGTTGGTTTAAATCAATAATAGCTTTTTTGAGTAGTTCCACATTAACAGGATCCAAGCCGCTAAATGGCTCATCCAATATAAGTAATTTAGGTTCGTGAATAATACTTGCTAATAATTGAACTTTTTGTTGGTTCCCTTTTGATAAGGATTCGATCTTTTTATCTCTATTTTCTGTTATTTTAAAACGCGCCAACCAATCATCTATAATTTGATTGATGTTTGAACGTTTCATCCCTTTTAATGTAGCCAAATACTTTAATTCTTCAGCGACGGTTAACTTAGGATGGAGACCCCTTTCTTCAGGTAAATAACCAATTTGATTGTACTTTGAGTCATCAATCGGTTTACCTTCAAATGTCACCGTGCCTTCAGTTGGTTCTATCAGGCCTAAAATCATTCTAAATGTGGTCGTTTTTCCCGCTCCATTTCGTCCTAAGAAACCTAGCATTTTGCCTTTTTCTAATTCAAACGTAACATTTTTTACAGCATAAAAATCTTTAAAACGTTTGGAGACGGCGTTAACTTTTAATGTCATCCCAACACCTCTTCTTAATTTTTAAAAACATGCTCTTTCTTTATTCTAATCTATTCAACAGTTAAATGGAACACGATTTCTCCTAATATTTTATAAAATCATTTTTTCATTAAGCACTAAAAAATTAAAAACAACCCTTTATTCATACTCAGAAGAGGTTGGGAACCATTAATCGCTTTTCCATAGCATTAGCACTTTATATTAATAACCAATTAAAAAAGCAATAGACATCGCTACCATACAAATAACCACCCATAACGCAATGACACGCCATGCAAATTTTAACCATTGAATGTATGAAATATTTGCTACGGCAAGCGCACCCATCAACACAGCTGATGTCGGGAATAAACTATTACTAATCGAGTCGCCATATTGAAACGCTAGTACAGTAATTTGACGATTAATATTTAATAAATCCGATATCGGTACGAGTAACGGCATTGTTGTTAATGCTTGGCCCGAACCTGAAGGAATAAAAAAATTAAGAAAAAATTGAAAGACAAACATGCCGATAATTGTAATAAGCGGTGGTAAGCCTTCTAAAAATGAAGACATCACAAATACAATTGTATCAATAATCTTTCCATTTTCTAAGATGACAATAATCCCTTTGGCAAATCCAACGATCATCGCACCAAATAATATTTTCTGCATCCCTTTAACTAATGCATCAAATGTGCCATTAAAACCTAATCCACCCACAAAACCCGCAATAATTCCTGCTAATAAAAAATTCGCACTCATTTCATTAAAAGACCAATCGTATCGAAAAATGCCAAATACATTAAACACAATGGCTAGCACTAAAATGATTAAACTCGCTACTTGTCTTTTAGAAGCATGTTGCGCCTCTGCAGGCTGAAAGCTATCTTTTTCTTGACGCTCTAATTCATAAACAATACTTTTATGCGGGTGTTTTTTAACCTTTAATGCATAAAGCATGACTAGTACGATTGCAACGAAAAGAATAGGCAAATAAATCAGTGTTCGTAAACCCCAACCTGAAAATAGTGGTAATTCAGCAACTTGTTGCGCCACTCCTACTGTAAAAGGGTTGAGCATTCCTCCAATAAACCCACTTGCTGCACCCAAGATGACCATAGCAGCACCTGTTAACGCATCATAACCTAATGTTCTTGCAATAATAACACCAATCGGCACAAATATAATCACTTCTTCAGCTAAACCAATCGAAAAACCAAGTAATGAAAATACTGCCATTGTTAATGGAATCATCATTATTTTAAATTGACCTAGTCGTCTCATCACACTATTGACACAAGCTTCAATAGCACCACTTTGATGAATAATCCCAAATGCACCACCAACTAGAAATACATAAAAAACAATATCTGCAGCACTAATCAGTCCGTCAGGTATTGCTCTAAAAATATCTAAAAAGTGTGCCGGTTCAGAAGCAAACGTTTCATAAGAATTGGGAACTACAATCGTCTGTCCATTTTCTTCTTTACGATCAAATTCCCCTGATGGTATAACATAAGTTAACACACTCGCAACAACGATGACGATCATCAATAAAGCGTATGTGTGCGGCATCTTTAAATGTTTTAGTCTTTTCATAATTAATCCCCTTTTTTTCTGAAAATACTGATTTTTTAAGATACTTCTATTATACACATACTAAGCAATAATAAAAGCGGGAATTGACAACCTCTTACTAACGAAATTGTCTTTCCCGCCTAAACTTAAACTCTAGATGAAGTTATAAAATAAAGGAGTGTCCATAAAACTGAAATGCTACTAAATGCAGTAGTCATGCTTTCACTTATAGCTATCCAAGTAACCTTCCCATTCCATAGGCTTAACACCATCGCGACAATTACAATACTAACCATCGCTGATAATAGCCAAAAAATATACCGTCGACCTTTTGTATTGAGAGGTATCATTATCGCACCTATCACGCTTAACACTAAAAATATGATCATAGCTATAAGTTCAATCATCATCGTTTGGTTCATTAATAGTTTGAACCAAATAGATATATTCAACACGATTAATGTCCCCCAAAAAAGCCAAGAGAGACTTTTCCCTAATTCCTTTCTTGAGTGTTGTATTTCTGAACTAGTTTTGTACATTTCACCATTTAAGATGTTTAAACAATTATAATTACGCATCAGTCTCCCCCTCATTGACCAACTCGACACTACGTTGTGTCACAAACCATAAATACAGGAATCCTAGTAAAATCATTCCAAATAAGCTAATCAATCGACCAAAGGAAGGGAATGCTAATGGTTTATCTAAAATAAATAGCGGTATGAAATACACCACTAAAACAAATAATAGGATAAAGATAATGTAGGTTATCATATGACGTATTAATAAAAATCGCGTCATTTTCTTTAGTTCTCTATGTGAACCTACTTTTATTTTCCGATTTTGCCAATCTCCACCACCAAGAACCGTAATCAAACGCATCCCAATGATGATTATTAATAAAGGACCGCCAATTGATATCAACGATAATTGTGTCTCTTGAAAATTTAGCGAAACAGACAGCAAACTTATCAAAATCAA
Organism: Staphylococcus sp. 11262D007BW; assembly: GCF_053547815.1. Classification (NCBI taxonomy): domain Bacteria; kingdom Bacillati; phylum Bacillota; class Bacilli; order Caryophanales; family Staphylococcaceae; genus Staphylococcus; species Staphylococcus sp. 11262D007BW. Next base: position 1,620,686 of record NZ_JBPWPJ010000001.1, read on the forward strand.
GACAATATAAGTAAAGATAAAGTATTGTGCTTTTCTCTTATTTATATTACTTGTACGCTCTTTAGTGCATTTCATAGACACTTTCACTCCTACAAATCTATTGATTGTCTTACTCATGTATAGGTTGTTGTGCTTGATTACTTATATACTTAGGAGAAGGACCATATTTGTTTGTTTCTTTTTTACTATTAAGTAACGTAATGATAAATGAAAAAATAGTTAAAGCGAGTGATATTAAACCAACTATGACCACTAACCATGTTGGTAAAAAGCCAAATAAACCTGTTGTTTCATACACCGTCACATTACTTTCTGGATTTTCCATGATGGTTTGAGTTTGTGTTACAACACTTGAAATTGACATTAAAATACTTAATATGAATGAAATCAGAGGAACTAGCATTGAGAACCCTCTATCATGAAAACGTCGTGTGAGTAATGAAAAATTAGGAATCAAGGTCGCAAGCGGATAAATCAACGATACGGTAACCATGCCGATGACTGTAATAATTGGCCCTATTATTGGAATAAATAAAAATAAAATAGAGACAATACTTCCACCCATCAATACAATGACATGCCATAATACTGTCCACCAGTATTCACTTCGACGACTTCTTCCTTTAAAATTAATATAATTTTTCCAAAATAATATGTAAGCTTCTAAAAATCCTACTTTAGGTAATTCGTACATCTTTCAGCCTCCTTAATTGTATTTTTTCTCAGTGTATCATATTCCACCTTATTTGAAAGCCAAATTTAAATTTTATTATTAAATTATAGACTGTTTGGATGTTTCAAAGTATCAATGCTAATATAATGATAAAATGAATGTATACGTATGGAGGTAACTATGGATTTTATACACCGTCCCACACCCGAAATTGCTAAAGATTTACTTGGTGTGAAATTAATTTATGAATCAGATTCACAAATATACACAGGTTATATTGTTGAAACAGAAGCTTATTTAGGCGTTAAAGATCAAGCATCGCATAGTTTTAATGGTAAACGCACACCTCGCGTTGAATCACTTTATCAAGAAGGTGGCACAATTTATGGTCATATGATGCACCGTCAATTGTTGATTAATTTCGTCACTCAAAAACAAGATGAACCTGAAGGCATTTTAATTCGAGCAATTGAACCTGAAGAAGGTCTTGAACAAATGCTTGAAAACCGAGGCAAAACTGGGTACGAAGTTACAAATGGCCCCGGAAAATTAACCATCGCAATGGACATCCCACGTTCAATAGATGGCTTAAAAATTAATGAAGGCGCGCTCAAAATCGACACTACACAACGCAAATACCCGCGCGAAATTGTCGAAAGCCAACGCATCGGCATTCCAAACAAAGGCACATGGACCACAGAACCCCTCAGATTTACAGTCAAAGGCAACCCATACGTCTCACACATGCGCGTCAAAGACAGACAACCACAAGAACAAACATGGCAATAAAAAGTTACGTACACTTCGAACAAAGTGAGGTAGTGTACGTTATGCATGCGAACGAAGGTGAGCAGGCGAACCTTTCCTTAGCAACAAATCACGCACTAAATCTATACAAAATCCCCCAGCAGTTAAATGATAACTTTTAACTGCTGGGGGTTGTTATTTATGAGGTTGAGCTACAAAACTTTAATACTTTGAAAAGCCAATTAACGCACTTCTACCTCATGCTTATTCTATTTCAGTTGTTTTTCGTTTTCTAAACATACCTAAATGAATTGAAATGATTGTACAAATCACTAATATCAATGGATAGTATGAATATTTTAATACCTCAAGGTATGATACATCACCAAATTGTTCAGCCATCAACATTCCGCTATCATGCGGCAAGACCATTAAGGCACTAGCTGCAAAAATATCAAGTAAACTTGCCATTCGTTTTGGTGCTATTTTATACGTATCACCAATCTCTTTAGCAATTGGGGCAGAAATAATAATTGCTAAAACATTATGTACAAGAGCTGCTGATAAAATACCTGATAATATCCCCATAGAGTATTCTGCACTCGTTGTACCATTCGCTCTTTTCTTGAGCGTTTCAATAATCCAATCAATACCGCCATAATATCGAATTAACGCCACTAATCCAGACACTAAAAAGGCGATTAAGAAAATCATAAAAGTATCTTCCATGCCATTTCCAATTTCTGTCGTCCACTCGAAAAATGAAATGTTTCCTCTTAATAAGCCAATAATACCAGTTAGGACAATGCCAGAGATTAAGACGAGCATCACATTCATTCCAGCAATAGCAGCGACTAATACAAATAAATATGGTAATAAATCAATAAAGTTATACGATAAATCGCCTTTAATTTTGCCTGTACCACCAATGATTGCATAAATAATAAAGGTAATCACCGCAGCAGGCAGTGCAATGAAAAAGTTCGCTTTAAACTTATCTTTCATCTTGGCACCTACACCTGTTGTTGCCGCAATTGTCGTATCTGAAATAATGGATAAGTTATCTCCAAAATAAGCCCCTGCAATCACTGCAGCAGCGGCAGCAGCAACATTTAAATCAGCTGCTTGTGCTACGGCAACCCCAATTGGAATAAAAGCAGCTTGTGTTCCAGTTGAAGTCCCTAGTGATGTTGCGACAAACGCACTCATAATAAATATGCCAGGAATCAATAAGCTAGGTGGAATAATCGATAGCCCCATATTGACCATCGCCTCTTGACCGCCCATTGCAGAAGCTGCACTAGCAAATGCCCCTGCTAATAATAAAATCAATCCTAATTGAACAATACCAGAAGAACCCGCATTTTCTGTAAATATTTTAATTTTACGTGTTACGGGTGTTTTACGATCATAAGCTAACCAAGCAATGATAATCGCTACGAAAATAGCCACATGTCGGGGTAACTTATCGAAAGCATCGTCCGCACCTTGAAATGTAAAGAATAATCCTACGCCAACATACAACACAAGAAAAATAAGTAAAGGAAGTAAAGCTAAAGCCCCATAGTGTTTTTGACTTCTTAAATCTTCGGACATAATTCGGTCTCCTCAATTCTTAGTATCGTTATATGAATTATACACGCTAAAAACAATTTGACAAGATGTTTACTCAAATTCATTATAAGATACGCTAATCACTAAAGAAACAATCGCCCACTTCCTACCTACTTAACCTTCTATGCCAGATATGATTGTAATGTCTCCTTTTTTATTATTAATCTTTACCTCATTTTCGCCGTTACCAACTTGGTGACTCATTTCATCTAACTCTTCAACACCGTCTAAATCGACTGTTCCTTCTTGATTAGTCACATTGAATTTAGTATTGCTGAGTGTCGGGTTATACTCCATATAAATTGTGCCGTTTTGATTATCTAATGTCATAGGAATATCATTGTGAATACCTGATATATCAATATACCCCCATTTATTTTTCATTTTCACCTGTTTTAATTGGACGTCCGATAGTTCGTAATTTCCGTTTTCAATTTGGCCACTCAACTCATCTATACTGCTATCATTTAGCATTATATTACTATCTATAAGTGTTGTGTTCAGTTGTTTTACAGACATATCTTCAACTAACGCATTAACACGTGTTCCGTTAATCTTAAGTTGTGACAATAACTGTTCTGGTATTTCAACAACCAATCTATTTTTCTCAAGGGGACGGACGGGATTCAAATTAATTTCTGGCTTATTTTCGTTATTATTATTCATATTAATCTGTGCTTTTCCAGACTTACTATCATGATTCAGTGTCACGCCATCTTTCTCAAAATCGGCTGTATATGTTAATTGATCACCTTTTCGAATCGTTAAATCAATATTTTTAGCATTAATATCAAGTTGTTTAATATTTTGATCATCAAATGTATGTTGTTTCTGTTGATTTTCCTCATATTGATTATCTACAAACGTATAATAATATGTGCCAACGCCACCAACGATAAAACACAATAATCCGATGATAAAGCAAATTAAAAGTGCTTTCTTCATAATCGAACACTCCCTTTAACAACTTTAACGTTCCATTTTAGATATTTCACAATTGCGATATAACCCCATTTGATGATAAGTATCGTAATCACGATAAGCATTAAACCTACACCGATATAGCCTAAAGCAGCAAACCAATCCGTCATTACGACTTCTCCCCATTGAGGATTAGCTTGTTTGATCAATAGTAAAATAGGCGCTGCTAGCATTACTAAAGTCGTAAACAGTAATCCAATAAGAATCCCAATATAGATGATTAGTGGTCCCATCACTAAAATAAAATTTAATATACTTAATCCTAAGACTGACAATATTGCTTTAAACAAGTTATTCGAACTTTGATTGACCTCAGCATGGTACACTGCATTTTCTGCCGAGATATCTCGTGCGAGTGCTTTGGGATCACCAAGCATATGTGCAATTTCTTCTTCTGACCGTCCATCCTTTATACCTTCAATGAAATGTCGATCATATTCTCCAACAATATCGTTGCGTTCTGCTTCAGGTAAATGTTTTAAATACAAATATAATGTTTGCAGATATTGTTTTTTAGTCATCACATTTCACTCTCCTTTATAAATAACGTGACTATGTCTGCAAATTCATGCCATTCTTTCATTAATGTTGCTAAACGTGCTTCTCCTTCTGTCGTTAATTCATAATATTTACGTGCAGGACCTTCCCGAGAGGGTTGATAATACGTACTTAATACGTTGTCTTTGACTAACCGTCGTAAAATGGGATAAACCGTTCCTTCAGCTATGGTCATTCGATTCGAAATTTGTTGAACTAAAGAATAACCATATTGTGGTTCCTTTTTGATGATTAACAACACAATCATCTCAAGGGCCCCTTTTTTAAATTGAATATTCATTGATTCACCTCACATAAATAAATTCACTACTGTTTAATGTATAATACTTAACTAGAGTATATAATACGGTACTAAATAATACAAGGTACTATGTTAAATGTCGTTCTGTTTTTCGCATTTATAAAAAGAGGCCAAGATATAAAGCAAAACGCTCGATATCTCAACCTCTTTCAATCATTATTTAACTAGATGTGCTATTGTTTCATCCTCAGTTTCTAAAAATAAAATGTAAGGACTATGTTCAGGACTATGCTGACACGAAATATGATTGCGCTCATCGTGAGCGATAATCCCAGATGTCATTACATACCCTTTCTCATCTATTAATTCATAAGCAATAAATGGCGTTCCTTCAATATTTAAAATCTCTACTTCCACTTCTGCTAACTGCTTTTGATTACAATACCTTAAATGAATACTAAAATCTTCAATGCGATCATTTGCGCGTTCAATGATATAAGGCGCATTCATTGTTTGATGCACAGCTCCTTGTTGTAAATGAACGTATATTTCAATGACGTCGTCCTTCCCCGTTAATAACGTCGTAATATCGTAACGAGATAAGGGCTTTTTATCATTTGCCTTTATTAAGGTGCCGTTCACTTTAATGCTATAAGTTCCATGAATAGACCCTACACATAAAAAATAATCTTTTGAAAAATCATAATCTGTAAACAACACATCCCAGCGATACAAATAAGTCTGTTGATAAGACGGTATCAGTAGTGAGGGTGTCATTAAAAAGTGGAATGGGTTGTTTGACCGTAAAGCCTCATCATTCATATTTTGAGACTGATATGAACACCAACTTTTTATTATTGGTTTGTTTAAAGGGGTTATCGCATGAAGATGTTGCGGTTTTCTTCTCTGCTGATACTCCTTTTGACTTGAAAACGGTATAAATTTTTCATTTATTGCTAACTCCAATTGGTTGCTTTCTCCTTTATCAATAATTTTTATAATTATTGATAATTTATCATATTATTTTTTTAGTTGTTATACGTTTATGAATACAAAACATGGTAAAATGTTTCCAACTCAAGTCGAAGGAGCACATACCATGCAATTACTATGGAAAATATTTAAAAAAGCCCAATTAGAAGCCAATATCGATGAATGCGGTATTGAAATCGGGACCCCACAATCAGGCTACCAATACGTTGTGACTAAACCGTATGTTTTACATGTCGTCATGACAGGGACTGGCACAATTGTCTATAATCATCAAACCTATCATCTTAACCAAGGGGATCTGTTCTTATTAAAACGAGGGATGGATGTACATTATTACTCAGCTATTGAAGACCCGTGGACATATTATTGGGTAGGCTTTAGTGGCAAGTTAGCAAATGATTATTTAAAACGTACCACACTTGAAGCACACCCCATTGTTCAAAATCGTGATACTTCAGAGATTACAAAACTCATCTATAAAATGTGTCAACGTTCGATTTCATATGACATTCATGCATCCGACGATATCGTGCATATGCAAGAATTATACCAACTCTTTTATCTGCTTCATCAATCGTTTCCTAAACCCTTTAAACCGGTTGAAAATGAGATCTATTCTAATGTTCGTAAAGCCATTCACTTTATGAATCAAAATTACATGAATCCAATTAAAATTCAAGACGTTGCAGACCATGTTAATATGAGTCGAAGTTATCTATATAAATTATTTATCAAACATGTAGACCAATCTCCTCAACAATATTTAGTTCATTTAAGAATGTATCACGCTGCGTTATGCTTAAAAGAAACCTCTAAACAAAGCCAAGAAATTGCTTATTTAGTAGGCTACAAAGATCCCATACAATTTTCAAAAGCGTTTAAAGCGTATTATGGAGTTTCTGTATCGCAATACCGCAAAAATAACAAACCGATAAAAGGTTGAAGAAATTATTTTAAATATATATGGCTTTTTAGTGATAAAATAAGTATAATGGGATAATATGGGGAATGGAAACCCTTTCTTATATCATGATTAAAGGGGGAGCAATCATTGATTACTTTAAATGGTGTTACTACATTATTTTTAGCTTGTTTATTACTACTCATAGGACAAGCCATTGTAAACAAAGTTAGTATTTTCAATCGTTTAAGTATACCGTCACCTGTTATCGGCGGCCTTATTTTTGCGATTATTTCAGCTATTTTATCTACAACAGGTGTATTAAAAATAGAATTAGATGGTCAGTTTTTTCAAGATTTCTTTATGTTAGCTTTTTTCACCACAATTGGTTTAGGTGCCTCTTTTAAATTATTAAAATTAGGCGGTAAAGTTTTAATTGTTTATTGGATTTTATGTGGTGTACTCGCAACTTTTCAAAACGTAATCGGCGTCTCTTTAGCCAAAGTATTACATATCGATCCATTATTAGGTCTTACTGCAGGTGCGATGTCAATGGAAGGTGGACATGGTAATGCTGCAGCTTATGGTCAAACAATTCAAGACTTAGGTATTGATTCTGCAGTCACTGCTGCGTTAGCTGCTGCAACACTTGGTCTTGTAGCTGGTGGGCTAATTGGTGGTCCAATTGTACGTTTTCTAATTAAAAAATATGATTTAAAACCAATTGATGCGCAATCTGAACAAAAAGATTACTCTGAAATTGATGTGAATAAACGTTTACAGAAAAACTTTTCTTTAAATGAAGTATTCTTTATTCAAATCACAATCATTTTATTCTGTATGGCGCTCGGTACATTTTTAGGTAATCTCTTTAGTGACTTAACTGGAATTAATATCCCGTTATATGTCGCATCTATGTTTATCGCGGTGATCATTCGAAATATTTCAGAATTTGGAAATTTAAATTTAATTGACTTAAAATTAACAAATCAAATCGGTGACATTTCGTTAAGTATCTTTTTATCAATTGCGTTAATGAGTATTCAACTTACAGAAGTTTATAACTTAGCTTTACCACTACTTATCATCGTGATTTGTCAAATTATCTTCGTGGCGCTTTTCTCAATTTTTATCGTCTTCCGCTTGCTCGGTAAAAACTATGATGCCGCAGTGATGATTGGTGGCTTTATCGGTCACGGATTAGGTGCAACGCCAAATGCGATGGCCAACTTAGATACTATTACGAAAAAGTTTGGTAACTCACCGCGTGCTTACTTAGTAGTACCGATTGTAGGTGCCTTTTTGGTCGACTTACTCGGTGTACCAATTATTACAACTTTCATTAATATTTTTAGTTAAAAACATTAAAGCGTTTGAGCCCAATAATCAAGGCTCAAACGCTTTTGTTTTGTTTAAACTTGTTTTGTAATCTGCCATGGATATGGGTTATCTAACTGGGCCCAATCTTGATTGATTTCTTCACTATTGATTAAACAACGATCCAATGCTTCTGTGATTGCTGCTTCATCTAAATCAACACCTATGATAACAAGCTGTGTATGACGATCGCCGTATTCTGGATCCCAATCCGCTCTAACATCTGCTCTTTCTTGTAAAATAGCTGCACGTTCCGCTTTAGGCATCGTAGCCACCCAGAACGTTACTGGATGAATATCGACTGCAGTTCCTGCTTGTGAGACGAGACAAGCCACTTCATTATACTGTGCTAACCAAGCAATCCCTTTAGCACGTACAATATTATTAGGCATTTCTTCTAACCACTGATTAAAACGTGTAGCATGAAACGGTAAACGTCTTTTATAGACAAATGAACGAATACCATATTCTTCCGTTTCTGGCGTGTGCGTTGCATGGCCGCCTGCTTCTAATTCTTGTAGCCACCCCGCAGACTGACTCGCAGTCTCAAAATCAAATCGTCCAGTATCTAATACATCTTCTAAATTCACTTCCGAATTTACAGTACGAAGAATTTGAGCTGAAGGTTGTAGCTTCCGTAACATGGCTTCTAAACGATCTGCATCTTCTGTCGATACTAAATCAACTTTATTTAATACAAGGACATCACAAAACTCAATTTGATCAATTAATAAATCTGCAATCGTACGTTCATCTTGATCGCTGACCCCTTGATTCCGATCATTTAACAAATCACCTGACTGGTAATCTTTGATAAAACGATTAGCATCTACGACTGTCACCATCGTATCAAGGCGACATGACTCAGTTAAATCAATACCGAGTTCCTCATCAACGTAAGAAAAAGTTTGTGCGACTGGCACAGGTTCAGATATTCCTGTCGATTCAATTACAATGTGGTCTATGCTTCCTCGTTTTACAATGCGCTCTACCTCTTTTAATAAATCTTCTCTCAATGTACAACAAATACATCCGTTTGATAATTCCACTAGTTTTTCGTCAGTTCGTGATAATCCACCACCATTAGCAACGAGATCTTTATCAATATTGACTTCGCTCATATCATTAACAATGACCGCAATGCGACGATGTTCTCTATTATTTAAAATATGATTTAATAATGTCGTTTTCCCTGACCCTAAGTAACCACTTAATACTGTTACTGGAATTTTAGACATAATACCTCTCCTTTAAATCGAAATTATTACGATTTAAAGTATATACTATTTTCCTTTTTCATTGCAATGACTAATTTTAATGCTTTTATATATAACAAAAAGGTTGAGACTTTAAACTAGATGTTGTCTCAACCCTCTCACATTTACAATTGTCTTTGCTCCATCCAATTTTTAAGTTCCCGATCTAACACAATCGAACTTTGACGCAAATCACGAATGGATGTCGCATTTAACATTGTCATGATTTTTTTCATTTGCATTTTAAAGTCTTCAAGATACTTGATCGCCGCTTCGACACCGTCATTTTGTACTTTTAATAAAACATTACGAGACATGCCCACCGCTTCAGCTCCTAATCGAAAAGCTTTGATGGCATCTAAAGGGTTACGAATACCGCCGCTTGCTAAAATATGGACTTGATTGTATAAGTTTCTAGCTTCTAAAAGGGACACTGCTGTAGATTGTCCCCACTCATACAAGTAATCCATCTCATGCGCAGGGCGTCTTGCATTTTCAATCATCGCGAAATTAGTGCCACCTTTGCCACTAACATCCACATAATTAACACCGCACTGTTTTAATAACTCGATGGTTTCATAACTCATCCCAAAACCGACTTCTTTAACAATCACTGGCACATCTACAGTTTCCACTATGGTTTGGATATTAGAAAGCCAATGATCAAATTGACGATTACCTTCAGGCATAATTAGCTCTTGTGGCGCATTTACGTGAATTTGCAGCGCATTGGCCTCAATCAAGTCTATTGCTTGCTTAGCTTGATCCACTTCTACATCCGCTCCGACGTTCGCCCATATTTGCCCTTCTGGATTCACTTGGCGTGTTACTTTAAACGTGTCACTTACTTCTGGATTTTTAATGGCTGCATGCATACTGCCAACCGCCATCGCACTATTCGTTTCTTTCGCCACATAAGCTAACTTTTCATTCAGTTTACCTGTCCATTTAGAACCGCCTGTCATCGCATTAATATAGATTAAATTCGGAACCTCAAGGTCAGGAAATGAAGACTTTAATTGAACGTCTTCAACATTGATTGAAGGGATAGAATGATGAACAAACTGAACACGATCAAAGTCTGATTGCACCGTTTGACGTTGATTTAATGCTAAAGACATATGTTCATCTTTTCGTTGTTCTCTTTTATGACTCATAATTATTCCCCTTTTTCATCTTATTACTTTGACTATACCACATTTTCAAAGTATTTTATTCATATCTCATGTTATGATACAAAAGTGTATACAATTTATTAAACAAAGGAGGTACCGCTCATGCTCACATTTCCTTATTTTTATACCGATACTGTGCACGATGAGTGGATTGATCGTAATCAGCATATGAATGATGCAGAATATGCGCGTGTTTTCAGTTTAGCGATTGATGCGTTTCATGATCAAATCGGTCTTACTAATGAAGCTCGAGACCAAAGAGCGTATACTGTATTCACTTTAGAAACACACATTAGTTATTTAAAAGAATTGCCAGCTAAAACGCCGTTTAAAGTGCAAATTTCAATCTATCAACTTGATTATAAAAGAACGCACTTTTTCTTAGAATTGATTAATGAGCACACGAACGACTGTGTTGCAACTGCCGAGACAATGATGATGGGGATTAGTCGTCAAACTGGCAAATCTGCACCTTATCCTGATGATATTTACCAATCTGTCCAAACGTATTATGATTCACAGCCACAAAGAAAATGGCCTCAACAACTTGGCCATCGTATCGCCATTCCTAAATCATAAAAAAATTGGGAGACCTATACGCTATCGGTCTCCCAATCTTTTTGATCGTTTATTCAATTAAAATGCATCATTAATCTGTTGCACCTTTTGCTTGCATTTCACTCTTCGTTACAATTGGATATTTTTTGAAGATAATAGAGCCTAAGAAGCCCCAAACAAGTCCAACAATTGCCATGATTACACCGTATAATACTACCGTCGTCCAATTATTGAATCCAAACATCACTAAGAATCCTGCAATTGGTGTTGCTGTACCTGTCGCGTCATTAATCATACCAGATAATGCCATAATTAATCCTGCTGTGGCACCGCCCAAAAAGTTTGTCACATAAATTGGTATTGGGTTCGCTGATACAATATCTGCTTGTGATAAGGGTTCGATACTTACTGAAATTGTATCTTTACGTTCTCCAAGTTTTAATTTATGGAATAACATACCGTTCATAAATGCTGAACTAAAGGCTGCCATTGCACCTATCGCCATAGGAATGCCCGTTAAACCTAATAAAGCTGTAAGGGCCATTGAACTTAGTGGCGCTGTACCTACTACAGTAATAATACCGCCTAAAACAATACCCATGATAATTGGATTTGTATCCGTTGAGCTTTGAATAATATCCCCAATTTTTAGTAATGTATTATTAACGATTGGTGTAAGTCCAAATGCAATCAGACGTGATAATGGCGCAATAATAATCACAGCCCCAATTAAGTCCACACCGTCGGGTACATATTTTTCAGTGTATTTCATCAAATAACCGATGATGTAACCTGCGAAAAATCCTGGCAGTAAATCCATACCACCACATGCTGCGGCGATAACGAGCGCATACACTGGTGATACACCGATTGCTAAAGCCGTTAATCCAGCAGCGGCCACACCGCCTAAACCACCGGCTGCATCTCCTAAGTCTTCCAAAAACTTAATCCCTAACACTTGTCCACCGACATATTTATTAAAGGCTTCTACTAAGAATGTCGCTATTGCTGCGTTAGCTAAAGCACCCATGGCACGCATACCGTTTGGCGCTTTATATGTAAAAAGTGTAAAAACAACGAGTACCAGTAATAAAAAAACTGTACCTATAATTAAATCCATTTCAATCCCCTTCCTGTTATTCTCACAACCCCTTTGTCTTTTCAATGGATGAAAAGATCTCCAATTGTTTAGAATAACTCACTCAATAGTAAAATTAAACTCAATTTCAATTTTACTAAAATACAAACTATCTTGCACGGAACTTTTATAATTTTTTAAAGTTTGTTCATTGTGAGCGTTCATGAGTTTTGAATATTTAAAATATTTTTTGTTCAACTATTATGATTATCGTGATTTAACATTTTTAATTGTATCTCTGAAATAAACAAATGACTTTAATACAGGGAAGTCAAAATGTACTTTTAATACAAAAAGAGATTGAGACATGATACATACGCTTCGGGCATAACTGTCCCAACCTCTCTACTAGAGTCATTACTCATCTGATATTGTTTTGCGAATTCTTTTCAATACTTTACGAGATTCGACAATTGGATAAAGTGGAAAAGATGTCACCATATCTTTATATTCGTAAAAATGAATAGGCTGTTGCTCAGCATTAAAGTAATCGACTAATTTATACATATCTGGATAAAAGATGTCACTCGTACCACCAAACATATAAACAGGTGGTAGTCCTCTTAATGGGCCGTACATCGGTGAAACTTTAGGGTTTTTCATCTCTAAGTCATCAGCCCATACTTTAGCAATGCTTTGTAAACTAAAGACATTGTGCACTGGATCTTTCTTCTGTACTTGATCCGTGATATCTGGATTCGATAAAGATAAATCCAGCCAAGGGGAGATAAGATAGACTTTACCTGGTAACGGCAATTCTTCTTGTTGCATCAACGATTGTACAAAGCTCAGTGCCATATTACCACCTGAAGCATCCCCCATAATGACAATATTTGAAGCTTCCGTTTCTTTAAGTAGCCGTCTATAGACACGTTCAATGGCATCATGTGTTTCGATATAAGTATATTCTGGCGCTTTAGGATAGATCGGTAACACCACTTCATGTAACGTTTCATACGCTAACTTATCCATAAATCTCCAATGGAAAGAAGAGGGTTGTAATACAAATGTACCACCATAAATATAAATAATTTTATTTTTGATATGATGCCCAAAGTTAAATCGAAAAACTTGCATTTCATCGAATGAATCTTTCACCAAATTAGACTTCACATTAATTTGTTCAGGTTGTTTATGTTTTTCTTTATTTAAAGCTCGACGTTTTTCTAAAAATGTATTGATTTCTTCTTGTGAATTAAACTTAATATGACGCTGATGTGATAAATAACGTCCCATAAGATGGCTCATGACATTTCGTCTCAACTCTATCCCTCACTTTGTTACTTAATAAAATGAGAATCATATTATAATACGTTTTACCCATAAATGCTTTCATAAATTTTGTGAAGTTGTGATTCAAATTGTTGAAAATCGATAAAACGACCTTCTCTATGCATTTCTTTTCCTTCAAAAAATATGATATCGACCGGCACCGTAAAAATAGATAATTCACCCACGATTTCCGGTATTGCCTCTGCATCTATTACACCCATTTTCACTTCAGGATATTGTTGTACTAATGCTTCCATTCTAGGTAAAACCGCATGACAGACTGAACAGGATTGTCTAGATACTTGAATGATGACTAATGGATGCGTGTGAATCAATGTTTTAAATTCTGAAAGACTTGATAATTGATGTACCATGCTCTATCTCCCTATTAAAAATATTACCTCTTTGAAAAGTGTTAGACATATAATATAATCTGTTTATTAGCATCTATTGTTAAAAAGTTAAATATACAACTTAGATGGCTACAATGGTCACATGTTTATTTTTAAAATTCAACTGTTATACCCACTATTTCCCTGCTGAAAGGAGTTACATATGGAATCATCACATGCGACACAACCACAATTTGAAGAACAATTCAAATACGAAACGGTTCACCGTGGCCAGCGCTACGGTAAAAAGAAACGCTCTTGGGTTAGCTTTATTTTGACATTCATTGCTATGGTGCTCATCATTATTGCCGCTTATAGCATGTACACAGAAAGTCTATTTTCAACTGTTTTCTTAGATCAAAATGTTACATATGATCAATTTAAAGTCTTCACAGAGCAGTTAAGCAGTCAGTCGTTTATCGATTTATCAGATTTGGAACAACGCTTATCACAACTATTAATGGTACTGAATGTCTTTTTCATCCTATGTATTATCAATATTATATTAAGTATTCTTACCTTAATTTTTAATCGTACAATAATCAAAGTTATTAACTTTATCATTTCGATTGTACTTGTGGCTATTCCAGTCGGTTTTCTATATATTATTCGCGAAGTAGCGTCACAAGTTTCATCACAACTATCTCAGTTTCTTGGACAAATTGAACCCACTGCGATCTTGGTTGAATCTAATGCCATCCACAATGGTATTATCTTCACAAGTATTGCAGCGGTACTTTATTTAGTATCACTATTTTTCCGTAATCGTCGTCCAAAGATTAAATAATATTCAATTCTTAAAAAATAGGTCAGCTAAATTTTATGCTCTGAACACTACCTTAATCGTGTCCAGAGCATTTTTACTTCATAGGTTGAATGTCAACTAAATCGATATGAGGTTTAACGACCATATTTCCTTATTCATGGGGCACTGGCCAAGTCTCTAAATTTTCTGCCATATCCCAAAACATATACTCGTAATAACTTGTATATACTACAATATCTTCTAAAGCTTGAAGTTGTGCCTCAGTCTTTCCTTCTGCAATACGATTCATAATATGCATGACGTCTTCTTTAAATGACGCAAATTCCTCTGAACTATACATTTGAATCCACTCGCCATAAAACTCATGTTGGCTGGCACCTTCAATATTATTCAATGCTTCTCCAATATAATGATAACTCCATGTACATGTTAATACCGCTGCAATGACATTTTCAATACCACCACGTTGTGCAAGATTAAGCATGTAGCTCGTATAGGCTGTTGTAGTCGCAGCTGGCTTAGTGGCTGTTAATGCTTCCTCTGAGATACCAAACTGAGCAGCATAGTTACGATGTAGTTCCATTTCTGTATGTAAGGTACCATAAGCTAAATCTATAAACATTGTCATCATTTCAAGATTTTCAGATTTTAAGGCACCGACAGAAAATAATCGTGCATAATCAATTAAATAAATATAATCCTGTTTCAACCAATGTTTAAACTTTTCATAGTCTAAATCGCCTTGTCCAATCCCCTTTACAAATGGATGTTCCAAATAGCTGTCCCAAATAGGCTTCACACGTTCAAATAATCGATCTGTAAATTTAACCATCATCATTCCTCCTTATTGTTACAATGACATGATTTAATCATACATTCAAGGATTCGTGATTAATGTGAAATCATTTTCGCTTTTAACATTGACTGGTAAAACATATCTAACATCGGTGGGTCAAAATTCACGTCATGATCCACCCGCCATTGATTCATCGCATTAATCATCGACGCATAAACAAAGCTCAATAATTCAATCGGTAATGAGTCCTCAAATGGTAAGTCCTCTTTATTTTCATATAGCTCTTCCGAAAAAATCTTTGAAAATAGATTTAGCGCAATATCGTAAAATACAGGATCATCTTTTTGATAATTTAAAACTCTGAACATTTGATCTGTAAACGTGGCTTCAATGCATTTAAAAGGAGATTGCACACGCGATTGGAACGTCAAATCGAAAAAAGGTGTTAAAACTGTTTGAAATGCATATTCAAACAAATCACATTTTCCATTAAAATGTTTATAAAACGTCGTTCTATGTACTTGAGCGTGAATACAAACTTCATTAACCGTAATTTTAGTTAAAAACTTTCTTTCTAATAATTCTAAAAGTGCTTGTGTTAGTTTAGCGAGTGTTTTCTTAATTCGTAAATCTTGTTTATCCATACAAATATGTCACCTTTCTCAAAAAATGGTGATTGCACTAAGTTGATATCTCCCCTTAAATCAATTTAATTATAATCTATTTCTAAATTCATTTACAATATAAATTTAAAATTCAACCGCTTTATTTTACGCAAACAATCGTAAATATTGTTAAGTTATTTAAAACAAAACATAGCATAACAAACCTATTGAAAAATTCTGAATTTTAATATTCGACTTCATCTAATTCACACGAGATAAAGTATTGCTCAAACTTAAAATATAAGAGACTGAGACATAAAGCGCTAATGCTCTGGAAAACCGATTAACGGTGTCCCAAAAACAGGATTTTCGGCAGAAAGTTCACGATTCTGCTCAAATTCCGAACGCTTTTGTCCCAACCTCTCATCTCTCGACTTATTGATTAGCATAATTCACTATTTTCAACTGTTCACCATCATCATTACCTTGAATCACATATTGTGTATTTTTGATGATGTTATCCTCTGTTTCATTTTCCGCATTAATATAATATAACTGATCATCTTGTTGAACGTCGGTCACTTCTGTATTAATGTATTTAGTCGTTTGTTGTTGTTCTACTTGTTGTTGCAATAACGACTTTACCGGCGAGTTATCACCCAAATATTTAGAGACTAAATCAAAATTTTTATTTTCCGTCGCATTATTCAAAGAAGAAACATACTCTTTCACAAAGTCGCCCACTTTACTGAAAATCGTTTTTTCTTCTTCCTCATTAAAGGCATCGATTTTTGCTTTATCAAATGTTAATTGCACGCTATTTGTTGATTGAATATCGTTTTTAGAAATGACTTGTTCTTTCGTTTTAAATGTTTTTCCATGTGTTTGACCTGTTGCATACACTTTTAAATCTTGATCAAATGGAAATGGTTGATAAGTCTTTCCGCTTGAATAATCCAGGGATTCATCATTTATAACGACTTTTAAACTGTCTTCATCTAAACCTTCCGTATTTTTCAGATTTGGTTTTACAGCAGCTTCTTCAAAATCCTCAGTCACCTTCATGACTTTATTTTTACTTGCTGTCGTATCAAACTTTAACGTGCCATTATATGTGCCTCGTTCTGTTGTCTTTTTAGCATCAATAGCATACGTGCCTGGTATAAAGTTACCGAGCGATACTGCTTGTCCTTTGTCAGCTACAATTTTTTTAGTACTACCATCTACTTTGTATTCAAAAGTGGCCCTTTCATCAGGTTTCACTTCTGCTTGTTTCGTTGGCGCTTGAAAGCCTAAATTACTAAAAAATAAATAACGTCGTCCATTTTTACTAATTCTTAATACATTTTGGTTATCATTGGTTTTTACATAACTTGCGACTGACGTTTTTTGATCAAGATTTTTAACGGTATCTTCTACTTTTTGATCAAACGTCTTCATACCAATCTCGTTTTTAATATATTGAATGTAAGTCGCCGCTTCTTTCGTACCTACCTTATTGTCTTTGGAACTTAAAATGGTTGAAACACGAGAATTATCATTATTTTCTATGGCATTTACAAGGATTTGCGCTTGTTCTTCCGGAGAATTATAATTTCTCAATAATAAAAATAGTATGATTAACAAAATAAGAATAAACCCCACAATACCTAATGGGATAATCTTTTTCAATGGCCATTGTTTTGAACTTTGTGTTTTTGTATTTTTAGGTTGTTTTTTGGCCTCTTTAGCGTAAGATAGTTGTATACGACATGACTGACAATACTGTGAGTCATTCAACTTTTGCTTACAATAGGGACAAGTATTCACAATCGCACCTCCTTATATTGCCATCAATACATTCCTTTTCTCTTAATGTTAAATTAATTTATAGGCTATCTCATCATTCGTAAGTTGGAGATTCCGCGTTGGTTTAAAGATGTTTGAGCTGTTGTGTCACTCGTTGATCAATTTGTTCGAGCACTTCGACAGTATTATCTAATTCTTGTACCGAAATATCCGATAACATTTTTGTCGCAAGATCCGCAACTAACTTTCTAGACGCAACAATATATTCCAATCCTTTTTCAGTGAGCGTAATATATTTAAAACGTCTATCCTTTTCATAGTCCATTTTAACCCACTTTACAAGATTAAGTTCGACCAATTTTTTTACGCGACGACTAACAGCCGCCTTATTTACACCTTGAAGTAGTGTAATATCAGTCAGCGTGAGCGCTTTTTCATGGGCTAGCATCAACATAACGCTTGATTGCTCATTTGAAATGCCATATTTTGCACGCAAATCTCTTAATAAACGCGTGGTTAAAGCATTAATATTAGTCAAAAACTCGCCCATAAACTTAATATGATCGTTCACCTTTTGAGAATTTGATTCATTCATTACTTTCACATCCATCTATTTCATATCCACTTAATCATACCAACTCTTTGAATAGAATGAAATAACCATTTTAAGCGAAAATGAGTAAAGTTTCTAGTATGATTGATATACAAAAGAAATGAGAAAAGGATATACGTCATGGTTACACTGATAATTCTAACATTATTTTATTTTATTTTAATATTATCTTTAAAACTATTTCCAAATTATTTTAACCATATTAATACATTTTACATTTTAATGATCATAAATATGGCTTTATTTTTAACTTTACACTTTGTTTGGCACTTCGAATTACTTCCATGGGTACTTATCCCCCATTTGTTAACAATCATCTTAATAATAAGTAAGGCCATGAAGCAACATTTTAAAGTCATAAAACAAATCATTACTTATAGCTTATCGGTGACTGCTTTAACAGTTGGGAGTTATATCGTTGGGAGTTTTATGCCCTATCCGATTATCCTTCCTTTTAGACTACTTACATTTTTAGCATTAGTTTGGTTAGCTAATTGGGTGATTTACTTATTAATGACACAACTTACACGGGTCCCTCCAAAACTGACAAAGCCAACCACATTGCTTATTTTAGGAGCTGGCATTTTCACTGAAGAGGTGACACCTATGTTAAGACAACGTTTAGATGCGGCACTTTATCTCTCAAAACAATCAGCATATCCTATTCATTTTGTTGTCAGTGGTGGCCAAGGACCTGATGAACCCATTCCAGAAGCTTTAGCGATGCAACGTTATCTTCTAAAACAAGGTATTTCACCAGAACAAATTAGTATGGAAGATCAATCGACAAATACCGCTTTAAATATGCATTATTCTAAGTCATATTTACCATCTACTTATCACACTGTCATTGTTTCAAGTGATTTTCATGTATTAAGGTCATTACGCCTTGCGCAACGAGCCCAAATTAAAAGCATTGGGTACGGTTCCCTTTCGCCTTTCTCATTTCGTGCGCGTGCGCTCATTAGAGATTATTGCGGCATTCTTTTTCAATACCCAATCACATGGATTCTTTATAGTATCTTTATTATCTTGATGTATATATAAAATAAACGATTCGACAAGCTAGGTAGTTACGCCTGTCGAATCGTCTTTTTATGGAAATTGTCACTTTTAAATATGACCCATTCCTTTAATATCATTTAAATTAATCATTGTACCGTGTGGTTAATTGTCCTTCATCTAAATAAAGCATTTTATCAGCATATTCAAATAAACGCTCATCATGTGTAACCATCATACCGATTGTCTGTTCTTGAGCAACTTGTTGTTTAATCATTTTAACAACTTCAATCGCACGTTTAGCGTCTAAACTCGCAGTAGGTTCATCGGCTAGTAATAGTTTCGGAGCATTCATCCATGCACGCATAATAGCGACACGCTGTTTTTCTCCGCCTGATAGCATGTGGGGATAAGCATCAATACGGTGATTAAGCCCAATCTTATTTAACAATGCTACTGCACGTTGGTCTGCTTCTTTACGTGACATCCCCGCTTCTTTTCCAACTAAAATCAATTGATCTTTAACTTTAAGATAAGGTAACAAGTGAGAGGCTTGAAAAATAAAGCCAATATCTTTTAATCGTTTTTCTGTTAATGCCTTTGTACTTAAACCACTTAAATCTTCGTCACCAAGTTGAATCACGCCTTCACTTGGTGTTAATAAGCCACCAATGATACTTAATAACGTCGATTTACCTGACCCAGAGGCCCCATTTAATATCACAAACTCCCCTGGTTCTACATTAAAGTTAATATGATTAAGTACGTTCGTCTTGGCTTCTCCTTTACCAAAGGATTTCGACACATCTTTCACAATTAAACTCATTAGTTGCCACCTCCAATTGCTTCTATCGGATCAATTTTAAAGACACGTTGTAATGAAAGTAACGCCCCAATAATAGCTACAATCATGAAAACAACAATAACTAGTAACATCATCGTACCTGTCAGATGAAATGGCATTGTTAACGGTAAAGCCATTGATAGTAAAAAGATGAGACCTGTCGCAATAAGGACACCTAAAATCGTCACAAATAATATTTGACATAATAATGTGCCTAATAAATGACTTGTTTTAATACCAATCGCTTTTAAAATACCAATTTCAGATGTTTTTTGTATCGTCATTACATAGAAAAAGGCAGTGAGCACAATCGCTGTGATGACAAATAAACTAACAATCATCATATTCAATGGTGCCTGTTCTGCTTGATAACTTGGTATTGCATCTTCTAAATCTTGCATATTCACTATTTCAACATCATCTATTTGCTGTAACTCGTCTTTTTGTTGTTGTGACGTATTTTTTAAGAAATACATTGAAACAGCACTTTTGCCGTCTGTCACTTCATTTAGACCTTCTGACGTCAACATTGCAACGTTGGTATGAGAATACATGGCATCTTCGAAAAAGCCAACGACTTTCAATTGTTGATCTTGGTCTTTAAGTTGAATCGTATCTCCCAGTTTCACGCCTTCACCTTTAAGTTTTTGGTTTAATACGACCTCTTGTGTTGTAGTCGGCAATTCCCCTTCTTCTAATGCAGGACGTTCCCCTTTAGGAATATCAGCAAATAATAAATCTCCTTTTTGATCTTTATATTCTGCTGTAGCCATCGTCATTTTAAGCGGTTGACCATCTATAATATCTTCTATTTGTTGTTGCGCTTTGGGTGAAATATTTGATTTTTCAAGTTGTTGATCCACGTCTTTTTGAATCACAAATTGTTCTGAGTTAAATTGATCTAACAACGAAATATTTTCACGCGCTAATCCCTTGGCTAACCCTGTAATAAAGAGCACCATACTAGCCAACAATATGACAATAAATGTAATTAACAAATACTTGAATTTATAAAATTTCAGTTCACTCCATGCCAATTTCATTGTTGTAACTCCTTTCTCATTGATTCATTGTCTATATCATAAAGGCCCAATGTGAACTGAATATGAACTCGTGTTCATTTTTAAAACTTAAATCTTATATGCTATGTTAATATGAAACTAATCTATTATTAACCAAAGAAGAGGTGTTAGCCTATGACAGTTCGTTGTCTCATAGTGGATGATGACCCCACCATTTTGGAGTATGTAGCATCACGTATTCAAAAAGAGGGTTATGATGCAATTACACAATCTAGTGGTGAGAACGCTTTAGATTATCTTAAGACACACACCATTGATATTGCGATTGTCGATATTATGATGCAAGGCATGGATGGGTTCGAGCTATGTCAAACTTTAAAATACGATTATGACTACCCTGTGATTATGCTTACAGCGAGAGATGCACTCAGTGATAAGGAGCGAGCTTTTTTAGCTGGCACTGATGATTATGTGACAAAACCATTCGAAGTAGCAGAGCTCATCTTCCGTATTAAAGCCGTCTTAAGACGATACCAAATTCAAACATCAACGACGATGACACTTGGTAATGTGACTGTGGACCAAGCTCAACTTGAAATGAAAGTTGGCGATAAGGGGGTCATGTTACCTAATAAGGAGTTTGCTTTATTATCTTTGTTACTCACTTATCCGCGCCAAGTATTTGAACGCGATCGTTTAATAGAATCAATTTGGGGATTTGATTACGAAGGAGATGAGCGCACATTAGATGTTCATATCAAACGTCTACGAGCTCGACTTAAAACGTTAGGTGCCACGATTCAAATTGAAACAGTACGTAGTGTTGGGTATAAGGTGACAGACTATGTTTAAAACACTCTATTCTCGTCTAGCTATTTATACTATTACTGTCATGGCCCTAAGTGCAATAATCAGCTTTCTCATTACCAATGTATATTATCACTTTGAATTGAAAGAACGTAATGATACAAAGATTATGCAAACATTGCAAAAAGCTAAAACCTATCATTCAGTACAAGATCAACAATCATTCGAACAATATATGAAACTTTTAGGTGATTTGAATTTTCAAGTCGTCACTTATGATGAACAGCATCACCCATCTTATTATGGTCAATCTTTTCGCAAAGACAATTTAAAAGCGGACGCTATTGATGATGTATTAGCAGGTCAAAATTATCACGGCATTCGCAACCGCCCGTTCAACCCTTTTATTACAGGTTTTTTTGATAATGAAACACGTAATACAGTCGGCACTACATTCAATACTGATAACGGCACATATGCAGTTTTTATGCGACCAGATATCGGTCATGCTTTTGGCGAATTTAGATTATTTTTACTGGTATTATTAGGCTTGTTAATTATTATTTCAATTGGGTTAGTGACTTGGTCTACGTATGCCCTTGTTAAACCTGTACAACAATTAAAACACGCGACAGGACGCATGATGAATGGCGATTTCAATACCCCTATCGCAGTGACACGTCAAGATGAAATCGGTGCATTACAACAACACTTTGACACAATGAGATCCAAACTAAAACAACTTGATGATATGCGTCAACACTTTGTACAAAATGTATCACACGAAATGAAGACACCTTTAACCCATATACATCATCTATTAACCCAATTACAACGGACGTTACCTCCATCATTTCGTACAGAGTATATTGATCAAATTTACAGTGAAACGCATCGTTTAAGTCAATTGACCAGACAATTACTACTATTATCTGAGCTTGATAACGATGCACATTTAAAATTTGAAGATACATGTCACTTAGATCAACTCATTCAAGATATTTTACATGAGGAAGCTTATACGATTGATTCTAAATCTTTAACCGTCGTCTATGAGTTAGCACCTGTAACGTCTATAGGAAATGCGCGATTACTTATTCAAGCGATTAGCAATCTTATACGTAACGCGATTAAATATACTCCGCATTATGGGATGATCAATGTTCAGCTACAACAAAATGACGATGATATCATAATTACGATTGAAGATGATGGTCCGGGAATGTCTGAAGAAACCGTTAAACACATATTTGAGCGATTTTATAAACATAGCCAATCCTCCGATAGTAATGGTTTAGGTCTAGCCATTTCACAATCCATTATCCAACGACATCATGGAACGATTGACGTGAAGAGTCAAGTTAATGAAGGGACTATATTCCAAATTACCTTACCTAAAAATCCATTTAAATAATTTAAAAAAACGCTGAAAATGAGTTCATTTTCAGCGTTTTATTGATTCAATTAAGTTGATTAACTTAATAATGCACCATCGTTATCTAGTTTTAGTTGACGTGACACATCTTTATTTACTTTTTCAAATAGGTCTACTTCATCTGTTAATCGTACGCCAAATGAAGGAATCATCTCTTTAATTTTAGGTTCCCATTCTTTAAATTGCGTTGGAAAAGCGCGCTCTATAACATCTAACATGATTGCCACTGCAGTTGAAGCACCAGGTGACGCACCAAGTAATGCGGCTACTGTGCCATCCTTAGATGTAATCACTTCTGTTCCAAATTGTAATGTGCCTTTTCCTTTTGCTTCAGTATCTTTAATAACTTGGACACGTTGTCCTGCTACAACGACCTTCCAATCTTCGTTCTTCGCTTCTGGAACAAACTTTCTTAAATCATCCATACGCTCATCATTAGATAATAACAATTGAGAAATCAAATATTTTGTTAAATCCATTTCTTTTAAGCCTGCAGCAAGCATTGTTGTTAAATTATTTGGCTTAACGGATTTAAATAAATCTAAATATGAACCTGTTTTCAAGAACTTAGGTGAGAAGCCTGCGAAAGGACCGAATAATAATGCACGTTCCCCATCAATATAACGTGTATCTAAATGCGGCACTGACATTGGTGGTGCGCCTACTTCTGCTTTACCATAGACTTTCGCTTTATGTTGATTAACGACTTCTTGGTTCTTACAAACCATGAACAAGCCGCTGACTGGAAAACCTCCGATATGTTTAGATTCAGGTAAGCCTGTTTTTTGTAGGAGTGGTAAGCTTGCCCCACCTGCGCCAATAAACACAAATTTTGATTCAACCGTTAAAACCTTATCTTCTTTTAAATCACGGATTTTAACCGTCCATGAACCATCTTTATGTTGTTTTAAGTCGATAACTTCGTGTTCATAGTAAATAGAGCCACCTTGCTCATCTAAATGATTGATTAATTGACGTGTCAGCGCACCAAAGTTAACATCTGTACCAGATTGATCACGTGTCGCCGCAATTGGCTCATCTGAATCAGATCGACCTTCCATCATTAACGGGATCCATTTTTTTAAAGTTTCAACATCACTCGCTAAATCCATGCCTTTAAAAAGCACATTTTCTCTTAAAGCTTTAACACGCGCCTCTAAGAATTTGACGTTTTGCTCACCAGTCACAAAACTCATATGTGGCACTGAATGAATAAACGCTTCAGGTTCTGGTAACTTACCGTTTTTAACTAAATAAGACCAAAATTGTTTTGAAACCTGAAATTGTTCATTGATATTAATTGCTTTAGTAATATCTATAGAGCCATCGTTTCTTTCACCAGTATAATTTAATTCACACAACGCTGAATGCCCAGTACCCGCGTTATTCCACACGTTAGAACTCTCTTTAGCACACGCATCCAGTTTTTCAAATACATTGATATCCCACTCTGGTTGTAATTCCTTTAATAATACGCCTAATGTCGCACTCATGATACCGCCACCTATAAGCACAACATCTGTCTTGTTATGTAAATTGTTCATAACAATACAGTCCCCCTTTTCAAATTAAAGCTTGTCAATATTGGGATATTACCCTTTGCGTTGACGAAGTATATACTTTCCAAAATGTGTAACATATTAATTATATACTTAAATCTCATAATAAAAAAGGGATTTCATGACAATTATTTAAACGTTTTCATAAAGAGATTAAAAGCGCATACATAGGTTCATGATTTATGATAGGATGACAATACTATGCTTACTTGCAAATTTTAAACATTCATTCCATAAGAATGCTATAATTATTAAAAATAGATTATATTGAGGGATTTATTATGAAATCAATCGCCTTTTTAATGCATAATATCTACGCTGTCGGGGGGACAGTTAAAACCATTACTAATCTAGCGAATCAACTCGTTAAACAAGGTCATGAAGTTAAACTTATTTCCATTTTCAAAACGAAAAAAGCACCTTATTTTCATATTGATGAACGTATCCGGGTCGAACACTTGATTGATTATCGCATAAAGTTACGCAATGGGATCGCGTTAAGTGCCAATCGCATCCGTAAATATACCCCTTTATTAAAACCAAAATACATCACACAGCACGAACCAGGTATTAAGCAATATTCTAGCTACATTGAACGTTATATTATCCGTGCCATTCAAAGCGAAACTTCCGATGTTTTAATTGGTACACGAGCAAGTCATAATATTTTAATTGCGCGCTTTGCATCACCTAACCAGGCTACTGTAGGTATGGAACATATGAACTTTACAGCTCACTCTAAACCATTACAAGAAGATATTTTAAAGTATTACAACCAACTCAATGGTGTCACAACATTAACTGTCGAAGATCAACAATGTTATCAATCCAAACTTAACATCCCTGTATCACTTCTCCCAAATATGATTGACGAAAAGCGTTACCACATCATGAAACAAAAAAGAATTATTGCTGTGGGCCGTTTTGAATATGAAAAAGGATTTGATTTATTAATTGAAGCGATTAATCAGATACAAAAGGAATTACGAGACTATGGATACGTTGTAGAAATTTACGGAGAAGGTCGCGAAAAAGAAGCACTCATTCAACAAATTAACATCCTTCGTTTACAGGATTTAGTATTTGTTAAACCTGCCACACAACATGTCGGTATTTTACTCGCTGAAAGTAAAATCACGTGTGTGCCCTCACGAAATGAAGGATTTGGTATGACCATCTTAGAAGCAATGAATCAAGGCAGTGTCGTTGTAAGTTTTGATGGTAACGTCGGACCAAGATCACTCATTAACCATCAACGCAATGGTTTTTTAGTACCCCATCAACATCCAGAAGCACTCGCTCATCAATTGTTAGACATTGTAGAATACAGTCATTCACCTGAAATCAAACAAATAATACAACAAGCCTATCAAACTGTATCTCAATATGAACCAGACGATATCTATCGCCAATTTAACAACATGTTAGAAACATTATAAATATAACTATCATACCAACACGGTAAGGACACTTTACATCACATCATGAGCATATAAAAACAACTTTTGAATAATACAACCCCAAAAATAATTAGTAGAACTAACTAATTTTTGTTTACTCCTAAAATTTGGTGGTATAGATTAATGTACATTCATTTGATAATACTAAAAAATAAGGAGAGTTTTTTATGGTTGTAGTAAAAAGTTTTAATAATGATGAAACTTTAGAAAATGATGTTAACAAATTAAAAGATTTAGGCGTTAAAGCATCTGATGTTTTTGTATTATCACACGACGATGACCGTACAGCTAGAATTGTAGAAAACACTGATTACGACAAAATTGATTATAATAACCTAGATACTGGCAAAACATATGACAAACAAGGTGACGAACTTAGAGACAAACTTAAAGAAATCGGCTTAACACAAGAAGAAGCTTCTGAATATGAAGAAAAAATGGATGAAGGTAAAGTATTCTTACTTGTTAGAGATGACAAAGCAAAAGAAATTCTTAACTAAAATCCAACCTATCGTTTTAATATTTATCGAACCTATGCATGCCATAGGTTCGATTTTTTATTGTTAAATATAACAAAAGGATTAGGCATCATGCTATATCCCTAACCCTCTTGATTCTTATTTTCCTTACTATCCTTATGCTCCAACAATAAACGATAAGATAAATGTCCAAATACACCAAAAGACGAGTAAACCAATACTATATTTTAACGTCATTTTAAGTAATTCTGATTCTTTACCTACTTGTTTAACTGAAGCGGTCGCAATTGCGATAGATTGGGGTGAAATCAATTTAGCAATTGCACCCCCTGCTGTATTTGCGCCAACGAGTAAGGCACCACTTGTGCCAATTTGAGGTGCTACTGTTGCTTGAATTGGTGCAAATAAAGCATTGTTGTTCGTTACTGATCCTGTCATAAAGACACCAATCCATCCTAAGATAGGAGATAATAATGGGAAAATGCTACCTGTTTTAGCAATGCCCTCACCCATCGCATTCGTTAAACCACCATATGTTGTTATTTTAGCAATCGCTAAAATTAAACAAATCGTTAAAATCGGTAACCATAGTTCTTTAAATGCTTCACCTAATAAGCTCAAAGCTTTTTTAAAGTGCACATTGCGCGACATAATGACTGTAATAACAACGGCAATTAATAAAGCAGTGCCTGTTTGGTTGAGAATGTTAAAAGTCAATATAATTGGCTCGCCTGTGACGTTATTTTCTGTACCAGGGAGACTAAATGTAACATTCATAAACGATAATGCGCCACCTTCTGCAAATAAACCTTTAAAGAATTGGGAACTCCAAATTAATACTAAAATGGTTAATATCACAAAAGGACTCCATGCGTATAAAATTGCTTTAAGTGTATGTTTAGGTGTAGTAGATGTCGGTTGCTCATCACCTTGTATTCGGAAAATATGTTTAGGTTGAACATATTTCGAAAAGATCGCTAATGCTGCCATAGATACTAAAGGTGGAATGACATCCACTAGCTCTGGCCCTGATATTTGATTAAAAATAATCTGTAAAATCGCAAAAGGAATACCAGCTACTAAAAGAAATGGTAGTGTTTCTTTAATCCCTTTCAATCCATCTAAAATAAATACTAATATAAACGGTGTTAAAATACTTAATATCGGCAAACTAAGGTTCGTTGCACGTGAAACATCAAGCACTTCAATATTTCCTGATAAGTTCAATGTATTGATCACTGAAACAGGTAAACCTATGGCACCAAATGCCCCAGCTGCCCCATTCCCAATTAAACATAACATCGCTGCTTTAAGAGGTTCAAAGCCCAGCTGAATTAATAAAACCGCACAAATCGCGATAGGTACGCCAAAACCGGCTACACCTTCTAAAAAGGCATTAAAGCAAAAGCCAATCAATAATAATTGAATACGTTGATCTTCAGATAGAGAGGTAATACTATCTTGCATCACTGTAAATTGGCCAGTAGCCACTGTCACTTTGTATAACCAAACCGCCATAAAAACAATAAACCCGATTGGTAAAATACCTTGGTAAAATCCTTCTCCAATACCTCCAGTAACAATACTTAAAGGTAGTTTAAAGATAATCGCCGCAATTAAAATAGTTACCACTAAAGTAGTTAATGCAGCATAAATCCCTTTCATTTTAAAAACCGTAAGACATAGCAAAAATAAAATAATAGGAATACTTGCAATAAGTGCAGATATTGCAATGTTGTTAAAGGGGTCAAAACTTGTTACTAACATCTTCTTCACTACTTTCAATTTTTTATCAAATTAACCACTTGATATTGTGATTTATTTCACATAAATAGTACCATCAATATCCGTTTAATTCAATAAATAGTGAAAAACTTCACATTAAAAACAACATTTTAAGTAAACCTTACGACGAGGCTTTCTAATACACAAAAAAATAGAGGTTGAGACTTAAAGCATTAATGCTCTAGGAAACCGAATAGCGGTGTCCCAGAAGTAGGATGTCCGGCAGAAAGTGCACGATTCGTCAAAATTTGACGGATGATAAATGGAACGACCAACTAAACGAAGTCGATCTTTATTTCGTTCACTTCTGCTTAAATCCTGAGCGCTTTTGTCTCAACCTCTAGTGTATTATTTCATATTGCGTTTATTGTTGATAAGCTGGATCCACAATTTTGGCTTGACCAGTATAATCTACTGTTACAAGCATATATGTGCCAGGGTTAGATTGATTAATAAAACTAAACATATATGTGTAGTTACCATCTTCACCTTGAATAGCATAATCATTGTACGGATTATTCGCTCCGTTTAATTGATTAGCTTCAGCAGTTGCCGCTTCTAAAGATGTTTCAAAATTAGGTAATTGTTGCAATGCAGTTTGTTGATTTACTTCTTGGCGTGCAAGATTTTGTGCAACAGGTACGACATTCTGACCTTGATAAGGTGCAACATATGATGACGTTTGTGTTGAGTCAACATTATTACTTTGATCATTCATTGCGACATTATTTTGAGCTTGAGATGATCCCTGATTATTTGTCGCATTTTGATTATTACTTGCGCCACCGTTCATTGTCGCTTGTTGATTACCATCTGCTACTTGTTGATTATTAGTGCCTTCATTATTCATTGATGCTTGATCATTATTTCCTGCAGATGAGGCTTGGTTATCCATGTTAGCGTTATTTCCGTCTTGATTGTCATTTTGCTCTGAAGATGATGCTGAGTCATTTTGAGTTGCTTCATCATCATTTGAATCTGTGTCATTAGATGCTTTGTCGTTAGATGCTTTGTCATTGTCTTTTGAGTCTGAGTCATTGCTTTTACGATCTTTATCTTTCTGTTCGTTATCTTTCGATTGTTGCGTTTGTGAATCATTGTTACTTTCATCTTGACCATTGTCGCTTGAATCGTTATTAGCCGAACATGCTGATAAAACAATACTAAACATTAACATACTTGCAAATAATTTTTTCATGCGATTCACTTCCTTTTATTTTTTATGATACAAGACTCAAGTTCATCGTATCATATTCGTTACTAAGATTGTGAATTTTTTATAACTTTATTTTACAATGGGATTTACTTTTTTATTCACTTTTCTCCATTTTATAAACATCGTATATAAATAATGAGTGATCGCTTTATAAATGTTTTTCAAATATTAAATCTCGGTCTACTATGCCTTCCATTACAAATTCATGGTCCCCTGTTTCGACCAGTCCTTGTTTTTTATAAAAAGCAATAGCGCCATGATTTTCTTCCCAAACGCCTAACCAAACTTTCGTTTTCCCTAATGACTTAGCGATATCAAATGCGTTTTGAATTATTAATTCTCCCAGTTTTTGACCTTGAAACTGCGGTAATACATAAAGTCGCTGTATTTCTGCATAATCATCATCAAATGGCTCACTTTGCGCTTCACCGACATTTAATCTAAAATAACCGCAAATTTCAGAGCCTTTCTTTAAAAAATAGTAATATACATTGTCATCAGAGAGTTCTTCTTCTAATGTTGCTATACTAAATGCATTTTGACAGTAGTTTTCAAGTACAGTGGGGTCATAATCGTCTTGATAACTCACCGCAAATGTTTCCCTACCTATTGTTCTAAGTGCTTGAATTTGAGATTGATCGACATGTTGAATTTGATACATTGTGGCCTCCTTTATTTAATCATATACCTTTTTTCTTACAATCTAATCCGAAAAGTTGCAAACATATTTCCACAATTGCTATTCTTTTTACACTACATATTATAAATAAGGAGGTCTACGTTTGTGGAACAATTCAACGCTTATTTCGCACAGCAAACAGACTCAGAATTTCATGTTGACTTTAAAAAATTAACTTTAGATGATTTACCAGAAGGCGATGTCACAGTTCGTGTTCATTATTCAAGTATGAATTATAAAGACTATCTAGCTACAAAACCGAACAATAAAATCATCCGTTCTTATCCTATGATTCTTGGTATTGACCTTGCTGGTACAGTGATTAGTTCTGATAACCCTTCTTTTGAAAAAGGCGATAAAGTGATTGCGACTGGCTACGATTTAGGGGTTAATTATTTCGGTGGTTATAGCGAAGTCATCCGTCTAAAAAGTGAATGGCTGATTCCATTACCGGAAGGATTAACATTAGAAGAATCCATGATTATTGGTACTGCTGGCTTTACAGCTGCATTATCAATACAACTTTTAGAAGATAACAAAATTGCCAATACGAATGGTCCAGTCCTTGTTAGAGGCGCCACTGGTGGCGTTGGTTCAATGGCTACAATGATGTTAAATCAAATCGGTTACAAGGTGATTGCTAGTACGGGACAACAAGACCAAAAAGATTACTTAACCTCTATTGGCGCAGATGAAGTCATTCCACGTATTTCTGATAGCCAAAAACCACTGGAAAAGACACGTTGGCAAGCAGTGGTTGACCCTGTAGGTGGGGAAACGATTGGCGATGTAGTTAAATATATTCAACCACAAGGCGCAATTGCATTAAGTGGTAATGTGAGTGGAGAAACATTTTCTTCTACTGTATACCCATTTATATTACGTGGCGTACGTCTTCTAGGGGTAGATTCTGCTTACTTCCCTATGAAACGTCGTCAGCATATTTGGCGTCGTTTAGCGACTGATATTAAGCCGGATCAATTACATGATGTTAAAACTGTCATTCCATTCAAAGACTTAGAAAAAGGATTTGAAATGCTTCACAACAATCAACATCGTGGCAGAATTATTATCGATATGGAAGTGGAATAACTTTCTATCGTGATTACCCACAAATGCTTTGATTGCTAGATTTGTCACCTATCAAATCTAGCAATTTTTTGCGTTTAATTTAAATTTTGTTCACAATATTTACAGTTTATTTTTATTTACGTATGATTCATGAAAGCGTATACTAAATGTGCAATATATTGAGGAGGTTTCCCTAATGAAAATCAATAAAAAATTAATTTTCTTCATTGGTGCACTTGGGGGCCTACTGTATGGGTATGACATGGGTGTCATTTCTGGAGCTTTATTATACTTAGAAAAAGATATCCCACTCACTGCATTTACAGAAGGCTTAGTTGTATCATCTATGCTAATTGGTGCCATTTTCGGATCTGGCTTTAGTGGCCCACTTTCCGAAAAATTTGGACGAAGACGTCTCGTATTCGTCATCTCTATTATCTTTATCATTGGTGCTTTAATCTTAGCATTCGCACCAACAATGGAAGTATTAGTGATAGGACGTCTCGTTATTGGATTAGCTGTCGGTGGTTCAACTGCTATTGTGCCAGTTTATTTATCAGAACTTGCACCAACTGAAGCACGTGGCTCATTGAGTTCACTAAATCAACTTATGATTACAATTGGTATTTTATCGTCTTATATAGTAAACTCTGCTTTTGCTCCAATTGAAGGTTGGCGTTGGATGCTTGGCTTAGCTGTAGTACCATCACTTATTTTAATGATTGGTGTTATCTTTATGCCAGAAAGTCCGCGTTGGTTATTAGAAAAACGTGGTGAAAAAGCTGCACGTAAAGTGATGAAACTCACTTACCCTGAAAATGAAATCGACAATGAAATCAGTCATATGAAACATATTAATGATATTTCAGAAAGTACATGGACTGTTTTAAAATCACCATGGCTCTTATCAACTATTATCATCGGTAGTGTTTTTGCGTTATTACAACAATTAATTGGGATTAACGCCATTATCTATTACGCACCGTCAATCTTTGCCCAAGCTGGCTTAGAAGATTCCGCTTCAATTTTAAGTACGGTCGGTATCGGTACGGTCAACGTATTGGTTACAATTGTAGCGATTTTCATTATCGATAAAATTGATCGTAAAAAATTACTCATCATCGGTAACATCGGTATGGTAGCCTCATTACTACTGATGAGTTTACTGATTTGGTTAATCGGTGTGAATAGTGCTGTATGGATTATAATGATTTGTTTATCAGCATTTATTATTTTCTTCGGTATCTCATGGGGCCCTGTATTATGGGTAATGTTACCAGAACTATTCCCAATGCGTGCGCGTGGTGCCGCAACAGGTATTGCAGCGCTTGTGTTATCCATCGGAAGTTTACTTGTCGCTCAATTATTCCCTATGTTAGTCGAAGTTTTAAAAGTGCAACAAGTCTTCCTTATTTTCGCAGTTATCGGTATTATCGCATTAATCTTTGTGATTAAATTCTTACCAGAAACACGTGGTAGAAGCTTAGAAGAAATTGAAGCCGATTTACGTAAACGCAAAGCATAAACTTGATAAATTATTAAAAAGACGGTTCCCTTTTCGGGTAACCGTCTTTTTGTACGCTTTGTCAGACATCAATAGCAATTACCTAGACTCTATTTATCTAGGATTTTTAATGATGGCTTGTCTTAGTAATATAAATAATAGTATAAATCCAGCTGTGATAATCACATGACCCATACCGGCAAAACCAGCTATAGAGGGTGAGATAGATTGGCCTGCAATTTGCATATATCCTTTTGTAAACTGCATTCCAATCGTTACAACGACACCCACATTATAAACGATGTAAAACCAATTAAATAAGTAATAGCTGCTTATTTTAAATAATTTCTCTATAGGGATTAACATTAAAAACATAAACATCCCTAATGTTAATAAATGGGTGTGCATCACACTCATTTGCGTTTCGCCAGTATAATTAAAATGCACCGTGAGTTCACGATATAAAAAACCACTTACAAGTCCTAATGACGTATAAACAATAAAAGCATATAAAATTCGTTTCACAATCATTCACACTCCATCAATTATTCAAATCTACTTTATTATCTAGATTTAAATAATAGATGTCAATGCGATTTATTTGTCTTTTTTAGGAACATTGCGTTTAAATAATGCAATTAACGCAATAATTAATGACACAATACTTACAATCCATAAAGCAGTCGTACTACCAGATGAGGTTGAATCCCCTTCTGTGTCACCGGCACCTTTTTTAACTTCTGTTACAGGTGCAGGTGTGTCACTGTTTTCATCGTCACTTGTCCACTCTACAACGTCGCCATTGTCATATGTTTGAATTGCATTCCACTTAAATGACCCTTCCTCATCAGGATTATTGACTGTAATTGGGAAGTTCATAAATTCATTAGGTCCAATGCCATCTTCCGTTGCTTCCCAAGTAATTTTAGTGATATTACCTTGGTCATCTTTTTCAAATTGATTATCAAAGCCAGCTACTGGTTGTACATTCGCAACGTTGACACCATCTGGCACTTCTAATTCTACTTTTACGGTATTATCCTCTTGTTCGACTGGGACACGCACATTATATTCTTCCCTTGAACCAGGTTCACTACTATCTGGATTTAAAGAGACATGTGCATCAGCCGTGTACTTTACACTGAGCATTGCAAACATAGCTACTAAACTTAACACTAATTTTTTAACTGTCATAATGATTCTTCCTTTCTTTTTATAACGGGATTTCAATTTGACTCATAATGACGCCAGCTAAGATTAAACATAATCCCAACACGACTTCAATATATAAAATACTGCGATTAACTTTTTGTCTTTTGCCCATGGCTTGATAAGTTTGATATGCGCCTAACAACATTAACACAATCACTAAAGCGATCTTACTGAACCATAAGAAGGTGTACGTCGTAGGTTGTGTCACAATAGCTGTAATGGTTGTCGCATCGATAGACATTAATAATCCAGTCGCGATAATAACAATGGCCGCTGTCACATTTAATTTAAATATCGTATGTTTAATCGTTGTAAGATTAGCATGGTAGTCGGGCTTATTAAATATATATGCGACTAAATAGGCAAAACTACCTAACCACACAGAAATACCCGCTAAATGTAATGTACGAATAATGATTGAATAAACTGGCACAGATTGCGTCCATACGTGACCTGAAACAGCTAATCCTACAAAGAGCAATATCGCCATTAATACATACCAGATCGATTCCATATTTCTTAATGACATTAAAATCAGTACAACCATAATAGCGGTAGCGGAAATGACAAATGGAAATTGTATCCAAATACTAAAATCTAGGCTAAGCACTTTATCAATGACATCATTGGGTAAAGTCATTAAATAAACGATACCTGCTGAAAAAGCTGTCATTACTAATAGCCATAACGCGCTCCGATATTTTGGAATCAATTCATATGTCGGTGCATCATTACGTGACATAAATCGGTTTACAATAAATAGTCCTGTTAATATGAGCAATGCCCCTTGAAAAACAAAACGAATTAAGCCAAACCAGAAAAAGGGTTGTGCATAAATAGGTGTAGACATATCAATTGATCCTGCTGTACTTTCCCCGACTGAAAATTGATAATCTCCACTGATATTATGGCCGTCTAAAGACACTGTATCCCACTGAATAGCATATGTACCATCTTCTAAACTACTTGAATCAAACGTAAGTTTTTGTGATTGACCCGATTCATTTGGTTCAAGCGTGTCGACTTCGTTGCCTTCATCATCAAATACGGTTATCGTTGTATATTCCGTATAGACGGGCTCATTGTATTCTAACTCAATCGCATCTGGCACTTCTTGAACGGTACTATCAGCTGCAGGGGTTTGCGCTTGTAACGTCGCATGCGCTGACGCTTCGTTCCACTGCGCACCAAATAAACTCCCAATAATAACAAATAATAAAGTGAGATATACCCCATATTTCACTTTGAACACCAAAAACACCTCTACTTTCCATAATATTCATATTAAAAAATGATATCAAAAAGCGTTCAAAAAACAATACAACTGTTTGAATGTCAAATAATTGTCAAAGTTAAATTTTTATACCTGATAAATCGAGTAGGAGAATAACCATTATTTGGTTATTCGTCCTCTCACACCACCGTGCGTACGGTTCCGTACACGGCAGTTCAATATCTTGCGTAAGCCAGCTCTGCGAGGTGGACTAAAGGTATTAGTCCCCACTCGTAGAGTTGTTTTGTTGTAAGCGCACGATGGACTTCTTTTACACTTGAGAGTCGCCAATACTTCTTACGTGATTGTGAAACTCTCATTGCGCTATCATGGTCAAGTCCATATTTACGTAACATTTTGTATTTTGTTTTCGTTTTCTTCCATCTTTTAAGAATCAGTTGTCTAATACGACGGTTTAACCATGATTGTACTTTTGTTAAAAAGCCTTTAATAAACCCTCTACCAAAATAATTTATCCACCCTCGAGTCACTTGATTGATTTCTGTTATAATCTGTCTGAAGGTACCTGGTCTATTTCGTTTCGTTAGACGTCTTAAGGAGCGTTTTAAACTTCTTTTTGCTTCCATAGTCGGTCTGAAACGATAAATGCCATTTACTTTGGTCATTAGACAACTCAAGAACTTTAAACGTGTGACTGCACCTACCTTGCTCTTTTCCTTATTTACAATAAGTTTAAGATCCTTTTCGATGAATTTTGTCACACTCTCCATAACACGTTGGCCTGCTCGTTTTGAACGCACAAAGATGACGAAGTCATCAGCGTAGCGAATAAAACGATGTCCACGTTTTTCCAGTTCTTTATCTAATTCATGCAGATAGATGTTACATAATAGCGGCGATATAACGCCACCTTGCGGTGCACCGATTTCTTTATTCTTGTAGTTACCATTGAGGTCAATGGCACCAACTTGTAGACTTCTACGAATGAACTTAGAAATAGTTTTATCCTGGATATGACGCTCAAATAGATACATTAACTTGTCATGATTTAACATATCAAAACATTGTTTTAAGTCGCAGTCGACTGCGACTGAATAACCTTCTTCATAGTATAATGCACATTGCTTCAATGCAGTACCTGTACTACGATTTGGTCTGAAACCATGACTGTGATTTGAAAATGTACGGTCAATTTTAGGTTCAATGACTTGTTTAATGGCTTGTTGGATAACTCTATCTCTTGCGACAGGAATACCCAACACTCGTTTTTTCCCATTTGATTTTGGGATTTCAACTTTCCTTACTGCTTGTGGTTTGTATGTACCATCAAGCAGTTTCTTTCGAATTTGAGGAAAGTACTGCGAGAAGTGCCTATTCAAGTCACTAACACTCATACCATCAATTCCAGGTGCACCTTTGTTCTTTCTCACTTTCTTAATTGCTTTTTCAATGTTGTTTGGTCTTACAACAAGTTCCATCAAAGATGGAGACTCACGATACATTTCTTTCATTTCACCTAAGATTTACTGTACACACTTATATATCCTTTTTTCGTTCCACTACTTATCTTTCTATAAGTTGCCGGTATAAACCGTTTTCTGCACACCGTAAATCTATAACCTCCATTCTTTACTTTGTATTTAATATTGTTCAGTCCTTCGATATGTTTATACCTACTATGACTTCTGCTGATTTCTCATAATTCGTTGTTACTACGATTCTACGAATCGCTTATGAGACCTCCCCGGGTAAGGTGTAACCTCTTTCCACTCATGTCACCACATCATTTACTATATAGAACTCGGGTAGTATAGGACTTTATCTTGTATAGCAGATTCATCCATTCTACATAGCCTTAGTATGATGTTTCTGTTCGTCAGTGCGAGTGTTTGCGTCCGACTTCCTTCAGATTCCACTTCGCAGTGGACACCCTTGTCCTTCGCTAACAGTTCCTACTAACAAGCCTGTAACGGACTTTCACCGTCAAGATGTTACCCATGCCGGGCGCACTATAAAAAAAAAAGCTAAACTCAATAATTACTTGAGTTTAGCTTATATCCAATGAGTTGAGACCTAGTATGAATGCGCTAAGCAACCGATTAACAGCGACTCAACCCTCTATACAATTTCTTCCTCTTCTGTAGACACATCATCATTTAATCCAACCATTGCTTCTGAGATGTTACGCGCATTGTACCCAATACGTTCTAATACAGCAATGACATCTATGTACAACAAACCACCGTCTGTTGAACATTCTCCACGATTTAAACGTTTAATGTGGCCTTTTCTTAACTTATGTTCAATATTAAACGCTTGTTGACTGCGTTCAGCCACTTCATCTTTCTTCGTTGTGTCATAAACGTCTAATGTTTCGAGCGCTTTATTAAACGTTTCATCGACAAAATTAAATAACTTATCGATACCACGTAATGCATCATCTGTTAATTCAATTTGTTTATGTTTTTTACGTTCAATCAGTCTAGAATATTCACGTATTAAATCTGACACTTTAAGCATTGAACGGTTAACATCAAACATTACCGCAAGACGCTCGACATCTTTTTTATTGATATCTTTAGTTGAAATACGAACTAGATAGTTGCTAATACTATCGTTAATCGTTTCAACTGCTTGGTGCTTTTGTTCTAATGTTTTTGATAACTTTTTGTCAATGAGTGCTGGATTTTTAACATCATTCAGCATTGACTCTACAATTTGTCCGACATTTTGTAATTCTTTTTGTGTTTCTTGTAAAGCCACACCTGGTGCGTGATAAACTAAATCTTTATTTAAATGTTGTGGTTTATAATCTTCAGTCACATCTTTACCAGGAACTAATTTTGTAACAATCCATGCGAGTATGCCTACAAATGGTAATTGAATTAATGTATTCGTAATATTAAACGCACCATGTGCAAATGCAATACTCATAGCTGGTTTCAAGCTCCATGCATCTTGTAGCCATTCTACTAAATTAATAACAATTGGTAAGAAGAGAGCGAAAATAATAACACCAATCACATTAAAAATCACGTGTACAAATGCAGCACGCTTGGCAGCAATTGAGCCAGCAAGAGACGCTAGAATCGCTGTGATTGTTGTCCCAATATTGTCACCTAACAGTACAGGAATCGCACCTGTTAAATCAACCAATCCTTGGCCATAAAATTCTTGTAAAATACCGATTGTGGCACTTGAACTTTGTACTAATGCTGTTAATCCAACCCCAGCTAAAATACCATAAAGTGGATTTGAAGACATATCTAACATAATATCTTTAAATCCTTGCAAATCAGCGAGTGGCTTAACGGCACCACCCATAAATTCTAATCCAAAGAATAAAGAAC
This sequence comes from Staphylococcus sp. 11262D007BW, assembly GCF_053547815.1. NCBI lineage: Bacteria > Bacillati > Bacillota > Bacilli > Caryophanales > Staphylococcaceae > Staphylococcus > Staphylococcus sp. 11262D007BW. The sequence goes on from NZ_JBPWPJ010000001.1 coordinate 1,659,789, forward strand.
CAAAACCGAATAAAATACGTCCGATGTTATTAATTTGCGAACGTTTAAAGAAGAAAATCAGAAAGGCACCTAACGCAAGAATTGGCATCGCATAATCGCCTAATTCAATACCAATTAAAAATGACGTTACTGTTGTACCAATGTTTGCCCCCATTATAACGCCAATTGCTTGCTTTAACGTCATAAATCCTGCAGTTACCAAACCAATGGTAATGACCGTCGTACCGGAACTACTTTGAATTAAAACCGTTACGACCATCCCTGCGATAACACCTAATATAGGGTTAGATGTAAATTTATTTAATATACTCCTAAGCCGATCTCCTGCAGAAGCTTGTAGACCGTCTCCCATTACTTTCAATCCGTATAAGAAAATACCGAGACCACCTAAAAATGAGAAAACGATCTCTGTCACTGACATGTCCATTTTTTCACCTCAATTAATGTATGTGAAGAGGCTGAGACAAAGGCATGTAGGAAACATTTAAACTCGAGTGAGTTAATCGTTCCTATGTATGCAAACGAAACACACTTGTAAATTTTTTGTTAAAAATCTTACTTAGGACTATCGCTTATCGATTTCCTAGGGCATTCCATCTTCATGTCCCATCCCCATATTCAAATGAGTTCACTTTAGATTATGAAGTATAAATGTAAATTTAATGTTAAGAAAAGATTAATTTTCTTTACTGTAAACGCTTTATTTATTACGACACCTTATCTAACGCTTTATTAATTTTCTTGTTTTATTTTAAAACACTTATTACCGCTTATCAATATTTACAAATGATTACTCTATCATTATTATTATAATATTGTTATCCCCCCATGACACAATGGGTATTGTTTATTATAATAATAAAAACAATAGTTTAAAGGAAGTTGTCATATGTCTCAAAATAATGATTATGAATTGTTTTTATTCTATTACGCTTATCAAACTTTTACTAAAACAGCTGATGACATTATCGCTCAATATGGCTTGAGCCGACAACATCACCGCTTTTTATTTTTTATCAATAAATTACCAGGGATTACTACTAAAAAATTATTAGAGAACCTAGAAATTTCCAAACAAGGTTCACATGCAACATTAAAATTATTAAAAGCAAAAGGGTATATTTATGAACGTCCAGATGAAAATGATCGACGTTTAAAATGTCTCTTTCCTACCGGCGAAGGCACAGCCTTAATTCAAAAACTGAATTATGCCCAAAGTGAACTTTTCAATCAGATTAAAGAATCAAAAGGCACAGATTGGTACGATATTATGGAAGGTTTCGCCGCATATCGCCAGGGTTATAAAGATATTCACCATTTAAAACACAATATTGACGAAGGAGAAAAACGTTGATTACTGCATACCGAAATGATCAAGATTTAAACGTACAAACGATAGATGATTGGGAAGCGGCGCAATGGCTTAATGTCGTTAAACCCACACAAGAAGAAGTTAACGACCTCATTCAAACTTATGGCTTCCCTAAAGACTTTTTAGAAGATGCTTTGGATAGTGAAGAAAGTTCGCGTATTGAATACGATGACGATAGTGGGTACTCACTGATAATTAGTGACTTTCCTATCACCAAATCAGGCACCTACAAGCTTAAAAGTTTTACGACCTTGCCACTTGGTATAATTATTGGCAAAGACATTATTGTGACAGTATGCGCTATTGATTTTCATTACTTTGAGCACCTTACAAAACAACGGATTAATTTAAAATTTAAAAGTCAGTTCGCACTGAATGTAATGTACGATATGGCTGCACAATATAACCGCAGTTTGAGATTATTAAATAAAGAACGCCGACAAGTGGAATATAATTTACAGCATCGTGTAACGAACAAACGATTGTATTTATTAAGTGAAATTGAGAAGAGCTTAGTGTATTTCTTAGCTTCTTTAGAAACGAACTCCTCCACGATTCGTCGTTTATTTAGATTACCTGCTATTAAACGGTTTGACGAAGATGAGGAATTACTAGAAGACTTACAAAATGAACATCAACAAGCCGTAGAGACGACCAACCTTTATTTGCGTATCGTAGAAAGTATGACCAATTCCTATGCGTCATTGCTGTCAAATCAGTTAAACACAACTATGAAAACATTGACGATATTTACGGTACTATTGACTTTACCAACACTCGTTTTCAGCTTTTTTGGGATGAACGTACCTTTACCTATTGATACAGAAAGCATGTTATCTTGGTTGATTATTCTCGTTATTTCATTTGTCCTTGTAGTTATTATGTTCACATTTTTATGGCGTAGTAAAAAACTATAAACGCATTACATCCAAAGCTGGGGCTCCTACAAGTGAGCGCCAGCTTTTTTTGATATGTCACTCTTTTATTCCGAAGCCCATTTGAAAGTTTAAAGAATTACTTCTATCCGCTCACATTTGTAATCAATTTGATAGAAAAGCTCAATACAATTGTAGCTTGTCAAAGGGCTGGACAATCCTTAATATAAAATACACCCCTATATATCACCCACTGAATCCAACATTCACACCTCTAAAGCCAAAAAAGATATCCCCTTAATATGCATGAGTAATATGTTCATTTTTTAACACACCCTCTTATATATATGGTTATTCTTTAATCGTTTATCTTGTTTTTTTATCTATATGCTTAATTTTATCAATCTTATTTCATTTAAAATCACATTTATTTTGTTCTTATCCCACTATTTTTATAAAAGCCTCAGCCCCATTGTACTCAAGCAAACTCAAACTTTATAATTGATTCAAATTATTACATGACAGTGTAAAGCACATCATTGAAAGAGGTTTATTATGCAAGGTGTCACAATTGAATTAATGAAACATTATCAAACAAACACTCACCGCATATTTAATGAAGTGCAACTCGTGTTTTCATATGAAAATGCACTTCAGTTAAAAATTAATGGCAAAAGCACACATTTTTATAATAAAATCGCGATTTTGAATCAAAATGACATTGTTAAAGGTCTAAATGGCACATCGGTCGTTATTATTCATATTCCGTTACATTTTTTCTCGAAATATCAAAGTAATTATTTTTTAGGGTACTTTGATAGAGATCAATTAACGTCTGATGAACATATTAAAATGCTGATTCGTAGCATGCTTATAGAAGATAATGTCAAAAAACAAAATATACTAATGGATGATATGATTGCCATCCTTTATGAAGAAGCATATGTCCCTACCGAACAGTTTTATATTCCAGAGGTTAGTTCACAAAATACTTTATTAACACATGTGATTGACTATATTAATCGTAACTATACTGAACGAATTACGCTTAAAAGTATTGCTGCACATTTTTTTGTTTCACAATCTTATATTTCTATTCTATTCAACAAATATATAGATATTAATTTCAAACAGTTCATCGTTTCATTGCAAATTAACCTTTCATTAAAAAAGTTGCTAATTTCAAATGAAACCATACAAAATATTGCAGTTCAATTTGGTTTTACGCATTACAGTAACTATTCGAAATTGTTTAAACAATTCGTGGGTTCGAGCCCAGTAGAATTTCGGAAACAACAACGATTACCTATCGAACCGCTTCAAATTCAAAATCACGATCAAACCCATTTTCATCAATATTTGATGACGCAATGGAACTCAACGACAAATGATCAAGAAACGACCATACGATTAAATTATTTAGAAGATACAACCTATATTCATTCAACTGAACTCTTTTTAGAATCATCGCATTTCAAATCAATTACTCAGGCGCTACAAGTCACAGCGTCATTACCTGATTTTACAAGTGATGAGACCGCTTATTTTTATTTTAATGAGCTCACTCAAATGAGTTTAAAATTTAAAGATATCAGTGAAATCGATTGGCTATATCAACAGATTTCATCTAAACCGATTCGTTTCGCTTTTAAAATTGATTCATTGTCGCTGTTCAAACGCTTTGAAAATGATTTTTTAAAGCCTATGATTTCAGTCATTTCGTACCAAACAACTTATCTTAGTCACTCAATACTCAATTTAAATATCGTCCTTGATATGAATACATTATCAATCAACGATATTCATTATATTAAACATCATTTATCTTTGTTGTTACCTAGTTGTCAGTATACCTTGTTGATTCCATTACCGATTAAAAACCATACTTATCAAACGTTACATCAACTTCAAGATTTAGGCATCACGTTTGATTACTTTATGCTGAGTTTTAAAGAACTTGATTTTAGTCAACTTGGTCAACCAACGACGCAGTCTACTTACCTAGAGCGTTTATATACAATGATTAATACGTTTATCAATACACTTTCAGAACATCAAAAAAGCAAAGTTATTTTTTCAGATATTACTGAAAAAGTGTTTAATACATTATTTGAAGAACGTTTTTTAAAACATCCTGAACTATTTATGTACTTTTTATTTAAGTTTAATCATCTTATAAATGGGTTTGCTTTACCATTTATGACAGAACATTATGGCCTGTCATATTATAATCAGTATGGTAATAAAACATCTTTAAACTTAATTTTTGAACTTTTTAAACCATTTGAAAATCATTTCATATTACAAACAAATCAATACTTGATTAATGAAACATCAAACGCTTACCATATTTTGTTGTTTGAGCCTTATGCATCGATTATGAAAAAAGAGTGGCCTGACCCACAAAAAATGCAGTTTCAAATTCTTTCAACCGAGTCACTTTCTGAAAATATCGTGGCAACCTATCATTATCATCGCACATTATCTAATGTCGAACATATTATACCGTCAGATGTGCAGCATTATTATATTCCTAGTCAACATATCGACGAAGTGAATAAAACCAATCATTTACAGTTGCAATTGAATATTCATCATTTCAACCAAACGCCTTTAACAATCTCTTTAAATAAAGGCGATATTAAACTATTAAAAATTTATAAAGATAAAGCCATTTTACGATACGATTTAGAATCGTAAGGATAAATGAACGAGACAGGACCATCGATTAACCTCCTCGTTCTCTCCTTTAACATAGTCGATGTTACGACACGTTTAGAAATTATTGCTATTTTATATTATAATGTGCTTAACATTGAACTTTTATAGGGGGATTTTTTGAATGTCTAAAATAAAAAAAGCCATCATCCCTGCTGCAGGGCTTGGCACACGATTCTTACCAGCTACAAAAGCAATGCCTAAAGAAATGTTACCTATCTTAGATACACCTACTATTCAATATATTGTAGAGGAAGCTTCTAAAGCAGGAATTGAAGACATTATCATTGTAACGGGGAAACATAAACGGGCGATTGAAGATCATTTCGACAATCAAAAAGAACTAGAAACGACACTAAAAGAGAAAAATAAAATAGAGCTACTCAATAAAGTTCAACATTCCGCTTCACTTGCTAATATTTTTTACGTCCGTCAAAAAGAACAAAAAGGATTAGGCCATGCCATATGGACAGCAAGACAATTTTTCGGCAATGAACCTTTTGCAGTCCTTCTAGGTGATGATATTGTTGAATCTGACCAACCTGCTATTCAACAATTGATGGAACAATATGAACAAACCGGAAAATCCATTATAGGCGTTCAAGAAGTGCCATACGATGAAACTGAACGTTACGGTATTGTAGAACCTAAAAGCGAAGGTTCACGTTTATATGAAGTAAATCAATTTATCGAAAAGCCAAAAGCTGGCACAGCCCCATCTAACTTAGCCATTATGGGACGCTATATTCTCACACCGCAAATCTTTAACTACTTAGATGACCAAGAAATCGGTGCAGGTGGAGAAATTCAACTTACCGATGCCATTGAACGTTTAAATCAAGACGATCAAGTTTACGCTTATCAATTTGAAGGCACACGCTATGATGTCGGTGAAAAAATTGGATTTGTGAAGACCACTCTTAGTTTTGCATTAAAAGATCCTTCTATGAAAGAGGCTATCGCAGAATATATGACGGATTTATTAGACGACTATCAATCAAACCAACACTAATTACTTCTTTAAAAGAATAAAGCACATCACAACCAGTGTTCAAACCTGATTGTGATGTGCCTTTTTAATTGAAATTATTTATCTTCAATATAGGCTGGTTGCGCGGCATATAAACCTACAATACATAATCCAATGGCCATTGCAATAAATAAGCCAATACCTATATTCCATGAATGGGTAAAATCATACGTTAATCCTAGTAATAATGGGCCTATCGAAGCAATCCAATAGCCTATGGATTGCCCGAATCCTGACAACGATAAACTGCCTTTCGTTGTACGTGAGCGAATCGAAAACAGTGTCATGCACAAGCTAAAACAAGCGCCTACACCCATCCCTGTTAAAATCATTGATACAATTAATATCCAATGTTGTGTACTAAATAGTAAAACAAAGCCACTAATCATTAGCGCAATAATGATAACAATTAATATACGTTGATTTTTCATTTTAGCGGCTAAAATCGGAAACGTAAAGGTCATCGGTAACTGGGCAAACTGATTGATCATTAAAAAATACCCCGCTGTTTCTGGATCTATCCCTTTGCTTACGAGTAAGGATGGAAACCAAGCGACAATACTATAGAACATCATACTTTGAAATGCCATCGTTAAAGCCACGGCCCATGCCATTTTTGACGTAAACACCTTTGTACGTGTGTGTTCTGTCTCCTGTTCTTTCTCTTTCGTCTTATTTAATTGCGGTAACCACACTACAATCGCAACGAGTGCGAATATACCCCAAAACACTAAAGATAAGCGGTAATTCATTGGTGTCATCGTGGATAATGGATAACTTAGACCACCACCTAAACCAGCAGTCAAATTCATCACAGCACTATAAATGCCTGTAATAATGCCAATTTGTAAAGGAAAACGCCACTTAGCATAAGCAGGTAGTGTCACATTCGCAAATGCAATTGAAATACCTAGCAAAATTGTCCCTATAAAAAAGAATGCTGTTCCTCCAGAAACTCTTATAACAAGTGCAATCAGCGTTAAAATGAGTGTAAAGCATAAAATGTGTGTCATCGTAATACGGGTCATGACTTTCGACACTAAGGGTGATACTGTCCCAAAAATAATAAGCGGTATCGTAGTAATCATACCCGCAATGGCATTATTAATATTTAAATCCGTTTTAATCTGATCAATAACTGGTCCCACTGCAGTTAAAGGTGCTCGCAATGTTGAGGCAATTAAAATAATACCAATCACAAGCAACCAATTATGTTGAATTTTATAGTCTTGATGCAAATTCTCCATTTCATCACTCCTCACGCGTACTTTTTCAACTCATAAAGACGTCCTTTAACATTTTATAACCGCTCTCACAGTCCTACCGTTAATAGCATACGGCTAATCGACATGAATCTGTCACATTTTTTAATAGGAAATGACTTCAATCATGTATCAGAATTTATTAAACTAAACTCAACTTATAAAAAAGGAGCCGAATAATATGAAACAAAAACAAACACTTGGCATCATTTTAATTGTTGTGATGCTCGTCATTACAATCGGAATTGTGATTGCCATTGCAATGTCTGGGCAAAAAGAAACATATTACGGTTATATGAAAGATCACAATACAGCAGAGAAAGTGATTAGTGAATCTTCAAAAGAAGTTGAAGAAAATGTCACAATCCCTACTGATGATCAGTTTCAACCTCAAAAAGGTGATTTTGTAAAATTAGTAGCCAATAAAGGCGATGACAATAACTATACTAAAAAAGAAGTTGTCGAGCACGACGACATTCCACATGGTTTAATGATGAAAATTCACGATATGGACATGTCTCATTAAACCCATTTAGGAGGTTGGGCTATGCTAAATGTATTAAATAGCGTCCCCGACCTCTTTTTCTGCCAATATCATCCATCTTTATTTTTCATGACTGACAACACTATAACCATCATAATAATGCATAGCACACCTACTAATTGCCACCATCCAAATGAAACATTCAGCCAAATAATTGACGTTAAGAGTGCCATTAAAGGTTCGAGTGTGCCTAATAGCGCCGCTTCATGAGGCCATATATAATTTAAGCTTTCGATATAAAACCAAAAGGCAAACATCGTGCCAAAAATAATTGCAAACCAAAAATAAACGTGTGTTTCCAATGTCCAAACAGATAAATCGACTTGCCATGGTGGATGAATTAGGCATAAAACTAGTCCGCCAATGAGCATTGCCCATCCCACAACATTTAAGGAACCCCATCGCGCTAAAAGTTTAACTGGGTACAACGTATAAAAAGCTAATGCTACAGCTGAAGCCAGCCCCCATAAGAGTGCCAATAAGGGAACCTGTAAGTTAGCAATATGACCATTAGTTAATAACAGGAAAGTGCCTGTTAATGCTAAAATGACAGCGATCACTTCTTTTCGTCCCATTTTTGTAACTTTTGTGATGACTAAATAGAGCATTATCAATATAGGCCCTAAATATTGTAATAACGTCGCGACCGCTGCATTACCATGACTAATTGAGGACATAAATGTATATTGGACCGCTAACATCCCCAATAATCCGTATATTATAATTTTTAATCTTGCGTGTTTATCCCACCAAATGATAAATACTTTTTTCCCTTGAGTAATGAACGCAATCACAATTAATAACAAACCAGATATCACTAAACGGACAGAGACAAACCAAGTTACATCAAGATTGGCGTATTGAAATAACCATTGAGAAGCGGTGCCACCAATTCCCCAGAATGTTGCGCCAATAATGACCAATATGTAACCAATCCATCGTTTATGTATGCTTCTAGAATGACTCATTTTCTTCACCATCCTTTGTTGCCTTACTCTACCAAACGTTACTTAAAGCGGTTGGAACAACAGCGTTCAGGATTTGAGCAGAAGTAAACGAAATACAGAACGACTTCGTTTAGTTAGTCGTTCTTACAAATGTATCAAAGCACATTTGATCATTTATAATCCGTCAAATTTTGGCAAATCGTGAACTTTCTGCCGAAAATCCTGCTTTTGGGACACCGTTAATAGGTTTCCCAATGCATTAATGCTTTATATACCAGCCCATATAAAAAAGAGTGGGACCTACTGAAATGTCCCAAACGTCATAATCTAGTATTGACGTATCCACTTGTTTTGCCCCACTCTTTCAATCTTATTACCAAATAATTTGATCAATTGTTTCATCATCTAATGAACGAACGATTTCTGTCACTAATTCGACTGCTTTTTCGTAGTCTTTAATGCTAATAACAGACACATTTGAATGCATATAGCGTAAAGGCACTGAAATCACAACAGAAGGCACGCCATCTAATGACGTATGAATGGATCCAGCATCTGTACCGCCACCTGGCATTGAATCAAATTGAATGTCGATATTATGTGCTTTCGCAATTTGTTTAATATGACGAATAAAGCCCACATGTCCAATATTTGTAGCATCAAGATTTAAAACGACAGGGCCATCGCCAATTACTGCATTGCCTTCATTTTCTAAATCTGGCGTATCAAATGCCACACCCACGTCTACAGCAATAGCTAAATCTGGTTTGATTTTGTGTGCTGCTACTTTTGCACCACGTAAGCCAACCTCTTCTTGAACATTTGCGCCGGCATAAACGTCGATATCTAAATTGTCTTGTTTAATACGTTCAAGTAAATCCACTGTTAACGCACAACCATAACGGTTATCAATTGCTTTAGCACTAATATAATCCTCATTCAGTAGTGTTTCAAACTCTGAATATGGTGTAATCATATTGCCAATTTCAATACCTGCCGCTTCAACTTCTTCTTTATCTTTTGCACCAATATCAATAAACATATGCTTAATTTCAACTGGTTTTTTACGTACTTCTTGACTCATAACATGAGGTGGTTTTGAGCCAATAATCCCTCTTATTTTACGCCCTTCATCTGTGGTTACGGTTACTTTTTGAGATAGCATCACTTGATTCCACCAACCACCGACAGGCGTAAATTGTAAATAACCCTTTTTAGTAATATTAGTTACCATAAAGCCAATTTCGTCAAGGTGCCCAGAAATCATGATGGATCGTTGACCTGTATTGGATGTTTTCTTGCCAAATACGCCTCCTAAATTATCATAAATCATCTCATCACTGTTAGGTTCAAGCAATGATTTCATTGTTTGTTTAACGTCATATTCATGTCCAGCAATTCCATCAATATCTGTAAGTTGTTTTAATAATTGTTTTGCATCTTTCACCATGATTCTCCTCCTTCACTTCAAATTAATACTATAATATCAAATTTTCACCGTTAATGTCGTGATTGGCACTTCTCTTTTAAAATATGATTGTATAACGTCATTACAAATTTACCTTCTCCCTATCAAAAAAGAGCGAGAAATCCACTTCGAACTTCTCACTCTTTGAATAACCTAACATCTCATTATGCTATTATTTTAATTTGTACTTATCATCAAAGAAATTATATGGCGCATCGTCGTCCATTTCTTTTGATTCACTATCAAACCCTTGTAAAAAGAACCCTTTTCTTAAACTCAATGGTTGCGCAATATACGTATTTTTTTTATCTCCTTTTAACGTTAATTCTTTATAAAAAATACCTTTACGATTGTCATAGTCTACTTTTTCTTCAATGATTTTATCTTCTAACTTATTTTCTGAAATATATTGATCGATCATTTTTACATTTTGATTTTTTTGAAATGCTTTAAATCCAAAAAAGCCGGCTGCAACTAAAATAAATAAAACAATTGCAACTAAGATAAAACCAAGTATTTTTTTTAGCATGTGTATTGTGCCTCCAAATCAAGATCTTTACTTTTCTCATCTTATCATAAAATGGAGGATTTCTAATAAAAGAGGAATTGTCGTCACACAACCGTCATATTCAAATATTTTTATATTGAGTTGCACTTTTATATGAAAGCCCTTACAATTGTAAAAAGAACCATCCAAATCATGTTTATAAAGGAGAGAAATCATGACTAAGAAATGGCAATCAGCATCTACTCGAGAACAACTACTTAAGCAATTAGTACTTCATGCAAGCATCACACATTCATCAGGTGAAAAAACATTTCCTTATATGATTCAAGATGAGTTAATGACGTTGGACTATTTCCAACACCACCCTGAACACCTTCAATTAGCTCCAACAAAAGATGAACGTCACGCTGTAGTCGCACTGTACAAAGCGCCTACTTCTAAACAAACTATCACTTTAATCAGTCATTACGATACAGTTGGCGTTGAGGATTATGGTTCTTATCAACACCTCGCATTTAATATGGAGGAGATTACAAATACCTTTCGCAATCACCCAGCTTATTTAAATGAAGATGCACTTAAGGATTTAAAGTCCGGTGACTATGTTTTTGGACGTGGGGCAATGGATATGAAACCCGGCCTTATGTTACATATGTCATTGCTTGAACAAGCGATCATCGAGCAGTGGGATATTAATTTAGTATTGATGACCGTCCCAGATGAAGAAGTAAATTCTCAAGGTATGTTAGCTGCGGTAGCTTGCTTAGATAGATTAAGAAACACACATGAATTAGACATTAAACTTCACCTTAATAGTGAACCGACATTTCAACAAGCCGGTAATGACATGAATCATTACTACTATACAGGGTCTATTGGTAAAATTATGCCCGGTGTTTTAGTTTATGGTAAAGAAACACATGTAGGTACACCTGCAAATGGGTTAAGTTCAAACTATATTTTAAGTTTTATCCAACAAGAAATTGAATACAGCGATACATTTAAGGAGTCATTTGACGGTGAATCAACGCCGTTTCCTGTGAGTCTGTTAGTTCAGGATATTAAGCATCACTATGATGTCCAAACTCCCTTCCGTTCTGTCGCTTTGTTCAATCTTTTCTTATTTAAACAACATGCGAATGCGATATTCGCCCAATTTAATCAAGCCGTTCAACGGGCAGTTGATAAAGGGTTCAACGCCTATTTAACACGTCTGCATAGCGAAGGGATCACACCACAGTTTAACATCAATGTCATGACTTATCATGAACTCCTTTCATACGCTTTCAACCACTACTCTAGTTCCCAAGTTCACCACATCATACATCATGCTACAACGGTTGAGCATGAGCCACATCTACAATCAATTAGTATTGTTGATCAACTCATGAAACTATGCCGTGACCTTGGACCTACTGTTGTGACATTTTTCGCACCACCTTATTATCCGGCAACAAATACATCTTCCCATCCGTTAATTGTGTCTATCGGACAAACCATTGAAAAGACACTTCAAGATCAGTTTAATCGCACCTCAAAAAGAATACATTACTTTAACGGGATTAGTGACCTTAGCTATGTCAGACCATCACCAGCTGGTTCACAATTTGATGCCTACCAAGAGAATACACCTGTGTTCAATCAAACGTATACGATCCCTTTTGAAGCCATCGAACGTATTCAAGCACCATTAATCAATTGTGGTCCTATTGGTAAAGATGCGCATAAAGTAACCGAACGTCTTCATCAAAAAAGTGCTTATGAAGAGTTACCGTTAATACTTGAAACCATCATCAAAACGCATTTCCTCTCATAACTAAAAAAAGAGTTGTAAAGCACATGATCGATTGCTTTACAACTCTTTTGCTAAACTATTATTTTACACTAAGACGTTCACGTTTTTCACGTCTTGCTAAATCAAACATTGTAATGAGTGCGATAATACCGAAAATACATAATAGGATGAATGCTAAGTTACTTCTACCTGTTAATCCAGCTACGATTGACAGCACGATTGGTGGGAAGAAACCACCTAAGCCGCCCATCATTGAGACAATACCATTTGCCACACCTGCTTCTTTGCTGAAGTAAAATGGTACTAATTTAAAGACAAGACCATTGCCAATACCTGCAGAAACACTTACTGTTAAACAGCCTATTGTAAATAAGATAATTTCACTTGAAATACCTAAAATAAATGAACCGATAATCATTAATACAAAGAATACTTTTAACATTGTTACGGCACTAAATTTATCTCCTAATATACCGCCTAGAGGACGAAGTAATGTCGCTATCGCAATAAAGACACCTGTTCGAATACCTGCGTCAACTTCGTTAATATCGAAGTGAGCTACTAAATAGTTTGGTAGGAATAGTCCGAATGCCACAAATGCACCGAATGTAATAAAATACCAAAAACTTAAGTAATACAATTTATAATTGGCTAATAACTTTTTAGATTGATCGATTAATGGCACTTTCACTCTAGGTTCTTTTTTGTCACCTAAGAAAAACATAACAAGTGCAAATATAATCATTACAATTAAATAACTGCGTACTGTATTTTGCCAACCAATGATACCTGCAATAGGTGGTGCTAAGAATGATGATACGGCAGTCCCTAAGTTCCCCATACCATAAATACCGTTGGCTAATCCAACTTTATCTTTAGAGAAATATTTTGGAATTGATGTAACACCTACTGAGAATACTGCGCCACCAACACCTAAAAAGAACCCTGCAAACATTAATGCACCAGGAGTGGTTGCCTCACTGAGTAAGAAGACCGGTGCAAGTAATATGATAAAACTTGCAAAGAACACCCATTTTGCACCAATGATATTCGTTAAATAACCAAATGGTACACGTAAAATTGAACCAAGAATAACCGGTATTGCTAACACGACTGATGTTTGTGCGGGCGAGATTGAAACATCTTGTGAGATAAAAGGCATTAATGGAGAAATAATACTCCATGCCATAAATCCAGCGATTAAACTTAGCGTTTGAATGCCTAACTGCAAACCTCCACTCGATTTTTTCATTGTTCATTCACCTTTTCTTTCTTCATAATTTCACTTTAATATGTCATTAATTACCTTTAACCATAGTCTATATTAATTGTGAAATTAATAACATAAGGATTTCCCCTAATATCTTTAAGGTGTATCCCTATACCTATTTCGATGAGTTCACTATCGCTAAAAAACAAAAAGAACCACGCACATCATGTAATGTTCACTACATATGTGCGTGGCTCTTACTTACTAAATAAATCAACGACTACTAATGAAACTCACTGACTGAACTGCCTTTAAAAGTGAAGCATCCTTCTCATCATTTAAAAGTCGAGTAATTTTTTCTTAAGCGCAAATTCGACCAATTCTGGTTTTGATTTTAAGTCAAGCTTATCCATAATACGTGTTTTATGTGCTTCGACCGTTTTAACAGAAACAAATAATTTTTCAGCAATATCTTTATTGCCGTAGCCTTTAGCAATTAACGGTAAAATTTCAAGTTCTCTTTTAGATAAAATCTTAAATGGATCGTTTGAATACTCATCGCTTTTTGACGAATGAACAAATTCTTTCACAAGTGAGGTTGTCATTTTCGGATCGATATATGTTTCACCTTTATACACTGTACGAATGGCTAATAACAACTGTTCATCTGGTGCATTTTTTAAAATATAGCCACTCGCCCCACTACGTAATACATGAAATAAATATTCTTCATCATCATACATTGTCAAAATGAGTATTTTTGTTTCAGGAAAACTATCCAGTATCTTACTTGTTGCAATTAAACCTGATTCGCCAGGGGGCATGCTTAAATCCATAATTAAAACATCTGGTTTATGCTCCATCACTTTTTGATAGGCTTCGCCACCATCTGCTGCAGTCCCTACAACTTCCATATCACTTTGAAAATTAAGTATCATGGAAAACCCTGTACGTACAACAGCATGATCATCTGCAATTACGATTTTCATCTATTATTCCCCTCACTTTAGTAAATCGGTACTTCTAATGTCACAATCGTACCTTTACCTTTTTGTGTCTCAATATTTAACTTGCCATTGACCAACTCTGCGCGTTCGTTCATACCATATAAACCAAGTCCTGACCCTTTTGGCGAATCACTTGGATCGAACCCTAATCCTTGGTCAGAAACCTCAGCAAACAACGTGTTTTGATCTCTGTGTACATTGACATCAATTGAATCAACCGCTGCATATTTCATGGCATTAAATACCGCTTCTTGAACAATACGATATACAACCGTTTCTACTTCATTATGAAAACGTTCATCTCCAACATCGAAATGATAATTAACAATAACCCCATAATTATTTTCTAATTGTTTAAAATAGGACTTAAATGCTGCATTAAGTCCCAAATCATCTAATGAAGAAGGTCGCAATTCAAGCGAAAGATTTCGAATATCATCAATTAACTTACTCATTAATCCTTCAATATTTTTGGATTGTTCCATTAATGCATCCATATCTTCTTGATATTTCAATAATCGTAATTCAACATTTACATTAATTAATTCTTGAACGACACCATCATGTAATTCTCTAGATATACGCTTTCGTTCATTTTCTTGCGCAGCGATAGTTTTTTGAATCATATCACGTTGATACACTTTTTCTTGGCGTTCTAATTGAGGTGTGACATTTTGTAATGTAAACGCCTTGATTTGACGCGCTTCATCAATCGTTTGATAAGAAGCAGTAAAAGGTTCTACCTTATTATCTGTCGTTCTCATAAAGACTTGAAACGTCGTATTACCAATCGTATCTGATTCTAAAAAACAATTATAGCAAGTTTGAATACCATATTCATTGGTATGCCCTTCGCATCGTCCGCATATAGAATGAGAAGGTTCACTAAGCGTATTATCTGGTGAAATGACACGTTTTGCCGCATCATTCATATAAATCACCTTGCCATGTCGATCAATAAATATAATCATTTCAGACGTCGTTTGATAATAAGCACTCAATAATTGCGATAGTTCATCAGTTTGTTGCTTCACTATGAAATCACCTTATCTTCACTTGTTAATTGTCCAATTCCTTTAATTTGCGAAATATGTTGCGCTATTTCAGGTAATGGTTTGCCATCACGTTGTCCAAATAACAACACCCCTTTAACACGATGATTGTGCCAAAGCGGTATTGCAATAAGAGACGTTAAGGCCTCACTAATAATAATTGGAAAATTAAACAAAGTATTTTGAATATCATTTTGAGTAGCATCGCGAATAATCATAGGTTTTCCTGTTTTCATCACGTTACCTGCTACTCCTCGACCATGACGCAGTATAATACGTTGATATCTATCATTGATGTTTCCCGAAACAAAACGCCACTTTATTTTAGTGCCTACATGATCTTCCATTGGTAAGGCAAGTCCAGCAAAGTCAAATTGATATTCACGACGCAATGTATCTAGCTCATCTTGATAGTCATGTTGCGTAACATCAATCTGTTCCATGGTCATCACTCCATCTTAGACTTTGTGCTTACGATAAATAATATAGCTACGGTTCGCATATGATAAAGGAACACTCCATACATGAACCAAGCGTGTAAATGGCCAACAAGCCATAATCGTAAATCCTAACAGCACATGTAATTTAAATGCAAGTGGAACTTGTGTCATTAAACTTGCATCAGGACTCAACATAAATAGTCCTCTAAACCAAATTGAAATTGTTTGTCTATAATCAAACTCTGGTGTTGTCACATTTGTTACTAACGTTGCATAACAGCCAACGAAAACAATAAGTAACAATAATAAGTTAACAAATATATCTGACGCCGAACTTAATCGACGTACGTTATGTTTTGTAATACGTCGTGCAGTTAATAAAAACATTCCAATAAGCGTTATTATACCAAAAATACTACCAATATACACGGCTCCAATATGATATAAATGATCACTTACACCTACTGCTTCTAACCAACTTGCTGGAACCAATAAACCAACGACATGACCAAAAAACACTGGTATCACGCCTAAATGGAACATCAAACTGCCCCATTTAAGTCGTTTTTTTTCAATAAACTCACTTGATTTTGCTGTCCATGAAAATTGGTCAAATTTATAACGCGCAATATGACCAATGATAAAAATGGCTAAGCAAAGATAAGGAAATATTACCCATAGAAACTGATTAAACATTTTGCGTCACCTCATTACCTTGTACGATACAACGTTTTAACGTTTCACGGAGGCCACGAATTAAATGACTATATGGGTTTCCTTTTTCTTCTAAATATTTCATGATCGGATAAGTCCCATCTTCAATAATCATAATGAGCAATTGTGTATTTTCTTGTGCTCGATCATCGCCATCAAATTCTGCAGCATATAAAAATTCCAACATTAATGGCAAGTAATCTGAAAGCTCAGATGACGGCATTTCTAACCCAAACATTTCATATAAAACTTTGAGTTTCGCTAACATTTGCCCTCTTTCTTTTTGAGTATCAAATTTATTAAAAGTCATATATAAAGTGGTCTTCTTGTTAAAGTCAAATGTATCTGTGTACAGTGCTTTAATTTCTGATAAACTTTTTTCATACATTAATGCTCGATATTGTTTCACGTGAGGATACGCTGGGTGATCCTCAGTGAAAATATCTTCGAATGTTTTTGGATGGAAGGTTAACTTTTCCGGGAAACTTAATTGTTGACTCATATACCCCAACGTATCTTTATAGTATTTCAACGTTTCAAGGTTAATCACGGAAAATCCCTCCATAGAAGTTATCGTTGTAGATTTCTCTACCAGATTTACCGCCAGCACCTACTGGAACGCCACATCCATCACAATTTGCGCCAAAGTATTCTCCACCGTAACCTTGACTACCTTGTGCTGCATACGTATCCATGTATTGTTCTTTATGTGAAGTCGGAATCACAAAGCGGTCTTCGTGTTTAGCAATCGCTAGTAAACGATACATATCTTTAGCTTGGCGTTCTGTTAAGCCCACACGCTCTAAACGTGACGTATCAAATTCTCGTCCAGTATTTTGTGCACGCATATAACTTCTCATCATTGCCATACGTTGTAATGATCCTTTTACTGCTGTCGTATCACCAGCAGTAAATAATTCTGCTAAATACTGAACAGGTAAACGCATTTCTTCAATAGCAGGGAAAATCGCATCTGGATTATTACCTGAATTTTTACCTTCAAAATAGTTCATAATTGGACTTAATGGTGGGCAATACCAAACCATTGGCATTGTGCGGTATTCTGGGTGTAATGGGAACGCTAATTTATATTCAATGGCTAATTTATAGATTGGAGAGTTTTGTGCTGCTTCAATCCATTCTTGTGAAATACCATCTTTTTCTGCTTGTTCAATCACATCTTCGTCAAATGGATTTAAGAATAAATCAAGTTGTTTTTCGTATAAATCTTGTTCATTTTCTGCTGATGCTGCTTCTTGAACACGATCCGCATCATATAATAAAACACCTAAATAACGCATACGACCTGTACATGTTTCAGAACAAACTGTCGGAATACCCGCTTCAACACGTGGGAAACAGAATGTACATTTTTCAGCTTTATTTGTTTTCCAGTTGAAATATACTTTTTTGTATGGGCATCCTGTCATACAGTAGCGCCATCCACGACAAGCATCTTGGTCGACAAGAACGATACCGTCTTCATCACGTTTATACATTGCACCTGATGGACAAGATGCGACACAACTTGGGTTTAAACAATGTTCACATAAACGTGGTAAATACATCATAAATGTTTGATCAAAATTAAATTTAATCTCTTCTTCAATTTTTTGAATATTAGGATCTTGTGGGCCAGTAACATGTGCACCTGCTAAGTCATCTTCCCAGTTTGGCCCCCAATCGATATCCATACGATCTCCAGTCATTGCTGAATAGGCTTTTGCCACAGGTGAATGTTCAGAGTCTTTCGCTGTTGTAAGATGTTCATAGTTATATGTCCAAGGTTCATAATAGTCTTTGATGACTGGCATATTAGGATTGTAGAAAATTTTACCTAAAGCAATTTTATTAAGACGTGTGCCGGATTTTAACTCAAGTTTGCCCTTTTTATTAAGTGTCCATCCACCTTTATAATGTTCTTGATCTTCCCAACGTTTAGGATATCCAATCCCTGGTTTTGTTTCGACGTTGTTAAACCACATGTATTCAGCACCTGGACGGTTAGTCCAAGTACTTTTACACGTTACACTACATGTATGACACCCGATACATTTATCTAAGTTTAATACCATTGCAACTTGTGCTTTAATCTTCAAGCCAATCCACCTCTTTCATCTTTCTAACAGCAACGTAAACATCACGTTGGTTTCCAATTGGTCCATAATAATTAAACGAATAACTGATTTGAGCATAACCGCCCATTAATTGTGTTGGTTTTAAGTGAATACGTGTTGGTGCGTTATGTGAACCACCACGTGTACCTGAAATTTCAGATCCTGGTGTTTCGATGTGCTTATCTTGTGCGTGATACATAAACATTGTACCTCTTGGCATACGGTGAGATACGACGGCACGCGCTGTTACGACACCATTTCTGTTATATACTTCTAACCAATCATTATCTTCAATATCATATTGTGCTGCATCTTCATTTGAAAGCCATACTGTTGGGCCTCCACGGAATAACGTCAACATATGTTGGTTATCTTGATATGTTGAGTGGATATTCCACTTACCATGCGGTGTTAAATATCTTAGTACAAGCGCATCTACACCGCCCTTAACTTCTTTATCTTTCGTACCAAATACCATTGGCGGTAATGTCGGTTTATACACTGGTAATGCTTCCCCGAATTGTTGGAACACTTCATGGTCAATATAGTAGCTTTGACGTCCTGTTAACGTTCTAAATGGCACTAGACGTTCAATATTCGTTGTAAATGGTGAATAACGACGTCCTTGTTTATTAGAACCTGGGAAAACAGCTGTCGGAATGACTTCACGTGGTTGTGATGTAATATTTAAGAATGTAATTTTTTCTGACGCACGTTCAGCTGAAATATCTTTAAGTTCCATTCCTGTTTGTGCTTCTAAATCTTCATATGATTTTTGAGACACACGACCATTTGAAGCGGAAGAAACATTTAATATGACATCTGCGACTCTGCGCGCTGTATCGATACGTGGTTTATTCGATTTCACTGTCTCATCTTCCCAAGTGCCCACCATGCTGCGTAATTCGTCATATTCTTCTTTAACTGAGAAACTCACACCATGTGCGCCAACTTTACCGTTTTCAAGTAAAGGTCCTACTGAAACGAACTTGTCATATACATCTGTAAAAGTACGATCAACAATCGCAAATCCTGGCATTGTTTTTCCTGGAATGGCTTCAACATCACCTTTTGTCCAATCGTGTACTTGACCATATGCAAGCGAAATTTCTTGTTTTGAATCGTGTGCAAGTGGTGATGTCACAACATCTTTATATGTGCCAGTTAAATGCACTTTTGACATATCAGAGAACGTTTTACTAATTGTTTTGAAAATATCCCAATCTGAACGAGATTCCCATAATGGGTCGATAGCCGGGTTAAATGGATGAATAAATGGATGCATATCTGTAGAAGATAAATCATGTTTTTCATACCATGTTGCTGCCGGTAAAACGACATCTGAATACAGTGGTGTAGCTGTCATACGGAAGTCTAGTGATACTAGTAAATCAAGTTTACCAACTGTATCCTCGCTCCATTCAATCTCATCAGGCTTATCTGTTAAGTTCGGCTCAGCCATAAGTGCAGATTTTGCACCTAATAAGTGTTTCATAAAGTATTCTTGACCTTTAGCAGAACTTGAAATTAAATTTGAACGCCATACAAATAATGTTTTTGGATGGTTTTTACGTAAACCAGGATTTTCAATAGCAAATTTTGTTTGTCGTGATTTCACATCGTCAATCGCACGTTGTAAAATCGCTTCATTCGTAAATTCTCCACGATCTCTTGCTTCTTCGCCCCATAACAAGCTATTGCGATCAAACTGCGGATAAGATGGTAACCAGCCATTACGCGCTGCTAATACGTTGTAATCTGCTGGGTGTTGTAACTTAATATTTTCTGCTAATGGTGACGCTAAACGATCGACACCTGATTCTTCATATTTCCATTGATCTGTCGCAAAGTAGAACCAGCTTGTACCATTTTGTAAACGTGGTGGTGCTTGCCAGTCTTTCGCAAAGGCAATTGTATTCCAGCCTTCAATTGGACGACATTTTTCTTGTCCAACATAATGTGCCCAGCCTCCGCCGTTCACACCTTGGCAACCACATAAAATCACAAGGTTTAATACCGCACGATAAATCGTATCTGAGTTAAACCAGTGGTTAATACCTGCACCCATAATAATCATTGAGCGGCCGCCTGTATCAATCGCGTTTTGCGCAAATTCACGTGCGACTTGTGTAATGAGTGATGCTTTCACTCCTGTTACTTTTTCTTGCCAAGCTGGTGTGTAGAATGATGACGCATCATCAAATCCTGTAGATTCTAACTGATGACCAAAACGTTTAATGCCGTATTGACTGGCCATTAAATCATAAATTGTTGTGACATATGTTTCTTCACCATTCGCTAAAGTCATTTTACGAACTGGAATGACACGTTCAAATACACCATTACCATCGTTATCAAAATAAGGGAATTGAATTGTTTGTAATTCATATGAGCCACTCGCTACTGTTAACACTGGATCAATTGATTGACCTTGTTCATTTTCAAGTTTAAGGTTCCATTGTTTGTCATCTTCCCAACGTTGACCCATTGTTCCGTTAGGCACTTGAATAGAATCAGTGAATGCGTCTAAAATAACTGGTTTCCATTCACTATTTTGAGTCGTACCACCAAAGTCGCTTGAACGTAAGAAACGTCCCGCTTTATAGCCTTTAGCATCTTGATCTAATCGAATAATAAATGGCATATCAGAATATTGTTTTGCATAGTTGATGAACATCTCAGAAGGCGTATCTTCATAAAACTCTTGTAAAATAACATGTGTCATTGCTTGTGCAACTGCTGCATCTGTACCTGGATTTGGCGCTAACCAATTATCCGCAAACTTTACGTTTTCCGCATAGTCAGGTGCCACAGAAATTACTTTTGCACCTTTGTAACGTACTTCTGTCATAAAATGCGCATCTGGTGTACGTGTTAATGGTACGTTAGAACCCCACATCATAATGTAAGAAGCATTGTACCAGTCACTTGATTCAGGTACGTCTGTTTGCTCACCCCAAATTTGTGGTGAAGCAGGTGGTAAATCGGCATACCAATCGTAGAAACTAAGCATTTCGCCACCAAGTAATGAAATAAAACGCGCCCCAGCAGCATAACTAATCATCGACATCGCTGGAATAGGTGTAAACCCTGCAATACGGTCAGGTCCATCTTTTTTAATTGTATAAATTAATTGTGCAGAGATAAGTTGTGAGATATCTCTCCAATTCGCACGTATATGACCACCTTTTCCGCGAGCACTTTTATAAATACGGGCTTTTTCGTCATCTTCAATAATTGAAGCCCAAGCTTTAATTGGATCTTGATATTCTTCTAAAGCTTCTGTCCATAATTCCCATAATTTTCCTCTTACATAAGGATATTTAATTCGTAATGGGCTATATTCATACCATGAGAAAGATGCACCACGTGGACATCCTCTAGGTTCAAACTCTGGCATATCTGGGCCACAACTTGGATAATCAATTTGTTGGTTCTCCCAAGTAATCACACCATTTTTCACAAACACTTTCCACGAGCATGACCCTGTACAGTTCACACCATGAGTAGTACGAACGACTTTGTCATGACTCCATCTTTCTCTATACATTTTTTCCCATTCACGACTTTTATGTTCTAAAACTGACCAGTTCCCGTTAAACTTTTCAGTTGGTTTAAAGAAATTTAACCCAAATTTTGCCATGTTCATCCTCCTCAATACGCATAGCTTTCCTTGTTAACTACTATTCTACATTTGTTCATCTTTTCACGATATTAGGGAATTACCTATTTCAACTAAGGGAATCCCTATTGTCTTGAAATACAGCGTAAGATCAAAAAAGACTGAAAAAGCTCGCGCTGCTCTTTCAGTCTTTAAAGTATTTATTGATTTAACTAACTTTTCTTTGACGTTGTCGTATGACAAAAAGTCCTGCACCAATAAGAACGATCCCCGCTCCTACTGGTATATTTTGTGTTGTGCCAGTGTCAGGTAATTGATGTTGGTCATGTTGAGTCTCTGGTGCTGTTGTGTTGAATTGGTTTACGCCATTTGTAACTTGTTTCATGTTACTGTCCATGGCTGACTTTCCATTTGCATGCGTCTCTAATGACGTATCGTGATGCATATTCCCCGGGAAATCATTAGCTATTTCCGCATTAGCTTGAGCAATATGTTGTATTGGAATTGATGTTTCTGCAGAAGATGCCTGCTCTGTTGAGATAGACGCCCCTGGAAATGGCATCACATTTTGCGCAGTTGCTTGTGTCTCTGTTGTTACAGTGGGTTGTTGAGTGCTAACAGATGTTTCTATGTCATTAGTGCTTGTAGATGTATCTACAGATGGGTCTACTTGTGCTGATGTATCTGTAGCATTTGGTTCGCCATTAATCATTCTTGTCGCTTCTGTTGTATCGTATTGTGATAAATCAGCAGACTCTAAATACTCTGCAAAGACCTGATCCAAAGAAACCCCTTCTTCACGAGGCCCTACTAACATATCAAATCCATCGCCACCAGATGCTGTAAAATCATTTGTCGCAATGTAATAGGTACGATTTAAATCAAGTGGTTCAAATTGATGCGTTTGTCGATTTAAAACTTGAACTTCTCGAATACGTTGTCCCGCTTCTTGATCAATATCATAATAGACACGGACAGCGTTTGATATTTGTAACAAACCGCCATTCGCTGCAAGTTGTTTTTGACCCTCTTTATCCACAGTTTGTGCACCAAGACTGTGTTCAAATGCTTTTAATACGTCTGACCCTTTGACTTGAACTTGTGCAATCGTATTTCCAAATGGCAATACAGTAATAATATCATTCAATGTCACTTCACCTTTTGAAATCGAGGCACGAATGCCACCACTATTAGTGACTGCAAAATCAGATGGGTGACTAAAACCATCTTGACCGTATGCTTCCATCGCGTCTGCAATCGCATTACCGAGATTCGTTTCCCCTGTACGTACTTGCTCGCGTTCACCGTTAAATTCAATCGTATTATTCGGTAAAATAACTTTCGATGTTTCCTCTAAATAAGCTTGATTAGCTTTATCCACTTGCGCTTGTAGTGCCGCATTCAGTTGGATATCTTTCACATCTTCTACAGAAATCAAAGACGCTGTCGCTTGATCAATTTGCCCCTTATTGTGATTGAACGCAATTTGTCCGACATTAGCTAAAGCTGTGCCAGTTTGCGCTAAAATATTTCGGCCATATGTTTGACCATTTTCTAAAACAGTATGAGAATGACCATCAATCACGAAAATAGGCACTTGATAAGCTTTATTTTGACTTAATTGTTGGGTTAAGTAGTCACCGCGCCATTTTTCAGGTGTGGTTTCATCAATACCAAGGTGAGATAAAATGACGAATGTATCCACTTGTCCATTTAAGCGATCCATTTCACGTGTCACACTTGGTAAAGGATCATCAAAAGTAATGCCTTCAATACCACTGGGACTTGTTTTTGTTTTCGTTTCAGGGGTTGTCACGCCAATCACCCCATAATTTAAACCATTCTTTTCTATCACCGTAGAAGGTTGAAATGCAAGCTCTCCATCTTTGTAAACATTGGCACTTACAATCGGAAAATTAAGCATACCTTCTAACTTTTTAAGTTGATCATAGCCAAAGTCAAATTCATGGTTACCAGCTGTCATCGCATCATAGCCGACTTCATTCATCGCTTTAGCCATTTCTTCACCTTTCGATTGATTCGAAAGTGGTAATCCTTGAAAAGCATCCCCAGCATCTACCATTAAATCAGGCTGAGTT
Organism: Staphylococcus sp. 11262D007BW; assembly: GCF_053547815.1. Taxonomy (NCBI): domain Bacteria; kingdom Bacillati; phylum Bacillota; class Bacilli; order Caryophanales; family Staphylococcaceae; genus Staphylococcus; species Staphylococcus sp. 11262D007BW. Next base: position 1,684,569 of record NZ_JBPWPJ010000001.1, read on the forward strand.
TGCTCTTTTAATGTTTTTAATTTTGGCATACCAATAACACTGCCATCCTCTTCTACAATACGACCATGCATATCATTTGTATGTAAAATAGTCCGTTTTGATGTAGTAGGTTGAGTCGTTGTTGCGTTATCAGTTGCAGTCGCTGCACGTAATTGCGTAGTTGGTTCATTGGGTTGCGCCACATTTTGCCCTGTTTCCTGAACAGTGACATCTTGTTGAAGTGCCGATGACTCCTCCAGTTGTTCTTCTTTTGGGTCGTTTGACGGTGCTTCATTTAATTGTGAAGAAGTTGGTTCTAACGCTGAGTCGTCTTCCTTGGTGTTTAAGTCAGCAACCTTATCTGTTTCAACCTGAGCTTTGGGTGCTGTTGCTATAGGTGCGGTATCTTCATCAGCAGTCACTGCGTCTTGCTGATTCGTTGTGTTAGCCGCTTCCTCTACTGGTGTGTTATTTGCACTCGGCTGTGTCAATTCTGTTTGTTGTGCGTCATTATTATCTTGTGCTGGTGACATACCAGATTGCACTAAAGTATCTGATGATGCTTCGGCAGATACATCTGTCTCGGCAGCTTTAACAGATGTAAAATGAAAGACAACCATGCCGCAAATAATACAGCACATGCATAACATGACTTTAAATAACCGATTCCTCATTGAAATCCTCCCTCTTAATGTATTCTCATTTATCCTAGCACATTTAGTACAATAAAAATTAAAAGATTGTGAAAATCACCTATATTTTTGGTAAACCCTTGAATTTCAATATATTTTTACAAACTCAGAGCAAATAGATATACTCATATCAACTCATAAACAAGGAGGAATATGGATGTTTTTAGTAGAATTAAAGTGTACTAACTGTAACAAGAAATTAGAAAAAGGAGATCAAATTTTCATTCATACCAATGTGTCTGACTTAAACGGAATAACTCATTTGAAAAATTGGGCTAAAACGCAAACGGTTTATTGTAAAGCGTGTTTTGATTCAAAAACAAGTTAATAGGTGGGGATTAAATATTAAAAATGAGGCGAGGAAATCATTAAAGCGTTCTCCTGCCTCATCTTAATTTAAAAGTAGACTTAATCATGTTACGAAATATCAATGATTTCACTAACAGTCGATTGATCTATGAGTGATTGTATCGTCTCACGTTGCGAAGGATGTATTGCGCTATCCTCTCGGTAGTCGAGAAATGCACGAATCCCTTCCTCATATAACTCATACGCTTTCATGAGACATGCTTCTTTGTCACCTTTTAATAATACCGTTGGAGGTGGTGTATTCGGCAGCGTCTCATCTGCACTAAGATTTCTTGCAACCTCTCCAACAATGGTTACACCAGGTCCCAACCGTTCTGGCAATTGTTGAATTTGATGAACGATTGAAGTGACCGTTCCTGTCACAATATACTGATTCAAACACGTTGCATTAAAAATCACTGCAACAGGTAAATCTTTTTTAATATGCTTTTCGATTTGGTCAACGAGTTGTGGCAATCGTTTTACACCCATATAAATCGCAAGGGTCCCATTATGTTCTAGCGTTGTAAGATCAATCTCATTTTCTTCATTATTTTTAAAATGACCCGTGGTGAATGTAATGGAAGTTGAAATATTTCTTTCAGTCAATCCACGACCTAGTTGACTCATAGCTGCACTCGCGGCTGTAATACCGGGTACAATTTCATAAGAGATATGATGTGTTTTTAATATTTCTACTTCCTCTGTGACACGACCAAATATTGCAGGATCTCCCCCTTTTAACCGTACCACTGTGCGATATGTTTGAGCATTATCTACGAGTAATTGATTAATGCGTGCTTGCTTAATGTATTTTGTATAAGGCGTTTTGCCTACATGAATCCATTCTGCACTTGGTTTTGATAACTGTAATATAAATGGATTAACCAACTGATCATATAAAATGACGTCTGCTTGTCTAATACACCATTCTGCTTTTCGTGTAAGGTAAAGTGGGTGCCCAGGTCCAGCACCCACTAAATAAACTTTTGAAGAATTATTTAAAGACATATAAAGATGTCTCCATCTACTATTTCAACTGGGTAAGTCTCCACACATCCTTCATCAGGCTCTTGTACCATTCCTGTATTTAAATCAATTTTTTGATCATGTAATGGACAATACACATAGTGACCACTTACTGTCCCTTCTGATAAAGGACCTTGTTGATGTGGACAAATGTTATTCACCGCACGCACTTCTCCATCTTCCATTAAAAACAACCCAATTGTTAAATCATTAATGACCACTTTTTTCCCAATGAGCGGTTCGAGTTCTGATATATGTGCCACTTTTACTTTTTCTTGTAACATAGTTTTACACCTTCTCAACTTCAAATATTTTTTGTTTCAAGTCATCATTTACAATTTGTTGCCATGGTTCTTCTGCGACTGCTGCTTTGGCTTCCATCACACGTTCAAATAATTCATTTTGTTTTTCAGGATCTAAAATAACATCTTTAACATTGTCAAAACCAAGACGTATCAACCAAGGTGCAGTACGTTCTGCATAGATACCTGTTTCACGATAGTATTGCATGAAAGCACCACATAATTTCACTACGTCATCTTCAGTTTCTACAGTAGTTAAGAATTCGCCTTTTTCTACTGTTGTACCACCATTACCGCCAACATAGATTTGGAAGCCATTTTCTACACCAATCACCCCAAAATCTTTAACGCCTGATTCGACACAACTTCTTGGACAACCTGACACACCCATTTTAAATTTATGCGGTGTATCAATATATTCAAAGATTTTTTCAAGACGAATACCTAATTTTGTCGTAAATTGTGTACCAAATCGACAAAATTCTTTACCGACACAACTTTTAACTGAACGTGTTTTCTTAGCGTACGCTGAAGCTGAACGCATACCTAAATCGTCCCATACTTTTGGTAGTTCTTCTTTTTTCAATCCATATAAACCGATACGCTGAGAACCAGTGACTTTCACTAATGGAACGTCATACTTTTTAGCTACTTGACCTAAGCGAATCAACTGATCAGCATCTGTGACGCCGCCACGCATTTGCGGTATCACAGAGAATGTGCCATCTTTTTGAATATTGGCATGATAGCGTTCATTAGCAAAACGTGATGCCTTTTCGTCTTCATGATCATGTGGATAAATCATGTTCAAGTAATAGTTAATGGCCGGACGACACTTAGGACAACCACCTTTATCTTTAAAGTCCAATACATAGCGTACTTCTTTAGATGTTTTAAGGCCTTTTTTACGAATTTGAGTTACGATTTCATCTCTCGTTAAGTCCGTACATGCACAAATACCTGTTGGTGCCCCTGCTACAAAATCATCGCCTAATGTATATTCTAATAATTCTGCAATTTGTGGTTTACATTTACCACAAGAATTTCCTGCTTTTGTGGCTTTAGTAACTTCATCCACTGAGGTAAGCCCTTGTTCTTGAATTGCATTGACAATCGTACCTTTACAAATACCATTACATCCACAAACCGTCTCATCATCGTCCATATCAGCAATACTAATAGCGTCTACTTCACCTGCTTTATGTAAAATAGAGACTAATGTGTAATCATCAATCGTATCGCCTTTTTTCATCATATTATAAAAACGGTTACCTTCTTCGGTATCTCCATATAATACCGCACCGACGATAGCACGATCTTTAATAAATACTTTTTTATAAATATTATCGACACTATTAAACGTCTCAATACCTCTAATGCCTTCTGTTTCAACAATTTGACCCGCACTAAACAAATCACAACCGGATACTTTTAACGACGTAAATGTTGTTGAACCTTGATAGCCATCTGTTGGTCTTCCAGTAATATGATCAGCAAGTACCTTTCCTTGATCATAAAGTGGCGCAACCAAGCCATATACTTTAGAACGATGTTCAGCACATTCACCAACCGCATAAATGTGAGGATCACTTGTTTTCATAAAATCATCCACTACAATACCGCGGCCAATCTCTAACCCAGCAGCTCTAGCTTCTTTAGTAACTGGACGAATACCTACAGCCATCACGACCATATCTGTTTCAAGGACGCGACCATCTGATAAGCGAATTCCTTCAACATGATCTTCCCCTAGTATTTCTTGAGTGTTAGCTTGAAGCTCAAAGCGAATGCCTTGTTGTTCTAAATCAGCTTTTAACAATTCCCCAGCTTTGCGGTCTAATTGAACTTCCATTAACCACTCGGCTAAATGAACAACAGTCACGTCCATACCTTGATCTACAAGGCCACGCGCACATTCTAATCCTAATAATCCACCACCAATGACAATGGCTTTTTTCTTAGTTTGGGCAAGTTCTATCATCTTTTCAGTATCATCTATCGTACGAAAACCGATAACTCCGTCTAATCGAGAACCATCAATAGGTAAAATAAACGAGTTAGAACCCGTTGCGATGATCATTTTGTCATATTCAACGACTTTACCTTGTTCCGTTTCAACATTTTGCTCATCTCTATTAATTTTTACAACTTTATCTCCTGTGATTAATCGAATATTATGTTCTTCATACCATTCATATGGATTCATAATCGTTTCTTCGATGGTCATTTTATTTTGAAGAATATTCGATAACATAATGCGGTTGTAATTGGGATACGGTTCTTTACCAATAATGGTTATCTCAAACTGATCTGGATCACGTTCTAATATTTCTTCAATTGTTCTGACGCCCGCCATGCCATTACCAATCATTAATAATTTTGTTTTAGCCATTAATATCTTCCTCCATCGTCTCTAAAAATGCTTTGACTCGCGTTGCATACTTCTGTGCTTTGTGAATAGACTTTCCATTAGAACTAATATTGAATGTGATACCGTCATGATGAACCGTTACCATATTATAAAAATCAGATTGATGGCGATCACCTGTATGATTGACCCATTGATGAGGTGCTGCATCAGCACAAATACGGTCGTTAACAGCACCATCATCTGTCGCAATAATAATTAAATCTGCACCTTGAATATCACTTGGCTCATAACTTTTTTCAATGCATCGAATGTGATCAGGCCAATGAAACGAACGAAAATCGCTATTAAATGTTTGACTCACCACATCAATCGTACAATGTTCTGCTTTTAATTTACTCAATTTACGCCATGCGATTTGACCGCCACCGATAATCACCACATGTTTATCTGTTAAGTTAAGTTGTATTGGATACACATCACTCATCCTTTTCAAGTATTCGGTCCATCACTATATCTTTTAATATCGGATGAAAATTGATTGCTGACGTAAATGTAACGTCTGCATTTAAATGTAATGCTTCAATTCGTTGCTTTGTTTTATTCACCAAAAATCCATCATAAAAAAAGAATGGAATAATGATTAATCGGTCATAATCTGTATCTAATGTCGGTAATACATCAGCAAATTGCAGATCACCATACACCATGGCCGGATAACACGGCAATTCATCAGAATGAAGTTGTTGCGTAATCTTTTTAAGCGCCTCGTCTGGTTCTTTAAATCGTTTATTGCCATGCGCCAACACGACAATAGCAGTTTTTGATATTATCAAATCTTGATAACGGGTGATTTGCGATTGTACCCACTTACTCATTAATGGATGCGTGCCTAGCGGTTGGGTAACCGTTAGTTGAAGGTGAGGTCTTTCATGTTGCCACTCTTCACAAATGGAAGTAATATCCTCAAAATAATGCGATGCCGTAAACAACATCAGAGGAACCACTTTTATTTGTGTATAACCTTGTTCAATATTATGACGTAAGCAATGTTCAAAAGACGCTTCCTCACTTTCTAAAAAAGCAATATCATAATGAATGTCTGTGTCCTTAAAAACCGATTCAGTAAATTGATGTAATGTTTGATTCAGTTTGCCTGTTCTCATGCCATGAATAACTAAAATAACTTTTTGCAATCAATTCCCTCCTTTCACTTATATTGTAAAATATTTCACGGTATTTTTGTGATTGAATTCACAAGAAATTAAAAAATAGGGAATCCCCTACCTTAATGAGACAGGGAATTCCCTATTTTAAACGATATTTATTGTGCCCAAGGTGGCGGTGCTAATAAATCTGCATTATATCGTTCAGGTATTAACACCTTCACCATCATCGCACTCACATCGCCAGTATCATCTTCTTTTTCAAAAAAGACATCATATCCATGATTTTCGTACATATCTTTTAACCAAGCCATTTTACGTCCTGATGTACCTAAAACCACAGCCGGTGCTTTTAGTGTATCTCGAAGTATCGTTTCTTCAACGTAACGCATGACCTTTTTACCATAGCCTTGACCTCCAAAATCTGGATCCGTCGCAAACCACCATACAAATGGATATTTAGAAACTGGATCTTTCGGTTCCCAAGGATATCGAATAGACAACGTTGAAATGATACGTCCGTCTTTCTCTAAAACAAACGCTGAATTATACTTGATGTTTTTCTCTATCATCTCAATATCCGCATTAACAGATGGCCATTCAATGCCCACTTCTCTTAATGGTGTAAATGCGCGATACATCAACTGTTGTAGGGCTTCAGCATCTTGTAAAGTTGCCAATCTAATTGTTTCATTAGCCATAATCACACCGCCTTTAAGTACTTTTTAGTGCTTTTAGATTACCAAAAATCGCATAAGGCTTAAACTATTTGAACCGCTCATATGTGAAATGACTTGGATTGATAGTGATATATTATTTTTTGTGTGAGCCGTTTAAGTAAGCAAATAATAATCCTACTAAAATACCGCCACCGATATAGTTACCAATAAACGCAAATACAAGGTTTTTAAGTACGCCTAACCAGTTTAATGCGTCAATGTTATAGAATAGCATACCAACAAAAAGACCTGCGTTATAAACAACGTGTTCATATGCCATAAATACGAATATAATAACCCCTACAGCAATAAAGAATGTTTTTGATAAACCATCTTTAAATTGTAGAGAAACGTAAATACCAATGTTAATGAAAAAGTTAGCGAAAATCGCTTTAACTAAAATGGCACCCCAAGTTGGTTCGATTGTTTTAGCATCTACAGTTGATGTTAAAGCAGCAATCATTTCAGGTGTCATGACATTAGTAAAATAAAGTAAAATAAATAGGACAAATGCGCCTAAAATATTCCCAATAAAGCAAACAATAAATAACCATATTGACTTAGCTATTGAAACAGTGCGGTAATACATTCCCACTGTCATAAACATAAAGTTACTTGTTAATAACTCAGAGTGTGTTAATACGATTAAAACTAATGCAATACTAAATGCAAGAGCTCCCATTAAATTAACAACGCCAGGTAATGCCCCGTCCATTTGTGTTTTAATAGCAAGCATAAACACTGTCACGATCGCTAATAAAAAGCCTGACATCATTGATTTAAGTATGTAGCGTGGCATCGCACGATCTAACATAACTTCTTTCATTGCTACAGAATTCACAATACCTTCAACTGTTTCACGAGATGAGAATGAATCGCTTACAGATTTTGATGGCTTATTAATCCCCATTATAAAACCTCCAATAAATTTAAAAATTAAAGAATAAAGTGAACATAGCTATTTTACATCATATAACAGTATATTTACATAGAAAAAAGCCGTTACAACGGAATTTGAACATTGTAACGACCTAAACATTTTTCACCAATTATAATATTGTTATCCTTATGACTCGCGATTTGTTTTTGCTTTTTTCATCCATTTTAAGCCACATGAAAATACAGCAAAGCCTACCGCAGTTTCAACGCTCCATTTAGTGCAACGTTTTAAAGAAAGTGATTTGCCCACTGTGGCAGCAATCGCACTACTTAAAATGTATAACACTAACACTTTCATATATCGTTTATTCATGACCATAACCTCCACTACATATCACTTATAAAAGATTATAATAATTCCATTTCTATTATACACTGTTTTTTTATAAATAATCTCAATAATTTTGACAATCAAATGACAACTTTATATCTTTAAAAAAATTGATTAAAGTAAGCCGACCCATTTCCAATACGTCATACTAAAGATAATGACTAAAATATAACCGATCACTGTGAGGGGTATACCAACCTTCAAAAAGTCTTTTACTTCAAAGGTTTCAGTACCATAAGCCAACATACCTTGAGGCGAACTGACAGGTAATAAAAATCCGAAACTAATAATAAATTGTTGAATTAACACAAATCCTACCGCGTTATCGCCTAATTGAAGTGTAGAAGTCAACGAAATAAATACCGGGATAAGTGCCGATGCTAAACTTGTCGCACTCGCAAAGCCTAAATGAATAAGAATGTTAAATAAAGAAATAATCGCAATCGTCGCCACTATCGGCATCCCTTGAAGGCCTATTAAGCCAAATGTTTTATCACTTAACCATTGAGCTGCATTCGTTTGTAACAATACAGTTCCTAATGAAATCCCGACACCAAACACAATAATTGTTCCCCATGGAATACGTGACTCCGCTTCTTTCCAACTCATAATACCTACTTTAGGCATCAACATGACCGCTAAAGCAATAATTGTGATTGAAGACGAATCAATAGGATGTAAGACCTTTTCAGTGGACCACATTACTAACAATATGATTGAAATAACAATCAATCGCCATTCTTGTGGTTTAATCGGTCCTAATTCTTGTAATTGTTGTTTCACTAATGCTTTCCCCCCATCAATGGATTGTCGCTCTGGAGGGATAACTTTTAACATCACAAAATAAAGGACAATCGACATAATGATAGACCATGGCGCTGCATATAAAAACCATTCACCCCATGACACATCAGTCCCTAACTGCCCATTGATAAAATTAATCGCGACGATGTTTTGTGCAGCTGCCGTTTTGATACCAATATTCCAAATAGATACCGCTTGAACAGCTGTAATAATGAGTAAAGCTGCCATTTTACTATTTTTAGAGACACCAAAAGCAGCTACCATGCCTAGTAAAATAGGTACTACTGCGCCAGCACGAGCAGTCGCTGAAGGTACGAAGAATGCTAAAATAATTGCGACTAAAATGGCACCAATTACAATATTTTTCGTCTTATTCCCCACCAACACTAACACCCATAAAGCGATCCGCTTATGTAAGTTAGTCAGTTGCATGGCTGTCGCTAAAAATAGAGCTGCAGCAACAAGCGCAAGAGCACTACTTGAAAATCCGCTGAAAGCAAGTTTCAACGCGTTACTTGTACCGAATAAGTCTGCACCTGTTAGTACGCTACCTGATCCTTCTGGGTTTCCTAACGATTCCGTCAAATTTTGTACTGGGCTAAACCCGAGTATTAGGATAATTAGCCCCAAAATCATCGTAGCAGAGACAGGATAACTTACAGCTTCAGTCACCCATAAAATCACTGCAAACGCTAAAATGGCTAACGCCCCTTTACCCATGACAGGTAAATCGCTAGAAGTCGGAAGACATAGTATACCAATCAATACAATGAAACTAATGATAAGCCAAACTGGTTTAAACGATTTGTTTGTCGTTTTACTCATTTGTGACAACCCCTCTTGTTTTTTGTCATTTGCTTAATTTCATTCTATCAATAATAGCGCTCTTCAAAACCGACATGACACAATTGCCACAATGTTTTCACAATTAGTCATACTGTTTATCCCATATTGATCGTTTGATCTCCCGGTTTAATCCAATCTCGTTTGGCCATAACAATGTAAATTAAGCTTGTCACAATGACAGGTAAAAGAAAATGGAAAATAGCAATTAATAGGTAGGTTTGAAACGAATGACCCATTGTATAAACTGTCATAATTTGTCCAACCAACCCACTTGTGCCCATGCCTGCACCCGCTGCATTATTAGTCATCGGGAACAATACAGTCATCACAGGTGCAATGATCGCACTGGCTAGTGTAGGCGGTATGAGAATAATTGGTTTTAAGAGAATATTAGGCATTTGTAACATACTTGTACCTATACCAATGGAAATAAGTCCTCCTACGCCATTATCTTTATAACTTGTAACCGCAAACCCAACCATTTGGCAGACACAACCAATTGTCGCCGCTCCTGCCGCAAGACCTGATAAATCTAACATTAATGCTAAGGCTGCACTTGAAATGGGTGCAGTTAAACATAAACCAAAAATCACGGCGACGATGATACCCATAATTAAAGGTTGTTGCGTCGTTGCAGCATTAATAATTTCACCTAATGCTGTCATCAATTGATTTAACACTGGACCTATAAATTTCGCAACGAGACCACCAATTACCAACGTCAATAATGGGGTTAAAATAATATCTATCTTCGTCTTACTGGCATAGAGGCGACTCATTTCTACAATGACAATAGTAGCGACAAACGCACCTACAGGACCGCCTCCAAACGTATCATAGCCGAGCGTCCCCACAATGACTGCTGAAAAAACAACGAGCGGTTTGCTTTTTAATCCATAAGCAATGGCAGCCCCTATTGCCGCCCCTGTTAAACTTTGTGCCACTTCACCAATATCGACTAAAAATTGTAAATTTAATTGAGGAATTAATGTTTGATTACCGATTGTGTCTAATATTAATCCTATAATTAAAGAACCAAAAAGACCTAATGTCATATAACTTAGTCCTTCAATAAACCAACGATATAACAACTTTTTCATATATCCATCCCCTACATATGTATTCATTAATATACCGTTTATCTTACCATATATTATTGAAGCGCTATTTTACATAATGGTTAAATTTATGTTCAAAAAATAAACGCTAATGCATGGGGTAAGTGCATTAGCGTTCTCATCAACTTTGTCCTTTTATAATCTTTTAAGGAGGTTTTAGGATTTGATTGGTTATTGGTTTGTCTCACTCTATTGGTGAACAGTTCTAAATAGAAAGGGAATAGTTATTGAACTGTTCTGTCTATACTATACCTCAGATATTCAATCCTCACATCGGACGTTAGATTGGACTTTAACTAGTACTTGAGTACGATATATCATCAAAAATGTTACGCACTATCCTTTCAATAAGTCATATTAGTTTCCCTTTTTTTATATGCCCGTTAAAATGAAGTTAGATTATAAATGTCACTCAATGCTAAAGTGAAACGTATTCCAAGTGACGGACATCAATTCAAGGGAGGTTATCTTTATGACTGTTAATATTAGAGATTATATTGCTGATCAATATGAATTATTTATCGGTGGTGAATTTGTAAAACCACAATCAGGTGAATACCTTGATGTATACAACCCAGCCACTGGTGAACAACTATCAAAAGTTGCAAAAGCAAACGAGAGCGATGTTGACAGAGCAGTCCAAGCAGCACAGAAAGCATTTCCTGAATGGAGTCGTAAATCAAAACAAGAACGTTCAAACTTATTACGCGAAATTCACAACAAAATCGCTGAAAAGAATGACTTTTTAGCAACTGTTGAAACATTAAATACAGGTAAAGCATTTCGCGAATCATCTACAATGGATTTACCTTTAGCTGCAAGACATTATCAATACTTTGGTAGCGTAGCAGATTTAGATGAAGGTACATTAAATAATATTGATGATAATACAATGAGTTTAATTCAACATGAACCAATCGGTGTAGTTGGTGCTGTTGTAGCATGGAATTTCCCTATGTTATTAGCAGCATGGAAACTTGGACCAGCACTAGCAGCAGGTAACACTGTTGTCATCCAACCTTCTTCTTCAACACCACTAAGTTTATTAGAACTAGCTAAAATCTTCCAAGAGGTTTTACCAGCTGGTGTTGTCAATGTTGTAACTGGTAAAGGTTCAGAATCTGGTAATGCAATCTTTAACCATGAAGGTGTAGATAAATTATCATTTACTGGTTCAACAGATGTTGGTTATCAAGTAGCTGAAGCAGGCGCTAAACGTATTGTTCCAGCGACATTAGAATTAGGCGGTAAAAGTGCCAATATTATTTTAGACGATGCTAATTTAGATGTAGCGCTTGAAGGTATTCAACTAGGTATCTTGTTTAACCAAGGTGAAGTTTGTAGTGCAGGATCTAGATTACTTGTACACGAAGATATCTATGATAAAGTCGTTCCTAAATTAGTAGAAGCATTCAAAAATATCAAAGTTGGCGATCCTCTAGATATCAACACACAAATGGGCTCTCAAACAGGTCAACAACAAATTGATAAAATCGAAAGCTATATTGACTATGCTAAAGAATATGGTGCTAATATCTTAGTGGGTGGTAACCGCATCACTGACAATGGCTTAGACAAAGGTCATTTCTTTGAACCTACTATTATTGAAGTAGATAATAATGACAATAAGTTAGCACAAGAAGAAATTTTTGGTCCTGTATTAACTGTAATCAAAGTTAAAAACGACCAAGAAGCCATTGATATCGCTAATGACTCAGACTATGGTCTTGCAGGTGGCGTCTTCTCAACTAACATCAATCGCGCTTTAAATATCGCTAAAAATGTACGTACTGGTCGTATTTGGATTAACACATATAATCAAGTCGTTGAAGGCGCACCATTCGGAGGCTATAAAAAATCTGGTATTGGTCGCGAAACTTATAAAGCAGCGATCCAAAATTATCAACAAGTTAAAAACATTTATATTGATATTAGCAATGAGCCAAAAGGTTTATTCTAAGTAAGTGTTAGTTATAAAAAACGTCCCGCATATCACAATCATATGCGGGACGTTCTTTATTAATGAAAAATTTCAGTTTTAATGAAGATGTTTAAGTTAAATTATTTTAGGCTAAAATACGACAAGCATAGTTATACAAACTTTCGGCATCTTTAAGATTCATATCATCTAATGACCGATAACCTGCACGCAAATCAAAAATAATACCTTGACTAATACCTGTGTGTAGATAAATTTCATAACTGCCTTGTTCAGAATGGATTAGTGCGTTGATTGTTTCTCTCATCCTAACCACTTCCTCTAATTATTATTTTACTTTCCTTAACTTCATTATAACGAAAAGCGCAGTATAAAAGTAGCGTTTTGCGAACTATTTCACAAAAATTTCATACAAATATATTTTGAACTACAATTTTTAAACTTCCTGAAAATTGTTAACATTAGAACTTTTGATTGTCATAAAATTGTCAAATTATGTTAATATACCCTTTTGCTTTACTACGTTAATGTGAAGAAGCTTCAAAGCGTTGCGGTGTTGTAAGGTTTCGATAAAAAAAAATTCACAAACTAAATAAATATATTATTTAAATCTGATGTTAATTTTTGTTAAGCTATAACATGCTATATGAAGGGGTTGCATACGTTTTCAAAACCCTTTATTATTGTGGTGCGTTAAAGAAAAACAAAAAATAATTATACAGAAGAGAGAAGGAAAAGAATATGGATTTTATTTTAGGGATAGGCACGCTACTTGTCGTGCTATTAGCAATGACTTTATTTTTAAAGTTTGCACCGAATGGTAAAGTCAGCTTACAAGCATTATCTGGGGCAGCTTGTGCGTCTTTCTTACCAGAAGCATTCTTAAAATATGCGATTGGAGGTACAATACCTGGTCAAGTAGGTGAGTATTTCACACAACTTGGTGATTTCGCCGGTGGATTAAGCGGTATCGCAGTTGGTATTTTAACGTGTTTAAAGTTCGGAGTTAATCCAGTATTTGCCGTACTAACTGGTCTTGTACTAATCGACTTTAAATTATTACCAGCATTTATCGCTGCATACATTGTAGCATTTGGTTTAAAAGCACTGGAAAAACATGTTCCAGAGGGAATTGACTTAATTGTAGTTATCTTATTATCTCCAGCAATTACATACGGTATTGCCGCTATTGTTTCACCAAGTGTCACTGCCGTATTACAACAAATCGGTACAGCCGTAACTGCGGTTGGTAACGATAACCCTTATGCATTAGCACTTGTAATTGGTGCCATCGTACCAGTAGTTGGTATGACACCATTAAGTTCAATGGTATTTACAAGCTTATTAGGCTTAACAGGTATTCCAATGGCAATTGGTGCTTTAGGCTGTATGGGTAGTTCATTTGTTAACTACAATATGTTTAGAAAACTTAAAATCGGTAACAGAGGTAAAGCATTCGCTGTTGCGGTTGAACCATTAACTCAAATTGATACAATCGTTAAATACCCACTTCAATTGTATGGTGCAAATGCGATTGTAGGTATGGTCAATGGTCTAATCATCACTGCGATGGGTATTGTAGTCAACCAACCAGGTATGGCAACACCAATCGCTGGTCCAATTGTTGCATTAGGCTTTAACGACTCAATGAGAGTTATTATTACAGTTATTATTGTAGCAATTGTAAGTATCATCTTAGGTATGATCATTGGAACAATCATGAACAAGAAAAACTTCGGTGTTAAAATGCAACAATCAAATAAAGTAGAAAATCAAGTTAGCTAAGGAGACGATGAATTATGGCACGTACTAAGGATTTCCAAAGTGCATTTGATATAATTGGTCCTGTTATGATGGGACCTTCAAGTTCACACACTGCAGGTGCAGTTAAAATTGCTCAAGCAGCAAGAGCTGTATTGGGTGATACACCTGAATCAATTAAAGTTCATTACTATGAGTCGTTTGCGGAAACACATAAAGGGCACGGTACAGATTTAGCAATCATCGGAGGATTACTTGGATTTAGTACATTTGATGAACGTATTAAAAATTCAACTAAGATTGCTAAAGAACAAGGTATTCCATTTGAATTCATTGAAGAACAAGGTTCAAGCTTAGGCGAACACCCTAACTGCGCATTAATCATTATTGAAAAAGGTGATCGTCACGTTGAATTAAATGGTATTTCAATTGGTGGTGGTGCTTTTAAAGTTAAAAGTATTCACGTTAATGATATGTGTATCTTATTATCACATACACCAAACTTACTTGTAATTGATGGTAAATATGGTATTTCAAAAATCAACCACTTAATTAATGAACTTGTTGAAAAGAACGTAGACATTAACGAAGAAATTAAAACAATGAGCGGTGAACGATGCTTACTTGCTTTACATTTAAATAAAGGTATTAAAGACGAATTATTAGAAGATTTAAGACAAGAGCATAGTGACTTAAACTTCTCGTACATTCAGTAATTGAGGGGGCAGATCATAATGTTTGATACTATGAAAGAATTAATAGAATATGCAGAAAGTAACAATAAAAGCTTTTCAGAAATCATGATTGAACACGAAATGGAAACACGTAGCATGTCACGTGAAGAAGTTTTTGAAATGATGCAACACAATCTTGATACAATGCGCGATGCAGTTGAAAAAGGTACAACTGGCGAAGGCGTAAAAAGTGTAACTGGTTACACTGGTCAAGATGCAATTAAAGTTCATGAATATAACCAAAACAATCATGCATTATCAGGCTATGACATGATTTCAGCTGTAGAAGGTGCGATTGCTACAAATGAAGTGAACGCTGCGATGGGTATTATTTGTGCAACACCTACAGCTGGTTCGTCGGGTACAATTCCTGGTGTGTTATTCAAACTTGAAAAATCACATAATCTAGACAATGAACAAATGCTTAAATTCTTATTCTCTGCTTCAATGTGCGGTATGATTATCGCAAACAACGCATCAGTTGCTGGTGCGACAGGTGGTTGTCAAGCAGAAGTTGGTACAGCATCTGCTATCGCTTCAGCTGCTGCTGTTGAAACATTCGGTGGTACACCAACACAATCTGGTCATGCTATCGCAATCAGCTTAAGTAACTTATTAGGCCTTGTATGTGACCCAGTAGCTGGTCTTGTAGAAATCCCATGTGTAATGCGTAATGCAATCGGCTCAGGTAACGGATTAATCTCTGCAGACTTAGCGCTTGCAGGTGTTGAAAGCCGTATTCCAGTTGATGAAGTAATTATGGCAATGGATACAGTTGGTCGTAACTTACCTTCATCATTACGTGAAACAGGTATCGGCGGCCTAGCTGGTACACCAACAGGACAAGCAATCAAAGAAAAAATCTTTGGTGAATCAAGTAAAGATGAAGTCTTCTCATAATCCACTCATTTAGAGCAGTAATCTAAAGTGTAGTTAAACAAACCCTTATGTAAGATATGACGCTTACATAAGGGTTTTATTTATGCAAGGACCTCTCCCCTATTATTTAATCTTTTTAAGTGGTTGTTCATTGTATATTTCTTGAGACCCTTGTGACGATAGCCACTTATCCTCTTCAGATTGATGACTTTTTCGTTGCGCTCTTTGAAATACGATAAAATGATAAATAAAAAAGAGAATACAACTTAATGCCATTGATTGCATTAAGAGATACTGCCATGTACCTGCAATTAAGTATGTTTCAGCAATCGTGGTTGTAATCACCATTGCTAAAAATATGAATCCTAATCTTTTTAGCATCTATCTCATCCCCTTTGTAAGCTAAAATACATCCCCTTATAGCCTTATTTATAGTTATACCACTTTTTAAATTGAAAAGACACCCTTTTTCAGAAAATTCTCATCTGTAAATCAATTTGTTAAATACATTGATAACTATAAAAGAGGATAGAAGCCTAATGATAAGCTTCTACCCTCTTACTTTTTAAAACCATTGATCTATTTTCTATGTTGATTAAAATCAATAACGTTACTAAATTGATGACGTTCATTTTGATTCATCAGATCAATATATTCTTCCACAGTATATCCATGGTACATCCAACTACGCATATTCATAAAAATAGGTTTTACGACATTCTTGCCAGTTTGTTTTACACGTTGACGTAATACACCATCATCAACTAAGGAATTTAATATAGATTGAATCATATCAAAGGAAGCTGCATGTTTCATCATCGTTAATAGTTCAACAGACAATTCTATCGCATTCACATTTGATTGATTATGTTTAAGTGTATTTTCTTCCACCCATGCCATAAAATTCATTTCTGTTTCATCATCGATACCATATACATTGTCTTCATAAGTTAAAAATGCATCTATCGTTTCTGGCATATAGTATTTAGCTTCTTTTAAGAAATAAGGATATTCTGCTTCTTCAAATTGTAATCCTTTGCTTGCAATTAAACCATTAACGACTCTAAAGCTTGTCATTTCTGGATTCACATATTCAACGCGTTTTAACCAGTTTTGTATGTCGACTAAACTATACGCAACTCCTAAATAATGACGATATACATTTTGAAGTTGCGTATAAGAGAATAATCCATATAAATTAGAAGACGCTACTAATAATTGATAAGCTAATGTCATTTGACGTAGGTGCTCATCTTGTTGAATATATTGGCGAACTTTGTCACTCACTTCATCCGGTAAGTGTAGGCTGTAGTATCCGTGTCCTTCATCAATACTAAACATTAAGAAGGTATCGTCAAATTGAACAGGTGTAACAATCGCATCAAATCTCTCATTCATCTCAGCTGTCATAACCAAAGCAAGTTGTTGCGCTTTAGTCATCTTAGCAACTTCTTGTTTGAAGTACGTCTCATCTACTAATGACTCAATAAAGTGCTGTAATAACTCGTCTTTATTTAAATTTGAATAACCTTTAATATCGTGTGCTTTACACAATGCTTTTACATCGTCTACTTTATAGTCTGACATTAGCACAGTAATACTATTTTTCGACATTTCTAAAAAGCTATCCATATTATCTTTGAATAATGAACTCATTTCTTTTTCAAACTGTGCCCGTTCTTTGTCCGACAGCTCCCCTAACATTTGCTCTATATCATCATTAAATTTCATCGTGACTCTCACCCTATATTATTATTTTAATTAACTTCTATTTTAACGTTTTTAATATGTAAGGGAAATAGCTAGCAAAGTGTTCATGAAAATTTAACAAATAAAAACCCTCTGAATATGGATAATCTTTAAGTCCATATCAGAGGGTAAACTCAATATCTATTTACAGATTGTTTAACGCTTCAGCGATTGGTGTTTTGCCTGTTAATACTTGAAATTCTTTTCCTTGATGGTCGGCTTGTGTGGCTACTTCATATAGCACACTTGCAACATCTTCACGTGGAATTTCTCGTTTTTCAGGTTGGTCAAAAATAGCAGCCACATCTACTTTACCAGTACCAGGGTCATCTTTTAATGCACCTGGATGAACGATTGTCGCAGTCAGTTGACTGTTTCTTAAATAATCATCTGCGTAATGTTTAGCGATTGTATAAGGTTTTAAATCGCCACTCTCATCAAACGCTTCACGTCTAGAGTCATATGTTGAAACCATAATAAAGTGCTTAACGTTCGCTTTTTCACTAGCTTTAATGGCTTTTACAGCACCATCTAAATCAACAATAATAGTTTGATCAGCACCAGTGCTACCACCAGAACCTACTGAAAAAATAACTTGATCATATTGTTGAAATTGCTCTGCAAGCTCTTCAATAGATGCTTTTGCTACGTCTACAAGTTCAGCTTTAATACCATCAGCTTCTAATGCTTCTTTTTGAGAGGATTGACGGACACCTGCCACAAAATCCTCATTCTGTGCTTTCATCTTTTTAACAAGGTGTTGGCCTACACCGCCATTAGCACCTAAAATAATTGTTTTAGCCATAGTTTCAACCTCCTTGTATCTTTATCACCATCATAGTACATTCTCACCTAAACATTGAACCGCTTTGCTCATAAACGATTTAATATTAATCTTATCAACCATTTAAAACACAATAACCATTAATATACTTATAAATTTATTTTCATAATTGTGACAACTTTTCAATCAAAATAAAACTAAATTATGACACTTCTTAAAACGCTTACACTTTATAGTGATTTAATTCACAAATGATGTTACACTGTTTGTGAAAAGTTGAACACACTGATTGGAGGGTTATTATGATACACAATAGTAAACAAACACGAAATGCATGGGAAGGGTTCAAAACGGGACGTTGGGCACGCCAAATCGATGTTCGTAACTTTATTCAACTCAACTATACAGGCTACCAAGGTGATGATGCGTTTTTAGCTGGTCCTACCGAAGCAACCACTCAATTGTGGGATCAAGTCATGGCCTTAACAAAAGAAGAACGCGAACGGGGTGGGATGTGGGATATGGATACTAAAGTACCATCCACAATCACCTCTCATAATGCGGGTTATTTAGACGAATCTCTCGAACAAATTGTCGGTGTACAAACAGATAAGCCATTTAAACGATCAATGCAACCATTTGGTGGTATTCGAATGGCTAAAGCTGCTTGTGAAGCATATGGTTATGAACTTGATAAGGAAACTGAACATATCTTTACAGACTATCGCAAAACACACAACCAAGGCGTATTTGATGCCTATTCTAAAGAAATGTTAGCTTGTCGAAAAGCTGGTATTATCACTGGATTACCAGATGCTTATGGCCGTGGTCGTATTATTGGAGATTATCGCCGTGTCGCATTATATGGTATTGATTTCTTGATGGAAGAAAAACAAAAAGATTTCAATCAACTTTCTACTACAATGACGGAAGACATCATTCGCTTACGTGAAGAGGTTTCTGAACAATATCGCGCTTTAAGCGAGCTAAAACAACTTGGTGAATTATACGGTTTTGACTTAAGTCGACCTGCTGAAAACTTTAAAGAAGCCGTTCAATGGTTGTACCTTGCTTATCTTGCAGCCATTAAAGAACAAAATGGTGCTGCAATGAGTTTAGGACGTACTTCGACATTCTTAGACATCTATGCTGAAAGAGATTTACAAGATGGTCGCATCACAGAATCTGAAGTACAAGAAATTATTGACCACTTTATTATGAAATTACGTCTTGTTAAGTTCGCGCGTACACCAGAATATAACGCATTATTTTCTGGCGATCCTACATGGGTTACTGAATCTATTGGTGGGGTTAGTATCGATGGACGTCATATGGTCACTAAAAACTCATTCCGTTTCTTACATTCTTTAGACAACTTAGGACCTGCACCTGAACCAAACTTGACTGTATTATGGTCAACACGTCTACCTGAAAATTTTAAAACCTATTGTACAAAAATGAGTATTAAAACAAGCGCAATTCAATATGAAAACGATGATTTAATGCGTGAAAGTTATGGAGACGATTACGGTATCGCTTGTTGCGTTTCTGCTATGCGTATCGGTAAACAAATGCAATTCTTTGGTGCACGCGCTAATCTCGCTAAAACATTACTATATGCTATTAATGGTGGTAAAGATGAAAAATCTGGCGTACAAGTAGCACCAAACTTCGCCCCTATTACTTCAGAAGTGCTAGATTATGATGAAGTATATCAACAATTCGATGCGATGATGGAATGGCTTGCTGGCGTGTATATCAATGCACTCAATGTTATCCATTATATGCATGACAAATATAGCTATGAACGTATCGAAATGGCATTACATGATACTGATGTGCATCGTACAATGGCCACTGGTATCGCCGGATTATCAGTCGCAGCTGACTCATTATCAGCAATTAAATATGGTCAAGTTCGCACAATCCGTGACGACAATGGGCTTGTGGTAGACTTTGAAACAACAGGCGATTATCCAAAATATGGTAACAATGATGCACGCGTTGATGATATCGCCATTCAACTAGTCGAAAGCTTTATGCAAAAGTTACGTAAACATCAAACATATCGAAATTCAGAGCATACAATGAGTGTATTAACAATCACATCAAACGTGGTGTACGGTAAGAAAACCGGCAACACACCAGATGGACGAAAAGCTGGCGAACCATTTGCGCCTGGTGCTAACCCAATGCATGGCCGTGATGATCATGGTGCGCTTGCTTCCCTATCATCAGTGGCTAAAATACCTTACGATTGTTGTAAAGATGGTATTTCAAATACATTTAGTATCGTTCCTAAATCACTCGGTAAAGAATCATATACACAACAACACAATTTAGTAGGTATTTTAGATGGTTACGCTTTACAACGTGGACATCACTTAAATATTAACGTCTTTAACCGAGACACTTTAATTGATGCCATGGAACACCCTGAAGAATATCCGCAATTAACCGTGCGAGTTTCAGGTTATGCAGTCAACTTTATTAAATTAACACGTGAACAACAACTCGATGTTATTTCAAGAACATTCCATGAATCAATGTAAATAAAAGGTAGAAAGATGAGGGAGAAATAATGAAAGGCTACATTCATTCTGTTGAGAGTTTAGGTACTGTAGATGGTCCAGGTCTACGCTATATTATTTTTACACAGGGCTGCTTATTAAGATGTTTATATTGCCATAACCCTGACACATGGAATATAAAAAACGCATCTCGAGAAGCCACTGTAGAGGAATTAACAACAGAAATTCTTCCTTATCAGCCTTATTTTAGTGCATCAGGAGGTGGCGTTACTCTAAGCGGCGGTGAACCTTTACTACAGATGCCCTTTATTAAAGAACTTTTTAAATCATTAAAACAGCATGGTATTCATACCTGCATTGATACATCATTAGGGTGTGCAAATGACACAGAAGCTTTTAGAAGACACTTTGATCAACTCTTACCCTACACAGACCTAATGATGGTTGATATTAAGCACATTCAAAATGAAAAACACAAAGCGTTAACCGGCCGTTCGAATACGCATATTTTAAATTATATTCGCTATCTATCCGAACGAAAACAACCTATTTGGATTCGTCATGTACTTGTACCAGGTCTTACTGATGCCCCCGAAGACTTGCGCGCGTTAGGTGAATTTATAAATGAACTTGATAATGTCGAAAAGTTTGAATTATTACCATATCACCAACTTGGCGTTCACAAATGGGAATCACTTGGTATCCCCTACCAACTTAATAATGTCTGCCCGCCTAGTGATAGCGATGTTGAAAAAGCATATGAGTACGTTAATTTCAAAGGAAAAACGCCCATCTCACAATAATTAAAACGAAATCATACTCCTATTATTACAATCTAAAGATACTTATCTTCCCCCTTAGATAAGTATCTTTTATTTTATGCATTTATAAATACAAATTAATAGGATACTAAACCAGTAAAAAGTTAGAGTTTTCTAAAAATAATGTTGAATTTCTTTTAGCTCTAGGCCATAATAACTATTAACTTTTAAAAATCCATTGTTAGGAGTATCAACTACTATGACACAAACAAACAATCAAACCTTTACAATTAAACAGTTTACTTTCAATGTATTAAATGGATTAGCCATTGCGATTATCGTTGGCCTTATTCCTAATGCTGTTTTAGGCGGACTTTTTGAATATTTAAGCCGCTATGCTTCTATTTTTAGTACCCTTCACCAAGTCGTCTTAGGCATTCAATATGCGCTTCCGGTGATTGTGGGTGTATTAATTGCTTTACAATTTAAACTTAGCCCGATGAGCACGGCTATTGTGGGCGCTGCTGCTTTTGTAGGCTCAGGTGCAGCCAAAGTCACTGAAACAGGTTGGCAAATTGTAGGCATTGGTGATTTAATCAACACGATGATCACTGCTGCCATTGCTGTTTTACTCGTATTATGGCTTGATGGTAAATTTGGGAGTTTAAACATTATTCTATTGCCTATACTTGTGGGTGGAATCCCTGGCTTTATTGGTATGATGACACTTCCTTATGTGAGCCAACTAACACTAGCTATTGGAGAAATTGTTAATACATTTACAAGCTTACAACCTATACTCATGTGTATTTTAATTGCTGTTTTATTTTCTTTTATTATTATTTCACCAGTATCGACGATCGCAGTTGGTTTGGCGATTGGTATATCAGGATTAGCGGCTGGTGCTGCTGCTATAGGCGTTGCGACAACTGCCATTGTTTTATTCATTGGCACATTACGTGTTAATAAAGTTGGCGTGCCAATTGCTATATTACTAGGTGCGATGAAGATGATGATGCCAAACGCCATCCGCTATCCAATCATCTTATTACCGATTGGACTCACAGCTGCTATCACAGGTGCAGTAGGCGCACTCGTTGGTATTGAAGGTACAAAAGAAACAGCCGGATTCGGGTTAGTCGGATTAGTTGGCCCGATAAAAGCCATTGAACTCATGGATAGTAACCTTATTAACTTAGCACTCGTACTATTCGTTTACATCATCGTCCCTTTAATCAGCGGCACCATCATCCATTACCTCTTATCACATATCTTTAAAATATATAACTCAGACATCTTCAAATTCACCGCCAACACCTAAAAGTGCGGAAGAAAGCGGTTTGGCCCCGAGCAAAATCGAGCGCTGAACTCAAACCGATCTTTGGTTTTAGTGAAGTGTCTCATTTTGTTGAGAGTTTTGCAGCACGAAGCCGGATTATAAATTAAGGTTCACCTACTCACTCACGTTCGTATGTGTAAGGATGACGTAATTCACTATGTTCATAAGTCATCCTTTAGGAGTCTCATAATCGAAATCCTTTTAAATGTTTGTTTAATAAACATCGAGAATCAATCAATTGATATAGTGCTTTCTTAGTTTCAAGGCGCTTTCCACTGATTGCTACCTTAGCCGAGACTTCTTTGGCATAAAGCCGAAACCGAAAATCCATTTTGTCTTCTTATTTAACATTTTTATATAAGACAAAATTAGTTGAGGTGAGGCGCCTAGAAACGCGAGGCGTTAAGGTGCAATCAGTTTTTTAATTACTAATACTCATAAGTCATCCTTTAGGAGTCTCGCAATCGAATCCATTTAAAATGATTGTTTAATAAACATTAAGAAACAGTCAATTGGATATAGTGCTTTCTTGATTTCGAGACACTTTCCACTGATTGCCACCTTAGCCGAGACTTCTTTGGCATAGAGAGGAACACCTATTCACTCGCGTTCATATGCATACTGATCACTAACTCACATTTGTTCGAAATGCTCAGTAACGCGAGGCGTTAAGGTGCAACCAGTATTTTTAAACGCCTGATCCTCATAAGTCACCCTTTAGAAGTCTCGTAATCGAAACCCTTTTAAATGTTTTACCTAAAAAAATGAGGTCTAGTGCTAACACACTAAACCTCACTGTTTTCTTTAATCATTTAATTATGATTGAATTTGATTATTTGGTTTTGAAGAGAATTTGCTGTGCACACGCATCATCGCTTCAATACGATCTTCTGCTAAACGTTCTGCAGCTTGAAGTGGTAAAATATCTTCGTCTTTCGCAATTGTAAAGATTTTATCCATTTGATCGTAAACACCTTTTACTTTTTTCGTAGCACGTTCACGATTATATCCTTGTAATTCATCAGATACGTTGATAACACCACCGCTATTTACTACGAAATCTGGTGCATACATAATGTCGCGATCTTTTAACATTTGACCGTGTTTATCTTCTTCAAGTAGTTGGTTATTCGCACTACCACATACTACTTTAGCTTTTAACGTTGGAATTGTATTATCATTTAAGATACCGCCTAAAGCACATGGTGCAAAAATATCAGCATCGACACTATAAATCTCTTCTGTATCAACAGATTGTGCACCAAAGTCGTCTACTGCACGTTGCACCGCTTCTTCATTAATATCAGAAACGATTAATTTAGCGCCTTCTTTGTGTAAGTATTCGCACATGTGATATGCAACATTACCTACACCTTGGACCGCAATCGTTTTTCCTTCTAAACTATCACTACCAAATGCTTCTTTGGCAGTACGTTTCATCGCATAATATACACCTAGTGCTGTCATTGGACTTGGGTTACCACCAGAACCAAATGATTCACTAATACCACATACATGCGGTGTTTCTTGATAGATCATGTCCATATCTTCTACTGTTGTTCCGACATCTTCGGCTGTAATATAGCGACCATCTAAACTATTAATATAACGGCCTAATGCTCTGAAAAATGCCTCTGATTTATCTTTTTTTGGATCACCTATTACGACTGTTTTTGCGCCACCTAAATTTAAGCCAGCTGCCGCATTTTTGTAAGTCATACCTTTAGCTAAGCGCATCACATCGACAATCGCATCGTCTTCTGTCTCATAGTTCCAAAAACGACAACCACCTAATGCAGGTCCTAGTGTTGTGTCATGGATACAAATAATCGCTTTTAAACCACTTGTTTTGTCATGACAGAAGACAAGTTGTTCATAATCAGATTGCTCCATTTTTTCAAAGATCATATATAATTCCTCCTATATCTCTCTCAAATACCTATGAACTTTCCCTTTCCTTATCTATCATAACATGTTGCATCCATTCGTGGTCTTAAAACGATGTGCGATACTACTCAAATTGATTCATTTTTTATAATTAACTTCATTTAAATTAAATCCCGACTTTACCGATAAGGCTAATTGTGATAACTTTATGTCAAGAAAGGGGAATGTTTTGTGTTACATGTCAATCATTTACATCATGCTTACCACCATCATAAAGTGCTCGACGATATTTCATTTACGCAAGCACAAGGTTCAGTGACAGCTATAATTGGCCCGAGTGGTTCTGGTAAAACAACCTTACTTAGAACATTAAATGCACTCGTGCAACCTCAATCCGGGAGAATCGCAATTAACAATTATCAAGTCGATTTTGAACAGGCTAAACGCAAAGAGATTAAACAACTTCGTCAACAATCTGCTATGGTCTTTCAAAATTACAATTTATTTCAAAATAAAACAGCACTTCAAAATATTACAGAAGGCCTTATTTATGGCCAAAAGAAAAGTCAGTCAGAAGCCAAAGAGATTGCCTTTAGACTCTTAGAAGAAGTGAATTTAAAACAACATGCTAACCAATATCCAATTCAATTATCGGGAGGACAAAGTCAGCGAATTGGTATTATTAGAGCACTCGCGTTAGATCCACACTTATTATTACTAGATGAACCGACGTCAGCACTTGATCCAGAATCTATTACAAGTGTCCTTAACCTTATCAAATCTATTGCACAACAAGGTATGACAATGACCCTTGTCACACACGAAATTCAATTTGCGGCAGAGGTAGCAGATCAAATCATTTTTATCGATCATGGCAAGATTATTGAACAAGGTACACCCCATTATGTTTTAAATGAATCTCATAATTCACGTGTGAATCAATTTCTTGATCGGATTCAAAATAACAAACAGGTGACACTATGACACGATTATTCAAATACTTATCTATTATTTTCATAGGAATCCTATTAGCAAGCTGTAGCACAAATTCAGAAGACCCATCATCTAAACAAAAAACAGTGAAGGTCGCACTGTCCGCTGAAGTCAATCCGCCCTATCTTTATACGGATGACAACAATGATTTTGTCGGCTTAGATATGGACTATATGAAACTACTCGAACAAAAATTACCGCAGTACAATTTTGAATATGAAGTGGGACAAGAAGAATCAAACCTTATTGGTATCGGTGCCGGTAAGTTTGATATGGGCATCAATTGGTTCTTTAAAACGCCAGAACGTGAGGCACAATTTCTATATCAAGATGAACCCTATAGTTATTCCTTAACTATGCTTGCAGTGCATCAGAATAATCAAACGATACATACACTAGATGACCTTACTGATAAACAACTCACGCCTATGGCACCGAGTGGCGGATTATACTCGATCTTATCACAATATAATGACGCTCATTCGCATGAGATTCCACTTGATATCATTCAAAGTCCATCAAATGGAGATAGTCTCAAAATGGTCGCACAGCAACGTAGAGATGCTATGTTTGTTAACTGGAATACGTATACTGCCATTCAAGAAGCGTTACAACAAGACGTCAAAATTGGTGGCATTGTGTCAAAAGAGCCTATTCATATCGTTTACAACAAGAAAAATCAACAACTTCATGATGATATTGATCAAGCCACTAAGGAGTTAAAAGAAGATGGCACGTTACAACAATTATCTCAAAAATACTTTGATATCGACATTTATCAAGATTTAGAGACAATTAACCAAAAGAAAGCGGCATTGGAGGTCAATACAGATGGAAACTAATTGGTTAGATTTATTTCAACAAGTCCTACAACAACTACCGATTACATTAGTCATGATTATCGTTTCACTAGTATTGGCATTTGTACTCGGTCTCTTGCTAGCGATAATTCGTATTAAACACATTCCGATACTTAATGGGTTAGTGCGTATTTTCTTATCTTTTAGTAGAAGTACGCCACTCATTTTACAATTATTTTTAGTTTATTTTGCCTTGCCTCAACTATTAGATGTGATTGGTATTCATATTAATCAATGGAGTCGTTTATTTTTTATTATTTTAACGTTTACGTTGCATACAGGAGCTTACTTTTCTACTATTATGCAAGCTGGGTTTTACTCTGTACCATATAGCCAAATAGAAGCTGGTCTCACAGTCGGTATGGGTTATACACACATTCTGCGACGTATCGTGTTACCACAAGCTTTAAGAAATATGTTACCTAACCTGACGACTCAAATTATAGAACTCATCAAAGATACATCACTCGCATTTACCATTGGGATTATCGATATGATGGGCCAAGTGCAACTGATTATCGGTAATAATTATGGATTAGGTATGTTAGAAGTTTATATCGTTATTTCCATTATTTACTGGGCACTTGCCTTAATTGTTCAAGGGGTTATGACCTGGATTTCTAAACTTACAAATAAACCATATCAAGCTTAAGGAGGTGCCACGATGCAATTTATGATCAATACATTTTTAGATGTACTCAAAGGGCTACCTTATACATTGCTCATTACGCTGATTGCTATGATAGTAGGGTTAATTATCGGAAGTCTCTTTGCATGGATACAATTTAAAAATGTAAAGGTGTTGAGTCAATGCATTACGGTTTATAATTCTTTTATCAGAAGTACACCACTCATTGTGCAATTATTTATTTTTTATTACGGCCTACCAGCATTGATTATCTGGCTAAATACCCATTTTACGACGTCGATTGACCCAGATTTAATGCCACCGCTTGTACTCGCATGTATTGCCTTTAGCTTTCACGCGATTAGTTATTTATCTGAAAGCATTAAGAGTGGCTTACTTTCTGTGCCAAACAGTCAATATGAAGCAGCTCAAACATTAGGATTAACACAATGGCAAATGTATCGTCGCATCATTTTGCCACAAGCATTTGGCTACGCTTTACCAAATATTGAAAACCAGTTTATTATGCTGATTAAAGGCACGTCTCTCGCTTTTGCGATACAAATTCCTGAAATTATTGGTCGAAGTCAGGTCATTGCTAATGAAGGATATCGCTTTGTAGAAGTCTATACGGTAGCGGTCATTTTTTATTGGGGATTAGCTATTTTCTTAGAATTCCTCTTCCACCGTATCGAACGCCGTACAACGCAATATTTAAGAGTAAAGGCATAGGATTTGTTTAAGGAAAATATATTCATCGTTTTCCACTGATAAAAATATCCTTTTCCCTAATGTTCAATTTCTCACAATCTTTGTATGATAAAGATAATGATACTATGTGGAGAGGATGTTTAGAATGATTGAGAAAACTGAAAAAGTAGCCGACGTGGTGACACAATATCCAAAAACTGCAGATGTTTTTCGTCAATATGGCATAGATTTTTGTTGTGGTGGTCAAATCGAAATTGAAAAAGCTGCAGAAAATAACAAACGCGTTGATTTAGATACATTAATGAAGGAACTTGAAGAAGCATCAAAAGTACAAGGAGAAGGCATGAATCCTGACTATCTCAATGTGCCTTCTTTAATTCAATATATTCAATCGCGTTATCACGAACCGTTAAAAGAAGAGTTCAAACAACTCACACCTTATGTCACAAAGTTATCTCGTGTCCATGGTCCAAACCACCCTTACCTTGTCGAACTTAAAGAGGTATATGATGTTTTTAAAGAAGCCATGTTAACCCACACAGATGAAGAAGACGACGTGTCATTCCCAAAATTAATTCAAGCATATAACGGGACACACGTAGAAGATTTAGATGAAACCATCCAATCTCTAGTAGATGATCACGACGGTGCAGGTGAAAAATTAAAACAAATGCGTGCCCTCACAAATGACTTCCAACCGCCAATGGAAGCATGTGGTACTTGGCGTTTAGTGTATCACCGTCTTGAAGCATTGGAAAAAGAAACACATCAACACGTTCACTTAGAAAACCATGTATTATTCCCAAAACTCACACAATAACAAACAAAAGAGGTTGAGCACCTAATAAATGGTGTCTCAACCTCTACATTTTTATACCGCTTCTGCAACATAAATCTTTCTTGTTAACCATGTACCTGTTTCTTCATCATAATCATCACAAGTAATGAGCGTTAACTGATCTTTGTCTTTATTCATTTCGTCTAATACTTCCACTTCATACGGATCTACATCTCGTATAGACGTAATTTTATAACGACGCTTGTCTTTGCCTACTGTAAAAGTAACGTCGTCTCCCTTTTTCGCCTCATGCATATCCGTAAATTGATAATTCAACGCATAATCTGTGTGGCCTGCAATAGCAATATTTTGATCATCTAATGATTCGTCTTCTTCAGCAAAACTCACACCACGATCAAGTTGTTCTGGTGTAGCAGGTCCAGGATACACAGGCTCTTTAATATCGACAGATGGTACCTCTAAAACGCCAGCCACTTGTGACTTATCTTTAGGTATTTCCGGTGCTTTGGATTCATTTGACGTATCTGCTTCATTTGCATTCGTTTCGTAACTTTCTACTTTTTTCTCATTGTCTTGGTGAATGAAAAATGCATCCACTTTTGGTTTAAATATTAAATAAATACCACCAACAATCAGGACAATCCCAATTATCGGCATCAACCATTTTTCCATCGTGTTAGACGCCCCTCATTATATATTTAAGCTTATTTTATCACACTCTACACAAATTAAAATCGTTATGCTTTCAATAAAATAAAAAAAAAGATGTACCTCTCCCTAACCCGTTTTATCATTCATAAAACGATAAGATACATCCCTTACTCAACATGATTATGCTTTGCTTTCTTCTTTAACTAATGGGTGATCTGGTTTAACAAAGAACCAGAAAATAATCCCTATCACGACTAAAATTAACATCGTACGTAACGTTGTTGGCCAACCGAGAAACTGTGCTAAATATCCAGCTAAAATCGGACTTAACATCGCACCGATATTTCCCCATAAGTTCATCCAACCTGAAACTGTACCTGAAAAGTTTCGGCCGATATCTGTAGCAGACGCCCAGCTCATAACCATTGATAACCCAATACCACTTAAACATAATGACATCCAGAATATATTAAGTGGTAATGTTTGTGCTGACACTGCAAAATATAATGAAATACCAAATACTACAAAACCTGCAATGGCAATAGAGGCACGTGCCACAAATCGCGACTGACCAGAACTTAAAATACGGTCAGAAATCGCACCGCCAGCCATGATTAAAATAAACATTAACAACCATGGAATCCCTGCCATCTTACTCATTGTAATCGCATCTATATTGAAAGTTTCAATTAAATACGTCGGATACCAAAATAAGAAAAGGTTAATCACAAATTGTACAATGAAATATTGTGCAGCAATCGCATAGAAACTAAAACGTGAGAAGAAGATGCCCCAAGGTGTAGACCCTTTTGTTTCTACGACATCGCGATTCTCTAAAATGTATTGTTTCTCCGCTTCATTTACCATTTTATGATGTTCTGGTAAGTCTTTCGCAATAATAGCCCATAAAATCGCAATTAAAAATCCGACTGCACCAAAAATGTAAAAGACAGCTTGCCAACCAAATGCATTGTAAATGGCAATTGTGATAAATGGCGCCAACACCGGTCCAAAATAAGACCCTGCTAATAACGCACTAGACGCACGTCCTTTTTCCTTTTTACCAAACCAGTACGTATTAAATACTGCGTTCGATGGATACATTGGCGCTTCTCCCACACCAAATAAGAAACGAACTAAGAATAATAAACCGTGGTTTTTAACGATACCTGTTAAAATCGTAAAAGCACTCCACCATACTAATGCGATTGATAACATTTTTTTAGGTCCTTTTTTCTCCGCTAAAAACCCAGCTGGTACTTGCATTAATGCATACCCTAATGAGAAAAATGATCCTAATAATCCAAATTGTGCTTTCGTTAGATTGAGGTCTTCCATCATAGGTTTTGCGATATAAGATAAGTTCGCCCTATCCATATAGGCAATGACACCGATGAGAAAGAATAAACCTGCAAACATCCAACGTATTTTTGTTCTTTTTTGACTCATACTATATACCCCACTTTCATTTGGTCATCAGATGACCAATTCAATTAGCCTTCTGATAATACCACATATCGAAAACGGTTACAATAATGTGCAAAATATCACAAAATTAATGTGCAATTAATAAAAAAATCACGCTAAAACAGGCGTTATGAAGCCCATTTTAACGTGAGTACATCTCATTATGAATAACTGCGTGCATTACGACGTCTACCGTGAATCAACCAGTAGAGACCTATCGCTAAAAATAGCAGTATACCGACAATTAAATACATATTTCGATAACCAAGTGTTGGTGTAATTAAACCAAGTAGTGTCGGTCCAAACCCGATACCAACATCTAAACCAATATAAAAGGTAGAAGTCGCTAGCCCTACTTTGTCTCTATCAGACACTTTCACAGCAGCGACATTTCCTACCGCCATCATACTGCCGTAGCCGATACCTAATAAGGCACCTGATAAGAGCAATAGCCATCCATTTGTAGTAATAGCTAATACAAGTAAACCAAGACTAAAGATGACTAATGCAGGATAAGCGACAACATTTTCATGGTAACGATCCATTAATTTACCTACAAAAGGTCTCGTAATAATAGACGTTACAGCATAAGCAATAAAGTAATAGCTAGCTATTTGTGCTAAATCCAATCCTTCTGCGTAAATTTGAATAAATGACAATACAGACGCATATCCAATACCGCATATTAACACCACTAAAGCAATAGGCACTGCTGGTATAGAGATAAATTGAGAAATACGGAACGATTTATCTTCAGCCGTTAGTGGTTCCACTTCAAAATCTACTCGAACAAATAATGACATCAATAAACCAATTACTGCAATTACCACGCATACAGTAAATAATACAAATGCGGGATACTGAGTAGCTAAGTATAAACCAATAAATGGCCCGATTGCCGCACCTAAAACTAAACTCAAGCTGAATAAACTAATCCCTTCAGCACGTCGACTAGCTGGTGAAATAATAGCAACAATTGTACCTGTTGCAGTAGTCGCAATGGCTAAGCATAATCCATTTATAAATCTCGTAATAATTAAAAATATGAGGGAACCTTCTATAAAATAAAAACTTTGCGTTATCGTAAATAATATTAAGCCAACGATTAAAATCTTTTTCGGGCCTATCGCATTAATGAAGCGTCCAGTGACAAAACGTCCTACTAATGAGCCGACAATAAAAATACCAGAGACTAAGCCCGCCACACTCGCTGACACGTCATAAACGTCCATAGCATATTTAGCAATAACGACAATCAGTAAATACATCGTTAAATACGTTAGAAAGCTAACGCTGAAATTAATAATATAATCCTTTGTAAACAACTTTTGTGATTGTGAAGACATTTATTTACTCCTTTCAAAAAATAGTTTGCCTGGCTAACCAATAGCCCTATTTTAATCAAAGTGAGCTTAAAAATCAATATCTTTTACAATTTAATTTGCATAAATAAAAAACGCCTTCTTATTTAACTCATATATTGAATATGGTTTAATAGGTAATGATAGGGTTGCATGTAACCGTTTTATACTGCATATAGCACATATTCATAGCGCATTGATAGCTATTGAGGTAAAGGCCCAATCAACGGTTCCAACCTCACCCTTAGTGCCAATTTAAAATAAAGAAAAGGTGGAAGACATATGCTTGATCAAGATATCAAAAAGCAATATTTGGATTTATTAGCTGAAAAATTTGATTCTGAAGAAAAAGTAGCTACTGAAATTATTAATCTCGAATCAATTTTAGAACTTCCTAAAGGGACAGAACACTTTGTCAGTGACTTACATGGGGAATACCATGCCTTTCAGCACGTTTTGAGAAATGGCTCAGGTAATGTCAAAGCCAAAATTCACGATATTTTTGACGGACGTATTTCTGAAGAAAATATTAATGTACTTATCGCCCTTGTTTACTATCCAGAAGATAAAATCAAACGTATTAAAAACGAACTGCCAACAAAAGAAGCATGTAATGCATGGTACGAACGCACAATTCCTCAATTATTGGAAATCATTACATACACTTCTTCAAAATATACACGTTCAAAATTAAGAAAAGCTTTACCACAACAATACGTTTTTATCATTGAAGAGTTGTTATATAAAAGTAACAAATACAACAATAAAAACAATTACTATCAAAACATCATGCAACAAATCATTAAATTACATCAAGCCGATAAACTTATTATTAGCTTAGCCAATACAATTCAACGTTTAGTTGTCGATCATTTACACGTTGTTGGCGATATTTATGATCGTGGTCCACTGCCTGACAAAATTATGGATACGCTAATTGACTACCATTCTGTGGATATACAATGGGGTAACCACGATGTTTTATGGATGGGCGCTTTCTCAGGTTCAAAAGTATGTTTAGCTAATCTTTTACGCATCTGCGCACGTTACGATAATTTAGACATTATTGAAGATGCTTATGGTATTAACTTACGTCCATTACTTACCCTTGCCGAAAAGTATTATGGCGATAACCCTGCTTTTCGCCCTAAAAAACATCCTGAAAAAGCACCTTCTGAATCAGAAAAATTACAAATCACAAAAATTCATCAAGCTATCGCAATGATTCAATTTAAACTCGAGGCACCTATTATCAAACGTCGCCCAGAATTTGAAATGACATCACGTTTAGTCCTTGATCATGTAGATTATCAAAATAATACACTAGACATTGATGGTGTGACTTATCCTTTAGAACATACGTGTTTCAGTACCATTGACCCGGAAAATCCAACCGCATTGCTTGAAGAAGAACAAGAGGTCATTGATAAATTATTAATTTCATTTCAAGAATCAGAAAAATTACGTCGTCATATCGACTTTTTAATGAAAAAAGGAAACCTTTATTTACGTTATAACGGCAACCTTTTAATTCATGGTTGTATACCTGTCGATGAAGAAGGCGAAATGGAAGGCATGGACATTGACGGTACATTTTTCTCAGGCTGTCAGTTAATCGATGAATTTGAAAAACATGTGCGTATTGCTTATGAACACAATGACGTAGAAGATGATTTATCCACTGATTTAGTATGGTATTTATGGACTGGGAAATACTCTTCTCTATTCGGAAAACGTGCTATGACAACATTTGAGCGCTATTTTATTAGTGATAAAACAACACATAAAGAAGTTAAAAACCCATACTATCATTTACGTGAAGACGAACAAATGGTTAAAAAAATGCTACAAGAATTTGGCATGGACCCAGAGCAAGGACGCGTTATTAACGGGCACACACCTATTAAAGAAAGAGAAGGCGAAAATCCAATCAAAGCCAATGGTAAAATGCTCGTAATCGACGGTGGATTTTCAAAAGCCTATCAATCAACAACCGGCATCGCAGGCTATACCCTACTTTATAATTCTTTCGGTATGCAACTCGTTGCCCATCAAGAATTCAACTCTAAAGAGAACGTATTAGAAACGGGCGAAGATGAACTCTCCATCCGACGCGTCGTCGATGAAGAACTCGAACGCAAACTAATCCGAGACACCAACAAAGGACAAGCCCTTCAAAAAGAAATAGACATGCTCAAAGAACTCATGGCCTATCGCTATATGAAATAAAGAGTGCGGAAGAAAGCGGGTTGGCCCCGAGCAAAATCGCCCAGGAAGCAACAATTGGTTCTCAAATTGATGCGCCCTGGGCTTTTGTTGAGGGGACAGCTTTCTGGAGCCGGATTATAAAAAAAGTGTGGAGTACTTACGAACACTTCGAACGTAAGTGAGTTAGTGCACGTTATGCATGCGAACGAAAGTGAGCAGGCGAACCTTTCCTTAGAAGCAAAATCGAGCGTCTCACTCAAACCGATTTTTGGTTTTAGTGAGACGCTCTTTTTGTTGCGCGTTTTGCAGTGCGAACCTTCATAATCAAAACGATAAGTTTAAGCAATATTCCACCGATATATCCCCTCTTTCATTTAAAATCTCAAATAATATATACAAAATTGAAGTTTAAACCTACCTGACATCAGTCTATATATTACTTTATGCGTTTATTCATTAAATAAAATTAAATCCTTTTTTGTTTACATTCGCATTTTTACCATCATAAGTGTAAAATTTATAAGTGGCGTTTTTTAGAGACCTATCAAATTTAATAAGTATGTATCTTTCATACTACATATATTCAAAACACCACCATTTTTACCCTATTATTTGAAAGATACATTTTACAGAGAGAAAAACATATAATATAATAATGAAAGCGTTTACTTATGGCGTTAATTAACTGGAGGGGTTAAGCTTGTATGATATTTTAGAGAAAATTAGTAGTGTATTATGGGGAGCACCCAGTCTAATTTTACTAACAGGTACTGGGTTATTTTTAACATTTGTTTTAAAGGGGATGCAGTTTACAAAATTATTACATGCTTTTAAATTAGCATTTGTTCCGGATAAAAAAGAAAAAGACAGCGCGGGTGATATTAGTAACTTCAAAGCATTGATGACATCTCTTGCTGGTATGATTGGTAATGGTAATATCGCAGGTGTGGCTACTGCCGTGACATTAGGGGGTCCCGGAGCCATATTTTGGATGTGGGTTGTCGGATTATTAGGGATGACAACCAAATATGCAGAAGCATTACTCGCAATGAAATATCGTGTTAAAAACAAAAACGGTGAATATTCAAGTGGACCGATGTATTACATAGAACAAGGACTAGGGAGTCGTTTTAAATTTTTAGCGATTGCTTTCGCGATATTTGGCGCATTTGCAGCCTTAGGTATTGGTAATAGTGTACAATCAAACACGATCGCCGACGTGATGACGACAAGTTTTAATGTGCCTGGAGTGATTACAGGTATTGTCCTTGTGATTTTAATTTCTTTAATTATTTTTGGTGGATTAAAACGTATTAGTAGTGTGGCAGGCTTTTTCGTACCAATGATGGCCATTTTCTATATTGGTGCAGCCGTTACTATTTTACTTATCAATTATGACAAAATCATTCCAGCTTTCGGTTTAATTTTCCAATATGCTTTTACACCTGTATCAGCTGCAGGTGGATTCTCAGGTATTATGGTAATGCAAGCCGTTCAAAATGGTGTCTCTAAAGGGATCTTTTCGAACGAAGCTGGGCTTGGTACTGTCGCATTGATTTCAGGTAATGCAAAATCAGGACATCCTGCTATCCAAGCACTTGTAGCAATGACAGGTACTTTCATTGTAACAATCGTTGTATGTACAATGACTGCTTTAGTATTACTTGTAACAGGTTTCTGGGATCCATCAGGCGGATTATTATCTGGTGTTTCACACGACCCTAACCTTGAAGCTGGTGCATTGACAAGTATGGCCTTTGGAGCAGGTTTAGGAACACTTGGAGAATATGTTGTATCGTTATCTGTTATATTCTTCGGTTTCTCAACGATTATTGCATGGTTTGTATACGGTGCAAAATGCTTCGAATACTTATTTGGTTTACGCTTTGTCATGTTATATGGTGTCGTTTATGTCGTTGCAACATTCATCGGTACAGTAGCCAATTTACGTACAGTATGGTTGTTTGCAGACATTGCCAACGCCTTAATGATGATTCCAAACTTAATCGGTATTCTTTTCCTATACAAAGTGGTTAAATCTTTAACAGAAGATTACTTTAAACCATCTATTAATAATAAGTTAGGTTAAAGATATTTTATGTGATGCACTTTTGTTATTCATAATGTGAACCGGGTACATATATAATGAGGTGATATATTATGGATCAACAAGTGAAAGATCAAATTAATCAAGTCATAAATAACGCACGCATTGGTGTACTTTCAACTGCAATCAATAATAAACCAAACAGTCGTTACATGATTTTCTATAATGACGATATTGAGTTATATACAAAAACAAGCAAAAAAACAGACAAGATTGAAGAACTCAAACAAAATCCTTATGTTCATGTTTTATTAGGATATGAAGAAAATCATCAACAACCTTACATCGAAATCGAAGGTGAAATTGAAATCGTCACAAATCAGCATACAATTAACTGGTTATGGCAAAATCAAGATAAAACATTCTTTGATTCTAAAAATGATCCAGACTTAGTTGTATTGCGTGTCCTACCTTCTCGCATCACATTACTTAACTTAGAAGATGAAAAGGCACCTGTCACAATCGATGTAAGCCAATTATAATAATAGTTAATTAAGGAAAGATTGGAGAGCACCGCGCCTCTAATCTTTCTTTTTTAATTGAAGCAGTTTCATCAATTACATCATCAATGCGGCACTGATTTTTAAACGTTTATTGATTCTTTTAATAAGGGTATTAATAACTTAGAGAGATATAATTGGAGGTTTTATTGTGACACATGTGGAAATCACACCTGCCTATCCAGAACTTCCCGAAGCAGGTTATTTAAGTTATCTCGCTATGGAAGAGATGACGCACCCTATTACAGGTACAAATCATTTAGATAACATTTATCATCGATTGAACCGCTTATGGCAATCGCGCAATAATCGATTTAGTTATCAATATAGTTGGTTAGCTAAAGTTGATGGTCACGTAGCAGGCCTTATTACAGCGTTACCTGTAACTGAATTAGAACGTGTTGAAAAGCATACGGTATGGCAGTTAATTAAAATGCGTCACTGGCATATTTTGAAGCAGTTTTACCACTATTTTAAAGAAATTAAATCCTTACTTGCGCTTGAAGAAGGATATCAAGGTGAATATCATATTTCTTTATTAGCTATTAAACCCGAGTTCCATCGTCAAGGGCTTGGCACTCAACTGATTAAACATGTTGAGCAATTCGCACGTCATTTAGGTTACAATCAGTTATCTTTAACTGTTAAACAAGATAATTATAAAGCCATTCGCGCATACGAAAAAAATGGATTTAAAATCGTCAATGATATTAATGAATCACCTTACCATTTACATCGCATGTTAAAAGAGATATAAAGAATTTAGGAAACAAAAACATTCATTTTTAAGAAAAGAGGAACACCCATGTCAAAATTTGACCATGTACAACCACCACAACACTTTGCACGACATCATAAAACATTACTTGTCGTAAAACATTTTAATTTTACGTGCGATAATCGAATTTACTTTTCAGAATCAAGCCACGTTGACCTTGAAAATCACGACTATCAATTAACAATTGAATTATGGTCAAAAACCAATGATCAAGGATTAGCGGTTGATTTTAATGTGATAGATAAAGTGTATGAAGCATATTTAGAACCTTTATTAGACAACCAATTATTAAATGATACGTTACCTGATATGAATACAACTGTTGAAAATATTGCACATTGGATATGGTTACGCTTTAATGAATATTTACCAGAAGATGTCTCACTGAATAGCATCACACTTTATGAGACGCCTACTCAAGGTATCAAATTAACGCGAAATATTATGGCTCAGTAATATACGTGAAGGAAGACTCGGATTGAGCAACGCTTCGTTAAAAAACTCAATCCAGTCATCCATTGATATCACCGTATATGACTTAATTTGCCATCCACTTTTGCTGTATAACCGATGCCAATTCTGACTCATCTTCTACATATAAATAAGACGGGCCCTCACCTTGTGGACTAGGCTGTAGCCGACGATTGAACCATATCGTCTGCCATCCTACTCGACTCGCTCCCACAATATCATTCTCAAAATGATCTCCTACATAACCAAGCTCTTCTTTTTTTAAACTGAATACATTCATTGCTTTTTCAAAAATAGCCAAATCCGGTTTTGTAGCGCCTTGTTCTGCTGAAATCAAAATATGGGCGTCAGGTATCCATGTGGTTAGTTCAAGCGTTTGAATTTTAGCACGTTGACGGTCAGATTCTCCATTTGTAATTACTCCTAACTTGATATCTGTCTCACTTAATTGATTAAGTAGCGAAATCATCGTTGGCGATAATTGAATATGTTTTTGTGCATACTCATAATCTTTTTGAAATTGCATTGCTTTTTGTTGTGGTAACGCAATATCAAAATCCTTCACTGCCTGAGAAATACGATAAATATGCATCTGATCAATGGCCATTTGTCCATTTTGCGTAGCTTGAAAGACCTCATCACTATACATCCTAAAATGACGATATAATCGTTCAACCCCAATATCACTATCCGCAAAATGACGGTAATAAGCATATTGAAACGCTTGTAGTTGATCATAGAGTGTATCATCTAAATCAAATAAAATCGCTTTAATCATTACCCTTCTCCCCCTTAAACATTATTTATATTATTTTACACTATAAACCTGTCCTTATGTATTCATAAAAAAGGAGGTTAACAAGGTTGAGACAAAAGCATTAACACTTCATGTCTCATCCTCGCTAACCTCATCTTCAATCGTCATTTTTGGTTATGGCTTTATTGATTTTGTTTAGCAAAAGCTTTTGACAGTTTTTCTAATTTTTCTGGTGCATCGTCATAAGCCATATGAACTTCTACCACATGCATTTGATTTGGATTATTTTCAATTTCAGTCAACGTGTTTTGTAATTCACGTGATGTTTTCACATCGTAGGTTGGGACATCTTTTCCACCAAATACAGCTGGTAAAGCTTTATAATCCCACATTTGAATATCATTGTAAGGTGCTTCTTCACCGTGAATTTTTCGTTCTACTGTATAACCATCATTATTAATTACAATAATAATAGGGTGTAAATCTTGACGAATCATTGTTGCAATGGATTGCACTGTTAATTGTAATGAGCCATCGCCAATCAATAAAATATTACGACGATCTTGATCCGCAATTTGTGTACCTAAGGTTGCTGGTAATGTGTAACCAATAGAACCCCATAATGGTTGGCCAATAAATGTAGCACCTTCAGGTAAAGCTAAACTATAGCTACCATAAAATGACGTACCTTGTTCTCCTAAAATAACATCATTTGGACGGATGAAATCTTGCATCACTTTAAAGTAGTTTTCTTGTGTAAGTGGTTCATCATTAAGGTCATACGCTTTTTCTTTTGGCCATTCATATTTTGGAAATTCACCTGTATATTGATAATCTATTTGATCAAGTGCTGATACAATTTCAGGTAATGAAGGTTCATTCGTTGTTTCATTACCGATTTGAACATCTTTATGATTTAAAACAATCACTTTATCATCTGAAAAGCCTTGTGAGAATCCAGCAGTTGCTGAATCTGTTAGCTTTGCTCCTAATAAAATCACACAATCACTATGATCTACATAATCTTTAATATTTGGTTCTGCGATTTCACCATCATAAATACCCATATATTGTGCTGATGTTTCATTAAATGCTGATTTACCTAATAATAATTGAGCAACTGGTAAATTCATGCGTTCTGCTAACTGTTCTACTTCAGCATGTAGACCAAAACTATTAATTTGATGACCCGCAATAAGCGTTGGTTGTTGCGCATTATCAAGTTTAGATTTTACTTGTTCAATGATTGAAGTGACATCTGATTGTTGCGCTTGTGGATATTCAATATTGTCTGGGACGTCTATTTCAACCATTGCAGTATCAATTGGTAAATGGACATGCACTGGACGTTTATCTTGAATAGCTGCTTGAATAATACGTGGTACTTCCGTTAAAGCATTGTCCGGCGTGATATAAGCTTGAGCAGTCGTAATGTGTTCAAACATTTTACGATAATCATCAAATGTACCTGTTCCTAAAGAATGGTGTACATATTTACCTGCTTCTTCAACTTTTGTTGTTGGTGCACCTGTAATGGCAATAACTGGAACATGTTCAGCATAAGAACCAGCTATACCATTTACAGCACTTAATTCTCCTACACCAAATGTAGTTACCATTGCAGCTAACCCATTAATACGAGCATACCCATCGGCAGCATAACTTGCATTTAATTCATTTGTATTTCCAACCCATTCTAATTGTTCGTGAGCTATAACATCATCTAAAAATGTTAAGTTAAAGTCACCTGGCACACCAAAAATTTTATCTACATTATGTTTTGCAATTTCATCGAACATAAATTGACCAATTCTTTTTTTCATTTATAACGCCACCTTTTCGTTTTATCTATCTCTATATTTTTATTGTACATGTCGTAGAAAAATGAGTCAATATTATTGACCTTTAACTTAAGTTGTATCCTTTTGGGTTAAGCGCTATACTTTATACAACTTATGTATAAGGAGGCACGTTTATGTTAGACCTTAAAAATCTGTTACCCGAGGAAGCACGCGAAAAAATTCGTAATGGTGAAATCAATCAGCCTACTAGTGGTATTTCAAATGGCTATATTCAAGCCAATGTTGTGATATTACCTAAACGTTATGCTTACGATTTTTTAAAGTTTTGTCATAGAAATCCAAAATCTTGCCCTTTATTGGATGTTTCAGAAGATGGTGAGGTCAATTTCCCTAATTTTGCACCTACCGCAGATATTCGATACGATGTAGGACATTATCGCATTTATCGACAAGGAAAGTTTATTGAAGAAACGAATAATATTGCCTCTTTTTATAATGAGGATATGGTTAGTTTTTTAATAGGCTGTAGTTTTTCATTTGAACACGCTTTATTAGAAGCAAATATTCCCGTACGTCATTTAGAAGAACAACATAACGTACCAATGTACATCACAAACATGGAAACAACACCTGCTGGCATTTTTCATGGATCAATTACAGTCAGTATGAGACCTATGACACGTCAACAAGCCATTCAAGCAACAGAAATCACTAGTCATTATCGTTCCACTCATGGTACACCTATTCATATAGGTGACCCCTCATTAATTGGTATAAAAGATTTAACTCAGCCTGATTTTGGTCAGCCCGTTCAAATATATAAAGATGAGATACCAGTTTTTTGGGCATGTGGTGTAACCCCTCAATCAGTTGCAATTGAAACAAAACCTGATCTCGTTATTACTCATGCACCAGGATATATGCTCATCACTGATAAAAAAGATATTAGTATTAAAAATTAATACGCTTTTTTGTATAAAAGTTTCGTAATAAAAGAAGGCCGATGAAAATTTTATAATTTTCATCGACCTTTTTTGGTTTAAAACTGAATCATTGTTTAATCTTCAATTGTTTATTGTTCATTGTCTTTTTTACGACGACGACCAACTAAGAAGATTGCACCTAATCCAGCTAGAAGTCCACCAAATAACGTACCGTTATTGTTGTGAGCTCCTCCAGTTTCAGGTAATGCTTCTGTATCCTCGTTTTTTTTCACACTAATACCTTTGGATTACCATCTAATATTTCTTCTTCCTATTAGGGAAATGCGATTTTCTTGAATTAGAATTGTTCTTTGACCGGAAAGATTTCTTACTTTTACATTGTTATGTGAACTCAATTTTTGTACTTTTATATACATTTTAAATAATTAAGGACATTCTACCCTTAATATAAATACATTTATTTTTCAATTTTTATAATGAAGTATGATTTTTAATAAATAATTAAATTTAAGTTTATCCCTTGATATTAAAGGTTATTACAGTATTGTTAATATTAATTGCATGCCATTAAAATTTGTT
This sequence comes from Staphylococcus sp. 11262D007BW, assembly GCF_053547815.1. Classification (NCBI taxonomy): domain Bacteria; kingdom Bacillati; phylum Bacillota; class Bacilli; order Caryophanales; family Staphylococcaceae; genus Staphylococcus; species Staphylococcus sp. 11262D007BW. The sequence goes on from NZ_JBPWPJ010000001.1 coordinate 1,727,190, forward strand.
AAAACGCATAATGATTATAGCTTTAACACATGGCATAATAAGAGTAATATCACACTATTTATTAAGGGGATAATGCTACGTTATCATTAGGGGGAAGTTATAATGGTTAACTATATTTGGGCTGATAAGTTTTTAAAACAAGCCTCAGAGATTATAAAATCAGAAATTCTTGTCACAAATAACGAGGGAGAAGTGACCCGATCCTCCAATAAAAAAGGATTGGGGGAAATGAATGCGATTGCCAAAGTAGCAATAAAACGAAAAGTACCTATAGAAGTTGAAGAGGAGAATTTATCGATTTGGAATACACAAGATCCGTGTGTAACGATACCTATTATTTATAAAAATGAGATATATGGGACGATTATCGTTAAAGGACATCCTAATGATATTCGAACCCATACACATCTAATTAAAACATACGCAGAATTTACAATTGCGCAGGATATTGAACTACAAAATTCATATACTTCTTTACTGTCACGTACACAAATGTTGTCTCATATCCTTTTCAATCAAGACTTGGACCTTCAAAAATATGATAAACAACATACTAAATCTTTATTGGGACTCGACCAACCTATTGCAGTGGTTAATATTATTATTAAAAGTGCCAGTAAAACAAAATTAAACGCAATAAGAGAAGCAATTCAAAAATGGTGTATGCCAAATGATGATATGTTAAAAGTGTCACCACAAGAATTCGTAGTTATATTTAAAAGTGAAGCTACACGAGCAGATAATGAAAAAGACTTAAAACAATTTATTAAAGATACAGAAGAATGCCCATGGTTTGATGATGTAGCCTTAGTAACCATTGGGAACTTTCATACAGGCGTTCATGGCTTAGTCCAATCTTATAAAAATGCAGTGGAACTCAAAACATTTCTTCAGTCTACGGGCGTCTATCAAGGTATTCATTGTTATCGCGAAAATGAACTGAAAGTGTTTTGTTGCAATATATTAAAGCAACTTAGTACCAAACAAGAGGCATTAATCGATAATTATCAAAAAATCATACATTTAGGTAAAGACAATTACCTTAGCGAAACCCTACAAACTTATTTTAAAAATCACGGAAAGCAACTCAAAACAGCACAAGATTTATACATTCATCGTAATACATTAAATTATCGACTGAAAAAATTAATACCCTGACACAATGGGATCCAAATACTATAGATGGTATTGTTTTACTTAGACTCTCTCAAATCTTTTATGAATTAACACATAAACATTAATATCAGAATATATTTATTTTTATTGTTTTCGTTTATAATAGAAGAGAATAATAAACGGAGGCGCTAACTTTGAAGTCATTTATGTACCGTATTATGGACCGTATAGGTAAAAAAACACTCCAAATTATATTTGTTGGAGCGCTCATACTATTAATATTATTTATTGGCATGGGCACTGTGATACCGGAATTCAATCGACATACTTATAAAGGGGTCGTAGTCGAAAAATATAAAGAAAATCATTCCTTTTCAACAGGTAAGACACAATTTATAGAATTAGAAGATAAACAACACAACACAGTTAAAATAGAAAATACGGATATTTTATTAAGAGGAAAGTTTGATAGCAAAGCCAAACAACAATCCATACAAGAAGGCAAAGAAGCTACTGTTTATACCATTGGGTTTGACCTACCACAATTTGGGATTCATCCTAATTTATACAAAATCGATCAATAATATACTAATCATAGCGAGGTTGGGACAAAAGCGTTCAGGATTTGAGCAGAAGCGAACGAAGAGCTAAAATTGTTTTTCAAATTTTGGCGAATCGTGAACTTTCTGCCGAAAATCCTGCTTTTGGGACACCGTTAATCGTTTTCCCAGAGCATTAGCGCTTTATGTCTCAGTCCCGCTATTTTGTATATAATTAACCGAAAGTATCAATCCACGTACATACTGCTGGGGCAATACGTGCTTGATCATTTTTATGAACCCAGTCGATATCAGTAATTTCAGCATCAATAGCAACTTTATCCCACTCAATAGGAAAAGTTGTTTTAAAACCATTCAACTCAGTTAATTCATTCTTTTGGGGATACGCTTCTCCTACAACTTTACCGATAAACTCTAAGTCGTCCGCTTTTAATTCAAGCTGTAATTCTTCCTGAAGCTCTCTAATTAATGCATTTTCTAACGTTTCGTCAGGTTCAATTTTACCACCCGGGAAATACATTTTATCTCTATGGCGTACTTGAACTAATCTTAAGTAATCTCCTCTCATATCTACTAAACATACACAACGAATCATAATTGGCCCCCATTATTACATTTTTTATATGTTTAGTATAGCATTTATGAAGGGTTTTGAGAGGTATATACTTGTGCAATCTTTTTAGCCGCTTGACGTCCTCCCATAATATTTCGAGCAAAAGGACCTAATTCTAAATCTGCAAGCATTCCTGAAACGTATATATTCGGCAACCATTCTAATGATTCGTTAATCACTGGAAATCCTTGAATTAATGGCGCTTGATATTTTTGAATTAAATCTTGTATTAAAGGTTGTTTCATTAAATCTAATGAAAATCCTGTCGCTAAAAAAATTCCATCATATTTTATTGAAGACTCTTGAGATATGATGTGATGGTTCTCTAATCGCTCAATAGGTGTGTTATGAATTATGATTTTTCCTTGTTTCTCGTAATGCTTAATTTGCATAAATAAATCCCTAGGTAGTGAACCTTTATGGCGCTCTTGTCGATTAATTTCAATTCTTCTTTGCAATTGTGTTTCTTTATTAAAATTATTCATATTTTTAGGTCCTAACCAACCTGGGTCTGCATCAAAATCGTGTACTTCAAATGGTTTTTTAATCCATAAATGGATACACTGCTTCGACTGTTTAACTAACTTTATCGCTAAATGTGCAGCTGAAATACCACTGCCTACAACGTGAGAGGCTTGAACATCAAGATTAATTTTATGTTGGTGAATGTGCTGCACATCAGGTTGATTTTTAAATATTTTTGGTATGTATGGCGTGTCATGAGTTCCCATAGCCAGCACCACGTTTTTTCCAATAATGTCTTGATTGTGATTTAATGAAATACGCCATTGATGATTATGCTGTTCTATATTTTTAGCCTTTTGACAAATATGACATTCTTCAAGATGGTGTTGGCGAATCCAATATAAAGTATGATTCATAAACATATCTAACCTAGGTCGTTGATAATGTCCAATAGTAGGTTGAGCATAATCTTCTTTTTTACTGAAATACTTCAAGTCAAATGCATTAGGATGACAATGATGCACTAAAGGTGATCGCAAATATTGCATACCTAATCGTTTTGTTTGTCGATTAAAGTTAGCCATAAGTTGTGAATGCGGATCAATTATTTTTAATTTTTCCACCGGTAAACCTAAATCCTTAAGTTGTAATGCAATTGTTGTAGCGTGAACACCACCACCAATAATCACCCATTCATACATTTCTTTCACCTCAGTAAATAGTAATAATTACTATTTATATTACTAAATAATTTCCATTAAATCAACTCCTTACTAAAAAAACGCTCGAAAAAGCTTAAATAAGCAATCCCGAGCGTTCTATAATAAAAATTATTGATGATTTTCTTTATCTTTTTTATTTCGACGTCTGAATAATAGGAAGAAACTACCTAACATCGCAAACGCGCCACCTAATAATGTACCTTTTTGACTAGATGATTGACCAGTTTCTGGTAAAACCGTCAATTCATTGTGATGAATTTCAGCATTCTCATCTTTAACTGTTTGACCAGATGGATTAGTAATGGCTACTGTAACATTATTTTGGTTAATGACACCAATACCACTTGGCAATTCTACACTGTAATTTCCATTATTATCCACTAAACCAGTGTAAACCGATCCATCAGGTAAAACGACTGTTACTGTGCTTCCAGGATCACCCATTCCAGTAACAACTGAAGGTGACACTTTTTGACTATCATTTTCATTAAATGAATTGCTTGCACTTTCTGATTGATGCTGTGAATCATTATTTTTCACATTACTATTAGCATTTGTTTGATTTTCAGAATTTGAATTACTAATTGGTAAATCTTCCTTAGTTGATATTACTTTAACACTAATCGTATCAGATGAATTACCAGCGGCATCAGTAATCGTAACATTAATTTCCTCATTACCATCTAATTGAGTACCAGATGGTATTGAAATTTCAAAACGACCATCTTTATTTACCGTTCCAGTTGCCGTATCACCATTTGGGAAAGTAACTGTAACTGTACTTCCTGGTTCGCCTGTTCCTTTAATAGATGATGAATCCGACGTTACTTCATCTACTGTTGGAGCTGTCGGTGCCGTTGTATCTTTTACTGTGACTGATGTCACTTCTGATACATTGCCATCTTTATCTGTTGATGTTACTTCTAACGTTTCTCCTCCAGTTAGATCCGTTCCTTCTGGAATCACTACTTCATAGTTGCCGTCTTCTCCTACTTCTACCGGCTCACCTAATTGTTCACCATTTAACGTAACTTTAATTGTACTTCCTGGCTCTCCTGTTCCTTTAATGGATGGAGACTCTGATGTTACTTCGTCCACCGTTGGAGCTGACGGTGCTGTAGTATCTGTTACTGTGACTGTTCCTGCGTCTGATGTGTTGCCTGCTTGATCTGTTGATGTGACTTGAAGTTCTTCTCCTCCAGTTAAGTCTGTTCCTTCTGGAATCATTACTTCATAGTTACCATCTTCTCCTACTTCTACTGGCTCACCTAGTTGTTCTCCATTTAACGTAACGTTAATTGTACTTCCTGGTTCTCCTGTTCCTTTGATGGATGATGAATCTGATGTCACTTCATCTACTGTTGGTGCCTCAGGCGCTGTTGTGTCTGTCACTGTTGTGCTTGATGCTTCTGACGTGTTGCCCGCTTTGTCTGTTGATGTTACTTCTAACGTTTCTCCTCCAGTTAAATCTGTTCCTTCTGGAATCATCACTTCATAGTTGCCATCTTCTCCTACTTCCACTGGTTCACCTAGTTGTTCTCCGTTTAACGTAACGTTGATTGTACTTCCTGGCTCGCCTGTTCCTTTAATGGATGGTGAATCTGACGTCACTTCGTTCACCGTTGGTGCTGTAGGTGCTGTTGTATCTGTCACTGTTGTGCTTGTAACTTCTGACGTATTTCCGGCTTTATCTGTTGAAGTAACTTCTAACGTTTCTCCTCCAGTTAGATCCGTTCCTTCTGGAATCACTACTTCATAGTTGCCGTCTTCTCCTACTTCTACCGGCTCACCTAATTGTTCACCATTTAACGTAACTTTAATTGTACTTCCTGGCTCTCCTGTTCCTTTAATGGATGGAGACTCTGATGTTACTTCGTCCACCGTTGGAGCTGACGGTGCTGTAGTATCTGTTACTGTGACTGTTCCTGCGTCTGATGTGTTGCCTGCTTGATCTGTTGATGTGACTTGAAGTTCTTCTCCTCCAGTTAAGTCTGTTCCTTCTGGAATCATTACTTCATAGTTACCATCTTCTCCTACTTCTACTGGCTCACCTAGTTGTTCTCCATTTAACGTAACGTTAATTGTACTTCCTGGTTCTCCTGTTCCTTTGATGGATGATGAATCTGATGTCACTTCATCTACTGTTGGTGCCTCAGGCGCTGTTGTGTCTGTCACTGTTGTGCTTGATGCTTCTGATGTGTTGCCTGCTTGATCTGTTGACGTTACTTGAAGTTCTTCTCCTCCTGTGAGGTCTGTTCCTTCTGGAATTACTACTTCATAGCTACCGTCTTCTCCTACTTCTACTGGCTCACCTAGTTGTTCTCCATTTAACGTAACGTTAATCGTGCTTCCTGGTTCTCCTGTTCCTTTAATTGATGGTGAATCTGATGTCACTTCATCTACCGTTGGTGCCGTTGGCGCTGTTGTATCTGTCACTGTAACTGTTCCTGCATCTGAAACGTTACCTGCTTTGTCTGTTGACGTTACTTGAAGTTCTTCTCCTCCTGTGAGGTCTGTTCCTTCTGGAATCACTACTTCATAGTTGCCATCTTCTCCTACTTCTACTGGTTCACCTAGTTGTTCACCATTTAACGTAACGTTGATCGTGCTTCCTGGCTCGCCTGTTCCTTTAATTGATGGTGAATCTGATGTCACTTCGTCCACCGTTGGTGCCTCAGGCGCTGTTGTGTCTTTTACTGTAACTGTTTCTGCATCTGACTCATTACCTGCTTTATCTGTTGATGTGACTTGAAGTTCTTCTCCTCCAGTTAAGTCCGTTCCTTCTGGAATTACTACTTCATAGTTACCGTCTTCTCCTACTTCTACCGGTTCTCCTAATTGTTCACCATTTAAAGTAACATTAATCGTACTTCCTGGTTCTCCCGTTCCTTTAATTGATGGTGAATCTGATGTCACTTCATCTACCGTTGGTGCCGTTGGCGCTGTTGTATCTGTCACTGTAACTGTTCCTGCTTCTGATGTGTTGCCTGCCTCATCGGTGGACGTTACTTGAAGCTCTTCTCCTCCAGTTAGATCTGTTCCTTCTGGAATCATTACTTCATAGTTGCCATCTTCTCCTACTTCTACTGGTTCACCAAGTTGTTCTCCATTCAATGTGACATTGATTGTACTTCCTGGCTCGCCTGTTCCTTTAATTGATGGAGACTCTGATGTTACTTCGTCCACCGTTGGTGCCGCAGGTGCTGTCGTATCTTTTACTGTAACTGTTCCTGCTTCTGATGTGTTGCCCGCTTTATCTGTTGATGTAACTTGAAGTTCTTCTCCTCCAGTTAGATCTGTTCCTTCTGGAATTACTACTTCATAGTTGCCATCTTCTCCTACTTCTACCGGGTCACCTAGTTGCTCACCGTTTAACGTAACGTTAATCGTACTACCAGGTTCTCCTGTTCCTTTGATTGATGGGGAATCTGATGTGACTTCGTCCACCGTTGGCGCCGCAGGTGCTGTGGTATCTGTCACTGTTGTACTTGAAACTTCTGACGTGTTTCCTGCTTGATCTGTTGACGTTACTTGAAGTTCTTCTCCTCCTGTGAGGTCTGTTCCTTCTGGAATTACTACTTCATAGCTACCGTCTTCTCCTACTTCTACTGGCTCACCTAGTTGTTCACCATTTAACGTAACGTTAATCGTGCTTCCTGGTTCTCCTGTTCCTTTAATAGACGGTGAATCTGATGTCACTTCGTCCACTGTTGGTGCCTCAGGCGCTGTTGTATCTGTCACTGTAACTGTTCCTGCTTCTGATGTGTTGCCTGCCTCATCGGTGGACGTTACTTGAAGCTCTTCTCCTCCAGTTAGATCTGTTCCTTCTGGAATCATCACTTCATAGTTACCGTCTTCTCCTACTTCTACTGGTTCACCTAGTTGTTCACCATTTAACGTAACGTTGATCGTGCTTCCTGGCTCGCCTGTTCCTTTAATTGATGGTGAATCTGATGTCACTTCGTCCACCGTTGGTGCCTCAGGTGCTGTTGTATCTGTCACTGTAACTGTTCCTGCTTCTGACTCATTACCTGCTTTATCTGTTGATGTGACTTGAAGTTCTTCTCCTCCAGTTAAGTCCGTTCCTTCTGGAATTATCACTTCATAGTTGCCGTCTTCTCCTACTTCTACAGGCTCACCAAGTTGTTCTCCATTTAACGTGACATTAATCGTACTTCCTGGTTCGCCTGTTCCTTTGATGGATGGAGACTCTGATGTTACTTCATCTACTGTTGGTGCCGCAGGTGCTGTTGTATCTGTCACTGTAACTGTTCCTGCGTCTGACTCATTACCTGCTTTGTCAGTTGACGTTACTTGTAATTCCTCACCGCCTGTTAAATCTACGTCACCAGGAATTAAAAGATCATAACTACCATCTTCATGAACAGTACCTGTAGATGTTTGTCCACCTGGAAAAGCTACTGTAACAGTACTACCCGCTTCTCCTGTGCCTTTTATAGATGTCGCATCCGATGTGACTTCGTCTACTGTTGGTACTTCTGGCGCTGTCGTATCTGCTACCACTACAGAACTTGGATTAGATACATTACCTGACTCATCTTTTGCTGTAAATACAAGCTCTTCTTCGCCAGATAAGTTTTGATTTGTTATATCAAATTCAAAAGCACCTTGTTCATTTGCTGTCGCTGTTTGTGTAGATTGATCAGGAAAACGAACAGTAACAGTGCTATTTGGTTCAGCTGTTCCCTTGATTGTATTATCAGTCGATTGAATAGCATCCACATTTGGTGCGTCTGGCGGTGTCTTATCAATCACTGTTGTTGTCGCTTTTTCCGACGTATTGCCTGCAGCGTCGATTGCTGTGACTTCAATAGATTCGTTACCTGCAAATGGACCAATGTCGCTAATATTTTCTCTATACTGACCACTAGCATTTGTATTCGTTTCAATCAGTGTGCCATCTGAAATGACAATCGTCACTTTACTATTCGGTTCAGCTGTACCAGAGATTTCAATACTATTTGATGTCACTTCATCAATAGTAGGTTGGGCTGGTGGTGTTACATCTTTAACCGTTGTTGTTGTATTAGACGACACGTTTTGAGCAGCATCTCTTGATTCAGCAGAAATGACTTCCGTACCTTGTAAATCGATACCTTCTGGAATGGCAATATCATATTGACCTTCATCATTCACTGTACCTGTTGCTGTCGTACCATCTGGGAACGTTAAAGTTACAGTACTACCTGCTTCACCTGTACCTGAAATGGATGTATCTTCTGATGTTATCTCATTCAGTGTCGGTGTCGTAGGTGGTGTTGTATCTTTTACAATCATTTCAGTTTGTGGAGATACATTACCTGCTTCATCTTTAACAGAAGCACGAATTGTTTCGCCACCTTTAAAGTCGACAGTATCTGGTAAGTCGATAGTATAGTTACCATTTTCATCTGCTGTACCTTCTAATGTTTCTCCTTCTGGTAATTCAATCGTTACAGTGCCATTTGCTTCTGCTTGACCCGTAATTGTTCGATCCTCTGAATTAATTGGATTTATCGTCGGAACATCAGGTTGTGTCGTATCTGTGACCACAGTGGTCGTTTCATCAGATACATTATTATTTTGATCTGTCGCTGTTGCTTTGATGACTTCTCCACCATTTAATGTGTTCGGGATATCAAAAGTGAACGCGCCATTTTGATCCGCTTCCACTGCATCACCGATTGTTTCTCCATCTATTGTAAGTGAAACTTTACTACCAGGTTCGGCCGTACCATTAATTGTAGTATCTGTAGAATTAACGGATGCTATTACAGGTGGTTCTGGTGCTGTGAGATCTTCTACAGTAGTAGTACTTTGTTCAGATTCATTGCCCGCACTATCTTTTGCGATGGCTTTAATCGTTTCGCCACCCGTTAACTCTAAATCCTCAGGAAAATCTACTGTAAATAAGCCTTCTTCCGTTGCTTCTACTGTCGCATTTTGATTGTTCGGGAATGTGATAACGACCGTACTATTTGGTTCTGCTGTCCCTTTCACTTGGCGATCTTTAGAGGTCACTGGATTAATTGTTGGTGCATCGGGTGCAATGGTATCTTCTACAGTCACTGTAGTTGCTGTAGAGGTATTCATCGCTGCATCACGTTGCGTCACTTCCACAGTGTCGCCATCTTTTAACACTGGCAATGTAGAGATATCTGCTGTCCAATCACCATTTTCATTAGCTGTTGCTTCTACTACGGAACCATCTGGCAGTTGTAATGCAATCAATGCATTTGGTTCTCCTGTACCTGTGACTTCAGTAGATGCCGCTTCAATTGGATTAACATTTGGCGCATCTGGTGCTGTCGTATCATGCACCATTACTGTTGTTGCGTGTGACACATTTTGTGATGCGTCTTTTTGAGTGACCTCGATTTTATCATTCAATTGCAAGTTGTCAGCTGTACCTTCTAGTGTCCAATTACCATTTTCGCCAACTTCTGCTGTGCCTATAGTGCCATCTTTAAATGTTACTTCTACTGTGGCACCTGGTTCGCCTGTTCCATTGATTGTCGTCTCACCTAATTCGATTGGTAATACGCCAGGTGCTTCTGGTGCAGTGGTATCTTGTACTGCTTTAGTACTCACTTGAGACTCATTACCTGCTTTATCTGTTGATGTAGCTGTGATGTCTTCACCTAAAGTTGGTAATGGTGTATCTAATGGAACATCAATAGTCCAATTACCTTCATCATCTACTACGGCATTGGCAGTCGCACCGTCTGGGAACGAAACAGTAATGGTTGAACCATTCTCACCTTGTCCTGTAATTTTCGTCACACCAGCTTCAATGTCATGAATTAAAGGTGCATTTGGTGCCACTGTATCACGTACGATGGCTGTTGTATCTCCTGAATCTTGTTGACCGTTATTTTGACGTGCTGACACGACATCTTCATGGTTCAATGTCACCGTATCCGGTACGTCAATAGTCCAAACGCCATCGTCACCTACTGTCGCAGTGTGTTGTGTTTGATCTGGTAACGTGACTGTAACTGTATTACCTGCTTCACCTTTACCTGAAATTTGTTGCGCACCTGCTTCGATCGCATCAAGTGTAGGTTCGTCTGGTACCGGAATACCTGTCACGTTTACTGTGCTTTCACTTGATTGATTGCCCGCTTTATCTTGAGCGGTTGCAGTCACCGTATCATTTTCATTTAATGTGACGGTATCTGGAATGTTTACTTCCCAGTTTCCGTGGTCCCCTACTGTACTTGTTGTGGTTGTACCGCCAGGGAATGTCACGGTTACGGTTGAGCCTGGTTCACCATTTGCGCCTGTAACAGTAGTATCTGAAGTCACGACTGGATTAATTGTTACAGCATTCGGTGCCACTGTATCTTTGACAGTTGCTGTTGTAGCAGTTGATGTGTTTTTAGCCGCATCGGTTAATGTCGCACTTAAAGTATCATTATGATTTAATGTCGTACCATTTGGCACATTAACTGTCCACTGACCATTACTATCCACTGTGCTTGTAGCCGTTGTATTATCTTTAAATGTTACTGTCACTTTTGAACCACTTTCACCAGTACCTGTGATGCTCGTACTTTCCGCTTCGATTGGATTAATAACAGGGGCATCTGGTGCGATAGGATCGTCATTATTCACATCAGGTGTTGTATCCGCAATATCCGGTACGCCATCACCGTCATAGTCAAAGAAATCAATGTATGACGAAGCGTATGAACCATAAATTCGCTTATGCGCTGAACCTCCATCTTGTTTACCAAATACGCGTGAATCTAGATAGTCACTTTCTAACCATGAAGAGAATTGCGTCCGTGCGTCTGTAGATGTCAACGACTCTTCATTAATATTTCTAGCAATTTCTGACATAGTAACGCCATCTTTTAAGCCGTATGAAATTGTGTAGTTACGAGATTGCCCTAAAGCACCATAAAATACGTTAGAATCTAGCGCAAGACGCGCTTTACCTATTTGTGATAATGTATTGTTTTGCATAATTGATAGACTCGGAATCTTGCTTGTATCCACTAAGCCATTTTGGTCCATCGTAATATCTACATAAGTTGAATCCCAACGTTTATTACCATATTCATCTGATACGTAAATTTGAATTTTATTTGGATCAATATATGGAATTAAGGCTTCAGGGACCTGTTCTTTGATATATAATAGCCAATCATAATCTGTTTGTAAGAAGTTTTCATCTGGTTTAAATGAATGAATTGAGCGAATGGCATTATCTGTTTGATCATAACGTAAAGAATTTACAATACGTCCTGACACAAAGTTAGATGTTTGCGTTTGTTGTGGTGCTTTACTATTTAAAGTTGGTGTAATCGTCGTTTGTTGGATACTTTCTGCCGCAATTTCACCTTTATTTGTCGTCCATGTATGTGTCATATAAACAGGATTATCTTCACTATAACCCAATGATTCTAACGTTTGATTATTTTTTAATGTGATTTTAACAGGTGAGTTTGTTACAACACCGATCAGTCCACTATTGACTGTACTACCAGAGATGGGTGCAGACCAATCTTGACCGTTATTCGTTGTGGTCATATCGACGCCATTAATCGTTATCTTATCAATTTGACTAAAGAATTCCGGTTGACTGAAAGAAAGATGCACTTTTCCGCCATCTGTAAATTCACTTTTATAACTTAACCATTTTGTTAAGTTTAAATTGATTTCACTTGTTTTTTGATCGCCTAATTGACCAATCCCTGCAAATCGTAAATCTGTTTTATCTTTTACTGTCGTCGCGTTATAGCCTAAATCGCGTAGTAAGTATAAATAGTTAGGATCGTCCGGAATTGTGTAAGACGGACGATTAGGTTCTTCAAGTGTCATTGCAGATTGGAACGTTGAATCGTAATTTGTAGAATTCATTTGCATTGATAAAGGCGCTATTGGTCGGACAATGTCAGAGCTTGTCGCTAATGCTTCATTTTGATCCATTTCGTTTGCTAAATTTTGCGCCGCTTCATGCAAAATAGCGTCATTGATTTCTTGTGTCGTTGCATTTTCAAAATTAATTGTCGTATTATTAATTAATTGTTTTGATTCTTCTGGTGTTAAATACTGTGCTAAATAGTCCTCTGTGGCTTGTTGTTTTTCTTGAGCATCAACACTTTCTAACGCTTGCATTAAAGACGTATTTGACCCACTATTTAACGTCATAGAATCTGATTCCTTGTCTGTATTTGAGGCAGGTAAATCATTTTCCAAAGAAGTTTGAGGCGCGTCAGTGTCTTTTGTGGTAGTTGTTTCTGGAGATGCTTCTTCTGTTGATGCATTGCTCTCTTTGTTTGATGCGTCAGTCTTCGCATCTGAATCTGACGTAGTGTCCGTTTCTTGAGTCTTTTCTTCTGTTGTTGCCTCTTCAGTTGTATTTGATTCCGATGTAGATTGTTCTTTAGTAGCTTCCTCTTCTGTTGAATTAGTCTCAGTCTTATCAGCTTCCTCTTTTTCTTGAGGTGGCTCCTCTGTTGTCTCAGTTTCAGGTTGAGCTGTTTCAGCTGATTGTTCTTCTGTGGAAGCTTCTTCAGTAGTATCAGGTTCTGACGTTTCAGTCGTCGCCTCAGATTCGTTAGATGCCTCTGTCGCATCTGATGGTTGTGTTGGCGCTTCTTTAGTAGAAGCATCAGTTGATGGGTCTTCCGTTACGTCCACGGAGGCATTGGTATCATCTGAAGGCGCTGGTTCTTCTGTAGATGGTTGTTCATTAGTTGTTGGTTCAGTTGATGATGGTGTCGTAGTGTCAGTATTCATCTCTTCTGATGTGGGTTCAGTAGTAGGCGTTTGTGTTGTATTGTCTACATTTGGCTCACTATCTACAGCTTCATCAGAAGTTGAAATGTTATCTGTTTGTGTTGTGTTTTCTTCTGCAGCTTTTGCTTCTTTTGGAATTCCAAATACTAATGTGGCACCCACTAAAATGGAAGCTGTACCGATTGTAAATTTTCTGATAGAGTACTTATTTTGTCTGTTAGGCAAAAAATCTAACCGTTTCACGCCTTTTTTCTTTCTTCTCATTTTATTTCCTCCTTTTATTAATGTTATCTATTAACTAAGATAAAAGTTGTAATTCACATATACCCAATTAAATGATTTTCAAAAATTAAATGAGAACTATAATTAAATCTTCTATAAATAATGTTGATTTTTGATTTCCATTATAATAATTTGACCTCTTGTGGTAAACAGTTTCCTATTGGACAAAATATACAATCACTTTTCAAACCCTTTTTTACTTTTTTAGAAGAAAGTGATTTTTGAGGTAAATAATAGCTAAAAAAACGCATTATAACGCCATTTCAAACCATTGATAAATATTAAATAAAATCATTCATCGCACAATAAAAAAGATTCAAATGCACAATGACATTTGAATCTTTTTGGTTTCCAAATTATTATTTCGTTTTAATACCCAGCATACATCTGGTCTCCATCACTATCATATTTTTTAACGTGTCCATCATCTTCTACAATATAAGACCCTGCTAAATTACCGGATTTATCATAAAAGGCAAAGCCCCAACCATCATCACGTTTTTCTGGTTCTCTATACGTATACTTATCTGTATCTAAGTAATCTCCTTCAAAACTTTCTACGAAATCAATGACATTCGCTCGTGTCACAAATTCGTCGGAGCTTGTATTCTTATCTAACGATTCAAGACCAACATCATCATACTGACCTAACGCTACACCATTACCGTTTTCATCACGTTCTACATAAATCGCAAAACCATTATTTTTATTACTATCAAAAATGTATTCGCTACTACTCTCATATGTCGGTGTACCAAAAACTTGTTTAAGTTGACTACTTGGTACTGGAGAATCCGGCACGATTGCATAACTAATCACTTTATTATCAGATAGCACCACTGCATAATTTCCGTAAATATCATGACGCCCTGTCAGTAGATCTTTTGTATTTGTGCGATTGCCCAATTTATTTTCTAGCTCGGATAACGTCATTCCTATATATACTGGGCCATATCCGTCTACATAGTTATTATAGAAGTAGTCATCATGAAAGCCATCATCATTGATATTTACATACTTTTCTGATTCAGAACTTGCGCTGTCTGATTGTCCATCACTATCCGAATCTTGATCATTTGATGATTGTTGATTTGACGATTGATTATCATCTGCTTGTTGTTGCTTATTATCTTGCGCTTCTTGTTTGTCTTTGTCATTATCACCAAAAGATACATTAATATCACATGCCCCAAGTAAAAATGCGCCAACTAAAACGGGAATTAGTCTTTTTTTCACCCTGTTTGCCCCCTAAAACAAAATATAGTATTACAGATAGCGTATCACAATACTATGAGACATGAAATATTAATACTGAAAATAAATAGGAATACATCACTTAAAATTCATCATCAATAAATGAGAGCGTAATATCCTCTGGTATCTCCCAATACTCTTTAAAAATCGTAACCGTTTTATGATTATAGGGTGTGGCATGTTGCATATATGATTCGAATGGTAAATGCTGCATCGTATATTGCGTCACCGTATCATCTGTTTTAACAACCTCTTTCACTTGAAGAATGCGTTCATATTGCGCGATAGAAATAATACTAAACACAATAATGAGACAAGATGCCCCAACGATAGACACCCATTTCACTAATCGATAAGGTCGAAAATGAATAACATTCACTAAGCTAATCAACATAATCAAGCCAATGATATACACAATATAAAAATTTCGTGGTCCCATTGGTTCAACAGCTAATAAAGGCGCGACAATTATCGGAATAGTACTTAATAATATTAATAACTTCTGTCGTAATAACGTGTTATCTATCACTTTATAAATCGTTAAACATAGCGCACAAAAAAGAATAACAATGACGACCGTATCTAAGATTGCTTCAACCACATTTTGATTATTTTTCGCAAAATTAAAAGGCACACGGACAATATAGTGATACAGCGGTGCGATAAATAGTATCGGTATCATTGCATATTTAAATTTTTGACTTAAACGACTTTGGCAAATTAAAACACTTAATACAATAACGAGCAACGTAATTAAAAACATAGATTGATACACGAGATATTGCGGAAATTGGGTGAATAACGTGCCCACTACTTTAACAATCATCCCTTTGTTGTCATCAGAAACTTGTTGATAAGATGTATCCCCAACAAACATCACGATATAGTTTGGATTAATAAACATCGCAATAGCACCTAAAATCGAGAAACCTAATGCTAGGAAGACAAATATCGGTATTTTTCTAGTTTGAATACACTTTACAATCAATAAACCCATCAACAATATCACATTAAATATCGTATGATTCTCCATAAACCATTGTCCTAATAACGCACAACTTAATATGAGCCATTGTTCTTGTCGACGTAATGGTTGATCATTTAATATTTTTAAACTGTATCTCAACAGAATCAACGAACAAAGGCTCGCTGGCACATAATTATAAAATCCCGCAAACCATCCATAAATTTGACTGTATAATGAAATAGGCATTAAAACAAGGAACATAAAAATCGCGATGATATTAAAGGCACGACACTGTAGATTAGGTATAAGATCTTTAATCAATCCAGCGCAGACTAAAATCATAGCGACCGAAAAAAAGGTGTATGTAATATAACGAAATAATGGAATTCGAACTGCTATGACTTCCAAAGTATTACCGAGATATCGACCATTCAACTCAGCATAAAATGTTTTTAACATATCTGTACCATATGTAAGCCCCCACTCCAAATCATCATGAACGAGTGGCGTTAATATCGCGATAACAAAATAAAAGAGACTGATACTTAAAATTAAATAATGTTTGTGTAGTATTTGTTTCATGTCCGCTTACCTCTATCTATTTTGATGACTTTAGACCAATGATACTGTGGCCCTACGTAAATAATCCATTTACTAAAAAATGATGATTTCTCAATGAGGTTGGGACAAAAGCGTTCAGGATTTGAGCAGAAGCGAACGAAGTAAAGAACGACTTCGTTGAGTTAGTCGTTCTTACAAATGTGTCAAAGCACATTTGATCATTTACAATACGTCAAATTTTGGCGAATCGTGAACTTTCTGCCGAAAATCCTGCTTTTGGGACACCGTTAATCGGTTTCCCAGAGCATCAATGCTATATGTCCCAGTCCCCTTAAAAAACCCAATGCAACTAAAAAAGAAGGTGGAACGCTCTAAAGCACTTGAGCATCCTACCTTTTTAATATCGTAAACCCTATCAATATAAGTGGGTGATTCATCATTTTACTATCATTAATCATAAAACAGGTTGGGACAAAATCAAGCGATTACCCTTTCGTATCTTCGTCCCAACCTTATAACATTATGCTGTATTGAATTGACTATTACGACGCATGTCTTTAATTAATTGGTGCGCCACCTGTAATGCCGTAAACTTGGCCTGTAATATAGCTAGCTTTGTCTGAAGCTAATAATACATACACATCTGCTAGTTCAACAGGTTGACCTGCACGTTGTAATGGCATGTTTTTACCAAAATCTGGAATGTTATCTTGTGGTTGACCCCCACAAATTTGTAAAGGTGTCCATACAGGACCAGGTGCTACCGCATTGACGCGTATACCTTTTGGTCCTAATTGAGAAGCTAACCCTTTTGTTAATGACACATTACAAGATTTCGTCATCGCATAATCTAATAAATGACTGCTTGGTTTCATAGCTTGAATAGATGATGTCAAAATAATACTTGAACCTGCTTCTAAATAATTTAAGGCTTCTTGAATAGAATAAACTGTTGAAAAAACGTTGACTTCAAATGTATCCGTTAATTGTTTTGGATCTAATTTTTGAATATCATATTCATATTGTTGCATGCCGGCATTAAGTACGACGATGTCTAATCCACCTAATTGTTGATGAGCATCTTTGACCATTTGTTTGGCATACTCTGCATCACGTAAGTCGCCTGGCAATAATACTGCTTGTTGTCCTGCTTTTTCAACTACTGCTTTAACATCTTCTGCATCTGGTTGCTCATCAGGATGATAAGCAATCGCTACATCTGCGCCTTCTTTCGCGTAAGCAATGGCTGCAGCACGTCCAATACCAGAATCTGCTCCAGTCACAAGTGCTTTTTTACCAACAAGTTGTTCTGAACCTTTGTATGTTTCTTCGCCACAATCTGGAACGGGCTTCATCTCACGTTGAATACCTGGATAATCTTGAGGTTGCTTTTCGTATGAACCATTAAAAAACTGTGTTACTGGATTTTGTTTAGTCATCAAAAAACCTCTCTTTTATTAGTTTACTAGTCCATTCCCATCTCTATCCAAATTGAAACAAATCACTGTGCACTGCTTAGTCCGGTGTTCGATGTGCTCGTAACCACTTTTGCACTATTTTAAATACTTGCCAGTCCTCATTCGAAAATAAAGGAATTTGATGCAGCTTTAATTGTTTTAGAACATATTCTCGTATCTCATCAGGTAAATAATATAAAACGCCAGGGTAAAATCGATCAAAAAATTGTAAATCATAGCGTTGCACTAACTCAGTAGCCGATGTTGGAATATGGCTTACTAAATATTCGGCTAATCGTCGTCCGCCATGCTTTAATATGTATAAAGTATAAAAATCGACGCGACTATCCTCCCCCACTGTTTTTTGGTCAGGGTATAATGTTCTATCTTTTAATGGGAGGCCTAAGCGAAAACGTTCATTTTGAATTTCAACTAAAGTATGTTGTAACGTTGCCATAAATGAATCAGACGTTTTAACCGCTTGAATCGCATCATTCATATAGTCGGGGTAACTTTGACAGGCAATGCGTGTATGACCAACTGCCGTGAGCCCTAACGTGTGCGGCAAATTTTTCATACCTGCAATGGGATGCTCAGCTTCTGTTTTAGTCATATTCATTGTTTTGGGGTTAAGCTGTAAACCACTCATCATATAAGCAGTATTGAAGTAATCTTTGTATAATATCGAACCGATGATACGGTAATCAGAGGTTATTTTAGGAAAGTGCGTATCAAGGACATTGGTTTTTATCAGTTTACTGTCGACACGATCATATAGAACATATTGTTCAGGCGTCGTACGACCACAATCTAGTGTCACTTTATTGATTGGTCCTGGTGTTAAAGCAGCTGCTGAGAAGTTTGAAAAATCACTGTTTAAATTGAGGGTTTTAACTTTATGATCAAATAATTTATTGAGATTCCATAACCCTAATCCTTTTTCACAAGTGAGTTGTGAACCTGTTCTTTGTTCAATGGTATGTTTGGTATTATCAGAGACTTTCACATGCATGTGAATGGTATCATAATAGTTGCCACATAAAGCAGCTAACGCTTCTGCCACAAGATCCGAACGCACCTTAATCGGATCAGCCATTTCAAAACGTATCGTTCCATCGTGAATAGTGTCACTATAATCTGCTTGAACAATGCCTTGTTGATTCACAATATTTTCAAAAACAATTTGCGCCACTAGATTACCTCCTTATATGTTCTTTCTTTAAACTTATCATATTTTTTAATTTATGACATTAAAAGGTTGGAGCATATATAAAAATGCCCCAACCCAATTCATTTAATCTTATTCTTCTGTTTTATATGAACGTTTTTGCTTTCTAAAGCGTGCAAACACGCCAAAACCTAATAACGTTGCCACCCAACCTAATAAAGGTGTACGTTGTGGTGATGTTCCCGTTTCTGGTAACGCCTTCGACTGTGACGCGTCGTTATGCGTCGCTGCATGTTCTAGCGATGTAGGTGCAGATGTGCCATCATTCGTAAAGTTCGATTCGCTTGAAACTATTTCAGGCAATGCTTGTTTAACTTGACCTGATTGATTCATATTCGTATTCACATTGACGATAGAGGCGTTGTCTTTTACAAGACATGTCTTATCAGTCAGTGGTAGATGTTGAGGAGTACGTTGATTTTGTTCTAAATCAAGCACGTTTGGCTCAACTGTCTCACCTTTTACAGCCGGCATTGACTGACCTTCTGCTGGTAATCTATTTTCTTCTTTTGATATGTCTTCTTGTAATGGAAGATCTTGATTATCGTCCATCATTTCTTTTTCTGGTGACGCTGGTTCTTCCGCTTCAGTTGTGTCATTTTCTAATGTTTCTTCTGCTTCAGATGTTTCTTCCTCAACTGATGATGTGTCGTCGTCCACTTGTGGCGCTTCACCATCAGACGTATCTTCCTCTTCTGGTAGTGCTTCATCAGTTCCAGACGTATCTTCTTCAAGCGTATTATCTACTTGAGGTACTTCCGCTTCAGGTTGCTCCTCCTCATCAGTCGGTGTTTCTCCTTCAGGTTCGTCTTCCTTAACTGGAGGTTGTGGCGTTTCATCTTCTTCTGAAGGTGCTTCGTCTACCTCAGATGTACCTTCTTCAGGTGACGGGTCTTCAGGCATTGTTTCTACTTCCGAATCTTCCTCATCCACTGGTGGTTGCGGTGTTTCGTCTTCTACTGGCGGTTCCGGTTCCGCTTCTACTTCTGGCGCTTCCTCTGGTACAATTGGCTCAACATTTTGAATCGGTTGTTGTACTTCTGCAGAGGTATTGTTATAAGCATCTGTAGCAGTCACGGTAACTGACGTATCTGGTTGTAAAAGCCCTTCTTGTGGCACATTTATTTGATAGTCTCCCGCTTCATTAGCAAAACCTGTTAACACTGTACCATCTGCTAAAACGACACGGACTTGACTTTTTGGTTCAGCTTGCCCAGTAATCCATTCAGATTCTGTGGTGATTTCATCAACAGTTGGTACTTTTGGTGCTGTCGTATCAACCACTGAACCCACACCTGCTAATGAATAGTTACCTGCTTGATCGATTTCAGAAACTAATACAGAATCCCCTGCATTTAATGTGACATTGAACGGCACACCTATCATCCATGTACCATTACGCCCGACTTTCGTTCTAACTACTTCATTATTTGGTAATCTTACTAAAATTTCATCTTTGTACGTTTCTCCAGTACCCCATATGATGTGACTTCCTGCTTCAATAGGTGTCACAGTTGGGCGTTTCGGACGAATCGTGTCGATGACAGTCTTAATTGCTCGATTCGATGTATTACCTGCTTGATCAATGGCTTCTACCACAATTTGATCATTGTATGCTAACGTCACATCTTCTGGCACCGAAATACTCCACTTACCATCTTCCTGGGCTTGTGTCGTTACTTTTGAACCATTTTTAAATTGAACAATCACCTGTACATTTGGCATGGCTGTCCCTTGAACTGTTTTGCTACCTGCTTGTGGTGCTACAAGCGTTGGTTCATCTGGTCTCACTGTATCAATTACTTCAGCATTAACCACATTCGAACGCACTTCGCCATCTTTGACTGCAATCACTTCTACTTGATCTTGCCAATTTAATTGTTGTGATGGCGATAACTGAAGGGACCAATTTCCCATTTCATCTGCTTCAGTCGTTAACGTTGCATTAGAAGGTAATGTCACAGTAATCGATGCGCCATTACTTGATTGACCTTGAATGATTTGATGATCATATTCGATAGGTTGCACAGTTAGCGGTGTGATAGTAGATTGCTCTAGGTATGGTTCTAATTGTTTCAATAATGCTTCTCGATCATCAGCGCCCTCTATTTTTTCAACACTTTGTACAAGACGATATAATACCGTACGATAATTTTTATCAGGATTTGCTTCGACCGTGTCTATGAATGTATCAATATCTTGTTGAATAACGTCAGTATATCTTGATGTGACATCTTGTTCAGTTTCATCATTAATCGCAAACCCTTTATCCGTCAGTGTATAAGTCACTGTTTGCATGGTTGCATCTGGCAAAGCCATGATTGTATTATTTTCCATACGTTTTACTTGTCGACGATCTGGTTCACGATGCTTAATAATGACCTTATCACCATATTCTAAATGATAAGTCTCATCCAATGCGGCGATATTATCATTTCCTACAATACTCTCATCAAAAACAACCGTACCATCTTGCTTTTGAATCGTCACATGGGCATATTCATCTGTAAAATAAAAATGTGGTTGGCCACTATTTTGGCGTAAGATGACTTCTTTTGTATTTGGCGTGTACGCAACAGTTGTAAATTCTCGGTTACTTAATCCTAATAATGAAATTTTTTGGGATAGCGCGGTTTGTGTTTCCTCAATCTTAGGATAAACTAATGTCGCTTCATTATCGTGGTTTTCACGTACAACAATATAAGTATGATCCGGTAACGCTAACTGTTGTGAGACAGGTGCTTTAATATGAAAAATACCTGGTCTTATACCGTCAAACTGTGCTTTACCGTCTTTTACAACTGCTGTTGCGACAGTAGCAGTACCATCCATTAAAGAGACTGTAGCCCCTTCTGGCAAAATGTGATTGTTTAACGCTAAATTAACTGTGGCATCTGATTGAATCGTTGTATCAGCAATATCTTTAGAACGAACAAGTTCATATTTAGTAGCAAGTCCAAGTTGCTCTACATATTTTTGTGCCTCTGCTTCATCTTCTATTAGCATTGCCAAAGGATAAATATAACTATTTGAATACGCATTTAAACGGTCTTCTAAATATTGAGGTGTATCTATCGCAAATAAATCAAAATATGCCAATGCATTATAACCACGCTCAGCTAACCAATAATCACCAATCCAACGTGGCATATCTCTTGAAGATGAGGTCGTTGCTACTTCTTGACGAATATTTTGCAACATATCTGTCATCCCTTCAATGCCAGTCAGACGAACCATGCGCGTCATAAAGTCTAACTTTTCTCTCGCTGAATATTGATTGAAATCTGTATAAGGCGTCGCATCTAAAATGTTCTCTTGAAAACGTTGTTGAAATCCTTCTTGATTGCCTTCATATAACCAGCCCGCTTCACGGTTTTCCACATTCATTTGATACTCATTCGCAAAAATATTGTTCCAAACTTCTAATAAAGGCATCTTAGGGTCATCTGCTAACCAACCATCAAATCCATGACCAATTTCATGTAAAGAGAGCCAACCTTTTGATAAGTAACCATACATCGACGCATCATTAGATCCCATGTGATCCCACGACCAATAAGCTAAACCAAATCCATTAATGTTAGCTACCGTAAAATACTTTTGACCTACGTTAAAATTAACGGACTCAGGATTATCCGTTAAACCAGCCCATTCGTTATATTGCGTGACCACATGATCATAATAATCAATCATCTCATCTAAATTATGAAACGCATTAGCGCCTTCTTGATGTTTCATATTTAATACACGATCGCGATCGACACGTGGAATTAAAAAGGAATTATAGTCCCCATCCACAAAGGCATAGCTCGCATCTTGATCGACCCATTGCGTTTCGAATGACTCTTGATTTTCACCTCTACGGTAAGTCGGTAAAGCTTGTAGCATATTATTTTTTACGTAAAAATCAACGAGCGGAATATTATTTAAACCCTTTGGTAAATAAACAAATGCTGCACTATCGATACCTGTAGATATCGCTGTCCATTCGCCACTTTTCGGAATGATAGCACTCTTGTTAAAATTGCCATCATTCGTCATAAGACTCACACTTAAATCCGCTTCATTTTGTGTGCCAGATTGACGTATATACAATGTTTCATCCTTTGGTAAAATAATCCCCAAACTTTCACGCGCTTGACCTAATCCACGCCCCATTCCAAGCGTTTGTGCTTTAGGTGAAGAATCTAAAACTGGAATCTCCTTTTGATAGACTGTTTCATCAATACCGTCTACCTGTATCTCTTTTGTATTTGCTTGAGGCGCAGGTTGATCAACATTTACTTCGCTATCCGCAGCTGCTCGAAATACATTATTTGTGGACTTAGGTGTCGATTGTGTTTCTGTCGTATTTGTTGTTGGCATATCCTGTTGAGGTGTATCAGAAACCGTTTCTGGAGAATGATCTGTAGTTGAAGAAGGTTCATTTTCTACTGATGAGCGGTTCGATTCCGTTTTAGTTACTTCTTCTTTTGTCTCTGTAGTAAGAGGTTGTTCAGTCGTTTCAAGTGGTTCTTGCACTTCTACGTTTTCTGTTGTACTGTTTTGATCTATTTCAGCGTTCGTTTCTTGTTCATCTAATAATACGTCTGCTTCTGACGACGGTGTTAATGTCGTTTCATCATCCTCAGTCGATGAATTGCTTTCCTTAGTATTAACATTTTCTGTCTTAATAGTATTCGTTTCTTCTGCCTTAGCATCCTCTGCTATTGCTAACAACATCACTGTTCCCATCAGTACAGATGCTGTTCCGATATTAAACTTTCTAATCACATATTGATTGCGTCGCTTTTTCCCAATATTCGCATTCACTCTTTTTTTCATCATCAGTGTTCCTCTCGCTCCTAAATAGTATTAATATAATATTAGCAGAACTCAACCTAATTTGTAAGTATATTTTAATTACATAAACACATTAATTTTATTGCTGGGTTATTAGACTAAAGACGTGGATAGATCTCTTGCTCTAGTACTATGATATTTATTTAATTTTTAGCTACAATTAAGATAGAATTTACATTATGGAGGAACAATCGATGAAAACAATTTTGAGAGCAGCCATCGCAATAGGCATCATTTATGTTGTCGCACATTTTCTAGAGCAACCCGATAATGTCGCCCAACTAAAAGGATACAAAGACGAGTTTATGCAAACAGAGACTATGCAGGCTTTTTTAAACAGTGAACCTATACAAAAGTTACAAAATTTCAATATAGATGAGATCGCTACAGCTGATTTCTTTTAAATAGTAAAAAACGACCTTAACATCATCACGTGTTAAGGTCGTTTTCTTTAAGTATTTCTCCAATGATAGGCATTTTTGTAAACAATATATAAGAGCACAACTAATAATACGCCTGTAATACTTACAATAATGATAAAAGGCGTTACACTATGAGCGCCTTGAATACCAATCAATGGGGCAATGGCACTTCCTAAAGCAAATTGAAAGAGGCCTAATAAACTGGAAGCACTACCGCTTCCGCCCGTGCGTGCTTGCATAGCGAGAGAAAAAGCCAATGGCCCTACGGCTGTCACTGGTGTGACACTTACAAGTAAACCAATAATTAACATGTATAAAGGTAAATGCATCCACAATACGATAACAACGAGCACTGCGCCAATCACTTGTATCGTGATAAAGGCACTTAATACGCGAATTTGTTCAAAGTAACGTAAACATATATTAGACAATTGACTCATGATAATGAGTCCTATACCTGTCGCTACCATTAATAAACTAAAGGTTTGTGGATTCAAATGGTAAACATTTTGGACTATAAACGGCGCCCCAGCGCTATAACTAAAAATCATAATATACGTGACACCTTGCAATAACATCGGAATAGTAAAGCGCGGTGTTTTAAGCAAATGGCCAAAATCTTTAAAAATCGTTGTAAATTGCTTCGTATGATCTTCTACCATTGCTGTTTCTTTGATTTGAGGATGTAGCGCAACAAAAATCAGTAAAATAATGCTCAGACAAGCTAATACGATAAAAATCGTTTGCCATACAGAGACACTTAAAATAAATCCACTGACTAAAGGCGCTAAAATAGAAATAATGCCATTAACTACCATTAATGCTGTAAAAAAGTGACTTAATCGTTGTCCTTCATAGCGGTCCCCTACAATAGCTCTAGCAAGTACAATCGCACCTCCGCCGGCAACCCCTTGAATGAAACGCATTACCATAAATAAATCAGAATTAATGTTAAATGTACTTACGATAGACGCAAGACATACGATACTTAAAATCATAATCGCTAACTTTTGACGCGACATACGATCTGCAATCACACCTATGACAAATTGGCCAATCGCAATACCCATCATCGCAATCGCTAACGTCAATTGTGCTTGAGACGTTGAAATATGAAAATCCTCTTGTACCAGTGGTAAAGCCGGACTATACATATCTGATAATAACGGCCCAAAAGCAGTCATTGTTCCTAAAATAATAATAAATATCAAATTGTTCATTTTAATCGTTGACTTCATATCTTTAGCACCGTCAATTCTCTCTTTTATAATTGAAAAATCGAACCAAACTTTTGTTTTCGCCCGAAATGTTATTGATCGCTAGAGGTTGTGACACCGTTAATCAATCTCCCAAGAGACTAATCCTTTAAGTCTCAACCCCGTAACCAATGATTGATATTATACTCAATACTTCCCAGTTGTCCACCTTCTTCACGGTCTAATACCCTTAAAAAATCAAGGTGTCCTACATCTGGGTACGTCACGGACTTGACTTTAGCCCCGTGCGCTTTAAACATTTCAATCGTTTCTTTAGAGTCCTTATTAGGGAAAATAACATCTTCTTCGCCTAATAAAAACAAAATGTCTGGCATGTGATCAATCAGTGCAATATCTTCTATATAATTGGTTTTCAATGTATATTGCAAATCTGTAATCATTGCCTCTAAAGGCGCAAAATATTTGGTGAATTGTTTCGTATCTTCTTGTTTATATTTATCAGAGATACCTTTATCCAATACATATTCAGGAATACTTTTTATAATGCCATCTTTAGGGTTAGGTGTCATCTCTTTTGTCATTTCAGTTAATAATTTGGTTAATCTTATCTCTTTATAATCCATTTTAGCCGCACTATTTAAATAAATGAGATGTGAAATAGGCAATGTATTGTATCTCGCTAACTTTGTAGCAAGCAAGCCACCCATCGAGTAGCCAATAATCGCAAGCTGATGGATTTGTTGGTCCCTCACAATACGCACTAATGCTTCATTAATACGTGTTGCATAATCTGATAAATCATGTGTCTGACGATCTATCTCTGTACTCTGACCACGCCCAGGACAATTAATATAAATCAGCTGAGTATGATGTAAATATTTTTCAAAGACACTCATAATCTTATAATTCATCACAGCACCGTGCAGTAGCACAATCGCATCATTAGCGCGATGATCACCCGCAAATACAATCTCTAGTGCTTCCTCTGGGTGTTCTTTTAATGTCATTAATTGCCTGTGTGCTTTTCCATATTCATCCTTATTTGTTGTCATGCCAAAACCTCTATTTCTCTATTCCTTATTGTACAAACTCTACATCAGCACTTTGACCGTCAAACATTACTGACATATTATAGTAGAAAATGGATAATCAAGTATATCACGCTTTATGTTCAATCATATTGTTTAACGCCCCAAAGCTTTTCCTCACATTTTTGAATAATGTATTTTAAAACTTGAATACGTGCTGTTTTTTTATGATCGGCTGGCACAATAAGCCATGGTGCGCGTGATGTATTTGTTTGTTCAATCATATCCTCACTTGCTTCTAAATATAAATCCCATTTTTCACGATTACGCCAATCTTCCTCTGTAATTTTCCATTGTTTATTTTCATCTTGTTGACGTGCTTCAAAGCGCTTAAGTTGTTCTTGTTTATCTAAACATAAGAAGAACTTTAGTACAATAGCCCCTTCATCAGTCCACATTTTTTCAAATGCGTTAATTTCTTCATAGGCGCGCGACCATTCACTTTGACTGGCAAACCCTTCGACCCTTTCAACCAATACACGTCCGTACCAACTTCTATCAAATATAGCAATATGGCCACTTTTTGGCATCTTAGTCGCAAATCGCCATAAATAATGATGATTTAACTCCACATCTGTCGGCGCACTAATCGCATTGACTTCGTAACCAGTTGGATCTAATAATGCTCTCACTCGTTTAATATTGCCACCTTTCCCTGCTGCATCCATACCTTCATAGACCAATACTAAAGGGATTTTATGTTCATATAATGCAAATTGAAGTTCTCGCAACCGTTCTTGTAATTGAGTAATCAATTCATTATAGTCTTTTTTACGGATTTTATGAATCGTTTGATTAAACCGCTCCGTTGTAAAATCAGGTGTAAATGCACCATTCACTGCTTCTTGGCGTTGATGATAACGTTCAATCGCTTTTTTCATTCTCTCAATTAAATGAAGATACATTTGCTTAACAGCAGCTTCCTTGTGTGTATAATCAATGGTTTTAAAAGAGTCATCAATAAGCTTTGACATTTCTTCTGTATATTGTGCTTTAGGAATGACTTCTTCATATTCATGTGCTTTCCAGTTCATTAATGGATTGTTTTTCATTTGTTGAATATGTTCTTGTCGTTTTGCTTCATTAACTTCGACATAAAACTTAATCAATTCATGATGATCATTTTGAACAATTGTCTCAAAATCTTCTATGGATTCCTTCAATACTTGAGTATCTTTTAACTTATCCTTTTTTAGATGATTGACGTGATAATCAATATAATGAGCATACCAACTTCGAAAATAAATATTGATATGCCCTTTAGCAGGCAGTGTATCCCAGTAATGTTGCAAAAATTGATAACGAAGATCCTCCTCTGATGGTGACTTCGTGGCAATAAAGTGTGTATATTTGGCATCCAAATTCAGCAATAGCTCATTGGTTAACCGTGTTTTCCCTGCAGCAACAACGCCTTCAAAGACAATCATAATAGGAATACCTAATGCATGTGTTTGACGAGATAATTTTGCAGCTTCCATTCTTAGCGTTTCTATTGATGTAGTCATACCTTCACCTCTAGTAATTGTTAATTTAAAATGAGTTGACTTTGTAAATCACGCACTTTTTTCTCTCTATTATTAATCATTTTATACGAGAATCACTGTCATCTGCATTACAATTCAAAAACCCATTGTAACATTTGTAATACATCGCTATTTTAAAAGAATTATTTGAACATTTACTTTGAATCACAACCATAACTTTAAAGAGACAAAAATTGACGTTTTCAACAATCATTAATATTACAAAAATATTACATTAAAGTATATAAGAAATATTTATGTAACGTTTTGTTATTTACACGTAATTTACAAATGTCCTTAAGGTTGTTAGAGTGTGGTTGTTGAATTTTTTGGCAAGCAAATTTGAAAATGAAAATATAGAAAAAATTTCTAGGAGGACTTTGAATTATGAAAAAAACATTATTCGCTTCATCATTAGCATTAACGTTAGGATTAACAGGCGTAGCTGGTCACGCTACTGACGCAGACGCTGCAGAATCAAACATTAACGAACAAGAATTAGCTCAATTAGCATTAAACGAAGATGCATCTTTAAATGAAAGCCCAATCCAAGAAGGTGCATATGACTATACATTCACATTAGATGGCGTTAGCTACCACTTCTGGTCAGACGGTGTACAATTCGGTTGGTCATATAACGGTTTCGGTACTGCTTCAGACGAAAACACTTCAGTTGCTCAACCAACTCAAACTGACGTTCAAGACGTTAACGCAGAAGCTACACAATCAACTGGTGACAACACAGTATCAAACGTACAACAATCAAGTGAGCAAGCTCCAGAAACTGCAGCAGCTCCACAACCAGAAACAACTCAAACTTCATCATCAAACACTGGTTCAATTACTTTAGGTAACGGTAACACTGCAGGTGCAACTGGTTCTTCAGCTGCTCAAGAAATGGCTTCACGTACTGGTGTACCAGCATCAACTTGGGAAATGATCATTGCTCGTGAATCAAACGGTCAAGTAAATGCTCAAAACCCATCAGGTGCTTCAGGTTTATTCCAAACTATGCCAGGTTGGGGAGCTACTAACACAGTAGATCAACAATTAGACGCAGCTGAAAAAGCTTACAACGCTCAAGGTTTATCAGCTTGGGGTATGTAATTATACCATAACGATTTCAACCAGGGATTCATTCCCTGGTTTTTTTGTTTATATATGTATTTTAGTCTACCCTAGACAAATTCATTTATATAGAAAAGAAGCGATAAGGCATTCATTATTTAGAATGCCTTATCGCTTCTTTATATTTAATCCTTTTGTTTAGATGATGCTTCGTGTTTTTTCTTTATTTCTTGTTGAACTAATTCTGATAATGCTTTAGATCCTTCATATTCAAGATGAATACCATCATATGCGAAGTACTCTGTATGCCCTTCTGAAGCACTATACCAATCAACTAAATGCACATTTTTATGCTTTTTAGCAGCTTCTGCAATTAATGAATTGACATGTGATTCATAATCACGTGGTACTCGAACATTAACGAAATATACATTTGCTTTATCAAAACGTTGTAGTAATTCTTCAAGTTGATCTTTTGTAAAATCACCATTTGTGCCTAACTCTAGTACAACATCGGAATCTTTCGTGTTATACGATTGATATTGACTATCGACTATATCAGGCACATCAATTAGTTGACGTCCAACTTGTCCATCAATTGTGGCGTTTGGCACGTTTTCAGTGAATACATCTCCAATATCCACCATTACTGAGTCACCTATTAACAATGGTGACGCTTCCGATAAATCGAATGACGCTTTAGAATCTCCATCTTTATCATCACTTTGATCTTTTTCCGTAGATTGCTTATCAGATGGCGCCTTCTTAGCATTATTCGTCGTGAATGTCGTTTGTTTTTCTTTTTCTTTATGGGCATCACCGATACTATCAAATAAGCCAAATAAGAATAATAATGTGACTAAAACTAATATCGCTGAAACGATAAAGCGAATGAAACGACCAATGTGTTTAGGATTCACTGCAAAGGCTTTAAAACCATTTCGACGTATTGGATTTTCAATGAAATGATATGAAATCTCTGTCATCAATAACATTAAAACAATATCAATGATGTATACATAAAATGGAATCTGACCATTTACGAAGTGACTATGTAAAAACACAATGATTGGATAATGCCATAAATATAAACTATATGAGCGCTTTCCAATATAAACAAACACTGGATTACCGAGTATTTTAGAGAAGATACCTGATGGCACAACCGCAACAGCGATGACAATTAACGTCAATACTGAAATAAGATAAAATCCTCCACGGTATAACCAAATATCTTGATCGCTTATTACAAAGAATAAAACGATTAATACTGCTATACTGATTAAACCAATCAAACTAACTAAGCTATTTTGTTTTTTAGAAATCGTGGCCTTTAATTTAAAAGGTGGCCATAAGAACGATAATAAAGAACCTAATAATAACGTTTGTAATCTTGTATCTGTACCAAAATATAATCTTGAATAATTTTGATCTCCAATTGTGAAACTTAAGATAATCATTAAAATTAATGAGAGTAATGATACTGCCCATATAATGAAAAATGTACCACGTTCTTTAAAAATCTTAAGACAAATTAGTAAAATAGCTGGGAAAAACAAGTAAAATTGTTCTTCAATCGCAAGTGACCATAAATGTTTAAACGGTTCCACGGCAAATTGATTAAAGTAATCAACATCTTCAAAAATATACCACCAGTTAGAAACATAAAATATAGCCGCGACAGCATCTTTTTTTACATTATAAAAGATTTGTGGCTCAAAAATGATTGTATAAAGTACGACAATGGTTATCATAAAAAATACAGCAGGAATCAAACGTTTTAAACGTCTCGTCCAGAACCCTATTAAATCAATACGTTGGGTATTTTGGAACTCTGCTAATAATAATGACGTAATTAAATAACCTGAAATAACAAAAAATGTATCGACACCTAGAAAGCCACCAGGTAACCACAATGGATTGAGGTGAAATATGATAATTGCGATAACCGCAACTGCCCTAAAACCATCCAATCCCGGCAGATACCGATGCGATTGATTTTGCTTCAAGCGATCGGTCCGTTTTAAATCTAAATTTTTCATTGAAAATCCCCATTCCATTACTCTAAAAATAAACTATATTTTAAATAAACATATGTTTATAAATTAACACACCCTTAACTACTTATAAAGAAAAAGTTATATAACACTTAATAGAAATATTAGTTAAGTTGCCCGTATTAACTCGCATAATCTCTATTATACTCTTTCTTTTAAAATTTTTAAGCATTTATCTAAAACTTTTCACAAGCAACTTTATTGCAACCGGCTACATATCATTTTACACTAATTAAATCATTTCTTTCTTATGGGTGAATCAAAATGAAAAGATGGCTAACGTCTATACTTACAATTGTGATAATTGCTGGTGTCGCATTTTGGGGCATGCAACATTTTACAGACTTTCAAGATAAATATGCAGATTGGTACGATTCACAAGGTAAACGATTCTTTCAACAAGACCGTGAAACACATGGTTTTGGAACATATAATAACAATCTCTCTTTTGATGGTGATGATCGTCATTACGGTATTGATTATCGCTTACCGGTTGGCTCGGATGTGCTCGCACCGACAAATGGTAGAGTGACCAATATATTCACTGATGATCTCGGTGGAAAAGTATTGGAAGTTCAAGAAACGAATGGACAATATTTCCAATGGTTTATGCATTTAAGTGATTATAATGTCAATGTAGGAGATACGATTGAAGCTGGAGAAGTGATTGCTCAATCAGGAAATAGTGGCGAACAAACGACGGGCCCTCACCTTCACTTTCAACGGATGAAGGGTGGCGCAAGTAACAAATATGCTGAAGACCCTGCTGAATTTGTAGAGCAACTACCAGAAGGTCAACAAAGTCTCTATCGTGTCAATAAAGCGCAAAAAGGAGGGGTTGAGACATAAAGTATTAATGCTCTGGGAAACCGATTAACGGTGTCCCAAAAGCAGGATTTTGTCCCAACCTCTCCTCTTTTTATATTTAAAAGTATTAATGATATTCTACGACACGGTCTACTGGTAAGCGATATGAAGGGCGTCCTGCTTTCGCTTCTTTACCGATTGCGACGATCATGACTGGCACATAACGTTCAGGATCCAAACCTAATGCTTCTGCAATATGTGCGCGATCAAACCCACCAATAGGGTTCGTATCATAACCATATTGACGTGCAACAAGCATTAGTTGCATTGCCATTAAACTACTATCTACCTTTACAATATCATTCATACTTGCACGATCTAGGGATTCATACATTTTAACGAACTTTTCAACAAGTTCTTCTTTGACCTCTTGTGGCATGTATCCTTTGTCTACTGCTGAGCCATATATTTCATCTGCATAATGATAATTAAGCATGTCTCCAAAAATAACAATCATTGCAGCTGAAGTATCATTTTGACGCGTATTAAATTGAACAAGCGGACGTAATTTTTCTTTTCCTTCTTCGCTATCTACAACAGCTAAACGCCATGGTTGCATGTTGATAGATGATGGGGCTAATGTTGCTTTTTCGAGTATTTCATTCATTTCTGAACGCGGAATTTTAACATTCTCGTCAAATACTTTCACAGAGCGACGTCCCGTCAATATTGCATCAAAATCGTTGTTTAAACTCATTATCTATTCCACCTTTTTTATTGGTCTAATACTGACGTGAAATAATTATATTGGAGTCGTACAAAATATGCAAGCAAACAAACTTATAGCCCATCACTATATAAATTAATATTTAATTTGTCGCCAATACTTATGGAATAACCAAGAGACCAACACGTGAATAGGTGCCTGCGTATAACGATAAATGTGCCATGGTAATCTTGGTACATAGTTATGCAATGCAATTAAACATGTTTTAGATGCACTTTCTAAACGTCGAAATTCCATTTGTGGTTGATGGAATGAGTGCCCCACCAACAATCCACCTGTGATATCAAATACCACTCGATTTGTGCGATCACTTTCTTGAGTGCGGGTCATTTTTAAAAGTGGGAGATTGATGAATGGCACAATAATATTAAACGTCGTACCGTCATATACACCATTAATGACATGTAAATTGATTGTTTTTAAAAACAATCCATACATCGATACGACACCGTCCATTGGTACTTCATTAGGCACTTCAAGTGATTGAATTGAACGAACTGTTTTAACTTCTTTATATCCTTGTTGTAACGCACGTTTTCCTAATAAACGATAACGTCGTGGTAGTGTCTGATAATGTGTTTCTACATTAAAATAGGCCATCGCCTGTTTCAAACTTGC
Source organism: Staphylococcus sp. 11262D007BW (assembly GCF_053547815.1). Lineage (NCBI taxonomy): Bacteria > Bacillati > Bacillota > Bacilli > Caryophanales > Staphylococcaceae > Staphylococcus > Staphylococcus sp. 11262D007BW. Next base: position 1,760,594 of record NZ_JBPWPJ010000001.1, read on the forward strand.
CTTCAAAGTATCATGAATGACTAAACAATGTTTAATGTGATGTGTGTGCATCGCTTGTGCTAAGTTATGATAAATTAATCGCTCCTTATTCAGTTGACTACCTTGTGTCAAAGCCGTAAAGGAGGCCGTTGGATTGCCAATAATAGTTACCCAGTCTATATCTTCTAATGCATGTTGAATCTGTGTTAAATCAAATAAATCTATTTCCAGTGACATGCCTTTTGTAAGTTGTTTTGTTGTTGGGGGTGTATAAACGTATACACTATGTTGTTGTTGAATAAGTTGTTCAACAAACTGATGCGTATACGGATGTCCGTCAGAAATGATTAAGGTCTTAACCATAGTTTCACTCCACTCTCTGCTTCATTATTAAGCGTATTATACCAAATTGTGTCCCAATTTGAAGACCGTATTTACTACACTTTTTTATACCCTACTCAACTTTGATTGACACAATTTAAATAACCACAAAAAAAGAGACACTGATGTGCCTCTCATCATCTTTTATCTAATTTAAACTTTTAATAAACATAAACATTACCCATAACGTTGTAATCACTGTTGAGACAATTGTAAAGTTCATTGGTTTTTGGCTACGTTGCCCTTTATGTTTACGAAATAGGATTGCTGTATAGATCCAAGAAATAAGTGTTAACGCAGCTAGAATATAAATCATTACATCCATAATAATCCTATACCTCCGCTTGTTGATATATAATAATTTTATTTTAGCATATGTACATTATCTTCGCCTATTAGGTACACTGTATTGTAACATTTGCGTATCAACAGTTATGTATAACAAAACCACGGTATCTAGGGGAAATACCGTGGTTTAAGAATTAATAAAATAACATCAACAATAAAGGTAGCATGATTGAACTCATCACAGCTGTAAGAATCATGCCGATTGAACTGAAGGCGCCAGACTCATCATCTATTTCAAGGGCTTTTGCAGTCCCAAAAGCGTGTGATGCATTACCAAATGTCATCCCGCGTGCGATGGAGGATTGGAACTTTGTCATTTTAATGAGTATGGCACCCAGTATACTTCCTAATATACCGGTTGCGATGATAAACATCGACGTTAGCGTATCTTCCCCGCCTAACTGTTGTGAAACTTGAATCCCAACAGCCGCTGTGATTGAGCGAGGGAGCAAAGTAACAATATCTTCACGACTGTAACCTAGTAATTTGAGAGAGAAGAATATTAGGGAAAAGTTCAAAATTACTGCCGTAACAACACTCGTGAAAATTGTTCGGAAATGTCTAAGGATCTTATGGCGATTTGTGTACAGTGGATACGCTAAGCACACAACTGTACAACTCAATAGATGGTTAATCCATTGGCCACCAATCATGTATGAATGGTAGTCTTGGTGAAATAGGAGTAAGACGATAATTACACCTATTGATGTTATCAAAGCGGGGTTAAGAAATGGTGATTTGAATTTGACATAAACATAACGTGCGATCAAGAACAATAAGATTGTTAGGGCAATCATACATAGCGCTTGAATCCACATTACTTATCACCTTGCGAATGACGACACCGTTTTCTCATTGTCATCTTTTCAGCCACTATACCTGAACTTAATGCAACGAGAACCGTGCCGATAACAAGTAAGATAAAAAACACGATAAAATTCAAATCCAAATCGGTGATAACATCCATTACACCAACTACTGATGGAACGAAGAAAAAAACCATTGTTGCTAGAAGAAAATTGGCACCGTCTTTAATCCAATTCACTCTAACAATTTTGAGTTGCAGTAGTAGGAAGAATAAAACTAATCCTATAATACTACCTGCAATAGGGATATGAAATAACTGTTGAATCCAATTGCCTACACGTGTAATACAATAAATCAAAATGATTTGCGCGATCACGCGTATAATTTTCATTACAGTCATTACCGTCTCCCTTTCTTCATTCGAACAATTATTATTATAGAACGTTCTGACTCATAATAAAAATATAGCTTTTTCATATGACCTATTACTTTTATCTATGAGTCACTAATTAATGGTATAAATTTAAGTAATCTAAAAAGGTCCTTGTAGCATGGTTCAGATATACATCTTTCTTCCAAATGACACCCATTTCCCATTGCAGTGATTCTTCTTCTATTTGTAAGACACAAATATTTGGGTTTTGACTAATTATGCGCACAATATTTTCCGGCAAAATACTAATCCCCATTTTAGCGGTAAGTAAATGCTCAATAAAATGCCACTGTGAAATTTTCGATACAATATTTGGTACAAACCCTACTTTGCGAGCTGCCGCAATAATTTTGTCATTAAGATAGAAATCTTCGTTAAATAAAATGAAATCTTCATTTTTTAAATCTGAAATTTGTACTGTTTGCCGCTGTGATAACGGATGAGAGCGATGTGCCACCACTTGAAAGGTTTCCGCATATAATGGAAACGAATCAAATTGGATATCATCAACCGGTAAAGATGTGACACCGAGATTAATATCGCCATTACGTATTTGCGATTCAATCGTTTTACCCCCATTTTCAATTAAATTGAAAGTAACATTCGGATATTGTTGATGAAATTGCCCAAGCACTCGACTAAACCGTTCCATATCCATGATCGCTGATAAGCCAATCGTAATATGTCCTTTCTCAATCCCTAATACACTGTTAATTTCATCAGGTAAGTTATCATATAAATTGAGAATTTCCAGTGATTTTTCATAAAATACCTGGCCAACATCCGTCAAACTGAGTTGGCGTTTTGAACGATCAAACAATGCTTTGCCCAATTCTTGTTCTAATTCTTTAATCGCTTTACTGATTGTCGGTTGAGCAATAAACATTGATTCAGCTGCTTTCGTCATACCACCCTGTTTTACTATTTCAACAAAATAGGTCATTTGTTTAATATCCATCTCGACACTCCATTTAGTGATTTATGTACATATCTTAACATGAGTACTTAACTTTTAGTATAAAGGGTAGTTGTGTAAATAAGGAGTGTGTTAAAAATGGGCAATGTTCGAATGGAACGTATTTATAATGAAGAAACTTCACCTGGTATCCGTGTTCTTGTAGATAGAGTATGGCCTCGAGGGGTGTCAAAAGAAAAAGCACAACTTGATCATTGGCTTAAGGAGATTGGACCGACCACGGCTTTAAGACAATGGTTCAACCACGATCCGCAAAAATATGAAGCATTTAAAGAAAAGTATGAACAAGAATTACAAGAGAATGAGGCACAACATGAGGCATTAAACCAACTTAAACGCATCGTCAAAAACGCAAAACAAGATGTGATTTTATTATATGCTGCTAAAGATACGACATATAACCACGTCAATATTTTAAAAACGTTAATTTAACATAAGAAAGCGCCCAACCACTCAATTAAACGTGGTCGAGCGCTTTTCTATTTATTTTATAATCAATACTGGTATGTTGATACGTTTTGCGATTTTATGCGTAACATGACCCAGTACATGTTTAATATCAATTTCTGAACGCTTGTTACTCATCACGACGACATCATAATCATGCGCTTCAACTTCATTCACAATCTCTTTTGTAGGTGTACCTGTTGTAAATCGGACATCGTAAGTTAATCCAAGCTCGTCTATTTGATTTAAAAATGGACGCATTTCTTCTTTTTTCTCCGCTTTGACTTCCTCAAGGTGTTTGTTTTGATAACGTACATAATTAGCTAATTCCGTTTCAGAAATGACATTAAATATGACAATCTGAGCATCCTTATCCTGACCTACTAATTTCACCAACTGGTCTGGTACGTTTCTGAAAGTGTTACCAAAATCATAAGGTACTAAAATATGTTTATACATTACCCACCACTCCTTAACAGTAAGTATCTCCGTCATGGCTTATGTTAATACTACCTCTTTACACCTCTATTATACCACTATGATAGCGCTTTCACAATTATCTAATTATTTATTTTTTTACATATAATCCCCTCATTATTTCCTTTTTATTAAGTTAAGTTTTCAATAAATATAATTTGTGGCATATCCAAGTTAAACGTGTTAATTTATAGCTAAGGAGCGAATAACTATGTATTTTACAGAATTAAATCAATCAGAATATGAGACTTTTATTAACAAACATTCCAGTCAATACACCCAGTCAATTCAACATTTTAACTATCGAAAAGAGAACAACAAATCCGTTTATTTATTAGGTGTTAAAACTGATTCAGATGAAGTCATAGCTGCTGGATTATTTACGACAGCACCTACCCTCAAATTTTTTAATTATGCCTACAGTCATCGCGGTCCAGTGATGGATTATAACAATATTGAACTTGTCGACTTCTTTTTCAAATCACTAACACTATATTTACGTCGTCGCGGCACAATATTTGCATTAATTAATCCATATATTATTGAAAACATTCGTGACCATCATGGCGAAATACTTGAATCAAAAGATAATCACATCTGGATGAACCACCTAGAAAAATTAGGTTACAAACACCAAGGTTTTTCAACTGGATATAGCGAACTAAGTCAAGCACGTTGGTTATCCATTTTACCGTTAAAAGGCCGTACTGAAGAAGACATTTTAAATGGGATGGATTACAATACAGCACGAAGCATCCGTAAATCCATTGAAATGGGTGTTAAAGTGCGCGACTTACAAGAAGATGAATTCGATATTTTTTATGACCTTTACCAAATGGCAGAGAAAAAACATCAATTCTCGTTATTTTCAAAAGATGATATTAAACAATTCTTATCAACTTATGGCGATATGACACATTTAAAAGTAGCCTACTTAAATCTTGATGAACACTTAGCACATTTATCACAAGAATGGGACAAAGCAGAGGCCAAACGCCAAGAATTAGAAACAGCTGCTAACAACGCGCCTAAATCTAAGAAAAAACGCAATGTGTTAAAAGATCAAGAAATTATCGTGAACAGCATCAACAAACGTAAAAGAGAAGCAGAACAACTATATGAAGAACACGGTAATACCCTCTACTTAGCTTCAGCTATCTTTGTTCAAACAGAAGATGAAATGACTTATATGTTTAGCGGTTCTAACCCTAAATTTAATCGTTATATGGGTAACTATGCATTACAATGGTCAATGATTCAGTATGCACTAGATCAAAAAATTTGTCGTTATAATTTCTTCGGTATTACTGGAGATTTCACTGACGAAGCTGAAGATGCGGGTGTTGTGGATTTCAAAAAAGGATTTGGCGGTTATGTCGAAGAATTAGTGGGAGACTTTATCAAACCTGTTCAACCACTACTTTATAAAATATATCAATTACGTAAATAAGATTTATTTAAAAAAGCGGAGGGATGGCACCTTAACCATTCACTCCGCTTTACTATTATTGTTCTTTTTTTGAAGTAGATTTCACTGTTCCTTTGATTTTCTTATCTGCTTTGCCAGTTACTGTTCCTGTAATTTTACCTTTATTTTCAGCCATCTTATTTCCTCCTCACCATTTATCTACATTTTCATTTTCTCATATTATTCACTTTTTCAACAATATTCTAATACGCAATCAAATGATTATTAAAGGGAGCCAGTACCACATCTGTGCTTAACTGACTCCCACATCGTCCTAAGAAGATCTATTAAAAAAGGGATGAAGGGATGAATTATTTATCTTCTTTACGACGACGTCTTACTAAGAATGATAAACCAACTGCTGCTAATAATGATCCGAATAAAGTTGTATTTTGGTTAGAATTGTTACTACCTGTATCTGGTAATGCTGTTTCTTTTTCTGTAGAACCATTACCTTCTGATGATGCCTCTGTTGAGTTTGGCTCACCTGCTGTTGTAGCCGGTGTATTTGGTTCTCCTGGTGTTGTCGGTGGTGTATTTGGTTCATCCGGTGTTCCTGGCTCTTCTGGTGTTGTTGGTTCTTCTTTGAAGAAGCCTTTATCGATTGTCATGTTGTCTGCACCATTAATTGTGACATTAACCACTTTTTCATTTGAGTCTTTGCCTTCGTCAGTACCTTGACCTGTTGGTGTTTCTTGATAACCTTCTGGTGTTTCGAATTCTACTGTGTAGTCTCCGTTTTCTAAGCCTGTGAATTCATAATAACCTTTGTCATCTGTTGTTGTTGTACCGATGACTTCACCGTTATTATTTTTCAATGTCACAGTGACACCTGACATTGGTTTTTCATTAACATCTGTACCTTGGATACCATCTTGGTCTACGTCTTCCCATACATAGTCACCTAATTTGTATGTTGGTTTATAGAATCCTTTATCGATTGTTACATCATCTTTACCATTAATTGTAACGTTAACCACTTTTTCGTTTGAGTCTTTACCTTTGTCAGTACCTTGACCTGTTGGTGTTTCTTCATAGCCTTCTGGTGTTTCGAATTCTACTGTGTAGTCTCCGTTTTCTAAATCTGTGAACTCATAGTAACCTTTTTCGTCTGTTGTCGTACGGTTGATTTCGTTGCCATCTTTATCTTTTAAGATCACTGTTACATCTTTAATTGGTTTTTCGTTCTCGTCTGTTCCTTGGATTCCATCTTTATCCACGTCTTCCCATACATAATCTCCGATTTTGTATGTCGGTTTGTAGAATCCTTTATCGATTGTTACATCATCTTTACCATTAATTGTTACTTTCACAGTACCTTCATTTGAATCTTTTTCGTTGTTTCCACCTTGGTTAACTGGTGTTTCTTCGTATCCCTCTGGTGTTTCGAATTCTACTGTGTAGTCTCCATTTTCTAGACCTGTGAACTCATAGTAACCTTTTTCGTCTGTTGTCGTACGGTTAATTTCGTTGCCGTCTTTATCTTTTAAGATTACTGTTACGTCTTTAATTGGTTTTTCGTTCTCGTCTGTTCCTTGGATTCCATCTTTATCCACGTCTTCCCATACATAATCTCCGATTTTGTATGTCGGTTTGTAGAATCCTTTGTCGATTGTTACATCATCTTTACCATTAATTGTTATTTTCACAGTACCTTCATTTGAATCTTTTTCGTTGTTTCCACCTTGGTTAACTGGTGTTTCTTCGTATCCCTCTGGTGTTTCGAATTCTACTGTGTAGTCTCCATTTTCTAGACCTGTGAACTCATAGTAACCTTTTTCGTCTGTTGTCGTACGGTTAATTTCGTTGCCGTCTTTATCTTTTAAGATTACTGTTACGTCTTTAATTGGTTTTTCGTTCTCGTCTGTTCCTTGGATTCCATCTTTATCCACGTCTTCCCATACGTAATCTCCGATTTTGTATGTCGGTTTATAGAATCCTTTGTCGATTGTTACATCATCTTTACCATTAATTGTTACTTTCACAGTACTTTCATTTGAATCTTTTTCGTTGTTTCCACCTTGGTTAACTGGTGTTTCTTCGTATCCCTCTGGTGTTTCGAATTCTACTGTGTAGTCTCCGTTTTCTAAGCCTGTGAACTCATAGTAACCTTTTTCGTCTGTTGTCGTACGGTTGATTTCGTTGCCATCTTTATCTTTTAAGATCACTGTTACATCTTTAATTGGTTTTTCATTCTCGTCTGTTCCTTGGATTCCGTCCTTATCCACGTCTTCCCATACATAGTCACCTAATTTGTATGTTGGTTTGTAGAATCCTTTGTCGATTGTCATGTCGTCCGCATCTTGGATCGTTACGTTAACGATACCTGCGTCTGAGTCTTTGCTGTCATCTTCTCCTTGATCGACTGGTGTTTCCACATATCCTTCTGGGGCTACAAATTCTACTGTGTAGTCTCCGTTTTCTAAACCATCGAATTCATAGTAGCCTTCGGCGTTTGTTGTCGTACGGTTAAGTTCGTTACCCTCTTTATCTTTTAAGATTACCGTTACGCCTTCGATTGGTTGTTCGTTAGTATCCGTTCCTTGAACTCCATCTTTATCCACGTCTTCCCATACGTAGTCTCCTAATTTGTATGTTGGCGCTGGTTTGTAGTATCCTTTGTCGATTGTCATGTCGTCCGCATCTTGGATCGTTACATCAACGATACCTGCGTCTGAATCTTTGCTGTCATCTTCTCCTTGATCGACTGGTGTTTCCACGTATCCTTCTGGTGCTACAAATTCTACTGTGTAGTCTCCGTTTTCTAAACCGTCGAATTCATAGTAGCCTTCGGCATTTGTTGTCGTACGGTTAAGTTCGTTACCGTCTTTATCTTTTAAGATAACTGTTACACCTTCGATTGGTTGTTCGTTAGTATCCGTTCCTTGAACTCCATCTTTATCTACGTCTTCCCATACGTAGTCTCCTAATTTGTATGTTGGCGTTGGTTTGTAGAAACCGCTATCTACAGTCATATTGTCTGCACCATCAATTACAGCAGTTACATTTAAACCATCCGAATCGACATCATCAGCAACACCGTCAGCATTAGCAGGTGTCATTTCATAACCTTCAGGTGGCACAAATTCAACTTGGTATGTACCATTTTGTAAGTTTTCAAATACATATTTACCTTGTTCATCTGTAGTTACACGATCAAGTTCTCTACCGTCAGCATCTTTTAAGATCACTGCCACACCAGGAATTGGTTTTTCATTTTCATCTGTTCCTTGCTGACCATCACGGTCTACATCTTCCCAAACATAGTCACCTAGTTTATAAACTGGATTGTTTCCTGAACCTGTACTACCTTGACCAAATAGATTGTAAGAGTTTTCATGTGGAAAATCAACTGGAACACCACTATATAGATCATATGCATTCCAATTATAGTTAATTTGCCCTTTATCACTTTCAAAGTTTTTATCTGTATGAGCTACGTGTTGAACAATAAATTTTTCTCCATTAGAAAGACTACTACCAAAATCAATTATTGCTTGATGATCATTTGTATAATTGACATTAAATTGATCTGTCACATCTTGAAGTTGACTTGTATCAGGCGCAAAACTATCAACAAATTGGCTATCATCAGTAACTTTATAAATTTTAAAATCATCCGTTTGTCCATCAAATTTAAATCCTACTAAGTCTACAGTAAGTTTAGAATTTTGATATACTCGGCCGGGTTGATTGATATAAACATTCATATGACGGTCTTTACTTTGTACTTCAATATATTCTGTACTTCCTACAATAGGATCATCTTTGTGACTCTTATTACCATAATCCACAATAATATCCTCAGAATACTGTTGACCAGCAATATTTACTTCCATTGGATACGCGGTTTTATCATCTGTCGCATGATAACGGTCTGAAAATGTTGTAATTACAAATGAACCCGTAATATTTTGATATTGATCAACATAGTTTGTAAATGTATATGTTGTTGTTTTAGTTTCAGCATCATATACACCTTGAGCAATAATTTTACCATCATTACTATATAGTGTATGTGTATCTCTTGCTGTATTAAGTGCGCCAGGACGATAATTTTTACCATATTGAATTGTAAATTGATCGCCTTCTGTAATTTCATCATCTAATTGATAATCCGCTTTAAGTTTTAATGCGTCCCCTGACGTAGCCCAAAATTCTAAATTCCCAGTATTTGGATTAGTATGACCCGGCGTAATTTCAATATCAATGTTAGAGATTTGCATTAAGTTACTGACGTCTTTGTTAGAACCAGCTAATTGAAGATTTTTTACATCGTTTCCTGTTAATGAAATTGACTCTTCATTTGATAGTGCATTTCTAAATACTGTTGGTGTTGCTTCTGGTGTTTCACTATCTTTTTGATTTGTAAAGTCTTGTAAGATTTCTATTAATGAGTCAGCATCCTCAATATCTACGCTATTAATTGTTTCCTCAATCTCACCTGCTGATAACGATGAATTCTGCTCTAAAAACTTTTTAACTGTCGCTTTAGTATTTTCATTGATATTAGATGAATCAACATTGTTGTTAACTTCACTATTTTCTAAAGTTAGGTTTGCGTCATCTTTCAATGTGCTTGATGTTGTGTCTTTTTCTGGTGATAAAACTTGTGCCTCTTGTTTAGATGCCTCTGGGTTTTCTACAGGTTTTTTAGGTGTTATTTGCTTAGCAGATGTATCTTCATTAGATGTAGCCTGAGGTGATGATGGAGGTAATTGTGTAGTAGATTCTGCTTGTGACGCATTTTCAGGTGATGGGTCTTTTATTTTTGGTGTGCCTGATTGTACGCCGTCATTTCCTATAGATGCCTGTTCTTTAGGAAGTGTTGTTTGTGTTTCTTCTTCCTTAGTAATATTAGAGTCTTTATTAACATTATCTGCTGGTTTTGGATCTGTGTTTACTTCACTTTCAGAAGTTGGCACTTCTTCTGAAGATTTTGGTTCTACATTAGAATCAGTACCTTCTTTTGTTTCAATTGATGGTTCTCCATCTACTTCATCACTTTGTGGTTCAACTGACTTATCTTCTTCAACCGGCGCACTTGGTTGCAAAGATGAATCATTTTCTACATCAGTATTTGGTGTTTCACTAGTAGCTGGTTCGTCAGTGGAAAGTGCTTCTCCGGCGTCAGTACTATCAGTTGACTGACCGTTTACATTTTCTGCCCCTGCCTCTTCTGCAGCTTTAGCATCATTACTTATGCCAAAAACTAAGGTTGCTCCCACTAAAATTGAAGCTGTTCCTACTGTAAAACGGCGAATCGAGAACTTGTTTAGTCGATTTGAAATAAAATCATTTTTCTTCATCTTTTTCCTCCACTAATAATTTTTGTATATTTTGCAATTTTAAATATACCCCAACATAATATACTATAACCTAATTGGATAATATATACTTGTTAGAAATTTACATAAATTTTACTTGGATAGTTCCACTCATTTTATATATTAAATACTCTAAACTTTTTTATACTTAAAAATTTAAATAGACATTGGTATTTAGAGTTTTTATTATTATATATTTATTGAAATAAAAAATAGAACAGCCTTGAATTTGCTCCTAACGAGCGAAATCCTTTACTGTTCTATCTTTTAACAGGATATGTAATGCTAATTTTGACCATAAAAAAATCCCCCCAATATTGTACGAATGTACAACATAGGAGGGAAATGTGATTAGAATAAGAAATAACGTTGTGTTAATGGTAATTCTGTAGCTGGTTCACTTGTGATTTTTTCATCATCCACAAACACTTCATATGTTTCTGGATCGACATCTAATTTTGGTCTAGCATTGTTATTTTTCATATCGTCTTTTGTAAGTTGACGAATGTTATGCACTGGACGTACGTGACGTTTAAGGTCTAATGTACGACGAATACCAGACATATATGCCGCTTCTGACACGAATGTCATAGCTGTACTTTGAATATTGCCACCTAATTGACCATACATTGGACGATAGTTAAGTGGTTCTGAAGTAGGGATTGAGCCGTTCGCATCCCCGTTAACCGCAACGTTAATTAAACCACCTTTAACGACCATTTCAGGTTTAACACCAAAGAAACGTGGGTCCCAAATGACAAGGTCCGCAAATTTACCTTCGTCAACTGATCCTACATATTCTGAAATACCGTGTGTAATTGCTGGGTTAATTGTATATTTTGAAATATAACGACGGATGCGGTTATTATCGTTATGTTTACTGTCGCCTTCTAAAGCACCGCGTTGTTGTTTCATACGGTGAGCCACTTGCCATGTACGTGTGATAACTTCACCAACACGTCCCATCGCTTGAGAGTCAGAACTAACCATACTGAAGACACCCATGTCTTGAAGCACGTCTTCTGCTGCGATTGTTTCTTTACGGATACGAGAGTCCGCAAATGCAATATCTTCAGGGATAGATGCATTAAGATGGTGTGTAATCATAACCATATCTAAGTGTTCATCAATTGTGTTATGTGTATATGGTAATGTTGGATTTGTTGAAGATGGTAATACGTTTGGATATGCTGCTGATTTGATTAAGTCAGGTGCGTGTCCGCCACCTGCACCCTCTGTGTGGTACATATGGATTACTTTATCACCAATGGCTTCCATTGTATCTTCCATGAAGCCACCTTCATTTAAGGTATCAGCGTGTAATGCGATTTGAACGTCATATTCATCGGCAACCTCTAACGCATTGCGAAGTGCTGATGGTGTTGCACCCCAGTCTTCGTGTACTTTTAAACCGATAGCGCCGGCATGAATTTGTTCGATTAATGCTGTATGACTTGCCGCTTGACCTTTACCTGTGAAACCAACGTTAATTGGTAACGCTTCTGCTGCTTCAAGCATACGATGCATATACCAAGTACCTGGTGTTACAGTTGTGGCTTTAGAACCTTCTGAAGCACCTGTACCCCCACCGATATGTGTTGTAATACCGCTTTCTAATGCGACTTCAGCTTGTTCAGGGTTAATAAAGTGAACGTGTGTGTCAATACCACCTGCAGTCACAATTTTACCTTCTCCTGAAATAACGTCAGTTGCTGAACCGATAACGATATCCACATTGTCCATAATATCTGGGTTACCTGCTTTACCTAACCCCATTATGTAACCGCCTTTAATACCGATATCACATTTAATTACTTTATCATGGTCAATGACAACTGCATTTGTAATAACTAAGTCAGCGACATATTTATTATCACGTGTCATATTTGGGTTTTGACCCATACCATCACGAATAACTTTACCGCCACCAAATGTGACTTCATCGCCAGGCACTGCATAGTCTTTCTCTACATGAGCAAATAAGTCTGTATCTCCTAGACGAATGGAATCCCCTGCTGTTGGACCATATAAACTTGTATATTGAGATTCTGTCATTTTAAAACTCATTTTACTTCACTTCCTTCGACCATATTCGCTGGTGTAATACGTGACTCATCCACGTGACCGTCTACATCTCCATGGAAACCATAAATACATTGACGACCTGCGTAAGGAATCAGGCGTACTTCTTTTTCATCACCAGGTTCAAAACGAACAGCTGCACCTGCAGGAATATCTAAATGCTTAGCATACGCTTGTTCACGTTCGAAATCTAAAGCAGGATTCGCTTCAAAAAAATGATAATGTGAACCGACTTGAACTGGACGATCCCCACTATTTTTCACTTGAATAACTGTACATTCTCGATTTTCATTAATCATCATTTCTGTATTTTGTACGATAATTTCACCGGGTTGCATAATTGGCCTCCTAAACGATTGGGTGGTGGATTGTTATTAATTTTGTACCGTCTGGGAATGTTGCTTCAATTTCGATATCTGTAATTAACGCTTCAACGCCTTCCATGACATCATCTTTTGATAAAATTTCACGACCGTAACTCATCAATTCCGCAACACTTTTACCGTCACGAGCACCTTCTAAAATTTCATAACTAATAAGCGCGACTGCTTCAGGATGATTTAATTTCAAACCTCTGTCTCGACGTCGCTTAGCTAAATCTGCTGCTACAACAAGCATTAATTTATCTTGTTCACGCTGAGTAAAATACATGTCTTTTATCTCCTTTTGCCGAAATTATTGACTCTACATTTATAAATTATAATCCCCTAAAAAAGATTAATCAAACTAATAATATTTTATGATAATAATTTTTATTTTTACAATCCAAAACCGTTAAATATCCCCCACACATCCTTTTAACTACATTTTTATTAGAGAATAATAATAAAAATAATCATTTTCTACAAAAAATAACTTATTCCTCTACCGTGGTATGGAATTATGTTATTTTTATATTTTAATCCACATATAAAATTATTATTCCACAATAATTGTCACAGATTCATATGAGTGATAAAATTTGGATGGCTTACGTCGACCTTATAAAGAAAGAAGTGAAAACAATGAGTGATTGGATTAACACCTTTTTTAAAAACATTTCCCAAGTTATCCTGTTAGAAAACACTTGGACAGGTGTTTTAATTCTTATCGCCTTATGGATTGGAGATTGGAAAATTGGACTAGCTGCTATGGTCGGTAGTTTGATCAGTTTATTAACAGCTCGCTTTTTCAATTACACTGAAGAGGAAATTCGTTCGGGGCTTGCCGGTTTTAACCCCGTTTTAATTGCGATTGACTTATCACTATTTATTGAATGGTCTTGGCAAGGTGGCCTGATTATTCTGTTAAGTATTTTAATAGCTATGCCAGTCGCACAAGCAATCAAAAGTTTTTTAAAACCGCTTAACGTCCCTGAGTTAACAACACCTTTTGTTATCATTACATGGATTGTCTTACTCATGGCAGAACAATTTAAATTCTTAAAAACAAACGTTTCTGTCTTACCTTTAACAACGAATGTGAATATTGATTTAGATATCACATTCAGACCGATACAATCCTTTTTAGAAAATGTCAGCCAAATCTTCTTGGTTGGTCATATGATTACCGGATTACTGATTATCATTGCATGCTTTATTGCATCTCGTCGTGCCGGTATCTATGTCTTAATCGCTAACGCACTAGGTATTTTATTTGAATTTATCCTTGGTGCAGACATCGCAACAATTAATAATGGATTATTTGGATTTAACTTGATTTTAGCCATTATCGCTGTAAGTTATACGTTTAAATCACAAAACCATCTTAATCCAATCGTTGCATTCATATTAACAGTGCTAATGACACCAATGATGTATGCAGCTCAAGCAACCTTCCTTGAGCCAATCGGTATTCCAATTTTAACATTCCCATTCATCTTAGTGACATGGACGATCTTATTAGCTGGAAAACCTAAAAATACAGATCACCCTACTGAATCAACGACTGATTAATAAAAGTTATAAAGCACCCCTAAAGTTGAACTCGACAAATTCATCTTTAGGGGTGCTTTATATTAATATAACTGTTGTTTTTAAAGTACATTTATAAATACATAGTTAAAGAGAGGCGAAAATGATGGTGTTATTTCCGAGTAGTATCTTTCTATTTATGCTAGGAAACTTATTTGTACATTATCCCCCTGAACATATTAATAATTATTGGGGATTTAGAACTAAAAAATCTATGAAAAATAATAAAAATTGGAAAATAGCTCAAAAAGAATTTGGAATACAATCTAAACAACTATATATGTACACTTCTTTATTTTCACTACCACTTTTATTAATCGATATCTTATTAATCATTTTTTATAGCGATACTATATTAATACTGTCATTGGTCATTCAATCTGTATTGCTCGTATTATCACTAATGTTATTGTATTTAAATATACATAAAAAGTTGTGTTAACTATCAAATTGTTGAAAATAGCTGTCATCTAATTGATTAATATCAAGGTGTTCAATTTGTAATGTTGTATGGGCGAGACCATATTTCTCTTTTAATAAACGTTCTAGCTGATTAATGGTTTCAAACGCATCATCACTATGTCGGCTATCTAGCACGACATGGGCACTTAGTGAATAATGTTCGGTCGTAATTGCCCATAAATGAAATTCATGCACGTCTAACACGCGATCCACGGAGGTCATTGTTTCTATAATTTCATCGGTATCAAACTTTTCAGGCACGGCTTCCATTAAGACCATCCAAGCATTGCGAATGATTTTGTAACCACCACGCATAATAATCAACGCGATAATCATACTTAAAATAGGGTCAATCAGTTGAATACCTGTAAAGTAAATGAGTACGACAGCCACAATAACACCCACAGAATTGAGCAAATCTCCAATAAAATGCCAAAGTGCACTTTGAATATTGATGTTTTGTTCACTTCTTAAAGAACGCATTAAAATCCAAGTTAAGACAATATTCACAATCAGCCCAATGGTTGCAATGACCAACATTAAGCCACTTTCAACTGGCTTAGGATAAATAATACGAAGAATCGCTTCATAAAATATCCAAATTGAAATCACCACAAGTGCCAATCCATTTAAAAATGCCGCCAAAATTTCGACACGTAAGAAACCATATGTATACCGTGCAGTAGGTGGTTTATTCGCAAAGTAAACAGCTACCATAGACAAACCTAATGCTAACACGTCACTTAACATATGAAATGAATCAGATAATAATGCGAGAGAGTTCGATAATAATCCACCGACAAACTCAACAATTGTAAAAAATAAAGTGATCAATAATGATAACCATAATGTGGTTTTTGAATGTGCTTGTGTTTTACGATGTTCTACATGATGAAAATAACCTCTTGCCATACAACCAACTCCTTGATAATCTTTCTCACCACCCATAAATGACGAAGGAGCGGAATAACGACTATTTTGTAACAATCGTAATACCGCCCCATAACCATTCGTGTGTTTGATATTATTATAAAAGTAGACTACATTTAGTCAACTATTTTAGCTATTTTTACCAAAATCATCATTGACTAAAGATTCATCATCTTTGTATTGCTGATACGTAAGATAACCTACGCCTGCTAATACAAGGACTAAAACACCACCTACAATAGAGGTGCTCCATTTACATAATTGTTTCATTTCTATATCCCTCCATTACATGTTCATTCTACCATACCCCTTCCCATTTGTATTATTCAAATGATGTATTTTCTTCGTTTAGATAATTTTATTATTTTATTCATTGACATCTTTAAGAAAGTTCAATACACTAAAATTGTAATATGTTTTAAAGGAGGAGATTGGTATGCTTGCTGTATTAGGTAAGATGTTTGGTTTCATTCCACGTATTTTGATTAACATTTTCATTTAATATTGGGGTTTTAAGGAGGATTTATAATGGAGTAACTTTAACTTAAGAGGTGTCCATTATGAAGCAAAAAAAGAATGTTTATAGTATTCGTAAATTTAGTTTAGGTGCATCATCAGTGGCCATTGCCTCCCTTTTCTTCTTAGGCGCAGGTAACGCACAAGCTGCTGAAGATGAAACGTCACAACCACCGGATTCAATCACGCAAACTGAAGATAGCAGTACGTCCACTGACATAACGTCTCCTGAAGCAACTCAAGACAATATGTCAGAAAATTCACTTTCTGATGATACAACTCAAGAAACTACTCAAGACAACAGTACTGAACAAGCTCAACCAAGCGACGTGTCCAACGAAACAACTTTGAACGAAGAGAATACCACAGAACCATCAACTCCAAGCACTACACTCACTAATGAAAACACACCACCAGAAGAGCTCGAAGCACCAGAAGAAAAACCCGCTACTAAAGAAACTCAAACGATCACAAAAGATGATGAAACTACTGAAACAGTAGAAGAGACGACTGAAACAGCGGAAGAAACAACGCCAACAAATGACAAGGCTACTGAGGAAACAACGAATCAAAATGATACTACAAACATAACGACTGACGCAGATACATCCCTCAATACTGCCGACAATACATCTACTCAAGACACTACTCCAGAAACTACCCAAGAAACAGATCAACCTTCTACAACTTCTGAGGACAATACAACAACTGACCAACCACAATCAGAGGAAACAGCTCAAACAGATCAGGCCACAACAAATGCACCTGATCAAACAGACGAACAAGATGTGACTACAGAAACAAACACGCAATCATCTTCTACAGACAGCACAACACCAGAAACAGATCAAACAGTAAGTGAGGAAACGACTCAAAAAGAAGGAACAACAACAAAAGAAGAAGATCCTAACTCAGATTTAACGGATCAACAAGACGCGCAATCTGTTGAAACAGCGACTGCCCCTAAAGACGATAGTGATGCACCAGAGGCAGAAACACAACATTTAGAAGCAACTGATAAAGAAACATCTGAAGACATCACAGTGCCAGAAGCATTAAAAGACAACGACACTGCTCAACCTGAAAAAGATGACGATTCTACACCAGATAAAGCACTGGATACACTCGCTAAATCAAATGTTGCGACTACCAACACACAACAACAAACACGTGATCAAGAACAAGTTAAAACACAACCGAACCAAAAAGCAAAACAAGGTTTCTATAAAAATGATGACCCTATCATCTTAGTGCACGGCTTTGTTGGCTTTATGGATGATAATAAAGTGGCAGTCTATCCACATTATTGGGGCGGAGAAAGACTTAATGTGCGTGATGAACTCGAAAAAAATGGTTATGAAACATACGAAGCAAGCGTCAGTGCATTCGGTAGTAACTATGACCGTGCTGTGGAACTTTATTACTACATTAAAGGCGGTACCGTAGATTATGGTGCAGCACACGCTGAAAAATATGGCCATGAACGTTACGGTAAAACGTACGAAGGGATTTATAAAGATTGGGAACCTGGTAAAAAAGTACACCTTGTAGGTCATAGTATGGGCGGTCAAACCATCCGTCAATTAGAAGAGTTTTTACGCAATGGTAATCAAGAAGAAATCGCTTATCAACAAGAACACGGCGGCGAGATTTCACCTTTATTCGCTGGTGGTCATGATGAGATGATCTCTTCTATTACAACGCTAGCAACACCACATAATGGTTCTCATGCTTCTGATAAATTAGGTAATGAACCTGTCTTCAGACAATTTATTTACGACTTTGCGAAGTTTATGTCTAATGCCGATTCAAAAATGAATTTCGGTCTAGATCAATGGGGTATCAAACGCACTGAAGGCGAAAAATTACTTGATTATTGGAAACGTATCAAAGAAGAAAATCCATTATGGACAACAGAAGACAATGGTTTTTATGATTTAACATTAGAAGGTGCAGAAAAACTGAATGAACAAACATCATTAAATCCAAATATCGTTTATACATCATATGCTGGTGAAGCGACTCACCCTTCATTATTAGGTAAACAAAAATCTGATTTAAGTATGATGTTTTTACTTAGTTTAACAGGTAACGTCATTGGTAAAGTAGATGATCCAGCATGGCGTGAAAATGATGGTTTAGTCTCTATCGTTTCAGCTGAACATCCAACAAATGAAGCTTGGACAAAAGCAACAGATGAAATTCAAAAAGGGATCTGGCAAGTGAAAGATGTACTTCACGGTTGGGATCACCTTGACTTTGTCGGACTCGATCTTACAGATGTTCAACGTACTGCAGAAGAACTACGTCAATTTTACTTAGGTATTGCTGAGGACTTAGTCGCAGCAGAAAAAGTCACATCATAAAGGAGGAAATACTATGGCCGGAACAGTTGGCGAATTAATTCAATCTTTTTTCAACATTCTCAAAACATTTTTTGAATAGATAAGATCAAGCCCAAAGTTTTTCGATGATCTATATTTCGCTTTAAAACTTTGGGCTTTATTTTTAAACTTTATGAACTATCGCAATGCACATTCGACTTTCACATTGGGAAATGGGCACTGTTTTATCAATGGAGTAACTAAAAACAAAGAGGTGTCCTTTATGAATCAAACAAAAAAAGTCTATAGTATTCGCAAATTACAAGTTGGTGTCTCATCTATCGCTATCGCATCATTTTGTCTTTTAGGTGCACACACTGCACAAGCTGCTGAAAATGATACATCGCAGCCCGAAGCAACCGCTTCTCAAGTTGACGTAAACACGTCCACTCAAGATGAAACGCTGGAAGCTTCAACTGCAGAAGAAGCTGCATCACTTGAGACAACAGACACAACACCATCAAATGACACACCATCTACATCAGAAGCACAAACATCAGAACAACCCTCAACTACTGAGGAAACGACCACTTCTGAGGAGCCAAAAGCCGAATCACCTTCTACTGAATCAGATTCAACTGCTGAACGCGACACAACACCATCAACTTCAGCACCATCTGATCAAGACATAACTGCTCAAGACCAAAAAGAAACGGAAGACGACGCAGTATCTAACAAAAATGAGACTACTACCTCTTCTGAAGTAAATGAAGAAATAGAAGCATCTACTACGACAGACACGACGGTAAATAACGAAGTGGAAACAGCTGAGGTAGCTGACACGACACACGAGGCACCTTTATCAGATATAAATGATACAAATAACGATAAGGATACCTCTACATCATCTATTGTTCAACCTGAGGCGCCTTCATCTGAACAAGTAGCGTCTCAGCCCGCTTCATCAAGTAAAGAAGAAATAGAGACTACATCAAAAGCAACGTCATCTTCTGAAGAGAATACGCAAACAACATCATCTGAGGAGAATACGACAGAGTCAACTGAAACCACGACAGAAACAGCAAAACCCGAGGCTCTTACACCAGCTCCAGAAAAACAAACTAACGATACTGAGGCAACAGCAACACCGCATCAATTGGAAACAGCTACTGAAACTGAAGAAGTAACTGTACCCGAAGCGTTAAAAGATAAGCAAACGTCTACACCTGAAAAAGATGATGACTCTACACCAGACAAAACATTAGATACACTCGCAAAATCTAATGTTGCTACAACAAATCAACAAAAGACACGTGACCAAGAGCAAGTTAAAACACAACCTAGCCAAAAAGCAAAACAAGGTTTCTATAAAAATAACGATCCTATTATTTTAGTGCATGGCTTCAGTGGCTTTACAGATGATAATAAATTAGACATCGTGCCACACTATTGGGGTGGCGACAAACTTAATATTCGTGACGAAATGGAGAAAAATGGCTACGAAACCTATGAAGCAAGTGTGAGTGCATTCGGTAGTAACTATGACCGTGCTGTAGAACTTTATTATTACATTAAAGGCGGTACCGTAGACTATGGGGCAGCGCACGCTGAAAAATACGGACATGACCGTTACGGTAAAACATACGAAGGTATTTATAAAGATTGGCAACCTGGTCAAAAAGTCCATTTAGTCGGTCATAGTATGGGGGGCAAACCATTCGTGAATTGGAAGAACTTCTACGCAACGGTAATGCCGAAGAAATCGCGTATCAACAAGCACATGGCGGCGAGATCTCACCTTTATTTGCAGGTGGCCAGGACAATATGGTTGCTTCAATTACAACCTTAGCAACGCCACATAATGGGTCACATGCTTCAGATCAATTAGGTAACGAACCCATCGTAAGACAATTCGTTTATGATTTCGCCAAACTCCTATCTAATGCCGATTCAAAAATGGACTTTGGTTTAGAACATTGGGGTATTAAACGCACTGAAGGCGAAAAATTACTGGATTATTGGCAACGTATTCGTGAAGATAACAAATTATGGACAACAGAAGACAATGGTTTTTATGATTTAACACTTGAAGGATCAGAAAAACTGAATCAAAATACATCGCTCAATCCAAATATCGTCTATACATCATATGCTGGTGAAGCGACACACCCTACACTACTCGGTAAACAAAAAGCAGATCTTAGCATGATGTTCCCTCTTTCATTAACAGGTAATGTGATTGGTAAAGTAATGGATCCTGAATGGCATGAAAATGATGGACTCGTTTCAGTCATCTCTGCCCAACATCCAACTAATCAAGCTTGGACAAAAGCTACTGATGAAATTCAAAAAGGCATCTGGCAAGTCAAAGATGTGCTACATGGTTGGGATCACGCTGACTTTGTTGGCATGGATGCGACAGATTTAAAACGTACAGCTGACGAATTACGCGAATTTTATTTAGGTATCGCAGCTGATTTAGTATCCATTGAAAAAGTCACATCTTAAGGAAAACTTTAAATAAAATCAGTGCATTTACTGGGGGCTGGGACATAAAGCATTAATGTCTTAGCCTCTTTTATTATTGTTAACACCCCTCTCTTCTTTTCCATAATTTTTTTATATTAATCATATTGACAAAATAAACATATCATTGTATGCTTAATACCACCAAATGTAAGCCTTTTCATTTCTGTTATAAAGGCAAATTGGTCATCATTTTTTTAATATTGGATACATAAGGGAGACACCAAACGGGGAGATTTTAGACAAAGAGGTGTCCATTATGAAACAACAAACAAATATTTATAGCATTCGTAAACTAAGCTTCGGTGCATCATCTATCATGGTTGCATCATTACTCTTTTTAGGCGCCAATCAAGCTCACGCTGAAGAGACGGCGACAACAGATCATCACGTTGCAGACGAAACATCCATGAATGCCGACACGAACGTTAATACTGAGGATATACCATCTTTAAATAATGATGAGGTCCTACAACCTTCTGAGGCTTCAGCTGAATATCAAAACACAACTGAATCAACACTTACTGACAACAAAGCGCCATCAGCACCTTTAACAGTGGAAGCAGAAGATCACAACAAACTTTCTAAAGAGGAAGTACCTTCTACCAATGATACGCCTGAATCAGAAACTTTCAATAAAACAGAGGATGGTCAAAACGTAATAACCGAGCCCAATTCAGATGCGTCTGAACCTGAAAAAGCAATACAACCTACAGTTGAAAAGCGTGACGACGCTCATACTTTCAATCGTGAAACACCAACACCTGAATCAACATCTGATAAGGCGCGATCAGAAACACCCGTTACACCTAAGGCTCAAAACAATGAAAAAGAAACAACAACTCAATCCAACACGTTAGAGACACCAACAGTCCCAGCAATCTCTGAGCAACCAGAATCTAACGACACAACTTCTACAGAGGATAACACGGTTGATAAAACACTTGTAAATGAAGAAACAAAGAATGAAGATGCTTTGCCTTCCATTAAAGAAGCACCTATTGCATCGCCTCAAGAAACAGAACATCAATTAGAAGAAGCGGTTACCGAACCGGAAGCAATGAAAGTTCCAGAGGCATTAACAGGTAATGAGACGACACAACCTGAGAAAAATGACGATTCTACGCCAGATAAAGCACTCGATACACTCGCGAAATCTAACGTTGCTACAACAAATCAACAACAGCAAACACGAGATCAAGAACAAGTTAAAACACAACCGAACCAAAAAGCGAAACAAGGTTTCTATAAAAATCAGGATCCTATCATTTTAGTCCATGGTTTTAATGGTTTCACAGATGATATCAACCCTTCTGTTCTCGCCCATTATTGGGGTGGCGACAAGCTTGATATTCGTCAAGACTTAGAAGACAATGGCTATGAAACATATGAAGCAAGTATTAGCGCATTTGGTAGTAACTATGATCGCGCTGTGGAATTATATTACTACATTAAAGGCGGTACGGTAGATTATGGTGCGGCACACGCAGCAAAATATGGCCACGACCGTTACGGTAAAACATATGAAGGCGTTTATAAAGATTGGCAACCTAGCCAAAAAGTACACTTAGTCGGCCATAGCATGGGTGGTCAAACGATTCGTCAATTAGAAGAACTATTACGTCATGGTAGCGAAGAAGAGATTGCCTATCACCAACAACACGGCGGTGAGATTTCACCTTTATTCGAAGGAAATCATGATAATATGGTCACTTCGATCACTACTTTGGGTACACCTCATAATGGGACACATGCTGCCGATGAACTCGGCAACGAACCTATCGTTAGACAGTTCGTATATGATTTTGCGAAGATGTTAGCAAATACAGATTCACGTGTCTCTTTCGGTTTAGATCAATGGGGTATCAAACGTACTGAAGGCGAAAAATTACTTGATTATTGGCAACGCATTCGAGAAGACAATCAACTATGGACGACAAAAGATAACGGTTTTTACGACCTGACACGTGAAGGCGCTGACCAATTGAATCAGCATACGTCTCTCAACCCGAATATCGTCTATAAAACTTACACTGGAGAAGCTACACATCCTACCCTATTAGGTAAACAAAAAGCGGATTTAAGTCTTTTCTTCCCATTCGTGTTAACTTCAAATATTATCGGTAAAGCAACAGAACCAGAATGGCGCGAAAATGATGGTCTTGTATCCGTCGTTTCTTCTCTTCACCCATCTAATCAAGATTGGGTACAAGCGACAGAGGAATTGCAAAAAGGAATTTGGCAAGTCACTGATGTTCGACATGGCTGGGATCATGTTGACTTTGTAGGCCAAGATGCTGCTGATTTAAAACATACAACAGAAGAACTGCAAGCTTTCTGGCATCATATCGCGGAAGATTTAGTAGCTTCTGAAAAAATCACATCATAAAGGGGGAAATACTATGGCTGGAACAGTTGGCGAATTGATTCAATCTATTTTCAACATCATTAAAACACTATTTAAATAACAACCTACTCTAAGAGGTCGGAACACGTGTTGTTTCCGGCCTCTTTCTTTACGTCTATTTAACACTTCATTCATCAAACACTAACTTTTTTAAATAACTTTTAATGTTTTAATAACTTTCATATATGGAATAACTTATTAAAATTAAAAAGAGGTGTTTTTTACAATGAATAATCAAAGGAAGATATACAGTATTCGTAAATTAAGTATGGGGGCGTCGTCTGTAATGATTGCCTCGCTTTTTTTCTTAAATGTCCATGAAGCGCAAGCGGCTGAAACATCAGCTTCAGAAACAACGCAAACAACACAAGAGACTACCGAGTTACCACAAGCGCCTTCTCCTGACAACACATCATCTAATGACACACTTGAGACAGATACATCAGATGAAGCGGCCACTAGTGAACCGAGCACTACGCTAAATTCTGAACAATCCCCTCAACAAACAGAACCTCAAGACCACACGTCTAGTTCTGACATAAATGAAACTTCCCTTTCTAATAATCAAACTGAAAATGAGCCATTACATAATACAGAAGAAGTACCTGAAGTGAATACTTCTGACGAAACAGAGGCCGTATCTACAAAACAAGAAGACATTACCGAAGATACTAAAGAAACGTCCGATTCAGAAGCGGCACAAGAATCCATCCAACCTTCAAAAGATGTATCAACAAAAGCGTCTAGTGAACCGCTGAAAGAAGAAGACACACATATTCCTGAAACGAATGAGGATACTCCCCTTTCCAATTCTACAACATTAGAAGAGACTGCTAACAAAGACAATGTACATAACGAGGTCACTGCACCTTCACTAGACAATACAACTGAAAAAGAAAAGACAGCTAACGAAACAACTCAGCAAGCACCCTTACCTATCACAGCACCAGCGCCTAACGACACAACTGAAGATGACACTACTCAACCAGATAAAGCACAATTAGAGGAAGAAAAAACATCAGAGGATCAAGCACCTTTACAAACGAATGAACGCGAAACATTACCTGTCGTAGAAGAAGCAACCGCTTCAGAAGATACTCAATCACAACCCAATACAATAATGGCACCACAAGCTTTAAATGATGATAATACGTCACAACCGACAAGTGATGATTCTTCTACACCAGAGAAAGACATCGATACATTAACAACTACGAACGTCGCAACCACAAATACGCAACAACAAACACGTGACCAAGAGCAAATTCAAACCCAA
Source organism: Staphylococcus sp. 11262D007BW (assembly GCF_053547815.1). Lineage (NCBI taxonomy): Bacteria > Bacillati > Bacillota > Bacilli > Caryophanales > Staphylococcaceae > Staphylococcus > Staphylococcus sp. 11262D007BW. The sequence continues at coordinate 1,785,712 of NZ_JBPWPJ010000001.1, forward strand.
CCTAATCAAAAAGCCAAACAAGCTTTTTATAAAAATGGCGATCCGATTATTTTAGTTCATGGATTTAATGGCTTCACTGATGATATTAAACCTTCTGTCCATTCACACTATTGGGGCGGAGATAAAGTCAATATCAGTGAATTTTTAAATGAAAATGGTTATGAAACATATGAAGCAAGTGTCAGCGCATTTGGTAGTAACTATGACCGTGCTGTAGAACTTTATTATTATATTAAAGGCGGCACTGTCGACTATGGTGCGGCGCATGCAGAAAAATACGGCCATGAACGCTACGGTAAGACCTATGAAGGGATTTACAAAGATTGGCAACCTGGTCAAAAAGTACACTTAGTCGGTCATAGTATGGGTGGTCAAACCATTCGCCAACTGGAAGAATTATTACGTAATGGTAGTGAGGAAGAAATCGCCTATCATCAAGAACATGGTGGTGAGATTTCTCCATTATTTACAGGGAACAATGATGATATGATTACATCAATTACAACATTAGCGACACCTCATAATGGGACACATGCGGCTGATGAACTCGGTAATGAACCAATTGTTAGACAATTTGTGTATGACTTTGCGAAAACATTAGCCAACACTGACTCACGTGTGAACTTTGGTTTAGATCAATGGGGCATCAAACGTTCTGAAGGCGAATCATTAATTGATTACTGGCAACGTATACACGAAGACAATCCATTATGGACGACAGAAGATAACGGTTTTTATGATTTAACACGTGAAGGTGCAGCAAAATTAAATCAATCCACATCATTAAATCCAAATATTGTTTACACAACGTATACAGGAGAAGCCACTCACCCGACATTATTAGGCAAACAAAAAGCAGACTTAAGTTTATCATTTTCAAACGTACTCACTGCCAATATCATCGGTAAAGCTGACGAACCTGAGTGGCGTGAAAATGACGGCTTAGTCTCAGTCATCTCAGCACAACATCCTTTCAATCAAGATTGGGTAGAAGCAACAGATGACATCCAAAAAGGCATATGGCAAGTTAACGAAACCCTTCACGATTGGGATCACTCAGACTTCATAGGCGCCGATGCCACAGACCTCGCCCGCACCGCCGAAGAACTCAAAAACTTTTATCTCAACATCGCCACAGACTTAGTCGCAGCCGAAAAACTATCTTAAAAATTAAAGTGCGGAAGAAAGCGTTTTGAACCTGAGCAAAATCGAGCGCTGAACTCAAACCGATCTTTGGTTTTAGTGAAGCGTCTCATTTTGTTGAGGGTTCAGCTTTGCGTAGCCGGATTATAATAAAGTTACGTGCACTTCGAACGTAAGTGAGTTAGTGCACGTTATGCATGCGAGTGAATAGCGAGCAGGCGAACCATTAATTACTTCACACCAGGGTGAATTAGTGCTTCTTATGCATGCGAGTGAATAGCGAGCAGGCGAACCTTTCCTTATGAGCAAAATCGCGTCTCGGACTAATCCATCCTTTATAATAGTGAAAGCTTAAACAGATGTAATTAAAAAAGGAAAACCCTACTGTACAAAATGAACAGTACTGTTATCATAGGGATTTTTAAGTGTGACTATATATCGCCGATTTGTTATTATGGTTATATAGCCAATCTGTAATTACTGCAATAATACATTCAGTAATAACTGTAATCACGATTTGAACAAGGATTTCTAACATAAATCACCTATCTCCCCTATATCTAAATTGAGGGCTGAGAGATAGCGACTGTAGTGTTATATCACGATAAAAATAAGGCCTATTTTACTTATTGTATCTTTAACCGATATGACTTTACAGAAGAACTTAGTTTCAATAATGAAACTAGTATGTTATGATATAAGTAACAAAAGGTGCAATGTTCTTTGTACATCAAAACCCCCACAGCCGGCCAAAGCTTTGTGGGGGTTTTTCTTATCATTTGAACTTATCGTAAAGATAATTTGCAATTATCCCTGTGATAATAGGACAAATGAAAACGATAAGAACAAAAAGTGCAATATTCATTTGTACATCGCACCTCCTTTCCGCACAGGAAGTGCCTCATAAGTATAATACAGTATGACAATGATGTTAATAGAGTTTTAGTGTAAAATCACTCTTTTTATCAATTGAATTGTTTTTATGTTCTTCAACTATTATTTAAAATAATATTCCGCTCTTTCTCACCTTAGTAACCTTTACTTTCTAAAAATCTTTCCAACACATCGTCAACTATTGATTTCATAGATGTATCTTTATCAAGTGCCATTTGAATTAATCTTTTTTTAATAATTGTATCCACTCTTAAAGTAGTACTTTTAGATATTGGTTTATAGTTCTCTGTGTATTGCACTTTAGAAGTATCTATGCTATCTAAAAATCCTCCCATAAGTATCACTCACTCTCAATTAATGTAATGCTTCATATATGTAAAACCTGATATATGAGGATAGAGTTTGGGACATAAAGTATTAATGCTCTGGGAAACCGATTAACGGTGTCCCAAAAGCAGGATTTTCGGCAGAAAGTTCATGATTCACTAAAATTGGAAAAACAATTTTAGCTTGTCGTTCCTTTCTGCTCAAATCCTGAACGCTTTTGTTCCAACCTCTTTAATGACCTACTTAATAATATCAATTAATTCTTTCTTAGCGGCAGCACGAGCTGGTATCCATCCAAATACGATACCGATTAGCGTCGATACACCTACTGCTAAAAGAATTGAACCGAGGCTCACTGCACTCTTAATATAATCTGGTGTAATTAAATCAACGAACGATGCAATTAAAATACCGATAATGAGACCGATAATACCACCAATTAAACAAAGAATGACACTTTCAATTAAAAATTGTAATTCAATGTCACGGCCTTTGGCACCAAACGCACGACGAATCGCAATTTCTTCGGTACGTTCGGCTACAGAAATATACATCACGTTCATTACGCCAATACCGGCAATGAATAGAGAAATACCTGCTACAGCGGCAACAAAGTACGTAATCCCATCAAAGATCTTACCGATACTCTTCATCGCCTCTTCCATATCCGTATATTGATATTCTCCATCGCCTGCTGCTGAACCATTTTGATTCAACTTTTTAGCGACATTATTGGCAATGTCTTTTTTATTCGCATCTTCATCGAACTTAATTTCAAGTTGCGGGAATGAGGATGTTAAATTCGGTAAATACACATCTGCCGTGGCTTTTGGCATGGTCACCGCATTAGGCACTTGCATATTGTCTAAAATACCGACGACTTCAAATCCCATATCATCAATATAAATCGTTTCACCCACTGCATCGCCATCGAAGAGTTGGTCTGCCACATCACTTGAAATCGTCACCACACGATTATGAATGTCGTTATCATCAGTGGTAAACCCCTTACCTTCAGTGGCATTTATCGCTGATTTTTGTTTTAATACCGAAATATCTGCTTTCTTATTAACCGTTGTAGCTTCCGAAGATAAACCAAGTGTGTCATCTTGTTTAATACTTGCGCTATTAACACCTTCAACTTGACGTGCTAAGTCGATATCTGTATCTGTGAACGGTTCGGCATCCGTATTATCCATATTACTACCTAAAAAGTTGATAAGAGCTGCGTCATTTGAAGCCCCAGCCTCACTAAATTGTTCGTTAGCTGACTGTTTAAAGCCATTACCTAAAGACATAATGGTGATAACCGCTGCGATCCCAATAATAATCCCAATCATCGTAAAGATATTGCGCCGTTTATTTTTCATAATTGAGCGAAGTGACACACTGATAATATTTCCCAGGTTACTCATGTTGATGCACCTCTTCTCGTTGCACACGGCCGTCCAAAATGTGAATGACGCGGTCCGCTTGTTCAGCTACTTTAGGGTCATGCGTCACGATAATCATCGTCGTCCCCTGTTCCTTGTTCAATTGTAAAAATAATTCCATGATATCTTTCGATGTTTCAGAATCTAACGCACCAGTCGGTTCATCCGCGATAATAAACTTCGGTTGGTTCACAATCGCACGCGCAATCGCGACACGTTGTTGTTGACCACCTGACAGTTTATTTGGAATGAGTTGCTCTTTATCAAATAATCCTACCTTGTGCAGCATATCCATCACACGTTGTTTTCGATCACTCGACGAAACGCCCGAATACAACAAGGGAATGCTCACATTTTCAAGAATTGTATTATTTTGAATCAGTTTGAAATTTTGAAAGACAAACCCTACTGTACGATTTCGAATTTCCGCAAGCTCATTGTCCGATTGCTCTTGATAATTATCGCCATTAAAGTAGTACGCACCGTCATAACCACGGTCAATAAATCCTAAAATATTAATCAAAGTACTTTTCCCTGACCCTGATGGCCCCATGATTGCGACGAACTCTCCTTGATCAATGCGTAAATTGATGTCTTTTAAAATGTGGTTTGTTTCATTTCCATTTTTAAAATGACGATTAATATCGACCAATTCTATCATTGAGACACCTCAACCTTTTGGCCATCTTTTACTTTATTGTCAGGGTTTTTAAGGATTTTATCGTTCTTTTTCAATCCACTCTTAATGATAATATCGCCATTGACTTCATCGTATTTAACTTGTCGTTTTTGAGCTTTATTGTTTGAATCGACGACGAAGACTTGATTATCCTTTGTTAATGCGCTCTTTGGAATTTTCAGTTCAGATAATGGAATATCTGCTTCAATCGAATAACCGTTTTTCACGTTAAAGTCTAAATCACCAATCATAATTTCATATTTAGAGGTTTCATTGGCCTTACCTAATGATGGATTACTATCGATTGGATTTGTCGTTGTTAATGAACTTTGCCCTTCTGCATCACTTTCTGGCTCTGCCGCCATGTCGCCTCCAGCTGGAGCTTGCGCTGCCTCGCCTTCTTCATAACTTGTAGGCAGCTGTGCAATATGCGTAATCTTCCCTTTGCCTGTTTTACCGTTGCTTGCGACTTTCACATTCACGTCGTCGCCTACTTTAATTTTATCTAAATCAAATTCTGAGACTGTTGTTACAATTTGAGGCTCATTCGAAATCAGTTTTAAAATTGCTTCGCCTTCATTCACATTAGACGTATTTTCTAAAGAGACTGTACCGTTAAATGTGGCATTCACACTGTTATTAATTTGGCCGTCATAGCGATTTAATTGTCGCCAAGCTTTATCGATTTGTTGTTGATCTCCTTTTGCTTCTGCTTGATTCACTTGATCTAATAACTTTTGACGTTGTGTTGGATCAATATCGTAATTGATTAAAGGTGTCCCTTGTGTCACAGTTTGCCCGTCATCAACTTGTGTACTAATAAATTCACCAACTTGCGCGTTGTTTTGATATGTTTTAATCGTGTCCGGTGACACTTTTCCTGTCACATGAATCGGTTTTTCCGATTTCACTTTATATGTATTATATCCTTCCTTACTGTCGTTATTACCTTGGCCAAACGCCTTAACTAATAACGCAATACCAATCAATAGTAGTATACCTACTACCGATAAAATGATTAATGTTGTCTTTTTCAAATTGCACCGCTCCTTATTTTTGTTATAGGACAATTGCATCATAACATAAAATAAACATCTTGAATTATAATTTTTAGAAATTTTACATTTTTGTTTGTAAACGTATCCATTCCCTACAAATCCGATATTTATGCCGCGATAAATTGTTAATTTTAACTATAAATTTGTAAAATACAATTTACATTTTGTATCTTTAAATTATAATAAAAGCGTAATACATATTTTGAAAAGGTATAAAAAAATGATTCAGTGGAGATACACTACGCTCTACCTCATTTTCAATATGCCATTTCTTATTTCAAAGGGGGTTCATCAATGCAATATTCTAAACCATTACATATTGAATCATTCGAACAAGATCGTCTCCATCCCAAAGTAGCGCTCAAAATTGTACTCGTTATCGTGGTGACACTCATCACCGCACTGATTAATTTCATAGCTACAGATTGGGTGCAATTTATGGTTGATCAAGGCGTTAGCGAAACACAAGCTCAACAAATGACAGAATTCAGTAAATATTTTGGCCCAATTGTTGCATTTATTAATGTATGGATTATAATCGGGCTCATGATGTTGATTGTCTTTGTAATCGGTAAAATTTTTAAAACAGACGCCCGTGCTAAAAGCATCTTTGCTGCGATTTTAAGATATTCTATCATTACAGGTATCATCGAATTAATGATTGTCCTTATTCAATGGATTGTAGGGATTGATGTGAACCAAATTATCCTCGACTCTTTAAATATTTTTGATCCCGGTAATACGAAGCTTGGTGTGATTCGACTATCTACATTCATTAGCGCTTGGTTATTTGGTGTGATGCTTCATTCAACACTGCACTTAAGCAAAAAAGTATCGTGGATTTTCGTAATTATTTATATCATTCTCTTTATCGTTGTGCCGTTTATTTTTGTATAAAACAACAAAGTGGTGTCACTTTCTTACATTAACTAAGAAACGTAACACCACTTTTTATATTCATCTTATTTTTTGACAACTCTGACCCATCTCCATACAAAAGCAAGGATGATAACAATGATCACTACAGTAATTAACCAAGATGGAAGGGCTAATTGGCCTTGAGAGAGATTAAATAACTGTACGATATAGATAAACCAAATACCTAATTGGACAGCAATAAACAATAAATAGATATCTTTAAGTTGACGTGCCATCCTCGATGTATGTCTCCCTTTCATATTCTCCTCAATTTTTGGTAAATAGTGTAGCAAGAGTGTTAATACACTCCATACGATGAGCATAATAATAGGCATAATCCATAATGTCCGTTTAGGCCCTAACTCATCAGGTGTACCACTAAAATTAAAATGAGTCCCTACCTGTTCTGGTAATCCTCCATATATGATAATAAGAAATACTAGCGCAACCACCCAGAATAAAGGCACCCATTGATTAATCCGCTTCATTCACAATAGCCTCCATTGTACGTCTGACACTCATTAAATACATGGTACCGAATTTCACTAAATGAACGAGTAATAGGTAAAGTTCATAAAATTGAATACGAAAATGTGCGCCTTCAGACAGTGGATACGTATCCCCATATGCGTCATAAAAATCTTGTGTAAAACCACCAAACACTTTTGTGGCACCTAAATCAAATTCACGATCGCCGTATAATGGTGCGGGATCGAATAAAGCTGGTGAGCCATCTGTTAAAAACATATAATTTCCAGCCCATAAATCACCGTGTAATAACGATGGTTTACTTTCATGATTAGATAACGTTTCTTCCATAATTTGACGTACTTTCTCAAATAAAGCATCATCAGATGACGACCATAATTGCTGGCGTCGAATCATATCCACTAATGGATCAATTCGTTGTTGAAGGAATAGCGTTTGCCATTGATCTGTCCAAGTATTGTCAAAGCGCACATCTTTTCCATCATAAGGTAAATGAAAGCCAAAGCGTCCTTCTGGTTCGTGATTTTGATGTAAATGTGCTACAAGTTCTCCAAGATCACGCTGACTACCATGTCTACCTTCGTCTAAATAACTTAATAAAAGATAGGCATTATGATCTATTTCACCACTTGCGATGACAATCGGTGCGGTAATGCCAACTTCTTCAAATGCTTGCAAACCAGCAATTTCAGCAGCGTAAAAATCTTCTGAACGATTCGGTTGCACTAATAAAAAATATGTGTCGTCTGAGGCGTCAATTCGATACGCATCATTCACATCTCCTCCACTGACAGGCGTAATCGATTGAATATCGTCAATAGGTAACTTTTCAAACCATTGTTCTTGCATGATTGAGACCCCTTTCTAACGTTGTTTTACTTGTTATTTACCACTAACCTTACATAAAATCACATTATTTTAAAACCCTTCTCATCTTAATTATAATGAAATTAAGTATAAATCAATGAATAAAGGAGTATAACGATGACTGATAAACAACAATTCATTATTGATGCGATGAATTATCGATTTGCGACTAAACGTTTCGATGCTAATAAAACAATAGCTGATGATGACTTTAATACAATTCTTGAAGTTGGTCGCCTTTCCCCTAGTTCTCTCGGATTTGAACCATGGCAATTTTTAGTTATACAAAATCAAGAAGTTCGAGACGCTTTAAAACCATTAAGTTGGGGTGCAGAAGGACAACTCGATACAGCAAGTCATTTCGTATTAATTCTTGCACGCAAAAATGTACGTCCAGAAAGTGACTACGTTCAAAAATTATTACGTGAAACAAAAGAAATGCCTGAAGAAGTCATTAAACAAATGCACGAACGTACTATAGATTTCCAAGATAAAAACTTAAACTTATATGAAAGTGAGCGTGCATTATGGGATTGGGCTAGTAAACAAACATATATCCCACTTGCTAATATGATGACGTCCGCAGCAATGTTAGGCATTGATTCTTGCCCAATGGAAGGTTTCCAATACGATGAAGTGTCTGATTTACTAAGCAGTAAAGGCTATTTCGATAACGATATTTATGAACCTTCAGTTATGGTTGCTTTCGGTTATCGAGAAGAAGACCCTAAACGCGACAAAACACGCCGCCCACAAAGCGACGTTGTGCAATGGATTGAATAAGCTAACAAGCGGGGCTGAGACATAAAGCGTTAATGCTCTGGAAAACCGATTAACGGTGTCCCAAAAGTAGGATTTTCGACAGAAAGTTCACGATTCGCCAAAATTTGACGTATTGTAAATGATCAAATGTGCTTTGACACATTTGTAAGAACGACTAACTAAACGAAGTCGTTCTTTACTTCGTTCGTTTCTGCTCAAATCCTGAGCGCTTTTGTCCCAACCTCGTTTTTATTACCATCTCACTGTTTCCCTCTTTAAATTCTGCTTTAATTCACTTTTCAAACTTTTTTATATTCAAATTAACACAATATGAATAAGTATGTTATTATAGCCATGATTTAATTATATTTACGTCAACACATAGCATGAATGAGAGGTTTTTTATGTGAAAGAATATATTTCAATCGTATTTTGGATGCGCGCAATTGCTTGTTTGGGTGTAGTGTTAATCCATTCCATATCACACACTATTGCCATCAATCCAAACCTTGAAAAGAATCAATGGCCTACTTATGTCCAAATTTTCCTAATGTTTTGTACACCTATGTTTGTATTTATTACCGAATTTTTAAATGCAAAATTTTATGGGGATACGTTAAAAAAGGGATTTTTTAGAAAAAGATTGCTTTATTTAGGCATTCCATTTATAGTCGTCAATTTGATATGGACATGGATACAAGTTTCGCCGCGTCATTTATCAGAATTCTTATCGACCTTTATTTTAGTTTCTTTTCGAGGCTATTCTGTTACATATTTTATAGTCATTATTTTTCAGTTTTATATATTACATATGGTTTTCTCAAAATATTTAAGAAAGCTCAATCCATTCTTAATGATCGGTATCTCTATTATAATCACTTCTATTTATTGGGGCATTCGTTTAATATTCCCAGCGCCTAATAATATTATAGGTTCATTAATATGGGCAAAAGAAGGACAAACCATTTTTATAGGGTGGATAACCTATTTCCTTTTAGGTTATTATATCGGTATTTACTATGATCGTTTTATTCAAAGTTTAAAGAATTATCGTATACATATTATTGGATTGATGATTTTTAGCATTATCTTTGTATTGCTAACTCATAACTTAGGTATTAATAGTGCAATTGGTTCTAAAAGGTTAGATACGCCACTTTATACAACGGCAGTTATTCTATTGTTATTCTTAGTTGGTTCTTATTTCAAGTATGTTCCGAAATTCATTCTATTTATAAGTAACTTTTCTTTTAGTATCTATTTATTGCATTTATTTTTCATCTACAGTTTCCCAATGACACACACGCATTTTGGTTACGATATTTTATATAAATTTTTATTAGCGATAGTGATGTCTATTATTGTCGCTTACTTAGTGAATCGTCTCATTATAGGTAAATATATCATTGGCGCAGTTACCAAACTAGAACATGCCCATTTGCTTAAAGGCACACTTAAATAACAACATTATCAATTTAACTTAAAAAATGGACTGATGTTTTCTCAAAATTCATCAGTCCATTTCTTATTATTATTTTAAAGCATCACTTTATTTAAGCATTCGTTTCCACTTTATCCACTATAGCGTTATAAACTCTTTCGTTATTATGATGGTCAATGTGATCAAAGACTTCTGATAAATCGCTTTGTGCTGGTTGGCCACCTTCTGTCACGACTGTTTGGATTTTATGAATTAATTCTTTGTTATTATACGCGATTGAGCCAATAAAGGTTTCATGAATAGGTCTCAAAATGCCTTTTCTGAAAAAGCGCGCCACATCAAAATGATAGAAAATAACAGGTTTGTTCATATAAGAAAAGTCAAAACTTACACTGCTGTAATCAGTGATTAATAAGTCATGTTCGATCAATAAATCTTGAACAGTGCGCTCTCCTAATTCCACAAAGTGAATACGTGCATTCATTTCATCTACATATTGTTGGAAGAAGCTTTGCGCACGATAATGTGGGTAAAAGTTCAATTCTAAATCGTGCTCTTCTAAAAAGGCTAACAATGTTGGATCGTTAATTAAATCTAAATATCGTTTTAGATAATCACTGTTTTCAAAAGCAAAGTCTGAATTTAACCAATCTCTCCATGTTGGCATCAGTAATATTTTTGTTAGCTTACGTTCAGGTTGTAATGGTAAGCGGTCAAAACGTGATAACCCTGTTACCGCCACTTCCGCGTCATCATAACCTAACTGTGCCATCGCTACATTTTCTTTTTCTTTCGTACTTGTGACATTAAATAAATCAAATGGCACTTGATAATATTGTTTGTGATATTCTACATTTTTACGTCCCATAATACCATGTTGTAAAAAGACTTTGACCGTATCTTTATAGTTCCAGAATGGCGCTGCTGTTTTAAACGGTACAATGTTTTCTAAATCATGCGTACAAATGAGTACTTTGGCGCGAGAAACGACCTCGAAATGCGCTTGGCTACCGAAACGCAGCACATGAGGATCTTCTTTAATTTTGTCATAGTCTTGTGATAGCTCATCTATCACATAATACGCCTCAATGTGCGTATGTTCACGTAGCCATTTAAATAACGCAATACCGTTGTCTTGCGCTGTATCTGTACGTTCACCGATTAACCATACATTGGCATCTAGCTCGCCTTGATCTAATATTGATTTTTCCGTTTCTGTAATCGCAAATGTTTCTAATTTGATATTGCCAAATGGCGTAATCGTTGCCATATAGTACGTTTCTTTTCCTTGAGTTTTAATGTGTTTTAAACTCAAAATATCATCTTTTTTATACTCAACATTTCTATATTTGATCTTATCCTTACGAACTAATGTATCTTGATTGTATATCGTAATAAAAATATCAATGACTGTTTTAGGCATTGTTTTAATAGCTTCGATGTGTTCATAAGGAATATCAATTATATGCTCACCACGACCAATCGGAATATGATAAGCTTGGCCAGAGACTCTTTCTTCAAATGTTAAATAGTGATTAAAACTTGAATAAATCGTATGTGGTTGGTAATAACAAGACATTTGTGACTCATTAATCCAATGAATGCCTAGACGATTTTTCGGTTTTTTACTTACGAAAGTTAAACCATTGCGTTTGATTGTTTTTAAGCTAAATACCTCTTGATGTACTCTATAATAGTCTTCAAATTTAGATATTTTTTGCGGATTGATTAACAATACTCGTTTGTTTTGAGTGCCAATTTCTTTATAAACAGCAACCAATTTCTTAGTTTGGGAAGAATCAAAATAAGTTAACGGTATGTGCGTAAAGATCGTCTCTCCTTCTACTTCCACCGCTAACTCATAATACGTATTAAAATTAGAATCCATTAAAGCTAATGTATCGAAGACAAATGCTTCTTCTGTATCAAAGATCGTTGCTTGGTTCAGATCTTGCTGCATTATCAATCGGACATTCAATGTCGTATCATCTAAAAAGCTGTTAATACCAGCCATCTCAACATCAAGCTTATTCGATTGAATTCGCACTTCATCATTTTGCCATTCGTGTTTCATACATAAAAAATATGAGAAATAATAGCTATCAAACCAAATCGGGAAGATATGTTGTTGGTTTATACCAAATACTTTATATGACTGTGCCTTTGTATCTTTTTGAAGTTGTTGAATATCGATTTCGTTTTGTTCATTGACTGGCACTTCGATAGACTCATACCGATTTAATAACAAAATACTATCTAACGGTGCATTTGTGTTCAATTTAACAGCATGCTCAGACGTATTAGATAATGACATGTGATAAACGTCTGAATGATATTTATAATTCGTGATAAAACGTGTTAATTGAAGCGATTGATTCACTTCGATAGTATAAATGTTTTCATTCGCATGAATCATTTGTTTATGATCCAATGAAGACACAACCCATAATTTTTGCCCTTTATAATAAAAATCAATTTGATGATCATTTTGGCTTAATTGTTGTGTAGGAATGGCTACTTTATAAGTTTGAGTTGTTAATTTTTGTAATTCAAAATGGACGTTTTTATCATCAATACTGACCTCAAAATGACTTTTGTTAAACTGATAAAAATGCGTCAATTTAATAACAACATGTAACATTGTGCTATCACTATCGCATGATAGCAGTTCAAATTTTTTCCTGAACAGTTGTTTTAAGTTATTTTGCATACTGATACACCTTCTTTACTTGTAATTCTTATCTTTTTTTGTACTTGTTCAAAAAAGTTTTAAAAACTGTTGTCACTTATCATAGACCAACTCACAAATCAATTTAATTACGATAAAATTAAAAATCAACTAATTTGATTATGCTTGAAATTCGGATATCATTGTCTTATAGTGAATTCAAATTATTAACGTAGATGCATTAAAGCGAGGGAAGTAATATTATGACACATCCTTTAACCATTATTATACCTATGTATAATGCTGAAATTGACATTGAAGGTTGTATTCAATCTGTGATTCAGCAATCCTCTCAAAACTTTGATTTGATGATTATTAATGATGGTTCAACCGATCAAAGTGAGACACTGTTAAATGAACAACTAGACCATTACGATAAAACAGTGCGTTACATTAAGTTAAATCAAAATTATGGTCATGCTTATGCCCGTAATGTAGGTATGTCTAAAGTAACAACACCCTATTTTATGTTTTTAGATACAGATGACACTTTGGCACCTTATACTGTAGAAACATATTTAACAGCTTTAAACCAACAAGATGTGCTGTTTGCACCGATTACACCTTTCAGAGCCCACACTGCTGAATCTAACACACTAGATACAACCGCGCTTGAACAACACCACTATCAACAAGAAGAGATGATTGAACCGCTCTTAAAACATCGTGCGGTGAGCAACATCGTCTTCAAAACATCCATTATTCATACATATCAACTGAGTTTCAATACAGATCTAAAGATTTATATAGACTGGTCGTTATTAATTGATTATATGGCACATGCTCAGACGGCTACTCAATTAACAGGCGTCGACTTTTACTATCGTGGTGAACTGCTGGATCCATTTATGACGAATCGACTCACAATGCAGCCGTTTACAGAACGATTCTCTGACTATACGAAGGCCTTTTACGATGCACTAGCGCACACACAAAACACGACGGTTCGACGTGTGATTTGTCAGGAAATGTTAGCACGAATTTATAAAGACTTTGACCCAAGTCAACGTGAGATTAAAGAGCGTTATTACACTTTCCATCGCATGTTGTCAGAGCTTATTCCTTTATTAAAGCCAGCTATTTCCTATCATCAGAAATTGCTGTTTAAATTAGAACTGATGTGTTTGAAATTAGGCTACATTCCTGGTGCATGGTTTATGAATAAATATCGCTATCGTAGCCGCTTGTTGAAAAATATCGCATTAAATAAACCAAGCAAACATTATTCGAAATACATGCTGTACAATACAGAATGCGCTGTAAAACCAGGCAAAATTGTCTTTGAATCCTTTGGCGGCAAATCTTTTAATGATAGTCCAAAAGCCATTTATGATTATATGACGACGCATTTCCCAGGTTATGACTACCATTGGGTGTATAAAGAAGGCAGTGAACCGCATTTTCCAGATGATGTGCACATTGTTCAAAAAGGCACAAAAGCCTATTACGATTTATTTAAAACCGCTCAAGTTTGGGTTTCAAATGCGCGTGTGCCACTTCACTTAAAGAAAAAGGATAATCAACTGTATATTCAGACATGGCATGGGACACCTTTAAAACGATTAGCCAATGATATGCCACAAGTTCGTTTGCCTGAAACAACGACAGCTCGTTATAAGCGTAATTTTTACTGGGCAACACGGCGTTGGGACTATCTGATCTCTCCTAATGCCTATTCAACAGAGATCTTCCAATCTGCTTTTTGGATGAATCCTCATCAAATTTTAGAGATTGGTTATCCAAGAAATGATGTCATTGTGAATCGTCAAAATGATACAGATTACATTGCCTCTTTAAAGGCAGCACTGGATATTCCCGCGCATAAACGCGTGGTGTTATATGCTCCAACATGGCGTGATGATGAATATATTCAACAAGGAGAATACACCTTTAACCTTAAGATTGATCTAGCACAAATGCAGCAACAATTAGGTGACGACACGGTCATTCTTCTCCGTATGCATTATCTGATTGCTAATCAACTGGATTTATCAGGGTATGAAGGATTTGCCTATGATGTATCTAATTACAGCAACGTATCAGAACTGTATTTAATCAGTGATTGCTTAATTACGGATTATTCATCTGTCATGTTTGATTACGGCATCTTAAAACGCCCACAGTTGTTCTTTGCGTATGATATTGATAAATATGCTAATGACTTACGTGGCTTTTACATTAATTATCATGAAGATTTACCGGGACCAATTTATACAGATGCAACCTCTCTCATCGAAGGCTTGCAGCAATTAGATCAGGTCGCTGAATCATATCAACCTAAAATCGAGCGTTTTTACGAACGTTTTTGCGCTAATGAAAATGGACGTGCTTCAGAATATGTCGGTCATTTGATACATGATTACATCGAAAACCAACAAAATTAAATAAATGTTGATAAAAAAGCCTTCAAAGTCCAATTTTAAATGAACTTTGAAGGCTTTTAAAGGTTTGTGAGCTTAATTATATGTACAAACCAGTAATATTGATTAAAAATTTGCTTACATACACTAACTCACTTGCGTTCGAAGTGTTTCTAATTCCGCTTCCTGGGCGATTTTGCTCTTAATCAAAGGTTCGCCTGCTCACTTTCGTTCGCATGCATAACGTACACTAATCTCATTGTATTCGAAGTGTACGTAATTGTCCGCACTTTGGTGGTCATATATGTCTAAGAGTTGTTGGGTGGCTGGGTGTCGTGTGGTGTTGAATAGATTTTCTATTGGGAAGTCGTCGACTAATTGGCCTTGATCCATGACGAGGATGCGATGGGCTATGTTTTGTAAAAAGGCAATGTCATGTGAGATGACAATCATTGTTTTGCCTGCTTCACTGGCGTAGCGTTGAAATTGTTCTGTCATTTTTGCTTCTGCCATGACGTCTAAGTTTGCAGTAACTTCATCGCATATTAATAAATCTGGTTTTAACATCAAGGTCCGTATGACGTTTAATCGTTGTAATTGGCCACCACTGACTTGATTCGGGCGTTTTGATAAAAGGTGTTGAGGGACTTTCATTTGGGTCATTAATTCATCACGATACGCCTTAATATCCGCTTCTTGTTGCGCGCTATAATGTGCCGCTTCATCTAATGAAGATTGCAGTGAACGTTTCGGATTAAACGCGTAACTGGCATGTTGAAAAATGGGCAAGGTTAATTGAAAGGTATTTTTAATATGCCCTTGATCAGGGACTAATTCTCCTAAAATCAATCGTCCTAAAGTGGATTTACCAGAGCCACTTTTTCCGACAATCCCAACTATTTCACCGGGCTCTATCGTTAATGACACATCATCTAAAATTAACATTTGTTCATAACTAAATCGCACGGATGAAACGTTAAGCATGGGCATCACCTCTTTTTAACTGGCTTCTGCGCTGAAAGAGTTCGCGCGTGTAGTCACTCACATCATCACGCTGTAATAATGCTTTTGATCCTTCATCTACAATATGGCCTTCTCGAAGTACATAAATATAATCGCTAAATTGCAACACATGCGTTAAATTATGCGTAATGATGAGTAACGTTACCTCATGTTTATCAGCTAAATGATGCAATAAATCCATCATTTGATATCCTGTGACCACATCAAGTGCCGCAGTGGGCTCATCCGCAATAATTAATGAGGGATCTAACATCATGACACTTGCAATGAGCACACGCTCTAATTGCCCACCAGATAGGGAGAATCGGTACCGTTTCATCATATCAATATGGTCCAAACCGACCCACCCTAATGCTTGTTGCACTTTGGCTTTAGCCTGTTGTTTAGAAACAGCATAATGCTGGCGATAAATCGCAATCAATTGCTTACCAATTGAAATATGCGCATTAAAGCTATGCGTGTAATCTTGCGAAATATATCCAATATGACGGCCAAGTAACGACTTGATGGAGGTTACATCTTGACCATTAAAACAAAAAGTATCATAACTTACCGTTAAATTGGAAGGCAACGCTTGTAATAGTGATTTGGCTGTAACACTTTTACCGGAACCACTTTCCCCAATCAAGACATTTACTTTATTTTGGAATAGCTTAAGATCGATACCATGTATTAAATGGTGAGAAGGACTATAAATATTTAAATTTTTAACACTCAATAACTCATTCATTTAAATCACGCCCTTCTTTCGCAAATCGATCGCGCAATGTATCTCCGGTTAATTGGAAGATTAAAATGGTGATAGTAATCATAAAGGCTGGTGCAATCAGCATAACTGGGTGTGTCGTCATATAATCTCGACCCGCATCTAACATCGCACCCCACTCTGGTGAAGGTGGTTGTGCACCTAAACCTAAAAATGATAGAGAAGAAATATATAAAATAATCTTTCCAAAATCCACTGTCATAATGACAATAAGTGATGGTAAGACATGTGGTAAGATATGTTTCACCATAATTTTAATCGTTGGTACATTAAAATGTTTGGCCATGCGAATATAATCTTTATCGCGGACACCACTCACAATCGTTCGTGTCATTCTAGTGAAGGTCATCCAACGTAATAAAGTCATCGCAATCACTAAATTCCATATACTTGGCTTTAAAAAACTAGCCATCGCAATCATCAATACAAATTCTGGAATACTCAACCCAATATCTACAATTCTCATAATAATCCGGTCAATACGCCCTTTAAAATAGCCGGCGATTAGACCAATAGGCACACCGATGACAATCGTCACCAATAAAGTCAGTAAGCTGACAATTAACGTGTAACGCGCCCCAATGACAATACGGGCAAATAAATCACGTCCATAGTCATCTGTACCGAGCCAATGCGCGGCACTCATCGGTAATAATGTTTCGCCAAGATGTACCTCGAGAGCATCTTGTTGCGAGACAAACAATTGCGCAATGACAATGACTGCAATATAAACGATACAAATCCAAACCATTACCGGTAGGCGTTTTAAACGTGTCATCATGAGCGCATCACCTCACGATCGGAAGCTTTAGCACGTGCCATCGAACGGCGACGTTTCGCATATCTTTGTTCAGGATCTAACCATAATACAATTAAATCACTCAGGAAGTTGGCGATAATCACGAAGACCCCGATCATTAATACCACACCTTGAACGACCGGATAGTCTCGAGCTCGAATACTATCAACAAGGAACTGACCAATACCTGGGATGCCAAACAAGTTTTCAATAACTACAGTCCCGCCAATTAAACTACCAATCGCCATTCCTAGTATGGTCACAATAGGAATTAAAGCGGGTTTCAAAATGTCATAAAAGAAAATATAGCGTTCAGACATACCACGTAATCTTGAGGCTTCAACTTCTGGACTACGATATAAATCAACCACATTCGACCGCATCAATCTAACATAATATGCACACATGCCGATGCTCATTGCGATCACGGGCAACACAAGATGAAATGGCGTTTCAAACCCTGATGATGGTAATACATTAAACTGCACTGAAAAAAGATAAATTAAAATGATCCCTAAAAAGAATGAGGGAATACTCACAGTAGCAGAAGTAACCACGCGAATGATTTGATCAAATGGACGTTGATAATACCACGCAGCGATCACACCTAATGGCAGTGCGACAACTATGACAACCACAATCGTTAATCCAGCAATCATCAAAGTAGGTGGTGCATAAAATAATAACTCTTTAAGCACAGGCTCTCCCGTTTGATAACTTGTGCCAAAATCTAGCCTTACGATTTGACCTAACCATTGAATATATTGTTGGAAAATAGAATCGTTAAATCCCATTGCATCTCTCGTTTCATTAATCGCCGTTCGAGATACATTGGATTCTCCAACATCTAAAATCGCATTAACTGGGTCTCCGGGTGTTAACTTCATTAAAATAAAAGTGATGGTCGAGAGTATCCACAACACGACCACCATTTGAATAAGCGACCCGATTAAACGCTTAATTTTCATCTTTCATTCCAACTTTATAATCGATAAGATAAATACCTTCTGGTGTAGCTTTAAAGTTAGAAACGTTACTATTCAAGGCGTCAATCGTATCATTATACGTAATATAGCTATTTGGAGTATCTTTTGCAGCTTCATCTACAATGTCATTTGATAAATCTTCGCGTTTATTTTGATCAATTGATTGATTTAATTGCTCGATCATTTTTGTAACTGTGCTATTGCTGTAATTACCTTTGTTGACCGCACCATCTGGATCATATGCTTGGTTAAAGAAGTAACCTGCATCTCCACGTGGAAAGGTACCAAAGCTATACATTGTTGCATCCCATTGAGAACGGTCTTCTAAGTAACCTTCAATATCGTCTACATTGCGAATATCGATATCAATATGTGCTTTTTTAGCATCTGATTGGATGACTTGAGCAATTCTTGGTAATTCTGGACGACCATCATAAGAGACCAATTGAATTTTAAGTGGTTTATCTTCTGAATAACCAGCATCTTCCATTAATTGTTTCGCTTTTTTAATATCTTGTTTAGGCACATCTTTTTGTTCAACAAAATCTAATGAATCATTAAATGGGCCTGTGGCTGGACGAGCATAGCCATTGGATACTTGTTCTGCAATACCTTTGCGGTCAATAATCGCATCCATTGCCTCACGTACCTCTTTAGTCATTTTATCGCTGTCTTGATTATAAACGACTAACTGTGTACGATAGCCTGGTACACGTGAAGTCTTAGTTTGATCATTATCTTCTATTTTATCTACACTTGTCACTGGTACATCTGTAATAAGATCTGCTTTACCAGATTCAAGGTCACTCACGCGTGTGTTACCGTCTTCTTGATACGTTACATTGACACCATCTAAAGCAGGTTCACCTTGCCAGTAATCATCGTAACGTGTAAGCTCAACTTTTTGAGATTGTTTATAATCTTTAATTTGGTATGGACCTGTGCCGATTGGTTCAGAATCTACATCAGTATCTGCATCGACATCAAAAATCGCCGCAAATGGACTTGCCAACTCTGACGTTAATTCAGGGTAAGGTTCAGTCGTTGTAATCGTGACATCTTGACCATCTGCAGTAATCTGATCAATTGGCAATGTTGCGTTGACTAAATCACTGTTTTTCAAAGCATAGTCTAAACTTTTTTTAACTTTGTCCCCTGTTAACTTTTCACCATTTTGGAATGTAATATCATCTTTAACGGTAAATTTGAGTTCTTGAGGAGATACTTGATCGTAATCATCAACTAATAAAGGTTCAACCTCGCCATCATCTGACACTTTAAATAAAGATTCAAGTGCACCTGATTGGACTGGCACATCCGTTTCATATGGAGCAATGGATGTTGTTTTAAGCGGTAACTCAATATCTAACACTTTGTCATTTGAGGCAGAAGGTGTACCGCAACTCGCTAAAATAACAGAACTGGTTGCAACCACAGCTAACCCATGTTTCCAATTCATACTATAAACGCCTTCTCTCTATATATTTATCTAATATCAATCATTCTAGCACATCTATATTAGGCGAACCTAACAAAAAACTTCAAAAATTTATATTTTATCTTTTTCTAAAAATGCCTTTGCTTGTTGATTAATTGTCTTAAAATCAATGCCTTGTTGCTGTGCTGCAAAACGCAACCGCAATAACATTGACGAAAAATGTTGTAATCATTACACATTGTAATAGAACGTTCATATCCTTTATTTTTCTTAAAATCACTAGGTAAATAATTCACATCATATAGTTGTTGCACGTCGAGACCAATTTCATTAATTAACTGCGCATTTTTCTTGGGTGACAGTGTAATCGCACTACCAAAATAATCATATCCCAATTCTACAGCTGCTTCGGCCACCATTTCCAGTCGCATACCAAAACACGCTGTACATCGTGCGCCACCCTCTGGTTCTTCTGTTAGACCACGAGATTTAGCCATTTTCATAAATTCATGCGGACGATAAGGTGCTTCGATATATTTTACATTCGTGCCATTACGTTGATTAAACGCTTCAACAAACTGTTCTTGCACACGAGCGCGTCGTAAATATTCATTTTTAGGATGAATATTTGGATTCGCAAAATAAATCGCAATATCAGCGTACTCAGTTAAAAATTCTAGTGTGTACGTACTACATGGTGCACAACAACTATGTAATAAAATGGACGGACGTGCCCCTTCTCTTTCCCAATTCATAATCATTTTACGTAACACTTTGTCGTAATTAATTTTTTGGTTTTTCATTTTAGTTAGTATACTTTCTGCTTGAATCATGATAGCCCTCATTTCTCCCATATGTTGTTCTTACTAACTATATCATATATTCCTCACTTATATTGTGGTATAATATGGCCTAGCTCGTCAAAGAGGTGAGAGTTATTTGAACTTCTATGATTTTATGCAGATATACATTGGTGATGATACATTATTAGGTGATTTGGCTCGGTACATTCACTCAGATGCTGAATTTCCTAAAGATATGTGTACATCCAATGAAATTCTAGCATATTTTCATGAGTCATGTAGAAGCGGCCATTTTAGCGTAGCTGATGTCAAACGAGCGATTGCAATTTACATGCAATTTGGATCAGCTTAACCGAGCCAAATCTCACTTATATAACTTATAATCAACCTCTGTATAGGTGAGGGTTGGGGCAAATGTTTTGGGGGAAGCCAAAATAGTTTGTTCCGACCGCCTACATACATTAAATAGACTTTGAGAATAAAAAATACCAAACATTTACACCCTTATAAGCGGTATCCCATTTTATAAATATATCAACGAAGGAGTACACTAAGATGAAAAAAGGTCTTATTATCGGCGTAATCAGTTTACTTGTCATTGGTCTTATTTATTTTTCAGTTTTAGCATTAACTCAAGATAAGGTTCCCTTTCAAAAGGAAGCACCAAAATCAGAGACAACGAAAAAAGAAAAGCCTTCCTCTGAGGAAGCAGTACCATCATCAGAAGAAACATACGAGGCGCCTGCAGCTAATACGTATCAACAATCAACAGAATCGCAATATACACCGAACAATTATACACAACAAGCACCACAGCAGGCACCACAGCAGGCACCACGATCACAACAACAACCATCAACACAACAATCTCAAGAAAAATCACAACAGCCATCGACTCAGCAACCAGCTTCAAACGAACAACCTAAATCAACACAACAAAGTGAGCAACCTTCTGCAGAATCAACATCATCACAAAATACATCCCGCTCTAATACACAAAACACTTCAAATAACACAAACAACTCAAGCAATTCGAATGACAATTAACACATACCATAAAAGGCTAAGATGTCTCACACATAACCGTGAGCATCTTAGCCTTTCTTTTAAAGGATGACCATTAGTCCTGATTTGATTATTGCAACAACAAAAGCAATTCTAGCAATCGTATATTAGCTACCTTCTTCGCGCTTCTTTTTTCTATAACTTAAATAATGGTAGACACCCCAAAAAAAGAATACCCAAATAAACGCTAAGTATCTATATTCACTAGGTAAAAATACTACAGACAGCACAATGATTACTCCAAAAATTAATAATAAAGAAAAATACAATTTCCAATCGACATTTTTTAAACGAACCATAATTCACGACCTAATTAATATTTTCTTTATAATAACAAAATATCACTCTATAGTTAACATTTTTCAATTATACTGTTACTTTAGTTTCATCGTTGTACCAAAAAGATATCGAATAAGGTGTCGATTGCAAGCCTCCTAAAGGATGACTTATGAGGATCAGGCGTTTAAAAATACTGATTGCACCTCTACGCCTCGCTTTACTGAGCACTTCGAACAAATGTGAGTTAGTGATCAGTATGCATATGAACGCAAGTGAATAGGCGTTCCTCTCTATGCCAAAGAAGTCTCGGCTAAGGTGGCAATCAGTGGAAAGCACCTCGAAATCAAAAGTGCACCATAACCACTCAAATGTTTCTCTATGTTACTGAGCAATTATTTTAAATGGTTTCGGTTGCGAGACTCCTGACAGATTACGCCGAAGTGAGAAATCCTAAAGGATGACTTATGAGCAAAGTGAATTATGTCATCCTTACACATACGAACGTTAGTGAGTAGGTGAACCTTGATTTTTCCTTAAATTTTTAATGAAGGTTTGATTAGTTCGAGCGAGGCCTGTAGGAACGCGAGCAATAACGAAACCATTTAAAACTAACAGTTTGAATTCAGTGATCGATTTTGCTCGGGGCCAACCCGCTTTCTTCCGCACTTTATTGTGTTCGTAAGATTTTTTCCATTGCTTTTCCTTTGGCTAGTTCATCGATCATTTTGTCTAAGTAACGAATTTCTTTCATGAGTGGGTCTTCAATCTCTTGTACTTTGACACCGCAGACGACGCCTTTGATTAAATGACGGTTAGGATTGAGTTCTGGTGCCTCATCAAAGAATGTCTCAAATGTGTTTTCTTTATCTAATTGTTCCTCAAGTTCCTCTTGTGTATACCCTGTGTGCCAACGAATAATTTCATCGACTTCTTCTTTTGTACGGCCTTTCTTTTCTGCTTTATTTACATAGCTTGGATATACTTTTGAAAAAGCCATTGTTTGAATTTGATGTGCGATAGGACATAACCTCCCTATTGTTAATTATAAAATGATTTTATTCGTTAAATTGAATCACCATTAATTTCGCAAAGTCATTTTGTTTATCCCATTGAACTTTGCCATTCAATGATTCTACCATGCGATTAATTTCTTCAACATAAGTATAATATTCTGTATTTAAATCCTCAACTAAATTTAAATGGCCAAGTGCTGTATATTTTTCCACAAATTGTTGTTTTGTCGTTGGAGAATCAAATACGGTATCAATCATTACAATTTTACCTTCATTTGATAAAAATAACTTCATGTATTCAAAGGCTTGTTGTTTCATCTCGTCTGTTAAATGATGAAATGCAAAGGTAGAGATGATAGTATCAAAAGGTCCTTCACTTGGGATCGATAAAAAGTGACCATCATAGACTGTTTCCCCTAATTTATAATTGGCGATAGTACGCATTTCTTCTGATGGATCAATCGCTATGACTGAATCATGTGCTGCTTTAAGGCGTTGTGTTAAATTTCCTGTGCCAGCTCCTATTTCTAATATGCGTCCTGATGCGTTTGAAACAGCGTTATTTAACATTGACTCGTACCCTGCGAACACATCTTGATACTCATTATCTTCGCCTTGATTAAATACTGTATCATCATAGACGTCTGCCCATTCTTTAAATACATTCATAAATTCCACTGAAATAACCCCTTTTATTTCTTAGTTTTTCGATATGTATTATAAACTAATTTCTTGAGTCTTCAAATAAAATGAATTTCTAAATAAATAAAGCGGAAGAAACACTTAAATCAATAAGCTTTCTCCCGCTTCTCAAATATTATTCTACGATCTTACTTTGCTCGGCTTTCTTTGTAACTTTTCTTGTAAATGGATCAATCAATGGTTTACCAATTAATCCAATTAAGAAGAAGACAATTCCGAATATACCTAGAATCAGCAGTTTAGATACTAAAATTTCTGGTACTGGTCCTCCTACTGCCTCACGTAAGGCATCGATACTGTAAGAGAATGGTAAGAACGGATGAATTGTTTGGAAAAATTTCGGTGTGATTTCTACTGGGTACGTACCGCCACCACCAGCAATTTGTAAAATAAGGTAAATAATGGCCATCGCCTTACCTGGGTTACCAAATATTGATACGAGTGTATAAACAATCGATGTAAATATCACTGCGGAATAAGCACATATTCCGATAAATAACGGTATCGACTCTACGTCTGCATGGAAGATAAGAATATCACCAGACGATACCACAATAGCTTGTATGATATTAATCATTAAGAATAATCCCATCTTACCTAAATAAGTTTGTCGAATCGTTAAATAAGGTTGCAGTGATTCGTGTTTGTTATCTACTGTTAATAAACTTACAAGTAATAATGCACCAACCCAAATGGATAACGCCGTATAGAATGGCGCACTTGCTGAGCCGTTATTTTTAACTGGAAAGACGTTTTCTGACTGAATATCAATCGGATTAGCAATAACGTCTGCCTGTTCTTTTAAGTCATTTTGTAAGAGATCAATCAGTTCTTCTAATGTATTATTGTCTTCCAATTCTTGGAATACATCATCGGCTTTTTGTATATTATCTTCAACATTCGGCATTTCATTTTGCGCAAAATCAGCTAAGTTACTCAATGCTTGTTTTGCTCGATCTTGATTGTTATCTAATAACTGACGCATCTGATCATAGCGGTTAAATGCTTCTGGTAACTTTTCATTTGCTGTTTCAGTAGCTGAGTTTAATCGTGATTCTAATGCCGGTAAATCATTTTGTACAAAATCAGAAGCACGAGACACTTTATCTCTAATCACTGGGAAGTAGTCTTCTGCTGCATCCATCGCACTAATATACGCTGACTCAATCGCTGGTAACGTATCGCTTAGTTGAGTCAAGCGCTCATTACCTTCTGACAATAACGTTTGACCTAGACGAATGATATTTTGAACACCTTGTAATTTAGTTTGAACTGTATCGATTGTCGCTTCGCCATTATTAAGCGCAGTCGCCACACCATCTGATACATTTAACAATGCATTTCGAATATCATTTTTAATCACTTCTCCCGTCGCATTAAAGCGTGAAGAAATATCATCTAGCCCTTTCACAACATCTATCGCTTCTCTTTCTCCTGAATTACCAGAAGTAATCGCATCATTTAATGCATTTAAACGTTTTGTCACTTGTGAAATATCATCTTGCGAATTACGCAATTTTTGTTGAGCATCTGTTAAATCAATACCTTCTTGTTGCTCAACTTGATCTAAAAAGTCGCGATAGTCACGTAAAAACTTACTTGTATGATTCATACGCGTAATAATGTGTGTTAGTGGTTGTTTAAATGAATCAGGTTGACTCGCACCCATAACACCATAACTGATGTTTTCAGCCGCTTTAATGTCTTTTTGTGCCGCTTCAACTTGTGATTTTGCAGCACTATTGACGCCTTCTAATGCACTAGAATAAGCGGATGTCATTGCATTGGCATCTTCTTCAGTAATCACGCGTCCATCTGGTAATGGGTCTAAGTTAACATCATTAGATGTACTTAAAGGCGTTACCTTATAGTCTGTACCTTGACTGCTTTGAGGTGTTGTTTGAACGGCATTATTTGTCGTTTGATTGTTATTCAAAGCATTCGCAAAATCATTGTTTGCTGTTTGTGCACGATCAATCACTTCGCCAAATGCGTTCACACGTGCTTCAATGACTGGTAAACGCTCACTCGCATCATTTAAGTCTTGTAACCCTTTTTGGGTACCCGCAATAGCTAAGTCTACCCCATCATTGATAAAGGCGATACGATCTTTTTTCGCTTGATGAACTGTTTGTAAAGCACGTTCAATGTTTGGCATCATACGATCTAATGACACCACAAGTTGTGCCCGTTCATTGATAGCAGGAACACTTGCATTTAATTGATTCAAACGCTCTAATGCATTCACAGCTTCGTCTTTATAGTTTTCAAGGTTTCTAAACTGATCGGCCTTTTCATCCAATTGATCTTGGTTGTTATTTAAATTGATAATCGCTTGACGGAAACGTTCGATATTTGGCAAGGCATCTTGTGCTCGAAAAACGCCATCTCGCAATTTGTCGTATGCAGGAATTTGATCTTCTAACGATAAACCGAGTTCGTTGGCTTTATCGAATAATACGCCCGTCACCGTTTCATTAAATGTATCATTGGCTTTTGACACAAGAGCGCTTGTTCCCGCTTCAGTCATACCAGGTACAATAGCGTTAAGCTTTTGATTGACCTTGTATAATACTTTGGCTTGTTGAGGGTCTTTTCTTAATGTCCCCGTGATCTCATGGGTAAAGTCTTTAGGAAGATAAATGGCAGCATAGACTCTGCCCATATGTAACTCTTGATCGGCCTTTTCACGACTCATAAACCGCCAATCAAAATTATCATCTTTCCGTATTTCATCCTCTATATCGTCACCCACATTAATCTCTTTATCATTAACAGTGTCCCCATCATCTTCATTAACAACCGCAATTTTAATTTGGTCCGTATTTGAAGGTGGGTCCCAAGTTGCTGCTAAGTTAAACCACGCATAAAATGAGGGCAAGATCATCAGACCAATTACTAAAACTAAAGCTGCGGGTGTCTTAGCCGTTCGTTTAATATCCATCAGAAATAATTTGATGGCATTTTTCATATTTTTCACCTCAACTCCATTACTTACTATCCTACTTTAACTTATCAACTTGCTTAATGACGAACAAATTGATAGACACTCTCTCTATTTTAAATCATGGGTCTTTATTCTTCTTATATTTTAATGTAAACTGCTAATATATTCATTAAAAATCCCGTCACCTTTTTTAGTTGATACTTATCAACATTATAAGACGACTTTACATAGTATATCAGGGTCATCGTTATTTTGTATAGCCTCAAGGTAGAGATATTCACCACGAGATAGGACAAAAGCAATCATATTTTATGCCCAGATTATTTTATTATTACTATTATACAGGAGGGGTATTTTGAAGCCGAAATACATTGTGGTAGGCGCCTTAACAACTGCACTATTATTACCACCTTTAACATTGAACATTACACAAGCAGCCACCGAATCAACAACGCAACAAGAAGCCGATCAAACAGAACGTGACAACACATCTAAAGAAGACGCTTCAACAACTAAAAAAGAAAAAAATACAGAGGATGCAGCCAAAGAAGATCAACAAAAAGAGAAAAAGGATGAACCAACACAAGAGGATGCTTCATCAAGTCAAAAAGAAGATGACTCAAAATCAGATGAGGAAAAAGATCATGCGTCGGCGTCTCAATTTGACACCCCTTCTTATCAATATGACTTGTTTGCACCGTTTAAATTACCTTCATCAACATCGCGTTCATCGTTGCTAGATCGTCTTTTTGCACCATCTGAATCTGACACAAGTAACGCACCGCAATCAGATGAATCGACTGAAGGATCAAATGAAAATGAAGGAATGGAAGACGCCTCAGAAACGAATGCGTCCTCTACAGAGACACCATCAACAGAAAATTCAACTTCACCTGAAGAGCATACAGAAGAGAATTCATTAGAAGGCTCTGCATCATCTTCATATAATCCTAGCACACCCGATGATCGTAATTTTCTTGATAATTTAAATGCACTTTTAAATGAATATAAAGACAGTACTAACCGTGAAGATACAACAAACTCAACTGAAGACCCAATGAATACTGACGAGCAAGACAATACGCAACCTACAACTGAGGATCCTTCTTCAGAAAACAACACTACACCAGAAATGCCATCTGAAGAAGCCTCAACTGAAGCATCTAATAGTCAAGAAAATACAAACAACGACTTTGAGGAGACAGAACCTGATAACGAATCAGCTAACGATCAAACAGATACATCAACATCTGAAGAGCATACTAATGACAGTGCATCATCTTCTGAAGGAGAAACATCTATTGATGCTTTATTAAATCAATATAGTGAATCAGCACGTCAAACGCACAATGATTATTTAAAACAAAATAAAGACGAGAATGATGAAGCTAATGTTTCAGACACACCTGAAGTAGACTCAGATGAGACGACTTCAAGTAACCCTCAGATCCCTGATTCTAGCACATTAACACGTTCTGAAGCACAAGCACCAAAACAATCATTCTCAACAGATAACGCACAAAGTAATGCGTTGAGACAAACGACGCTTTTCCAGGAATCACCAAGCACTGACAGTAATGATCAATCAGAGCTGCACGCTGTACCAAATCAGTCAACGCGTGAATTTATTAATTCGATTGCTGAAGATGCCCACGACATCGGTCAACAAAACGATATTTATGCATCTATTATGATTGCACAAGCTATCCTTGAATCTGATTCAGGTCGCAGTGCACTGTCTCAAGCACCTAATTACAATTTATTTGGTATGAAAGGTGCCTATGAAGGGCAATCGACTGATTTTGATACATTAGAATCAGATGGACGTAACATGTTTCAAATCAACGCGTCTTTCCGAAAATATCCGGATACGAAAGCATCACTCAATGACTACGCTCGTTTAATTAAAAATGGTATTGATGGCGATCCTGATATCTATAAAGGCACTTGGAAAAGTGAAAGTTTAAGTTATCGCTCAGCTGCCTCAGCACTTGTAGGGACTTATGCGACTGACCCATCTTATGATAAAAAGTTAAAATCATTAATCGAAACGTATGACCTTGATCGATTTGATGACAAAGAAATGCCTGAGTTACTAACAGAGGAGGACGACTCAGGTGTAACAACAGAAGACACAGGAGACTTTAAACCTTTCTCAGTTTCAGGTGACTCTCCTTACCCATTCGGACAATGTACTTGGTATGTATACCATCGCATGAAACAGTTCGATTTAACTATTGCAGGAGATATGGGCGATGCTAAAGATTGGACACGTTCTGCTTTAGAAAAAGGCTATTCTGTCTCTAACGAACCAAGCGAACAAACCGTTGCTGTATTTGAACCTGGTGAATCAGGTGCAGATCCATATTACGGTCACGTAGCCTTTGTCGAAAAAGTAAATGATGACGGTTCAATTGTGGTGTCAGAATCTAATGTTAAAGGATTAGGCGTCATCTCATACCGCACAATCGATAAAGAAGCGGCACAATCTCTTGATTATATCGAAGGTGAATCTTAATTCACACATAAAGAAAGCAGAAATAGGACGGCCTATTTCTGCTTTTTTCTATTTCTTATGAAGAATGTTTATGTTTTTTACGTGATTTCCAAATGAATAGCACACCAACAATAACAACTACCACACCAATTGGTACCCAAGAATATTTCGCAACAGTACCCGTGTCAGGTAATTGAAAATTGCCTTTATCATCAAACAAGCCATCTAATAAGCCGCCACTCGTTGTATCTCGACCAATCAGTTCATATGGGTCAATATTCGGTTTTGGCGCAAAGTCATTTTGGAATAAACCATTGCTGCCACCTAATAAACGGCTACCACTATTTAAGCGATCCATTAGTTTATCATTTGTACTTGTTGATGGTAAATTAAGGGAATTTGAACGACTTGGTAAATCTAAACTAGGTAATCCTTTTAAAGGTGAGAAAATTTGACTTAATCGATCAGACGCTTTATCACGTGCTTGAGCGATATTACCACGTAGCGCTAACAATGTATTCGCTTTGTCATCTAACTCACCACGTACCAATCCTAACAAGTCTCGACCAGATTGAATATCATCCGCTAAACGGTCTGTTAGGAAGTCCGCATTTTCTGGACTTAATTTACTACCTAAAATGGCTTTAATAATATCTTTTTTATGATCCGAATTATTAAGTAAAGATTTTAAAATATCATCACTTGAGGCCTTTCCATCACTTGTAAAGTGTGATTTCAAACGTTCAATTACCGTTTCATTATCTGGATGACCTTCCATGATCGTATCCGCTAATGATTTGGCTTTATCCGTATTATATCGAGAAGCTAGTATTGCTTGAATTAAACCAGCTTGGTTAGAAGTATTGTTCAACATGCCATCAAGCACTGAATCACCAGTTATACCTTGAAGTTGGCCTACTTCACGTTGAATTTGATTAGCAAGTTGCTGATCATTTTGATTGTCGAAATCGATATTATCGAGACGTTTTGACGCTTCATTTTCATTAAATAATTGTTCGAATATCGTTTTAGTTGCCTGACGTTTATCGTCTGTATTTTTTAAATGATCCACAATGACATTATTTTGATCATCTAATTGTGTAGAAACTTCTTTAATACTATCTTGTAATTGTTGTTTTTGATCATCACTTAATTGTGAACTGTCTTGCGTTAAGTTACTCAAATCACTCAATGCATTACGTTTAAGTTCTGTATAGTCTTGATCTTTACTTTGTCGATCAGCTACATCTGTAATCACCTGTTGAATTTTTGAAGTGGTATCGCGGTTTTCTGATAAGTCTTCTGGATCTTTACCTGCAATTTCATTAATTGCGGATTGTTCTTCTTGATGCGGTGTTTTGTCGTCAGTAGACATATCAGGCGCGCTTGGTGTTGATTCTTTGTCTTCAGATGATGCATTATCGTCACTTTCTGAATCGTTACTGCCTCCACCATTGCCTGAATCATCTGAGTCATTTTGAGCTGGAGCAGTGCTATTGTCAGATTGCGCTTCAGTCGAAGTTGATTCCTCAGTTGAAACATCTTCTTCACCTTTTGATGGAGAGACATAAGCATCACTTTCATTTGTAGGTTGTTCGTTTGTAGCTGTACTATTGTTTTCATTTGTATTAACAGGATTATCATTACCTAGGAAATTATTGAGTGAATCAATCTTATCTAAAATTTTATCAAAATCGTCTTTTCCATCATCACTCGTACTGTCACTTGAAGATGATTCATCAGTGTTATTGCTCGTTTCACTTGATTCTGTAGTATTAGATTCTTCTGTGTTAGATTTGTTGTCTTGATCTTTGCCAACTGTTAACGTATCTCGTTGTTCTTTTTGTTGAGGCATATCAACCTTTTGATACATTTCATCAATTTGTTGGTCAATCGCATCTACTACCGGTCTACGATCATTATCAGTAGATTCTTTTTTAGCGGTTTCATTAGCGTCTTCAGCAGCTTGTAATACATCTTCAATACCTGTTTCAGAATGGTCATTAAGGCGCAATAATTCTAAAAATGAATTTTTATAATCCGTATTTAGATAGTCCAGTTCGTTTATTTTACCTTCTGCTTCGTCAGATAATGCTCTAACATCTTTTTCTTCTGATGGTTGTTCAGCTGTATTATTGTTAGCTGTATTTTCTTCTGTTGTATTATCCTCTTCAGCAGCTATAGAGGTATCGGTATCATGATGCATTAATGTGCCTGTTAATAGCGTTGCTGCTGTCGTCATAAGGGTCACTTTATATAACATGTGCCCATGTCGCGAGAAAAATTTATACGGCATGTCCTCCATCCTTTCATCTTAATACCCCTTTATTATAAACCTCGTTACGTATAATGTGAATACATATCTCCTATCAAAAAACGAAGAGGATAGGTCATCAACATAACGCACACTTACTCATGCATCGCAGAACAATCTCAATGCCTATGACCCAACCTCTTGTTTCATCTTATTATTGACCGATAGATAAATATTTTGTTTCTAAATAAGGCTCAATACCCTCAATAGCACCTTCACGACCGTAACCACTTTCTTTCATACCACCAAATGGCGCATGTGCTGCAGATGGACCACCATCATTCCATCCAATCACGCCATAATCTAAATGGTTATAGATATAAAGACCTGTACGGTAATCATTTGTGAAGAAATAAGCTGCTAAACCAAATTCTGTATCATTTGCGTAACCAATTGCTTCATCTAAATCACGATATCTCATAACCGGTGCAATCGGACCAAATGTTTCTTCATGCATGGCTTTCATATCTTGATTCGCTTGTGTAATAACTACTGGTTTTAAGAAATGACCACCGACTTTAATGTCTTCCATTGAACGAGATAATGTACCGCCATGTTTTGTAGCATCCTCAATGTGATCTAACACTTTCTCTACAGCGGCCTCATTAATGAGTGGTCCAACCTTTACATCTTCTTCAAATCCATCTCCTACTTTAAGTGCATGGACTTTTTCGATCAGTCGTTGTTCGTAGTCTTCTGCAATGTCTTCATGAACATAAATACGGTTTGCGCAAATACAAGTTTGACCAGCATTTCTAAATTTTGATGCAATTGTTTGATCAACTGCCACTTCAATATCTGCATCTTTATGAACAATCAATGGAGCTAAGCCGCCTAATTCCATTGTGACATTTTTAACATGTTCAGAAGCTTGAGCAATTAATTGCTTGCCTACGCCCGTTGATCCTGTAAAAGTAATTTTATGAACATGAGGGTGGTCTGTAAATAATTCACCAGCATCTTTTCCGCTAGCAATCACATATGAAATCGCTGCTTTAGGTATACCTGCTTCATGCGCTAATTCCACAAGACGAATAGTCGTTAATGGCGTTTGTGTCGCTGGTTTACAAACAATCGTACATCCCGCAGCAAGGGCTGGCGCCATTTTTCGAGTAATCATAGCAGCCGGGAAGTTCCAAGGTGTTATCGCACCCACTACACCAACTGGAAACTTATCGACGAGAATCTTTTTATCCGGTGTATTTGCTGGGATCGTGCGTCCATAAGTACGTTTGGCTTCTTCAGCATACCAGTCAACATAAGAAACAGCGTAATCCACTTCTCCTTGTGCCTCAGCAAATGGCTTACCGCCTTCAAGTGTAATTAAGCGCGCTAACTCGTCACGGTGTTCCTTGATTAATGACGACCATGCCCACAATAGTCGAGAACGTTCATGCGCATCCACTTCTTTCCAAGATTGGAACGCCTCATACGCGCGTTCAATTTTGTCTTCCATTTCCGCTTTTGTATCAAATGATAATGTATCAATAACCTCTTCTGTTGATGGATTCATCACTTCTAATTTTGACATTGTCCTATCCCCTTTTCTAATCATAAGCAGTCACTTTTCAAGCTGTGTGAAAATGCAGTGTGCTCTATCAATATTAGTTTTATAATTCCTTTTTTCGAGCAAATTTAAACGTTAACATAGATACATTTCCTAAATTATGTGCTACATTATAAGGTAATGACTCATGAAAGTAGGTTAATCATACATGGCAACAGTACCAAATTGTCCACAATGTGACTCAGAATATACTTATGAAGATGGCACATCTTTCGTTTGTCCAATATGCGGCTATGAATGGACTCAAGCATCAATCGACGAAGCAAACGAAGCCGCTATTGTACGCGATGCAAATGGCAATGCACTTCAAGACGGGGATACCATCACTGTCATTCGTGACTTAAAAGTCAAAGGATCCTCCAACGCCATCAAACAAGGTACAAAAGTTAAAAACATTAAAATCGTTGATCCCGACGACGGTCACGACATTGACTGTAAAATACCAGGCTTCGGCCAAATCGGCCTAAAATCCAACCTCGTCAAAAAAATATAAAAAAGTGTGGAGTGCTGCGTTCAGAACTCGAGCAAAATCGAGCGCTGAACTAAAACCGTTCTCTGGTTTTAGTGAAGCGTCTCATTTTGTTGAGAGTTTTGCAGCACGAAACCGGATTATTCTAATTTGGGGAGCAATAGAAGTAGAAATAGCGAGCAGGCGAACCTTTCCTTAAGAGCAAAATCAAGCGCCAAACTCAAGTTTTTAAATAGCATATATTTATTCGCTCATATTTGTGTTTTAAGAGTTATATACGGTTTTAGATGATAAAATTATATGATTTACCCATAAATCTTTAAAAACTTCTTTAAATTTTAAATAGTTCTTGTGATAAAATTTTTAAAAAGGAGTGAAATAGGTGAATAGGATTAATTACTTTTTAAAAGCGTTAGTATTAGCAATTATGCTTCGTTGTACAATGGATTATTTACTTCCAACACCTGAAAAATTAACTTTCAAACTTTTAGATGGATTTCTTTTTGGTATGTTAGTGTGTTTTTTATTTTTTGGATTATTGGTATTTTTAAGAAATCTTCAGAAAAATAGATCATACATTTATGCCGAGAAAATTTATTGATGTTGAGAAGAACCCTTAACTAAACTTGAAGACGAATGTCGGCATAGCTTGAGCTATTAAGACGACGATTCGACAAGTTTTAGGTTTGTTAAGGGTTCAGAGGCTCATTGTCAATAAAGCAATTGGAATAAAGTAATTAGATGTTTTTTACTTATTATTTTTTATTTGTTCGTAGAGATATTGGGCAATGATACATATACATATATTACTTAGCATAACTGTTACAGTCATCTGTATTCCTCCTAGTTTTTACTCTGGTTTTATTAATATAGCAATCAGCAGAGCAAACTATTCTTTTATAAAAAAAGAGCTTTAACCACTGAGTGATCAAAGCTTTAAATTTGCCCATAATATTATGTTCTTTCGAAATCCTGTTTTTTTCTGTCTAAGAGATAAAAATTCTTTAAGTTACCGTCAAATAAAAGTTTTTAAGGTGTATAATAATTAAAAATAAAAGAATGAGGGATGATTTCATTGGAAAATAAGAGTAATGGTTTAGTTGGATATGCTATAGCAACTTTTTGTATTATTTTTGGCTTTTTTTGGTTTATGTTTGGTGGTGGAGGTTGGGTTTGGATAGGTTTTCCGTGTTTAATATTTGGATTCTTAGGACTACTTGTTGAGTTGAGTGAAGAAGGCTATAAGAGGTATTGCTATTTTACTGGTGGAGTTGGAATGATTTTCTTATCTTTGTATTTTGTAGATTATGAATTTTTTGTTCTGAAATTTATATTTGCCATTTTAATTTGTGGTGCTATGACTTGCTTTGTAGTTGGTGCTATTTATGCTTTCAGAACCTCTAGTGGTAAAGCTTCTTTTGCCGATACGCTTTTTAAGATTTTTGATATTGCTGGTACTGTGTATTCTGCTTATTTACTATTCACAGAAATTGTTAATTTCTTTTAGATTTTGAAACGAGTTTCTTCTTATCTTGATAATAAGGGTAACTATTTCGATTTGAGATAGTTACCCTTAACCCCTTGATATATCTGATTTTAATGATTAAAAAAACTTGACTAAAAAAGAGAAATCAAGTAGCTATGATGCGCTCTCAGTTTCGAGATATTTTCTAGCTTTAAATATCATTGGTAGCTGCAATAGCTTCATTAAAACTTTTGCCGGTGGATAATGCTACACTCGCCACAAAGCTACCTTCTACAATAGGCGCAGTGACCTTTTCTACTCGATATTCACCTGGATACATTTCAATAGCCATATCCAAATTCATTTCCGAAGAACCAATATCAAAAAAGCAAAGTGCATCTGTCTCAAGGTGATTAATCACTTCCGAAATGTCATCAAACGAAGTACCAATCTCACCCTGACTGCCGCCTACAGCAATCACTTCCACCCCTTGGGCCATTTGGTTCAATAAGGCTTTTGTCCCTGTCGCAATGGCTTCACTGTGACTTACAATTACAATGGCTGTCATTCTAATCCTCTCCAATCAATGCATTTAAAATATAAACACTACTTTGAGCACCTGGATCAATGTAACCTTTTGAATCTTCTTTAAAGTATGCTGCACGTCCTTTGGTAGCCACCATCTCTTTCGTATCATTTGCGAAACCTTGTAATCTATCTAACGTTACTGTCTCACCATTTGCAATCGCTTGTCGCGCGCTTTCAATCACGTCATACATTGTTTTTTCATTAAGTTCTACTTTTCCACGTTGTGCCACCGCTTCAGCAAAAGCAGTTAACATTTCTACTAAAGTGTCATGATCAATCTCTTCATTGACCACTTGAGACATTTTGACAAAACTAAATCCATATAAAGGCCCTGAGGCGCCACCAATATTAGACATCAGGGTCATGCCCGTGGATTTCAACAAGGAGGCAATTGAACGACCATCTATTTTCTCTGCTAATGCTTCAAAACCACGTTTCATGTTAACGCCATGATCACCGTCTCCAATTGCACGGTCAAGTTCGGTTAACGTCTCTTCTTGCTCTTGAAATGTTGTTTTTAATTGTAATAATCGTTGTTTAAGTGTTGCTTTATCCATAAGTTTCACCCTCTATTTTGTAAAATAATGACTCGTTGTTGGTGCATTTAATGCTTTTTGAACTTCTTCTTGATAAGGGACTAACGTAATTGAAAAACCTTGCATATCTAAAGCAGTCATATAATCGCCCACAAACCATGATTGCACTGTTTTCCCTTGCGCTTTTAAGGATTGATCGACATATTTCGTTGTGATATTTAATTCCGAAAGTGGTGTAGCACCCATCCCATTAACCATGACGATGACTGACGCTTCTTTTACTTCTTCACTCAGTAATTCAATTAGTCGATCTGAAATACTCTGAATGGGTTCAATCGGCAGCCGTTTTAACCCCTTTTCACCATGAATACCTATACCAATCTCCATCTCTGTCTCATCAATATCAAAACCATATTGACCAGTGGTGGGTACCATAGGTGGTGTTAATGCCATGCCTATTGTCCGTATACCCTCGATAAACGTTAACACTTTCGACTGTATCGTAGAAAGCGATGTTCCTTGATCAGCAAGGTAACCCGCATATTTATGAACAAAAACTGTTCCTGCGACACCGCGACGTTGTTGTATCTCTTCTATAGCAATATCGTCTTTTACAACGACTGTCTCAACGTCGATGCCTTCCATTTGTGCCATCTCTTGAGCCATTTCAAAATTCATAACATCGCCAGCGTAATTTTTAACAATCAATAACACACCCTCGCCTGTGTCGACTGCTTTAATCGCTTCTAAAATTTTATCTGGGGTTGGAGAGGTGAATACTTCACCACACACCGCAGCGTCTAGCATGCCCTCTGCCACATAACCGGCATGAGCAGGCTCGTGACCACTGCCACCACCTGATACAAGTGCGACACCAGATTGTTTTTTCGTCTGACGCACGACAATCGTATCGTGAATGACTTCAATAGCTGGGTTGGCGTACTGCATCCCTTCTAACATATCTTTTAGAAAATCTTGCTTATGTTGAATTAACTTTTTCATCATTTTCACCAACTTTTCGAAAATTCAGGTAATAAACTTCAAACTAATATTACATTTATTATATCTTTTTTATCTCAGACTTTCATTTAAAAAGAGAAAAGGCTCGGACCACACGTTGCAGCTGTGTGTCCAAACCTTTCCTATTATCTTATTACATATAAATTTTAAAAGAAGACGGTTGCGAGTATTGGTACGACAGCCACTACTACTACACCTACAAGTACAATCGCGATGCTCGCCATTGATTCCTCAGTTGGTCCTAACTCTTTTGCAGCTGCAGCCCCTAAAGTGTGACCACTTGTACCTAATGCTAATCCTCTTGCAATCGGGTTTTCAATATGGAAGAATTTCAATAATTTATTACCTAGCGCGTAAATAATAACCGCATTTAAAATAACAGCTAAAGAGGTCAGCTCTTTCACGCCATCAATCCCTTCTGATACTGGTAAGGCAATAGCTGTTGTAGCTGCTTGTGGTAACATTGATGCAATAATTTGATCGCCAAATTGTAGGGCTTTAGCAATAAAGAATATCGCAATTAAAGCCACTATAGTCCCTAAACCTATACCACCAAGGATACGGTGCCAATGTTTAACAAGGACGTCGCGCTTTTTATATAGTGGAATCGCAAAAGCAATCGTTGCAGGTTCTAAGAAAAAGTTAATGATGTCCCCACCAATTTTATAGTTTTCGTAAGGTATGCCTGTAAAATATAGAAAAGCTACACCCACTACCATCGCTACAAATAATGGCGCAAATAAGAAGAATCCATTCGTCTTTTTAAATAAGTACGTTGCAATTAAAAACGGAATAACCGATAACAAAATCCCGAAATAGGGTGTGTCTAATGCAAGATGATTAACCATGTGATTGGGCTCCTTTCATGCGTTTAGTTTGAGTAGATGTTTCTGTCTTTTTCGGTGACAATTTCATAATCATTTGAGATATAAATCCTGTACATATAAGTAATAAAAGTGTTGAAATAATAATCAATGCAATAATGAGAAATGGACTTTGACTTAAAATACCTAAAGAATTTACTACAGAAATGCCGGCAGGTACGAATAAAAATCCAATATTATTTGTAAGTGCTGTACCTACTGTTTCAACTTGTCCTAATTTCACAACCCCTGTACATAACAAGACAAATAACAATACGAGTCCAATCACTGATGCAGGCATCGGTATTGGCATAAACGACTCAATTATTTTTGATACAAATAGTATGAGTGACATGACTAATACTTGATGCAAGAAGCCATATGTTTTTTCTTTTTTCTCTCTCATTTCCCTGTCCTCCTAAGACTTATTAATTACTTATAGTTTAATATGAAAACGCATTTATAAAGCATTTTCACGCCGAAATGCAAAAATTGATAGGTGACATGCACAAAATGAAGAAGGACATAAAAAAATACGCTCTATTCAAGGCCTGTATCCTTTGAATAAAGCGTATCAAGCAGCCATTACGTTAACCCGATTGCCTGTTTAAATTGTTTCATATATGAACGACTCACTTGCATTTTAATCTCATTCGTCAGTGTCACTCTCAATGTGTAATTAAACCAATGTTCAACTGCTTGAATATGTTGTTTGTTAATAATATGTGCACGATGAATGCGTAAAAAACGCTGTGGGTTGAGTTTCTTTTCATACGTACTAAGCGGCTCAAGCACTTCGTAGTCTCCGTGCGTCGTAAATATTGTGGTCACACCTTGATTTACACTAAAGCCAATAATGTCACTTTGACTCAACATATGAATTCTGTCGTCAATCTCAATCGGCAGCGCTTGTTCGATGGAAGATGCTGCGTTTGTCGTCTCTTTATCTTCACGTTGCATCGCAGTGACTTTATCAACCGCTTGTTTAATGCGTGATTCCTCAAAAGGTTTGAGTACGTAGTCTGTCGCATTAAGTTCAAAAGCTTGCACAGCATACTGATCGTGAGCTGTCGCAAAAATAATAGCAGGCGGTGACTTCATCTTTTGAATTTTGCGTCCTAATTCCACTCCATTGTCATCTGTTAAATTAATATCTAAGAAAACGATATCGTATTCTCCAATTAACAATGCTTCTAACGTTTCCGAGACATTTTCAGCTTCATCAATAGTATCAAACCCACCAATTCGATTCAGTAAATACATCAACTCATTACGCGCAAGTGGT
Organism: Staphylococcus sp. 11262D007BW; assembly: GCF_053547815.1. NCBI lineage: Bacteria > Bacillati > Bacillota > Bacilli > Caryophanales > Staphylococcaceae > Staphylococcus > Staphylococcus sp. 11262D007BW. The sequence continues at coordinate 1,825,236 of NZ_JBPWPJ010000001.1, forward strand.
TCATCATCTACAATTAATACCTTCATCCCGACACCTCTTCTTTCTTATGTGGTAAATGGCACCATACGATCGTTCCAGTTGGATTAGATTCAAAATGCAATTTGGCGGCATTGCCAAATAATCCTTTTAATCTCAAATTTAAATTTTCAAGCGCACTGCCTGTTCCCGATTCAGACTCTACTGCTTGTTCGCCAAGCAGTTTTAACTTTTCAGTGGGAATACCGTGCCCATTATCTTGAACAGCCACTTTTAAACCCGCCTCCGTATCCTGCACTGAAACCACAATTTGATTCTCTTTTTTGCGTTTGGCAAAGGCGTGTTTGACCGCATTTTCAACTAGAATTTGAATTAAAAAGGGTGGAACAAATGCATTCATATATCGCTCTGGCACATCAAATGTGACATTAAAACGGCCTGGAAAGCGCGCTTGTTCAAGAGATAAGTAAGCAGACACTTGGCCTAACTCTTTTTCTAAAGTAATTTTATTTTGACGAGACCCTTGTAAATTCGATCTAAAAAAATGGCTCAATTCTAATAACAGTTCACGTGCCTTTTCACTATCTATTCTAACCAGGGCTGAAATGGTATTAATCGCATTAAAGAAAAAGTGCGGATTCACTTGAGCTTGTAAGGATTTAATCTCAGCATCTTTTAATAGCTTCCCTTGCATTTCCGCTTCTCCCAATTCAATTTGACTACCAAAAATCTTGGCTAAGCCTTCCGCCAATTGACGTTCTACAAAGGTTAAATCATTCGGATCCGTAAAATACATTTTTAATGTCCCAATCACTGTTTTATGTGCCTTTAGAGGAATCACAATGGCCGCATGTAACGGACAATTAGCATGAGGGCACCCTATCTCTTCTTTAGTATGTACTTCTTTTAACTCACCTGTTTGCATGACTTCTTTCGATAAATGCGTCACAATTTCTTTTTTGGGTACATGGTGATCACTTCCCGCACCGACATGCGCTAAAATATCGCGCCCACTTGTAATCGAAACGGCCGAGACTTTCATAAGATCTTTAATAATCATCGCCACATGTTGAGCAGAATGTTCATTTAACCCTTCTTTAAAGTAAGGTAACGTTTGATTCGTAATCTGTAATACATCATGTGTTTGTACCGCGCGCATACGTTCTTCGTGCTTTAATGTTGAGATAATAATGGACATAAAAATCGCTGTACCTGTACTATTGACGATAATCATCGGTAACGCAATCAGTTGCAATAAATCCGTCGCGTGCGCTTTATCTTGTGCTAAAAAGTAAATACACAGCATTTGTAACACTTCCATCGACGCACCAATTAATGCACTCACACCGACTGAAGGATAACGTTGTTGAAAGCGACGAAAGTGTTGGCCGAAATAGCCAGCGATTAAACCGATAAATAAGGAAGAAACTAAATAAGTATAGGCCTCTGCACCTCCCATATAAAAGCGAAAGATACCAGACACAATGCCTACAACCGCGCCCACGAATGGGCCACCTACTAATCCTGCAACACTAATCGTTAACACGCGTGTATTCGCCAGTGATACATCATCATCAAGTTGGAAGTAAATTTTACTCGATAAAATGTCGCCATGATGAATGACAATTCCAGTAAAATTCGACATAATCGCAAATAAACAAAATATAATGCATAGCTGCCATTTTGACCGCCACTTATCACGTTGGTTCATCACTTTCTTAAAATGACTTAAATTCATTAACAAATAAGCCAAAATAATAATCAAACCTACACGCTCTAATAATAAAATCGTTAAATTAAACATATCGGCACCTTCTAAGTTCTTTCTACTTCAACTTATAGTAATACAACAATATAATCACTTTTATTTTATCACATTGAATGATATACATAATAGGCGCTATACATTATAGGCAACAACATGTAGCAACTAACAATGATAACGTCACACAAGAAAAACCGGTCATTGTACAATGACCGGTAGTGATGTGTTACACACCTTTATCTTTAATTTGCCTACCTAAAAATACCACAATGAGTATTCCGTGAATAATAGTAAGTCCTTTATATACAGGTGAGCTGAAGGAAACAAAGAATATTGTTAATACGACTTCCAGTAACAATATCATGATAATTACAGCGAGTAATATTTGTTGAGACTTTGACATGCTATGGCGTTGTTTGCTCATATCATTCTCCTTTACATTACAACATCCCAATACAGTTCCACTTAATAACGTAACACATTAATCGAAAAGTATTAATGATAAGCGTCAAAAAGAGGTTGAAACAAAATCCTGCTTGTGGGATACCGTTAATCGATTTCCCAGAGCATTAATGCTTTATGCCTCAACCTCTCTTACTATTATTTTAATTCATTTAAATAACTATGTCCGAACTCTGGTAATGTCACCCCAAAGTTATCCGCAATCGTTGCACCGATTGAACTGAACGTTGTATCGCCATCTAGCGCGTGACCTTCTTTAAATTTTGGACTATACATCAACACAGGAATATATTCACGTGTATGATCTGTACCGTCTGCTGTTGGATCATTACCATGGTCTGCTGTAATAATGAGTAAATCATCCTCATTTAAAGCATCCAGTAACTCTGGTAATCGCTCATCAAAGTCTTTAATGGCTTGGGCATAACCCGGTTTATCACGACGATGACCATATAACGCATCAAAATCAACTAGGTTTAAGAAACTCATACCTGTAAATTCTTTATTCACGACTGTCATCAACTGATCCATACCATCCATATTATTTTTCGTACGAATAGCTTCAGTGACACCTTCACCATCGTAAATATCATTGATTTTACCAATCGCAATCACATCGTAACCCTCATCTTTTAATGTGTTCATCACGGTTTTGCCAAATGGTTTTAAAGCATAGTCATGACGATTACTTGTACGTGTGAAATTACCAGGTTCACCCACATATGGACGTGCAATAATACGACCGATTAAATATTTAGGGTCTTTCGTAATTTCACGAACTTTTTCACAGATATCATATAATTCTTCTAAAGGAATGACATCTTCATGTGCCGCAATTTGAAGCACAGGGTCCGCTGAAGTATAGACAATCAAGTCCCCTGTCTTCATTTGATGTTCGCCCCACTCATCAATAATTTGTGTACCTGAAGCTGGGCGGTTCGCTACAACTTTGCGGCCAGTTAATGATTCAATTTGTTCAATTAACTCATCAGGAAAACCATTTGGATATACTTTAAATGGTTTATTAATGTTTAATCCCATAATTTCCCAGTGACCTGTCATCGTATCTTTTCCGACAGACGCTTCACTTAACTTCGTATGATAAGCCAATGGATGATCAACTGTATTCACGACCGGTAGCGGGGCAATATTACCTAAGCCTAAACGTTCTAAGGATGGCAATGTACCTTCAAAGCCCTCTAACGTATGTTTCAGTGTATGACTTCCTTCATCATTAAATTTGTGAGCATCGGGTGCTTCTCCAATACCAACAGAGTCCATTACAATTAAATGAACACGATTAAATGGTCTAGTCATAAACAATCACTCCTCTTAATCAGATACAATCTTAATAATCTGTATCTGCTTCTAAACCTTGCATAATTTGTACACCAGCACTTGCGCCAACGCGTGTCGCACCAGCATCTAGCATTGCTTTAAAGTCTTCTAAACTACGTACGCCGCCTGATGCTTTTACTTCTAATGCATCACCAACAGTGTCTTTCATAAGTTTGACATCTTCAGGTGTTGCGCCGCCACCTGCAAATCCAGTTGATGTTTTCACAAAATGAGCGCCCGCTGCTTGTGCTAATTGGCAAGCTTTCACTTTTTCTTCATCTGTTAATAATACTGTTTCAATGATGACCTTCACAGTTTTACCTTGTGCTGCTTTAACTACCGCTTCGATATCTTGTTGTACCTCTTCGTCACGGCCATCTTTCAATGCGCCAACATTAATCACCATGTCAATTTCATCAGCACCATTATTGATAGCATCCTCTGTTTCAAATGCTTTTGTCTTACTTGTTGATGCACCTAATGGGAAACCAATCACTGTACATACAAGCACATCTGAATCTGATAATGCTTCAGCCGCATAGTGTACATGCGTTGGATTAACACATACAGATTTAAAATGATATGTTTTCGCTTCTTCTAAAATACGATCGATTTGTTCACGTGTCGTTTCTGGTTTTAATTGTGTGTGGTCGATATATTTTTCAAAATTCATAATGTATGCTCCCTTGTTAAAATAATCACTTTACTACTTTCTAATTATACCGCCTACTTTAATAAAATACGATTATTTACTATATATTTCATACGCTAACTTCTTCTTTTCTTTATTTTCAGATTATTCATTGAAATAGAAAAATGGTTGTGATATGATAACGTTATTCTTAAAACACTTTAGTTCGATAGCGAATGAAAGCGAGGTTTAATTATGCAGCAATTACTTGAATCAAAAAAGCAAGAAGTGCAATTCTTAGATTATTTCTCTAATCAAGGATTCACCTTAATCGATACGTCGTTTATCGAATCATTGAACTGGTCACAATTAACTTCAGATGATTTAAAACAAATGCCAGAACGTAGTATTTGGCAAAACAACGACCAAATTTATGCATTACGAAATGATTTTACAGACCAACTCGTTCGATATTATCAAAATTACGAACTTCAAAATCAAAAAATAGCGTACAGCGGTCCTATTGCGAGATATCAGGAAGTATCTACGCAACTCGGATTAGAATGCTATAATCCGACGATTCAAGATATTCATCACGCTTTTCAACAATTTCATACATATATTCAACATCATCTGTCGACCACCGTTCAATACGTTGTCATTGGACACTATCAGCTGATTCACTTATTGCTTGATGCCAAAGAGCAAACAGCGTCGGTACTAAAGTGGATTTCTCAAAGAAACATCTCAGAATTAAAGAAAGTGCTCGGCGTCCAACACCCAATTGTGCAACTCTTGCTGACACCTACAGATCAACAACTATCACTGCTCACATCTTTATACTCAGCTGAGCATCACATTGTAGCAAGCTTAGAACGATGGGCTACGTTTTTAGAGTCATTAAATATTACAAACATTCATTTAGACATTACACCCTTGCCACCAAGGTCTTATTACAAAGGCACCTTCATCAAAGCCTATCTGAACAACGATCACGTCCTATCAGGAGGTTATTATAACAATCAACTCGAAGGCTTCGGCTTGGGTCTAGTGTTATAAAAAAGTGTGAAGCGCTGCGGTCAGAACTCGAGCAAAATCGAGCGCTGAACTCAAACCGTTCTTTGGTTTTAGTGAAGCGTCTCATTTTGTTGAGAGTTTTGCAGCGCGAAACCGGATTATAAAACATAGTGTGGGAGCTTACGTACACTTCGAATACAATGAGATTAGTGTACGTTATGCATGCGAGTGATAGCGAGCAGGCGAACCTTTCTTTAGGAGCAAAATCGAGCGCTGAATTTAAAACCATTGTTTAATAAACATTTAGAAACATTCAATTGGATAAAGTGCATTCTTGGTTTCGAGGTGTTTTCCTCTGATTGCAACCTTAGCCGAGACTTCTTTGGCATAGAGAGGAACGTCTATTCACTCACGTTCATATGCATACTGATCACTAACGCACATTTGTTTACAGTACTCAGTAGAACGATATAGATGTTCTATATCTCAACACTATTATTTATTACACATTTATATTTCTGAAAAGTCTAAATACATCAAACTAAATGATACTAATATAAATTGATTTAACGCATTCAATCATCAAGGAGGAAGTGACATGTTAACCATTGCTTTAGCCAAAGGTCGTTTATTAAAAAGTTTCATCGCTTATTTAGCAGATCAAAATCAACAGTCTCTCGTTGAACAATTGGAATCACGCGAGCGACAATTACAAATTCAAACAGAACAGTATCGCTTTTTATTTGTGAAAGGACAAGATGTACCTACTTATGTTGAACAAGGCATTGCTGATGTAGGGATTACAGGAAGCGACATTTTACAGGAGCATCACTACGATGTGAATCAACTCTTATCTTTGCCATTTGGCCAATGTCACTTAGCGGTGGCAGCTTTTGACTCAACAGAAACCTACAAGACTATCGCGACTTCTTATCCTAAAACTGCACAAGCTTATTTTAGAAACACAGGACGCGATGTGACATGTATCGAACTGTCTGGTTCTATTGAGCTCGCTTGTGTCATAGGAATGGTAGATGGCATTGTCGATATTGTTCAAACTGGCACCACTTTAAAGTCAAATGGGCTTGTCGAAAAAGAATATATTACAGAGGTACAAGCGAAATTAATTACCAATCGTCAAAGTTTCTTTACACATTCCAATGAAATTGATGCATTTATTCACACGTTAGGAGGGTCTGTCATTGATTTATAATACCCAATCATTTCTGCAATATTATCAATCCACCGAACCACTGGATCTAACATTACACGACCTTATTGCCGAGATTTGTGACACTGTTAAACAACAAGGGGACCAAGCGCTTCATACTTATAATCAGCAATTCGATGGGGTTCACACGACACAATTAGAAATTCCAAAAATACAATTACAACAGGCTTATGACACACTTGACCCTAAGTTGAAAACCGCGCTCGAACACAGCTATCAACGTATTTATGCGTATCAACAGCGCATTCGTTACACTGATGGCCCTTCGGATGAAGAAATGTATGAAGTCTATCGCCCAATTGCTTCTGTTGGCATTTATGTTCCTGGTGGCAAAGCGAGTTATCCGTCTACCGTTTTAATGACCGCAACACTCGCAAAGGTAGCTGGTGTGAAAAATATTACTGTCGTCACACCGCCACAAACGAATGGTGTTAACCAAAGTGTGCTAGCCGCTTGCTACATTACAGGCGTTGATCATGTGTATCAAACTGGAGGCGCGCAAAGTATTGCTGCCCTAGCTTATGGAACAGAAACCATTGATAAAGTGGATAAAATCGTCGGTCCAGGTAATCAATATGTCGCTTATGCTAAAAAGTTATTGTACGGAACAGTAGGTATTGATCAAATCGCAGGACCGAGTGAAATTGCATTAATGATTGATGATACATGTGATATTGATGCGATTGCTTACGATGTCCTCGCACAAGCGGAACATGATGAGTTGGCACGTACCTTTGTGATTTCGACCGATTTATCCTTATTAAAACAAGTCTCAACTCGAATTCAACAGCTATTTCAACAAACACAACGTCAATCAATATTAAAAGAAAGTTTGGCATAGCATCATTATTTAATTCATACTCAAAACTTTGAAGAAAGTTGCGAAGTGATGAATACCATTGCACCCGAACATGCCTCTATTCAAACGGAAAATCCGGAAACATACGTTGACGATATCAATTATGTCGGTAGTCTATTTTTAGGAGGTTACGCTCCAGAGGCGATGGGTGATTATATTGCTGGTCCAAGTCACGTCCTACCAACAAACCGTACCGCACGTTTTCAACATGGTTTGTCTGTTAATGACTTTTTAACGAAACATACTGTCATTCATTTAAACCAACATACTTTTAATGCGACTTATCAAGATGCGGCACGACTCGCACAAGAAGAACAATTATATAACCATGAGCAATCCTTATTAATACGTCGCGGAGGTGACTTGTATGATCAGAATGAATAAAAACGAGAGCCCTATTAAACCAATAGACGACGCAACACTCATCGACCTTATTACATCTAGCAATTATCATCACTACCCTAGCGACCACTACGATCGCTTTCGACGGGCTTATGCGTCGTATTATGGCAATATAACGATGGACCAAATTTGTTGTGGGAATGGCTCGGATGAACTAATTCAAAAGCTGATGTTTCAAATGCCGCCCGGTCCGTGCCTTACCTTAAATCCCGACTTTTTCATGTATCAAGATTACGCACAACAAACACAACGGGAGATTCGTTTTGTCGATGCATCGACGGACCTTACTTTTTCAATCGCATCCATTATCGAGGCGATTAGAACGATTAAACCAAGCTTTTTTATTTTTAGTAATCCGCATAACCCAACAGGTCACCGCTTCAACGCTGAAGCAATACAGACAATAGCGGATGAATTACTGAAGGTTGGAGGATATTTAGTGATTGATGAGGCCTATGTTGATTTTACAACACCCCTTAACCTACCGTTTCAAGATCATATTTTAGTCATGCGCACATTATCTAAAGCTTTTGCGATGGCAGGGTTACGGTTAGGTGTCTTAATCAGCACTGAAACGACAATCACAATGATGCGTCAAATTGAACATCCATATCCACTTTCAACCTTAACATTGGATATCGCGATTCATCTCTTTGAACATCCATATGAAACACAAGCACTCATTGAACAACAACGTAAGCTATGCACACAACTTAATTCCATATTAACGACCTATGCCAAACCATACATGACTATTTTTCCGAGTGAGACCAATTTCGTACTTACTCAGGGGCCCAACGCAGAGTTACTAGGTCAACATTTATCATCAAAAGGCTTTTTACCACGCTTTTATGATGCCAATGAACTACCACTAATGGCAGAATGTGTGAGATATTCTATTGCGACTCAAGAGGAATTAGACGCTTTTGAAGAAGCTGTCAAAGAATGGAGTGAACAACATGCCTTATCAACTTAATCGTGAAACGAAAGAAACCAAAATAGCCATTGAATTGTCTAAAGGGTCGGAGTGCCATATTCAAACTGGCGTCGGCTTTTTAGATCATATGCTCACCTTATTCAGCTTTCATAGCGGGTTAAGCTTACATGTAGATGTGGCAGGCGATACGTGGGTAGATGACCATCACACGACGGAAGACATTGGTATTGTAATGGGACAATTGTTACTTGAAATGATCAAAGACCAACCTCATTTTGAACGGTACGGGACGCAATATTTACCAATGGACGAAACACTTGCACGTGCTGTCGTCGATATTAGTGGTCGCCCCTACCTTCACTTTCAAGCTCAATTTAGTAAAGAAAAAGTCGGCACATTTGATACAGAATTAGTGGAGGAGTTTTTTAGAGCATTAGTGATTAATGCGCGTTTAACTACACATATCGATTTATTACATCAAGGTAATATGCATCATGAAATTGAAGCCATTTTCAAGGCTTTTGCGCGTGCTTTAAAACAAGCACTAGCCCCTTCTGATACAGCGAGAATCCCCTCATCAAAGGGCGTGATTGAATGATCGGTATCGTGGATTACGGGTTAGGGAATGTGCTCAATGTGCAACGAGCTGTTAAACATTTAGGCTATGACGTTGTATTAAGTAAAGATACAGATGTTTTAGCTCAAGCAGATACGCTAATTTTACCAGGCGTCGGTCATTTTAAAACGGCAATGACAAAAATAAATGACTATCAATTGTATGACTTTTTAACACAGACAACTCAACCCATGATTGGTATTTGTCTTGGGATGCAGTTACTTTATGAATCGAGCGAAGAAGGAAACGCCAAAGGACTCGGGCTTATGCCAGGTCGCATTGTTCAGATTAATACACCATATACTGTGCCACATTTAGGTTGGAATACGTTACTCGGTTCCCATCCAGAGCTCAATCACGATGTATATTTCGTGCATAGTTTTCAAGCACCGATGACTGAGCATGTGGTAGCTTATGCCTCATACGGTACAAATATTCCAGCTATCGTCCAATATCAACAGTACATCGGTATTCAATTTCACCCTGAGAAAAGTGGCGATAAAGGATTGGCAATACTACAACAAGCATTAGAAGGAGGGTTTTAAATGATTAAGCTATGGCCAGCAATCGACCTCATTGAAGGTAAAAGTGTACGCCTAACAGAAGGTAATTACAATACGTCTGAGGAAATGTCACGTTCTGCTGAAGAGAGCATTCAATTTTATAATCAATTTCAATGTGTCGATCGCATTCACATTGTCGATTTGATGGGTGCGAAACATCAAACTCCGACAGAATCAAATTATATTGCTTCCCTTGTACAACATGCTCATAAGCCAGTTGAAGTAGGTGGTGGTATTCGAGACGAAGCGGCATTACGTCATTATTTTGAGGCTGGCGTTGATTATTGCATTGTAGGGACACAAGCCATTCAACATCCTGAATGGTTAGAATCAATGAGTGCGTTATTTCCTGGGAAAATCTACCTTTCCATTGATGCGTATAATCGGACCATTAAAGTCAATGGTTGGCTTGAATCAACACAAGAGGATTTGATTACATTTGCGCAGTCCATTGCCCACCTACCAATTGGTGGCATGATTTATACAGATATTTCAAAAGACGGAAAAATGGGCGGCCCGAACTTCGAAACAACTGCTGAATTAGTAAAGGCGGTTAACCTCCCTATCATTGCGTCTGGAGGCATTCGTCATCAAGAAGACCTTGCACAATTAGAAGCAATCGGTGTAGAAGCGGCTATTGTCGGTAAAGCGGCTCATCGCCCTGACTTTTGGGAGGGATTAACATGATTAAAAAACGCATCATCCCCTGTTTAGATGTTAAAGATGGCCGGGTCGTCAAAGGTATTCAATTTAAAGGATTACGCGATATTGGGGACCCTGTTGATTTAGCGATGTATTATAACGACGAAGGTGCCGATGAACTCGTCTTTCTCGATATTTCAAAAACGGAACAAGGTCATGCTTTAACGTTGGATATTATACGTCAAACCGCTGAACAACTATTTATTCCTTTGACTGTTGGCGGTGGTATCAGTTCTATTGAAGACATTTCTCAACTGTTACAAAACGGGGCGGATAAAGTATCTCTTAATTCGGCTGCGTTAAATAATCCAGAATTGATTCGTGAAGCTAGTCATACATTTGGTAAACAATGCATTTGTATCGCCATTGATAGTTATTATGATGAGACATTAAATGATTACTTCTGTTGCACGCACGGCGGTAAAAAACGAACAAATATACGTGTTTATGATTGGGTGCAACAAGTAGAAGCGTTGGGTGCTGGTGAGTTGCTCATTACCAGTATGGCTTACGATGGCATGAAACAAGGATTTGACCTCGCCCATTTAAACGGCATTACACAACGTGTCTCCATACCGGTCATCGCTTCTGGCGGTGGCGGTACTGCTGAGCATTTTAAGACATTATTTACTGACACCCCTGTTTCGGCAGGGCTCGCAGCGAGTATTTTACATGATAAAGAAACGACGATTAAGGCAATTAAAACAACACTACAACAAGGAGGTATTCCGGTAAGATGGCATTAAATCCTGACTTTTCAAAAGGACTGTTACCCGCAATATTACAAGATACATCCACACATCAAGTACTCATGTTGGGCTATATGAATGAAGCGGCTTTTCATCAAACAGTTGAAACGGGCGTGGTGTGGTTTTACTCACGTTCTAAAGAAAGACTTTGGCAAAAAGGAGAAACATCTGGTCATATTCAAAAAGTTGTTGATATGCAGTTGGACTGCGATCAAGATACATTGTTGATTTTCGTTACACCTGAGGGACCTACGTGCCATACTGGCGCTCAAAGTTGCTTTAATACCAATGTGCCCTTCCACCTTCAACAATTAGAGGCATCCATTACACAACGGCTTCAGGCAAAAGAATCACAGTCTTATACACACTATTTAATGACGGAAGGTAAAGAAAAAATTACCAAAAAATTTGGAGAAGAAGCTTTTGAAGTCGTCATTGCTACGATGAAAGACGATCGCGAGGAAGTGATTGCTGAAAGCGCAGACCTACTATATCATCTGTCTGTCCTTTGGCACGAACAAAACGTGTCCATTAATGATGTTGAAGACCTACTCGCCGAACGTCATCAAACCCGCAACAATTTTAAAGGTGAACGTCCAAATATTGATAATTGGTAGTATTTCATTATGCCACCTATAATAATATGCTCCCGTGACTACAAAAACGGGAGCATTGTTCTCTATTTATACAGTTTTAAAAGATATCTCCTAATGTTACAGCCATAATAGTCTTGATAGAGTGAAGTCTATTTTCTGCTTGTGTAAAGATAATATCTTGATATGCTTGGAATGTTTCGTCTGATATTTCCATTTCTTTAACACCAAATTGATCGTAAATTTTTTGACCGACTTGGGTTTGTGTATCGTGAAAGGCCGGTAAACAATGCATCACAATGAGCTGTTCTGGATGAGCATGTTGTAATAACGCCTGATTCACTTGATAAGGCAGCATTTTATCAATGCGTTCTTCCCATTCTTTTTCATCCGTGCCCATTGATAGCCACACATCTGTATAGATTGCGTTCGCACCCTTGACCGCTTCTTCCACATCTTCAGTAATTTTAATATTGGCGCCTGATTGTTGTGCAAATTCGTTCGCAAGATCCTGAACGTCTTTGGTCGGTTGAAGACTTTGAGGTGCTGCAATATGCATATTTACCCCTAACTTCGCACCAGTCACTAATAAATCTCTTGCTACATTATTATCCGCATCGCCGACGTACGTTAATGTAATATCTTCTAACGTACCAAAATGCTCTTTAATCGTCATAAAGTCGGCAATCATTTGTGTCGGATGCCATTCGTTAGTTAATCCATTCCACACTGGCACACCTGATGCTTCGCTCAATGTTTCCACATGATCTTGAAAATAGCCACGAAATTCAATACCACCATACATTCTTCCTAATGCTTGTGCGGTATCCGCTACTGATTCTTTCACGCCTAAGTGAAAATCACCTTCACCATAATAATCTACTTGTGCGCCTAAATCTTTAGCGGCAACACTGAACGCCGCACGTGTACGCGTAGATGGCTTTTCAAATAATAATGCTAAATTTTTACCTTTTAAATAGGGATGCGGAATCCCTTTTTGTTTTTTCTGTTTAAGTTCTAATGAAAAATCTATTAGCGTCATTAATTCATCCGCTGTAAAGTCAATTGTTTTCAAAAAGCTATGCCCTTTAAACTGTTTTAGTTGTTTTAGTGATGTTGTGTACGCCCCATCTAAACCACATCCTTTTACTAATATTTAAAACCTATTACGTATTATTATACATTTCTAATACTCAATTTCAACCCTTTACCCCCATCTTTTGCATAATTTGTGTTATCCTTTTTAAAGTAATCATATGACAGCATTTTAAAAGGAAGATGACGATGTACTATATCGGGATTGATTTAGCGTGGACAGATCACAATGCAACAGGGTTATGTGTCATAGATAAACATAGCAAAATTGTAGAAATGAAGGCTGTGCAATGGTCAGATGAAGAGATTGTCGACTTTATAAAGCAATGGGATGGACTACTACGTATCGCAATTGATGCCCCTCTCATTGTGCCAAATACAAAGGGGACTCGAAAAGCTGAGCAAGCATTGACGCAAAGTCAGTTACACCAACACCGTGTTCGTGCGTTTCATGTCAGCCGTACCTTTTTAACACAAACTTTTAAGCGCGTACGTGGAGAAGATTTATTGACTAAAATTCGTTCGAGCTTATCAGAAGAAACTTCAATTCAGCTTAATGATGACACGCATTATGTCATTGAAACATTTCCCACAGCGATTACAGCGAGTTTGTTTCCACAAGCTTATCCTTTTCATTACAAAGAGAAAAAACATGTCAATTTTAAGATGGCATTACAAGGTTTAAAGAGACTTCATGCGTGTTTAACACAACTAGAGGATAATGGTTTATTACAAGGCTATACGATGAGGATGACGATTGATTGGACCAATCTATCACGTCGTGCCAAAAAGCACTATGAGGATCAAATGGATGCATTGCTATGTGCTTATGCATTATTTCGTATACATACGCATAGAGAGACATACCCACGTGTCTTTGGAGAATGGGAAACGGGGGCTATTGTGATACCGTATCAAGATGACATATAATAAGTAAGACCACAACACTTAAACGCGTGTTGTGGTCTTTTTTGATTAATAATGTGATTCTACTGTACCATCTTCTGGATCGTTTTTACCGTGTACATAATAGTCAACATATTCAGGATCTAATGGTTTCACACCTTTAATAATGTCTGCTGCTTTTTCAGCTAACATTAATACTGGTGAGTGAATATTACCGTTTGTTGTTGTTGGCATTACAGATGCGTCAACAACACGTAAGTTTTCCATACCGTGAACTTTCATTGTTAATGGGTCAACAACTGCCATTGGATCTGATGCAGGACCCATTTTAGCACTACAAGATGGGTGTAATGCTGTTTCAGCGTCACGACGTACCCAGTCTAAGATTTCTTCATCTGATTGAACAGATGGTCCTGGAGAAATTTCGCCACCATTGTATGGATCTAATGATGGTTGATTTAAGATATTACGCGCTACACGAATAGCTTCTACCCATTCTTGACGGTCTTCTGGTGTTGATAAATAGTTAAAGACAAATTTAGGTTTTTTGTATGGGTTTGTAGACGTAATTTTTAAGTTACCTCTTGAGTTAGAGTACATTGGTCCAACGTGTACTTGGTAACCATGTGCTGTTGGTGCTTTTTGACCATCATAGCGTACTGCAAGTGGTAAGAAGTGGAACATTAAGTTTGGATAGTCCACTTTGTCGTTTGAGCGTACGAAGCCACCACCTTCGAAATGGTTACTTGATGCTGCACCTGTACGACGAGTTAACCATTCTAAGCCGATAAATGGCATTCTGAATAAGTTAAGGCTTGGTTGTAGAGATACAGGTTCTTTACAAGCATGTTGTACATATACTTCTAAGTGGTCTTCGAAGTTTTCACCAACACCTGGTAAGTGAAGACGAGGCTCAACGCCTACTGAACGTAAATGGTCTGCGTCACCAATACCAGATAATTGTAGTAATTGTGGTGTATTGATCGCACCACCTGATAAGATCACTTCTTTAGCTAATACAGTGTGTAAACGACCGTTACGTTTAAATGTTACACCTGTAACACGGTTGCCATCAAAATGAAGTTTTTCAACAAAAGCACGTGTTTTAACTGTTAAATTTTTACGTTTCATAGCTGGACGTAAGTAAGCACGAGAAGCTGATACACGACGTCCGTTATGAATTTGACTGTCGAATGGACCGAAACCTTCTTGACGGTAACCATTCACGTCTTTTGTTTTTTTGTAGCCTGCATCCACTGCTGCATTGAAGAATGCTTCGAATAATGGATTGTCTGCAGGACCACGGCGTAATTTAATAGGACCATTTAAACCGCGAATTGGGTCGTCTTTGTCTGCACCAAATGTTGTTTCTAAACGTTTAAAGTAAGGTAAGCAATGTGCATAGTCCCATGTTTCCATGCCTTCTGGGCTACCCCATTTTTCATAGTCTAATGGATTACCACGTTGATAAATCATACCGTTGATAGAACTAGATCCACCTAACACTTTACCGCGTGTGTGGAATACTTTACGGCCACCCATGTGTGGTTCTTCATCAGTTTCGTATTTCCAGTCGTATAAACGATTACCTGATGGATACATTAATGCGGCTGGCATTTGAATTAATAAGTCCCATGGATAGTCACTACGTCCTGCCTCTAACACTAATACTTTTTTATCTTTATCTTCACTAAGGCGGGCACCTAGTACTGAACCAGCACTACCGCCACCGATAATGATATAATCGTACATCTTATCGTATGCTTTACTCATATTCCGTGTCCTCCTTTATTATTGCTTACCAAACCAATGAACAGGTTCTGGATTTGTATTTGTTAAAATGTGTTTTGTTTCTAAATATTCTTCTAAACCAGGTTCGCCAAGTTCGCGACCAATACCTGATTGTTTATAGCCACCCCATGGTGCTTGAGCGAAGTAAGGGTGGAAGTCGTTAATCCATACTGTACCCATACGTAACTTACTAGCTACACGGTTTGCTTTGCCGATATCTTGTGTGAAGATACCACCTGCTAAACCATAAATTGAATCATTTGCTAAACGAATTGCTTCTTCTTCTGTATCGAAACCTTCTACTGTTACAACAGGACCGAAGACTTCTTCTTGTACGATACGCATTGACGTATCACAATCTGTAATTACAGTTGGTTCAAAGAAAAAGCCATCTTTTAAGTCGTCTCTATCAGGACGTTTACCACCAATTGCGATTGTTGCGCCGTCTTCCTTCGCAACATCCATATAACCTTCTACTTTGTTAAGGTGTGATTCTGAAATAAGTGGTCCAAGCTCTGTTGTTTCTTCAAAGCCATTGCCCATTTTAATGTTTTTAATACGTTCTACTAATGCTTTTTCGAAATCTGCTTTGATGTCGTTGTGCACGATGATACGTGAACCAGCTGAACATACTTGACCAGCGTGGAAGAAACCACCGTTTAGTGCTTGGTCTACTGCTAAATCAAAGTCAGCATCAGCGAAAATGACATTAGGGTTTTTACCGCCAAGCTCAAGCGCAATATTTGTAACATGATCTGCGGCTTGTTTCATAATGCGTTTACCAGTTTGGATACCACCAGTAAATGATACAAGGTCGATATCTTTATGAGTAGACATGATATCGCCAATATCTGAACCAGCGCCTAATACAAGGTTAATCACACCTTTAGGGAAACCAACCTCTTCCATTAATTCGAATACACGGATTGTTGTTAATGGTGTGATTTCACTTGGTTTCATCACTAATGAACAACCTGTTGCCAATGCAGGTGCAATCTTCCATGATGCTTGTAGTAATGGATAGTTCCAAGGTGTAATTTGAGTAACAACACCCACTGGTTCTTTAACAATTTTACTTTCTGAATTTGGAATTGGTGAATTAACTAATTCGCCACCATCTTTATCTGCTAAACCTGCAAAATACATAAATACATTGTGAATGTCATCCATGTCTGCATATGACTCTTCTAATGTTTTACCAGTGTCTAATGTTTCAAGTTTTGCAAGTTCTTCGCGATGTTCTTTAATTTTATCTGCAATCGCACGTACTTTTTGACCTTTGACTTCGCCTGTTTCATTCGCATATTCTCCATCGTCAAATGCACGACGAGCTGCTAAAATGGCACGCTCCACATCTTCAGTCGTACCTTCAGCCACTTCCATAATGACTTCTTGGTTATACGGGTTAATAATTTTACGAGTTGCTTTATTACTGCTATCTACCCACTCACCATCAATAAACTGACGACGAGATAAATTGTTTACAAGTTCCATCAAGATACCTCCGTTAAGTTTGTTAAATTTTTATTTAACGAATTTGACAAATTTACTTTACCACATGAATTTTTAAACTGTCAACTGACAATACGAGGATTTTCAATAGATGTTATCTTCAATTGAGTATGTACTTAAACAATACCATTATTCAGATTATTGAAACATCTAAGTACGTTTTGCCTTCAAGATACGACATTATAATTTGTTTTTTCTCGAAAACTTTGTTAAATTTCTTAAAAACGTTTTATTTTTTATAAACAAAGTTGTAAAATCGATACGTGATGCGATTTAACGTTATCGATGTAGCATTTTCATCGTTTGTGGATTAAGAAAGAGACATTAACCTTCCACACTTTAACTAAAAATCAATATGTATTGGAGGTGTACATGATGGCACAACAGTCTTATGAAGCACAATTAGACGAAGCTAAAGATATTGTCATTAATTCGATTGCCGAAACTATGGACTTATATGGGATTAACCGAAGTGTCGGCAATCTATATGGGACAATGCTTTTTGAAGATAGTATGACGCTTGATGAGATGCGCCAAGAACTTCAGATGAGTAAGCCAAGTATGAGTTCTGGTGTTAAAAAACTTCAAGAGTTCGACATTGTCAAACAACGCTTCACACGTGGCAGTCGTAAACAGCATTTTGAAGCTGAAAAAGACTTCTTTGAGTTTTTCAGTAATTTCTTCCCTCAAAAATGGAAGCGTGAAAGCTCTATTAATATGGCTGCTTTAAGAGAATCAGAAGCCATTATTGAGGATATTATTAATGCTGATGATGTCGACAAAGAAACACAAGAAGAAGCGATTGATATTAAAAAACATATGGAACATTCTCGTTTATATTATCAATGGCTCGATACAATTAGTGATGCAGTGAGGTCTGGAGAAATATTTGATTATTTCCCTATCTCTGACTTAGATAAAGATTCCAAAAAATGAGGTAGGCATTAAAGCCCACCTCATTTTTTATGTTATTTGAATGTATAATTTTATACCTCACATCATTTTGAACAAGTACACATTACAAGTAATGGTTTATAAATATAGGCGATAAAATTATACTGATTGCACCTTTATGCCTCGCTTTACTAAGCACCTCGAACAAATGTGAGTTATCAAATAGGTGATCCTCACAGATTACATTGAAGAAAGAAAATCTAAAGGATGACTTATGAACATAGTGAATTACGTCATCCTTACACATACGAACGTTAGTGAGTAGGTGCACCTTAATTTATAATCCGGCTCTAGAAAGCTGTCCCCTCAACAAAAAGCCCAGGTCGCAAAAATTTGAAAACCAATTTCTGCTTCCTGGGCGATTTTATTTCTATAATAAGGTTCGCCTGCTCGCTATTCGCTCGCATGCATAACGTGCACTAACTCACTGTGTTCAATCCGGTTTCGCACTGCAAAACTCTCAACAAAATGAGCGCCTCACTAAAACCAAAAATCGGTTTGAGTTCGACGCTCGATTTTGCTCGAGTTCTGACCGCAGTGCTCCACACTTTTTTATAAGTTATCGTCTTCTTCGTCTTCTCCTACGCGTAGGATGCGTAATGAGCGTCGTTCTACGCGTTTAAAGCGTTCTGCACGCCATTGAAGGGCGATGCGGTCGCCTGAAAGGATATATATAAACGAGACCATGATTAATATGAATATCGCAATCAATGGTACCCCTGCTACGACAGATGCGGTTTGTAAGACTTCTAATGCTTCTTGACCACCCACTAACATTAAAGAGAATGGTAATAAACATAACGCAAATGCCCAGAATAGACGGTTCCATCTTAATGGTTCGCCTTCCACTGATAATTGTGTAGCAGAAGCCACAATATATGACGCAGAGTCGAATGTTGTAACTAAGAATAAGAAAGCAGACAGAATGAATAACACAATCATCACTTTTGCAAATGGTAGATGATTAATGATTTCAATAATTGTCGCTTCAGTACCAAATTGATCTAAGTATTGTACAACATCAAATTGGCCTGATAATTGTAAATATACAGCGAAGTTACCAAAGATACCGAAGAATAGCACACAACCAAGCGTACCATATGCAATTGTACCTAAAATAACCTCTTTCAACGTACGTCCTTTAGAAATACGCGCGATAAATAATCCGATAAATGGTGAATACACAAGCCACCAAGCCCAATAGAAAATAGTCCATTGTTGAGGGAAACCTGTTTCTTCACGGCCACCTAAACCACCAAATGGTTCAAGCCATGTACCCATTTGGAAGAAGTTTTTAAGCATATTACCGAAACCAGTTACAGTTGTTTCCATAATAAAGACTGTTGGACCTACAATAAAAATAAAGGCAAGTAAGATAAACGATAACCAAACGTTTAAGTCACTAAGTACTTGAATCCCTTTTTTCAACCCTTGGTATGAACTGTAAGAGAACACAATTGTGATACCAATTAATACTAAACTTTTCACAAGCATGCTTTGGCCATCAATACCAAAGAGCTTTTCAAGTCCAGCTGAAATCATTGGTACACCTAAAGCGAGTGATGTGGCAGTACCACCGATTAAACCAACGATAAATAAAATGTCCACGATTTTACCAATTAATTTATCTGTTTGTCCTTTTAAGATTGGACGACATGCTTCACTAATACGGAATACCGGTTGCTTTTTAACGAATACAAGATACGCAATCGGTAACGCAGGTAAAACGTAAATTGCCCACGCAATTGGTCCCCAGTGGAACATACCGTACATTGTTGCATATTCTAACGCCGTATCACTTAAAGGTTTTGCCCCTTGTGGCGGACCTTGGAAGTAATACGCCCACTCGATGACACCCCAGTATAAGATGTCCGAGCCAATTCCGGCACAGAAAAGCATCGATGCCCAAGCAAAGTCACTAAACTCAGGCTTATCTGTCGCTTCCCCTAATGTGACAGAACCATATTTCCCAAATGCTATGTATAAAACAAAGGCAAAAACAGCAAGACCTAATACCAGGTAAACTGCTCCCAATTTAGATGTCACAAAATCATTTAAAGTCATGACGACTGAACGACTTTGTTCAGGAAAGACCATCATAGGAATAACTGCAATTAATAACACAATCGCAGCACCAGAAAATACAAACCAGTCTATTCGTTGAGACTTTTTTTGCACGATAAAGCACCCCTCATTAAGTTAATTTTTAAATCCCTTTACGTAATAAATCGCGGTTTTGCACATAAGATACATTATCTAAAATCGAATTTTAATGCAAATCGCATACAGAACAACAAAAAGGCTGTTTTGAATATATATAACCTTTTAATTATGGAAGTATCCGCAAAACGCTTTAATAAATTAGATTAATAACGTTAATTATATATTTAACAATCTTAATATTGCATATTTATCCTCTATAAATGTATAAATAATTATTTTAAAATCTTAGCTGAAACAGTCGTTTTAGAAGAAAAATGACAAATAAAAAAAGTGAAGACATACTGCTCCACTTTACACATTAGGACCGTATAACCGGCTATCTTCCGCTTCAGGTATACGATTAATTTTCTTTTCAATTGTAGCTTGCCAAGAGGTTGGTAAAAAAGGCGCATGAAGGAGTGCTTCTAACACACTTTGCGGTTGTTCATGATATAAACACTCATTAATGCGTTGAATAGACCAATCAGGGTACGGACGTTGTTGTAATTCAAGTGTATTGCCAGCTTGAATGGTGCCTTCTTTCAATACACGAAAATACCATCCAGTATAACCCGTCTCTTGCAATTGTTTACCAAACTCAATCACACGAATGCGACGCCCAGGTTTCCAACACGGACGACGAGGTTGAGATACCTCCACGAGTGCTTCACCGATTTGATACACGTCCCCGATACATACCGTGCTTTCATCAATATCACTGAGCGCGACATTTTCGCCATTACTACCAACGGGCACGTTTTGATGAAACATCTCACTAAAAGTCGCATAATGATGAACGCTATACGCAAATAATGCCTTTTCTGTACCACCGTGATAGCGCGTATCTGCCACAGCATCACCCTCAAGACCTTCTTTTGTGAGATAGACCGCTTCTTCTGTTTCTTCTTTATACGCTGCCGTTGACCACGGTTGATCTAACTTATTCTCCGCATTCGTATCACCTAAATGTTTCACGCCACCAATAAATACTTTCTCAACTTTAGGTGTCATAACCTCGCCCCTTTTTACTGTTTTACTAAATAACGATAAATATCATCACGTACAGGTCTATCCAACGATAAATGCATTGTCACAACAGGTGCACCATTCGTCATTGTTGTTTCTACCTCTGTATCTTTGATTACATGAGCCGTACCTAAATAATAAAATTGAGTACCTTCTGCATCTTCTTTCTTCACAAAAAGATAAATTATTCGATTGGCAGCCTGATGATGTAAGATTTTTTGAACTTCTTCCGTTCTCAAATGCCGATTCGCTCTAGTAAACCATTTCATCTCATTTTGACTTAAAAATTCATCTTCATATTGCGTTGTTTCACTAATATCATCTTGTTTGTGATATGTCACAAAAATCGGCACCATATCGTCTTTTACTTTATACCCATACACCGTTGAAGATTCATCGTTTTTAAAGTTTTTTATTTTTAAGAAATCTTTACGCGAATACTTTTGATAAATAATCAAATCACTTTGCCCATCATAATGTACTTCATTATTGTACTGAGCAAGTCGCAAAATATCTTCTACATAATCTCGATAACTCTCATTGTCTAGTTGGCTTTTAAATGTCTCCGTTAAATCAACGACCTCACCTTTAACCTCAATTAGAGGCGTACCATATGTTTTTTCAATCGTTTTATTAAAGAAACTGAAATCTAAAATGCGCAATGCCGTCGTAATATCTGCCATAGCGACTGACTCATCATATTCAGCTACAAAATCTAACAATTCTTGCTTACGTGCTTCGCCTTCTATCAGCCTAGTTAACACATAATGTTCTGCACTTTTTAAACCAGGAGCGACTTCTCTAGTCAGAAACACTAAGTTTTTGGAAGCATTATCTGATAAAGTGACATCCGTTTCCTTAAGTTTATGCAAAAACAGATGATAGTTTTTAATGTTAGCATTTGAAGTAATAACTAAAGGATCGATTGAATTTTGATCAATAAAATCCATCATTAACGGGACTCTTCCGATACGCTGCTTCACATTATAATAAGCTTCTTTCAAATTAGTCATCGCATTGAGTTTGGCGTCATTTAACGAATCATAAATTTTCTTTTTGGCTATTTCTTCAAAATTAATCGTTGAAACACCGTTCAATACTGCTGAATCTGTTAAAAACTTACGATAAGTATCTTTATTTTGAGACTGATTTCCTGATAAAGCGATAGGAATAAGGTAATTATTTTTATAATTACCAATAAAATCGATTACCGTCACATAATCTTTATTACTACTTTTGCGAAGGCCTCTTCCTAATTGTTGGACAAAGATAATACTTGATGCCGTTGCCCTTAACATAATCACTTGATTGACTTCAGGAATATCAATACCTTCATTAAATAAATCAACTGTGATGATATAGTGAATCTGGCCATCTTTTAATTGTTGAATAACATCTAACCGTGTTGATTGTTTATCTTCACCTGTTAATGCTTTAGATGGAATGCCTCGCTCAGTTAATTTTGAAGCAAGTTCATAGGCTTCCTTTTTCTGACTGACAAAAATCAATCCTTTTAACGAATCTCCGGAATAACCATAATAAGCTGTCTTTTCCAGAATGTGTTCAAGTCGTGAATCAGAGGTTAACTGTTGCAAAGCATCTGTATCATCTACCCTCATACCATCAGCGATATAATCGGTCACTCCGAAATAATGAAATGGACATAAAATATCACTTTCCAACGCTTCTTGTAAACGAATTTCATACGCCACATTATAATGGAAGACTTCAAACACGTTGAGGGTGTCGTTACGTTCAGGCGTTGCCGTCATCCCTAACATAAATTGAGGTGTAAAATAGTCAAATACACGTTGATATGAGCCCGCTGCTGCACGGTGCGCTTCATCAAATACAATATAGTCAAAATGTGACGGATCAATTTGCTCATAAACGTCAGGCTTTGAAATGGTTTGAATCGTCGCAAATATGTACTTTGACTCTAAAGATTTTTGATTTCCTGTTAACAGCCCGAATGCAGACGCCGGTTCATCTCCTAATACTTTTTGATAATCTTCCATCGCTCTCCGCAAAATACCTTCGTTATGAACTACAAATAAAAATCGCTCAGGCTGATACGCACGTACATCAAGCGCAGACATGATGGTTTTACCTGTACCAGTAGCTGAAATAATTAAAGCACGTTCTTCACCTCGTGCTCTTATTTCGTCCAAAGATTTTAAAGCTTCTCGTTGCATTAAATTCGGTACAATCGCTTGGGCATTTTGAATTTTTTGTTGTAATGCCAATTGTTCTTTTTCAACTTTGAGCAATTGTTTAAAAGGACGTGGTTGGTAGGTTTCTTGATACGTAGCAATCCACTCTGTCGTTAAAGAATCGCTAGCTTCCCATAATTCATCAAACTGCTTTTTCACCTTGTAAACGATATCGCCATTACGATGCGAAGATAATAAAATATTGTGCTCATAATTCACTTTTAAAGCATTAGACGTTAAATTAGAACTTCCAATAATTAAAGAAGTGTGATGAGGATGATCAAAAATATAACCTTTCGCATGAAAGCCACTTACATTTGTCACACGAACTTCTACATTTTCTAGCTTTAATAACTCTTGATACATTTTAGGACTATTAAACGCTAAATAATTCGACGTTAAAATACGTCCAGTAACCCCTCTTTGTTTCAATTCATATAGATGTGCTTTTAAACTAGCCAGTCCACTTTCTGTAATAAATGCTACTGAAATAGCAAAGCTTTGACATTTATGTAATTCATCAATCACCGTCGCAAGCACATTTTCATCACGATTATTAATTAATAGCTTCGGCATAAAATTGCCAAGATGCTCAGAAGTTCGATCGATAAAACCTGTGTGCAAAGATTGCGTGATATCACGAATAATATGCTCCATCTCTATCCCTCATTTACAAGTATATCGACAGCAGGCACATCTGCTGGCGCCCACTCTAATGTATGTAAATCCTCTACATCTAACCATTCAATCGCTTTATGTTCAGTTAAAGTTGGTAATTGTGACATTAAAGTACAACGATATGTTGTTAACTGAATCGTCGCAAAGTCATACTCATACGTTGTCGTCGTTACCTTATCGCCAACTTCCAAATCGCACTTCATTTCTTCGCGAATCTCTCTTTTTAATGCTTCAACGCCAGATTCCCCTTTTTCAATTTTACCTCCAGGAAATTCCCACATCAGTGGTAAGCTCATTGATTCGCTACGTTGTGCACATAATACTTTATGTTGATCAAAAATCACAGCACCAACAACTTCTATCACTTTCTTCATTGAATGCAGCTCCTTATTTCAAAACTATGTATTACGGTTATTATAAACGATCTCACAATATCTTTAAACTTGTGACTTAAAAACATTAACATTACAATAATAATGGTAAAAAATGTCTTGATATCAATTTAGGAGTGACGAACGTATGCCAAATAATAGTTTATATCAACATGGTACATTGGGCACATTAATGGCAGGTGCTCTAGAGGGAACGGCGACAATTGAAGAAATTTTAAAAGAAGGCGATCACGGTATTGCTACGTTAACTGGTTCAAATGGTGAAGTCATCTTTGTTGATGGTAAAGCTTATCACGCAGATGCTGATACTGAAGCAGTTACTTTACTACAAGGAGATGAACAGACACCTTACGCAACCGTGTCGCGCTTTGAACCAGAAACGTCTTTTGATATCCACAACGCAGATCAAGCACAAGTGTATCATGCGATACGCAAAGAAATGTTAAGCGACAATGTCTTTGTTGTTGTTAAAATTACAGGGGTGTTCCGTCACATGCATTTTCGTGTCATGCCTAAACAAGAGCCCCCTTATACACGGTTAGTAGAATCTGCACGAAAACAACCAGAATATCACTATGATGATATTGAAGGTACCGTCGTCGCAATTTTTACACCTGAACTATTTCACGGTATCGGCTCAGCTGGCTTTCATGCCCACTTTTTATCTAAAGACAAACAATCCATGGGACATATTTTGGACTTCACACTAACAAAAGGACACGTTCAAATTCAAAACTGTTATAACTTTCATCAACACCTTCCAACAGACCCATCCTATCTCAACAAAAACTTCGACTATCAAAACATACGCAAAGACATCGAAGAAGCCGAATAACAAAGAAAACAGGAGAAAGGCGTTTAGCTTGCGTAGCGTAACAAGCTTTGATCACAAAATGTGCCCTTCATTTTTGAGAAAAGCGCGTTATGCCATAGCAAGCAGTTGTCTCGTGATATGTTAAAACACTTTCGTATGATGGTTACGAAAGTGTTTTAAATTCAATAATTAGCCTCGTTTATTATTTTTAGTAAGCATAATAAATAATAAAATAATGATAATGAGTGCAGTTATTGAATAGATGATATTCGCTTTTGCAGGGATATTAATGATATTTAGTAAGAGACTACACATCATTAATAGTAAGATAATAACCCCTACTAATATTTCATTTCTTTTCATTTTGACTCCCCTTTGTTTATTTACTATCTTCCTCGATTTCTTTTCCAGTTAACGTTTTATAAATGCGGTAAATGCATCTAATAGCGAAAATAGCCATAATCGCACACGTTGCGTAAGACTCACTCATAAAAGACCAGATACTCACACTTAAACTTAATATAAGAAAGCCACCGTCTATTAAAAGATATTTCTGTTTTTGAGTCATACAATCCCCCTTTAATGAAAAAACGATTCCATCCATTGTTTCTAATGCCTATTATACACAATATTCATTAACAATATATTGAACGTTAATCATTAGTGGGAATGATGTATTGATTTGAGGAAGTAAATAAATATTATGGGATGTGTATTAAAATCAAAAAAAGGTGAGACGTAAAGCATTCGTGCTCTGAGAAACCGATTAACGGTGTCCCAAAAGTAGGATTTTCGGCAGAAAGTTCATTTCTGCTCAAATCCTGAACGCTTGTGTCCCAACCTCTTCACCTTTAATTACTGTGCAAAATAACCAAAGATGTTTTTAGCATTTTGAGTATTATCAATATTTCCGTGGAAATCTTTTTCACCTGGACCAAATGCATACGTATTCACATCTTCACCTGTGTGACCATATGTTGTCCAACCTGTATGTGATTCATCATTAATTGGTTTTTGAATCGCATCTTGTAATTTTTGAAATTGATCGTCATAACCCTCATCTTCTTCATTCATTTTAGAGAGTTTTTGTGCTTCTTTATTAATGGCTTTCATTGTTGCTTTAGGTAACGCTTTACCATAACCTGCATTGATGGTTTCATCTACATCTTTACCTTCAGCAATTTGTTCTGTCATCCATTTACCAGAATGTTTCATATTTTGAATTGCTTCAGGATTCCACTCGTAGTCTTTTCCTTTAGCAATCGTCATACCGCCTGTAGAATGGTCAGCAGTAGCAACCACTAACGTATCCTCATGTTGGTTCGCATACGCCATCGCATCTTCAAATGCTGTTTCAAAGCCATCCATTTCTGACATGACACCTGTCACGTCGTTTGCATGACCTGATTTATCAATAGACGCACCTTCTACCATTAAGAAGAAACCTTTGTCATTTTTTGATAAACGATCAAGGGCAGCACTTTGCATATCTGATAAACGTGGATCATCATCAGGTGCATCGATTTGAAGTGGCATATTTTTATCCGAGAATAAACCTAATACTTGGTCACCCTTAGCATTTTCAAGTTCTTCTTTCGTATTCACGACATCGTAGCCATCTTTTTTAAACTTTTTATCAATATTGCCATTTTCAGAACCGAAATATTTTTCACCGCCACCTAAAATAACGTCTACTTTATGTTCGTTATTAATGCGATCATCATAAAATTGTTGCGCAATCTCATCTTTTTTATCACGATCATCAACGTGGCTGGCATAAACAGCAGGTGTCGCGTCTGTCACCTCTGCAGTTGACACCAACCCAGTTGATTTACCAAGTTCTTTAGCACGTTCTAACACAGTATCAACAGGTTGTTTGTTTTCATCTACCCCAACTGCGCCATTGTACGTTTTATGTCCAGAACTAAAAGCTGTGGCACTGGCTGCTGAGTCAGTTACATTTTCTTCTGGATCGCTCGGATTAGTACGTTGTGTCCCTACAAGATAATCATCAAAAGCTGTTTTTTCCATTTCTTTTGTATCTGGATTATCTTTGAAATAACGATATGCTGCGTTATAAGATGGTCCCATACCATCGCCCACCATAAAAATAACATTCTTAGGATCTTCAGTATTCCCGTACATTGCAACGTCATCATTGGATTTTGCCTCTTGACCATTACTAGACCCTGACGCAAAAGTCGGCTGTGCAGCACCAAGTAACGTTGCCGCCACAAGCGAGCTCGCGAGTGAAACTTTAGCTAATTGACGATTCATTTTCATATGTATAACCCCTCTACCTCAATAATCAATACACACTCATTATAAAAAAGGAATATCAATTTAAAGTTAGGTGAATATTAAGAAAACGTAAAGATATGACGATGACAGTGTGCTTTAACACCCCTTCATATGCTTACACAACCATCTACCGTTTCACATGAAACAAAAAATACATTATCTTCTACGTTTTGTTACGTGGATAGATAATGTATTTTTAAAAGCATTCAAATTTCATGGCATTCACGACCTCATTAATTGTATTGTCTATGACTATAGGCTACATTAGGTTCTGTATCATATACAGATTTTAATACGAGTTTACTGGACCGTTCAATGCCGTAATCTTCGACGTATATACCGTCTCTTTGTTTCACATAAGGTGTGACTTTAGCTTTAAACTTAACTGTTTCTCCTATCATCGCCTTGCTTGAATCGAATTGTTTTTTGCGTTCAAACAACCAAATGTGATCAACTTCTACACCTGAAATCATCACTTCTTTGAGGAGAATCTTGACGTTTCGTTTCCATTCTTTATCAATATCTAGTGGGTTTTTCCAACATACATGCGCCACCACACCTGTTACAACCACGTTTTTATTTTTGAAGGGTTGTAAGTCTTTTCTCGTCATCTCATCACCTTCTTTTGTATAGGATTACACTTATATTACCTAAAATATCTGAAAAATCCAACATTTATAGTTTGAATTCACTGTTTTGTAAGAAATCTCCCGCATATTTTAATTTCTTCATATAAAAATGTAGCATTTCAGTTCGTTTAAACAAGGTTGTTTAACACGCTTCTGAAACACTACATTCATCTTACGACTCATTCACTTTATTAAAAGTATCTGGATGGAACTGGAAAGCGATGCGATTAAATGGCCAAAATCTCATGACCACTTCGCCTACAATTTCGTCTTCACTTACAAAACCGACATTAGGATTACGACTATCCATACTATTTAAACGGTTATCCCCTAACACTAAATAACGTGATTCCGGGATTTGTTTATTTTCCTTTGCACCTTCTATATCTGTAACATTAAAATTTTCTGTTAAAAACTCAGATTTTCGTCGTTCTTTATTTTCCTTTAAATAAGGTTCTGCCACTTTTTTACCATTCACATACAGTTGGTCTTTCTGATATGACACAGTGTCACCAGGTTTGCCAATGACACGTTTGATAAAATCTCTTTGATCATCTTCATGAAATACGATGACATCCCCTTCTTGAATGCGAGAGAATGTTTTTGATAGTTTGCTGACTAAAACCTTATCACCTTGTTCAAACGTCGGGGCCATTGAACGACCTTGAACAGTATAAGGGGTGATGATTAACCAATTGACCATTAAAACCACAACGATTGCGATACCAATACTCACTATCCAGTCTTTCGCTTCTTTCCTCATTGATTTATCCCTTTCCGTTCTATTCCTTGCCACAAATACTATAAGTGCGACGCTTTAGTTTGATTATTATTTTAGCATAGTCCACTACTTATCACTAATTAATGAGATTTCATGCCCCAGAACAGAAAGAAGTCAGACTTCCGGTAGGGTTCCCGGTAGTCTGACCTCCCTATAATAATGCTTATTTGTCTTGAATTGGTGCTGATTTTTTAGGATTCAGTTTTAAATAAGTCACTACTCTTAATATATATTCTAACGGACCGTATCGCCAATGTTTCATATAGAAATGTGCGACCACGACTTGTAAACAATAGAAGAGGATAAACATAGGGACTGCGAGCCATAAACGGTTAGTGTTAAACCATTGTAGGCCATAACCGTAAAAGATCAACGTACCAAATACACTTTGTGTAATGTACATTGTTAAGGACATTTTCCCCATCGATTGAAAGCCACGCATCACAGCACTTGACTGAAAGCGTTCATATAACAGTTTAAATAGCACCATATATCCAATGGCTAACGTCACATCAAAAATCATACTAAAGCTTGTAAACCAACTAACGTTTGGAAACAGTATCGTCATTAACTTAACCATCATACTAATTGGTATTAATATGAGCCATAAGCGATATCTCCAAAATTGACTCGTCCCTTTCGAAAACCAATTTGTTCGGGAGATATACACCCCTATGATAAATAGCGGCAACGTTGTATAAGGCATTATTAATAACATAAAAACCGCCGTTTCTCCCTTAGACAAACCTAGAGTTTCAAAAGTAGGATCCTCAATTTCCGGTAGTTTAGTATGAATGTCGTTATAATCGCCATGTTGATAGATAGATGTTGTTTGGTGTAAATAGTCTTTCATTTTATGATCATCCACTTCCATGAATGAGGATTGATCCATACCACCCATTACACCACTAAAAATAGCAAAAGCAAGTATAATCCAAAGACACCATTTAAAGAAAGCTGTACGAAACCCTATAAATATAATTAAAATAAACATGCCAATACTATATGTACTTAAAATGTCGCCTTCCCAAATATAGTTAGCATGAAGCGACCCAAGAATTAATAACCCTATGGCACGCAAGAATAACTTAAACCGTTTCGCTTTTACGTCTTTATTTTTCATGGATTGGTATAGCTTGTCGATTGAAAAGCCAAATAAAATACCAAAAATCGGCATAAAACTATGCACAATTAATACTTTAATGACCACCGCTAACCCTTCGGAAAATGGACCGATATTCATATATTCTAAATAATCTTGCCCTGTTAACCCATATTGAAATATCAATAAGTTAGCTAGAAAAATACCAAATAAAGAAAAACCCCTTAACGCATCTGCCGTATGTATTCGTTTCATTGTATTATGTATCCTTTGCTTAGATTTTATATCACTTATTATAAATAAAATACAGAGTCACTACAATATACATTTTATAATTAATAAAAAGATTAGGATGTTAGATCATTCCCAACATCCCAATCTTTTCGCATTGTATTAATGATAAATTTTACTACCTTGTTCTTTAAACGTTTCAGCCATTTCTTGCATACCTTTAAGCTGTTCTTGGTGCTTACCACGTATATCATGAGAAATACGCATTGAACAGAATTTTGGTCCGCACATACTACAGAAATGAGCTACTTTAGCCGATTCTGCTGGTAACGTTTCGTCATGGAAAGCACGTGCTTTGTCTGGATCAAGGGATAAATTAAATTGATCTATCCAACGAAATTCAAAACGTGCTTTACTGATAGCATCATCACGTTCTGTCGCTCCAGGTAAACCTTTTGCTAGGTCAGCCGCATGCGCAGCAATTTTATAAGTCACGACGCCTTCACGTACGTCTTCTTTGTTTGGTAAACCAAGGTGCTCTTTAGGTGTAACGTAACACAACATCGCTGTACCATGGCTTGCGATTTGTGCCGCACCAATCGCAGATGTAATGTGATCATAAGCTGGTGCAATATCTGTTGTAAGTGGCCCTAACGTATAGAATGGCGCTTCTTTACAATAATAATCTGCAAGGTCTTGGTTTTCTTTAATTTTATGCATTGGAATATGACCTGGTCCTTCAATCATCACTTGTACATCATGTTGCCATGCGATATCTGTTAATTCTCCTAATGTTTTTAATTCCGCAAATTGGCTCTCATCATTCGCGTCATAAATTGAACCAGGGCGTAAACCATCTCCTAGTGAAATCGCAATATCGTATTGTTTTAAAATTTGGCAAATATCATCAAAATGTTCATATAAGAAGCTTTCTTCGTGATGCGCAAGACACCATTGTGCCATGATTGAACCACCACGAGAGACAATACCTGTTAATCGATCGACTGTCATCGGAATATAATGTAAACGCACCCCAGCATGAATTGTAAAATAATCCACACCTTGTTCAGCTTGCTCTATTAGCGTATCTCTAAAAATTTCCCATGTTAAATCTTCAGCCACACCGTCTACTTTTTCTAAAGCTTGATAAATGGGTACCGTTCCGACTGGCACAGGCGCATTACGAATGAGATATTCTCGTGTCGCATGGATATTTTTACCTGTTGATAAATCCATCATCGTATCTGCTCCCCAGTGCGTGGCCCACACCATTTTTTCAATTTCATTTTCAATAGAAGATGACACGGCTGAATTACCAATATTCGCATTGATTTTAACTTGGAAGTTCTTTCCGATAATCATCGGTTCTGATTCAGGGTGGTTAATGTTATTAGGGATAATCGCGCGACCTCTTGCCACTTCCTCACGTACAAATTCCGCTGACACATTTTCACGCGTCGCGATATACTTCATTTCTTTAGTGATCATGCCTTGTTTCGCATAATGCATTTGAGTTACGTTCTTACCTTCTTGGGCACGTCTTGGTTCATAATCAAATGGATGCGTCACAAGATTGCGATGATCTTCTGATTTAAAGCCGTTATCGATAGACTGAATGCGACGGCCTTCGTAACGTTCCGTATCATGACGATCATCAATCCATTGCGTACGAATTTGTGGCAGTCCTCGAGTGACGTCCACTTCATACGTTTCATCATGATAAGGACCGGCTGTATCATAGACAACTACTGGCTCATTATGCGTTGTACCTTGTTCTGTCACAGTGTCCGATAATTCAATTTCGCGAAATGGTACGCGAATATCCTCATCAGCACCTTGCTTATAAATACGTCGACTGGCTGGAAAATTCTTTTTTAATTCAATTTGTTCTTGTTTCATAATTGGCCTCCTTAGTGTGCTAAGAGACCTATGTAGCTGAACGAAAAAAATCGGGACACAAGTCATTGAGATTAAAGCGTTCAAACGCTCTCTCAGACTGACTGTCGTCCCGATCCGATACCTACACGAACATATCTATTTGAATGACACACTGTACTTGTCATGGAAAATGGCATACGCCACACACACTCCAATATACAGTGTTTCACATTTTGTATTCGTTCATCTTTGCTTCCCTACGCTAGTATTATCTAGATCAGGTACAAAGGGTTGAGGTCCAAACCTCTTTCAGCTTACACAAGCACCCCTAGCAGTCTTATATTTAAATGTTACAAATTACATTCTAGCATTAAAGTCTGTTTATGACAAACTGACTTATAAAATTGGTGACACAAGTTTAGCAATAGATTGTTTAAATTTAACCCATTTTGAGCGATTTTCGTAACGTTCGGGTGTTAAACGATCGGATACTTTAAGATCTTCGTTAAAGGCTTTAATTAAATATTGCGCAATATCTTCGTTGTAAATAATACCGTTGATTTCAAAGTTTAATCTGAAACTACGCGCATCCATATTAGCAGAACCTACAGAAGCCACTTCTCCATCAATGACCATCATTTTAGAGTGAATAAAGCCATTTGCGTAAGTATATACATTAACACCATCATACATTAATTGTGCGACCACGGTTAATGTGGCCCAATGTACAAATGGTTTATCTGGTTTATTCGGCACAATAACATGCACATCAACACCCGATTGTGCCGCAATACGTAACGCATTAATAAAGCCAATATCTGGCACGAAATAAGGCGTATGAATGTAGATTGAGTCTTTCGCATTCATAATCATTTTGAGGTAAGCAAACTCAAGTTGTGGCCAAGTACGGTTTGGACCACTTAAACCGATTTGCATAGCTACATTGCCATCTTTACGCGCATTGTCTGGGAAATAACGTTTATCATATTCTAAAGCATCATCTTTTGAAACTTGGGCGTTCCAATCATGGATAAAGCTTAATTGCAGCGCATCCACGCCATCACCTTGAATACGTAAGTGCGTATCTCGCCAGTAACCTAATTTTTCATCAAGTCCTAAGTATTCATCACCAATATTAAAGCCACCCACGTAGCCTAAATCACCATCGATCACTAACGTCTTGCGGTGGTTTCGGTTGTTGACCCTAAAGTTGATAAATGGAATGATTTTCGCATGGAAAAATGGTTCAGCTTTTGCCCCTGCATTGAGTAATCCTTTAAGTCTTGACTTACGCAATTGTTTAGAGCCCACTGCATCATAAAGTAACTTCACTTCTAAACCTTCTCGGGCTTTCTCTTCTAAAATATTTAAAATTTCTGTCCCAAGCCCATCCATATTTAAAATATAGTATTCTATATGAATGTATTTCTTTGCATTACGTAAATCTTCTTTCATTTGATCAAATAAGCGATGTCCGTCTGTAAAAACCTTCACATGGTTATTTTCACTTAAAAAGTTATTCTCTCTGACTAACAATGATTGAACTAAATCAGAATGTTTTTTCACGACATCATTATTCGAGGTGAAATTGTTGTTTTCAAAACTTTCTTTTTGCGACTTCACACGCTCTTTCGCATCATCAATTTCTTTACCACTGACTTCTTGTTGTTTGAGTCGTACAGCACGTCCAAAGAATAAATAGAAGAAGAAACCAAACACAGGCATTATAAATAATAGCAATAGCCATGCCCATGTTGATGTCGCCTCTCGACGGTCTCTTTCCATAAATATAATAATCAATGCTAAAATCACATTAATGACAAAAAAACCGCCTAAAATAATCCGATAAGTTGTAGCGACATTAGGATCAAAAATAAGTTGCATGTCAGTACCTCCTTTTAAATTGGTTCATTTTTAACTTAATATTCACCCTAGCATTTTACATGAATTCTACCCTTTTTTCATTGTTTTCAATTATAATAAAAATAGAATACAACAAAAGGAGAGAATAAAGTGAAACAAATTTATTTTAATCACGACGGTGGTGTCGATGATTTAATTTCCTTATTTTTATTACTACAAATGGATGATGTCAATCTGATTGGTGTCAGTACGATAGGTGCAGACTGTTATGTCGAACCTTCTGAGAGTGCCTCTCGTAAAATCATTAATCGTTTTTCAAGCTATCCGATAGATGTCGCTATTTCTAACGAACGCGGCAAAAATCCATTTCCTAAAGAATGGCGTATGCATGCCTTTTTTATGGATGCATTACCCATATTGAATGAGCGTGTATCGAGTCAATCAACATTGCTTAAAATCCCTGCTTATCAAGACATTATTACTAAACTTAATCAGGCTTCTTCACCAGTCACGCTATTATTTACTGGTCCACTAACAGATTTAGCTAAAGCACTTGAAGTTGATCCAACCATCACACAACATATTGAGCGACTCGTTTGGATGGGCGGTACCTTTTTAGAACGCGGTAATGTAGAAGAACCAGAACACGATGGCACCGCAGAATGGAATGCTTTTTGGGATCCTGACGCTGTTAAACGCGTTTTTGAGACAGACATTCAAATCGATATGGTCGCTTTAGAAAGTACCAATCAGGTTCCCCTCACACTAGCTATCCGTCAAATGTGGGCTGATGAGCGTCACTATGCAGGTGTGGACTTTTTAGGCGTAAGCTATGCAGCCGTGCCACCACTCAATCACTTTCAAACGAACTCAACTTATTTTCTATGGGATGTGTTAACGACAGCTTACGTTGGCCAGCCAGATTTAGTACGCAAAGAAACAGTTTACGCTTCAGTTATTACAGAAGGGCCAGGTCAAGGACGTACACATTTAGATGATGTTGATGGCCGTCCACTTAATGTGATTAATGATGTAAACCATGATGCATTTTTTGATTATATGACGGGCTTAGCTAAAAAAGTAAAATAGGTTGAAAAGTGCTAGATTTTTTCATTTCAATCAAATTAATGACTCATATTCAGTGAAATGACTGTTTTATAAACGGTTTCTACTTATTTTGATTTGAAAGGATACTACCTTTTTTACAACACCATTAGTAAACTACTGTCATCGTCTGTGAAACTTATGATGTTGGGAGGGAGCATGATTGTTCTCTTATGTAATCGATCAACTAGTCGGTCCGATTGTTGTCGGTTGTACGGTTGTATGGTTTAAGCACTGGATAGACCAGCAACCGTCCCGTAAAGACGATGACCAGTGAATATAACATAGCAGTGTGCTTAGAGAGTTGTGATAATCGACCAACCTCTAAGTCACAACCGCTATTTTTTATGCTACTCAACTTTACTGGAACCAAAGTGCTTTGCTTCACATTTTGTAATCACATTAAAAGAATCGAGATAAGGACCACCTTACCTCGATTCTCTAATTTATATCATCTTAATTATTAATGGTTTGAGTTGTTTTCTTTCTCAATTTTATTAGATAATTTTTCCATTTGTTTTTTAGCGAATTCTTTACCGCCAACACCAAATGCGATTGCAAATGCTACTGCAACTGCACCTAAAATTAATAAGAAAGCAACGTTAACAATGCTTTGTGCAAAGTTTAATTGATCTAATGTCATAAATACAGCAACAATGATTAATACGAATCTTACAACTTCAGCTAGCATATTGTTGCCTGTAGATTTACGGATGAATTTAGCAAGTAAATTACCGCCAATTAAACCTAGAGCTAAAATAATTGCTGCTGAGATGATTAATGGTAAGTATCCGATAATTGCTGAACCGATTTGGTTTAATACTGATAAGTTCACTGTATTTAATGCTTGAACAAAGAAGAATAAACCAATAATTGTTGAAATAACCCAACCAATTGCAACTGGTAAATCGATACTGTTTTTATCTGAACCAAAGTTCACATAATGGTTGTAACGGCTTAAATTGATACTTTGTAGTAAGTTTTTCACTAAAGTACCTAACATTTTAGCAATGAATAAACCAATTACTAAAATGATAACCGCAACAATAATTCTTGGTGCAAAGTTTAAAATGCTTTGCATCATGCTTCTAATAGGATTTGAAACTGACTCCATTTTTAGAGCATCAAAAATAGCTGGTAAGAATAGTAAGAACACTAAGAAATAAGCTAGTTTTCCGAAAGTTTTAATTAAGCCATCTGATTCAGATTGACCATCATTTCGATCGACTAAGCCTTTCTTTTGTAACCATGATTCGAAACCTAGCGCGCCTAAACCTTTAACAATTACTTTTTTAATGATCGCTGCAATAATCCAAGCAATTAATAAAAGAATAATCGCACTAATTAAATTTGGAATAAATCCGATGATGCTATTTAATGCATCCATTAAAGAATTTATAATATTCCCCATTAGTTTGACCTCCTAAATTAATGACTTGGTATATTCCATACCCGAGTTGCACTAGTATAATCATTAATCTAAAAAATTCTCGACAATTTTTTAGAAAAACTTTTATGTTTAACTTCAATATCGAAATAGTTTGTAATTAAACGTTTCAGATTAAACGAATCATTACAC
Source organism: Staphylococcus sp. 11262D007BW (assembly GCF_053547815.1). Classification (NCBI taxonomy): domain Bacteria; kingdom Bacillati; phylum Bacillota; class Bacilli; order Caryophanales; family Staphylococcaceae; genus Staphylococcus; species Staphylococcus sp. 11262D007BW. The sequence continues at coordinate 1,862,128 of NZ_JBPWPJ010000001.1, forward strand.
TTTAGGTATTAAATGTATAGAGCGTAACGTCCCCCTCTATACTTCACGCTAAGGAGATCATATCAATTAAAATGATTTTGAGCATGAGAGGCCTGTAGGAACGCGAGCAATAACGAAACCATTTAAAACTAACAGTTTTTATAATCATGGTTCGCCTGCTCGCTCTTCGCTCGCATGCATAACGTGCACCAATCTCACTATGTTCGAAGTGCACGTAATCACATCGAATCCTGACCGCAATTGTCCGCACTTTATTATGCATAATAGCTTTTTTCGACTTTGAGTTGGTTGTCGAGTTCGAATATGAGTGGTGCGCCTGTTTTGATTTCATAGTCGGCGATGTCTTCGTCTGAGATGTTTTCTAAAAATTTGATGAGTGCGCGTAAGGAGTTGCCGTGTGCTGAGACTAAGACGGTTTGACCGTCTAATAAATATTGGGAAATTTGGTCATTCCAATATGGGATGACACGGCTTAATGTGTCTTTTAAACTTTCCCCTTCTGGCATGATGCGACGATCTAACAATTCATATTTGCGATCTTTTAAATAAGCTTGGCGTTGTTCTTCGCTTTGTTCAGGTGGACGTTCGTCGTAAGAGCGGCGCCAAATTTTAACTTGGTCTTCTCCGTATTGCTCGGCCGTTTCCTTTTTGTTTAACCCTTGTAACCCACCATAGTGTCTTTCATTTAAGCGCCAAGTTTTATGCACTGGCACCCATAATTGATCAGATTCATTTAATAAATGGTAAGTTGTTTTAATAGAACGTTTGAGTAATGACGTAAATGCAACATCGATGTGTATCCCTTGCGCTTTTAACTTTTGTCCTGATTGAATGGCTTCTTCAATACCTTGTTCTGATAAATCAACATCAGCCCATCCTGTAAATAAATTTTTCGCATTCCATTCACTTTGACCGTGGCGACATAATATTAGTTTTGGCATGATACAACTTCCTTTCTCTATATGTAGTCAATCTGCATTTGTAATATCAATTGTAGTTTACCACTTTGCTGAACCGCTTTAAACTAATCATATTATTAACGTTTAATCTCCCTTAAAAGCGGCATTTGCCATTTGTTGAATCGGCAATCCTGCTTTAAATCGTTCGACATACTTTCGAAAGTGTTGAATATCTTCTTTTTTCGGCGTATATACATGCCCGCGTTGTTGTTGAAAAACTTGCTCATGAAGATAAGTGGTTAAATCAATCTGATCACTTTCAAAAAGGTAACGTGCTAATACCGCAATGCCCCATGCGCCGCCTTCACTTGCTGTATCAATCACGCGTACTGGACTTTCTAACGCGTTGGCCAAGTAAAATTGTGCTACGTTTGGGGTTTTAAATAATCCGCCGTGACCGACAATCGTATTTAATTGAACGTCTTCTTGATCGACTAAAAGATCGACGCCTATCTTCAACGTGCTGAATAAACTCATTAAATGTGTTTGCATAAACTCCGTTAAACTCAAATGCCCTTCACGTGTACGCAGCATCGCAGGATAACCCGTTGGCACATCTGTAATAAATTCTCCAGAAATATAACCATACGATAACCATTGAGGTAACGCTGTTGTGTCCTCTAATGACCGTTCTAATAATTTAGTGAAAAGAGCTTCTTTTTGATAAGTAATGCCCATCGTATCGAAAACTTCTCCAAATAGCGACATCCATTGATCCAATTCAGATGTGCCATTATTCGCATGAATCATTGCCACGTTATTGCCGTCTGGGGTCGTGACAATATCGACATCTGGATACATCTGACTTAATGGACGCTCGAGTACAAGCATCGCAAAAATACTTGTGCCCACCGACACGTTACCACTACGAGGTGCTGTACTATCTGTGGCCACCATTCCAGTTTGTGCGTCTCCTTCCGGGGGACATAATGGACAACCAGCTAATAAATGTCCTGTGGGGTCAAGCGCCCGTGCTCCCGCTTCGGTTAACTGTCCTGCTTCGACGCCTGCAACACAGACTTCTGGCAATATTGCCTCGATATGTTGTGCATAGCCCGCCTGATTGAGCAGTTGATTAAATGTGTCACATAAATCACTGCGATAGGTATGTGTCGTATTATCAATTGGAAACATGCCCGATGCATCACCAATGCCTAGCACTCGTTTGCCAGTTAAACGCCAATGAACATACCCTGCTAGTGTCGTCATAAAATCAATATCTTTTACATGCGTCTCTTGATCTAAGATAGATTGATAAAGTTGCGCAATACTCCAACGTTCAGGAATATTCACTTCAAACAGTGTCCGTAACTGTTCGGCAGCATGGTTCGCATTATTGTTTCGCCATGTTCGAAAAGGCGCTAACAACGTCCCTGCCTGATCAAAAACAAGATAACCGTGCATCATGCCACTAATCCCGAGCGACGCGATACGTGTTAATGTGAGATGGTAAGTTTTTGTTATATTTCTAGCCATGTCTGCATAACTTTGTTGGATACCGTGCCACATTTCATCTAAATCATAAGTCCAGTAACCATTTTTAAATTGGTTTTCCCATTCAAAGATACCCGTAGCGATTGTTTGGCACTCTGGCGTGATTGCTACGGTTTTAATGCGCGTCGATCCTATTTCAATACCTACTGTTATTTGGCCCTTTTCAATCCATGTTTCAATCGCTTCTGTATTCATGTCCATCCCCTCCTCTAATACGCACATCATTGATTTCATCATAATATAGTACACTCGCCCTCGCAATTTATGGACGTAAAAAAAGTTGAGACATAAGGAGCTGGGACATAAAGCATTAATGCTCTGGGAAACCGATTAACGGTGTCCCAAAAGCAGGATTTTCGGCAGAAAGTTCACGATTCGCCAAAATTTGAGAAACAATTTTAGCTCTTCGCTCGCTTCTGCTCAAATCCTGAACGCTTTTGTCCCAACCTCTTGTCTCAACTCTGTGTATGACAAGTTATAATCCTAATAGTGTTTTGATGCTCATGCCGACAATGACTGAAGTTGCAATACCGAAAAAGCCTGGTAATAGAAAGCTTGTCGTGCGTGTGGATTTCGTCTCGTCCACATCTACAGCAAATAAAATGGTTGGTTGTGCTGGAATAACGAAGTTCACGTTGAATGTTTGCACCATTCCCATAATAAAGGCTGGCGAAATACCAAGCGATAACATAATCGGAATCATAATAGATGCCGTTGCAGATTGCGAAATAACAATCATAGTGACACAAGAAACTAATATAATAATGAGCCATGGTACTGCGTCGATAAGACTACCGATCTGATTTTCCATGATGGACTGGTTAGATGGCGCATTAAATATGGTCGCACCTAGCCAGCCTGGTCCAAGTACCGCAAATAAGGCACCAATCGCTGCTTGTGTAATATGAGATGACAGAATTTGATTGGGTTTTACTTTGATCAATAATAAGTTAACCATCGCACTCATGTACATAAATAATTGAACTAATTCTGTCATTTGTAATGTGACCGTTTCGCCATCTACTTGGAAGGATGGGCTGAGGTCTGGAAAAATACCAAACGTTAAAATACATAACACGGCCACAATAAAAGAAGCCACCCCAATTTTGACACGAACTGGAAATGAAGTTTGTCTTTCTTCAGGTTGTTCGATTTGAACACTCATTGTTTGTGCTTCGTGAGGTGTCATTTTAGTCTGACCCACTAATGTAATGAAGCAACTTAATAAGACGGTCGTAATAATGGCAGTCGGTAAGACCACGGATAAATATTGACCTAATGTAAATCCTAAGCCTGCAAACTCTGAAATCATGTATGCTGTTGCTGAAGCAGCCGGACTACAAAGTAACGCTAAGTTAGCCGTCAACACAGATGCAACTAACGGTTTTTTCGGTCTGATTCTTGCTTTGATGGCTGTTTTAGCAATAATTGGTTCTAATGACAATGTGATATTGGCTGTACCAATACCGAATACAAAAATAAATACAATAAAAGGTGCTATAAAAATAATAGACTTCGGAAAACGTTCAATAATTTTGGACGCAATATGCACCAGGTAGTCAATGCCACCTGTTGCTTGAAGTGTACCCCCTGCAATACCAATCGCCAAAATAATTAATACGGCTGTGACAGGTGCTGACCCTGGAGGTAACCCAAAACCAAAAATCATTACGAGTTGCGCGACTAACGCAAATATACCACAACCTAATGCCCCCGCAGTGCGTAGACCGAGTACAATTGCGAGGATCATTAGAATAATTTCCAAAATAAACAGGAGCATTGTTCTTCCTCTTTCCAATTTATTAATGTGAATATTTTAACATAACTCTTTCCCCGTTTTCATCCATCATTATTCACTGTTTATGTCTAATTTGTTAATCCTTTAAAGCAAGAACATCTCTGTTCTTTTAATCAATTTTCCTGTATCATTGATAGTATACATTATTTTGCATTATAATGAATAAAAATACATACTAAAGGGAGATGATTGAATGGATTATATTGTGGCATTTACGGATTGGCTATGGGGGTATCCGCTCGTACTACTATTGTTATGTTCTAGTTTATTTTTAACGTTTTACTTAAAAGGCGTGCAGTTTCGCCATTTTGGTTTGATTATGAAACAAACCTTTGGCAGTGTGAATCGCAAACCTAAAGGAGAAGGAACGATTACACCAAGACAAGCCTTAACGTCAGCACTTTCTTCTACAGTGGGGGCTGCGAATATTGTGGGGGTACCGACTGCCATTATGATGGGTGGCCCGGGTGCTGTCTTTTGGATGATTGTCATCGCCTTTTTCGGGATGGCGTTAAAATATAGCGAAAATGTATTAGGTGTGCATTATCGTGAGCAAAATAAAGATGGAGAATTTGTGGGCGGCCCTACATATTATATGAAAAAAGGATTCAAAAACGCCAAATTAGGTATGATCTTCTCTCTTATTTTCGCTTTTGCTTTAGCGTTAGAGATTGTGCCGAGTGTCATGGTTCAAGGGAACTCTGTAGCTACTACGGTACATGATACGTTTAACGTCAACACAACCATCACAGGTGTTGTCATTGCGATTATCGCCGCACTCGTTGTTTTTGGCGGTGTGAAACGTATCGCTAACTTTACAGAAATGATTGTGCCGATTATGGTCGGTATTTACTTAATATTAGGATTCGTCATTATAATTCTGAATATTCAACATCTACCGAGTGTCATTGGTCTGATTTTTGAAAAAGCATTTCGTCCTGATGCGGCACTTGGTGGTAGTTTCGGTGCAGCACTTGCGACGACGGTGCGTTGGGGCTTTGCGCGTGGGATTTATTCAAATGAGGCTGGTTTAGGTACATCTCCCATTGCACATGCGGCTGCCAAGACAGACCATCCAGTGCGCCAAGCCTTTTGGGCCATTAGTGAAATTATTGTAGATACACTCGTTATTTGTACAACAACTGCATTTGTTGTCCTTGTTTCTGGTGTATGGGAAGAACCTGACGCTAAAGCACAATCCGCCGCATTAACAGCGCGTGCGTTTGAAGAGTCATTCGGTCCTTTAGGCAGTGCGATTGTTTCTATCGCTATGATTTTCTTCGTCTTCTCAACCATTATTGTCATTATCTTTTATGGTTCAAGAATGGCAGAATTTATTTTCGGATTAACGGCAGGCCATATTATGAAAGCCATTTATATTATTGCGATTGTCGTTGGTGCCGTAGGTGTTGGCACACAATTATGGAACTTATTAGACCTAGCTCTTGCGATTGTACTCATTCCAAACATTATTGCCGTGCTCATTTTAGCACCAAAAGTAAAACAACTTACTCGTGACTTCTTTAAAAACTATCTCTAATTAAATAAGCAATTGGGACACCCTCGACGCAAAGGCGCTTCGCTGGTGTCCCAATTTTTATATCTAAAGAGATGCCATGCATTGTGTCAGCAATGCCGCGACATGATGATTTTTAATCGAGTAATACGTCATCTTACCCTTTCTACAAAAATCTAGGACTTCCTTTTATACAAAAGGCGTAGATGATGCGAGGTCGAGGCAATACTCATCCCCAATATAGCAGATAAATCACAGACACATAGTTCCTCTTCCTTCATTAACGCCATCATAATTTTAAGTTTATGTTTGTCATTAATGGTTAGCAATAGCTCCATCAACTGTTGAGACGTCTCTTCATTCAAATAATTCAAAGCACGATGCACTTTATCTTCATGCACACAAATGACATCACATGTCGTTTTATCACTCACAGCCCATCCCTCCTCAATCTAAAATAAAAATCCGATGATTGTTTGAATGGTGTTATTTTCAATAATAATGAATAACCCTAATCCAATGTAGACAATAGCCATAATCCAGCGACTGAACCTTTCAACCACCTCTCCTACGCCAGGAATGGCAGATAATTGTTGTGCTGTAAACACTAAAACAAAAATTAACACGAGAAACACAAGGAGAGTCACAATCAATTCAGATACATTTAAAGTCACAAAATAAGGAACAAATAACCCGATATTGTCCGCACCGCAACTTGCGATGGTCACTAAAGCAACTGTGCCTACTAATTTCGACAGTCCTTTTTTGTTTAATTCCTTCTTGGCTCTTTCTTCCCCTTCACAATCATCGTAAATGGCTACTTTTAACCCAAAATAAATGGGAATTAACCCTAGTAAACCTAAAATCCATTTTTCAGGTACATAATTAAGGACGAAAGCAAAAAATAAACTAATCAGAATTAACGTAATAGACCCGACATACTGTCCGATATAAATGTCTCTATACGCTTTGGTCGTTTTCGCTCTAGCAAAAAAGATTAACAAAATGACTAACAAATCAACTGCCGTTGCAATATAAAGGATCGCAGCAGTGATAATCGTTTGAAACATAGCGCACCTCATTCAAAAGTATTTTTGAATGTATTATATCATAATTCCTCTTAACTAACCCTTACATCGAGATGACACAAATTAAGCCCAATCACTCACAGATTCGTGAGCAATTGAGCTTAATTGTTATCATGTTATGTTATGATTGACCATCATTAGGCATCATACCTTGGTTTTTAGGAATCGTTATCATCACAATCACAAAGGCAATCAGTGCCATTAATACGTTAAGCCATAACCCAAACATTGCACCGACTTCCATATTGAAGGAAGCTTTACCGATTGCATAGAGCGTCGTAGATAACGCCACACCAAAGGCATTACCTAGTGAAGAGGACATTTTATATACACCAGATGCCATGCCCACCTTTTCGTCAGGCGTATTGGCAATGGCGGTATCCATTGAAGGCGTCGCATAAAAGCCTAAACCGATACCGTAAATAAAATAGCCAACGACACACGCAATCACATACCAAAATGATGGTAAAAAGGCACAAGAAATCAGTAAAATACCGATCATGTTGAGTGCGGTACCAATCATCATTGGTTTACCAGCACCAAGATGTTGCAAGATTTTCTCGCCGACGCGAATCGTCGCAAGCACCGTAACGAGGTATGTAACAGTAAGCAGTCCCGCTTGTGCTGAAGAAAATCCCATCGCCTCTTGTACAAAGGTATTACCTACAATTAAGGTACCGGCAACACCGTTCATTAAAAAGTTAGAAACCGTCGCTCCGGTATACCCTTTATCTTTAAAAATTTCAAAATCCACGAGTGGACTGGTCCGGTGTCGTTCTAAAATGATAAATCCTATCACACTAAGGATACACAAACCAATAAATGTCAAAATAAATGGTGAGAATAAACCGTACTCTGAACTTTGTGTAATCACAATATTAATTGAAAGTACAGCCACTAAAAATAAAATTAAACCGATGAGATCAAAATGTTGGAAAATGGTAGATTTTTGTCTAGGCACTTCAGGCGTTCCTTTAATTAAGAGCATCGCAATAATGGCCACAATAATAGAAATAACAAAAATCCAACGCCATCCAAGAAATGTCTCTGTCATTCCGCCAAAGAATGAGGCAACACCACCGCCGCCCCATGAACCAATAGACCAATAGCTCAGTGCAGCTTGGCGTTTTCTGCCATGATAATACGCTTTAATAATTGATAATGTGGCTGGCATAACAAATGCAGCTGATAGCCCTTGAATCATGCGCCCGATAATAAATAAGTAGATGTTCGGCCAAATCATCACAATTAGCGAACCTAAAATACTCAAACTCAAACCTAAGTAGGTCATTTTAACATGGCCATATTTATCAGCTAGACCACCAGCACCAACTACAAACATCCCTGCGAAGAGTGCCGTCACACTGACCGCAACATTAATTAACCCATAATTCGCATCAAATTCACTCGTTAAAGTTGGAACAACGTTGACTAAGGATTGCGCAAACAACCAAAATGTAATAACCCCAAATACAATCCCTATTAATAACTTTCCATTACCTTCAAAACGATTTGCTTTCATTTTTAATCATTGCCTTCTTTTTCTCTAGATTTTTTAAGAAAGCGCTTTATTTATATGTTATAAAAGCACCCTTTAGTAAATTTAAAAAGGGATGCGAACAATGAATCGCTGTCGGAAGATAAATGCTTCCAATCAACGTTCATCGCTCAAGCATCCATTAAGTCATTCACTGACGTTAAATCTTGGTTTATTGATATTTTATTTTTACAGTTTATGCTTCATTAAGATAATTTGTGAATAATGTTTGGTATAAGTCAATGAATGTGAAGTATGAATCTTTTTTCACGCGTTCATCAACTTGGTGTGGACGTTCACCTGGACCAAATACCATAAGTGGGAAGTCTTCACCTTTATCTCGTAATAAGTTAGATGCGTCTGTAACACCGACTGTAGGTGAAATAATGACACTGTTTTCTAATTTTTCTTTAGCAAGTTCATGTGCCATTTTGATTAAGCTGTTGTCACCTGTTGTTAAGACAGGTTCTAAATCTAAATAAATATCTGATGATAAGTCATAACCTTGATCATTGATTTTATCTAGATGTTTTTGGAATAACGCTTTAACATCATCGTTATTGTACTCAGGTACAGTGCGGATGTTAAAGTCTGCTTTCGCTTTAGCAGGCACTGAGTTAACTTGGTCGCCACCACTAATTAAAGTGTTGTTGATCACTAAACCTGCTAATACTTTCTTAGCTTGTTCAAAGTTAGGAATATCAGGGAATTGTTCTCCTAATGCTTTACAGAAACTGTCAAAGTCTAATTTTTCATAAGTTGTGTTTTCGATGATGTCACTATATTCTTTATCAATATTTTGGATAAATTGAACGAGTGGAATAATACTGTTGCGGCCAAATACAGGCATTGAACTATGTGAAGAAATACCTTTTGATGTAATGCAGAAGTCCATTGAACCTTTGTGTGCATACACAATTGTTGTTTCTGAAGGTTCTGCGATTACTAATGCATCTACTTCGTCCATATAACCTTTATTGTACAATTGTTCTGAACCTTTTTGTTCCATTTCTTCGCCAGATGTTGCCATGAACTTGATTGTACCTTGTTTTAATTGGCCACTTTCTTTAATTTCGATTAATGAAATAGCAAGTGCCGCAAGTCCAGATTTCATGTCTCCTGAACCACGACCGTAAAGGTAACCATCATCTTCTGTTAATGTAAATGGGTCGTATGTCCAATCCTCTTTGTCACCTTCTGATACGACATCCATATGACCAGAAATACCTAATACCGGTTTCCCTTCACCAATTGTCGCAATTAAATTTGCACGTGTGTCATTAATAGGGTCAATCTGTGATTCAATACCATGCTGTTTGAATAAATCTTGTAAATAATGACATACTTCAATTTCATTATCGTTTACAGTTTTCATACCAACAAGGTCTTCTAAAATTTTAATCTTGTCTTCATCTGTAAATACACTCATCTGTCCCCATCCTTTCTTTCAATTTGTGTTCAATGATTTGAGGTTAGGTCGTCTTTAAATGACTATCTAGAGCCTTCAAAATTTATGTACCCTTCTCATTTTATAAATGAAACACAAATTCTTCTGAAATTATATTTTTATATGAAATGCCACCGTTTATTATAGCATTTTCAGTTAGCTTAGCATACTAATTGCATTCGTAAGAAAATAGCCATTTAGCAGAAAAATGACACATTTTAAAAGTTTTTCTTGACCTAATATTTTATTTAACTTATAATTTGATCACCTGATTTGGCCTAAAATCAAGGAGTTAGTTATGAAAACAATTTTAATCGCCGGTGCAGGTGCTATTGGCTGCCGTATTGCACTCCATCTTACACGCGCAAATTATTCTATTACATTGGTGGATGACTGGGAACCGCATATTAGCGCTATTCGTCAAAATGGGCTCGTGGTACATGAGGACAATCAAACAACGACGTTGACTCTTCAAATTACCACACCTAATGCCGCACATGAACCTTATGACATCATCATCCTTGCAACGAAAGCAATGGACGCTGAAAAAATGGTTCAAACACTACATGACAACAACGCTATAGGTAAAGAGACAATGGTGTTATCTGTCATGAACGGCTTAGGTCACGAAGAACGACTATCTCAAATCATTCCACTTGAAAACATCTTCTTAGGTGTAACTATGTGGACTGCGCAACTAACGAAACCTGGAGCAGTCCAATTATCCGGAGATGGAAACATCATTTTACAACGCGCAGATAATGTTTTAGACCAACGTGCATTCGACTTAGTCCATATATTTAACGATGCACAACTTAATGCAAAGGTAAGTACTGACATTATGCAAACAGTATGGTCTAAAGTCACATTGGACTGTGTGTTAAATCCATTATGTGCATTATTTAACAAAACCATTCACGAATTTAGTCTTAATTCAGTTGCACCTAAACTAGTAAAAGCACTCGTAGAAGAAAACGTTGAAATTGCGAAAACAAAAGGTGTTCATCTAAATGGTGAGACGATTATTCAAAATATCGAAAATGCATATTCAATCGAACAACAAGGCGCGCACTATCCGTCTATGCATCAAGATCTTCAAAGCAAGCGCTATACAGAAGTTGATTATCTTAACGGCCAAGTTGCAGCATATGCCCATGAAGCTGGCATATCATCGCCACATAACAGTGCATATACTCTTTTAATGCATCAATTTGAAATGGGTCATATCGAATACGATCAACCTATTACTTAATCAGAGGTTAGAAAAAAGGCTCATAAGGATAGGGACAGTTGGTCAATCACTGTTCCTATCTTTTTTATTTTTATGAGGCTCTCCATCCACAGCGCGGCGCTATTTTGTCCTGTTGCCATTTATCATATAACAGCATTCGATAACGCTCATAAGCCGCCTCCCCTTCAATCTTTTCTTTGCCATATACAAAATAAGGTGGCAATGGCTGTGTATTAATGTCATTCAAGCCTAAAACAATATGTCTCAACTCTGCCAAGTCTGCTTTAAATGTATCCGAACGTTGTCCCCCGCGTCTCAAATGTTCACGATCCATAACAGTTAATAAACGCATCATATCCAATAAATAAGGCTGCCCATCATTATAAGCATGTTTCACAATTGGATGAGACAAATAACGCGTATTTCCCTCAATTACGCCCATTTCCGCTAAACAGACTCGAATAATTTGATATAACTCCAATACTTGCTTTGACAAGCGACGATTATCTAAAAAACGCGCACTCACTTCATGATCCGAACTCACTCTAAATAATTGCATTAATCATTCCTCCTTATTCAATCCCCTTGCATATCTATACAAGGTTGGGACAAAAGCGTTCAGGATTTGAGCAGAAGTGAACGAAAAGCTAAAATTGTTTTTCAAATTTTGGCGAATCGTGAACTTTCTGCCGAAAATCCTGCTTTTGGGACACCGTTCATCGATTTCCCAGAGCATTAATACTTTATATCACAACCTTTATCTGTAAAAAAACAACATAAACAGTAAAAATTAATAACATTTGTAACTTCTATTGAACTATTTTAGATTTTTCAGAAAAAGTTGTTGCATTTTTTTACACATAGTATATAATAAACATATCAAAAGTTATTTAATATCTTTTCATCATAGTAACTCTATTATCTTGTATGGCAAATTTGGATTTCAATTTAATTTTGATTTTAGTAAACATCTAGGAGGACGACATCATGAAACTTATTTACCCTGCTTTACCCTCACTCTTTTATCCAAGATTGATGATTAAACCTTCATTGAACACATATGAAATGAAACGTCTACTCGATAAAGATACACAATTCGACGTCCCACTCATCGATTACTTTTCGTATATGAAACAAAATCAAATCAACCCTCATATGGATGTAGGATTTTTACTCAAAAGCGAAAATGATGTCTCAATTAAGATTAAAGCATCTTCTTAGTCACTCGTGAATTAATTGAGTACGTATAATGAGCCCTATACTACTCATTTAATATAAATTATTGATGCGCTGCGTTTGTACTTTTGCAACATCAACTGATGATAGATGTATTATCAATGAACCAAATTAAAATACGAATAAAAATAGGCCAAATCAGGTATTACAAACATTTAATTCATATTTTACCTTCTGAATGTAGTACATTAAATGATTGTAAGTCAGTGTTCATTGATGTCTAATCTATCATCATGATGGTTAAGGCTTTCCATCACGAACGACCGTCAGTCTACAGCCATGTTCAGTGAGCCTCTCATAGTGCGCACTATATCTAACCTCTAAGACACTTAACAACTGACTCGTTCGCTCATAAAGTACAATTTGCATAATGGAGCTTCCCTTTACTGTTCCATTATGCATCCTGAGGTATTTTTTTATTGAATTCGGTAGTGATGTCACCGAAAAGAGCCTTCCCTTTGACCGAGGTGAAGGCTCTCTATTATACAGTATACACTTATTTTAATAAGTAACATCTTATACATATCCATCACGATTTATGACGGAACTTTGCATTATAAATGATAGACGCTATACCCATCGCTGCACAGAATACGGATATATAATACACTGCGATATTGTCAGTTTGAATGTAAAATTTAAATATTACGATATTTAACAGCGCTACGATAAAGTAAACAGGAATAAACTTAGCCTTCCATAAAAGCGAATTTTCCATATGAACACCTCTCACACGAGTCGTTATTCTTTCCTCACTATAACAAAGCTCTTCTTTGTTGCGTGTATCAGTTCCTAAATGAAGATCTATTATACTTAAGTGTAGAAGAAGTGATAAGTTATTAAAAAATGGATGAGGCACACTCCCCATCCACTTAGTCATTATATAAACATCTTTTGAAGCAACCCTTGTTTACGTTGTTTGAGATGTTGAATTTTAGAAGCTTGTTTTTCAATAAGAGAATCTATACGATTAAATAACTTTGTTATTTTAATTTGTTCTTCTAAAGTGGGTATCTTAATTTTCAACTTTATAATTTCCTTTTTAGAAACATTAAACCTTGTTGATCCCTGTGAAAGAATGGTTATCCTTCTTCTCATTTCTTCATTTCTCAAAAACCTAGCTAAATAAATTGGCTCAACATCCTTAAATGTCACACGAAAACCAAAACAAAAACTGTTTAAATAAATATTTTTTTGTTTATAAAGCCATATCGAACTCATACCTGTTTCTTCTGGTATTTCAGAAGAAGTAGTAAAAAATATGTCTTTATAATGTACTTCATTTTGCTTTTCGTTTTTATCGATATTAACCTGTTCAATCATATCTGGTTCAGCAATCGTGTTTTTAAAAACATTCTTATAAGTTATAAAATATGAATTTCCATAACCAAAATCTTTCTTTGTTTTACCAGATAGTCCAGTATAAGTATCTCCTATTTCTCCTAATTTCTTCTCTTCCCACTCTGGATAGTCATTACCATTTTCATCTTTGAATCGCAATGCTTGAGAGAAAATCTTTTGCATATATCCCTTCTTTTGTTGCTCTAACAATTCAAGTTTCTGCTCTTCAAGCTCAATCTGTTTATCTAACTTAGAGAAAAACGCACCAATCTTCTCTTGTTCATTTGAATTACTAGGTATAGATAATTTAATACTAAAAAAATCATTTACTGGAATATTTAATAAACCATGATTTCTAGCTCCTTCAACTGCAATACTTGAAACCCCTTTATGCCATTTATTAGTTTCAAAATATTGTCTCATCATGCTTTTGTTAACTTCATTTATAAAGTCAAAACATATATACAAAGAAGATAATACTCCCTGATCATACCTTGTTAATTGTTTTATCGCACCTAAGGGATATCCATTAGAGTAACTTTTATTGTATGCGAACTCTCCTTTTTTCAATAAAGTATAATTACTTAAATTTTTGGACGACACCGATTTACTAAAATATTCTATTTGATCTATTAACCCTAATTGACCTGAAATAGTTAATGGTTTTTTAGACTCTAAATTTAAATTTTTTCTTTTTACACGATTACTAATATCCCCCAACTTTTTCTCTTCCCATTCTCCTGTGAATTCTGGGAAACGTAGTTCAGGAACGTTTGTTTTCGGCTCACTCATGCTTCAACACCTCTAACTCTTTCAGGTAGTCGTTGATTTCAGCTTCAACTTCTTCAATTTCTTTATCAATGTCTTTAAGATCTTGTTGCACTTGGTCGAGATCTACAGGTTCCTCTTCTTCAAAGGTATCAACGTATCTTGGAATATTAAGATTGTAATCATTGTCTTCAATTTCTTTAAGTGAGGCATTGTAGCTAAATTTATCAACTGTTTCACGATTACGATACGTATCGACAATTTTATCAACGTCTTCATCGGATAAATGGTTTTGATTTTTACCTTTTTCGAAGGATTGAGATGCGTCGATAAATAGCACGCTATCGTCCTCTTGACGACATTTTTTAAATACTAAAATACTTGTTGGAATGCTTGTCCCAAAGAAAAGGTTCGCTGGTAAACCAATGATAGCATCAAGATAATTCTTTTCTTCAATTAAGTAACGACGAATTTTACCTTCTGCTGCCCCACGGAATAAAACACCATGCGGTAACACAACTGCCATTGTGCCGTTATCGTCTAGGTGATAAATCATATGTTGAATAAAGGCAAAGTCAGCTTTAGATTTTGGTGCTAATTTACCATAATTACTGAAACGTTCATCGTCCATAAATGAAGGGTCAGCGCTCCATTTGGCACTATATGGTGGATTAGCAACGACCGCTTCAAATCGTTCATCTTTCACGGCTGGATCTTCTAATGTATCACCATTATCGATTGTGAATTGTTGGTAGTTCACGTTGTGTAATAACATGTTCATACGTGCAAGGTTGAATGTTGTGTTGTTGTATTCTTGTCCATAATAGTGACGCACATTCGCTTCACGTCCGACACGTAATAACAGTGAGCCTGAACCACAAGTTGGGTCATATACATTTTTCAAATCTTGACGACCTGTTGTCACAATTTTTGCGAGAATTTTTGACACTTGTTGTGGTGTATAGAATTCGCCCGCCTTTTTACCTGCATTCGCCGCAAATTGACCGATTAAATATTCGTATGCATCGCCTAACATGTCGATTTCCATATCACTATGCACAAATGGTAATGTGCTAATATTCATCATCACTTTCGCAATCAACTTAGTACGTGCCGCATTGGTATTACCTAATCGCGTTGAGTGTAAGTCCATGTCAGCAAATAGATGGTTAAAGTCATCTTCACTCTCTTCCCCACGTGTTGATTCTTCAATATGGTTTACTGCACGATGTAAGTCTTCAATGTCGAAGGTTTGGTTTTCAATTTTACGTATTAAATGGCTAAATAATTCGTCTGGTTTAACGATAAACCCGATTGATTGAATTAACTCTTCGCTAATCGCTTCTTGATATTCCTCATCTTCCCATGCTTCTTCGTATGAAATGTCATCTTCACTTAAAAGGTCGGCTACCTCTTGTTCGGTCTTTTCGGACAAAAAGCGATAGAATATTAATCCTAGAATATAATTTCTAAATTCACTCGCATCCATATTACCTCGTAAATCATTGGCAATGCTCCATAGTTTCTTTTGTAGTTCCGCTTGTTGTTCGCGCTGTTTTTCAGTTGTTGACATTATTCATCTTCCTCCCCTAGTAATTGTTCGGCTAATAATTGATTCATTAAATAATATTTCTTCTCATATAAATAGTGTTGACGTTGGCGATACGCTGCAAGTTGGCCAATGCGTCGTTGTTTTTCAAGTGATGGTACTTGAATTTTGATTTGTTTCAAATGGCTAAGCGTCAGTTTTTTAACAAGTGAGCCGCCTTGCATAAATTGTTTAAATTGCGCACGTGCTGAAGGTGACGCATTGAACCAGTAAACAAGGTAGTGGCGATCTAGTCGCGTTTCATCCACTTCAATTAACGTATAATTATACGGTAATAGACTGCCACTATGCGCTTCGCTAACGATGACACACTCACTGGTCATCATATTCATCACAATTTGACCTGCGTGGACTATTTTTCCTTTGTGCGTTTCAGGTAGTTGTATGTACTTAGGTTCATGTGGTGTCGGTTGAAATTGTCCCTTATCGTGCAACATCATCGTATGGTCATAAATGGGAACAGGTATCCCATCCGGTGTAGCTTCAGCTTCCAGGCGCTTCAATAACGACCCATTGGTATAAGTGACTAAACTGTCAATCGTCATAGCCCCCTCTTTGTATTTTTTATTTACTACAAATGTATTGTATACCAAAAAACTCTTGTAGTAAAGTAAAAATACAAGAGTTTTTCGAAAATTATTCCACGTAACTATATTTTTCTGCGGTATCTTCTACAAATTGCACGACTTTATCTGTTGTTTTCTTACGTTGGATCAAGTTCCCTTTGATGTTGTTTCGAACTTGTCTACGGTCAATATTACCACTATATTCATATTCATTGACGATGTCATTGACTAACAATGGTGACAACGCCTGATGATCCGCAAATTGATCAATTTCTTTTTGTTTTTCTTGTTCTTCATAATCGTAGTAAGCTTCATTAATGTCTGCATCTTTTTGTAGTGATGGCACGACATTATCAATAAATTGACGAATTAAATCTGCTTTTAAGCGTAATTGTTCATCATCAGCTTTATCTAATAATTGATGGATTTGGCGACGTTTTTCATCTCGTTCTGCTTTGTTAGAGAGGTTGATTTGGCCAATTAAATCCATAATATATTTCACATTAATAACATCGTTACGCATCAATTCAATTTTAAAGTCGATATCATCCAAAATGGACGTACCCTTATCTGTATTCCGATCACGACGTACCACTTGTTCATAGATAGCAAGATATTTACCTTTATAATCTTCGTACGTTTGTTCCGAAATATTCAACATCTCTTCCGTAAACTCAAATGCATCAAAGGTTTTAAGCTTCACAAGTGTATTCGACAATTCTCTAAACCATTCAACAAATGACTTTTGATCTTCTTCGGATTCTAATTGATCAACATCAAACGGTGTCGGCGCAAGTTGATAAACGTGTTGTAAAATCTCTTTGAACGCAGCTAAATACTCTTCGTACGACAAGCTGAGTACCGTATCGGTATTATCAGTTTGTGAGAAAATCTCAATCGCTTCATCGGTTTGTTTTTTCAAATCGCGATAGCACACTACATTCCCATAAGGTTTTGTTTCTTTTTCAATACGATTCGTTCTAGAATATGCTTGAATCAAGTCGTGATGCTTTAAGTTACGATCAACATATAATGTATTCAACTTTTTACTATCGAACCCTGTGAGGAACATATTCACTACAATTAGAATGTCTATTTTCTCGCCAGGTACCACTGCTTTCATGCGTTTTGAAACATCTGAGAAATAACCATCAAAATGATCCGTATCATAATTTGTACCAAATGCTTCATTATAATCTTTCATTACACGATCGAGTATCTCACGAGAATGTTCGAAATGCTCCTCTTCATGCGTATCTTCATTCGCTTGATACGTAAAGATCGTTGTGACATTCAAATCATGTTTACCTTCTTGTTTGAACTTTTGGAAAATATCATAATACGCTACAGCCATTGGAATACTTTGAACTGTAAACATCGTCGTATACTTACCTTGATGCGTCTTTTTCGAATAGTTCGCAGCAATGTGTTCTGCCACAAGTTGAAGACGCTGCGGTTCCATCCACACTTCTGCCGTATTAATTTTATCGACATAATCTTCATCTATCTCTTCTTTAGTATTAAACGTCTGATTGTATTCAACAGAGAATCCAAGCACGTTACCATCGCGTATCGCATCTTTAATTAGGTAGTGATGTAAACATTTATCAAAAATATCCGCAGTCGCACGGCCATCCTGACTTTTGTTTTCTTCAAAACGCGGTGTCCCTGTAAAACCAAAGTACTGCGCATTTTGGAAGTGTAGCTTAATAGCACGGTGCATATCTCCAAATTGCGTTCGGTGACACTCATCGATGATAAACACCACTTTATCTTGTTTATAACGTTCCATTACATCTTGGCCAGACTTCACCGCATTCGACATCTTTTGAATCGTGGTCACAATAAGATGTTGTGAAGGATCCCCTAATTGTTTGAGTAACTTTTTCGTATTATCGGTAAAATCCACCGAATCTTCCTGGAACTTATTAAATTCTGCCAAGGTTTGGCTGTCTAAGTCTTTACGGTCCACGAGGAAAATCACTTTTTTAATGTCTTCCTCTTGCGATAACAATTGACTCGCTTTAAACGACGTTAACGTCTTACCGCTTCCTGTCGTATGCCATATATATCCATTATTATTCGTCTCTAACGCTCGATTAAGAATCGCCTCAACCGCATAGACCTGATATGGGCGCAATGCCATCAATATCTTATCTGTTTCATTAACAATCATATAACGGCTAATCATTTTCGCAAGATGACATGGTTCTAAAAAGTCATCAATAAAATCTTTAAGGTAATTGATACGTTCATTCTTCTCATTTGTCCAATAAAACATGTGTGCTTTCAAAATTTCACGGTCACTATTCGCATAATAACGTGTTTCTACTTTATTACTAACCACAAATAGCTGCAGATAGCGGAAGAGTCCCGTAAAATTTTGTTTACGGTATCGCTCAATTTGGTTAAATGCTTCAGAAATCGCCACGCCACTACGCTTTAATTCTATTTGCGTCACTGGCAAGCCATTAATTAAAATCGTCACATCATAACGACTTTTATATTTATCTTTCACACTAATTTGATTCGTCACTTGAAACTTATTTTGACACCATTTTTTCGTGTTCATTAACTCAATCGAAACAACCGTCTCATCATCCCTACGAAGAATATAACGATCTCGCAGTTGCATCGCACTATCGAATACAGATTTTCCATTAATATCTGTTAATAATCGTTGAAACTCATTATCTGTTAAAGGTTTCCCCTCTAACTTATCCATATGACGTTCATTAATAATTGTTCTTAAATTATCATACAAAGCCTCAACATCATGAAGGGTCACACGTTCATACCCTAAACTTTCTAATTGTTGTAGCACTTCATTCTCAAGTGCATATTCACTTTGCTTAGCCATCATTATTCCCCTTTATTTCTTTATCTCATTACTATGTATCACTTGAACGTTCACAATATAAATATAACATAAAACAGTTTTTTCAATCATAGGTTCATTCAATTTATCTATTTAAAAATTGAGCCTCATTAAAATAGATTTTTTATCCCTCTCACCAAAGAGATTAGTATATCCGGCATGGAGAGCGTAATATCAATTCTTTCGAGTAATTTAGAGTCTTTTTTCTTCTTTTTGTTTCGAAATATTCCCATCAAATACCCTCCACATTTCCATACTTTTCTTAATTATAAGTCCTTACTCATTGTATTTCTACATTA
Organism: Staphylococcus sp. 11262D007BW; assembly: GCF_053547815.1. Lineage (NCBI taxonomy): Bacteria > Bacillati > Bacillota > Bacilli > Caryophanales > Staphylococcaceae > Staphylococcus > Staphylococcus sp. 11262D007BW. The sequence continues at coordinate 1,881,895 of NZ_JBPWPJ010000001.1, forward strand.
AAGTTGAATGATTTATCACTCATCTCTTAATCTTTATAATTTTTTCACATTCTATCTAAATTATTTGAATGATGCCTTTATTTTAGGCATACTAAGGTTGTAGGTAACTAAAATTGAGGAGTGAAATTATGAATCAAGAACAATTTGATAAAGTCAAAAACGGCAAAGGTTTTATTGCAGCTCTAGACCAAAGTGGTGGTAGTACTCCTAAAGCGCTACGTGGTTACGGCGTTGAAGAAGATCAATATCAAAATGATGATGAAATGTTCAACTTAGTACACGAAATGCGTACACGTATTGTGACATCTCCATCATTCTCATCTGATAAAATTATTGGCGCGATTCTTTTCGAACAAACAATGGATCGTGAAGTTGAAGGTAAGCATACAGGTGATTATTTAGCAGACAAAGGTATTGTACCTTTCTTAAAAATTGACAAAGGCTTAGCTGAACAACAAAACGGTGTTCAATTAATGAAACCTATTCCAGATTTAGATGAATTACTTGTACGTGCGAATGACCACAAAATCTTCGGTACAAAAATGCGTTCAAACATTCTTGAATTCAATAAAGAAGGTATCGACAAAGTCGTTGAACAACAATTCGATATCGCTAAACAAATCATTGCACGTGATTTAGTACCAATTATCGAACCAGAAGTGAATATTGAAGCTGAAAACAAAGCTGAAATTGAAGAATATTTAACAGAACAAATTAAAGCGCATTTAGATGAGTTAAAAGATGATCAATATGTCATGCTTAAATTAACAATTCCTACAAATGCTAACCAATACGAGGAACTTGCTGATCATCCAAATGTAGTACGCGTTGTAGCATTATCAGGTGGTTATAGCCGCGAACATGCAAACGAAGTACTTAAAACAAATAAAAACATCATCGCAAGCTTCTCACGCGCATTAATCAATGACTTACGTGTAAGTCAATCAGATGAAGAATTCGATAAAATCTTAGGTGATACAATCGATTCAATTTACGATGCGTCTGTTAATAAAGTAGATGCATAATACGACATTAACCCGAGGCAAACTGTCTCGGGTTCTTTTTTGTTGTCCTAGTCTTTTTTTACATTAAAACCTTTATTATGTATCAAAACATTACAATTTCACATTTAGCCGAACAGTTGTACCCCTTTTCACCCTCTCAACCAAGCGCATTATCAAATTGTCGGAAATATTACAGAAACGATTAAAATTTTACTGAGTGATTAAAATCATATCTGAAAGGTTCTTTCTCGCGTTAAAAGATGTTAGAGTACTAAACAGATAAAAACGAGGAGGACTTTAAGAATGAAAAAATTATTAAGCGTCTCAACAATCGCTTTATCATTAGGTGCTGCAGGTTTCATCGCTCAAGATGCTAATGCAAGTGAACAAACTGAACAACCTGCTTACGCACAAATCGCTACACAAAACATGAACGACTTATTTCATTACGGTGAAATTACTACAGATATAAATGGTGACTATCACCACACATTAGATGGAAACTGGACACAAGATATGTTCGACAATCAAGAATATTATTTCTATCTTATTGACAACGAAGGACATACACATTATTTCTATTTCCCAATTCAAAACTATGGTAACCAAGGTGCTGCAGTTGTGAATAACCAACAACATTCACAATATGAAGATAATAGCTACGCTGCAAACCAATCACACCAAGATGTTCAAGCACATGGTTACAATCCTGAAGTAAACCAAAGCCACATGTACAACAATGAACAATCAGGTAATAACAATGCACAACAAGCTACACCAGCTCAAGACAATACAACTCAAGCTACACAAAATACAGCATCAACTGGTGAAGTAGCTCAAAATACAGCAAATCAAGGTGCAATGACTAATAATACAACAGATCAAACAGCACAAGCACAACCAACAGCAACTCAAGCACCTGAAGTGAACTCAACAAATACAACTAACGCTTCATCAAACAATGTTCAAGCGTCAAATAACACTCAAGAAACAACACAAACTTCAAGTGAAGCACAATCTTCATCACAAGCGTCAACTAACGACCAAGCTGCAACACAATCATCTAACGATAACCAAACTGCATCATCAAACTGGTTATCAAACTATGACCAAGTTCAACCATATGGTCAATACAATGGCGGTGGCGCTCACTACGGTGTAGACTATGCAATGCCTGAAAATACACCTGTTTATTCATTAACTGATGGTACAGTCGTACAAAGTGGTTGGAGCAACTACGGCGGCGGTAACCAAGTTACAATTCAAGAAGAAAACAGTGACAAATATCAATGGTATATGCACATGAACTCATTAAACGTTCAAGAAGGTGACCAAGTTCAAGCTGGTGACCAAATCGGATTATCAGGTAGTACTGGTAACTCAACTGGCCCACACCTTCACTTCCAACGTATGAGCGGTGGTATTGGTAACGAATACTCAGTTGACCCTAACCCATATATTAATCAACAAGGATAATATTTAATTTTATTAATATCCCCAAAATCATTTCATTGATTTTGGGGATTTTTTTGTGCATTCATTTATTATTCTGATGGTATGAGACATACGAAAATACATCTATTTTTAAAATAATTGTCATCCATTTTCTGTATAACAATAACTTTACAATGTTTTTAATTAAAGTAAAATCTAGTATAATATTGTTTGAAAGGTATTTTTTAAATGTATTTAAGGAGAATGTATAATGAACAAATTTTTGACATTATCACTTACGACAGTATTATTGCTAAGTGCTTGTAGTTTCAACAATGATACAAACAGCGATAATGATAGTGATCAAAATAACAAAGAAGAAATGGCAAATAATAATAGCAATCAAAATAATACAGAAGAAACGGCAAATAATAATAGTAATCAAAATAACAAAGAAAAGACAATAAATGATAATAACAACCAGCAAGCTAACACGGGTTATCAAAACAGAACTACCCAACAAAGTAAAATCACACCTGAACAAGCTGAGGAAATTGTAAAAAATAATACTAGTAGCGCAATGTATGATATTAAATACAATGCACAACAAAGCACTGACGACAAAATAGCGGTTGATTTTACAAGTAAAGGTAATGTTACGCCTGTCCCCACGCAAGCGATTGTTGATGCGTATTCAGGTGAAATTTTAGACTACTACAATAATGAAACTGAAGAACAAAAAAGAACAAGAGCTAAGGGTTATTTAAACAGTCCGCTAATTGTAAATAAATTAGATACACCGTTGATTAAAGAGTATCAACCCAAAGCTTACAATAAGTTAGCACAATATGAACAAGAACATCCAAATGCTTTTTCAGAAAATGACGGCCTAGCTAATCAGCGTTTAGTTAATCAAATACTAGGATCTGGTCATAGTGCAGCACCTTCACCAAACGAAGATAATGACACAGACCAAGAAACCGAACCACAAGCCGATGATAGCGAAACACAAAATGAGCCAGAGACAGAAGCAACAACTTCATCAGAAGTAGCATCAGAAGTAGCATCACCAGAAGCAGACAATACTCAGGAACAATCTGAGGAACCAGCGCCTCAAACGCAAGGAAAAATGGAAAAACCAGAGCCTCAAACACAAAAAAACAGTGAAGCAACATCAGATGAAGCAACAAACCCAAACGACTAATTCATCAATCAAAATCATTTAGTTTCCATCCAAAAGTTTGGGACAAAGTGGTAGAAAACTGATACATTGGAAATATCTTGAGAAATAGTGAATTACCGTTAAAGAAATGAGGATCACTTTATGAACAAGAAAAAGGTCTTTTATTTAATACTACTCATTGTCACCGCTTTGATTCATTTTCTCCTTCCTGAAATTACAGGTCATAATCATATTTGGGTTCGGTCGTTTGGTATTATTCCTTTTATATTCTTTGTTTTATTTTTATTTGCTTCAGAATCGAGTAGGAGAATAACCATTATTTGGTTATTCGTCCTCTCACACCACCGTGCGTACGGTTCCGTACACGGCGGTTCAATATCTTGCGTAAGCCAGCTCTGCGAGGTGGACTAAAGGTATTAGTCCCCACTCGTAGAGTTGTTTTGTTGTAAGCGCACGATGGACTTCTTTTACACTTGAGAGTCGCCAATACTTCTTACGTGATTGTGAAACTCTCATTGCGCTATCATGGTCAAGTCCATATTTACGTAACATTTTGTATTTTGTTTTCGTTTTCTTCCATCTTTTAAGAATCAGTTGTCTAATACGACGGTTTAGCCATGATTGTACTTTTGTTAAAAAGCCTTTAATAAACCCTCTACCAAAATAATTTATCCACCCTCGAGTCACTTGATTGATTTCTGTTATAATCTGTCTGAAGGTACCTGGTCTATTTCGTTTCGTTAGGCGTCTTAAGGAGCGTTTTAAACTTCTTTTTGCTTCCATAGTCGGTCTGAAACGATAAATGCCATTTACTTTGGTCATTAGACAACTCAAGAACTTTAAACGTGTGACTGCACCTACCTTGCTCTTTTCCTTATTTACAATAAGTTTAAGATCCTTTTCGATGAATTTTGTCACACTCTCCATAACACGTTGGCCTGCTCGTTTTGAACGCACAAAGATGACGAAGTCATCAGCGTAGCGAATAAAACGATGTCCACGTTTTTCCAGTTCTTTATCTAATTCATGCAGATAGATGTTACATAATAGCGGCGATATAACGCCACCTTGCGGTGCACCGATTTCTTTATTCTTGTAGTTACCATTGAGGTCAATGGCACCAACTTGTAGACTTCTACGAATGAACTTAGAAATAGTTTTATCCTGGATATGACGCTCAAATAGATATATTAACTTGTCATGATTTAACATATCAAAACATTGTTTTAAGTCGCAGTCGACTGCGACTGAATAACCTTCTTCATAGTATAATGCACATTGCTTCAATGCAGTACCTGTACTACGATTTGGTCTGAAACCATGACTGTGATTTGAAAATGTACGGTCAATTTTAGGTTCAATGACTTGTTTAATGGCTTGTTGGATAACTCTATCTCTTGCGACAGGAATACCCAACACTCGTTTTTTCCCATTTGATTTTGGGATTTCAACTTTCCTTACTGCTTGTGGTTTGTATGTACCATCAAGCAGTTTCTTTCGAATTTGAGGAAAGTACTGCGAGAAGTGCCTATTCAAGTCACTAACACTCATACCATCAATTCCAGGTGCACCTTTGTTCTTTCTCACTTTCTTAATTGCTTTTTCAATGTTGTTTGGTCTTACAACAAGTTCCATCAAAGATGGAGACTCACGATACATTTCTTTCATTTCACCTAAGATTTACTGTACACACTTATATATCCTTTTTTCGTTCCACTACTTATCTTTCTATAAGTTGCCGGTATAAACCGTTTTCTGCACACCGTAAATCTATAACCTCCATTCTTTACTTTGTATTTAATATTGTTCAGTCCTTCGATATGTTTATACCTACTATGACTTCTGCTGATTTCTCATAATTCGTTGTTACTACGATTCTACGAATCGCTTATGAGACCTCCCCGGGTAAGGTGTAACCTCTTTCCACTCATGTCACCACATCATTTACTATATAGAACTCGGGTAGTATAGGACTTTATCTTGTATAGCAGATTCATCCATTCTACATAGCCTTAGTATGATGTTTCTGTTCGTCAGTGCGAGTGTTTGCGTCCGACTTCCTTCAGATTCCACTTCGCAGTGGACACCCTTGTCCTTCGCTAACAGTTCCTACTACCAAGCCTGTAACGGACTTTCACCGTCAAGATGTTACCCATGCCGGGCGCACTACAAAAAATCCACGTGATTGATTGCTCAATCCACGTGGATTTTACCTTTAATTCTTAAGACAAGCGAGGGTCACTGTCTTTTTTAATGAGCATGGTCGTGTTCGTCATGCTCATCTTCTGCTTCGATTTTTTCATCTAAAGCTTTATTGATGTTTTTAATGTTTTCTTTCATTAATGTTTGGAAAGTTTCATCTTTGCTTTGATCTTTCGTTACAGCTTCCATATTATTGAATTTCAATGGCTCTGCTTCTGTTTCTTTACGAATCGTATCTGTCACTTTATTAGACACGTTTTCTTCATATAAAATGTATTTCGCACCTGTGTCATTAATCTCTTTAATGATATTTGTTAGTTCTTTTTGAGATGGGTCTTCAGAATTTAAACCTTGTACCCCTTTTTGTACGAAACCATAACGGTTCGCAAGATAACCTAATGATTCATGAGAAATGAATACCGCGTGACCTTCATGACCTTCTGTTGCTTTCTTCATATCTTGGTCTAATCCTTTTAAATCTTTTAAGACGTTATCGGCATTTTTTTGATATTCCTCTTTATGTTCAGGATCTTTTTCGCTTAATTGATCTCGAATTTCTTTAACAAATGTTTCATCTAATTTAGGATCTAACCATACATGTGGATCGTATGCGCCATGTGAATGTTCATGCGCTTCTTCATGATCTTCTCCTTCGTGCTCATGATCATGTTCGTCTGCTAATAACGAAGATTGATCTACTTGATCTTCAAGCGATAATTTGTGATCGTCTTCTTTAATTGCGCCGGCTACTTTTTTCGCCACAGGATCTAAATCGTCCCCAGTATAGACGAATAAATCAGATTTGCTGGCATCCATAATATCTTTTTGAGACGGCTCATAACTATGCAAATCTGCACCTGTTGGATAGATCGAATTGACTTCCACATGATCTCCGCCAATCTGTTCCACAAACGATTGCAGTGGGAAAACGGTTGTTGTCACTTTTAAAGCCTCATCAGAGCTGCCTTTAGTGCTACTTGATGATTGTTCATTATCTTGTCCACATGCAACGAGTACAACACTTGCTAACACTGCAGTTGCCATAAACTTTATACCTTTTTTAATCATGTGTCCTTCTCCTTTAGTTTCATTTAGTAATCATTACGATTTAAAATTATAAAGGATATTCTATTAAAGCGCAATGTCTTTTGGAGATTTATTTCATATTTTATGATATTCATAAAAAACCCTTAACACATTGGGCGTTCAAATGGTTAAGGGTTTCTATTCTAAGATAATAAGTTTTTTACTTCTTGAGCTACAAGTTTAGCAGAAGCTGGATTTTGACCAGTCACTAGACGACCATCCACTTCTACGTGCCCTTTCATGGGTACTTTAGATTTGCGATAAGTTGCATCTTTTGTTTTTAATTCCGTTTCTAAAGCAAATGGCACATACTTTTTACGATTGGCGAGCACTTCTTCTGCATTTGAAAAACCGGTTAACGTTTTGCCATCGATAAAGAAATGATGGTTGGCCTGTTTCACTTCTAATAATGCACAAGCACCGTGACAAACTGTTGAGACAATGCCTCCACGGTCATAAATGGTATTAATCGCCTTTTCAATATGAGGATTACCTGGGAAATCAAACATGACACCGTGTCCACCTGTAAAATAAATCACGTCATATTGAGATGGATCCGCTTCACTAATTGATTTAGAGTGTTGCAAAAGATTCATAAATTGTGAGTCATCATAATAAGCCTTAGATATACTATCTAGTGTCACAGCATTTAAACTGACCGGATCAAGCGGCGTTGCGCCACCATTAATATTAAAAATATCAACTTGATAATTCGCATCATCTTTAAATACATCATAAAAGTGCACAAGTTCGCTCAACCACAATCCTGTTGGTTTATCAAAACCATCAAACTGATCATGACTTGTATTAACAATCATTATCTTTTTCATAGCAAGCCTTCCTCTCTAAAAGTGTGTTGCTTATGTTTACCCATTTTGCTCATCTTTATGTTTCATCTTGTAATGAATCAATCGATTGTGTAATGTGCGCTAATTGTTCTTCTTTTAAAAATTGTGCGGCTTGGTTAATTGGCACGTAGTCTTCCCATTCTTGGCGTTGTGTTAATAACTGTTCAAGATGATTATCTTGATTAACTGGGGCGTCATTCATTTCTAGTTCACTCCTTGTCAATTGCTTTAAATGCTTTTTCTAAATCGTTAATAATATCATCTATATGTTCAAGTCCAATCGATAAACGGATGGTTTCCGGTTCGATACCTGCTGCTTTTTGTTCTTCTATAGTGAGCTGTTGGTGTGTCGTAGAAGCTGGATGAATCACGAGCGACTTCGCATCACCTACGTTGGCTAATAACGAAAATAATTCCAAGTTTTCAATCCATTGGCGACCTGCTTCATAGCCACCTTTCACACCAAATGTAAAAATAGAGCCAGCCCCTTTTGGTAGATAACGTTCTTTTAATGGATAGTAGTCACTTGATTCTAGTCCTGCATATTTTACCCAAGTGACAAGTGGATGTTGTTCAAGATAACGTGCCACTTTTTCAGCATTGTCCACATGTCGTTCCATACGAAGCGACAATGTTTCTAACCCTTGCGTTAGTAAAAAAGCATTAAATGGTGATAATGCTGCACCTGTATCACGTAATAGTGTTGTACGAATTTTAAAAGCAAGTGCCGCTTCTTGAAACGCTTCTGCAAAAATGATGCCATGATAAGATGGATCTGGTTCACTCAGCGCTGGGAACTTCCCATTTTGCCAATTAAAGTTACCCCCATCAATAATGACACCACCCATTGTGGTACCGTGGCCGCCGATAAACTTCGTCGCAGAATGAACGACAATGTTTGCACCGTGCTCAATCGGTCGGCATAAGTATGGTGTCGCAAAAGTATTATCTACTATTAATGGTATACCCGCTTCTTGTGTAATTTGTGCAAGTGATTCTAAATCTTCTACATTACCTTCAGGATTACCTATTGTTTCAACAAATACACCTCTTGTATTCTCCTGTATAGCTTCTTTTACATCATTAACATCTTTTGTATTAACCAAAGTGACCTCAATACCATATTTCGGCAATGTATGCGTAAACAATGTGTGCGTGCCACCATACAAAGTCTCACTCGCAACAATATGTTCGCCACTTTGTGCCACAGATTGAATCGCATATGTAATCGCCGCCATACCAGAAGCAACAGCTACACCAGCCACGCCTCCTTCAAGTTCAGCAAGACGTGTCTCTAATACCGTAGTCGTTGGATTCATTAACCGTGTATAAATATTCCCCGGTTCTTGTAAACTAAATAAATCCGCCGCATGTGCTGTGTCATCAAACGTATATGATGTCGTTTGATAGATTGGTAACGCTCTGGAGTTGGTTTGTTCGTCTACTGCTTGGCCAGCGTGTAATTGTAACGTTTCAAATTGATAATCTGTCATCCCTATTCCCCCTTAACAAAAAATAAAGCCTATCCTGAAAAGATAGACTTTAAAAAATAGACATCTTATCTCTCAGGTTCATTACCTGTAGGAATTAGCACCTAACTTAATAGGTTGCCTGGCTTCGTCGGGCCTATCCCTCCGCCAATCGCGATAAGTCATGATTCATTTGTTTTAAATAAGAATAACGTCATTGTATAGCACACACACTCGAAAGTCAATGATTTATCTGAATTTTTATTATAATGCGAAAGTTTAGCGGTAACCATTTTGTTTCAAACAAAACCCACTCAACCGTATTAAAAACATTTTAAAATGCAAGTGAATTAACATTTCTTAAGCATAAGGAAATTGCTAGTTTAAATGGTTTCTATATTGCTCGCGTTCCTACAGGCCTCGCTCGAACTAATCAAACCTTCATAATACTTTAAGGAAAAATCAAGGTTCACCTACTCACTAACGTTCGTATGTGTAAGGATGACGTAATTCACTATGTTCATAAATCATCCTTTAGGATTTCTCACTTCGGCGTGATCTGTCAGGAGTCTCGCAACCGAAACCATTTAAAATAATTGCTCAGTAACATAGAGAAACATTTGAGTGGTTATGGTGCACTTTTGATTTCGAGGTGCTTTCCACTGATTGCAACCTTAGCCGAGACTTCTTTGGCATAGAGCCGAAACCGAAAATCCATTTTGTCTTCTTATTTAACATTCTATAAAAGACAAAATTAGTTGAGGTGAGGCGCCTAGAAACGCGAGGCGTAAAGGTGCAATCACTATTACTTTAATCACTGAGAAATACGAGTCATAAAGGTGTTAATAACTTTAAATATATCTAATCATTTCCCCTTTATCATTACTTCCTCTACTCAATATATATTGCTTTTGATAGGTTATGGGTTCGGCGGTATGTAGGGATATGAATGACCCGTTGATTGAGCGAACCTTTATATGGAAGGTTCGGCCGATATAAATGTTGAATAAACATTCCATCAACGAGGACATCTACTTTTTCTAAAAGTGGACGTCGTTGGCTATCACGCCATAGCCACTCGAATTGGAAACCTGACCATACCCAAATAGATTTTGTCTTACCAAATCGCTCACGAAACGCTTCAATTAACGCGCTCGTTACCTTTAAATTACAAAATGGTTCGCCACCTAAAATACTCAATCCGCTAATATAATCTGGTGCACATGCTTCCAAAATATCGTCAATCATTTCATCGACAAAAGGTGCGCCATATCGAAAATGTTGCGCTGCCACGTTATAACATCCTGGACATTGAAATGGACAACCTGATACATACACACTACACCGTACGCCTTCTCCATCTACAAAACTATGATGTTCAATTTTGGCAATATAACCAGAACCTTGTCGAATGGCTTCAGCGATCATGATTTAGGCACCTTCATATGTTTAACACGTGCGCACATTTCTTTATGACGCCCCTCAATAGTTGGACGTTGCACTGGGTTGCCTAAATAACCACATGTCCGTTTTACCACATCGACTGTCGATGGATCATCATTACCACAATTTGGACATTGATAGCCATGAGGGGTTGTATCAAAATCACCTTCAAACCCACACTCATAACAACGATCAATCGGAATGTTGGTACCTAGATAACTAACACGATCATACGCATAATCCCATACAGCCTCTAGCGCTTTCACATTATGATCCAATTTTGGATATTCACAATAATGAATATAACCGCCACTCGCATAATAAGGATAATCTTTTTCAAAATCGAGCTTTTCAAATGGCGTCACGTCTTTACGTACATCGTAATGGAAAGAGTTTTGATAATATCCTTTATCCGTTATATTAGGTATCTCACCAAAACGGTCATAATCTAAACGACAGAAACGATCGGTCAAGGACTCACTTGGCGTACTATAGATACTGAACCATACATCTTCTTCCTCTGTCCATTGATATTGGTAGGTTTGCATTTCTTTTAAAATTTCCAATGTAAATTGTTTCGCTTCAGGGTTTGTTTCCCAATCTGCCCCATAAAACACAGTCGCTGTTTCATATAAACCGATATACCCCATCGAAATCGTCGCACGTTTTTCCTTAAATAATGAAAAGACGTCTTCTGTTGGGTCTAATCGATGCTTAAAAGCGCCACTTTGATATAAAATTGGTGCATTATCAGGTGTGGCTTGTCGTACACGTGTAATACGGTACACTAATGCATCATGTAGCACCTGCATCCGTTTATGAAAAATCGTCCAAAATCGTGCTTTATCACCCTCAGATTCTATTGCGATTCTAGGTAAATTTAAGGTCACTACACCTAAATTGCATCGCCCATTATTCTCATGCGCTCCTTGGTCATTGTGCCATGCCGGTAAAAAAGAACGACATCCCATCGGTGCTTTAAAATCACCAAGTAATTCTACCGTTTTATCATAATTTAAAATATCAGGATACATGCGTTTCATTGAACATTTTAAAGCCAATTGTTTTATATCATAATTGGGATCTTCCGGTGCAAAATTAGTCCCTTTTTTAATCGAAAAGACCAGTTTTGGGAAAATAGCAGTAATCCTATCTTTCCCTAGTCCTTTAATGCGGGTTTGTAAAATCGCTTGTTGAATTTTACGACTTAATTCATCTTCTCCTAGCCCAAATCCTAACGTTACAAAAGGCGTTTGGCCATTTGATGTATACAACGTATTAATTTCATATTCTAAACTTTCGATTGCGTCTTGAATGTCAGCCGTTACTTGTTGATCAATATACGTTTCACGTTGATCAGGGGCCACAAATTGAGCTGCTGTTTGTGTATGTTTTTCTTGATTATAACGTGCATATGTACTGAGTAATTCATCGACACGGTCAATGGTACAGCCGCCGTATTGACTACTAGACACATTGGCGATGATTTGTACTAATTGGGCTGTCGCTGTTTGTATTGACTTTGGAGAGGTTACTTGGGCGTTACCAATTTGAAACCCGTTCGCAAGCATTCCTTCAGCGTCGATTAAACAACAATTCGTTAGTGGTTGAAATGGATGATAATCTAAATCATGAAAGTGTATATCACCCGATTGATGTGCCTCTGCAACATGTTTAGGTAACAACTGATCGAGCGCATACACTTTAGATACAACGCCAGCGGTTAAATCTCTCATTGTCGAGAACGTAGCGCTGTCTTTATTCGCATTTTCGTTGACCACTTTAGGATCTTTAGTCATGAGACCTTCTAGTGCTTTTTCTAATTGCTTCATCTCACATCTCTCCTACATATAGTATCTAATTTTAATACTAGACACTATATATAGTACATTCAAATTAAAATAAGCCCGTTAACCAATTTGTCATTTCTTTTCAAACATTATGTGAACATAAAATAGCACAACATTTAAATGGTTGAATAATGTAATGTTATATTTCAAAAATACTATTTGAGACCTAGGTTCAACTGTTTTTATTGACGTTATTTCGTGGGCACATAAACGGTCATCGTCGTGCCGTGGCCAAGTTCACTATCCACTTTGATATTGCCTTCTAGTTGTTCACTAAGTGTTTTCGCAATATACAAGCCTAAACCTGAGCCACCTGTTGTTTTATGGCGAGACTGTTCTACGCGATAAGTACGCTCAAAAATGCGAGGTAAATCTGTTTCGGCAATACCGATGCCCTGATCTGTTATCGCAATCGCAATATCGTGATCCTCTGTTTGCGTTACCCGAATATCAATTGACGTTCCCGCTTCTGAAAACTTTAATGCATTATCCATAATGTTCATTAAAATACGTTCAAGCGCTTGTTGATTTTGATGAAATGGCGCAATATGTTTATCAATATCCACATTCAACGTGCGCTGTTCTTGTTGTAAACGTTGTGCATAGGATTCTAAAATAGGCAACAACAGTTGATCCATATGAATCAGCGTGGAGGTATGCATTGAGTGATTAATAGTCATCACATCCGTTAGCTCATCAAACATTTGTGATAATCGATCAGCTTGTTCAATCAACACACCATATGCTTTTTGCGTCGCTTGGTCTCCATGAATAATGCCATCTTTTAACCCTTCTGAATAAGACTTGATACTGGCCAAAGGTGTCTTCAAATCATGGGCTAAATTTTGAATAAGCTGTATTTTTTCTTCTTGTTCCTCTTTAATCATAGCCATTTGTTTTTGAATTTTTGTAACCATTTGATCAAACGACATACTCAGTTCTTGAATTTCTCTCGGACTTCGAATATTTAAACCAGTCACATCGAAATGCCCTTCTGCCACCTTTTGCGTTTGGTCATTTAATCGTTCAATCTTTTTAATGGTGGGCACAGTAAAAAACAAGCCAAGCACGAGCGTCACCATTGCTGATAATAACGAACAAAGCGTTAGAAATATCGCAAAACGACCATCAAACCACATCAATTTATACAAAATATAAAATAAAACCGTTGTGAGACTAATCGTTACAATGAACGAAACGACGAGTTGTTTACGTAATGTCATGAGCTCACCTTCTGAAACTTGTAGCCTAACCCCCACACCGTTTCAATGCGATAGTCGTCATAATGATGTTGTTCTAACTTTTCACGGATACGATGAATGTGAACATTAAGTGTATTCATATCTTCAAAATAATCATATCCCCACACTTGTTCAAGAAGATCTGTTTTAGATAATGCTTCAGATTCGTGTGAGGCAAAATGCCACAATAGTTCGAATTCTTTAATTCGAAATGCAATTGGCTGTTCTCCTACCATTACCTCTTTTGTTGAGTTGTTGAGGGTTAACCGACCACATTGAATAACCGCTTTAGGTGCGACAGTGACCGTATTCACACGATGTAGTAAATTTTTAACGCGTATCACTAGTTCTCTCGGGCTAAATGGTTTTTTAATATAATCATCCGCCCCTAACATTAAGCCGTAAATTGTATCATGTTCACTCGTTTTGGCTGTTAAATACATATAGGGAATATCTAACCCACGTTCTTTCATCGTTTTTACAACTGTATACCCGTCCACTTCAGGCATCATAATATCTATGACCATAACATCAATATGTGTGTCGAGTGCTTCCAAAGCTTGTTGTCCATTATTTGCTATAGTGACTTGAAATCCTTCATACTCAAAATACGTTTTACAAATCTCTCGAATGTCTTGTTCATCATCCACTATGAGAATATGTGCCATTGTTATCATTCCTTATCGTTTTACGCTTGATGAAATGATTCAAACTTATTTGCTCTAACGTCCGTCGATTCATCAGCAAAATGACAAACACAACAAGTTGAAGTGGATAAGTAAAAATCATATCAGCTAAAATATAATTTACCATAATGAACACACCAAAAGCACTTGCCGTGTAGGACATAATCCCTAAAATTAAACCGAGTCCGATGGCAATCTCTCCTAATTGTACGGCCCATTTAAATAATTCAAGGTTATGAGCAATCACTGTTTCAAATAATGCTTTGTACCATGCCGGTGAATCCTGATTGTCTCGAATGACAGAAACCAATCCATCAATCGCAAAGCCACCTGTTAATTTTTCATAACCTTGCATTAAAATATAAAATCCTGCACCAACGCGTAACAATAAAATCATTATTTTATATATCATTTTCAACACCGCTCTCTCTGTCTAAAAAAACGTGACATTGTGATGACTCATGTGCTTTAGTCACTTCCGAATGCCACGTTCCCTTCATTTTATTTTGAATTACTGATCTAAAGCTGCAGAACCAAACACAACATGTGCCTTGTCGCAATAAATTGTGACAGTATTGTAGTCTTCAGGATTAATATCTTTTAAATCAAACGTTTGTGTTGCTTCATCGTATTTAACCGGCGCTACTTTCATACCTTTTTCAATATCATTATCATTTGTTAAGTAGACATGTAAATCTGGACCTTTAGAAGATGAGAAATCCGTTAACATTAATTTGTTATCTTTAATTTCCGCTTTTCCTTTCACTTCCATTTCATTGTCGCCTTTGAACATGCCCATTTTCATCATGCCATCACTAGAGTTTTCATCCATTTTTTGATCTTTCATTTCTTTCTGATCTTTCATTTCCATTTTTGAATTCGTATCTTCTTTCGATTCTTTCATAGCATCATTACCACACGCACCTAATACCATAGCCGTCGCCAAAGTACTCGCTAATAACGTCATCTTAACCTTCATTGTCATTCCTTCTTTCGATTTAATTTACACCCTAATCATAAAACCAATCCAATCGAAATAACATAAACCATCCCTTAACAATTCTTAATAAAATATTAAATAAAGTGTGGAGTGCTGCGGTTAGGATTCGATGTGATTACGTGCACTATGAGCGAAGTAAATTAGTGCACGTATGCATGCGAGTAGGCGAACCTTTTTCTTAAAAAGAAAATCGCTCTTGGATTTTATTAAGAGTTCTCAGGTTCATATAAAAAGAACGATTTTCAACTTTATTTTTGAAAATCGTCCTTCTTTCTTCGGATATTTAACACAATGATGCGTCAGTAGCCATCCGTTAATTATGTTTATTCTTTTTAGTAAGTTTATAAATACAGTATATAATCAATATAATTATAGTTAATAAATCAAAAGAGGAAGCAAATGAATCACTAAATGATTGTTTCAACCAAAAAAACCTAATTATAAATAATAAAATTGATTGTATAATTACAGCTATGAAAACGTTTATTACAGCTTTATTCTTTATAATGGAGTAAATAATGTAAGATATAACTGAAATTGTTATTAAAAACATAAATATATGCGGCGCCATTAAAGATACCTCTCAATTATAAGATGATTAATGTAATAGCTTATAATTTTCGTTGTAAGAAATTCCTTTATCAAGATTTGCTCCCAATCAAAACACTCCCAAGCATAAGATAACATATCTTTTGAAATAAATTTTAAACTTCATATAAACCTTATCCTAATAGTAATCTCATAATGAGTTAAAATTTAGCTGTTTATACTGATTTTGTATTCAATCGATTCATCGTGTTATGCTATTAAGGTTATTGAAGATTAATGTATAAAGGAGGCGCATCAAATTGACTTTTTTGGCTATCGCTATTTTTGTGATTACTTTGGTTTTTGTCATATGGCAACCTAAAAATTTAGACATTGGTATCACTGCCATCATTGGCGCAATTGTTGCGATAATTACAGGGGTTGTGAGTTTTTCAGATGTGTTAGAAGTAACTAGCATCGTATGGAATGCGACATTAACTTTTGTAGCTATCGTGTTAATTTCTTTAATTTTAGATGAGATTGGCTTTTTCGAATGGTCTGCGATACATATGGCACGTGCATCAAAAGGCAATGGCTTAAAAATGTTTATTTTGATGATGTTATTAGGCAGTCTTGTTGCAGCCTTTTTTGCTAATGATGGCGCGGCTCTTATTTTAACGCCAATCGTGCTTGCTATGGTGCGTCACTTAGGATTTAATATGAAAGCCGTTTTCCCATTTGTAATCGCAAGTGGTTTTATAGCAGATGCGACTTCCCTTCCCTTAACTGTAAGTAATTTAGTCAATATTATTTCTGCTGATTACTTCGATATTGGATTTGTGGCATATTTAAGCCGTATGATAATACCTAATATCGCTTCTCTGATCGCGAGTATCGTTGTATTATGGTTCTATTTTAGAAAATCTATTCCAACCACATTTAGTACGACAGCACTCATTTCACCGCATCAAGCGATTAAAGATGTGCGGTTATTCCACTTGTCTTGGGTCATTTTAACGTTATTGTTAATAGGTTATCTCATGAGCGAAGTCATTCACGTCCCTGTCTCACTCATTGCTGGTGCGATTGCGCTCGTTTTTGTCCTTTTAGCTCGAAAATCTCCAGCAGTGCATACGAAACAAGTCATCAAAGAAGCGCCTTGGAATATTGTCCTGTTTTCAATTGGGATGTATATCGTAGTTTTTGGTCTAAAAAATGTAGGCATCACTACTTTATTAGCACAGGCGATAACGGTTATTTCACATTATGGCTTATTCAGCAGTGTGATGGGAATGGGCTTCATCTCAGCATTTTTATCATCAGTTATGAACAATATGCCAACTGTATTAATCGATGCAATCGCAATTGGCCAAGCACATACAGCCGCACTCATTAAAGAAGGTATGGTTTACGCCAATGTCGTTGGATCAGATTTAGGACCTAAGATTACACCTATTGGCTCTCTAGCCACATTACTATGGTTACATGTATTAACTCAAAAAGGTGTCAAAATTTCATGGGGAACTTATTTTAAAACAGGCATTGTCGTCACAATACCTGTTCTGTTCGTCACACTTTTAGCATTATATTTTACTTTCTTTTTATTCTAATGCGCATTTAATTTTTAAATAAAGATTTTGGAATATGACAATAATCGTTAGGGTGGCGATCTAAATAATCTTGATGTTCGGGTGCACTCGGAAGATATTGTGTTAATGGACGTACTTCTGTCACAATACGATGCGCGTCTGGTCTTGATTGAATATAGCCCTTCGCTTCTTCAAGGTGTTGTTCAGAGGTGCTATATACACCAGTCCGATATTTCGGCCCGACATCTTCCCCTTGTTGATTGACACTATATGGGTCAATCGCTTCCAATAAATAAGAGACGAGTTGACTGACGCTGATTTCTTTAGGGTCAAAAGTCGTTTTGACACATTCTACGTAGCCATCATATGGACCTTCTAACGTATCTGTATTACCGTTCGCTCGCCCCGCTTCTGTATCTACTACACCTGGTATTGTTTTAACGTAAGCTTGAACACCCCATAAACAGCCACCTGCTAAATAAATCGTTTCCACACATCTTCTCTCCTTTTTTCCTTATCGTAACATGTCTGTTTAATACGCTTACAAATTTCTCGCTAATTTTATCTGAAAATTTCGATTTAATCTCAAAATATCCTTGTATTCTGATAAGGATTATTATATTATGCTTATAACTACTTACAAATTAGAGGAGGCATTTTTAATGTCATTATATTTATTAGAAACTCAAGATCTTTCTTTTGCTAAAAATCAAACTGAATTTGAAGACAAAGTAGAAACATTATCTCAAACAGAAACACCTGAATTAATCGAAGTACAAGTAACAGAAGACTTTACGCATGGTTACTTCATTGTTGAAGCGTCTAGCGAAGAAGAAGCACGCTCATTATTAGAAGATCATGATATTCAAGTGAGTTTAGCCAAAGAAGTACGCTTAGTAGGAAAATCTTTAGAGGAGGTCAAACAAGGCGACGTCAACATCGACTATCTTGTGACTTGGAATATTCCAGAAGGCATCACAATGGATCAATATTTAGAGCGCAAAAAGAAAAATTCTGTACACTATGAAGAAGTGCCAGAAGTTCAATTCCAACGAACTTACGTATGTGAAGACATGACAAAATGCGTTTGTCTATACAATGCGCCAGATGAGGATGCTGTTCGTCGTGCTAGAGAAGCCGTTGATACACCAATCGATGACATCGAGAAAATTTAATTGCTTTGATGCACTAAGATAACCTATAAAGACGGGCAATGCAGAGTAAAACATCACACTTTACGTTCTACTCGCTGTCCGTCTTTCCTTTATAGTTAATTCCTACTAAATCAATAAGAATATTGGAGGTGCGATATGATTACCATCAAAGACGTCAATCACTATTTTGGAGCGCATCACGTGATTCAAAACTTTAACTTAACCATAGAACAAAATAAAATTGTGACGTTTATTGGCAAAAGTGGATGTGGCAAATCCACTTTATTGAATATTATTGGTGGCTTTCTGATGCCTTCTTCTGGTGAAATCACAATCAATGAACACATTAAACGAGCACCTTCATCGGATTGTTTGATGCTTTTTCAACATCATAATTTATTACCATGGAAAAACATCAACGATAACTTACGTCTCGGTTTAAAAAATGATATTTCCAATGAAACGATTAACGACTATTTATCTATAGTAGGATTAGCCAACCAAGGAGATGCCTTTCCAGATGCTTTATCTGGTGGGATGAAACAACGTGTAGCCATTTGTCGTGCGCTTATTCATCAACCTGATGTCGTATTATTGGATGAACCACTTGGTGCGCTCGATGCCTTTACACGATATAAATTACAAGATCAATTGATTACGCTACGTGACCAGACAAATGCGACGTTATTACTTGTCACTCACGACATCGATGAAGCGATTTATTTATCAGATGACATTATTTTATTAGATGAAGGGTGTACAGTCATAAATCATTACACGATTCCCTACACTCACCCACGTCATCGTAATTCTAGCCAATTATTGGCAATACGTAATCAAATTATGGAAGATTTTGCCTTAAATCATCATATGGCAGATCCGGAATATCATATTTAGAGGAGGAGGCCTATGAAAAAATACTATGCACTGCTCATCAGTTTAGTGATTATTTTAGCTGGATGTGCGCCTCAACAAGCGCAACAACCTAAAACACTTAAAATCGGCTATCTTCCCATCACGCATGCTGCTAATTTGATGATGACGAAAGAGGTTAATGAGCATAATAAACAGAGCCCTTACCAAATTGAGTTGGTTCAATTTAATAATTGGCCCGATTTAATGGATGCGTTAAACAGCGGTCGAATTGACGGTGCTTCTACATTGATTGAACTGGCTATGAAATCCAAATCAAAAGGCTCCGCTATAAAAGCCGTTGCGTTAGGGCATCATGAAGGCAATGTCATCTTAGGTCAAAAGGGGCAACAATTATCGGACTTTAATAATCATGAAGCGTATCATTTTGCGATTCCTCATCGTTATTCCACCCATTATTTATTATTGGAAACGATGCGCGAACAATTACATATAGAGAACGGTCATTTTCATTACAACGAAATGGCACCTGCCGAAATGCCGGCAGCCCTGAATGAAGAACGCATTTCAGGCTATTCTGTCGCTGAACCATTTGGGGCGTTAGGTGAATCGTTAGGTGCAGGTGATTTATTGAGTCATGGACATGACATCATTGATGACGCTTATTGCTGCGTGCTTGTTTTACAAGAAGATTTAATTGATCAAGATCACGAGATCGCGCAACAATTCGTTACAGATTACAAAAAAGCAGGCCACCTTATGACCGATACAGAACGTAGCGTCGATTTAATGGCAAAAGCCTATAAACAAGACCGAGATGTCCTTGAACGATCAGCCGCGTGGACATCATATGGAGATTTATCTCTAAAACAATCCGGTTATGACGACATTGCGTCATTAGTGGAATCACATCACTTATTTGATGCACCATCATATGCATCATTTGTAGATCATACTTTATATAAGGAGGGTTAAGATGACAACGTATAAAAAAACATTATTCCCTCTCTTAGCTTTCATCTTATTGCTTTTAATTTGGCAAAGTATTATTTGGATTGGTGACTATCAACCAATCTTGCTACCTGGCCCGGTCCTTGTTGCTCAACATATTTGGACATTTATTATTACCGGGGAAATTTTTGTTCATTTAGGCATTAGTTTATTTCGTTTCGCTGTGGGATTTATTTTGGCCACTGTGATTGCGGTGCCTTTAGGAATTGTGTTAGGTCGAAATCAGTTGCTGTATCACAGTATTGAGCCTTTACTACAGTTAATTCGCCCGATTTCCCCAATAGCGTGGTCACCTTTTATCGTCTTGTGGTTTGGGATTGGTAGTTTGCCCGCTATCGTCATTATATTCATTGCGGCATTCTTTCCGATTGTTTTCAATACGATTAAAGGCGTACGCACTATTGACGGACATTACCTCAAAATCGCGCAAAACTTGAACTTAACACCTTTATCACTATACAAAAATATCATTTTTCCCGGGGCCTTTAAGCATATGATGTCCGGTATTCATATCGCAGTGGGGACAAGTTGGATTTTCTTAGTCTCTGGAGAAATGATTGGAGCCCAGTCAGGCCTCGGATTTTTAATAGTGGATTCTAGAAACATGTTAAATCTTGAAGATGTGCTTGCTGCTATCTTTTTTATCGGACTTTTCGGATTTTTAATTGATAGACTGATTAGCATGCTCGAAGCAATAATTTTAAAACACTTTGGAGAAACGCATTAAGGAGTGATGACATTGACTATTAACGAACGTATTAATAACGAACTTAAGCCACATCTTGTAGAAATTGATAATGGCGACTATTACGCTGAAACCTTTATTCAACACCTTTTAGAGGATGGTTATTTTTCGAAAACAGACCTTTATCAAAATGCCCAAGCGATTGAAACAGTAGCCGAACACTGCCTTACTACTGCTTTTTGCTTATGGTGTCAGCTGGCCTTTTCAACATATTTAAAGCAATCGGATCATAAAGCGCTTAACCAAACATTACAACATCGTATTTTATCTGGACAAGCACTTGGCGCAACAGGCCTATCTAATCCAATGAAGTCATTTAATGATTTAGAGACATTTAACTTGTCTCACCATTACGACGGTGAACAACTGATCGTTAATGGGCGCCTTCCTGCTGTAAGTAATATTGGCCCTGACCATTATTTTGGTGCTATTTCAAAACATCAAGATCATGACGAACTTGTGATGTTTATCGTACAAGCGAATACGCCAGGCATTACGCTTAAAGAAATGTCTCAATTTTTAGGGGTAAATGGTTCAGCGACATATACGATTACTTTTGAAGACGTACATATCCCTGAAGACTACGTATTGACTAAAGATGCACGCACATTTGCACAAAACATTCGTCCGCAATTTGTCGCCCTACAAATTCCGATAGCACTTGGCGCGATACGTTCTTCTTTAGACTTAATCGAACAACAATCAGGAGCTCAAAATGGAATCAATGCTTATTTAGAATATGATGTTCAGACATATCAACAACGCTTTGAAACATTGAAGGAGCGCTATGATCAAATTATTCAACAAGATGTCTCTCAATTAGATGATCATTTCTTAGAGATTATTCGTCTTAAGAAAGAACTTGGTTACTTGTTGTTAAATATCAATCAAGCGTCTATGGTGAGCGGTGGATCACGTGCTTATTCACCGACTTCTGTTCAAACACGTAAGTTAAAAGAAGGCTTCTTCTTTGCGGCACTCACACCAACCTTACGTCATTTAGGCAAATTAGAAACAGAACTCAGCGGCTCATAACCAATGCATCATCGTGCAATCTCATCATTAAACCTTCATCACGACATCCATTACGACCGTTCCCATAATCGTTCAAAGAGTATATACTAGAATTAATATGAGAAACATAGGGATGAGTTCGAGACATCACGATTACATCGCTTTATGTCCCTACTCTCTCTTTGGAACGATAGGAGATGCACAAAATGATTGATATTGTTGACATCATCGTCATGTTAATTGTCGGAATCGGTGGTGGATTTATTTCTGGAATGGTTGGTATTGGAGGATCGATTATTATTTATCCCGCCATCCTCCTTTTACCACCTTTATTTGGTGCGCCTTCATATAGCGCATATATCGCTTCAGGTTTAACCTCTAGTCAAGTATTTTTTAGTACACTTAGCGGCTCATTGCGCGCACGTAAAGAACCTGACTTTTCACCTCAACTCGTCATCAATATGGGTGTCGGGATGTTAATTGGGAGTACTATTGGCGCGACCGTGGCCCAATTTTTAAGCGAAACCTTTGTGAATACCGTCTATATTGCTTTAGCCATCATCGCTTTAGTTTTATTATTTTATAAAGTAACACCTCGTGAGGGTCATCCTAATTACAATAAACTACTGTTATTTATTGTAGGCTTAGTGATTGGCCTTTTCTCAGGTGTCGTTGGTGCAGGTGGGGCTTTTATTATCATCCCTGTCTTACTTGTATTCTTTAAATTGTCTATGAACACTGTTGTCGCAAACAGCATCGTCATCGCATTTTTATCATCCATCGGTGCTTTTACTGTCAAACTAATACAAGGTTACGTGCCAATCAGTAGCGCAATCTTTCTCATCATCGGCAGCATCATCTTTTCACCAATCGGCTTTAAAGTAGGCAAAAAAGTCCCAAACATCATCCAAAAAAACATCATCTGCCTCATCATCATCATCGCCGTCATACAATTAATATTATAGTGTGGAAGAAAGCGGTTTGGCCCCGAGCAAAATCGCCCAGGAAGCAGAAATTGGTTTTCAAATTTATGCGCCCTGGGCTTTTTGTTGAGGGGACAGCTTTCTGAAACCGGATTATAAAAGTGTGAAGCGTTGCGGTCAGAACTCGAGCAAAATCGAGCGTCGAACTCAAACCGTTCTTTGGTTTTAGTGAGGCGTCTCATTTTGTTGAGAGTTTTGCAACGCGAAACCGGATTAAACAAAGTGTGGAAGAAAGCGGTTTGGCCCCGAGCAAAATCGCCCAGGAAGCAGAATTAGAAACACTTTGAACTTAGTGAATTAGTGTTTCTTATGCATGCGAACCTTCAAAGTGTGGAGTGCTGCGTTCAGAACTCGAGCAAAATCGAGCGCTGAACTCAAACCGTTCTTTGGTTTTAGTAAAGCGTCTCATTTTGTTGAGAGTTTTGCAGCACGAAACCGGATTATTCTAATTTGGTGAGTAATAGAAGTAGAAATAGCGAGCAGGCGAACATTTACTAACAATGCGCCCTGGGCTTTTGTTAAAGTGAGGTTTCCATTAAACCTCACTTTACAATTTATAATGTTGTTTAATTTCCCATAAGTATAATGCTCCGATGGTACTACAGTTCCCCCAAAGGTCTTTACATGCCATTAATGCGTCCATACGATCCATGTCTCCACCTCGTATCCATTGTGCAGCACGTTGTAACCCCACATCTTTTAACGGCAACACACCATGTCTTTTAAGCGTTAATATTAAAAAGACTTCCGCAGTCCAACGTCCAATACCTTTGACTTTCGTTAATGTCTCGATCACCGACTCATTGTCTAACTTCTCTAATGCTTCAAAGTCTAGTTCTCCTGACAATAACGAATCAGCCAAATCATGAATATAAGTTTGTTTTCTTTGCGTTAATCCAATGGTTTTCATTTGTGCCTCTGTTAGTGCACGTAAATTTTCAGGTGTCCATTCGTCATTGATTGCTTCGGATAAGCGTCCGTAAATAGCCAATGCTGCGGATACACTGATTTGTTGGCCCACAATCGAACGTACTAAAGAAGCAAGTGGATGTGTTCTTATTTGTACGTCGATTGATCCAATCTCTTCAATATATTTTGCCAACTGGGCATCATTTTCGATTAACGTCTGTACGCACTCACTTTCTTTATCGATATGCCATATTGCCTCTGTCATTTGTCTCTCCCTTTCAATATTGAAAATGCATCATACAAAGTTATTTTTACTTTTTGTAACAAAATTTTCACTTTATTAAGTAGAAGGATTGTGATATGTGAAGTACTTGTACTATAATAAATAGTGAAGATTGTTACAAATAAAGATAATAACGGTATAACCAACCATATCATATGGCTTACTATGCCCTAAGTCATCTGATGACTATATGACCTTATACACTATTCATTGTCTTTACTGTAATACTATTCCCAAAAATAACGGAATGAAAGGTGATAAGTATGTCAAACAAGACTGCACAAAAAGACATCCTTATCGTTGGTGCAGGTGTATTAAGTACGACATTTGCATCAATGATTAAAGAATTAGAACCCAACTGGAACCTTAAAATTTATGAACGCTTAGGTCAACCAGGTGAAGAAAGTTCAAATGAACGTTATAATGCCGGCACAGGTCACGCAGCGCTATGTGAATTAAACTACACTGTGCAACAACCTGATGGTTCTATTGATATCGAAAAAGCAAAAACAATTAATGAAGAATTTGAGATTTCAAAACAATTTTGGAGTCATTTAGTTAAACAACATAACATTGGCGATCCAAAAGAATTTATTCGTCCATTACCACACATTAGCTTTGTTCGTGGTAAAAACAACCGCAAATTCTTAAAAGACCGTTACGAAGCAATGAAGGCATTCCCAATGTTCGAAAACATTGAGTACACTGAAGATATCGAAGTAATGAGAAAATGGATGCCACTCATGATGAAAGGCCGCAGTGCAGATGACATTATGGCTGCAAGTAAAATCGATGAAGGAACTGACGTCAATTACGGTGAATTAACACGTAAGATGGCTAAAGGCATTGAAAAACATGACCATGCTTCAATTCATTACAACCATGAAGTTAAAGACTTCAACCGTCTTGACAATGGTAAATGGGAAGCAACTATTGTTAACCGTGAAAATGGCCAATCTGAAGTTATTGAAGCAGATTATGTCTTTATTGGTGCCGGCGGTGGCGCAATTCCTTTATTACAAAAAACAGGTATCCCTGAAAGTAAACATTTAGGTGGTTTCCCAATTACAGGTCAATTTTTAGAGTGTACAAACCCTAATGTTATTGAAGAACACGGCGTGAAAGTATACGGCAAAGAGCCACCTGGCACACCACCAATGACTGTACCACATTTAGATACACGTTATATCAATGGTAAACAAACATTACTTTTTGGACCATTTGCGAATATCGGTCCTAAATTCTTAAAATATGGTTCAAACCTTGATTTAATCAAATCTGTGAAACCATATAATATTACAACATTACTTGCGGCAGCTGTGAAAAACTTGCCATTAATTAAATACTCAATTGATCAAATCATCATGACTAAAGAAGGTTGCATGAACCACCTTCGTACATTCTATCCAGAAGCACGTGATGAAGACTGGAGACTTTACACAGCTGGTAAACGTGTTCAAGTCATTAAAGATACAGAAGAAGAAGGAAAAGGCTTCATTCAATTTGGTACAGAAGTAGTGAACTCTGAAGATCATTCAGTTATCGCATTATTAGGTGAATCACCAGGGGCTTCAACATCTGTATCAGTTGCACTTGAAGTATTAGAACGCAATTTCCCTGAACAAATCGGTGAATGGAAATCAAAAATCCAAAAAATGATTCCTTCATATGGTCAATCATTAATTCACGACGAAAAATTAATGAAGCAAACACGTCAACAAACTTCTAAAGATCTTGAGTTAAATTATTATAAATAAAGGAGTTTTTAATCATGAAAAAATGGTTAATTGCGGGATTCATTATTGTTGGAGGCTATATCGCATTCAAACGCTATCAACAACACGTTAATAAAATGCCAAACATTGAATATTAAAGCAAAAAACCGGTTGCGCTCATATTGCAACCGGTTTTTATTATTAGGCTTCAGTACGATCTACTACTGAAAACGCTGAATCAACCATATCCTCTTCTCCATCTTGAAATAATGGATCACCCACTTCATATTGGAAGTCTTCTTCTGTTGTATCAACTACAGAAAATTCCGGATCAATCATACCTTCTTCAGGATATTGATATAATGGCTCACCTACCGCATATTGAAAATCATCTTCTGTTGTATCAACTACAGAAAATTCCGGATCAATCATACCTTCTTCGGGATATTGATATAATGGCTCACCTACCGCATATTGAAAACCATCTTCTGTTGTATCAACTATAGAAAATCCTGGATCAATCATATCTTCTTCAGGATATTGATATAATGGCTCACCTACCGCATATTGAAAACCATCTTCTGTTGTATCAACTATAGAAAATCCTGGATCAATCATATCTTCTTCAGGATATTGATATAATGGCTCACCTACCGCATATTGAAAACCATCTTCTGTTGTATGAATTGCATTATCTTCCTCCGCTGCATGCGCAGTAGAAGCAAACGTACCTGCCATCAATAATACTGATGCTGCACCTAAACATTTAACTGTTTTACTTTTAAACATATTTGAAACCTCCATATTTTTAATGCAACTTACTTTATCACAAAACATAAAAAAGTAAGTACACGTTGCCCAACTCATATGATTAAGTGCCTAACTGTTAAACAATTAAGTCGTTTTTAACAATATTGCATAAGCTCATTTTTAATAAATTAGATACATCAGTCGTGAAATGACTTTTTATTTAAAATATTGATATGATCTATTTATAATCAATCTTACTTTGGAGGAATCATAAATGCATTTTAACGGTTGGAAAATTACAATTAAATACGACGGTAAGCATGAAGTGGTCACTAATGATGATACACTCATCATTGTTGATGAAGAATACGATGTGGCCTTAGCATTAAAATATTTAGAAGGGTTTATGAAAATTAGCCATGTCAATTATGGAAGTGATTTTTGGATTAATGCAGAAACAAAAGAAATCATACTCGAAATACGTAACCCTTATCAAACAGAAAATCATTAAAAGTGTAATTGAAGAACCCTATCTAATCAAAAAGAAGCTTCAGAGCCTAAATAGACTCCGAAGCTTTCTTAATTTGCATGATAAAACATATTATTTATCTTCTTTGCGACGACGTCTGAAGAAATAAGTTAATCCTAAACCTGCTAATAATGAACCTAATAATGTTGTATTTTGGCTCTCATGACCTGTTTCCGGTAACATTTCTTGCGTCTCATTTTGTGTTGCATCGTCTTTAACTGGTGCGTCAACCACTACTTTAACAGGTGTTTCCACTGTCATACCGTTTGGATAAGTCATTTTTACAGGGAATTCACACACTGTACCTGATGGCGTCTCTGCTGGTGGTGTAACCACAAGTACACCACGGTCTTGTTGTACTTCAACATCCCAACCTTGTGGTAAGTTTGATGAAGGTACTTCACAAGTAACACCTGATGGTACACGAGTATTTCCGATTTGTGGCATATCGATAGTGATAGATGGTGTTGTATGATGTTCATCATCACTTGGTGTATTCATATCAATGTTGTTAGAATCACCTTTATCATTATTATTTGGAACATTATTTTCGTGTTCATCTGTGCTTGGTGTATTTTCTTCTGGCATTTGCGGCTCACTTGGCTCTTCTTTGCCTGGCTCTTCCGGCATTTCTGGCTCGCTTGGCTCCTCTTTGCCTGGTTCTTCTGGCATTTGTGGCTCATTCGGCTCCTCTTTGCCTGGCTCTTCCGGCATTTCTGGTTCGCTCGGCTCTTCCTCTTTTGGATCTACTGTAACTTTCACTGATGGGGTTTCTGTTGATCCATCTGGATACGTCACTTTAACAGGAATATCTACTTCCGTGCCTGGTGTCGCGTCCGCTGGTGGTGTTGCTGTTACTGTGCCGTTATCCGGATTCACTTCTACTGTCCATCCAGTCGGTACTTCCTCAGGAATTTCATATTGAGTTCCTGTCGGAACATCCGTGTCCCCTGTTTGTGGGATTTCTACTGGTACATTTGGTTTTGTACTTCCATTGTCATATCCTGGCGTATTATCTTGGGCGTCATTCGGTGTTACTGTCACTTTTACAGTTGTGTCTTCCGTTGATCCATCTGGATATGTCACTTTAACCGGAATATCCACTTCTGTTCCTGGTTCTGCGTCTGCCGGTGGTGTAACTGTTACTGTTCCGTTATCTGGATTTACTTCCACTGTCCATCCAGTCGGTACTTCCTCAGGAACTTCGTATTTTGTTCCTGGCGGCACATCTGTATCTCCTGTTTGTGGAATTTCTACCAGTACATTCGGCTTCGTACTTCCATCATTGTAACCTGGCGTATTATCTTGGGCGTCATTCGGTGTTACTGTCACTTTTACAGTTGTACCTTCTGTTGAACCGTCTGGATATGTTACTTTAACCGGAATGTCCACTTCTGTTCCTGGTTCTGCGTCTGCCGGTGGCGTCGCTGTTACTGTTCCGTTATCTGGATTCACTTCTACTGTCCATCCGTCTGGTGTGTTCGGCACTTCATACTTCGTACCTCCTGGTACGTCAATATCTCCTGTTTGTGGGATTTCGACTGGCACGTTTGGTTTTGTGCTTCCATCGTTGTATCCTGGCGTATTGTCCTGCGCATCATTCGGCGTTACAGTTACTTTCACTGATGGTGTTTCTGTTGATCCATCTGGATATGTCACTTTAACCGGAATATCCACTTCTGTTCCTGGTATCGCGTCCGCTGGTGGTGTTGCTGTTACTGTGCCGTTATCCGGATTCACTTCTACTGTCCATCCAGTCGGTACTTCCTCAGGGACTTCGTATTTTGTTCCTGGCGGCACATCTGCATCTCCTGTTTGTGGGATTTCTACTGGTACATTTGGCTTCGTACTTCCATCGTTGTATCCTGGCGTATTATCTTGGGCGTCATTCGGTGTTACTGTCACTTTAACTGTTGTGTCTTCCGTTGATCCATCTGGATATGTTACTTTTACCGGAATATCCACTTCTGTTCCTGGTTCTGCGTCTGCCGGTGGCGTTGCCGTTACTGTTCCGTTATCCGGATTTACTTCTACTGTCCATCCGTCTGGCGTATTTGGCACTTCATACTTCGTACCTCCTGGTACGTCCGTGTCTCCCGTTTGCGGAATTTCTACCGGTACATTCGGTTTTGTGTTTCCATCGTTGTAACCCGGTGTATTATCCTGCGCATCATTCGGCGTTACAGTTACTTTCACAGTTGTATCTTCCGTTGATCCATCTGGATACGTTACCTTAACTGGAATATCCACTTCTGTTCCTGGTTCTGCGTCTGCCGGTGGTATTGCTATTACTGTTCCATTGTCTGGATTTACATTAACTGTCCAGCCGTCTGGCGTATTCGGTACTTCATACTTCGTACCTCCTGGTACGTCAGTGTCTCCTGTTTGTGGAATTTCGACCGGCACATTTGGTTTTGTACTTCCATCATTGTATCCTGGTGTATTATCTTGTGCATCATTCGGCGTTACAGTTACTTTTACTGTTGTATCTTCTGTCGAACCGTCTGGATATGTTACTTTAACAGGAATGTCAACTTCTGTTCCTGGAGTCGCATCCGCTGGTGGCGTTGCTGTTACTGTTCCGTTATCCGGATTTACATTAACTGTCCAGCCGTTAGGTGTATTTGGTACCTCATATTGTGTCCCGTCAGGTACATCTGTATCACCTGTTTGTGGAATCTCTACCGGAGTATTTGGCTTAGTATTTCCACCGTTATAACTTGGTGTATTATCTTGTGCATTGTTCGCTACAACAGTAACATTTGGTAATAAGTTGTCCACTGAGCCATCTGGATATGTCACCGTTACTGGAATATCCGCTTTATCTCCTGGTTGAGCGTCTGCTGGTGGCGTTACTACCAACGTTCCATTATTTGGATCAATTGTTGCTGTCCAACCAGCTGGTACTCCGCCTTCTGGAATACTAAAACCAGTCTCAGTTGGTAACGTATTATCACCTGTTTGTAGCATTGTTACTGGTTTGCCTGGAATAGTACGACCATTATCATAATTTGGAGTATGGTCGTCTGCTTGCTCCCCATTTATAGCAATACTTGTAACCTGTATAATACTTTCTCCTGCTTTACGTTCTCCTGCTCCATTCACATCAACCGTTGAAGCAATATCGAAATTATAAGCTTGGCCTTGAATTAAACCTAAATCACTTAATGATACGATATATGATTTCTTTTGATATTCAGCAGTGAATTCTTGATTTGTTGCATCGTAATTTATAATAACTGGAATTAAGCGTTGACCAGTTGACTCATTATTAACAGTAGACGCTTGAAATATTGGAAAGCGTTTATCTGGTAGGTTATTTAATCGTTTATTTAAATAATCTGGGTTATCCCCTACAAGTACAGAAGTCCCTGAAGCATCACTTTTTACAAAAGAAGCATATCCCTCGTTGTTAGATCCTTTTAAAATAGTCCCATCTGGTCCGCCAGTTGTATGACTTGTGTCAATTTTAAATCCACCTGAGTTAGGTACACCCGTATTATTTAAAATAGAGCCTTGGTTATATACTTCCTGTCCAGAAGCTTGAGTGAAAAGAAAAGCAAAACCATCTGCATTATTTGTTTTACCAGTAGCAAAATTCGCTACTTTAAATCTCAATTCAAAATCTTTAGTAAAATCAAATTGTTGTGTTTTTAACTCTAAAACACCATTACGAGAAGTATTAGGTGTTAACTTAAGCGCTGGTTCTTGCTTATACCCTTGACCATTATCATTTAAGAAAGCTGTATCGTACATTGTATTTTCAATAGTACCGTACTGGTTAAATTTGTTAATTTCATTTAAACCAACAATCTCTTTTAAATAGTAATCATCTGGTGTGATTCGGAACGGACTATTTAACTCATTCGTATCACCATAATGACGTAATGTTGCTTTTGGTTGATATTTCTCTTTTTCTGTAGCAAGTGTTGCTAAGTAAGCAGCAATCACTTCATCTTTTGCATCTTCTTCTGATAATTGAGTGATGTCTATATTCGATGCTTTAACAACTTCTTCTAATATTTGCTCTGATACATTTAACTGCTTCGCTGCTGTTGTAACAGCTGAAGATGTTGATTTAACTTCAGGAACACCTGAAACCTCTTCTTGTGTTACAGGATTTGTTAAAGTTTTTGGTTCCTCCGTGTTATTTACGTCTGTTACTGTACCTGATTGATCCGAACCTGTTTTTGGTGTTTCGTCGCTAACAATTTGAGATGAATTTTCCTCTTTCTTCTCCTCGCTGTTTAACGGTGTATGATCTGAGCCGTCAGTAGGCGTAATCTCTTTTGAAGTTGACTCTGATTCTGGTTGTTGATTGTTTAATTTATCTTGAGCTGGTTCAATATCTGGTTGAGGTGTGCTTTGTTCCTCTTGAATTGGTTCTGTAGGCACATCTGCTTTTATTTCTTCTTCAGTTGAGACTCCTGATTGAGTAGTTTTCTCTTCCTCTAAATCTGGCGATACACTTTCATTTGAGCCCTCTGCCTCAAGTTGTGTAGTATTAGATACTTCTGAAGGAGCCGCTTGTGGTAACTCATCAGATAGAACTGGATCGTTTTCGTTTAAATCACTTGTATTGGTTACATCTGCTGCTGTCGGGTCAGTGTTTTCTGTCTCTCCTGTCTCACCTGAACTTGCAACATCTGCAGTATCTTGTTCTGCTGCTTTGGCATCTTCAGTATTAATACCAAAAATTAATGTCGCACCAATTAAAATAGATGCTGTGCCAACAGTAAACTTCCTAATAGAATACTGATTAAATCTATTAGGGAGAAAGTCTAGTCGTCTTGAACTAGGCTTCTTTTTGTCACGCATAAAATCACCTCATAAATATAGTTAGTACAAAACAATTGTTTGTAGTAATTGAATTTTACCACGTATTGTGTCTTAGTCAACAAAATTTATTCGTAAATTGGAAAATATATTTATATGGGTTTCACTTAAAAAAGATGATTTTATACCTATTAGTCAACAGTTAGCCCTATTGTGTAATTTAACCTTTCCGTTTTATTAAAAAATAACTACTTTTGGAATGAAAAATAAACATTTTTTAATTCCGTTTGATTGCTCTATTTATATTAAAGATTAAAAAAACCATTAACACGCTATTATTAGCATTTTAATGGTTTAATGTTTATATTTATGACTATTTTCAGTGATAATCGTTTATTTTAGTTGTTTTAGCATTTCTTCTGTTGTGATTGTTTGACCCATTACAGGGAAAACATTGTTAACCGCAAACTCATGTAAGTGTTCAGCAGGTGCTGTCATCATATCAGTCACAAAATATTGATTATATCCATATTGGTAAGCATCTCGTGCTGTCGTATCTACACCGATATGTGTTGAAATACCGCCAATAATCACTGTATCGATACCGCGACGACGTAATTGTAAATCTAAATCTGTACCAAAGAAGCCACTAAAATGGCGTTTGTCTACTACATAATCACCTTCGCGATAATCTAATTGATCTGCAAAATCTGAGAATGATGGATCATCATTATCTGGTAATTCCACCATCGCATTAGGATTTAATTTGTCTTGGCCATCATGAAATTTAACATGAACAAATGCGATAAAACCGTCATTGTCGCGAAAAGCTTTGATTAATTGATTGGCATTATCGACCACTTTATCTGTTGAATGAGGTTGTCCTTCTAATCCGACAATTCCTTTTTGTAAAACCACTAACACAAGGGCTGTACGTTGGTAATCAATCATACTTATCCTCCTTTTATTTAAAAAACTCATTTACTTAGTTTAAGCTCGGGGCTAAAACTCTAATTCACTTCGTTCAAAGTGGCTTAAGGTTCGCCTGCTTGCTATTTTTACTTCTATTGCTCTCCAAATTAGAATAATCCGGTTTCATGCTGCAAAACTCTCAACAAAATGAGACGCTTCACTAAAACCAAAGAACGGTTTGAGTTCAGCGCTCGATTTTGCTCATAAAGAAATGTTCGCCTGCTCGCTCTCGCTCGCATGCATAACGAACACTAACTCACTTAGGTTCGAATTGTTCGTAAGCATCCACACTTTTTTAATCCGGCTACCAATTGCAGGATTCTCGATAATACTACGTGACGCGCAAAAATTAAAAAACAATTTCCGCTTGTCCCTAGGTATTACTTCGAATCATAAACGCAATTGTTCGCACTTTTTTACCATAACGAACACTAACTCACTTCGTTCAAAGTGGCTTAAGGTTCGCCTGCTCGCTATTTCTACTTCTATTGCTCCCCAAATTAGAATAATTCGGTTTCGTGCTGCAAAACTCTCAACAAAATGAGACGCTTCACTAAAACCAAAGATCGGTTTGAGTTCAGCGCTCGATTTTGCTCGAGTTCTGAACGCAGCACTCCACACTTTGAAGATTCGCATGCATAACGAACACTAACTCACTTCGTTCAAAGTGGTTTAAGGTTCGCCTGCTCACTTTCGTTCGCATGCATAACGTGCACTAATTCACTTCGTTCAAAGTGCACGTAAAAATATATCTAATAGTGTTTTGATATAGGTTTCGACTGAATAGTTTCGTGTGAATCGTTCGTATTCGTAGATGTCTGATGAGAAGCAGTTTAGTAACATGTCTACTTGGAATACGCTGTCCTGATGGGTGCCTTCTTTGTCAATTTCTTCTAAAATGAGTTGGTGTAGTTCGTTATAAAATGGCACGCCAAGGAAGGAGTTTGATTTCAGTCCGTGTTTTTCAATGAAATGTAATAATTTTAAATTATTATCTTTCAGTTCTAACAAATGACGTAATATGCCATATATTCTGTTATATAGTGATTCCTCAGGATGCTTTTCGAGGAAGTTGTTAATATCACTAAACATTGCTTCAACTTGATGGTCAATGACAGCTTGGCATAGCTTAGATTTGCTTTCAAAATGACGATATAACGTCCCTACACCAACGTTTGCACGTTTTGCTACTTCTGCCATACTTAATGCAAGAATGTCATCATTGTCCTGAATCATTTCTTTCGTTGTTTTCAATATGATTTGTTCATTGCGTTGTGCATCTTTACGTTTTGTTTTTTCTTGTTTAGTCATATTATATTACCTTCTTATTTTTCGATACGATCTATTCGCTCATCAATTCCGAAGTGCTCTCTTAATATGTCGCGATAATTGTCTGCTGTAACATCAATTTTTTCCTTATTGCCTTTTGTTTGTTTTGTAAAATGGTCTTGTGACATTGTGATGCGACCATCTTCTGTTGGCATTGTGACCAATAAACGTTTTACAAATGTAGAATTAGGGTCATGTTGATTGTAATAAATATTGTAAGAAAAATCATCTAACGTGCGCGCTTTATATTCTAAATGATATTTTGTATCCCATTCTTCTTGTTCGGGTTCATATTTTTGAACGAATACATATTCATCTTCCAATACTGCACGATATGTGCCGTTTACATCTGTAACCGTCGCATCGCCTGATTCAGTAATAGGCATTGCTTTCGTTGGTAAATCTCCAAACCCAACGTCTGTGACATATTTGTCGTCATCAATTGTAGTAATTAGTGCCATGTGAGACCCATTTAAACTACGACCTCCGCTTGGTGTATGGATTGTTGCCGCAGCCATGACAGAATTAAATCCATGATGTTCAATAAATGCTTTAAAAAAGACATTTAATTCATAGCAATAGCCGCCACGATGACGGTGGACGATTTTATCGTATAAATCCTCTATTTCTAAAGAGATAGGTACCCCGTTCTGAACATCGATATTTTCAAATGGGATTGTTAACATAAATTGTTTTACATAATAATCTATTTCTTCTACTTTATTATTAAAGGTTGGCGCATGATTAATGTTCAACTTTTCTTCTAGTTCTTTAAAGTTCATAATTAACCTCCTCAATCATCAAATACTATTCTATATTAGATGACGTGGTCTTTTTTTACAAGCGGAATGCATTCCATTTATTCAAGGAGGCGTTATAACCCGATTATTACGCTTGTTGTGTAAGAGTACCGTCTTTCATATGATACACTTTGTCACAATACGATGTGAGTCGTTCATCATGTGTCACAATAATACATATTTTTTGACGTGATTTACTTTGTTCTTTTAATATTTCCATCACTGCTAATGCATTATCTGTATCTAATGAGGCTGTCGGTTCATCCGCTAAAATAATGGAAGGATTAGTATAGAGTGCTTTCGCAATTGCGACGCGTTGCTTCTGACCGCCAGAGATTTCACTTGGTAATTGGTTCTGCACTGCATCCAATCCTAATTGCTGCATTAATTTTTCAAAGTCCGCTTCACTCAGCACATCTTTTTTATGTTTTGCGAGCAATTCAAATTGTTGCTTCACTGTTAAAAATGGCACTAAGTTAGACGCTTGTAAGATGAAACCAATTTTCTCCATACGTAAACGGGATAATACTTTTTGATTCATGGTCGTAATATCTTCATCATCAATCAATATCGCACCTGATGACGGCGTTTGTAGTGCGCCCGCCATCGTTAAAAATGTACTTTTCCCCGAACCTGATGGACCCACAATCGCAATAATGTCTCCTGCTTCAAACTGCAAGGAGGTTTCATGTACCGCTTCAATCATATGGTCTCCGTCTTTGAATTGTTTTGTTACTGCATCAAAAGTTAACAAACCTATCACCTACCCTATTGCCTTTAACGGATCAATTTTTCGAATGGTTAAAATCGAGAATAAACTACCTAATAACGAGACGATAATGAGTACGACACCAAAGATAATTAAAATTATCGGTTCAAATTTAATCGGTACCGCATTCGGTAAAAAGGTACCTGTCATCAGTGTGAGTGCTAAACCAATTAATGTCCCTATCAGTGCTAAAATGAACGTTTGAGCGACAACGACTTTTGCGAGAAAGCCATTTGTGAAGCCTTGCGCTTTTAATACACCGAATAACTCACGTTTTTGTAACGTAATTACATATAAAAAGACGCCAATGACCGTCGCTGAAATAACAAATAAAAATGTAATCATAAAGTTTAACGTTAAATTTTGAGCTTGATAACCAGGCAGTCCCTCTACAAAGTCATCGATCGCAATGACTTCTAAATCCGAATCGAGTGTGGCATTGCGCCATTGATCATCTTTGACAACAACCGCATTGGTTTGATCGTCGGTTAACATTGGATTGACTTTCGCCATTGTTTCATCACTACCGAATAATACAGGAGACGCGTTATATTTTGCCGACTCAGAAAAGCCTACAATCTTCAACTTTTCATCAGATTGAGACATTGTTAATGTATCGCCCACTTTAAAGCCCTTATCCTTTAACGTTTGATCGGCTACAACGTCGTTATCTTCTTTAAACAGGTCACCCTCTATTAATTGAGGAACCAGAAAGGAGTCCGCTTGCGTCCCAAACAGTAATGCATTCTCTTCATTGGTACCATTCGACACAATTACCGGTGCTTGTTTTAAAGTCGCTTGTTGATCAAATTGATTGGCGACCAAATCCTTATCAAATAATGATTGAGTGACAGTTTGATTAGCATCTTTATTCAGCACAATCGCATCCGCATCCCATTGCTCGATGCCTTCTGTATTCATATTGATTAATCCCTTTGCTAAGCCGGATAATAAAAACAATAAATAGCTAATGAGGATTAACACACCAATAATTAAACTAAATTTTAATTTATTTCGTCTAATTTCATTCCATGCTAAAAACATAGCTGCATCCTTTCTCTATGATATGTCTTTAGCCTTTATATACCCTTTAGCATTTCAAATATGTATGAAGATATATATTCATAAAAGAAGTCGAAGTAACATTCAACGGTATTATCGTCGATGCTACTTCGGCCTCTTTCTCATCACTTATATAGCTCTAGACACTGAGCTATCGTAATCAGTTGTAGATCAACTTTCTTAAACTGATCGACTGCTGCTATTTGGAACAGCACATCATTCTTTTCGAATGCATGAAACGCAACAGATTGACCTTCAAACTCCCGAGGCGCTAACACGCTCCATCTACCAATGTCATGTGTTAATCCTTCTCCGGTCAATTTACTGTATGCTTCTTTGCGTGTCCAAATCGTATAAAAGTCTTCCAAAGAAGTGATCCACTTACGCTCATCTTTTGCGAATTGGTACTTTAACTCTAACCATTCAATCGGTGCTAACTTTTCAATATCAAGACCGATAGGCGACCTACTCAATGCACAAGCCACAACCTCTTCACTATAAGATAAACTGACATACACTGGCGTTTCCGAAACGATATAAGGTTTGCCGTATGTGCCTATGTTAAAATGCCAATCCTCTGTAGTCAGATGAAAATAAGTTGCCAATCCATAATGAATGAGCACCTCTCCTAGCCTATGTTTCAGGCGATCACTTTCCAGACGATAAGGCGGTAGCTGTCGCTTAAAAGGAAAGTCACTTTCAATGAGTCGCTGTAAGTGCGGTTTCACTGTCTCATCTATTTTACAATAAAGAATCAATCCTCAAACACGTCTTTCATTAATTGAGACCATTGTATAAGCCAGTCTGTAGATGGCGTTGACCAGTGAAGGTTGAATGTCTCCATTACGGCTAATGTGTAGGCTTGAGCTACTTCAGCTGGTTGTTCATATGTTTCGGTTTCAATCAGTCCATCCAAAGCATATAAATGATGCTCACGTACCGCACTTTCAAAGGTCGCATCATCCACTACGTTCAATGTATGACCTGTCGCACGTTCCACAACTTCTTTCATCGTATACTCATGTGGGTTGGTCACATGAAATACATTCACCGTCGAGGATTGAATGCGTGCACATTGAACGACAGTTTCCGCCGCTTCATCCACAAAAGAAAAGTTCACTGGTGCTTTGGCCAAACTCTGACTGATGACCTGTAGTTGTGTTAACCCATGCATAACGATTGAAAAACGATTCGTCTTCATTTGTTTCATCGCTACGTGGCCATGACGACTGCTTGTTAAATTACCGATACGCATGATTTTCGCATCCAAACCTGCACGCACCGCTTCTAACACTTTAAATTCAGCATACAATTTACTGCGTGTATAAGGCGATGTCAGTAACTGGCCTTTATAGCTATCCTTTTCAGAAAATGTTACATCTGACGCACCTTCCACAAAAGATGTCCCTACACTCATCGTCGAAATGTAAATCAACTTAGCATTTGCCTGTTGCGCAAAATGAATCAGATGTTCCGTACTTTCAACATTTGCTTTATAAAAGTCCGCCTCTTCCCCGAAGTGATCTGTGCGAGCACCGGCATGAATGACCGTGTCGATCGTTTGCGTCAGATGGTCCAGTGGTTGTTCGAACGCACCTTCCAATATCGTCACTTTTGACATTAAATGTTCCAGCGTCGGAGCTTCAAAATAACATTGTAAGTTATTTCGTAGACGTTGGCGTGCCTCATTTTCATCCTTATCACGGACGATACAGTATATCTCTTGCGCATAACGGC
Organism: Staphylococcus sp. 11262D007BW; assembly: GCF_053547815.1. Lineage (NCBI taxonomy): Bacteria > Bacillati > Bacillota > Bacilli > Caryophanales > Staphylococcaceae > Staphylococcus > Staphylococcus sp. 11262D007BW. The sequence continues at coordinate 1,920,869 of NZ_JBPWPJ010000001.1, forward strand.
TCATAGCGTGTATTAAATAGGCACCTAAAAAGCCCGTTGCCCCGGTCAATAACACATTACCTAAATCAGTTTGTTGTATAGAAGGTAACGGTAATTGATTATGACGAATCGTCTCATTTAATCGCTCAATATTTCCCGGGACATTGAATTCCGGCACGTGATGATGCGCCATAATATGACGAATCGTTTTATGTTGGTACAGCATTTGCATTGTACAGCGTTCACCCATGTCTTTTAATAACGTCACGACTTTCATCGTTGCAAGAGACGTCCCACCTAGTTCAAAAAAGTCATCGTCAATTCCAATTGGAGACAGATTCAGTACTTGTTCAAATGCTTCTACAAAGTGCCGCTCTGTCTCATTGCGCGGTGCAGTCACTTGTCTTTCTGGCATAGATTGTGTAGGCAGTTGTGCTACATCTAACTTACCATTCGGTGTTAACGGGAGCGCTTCTAAACGGTACCATATGTTCGGTACCATGTAATGTGGTAATTGATGACCCAATGTTTCCCGTAATACATCCGCCATTTCTGTATCAGCTACGTAATAGGCCATTAATTGTTCCGAGTCACCTGTGCGATCCACTTTAATTGCACTATCAACCACACCTGACACACGGTTCATCGTGTTCGTAATTTCGTCTAATTCAATACGGTAACCATTCACTTTTTGCTGTTGATCAATACGGCCTAAATAGGCAATATCTCCATTTTCAAGATAGCGCACCAAATCGCCGGTACGATACATCTTTCCTGGCCCAAATGGATTCGCTACAAATGCGCTTTGGTTTAAGTCGGGGCGTTTTAAATAGCCTTTCGAGACTGTATCTCCTGCAATACACAATTCTCCAGGCACACCTACGCCACACAATTGACCATTTGCCATTACATACGCTTCAACGTTTGGTAAAGGCCGTCCGATAGGCACAGTAGTCATATGTTCCTGTTCTACATAAGGCCAAGCTGTCGCAATGACCGTTGTTTCAGTCGGTCCATACGCATTAAAGTATTGTTCAACATGTGGCAGTACGCGTTCTAACAATGCAGGGGTGCTGACTGAACCTCCAGTGACTAAACATCTTAAATGATAGTTTTCCATCAACATACAAACTTGGACCGGAATCGACGCAATCGTCACATTTTGTTGCGCCATTAACGATTCTAAAGCACCTACATCCAGTCGCTCTGCATCAGTAGCAATGACCAATGGCACCTGTTTGAATAACGCACAATACATCGACCAAACCGATGCATCAAATACGATATTTTCATAATGCAAAATCACATCCTCTGGTTGAAGCTGCAGCACCTCAGACCAACTTTCAACCAAACGCATCACATTGCGATGTGTGACTTGAACCCCTTTAGGTTGCCCTGTTGTCCCCGACGTATAGATGACGTACAGCACATCATGCGCATCAATATGAGGATAGATCGCTTCTATTTCCTCTTGAGTACTATCTGATAGGATTTCTTTAACATTAAGTTGTACATACGTCCTTTCAATCTCTATTCCTGTGGTCAACACAGCTTTGACTTCTGCATCTTTTAATATAAAGTCGATTCTTTGCGACGGATAAGACGGGTCAATCGGCACATAAGGACAGCCGAGCAACGCTGCGCCTAACATAGCTTCTATCATGTCGTGACCTCTGTGCATCATAATGGCCACGCGATCCCCTTTACGCAGCCCTTGTTTCATTAAATCACGCGCAATCATAGAGGCATGATTGTACACTGTTTGGAAAGTATAACGTTTATTATCACAGACTAACGCAGTCGCATCCGGTGCCTTATCAACACTTCGACGTAACATGTCTGGAATTGTAACGTCACGCGGGTAATCTACATAATCTTGTGACACATGCGTCTTAACCCATTCCAACATAGTATTTGACGCAGTTGGTATCTCTGCAATAGCCATATCTTCTACAGACATTACCGCTTCCATGATACCTTCCAACTGACGACACATCCGTTCCACAGTACTTGATTTAAATAGGTCTGTGCGGTATTCCACGTTAAAAATAAAATGATTGGCATCCTCTTCAATAATAAAGGACAAATCAAACTTAGCCGTCGTACTCATCGGTGAAATATGCGTCAATTGACTATGACCAAAATGCGCATGATTGACTTCGTTATTTTGACGCACTAACATTACATCAAATAAAGGATGGCGCGATGCATCTCGCTCTGTCACCAAATCTTCTACTAATTCCGCAAATGGATAATCTTGATGTTCATATGCCGATAAACTCATCGTTTTCATTTCATTTAAAAACGTTAACCATGACTTATTCGCTTGAGGTTGGCCACGAAAAACAAGACTATTCGCAAACATCCCTAACATTTTTTCAGTATCTGGATGCGTCCGTGCACTCATGACACTCCCCATCACGATATCTTCTTGACGACTATATTTACTCAATAACACCATCACACTACTCATAAAAAACATAAAATCCGTTACATCATGACGTTGGATATATGCTTTAATGTGTGACGTCATCGTCTCGCTCAACGGAAAGTGAACCATACCCCCTTCAGCACTTTTAACACGAGGTCTTGGAAAATCTGTTGGTAAGTCCAAAATAGGTAAGTCATCGCTTAATAACGCTTTCCAATAAGCCTGATCTTGCGTCATATCTTTCGTATTCATCCATTCGCTATAATCTTTGTATTGATGCGTCGCAAGTGGCAATGTCTTATGTTGATACAACATATTTAGTTCATGAATGAGCAACGTCTGACTCATCCCATCATTGATACTATGGTGTGTATCTATAAACAAATAAGGGCCTGCTTGCGTACGCACATATCGAACCCGCATTAATCGGTCATTTTCTAAATCAAATGGGACAGTTAGTTGTTGAATTAAATCCTGTTCAGATGTCATCTTCACTGAGATTTCTTTAAAATCTGGCTCTACGTCATCTTGAATCACTTGATACAAACGGTCCTCTACCATATGAAATTGTGTGCGTAAGATTTCATGGCGTTCAATCAATTGACGACACGCTTGATATAACCGCTCTACATCTAGTGGCGCACTTAATTTCCATATAAACGGCACATTATACACCCTCTCATTAGGATTCAATTGCCACACTAAATACATCCCTCTTTGCACGACACTGACAGGATAATGATGATTAGGTTGTGGTGTTGCTTTAGGAATCGGCGCAATTCCCTCTTCACTTTGATGGGCTACAATATCTGCCAGTTGTTGGACTGTCGGAGATTTCATGATATCTCTCACTTTAAGTGTTTTATGTAGCACTTGTTCAATACGATTCACCACACGTGTGGCCTTTAATGAGTGTCCGCCTAATTCGAAAAAGTTATCAGTAATACCAACTTGTTCCACATGTAAAATATCTTCAAAGATTTGGCAAAGCTGACGTTCTACCTCTGTCGTTGGGGCTACATAATGTTGATGGTCTGCCATATCAATAGTCGGTAGCGCGCGACGATCAATCTTACCGTTCACTGTCGTTGGCATTTGATGAATATGTTTAAAATGCACCGGAATCATATAACTTGGCAACTGTTCTCCTAATGTCTCTTTTAATGCACGACTGGACAGTGCTTGAGGCCCTTCATAATAGGCATTTAATACTTTATCACCGTCTCTTTCTTGCACGACTACAATCGCTTTATTAATACCATTGATGTGGGTCATGACGCGTTCAATTTCTGATAGTTCGATGCGGAAACCACGAATTTTAACTTGGTCATCGATACGACCTAAATAATCAATTTGGCCATCTGCTTGCAGTCTCACTAAATCCCCACTGCGATACAGACGTCCTGCCCCAAATGGATTATCGATAAAGCGTTCTGCTGTCATTTCTGGGTGATTTAAATAGCCTTTCGCAAGTCCATCGCCACCAATACATAATTCACCTGGTACACCAATACCACAACGTCTCATGCCTTGCATAACATAAACGGAAGTCTGAGGAATCGGTTCACCAATTGGAATACGCTGTGGCAATTGCTCAGGAATCGCATACGTCGTCGTAAAAGTCGTACTTTCCGTTGGGCCATAGCCATTAATAATTTGTGGGTGATGCGGACGTTGATTCAGAATATCGACCCATTTTGGTGTTAAAGCTTCTCCCCCAATTAATAAGTAAGACAATGATTCGAGTGCTTCCACCTGTTCACTGACAATTTGATTGAATAATGAAGCGGTTAACCACATGGTATTAATATGATAGCGCTCAATAGTGTGTTTTAATTTCATCGGCTGAAGTAAATCCTCTTTAGACGTGATAACCAACTCGCCACCATTCAATAATGCGCCGTAAATCTCAAATGTGACGGCATCGAACGCAATAGACCCCGATAAAGCAATCACCGTACGTTCATTTAATGGTACATAATCAGCATGTTTTACAAGTCGATCGATACTTTTATGCATGATCCGTGTGCCTTTAGGTTTACCTGTCGTACCTGATGTATAAATCATGTAGACATCATCTTCTATTGTATTAATATCTGACAATGGCATCGCATCGCCGTGCATTAAATCACGAATCGGCATCGTTGGTATGGAAGTATCGACTTCTACCTCATGAACGAGCATGAGTGATGGCTGACAATCTTCTATAATATAGTGAATCCGTGACTCTGGGTAATTGGTATCGATCGGCACATAAGCCGCACCTGCTTTAATAATGCCCAATATCCCAATCACCATTTCTAAACTACGCTCCGCCATAATCGCAACATATTCATTCGGCTGGACGCCTTTTTGTCTTAATTGGCGTGCAATTTGATTGGTACATTCATCCAATGCTTGGTACGTCAGTGTTTGATCGCCAAACCGTAGTGCTGTGCGATCCGCATGTTGCTGCACTTGTGTTTCAAACAATGCTGTGACTGTATGCAATGGCACATCTTGCACTTTATTAAGTCGTGCATATACTTCCGCTTCGTGGTCTGACGTTTGTAAAGTCATCTCATCAATCTGACGCTCTGGTTGATTGACGCCTTGGAGACATAACGTTTGCATTAATGACATATATGTATTGATCGTCAATGCATCAAACTGTTGAGTATCATACAGTACTTTAATCGCATAACCTTCGTCCTGCGACTGGCAGTAAATATCAATATCTGCCAGTGTTGTAGTTGGTTTAAGTAAAGTGACTTCACATGGTTGATTTGCTAACGTACCGACAAACTGGGTCTCTTCAGTGTGAATCACTGTTTCAAACGGGAATCCTTCACTTTGAGCAACCAAATCCGACAAGTTGATATGCGCTAGATGATGCATATTGGCTACTTGTGTGGATAATTGGTGGCGCAACGTTTCGAATGAAGCTGTGGCCTCTACGTCTATTTGAAGTGGTAAAATACCCAATCTTGGCATTACTAAAGAAGGCGGCACTTCTCCTAATATTGGTGTGGTTACACCTACGAGTACCTCTGATGAACGCCCGATGATATGATTCGCCAAAATAATACTGCTGTAGATGTCATCGAGTGTCAGATTTTCCTCTTCAAGCACAACCTCTTTCCACTCGAGTTGCGTTGAGGGTGTATAGTACCGCACTGGCATATAGTGATGAGGTGTTTGTAAATCACTGTAATCATGTCGCCACTGATTGAGTGCATCGCGGTGATCAGCTGATTGACGATAGTGATAATGATGGCGTAAAACTGCCGTTAATGACTCAGTCAAAGCCATCGATCGAAGCGGATTGTCATAAAGTTGATTCAATTGGTCTAATATAGTAGGCATGGATAGGCCATCACATACTAATGGACTAAACGCCAACAATAAATAAGCTGTATCTATATAATGGATAATTTTAAATTGGCAAAGTGTATACGTAGTTAAGCGAGATAATGTAAAGTAAGAATGAAACGCTTCGTCTAAATCGGTTGAAGCGGAGTCTATATTTGTGTCGATTACTTCAATAAACGGCACGAATTGATGCACGTTGTAATAGACATTAGATTGAACCTCCTCAAACGAACAACGTAAAGCAGGCTGTTGTTGAACAAGTTGTGTTAAAGCAAGCATCAAACGTTCATCATTGACCGTTGAAGGTAACGGCATAGCATAACAATGTAGCGATAATTGATCTTGTTGCGCGAGTTGATAGTAGTACTGTTGTATAACAGATGGATGATTGAACATAGTCATAAAAACCTTCTTCCTAAAAAATTTAAACTACCAAAATGTTCATCTCAAAATCTACCCACTATCATACGCCCTAACTATATCAACTTCAATTTATATCAATAATATTTATATAAATTTAAAATTACTGAAAAATTAGAACGAATATCATTTTATTCCGATAAAAAAAGTCAAGGTTACAACGTTTTGTTGTACCTTGACCCAAACAATACTACTATTTACCTATTCCTTAACTGAGACTGATACACATCAGTTTGAATGTTTCCTTTTATAAGAAAGATTTACGTGGGCGATTTTACTCGTGTGAAAAGGTTCGCCTGCTCACTATTACTGTTTCTATTGTTCTCCAAATTAGAATAATCCGGCTCCAGAAAGCTGTCCCCTCAACAAAAAGCCCAGGGCGCATCGTTACAAAGGTTCGCCTGCTCGCTAACGCTCGCATGCATAAGAAACGCTAATTCACTAAGTTCAAAGTGTTTCTAATTCTGCTTCCTGGGCGATTTTGCTCGGGGCCAAACCGCTTTCTTCCGCACTTTGTTTTAATCCGGCTCCGTGCTGCAAAACTCTCGACAAAATGAGTCGCCTCACTAAAACCAAAAACCGGTTTGAGTTCGACGCTCGATTTTGCTCGAGTTCTGACCGCAGCACTTCACACTTTTATTTAATCCGGTTTCCAATTGCAGGATTCTCGATAATACTACGTGACGCGCTAAAATCAAAGAGCGATTTTCGCTTGTCCCTAGGTATTACTTCGAATCCTGAACGCAATTGCCCACACTTTTATGCTAAATATGATTGTAACATCCAGTTGTGTTTGTCGATGTCTGTTTTCATGCCGATGAACATGTCTTCTGTAACATCGTCTTCTGCTTTGCCTGCGACTTCGATTGCGTTTTCAAGTTGTTCTGACACTTTTACGAAGTCTTTTGATAATGCATCAACCATTTCTTTTGCTGAATAGCTACCTTCAGCTTCTTCAATGATTGAGATCTCTAAAGATTCTTTTAATGTTGCAACTGGATTACCGCCAATTGCTAAAATACGTTCAGCTAAGTCATCTACATATTGGCTTGCTTCAGTATATAATTCTTCAAATTTTTCATGTAATGAGAAGAAGTTAGGTCCTTTTACATACCAATGGAAATTATGCAATTTAGTAAATAATACTGTCCAGTTTGATACTTGTTCGTTTAAAACTTTTACTACTTCTGTTTGATTAGTCATATTACATACCTCCAACTATTTATAGTCATTATTATATTAGAATAATTCTAATTTGTAAAGACTATCTTTCAACTTACTATATATTTATCCACTTTCCCGGTTTTCTAATCCTATTTACTTATTTTTAACAAATTTGTCAAACTTTTCTCTATTATCATTTACAAACTAATAAATGATAATGATGTTGCTCGTCATATCCCATTATGTTTAATGATTATCCGCCGAGGTATATAAAATATACATTCTTACCTTTTCTATAAGCAAAGCCCTTTGCACAAAACAGATGATGTGATATATTTTTTATATCATGTTACTATAATTTCAAATAATTATTCGGAGGTATGAATCTATGACTAATTTAAAATTTGATCCAGTACACAGTACATTAGAATTTTCAGTAAAACATTTAATGGTTTCTAAAGTTAAAGGAACATTCAAGGATTATGATGTTGAAGTAACAGGTGACTTAGATGATCTATCTTCTTTACAATCAGTTACTACTATTAATGTAGATTCTATCGACACTGGTAACGCTGATCGTGACGCTCATTTAAAATCAGCTGACTTCTTTAATGTTGAAGAAAATAAACAAATTGTATTCAAAACAACTAAAGCAGATGAAAACAGCATTACAGGTGAATTAACACTTGCTGGTCAAACACACGAAGAAACGTTTGACTTTGAATACTTAGGTATTAGCGATAACCCATTAAGCGGTGGTAAAGTAGCAGGTTTCACTGTAAAAGGCCAAATCGACCGTGAAAAATATGGTATGAGTTTCAACCAAAAATTAGAAACTGGTGGCGTATTATTAAGCCGCAACGTTAATTTCGAATTTAACGGCGAATTCGCTATTGAAGAATAGAGATTAGTATCAAACTGAGTTCTAAAAAGCTTTAATTACAATCTAAAATTAATATCCCATTTGCAACGGCTAGTGAGACAATCTCGCTAGTCGTTTTTAAATTCTCTTTTTATTATCATTATGATAAAGTGAAGCTAAGAAGGTTGAAAATTCTCTCAATTATTATGGTAATATTCAATTAATCTATAAAGGAGTGCTCTATTATGTTAAAAATAGCAGAGTGGCAAAATGAAAAAGATACGTTACATCGTTTAGCTCAAATTCTCGGTAAACATAAATTAGAAAGTGCATTTCAAGAACCTCAGTGGGCACACGTTACATTAACAGTAACACCACGTGGCTTTACGACAGGTATGTTGTATTATAAACAAAACACTTACAGCCTCAGTGTAGACCTTGTGCGTCACCTTATTATCATTGAAACAGCGCAACATATCGAAGAAATTCCGTTAAAAGATGGTACGAGTGTGCAAGATTATTATCATGCCATTCAAGATACGCTTAATCAATTTGGTATTCCGGTCACTATCAATACCACACCTCAAGAGGTGGAAGACCAGACGCCATTTGATCAAGATACTAAGCACCACCATTATCAACCTACTATCAGTCAAAAAGCACTTGAGTTAATGACTTTTGCGACACGTGCACTCGAGCATTTTGTAGCGCCATTTCGTGCGCGTAAAGTGAAACCCGGTCTATTCTGGGGAACGTTTGATATTTCAGCGATTATTAACTACAACACACTTCATGAAATGTTTAAACCGTCTCAAACGATTGAATATGCAGCGTTTGATGAGCATTTTATTGAGTTTGGCTTCTGGTTTGGAGATGCACAATTTGAGGGTCCAACATTTTTCGTCTTACCGTACCCGTTTGTGGATAGTGATTTCACCTTTAATCAACCGCTTGTCGAGGACGCTTATTTCGACACGCAATTAACCGAACTGATTTATGAGTTAAAAGACATGACACCTCAAGCAGTGGACACACTTAATACATTTTTCAATCAAGGCTTCCATATCTTTAAAGATCATTTATCTTGGCAAAACTGTCATTATTACGAAATTCCACTTAAAATGAAAGACAATCAAATTCAACAAAAACCGTATTAATCAGAAAACCACCCCTAATATGGGTGGTTTTTTGAGGTAGTTAGCAAAAAACTTTTGATATTTTTCTAATGATTCATTGTTACATGTAACATGTTACTACTGATTTAACCCTCAAAAAATCCCCTTAGTTTGAGCGTAAATAGCTCAAGCTAAGGGGCTCTATACTTTATTGTTCAAATACGTCATGATATGCTTCGTTTTCTTCTAATACCCCTTTAGCAAATGGGCATGTCGCATGAATTTTAATACCTTCTTTACGCGCGTAATCTACAGCCGCTTCAACAAGTTGTTTACCTACACCTTGACCTCGTAGTGATTCCCCTACTTCTGTATGGTCAATAATAATGATGCTATTCCCAGTTGGCACATACGTCATTAATGCATCAACGTTATCTTCATTTTCACCAACATAAAACTTATTGTCACCATGTTTAATCTCTGCCATATCTACTCTCTCCTTTGTTAATTTGATATCGTACTTACTTCTCTTTTCCACATCGATATAAAAAATAAACTAAAAACTTTACATGACCTATCGCTCACGTTATAATTATCTCGAATTCGAAATAAATTGAAAGGGTAGGTGATTCGTTTGGATCGAACAGAAACCGCACTTAAAACATTTATCGGTTTAAAACGCATTAATGATCAATTAGATAAACTTGTCAGCCAAGATGTAAAATCATATGGATTAAATGTTACCGAATTTGCTGTTCTTGAACTACTCTACAACAAAGGTGAACACACAATTCAACGCATTCAAGAACGCATTTTAATTGCTAGTAGCAGTACATCTTATGTCATTAAAAACTTAGAAGATAAAGGGTTTATACAACGTCGCCAGTCTAAAGATGACAAACGCGTCAGTTATGCATCATTAACTGAAAAAGGCCAATCTTTAATGGAAGATATTTTCCCACAACATGCTGACACAATCGCATCTGCCTTTTCGTCATTATCCGATGAAGCGCTACAAACGCTTCAACAAACATTAAAAACATTGCACACACGTTCATAAAAAATTCATTTAAAGGAGTGTTATTGATGACTCAATATCCATTAAAAGGTATCCACCATGTTACAGCGATGACAGACGATGCTGAACGAAACTATCACTTTTTCACAGATATCTTAGGCATGCGCCTTGTTAAAAAAACAGTAAACCAAGATGACATTTACACATATCACACATTTTTTGCAGATGATGTCGGTCATGCCGGTACAGATATGACATTTTTCGATTTTCCTAATGCGCCTAAAGGACGCGCTGGCACAAACTCTATTAGCCGCCCTTCCTTCCGCGTTCCTAACGATGCTGCGCTTGAGTATTATAAAGACCGTTTTGACTCATTCGATGTGAAACATGACGACATCGACGAACTATTTGGTAAAAAAGTATTACGTTTTGAAGAAGAAGATGGCCAAAAATATCAATTAATTTCTGATGAAAATAATACAGGTGTCGCACCTGGTACACCTTGGCAAAATGGACCAGTGCCAACAGACAAAGCGATTTATGGTTTAGGCCCTATCGAAATCACAGTCAGCTATTATGAAGAATTCAAACAAACATTAATGGAACTTTATAACATGCAAATTGCTGAAGAAGCAGATGATGTCACTATACTCGAAGTAGGAGATGGCGGTAATGGTGGCCAAGTGATTTTACGTAAAGATACAGGTGTTGAAAGCCGTCAAGGTTATGGCGAAGTTCACCATGTTTCTTTCCGTGTAGATGACCTTGAAGCGCTTGAATCATGGTTTGAAAAATATAATAATGTCGGTTTAAGAAGTTCAGGCATTGTTGAGCGTTTTTATTTCAAAGCATTATACGCACGTATCGGTCACATTTTAATTGAATTATCCACTGATGGCCCTGGTTTTATGGAAGATGAACCATACGAAACACTTGGTGAGTCTTTATCATTACCACCATTTTTAGAAGAACGCCGTGACTATATCGAATCAGAAATACGACCATTTAATACACAACGCAACACTTCAGAGGAGGAATCATAAATGGAACACATCTTTCAACAAGGTGACCCATCACAACCTACTTTTGTTTTGTTACATGGTACAGGTGGCACAGAGCGCGATTTATTACCTGTCGCGGAATACCTCGACCCAACTTATAATGTGCTAGGGGTCCGTGGAAATGTCTCAGAAAATGGAATGAATCGTTTCTTCAAACGTCACGGTGAAGGCCAATATGACGTAGAAGATTTGAAATATCGCACACAAGAACTGCATGAGTTTTTACAAGATGCTTCAAAACAATATCAATTCGACCTTGAAAATGTGATTTTAGTTGGATTTTCTAACGGGGCTAATATCGCAATTAGCTTATTGTTAGATGACAACATGCCTTACCAAAAAGGACTATTATTCGCACCGCTTTACCCATTATCAGTATCAGATGACCTTGATTTATCTGGTAAAGAAATCTTTTTATCGATGGGTGAAAATGATCCAATCGTTACACTCGATCAAAGTGAACATGTCGTTGATTTATTTAAAAACCATGGCGCAGCACTGACAACACATTGGGTGAACAGTCATGAAATTAATGCAGACGCATTAAACGCTGCTAAAAAAGTACTTTAAACACGCTAAAGGGACAAACATCAAATCGATTTTTGTCCCTTTTTTGCTGTGCTATAATGTACGCATATTAAGGAGGTCCATCCATGCTTATAGTAATGATTATTTTATTGATTATCGTAATCATCATCCAACTCTTTTTAAATAACAAACTTAATAAAACACGCCGTGAAATGAGCGGTTTACCTATTTCAAGCACATTTCCTGTCCCATCATCCGTTAAATTAAATGCATCCAAAAATTACATGATGATCGTCAGCACAAACTGCACCGTATGTCAGCGTATTTTTAAAGAATTAAACAATCGCGCAGCCATACCCAATCTATATCTTGTCTTTAAAAATTCAAAAAAAGATGTCGATGCTTTCATTCAACAACATCCACATCTTAAAAACGCGCACATCATCACATCCGTAAACCCAGAATCACTATTCATCAAAACCACACCATTAACCTATGAAGTTGACCAAAAAGGCCGCATCCAAGACAAAAAATCCATCGTCAGCTTAAAAGAATTAAGTATATAACAAAGTAAAAGTGCGGAGTGCTGCGGTCAGAGTTCGATGTGATTACGTGCACTATGAGCGAGTGCACGTTATGCATGCGAGCAAATAGCGAGCAGACGAACGTTTCTATAAAATAGTTTCTACATATAAAAAGTGGTAAGACACTCTATCCTCATATAGACTGTCTTACCACTTTTTTATAACTTATTGGGTGTTATTGTTATTTCTAGCTTGTGATTCACGTATACCTAATGACACGATAAAGCCAATCACAATTAAGACTGTTGTAAAGACAAAGGCACCGTTAACACCTTTGATTGTTGCTTCTCTTAATACCATTTCTGAAGCACCATTAGCAGCAATAAACTGACGAGATATCATAGAAAGTATCGTAATACTTAACGCTGTACCCATTGCACCAGCAACGATACGTAATGAGTTCATAATCGCGTTACCGTGTGATACATTTTTTGGAGCTAATGCGTTTAAGCCTGCTGTATTCATCGGCATCATCACAAGTGCTACAGAGAACATACGCACTGCATAAATTAACACGACATACCAGAATGGTGTATCTTTTGTTAAGAAGACGTGTAAAATTGTCATAATTGTTAATAACGTAAATCCAGGAATGACAAGTACTTTCATACCATATTTGTCATAAATTTTACCAGTATAAATTGACATGAAGGCATTCACAACTGCCCCAGGTAAAATAACGAGACCTGATAAAAATGCTGATAAGCCTAAGCCTGTTTGAACATAAATTGGAATCAATAGTGCAGGACCAACGATACCAATATAGATCATCACTGAAGCTATAGCTGAAAGTGTGAATGTTTTATTTTTGAAGACGCGCATTTCTAGTAAAGGTTTGTCGATATGCAATTGACGTCTTGTGAATACTACGACAATCACAATACCTAAAATTAAACTAATGATAAATAATGGAGAAAGTGGTCCAGTTTGTCCTAAAATACTGAAAGCATAAAGCATTAAACCGAAACCTATTGTAGAATAAACAACTGAACGTTTATCAAGCGTTGTTGCTTTTGTAGTACCAACATTGTCCACAGCAAAAATACCTACAGCAAATGCGATGATTGAAATGACAACAATGATAATAAATGGTAAATGCCAACTTGAAAAATCAATAAGCATACCTGTTAAGGTTGGACCAATCGCAGGTGCGGATTGGGCAACAACCCCTGTCAGTCCCATCGCAAATCCTTTTTTATCTTGTGGGAAGACCATAAATACAATAAATTGCATAAGTGGTAATAAAATACCTGCGCCGACCGCTTGAATTAAACGGCCAATCAGTAATATTGAAAATGTCGGTGCAGCAGCTGCAATAATGGAACCTATTAAAAAGGAAACCATCGAAAAAATATATAATTGTCTCGTTGTATAACGATCAATCAAAAACGCTGTAAGTGGAATCATAATACCACTGACAAGCATAAAACCTGTAATAAGCCATTGTGCTATTGTTTCACTAACGCCTAAATCAGAAATAATAGCAGGTAATGCAGTATTTAAAATCGTTTGATTCAGCATTGCGACGAATGCACTTAGTAACATAATCGAAACGATGATATTTCGTTTTTTGGGTGTCATTACTTGTTCACTCAATTGAATCCTCCTAACCTTATTCTTTTTTCACGTTAAGACAGTTTACGCTTATCAATTTCAACATTCAACTGATTTACATCGTTTTTTCGTTAAATTTTTATATTATCGATTATAAACACGAAATGATAATTTTTTAATTGATTGGACGGAATTTTATTATGAATAAAAGCGTGTATATGGTAATTTTTTGTATCCATGAAAAAGACACGCACATCAAGGGTTAACCTTTTTATATTAACTTATTTATCCTTCATTTTTCGCCACAAAACCTTTTAACCTTTTTATTTTATTCGATATTTTATCTAACACTTTATTACGCTTTTAATGTATTATTTCCCTACTCTAAATAGGTGTATAAATTATACATACACTACATATTCTATGACCACTCTTAGTTTTATATTAAGTAAGATTTATCTACACACTGTGGAGCGTAATATAATTGTGTCCATCTTGTGACATTTACCAAATAGTATTGTGATTTAATTCACAAGTTAGTATAATAAGCATGTAAGGAAATATAATAAATATACTCATTATAGAGGTTAGATAAATATATTGGGAGGCCTATATTATGGTTAAATGGTTACAACAAAGCAAAATTGCGAACGTTATTCTCTTATTATTACGCTTATACTTGGGATTCGGATGGTTAAAATCTGGAATTGGTAAGTTTATGAGCGGCGGTTTCGATGCGGGAGGTTACTTACAAAATGCAATTGAAAATCCGGTAATGTCTGAGACTGGAGTACAGTATCCGATTTTCACTTGGTTTTTAGATACAATTGTTTTACCGATGACACCTTTAATTAATATTCTTGTTCCAGTACTAGAAGTAGTAGCAGGTATTACATTAATTCTTGGTTTATTTACAACAATTGGTGCATTTATTGGATTAGGATTAAACTTTATGTTCTTATTTGCAGGAACAGTTTCTGTAAACCCACTTTACATTTTAATCGCAATTTTCATTTTCATGGGTGGTTATAATAGCGGAAAAATTGGTATCGATTACTTTATGAAATCTCTTTTATCTGTTAAAATATTCCAATTCTTCAACTATTACCCTAAACTTTCAAAATTTGAAGATACCAAAATCGAAAAATTTTAAATAATATAAAAAATAACCTCGAGTGGTTGTAAGATAACAAACATCTAAAATTGTTACCTCACCTCCCTCGAGGTTTTAATTTTGAGTATATATCATTAAAAAGCTATGGAGCCTAACTCCATAGCTTTAATGAATTGCTTATTTTGATGCTAAATAACCTGTTGGGTCTACAGCATATTGGTTACCTACGCCACCAGACATACGTTGGAAGTGTAAGTGAGGGCCTGTTGAATTACCTGTGCTACCAGATAAACCAATTTGTTGACCTTCAGTAACTGTGTCACCTTTTCTTACATTTAATTGGCTTAAGTGCATGTACCATTGATAGTTGTTAGTACCTGCTTCTTGGATTGTAATTTGGTTACCGCCACCATAATTACTCCAACCACTATCTAATACTTTACCGTTTGTGAAAGAGTAAACTGGTGTACCTACTGGCATACCGTAGTCAACACCGTAGTGTGCGCCACCGCCATGATATTGACCGAATGGTTGCCATTGAGGGTATTTGTTTAACCAACCTGCTGAACCTGTTGATTGACCTTGTGCAGATTGAACTTCGCTTGATGCGTTGTTAGTTGTTGAAGCTTCTGTTGGTGCTGATACAGTTGGTGCTTGTGTTGCTGATGGTGCTTGAGTCGCTTGTGTTGATTGAGTTGCTGATGTTGACTCATTGTAGTAGTTTGAACCACCTTGATACGCATAACCTGTTTGATCTGTATTATTTGCTGACCAATTTGCGTCACTGTTTGTATTCATGTTGTAAGTTATTGTGTTGTCTGAAGCCTCTACATTGTTAACAGTAGCCGCTGAACCTACATAACCTTGGTATCCATTTTCTTGG
Organism: Staphylococcus sp. 11262D007BW; assembly: GCF_053547815.1. NCBI lineage: Bacteria > Bacillati > Bacillota > Bacilli > Caryophanales > Staphylococcaceae > Staphylococcus > Staphylococcus sp. 11262D007BW. The sequence continues at coordinate 1,936,933 of NZ_JBPWPJ010000001.1, forward strand.
ATTGATTCATGAGATTGATTATGTGAATAATCGTTATCTGTTGAATAGTAGATGTAGTGTGTATAGCCTGCTTCATCAACATATGAAGTTGTATATTCTTGATTTTCGAACATTGCTGGCGTCCAGTTACCATCTAAAGTGTGGTGACGGTTGCCTAAATTATCTATAGTAACGTAATCGTGTGACATTTCTGAGTAAGTTGTGTTGTAAGATGTAATCATTTGCGGTTGTTCTGCAGCATCTGCTTCACCTTGAATAGCAATACCAGCAGTAACTAAACCAAAAGTAGCGATTGTAGCTGTTGTAAGCTTTTTCATAAAATAAGTCCTCCCAAAATGTATTGCAATATTAACTAAACAAATTCTAGCATATTTATCCGCTGAAAGTTCTTATGTAAATAACTTAACCCTTTTTTGTAATATCTCTGTAAACTTCGTAAACGTTTATCAATATCACAACTTAATTTGAAATGTTATCTAGTTTTTAATTTTCTGAATATAGATTATCGGCCATTTGGAGTATTTTAGTACGAATTCGAACTTTTTCGTTGATATAATTAGTATACTTGTTATAATAGGTACCGTTAAGAAATTAAACAAAAGCAAAGAAAGGAATTTTTAAGATGGCAAAATTACTTTATATTACAGCTCACCCTCTAGATGAATTAGTATCAGCTTCTATGGCTGCTGGTAAATCATTTTTAGATTCATACAAAGAAACAAACCCTGAAGATGAAGTCGTTCACATCGACTTATTTAAAGAATATATCCCTCAAATCGATGCTGAAGTATTCTCTGGCTGGGGCAAATTAGGTAACGGTGAAGAATTAACAGAAGAAGAAAGCAAAAAAGTAAACCGTTTAAATGAACTTGTAGAACAATTCGTTGATGCAGATAAATACGTATTCGTTACGCCAATGTGGAACTTAGCTTTCCCTCCAGTATTAAAAGCATTCATCGACGCAGTATCTGTTGCGGGTAAAACATTCAAATATACTGCAGAAGGTCCAGTTGGCTTATTAGGTGATAAAAAAGCCCTTCATATCCAAGCACGTGGCGGATATTACAGCGAAGGCCCTACTGCTGAATTAGAACATGGCGATGCATTCTTAAAATCAATCTTAGGTTTCTATGGCATCACAGATTACAATTCAGTTATCGTTGAAGGTCACAACGCTAACCCTGAAAAAGCAGAAGAAATTAAACAAAATGCAGTTGAAGAAGCTGCTAAAGTCGGCCAAGAATTCTAAAATAAATCAATTAAAGCGAAATGGGTTCAACTCAAATGTGCCCATTTCGCTTTTTTTATTGCTCATTTATGAATGATAAGAAAGGATTGAACCTTTTTTCTTCCTTATTATTGTTCCACAGTAACTTGTTTATCCAATGCTATTTGGATATGTGCCAAATGATGTTTTTCATGCCATGACAATTTAGCTATCGTCTCTCCTACTGTGACCACATCTGTACCTTGTAATTTGAAAGATTTGGTTAAATCTTTTTCAGTCAATCCTCGACCTAAAGCGACAATACGTGCATTGAGTGCTGCTAATAAATGAATAGATTCCTCAATTGGCGCTTCATTATCAGGTAAGTCGACCCACAATTCCTGATTGAATTCCGGAACAGTCACACCATCATCCGTTAATGCTAATTTCAATCGTTGATACATATTAATTTGTGAATCTGCAATGTGATGAACAAGTTGTCGCACTGTCCATGCTCCTTCGCGATAAGTTTGTTGCAATTCATGTTCATTCAAATGAGATACGCCTTGTTTTAACTGATCAGCATAATTGTTAATCTCTTCTAACCATTGTGATATTTCAGTAGTAGTAATATTGTCTGGTACTTGTAATTGACCTATTGGAAATCTTACATCCATTTGTGACGCCTCCTTTGTCTTTTATATCAATTATTCACGTTTTGCTAATCGCTCAAACCCTATGCACTTTTCGCTTTATCTATTCATTAAAAAAGAGCAGGACCTTGAAATCCATTGATTTCTGTCCTGCTCTAAATCTAAAACGAATTATTCTTTTCTACGTTTTCTTCTACCAAATAATAGTAATGAACCTAAACCAGCAAATAACGCACCAAATAGTGTTGTATTTTTGCTAGTACTATCGCTACCTGTTTCAGGTAAAGCGTCTTCTTTGTCACCTGATTCATCTGTTGATGGTGTTTGACCTTCAACACCTGGTTGATTTGGTTCACCTGAAGTTGTTACTGGTGTATTTGGATCACCTGGTGTACCTGGTTCTTCTGGTGTTGTTGATGGTGTATTCGGCTCATCCGGTGTACCTGGTTCTTCTGGCGTTGTCGGTGGTGTATTTGGTTCATCCGGTGTGCCTGGTTCTTCTGGTGTTGTCGGTGGTGTGTTTGGCTCATCCGGTGTACCTGGTTCTTCTGGTGTTGTTGGTGGTGTATTCGGCTCATCCGGTGTACCTGGCTCTTCTGGTGTTGTTGGTGGTGTATTTGGATCATCCGGTGTACCTGGCTCTTCTGGTGTTGTCGGTGGTGTATTCGGCTCATCCGGTGTACCTGGTTCTTCTGGTGTTGTCGGTGGTGTGTTCGGTTCATCCGGTGTACCTGGCTCTTCTGGTGTTGTCGGTGGTGTATTTGGCTCATCCGGCGTACCTGGTTCTTCTGGCGTTGTTGGTTCTTCTTTGAAGAAGCCTTTATCGATTGTCATGTTATCAGCATCTTGAATAGTAACATTAACCACTTTTTCGTTTGAGTCTTTACCTTCGTCAGTACCTTGACCTGTTGGTGTTTCTTGATAACCTTCTGGTGTGTCGAATTCTACTGTGTAGTCTCCGTTTTCTAAGCCTGTGAATTCATAATAACCTTTGTCATCTGTTGTTGTTGTACCGATGACTTCACCGTTATTATTTTTCAATGTCACAGTAACACCTGACATTGGTTTTTCATTATCATCTGTACCTTGGATACCATCTTGGTCAACGTCTTCCCATACATAGTCACCTAATTTGTATGTTGGTTTATAGAAGCCTTTATCGATTGTTACGTCGTCTTTACCATTAATTGTAACGTTAACCACTTTTTCGTTTGAGTCTTTACCTTTGTCAGTACCTTGACCTGTTGGTGTTTCTTCATAGCCTTCTGGTGTTTCGAACTCTACTGTGTAGTCTCCATTCGTTAAACCTGTGAATTCATAATAGCCTTTATCATCTGTTGTTGTTTTATTAACAGGTACGCCATTCGCATCTTTTAATGTTACTGTTACACCTGGAATTGGTTTTTCGTTATCATCTGTACCTTGGATACCGTCTTGGTCAACGTCTTCCCATACGTAGTCGCCTAATTTGTATGTTGGTTTGTGGAAGCCTTTATCGATTGTCATGTTATCAGCATCTTGAATAGTAACATTAACAACTTTTTCGTTTGAGTCTTTACCTTCGTCAGTACCTTGGCCTGTTGGCGTTTCTTCGTAGCCCTCTGGTGTTTCGAATTCTACTGTATAGTCTCCATTCGCTAAACCAGTAAATTCATAGTGGCCTTCTTCATTTGTAGTTGTCGTGCCAATTACTTCGCCATTATTATTTTTTAATGTCACAGTGACACCTGAGAGTGGCTGTTCTTTTTCATCTGTACCTTGAATACCATCTTGATCGACATCTTCCCATACATAGTCACCTAATTTATATGTAGGCGCTGCTTCTGGTGTAGGTTTATAGAAACCTTTGTCAATTGTCATATCGTCAGCATCTTGAATGCTTACAGTGACTTGTTTTGCGTTAGAGTCTACACTGCCATCAGTACCTCGACCTACTGGTGTTTCTTCGTAGCCTTCTGGTGTTTCAAATTCAACAATATAATCTCCGTTGTCTAAGTCTTCAAATACATAGCGACCTTCTTCATCTGTTTGAGTTGAACTGATAAATTCACCATTTGCATTTTTTAATGTCACGTTTACACCTGAGAGTGGTTGTTCACGCTCATCTGATCCTTGAATACCATCTTGATCGACATCTTCCCATACATAGTCACCTAATTTGTATTTAGGACGATTGTCACCATCTGCTGAACCTGAACCTTGTTCTAAGAAGTTTTCATTGTCCCAGTAATATGAAGTGTAGTCACCGTTTTCTCTATAGTTCTCTTCAAACACTCGTGTTTGAACATTTTTACCACTATTATCATAATGACCATCAACTAATACAACATATGATTTATTAATGTTACCAAAATCAATTGTCATTGAGTTATTACCATTATCATTGATCCAGTTTGTGAAATCATTCGTAACATCAACATAATTTGAATCATTTGGATCAACATAATAGCTATCTGTTAATTTCGAATTATCTTGTACTTCATAAATTCTAAGGTTTGTATTATCAGAATCTACTAATGTACTACTTGTTGTAGGGTCTCCATGATGACCTAATAATGTTACTGTAGAGTCATATAATTCATTACCTTTAGGGTTAACATAAATCGTTTGTTTATATTCATTTTTACCAGAATCTAAATCAATATCTGTGATGAATGAAGTAACATTTGCACCATCAAAACCATCATCACCTTGTGCAGGATTTCCGTAATCGATGTTAAGATCTGCGTTAAATTTTTCACCTGCTAAATCAAATTCTACTGGATATGTGCCACTATTAGGTGTATTTTTACGATCTGTAAATAATGATAAATCAAAACGACCACTGACATTGTCTTTATCGTTTACATAATCTGTGAACACATAAGTACCTGTTTTATTTTCTGTATTGTAATCACCTGTCGCTACAACTTGTCCAGAACCATTAAGTAAATCAGGTAATACCATTGTGTTATTCACATTAGAATAATCAACATCGCCATCACCCGTTAAATTTTCAGGTAACATAAATGTGAAATAATCGCCTTCACGGACTGTACCTTGTACTTGGAATTCTGAAGATAAACGTGTATTACCACTGTTATTAGGGTTAAAACCGTCGTTATTTAACGCAAAATTCTTAAATTCCACTTTATCATTTACTAATGCTCCAGTTGGTTCATTTGCGTCGCGAACTTGTGAATCTGGCGCTGATGTATCATCCGCTGCTGTTGCATCTTGTGGTGCTGCAGCAAATAAGGATGTATTATTTTGTGAGTTTACATCAGTTGTATCTGCTTCATCAGTTGTTGCATTGGCATCAGTTGCCGTTGTGTCTTTTTCACCTGTTGGTGCGTTCGCATCATCTGTATTCATTTCAAGTGGTGCAGGCATTGATGCTTTTGTTTCCTCAGTACCGTCAGTTTCCGTCTTTTGTTGTAAAGTTGTCTCATTATTTTGTGGCTTTACATCATTCGTTGCTTCAGCTGATCCATTCTTGTCTGTTTGTGGTTGTGTTGTTGCAGTTTGTGTTTCTTTTTGTGTAGTACCGTCATTTTCTGTGTTTTGTTTTAAAATTTCATCTGTTTTTGGTTGGTTTGGATCCTCTAAAATGGTAGTCTCTTCCGAATTTTCTTGAGGAGAAGATGCTTCCGGTATTTCTTGACCAGATGATTGCTCATCTTTTTGAGGTGTAGATGCCGGTTGTGTTTCGGCAGAAGATGGATCTTCTTGTTTCATTTCTACATCTTGACTACTTGTTTCTGAAGCTGTTTCTGGAGTTAATGTCTCTTGTTTTTCATTAGATACGTCTTTCTCTTGGTCTACAGTTCCTTCAGGTTGTGGTTGTACATTATCTGTACTTTCTTCTGTTTGATTTGTATTCACCGCTTGTGCTTCAGCTGGTGCATCAATTGTTTCATTTTGTGGTGATTGAGTATTAGTTGACGGATCTTCTGGTGTAGTTGCTTCACCACTGCTTAATTCACTCGTTTTTGTCGTTTCTTCCGCTTTTGCTTCGTGAGCAGCTCCAAATAGTAACGTTGCCCCTACTAAAATAGATGCTGTTCCCACACTAAAGCGTCTAATAGAATATTTGTTTAATTTGTTTGGTATAAAATCTAACTTTCCTTTCATAAAAACCCTACGCTTTTAATATAAAAAATTAAATGGAATATGATTATATAACATTCCTGTAAATATTGGTACTAAAAATTTTTATTTACCCAAATATAAAATAGATAACCCTTTTTAGAATAAAATAGAATAACTTTTATAATTAGATAGTATAAAAACTAGCTATATCCCAAGTAGAATAATATCTATTCTACTCTAATAAATACGTCTACTTAATCTTTTAACTCACAGTCTATAAAGGGGGTTTAGCGCAGTATTATAAGCTTTAAGCTTTATATCCATATAAATAACCCTAGATGTTTGAAAGCATCCAGGGTTTAATTTAAGGTCATTAAAATTATTATAAATTCTCCTAGTATAAGAACACAGATTGGCTTTAATATCTAATAAATAGTATGTTATTACTTTTTATACTTATAGTTTTTTAAACATTTTACCATTTCTATGTAATTTTCATCTTGAAACTTGTGAAAAATATACCACTCATTATCATATAAAATACAAAGCGATTTGTTGAAGCATCTATTTTTTAATTTAACCTCTCTAATATTATTTATAGATAAACGTTCTATTATTACCTCGCCACCATAAACACTTTCAGATTCAAAGTTTAAATGACCATTATTTAAAGTTAGTGTGCCTGGGTAGCTAATGCGCCTAAACATAAATGTTTTAAAACTACATTTTGTTTTCAATAGTATTGGTCCTCCCTCAATAAAAAAGATTGAGACATAAAGTATTAATACGCTAGAAACTAATTAACAGTATCCTAAACACTTTTGTCTCAATCCCTTAATTTATTTATTGATTATGTCGTTGTTGTTCTAATTCACGTAATTCAACACGACGAATTTTACCTGAATTAGTTTTTGGTAAATCTTCTACAAATTCGATGGCACGTGGATATTTATACGGTGCCACATCACTTTTAACAAATCGTTGTAAATCTTTAACTAGATCTTCATTGCCTTCATAACCATCTTGTAAAATAACGAACGCTTTCACAATATTACCACGGTCAGGATGTGGACTTGCTACAACCGCACATTCTTTGACCGCTTCATGGTTCGTCAATGAATCTTCTACTTCAAATGGTCCAATTGTATAGCCTGAGCTGATGATAATATCGTCATTACGTCCCTCAAACCAGAAATAACCATCTTCATCTTGATGGGCTAAATCGCCTGTTAAGAAATAGCCATTCACTTTAGCTTGTTCTGTTCGTTCTTCATCTTTTAAATAGCCTTTAAATAGTGCAGGTAAGTCTACGGGCACTGCAATATTACCTTTCGTATTCACAGCAACTTCTTCTCCATCATCATCTACAATCGTTACGCCACTACCTGGGATGGCTTTACCCATTGAGCCGATACGTGATGGTGTCTCTTTTAGGAAACCGATTAATAATGTACTTTCAGTTTGGCCATAACCATCTCGCACAGTAAGATCAAAATGACGTTGGAACTTCTCAACGACATCTCTGTTAAGTGGTTCCCCAGCAGAAACAGCACTGTGTAAATGAGATAAATCATATTCCTCTAAATTTTGAAGTTTGGACATCATACGGTATTCTGTTGGTGTACAACACAATACATTAATTTTGAAGTCTTGTAATAGCTCTAAATACAATGTTGGATTGAAACGACCATTAAATACAAAAGCTGTCGCACCAGATCCCATTATTGATAAAAATGGACTCCATACCCATTTTTGCCAACCAGGCGCAGCTGTGGCCCATACAATATCGTCTTCTTTAATACCCAGCCAATGTTTAGGAGCCATTTGCATATGCGCATATCCCCAACCATGGGAATGCATGACCGCTTTTGGATTACCTGTTGTACCAGATGTATACGATAAAATTGCTAAATGGTCACGTGGCGTTTCGACGATCTCCAGTTCTTCTCTTTGTTCTTTTTTCTCAGTTTCAATTGAAATCCAATCAGGTGCAGTACCTGTAACTAATAATTTTGTGAGCGTTTGATATTCTTTGACACCTTCAAATTCGTCAATATATTGAGGTAGTGTAATCACTGCATCTACTTCGCCGTGTGTAATACGGTATTGTAAATCTTTTGTTCGAAGCATCTCTGAACTTGGAATAATCGTTAATCCTAATTTCAAAGCAGCTATGTATGTCTCGTAAGTTTCAATTGAACGCTGCATCATAATTAGAACACGGTCGCCCATTTTCAAACCATGATTTTGAAGGACATGACCTACACGATTCGCACGTCGCACTAAGTCTTGATACGTAACTGTTGTGACGTCGCCTTCATCATTTCTAAAAATTAACGCTTTCTTGTCAGCAGACTCTGCATGTTTTTCAACTTCTGAAATAATATTGTATGTCTCAGGTGCTAGTAGATCTGTTTTTTTCATCCCTTAAACTTCCTTTCAACTCAGCTCACCATGTAACAATGATAGCAAAGCATGTCAAAAGTTGAAAAGGAAAAACCCTATGCACAATGTATAATTACACACCGATTAAATAATGACATCATTTCATTTTGTTTATTGTGCATCCGTAATAACATGGTCCATAACGACTTTATCGCTATCTTTGCGATCAAAATTCATCAATCTTTGAATCACATTAGTGTAATCAATCTCTTGAATCATTAAAATTTGTTTCGCTAAGGTTGCTTCATTTTTAGGCGCAACAGGAAAATGACCTAATTGATGAATATCAAAGTTAAAGCCAATACTTTCATTATATGTTTCATCATCTTCCGTCAATAGAAAGATCGGTCTATTCAAATGCGCATAATCAAATATTGTTGAAGAGTAATCGGTAATCATCCAATCTGAAATGATATATAACTCTTGTATATCCACGAGTTCATTATAAAAGCTATGAATTCTTTCGTCTAAGTGATTATATTTCGTTCTTAAGTAGCTTTCGTTAGGGTGGAGTTTGACGATAACATGAATATTTTCTGGTAAATAAGCCATTAACTTTTTCAAATCTATGTTAGAAACACTTTTACGCTTATTAGTTCTCCAAGTCGGACAGAATAATATGTAACGAATCGTTTCATCACACTTATTAAAATATTTAAGCTGTATTTTCAAACGTTCTGTTGAAGTATTATGAGTAATAAGGTAACTATTTCTTGGTGCCCCACTCGATAAGCATGCTAATTTTTGATTTTTATCCATTTTAAAAGCTGACTTTAAAAGCATTTTATTCATTTTAGAGGATGTAAGTATATAATCCCATTTCATCATTCTAGGTAAAAATACATTGAGTTGTTTTTCTCGTTCTTTTACATCATTTAATGTGCCTACCATTTTCTTTAACGGAAAGCCATGCCATGTTTGGACAATGATTTGTTCAGGATGTTTGCCTACTTTATCCCATGTATTGCCATTCACAAATATATATTTAGACATTTTAAAAGCTTCCATATATTGAGGACTTCCAAAACGTACAGGTATCAAACCAAAATGACGTATTTCCATATCAACTAAGGAATTTTTTGAACTTACAAATATCGTCATATCAGGTAGATACTCTTTTATAGCTAACGCAATATATTTAGGATCTCCACTAAAATTACTACCATGAAAGGATTCGATAAATACAGTTTTATCATCCACTTCGACTTTTTGAGTTAATACTTTATGATACATACGTTTAAGAAGTTTTTTAACCGCTTTATTTTTCAACAATTGACGAAATATGAATTTTTCTTTTAACTTCTCATAAAATAGATAATAACCATCAACTTTATCTAAATTTTTACGCTTTCTTACCCGTCTCACTTTCGATTTACCTTTATGAGTCATCACACACTCATCTACTTTAGCCAAAAATACTGTAGCATAGTGCGGCATCAGAAATGATGTGTGTAATAATTCTATGTCTTCAGCCCTCATCTCACGTGTATACTTATGATCAAGGCAATGAATCAGGGTTTGGGCATCTTCTACTAAATCTTTCGTTAAAAACGCGACACCATTCAACGTACTATATATTTCTTCCATGACATGGTCATCGCCTCTATATATTAATGCTTGATTTCCTTCTCCAATCGCTTCAAGTATCGAATATCCTAATGTCTCATATGGAGAGGTGGACATATAAATATAGTTTTGTGGATGTTTTTGATTGATATGTACATTGTTTTCCAATTGATAATAACGTACCAAATTTTGATACATCATACTTGAGGGGCCATAGCCTTCTATGTATAACTGCACATCCAAGTCTTGATAATTTTGTACAATATAGTTCATCAAACGAATCGCATAAGAAATATCTTTAATATTATCCTCAAACCGTGATTTGATTAAAATATTGCGTCGTGTATTTGACGGCTTATCTGACATATGAATATGTTCTGCATTCACATACATTGAGAAAACATTTTCTACGTTATATTGTTCTTCAAATGTCTTTTTGATCGCTGGTGTACTCACACGTATCGCATCAATCCATTTAAGCTCTTTCTCAAAATCAGTTGGTAAGTAGGTTAAAGGCCCATGAATTTCGCCTACCACTGTGATTGTTTTATTAAAATGTTTGATATTTTGTGCGTATTTAAAAAAAGATTCCCGTGTAATGATGGCATAATCACCTTTTGATAAGGCTTTCTCATTATCAAAGGGACATACAGTAAACTTATCATTGATAATATTTTCATGAACCATGAATTTAACAATGTCATCTTCATTAAAGGGTTGATAATTGAAATACACAACTTCGTGCCCTTCTGCTAGCATACTTTTAATTAAATTAATATTACTTCTTGAGGTGCCACCTTTTGCGAATATATTAAATCCTAGAATATTAACTCTCACACCGAATACATCCTTCCAACATCATTCAATATCCATCAGACGATTATTTTTGAACATTATTTTTATTTTATACATTACATTATGTTTAATACTATTTTTAAATATACCACTCAAAAAGCTTTAGTCAATAGTTTTTAAGTTACAAATACAGTAAAAAATTAATACTTCTTATTCCATTTATATTTTTATAACTATCACATTTATAAAAAATTTCTCATAAATCATCCCCCTCTCTCCATCATTATTTTCGTGACGTTGACAACCTAGTTTATAAAAGTTAGAATAATTAACAATATTCAGAATTTAATATGTAGTATTAGTGCCATAGATTAAATTCAACTAACGATGGCTTTTATGAAATTTTCAAAGGGAGTGGGGAATATGAAAACAATCGCAATTGCGGGTGCAGGTGCAATGGGAGGTAGAGTTGGTGTTGCTTTACACCAAGCAGGATATGAGGTGACTTTAATTGACCGATGGCAAGCGCATCTTGACGCTATTAATACGAATGGCGTAGAAATTCAGACGGAGGACGAAACCTATACGGTCGATATACCAGCAACGTCACCGCAAGAGGTATCCGATACATTTGATTTAATTATCGTACTAACTAAATCGATGGACGCAACGACGATGTTATCGGAACTTCAACAAGCAGGAGCGATCACTAATGATACGGTTTTGTTAACGATGATGAACGGATTAGGTCACGAAGAAACATTAAGTCAATTTGTGCCTAAATCACAAATCTATCTAGCAGTGACAATGTGGACAGCTGGGTTACGCGGTCCAGGGCAATTACTTCTTGAAGGTACGGGTACAATCGATTTTCAACGTGCAGATGGTGTCAAAGACGAACGCGCAACAGATATTTTAAATGCTTTTAATAAAGCCAACTTAAATGCGACAATCAGCGATAATGTTTTTGAAACAATTTGGTCAAAAGCGACATTAAATAGTGTCCTAAATCCACTGTGTACCATCTTAGATAAAACTATTTATGAATTTGGGGCATATACCCAAGCACGCGCAATGATTGCGCCATTAATTCAAGAAATTGTGACAGTCGCTGAAGCGCGCGACGTTCATTTGAACACGGATCAATTAATACAAAAAGTAGAGGCTGCTTATCCAAAAGAAGCACAGGGTCTTCATTACCCTTCAATGCATCAAGATTATTCAAAAGGTCGCCTCACTGAAATTGATTATTTGAATGGTCAAATTTCTAAATATGGTAAAGATTTAAATATTCCTACACCAATTAATGACATGTTAACGCATCAAATTCATCAATTAGAGATGAAAAACAAAGCAATTAAATAGTAGGTTTTTGAGAATTAAATATAAATAATAAATGGTTGATTTTGTACTATACAAAACCAACCATTTATTATTTATTTTTTGGGACGCTGTTTATCTAATTCTTTAACTGTACCTTTGATTTTTTTATCAATTGTTTCAGTTACTTTTCCCGAAATTTTACCTGTATTTTTTGTCATATCGTCACCTCCTTTATTTATATTATTTAAATACTTTCTGATATTGAATATATCCTGAAAGATAATGTTCAATATCGTCAATACGTACACGATATCCATGGTGTTTGATAAAAAAACTTCCTAAAATACGCTTAGGATTTTTAAAATACATAGCATATTCTGGGTAGAAGTATCCCGTTCGTTGATAATCCGCACGTTCATGAATTGTTTTAATAAGCATCTCTTCGTCAATTAAATCGTCTATCATTTCTTTAAACCCTTCTTGCTTAGCCTTCTGCACAAGATGGTAAGTCGCCATTAACATTTCTAAAAATGTTGGGAAAGTCGTTTCACGCTGATATATATATTCTAAATAACTTGATGCATTTCGTATTCCTAATTCAAAATAATGTTCTTCGGGTTCAATTTGAACTAGTTCGTTTGTACAATAAGCAAGCCAATGATCGTGATATTTCCAATATTTCTCATTAATGAATCGTTCCATTAGGCATTTGACAGTATGTAGCCATTCTTCACATTGGTCAATCTGATACAACCTTAATAAAGCAAGTGTCGCTTCTCCATCATAATAAATAATACGAAAGGATTCTTTTATTGATAAATCTGGATAATTTAAAACATGTGTCGTTTCCATTGTATTGTGATTAATCATTGTTAAAATCCCTTTTGCTACAGCTTGGGCTACTTTTAATAATTTTTCTTCATTAGGATGATATTTAACGTACTCACACACTGCAAAAATAAAAGCAGCATTTTGACCTAATTTTATTTCATTTATACCTTTCGTATCATCATAAATATAAGCAATGTCTCCTTTAAATAACAACGAATGATCTGTGATATATTGTAAAGCTCGACGAACAGGTGACATGTCTTCCTTTAAATAAGATAACCCTTCAGTTAAGGCATACGTTGAAGAGCAATGCCGTAAAATATTATAAAATTGAATTTTACGGTCAAAATGCGGAAAGTAACCATATTGAAACTGTCCATTGGGTTGTATTTCATTTTTTAAATAGTGAGTACTAGTTTCTATCATTTTATCAATTTCCGTAGTTAAATTATCTATATGACGTAACCCTTTTCTACCTCCTTCTTCTCCTAATGGTATCCATTTTCCAGCTTCAAAAAAATAGGACTTTGTCCAAAATTGAAAAACTGTTTTATTAGCATATACATCAGATCGAAATTTTTTTCGATACTTTTTATAATTCTTTAAATAATGAGTAACATTGGAATCTGAAAAACAACGTGCATTTTTTTTATTTTTGTCTGGCTTTAAAAATGCATTTGCATTAATTTCCTCTGGTAAAAAACTAAAGTTATAACTTTTATCCAAAGAAAATCCAAAATCAATATAGTTACGTCGTTTATTTTCCATTATTGTAATTAAATCTTTAAATAATATAGTTTGCGACTGAGTAACAATGTCTATTTTTATCCATTGAGGTAACTGTCCTGATTTTTGATGAAACTGTTGAATATATTTCTCAATATTTTCATTAAGATAGTTACCATTTTTAAAACTTTTAACTTTTGCTTTAATATTAACCTTTCCTAGACTAACAAATATGTGTGAGAAATTTTCATGTTTTTTTAGCATATTTAAATTTTTATATAAATTATCCAGTATATTTATTTTAATCACCTTCCTACTATTTTATGATTTATTTTATGTATAAAAAGAGGGTAACCAGACCCTCGATAGGTCTGATTACTCTCCTAATTTTATATGATAATCAATCTATATTATTGATCTTCTTTGCGACGACGTCTTACTAAGAAAGATAGCCCTAATGCAGCAAATAATGAACCAAGTAAAGTTTTATTCTCTCCATTATTGTTACCACCAGTATCTGGTAGTTCATCCATATGTTTATCATTATCGGCGTCAGCATCCGCATCCGCGTCGGCATCTGCGTCGGCATCTGCGTCGGCATCCGCATCTGCATCTGCATCGGCGTCAGCATCCGCATCAGCGTCAGCATCCGCATCCGCATCGGCATCAGCGTCGGCATCCGCATCTGCGTCGGCATCCGCATCTGCGTCGGCATCCGCATCCGCGTCGGCATCAGCGTCTGCATCCGCATCTGCATCGGCATCGGCATCTGCGTCTGCATCCGCATCCGCATCCGCATCGGCGTCAGCATCTCCATCGGCATCCGCGTCGGCGTCGGCATCCGCATCAGCATCCGCATCTGCGTCGGCGTCGGCATCCGCATCGGCATCTGCGTCGGCGTCGGCATCCGCGTCTGCATCCGCATCTGCATCGGCATCGGCATCCGCATCCGCGTCTGCATCTGATTCATCCACTTCTAAATAATATCCTTTGTCTATTGTCATATTATCTTCATCTTGAATCTTCACATTGACTATTTTTTCATTCGAATCTTTTCCTTCATCTTCGCCTTGATGTACTGGTGTTTCTTCGTATCCTTCTGGTGCTTCAAATTCTACTACGTAGTCTCCATTTTCTAAACCTGTGAACTCGTAGTATCCTTTGTCATCTGTCATTGTTGTTCCAAGAACTTCTCCGTTCGCATTTTTCAATGTTACTTTTACTCCGGCGATCGGTGTTTCGTTCTCATCTGTTCCTTGGACACCATCTTTATCCACGTCTTCCCATACATAGTCTCCTAGTTTGTATGTTGGCGCTGGTTCTGCTGGTTTGAAGTACCCTTTGTCGATTGTCATGTTATCCGCATCTTGGATCTTCACATTGACTACTTTTTCATTCGAGTCTTTTCCTTCATCCTCGCCTTGACCTACTGGTGTTTCTTCATAACCTTCTGGTGCTTCAAATTCTACTACGTAGTCTCCATTTTCTAAACCTGTGAACTCGTAGTATCCTTTGTCATCTGTCATTGTTGTTCCAAGAACTTCTCCGTTCGCATTTTTCAACGTTACCGTTACTCCTGCGATCGGTGTTTCGTTCTCGTCTGTTCCTTGGACACCATCTTTATCCACGTCTTCCCATACATAGTCTCCTAGTTTGTATGTTGGCGCTGGTTCTGCTGGTTTGAAGTATCCTTTGTCAATTGTCATGTTATCTGCATCTTGGATCTTCACATTGACTACTTTTTCATTCGAGTCTTTTCCTTCATCCTCGCCTTGACCTACTGGTGTTTCTTCATAACCTTCTGGTGCTTCAAATTCTACTACGTAGTCTCCATTTTCTAAACCTGTGAACTCGTAGTATCCTTTGTCATCTGTCATTGTTGTTCCAAGAACTTCTCCGTTCGCATTTTTCAACGTTACCGTTACTCCTGCGATCGGTGTTTCGTTCTCGTCTGTTCCTTGGACACCATCTTTATCCACGTCTTCCCATACATAGTCTCCTAGTTTGTATGTTGGCGCTGGTTCTGCTGGTTTGAAGTATCCTTTGTCAATTGTCATGTTATCTGCATCTTGGATCTTCACATTGACTACTTTTTCATTCGAGTCTTTTCCTTCATCCTCGCCTTGACCTACTGGTGTTTCTTCGTATCCTTCTGGTGCTTCAAATTCTACTACGTAGTCTCCGTTTTCTAAACCTGTGAACTCGTAGTATCCTTTGTCATCTGTCATTATTGTTCCAAGAACTTCTCCGTTCGCATTTTTCAACGTTACCGTTACTCCTGCGATCGGTGTTTCGTTCTCGTCTGTTCCTTGGACACCATCTTTATCCACGTCTTCCCATACATAGTCTTCTAATTTGTATGTTGGTTTATAATATCCTTTGTCAATTGTTGTATTATTTGCATTATTGATTCGAACATTTACTCGACTAGCATTTGAGTCAACACTTCCATCAAAGCCTCTTCCTACAGGTGTTTCTTCATAACCTTCTGGCGTTTCAAATTCAACCACATAGTCACCATTCGTTAAACCTGTAAACTCATAATAACCTACTTCATTTGTCGTTGTTCTTCCGATTTCTGTTCCATCTTTATCTTTCAATAAAACAGTTACATTCTTAATCGGTTTTTCATCTTTGTGCGTATTTTGTAGACCGTCTTTATCTACGTCTTCCCACACATAGTCACCGATCATATATCTACGGATATTATCACCATCAGCTTGACCTGAACCATTTTCAATATCATTTTCATTATCCCAGAAGAAAGAACTACGATTAAATCCTGATTTATCTGTATTTTCTAAATATACACGAGTTTTTACGTTATTATTACTATCATCATAATGACCATCCACAGTTACAACGTATGTTTCATTTATATTTCCGAAGTTCAAACTGATAGTATTATTATTATTATATTTAATGAAATCTTGAAATTCATTTGTAATATCAACATAATTAGGGTTATTAGTGTCAATATAGTAACTATCTGTTAGTTTAGAATTATCAAGAACTTTATAAATTTTTAGTTTAGTACTTTCAGCGTTTAATACTGTACTACTTGCTGCTGGGTCCTCGTGATACCCTTCTAAAGTAACAATTGTATTACTCAAGTCATGTCCCTTAGGGTTAACATAAATAGATTGTTCGTATTCATTCGCTCCAGAAAATACATCAATTTCAGTAATAAACGAAGAAATATTAGCACCATCTGGTCCAGGCATACCTTGAATTGGACTAAAATAATCAAGATTTACTTCCGACTCAAACGATTCTCCTGCTATATTAAATTGTACAGGATAACGTCCAGACTTCTGAGCTGTTTTACGATCAGTAAAGACTGGTAGATTAAAACTTCCCGAAATGTTTTCTTTATTATTTACAAAATTTGTAAATTTATAAGTACCTATTTTACTTTCTGTATTATAGCTACCAGTGGCAACTACTTGACCTGTACTATTTACTAAATCTGGGATTTTTGACGTATAGTTTAAATTTTTAAAATCAATATCCCCATCCACAGTAAGATATTCAGGTAAAACAAAAGTAAAATAATCATTTTCTCTAACTATTCCATCAACTTGAAAGTCCACTTTAAAACTTGCATTTTCACTATTGTTTGGATCAAAACCACTATTCTCAAGAATAAAGTCTCTAACTTGTATTTGATCATTAACTAACAACGGCTCTTCACTAGTTGTATTATCGCCTGCTGCACGAAAAACATTGTTTACACTTGCCGGTTGAACTTTTTCTTCACTAGCTGTATAGTTATTAGTTTCATTTAATTTATTTTCTTCATTGTTTTTATCTACTACTTCTGCAACTTCTTTTGTCTCAATAGCCTTCTCTTCTCTTACTTTTTCTGTTGAAGCATCTGCTGCTTCTGGTTCAACAACCTTCTCTTCTTTTACTTCTTCTGTCGGAGCACTTGCTGCTTCTGGTTCAACAGCCTTCTCTTCTTTTACTTCTTCTGTCGGAGCACTTGCTGCTTCTGGTTCAACAACCTTCTCTTCTTTTACTTCTTCTGTCGGAGCACTTGCTGCTTCTGGTTCAACAGCCTTTTCTTCTCCTACTTCTTCTGCTGGAGCACCTACTGTTGCTTCTGGCTCAACAGTCTTCTCTTCTCCTACTTCTTCTGCTGGAGCACCTACTGTTGCTTCTGGCTCAACCGCCTTCTCTTCATTTGTTGTTTCTACTGGTACGCCTGGTGTTTTATTACTTTCATCATTTTTCATATCAACTTCTGTATTTTCTGCTGCTTTAGCTTCTTCACTATGAGCACCAAATATCAAAGTTGCCCCCACTAAGATTGACGCAGTCCCTATTGTAAACTTTCTAATAGAATATTTATTCTGTCTATTAGGCAAAAAGTCTAAACGTCGATTTTTAGATTTCCTTTTTTCACTCATAAAATCACCTCGGTTTTTAGTACAAAACAATGTTTTGCTACAAATGAATTTTACCATTTATTACATATTAGTCAACATAATTTATAGTTATATCATAATATTTTTTCATACGACATGCACTTCTATGTTTGCAATTTACTATAATAAATATAATATACTTTTCATCGAGATATTAACTATAAATATTAGCTTAATATCAATCTGACATTTTATAATTATGTTATTTTACGATAGATTAAAGATATGCTTAAAAAATGGGGGAGTTATTAAAAATACACTAATTTAAAAGGTAATATTAATATAAAATATTGGTTAAAATAGAAGGTGATATTCTACCCTTCAGATTGAAATAATAAGAAGTAGAAAACTATGAATTGATATAATAGAATGATTAAAATTAAATAAGTAAATACAGTTATTAAGGTTTTATTACGAACAACAGACATTAAAATGACCGATTCTGCGTTATAACAAAACCGGCCATTCATTTCATATATTTATCTATTTTATTAATTACTTATTTTTTCTATCAGTAAAACAAATGTTGGTATTTAATTAATAAATTGATGAAAATCTTTTAAAACACCATAAATACCTTCTTCTTTACCTAACACGTGGTTATTAACGGTTTGAAACTCAACCGTACCAGAATCATTGATATGGTATAACACTAAATCGTCATCTGTAATTTGATTTTCTTCTGCAGCTTCAATTTCTGTAATCTCGTGATGATCCACAAAGTGATTTAAATCGTGATAAGACACGCCTTCTTTAAATAATACGTGATTTGAAATTTGTCTACCTACACTATATTTTAAATTTCGTTGATTGCTTGGACTATCAATCATAAAGACACTTTTTAATCCAAATTCTTCAATCAACTCTGTAAATGCATAGACATTAATCATTAACGACGAATTAAGTAATAAACTAAAATCATAACGGGTCAAGTCGATGTAAACACGTTCTTGACTTGAGAATAAATTGCCATCAAACGTTTCAAAGCCTAATTCTTCTACTCGACTACGACTTTGCTCTTTTTGTAAAAACATCATAATCGGAATACCGTGTTGTTTAAGTGTTGACCCTAAATGATTGGAAAAGTTATTTTCTCCAACCAATAGCACACCTGGTGGTTCCTTACTAGATACTCTTAAACCTTTCGCGATTGATTTAAAACCGAAACCATAAAAGACAACGGTAATAAATACGAAACCAAATGTCACTGGTGTAATGTATTGAACATCCGGAATATCTGTTTTCATTAATAAACTTGAAAAGAATTCAGCCACTGATAATACCACAATACCTCTTGGCATCACACCACTTAAAAAGCCGCGTTCGTTCAGAGGCATACCTGTGTTAATAGTAGCTAAAAAGATAGAAATTGGTCGTACTAACACAATCATCACAATACAGAATATCAATAGTGACCAAGTAAACGTTTCTTTTAAGACATCCATCGTCAAGGAAGATGTAATTAAAATGAATACCGTAGACACTAGAATCATCGACATATGCTCGATGAAGTGGTCGGGTTCACTATAAATAAAATCGCCACGTTTAAAGATAGCCATACCTAAACCAAATACTGTGACTGCGAGTAAGCCAGATTCTGGTAAAATAAAATCACTAATAGCAAAAATCAATAATATGCTAATAAGTTGAAGAGGTGCTACTAAATTCTGGGATATCTTATTCTTTTCAATGAGTTTTTTAAATATAAATGCAGCGACGCCACCAATTAGTGCCGAACTGATTAATTTTAAAAGGAAAATAAAAATAATTTGAAAACCTGCATCTTCTTTAAAGATAAACACAATAAAGAACATACCTAATGCAACCATAGGACCAACAGGATCCAAAATAATACTTTCCCATCTTAATAAGGTATCCACACTGTTTTTAACTTTCGTTTGTTTTAATAATGGTTGGATAACAGTAGGACCTGAAATTAAAAACAAACCTGCCAAAATTGCAGAAATCGACAATGGGAAGTTTAAAATGTAATGCAAGGCTAACATGCCTAAAAACCAAGAAATGGCTGCACCAATAGATAAAATACGTACAAGGGCTTTAGACACACCTTTTAATTCTCTAAAATCAAGGTTACTACTTCCTTCGAATAATATAACAGCAACAGCTAATGAGACAATAGTGTCGAATACGTCTCCGCCAAGGCTTACTTCTGGATTGACGATGCCTAAAATTGGACCCACAAGTAAACCGACGATAGCCATGACGACAATCGCTGGCCATTTTAATAAATTCGCCACCCACTGGCTTAAAATGCCAAGCGCTAGGAATAAGACAACCGTTAACGTTAATGGCAATTCCATGTGAACCGTGCGACCTCACTTTCGTTAAATTAATATGAAACATATTATATCAATATTAGAAATAGATGTAGAGCATTAACAATCAAAAGAATTATTAAATTAAAATGTTCAACGTGAAACACGCGTTAACTTAACAAAGTTTTATCACTAGTTAAGCTAACGCGTGTTGTGTGATGAATGATTAAAGTAACGACTCGCCAAAGAAAGAGCCTAAAATTGCAACAGCTTGTTCTGCTGTCCGATTTCCTTGGTCTAACAATGGATTCACTTCGACCAAATCTAAGGACGTAATTAAACCAGATTTTTGTAGTAACTCTAACGCATAATGACTTTCTCGATAGGTTAAACCACCTAACACCTTTGTTCCTGTGCCTGGTGTTTCAACAGGATCTAGCGCATCTACATCAAACGATAAATGGATGCCATCTGTGCGTGGTTTTAAGTAATCAATGGTCTCTTGAATGACTTGGCCAATACCTTTATCGTCAATATCGGCCATTGTATATGTTTTTATACCATGTTGTTTAATAAATTCTCGTTCACCATAGTCAAGGTCACGCATACCGATTAATACAATATTTTCAGGTTTAACTTTGGGCGCAAAACCACCGAGGTTCACTAACTGATCATCACCCTCGCCTGCAAGCATCCGCAGAGGCATCCCATGGACATTGCCAGAAGGTGATTCTTCAGGTAAATTCAAATCACCGTGTGCATCATACCAAATGACCCCTAATTCTTGATAATGTTCAGCCACGCCTGAAATAGAACCAATCGCAAGTGAATGATCACCACCTAAGACTACCGGAAAATGATTATTTTGAATCGTTTCAGATACTTTGTCTTTTAATGTATGTGAAAAAGTTAAAATTTCCTCGTAATTTTGTAATCCCTCTTGTTGCGAATAAAACTTCTCCAAGTCTACTTTAGGTGTTGGAATGTTACCACTATCAATCACTTCATGCCCAATGCGTTTTAAACGTTCAACCGCACCTGCATAACGAATCGCATCTGGTCCAAAATCAACCCCTAATTTCTTTTGTCCAAATGTTGTAGGTGCTCCAATAATCTCTATCTTTTTCTTCATGTTGCCCTCCTCATGCTACCTTTTTCTTACAATCTAGTTTTAGATTAAATATAACGATGAGGCAAAGCAAGCAATGTTATTTTACGCCTTTACGTCTGTGCGTAGAGTTATAACGATTGTTGAATATTTATTATCGGGTTATCGTCATCGTCAATTATATTTCGTATAAACAACCTCTTTTTCATACATTTAAAAAAATTAACGATGATACGCTTCATGTAACTTCTTCACTTGAGATGCATAGGGTTCAAAAGGCCCTTCTGTTTCAATGCCTCGAGTTACAGAAGTAATAGGTAAACTATTAAAAGGCGGCGCTGGCACTTCCATAGCATCTAACCAGGACGCAAGTTGTTCAGAAGATGAAGCATACACAATTTTACCAAGCCCCACCAGTGCATGAGCGGTAGCACACATTGGACAATGCTCCCCTGATGTATATACTGCCGTTTGTTGACGGTCTTCTGGTGACAAATGGTCCGCTGCCCACTTGCAAATTGCGATTTCAGGGTGATACATCTCATTGACGTCATTAATCCGATTATAATCTTCGTATAATATATTGCCTTCTGCATCTACTAACAACGAACCAAATGGCTCATTGCCTTCTTTTAATGCTGTTTCAGCTAAAGTAACGGCACGTTCTAAAAATTTTTCAGACATCGTCATACTCCTTTTACTTAAGATTGATTACCTCTTATAGTACAGATTTTGCATCACTTTTCAAAAGAAACAACGTCATTTAATCAGGGAATTTAGACACCCTTTAGACTACCGGACACACATCCCGAATACTAACCTGCGGGGTGTGTCCTGATATAACGTCTTTTCTATAAAAAAACGCCCTTAAAATTCATCTCATCATGAATTTTAAAGACGTTTAATAAAGTTCACCTGCTCGCTATTTTTGTTTCTATTACTCCCCAAATTAGAATAATCCGGTTTCGCGCTGCAAAACTCTCAACAAAATGAGTCGCCTCACTAAAACCAAAAACCGGTTGGAGTTCGACTCTCGATTTTGCTCGAGTTCTGACCGCAGCACTCCACACTTTGAAGATTCGCATGCATAACGTACACTAACTCACTTTCGTTCGAAGTAAATGAAGGTTCGCCTGCTCGCTAGCACTCGCATGCATAACGTACACTAACTCACTTTCGTTCGAAGTGTACGTAATCGTCCGCACTTTGTATAATCCGGCTCCCAATTGCAGGGTTCTCGATAATACTACGTGACGCGCAAAAATCAAAGAGCGATTTTCGCTTCTCCCTAGGTATTACTTCGAACCCTAACCGCAATTGTCCGCACTTTGTTATTTTACTACGAATAGTTTTTGGCCTTTTGTGACTTGGCCGTATGTTTCGGTTTCGATGGTTTGGTCTCCTAGGTTGGTTATGATTAATGGTGTGACTGTGCTTGGTGCGTTGGCTTTGATGTAGTCTAAGTCGATGTTCATTAATGGTTGGCCTTCTACTACTTCGTCATCAACGTTAACGAGACTTTCAAATCCTTCTCCGTTTAATTTCACTGTATCGATACCGATGTGAATTAATAATTCTGTACCGTCTGTTGATTCTAAACCAATCGCATGTTTTGTTGGGAAGATTGATTTTACGACACCATTAAATGGAGCTACAATCTGTCCGTCATGCGGAATAAATCCTACGCCATCTCCCATCAGTTTACCTGAGAAGACATCGTCTGGTACGTCTGTTAACGGAATCATTTCTCCGTTTCCAGGTGCAGCAATTGTCACTGCTTTGATTGTATCTGTTTCTACAATATCTGATTCTAAATCTGTCGTTGTTTCACTCGGTTTTGTAATCTCACCTGACATAATACGTGCCATATCATGTTTAATTTGATCTGACTTCGGTCCAAAAATAGCTTGCATATTGTTTCCGACTTCCAGGACTCCTGCAGCACCTAACGCTTTTAATCCTTCTACATCCACTGCTGATTTGTCATTGACTTCGACACGTAAGCGCGTAATACATGCATCTAAATGTTTAATATTTTCTTTACCACCCATTGCTTCTAATACATCAAATGGTAAGCGTTGTACTGACGTATCACGTGTTTCTGATGTTTTATCTTCACGACCTGGTGTTTTTAAGTTCATACGTTTAATTAAGAAAGTAAATACAAAATAATAAATGACTGCGTAAACGATACCAACTGGAATGACTAATAAAGCGTGCGTGCGATCCCAGTTGAGTATGCCATATAATACATAATCAATGAATCCGCCTGAGAATGTCATCCCAATCTTTACATCTAATAAATGCATGATTAAGAATGATGACCCGGCTAATAATACGTGTACTGCATATAAAATTGGTGCCACAAATAAAAATGAGAATTCTAATGGCTCAGTAATACCTGTTAAAAATGACGTTAAACCTGCTGATAACATTAAACCAGCGACTACTTTTTTACGTTCTGGACGTGCTTGGCGATAAATCGCAAACGCTGCTGCTGGTAAACCGAACATCATAAATGGATATTTACCTGTTGTGAAAGCACCTGCTGTAAACGCGACGCCATCTTTCATTTGAGCCATCCAAATGCGTTGGTCACCTCGAACAAGTTCTCCAGCTTTATTGACGTAACTACCAAATTCAAACCAGAATGGCGCATAGAAAATGTGATGTAATCCAAATGGAATTAATGCACGTTCAATAATACCAAAAATAAAAGTCGTTAATACTAAGTTTTTGTTTAATAAGAAGTTAGATAAAGCATTTAAACCTTCTTGAATCGGTGGCCATATAAAACTTAACGCTACCCCTAATAAAATAGCAACAACTGATGTCACAATCAGTACAAAACGCTTTCCTGCAAAGAATCCTAAAAATTGTGGCAAGGTAATATTATAGAATTTGTTGTAACACCATGCCGCCAGTGCACCCATGATAATCCCGCCAAACACACCTGTTTGAAGGGTCGGTATCCCAAGAATCAAAGCATGTTGTGGTAATTTATCTGCCTGACTTAATACAGAAGCACCATCTGCATATGAGTAAATTTGGTCGATGGTAATATTCATCACTTTACCCATTGTTGCATTCATAATTAAATAACCGACTAAAGCTGCCAGTGCCGCAACACCGTCTCCCCCAGCTAATCCAAGTGCTGTCCCAATCGCAAATAACAATGGTAAGTTATCAAATACAACTTGGCCGGCTGACTCCATAATGGAGGAAATCATCACAAACACATCAAGTTTTAGCCATGGGGCGAGGGCCACTAATTGATCATTGTGCATGGCATTCCCAAGTGCTAATAAAATCCCCGCTGCCGGTAAAATAGCGACTGGTAACATTAAAGCTTTACCAATCCTTTGTAATTGTCCGAAAAACTTTTTAAACACTGCTAAACACTCCTCTCAATCTGTCCAAACATAGTTGTTTCTTTCAGCGCAAAATAAAAAGGCATGAGCAAATACGGGTTTAAGACCAAATGGCCTAACCTCGTTATATTTGCTCATGCCTGCTCTAAACAGTAACACGCTATGCTTTTGTAATCGCTTTTATTATACAAAAGGCGCCTTAATTTGACAATCTATTTTTTAAGTTTTTTACATCATTTTTTCATAAATGCTTTAATAACTTGCTGAATGGCTTCATCCCAGTAAGCATAGTCATGGCGCCCTGGACCACTGACAAAGTCGTGTTTAACGTCTAGTTTTTTCAATTGCTGACTAAACGCGACGTTATCTTCATATAAGTCATCTTCAGTACCACACATCATATAAATATCCGGTAGTTGCGCTTGTTGTTGCACCGCTTCTTCAACTAAATGATATGGATGTATCGCACGCAACGCCGCTTCATTTGTCGTATCCACTACATTATTAAAATCAAAGTCATACCAATCATAGTTAATTAAGCGTGAAATATCATATACCGCAGATAATGGAGCCGCTTTGGCGAAGCGATGACCTTGAGTGAGGGCATACTTAATTGTGCCATAGCCTCCCATCGAGTGACCCGCGATAAAATGGTCCTCTCGATCTTGAGACAACGGTAAAATTTGATGAACATAATCCCATACTTCTAACACATAATCGTAATACCGATGACCATGTGCCATATTCGTATAAAAACTATGATCTGCATTCGGCATAATAATCGCTAATTGCGCTTCATTCGCATAACGCTCAATACTTGTATAACGTAAATATGACGTCGCATCACTAGATAACCCATGAAGTAATAATAATGACGGTAACGCTTTAGGTGACTGTGTTTGATCAAAATAAGAGGCATCTTCAGGTAAAATAACGACAAATGACTGATGCATACCAATCGTTTCTGATAAATAGTTCATATGCATAACTGCCATGATGGACACTCCTTTTATTTAACTATACTTTGCGATGTGATGGATCAAGTCGTTTTTCAAGAATACGTAAAACGATGTCGATTAAGATAACGATAACTACAATAGGAATAGCACCAGCTAAGATGAATAATGTCCCATCTGTCGCATTTGTACCACGGATAACGATATCACCAAGTGTTGGCGCACCGATAAATGAACCAACCGCTACAACACCAATGGCAACAACTAAGGCAATGCGTAATCCACCGATAATGACAGATAAAGATAATGGTAATTCGATCATGCGAAGAATTTGATTTCGTGTCATTCCCATGCCTTTACCAGCATCAATAATATTGCGGTCAACTCCTACAATACCTGTATACGTATTTTTAATAATCGGCAATAGTGCATATAAAAAGACAGTAAAGATAACTGTGTTCACACCAAGGCCCATACCTAGCATTAAAATGGCAAGCATCGCAATAACAGGGACCGTTTGAATAATATTGGCTATTGTAATGACAAACGCCGATAACTTACCAAAACGACCAATTAAAATACCAATGGGAATACCAACGATGGCCGCAAATAATACGCCATAAACCGACATCAATAGATGATTTAAAAAGAGTTCCCATAAATAGCCTGCATTGGTTTGAAAGTATTGAAGTAATTGCGTAAATAAATTACCGTTCATTGGATTTCACCTCTTTTGATTGATTCGATGCCGTTTTTGACTCATTTTCAAAATAGTTATGTTTCTTCAAGAATTCCTCAGCAACGACAGCAGGTTCTTTACCTTGACCATCCGCTTCATAGTTTAACTGCTGCATTTGTTCTGTTGATACTTTACCTTCTAATTTTTTAATCGTATCTTTTAATTCTGGATGTTGTTTCAATAACTCATTAGTCGCTAAAGGACTCGCATCATACGGCGGGAAGAATTGGTGGTCATCTTCCAATACTACAAGATCATATGCAGCGACACGACCATCCGTAGAATACCCTACAACCGCATCCATCTTACCAGAACTTAATGCGTCATAAACTAACCCAATTTGCATTGGTCGAATCGTACCAAAACTAAATCCATAGTCTTTTTGGAACGCTTCATAACCGTCTCCTTCACGGCTCATCCAAGAACTATCCATACCTACTCTTAACTCATCGGCATGTTCTTTTAAGTCAGAAACAGTTTTCAAATTGTAACGTTTGGCTGTTTCTTTAGTCACCATAAATGCATACGTATTGTCGAAACCAAAAGAGTCGAAAAACGTTTGATCAAATTTCTCATCAAATCCTTTTTGAACGACATCCATCGCTTTTTGCGGATCTTTAATTGGATCTTCATTGAGTGGTCCCGTTAACTCAGTTCCTGTATAACGTCCACCCGACATATTTGCATCTCCACCTTCAAGTGCTTGGTGTTGAATAATACTTGATCCTAAGTTATTAAGAATCGTCGGTTTAATTTCACCGTTAGTATCATGCTCAATCATTAGTCTTAACATATGTGATAAAATTTGAGATTCACTCATTGCAGTGGATGTAATAGTAACATCATCATCTGAATTACTGTTGTTTAAACCAGGTAAACTACATCCAGATAATACTGTTAGACACACTACTACAACGATGAAAGCTTTACTCAGTTTGTTCATATTGTCTTCCTCCAATCATTATCTGGATACTTTTAATCCTTTTGGTAACACCCATTTTTCGATACGTGACAAACAAAAATCGACAATTAAAGCAAGTAATGTAACTAAAATCGTCGCACTAATAATCATTTTAGGCTCATATAGGTTTAAACCATTAAAGATAAAGTCACCTAAACCACCAGCACCAACATAACTTGCTAGTGTCGCCCAACTAATAACATACACTGACGATAAACGTATGCCACTTAAAATCAGTGGTAACGAGAGCGGTAGTTCGACATCTTTCATTAATTGGAAATTCGTCATGCCCATGCTTCGTCCTGCTTCTTTAACGTTATCATCAATATTTTGAAGCCCTATCACTGTGTTATTTAAAATAGGCAATAAAACATAAAGGAATAACGCAACAATGGCAGGCGTTTTACCCACACCAAATAACGGAATCATTAACGCGAGTACCGCAAGTGTTGGAATCGTTTGCAAAATACCTGCTACTGTAAGCACTATTTTAGATAAACGTTCCACCTTTGACACAAGCAATCCAATCGGTACCGCAACTACAATCGCAATGAGTAACGCAATCACAGAGATATATAAATGTTCTATTGTTTTCGTGAAGAGTTCGTTACCATTCTCTGCTAAATAGGACATCATGATGGATCAGCTCCTGTCATCTCTGAGTCAAGAATTGCTTTATGTTGCGCCTCTTCATTTACTTGTTCTTCTCCCCAAATACTGTCATACACAATATCAACTAAGTTCGCACGTGTAATTAAGCCCACTAACGTACGTTCATCACTATCCACCACAGGAACATTACGCACGTTACGTTTTAAAATCGTACGTACAGAGTCTTGTAATTTACTATCCAAACGCACACGATAAATATCACGTTGCATCGTGTCGAAAAGCGGTTGTTTTGCACGTAACCCTTGATTAATATCTTCAATATCTAAATAACCAAGTAATTGATTGTCATTATCCACGACGAAAATAGTATCAACACGACGGTCTCTCATGATCGTTACCGCGTCGTTTAAATTTTGATTAATATTCACAGTCACTGGCTTAATCATCGCATCTTCAACTGTACGAATGTTAGGACGGTCTTGAATCAGTCGGTTTTGACCGATAAAGTCACGCACAAAGTCATTCGCAGGATAAAGTAAAATGTTATCTGGTGTATCATATTGAATCACTTGGCCTTTTGACATGATACAAATTTTGTCAGCTAATTTAATCGCTTCATCCATATCATGTGTGACGAAAATAAATGTTTTACCTAATTGTTTTTGTAACTTTTTCACAAGGTCTTGTAATGTATCTCTTGTAATCGGGTCGAGCGCACCAAAAGGTTCATCCATTAAAATAATGTCTTGTTCTGCGGCTAATGCACGCACCACACCGATACGTTGTTGTTGTCCTCCTGATAGTTGTGAAGGATAGCGATCTAAATAAGATTCCGGTAAATCTGCCAGACGAATCAATTCTTTCGCTTTTTCGTCTTTTTTCTCTTGTGACCATTTTAATAACTTCGGCACAAGAACAATATTTTCCTTAACGGTCATATGTGGCATGAGTCCAATTTGTTGAATAACATAGCCAATGCTTCGACGTAATTCAACAGGGTTCATTTTACGGACATCTTTACCATCGATTGTAATTTCTCCGTCTGTTGCTTCAATCATTCGGTTAATCATTCGTAATGCTGTCGTTTTACCGCTACCACTTGTCCCGATAAAAGCGATAAATTCACCTGATTCAATCTCGATGTTCATATTATCGACAGCTTTTTTATCACCTTCATACACTTTCGTTAAATTCTTAATTTTTAACATAACGTCAGCCCTTTTCTGAAAATTTGATAATTTAATGTACTAAGTGTCTCAATCAAAACGGTTATATCCCGAATCGTCCCGATATCAAATAAAAAAGCACATTAAGTGTAGGAATGTCATTCGGTGAAGACTTACCGTACTTAAAGTGCTTTTCGTGTGCGTGTTCAATTGTTTGGTCATTTATTGAGACAGGGCCATCTCATATTAAAAGTCTTATTGCATTATGCTTTAGTCGAGGTTGTAGGAAATAATGTCTGACGATTCATTATGAGTTGACACCCTATCTCACGCCATTTCATAAATCAACACACTAACCTTACACCACTTTTTACATCATACAATAAACACTATACCAATCGGTTTACACATAATCAAGTTAAAGTACGAAAGAAAGTGTGTTCGTTCCGCTCAACATCACAAAAGCAATACTTTAAACATAGTGGATAAGTATTTTTATGTCAGTAAATAGAGACAAACTTCTCACTGATTGCACCTTTACGCCTCGCGTTTCTAGGCGCCTCACCTCAACTAATTTTGTCTTATATAAAATATTAAATAAGAAGACAAAATGGATTTTCGGTTTCGGCTCTATGCCAAAGAAGTCTCGGCTAAGGTAGCAATCAGTGGAAAGTGCCTCGAACCCAATAACGCACCATATCCAATTGACTGTTTCTCAATGTTTATTTAACAAATATTTTAAATAGTTTCGATTGCGAGACTCCTGACAGATCACGCCGAAGTGAGAAATCCATCAAACCTTCCTTAAAATATTATGAAGGTTTGATTAGTTCGAGCGAGGCCTGTAGGAACGCGAGCAATAACGAAACCATTTAAATTAGTATTTTTAACTGTTCAGCCATCGACTAAATATTCACATTCATCTTTTAAATGTGCTTGTTTTAGCAATTTTTGTTTCTATTGTTTTAAATACAAAAAAGCACTTTAGCTAGCTCACTATTGAATCAGTGTTCAAATATGGCTAACTAAAGTGCAAATTGGTTTAAGTCGATTTAATATCCACTACTATAATCGTCGTCAGAGAATCCGGCTGCTGCTTTTTCTCGTGTTGTACGGTCTACCCATTCATCGTAGCTTTCATTTTCATTAACGTAACTCCAAGAAGACCCTCCACCACCAGCGCCTTCTGGTACTTCGTTATTACGTTCAGCTTCACGTAGTCCATCTGAATTTTCTTTAACAGATAAGTATTCTTGATACTTTTCATCATCATAATTGTCATTAGCTGGTGCTGCACTCTCGTTCGTTACACCATAGTTCGCGTCGTATGCTTGATCCGCGACCTCTTGTGTATTGTCTGTCGCGTCCATTGAAACATCGTCCGTCATTTCATCAGTGTCGCTATCTTCATCGCTGTCTGTGTCTTGATCCTCTTGATCATCTTTTTCTTTGTCCTCATTCTTATCTGCTTTTTCTTTTTGTTCTTGTTTATCCTCTTTTTTCTCGTTGTCTTCTTCACGATCACTAGATGGGTTACTGCAACCAACAAGTAGCAAAAGTAACGCTAAAATGGGTACACTTAAATATTTGATTTTCACTTTTATGCCCTTCTCCCTTTTGATATCCACATAAATTAGACATCCCTAATATATTAATTCTTTATAAATATACTACAACCTAAATTACCAATCAATAAGGTTTTAATCTTTTTTATAAATTTTTAAACGAGCGCCATCAAATCTATTACAACTGTCTCCACATACGGCGCTGTTATTGATTTAATGTGTCATATTGTAATAGATTGCCTTAAAAAAATTAACTTTTTTAGCTGGGACAGAAGGTGGCTTGCTGCCTTTAATAAATTCACGGTCATAATCTGCATAAACACGATCATCATCTGTGACTTTGAGTTTTGGTTTTTCACCTTTAGGCACGATATCGTATAAATCTTTTTCCACTTCATAAAGCTTGTCGTTAATTTTATGCTTACCTTTTGAGACCACTTTACGATATTCGTAGTCATCATAAGCATTATCCATTACTTGGCCAGCGATGCGATATAAATTGGCTTTCGTAGCATCACTTGGATACGGTTGAACGTTAAAAATGACTTCATTTAAACGTAACTTGCCGCGTTTACCAGTTAAAGCGAGACTGTATCCTTTTTCATTTGTGCCTGTTTTTAAGCCGTCTGCACCTTCAACTTCATAAGGTTGGCCTTCTAAGCCTAAGTTGATTGATGTTAACGTTTGGCCATTTTGCGTATCATTCAATTTTGAACTGTAATCTAATACTTCAGGATGCTTTTTAAGTAAGCTATGTACAAGTAATGACATGTCGCTTGACGTTGTTTGTGTGCGATTTTCATCTTTGTAGCTTTTAGGTGCGAAATTACGCAATAATTCATTTGTAGCACCTGTTGGATTTACAAAGTGAGTATCTTTCATACCAATTTTTTTCGCTTTTTGGTTCATTGCGTCTACAAATTTAGAGGTACTGCCTGAAATTTGATCCCCTAGCACAAGTGTGGCTGCATTACTAGATTTCAGCAACGTTTGAAGTACGAGTTGATCGATGGTATAGCTGTCTCCACGTTTAAGAGGGACGTTAGATAACATGGGTATCGTCGACATACTTTCGTAGGTATCATCGATTTTCACTGATTGATCTTTCTTAACTTTGCCATTTTCAATCGCGTCTAATGTTAAATAAACCGTCATCATTTTCGTTAATGATGCTGGATCCGTTTTTAAATCTGAATCTTGATCATATAAAATTTGTCCAGATTGCGTCGTGACCATCATCGACTC
Source organism: Staphylococcus sp. 11262D007BW (assembly GCF_053547815.1). Classification (NCBI taxonomy): domain Bacteria; kingdom Bacillati; phylum Bacillota; class Bacilli; order Caryophanales; family Staphylococcaceae; genus Staphylococcus; species Staphylococcus sp. 11262D007BW. The sequence continues at coordinate 1,968,979 of NZ_JBPWPJ010000001.1, forward strand.
AAGTTGTTCATTTTCTAAAAATTGTATCGGTTGAATCACTAAATTCTGATGCATGCGCATTAAACGGAACCGTCCATCCAATGAGTAGCATACAGAGTAAAAAAACATGGGTTGCTTTTTTTAACATCTCATTCACCTTTCTTAATCTTTATCTTTGGACTTAGTATCTAACCCGACATAGGCTTCTAATGTCTGATGACTGTCATGTATGTCTGTTGCAGTATCAACGCCAACATAACGTAAATGCCATGGTTCGTATTGATAACCTGTCACATCAGATTGTCCTTTTGGATAGCGGATAATAAATCCATATTCATGCGCATGCTGTGCTAACCACTTTCCAGCATCTGTTTTACCAAATGCTTCGGTAAAGTTCGTATCTGTATTATCACTGACCACATCAAAAGCTAACCCTGTTTGATGTTCAGATTGTCCTGGTACAGCACTATATGTCATTGCTTTTTCTTTACCATCACGTTCTACGTAGCTGTTAAACAACTGCTCTTGTTCTTGATAACTTCTAAACCCACTGCCTACTGACATGTTTAGCCCTTTTGCATTACCATCTTTAAGTAATTGTTGCATCGCTTGTTGCGCTTTTGGATTAACACCTGGATTATAAGTTGAAGGTAACGTCACCTTTTTGTTTACGATTAAAATATCGTCAATATATGTAACACCATCTACTTCTTTCTTTTTATGTTCTTGCTTATCCTGTTTCGACTGTGCTGACTCTTGATTTTGTTGTGAAGTTTGGTCTTCTTTTTGCGTCTCTGTGCCACATCCACTAACCAACAATGTAGCGCCTAAAAGCGTCACGACTAATTTTTTCATTTTCATATCCCCCCCTTATTTAAACCGCATACATATTGTAGTGTACCAAACATGATAACAATTTTTGAAGTATGTTTATCAATAAATTAACTATACTTATAGAATTGTTCATCAACGATTTACACTGCTTTAACTATTTTGTAAACTTTTTCATAAATTAGTTTACATTAAGGTGTTATTCACATTTTGATTAAATTATCAAGTTTGAAAATTGTAAGAAGGATGACCAAAATGAAGATTTTTATTACAAGTACGAATACCGATGTCGGTAAAACGTATGTTACTCAAAATTTATTTAAACGATTGACGGATGAAGGCTATCGTGTAGGTATTTTTAAACCCTTTCAAACTGAAGAATTAACCGATGGCACGTATCCGGATTTAGAAGTCTATCAACAAGAATGCCACTTAACGTACGATGAAACCTCGTTTTACACATTTAAAGACCCAATTTCTCCACATCTCGGTTTTAAGCGAGAGCCACATCAAACATTTGATAAAGACGCTATGTTAAAGCGCTTATCTCAATTAGACGCGCAATTCGATATCGTGTTAATTGAAGGTGCAGGTGGTATTGCGGTACCGATTTATGAAGGTGATGCTCAGTTTTATATGACCACTGATCTCATTCAAGATACTGTTGATAAAGTGATTAGCGTCTTACCATCTAAGCTAGGGGCCATTGGCGATGCAGTCGTTCACCACGCCTATTTAACACAAATGAACTTACCGCCCCATTATCTGTTAATGAATCAATTTATCGATAATGCCTTTGAACAAGACAACAAAGCAACTGTTGAGAAATTAATCAACGAGACTTTATTCACTTTCAAACATAATGGGACACCTCAAGACTTTTCAAATTCATTTATTCGTACAATAACAGGAGGACAAAATGATGAATAAAACACAAAAATTAGCGCAAAAAGATCATACATATGTGTGGCATCCATTTACACAGATGGGTGTGTATACACAAGATGAACCAATTATTATCGAAAAGGGACGCGGTAGCTATCTTTATGACACGAATGGTAAGAAATATTTAGATGGTTACGCGTCATTATGGGTTAACGTACACGGTCACAACAATAAGCGATTAAATAAAGCGATTCATAAACAACTCGACAACATTGCTCATTCCACTTTACTCGGTTCTTCCAACGTGCCATCGATTGAGTTAGCCGAAAAATTAGTTCAACTCACACCAGAACGCTTACAAAAAGTCTTTTATTCCGATACTGGTAGTGCATCCGTTGAAATCGCGATTAAAATGGCTTATCAATACTGGAAAAACATCGATGCGGAACGCTATGACGACAAAAATAAATTTTTAACATTACAATACGGTTACCACGGCGATACGATTGGCGCTGTGAGTGTTGGTGGTATTGATACATTTCATAAAATTTTTAAACACCTTATTTTCGAAAATATTCAAATTGAAAGTCCATCATTCTATCGCAGTCCATTTTCAAGCGAAACAGAGATGCTTGATCACATTTTAACGCAAATTGAAACGCTATTATCTGAGCGTAATCACGAAATTGCAGGCTTTGTATTAGAACCACTTATTCAAGGGGCCACTGGTTTATACGTCCACCCACCTGGCTTTTTAAAAGCTGTAGAACAACTCTGTCGAAAATATGATGTGTTATTAATTGTGGATGAAGTCGCAGTAGGATTCGGCCGTACGGGAGCAATGTTTGCGTGCGATCACGAAAATGTTCAACCTGACATTATGTGCTTAGGTAAGGCCATTACAGGTGGGTATTTACCTTTAGCTGCCACGCTAACGTCTCAAAAGGTGTATGATGCATTCTTAAGTGGTGCCCATGCTAAAAATACATTCTTCCATGGTCACACTTATACTGGTAACCAAATCGTTTGTTCAGTAGCGCTTGAAAATTTACGTTTATTTGAAGACAACAAGTTAATCGATCATATCGGTAAGACTTCCCGCACACTTGATAAGGAACTACAGGCGTTATCTTCTCACCCTAATGTAGGGGATATCAGAGGTCGCGGATTAATGTATGGTGTCGAACTTGTAGAAGACCAAGCTTCAAAAACACCCTTAAACATTCCTACCGTCGAAGCAATTATTCAACAATGTAAAGAAAATGGATTAATGATTCGAAACTTAGAAAACATCATTACGTTTGTGCCTGTTTTAAGTATGTCGAATAAAGAGATTAAAAAAATGACGAAAATTTTTACACGCGTTTTAAAGAAAGTGCTAAAACAGAAACAAAGCTAAAGAGGAAGCGATGGTATTGAACTTAGAACAAACACTAACTAACTTAAAAGACGCTGGCTTATACCGCGAATTGCTAGATATTGATACCCTTTCTGGTCAATATCTCATTATTGATGGCAAACGCTATATCAATTTTACATCTAATGATTATTTGGGGTTAGGTCAAATGGATTTTGACCCCGATGAACTCGGTGCCTTTCTTAATCAATATGGCCACCACCTATCAAGTTCAAGACTCATTAGTGGTAATAGTCAGGTGTATAGCACGCTCGAAACACAAATAAGCGACTACTTTGGGTTTGAAGAAAGTGTGATATTTAACAGTGGATATGATGCAAATCTAGCTGTATTTAATAGTTTTAAAGGCGAGGACATCCTCGTCTTTTCTGATCAACATAATCATGCAAGTCTGATTGATGGAATGAAACTTAGCGGGACTGAAAAACTCGTTTATACTCATCTCGATTATGATGAATTAGAAGATCATCTCGCTCTATGTCATACCCTTGATATTCCTAAAATGATTGTGTCGGATAGTGTCTTTTCTACAGATGGTAGCATGATTGATCTAGCACGCTTAATCGAATTAAAACAGAAATACGATGCATGGCTAGTGATTGATGATTCACATGGGTTAGGTTTAAACCTTATTAAAGATGATTCAAATATTGATATTTTAACATCAAGTTTATCGAAAGCGTGGGGCGCTCATGGCGGGATTGTATTATGTAGTACATCTATTAAACAACTCATCATTAATAAAGGGCGTTCACTCATTTATACGAGTGGCCTTCCAATGCATCAATTGTACTTTATTCAAAAGCAATTTGACACATTACGCCAGGCAGATACTAACAGAGCGACATTAGCTGAGTTAAGTGCTTATTTTAATACTCAATTGGCCACGCATTTCCCATCACAATCTCGTTCTATGTCACCTATTAAAAATATTGTATTTGAAGATTTACATACTGCAGCAACGGTACACCAACAATTGTTTCAACGTGGCTTTTTTGTCAGTTATTTAAGATATCCAACAGTGCAACAGCCTACGTTACGCATTTCTTTATCTTCCTTTCATCATCGAGATGCGATTGACGCACTGTTTAACGCACTCAATGCCATCATAAAGGAGGTCAACGATGTATAGTATTAAAATGCGAGCAAGCGAACAACATACACATATTAGTGGTGCTGAAACTCTGTGCGAGACAGATGACATCAAACAAACGATTCAACGCTTTTTCAATAAAGGCTTTTTTCATGAAAATGGCGACGTCGATTTTTTAAATTTAAAAATTGAAAAAGTCACACAACCGATTGAAACACTCTCAGCTTTACCGATTGTAGAAGGCGCTGAACTTCAAGATTTAATCCTACAACATGGCATCTCAATAGCTGCTTTAAATCAAGGATGGTCTTATATTCAAAATCAAACGAGCTATAGAGGCGCTGTTATTTTATCTGCTCAAACGGGCGAACGTTTAGATGAGACAGGTGCACGAGGTGTACGTGCCACTCGTTTCACCTTTGATACTCAAGAGGATTGTGACATCAATGAGCGCGTGCAAGATGCGCTAGCCATTGCGACGTGCCTCACGCACCACCCACAAGTTAAAGGAGAGCTTTGCGTCTCAGATGACTTATCTTATACCACAGGCTATTTTGCTACTTCTGAAGGCTATTACAGACTTCATCATATGAAACCACCACAAAGTCGTGACGGCGGTCGGGTCATTTTCGTGGAAGAGGATATTGATTTAGAAGATTATATTCACTTTTTAGAAGAAACGCCCAAACGCATTGTCTATCAGCCATAATCCATTTGCGAAAACATCTGTTACGACCTAAAATGAGCTTGTAAAGGATTATAAACTAATGGAGTGATCGTTGTGGAAAGTGAAATGGCACAATTAAAAGAAATCATTGAATCATCGGACCGTATCGCCTTTTTTACAGGAGCTGGCATTTCTGTAGCGAGTGGTATTCCAGACTTTCGTTCAATGGGCGGATTATACGATACTGTCGAACAAGAAGGATTGTCTCCAGAATATTTATTGAGTGCAGATTACTTACAAGAAGACCCAACTGGATTTATGGATTTTTGTCACCGTTATTTACTATTTGCGGATAAACATCCAAATAATGTACACCAATGGATTGCCGACCTTGAAGCACAAGGTCGAGCTTTAGGTGTTATTACGCAAAATATAGACGGGTTACATTCAGATGCTGGCAGTCAGCATGTCGATGAACTACATGGTACACTGAACCGCTTCTACTGCCTTAATTGTGACGCTGAATATACGAAAGAAGACGTCATTCAACACAATCGTTATCGTTGCGAACGTTGCCATAGCCCTATTCGCCCAGACATCGTGTTATATGGCGAAATGTTAAATCAAGAAACGATTATGAATGCTTTAAATAAAATCAGTACAGCAGATACGTTGGTCGTGTTAGGTTCATCCCTTGTCGTTCAACCCGCAGCAGGCTTCATCTCAAACTTCAATGGAAAGAACTTAGTCATTATCAACAAAGCACCAACACCTTATGACCATACCGCACAACTCGTTATCAACCAAGACATGGTCGACGTCGTAAGAGCATTATAAAAGGTGGATATTCTGTGGTAAAATTATAAAAAATAAACCGACCAGGGGGTGTTGAACATTTCAAAATTATATTCTTTAATTATTGCTTTAATAGCTGGAATTTTAATTTTTATTATTTCATTTTATTTCGGCGATATGTCGTTTTTATTATCATTATTCAATGGATTAATTGGATTTATAGGTGTTACACTTGTCGGGATTAATACTAGACATAAAAGTAAAAAGTAGATGATGCATTTATGTCGAGAAAATTTATTGATGTCAAGAAGCTCATTATTAATAGAGAGTGTGAATTGAATGAACAATGAAGAATTAGAGTCTAAACTTTTATTGATTAAGCAATCAATAGATGTGCTACAAGAAGAATTGGCACCTAATCTAAAAACAAAAGATTTAGTTTTATTGCGTTATTGCTATAGCGTTAAAGAAATCAAAAAGCTGAATGATTATTTATTAGATTTAACAGTTAATGAGAATAAAGTGACCAAAAAAGAATTTAAAAAAGTTTTATGTGGTATAAGGGAGGTCCCCGAAATTCCAAATAAGCAAGTTTATGATATTTTAGAAGGATACAGAAATAGCAACCTCCATGTTAATGTCATAAACTATATTTTGAATAGTGACTAAAAAATTTTTCTAAAAGTCTAATAAACCCATTTAAAATGAATGTTTAATACACATTGAGGAACAATGATACTCTCTTGTTTCGAGGCACTTTCTACTGATTGCTACCTTAGCCGAGACTTCTTTGGCATAGCGAGGAAGGCCGATTCACTAACTTACACTTATTCGAAGTGCTCAGAACGTGAAGCCAATCCATAATTAATACATCCCATCAATTCATTTAAACACGAAAAAGTCAGGTATGGTGGTTACCTGACTTTTTTAATACCGTTATGATTCTGTTAAATAATCAAACACAACTGATCCGACTGCTTCTGCGGCAACAAGCATTGAAGACTCACTAATATCAAATTTAGGATGATGATGCGGATACGTGTCACCATGTTCAGGCGCTGCACCAGCATAGATAAATGTACTTGGGCGTTCTTTCGCATAATACGCAAAATCTTCTGAAGGTGGCTGTGGCTCGCATACCTCAACGCCTTTAATATCTGGACATTGTGCCTGTTGAATTGTTTCTGCGACATACTGCGTCCATTCCGGATCGTTGTATAAAGCAGGATAATCATTTTCAAATGTAAAATCACATGTCACACCAAATGTCTTTTCTAAACCTTCGACATACTGATGCATTTCTCGCTCAATCGTCGCTTTCGTTTCATCTGTGAGTGAACGCACATCGCCTTCTAATGTAACTGTGTCTTTAATCACATTAAATTGACCTTTACCATCAAATGAACCGATAGTCACGACACCTGTTTCGAAAGGGCTTAAACGACGCGATACAATCGTCTGTATTGTCGTAACAAAATTCGCCCCAGCCACGATAGCATCATTCGCCATATGTGGTGATGAGCCGTGTCCACCTTGACCATGAATCACTAGTTTAAAATAAGCTCTTCCGGTTTGAATAAATCCTTCACGATAAAAGACTTTACCTCGTTCCATCGTGCTCATTACATGCGCTCCTAAAACGTGATCGACACCTTCTAGTACACCCTCTTCAATCATACCTTTTGCCCCGCCTGGTGGCATTTCCTCGGCTGGTTGATGGATGACGATGACTTTTCCGTTCAATTGTTGTTTAAACTCAATAAGGGTATCAGCCAAAATCAACATGTACGCTGTGTGCGCATCATGACCACAAGCATGCATGACTCCTTCATTTTGCGATGCGAACGGTAAGCCAGTCGCTTCTTGAATAGGTAAGGCGTCAAAGTCTGCTCGAATCGCAATGGTCTTCCCAGGACGTCCACTATCGATTGTCACTTTCACACCACGTTGACCTACATTGGTCTCGACCTGACAATCTTTGTCTTTATAAAAATCTGCAATATATTGCGCTGTTTCTTTTTCTTGAAATGATAACTCGGGATGCTCGTGTAAATAACGTCGAATCTCAATCATTTGTTGTTCTTTTTCTTTTAAACGTTGAACCCATGTTTTCATCTCTTATCCGCTCCTTTAGTATTAAATACGTTTTAATAAATCATATAACATTTGCTTACTTTTAGCTGTTATTAACGCTTCTCGCACGTCATCATGCATCAACTGACGTGATAATCGTTGTAATAATTTCAAATGAGTGTCAGCGCTTGTTTCAGGGACAACAATTAAAAAGACAATTTTGGGTAAAGTGCCATCTAAACTTTCCCAGGAAATACCTTGTGGATTTTGTAAAACTGCAACAACTGGGGCCTTAACAGCCGCTGATTTTGCATGCGGGATCGCCACATTCATTCCAATAGCTGTGGTTGACGCTGCTTCACGCTCAAGGACAGCTGTTTTGACAGTATCGATATCTTCTATATACCCTGTTTCATCCAAACGGTCAATTAATTGATCAATCACCTGATCACGGTCCATGGCTTCATCTTTTAAAAGGATAGTATCTTGATGAAAGACATTGTCTTCTTGCTCAGTATTGTGCGCATTTGCACCATTTTGAGCTGAATCGTTTTCCGCTTTCTCCTCAACATTTGCGACACCATCTGTCACCACTGCAGGGGCTTTCTTTTTCAATAGTAATACCAGCAATGTCGTTACTAAGCTGCCTACTATTACTGCGATAAAGAACCATAGTATACCGTCAATACCACCTAACACTGCGACAATTGGACCACCGTGAGCCACACGATCGCCTACACCAAATAGGCTTGCGATAACAGAAGCACACATAGCTCCAATCATATTAGCAGGAATAATGCGCAACGGATCTTGAGCAGCAAAAGGAATCGCCCCTTCTGTAATACCAAATAATCCCATCGTAAATGACGCTTTCCCCATTTCTTGTTCGGACTGATTGAACTTATGTTTTTGAATTAGTGTAGCTAACCCTAAACCAATAGGTGGTGTACACACTGCAACAGCCACCATTCCCATAACAGCATAGTTTCCTTCAGCAATTAAAGCCGAACCAAAAAGGAAGGCGACTTTATTTACAGGACCACCCATATCAAAGGCAATCATTGCTCCTATAATCAGGGCTAATATGACAATATTTACACCTTGCATACCTTTAAGCCATGCAGTTAATGCGACAAAGAGACTAGAAATCGGCCCTCCGATAATAAAAATGAAAATGAGCCCAACGACTAACGATGCTAAAATTGGAATAACAATAATAGGCATAATTGGGGCCATCGCTTTTGGAACTTTGACATTTTTAATCCATTTTGCGACATAACCTGCGATAAAACCCGCGACGATACCTCCTAAAAAGCCAGCACCCGCTTCACTTCCGTAAAAACTACCGTCTGCGGCAATCGCTCCACCAATCATACCAGGTACAAGACCAGGCTTATCAGCGATACTATAAGCAATGTATCCTGCTAAAATCGGAACCATAAAACTAAACGATAGCGAGCCAATATTTTCAATTGATTTCCAAAATGAATCTTCTGGAATTTGAAGCCCTTCTGCTGTAGTATGGCCTCCTAATGTTAAAGCAATCGCTATCAATAACCCACCTACTACGATAAATGGCACCATAAATGACACACCATTCATCAGGTGTTGATAAATCATTTGAACAGGATGCTTATGCGACGCCTCTGTTTGTGCCGTTTCTTGAACTTGACCTTGATCTTGATAAATCGTAGCGTCTTGCTGTACGATTCGGTTAATCAATGCTTCCGGATGATGGATGCCTTCTCTTACGTTGACGTTAACGAGACGTTTGCCATTGAAACGTGATAAATCGACTTGGCGATCTGCGGCAATGATGACGCCCTCCGCTTCTTCAATGTCCTTTGCTGTTAAGACATTTTCTGCACCAACGCCTCCTTGTGTTTCTACTTTAATTGAAATACCCATGTCTTGTGCGGCTTGTTCTAATTTTTCTTGTGCCATATATGTATGCGCGATGCCATTTGGGCACGATGTTACTGCTACGATTTTCATAATGCTTCACACTCCTCAGACCTATTGTAAACGATTACAATAGAATAATAAAAAAATCCTTTCAAAGTTTTGAAATCTGTCATCACCCCCTTTGAAAGGCTAATATGATTATATTTTTTCTTACAATCTAGAAAGTTTTATTTTGAGATACTATTAATTAATTTCCATCTACTTAAACTGCCCTTCTCTAGCTGTTTTTATAAAATCATTAACAGAATAATAAAAAGCCCAGGTTACAACAATTCGAAATCAATTGTCGCTTCCTGGGCGATTTTGCTTCTATTATAAGGTTCGCCTGCTCGCTAGCACTCGCATGCATAACGTGCACTAACTCACTGCGTTCGAAGTGCACGTAAGCGCTCCACACTCTATTGTTCAAGTCTTGGTATTCTTACGTCTAGGTTGAAGTATTTTTTGAGTAAGTCACGATAGTTTGATGGTGTTACTTCGATTTTTTCTTTTTGGTCACCTTTTGTGATTGTGACGTTGTTGGCTGACATTGTGTTGTGGCCTTCGACTGTTTTCATGTTTATCATAAGCATTTTTTTGAAGGCATATTCTGGGTGATTAATTGTAAAGTCAAATCGTGGATCAAAGTATGATACATCGCGATCGACGTTTTCAAATTGCAGTAAGTCTGTCCATTCTGCATCGTCATCAGCATCTTGTTGTGTCATTTGTACATAATATGCATTGTCTTCTGTTTTTGAAGGGATAATGCGATACACGTCTGCTTCATCATAAATGTAACGACCATCTAGTGGAATCGGTTCACTTGGAAAATGACCGAAACCTGTATCGGATAAATAGTCTTTGCCATCGATCGTTACAATAGTGGATAAATGCGTATCCATTTCTTTCCAATCTCTATTTGGCGGTTTGACATAACCTGAGATTAATTTGGTATCAAAACCACGATCTTTTAAATAAGCATTCGTAACCATATTGCTTTCGTAACATAAACCGCCACGATGTTTCACGATAAACTTCTCTAAATTACGTTCGATATCCATTGTAATGCCGTCACCATTAAACACATCAATGGCTTCAAAAGGGATTTTTAACATAAATTGACGAATATACGTTTTGAGACTATCAAAAGAATGTGTCTCCATTTCTTCTCTTTCTACACCTATATATTTTTCAAGATCTGTAAAATCCACAGTACCTACCTCCATTATTTTATTGTCTCTGTATTTAAATGAGCTAAATACTAACATTTCACCTTAACTAGGGGTTGAGCGCTCTAGGAAACTGATTAACGACGTCTCAACCTCTTTAATCATTAAAACAAAATGATAATACGTCTTTTGTGATTACTACATACTATATCGTAAAAGAATTTTTTATGTTTGACAAACGGAATGCATTCCGCATATCATAATAGATAGTTAATGATTATGAAGGAGGGTTTGCATTTTGGGAGAAACAGCAAGTTCACAGTTATCACAAGGTAAAAAAATTAGGGTTATTGCCGCCGTCTTAATCGGTGCGTTTATTGGTGTACTGAATCAGACATTATTAACGACAATCCTGCCTAAGATTATGGTAGATTTTAATATTTCAAGTAGTTCAGCACAGTGGATTACTACAATCTTTATGTTAGTCAATGGGATTATGATCCCTATCACTGCCTTCTTAATTGATCGTTTTAGTTTAAGAGGGTTGTTCTTTACTGCAGTGGGCTTTTTAACAATCGGCACACTTATTTGTATGGTAGGCCTTAACTTTGAAATGTTACTTATTGGTCGTGCCATTCAAGCGTTAGGTGCAGGTATTTTAATGCCTTTAACACAAACGCTACTATTCTTAATCTTCCCACCTGAAAAACGTGGTCTCGCTATGGGGATGTTCGGTCTAGTCATCGGATTTGCGCCCGCGATTGGACCAACTATAGCAGGATGGTTTGCGAATAGTTTAAACTGGCGTTATCTATTTATTATTATTCTTGCGATTGCATTATTTGATTTAATTTTTGGTTATTTCTCAATCACTAACCTCACAGAAAATACTAAACCAGCATTAGATATCCTTTCAGTGATCTTATCAACACTCGGCTTTGGTGGTTTATTGTATGGCTTTAGTGCTGCGGGTAACATTGGTTGGACACACCCTGCAGTCTACATTACATTAATTGTCGCAGCGATTATTCTATTCTTATTCATTTATCGACAATTTAAATTAAAAACACCATTATTGGAATTCCGTGTGTTTAAATACCGTGGATTCACCATTTCAATGGTCGTTGTGTCACTGATGTTCATGTTATTTATCGGTAACCTTACAATCTTACCAATTTATATGCAAACCATGATGAACTGGTCATCGCTTGAATCAGGTCTCATTTTATTACCTGGTGGTTTAGTGATGGGACTATTATCTCCAGTGACTGGTCGCCTTTACGATAAAATTGGCGGTAAAATTTTAAGTTTTGTAGGTATGATTACAATCATGATTGGCTCACTACTTATCGCACAAGCTGGTGTAGATACAGGTCGCCTGTACGTAATTATTTCATTTGCGGTAGTTATGCTTGGTAACTCTATGATTATGACACCAATGACAACAAACGCACTCAACGCACTACCACAATCTTACATTTCACATGGTACTGCTATGAACAATACGATACGTCAAATTTCAGCAGCCATTGGTACAGGTATTTTAGTTACATTAATGACAACGTTATCTCAAAGCATCACACTAGATGGTGTTCCTCAAGGCATTGCAGGCTTAAATGTCACATATTACATTGTTGCCGCTGTCGCTTTATGTGGTGCCATCCTAGCATTATTTAACGAAAAACGTACAACTTAATTCCTTAACGGCTCCTTACGAATATCCATGTAAGGAGTCTTTTTATCATGATAAAGAAGTGTAATAAATCGCTACATTTCATTTTAAAATTGATAATATTTTTATGGAATCTACTGACTAATTTTTTCAATCTCGGGTATATATACTTTATATAAACTACTTATCATAATGGAGGTATGAAGCATGGTTCAAGATAAAGCCATTGATGTACATGCACATTTATGGAGTGAAGATTATTTAGAAAAATTAGGCAAACTTGGTAGTCAAGGGACTGAAGTTGCTAAAAACATTCGTCAATCTGATTCAAAAGAAGATATGGAACATCGTATACAAAATATGGACGATAGTGGCGTACAAATGCAAATCTTATCAGCTACACCACAATCACCTCAATGGGGTACCAAAGAAGAAGCACATCAAAGTGCCAACGAAATCAACAACTTATATGAATCACTTGTTGAACAATATCCTGGTCGCTTTTTAGCATATGGTGCGGTTTCTTTACCTTACGTTGATCAAGCGATTGAAGAAGCAAGAGCATTACTTAAAAAAGACGCATTCGTAGGTATCGCATTACCGACACTTGTAAAAGATAAAGTTTCTATTGCAGACCATCAATTTGATGACTTTTTCGCTGCAATGAACGAAGAACACGCAACAATTTATATTCACCCAACAGGTTGTGGTGCACAAAGTCCACTTGTTAATGACTACACACTTGAATGGGTTATCGGTGCGCCTTTAGAATCAACATTCATCACATTACATTTACTTAAAAATAATATCCCACAAAAATATCCAAACATTCAATTCCATATTTCTCACCTTGGTGGGGCGTTACCATTCTTTATGACACGTATTAAAGATAACTACGAAGATTGGAATGCATTCGATACAGATCCATGGGAAATTTTAGATCGTCAATTCTGGTACGATACAGCAAACTTCCATGAACCATCACTAGTCAATTCAATTGAAACATTTGGTGCAGAAAAATTCATGGTTGGGTCAGACTTCCCATATTTCCAAGATGACAAATATAAACGTAGTGTCGACTATATTAAAAACAGTGGTATCGATCCAGATCACGTGGAAGGTATTTTACGCGGTAACGCTATTAAATTCCACAACTTATCAGATCAATAATACAAAATACCCCCCGCTCTTCCATCGAGTGGGGGCTTTCATGTTATTTTTCAAAAAATGAAATTGTTGTATTGTGAATATCAAAATACTCCGCTAAAAATTGTTGGTAATTGTCTTTAGTAACATCGTATTTCGTTTTTTCTGTACCTTCTGTTACTGTGAGTGTTCGACCTGTCATTGTTGCATGACCTGTTTCCCAGTTTCTTACAATGAGAGGATCTGTCACGAAATGAGAATCTAAACTTGTTTGATTGTATGCCATTGCACTTTCAAAATCACGGAATTTCAAGTAACGATCAACGACGCGAAATTGAACAATCCATTCACCTTCTACCCAGCGGAATAAATCAAATGTACCATCATCGCGCATTTCTACATAATAGGTTTGTGCTTTTTGATCATTTTTAACAATCTCTCCATTTAATGGCACAGCCATGACAGGAGACGCACCGAATCCCGCTTCAACGACATAGCGCTCTCCATTAAGCTCCACAATATTCGTCATATGGACATTAGGCGCTGCCCATCCTTTTTCTTTACCAGAATATACAGTCGCTTGCGCAAAATGGACGTCAAAACCATGTTGTTTGAGATACTCATGAAACAAACGATTGTTTTCGTAACATACGCCCCCTTGATGACGTTCAGTCATTTTTTGAATCATAGAGGTGTTATTCACCGCTAATGGCAATTGATTTTGAATGTTAATGTTTTCAAATGTCACATGTAACACATATTGGCGTACTAAATAATTCAAATGTTCTAAAGTAGGTTCTATTTTAAAGTCTTCTGGTATTTCAAGATACGCTTCTAGTTTTGAAAAATCGTACACATTCATTACTCCCTTTCCTTACGCAAAGATAGTCCTAAGTTATTTAACTAAGCAGTATAATATTTTAACTTGCATAAGGGTAAAAAATCAATTTTGTGATACGACCTTTCAATCATTTTGGCAAGGACAGCTTATTTTTCGAACGGTAACGCATAATCAAACAAACGCTCACTAATATATAACCTATTATCGTAAGAATGGATGTCTCAATACCGTATGCACCACCTGTCAAAAGGACATTATTTTCATTGAGTACATATTGCATTAATATATCTGACTCTTTATGTGGGCTAATATATAAAAGACCCCCTAAATTCCAACACATATGTAACATAATACTTGCCCAAACCGTCTTAAACGTATACGCTGCAAGACCAAACATCAACCCGACTACCGTACCGCTAATAAGCAATAATATGCCACTACTCATAGGGAGTGAGCCATTCAAAAAATGTACCGCCGCAAATACAAAGGAAGGCAGCACAAGTGCAACGACAAGATTTACTTTCTCTTCAAGATACTTCATCAAGATGCCTCTAAACGCAATTTCTTCTACGATTGGTGCCACCATACCACTAATCCATATATCATTAACAAAGGAGGCAAGGTAGTCTTCCCAGCCGTCTAACGGTGTCCAATAAAACGTGCCAGGAACACATAAAATGAACAACAATCGTACACCCACTGTTAATATAATACCTAGTACGAGCGTAAAAGGTATCGACCGAGGTGTGTCGATTCTAAATTCAGTCAATGAACGTTTTAAGCCTTTATGTATAAATAACCATACTAAAAGTATAAAAAGACCCAAATACGTTAAACCATGTAATAGATATTCGACTCCCTTTAAATCCAATAAATGCCATAATGAACCTAGTATTTGACTGATAACCATGATAACTATAATGATTACAAATAACCCAATCACTTTACTTATCTTCCATACGATATTCATGTAAACCTCTCCTATATTTTTAATTCGAGGTTCATGCGACGTACTATGCAAAAATTTGAGCTAATGTCCCACAAATAATGACTACTACAGCAATAAGCACCCACCATCTTTTTGACAAAAATTCCCAGAAGTTCATCGAGTGCGAAGGCGCATCAGTTTGATGATTTTGCTTCGGAGTGTCGTGATCATGTCCTTGTACTAATTGATCGACGGTAATATTGAAATAATTAGCAAGCGCCACCACCATTTGGATATCTGGTTCAAGGGTACCTTGTTCCCATCGAGAAATAGATTGTCTTGTTGTATTTAATTCAGTTGCTAATTGTTCTTGTGTTAGTCCTACTTCTTTACGATATTTTTTAATATTTTCTGCTAGTTTCATCGCATTCATCACCTCCCTTTAAAACTATCATGATCATCCGTAATATTCTGTATCTATTTTGTAGCACGCTGTCACAAATAACGTATAGTAAATCATCACATATGTCACAAATGCAAAACATCTCGTGAGCATTTAAAAGACATTGTTAAATACACATTATTCTTTATTATTTGCTAATTCATTTAGTTTAGGATTATAGGTTTTATGGTTATACGAATCTAAAGCAAGCTTTTGCATATGATTAATAAACGTTTCAACTTTTTTATCTAAATTAATATTAGAATATATAATTGAATTAGTATCATAACCTTGCTTTCCATATTTCTGTAAATAAATTTTAGTCGCTGTATTAAATTTATTGAATTGAAGATTCAACTGTTCAAAGTGACTTAAAACTGCCTGAATTGCATTATTCGAATTATCAATATGATGACTCATTAATAAAACTAATTCTTCTATACCTTTTTCTAACGTATTAAAGTCTTGCTTGATACTTTGACAGATTTCTCTCGTATTTTCCTTATCGTAATAAGCATGTTTTTCATTTAATTCATTATTTCGAACCTTTGCTGCTCTGTAAATGATGATATCAATCAGTGATACTAAGTCATTATGGTATTCCTTATCCCTGTCCTTATCTTGTTTCTTATGTTGCATCTTTATACCAAACCAAGAACCTGCAAACGCTAAAGCTCCCCCTAAAAATGACGCCAAAATATCAATCATCAAGCATCCCCCTCTGCTATCTTTGTACTATATATTACAGTTATATCTTTTAATATACAATATCCAATTTATATGAACGTAAAAAATTAAAACCTCTCCTGACCTTACTACTCAAGGATAATCTCTTTCTTTTTGGTGTGTTGAAGCACATCACATGAGCACCAGGACATTTTGAATATAAAAATAGCGATGAAGCCATCTCACTATCATAGACGACTTCACCGCTTTACTTAACGGGTCTCTTAAGTATCATTGCTTTTTTCATTTAAATTCGCCACGGCTACCATAATAGGCACAATAAACATCATTAAACTAATCATAAAATTAGCTTCGATTACAAAATTAAATAATAAAAATGCCAAAACACCTACAATGATTAAAATAATATTAAAAGTAGGTGTAAATACTACACTAGGTCTATTGAACATCATGCATCACTCCTTTACCCGAATGGCTAGCACTTATCATTTTCATAATATCAAAGTGAAAGAAGGATTAGATGCAAATTTCTCAATTGGCATTTTTTAGTTCTGAACTGTGTTTGTTTTTTATTAGTAGGTCTATCTATTTAAACAATATAACTAATATTTTTATGTTCTTATTACTTTTTAACGGAATATATAATTATATTATTAAAAATTTATAATAATTAACTATAACGAGAGTACAAATAATTTACTATATCTAATCTTTATATGTGTTAAATAAAGCACGGTTTCCATCATCATTTTGTAAGACTATGACAGCAGAATCTTTATCCTTTTCTAAAGCAATCCCAATATCTAAAAATGATGTATCATCCTTTTTCACCTCTAACTTATAAACATCTATATCTTTATTAGCAGAGACTTCCTCATACGTAAAGCCTTCCATTACATCCCCGTTTTTATCTAAAAGTTTTCCATTCTTAATATTTAAAATACTTTCATCTGTTTCCTTATTTATCCAATTCCCTTCATAACTTTCAGATGAAAAAAGCCCTTTACCTATAAATCCAATTACCAAAGAAACAATAATAGTTATTATAAGAAACGATGTATGTTTTTTCTCCATTTTTATCAAATCCTTTCTACTCATATAAATATTAAAATCAAAGCTTTTATTATGCTTAATTGTTATAAGAAATTAGTAAATCAATTGTCATAGTGCACATTATTTTACTTTTTCTAACATTGATTTCCTTAACCCTAAATAAAACACCAACAATTTAGTTTTCCCAAATTCTATTTTGCAATTCCATTTATATAAGTATATCTTTTTTCAAGATTAATTACTATACTTAGTATGCATTCTTATAAATAGTTTGAAGTTATAATTTATAGCTATTTTACTTTTAAGACACCTAACTATGAATTGTAATTAAATCACTTTAGAGTCTAACACTCTTTAAAAATTAAATATTTTATTTTATATTTAAAATAATGTAATTAAAAAATGGTTAGTGAATCCTCTCACTAACCATTTTCAAACAGTATTTTAACTAGTAATAGATATAATATTATGCCCTCACTCTACCTCATCAAACCAAGGTATTGAGATTTGAGCACCAGCTTTTTGTACAGTATAAGAAGATGCTTTGTTCGCAAAATCAATGGCTTCTTCTATATTCATTGTGGCCATATCAAATCGACTCACGAAGGCACCGATAAACGTATCACCTGCTGCGGTCGTATCGACTGCTTTGACATCGTAAGCAGGGAGTAACCCGGACTGACCTTTTGTCGCAAAGTATGTTCCGCGTTCTCCTAGCGTAATCAATACCACTTTCATCCCTAGTTCCAAAAAGTAATCGCTATTTTGCTTTATTGAAGCTTCATCTTCCACAGGCACACCGGATAATAAAGCTGCTTCAAATTCATTAGGTATCATAATATCAACTAACTTTAACAAAGCTTCCGGTATCTCATCTGCAGGGGCGGGATTTAACACTGTAATCACACCATTAGCACGTGCCATTTCAAAACCACATATAATCGCCTCTGTTGGCACTTCTAATTGAGCCACAATGTAATCGGCTTGTTTTATGACTTCCTCAGCTTGTTCAACGTCCTCCTCTGATAATGTCATATTCGCGCCACCATACACATAAATCATATTGCTGCCCTTTTCATTAACCGTAATAAAAGCCTGGCCTGTATCGGCTGTGTCAGATTTAGTTATATACTCAGTATTGATGCCAGCTTTTTCAAAATCCTCAAACATAAAGTCGGCTAACCCATCTTGTCCAACTTTGGAGATGAATGTCGTATCAGCGTTCATACGTGCAGTGGCGATCGCTTGATTTGCGCCTTTACCACCGCCATAGTTTTGTTGACCTTGATCGATGTGCAATGTTTCGCCAGGTTCAGCATAGCGTTCCACTGTTAAAAAGCGGTCGACATTCGTTGATCCTAGAATTACCACTTTATTTGTCATCATAATGCCCCCTTCAATAAATCACTGCTACCTCTATTTTAACGTATAAACACAGTAACTGCGGCTGCGACGAGTATCAGCACTAACCCAACCATTGTGACAGCCATTTCTTTTTTCGTTTTATGTTGATGTAAGAAATAAATACCTGTTAATGTCGCCACAACAACTGACGTTTGTGAAAGTACGAAGCCTGTCGCTAAACCATTCATATTCGGTTGTGCAGAAATTAAATAAGTTAAAGCTGCAAAGGCAAAGAAGAACCCAGAAATAATTTGTAACCATGTCACTTTGCTTGTAAATGGATTGTCTTTTTTCAAATGCATGAAACCATAAATAAGCGCAGCGATGACCATCCCTATTGCTTGAGGCAAAAAGGCTGCTTTGCCTCCAATATCTGTCGCTTGAGGAGCTGCAGAATAAAGCCAATAACCAATTTCCCCGATCAATAATATGACGACTGCCTTTTTTAAATTGCCGCTATCTTGATTAATTTTTTCTTCGCTCCATACTGTCATTCGTGCACCAATTAAAATCACAACAAGTGCTGTAAAACCGATGATTTTATTTGTCACCCCTGGCCAATTGCCTAACGCGAACACGCCCCATAATGACGCACCAAGCAATTGAAATGCGGTCGTTACAGGCATTGCACGAGAAGAACCTACATATGTAAATGCTTTAAAGGTAAAAATCTGACCAAAACACCAACCAGCTCCGGAAATGAGTGAAAAGAATAAATTCATCCCAGTTGGAAAGTGTTGTGCCGTTAATATCGCATAAACACCTGCAAAAATCAGCGTTCCTACTGTTGTTCCAATAATTTGATGAACTGGCTTACCACCAAACTTAGATGCAATGGTCGGAAAAAGCCCCCAACCTATTAGCGGACCTAACCCGACTAAAAGTGCAACCATATCCATATTTAACACCTCTATCTCTCTCAATTTATATACTTTAATGATTACAATATCAATTTCCAAAAATATATCTTGTTTATTCAATAAATGCAATTAAAAAAAGAGGTTAGAATATAAATACACTTCAACACATCAATACATTAACTACGACCATTCAATGACACCCTTAAACCGCTTCAATGATGTTTCAAATTTAAAACTCTTGTTCGTTAACGATAATATCTCCGGGCTGACAATTTAGGTAATTACAAATTGCTTCGAGTGTACTAAAACGAATGGCTTTGGCCTTACCTGTTTTTAAAATTGATAAATTCGCAATGGTCACATCTACTGCTTTGGATAATTCTGTTAAAGATACGTGTTTTTCTAGTAAAACTTCATCCAATTTAACCTTTATCATTATCTTACTCCTAAATCGTTAAATCATTTTCTTCTTTGATATTCTGTGAACTTCTATAAATACTAGCAAAACTTAGCATAGCTATACCCATAAGTAAGATCAAATTGCGATTCATACCATTAATACTTAATATATCGACATATTTTGGCTCATACACAATTAAACCTGTTAGTATATAAGGAATATTATAAAAAACTAAGCTAGCCGCTATTCTTATAATCAATTTATAGTTTTTATCAGAGAAATAAAAACCTTGATCCACATTTTCCATCAACTTCAACGTAAATAATAATATCATAGAAAATAAAATTGATTTAATAATAAAAGCCAGTGCATAGATGTGATATAAAATTTTGATATGATCGAATGTTTTTCCTAATGTTAAATAATATTGAACTAAATCTACAACATTACTAATGATTGTAATAATTAATACAACCACAAGTATAATGGATAGTACTGACGAAAGTCCCTTTGTTCTCATAAAATTTACTCCTTTATCGTTTATCAATAAAACCTTACCTCATTTTTTATTGAAAATCAATAACTTTTTATCGATTTTCGATAAAAGTTAACTTTCACCATTCCTTCATGAACCTTTACATTATTTAAAAGTAAAACTCAGATTTTTATACTTTCAAAATTTCTTAATCAAAAGGGTTTATTTTTTATACCTATTGGTTATAATATAAGTATACTAAATATACCAAAGGGGTGAGTAACATGAGTAAAATCGCTAAAGGATTGTTATCAAGCATTGTTTTATTCGGTAGTTTACTTGCAGTTAGTGGTTTTTCAGATGATGCATCTGCAATAACTCAAAAAGGTTATGTGCATGCAGCAAACGAATGGTATAATTCTACTTACGATAACAACTAATACCTTTGTCATTTAGTTCCATAAGATATACTTTAGGCGTTTAGGTGACTTTTATGTCTCCTAAACGCCTCTTTGTCCTCAATGTTTAAAACACCTTAAAACATACCTACTTATCCACGCTATAAAAACAATCAATATGCTTTAAACTCAGTTCGCCACATCAAATAAGCGCACTCCAACGTGCTGTGTATATTTAACAAATACCACAACATTGAAGTACGCGTTTTAAAATTTATTGTTCAACAATTTGAGAAGGTGGAATTAAATCATAATCAAACATGACTTCTGACTTATTATCCCAAAGTAATTCTTTTTTAATGTATGATTCATCAGATGGATTCACAGTAACTTTATAAATTTTTGACTTTCTGTAGAAGGCATGGCCCTCTTTTTCGAAACGATGGTTGTCTTCTACAATTTTATAACGGTAAGGTCCATCATGTTCATTTCTCAACTCTGCTTTTAACTCTTTACCTTCACACCAAATGCAAAGTTGAAATGTTTGGTCCGTTGTATTTTTAAATCGATAATCTACATAATTATATGCCACTGACGTCCCATTGGCTAACGGCTTACGCTCGCCTTTGTCTGGCGCTAGAGCATCCGAATGGTAATGCACTTCCGTAATTTCAAGAGGACTATGAATAACGAGCAAATTAATAGTATTTGCTAAATTACATAAACCGCCCCCTGTTCCAGCTTGTACTTGATTATTCACTATAACACGACCATCTTTATAACCATGTTTAGCATCTACTTTACCGATTAAATGCCAAAATGAAAATTCCTCGCCAGGTTTAATAAGGAGACCATTTAACTTTGTCGCTGCTTTATCGATATTGAACGCTTTATTTTCTTGTAGAACAGGGTCTATTCCTTTCCCCGTCTTGATTAAGTGATTTTGATGTTGAGACACAACATTCGGTAATGGTTGCTCAGATCGCTGAGCGGCAAAGGATTGGTGTTTCACATTTTGAAGTGTTCTTTTAACCGTTTCTTTCTTTTCTGCTAATGAATAAAAAAGTGGCGAGATTTCACTAACCCGTTTAGGCTGTCTATGACTAAATGGATTATTAAATTTAAATATGTATTGCCATACTTTATGAGTTGTCGACAGTATACTTTCAACGCGACGTTTCTTTCCGATTTTAGTTTCATGTGGATGCATTAAATAGTGCACCAAAATGCTTTTCAGTCCTGCAAGATTAGCACCTAATATGTCAGTAAATAATTGATCACCGACTACAATCACTTCAGATTTTTTTACTCCTAACATATTAACCGCTTTTAAATAATTTTTTACGTAAGGCTTTCTCGCCATTGGAATAAATTGTGTTTTGATATTTTGATTAAATGCATTAATACGTTCAAAACTATTGTTCGATAGTAATAGTGTTTTAAAACCGAGTTGGTGAATATCTTCAAAAAGTTGATCAATTTCTTGCGTAACTTCTCCCCCGTGCGGCACTAATGTACTATCAATATCAAAAATAATCCCTTTATATCCGTTTTCTAAAAGCGCCTCAAAATCAATATCAAATACACTATCTATATAATAATTTGGCAACAGCTGATGAATCATAGCACTCCTCCTTATTTTACACCATTCAAAAATATCTTGTTTATTTTTAATATAAAGTGTAGTCTATTAACATATATAAGTCAATTGAATATAAAATTACTAAACTAAATGTCGGGGGATTTAAATATGGGGAAATCAGAATTAATCGTAATGCTAACTTACAATGACTATACCGTAGATAATGCCTACCATGTCTTTGAGTCATGTAAAGATACAAAGGCTCAGTATTGGGGGTTTAAAGATGAAGGATTACCTAAAAGTGAGATGAAATCTCTTTTTACATATATGAAAGAATGTGGTAAAACCACTGTTTTAGAAATTGTAGCTTATACAGAGGAAGAAGGATTAAATGGCGCACAGTTAGCCCAAGAATGTGGTTGTGATATTTTAATGGGAACAACGTACTTTCCTTCAATTCATACATATTGTTTAGACCATAATATTAAATATATGCCTTTTGCTGGAAATGTCTACAACCGACCTTCTATTTTAACAGGTTCTGTGGAAGAAATTATCAACAACGCGCAGGAAATGATTGATCAAAATATTTTTGGCGTTGATTTACTTGGCTATCGCTATGATCAAGATGCGAGTGTGCTTATATCTCAATTTTTAAATCAAGTTAACGCGCCTGTTTGTCTTGCAGGCAGTATTCAATCCTATGAACAACTCGATTTTATTAAGAACGTCTCGCCTCAATACTTTACAATAGGTAGTGCTTTCTTTGATCGATGCTTTGGGGAAGCGTTTTATGACCAGATTGATACCGTCTGTGACTATTTAGCCCAATAAAACACAAAATAAAGCACCACTACTCAATGGTAGTGATGCTTTACTCTATTATTTTTTCAATCGTAAGCCTCTTGGTATAAAGATTGAAATAATCAATGCAATAATGCTAATGATTGATAACGCACTAAACATGATGACAAAGCTTGATAGTTTTTCAAGTTGTATCGATAAAACTGGCGCAATGGCTGTACCTAAGAATAAGATAAAGGTATTAACCGATAGGAAGAATCCTCTATTGATATCGGAGAGCATACCAATTTTCGCAATAACTGATGGAATCGCGATCGCAATACCTGCCACGAAAATAATACTTAAAATCGTGATAATAATAATATTCGATGTAAGTGGAATGAGTAATAATGGTACAATTTGCGCAACAATAGCAACTTGAAGTACATTTTTGACACCAAATTTGCCACTAATTCGTCCTGAAAATAGTGCCAACAACATACCAATGACGCCTAGTAATTTAATAATGAAAATAGTCGTAAAATCACCTTGTACTCGTGATGATTCGACATAATCACTAAGCAATGTATACATTGTAATAAAACTTGTTAATAACGTGAGTGAAATTAAAAAGCATCCAATCACTGCTTTGCTATGCAAGATATATTTAAATCGACTTAAAAAATGTGACACTTTTACATCAGGTTCTCGATAAGGACTCTCGGGAACTTGTTTATAAATCACATAGACAAGAATAATATATAATAAACTTAATACAATATAAGTTAAACGCCAATTGTAAACTTCTGCGATTAATTCACTTAAGTTTTGACCAATGACACCGGATAACATAAAGCTAGTACTGATAAAGCTTACTGCTGTTACACGTTTCATTGGCGGATACATTTCTGTAGTATATGCGAGTGATACCGGAGAGAATGCGGCTGCACAAATACCTTGTAAAATTCTTAAAACCATAAATAGCGCAAAGGAATGTACGAAGAATAATAGTGCACAAATTAAAAATAACCCTAACAGCCCTATTAGGATCACTCGAATTCTGCCAAATTTATCTGAAATAACGCCATAAAGTAGGCAACTTATTGAATATGCTAATGAAAAAGCCACACCATTTAACGTAGCTGTCGTTTCTGTTATGCCAAAATCTTTTGCGATAAAAGGTGTTAATGGAATTGCTGTGTATAAACTACACATTACAATAATTCCAGTAATAAAAAATATGGAAGTAATTCGGTTATATCTTAAAGTCTCTTCCATACCTACACCTCCTTATCAGTCCCCGAGCATTATGACATATTTCATTAAATTTATAAATACTTTTTATTCATATTTCACTATTTATATAAATAATGATAATTCTCACACTATAAATTTTTAAAATATTTGTACAAGCAAAAAGACGATTTTCAACATACATTGAAAACCGTCTTTTATCTATTTTATACAGTATCTATTATTTTTTACGATTATTAACTGATAATACTTCGATTAAGCTGATGACATTGATTAAGAAATATTTTGATGCTGCTTTTGCCCCTTTAGAACCATGGCCTGCTTTGTAATGATGGAAAATAGCTGTACCCATCACAATGTTAATCATAATTGTACCTAACGTAACCAATCTTTGACCTAATTTACCAAAGATTGATGAGAATAAGAAAAGTGAACCAATAAATTCAAATGCCCCTGCAAGGTACATTGAACGTTTTGACAAGTTGAATCCTTCTTTAAATTCTTTGGCCATATGTTCGTCACCTTTTATTTTTGGCAAGCTACTTTTCATAATGTCGTAGCCTACAATACCATTAACGACGTGTCTTAAAATCATTCTGACGTCCTCCTCAAAGATTAATGTTTTTTGAACTATTTCCCATTTTATTCGGAATGCGTTCCGTTTGTCAATTATAATGTTTCTCATTATCCTTAAGACAACATCTTTATTCTAAAAATTGATAAGGAGTCCTGAAAATGACAAAGAAATCAATGCATTTAGTTGATGCAGATTTACAAGAAGCCGCCCAAAACATGGGAGGCACTGAACTGACAAGAGAGAATTTAGAAACGTATCGTGAAAATGTGTTAAGTCATGCCAAATCAGACATTCCTAGCGAATATGATGTCACACTTGATCATCAAACCGTGACATATGATGGACATGACATTCCAATCATTGTCATTCAACCGACTGAGCGATTAGATCATATGCCTGCTTATTTATACATGCACGGCGGCGGCATGTTGTCAGGTGGTGCGCATTTAGATAATCGCGATAATGCATTACTAGCGCATGAGCTTGGTTGTGTAGTGGTTTCTGTCGATTACCGTTTAGCGCCTGAAACGATCTTTCCAGGCCAATTAGAAGATTGTTATGCTGTTTTAAAATGGATGGTAGACAATAATGAGCAACTCAACATTGATGCATCTCGTATTGCAGTCGGCGGTAGCAGTGCGGGCGGTCTACTAGCAGCAAGTTTATCGCAATATGCTTTAGATCTTGGAGAAATCCCAATCCTTTTTCAAAATTTGCATATTCCTATGCTTGATCATCGTACGTTAAAAGGGGAAGAACCGAACCCATTTTCTGGAGAATTTGGTTGGACACGCGCAATGAACCATTTTGCTTGGGAAATGTACTTAGGTCAAGAGGTGCCTGTCCCGCTTCAAGATTTACCTGATTATGCATCACCAGCTCAACGTGACAATCTTGAAAATTTACCACCTACATTAATTACAGTAGGTAGCCTAGATTTATTTGTCGATGAGTCAATGGCCTATGCGCACCGTTTGATCAACGCTGGTGTACCTACTGAATTACACGTCTACCCTGGCCTTTATCATTTAGGAGAACTCGTTCCAGGTGCACGTATTAAAGATCAAATCCTTAAAGACCGTGTGAATGCGTTAAAACGTGCGTTTAACGACCCACACCCTCAACAATAAATGGCTCTAAAAAACCCCTAAGCCTTCACTCTCGAGGCTCAGGGGTTCCTTTATTTGGTAACTATTTTGCTTCAAGACGATCAATCGTCACATCAAGATCAAAATAATGTTTTAAATAGTCACGATAATTTTCTGGTGTGACTGTAAATTTTTCTTTTGTTTGTTTTTTATTATCTGTCAGCGTAAGGTTATTTTGCGATAACGACGCACGGCCAAAAGGTTGCGGACGTGAAATGATAAGTAAATTCACAAAGAAAGATTCTGGATGCGTTTGATGATATTCCGCATGCCATTCAAAGTCAGCAATTGTTTTAGGCTCAACGACCGCTTCATATTGCGTATCCCACTCACCGTCTACTTCTTTTTGAACATAGAAGTAATCTTCTTTATCATCACGATAAATTGCTCTGAAACGACCAGTAATATCTTCTACAGGCTGTGCATTGTCTTCTTGTGTAATTGGAAATGCCATTAACGGTAAGTCACCGAAAGCTACATCCGCTATATAACGTGTCCCATCAATCGTTACATAGACTAAAGCATGTGCTTCATCATTACTGAAACCACCATCTGGTGTGTGAATTGTGCCACCTGTTAATGTCGCATCAAACCCTTTATCTAATAAATACGCTTGAAATAATGGGTTAAGTTCGTAGCAAAAACCACCACGATGTTGGTTCACCACTTTATCATAATTATCTTCAATTTTAAGTGAAATCGGTACCCCATTTTGGACATTAATATTTTCAAATGGCACCGTCACCATAAAACGTTCTACATAATAAGATAAGGCTTCCAAGGTAGGTTTATCATAACGTGTAGGGTCTATTTTTAAATATGCTTCAAAATCTTTAAAATCCAATGTCTATTGCTCCTTCTATCTCTAAAATTGTCTCAAATTAAGGCTACACTAATTATTATACTACTGGATTGTATTAATAAAATCGTACAAACGGTCGATATTATCTAAATTTTGATTACATTTGAAACTGTCATGGCAAATGTAATCGCCTTTTTTCGTATAAGTGCCTTCACTTTTATTATGTTTCGTTTTATTCAGAAATAGAGAGACATCTGATTCTTGATTGCATATTTTACAGAACCCTTTGACTTTATTCGGTGATAAATCACCAAAAATACCTTGTAATTTTCCATTTTCATCACGATAAACGATATATTTGCGATTAGATGCGTTATCGTTCCACCCTAAATAAGTGAGCGCCTTCGTATCTAACTCTGCGACATTCGGTGTTTTTAACTTCTTCACTTTGCGAAATAGTTTATCCATTTGCTTTGTAGAAGGTAATTCAAAATCTTCTACATAAGGTCTTAAACCATTCAATAAACGGTTCGCTTTTTTCTTCGTTAACTTCACATCATCTAATGTTTCTATAAAAGATGACACATCAATCTCTTGTGCTTCAAAAATACTTTTAATATCAGATAAAATGATATCTATTTGAACTTTGTGAGATTCAAGGTCATTGGTTCTATATAATTTGATTAATTCTGTCACTAAATTATTTACACGTACAAATTCGTATACTTTGATTTGTTTCATTTCTATTCCTCCATTTTTTGAATTGAAGTACTTTACGAAATGAACAAGCCACCCTAAAGTACTTCTAGTATTTTAGAAAAGTACGATAGCGTATGATATGTGACATATTGGTATGTCTCATAAGATCAACTCCTGTTATTGAATTCACTTGATTATAGCATGATTTGGACATTCTCTAAAGGTACGAAAGTAAAGACTAGCGTTTACAAGAATTAAATAGCAACACTTTAAGACCTCCCGAGAGTAAGGGGAGTCTTAAACCGCTAGATTAAGGGGATCATAACTCACTATCTTTTATTATAATATAGTTGACAGATAATCTACTTTATACTATCTTTTAATGTAAGATAGTTAGTAAATAGGTGAGTGACATGTCAGTTTCAAATCAAATCATGAAAGGTCTACTAGATGGCGCAATATTAGGTTTAATTGCTAAAGGTGAAACATACGGTTATGAAATTATTGAAAAGTTAAGAGCCCATCAATTTCCTGAAATTAATGAGGGCAGTATTTATCCAGTTCTATTGCGACTTAATAAAAATGGCTATGTTCACACCACAACACGAAAATCTGATAACGGTGGACCGAAACGTAAATATTATACAATTTCACAAACTGGACTCAAAGAACTCGAAACATTTAAACAGAAGTGGTACGCATTAAACACAGGCATGACAAATTTATTCGGGAGTGAGAACGATGTTAAGTAAAGCAGCAGAGAATTTTTTAATAAAACTTAGAGTAGAGTTAATCTTTAGAGGTAAAGATGAGAACGAAGTAGATACGATTGAAGAAGAATTAAGAGACCATTTAGAAACTGCAGAACAAAATGGAGAAGATATTCAACCCATCATTCAAACACCGATCAAAACTTATGCAGATCAATTTTCTCCTCACTTAACGCTTTTCAATAATTTTTCTAAAAATATTATGTATTTTGTAGTGTTCATGCTTTTACTATTTATCTTACCTGACTTTTTTGCACCATCTTTTACATTAACTGTTAGTAATATAATCAATACGCTTTTTATCTTTTTTATCACCATCATTGCAGGGTTATATATGATTAAAAAGCTTATTTTAAAATTTGGTGACCAAAAAAAGACCTATGTTTATGCTGGATTAGCAGGAGGTGTTATATTTTTACTCATTTTGTTAAGCACGTATCTTACAAAAAAGTTTCCAATCTATGAGTTAATCACCTTTGACTTCCTACAAAGTGTCACAATTGGTTCAATTATTCTATTGATGGTTGTAATAGCGACTATTTTATTAAAACAAAAAACATATGGATTTATATTAATTTTGGTTTGTTTACCAAATATCGTAGCACTTCTATTTTCAAATAACCAAGACACTTCGCAATACCTTATCATTTCTCTAGTATTGCTATTGATCATAAACATAGCATTTATTGCTTATACGGTGTATCAATTATATAAAGATCAAAAAGCATAGTTACCTATCCTTCAAATGTTCCATATGAAACATATTATAGTGAGGTTGGGACAAAAGCGATCAGGATTTGAGTAGAAGCGAACGAAAAGCTAAAATTGTTTTTCAAATTTTGGCGAATCGTGAACTTTCTGCCGAAAATCCTGCTTTTGGGACACCGTTAATCGGTTTCCAGAGCATTAATGCTATAAGTCCCATCCTATTACTTATCTCTTTCAATTATCTTCCTGCACGAGGGATTTGGTCGACACTTTCGATACCTGTGATGTCATTATATTCGTTCGTGTAAACTTTAATTGTGAAACCATTAGCGGGGTTATCATCATACACTACGCCGCCTTCTTTAGCGTTCATTGTGGAACGCCCTTGATAGTTTTCATATTCTTGTAGTTTCACACTATGTGGTACAATAAAATATCTTTTGACCGTATCGTTATCATAGTTCACAGCAATATTGCCATATTTTTCAGCAGTCACGCCTGCAATGTTCACTGTCGTATCCGCCTTACCATAACGACTTTCTAAATTGTTCCGACTCATACCTATTTGAACGCCCTCAAACCCATTACGTCGATCTTGATGCATAAATTCATTACTGAAATAGGACGATAAAATTTTAATATCCGGTTTTTCATATTGTCCTTCTGATGAGCCATTATTAGCCCCTGTTTCATCATTATTACTTGTTTCACTATTATTATCTGACGTTGTCGAAGTATCCGAGTCACCAATATTAATACTAATGCCGTTTCCTTCTAATAACTTATAACCACCGTATACTAATCCAGCAATCAACAATATAAAAATAAGAGTCAGTATCACAATTAAAAATGGTTTCGATTGTTTCTTTTCTTTTTTAACCTTTGGTGTGTGATATTGCGTAGATTGTACTTGTTGTTGTCTCGCTGTTCTACTAGGCGGTTTGGGGTCGTTTTTTAGACGTCTACCGCATTTATTACAAAACGTTTGGCTTTCTTTTAAAGCATTACCGCATCGACTACAGTATTTCATTTCCTATCCTCCAATCATTCAACAGGGCCTGTTGACTTTAACTGACGCGCTTCTTCTTGCAATACGTTAACTTGCTTCAATCCTGCTTTCATTAAGACGAAAACAATAATCCACGCAACAACACTTAATAAAATAAATTTTAAATTAAAACTACTCAATGCACGAACATATGTATCCCATATACCGTGTAAAACCACTGACGTAAAGAAGAAAAATAAGAAACGTTTATCTAGCACACTATTAAAAGTGAAGTGTTGCTGTTCTTTCGCAATGACAATCGCTGCACCAATAATAGCTGACCATACTAAATGAGAACCAATCGCTGTCCATGCTCTCGTAAATACCACATCAATTAGAAAACTAATATTGTCCTCACCAAACTCTAAAATATAGCCTGCCGATTCAAACATCGCAAATCCTGCGCCAATCGCACCACCGATCAATAATCCATTTAAAATTTTATTCGTCTTACGCTTATTGATGAAATAAATAATAATGAGCGCCTTACCTAATTCCTCAACTAAACCAACCAGAAATGCATCAAATGGTGTCATTATGCCAAAGAAGTAATACTCATCACTAAATGTCACAAACTCATATAAAATCAATGTACTAATTAAAGAAAAGACCCCGCCTACAAAAAACATTTTGAGCACTTCTAGTAGGCTTATATTTTTAAAAGCATTCGATTCAAAGAAAAAGATTAAACCTGATAACGGCACGGTTAATGCGCCAATAAATATCAAGCCTGGTAACGCTCTATCATTATCAAAAGACGTTACCACAATCCATAGTCCTAAAAAAGTTACCGCAAATGCTAAAAAGACACGTGAAAACACCCACGGTTTGCCCCATTCTTCTGACACTTCATCTAAAGCCGGCGTGGTATTTTTAGTCCCAGCAATGAAAATTTGATCCGCTTCGTCTTTTGAGTGCACTTTAAACACTTCTGAAAACATATCTTTTAAATTGACATTTAATCGTTCTTCATTCCCTGCTAACTTACCAATAGATTCTGTTGTCGTCGCAAATAAAGATTTAGCTTCTTCTGTTAAATTAACACGCTTAGCACTGTCATTTTCTGCTTCTTTCATTTCAGAGGATTGTTGCACATGCACACTTTGGTTAACCTGCGCCGTTTCAGCTTCCTCCCTATTTTGAAGCTGATGGCCACAATTAACGCAAAAATGATCGTTCTCCCCTATATCCGCTGAACACTTTGGACATTGCTTTTGAGACGATTTCACTGTCTTTTGAGGTTCCGCTTGTTTTTCAATCTTATGGCCACAATGCATACAAAATTGATCGTCCGCACTAACCGAGTTCCCACAATGACTACATTTCATAACACTACCCCTATCTTTTAATTAATTCTATATAATGATATAATACTTTTCTTCTTTTTTCTATATTACACCAAAAAATATACCAAAATATTTATTAAATATAATTAAGTAGAGGTTAATCATTAAATTTAGGTTATCTTAAATGCTTTATAAAACAAAAATAACCCCCTACATCAATCATGCTTTAGGGGGCATTCATCTGTCCTTAACTCAAAATTTCGGATTTTTTGCGTTAACAAATCACGTTATGTCAACTAGATAAATACTAAAAAATGCTCAAAACCCTTTTGTATCAAGGGTTATAATGATATTTTGCTTATACTCATCAAAATACCTTAACGCAAACCTTTGTTTTAAGCAAAGGGGTGGAGACATAAAGTATTAATTCTCTAGGAAATCGACTAACGGTGTCCAGAAAAAACAGACCAAGCATGTAAGTGCCTTGGTCTGTTTGATATTATGCTTATTTAAGTTCTTTTGTATCCATTTCAACAATATAACTGTTAAGACGATTAATCGTTTCTTTAATATCATCATATGTCGTTGTTGGATTTGTAGTACATAAACGAATCACGCGTTGATTGTTTAATACTGTCGTATACGCTATTGCGAACCCTGAATCTGCAATTTTTTGGGCAGCAATACTGTTGAGTTGATCATTTTCTGCTTCCGTTAAATCTGGATATTCATATCTAAAATTCACAATAGACAAGTTGGCATGAGAAGCAATGCGCCAATGATCGATACGTGAGACATAATCTTCTGCGTATTCCGCTAAACCTTCCCCATATTCGATGCGCTCTCGTATTTCATCTTCACCAATGACTTGAAAGGTAATCCAAAGTTTTAAAGCTCTCGCAGGACGTGTTAATTCGATACCTAACATTTCCGGATCAATCACATCTTCATCAGAAGTAATATCATCTAAATATTCCGCTTCCTCACTATAACTATTCATTAAATGCTGTTTCTCTTTAACAACTACCATTGCGCAACTATAAGTTTGGAAAAGTAACTTATGCGCATCCCAGCCTACACTATCTGAACGATGCACCCCTTCAAATAAATGATGGGTTTTATTGGATAAAAGATGAGACAAGCCATACGCACCATCGACGTGTAACCAAAGATTAAACATCTCACAAATGTCTGCGATAGCTGTAAAGTCATCTACTGCGCCAGTATTCGTCGTTCCAGCTGTTGCAATGACGATAGCTGGTTGATATCCTGCATCAATATCGTTAGCCACTGTCTCTTTTAAATGCGTCGTGTTCATTGTGAAGTCTTCATTATAGTCAATTTTACGGATATTTTTCTTTAAAAATCCTGCTACATGTAATGCTTTACCGACGGAGTGATGCGTTTGAGATGTTAAATAGACAGTCGCATGTTTCATATCTGCTAAATCCACTTGCGCATCTCGTGCCGCAACAATTGCTGTTAAATTAGCCATAGAACCACCAGAGACAAACACACCACCAGATGGTTTGACGTCATAGCCAATTTTTCCAGCTAAATAATTGATTAAATTACGTTCGATATTAATAGGTAATGTCGCATTTGAAAAATTAGACGCATGAATATTATTAGCTGTCGTTAAAATATCACCTAACCACGATAATTGAGAAGCTGGGCCTGGAATAAACGAAAACGCACGTGGATGATTAGGACGATATAAATAATTCAACACTTCATTATTTAAATCTTTGAGTACGTCATAAACATTGCGCCCTTCACTTGGAATATCCATGTACTCATATTTTTCGCGCAGTTCACGTGGTGCTTGTTGAGTGGCAGGCAATTCGCTAATATCTCTTGTTAAATACTTATGTACTTCATCTTTAATAATAGTCTGTAAATCGATATTTTTCTCATCAAACTTCATTGTTTCCACTCCTTCTCTAAAATCGTTGAATTTCTATTAGTTCCACTATTATTATGACACACCTTGTCGAATCGTTGTGACATCGCGATTTATAGTGAAAATTAAAAAAACACCCAAACGATGAACCGCTTGGGTGTAAAAAAATATTTATACTTTTCTAGTGTTTATATATTGATTCAATAAAAAAGTCCAATCTGTAAGTATGACGTCAAATCCCATGTCAATGAGTTTCCCCCAGCCTTGATCTGGATCATCTAAAACAGAAGTATCATCGTCATAAAATGCATTTTTGGTATCATGCGGAAAATTCATCGCATTCACATGGGTAAAATAGCCTAAAGATTTCAACCGTTTTAATACATCTGGTTGGATATGTGCATCATCCAATGTTTTAAAAGAAAGCTGTATCCCCACGATATTAATCTCATCGTTTAATTCTAAAATATACTCTAATTCTTCAACATTTTTTACGACTACAATCGTCATATATTTAACAGGATGATGGTCTAAGTCTTGAATTGCTTCACGGTTGGAAGCATTAATCTTAACCATAATTTGATCACGTTGGTCTTCATACGTATCTAATGCTTCTAATATGACACGTTTCCAAATATCTACATGATCAACATGGAGTAACACATCTGGATGTTGTTTCATGTTTGTCATAAATTCGTCCAATGTATTAACTGGTTCTGCCGGGTCCCCGTTCATATTCACAAGCGTATATTGTCGAATCTCTTCATCATGCATATCTTTTAACTTGCGATCCAAGTTCATACGTAATGTTTCTTCGCCTTCATGCATGATATAAAACGTGCCGTCTAAAGATTGCGTAACGTCAAATTCTACAAATTGTGCGCCATTTTTAATAGCCGCTTTCATAGCATGATACGTATTATAGACAATGCCTCCTGTTGCCATTCCTTGATGTGCAGCAATAAGCGTCTTATTTTGATCTAATAATTGATTCAAACGCTGAGTATAAACTTGTGTCATTTTATGTCACCTTTCTATTTAATTTGGTTCATTTTAGTCCCTTTTCCATACACAAAATATAAAATTATACCGTTAATGACCATTAATAATAATGAATAAACAAGGCTAAGTGCTGGTGCATTAGGTAACGTTGGTGAATTTGAAGCATTATAAATGGTCACTCCTAATGGCTCATACAATGGATGATATAAAAATAATGAAACATCAAAGTTTTGTAATAAATTATTGATATTCAATGCGGTTACTGCTAAAACAGTAGGTAAAATGACTGGCATAATTACTTTTTTAAATGTGATCCAAGGCGTTGCGCCTAAGATTTTAGACGCATCTTCTAAATTTTGATCCACTCCTGCATAGGAAGATTTCACAATTCGTAATGTGAATGGAATATTTATAATAATGTAGGCAATCAGCATAATCACTGGTGTCCCCGTCAAAATTTGCTGACCTACCCAAAACTTCGGTAAGTTATACGTTAAAATTAAACCTAATGCGAAAAGCACACTCGGCAATAACCAAGGAATATAAAGTAACATCTCTAGACATTCTGTAAATTTGTTTCGTTTTGTAGTAATAAAACGTCCAATCATGACGATAAATATAACGGTAATCACTGAAGCAATAATAGAATAACCTAGTGATACTAAGAATGGATGATACCCTTCTGGTGTCATTAATACGTCTTTGTAGTTTTGTAATGTGAACGCTGAAAAATCAATTACACCACTCGTAATGTGTTTAACTGGCATAAAGGTATAAAGCACTAAAATCACAAGTGGTAAAAGATAAATGATAAATAATCCCCAAGCCACGATATGCATGATTACATTAACGATAGGGTTTTGAATCTTTTGTTTAATGAATTTCGTTTTGACTTTGGATCCACTTTTCACACGTGTCTTCCGTTCAATTCTTAAAGTGACTAATAATAAGATGACTTGGGCTACCCCTAGAATAA
Organism: Staphylococcus sp. 11262D007BW; assembly: GCF_053547815.1. NCBI lineage: Bacteria > Bacillati > Bacillota > Bacilli > Caryophanales > Staphylococcaceae > Staphylococcus > Staphylococcus sp. 11262D007BW. The sequence continues at coordinate 2,004,679 of NZ_JBPWPJ010000001.1, forward strand.
TTGAAAGTAGTGCTGCAATATCTCGAGATGAAGGGATATTTGAAAAGTTTAAAATCATCGGTGTAATGGTTTGAAAGGCATCCCCACCTAAAATGAGCGGTGCTGACATGGCACCTAACCCACTTTGGAATAATAGTATCGTTAAAGTTAACAAATAGGGCTTCAAGGCTGGAATAACGATTTTAAAAATAATCGTAAATTGATTCGCACCTAAATTTTTGGCTGCTTCAATCGTTTGAAAATCTATGGTTTTAAACGCATCTCTAAGTAAAATGAGATGAAGAGACGTCGTTGCAAATGTCATTGTAAAAAGCACAGCTGGAAACCCTGAAAACCAATTGGGATCCATATTCGGAAAAACGGCTAACAACATTTGTGTTATGATGCCACTTTCTCCATAAATGTATTGATAGGCATTTGCTAAAATAAGTCCCCCAAAAATCAAGGTACTGCCATAACCTAAAAATAAGATTTTGGCGCCTTTGATTTTAAAATATTCAGTAAAGAGCACCAATAAAACACCGACAATATTAGCAGTAACGGACAAACAGATGGCAAGGATAAAACTATTTTTCAAACTATCCATTGCCCTTTTGGATTCCGTAATTTTTTCAAATGCTCTCGTTGAAAATTCACCGTTTGGAAAAAGCGTTGTCATTACAATTTGGATATTCGGTATGATTAAAAATGACAAAATAAACCAAAGAATGACTGCAAATATGAAATAAACAAGAATTTGGCGTCCATTTTTTCTTAATAAATCAGTCATTGATTAACCCTCCATTTTGGTCAAATACCAAAATATGCTTTGGATTAATATAAATATCTATCGTTTCCCCAATCTTTGGCACCGTATTACTGTTCGAAATTGCTGACTTAATAAACGTTGTCATCGTCTGACCTAACACATCAAGAACTAATCGATAAGTTGACCCTAAAAATTCAACGTCCATCACATCCGCCTTGAGCGCAACGTCTTGTTGGGAGGTAGTGGGTTTGAAATCTATATACTCTTCTCTAATATAACAAGCGTGATTCGCATCAAAGTGCGTATCGGTTTGTTGATTGATTTCGGATTTGATGGCTTCATTCAGTTGATTTGTTTCTCCAAGGAAATTATTCACAAATTCTGTTTTAGGATGAAAATATAATGTTTCCGGTGAACCAATTTGTTCGATTTTACCCTGACTAAAGATGGCAATTTGATCTGATAAAGTTAACGCTTCATCTTGATCATGTGTGACATAAATCATCGTAATGCCATATTGCTGTTGAATATATTTTAAGTCTCGACGTAATTGTTTTCTTAATCTGGCATCCAGGTTAGACAGCGGTTCGTCTAACAATAATACTTTAGGATTTTGCGCTAAGCCACGCGCAATCGCCACACGTTGTTGTTGGCCACCAGACAGTTCAGACACCTCTTTTTGTAATTGAGCATCAGTCAATTCTACAATGCTCGCTAAAGACTTGACGCGTTCTGAAATAAATTTTTTATTTTTCTTTTGAACCTTAAGTCCAAACGCGATATTATCGTACACATTCATTGAAGGAAAAAGGGCGTAACTTTGAAAGACCATCCCAATGCCGCGCTTATCAACTGGTTTATGTGAGATGGGTTCTCCATCGATATACACTTCACCCTTTGAAATATGATTAAGACCCGCAATGGCACGTAATGTGGTAGACTTACCTGATCCAGATGAACCTAATAAGGTAAAAAACTCCCCTTCCTTCACTTCAATATTGACATCTTCTACTGCTGTAAAATCACCAAATTGCACAGATACATTTTCTAATTTAATCATGTTATGCTCCCTCAATCATAAATATTCTAATTCTACTTTTTCCATCCATTGTTCACTGTATTTATTCACAACATCTTCATCAATGTGTTGGCGCTCTGTTTGATTAATAAATTCATTAATTCTAGGATTGCTACCTTCTCTCGCTTTCACATTCATTGGGTAGGTGCCAAACTTTTCCGCCCATTGCTTTTGAACGTCAGCTGACCCAAACCAATTCACAAATGCTTTTGCTTTAGAATAATCATGATCTTTCCCTTTATTCATTATGCCAACTGATTCAATACCACTATTTAATCCTTCTTCAGGTTTCATTAAAGCCGCTTTAAAGTCCATTTCTTGTTCTTTGCCTTCTACTCCAGACGAGAACTCATAGGAAATAGGTACTTTATTTTCTGCTAAATTAGAAAAACTGTCTTCAGAAGCTGGTGTTTTATACCCATTATCAAAGTATTGATGCAATGCTTTCCATCCTTCTGGTTTAACACCTAGTTCAGCATTGGGATCATCTTCATCGATATAGGGCGCTAAAATACTAATAATCATTTTGCGATCAGTTGACCTTGATACTGCTGATGGTACGGCGTATTGACCTTTATATTTCGATTGAGTGTATAAATCTTTATATGATTTAGGTGCATCCTTGTCATTAAATGCGTTTGAGTTATATAACATGACCGTTCTTTGCTCTACTAAAGGATTATATGAATACGATTTAGACATGCCAGGCGTATTTGGATCAATTTCATTTGTCCAATCAGGTTTGTATGGTACTAAACCTTGAGCATTTTCTATTTTTTTCCAGTCCATTTGAGACATTCCGAATGTGACATCCGCTACTGGGTTTGTTTTTTCAGCAAGAAGACGATTCACTAAAGTCGTTCCTCCAATTTGAACAACTTTAATGTCAAATCCTGCTTTTTTAGCTTCTTCTGTGAGCCATTGACCTCTACCGTTGTCACCAGAGTTTGTATAAACAATTAATTTATCATTTGAGGTCGATGCACTAAAACCTGCAGAAACAATTAACAACGTTGTTAATAGCAATAAAAAAATTAAACGCTTCATATTTTTCCTCCCAATTGAAGTCTCCTCATAAAATAGTGTAAAGAAGCCTTATTAAGAGATTGTTAAATTTGTTCATAGAAACTGTAAAGCTAACGTTGTGTATAGGCTTTCAGCGCCTTAATAATCGATTGATGCGCTACTGGGTAAGAAATGACCGCACCCTGCACATTGTTAATATCAATCGTGTTACCGTTTAAACCAGAGACAATTAGTCCTAACTCTTTGGCAAACAAAATTTGAGCACTCATATCCCAGAGACTGGCGTTAAAATCAATACTCGCAATATAGCTGCCATTGATAACTTTAATCGCTTCTAACCCACCTGAGCCATTAAATCTAAACCCGTGTGCTTCGGCTATTAATGCTTTAAATAATTCATTTGATACTAATGTCGGATTAAAAGAGATCATACCTTCTTTAAAGTGATGATATGGTTGGAGTGTGAGGGGGTTTCCATTTAAAAAGACACCTTCATTGACGATGGCTTTATAAAGATGATCTTGGTAAAAATCATAAGTGTAAGCTAATAAAGGGGAGCCATTTTTGAATAAACTTAAAACAAGACAGTATTCTTTTCTCAGTTTAACAAGGTTTGTTGTGCCATCGATTGGGTCGATCGCCCAAACATAGCCTTTATCTGCTGAGATTAAGTGATTATCTTTTTCTTCTCCAATGACTTGATGCGCGGGAAAGTGCTGTTTAATAAATTGTTCAAAATCATTTTGAATATACTGATCGATATCTGTCACTAAGTCAAATTCGTGCGTTTTTGTGTCGACCGTCAGTGTATGCATGTTGTTATCAACATATTCACTTGTGCGATAAATCCAGTTTTCAATCTTTCGATCAATATCATGCAAAGATACCATTTTAATTATCATTCCTTTGAATTTATTGTAAGCTTTACATGGTAAATATACATAGAGTTCTATTAATTTACAACCAAAATAAGGGGGATGCCTATGTCCGTTACCATTAAAGACATCGCTATAGCAAGTGGTTTCAGCTACTCAACCGTCAGTAAAGCATTACGCAACTCTCCGCTAGTTAATGATAAAACAATGCAAATCATTCAGAAAAAAGCCCAAGAAATGAATTATACCCCAAATGTTCAAGCGCGTAGTTTAGTGAATCAAACCACTAAGACAATTGGACTCATTTGGCCTTCGTTTGTGAGAAGTGCTATTAATACGTTAATCAAAGAAATTAATAAACAAATTAAAAAATATGGCTATACGATGCTTGTAGCTGTCGATGATATTGAAACAGCCGCCAAACAATTTTTAAATTTTAGGGTGGACGGCTTATTAATATTTGATAGTGGCGATGAGACCCTCATTGGCGAATCTATTTATTCACACATCCCAACGGTGGCTTATGGGATTATGCGTGATCTCCCTTATTCTGTGATTGATAGTAACCATGAAGTCTCTGTAGAACTTGCTATCTCTCATTTTGCTAAACAACATATTCGCAATATTACATATATCGGTTGTATGGATGACCGAGATTTACGTCAAAAATTGAAATATCAACAATTTATTAATCAATGTAAAGCACACCAAATAGATTATGATATTTTAGATACCACGTCTTTGGTAGAAGAAGAGGCTTATTTAACAATCAAGGATTATTTAAATCAACATACCTTGAAGGAGGGTATATTTTGTGGCAGTGCAGATATTCTAAAAGCACTTTATAAACAACAACATTTTGATCCACACGCGCATACGATCGTTAGCTATGATTATCTAGCAACGATGACCTCTGAACATTTAAATTACAGTATGGTTGGCGTACCTTTAGAAGAAATTGCGGAGGCGATTGTAGAGACACTCATCAAACAAATCGAGTCTGATAATAAAACGATTACGCAACACAAATTAAATCCAATTTTAAAAACACCCAAACGATGAACCGCTTGGGTGTTTTCTAATTATATTCTATGAGGCATTGCGAATTGCTTTAGCCATTTTGTCGCTATAACCAAAGAACCATGTTAATACGAATCCAACTACGAATGACACAATTAACACGAGTAGATACAATGGCAATTGGCCAATGTCTTCAATGAATAACAACATACCTGGTAATACAGTAATCGCCATACCTGACGCTTTTAGATGGAAGAGTGACGCTAAGAAACCACCAACTGCGCCACCAATTAAGCCACAAACAAATGGTTTAAAATATCTTAAATTCACCCCAAAGATGGCAGGTTCTGTAATACCTAAAAACGCTGAAAAGGCTGAAGGTAAGGCTAAGGCTTTCAACTTTTTCTGTTTCGTTTTTAGACCTACCGCTACAGTGGCCGCGCCTTGTGCTGTCATTGCTGCTGAGATAATTGGGTTAAACTCATTATATTTAAATTCTTCTAGTAATTGAATTTCCATAAAGTTAAAAATGTGGTGTACACCAGTGACAACGATAATTTGATGGAAAAAGCCAATGAGTAATCCTGCAATACCAAATGGTAAGGCAAGCACCCAAGTAGTACCCGCTAAAATGAGTGTTTCTAATCCATGGAAAATTGGACCAATAATGAATAAACCTAATGTAATCATCACGAGTAACGTTAGAAACGGGGTAACAATTAAATCAATCGCATCAGGGATACGTTTACGTAAAAATCGCTCAAATTTAGCACCAATCAATCCAACGAAAAAGGCAGGTAATACAGAGCCTTGGTATCCCACTACCGGAATAAACCCAAGGAATTTTATTGCTTCTGCTGAACCCTCGCCCACTTCATAGGCATTAGGTAACGCTGGACTGACAAGCATGAGCCCTAACACAATACCAAGTACCGGACTACCACCAAATACTTTAAATGCACTCCAAGCGACAAGTGCTGGTAAAAACGCAAAAGCTGTATCCGTTAACACTTGTGTGAATAGGATAAAATTCGGTGAGATGGCCTCAGGTGTAAGCCCAAACCAAGCTAAAATTTGTTCATTCATGAGCACACCGCGTAGTCCCATAAATAAACCAGTGGCTACAAGAACTGGAATGATTGGCACAAATACATCACCAAATGTTCTAATCGCACGTTGGAATGCATTGCCTTGCTTTTTCGCTTCTTGTTTCACATCGTTCGTTGACTGACCCGTCACGCCTAATTCTTCGACAGCATTGTATATTTTATTGACAGTCCCTGTGCCAAATATCACTTGATACTGTCCTGAATTGTAGAACGCCCCTTTCACCTTATCTGTGTTTTCAATCTGTTCCTGATTCACTTTTTCTTTATCGTGTAGTACAATACGCAGCCGCGTAGCACAGTGTGCAATAGACTTAATATTGTCTTCTCCTCCGACTGCTTCTATCACTTGTTTTGCGATTTGTTGATCTGACATAGCCATAATCTGTCCCCCCTTATGATTGGATGAAGCCCTGTACTTCTTCTAAATTCGGTAAACTTTCAATTGCGCCTTTTTTAGTAATGGACAGTGCACTCACAGCATTGCTAAATGTAAGTAATGCTTCAGCGTGTTGTTGAATATAGTGAGAATACTCGCCATCGGTAGCTGCATTTAATAATTGATAAATGATTGAACCAATAAATGCATCTCCTGCACCCGTAGTATCTGTTACCGTTACTTTATAGCCACTATGCTCAGCAATTTTACCTTGTTTTGTATAAATAGATGCCCCTTTTGCGCCTTCTGTATAAATAATAACTTCAGTATTTCCTTTAAATAGTTGTTGAATGGACGCTGGATCTTGACTGCCTGTTAAATATGGCAATTCCTCATCTGCAATTTTAACGATATGCGCTTTAGGCATAAATGCCATTACCGTTTCTTGTAATGCTTCTACTGAAGGCCATAAAGGAAATCTTAGATTCGGATCGAATACAATCGTTCCTTGTGCTGCTTCCATTTGTTTAATTGCTTCTACATGAGCTTGTTTCATTGGTGCGTCAATGAGATCGACTGAACAAAAGTGAAGGATATCATCTGATTGAAAGTTCATATTAATCGTCGATGGCTCAAGCAACATATCAGCTGAAGGTTTACGATAAAATGCAAAATCTCGTTCCCCTGCAGCGGTTAAACTTACAAATGCCAGACCTGTATTTGCTGCTTCTGTGCGATAAATATAAGTAGTCTCTACACCTTGGTTAGAAAGCGTTTCTGTAATGAGATCACCAAACGCATCCTGTCCTAATTGAGTGATCAGGGCAGACTGCCCTCCTAGTGCGGCCACACTGCTCGCAACATTTGCAGGCGCTCCACCAACTTGTGGTTCAAACCCTTTCACATCCTTAAGTTCAACATCTCTTGTTTGCGGAATAAAATCAATTAATGCTTCTCCAATTGCATATAACTTTGCCATTTTATCACTTCTTTCAAGCTCTATTTTCTTATACGTGTCTACTATGTTCGTTACATTTCATATTTTGGAACCGGTACCAAAATATATTAAAAGAAAACATCCTTTATCAAAATACTACGTACGATTTTGATAAATGTCAACGCTTTCTTTTTCATCTATAAAGAAATCCATACATTGGAGATCTGGGACTAATTCATCGTTTAACAATTGCAACATTGATTGTGCTGCAAGACGTCCCGTTGCCTCATATGGAAAGACAATCGTTGTGATTCTAGGTGTGACAATCGACGTCGTTTCATATCCGCCAAAACCTGAGATGGATAGTGTTGTCGGTACATGAATATGATGATCTAGTGCTGTCTTTAATACACCCAAAGCAATATTATCCGTAGCACAAACAATCGCATCATATTGGTCTATGAATGATTCAGATTGAACTTTAGCATCGTTTAATTTAAACGTTGTTGTATGCGTATCGGCCTGTAATTGATATTCTGCTAAACCATCTAATACACCACGTCGTCTATGCACACCAACCGCTTCATCAGATGTATCCACGCCTAAATAAGCGATACGTTCAAACTGTCTTTCACCAAAATAACGTCCCATTAAACGCCCCGCTTCATAGTCATTTTGAACAATCGAAGGAATCCCTTCATATGATTGACCGACTAATATCACAGGCACATCTATCGCACGTATTGCGGCAATGTGCTCATCAGTTAATGTTGTCGCCAAAAAGATAATACCGTCCACTTTATTTTTCGCAAGGGTATAAATCGCATCAATTTCAAGCTGTTTATTTAAATCCGTATTCACAATGATCGTTTGATATTTTTTCAGTCTTAAATACGTTTCAATACCATATAACGTTTGATTCGACGCATAAGAACTTAGACGAGGCACAATAACCCCCATCATTTGAGTCCGCTTCGCCTTTAAGCTTTGTGCAAATTGGTTCGGACTATATCGTGTCTCTTTCACCACACGCTCAATTTTTTCACGCGTCTTTTGGCTGATTGAACCACCATTCAAATAGCGAGACACCGTACTTTTTGACACACCAGCAAGCTTAGCGATATCACGAATATTCATCACATTCACCTCGCTCTATATCATAGCATATGTTTTGAATAAGAAAATGAGTTATAAATAATCGAGATTTTGTTTCTAAACAACTACTCAACTGTATTTATTTAAAGAATATTCCAAAAATTAATCTTCATAAATTACTGTAGCTGTAACAAATAACCAAGTCACATTAATTTGAATATCGATCACTTTGATATTCGCATGAGCACAAAAGTCATTTACTTCTTCATCTAATTTTTTAGTCGTAAGTTTTGCAAATGTTTTAATTTTCAACTTTAACAATCTCTCCTTTTTAAAAAACATACCCCCATTTTACCAAACTTTTAAAAAGAAAAGTAAAACGGGGGTGAGGATCTATTATAAAAATGGGTTTTATTTAGATGTTAATTAATTAAATGAAACCTTCTTTGAAATAAGGCATACCGTCAGAATAGTCATAGAAGCCTTTACCAACAGCAAGACCTAATTCGCCATTGTCTACTTTCTCTTGTAAGATTTCGATGACTTTTTTATCGATTGGGTTACCTTCTTGCGCGTAATTTTCTTTAGCAATATTAAGCACTGTATTTAAACCAACTGCGTCCATAATACCGAATGGTCCACGATGTGCATGGAAACCAATCATCCATGTTTTGTCGATTGTTTCGATGTCTGAAACGCCATCAGCATATAAGCGTTTAGCATGTGTTAATAATGGTACTAATAATGAGTTAAGAATATATCGTGGATGTTCTTTTTTGATTGGAAGTACAACTAAGTTAATATCTCTCGCAAATGCTAATATTTTGTTGAATGTTTCTTCTGAAGTTTGGCCAGCAACCATGACTTCCCCTGTATTATTTGTCCATACATGGTTCGCAAAGTGTAATGCCGCAAATTTTTCTGGGCGACCTGTAAACTCTTCAAAGTCACTTGGACGTAAAGTTGAAGAATTTGTTACGATATAGGCTTTTTCTGGTAATACGTTGCGTAATTGTTTATAGAAATCTTTTTTAATATCAGGATTTTCTGGTACTACTTCAATCACTAAATCTGCATCACTTGTTGCTTCACCTAAATCTGAATAATAGCTGATGCGATCTGCAATTGTGTTTGCTTCTTCTTCAGAAACGTCCATTTCTTCTTTGAATTTTGGTTTGATTTTTTCAATACGATCTTTGGCAGCAGCTAATGCATCGTCATTGATGTCATATAAACTTACGTTAAAGCCACCTGAAGCTGTTTGGAATGCGATTTGACTACCAAGTACGCCCCCACCAGCAATTGTAATATTTTTAAAGTTATGCTCTAAATCTTGAATTTCAGGTGGTGTATCAAAGAAATCGTCACTTTGGAACTCTGGGTTAGGATATTTATAAAAACCTTGGCCTACCGCTTTACCTAAATGACCTTTATCTACCATATCTTGTAAGATTTTTTGATATCTTTTTTTCCATTCTGAAGTAGTGCCTTCGTTTCTTGAATTATACACATTTAATTGTGTCACTGTACCAACGATGTCATTCATACCAAATGGTCCTTGTTCATCGTTCGTTGCTTTCATCCATGTTTTATCAATTGTTTCGACATCTGCAATGTCATTCCCTAATAAATAGCTTGCTGAACTGTTAAATGGCACAAGTAATGAATTGAAAATATAACCTGGTGTTTCTTTATAAATAGGAATTTTCACCATACCCATATCTTCAGCAAATTGTAATACTTCGTTAAATACTTCGTCGTCAGTATCTACTGTTCTCATCACTTCGCCTGTATTACGTAACCAAATTTCGTTAGCAAAATGTAAAGTTAAAAACTTGTCAGGACGACCTGTTGCTTTTTTGAAATCGCTCGGACGTAATGTCGATGTATTTGTAGCGAAAATAACGTGTGAATCCGCTTTTTCGCCTAACTCTTTATAGAATTCTTGTTTAATATCGACAACTTCAGGAATAGCTTCTACCACTAGATCCACGTTTTTAACCGCTTCATCAATTGTTGTAGCATAATTAATTCGATCAAATGATTCATCTACTTGTGATTGTGTGACATCTAAATCGTCCATATAACGATCTTTTAAAGTGTTCAAACGTTTTTTAGCCGCATCAATCGCGTCGTCATTAATATCATATAAGTTCACACCAAAACCGGAAAATGCGATTTGGAACGCAATTTGGCTACCAAGTACACCGCCACCGGCAACCATAACATTTTTGATTCCCATAATTTAAAACTCCCTTTCCACTAATTTTGTTTTCATATTAATTATACAACTACGTTCATTAAAAATTAAGAAAATGAACTTGTTCCACTTTAAGCCCTCTATCAGAAGTACTTTCAAAATGAACATATATTATTTATATTAAGTATCTCAATTTTTAGTTTTATAACACTCATTTTTTTGATAGCATGAACTATGAGATTTGTATTAGGGAGAGAGATTTAATGAAATTTAGAAAGTTATGTATGTTAGGCTTATCTTCTGTTGTTATTTTAAGTGCTTGCAATATCAGTATTGATAGCAAGGATAAAGAAAGTAATGATAAAACACAAAATACAGACAAACAGTCAAACGATAAAGCAACCGCTAATCATCAAGATGAAACGAATGCGACAGAAGCACCTAATGAGGCAAACAATTATAATGGGGAACCTATAACCGTTGATGAAGCAAAATCTATTGCTTTTAATAATACAGATAGCCTCCACTTTACCGACAATAAAGATGACTTAATCTATAATGAAGATAAAAGTAATAAACAGGAAATGTTTATTGAAACTCCATTTGGCGGAATAAACCAATCTGTTAAACATTATGCCATTATAGATAGATATATAGGAAGCATAATAGACACGGGCTATGCCATGACCTCGCCAGATGGTCCCATAGAAGTTAAAAATGGTTATGTAGATAAGAACATCTATAATACAACTGCTGAATTTTACAATACATTTTTATATCGGGAAGGTATGCCTGTGTTTGAAACGTCTACTTCCAACGTGCCAGCACAAACCTATAAAGAACTTTTCGATATCGTAAACGATTATCATGAAACCGAACTAGGACATTATACACGTTCAAACCAAACATCATCAACAAACAACCCATCTCAATCTACTGAAGCGCGTCCTCAAACAAACAGTGAAAATAACAACTCAACGAATGAAAGAACAAGCAATGAACCACACCAAAATACCAATGAATCCAATCAAGAAACACAAACTGCGCCTTCAAAAGAGGATAATAATAACGACTCAACAAAAGCACAAGAGGAAGATACAAACCAACCGTCTAATGATGAGCCTCAAAGTCAAAGTACAACGGAAGAGAGTAACACCTCAAATGATGATAACAGTATTGATAATAGAAGTGATGAAACCGAACCACAAGAGACGACTCAAACTGATGATGTTGAATCAAATGATAACGAAACTTCAAACAATTCATGATTAAAAATATTAATATCGACAAAACACTTCACAACTTATCAATAAATTAATGGGCATCTTTAGATATCTAGGATAATATACAGGCAACCTTTTTAACTATCATATTAATTTTAAAACTAAATATAGACAAGCACAGCAAAGTAGACTAATATAATATTAAATTAGTTATAGAATGGGGATAGACGGGTGAAGAAAGTTTTTGCAAGTTTAGGTGTTATTATGTTAGTTGCAGTTTTGGGGGTTGCTATTGTCTTTGCATATAATAGTTATCAACATTTAGAGTTTGAAAAAGAACAAGCTAAGTTAGCTGACGAAAAACAAAAAATCGTCGCTCAAAAACAAAAGCATAAAGAGAATCAAACGAATTTAGTGCAAGAAAATACACATCAAGAACAAGTTGCAACGACAGTGGAACAAAATATAGACACTTCGGATGACCCTAATAACATTATGGCGAACGATACAAATGGTGACGGGGTTGTTACGAGAGATGAAATGACACCTGAACTCGAAAAGTTGGAAAAAGAAGGTAAATTCCAAGTGGCTAGTAAAGGCATTGATACTGTTGAAGAGTATAGCGAGAACAATACACCTAAGTATACTGTTGAAGATGCTAGAAACATGAATGATGACGAATTTCTCAATGCGTATAAAGAAGGCATGCCAAGTGAAAATGCTGAGGTAGTTGACGAATTAGCCAACGATCCAGCATATGTAGCGTATTTAAGAGGACAAATTGAAGCACGTGCGAATGGCCAAGGTGGCACATATTAAATATTAAGGATGAACATACTATGAAAAAATTATTAAGTATAATCATGATAATTGCCATCATTGGTGTATTAGCAGTGGTTGGATTTTGGGGATACAACAAGTATCAAGCAGTAGAATTAGAGAAAAATAATTTACAAGCTCAATTAAACGAACAAAATAGTGACTCTCAAGATAACGATTATAGTGAAGATGATGATCAAACAGCATACCAAAATCTTGATTATTATCCAGAAGAACAGGTACAAGATGTTGACTATGAAGCATCTGAACAAGATAGGGATGTTAAAATTTCTCGTGATAATGTCTTCGATTATGTTATAGCGGCTATCAATGATGATGGTGGTAATGCCGATTTGATGAACTTTCAAGAACCTCGTTATGAAAATGGCGTTTGGGTTATAGATGCTAATAATAAATCAGGCGTCGGCTCTTATATTATAAAAGCCTATGAAGACGGAGTTGTTGAAATATATAGTGGTATCGGAGACTTGATAATGACTAAAGAATTTTAAATAGCAAATTATAAAGTACTAAGCAGTAATATTGATTGCTTAGTACTTTTTTATTTACCGATATAAAAAGTTCTATATTTATCGCGACTATTTTTATGATAAATGACACAATTATTAAAAATGTTTAATGCTATAATCACTTAAAAAGAGGTGAACGCTATGGCTTTTGGAGCTGAAACAATTACATTAAAACAAAATAAAGTCGTCAAAACGTTTAAAGAACATAATGCCATTTCTCCAGATACCGCCAAAGATTTAAATAGTTTAAACATTTATCACACTCGTACATTTAATCATTTAGTTAAACAAGCAGTTATAAGAAAAAGCGACGATAAGTATTACCTTGATATGCAAAATTGGGAAATATTTAGAAAGTCTTTTAAAAGATGGTTTTTAATATAGAGTAGATATGTCTTTTACCTCTTTTCTACAAAGGATTAGTTATATAAACCGATAACTGTATCAATACAATAAATCGCAACTGTCTTCTTAACAGTTGCGATTCGTTTTCAGAAGAAGGTATGAGTCTCATATACAGACTTAAACTATTCACGCGCTTCTAACTCGTCACCAGTCATCCATTTATGGTCTTTGACAGTTTCACCATCTTCTGTAGATTTGTAATCAACCGTGTAAACAGTGGTATCTTTTACGTCATCTATCGTCGCTGTGGCACCTTTCATACCAGGCATATGGTCTGCTTCTAATTCAACTTCATCGCCTTTACTAAAGCCATCTTCTGGCGCATCCTTAATTTCTTCATTCACAACCCATTTATGATTGTTTACTTTGTCATCTCCATTTGTAGGTTCATAACTTACAACGTAGGCATAGGTTTTATAAGCATCTTTTACTGTAGCTTCTGCCCCTTTCATGCCAGGCATATGCCCTGCTGTAATCGTTACTTTATCACCAGATTGAAATTCACCTTCATCCGTTGATTCCATATCTTTAGGAGACTTACTGTCATCATTATGTTCCATATGGCTTTCATTCTCTTGGTTTTTAGTGTCTTCGCTTTGTTCATCTCCACTTGAACATGCAGATAATACTAACATGGATCCTAAAGTAATAAACATAAATTTTTTAAACATCATAAAACTCCTCTCTGTTAATTTAATTTCAAGGTATGAGGCTGAGACATAAAGCGCTAATGCTCTGGAAAACCGATTAACGGCGTCCCAACCTCACTACAATTCATTGGATTAGGGTGATTCATGTGAGTTGAATGAGTGTGATGATCATCTTCACCATTAATCTTCAAATTAATCCCCCCTATGTATAAAAATATTATAGTTATTACATTTACACCATAACATATACCCCTGTTAGGTATAAACCTTTTCCCTTTAACTTCAAATACAAATAGCACATCACTTAGTGACCGATATCATTCAGACAAGTGATGTGCTATTATTTTTATGCTAATCTTTTCTATATTGAATACTTTAATAATTAGTAAGATTACTTATGATACGCTTCTGCGTATTAGTTAATGATGCGGTTTTTAATTAACGTCTTTTTGTTATAAGTCTTAAAGAAATACTAAACAAGTAAAATAATTTTTCTTAACTGAAACGAAAGAACGACAAATTCCATACTATTACATTGGAATTTGTCGTTCATTTATTTATTAGAAGCATATATTCTACATACTTCTAAATTAATTGTTACAACAATTATTATTGTCTTGCTGTTCTTTTTCATCTTTCTCTTTCTTTTCTTCAATTTCTACTGAACAGCATGATTGATCCTGAGGTTTCATTTTATTTAATACATCTTTAATTCCCATTAGCTCACCCCCTTTAAATAATGATGTTTACAATCAAACCTGTAACGATAGCTACAACTAAAATTGCAATAACGAATGATAATACAAAATTTCTTTTGAATAATTTAGATAGTAATACAACTTCTGGAATACTTGCGCCAGCACCACCAATTATCAAGGCAACAACTGTCCCTATTGACATTCCTTTTGAAGCTAATGCTTCAGCTATAGGTAACATTGTTTCAGGTCTGATATACATAGGAATACCTACAATAGAGGCAATAAATACTGATATAATGCCATCTCCACTCGCATATTTAGTAATAAATGTTTCGGGTACAAAGCCATATATAAAAGCACCAATAAATACACCGATAAATAAGTAAGGAATCATTGGATATAAGAATGCCCAAGCATCATTTAATGCTTGTTTAAAACGAGATCCATTTTTATTAGCGAAAAACCCATCTCCTTTTACCGTTACACCTTTATAACTTTTAAATAAATTCATTTTTGAAAATACTAGACCAGTTAAGACACTAAAGATTGCTAGTAAAATAAAATAAACAACAGCAACTTTCCAACCTAATAAAGCCCATAACATAAATATCATTAATGGATTCATTAAAGGTGACGCAATTAAAAAACTCATTGCAGGACCAAATGGAACTTTAGAATTTAATAAACCTGCAAGTATAGGAATTGTAGAACAAGAACAAAATGGTGTAATCGCACCAAAAGCCATTCCCAAAATATAATTAATAGCTTGATTAGGTTTACTTAAAAATTGTTTTATTTTTTCTTCTGAAACTATCTGCTGTATTATACTTACAATAAAGCTCACGATGATAAATAGTATTAATAATTCAAAAAACAACATCACAAATGTTTTTGTAAATTCCATAATTGAATCTAACATTAGTATAACGCCTCCAAATTTAATTAATCAATATTTCTTGATATATTAATCAAAAAAATTGATTAATACTACATTAAAAAAGATACTTAAAGTATCTTACAACAAGTATCTTCGTTTAAAACAACCTGTATTTGTTGCTCATTAATTTTATAATAATTCCATGTGCCATGCTTTTCAGCAATAAGAATATTGGCATCTACTAATTTTTTTAAATGATAGGAAAGCTTAGATTGTTTTAACGCTAATAATTCTTCTAGATCACAAACACATAAAGATTTTGAATCGCTTTGACGTATTGAATGTAGAATTTTAAGTCTAATTTTATCAGCGAGCGCATTAAATATCTGTTCATAAAATTCTAATTGTTCTTCCTCTGTTCCATTAGAGCTGGACTTAATAAATTCCATTGAATAATCACCTCTCTTATATATAGTTATTTCTATTTTTGTTTGAGTTCTTGTATTGCTTGATTAAAATGAGTTTCTGTTACTTTACCATACAAGTCAGTTTTTCCTTTAAAGAACTCATTTTTCATATATGATACAGCTTCTTTTAAAGAAACTTCTCTTGATATCATAATTAGATTTAAGTAGCTAACAAAATAATCAACAGATAATGTACCTGCATGATTTATTTTCATAAAATCGAACTCCTTTATAAAATACTAAAATGATACATCAACTTTTTTTGATGTATTAAATATAAATTATTATTTCAATTTTTGCAAGATAATAAAACTAGTTATTTAGAACACAATCTAATCTAATATTAAAATTAGTCAAAAACTACATAGACACTAATCTATATAGATGTTAATCTATGTAATGACTAGGAGGTATATTTATGTCTTATAAAGAATTATCAGCAATATTAAAAGTTTTATCAGATCCAAGTCGATTAGAAATATTAGACTTATTATCTTGTGGTGAACTATGTGCTTGTGATTTATTAGCGTATTTTCAATTTTCACAACCTACATTAAGCCATCATATGAAAATTTTAGTGGATAATGAATTAGTATCTACACGAAAAGACGGTACTAAGCGCATGTACCGACTTAATCATAAATTCTTAGATTCAATCAACAATGAATTAACTTATATTAGCTCTCCTACTCAACAATGTATGTGTAAAAAGATAAAGACAGGTGAATGTAAATAATGACTATTTTAGCGATTATTATCTTTCTTTTAACCCTCATTTTTGTTATTTGGCAACCTAAAGGGCTAGATATTGGTATTACAGCATTAATCGGAGCTATCATTGCTGTTATTACAGGCGTTGTTAGTCTTTCGGATGTTGTTGAAGTCACAGGTATTGTTTGGAATGCTACTTTAACTTTCGTCGCTGTTATACTCATTTCACTAATTTTAGATGAAATTGGATTTTTCGAATGGGCAGCTATACATATGGTTAGAGCTTCAAATGGTAATGGGTTTAAAATGTTTGTCTACATTATGTTATTAGGTGCGATTGTAGCTGCTTTTTTTGCCAACGATGGAGCTGCTTTAATTCTCACTCCAATCGTACTTGCTATGGTAAGAAATCTTGGATTTAATCAAAAAGTCATTTTTCCTTTTATCATTGCAAGTGGATTTATTGCAGATACTACATCTCTCCCATTAATTGTAAGTAATTTAGTAAATATTGTTTCTGCTGACTACTTCAATATTGGATTTATTGAATATGTAAGTCGTATGATTATTCCAAATATATTCTCTTTAATAGCAAGTATTGTTGTATTATGGTTATATTTCAGAAAAGTTATTCCTAACAATTTTGAAATTAAAAATCTTAAAACACCTAATCAAGCAATTAAAGATCCAAAATTATTTAAGTTTTCGTGGATTGTTTTGTCAATCTTACTCATTGGTTATATAATTAGTGAATTTATTCAAATTCCAGTATCGTTAATTGCTTGTTTGATTGCATTTATATTTACTGTATTGGCCTATAAATCGAGAGTAGTAAACACGAAACAAGTTATCAAAGGCGCACCTTGGAATATTGTTCTCTTTTCTATAGGAATGTATTTAGTTGTATTTGGTCTAAAAAATGTTGGTATTACTGCACTATTAGCTAATATTCTATCAAGCATATCAAACTATGGATTGTTTAGTAGTGTTATGGGTATGGGTTTCATATCCGCATTCCTTTCAGCAATTATGAATAATATGCCTACCGTATTAATTGATGCAATTGCTATTGGACAATCTGCAACTACTGGTTTAATCAAAGAAGGAATGATTTATGCCAATATCATTGGAGCAGATTTAGGACCTAAAATTACGCCTATAGGATCTTTAGCTACACTACTATGGCTACACGTTTTAACACAAAAGGGAGTAAAAATTTCGTGGGGCACATATTTTAAAACGGGTATTGTTATTACTATTCCTGTTCTTTTTATAACATTAGTCGGTTTATACGTTACACTTATTATATTTTAAAAAAGAGGTATCAATGATGACAAAAAAAATAATTTATTTTATATGTACAGGTAATTCATGCCGTAGCCAAATGGCTGAAGGTTGGGGTAAAAAAATCTTAGGTGACGAATGGCAAGTATATTCTGGAGGTATTGAGGCACACGGTGTAAATCCAAAAGCAATCGAAGCGATGAAAGAAGTTGGAATTGATATATCAAATCATACTTCTAATTTAATTGACGAAAATATACTACATCAATCCGATTTAGTAGTAACTTTATGTAGTGATGCTGACAAAAATTGTCCTATATTGCCGCCGAGTGTAAAAAAAGAACATTGGGGATTTGATGATCCAGCAGGCAAACCTTGGTCAGAATTCCAACGTGTTAGAGACGAAATTAAAACCGCTATTGAATCATTTAAAACTAGATAAAATTTAAGCGTCTCAATATAATTGGGACGCTTTTTAATAGACTTTTTATTATAAAATAACTTCAAAATATCAACTTAATAATTGCAATGACGATTAAAATACTTACAATCCCTTTTTGAATATAATCAGGTATTTTTTGACCTATTTTCATACCTAGAGGCGTAAATAGTATACTACCTAAAATTAACGGTATTGCACTATTAATAGGAATATAACCCTGTAATAATTTAATCATAAATGCTCCAATAGAAGAAATGAATGCAATTACAATACTATTTGTAACAACCATGTTCATCGGTAATTTAAATATAACAAGTAGTACTGGAATAATAATAAATGCTCCACCAGCACCTACAATACCAGATACCAAACCGATGATACTACCTATTGTAATTAAAAGTACGCGATTAAACTTAATATGACTAGTAGATGGTGCGACTTTCACAAACATTAGAATAAGAGCTAACAAAGCAATGATTATATAAATTACATTAACAAACTGACTATTAAATACAGTTGCTAATAACGCACCTAGAATACTACCTATTACCATTCCACTTCCCATATTAAGTATAAGTGTTCTAGAAAAATTTTTATTTTTATATGCTTTTAAAGATCCACTCATTGTACTAAAAAACACTTGACTTGAAGTTAATCCTGAAGCAATATAAGCACTATAAGTAGGTAAACCAAATAAAGGTGGTAATAATAAGAGAGCAGGGTAAATAACAATGGCTCCCCCTATACCGACTAATCCAGAAATAAATCCTCCAAAGATACCAATAACTAACATTACTATAATTGCTGTTATACTTATCATTTACTTTTTATTAATAATTCAACTGCTTCATTAATTAGTGCCTGAGAATCTTCATTATTTTCTTCAGACATTTTGACGCATTCTACTAAATTCTCGCTAATGATAATACCCATTAAACGTTGAATAGAACTTTTAGATGCACTTAATTGACTAATGACGTCTTTACAATTTTTTTCTTCCTCCATCATTTTAATAACTCCATTAAGCTGTCCTTGTATGCGATGAATACGATTAATCATCTTTTTATTATATTCCAATATATTTCACTCCAAATTCATTTTTAATAATTACATCATATTAAGTAAATTTTATTTTGTCAAATACCCCCCTAGGTATTTGACAAACTATCTAATTCGTTATAATATACCCCCATAGGTATTTAAAAGGAGGCTATTATGTCACAATATAAAACGAAACACATTAATGATTTCACTAAAAAAGAATTAGAAGAATTCGGTTCTAATGGTCAACTAATTGACGTTCGACAGCCTGAAGAATATGAATTAGGACACATTAAAAATGCATTATTACATTCAGTTGAAAACATAGAAAATTTTGAACAAGATCGCAATAAAACTTACTATATTTATTGCAAAAGTGGTAATAGAAGTAGAAAAGCAAGTCACTTTCTTACACAACGGGGATACGACGTAGTTAATTTAGATGGAGGCTATACTGCATACGAACAACAACATAATAATGAATCATTTAAATTAAAAGAAGATAAAGAAATTCAAATCAAAGACAATCGTAAGACGTTTAATTATAGTAATCTACAATGTCCAGGACCTATTGTTAATATTAGTAAAGAAATCAAAAACATCGCTATTGGTGATCAAATAGAAGTTGTTGTAACTGATCGCGGATTTTTAAATGATATTAAAAGTTGGGTCAAACAAACTGGACACACACTTGTTAGACTCAATGATTCTGGTAATGAAATTCGCGCTATTATTCAAAAAGAAGAAAATAAAAATATAGAAGTGACGCACACGAAAAATGGAACAACGATTGTTTTATTTAGTGGCGAGCTAGATAAAGCAGTTGCAGCAATGATTATTGCCAATGGTGCTAAAGCCGCAGGTAGAGATGTAACCATTTTTTGCACATTTTGGGGCTTAAATGCACTTAAAAAAACTCAAAGTCAACGCATTAAGAAAAAAGGTATTGCAAAACTTTTTGACTTCATGCTTCCAAATTCACCAATTAAAATGCCTATTTCAAAAATGAATATGTTTGGTTTAGGAAATTTAATGATGCGTTATGTCATGAAAAAGAAAAATGTCGATGATTTACCTTCTCTTATCAATCAAGCAGTTGAACAAGGTGTTAAACTTATTGCTTGTACAATGAGCATGGACGTTATGGGCATTACAAAAGAAGAACTACGCGATGATGTAGAATACGGTGGCGTAGGTGCATATATTGGATATACAGAACAAGCTAATCACAATTTATTTATATAATTAAAAAGGAATGATATTATGTTTTTTAAACAATTTTATGATAAACATTTATCTCAAGCATCTTATTTAATCGGTTGTCAAAAAACTGGAGAAGCCATGATTATTGATCCTATTCGGGACTTATCTTCATATATTCGAGTTGCTGATGAAGAAGGTTTAACCATTACTCATGCAGCTGAAACACATATACATGCAGATTTTGCTTCAGGAATTAGAGATGTTGCTATAAAGTTAAATGCTAATATTTATGTATCGGGTGAAAGTGATGACACATTAGGTTACAAAAACATGCCTAACCACACTCATTTTGTTCAACATAATGATGATATTTATGTAGGAAATTTAAAATTAAAAGTTCTTCATACACCTGGTCACACGCCAGAAAGTATAAGTTTTTTACTTACTGATGAAGGTGCTGGAGCACAAGTTCCAATGGGACTATTCAGTGGTGATTTTATTTTTGTAGGAGATATCGGTAGACCTGATTTACTAGAAAAAGCCGTTAAAGTAGAAGGATCATCTGAAATAGGCGCTAAACAAATGTTTAAATCTATTGAAAGTATTAAAGACTTGCCAGACTATATTCAAATTTGGCCTGGCCATGGCGCTGGTAGTCCTTGTGGTAAATCTTTAGGTGCTATTCCAATATCTACTCTTGGCTATGAAAAACAAACTAACTGGGCTTTTTCTGAAAATAATGAAGCTACTTTTATCGATAAGCTAATTTCTGACCAACCTGCACCACCACATCATTTTGCACAAATGAAAAAAATTAATCAATTCGGTATGGATTTATACCAACCTTATACGGTGTATCCAGCTACAAGTACAAACAGATTAACTTTTGATCTCCGCAGTAAGGAGGCTTATCATGGTGGACATATTGAAGGTACAATCAATATTCCATATGATAAAAATTTCATCAATCAAATTGGCTGGTATCTAAACTATGATCAAGAAATTAACTTGATTGGAGACTATCATCTTGTTTCAAAAGCAACGCACACCTTACAACTCATTGGATACGATGATGTTGCTGGATATCAATTACCTCAATCTAAGATTCAAACACGTTCCATTCATAGCGAGGATATTACAGGTAACGAATCACATATATTGGATGTACGTAATGATAATGAATGGAATAATGGCCACTTATCTCAAGCGGTTCATGTACCACATGGCAAACTTTTAGAAACAGATTTACCTTTCAATAAAAAAGATGTTATTTATGTCCACTGTCAATCTGGCATTAGAAGTTCTATAGCTATTGGTATTTTAGAACACAAAGGTTATCACAACATTATTAATGTAAACGAAGGTTACAAAGATATACACCTTTCTTAATAATTATATATTTATGCTAATGAAAAAGGGCTATAAGTAATTAGATATAGCTTATAGTCCCTTTTTATATTATTGAATAAATATCTATTTAAAAAATATTTATATATATAAATTTATATAATTTAACAAACATTTTACATAGTACATGCCTTTTTTATTTATTGCTATGTTTCACAACAACATAACAGTAATTCTCATAGACCTCATACGTTCTGGTACATTCAAAATCTTTTATACAGCGGCTAAAAAAACCGCATCACTTATGATATTTCTGCGTATTAGTTAATGATGCGGTTTTTAATTATATAATTTCAATTAATAAGGTAATGAACAGTTTTTTGATAAATGTTATTCTTCTAAAATTCTTTTTAATTTACACACTAAAAAATATCCTCCTTAACAATAATAAGTTATTTAAATTATTGATTAAGGAGGATATCTTTATATCTATTTATTTCTCAATCTAGAACTAGATTTTTATCGTGCTTTCAGCTCATTTCCTGTCATCCATTTATGATTTTTAATGATTTTACCATTATCTTTGGATTTGTAATCAACCACGTAAACAGTAGTCTTTTTCACGTTATCTATATTGGCTGTAGCACCTTTCATACCAGACATATGACTTGCTTCTAATTTAACAGTATCGCCCTTACTAAATCCATCTTTAGGAGCATCTTTAATCTCTTCGTTTACGACCCATTTATGATTGTTTACTTTTTCATTTCCATTTGTGGGTTTATAACTTACAACATAGGCATATGTTTTATACGCCCCTTTTACAGTAGCTTCTGCACCTTTCATCCCTGGCATATGTCCTGCTGTAATCGTTACTTTATCTCCCACTTTAAATTCACCCTCATTAGTCGATTTCATATCTTCAGGAACTTTACTTTCATCATTATGCTTCATATGGCTCTCACTTTTTTGGTCATTAGTGTCTTTATCTTTTTTCATCATATTAAAATCTCCCTATTGATTAGTTTGTTACTTTTATTTGACCCATCATTCCATTATCTTCATGCTCAAGTATATGACAGTGAAACATGTATGTTCCAGTATTTTTAAATACAACCTCTATTTTAGCTTTTTGTCCAGGTTCCAAAGATATAACATCCTTTTTACCCCTCATATCTTTTGGAGGTTTCTCACCATCCACAGATAAAACTTTAAATTGCGTTCCATGGATGTGGAAAGGATGTTTCATACCACCCATTTTATCTTTGACATTTTCAATTTCCCATACTTCTTTCTGGTTTAACTTTTGTGTAAAATCTATTCTGTTAGGATCGAATTTATTACCATTAATGGTAACATGATCATTCATACCTTCTAATTTTATTTTTTTACTTACTTTTGGTATATTACCTTTGTTAGAACTTTTCTCTTTGTTACTAATCGGTAAAATTACAGTTTTATCATTATCAACCAGACTGATTTTCTCGCCTTTCATTTTAGATAAATCTATTACTATTTCTTTTCTTTCTGAAGGAGCTAAATTAATTTCTTTTAATTTTTTAGCGTTTTTTAATTGACCGCCATCTGAAGCAATATACTCAAAACTTTGATTATTACTTAGCTTAAGATTTAAATCTCGAGCATTAGAACCATTTAAAAGTCTCAAACGTATTTTCTCTTCTTTTGCTGTCAGTTTGGGGTTTACTATTCCGTTCACAAGAACAGTATCACCTTGAGTGCCATCTTCGTCTTTCATTTTTGAATAATTTAATTTTTTAGATACAAATGTTTTATCTTGGATTATTATAGGCAAATCATTTTTTCCATAATTACTAGGATAATTATTCTTTTTACTATCTTCTATATATAATAATCCTGATAAGCCATTATAAACTTGTTTAGCTGTATTTGGAGAGGGGTGGGGGTGATACCATAACGTAGCAGAATCTTGATTAACCTCAAATTTTATAGTTTTTTCTTTTCCTGGTTTTATAACCTGAGAAGGCCCTCCATCCACTTTTCCATTTACTTCTAATCCATGCCAATGAAATGTTGTATTTTCATCTAAGTTATTTATTAACTTAATTTTAACTTTATCTCCTTTTTTTAATTTTAAAGTTGGTCCAAGTAAATTTCCATTGTAGCCTAGAGTATTAGAAAAATTATTTTTGTAAAACTCTGTCTTTCCTTTCTGAGCTTTTAATGTATAATTTTTATAACCATTGTTATCTTTTTTTGACTCTGCAACTTCAGGAAATATTATTTCATTTTTTCCTTGTGAAGAATTTAATTTCTTTCTTTCGTCATGATGTTTCATATTTGTCATGTCCATTGTACTTTTCTTATCTTCTTTCATGTTCATCATGTCATTCTTACTTTCTGCGAAAGTATCATTAGACGCAATAATTATTATGGAAAAAATTATAATTAAAATTGCAAAAACTTTATTATACATAAGGTTTACCTCTTTTATTTTAATTTTAATGTAAAAGCATTAATCGCTACTATAACTGTACTTAAAGACATTAATATTGCTCCTACAGCTGGTGATAATATTAACCCGATAAAAGCTAATACGCCAGCTGCTAAAGGTACAGCAACAATATTATAACCTGCACCCCACCATAAGTTTTGCACCATTTTTCTCATAGTATTATTTGAAAGGGTCAAGAAATGAATAATATCTGATGGATTACTTTTAACAAGTATGATATCCCCTGAATCCACTGCAACATCTGTGCCTGCACCAATTGCTATACCAATATCGGCTCTTATAAGACTTGGCGCGTCATTGATA
Organism: Staphylococcus sp. 11262D007BW; assembly: GCF_053547815.1. NCBI lineage: Bacteria > Bacillati > Bacillota > Bacilli > Caryophanales > Staphylococcaceae > Staphylococcus > Staphylococcus sp. 11262D007BW. The sequence goes on from NZ_JBPWPJ010000001.1 coordinate 2,029,637, forward strand.
CCGTCTCCGACCATCATGACTTTATTACCGTCACTTTGATAATCTTTTATAATGCTTTCCTTATCTTCTGGCATGAGTTGTGCGTGGACATCACTAATACCTAATTCTTTTGCGACAGCGTGTGCCACTTCATTATTGTCACCTGTAAGCATGACTGGTGTAATATTTCTTGATAGTAAATCAGCTACCATTTGTTTTGAGCTTTCTTTAATTTGATCTCCTTGAGCAATCATACCAATGACTTGTTGATCCTCGATTAAATAACTGATTGAATTACCTTGTTGAGCTAATTTAGTAAACAAGTCATCGTCATAATTAAGTTTATGGTTATCAAGATAAGAGACATTTGTTATTTTATATGTTTTATTATCAACTAGACCTTCTAATCCGACACCCGGAATATTATTCACGTCTTGTGGATTAGTAAATGAAATATTTTTACTTTTCGCAAAATCAACAATACTTATAGCTAATGGGTGATTAGATTGACTTTCTAATGAGGCGAAAAGGCTTAATATTGTATCATGACTCAAATCATTTTTAAAGCTCTCATAATGATTCACAGAAAAGTTACCCTCAGTTAAAGTACCAGTTTTATCCATCATTACATAATCGATATGTTGAGCTATTTCTACAGACTCTCTATTTTTAATAATTAAACCATTATGTGCACCAATTGAAGTCGAACGTGCAGTGACTAAAGGTATTGCCAATCCTAAAGCATGTGGACAAGCAATGACTAACACAGTTACAAGACGTTCGAGTGCAAAATCAACATCATTTTGAATGAGCATCCAGACAATAAAAGAAATCACGCCAACAATTACAGCAAAGTAGAATAAATAACCCGCTACTTTATCAGATAACAATTCAGCACTAGATTTATCATTTTGTGCTTGATTAACAAGTCCCATAACTTGAGAAAGATATCCATCTTCTCCAACAGCTGTAACCTTGACTTGTATTGTTCCAGACCCATTAATAGAACCCCCGATGACGTTGTCATTTTGATTTTTTTGTACTTTTTTAGATTCTCCAGTGACTAGGGATTCATCTATAGATGTTTGTCCTTGAACGATAATACCATCTGTTGGAATGCTTTCTCCGGCTTTTACTTCGACGATATCATCAGTCATGATGTCTGATATTTTAACTTCTTCGCGTTGGCCATTATCCATAACTTTAATCGCACTATTAGGTAACAGTTCTGCCATTTTCTTTAAAGCATCTCCAGCATTTCCGATAGCATTCATTTCTATCCAATGTCCTAATAGCATAATTAAAATTAAGGTTGCTAATTCCCAAAAAAAGTCCATTGTATGACCAGTTGCATTACTAAAATTATTCATATAAAAAGCATACAAGCTATAAATATAAGCTACTGAAATACCTAGGGCAACTAAGGTCATCATGCCTGGTTTTTTTTCAGCAATTTCATCTTTACCACCAGACAAGAACGGTTTACCACCATAAAAGAATAAAATTGTACTTAATATTAACACTACCCATTCAGAACCTGGAAATGTGAATTGAAAAGGTAAGTTAACACCCATCATTGGCGATAAAAGAATGATAGGTATTCCAAAAATTAATGAAACAAAAAACTTAACTTTAAAATTTCCATGATGATGTGCATGGCCACTATGATGATTATGTGATTCATGGTTATCATGATGCATGTGATTGGAATGATTCATGTGATTTTGATGATTATGCTCTTCACTATTATTATTCAAATTAACCCCTCCTAATGAAAATGTTATAGTAAAGCTACTTATAATATAACATATACCCCCCTAGGGTATAAAGCGTTTCGATTTATCTCCAAGATTAGTCATTTTTCTTATCTATTTACTTAGAGTTTGTTGTATATTTAGAGAAAAATAGAAAGGAACTTAAGAATGTTTAAAGTTAATAAAGATGAAAAGCAGTTAGTTAAAGCAGTAGTTCAATTACTTAATATAGCTTCTGAAAATTTAGAATTTAACGAAGAAGTATTCATTAGCTCAAACCAAATGCTAAGTGAGCCATTTATCACTAATAAAATAAGCATTGAAATAAAAGATGATTTCAAACATGTTATCAATCAATATGGCGCACACGCTGGTTCTGTCTTAATACTTAACCGATTATTCGACGCTTTATATCAATTTTTGAAATATAATTACGATCAAGAAATGCTAGATGAACAATTCGAACAAGTAAAAGAAGAAATTATATCTTATTTTATTGATAAAGAAAGCGTTACTCGTTTTTTAGAATATTGCTTACTACAAGATAACTTAATTAATTTAAGTGATAAAGAAATAAAAAATATAAAGATAGCCATTACTTTCGGTGGATCAAAGGAATCTTTAAACCATCGATTTCATTTAACGCCTATTGTAAATAGTATTGAATCTGTTGTTGCAAGATTAAAACAACTCCCCCAATCTAATATGAAGAATGCAAAAACTTACAGCCAATATGAAAATATTCGATTAAGCAAATTAACTAAATGCTTAGCTGATACCAGTGAATTCAATCCAAATGGCCATTTCTATAGCGATATTCAGTTTAAAAGAAAAGATATTCAAATAAGCTATTATGCGACGATGAAAAGTTATATTAGCTCAACCTCATCAATAGAAATGCCTACTAAGAAAGACCTGGATAAGGATATTGATAATTTAATGAAGCATGTTGCTAAAGAAAAAGATGATATCTTTAATAAACCATTTTATACATTTAATGATACTTTACTAATAATAACCAATTGTATGGTCAATAGGTTATTACCGTCTAACATGTATTGGCAATTATTAAATCACAATAAAAAGCTTTTATCTAAGTATGAAAATTCTAAAGCAACACTCACTCATACTTTATCAGAGACATTTATTGACACATTACTTACTTCTAATAATTTTAAAGAACTACTCAATGAAGATTTTTCTAAAGTAGTTGAACTACTCTCAAATATAATACCTAAGCATTTAATTATTTTGAGAAATAGCACTACTTATAGTTTAGAGGACCTTTTAGATGCGGATTTTCTCGATAATCATAATTTAATATTTCATTTTAAAAAGAGACCATCTTACTACCCTTTACATCAAGTGTTTAAAGATTTTTATATTTATTACTTTAAAGGTTTCAATGATTTAAGAACATTAGCAAATTACACTCGAATTTTAATAAAAGAGGAAATGTACAACAGTTATACTAGAAACAAGTGCTTTGATATATTTGAATTTAATGATTATTTACATACTAAAATTAACAACTTTAATTTCAAAGATATAAAGTCTAATAGTAGTAAAGATAATACTTCTCAATCTCTAAGTATTAATCAGGATAAGCAATTTACGAGTTTAAAGCATATACATTCTAAGAGCACATTTTCATTATTTGATGACGTTAATTTTTTAAACATCTATAAATCAAAACTAATAAGTAGTCGTAAATAAAAAAATTTATATATTTTTTATTAATAGGCTGATAATTGATTTATTAGTAAACACTCATTAAAATTTCACATTAATCTATTAGTAATTCTAAAGCGCAAACACCCTTGCAATACTGTGTTTGTGCTATTTTTTTAGGTTATTTACTAAAATTTCAAATGTGAGAGTTTAAATAGGAAGATCATTACTTGCTTCGTATACTCTTAACATAAACAACAAGAACTAGTCATAGAAATAAAGGGCATATTAAGAAAGGATGTTTAATCAATGCAAGAAAAAAGCTACGAACAAGAATTGCTATATGAGGGTGTAAAGATAGTTACTAAGAAGTTATCTCCAAATACAGAGTATTCTTTTAATGATTTAAAAAATATGGCAATAAAAATGCCACAATTTAATAATATGGATCTTTCAATTAATGAACAAAGAGAGGTTGGACGTCGTTATAGTTCATGGGTAAAAAAATGTCCTCAAGCAAACGTTATTATAATCAACCGTAAATCAAATCGTAATTTAATTTACCGTAAGGTCAGTACAAATAATATTAGCAACCCTTCGAAAGGAGGTGTTCGCTAATGAGTCATCATGACATTTTTAGACTAGGCCTATACCATTTAGATACAATGGGTTGGCATAAAACTATTCTACCTAAAAAAGATGGAGATGAGAAAAAAGTGGTGACTATGTCTAGTTGTATCGTTGTTGAAGCTAAATTTTGGCATGCCTCAGAAAATACAGAAAAGATAATTATTTCTAACGGTAAAGATAAGGAACATACATTTGAATCTGATATTTTAACAGCTCGAAAGTTACCTTACTTGATTAAATATGGTCACAGTATCAATGAAAATTATATAAGAGATTTGAGCTATGCACTACAATTAATGCGCGATGAACTGCCCACTTCTGATTTATATGATGGCTCGGGCATCATAGAAACACCCCACGGTTATATTGTAATGATAGATACCATTTATACATCTAAACAATATGATCAATTATCATCTTTAGATCCTATTGTAGATAGTGCTTATCTATTAGAGCCTAAAGGAACATTTAAAGATTGGTTAAATATGTATATTAACGAAGTCAAAGGTCATCTTCTTCTAGAGTTAGCGGTCATATTTGGAATTTCTGCCTTAGTGACAAGCTTTCTGAAGTACAAACGTGAAATCGAATTTGCAGGAATTATCTTTAGTTTTACAGGCCAGTCATCAACTGGTAAATCAACAGCAGCAGCTTTAGCGGTATCCGTCGCTGGAAATCCAACCAAAGGTAATCAAACACTTTTTCGAAGTTGGAATGGTACACGTAATGCACTTGAAGGTTACTTGAGTAACAATTTTGGTATACCTATTGTATTTGATGAACTCTCATCAGCAACTTTTAAAGATACAACGGGGTTATTGTACTCTATCGCTGAAGGTCAAGGGCGTCAACGTTCCAATGTACACGGAGAAGTTAAAACGCCTAAGAATTGGGGCACGTCTGTGATTTCAACCTCTGAATACAGTATCTTTACTGATTCTGCTCAAAATGATGGTTTACGAGTGAGAACTATTGAAATTAATGAACGGTTTACTAAAGATGCAACAAATTCAGATAATATTAAAAAAACTGTGGCACTAAACTATGGTCATGTTTTACCGTTAGTAGCTAAATACCTTATCAACCGTGAAAATGAAGTCATTAAATGGTTTCAAGAAGAGCATCACTGGTTTAATGAAGCATTGAAAAATGAAACAAATAATACAGGTATTCGTATGTTTAAACGTTATGCAGTCATTACAACATCTGCGAAAATATTAGGTCGTGTTTTAGCTACAGATATTGATATCGCTAAAATAAGAGACTACTTTATTGATTATCATGATCATACAGTCTCTGAACGCTCACTGGCAGATAAAGCAATCGAAGTCATTACGCAATTTGTAGCACAAAACCGTGGTAAGTTTTCTGATGACAAAGCGTTAAAGAATATGTTTGAGAACAATGGACTAATTGCCTTAAAAGATGATTATATCGAAGTAAAAATCATTGCATCTGTATTTAAAAATATGTTGATAGAGAATCACTTCCAAGATGTCAACAATGTCGTGAATGCACTAAGGGATAAAGGATTTATCGAATCTGACCATGATCGAATTACAACAAAACGAACAGTCAAAGATGACAATGGCAAAAAACAGTCACTTGTCTTTTACCATTTAAAGCTAGATTCAGAATATGCGTCTATTTTTGGTCTAACTAAAGATGCCGAACCTATTAAAGCTAAAATTAACTTGGATAACAAAAAGATGCTTCAATCATGGAAAAAACAGAATGATGATTTAATTGATTTTTAATAACTAAAGATGAAATCGTACAGGAGTAGATAAAATGGATGAATTGATTGAATTACTAGCTGATTTAATCGTTGAAGAGTTACAGAACGATAACTAATCATTGCGGTCCAACGTGTTAAAAGCACGTTGGACCTTTCATTCTAATTTACTCACAAATATATATTATCTTTTTGGAGGTGTATAACATGGAAGAAGCGATTGCTTATGTACGTCAAAGTACAATCAAACAACAAAGCTTAGCGACTCAGAAATCTCTTATTTTGAATACTGCTAAGCAATATGGATGGCCTAATATAACGTTTTATGATGATAAGAAAAGCGGTCGACATACGAAACGGTCGGGTTATCAAAAAATGGTAGAAATGATTACATCTGGAAAATGTAAAGTATTGTGTTGCTATCGTCTGAATCGACTCCATCGTAATTTGAAAAACGCTATACAATTCTTTGAGATTTGTAAAAAGCATCACGTCACAATCATCAGTGTGAATGATGGCTATTTTGACTTATCTAAAGAATTTGATCGTTTTCGCCTAAACATACTTATGAGTCTAGCTGAAATGGAGTCTAATAATATCAGTGAACAGACACAGAATGGGATAAGAGAAAAAGCCAAACAAGGCAAGCTAATCACAACTCATGCACCGTTTGGCTATCGTTATAGAAAAGGTCATTTTGTTGTACAAGAAGAAGAAGCGTATACAGTCAAAGTGGTCTATTGCTGGTACTTACAAGGGCTAGGCTACAAAAAGATTTCCCAACATTTAGATAACCATCCTAAGCTTATTCCTCGTAAGCCCTATCAAGTTCGAAATATTCTCTTGAACCCTAACTATTGCGGTCGTGTCATCAATAAGTATGGCACGTTTAATGATATCGTTCCGCCTATTATAGATGTTGATATGTTTGAAGAAGCACAAGAGCGTCGTATTCATAAACAACACAATCGATCCAATTCTAGAAATAAGCTAAAGCGACGAATCAAATGTCCTTACTGTCAATCAACATTAACAAACTTAACGATAAAAAAAGAGAAACACTCTCTACGTTACTATGTTTGTCCTAAAAATATGAATGAAGCCTATCATACGTGTCCATTTAAAGGTATCAATGCGCAAATGATTGAAACAGAGGTCCTCAACACTTGTAAAGCATATTGTGGCAATCAATCATTTCATGACAAATTAAATGAGACAATACTAAAAGCTCTAAAACACCAACAAATGAAACACAGACAATCACATCTAACACAAGAACAACTCATCGAAAAACTGGCACAAAATCAAATTGATATCGAAACGTTTAAACGCTTATCTGCTGACTCTGAAAGTGAAGAACGTTCCTCTAATTATTCATCTAGTCAAATTGCTGAAACAATCCGTCATATAACTAAAGATAAATTGACATTAGAAACCATAGTCCCTTTGATTGATAACATCATAATAACGCAAACAAAACAATTACAAGGAATCTACTTTAAAAACAGTCCACTCAATATCGTTGAACAATCGCATTTAATAACTCCTGAAAGGAATGAAGTCATATGAAACAACTCAAAAAGAAACGTATTGGATTATACGCACGTGTATCAACTGAAATGCAAACGGATGGTTACAGTATTCAAGGTCAATTGAATCAACTTACAGAGTATTGTCAATTTCAAGGTTATGAAGTCGTCAATGAATACACAGATCGAGGTATATCGGGTAAAACAATGCAACGTCCAGAATTACAACGTATGTTAAAAGATGCCAACGAAGGTAAATTAGATTGTATTATGGTCTACAAAACCAATCGTTTGGCTAGAAATACCTCAGACTTATTAAATATTGTCGAGGAATTGTATAAGATTAATGTCGAATTTTTTAGTCTAACTGAAAAAATAGAAATTGCCAGCTCAACAGGTAAATTGATGCTCCAAATTTTAGCCAGCTTTGCAGAATTTGAAAGAAATACGATTGTAGAGAATGTCTACAATGGCCAAAGACAACGAGCGATTGAAGGTTATTACCAAGGTAATTTGCCTTTAGGCTATGATAAAGTACCTGATAGTAAAAAAGAACTGATGATTAATCAACATGAAGCGAATATTGTTAAATATATTTTGAGTCATACGCTAAAGGTCATGGTTATCGTAAGATAGCGAACGCATTGAATCATAAAGGTTATGTGACTAAGAAAGGGAAACCTTTTAGCATTTCGTCCATTACTTACATCATCTCAAACCCTTTTTACATTGGAAAGATACAGTTTGCGAAGTATAGACACTGGAGCGATAAAAGACGAAAAGGACTCAATGAAGAACCGATCATTGCAGATGGTAAGCATGCGCCTATTATTGATAAAGCTTTATGGGATAAAGTACAGTTTAAACGCCAAGAGAGTCGCAAGAAACCACAAGTTCATGGTAAAGGGACAAACCTACTGACTGGCATTGTAAAATGCCCGAAATGTGGCGCAGCAATGGCGGCAAGTAATACAACCAATACATTAAAAGATGGCACTAAGAAACGAATCAGATATTACTCATGTAGTAATTTTAGAAACAAAGGTTCTAAAGTTTGTTCAGCCAATAGTGTTAGAGCAGATGTATTGGAAAAATATGTTATGAACCAAATATTGGAGATTATCAAAAGTAAAAAGGTATTGAAACAATTGGTTGAAAAAGTAAATGAAAGAAGTCAAATAGACGTCTCTTCTTTGAATCATGATATTGCTTATAAACAGTCACAATGTGAAGAAATAAAAGCCAAAATGCATACACTAACGAAAACGATTGAAGACTCACCTGACTTAGATAGCGTATTGAAACCAACAATACTTAGCTACCAAGATGAATTGAATCAAATAAATAATCAAATCCATCAACTAGAACAAGATAAACAAGCGGAAGCTCCACATTATGATGCAGATATGATTGCGAATGTACTACGAGTAATATTCAAAGATCTAGACAAATTAGAGAAATCTCAGTTGAAATCACTCTATCTGACGGTCATCGATCGTATTGATATCCGAAAACATGAACATCATAAGAAACAATTTTATGTCACACTCAAATTGAATAATGATATTATCAAACAACTATTTAATAACCATCCACTCGACGAAGTGCTCCTTAGCACTTCGTCTTTATTTTTGTCACAAACTTTATATATAACTATTGAATAAACAATAACTACACTGCTATTCTTTCACTTATTTTATCTAACCATTTTTAGAATTCTCTTTATCAATTTCAATAACACTTATCTAATGAAACAGCCATTGTCGTCATTATTTTCATAACTACACGATGCTTATATTGAAATTGCTAAAGAACATCCCACGATGATTTTTTACCGGGAAAAGAATGGGATTTGCAGATTCGAAGAAGCAGAAGGATTGTGCAAGCACAATCCCAAAATCCCATTATTCTTTATAAATAAATAATATATAAGGAAGCAGAGACCCAACTCTATCATCAATACTTATAAATAATGAGTTGATTGTTCGTCAAAATGAGTGGGATTCTGGGATTTCCTTGTTACACCAACGTTTATCACGGGTTTTTATATGGAATTTTCTCTTATTCTCACCGGGATCCGTAATAAATGACAAATCAAATATATATTATCTCAATGATGTACATCAACTACATCACTATCACACTATCTAGGAGGCAATGATATGAAAACAATCACTCAAGAACTCAAACAATATATAACTCGTCTTTTCCAACTATCTAACAATGAAACATGGGAATGTGAAGCGTTAGAAGAAGCAGCAAAAAATATACTTCCTACTCGCTTTGTAGACCATTCTCCACTTGCTCACCTTACACTTGAAACCTATACCTACTACAATGATGAACTACATGAGCTAAGTATCTATCCATTTCTAATGTACGCAAATAAACAACTCATCAGCATTGGTTATCTGGATCATTTTGATATGGACTTTCTGTACCTTACAGATACTAAAAATATACTTATCGATGAACGTCATCTATTACAAAAAGGAGGAGAATAATATGAACTGGATTAAGGTCGCTCAACTATCTGTTACAGTCATTAACGAAGTGATTGACATCATGAAAGAAAAACAAAATGGAGGGAAATAGTATGAAAATCAATCGATACATCACAAAAGGCATTGGTGAACAACTATCTCTAGATCTTCAAATCTTACTTTGGAAGATGGTAAAAGAAAGAGATAATCAACCTCATCCAGATTACCTACACATTTTTAGACTGCAAGAAGATGAAAATATACTCTCAATCACACATGAACAAGAACAACCCGCATACAAATTGAAATATCATTATACAAACTATATAAAAAATCAAAACGCATTACCTAAGAAAGTCTACGTTATTCGTGAAGATGACGTAGACACTTTTTATTATGTGATGCTTTTGCCAGAAGAATACTAAAGGAGTGACGATGATGAATACAATCAAAAGTACGATACACACAGAAGCGGTTTTTAGCGATGATGAACAACACCGCTACTTACTCAAAAAGACATGGGATAACAAGAAACCGGCTTGTACTGTGATAACGATGTACCCTCATTTAGATGGTGTATTATCACTCGATCTCACAACTGTTCTTATCCTCAATCAATTAGCTAATACTGAACAATATGGTGCTGTATATCTAGTGAATCTATTCTCTAATATCAAAACACCTGAAAATCTTAAACATATCAAAGAACCTTATGATAAACACAGACATACATTTAATGAAAGCGATAAGTGAAAGTGAAACAATCATTCTAGCCTATGGTGCTTATGCGAAGCGACCAGTTGTTGTCGAACGTGTTGAGCAAGTGATGGAAATGTTAAAACCTCATAAGAAGAAAGTAAAGAAACTCATCAATCCAGTAACAAATGAAATCATGCATCCACTCAATCCTAAAGCACGTCAAAAATGGACATTGAAATAAAAGGAGGATTATCTATGAACTATGAAACCACACAGTCAGACTGGCGAACGGTTGCTAGTTGTTTAGCATCACATGATTACGTTTCAATAGTAAAAGGGTTAGTACACCAATTTACAGCGATTGAAGATGAGGAAATACTTGATAAAATATATAACGATTTTATGAATGATGACTCTATAACAACGGTACTTAACAATGATTTTCAAGATATTATCAATCGCTATTTAACAAAATGAAATGTATATTTCAATAAAACTAGAGCATCCTTCACTTTACGGTGAGGGATGCTCTCAACTTATTTTTTTGGTATTTTCAATTAACATAATAGGTCTTTATCAGTATCAAACGAACATCTTTTGTAGTAATCCTTTTTTCGTTGTTTTAATAACTCAATTTTATGTATCTGCTTATTAATCTTTCTATTAATTATCTGAAACAATCGTGCTATTTGTTTTTGTTCCTTTAATATTGGAATTAGCAACTTTATTTGTTCCATCTGTTTTCTTGACACTTCAGAAAATGTTGATCCTGCTCCTACTTTTTCAGCATTTCTTTTTAAAATACTCGTCATTGAATATAAAAAATATGAATCTAAATCGTTCTCTTTTGGCACTATTGATTGAAATCCTTGATTAGTAGTCGCTTCTTTAGAGAGTATAGCTGTTTTTCCTATGCCTGCTCTTGAAGTAAATAACACTGTGCCTATTGGAAGCATCTTTGCTGAACTTTTTTCTAGTCCTTTTTCAGTTATTCTTCTTTGACTAGTACTCACAAATTCCTTATCTCCTATTTCAACTGGTGAAAACCAATTTATATCGCCATCCCAATATTCACTTTTTTTCGTACTCGGTGTTCCTCCACCTACAATGTTGGCGATATTACCTAACTTCTTCATTTCCCAATTGGGATAATTATTTCCATTTTCATCTTTAAATCTTAACTCTTGAGAAAAAATCTTTTGTATATAGCCTTTCTTTTGTTGTTCTAATAATTTTAATTTTTTCTCTTCTAATTCAATATGTTGGTCGAGTTTGCTAAAAAAATACCCAATCTTTTCTTGTTCTTTAATTGATCCTTTGTATAATCTAATATTTTTTACTAACTCCCAATCAGCACGTGGCATTTTTGAACCTGCGGATTTGTTAGTCACACTGCTAAATCTATTGGTTTGTATAAAATAATAAAGAAACTTGTTAACTAGGACATCTTTATTTAGTGTGTTTAACACCCATATTTCCGATGAACATACACCATCTATTGTGGCATAGTAGTATTTATTTAAATAAGGTCTTAGCTTGCTATATAAGACATTACCCTTTTTAAATTTATTCTTTTGACTTGTAAAGTCATTAGATATATATGTATCAAGTAATCGACCAGTATTTTGCTCGATACTGTCTAATTCAATATCTTTTGTAGCTTCTTCTTTTTTAGGATCAAGTTTTTTACTTTTGTTAGTTACAACATCACTCAATAAATCATAAGACCATTCATTTTTAAATTCTGGAAACCTGAGTTTTGGAGTATTAGTTTGTTCAATCATATTTTAACACTCCTAGTTTTTTATTGAGGCATATATTGATTTCTGATTTTACATTATGTATGTTTGCTCGTTCATAGTCTAAGCTCTCAAGTTGTTGTATTACTTCATGTTTTATTACATATTCATTTTGATAAGCCATTCATTTATCCATCCTAAAACTTAATCTTTCTTTAAATATATCAAAATTTAGTAATAATTAATATTGGACGCGTTATTTTATACTAGATAAATAACGAACTTTTTTTTAACATAGTATATTTATTACTTTTTATCTGTAAATCCGACTAATAATTTTACTAAAAATCACTTAACTTGTAACGTTAATTTAAGTCGTAAAGTTTTTTCTCCATTCTTACTATACCTTCCTCATCAGCAATACTAACTCCATCCTTGAAGTTATAGCCAAACTTCTGATAAAAAGGAACTGCAGTAATTGAGGCTGGTATCTCTATCCGGCTAGCTCTCTTATAAAACTCATCGTCTTCCAATGTATTAATAATAAGTTTTCCAACCCCTTTACCTTGGTATTCAGGTAAAACAAAAATAGTGAAAAAACTGCTCTCTGTTGGACTATCCCAATAAGGACCAATTGCACCTGTGGCAATGATAGTCTCCTCATCTCTAAATACATAAAAGTGAGTCCAAGAAGCTCTTTCGATGATTGACGACACAGTTATATTCTCAACATCTTTTACCAAATCTTCTTTAGAATAATCGGAGATGTTCGTTTCAAACATTGCTCGATGAATCAACTTAACAATTTCCTCAGCATCCTTTTCTTCAAAATGTTGAATATTAATGCCCATAAAATCATCTCCCTTGCTTTTAAAAATACTCTTTGCTAAGTATTCATCTCGGCCTTCTTTTTCTACATAATATTTTTTAATTCAAATATAATAAACTATTGATCAAGCATAAATATTTCACAATACATTTTATTAATCATTAAAAAAGATTAACTATAGTAATCAAACGCGCCGAAGACAGTTACTTAGTGGAATATTTAAATTACGTATAAAAAATAATCGCCCGATTCGTAGTAGTGAACTACAGGATCGGGCGTTTTTGTTATTGTGAAAATTTTGCGAGGCAGTCTAACCAGTCTTGATGCCCATTAATCATAGGATGCTTCTCGTCTTGTGCCATTTGTTGTGCTGGTATGCCAATTTGTGATTCTTGCGTTAAAATTCTTAATCTATTTTGTGGTAATTTTTCGATTAGCCATGCGTGATAGACGTCTAAGAAGTCATCTCCTGTAGAATTGTTCCAACCATGCCAAGCGATACGCGCAACATTTTCATTGATGATGAGTTCTTCAACTTTCGCTTCTATATCAAATCCAAATGTTTTAAATTTGAAACGTGTATCTTGTTGTAATTTAGACGATGTTTGATGATACATATGAATATCACTACTATTTTTATAATATTGTTCCCATTTTGAAGTATCGATAAGATTTTCTATAACAGTTTCAAAACTTAAATCTCTTACTATTATTTCATTAGAAGCAAAATTATCAGTAGTACCTGGTAACCATTTTTGTGGCCAAATAATTTCATTTAACATATTATCTCTCCTATTTATTAAAGTAGAGATAAATATATCACCGTTTAATTTCCTTGAGAAGACTGCACTTTTTTGTAAGTTAGTACCCAAAAAGTAACTATACCCGTTTAATAATTGCTATGTTGAATAATAGAATCTCCCATATATTCTTCTCCCCAGTTACACATTTCATTTAAAATAGTTTCTAAAGTCTTACCATACTCTGTGATGTAATATTCTGTCTTAGGAGGCACTTCTGGATAAATCACTTTTTCAATAAATCCATCTTGTTGTAACTCTTTCAATTGTTGGCTTAACATCTTAGCTGTAGCTTGAGGTAATCGCTTTTGTAATTCATTAAATCTTAATTTACCATCCAACAAATACCATAGAATAATCGGTTTATATTTACCTCCTATTAAACTTATAATCGCTTCTACAGGACAATTAAACAATCTTTCTTTCATATTTAACCTCTCCTTTCCCCCACCTACTTATGATAACTTTCACAAAAACATAACAGCAATTCTCATAAACCTCATACGTTCCGATACGTTCAAAATCCCTTTACGAAGCGGCTAAAAAAACCGCATCATTTATGATATGCTTCTCCTTATTAGTGATATTGCTAAAAATACCAAAATAAAATTGAATTTATTTTGGTATCAATACTTTATTTTAGTTTTTTGAGTCTTAGATCACCTGTGGTTTCGGCTCCAGTCCAATACTTTCCAGTCAATTCATTTTCTCCAACTATTAATCTTGTTGTTCCTCGATTAATAGGATTTTTCTTTTCGAATTCGGCTTTTGGATTTGTTATATAAGTATAGTACAATATATTTTTACCATGTTCTTCAATAATATCTGCTGTAATACTATTACTAGTAATTTCATCGCTTCTTAATTCAATATTTACTGTTAAAAAAGTTTGTTTTATTTCCACACTTACCTTTTTAATTCCACCTTCTTCATAAAAATATCTGAGTGTTGCCTCATAATCTCCTGATATATCAGCCTGCTTATTAAATATACGAAACAATTTCCACTTCCACATAAACCTTTCATACCCTATAGTAATAAATGCTGATATTGTTACAGCATAACTTATGATATGTATCCATCCTATTTGCCATACCGTACATGATACTATAATTAGTAACAAGAAAAAGATTCCTGTAAACCATCCTGTTATTTTAATCAAATGATTTATTTTGTCATTCATATTTTTCCTCACCACTATATTCAAAATAATTCTTTACATCTAGAATAAAATTTTTATAAACATTATTTTTTTCTTGAGAATCGCATAAACATAGAATGTCATTAGGTTCTTTAAATTCACTTAATTTATCTATATTATCTATTAAAAATGCAATTAATGTATTAAATGTATCACCTAACTTTTCATCATTGCTATATTTGTAATCCGGTATGTTCCAAAACAAACCTTCAACTCCAAATGAAGAAGTTTGTTTCGCGTTTCCATTTTTACTATCTATTAATTGATATCTTATTTCCTTTATTATTCTAACCATCTTTTTATATTTATAATTTGTATTGTTATTTTTTATAACACTATTATTTATATGCTGTTCCGGATAATTTATAATTCGTTCACCTTTATCTGAATAAATTGTGATTCCTTCAATGAAATTATTTGGATCATCCATATAATCATTACTATAATCTCTATATCTAAAACAAGGTACACAATCTGTTTCTTTACGGTAAGTATTGCCATTGATTCTAATTGCTTTATTACCTCTTCTTACCTCACTTCTTCCAAATCTTTCAATCAAAGCTTCTTCTACTTCATCTTTAAAATGATACGGAGGATTATTACTAGAAACAAATTTATAATTTTCTCTAGTTTTACCTTCCCTATATTTATCAAAAAACTCACTTTCTTTTACCACTGCAATATCAACGTCACTATTTTGTCTTACATTGGTATTTGTTGCATACGAACCTTTCACAAATATACTTAGTTCATAATCTTTCGATGGATTAGTCATTTTAATTTGATATGATAGCGTATCTTCATTGTTTCTACGTATACCCATTTTTGTTTCATACCCTAATGATTCCAGAGATTCTTGGATAATTCTTATTGCATTTTCACACTTTTCTTTTTCAGATTCTGACAATGGTTTAGAATATAATTTTAACTGTTCTTCAGTAAATAACAAATTTGCTCCCCCATTCGTACTCAGTTTAACTACATAATAATCTATACTTTTATAATTAGCTACTTAATATTACTTAAATAATACAACAAACAATATTTTTCACAAAGAAAATCACAAGAAAAGTCACATAAAGACTTAATATTTGCTATATTTGTATAAAGGATAATATAGAGGTGGAATATAAATGGCAACTATAGGATTTGAAGAAAAGTTATGGCAAGCTGCAGATAAATTACGTGGGAGTATGGATGCTGCAGAATACAAGAATGTAGCGTTAGGTATTATATTTTTGAAATATGTGTCTGATTCTTTTGAAGAAAAGTATGAAGAATTGAAAAATGATGAATATGCAGACGAAGAAGATAAAGATGAGTATTTAGCAGAGAATATTTTCTGGGTTCCTAAAGAAGCACGTTGGCAATATATTAACGATAATTCAAAGAAACCAGAAATCGGTCAAATTATTGACAAAGCGATGATAGCAATTGAAAGAGAAAATGAGTCTTTAAAAGGCGTGTTACCTAAAGATTACGCAAGACCTGCATTAGATAAAGAAAAATTAGGCGATATTATTGATCTATTTACATTCAAAGTTGGGGATTCTGAAAGTAAAAAACAAGATGTTTTAGGTCGTGTTTATGAATACTTTATCGCAAAATTTGCGAGCGCTGAGGGTAAAAATGCTGGGGAATTCTACACACCTGCTTCAATAGTTAAATTACTTGTTGAAATGATTGAACCTTATCAAGGTAGAATTTATGACCCTTGTTGTGGGTCGGGCGGAATGTTTGTACAAAGTGAACATTTTATCGAACGACATCAAGGCCGTATAGATGATATTGCTGTTTATGGTCAAGAATCTAATCCAACTACTTGGAAATTAGCGAAAATGAATTTGGCTATTCGAGGTATAGATAATGATTTAGGTGATCATCATGCAGACACATTTCATAATGATTTACATAAAGATTTGAAAGCTGATTTTATATTGGCTAATCCACCATTCAATGCAAGTGATTGGGGACAAGAAAAATTATTAGATGATTACCGCTGGAAATTTGGTATTCCACCTAAAGGCAATGCCAACTATGCATGGATTGAACATATGATTTCTAAACTTGCCCCAAGTGGTACAGCAGGATTTGTTTTAGCGAATGGTTCAATGTCTACAAGTGGTAAAGATGAATTAGAAATACGTAAAAACTTAATTGAACAAGACTTAGTTGAATGTATAGTTACATTACCAGGCCAACTATTCTATTCAACTCAAATTCCAGTATGTTTGTGGTTCGTGACAAAAAATAAAGCTAAAAACGGTAAGAATGAACGACGTGGAGAAGTACTATTTATAGACGCTAGAAATATTGGAAGTATGGTATCAAGAACATTAAAAGAATTCTCAGATGATGAAATAAAAGATATAGCAAATGTCTATCACTCATGGCGTGGTACAAGCCATAATAAATATGAAGATAAAGCAGGTTTCTGTAAAGTAGCAAAGACAGAAGAAATAAAAGATAACGAATATATCTTAACACCAGGACGTTATGTAGGATTAGCAGAAGTAGAAGAAGATTCAGAGCCATTCGAACAAAAAATGGAAAGAATCACAGCAGATTTAAGTGAACAATTTGCGAAATCAAAAGAACTCGAAGACCAAATCCGAAAATCATTGGAGGGATTAGGTTATGGAGTTTAAAAAGGTTAAATTGAAATTTGCAGATTTTATTGAATTGAAAAGAGGATATGATTTACCTTCAAATGATAGAAATAAAGGATGTATACCAATAATTAGTTCATCAGGTAAGAGTGGTAATCATAATATTGCAAAAGTAAAAGGACCAGGTGTTATAACTGGTCGAAGTGGTTTAATAGGAGCTGTTCATTATGAAAGTGCAGATTTTTGGCCACTGAACACTACTCTTTATGTTAAAGATTTTAAAGGTAATAGTCCCGAGTATGTTTATTATTTTCTTAAAAATATGAATCTAAAAAATTTTTCAACAGGTAGTAGTGTTCCAACTTTAAATAGAAATCATTTGAATAATATAGAAATAAGTATTCATGACACATTCAAACAATTAAAACAAATAAAGTTATTAGTAGATATTGATAAAAAAATAGATAACAATAAGCAAATAATTGAAAATCTTGAAGAACTTTCACAAACACTATTCAAACGTTGGTTTGTTGATTTTGAATTCCCAGATGAAAATGGAAATCCATACAAATCAAGCGGTGGAGACATGGTTGAGAGTGAATTAGGTGTGATACCTAAGGATTGGAGTATACAAACTTTAAATGATATATCTGAAAGTTATAATACTAAAAGGAAACCATTATCAAAGTTAGAACGAGAAAAAGTTGCATCAATTTATCCTTATTATGGTGCGACTAAAATAATTGATTATGTAGATGACTATTTATTTGATGGTAAATTCATACTTGTTGGTGAAGATGGTACTGTTCAAACAGAAGAAGGTCATCCTTTTGTGCAGTATGTTTGGGGACAATTTTGGGTTAGTAATCATGCTCATATTTTGAAAGGGAAAAATTTATCAGATGAAGTGTTAATGCTAATATTAAATAACATTGATATTCAACCTTATATTACTGGTGCTGTTCAGCCTAAGATAAGCAAAAAAAATTTAAATAGCATTAAAATAGTAGTAGGTAGTAAACTTATATATGGAAAGTTTGATCAGTATATAAACACTTATTATAAAAAAATTCGCGAAGTTCATGATGAAAATAAATATTTAACCCAACTCCGTGACACATTACTACCTAAATTAATGTCAGGTGAAATTGAGATACCTGATGACATCGAGGTGAATGAAGATGAGCTTTCAATTTAGTGAAGATGATTTAGAACAGGTTGCATTGAAGTGGTTTGAGGGTCTTGGTTATTCTGTTAAGAATGGTCGAGATAGTGGTGAAAATGGGATTATTAATGAACGGGAGAGCGACAAAGATGTTGTGCTTGATGATCGTTTGGAAGCAGCTTTAAGACGTATTAATCCTGAACTCAATAATAGTGCTATTGAACAGGCTATACGTGAAATTTCTATTGAGAAGTCTCCTAGTTTATTAGAGAATAACCGTTCTTTCCATGAAATGATTACAAATGGTATTGAGGTTGAACACTATAATAATGACGGTGAGACGATTAATGATTTGGTATATGTATTCGACTTTGATAACCCAGGAAATAATGATTTTTTAGCGGTTAATCAGTTAACTGTTGTAAACGGAGATTATAAAAAGCGACCTGATATTGTGTTATTCATAAATGGATTACCAGTAGTGGTCATTGAACTGAAAAATTCTACAAATGAATCTGTTGGTATTGAAGACGGGTATCATCAGTTAGAAACTTATAAAATGAGAATTCCACAATTATTTAATCATAATGCAGTATTAGTGACGAGTGATGGTGTTAATACAAAAGCTGGTTCTTTAACTGCTGATTATGATCGTTTTATGACTTGGCGTACTAAAGATGGAAAAACTGAAGATTCATCAACGTTTCGCAGTTTAGATATATTGATTCATGGTATGCTAAATAAGGAAGTACTATTAGATTTAATTCGTCATTTTGTTTTGTTCCAAGATGACGGTAAAGGACATATAGTTAAAATATTAGCTGCATACCATCAATACTATGCAGTGAATAAAGCTGTTGATCGTGCTATGGAAGCAACATCTGAACATGGAGACGGCAAGGGTGGCGTTATTTGGCACACACAAGGTTCTGGTAAGAGTTTGACAATGGTCTTCTTCTCAGGAAAGTTAATTCAAAAATTAAATAATCCAACATTAGTGGTCGTAACAGACCGTAATGACTTAGACAATCAATTGTATGGTACTTTTGTTAAGTCCAAAGGACGCTCAGGTAAAGGATTATTAAGACAGACACCTAAACAAGCTGAATCACGAAAAGAATTAAAAGAACTATTATCAGTAGAATCAGGTGGTATCGTATTTACAACTATGCAGAAATTCGAACCTGAAGAAGGACAAGCGACAATGGATGCTTTAACAGACCGTAAAAATGTAGTTGTTATGGCAGACGAAGCACACCGCACACAATATGGTTTCAAAGCAACTTACGATGAAAAAGGTGAAGGTATTAAATATGGTTATGCAAAATATTTAAGAGATGCTTTACCTAACGCTTCATTTGTTGGCTTTACTGGAACACCTGTATCTTCAACAGATAAAAATACACAAATGGTATTTGGTAATTATATTGATGTATATGATATGACTCAGGCTGTTGAAGATGGAAGTACGGTTAAAATTTATTATGAAAGTCGTATTATCCCATTAAATTTACCAAGCGATTTAGATATTGATGAAGCATATAATGTCATTACCTCTGGCCAAGAAGAAGATACTAAATCTCGATTGAAATCTAAATGGTCACGTATAGAAGCACTATCTGGTGCAGAGCAACGTATACATGCTTTAGCAACTGACATTATTAATCACTTTGAAACAAGGCAGAAGGCAATGAAAGGTAAAGGTATGATTGTCACAATGAGTCGTCGTATTGCAGTCGATTTATATGATGAAATTGTAAGGCTAAAACCAGAATGGCATTCAGACGATGATGACAAAGGTGTTATCAAAGTGGTTATGACAGGTTCATCAAGCGATCCTCAAAACTTCCAAAAACATATAGGTCCGAAAAAGAGAAGAAACCTTCTAGAGAATCGCATGAAAGATGTTAATGATGAATTGCAACTCGTAATTGTACGAGACATGTGGTTAACAGGATTTGATGTACCTTCAATGCATACAATGTACATAGATAAACCGATGAAAGGTCACAATTTAATGCAAGCTATTGCACGTGTTAATAGAGTATTTAAAGATAAACCAGGCGGCTTAATTGTTGACTATGTAGGTATTGCTGAAAGTTTGAAGGAAGCGCTAAAAGAATATACGGACTCTGATAGAGAACAAACAGGTATAGATACAGAAAAAGCACTTGAAGTTATGTTAATGAAATACGATATCATTCAAGATATGCTGTATAATCACGACTATTCTGATTTTGAGTCAGAAGATCAATTAAATCGATATAATGCTATCTCAAATACGATGGACTATATCATTGGTTTAGGTGAGAAAGAAAGAGAGCGATTTATAAAAACTGTGACAGAGCTTTCTAAGGCATTTGCATTATGTGCAACAGAGGAAGCTGCTCAAGAACTGAACAGTGAAATTGCATTTTTAAAAGCAGTAAAATCTGGACTTGTTAAATTATTAGCACCACCTAGTAATGGAAGTGAGCGTAAAAAGACTCCTGCAGAAATAGAAGCAGAAATAAATCAATTAATTTCAAAATCAGTGGTGACTGAAGAAGTTGTAGATGTATATCAGACACTCGGAATTGAAAACCCAGATATCTCAATATTGTCAGATGATTTCTTAAAAGATGTAGAAGGACTACAGCAAAAAAATGTTGCAGTTGAGTTGTTAAACAAATTACTTAAAGGACAAGTTAAGTCATTAATGAAAACAAATGCTACAGTGTCTAAGAGATTTTCTGAGATGCTAAGTAAATCAATACAAAAATACAATAACCGTTCTATTGAAGCTTCAAAAGTCATAGAAGAATTGATTCAAATGGCGAAAGAAATAAATCAAGAAAAACAAAGAGGAAAAGACTTAGGTCTAAGCACGGAGGAAATTGCTTTTTATGATGCATTAGCCTCTCATGAAACTGCAAAAGAAGCCATGGGTGATAAAGAATTAAGGGCTATTGCACATGAATTAACAAAAACGGTCAAGAATAATATGAGTGTAGACTGGTCAAAACGTGAGAGTGCAAAGGCTAAAATGAGAGTCCAAGTAAGACGACTATTAAAGAAATATGGGTACCCACCTGATCTTCAAAAAATGGCTGTAGAACAAGTTGTAGAACAAGCAGAACTAATGGCTAGCCAACAATAAAAATAAATTAACCATAGCATCCTTCACCGCAAAGTGAGGGATGCTATGATTTTATATAAAAAGGACCTACATTATTTTTTGAATGATATAGACTTTCGAAATAGATATTAAATATTAAATGTTAATTATTATAATTGTTGATCTATTACAACGCCTTCACCTTCAATAATTTTAATATCCCTAGCTTGTTCCTTAGTAGAATAGTTGATAGAATTGCTCAATTCATTTTTTAATTTTTTACCCATCGGTTTAAGAGAAGCAAAATTCATGCCTCCAGATACAACGCCACCTACAATTGGAATTGCCTTAGAAACACCTTTGGCAAAGGTATCCTTTGTTAGTTTAATACCAAATGTCTTTAGAACCTTTTTTAAAATCGGGTAGTATACTGTCTTAGTCAATGCTTTTCCAGGAATGGATTTGAGAGCTTGAGTAGAAGCTTGTTTCGATAATAATCTAACAGTAGAACCAGCAGCAGTTACACCTAGCATTACCCCTAAATAAATAATTAACATATTTTTAGATTCCTCACTAAGCTCACCACTATCGTTAAACAAATCATCAAGCCCATAAATATAAGACAGTTCTTGCGCTAGTTTTAATGCAAAACCATAAAACTGTACCATATCTGCAGGTATAGTTGCAGCTAAAGCAATGCCTCCAGGTAAACCAGTCATAAATGAGGCGCTTGTAGATTTAATTAATGCATCGTTGATAGCTCTATTAGCTACTTTATCCAAATCTTTTTTTGATACAAGTTTTACTGGTCCGTTTTCAATTAATTCATTCATATCAATGTTATAATCCGAAAACGCTTTTAGTAAAAATTCCTTTCGTTTTACTTTAACAAATGGTAATTTTACTGCTTGTTCGATAACTTGTAAGGCTTTACTTTCATCATTTTTTTGTTCCAATTTTATTTAACCCCTTTATATTATTTTTTAGTGTGTTTAATTTATAAGTGATTCAACCATTCCACTATTGTTAAAAAATCAATCTAAATAATAGTAAACTATACTTAAGTTATTAGTTATTGTAGTTAAGAGTAAACGTCCTTTGGTGGTTACACCTTTATGATAACTGGCCCTCCTAAAGTCATTTTTATAGTTTCTTCTAGCTCTTTCCCTAAAGGACCTTTAATAGCCATAAAACGTTTATATTTAAAATTCATAAACTCAATTCCTAGAAGGCTTAGCAACAGACTTCCACCCCTCATCGCAGACAAACCTACTAATACTCCCATTAATCCCTTATTACTTAGTTTAAATGTGTTTTTGTTAAATATAATGGTCAGTCCTATATAATCTTGGTAACTTGTTTCTTCAATGATGACTAAATAGTTACCTTTATGACTTGTAAGGTAATAAGATATAATTTTTGCTTGACCATTAAATCTTTTTAGCAATCCAGGTTTAGTTTTATTGGCATTTTTAAGAATATCATTTTCATCAAGCACTTCTACTTCTTTACTAAAGTTATAGTTATTATTCAAAGAGAGATCTTTTAAGTCATTTTCAAAAGCATTTAAATCTTTATTTTTATAATAAGTAAATTCCATTTATTATACCCCTCATTATTTTTCCCACTTGTTAGTTTCGTTATTGTAAGTATACTTTCTTTCTTCTAATAAGGATTTAGTCGCAACATAGATGTCATAAACTCCATCGTCTTTGTGTTTTTCATACAATTCTATTAATTCTTGATCAGAACTATCTTCCAACATATCTCTCATCATACCTCTATCTCCTGTTGTTTCCCAAATTGCACTAACTGCCGCACCAACGGTAGTCAGTGTTACATATGCAGCGCCTCCTATTCCTTTTCCGATTCCCTTGCCAATAGTTTTTATAATTTTATTCATAATTTTTATTCCCTTCATCATTGTTTATTTTTGAATACGTTGCTTTAGATATATTGATTGAAGAAGTAGCAGTTCATCAATCACTATTTCTCTTAAATCTAGTGGAGATATAATACGAACTTGAGACCGATAATTAAAACAAAGTTGGATCGCTTCATAAGGCAACATATCTTCAATTGTAACTACTATTAAATTTTTGAAGTACTTCTCAATAATATAGTTTTCATAATATAAATGAATATCTTTCCAAATGTCTTTAGTCATTTCTAACGTAACTTGCGTACGTTCATCAGTAATATCTTCTTCTTTAAAGGATTTATTTGAGGTTTGAATGTTTAAATGACCAACATTTGTTCTTAGTAAATGCCCTTCCATCAAGTAGGTTAAATAAAAGCCATAGTTGTTATAGTTTAATGTAATAGGGAGTATGTTTTCGTTATCTTTCAATAAATAATTTTTTGTATTAATTGCCTGTGTAGTTATAGCTAGATTACTTACCGAAGGTATATCGCTATCAACTATAAATTTATCAAGATACTGATATAATTCATTTTGATGGTTTGAATGGTGTTTATTGATGAGCTCCTTTAAATATCGGTAGAATGGATAGCTAATAGTGGGCATGGTGACGTATAATTTTGTCAAAATATCATACATATAATACAGATTTTCATTTTTATCATGATTTATCGTGTAACTTTCAAAATCATAATCATATTTCACTTCATATTGAGTATCCAGCCAGTGTTCTGATTCATATAAGAAATTTCTTATATCATCGATATCTCTTTGAATCGTTCGTGTACTCGTGTTTAACATTAATGCTAATGACTTCTTATTCACTTTTTTATTTTGTAACAAACGATGGTAAATCGTAAGTATACGAAAAGCACGATCCAATATGACACCCCCTTTGAATTACATTTTATACAATAGGTTTGTCGAAATATGTCACTCTCTATAGAAAGCGTTAATTATTTAAAAGTTTTATTTGAGGTTGAGTTCTCTTTATTTTAGAGGCCTTTTAAAAAAGAGGTGTTTTTTTGAAATGTGAAGTTGCCAAAATATGTCTTTATCTGTGTTTTTATTAGTGAATAATCATTCCTAACTATGACATTTTATCGATATATCTTTGGACGAGTTGATTTAAATCGTCATTCATAAAATCATCATAGATATTATCCAATATTTCTTCATCTTCAATTGCTGCGAAATGATGTACTAGTCCTTTTACTATTGAAACGTAATCATGTGATGCTAAACAATTAGTAACTGTTCGCCAGTCTGATTGTGTAGTATCATGGTTCATAGATAATCCTCCTTTTATTTCAATGTCCATTTTTGACGTGCTTTAGGATTGAGTGGATGCATGATTTCATTTGTTTCAGGATTAATAAGTTTCTTAACCTTCTTCTTATGCTCTTTAAGCAATTCAAATACTTGCCCGACCCTTGCTTGAACATTCGGCTTTTTGGCATATGAACCCCAAGCAAGTATTACGATATCGCTATCAGAAGCAGCTTTCATAATATGAATGTCGCTGTGTTTATCATAAGCCTCTTTTAAGTGTTTTAGGTTTTTAGGAGTAGTAATATTTGAATAAAGATTAACAAAGTGTACCGTACCAATATCTTGTTGTGATAGTTGATTGATAATGAGTTGTGTAGTGAGATCGATGTTTATAATACCATCGTAGTTTGGATACATTGTGATGACTGTAGCAGTCTTCTTACTATCGTTCCATGTCTTTGTTAGTAAGTAGCGGTGAGTTCTCTTTTCGTCAAATATTGCAGTGGTGACAAGTGTATTTGTGATATTTTCCATTGATTTTATCTCCTTAGTATTCTTCGGGTAGTAACATTACATAATAAGAAAAGTCTACATCGTCCTCTCGGATGACGTAGACTTTACTAATGTTTACCTGATGATTGTCATTTGCTTTTGTATATTGAAAGTATTCGGGATTTTCTTGAGTATGTCTTATAAAAAGCTTTTGTTGATGCATAATAAACTGAAAGATATGAAAATAGTCCAAGGGTTCTTGTTCGTTCGATTGGTTGGTATCTTTTTGTAGGACGAGGTCCCATATTTGATGTTGTAAGGTGGGGGATAAGTTATTGGCAATACCACGTGTAATATATCTATTCATAAGCGTTTTCCCTTCTTTCTGATTCTTTCATCCAAGTTATTATTTCACTTAGAACTGTAATGACTAGTTGTGTGATTTTGATGTATTTATGCATATTATTGTCCTCCTGTTAGTAAGTATCGTTGATCCAAAAGGGGCATGATAGTGTTGTGTAGGTATAAGAAATCCATATCGTGATTTTCATCGATATAACCAATGGCTATGAGTTGTTTCTGATGGTAGAGGATGAACGGGTAGATATTACTTTCATGAAGTGTATCAGAGTAGTAGGTATAGGTTTGAAGTATTTTATTACTGAGTGGGCCAAGTCTTACGTATTGATCAGGTAGAATATCATCAGCGACTTCCTCGATGGATTCACATTCCCACTTTTCTTCCTTTGGCAGCTTGAATAAGTTGGTTATATAGTGCTTGAGTTGTTGTTCCAGTGTCATAATTATGACCTCCTAATGTATTGGTTTGATGTAGTCATGTGATACATCATTTAGATAATATATATTTGATTTTTATTTCATTTCTCTCACTTTTTTCACTAATAACTAAGTGGTAAAAGTGGTGATTTGGTCGATGAAATAATTCTTTCGACCGTCTATCTCGAATTGGAATTTGGGCATAAAAAAAGACCCCCAATCTTTTTTCAAAGATTGAGGGATAAGACTTTCGTCAATTTTATACCTTACAAGTTTTACTTGTTTATCTGTCGTAATTTCAATAGAGTCAATCAACATCTTCATAAGTTGATTTTTTGCTTCTGGTGTAGCTTCTCTCAAGTAGATACTAAATCGGCTAATCATCATGGTTAAACGGCTTTTAAGTTTATCAAAATCAGGTACTTCAGCATGTGATTCCCTAGCTTGTTGCGTTTCTTTAATTTGCTTATCTAACATCTCTAGTTGTTCATTTATCTGACTTTGTTTTGCTTTTAACATTTCGCTATCCATTTGATCATCTAAGAACAATTCTAACAATCGTTCTTGTTGTGTTTTAAGCTTAGCTTTTTGTTTTTCTAAACTATCAATGTCATATTTAATTTCTGTTTGGTTACTATGCTTTTGTTTCAGTTCTTCTATCACATTTGATGCAATCTGCTTAATAACATCAGGTTGTGAAAGAATACGATTCAAATGAACATTGATTACGCGTTCGACGACTTCAGCATTAATCGCATTACTATGACAGGCAGAACTTCCTGAGCGGTTGAATAATGAACAAATGTAATAGCGTTTGATTGTCCGTTCTTTCGACTTTTTCGTTTTATAATAAGTCCGACGACATACCATATTATTGCCACACTCTGGACATTTAATGAGCCCACGAAGGTAGAAATCTCCACCAATAGGTCTGCCCGGTTTAAAACTTTTAGAAGCTAATTTTTCATGAACTTGGTCAAATACCTCTTCACTTATAATGGCTTCATGTTTACCTTTGACCAATATCACATCACTTTTATCACTTTTGCCACTTCTGCGCTGTACAGCCCAGTTTTGATGGTTATTGAATCTGACATAACCTTTATAGACTGGATTATTCAAAATATATTTAACACCACAAACTGAAAATGGCTTTTGATTAATAGTACGATACCCCTTTTGATTCAGTACTGATGTAATGGCTTTGAGGCCTTTATTATGATTCAAGTATAAATCGAAAATTTCACGTACGATATTAGCTTCATTTTCATCGATAACCAAATCATTTTTCTGTGTAAGTGGATTGAGTTTCAACTTGTAACCGAGCACTCTACCTGTAATAGCCTCTCCACTACGTGCTTTAGCATTCATCGACATTTTGACATTACTGATCAGTGTTGAACGTTCTATTGACCCTATCAACCCAAACATTGTAACGAGTACTTCTCCAGAAGCATTGGATGTATCAATATTCTCAGAAATTGATTTATAACCTACGTCATGCTCTTTGAATTCATGAATAATATTAAACACGTCTCTCATTGAGCGAGAAATACGATTCAATTTCCAACTTAATACCATTTCAATTTTATTATCCTTAACATCTTGTAATAGACGTTTCATTGCCGGACGACCTTCAATATTTTTACCTGAAATGCCTGAGTCAGTATATGTCTCATAGTCATAACCCGGGAAATTTTTCACAACTTCTTTGATGAGCACTTGTTCTTGTTCATGGATTGAATATCCACGTTCAGATTGCTCAGATGTACTTACACGTGAATACAGTGCAATTTTCTTACTCATAACGTACCGCTCCTTTTATTAGATTATTGCTACAGACTATCGGTCTTGTAACATCATATGGATAATATATATTTATAACTTCGTTTCATTTTTATCACTTTTACTACTTAATAATATGAGTACTACAGGCACTTGCCTGTAGTACATAATTAGTCTTACTTACCTTTATTCACACGTTCTTCTATAATAGGTACAAGCACTTCTACAAATGCTTCAATTTGTTCATTATTCATCGTCAAAGTCCTCCCAACCTATGTTCAAATCATCTTCGTATAAGAACTCATCATCTGTTACATTCTCATTTTT
The DNA here is from genome assembly GCF_053547815.1 of Staphylococcus sp. 11262D007BW. Classification (NCBI taxonomy): domain Bacteria; kingdom Bacillati; phylum Bacillota; class Bacilli; order Caryophanales; family Staphylococcaceae; genus Staphylococcus; species Staphylococcus sp. 11262D007BW. The sequence continues at coordinate 2,058,131 of NZ_JBPWPJ010000001.1, forward strand.
ATCGAATGAAATCATGTCATCTTTTTTATCAGTTTCTTTCCATCCTAAATCGACCCAATACTTATAACCATTATTTAGTCTACTTTGTACATTAAAGTTAGCTTGTACCAAATCATTAATAACTTGAGAGCTTACTTTAATTTCGTCTCTAATAACCTCATTTAGCTTAGACACTTTGATACGTGATCCTGGTTTAATTGCTATAAGTTTTCGTAGTAAATTAATACATGCTTTCTGATTTGCAATACTGACTGATTTGTTAGAAACAAATTCATATCCAAAATTTAACCAGTCGTGAGTAATTTCAGTGACACGACTATTTTCAAGATATTCGATATCTGCTTCTACAATTTTTTGATACACATACATCAAGTAAAGAAAGATTTCTTTCTTCTCACTCATGAGTTTATCAATTAGTGAAGTATCCGCTTTTTCAACATAATATTCACATGGAATAACATTAATTCGACGCTCCAAAGCTTTCGCATGTTCAGCAGGAAAATAAAGTACCGCATTTGTACCAAAAACAAGTTTCAAATCCAAAGTGACCTCCACTTGAGTTTTTCCTTTACGATCAACATGCATTGATTCTACAGATAATAACTTTTTGAAGTCATTTACAGTCTTTTCTTGAATCCTAGATTTTCCAATTTCATGACTTGCCATTAGACTTTTGTCAATTAAACTTTCTTTGTCAAAGCGACCTTCAAGCTCATTAAGTGCCTTAGACACAATATCTTTACTATAGAAAAATGATTTAACTAGTTCAATATATACAGATTTACCATTCTTAGCTCCACCGTATAATATGAGACCCCTACGGTATTTAGTATTAGCTGTAAGTAATACTGCTGTATGTTGGAAAAGAAAATATTGTAAATCATGGTCATAATTCGCAAGTTGTAACATATATTGGTTAAAATAAGGCGGTATCTTATCAGTAATTACATCATTTGTACTTAATGATAAATTCAATCGTGTTTTTGGGAAAATATCGATTGAATTTTTAACGACTTGAAACGTATTAAGATCGAACATATTTTCACCACAACCAATATAGTGCTCATTCTCAACAAGTTCTTCTACATCTGTTGATTTTTGCAACCCATCTACGACATTTCTTAGAGTGCTTAGTGAAGGCTTATAATCTACAAGCAATACTTGTATCATTTTAGATATCAAGTCTTGTAATTCATCTCCATTTATCTTTTGCCACCCGTTATCTTTGAAAACAAACAATTCTGAATTAAAACGTTTGATATGAAAAACCTTTATCATCATTTCCATGAGTACGGTGTCATTGGGATTCTTCTTAATACCAAAATAGCTATAGATGTTAGGTCGATAGTCCGTATCTTTTGAGATATTAAGTCGTAACTGATCGATAAGTTCGTTATACACGGTTTCACCTTGAGCCGTTTCTTCTATTTCATTGTCATTATTAACAGGAATAGTTAGGATAGCAATCAGACCTTGACGGTCGATTGCCTCCTTAGCCTCACTTATTATTTTTGTTAACATTTCGAATATACTGCTCATTATAATATTCCTCCAGTTTCATTTAATGGTGCTACATCGTGTACATAATAATTACCGTTATATTGACCAATATGGATTAAATTCATTCTATCAATGTATGGTTCATACGTGTCATGACCCACGCTATAGTTGCTATGATTCTTTAGCCAATCATTTATTGACACCTGTTTAGCTGTCGCATGTGTTGAAATATTACGATTCACGTATACAATCTGATTGTTCACTTCAATTTCATACGTGAATTGGTGTTTTACTTCACCTGAGAAATCTGTTTGGCTCACAGAATGTAACGTAGCTACATATATATTATTTTCTTTGAGTGGTGTACTACTTGGAATTTGTAGGCTTTGTCCTCTATCATTATTCATGGTCTACGCCTCCTATTTCTTCCACTGTCACATGTGCAAATTCACCATTGAACAACTGGTTAGCCGTATCTTTCATTAACTGACCCACATTTTGTGCAATTTCTTCATCTTCACATTCAATCATAATCGCATCGTGTATCGGTACTATAATCTTGAACTTTTTTTGTTCGCACTGTGCTTTGTACACTTCCAACAAAATGTGCTTGAAAACATAACTCGCTACCGTTTGTACGTATATTGCCATGATACTGCTACCTTGAAATGCGCTCATATCATGCTCAATACCATACGGCATAGGCATGGAGTTACTCTTTTCGAGGTGCTTCTTAAGTTCATTGACTTTTGTAAATTTGCTGACTGCATCCAACCATTGCACTTCACTTACATATTGATTCAGCTTGAATTTAGGACTATTGAAGTTGCCACCAAATAGAAACGAACCAATAAATGCACGTTTAACAAATACTAGTAGCTCATCTGATAAGCCTAATTCACTTAGCAATGCGTCATACAGTCCGTCTTTCTGATTTAAAAAGTCAATCAGTTTTGAATCTTGAGTCATGTACGCAACAACCGAAGGTTCAAATGAGTTGAAATCGATTGTATACACCTTCTTAAATTTTGAAGGTAAAATCGTATGTTGAACTGCTTTAGGTAAGCCTTGAAGATTAAAATTTTTAGTTGTAATTCGATGTGTTCGTGTACCAATCAACGATAATTGCGTATATAATCGATTCGTACCACTTAATGCCTGTTCTAACCTTTCAAATAGCTTTTCGATCTTATCAGAATGTTCATCATTCTTGGCTCTTTCAAGCATTGTTGCTTTGATATCCGGTAATTTATCGATATTAAGCGTAATAGGTTCTGATTCAATCTCTTCCTTTAATGCTTCCAACCCTTGATGTACTCCCACGTATTGGTCTAATTTAGCTTGTTCACCAGCTAAAAGTGCATTATATTTTTGATCTAACTGCTGACTGAATTGTTGTTGTAATTGTTGAACGTCATCTTGGTTAGATGATTTGTCCATTAACCATTGCTGTATTTTGTTACTCTGAGTCAACGACATCAGTTTGTCTCTTGTCTCCATGTAAATCTTCTCCTTTATGGTTGAAAGTGGCGCGCTCACTTTCAACTTAAAATTTGTTCAAAACGTTTTGACAAGACAATCTTAATACTAAATAGAGGTCGTTGATGAAGTGGCAAAAAAATTCAAAAAAATTCCCACCAAGCAAATAAGCTCAATCCCTTTATATGAGGGATTGAGCTTACCAATTATTTATTAATTTTCTACTTAACTTCAATTAGAGCTTTTTCGGTTATTCCTTCTTTTTAACAGTTGATTCTTAAATTGCTTCATTAACATTGCCATTGGGATGTTATTTTCGTGCGTCTTAGTCACTTCAATTTCATTATTATAAGCATTATAAAATGATTTATATTCATTAATATAGCCATTTTTCATATCATTATAATGTTCAGTCTTATTAATGTATCGGTCTATCAATGTTACAACTTGCTGCATATCATCCATAAAATATTGGAACATTTCATTGCCTATGTGTGAATGATTTTTCTGATTTAATACTGCTGCAGAATGAAAGTCTAATCGTTTACGTAACTCTAGTAAATGCTTTCTAATTTGTTCATCCTCATTAAAAAACTCAATATTGTCATTAATGACCTTTATCTTATTATCGAAGTCATATTTTTTAGATTGTTTATTTAAGTTTTCCTTTTTGTTAAGCTCTTTATCTATCATTTTCGATACATCTCTAAGGAAATAATGCTCCATATCTCTAAATGTTTGTGTTCTATGATGAGGTTTAGCATTTCTCATTCCCCATCCATCCGCAGCTCTTTGAACTTTATTTAGTATCTTAACTAATAACCAATCTAATTGTTCATTTCTATCATATATAAATGCTTTCTCTTCATCTATATCTTCTGTTATTACATTATCTATTAATTGATTTACAAAATAATTATATCTAAAGTCATTTTGACTTGACTTTTCACTCGTTTGATTATGTTCATCAATTCGTTCATTATATTTACTTTCTGAAAATGTTGAGTATACAACTTCATGTATAGCAAAAGCAATTTTATCACTTAATTCCACTTGTTTATCTATTGGTAATTGACTCATTACTTCAGAAGCTAATTGTAACTTATCGTTTATTTTACTGCCTGAATCAAACACCTTTTTTACATCTTGATATGCTTTTTGTGCATGTATATGTAACCTTAATGGTTTAAATTCAATTTTATCTATATCTTTCTTAATGTTTTTAATAAAATTTGCATATTGGTTAATATCAATATGCCCTATCGCTTCTTTTCTCAACCTTACATCTTCATCCGTAATTGCTTTCGGTATATTATCATCTGTCATATTATTTAATAAGACACATAATATATCAAAAGCAACACCGTTGAAACTATATGCAGCTCTTTCGCTCTCGCCAGAATTTTTTTGGAATTTCTTCATATCAACCTTATAAATATCAACTAATTTATCAATTCTTTTCTGTAATTGAGCTTTATTTTTAAGACCTAAAGCTTTCTCAAGATCTTTTTTTGTATATGTTTTTTGAATTCTTTCTCTAAAAGTATTTTTCGTCATAATCTCATCTTTCCTTTTACTTTGTTTATATTAAACGCCTTACTAATATTATTTATCTTTAAACAAGAAAAATTAATATTTACTTTCCATTTAAAATTTCTATCGACTGTTCTAAACACTTTAGCATACCATCCATTATTTCCTTAACTTTTTGAGATGTAGTGAAATCACCAATACTAGCAGTAACCATACCGTTTTCATAGTTAGTTATACCTGAAGATATATATTGTGGATGTTGGTTATGAGTAATGTCATGTCTATGCTTAGCTGCATTTTCAAATTCATTGGAATTACGGACTTTATCCAGTGCATAAAATTTCATTAAATCTTTTTCTTTAAGTTTATTTATTGCTTTATGAAAACTTATTTTATTCTTTTTTAATTGTATGTCATAAATATTTACTATAATATGTCCCAGTAACTCAAAAATGCTAAAACCTTGTAAGAAATAATATTCAGAAAAATAATTAAAATTAAATTGTTTAGTGTAGTCTTCTTCTTTAAAATCAGGAAAAAATTCAACTGATTGTTCTTTTGAACCAGGTGACTTATACCAAACTTCATCAGGTATACCTTGATTATAGTAGAACATCGTGTATGTATAATTTCGAATTAGAAGATTCATGCGATTAAATAACATACTTTGCCAATACTCAATTTCTTGACTTTTTGTTAAATCAAAAAATGAATCAGTTTTATCAAAATCAAAGAATAAATTTTCTAATACAGAATAATTAAACGGGAGCTGATCATGCAAATCATTCATGTTTGCAGATTCAATATGTTGTAGCGGGTGAATTATTATTGTCATTATAGCAAAACTCCTTTTGTATAATACTACTATTTATCAGTTAATTTTTCACACCAATATATTAAAAATGTAGAAGCTAATAAACTCATATATTCAAACTTTTGCCATAAAAAAGCATTTTGCATTATGTCTGATAGGTATATATCTTTATATAAAATAAATCCTCCTATAAAAAATGTTACAAATATAACAACAGACTTCACTTTCTTTATATAATCATTCTTATTTTTTCCCATCAATTTTTTATAATAGTGCAAGTAAATAAAGGTAACAAGACCAGACAATAAAAATGCCAAGCTGTATCGTAAAAGTAAACCTAATTGTCCAATTCCAATATGAAATAATCCAAAAAAATCTTCACTAAAACCTGTATATCCTGCTACCTGAAAAAGTATAAAAACAACAAATATAACTGCAAAAAGCCATGGTTTTAAAAATAGAACTACTTTTTTAAATTTAATCAATTTGGTTACTCCTTCGAATATTCAAAAAATTTATAATAAATATTATCGTTCAACACCTATTTTTTAGTTTTATTTGTGATACGCTTCTCCTCTATTAATTTTAAATGCACGATAGATTTGTTCTAATAACACCACGCGCATCATTTGATGTGGAAACGTCATCTTACTGAAGGATAACGCAAGATTGCTGCGTTTTAGGACGTCTTCATGCAATCCATTTGAACCACCAATGATAAATGTAAAATCACTAGTGCCTTGAACCATACGTTGATCAAGTTCTTTCGCCAAACCTTCTGAAGACAGCATTTTACCTTGTATTTCTAAAGTAATGACTGTGGATTGTGGTTTGATTTTTGCGAGGATGCGTTCGCCTTCTTTAGCCTTAACTTGTTCAACTTCTTTCTCACTCATATTTTCTGGTGCTTTTTCGTCTGCTACTTCCACAATGTCTATTTTCGTATAAGCACCTAAACGTTTTTCATATTCTGCAATGGCTTGTTTCCAGTATTTCTCTTTTAATTTTCCGACTGCAATGACTGTTATTTTCATTTAAACCTCCATAGTGTGTATAAACTGCTACTTATCCACAAGTTATTCACTTATACACAGATATATCCCCATTTATTATGAATATACATTTTCAAAATAATGACTTATACACGGTTTAACACAAAAATATGTGAATAAGTCTGTTGATATGTGGATAACTCTGTGTGTAATATCGTTATTAACATGTGGATTGTGAGCAAACGTTAATTTTTGTGCACATAAATGGGGATAACTTTTGCCGATTTTGCACTTTTATACATCCCATTTTATCATAATCTATTATTACCGGGCGTCAGAATTGTCAGTTATGTATATATTTTACTGTTGAAATAAAAAAATAGGACAAAGGCGCATGTGCACCTTCATCCTACTTCTTTTTATAATGTATAAATGGGTGTTGCTTGTGCTTTATCTGTATCGCACAGCTTCACTTCATTCACTGGATCGATATCATGTTCTTGTAATACTTGGCCGACACTCATGCGTGCGAGCTCTTTCATATTATTATCTTGAGATAAATGTGATAAATAAATACGTTTCGTATGACCCGTGATGACGTCTGCCATCGCATGAGCTGCATCTTCATTAGACACATGGCCCATATCGCTTAAAATACGTTGCTTTGTTTTCCATGGATAACGACACATACGTAACATATCCACATCGTGATTGCTTTCAAAAACAAAGGCATCGCTACCATGAATCATACCTTTCATACGATCTGATACATAACCCGTATCCGTAATCATCGTCAATTTTTTATAATCATTGTGAAAGATATAAAACTGTGGATCTATCGCATCATGTGACACATTAAACGACTCTATATCAAAGCCTGCGATTGATTTTGTCTCATATGGATTGAAAATGAATTTCTGATCCATTGGAATTTTGGAATCCTTCTTCTCAATACATGACCATGTCTTTTCGTTCGCATAAATAGGAAGGTTATATTTTCGAGCGAGTACACCTAATCCTTTAATATGGTCGATATGTTCATGTGTGACGAGGATACCGTTTAAATCTGAAATTTTTCGGTCGATTTGATCGAAAAGTGTTTCCATCTTTTTACCTGTGAGTCCAACATCGACGAGTAAGCTACCATTTTCGTTTTCAACATAGGTTGCATTACCAGTACTGCCACTTGCGAGTACACTCATTCGTATCAAGAGACCACCCTTTCTAAGATTCTATAATTTGTGGGTTCGATGACACTGCTTCAACGTAATACGTTTTCGTGTCATCACCATCTTTAACTTTAACTTCCCAGTTTGCTTGGAGCACTTGCACGTTCGTTTCTTTAACGACTGTGTAATAACCCAAACGCAAACTTGTTACTTCATCATTTGCCTGTAAGTATTGATTATAATATAAAGCTTCAATCGCATCACGTGCCGAAATGACATCTTTTGGCTGGTTATTCGCCCCTTTAGACGGTCGGATGTCTTCCATTGCAGACTGTGTATAGCTTTTAGCTTGATCATCTTCTATATCAAACTTTAACTCTGCGCGATTATTGTTCATAATTGGAAAACCTTTATACGTTTGTTCATAACGAATTTGGTTACCGTCTGTTTCATGATATTGATAAGACGTTCCTTTATACACATTATCATCAATATAAGGTTTCAGTTCCGTAATAGGATCTTGTCGAACATTAACGGACTGTTCAATGTTTTTCGTTAAAATTTGACCACTTTCGTTACGTGTCGCATCTTCCTCATTGGCCTCTTCTTCAAAGGATTTTGAGCGCGCTGTAATGAGTTGCATTTGGATGCCGTCCGTAGTGGGAATATTTTTCGGTAATTTGATATTTTCTTGTTCAAAATTAACCGCATTATCATTTTCAGCGTCATCTACTTTAGATTTATTTATTTTATCAATATATACAAATACTAAGCAAATGTTGACGAGGAGAAAGACGATGATAAATAACGTAATTGCACGTTTCCAGTTCATGTTTCATTCAACTCCCCGTCATCATATTCATACCAATTGCCGTCATATTTTATAAACCATGTTGGTATAAACTGGCTACTGTTTTGTACATCTTCAGCACTTTCCGGACTGGATTCTGTGTCCATATGATAACCAACAATCATTTGTTCTACACTTGAGAAATCGATGGCACTATTACTTGCTAACTTAGTGCGTACAGTATCTGCATCTTCCATATCTTTTGGTTTTTCACCGTTATCCACAGACACATTTGTTTTTAATAATCCGCGACTATATTCAAAAATGCCACGCTCTCCCCAAATCATTCTTATTTGATTCAGTTGATTTGGATAAAAAATCGGGCGCCCATCTTGGAACATTTGGTAAGTAATCTCCCCATTTTGATCATTTACATCAAATAAACGAAAATCATCCGTAAACCCACCATGTTTATTAATATAATCGATTGTTCTTGGGATACTTACCGTCATATCACGTGTACGCATATCATCTTCTGATAAGTTTGTATAAGCATACGTTTGCTTTTCACTGTCGTAATTGACCACACCGGTATTATTGTTATAAGTCATATTACCACGATTACCCGTTCTAACAATCGGTGTATTATCAAATAAAATAGCATTTAAATCTTCGACGTTAATTTGATTAAAAATCGTACGATAAGAGCGCATTTCTTTCGGTTCTTTTTGGACATACATAAAGGTTGCTTTATTAATTGTGGTACGATCTGTGCTGATATTTGAGTATGCCTCCATTTGATTATCCATCTGTTTGAGTGAGGATTGAACCTTATCAGCCGTTAAAGAAGTGGTCAATTTAATCGCGCGTTGTCGATCATGTTGTAACGCATACACTTTTACATTCTTACCATCATGTAAATCCAATACAAGGCGGTCGAATTGAAATTGTTCTGGCACTTTAGCTGATAAATCAAACGCATCACTCAAATAAACAGACAGCGGGATGTCTGTAGGGTAGTCTAAAACGACGATATCGTCACTTATATCTTGCAGTAATACCGCTTCTTCATTTTGAATATCTTCCACTTTTTGAATACGATCATCCCTCAATAGTTCGAGTAATTGTTGTACTTGATCTGTCGCGGGAGATCCTTCTACATCAGAACCACTAATATGAACTAATTGCAGTGGCGTAATCGTTTCGTCAATAGGATGATTATTTTGTGTCCCGATGGTCGTAGTAGAACGACTCTGCTGCGTATTATCCGCATCCGTTAAATCTGGCGAAAAATTCCATATCATCACCGTCAGTATAATACTCGACAATACGAGACACGCGAGAATGATGGATTTAATAATGTCTTTAGTCCTCATCCCAATCACCTTCATCAATGACTTCACATGGCAATGTAATGTAGACTGACGTGCCTTGGCCTTCTACACTATTTGCCCAAATACGACCATTATGCGCTTCCACAATTTCTTTTGAAATCGCAAGTCCTAGACCTGTACCGCCCATTTTACGTGTACGTGCTTTATCCACACGGAAGAAACGATCAAAGATTTTGTCGACTTTATTAATTGGGATACCAATCCCATTATCTTTAATACGAATCGTCATGCGGTTATGCACTGTATTCTGTTTCACGTGGAACTCCACTTGTTTGTCCCCTCTTGAGTACTTAATCGCATTCGTAATGACATTATCAAACACTTGTGTCATTTTATCAGGATCAATCTCTGTGAAAATAGATTGTTGTGGAATATCACGTACGAATGTCGTATCTTTTGTAGCCATTTCATGTCGATTAATGATTTTATGAATAAACATATTAAAATCGACAATCTCTTTCGTAATTTGTTCTGATTCATTATCCATTTTAGATAGATGTAATAAATCATTAACTAGGCGAATCATACGTTCTGTCTCTTCTCGTGTGACAGATAAAAATTGTGGTGCTATAGATTCATCACGCCAAGCTCCTTCTTCCAGAGCTTCGATGTAACTATTCATAGACGTTAATGGCGTCCGTAACTCATGTGATACATTTGCGACGAATTCTCTACGTTCTCGTTCGATTTGTTGTTGTTCTGTAACGTCATGTAACACAGCAATATACCCTGTTACAAAACCTGTATTTTGTACAATCGTACTAAAGTTAACACGCGCAATGATGCCCTCTTCTTCATTAATATCGAGTAAGAAGCTATCATTATTTTCGTTGAGCTCTTCAAGCGTAAATTCTTCATGCATATCGACAATTTCAAAAATGTGTTGACCGATAACGTCTTCTTTCGCTCGACCTAGCATTTTTAAAGCCATGTCGTTAATAATACGCACTCGACCACGTCGGTCAGTCGCTATAACGCCATCACTCATATGGGTGATCACAGAGTCTAATCGACGTTTTTCACTTTCTGTATTCGCTTGCGCCTCTTGAACACGTTTGGATAAATTGTTGAATGCTAGCGCAAGTTCACCAATTTCGTCATTACCGTAAATTTTAACACGTTGATTATAGTTCCCTTTTGACATCTCTACTGTTTGATTACGCATATCTGTAATCGGTTTGGTAATTGTTCGAGCGATGAAGAAACCGAGAATAACAGTAATAAATAAAGAAATGGCTGTACCTACGATGAAGATTTGGTTAATATCATTTAATTGATCGTAAACTTGATTAATATCGGATTCAATATAAATATTCCCAATGAGCCCTTCATTCGTTGACACTGGCATATTTTTAATCCACACACGTTGTTTACCATTACCATAATCTTTTAGTACGGTATCCGAATTTTCTTGTTGAAGCGATAATGCTTTTTGAATTGAACTTTCATTTGCTTTTTGATTAATAAGGTGGCGATTGGATTGTTTTGATGTGGCTAAAATGATTTGATCTGCATCGATAAAACGAATTTCTATCATTTCGTTACGATTGGCATATTCATTTAATAAATTTTGCACATCTTTCGTCGCATTAACCGAATCATTATCTTCTAAATAAATTTTTTCGATACCGAGTTCAATTTGTTTAGCATTTTGAGAAATGTTCGTTTTGAACGTATTTGTCATTTCTTTTTCGAGGCTGTTTGTAAAATACAAACCAATGATTTGCATGCCAATAATAATGAGCAGCACATAAACGATGACAAGTTTCGTGTGTAATGATTGAAACTGTTTTAACCACTTCATGTCATACTACCTCTAATCATGCTGTTGAAGAAAGTAACCCACACCACGGCGAGTAACAATATAATCCGGATGTGATGGATCGTCTTCTATTTTTTCGCGTAAACGACGAATCGTCACATCAACTGTTCGAACGTCTCCAAAATAATCATAGCCCCAAACAGTTTGTAACAAATGTTCACGTGTCATCACTTGACCCATATGACGTGATAAATAATGGAATAACTCAAACTCACGATGTGTTAAGTCGATATCCTCACCACGTTTTTTAATTGAATACGCATCTGGATAGATCACAATATCCTTAATTTTAATCTCATTGGATTCTGTGGATTGTTCTTGTACCGGTTGTGCATAATGACGACGTAAGTTAGCTTTCACACGTGCAATCAGCTCACGTGTACTAAACGGCTTAGTCACATAATCGTCTGCACCTAACTCAAGGCCCAATACTTTATCAATCTCAGAATCTTTAGCAGTTAACATAATAATCGGCATGTCGTATTTTTTACGCACCTCTCGGCAGACTTCCATACCGTCTTGGCCTGGTAACATAATATCTAATAATACGATGTCTGGTTCTTTTTCATAAATTAATTCCACCGCATCGTTACCATCATAGGCTACAAACACTTCGTAGCCTTCTTTTTTCAAATTAAATTCTAATATATCTGCAATTGGTTTTTCATCATCAACTACAACAATTTTTCTTGCCATTGATTATGACCTCATTTCTAAAAATACAAATTACGTTGCCAAATTGGCATATTCCTATACCCTATAATGTATCATTAAATTTGAAGAAATTCTATCATTTAACTATTACACTATAAAAGTATATATACATAACTTTTAAGGTTAAAAATAAATTATTTTAACGGCTTTTTGAGTCTTCGATATCGACTAAAAATCCTTGTGCTTCAAGGTCTTTTACTGCATTATCTAATATCTTTTCTGAATCTGCTGAGATTGTATGTAAATGAATCATATCCGTTAATTTTGCGAGCATTGTGCCTTGATATTTAGTCATATTTTCAACAAACGTATGAACATGTGCCATCGTCTCAATCATCAACTCCGCACGCAAGGTTCCATAGACAGGATGTTCTATCGACACATCATCAATCATTGCGCCATTTTCAATGATGAGTGTTAACTCCGCTTCAATCTCATCTCTTTCATGTTGGCACATAATAACCCGTTTATAAGGTTTTCCTTGAGGTTTAATATTCATATAATAGCCTTTACTCGAGGACAAAATATCATAATTTTGCGTTTTTAAATAAGAAATATCTTTGACAATCACTTGCCTCGATACTCCAAATTGTTCGCTAAGTTCATATCCTTTGATCGGTTGCTCTGTCGTTTCAAGACGTTCAACAATTTTCATTCTACGTGTATCGGCTGAGTTCATTGGTTTCCTCCTTCCTTTAAGACTGTTGCGAGCGTATCAAAGCAACGGTCAATCTCTTCAATTGTCGTCAATGCAGAAAAAGATAGTCGCATATATTGGTAAACTTCTCCATTTAACGACTCAATTTTTTGTTTAGCACCATCACTCACTAGTATACCATGACCACAGGCTGTCCCTGTAGAGATACAAATATTACGATTTGATAATGTTTGCATTAAATACTGTCCCTCATATTTAGGTGTGAGTAGACCAAGAATATGAGGTGCTTGATGATCATAAAGTAAAAGATCAAAATCTAAAGCTTTAGCCCGACGTACTGCATGTTGATGACACTCCTGCAACTCTGTATGTGGCGGTGTGGCTGTTAGGGCTTGCACACTTGCAAGAATCCCTGGTACATCAAGCGTGCCATTTCTAACGCCTTCTTCATGAAAATAATGGTCATTATACGGATGAACCCATGCATAATCGACAAATAACATCCCCGTCCCTTTTACACCATGAAATTTATGTCCAGCACAACTGTAAGAAGTACATCCTTCGATGGTGTAGTGAGGCATTTTATGCACCGCTTGTACCCCGTCAACATGTAAAGGCACTTCCCAATTCTTCGCAATACGCCCAATCGCTTGAATCGGTAAAATGTAGCCCGTTTCAGAATTAACATGTTGCATGATAATTAGCACGACGTCTGTTGTCATTGCTGCCTCAAACTGCGTCACATCAATCTCTCCATTTACTGTTAATGGCAAACGTTTAATATCAAACTGCGCTTTATATGGATCTAACGCAGCATGGATGGAAGGATGTTCATATGGTGACACCCATACTGTCCCAGATGTAAAGTGACTTAAATACAAATTAATCGCTATCGCATTCGCATGAGACCCACTGGTACTAAATAACACTTCTTTATTCGTTTGAAAATAGCGTTGAAGGTATGAACGTGAATGATCTAAGGCAGCTCTCACTTGTTCGCCGCCAATATGTAAACTTTCGCTATTAAAAAATAACTGTTGCTGTGCTTGTTGATAAACCTCTAATACTGCCTTTGTAGGCTGTGTTGTCGCTGCATTATCTAAATAAATCATATTCCTCTTATCCCCTTGCTTTTACTAAATATATGTGTCAAAATCATTGTGTATTATTAATGTTAACACAATTGTAAAAATTAATGTAAATAGAGGTGTAAACAATGCATGTCATTGTTATTGGAAGTGGTATTGCTGCTTTATCGCTCATTAGACAACTTGATTCAGACATTCAAATCACATGTATTACGCATAATCAACATCATCAAAATAATAGTTACGCTGCTCAGGGTGGCATTTGCTTTTCTAAATATGAGCGAGATGGCGGCCAGAGTCATATCAAGGATACCTATCAAGCAGGTGCAAAAATGGGCGATTATTCTATCATTGAAAGATTGATTACACGTAGCCACGCGGTCATTCAAGAACTGATTGATGAAGGGGCACCATTTGATCGAACATCCACTGGCGCGTTGTCATATGGTGTAGAAGGAGCCCATAGTCAAGCAAGGATTCTGCATGCAGGTGGCGATCAAACAGGACAGCTGATTTCTAAACATTTAGCACAACATCTTAATCAACGTAACGTCACTTCACTTGAAAATATGGAAGTATTTGACCTGTTAAAAAATTATCAACATGAAGTGACGGGGGTCCGTCTCGTTGATCAACAAGGTGCTACACACCTTATTGAAGCGGATGCTGTGGTATGTGACACAGGAGGTATTAGCAATTTATTTAATCCTAGTTCAAACCAAGCACCTTCACTATCTACTGGTGCACTCCTTGCCTTTCATCATGGTGTACCGCTTCATAATATGGAGATGATTCAATTTCATCCCACTCTACTTGGCACACCTAAGCAGGCAAGTAGCTTAATATCAGAAGCCGTCCGTGGGGCTGGGGCAGTCTTAATTAATGAACAACATGAAGCATTTATGGATACGATTCACCCTCTAAAAAGCTTAGCACCAAGGGATATTACAAGTCGCGCTATTTTTCATCAACAACAATTAGGTCATCAATGTTATTTAGACATCCGTCCGATTGAACATTTTAAACAGCGCTTCCCTACCATTACAAAGGCGATTAACCATTATGATTCTAACTTATTACATACACACTATATTCCGGTAACACCTGGTGCGCACTACACTATCGGCGGGATTGAAGCAAGTATCAACGGACAAACACGATTATCGCGCTTTTTGGCTATTGGAGAAGCGGCTTGTACACACTTTCATGGGGCTAACCGTTTAGCGAGTAACTCCTTACTTGAAGGATTGGTGATGGGCGTAGAATGTGCCAACTATATTCAAAATCACTTAACACCTTTAACTCAACCTTCATCGACTGAACAACTTGCTATTCCACAAGTAGGCACAGATATCGCTCAAGCTTTACAACAACAAAGCTTTGATGTGTTAGGTGTTGAAAGAGATGGACAACAGATGACGCGTTACCTTGAGCAATTGACTCAAGTTTTAACCACAGCGCAAGTAACCACTCATATCACATCACAAGCTTGGCAAAATTATAGTACGGTCAAACTCTTACAAATTGTAGCCACAGCCGCTTTAGAACGCCCTGAATCATGTGGTGTTCATTTTCGTAAAGATGCACCGACACCAACACAACAGGGGCATGCAACAATTACAGAAATAACTAACGGAGGGGATAATCATGTTAAATCGCTTACTCGTCAAAGAGAAACTTCAACAATTTTACATAGAAGATAATCAACAAGGCGACCTTGCTACAAGTATTTTTGATCATTCACAGCAAGGGACACTCACCTTATTATCAAAAGACAATGGTATTTTTTGCGGTACAACAGTAATTGAAAAAGGGTTTCGTTTATTAGATGCTACGATGTCGATTTCAATGCAGGTGAAAGAAGGAGAGAGTGTGCAGCCAGGTACCGTTATTGGGACGGTCACAGGTCCCGTTTATGTATTATTAACAATGGAACGCATCGTCTTAAACTTGATTCAACGTATGTCCGGTATCGCTAGTACTACCCATCGTTTAACGTCGATGATTCAAGACACTCACACCCATCTCGTAGACACTCGTAAAACGACACCTGGGCTTGCGTTATTTGAAAAATATGCGGTAAGAGTCGGTGGAGGTCGTAACCATCGTCGCTCGCTTAATGATGGGCTGATGCTTAAAGACAATCACATCGCTTACAGTCAATCTATGAAAGCAGCCATTGATAACGCACGAGCGCTATTAGGGCCTATGGATAAACTGGAAGTTGAAATTGAAAACGAAGAGATATTGAAAGTAGCCATTGAAAAACAAGTCGATCTTATTATGTTCGATAATCAAACGCCAGAGTGGATTCAAGACCACATTCATCTTGTACCAGAACATATTCAAACTGAAGCATCCGGTAATATTACTGAAGCCACAATAGAAGCATATGCTAAGACAGGCGTCGATTTTATTTCTATGGGAGCTCTATTTTATAGACAACAAGCTCTCGATATTTCTGCAAAGGTTGTGATTTAAATGTTTAACCCAATACAAACGACAATTCAATCCATTCCGGAACGTTATCTTAATATGTCGACAGAAGCACTAGAGGCACATATTCAAAATATTAAAGACGAACTAGGCGAACGTCTATTTATGCCAACACATCACTATCAAAAAGATGAAGTTGTTCAATTTGCAGATATTACTGGAGATTCATTAGAACTTGCAAGATTATGTAAAGAAAATCGTGAAGCGGACTATTTTGTATTTAACGGGGTTCACTTTATGGCAGAAACTGCAGATATTTTAACAGATGACCATCAATCCATTTACTTACCAGATTTAACAGCAGGATGTTCTATGGCAGATATGGCTAACATCAACCAAGTGTTGCACTGTCACGAGGTGCTTACTGAATCTTATCAATTTGATGTGCTTCCATTAACGTATGTCAATTCAACGGCCGCTATTAAAAAATATGTTGGCCAGCATGATGGCACTTGTTTAACGAGTGGTAATGCCACTGCAGTCG
This sequence comes from Staphylococcus sp. 11262D007BW, assembly GCF_053547815.1. Taxonomy (NCBI): domain Bacteria; kingdom Bacillati; phylum Bacillota; class Bacilli; order Caryophanales; family Staphylococcaceae; genus Staphylococcus; species Staphylococcus sp. 11262D007BW. Next base: position 2,075,064 of record NZ_JBPWPJ010000001.1, read on the forward strand.
TTCAATGGGCACTAGATCAGCACAAAACTATATTATTCTTACCCGACCAACATTTAGGACGGAATACAGCTTACAAATTAGGTGTACCTCTTGAACAAATGGCCGTGTGGGATCCGATTCATAAACGCTTGGAATATGACGGAGACTTGGCGGATTTACGTATCATCTTATGGAAAGGCCATTGTTCTGTTCACGAAAAATTTCATAAAGTTCATATCGATCAAGCACGACAACACAATTCTGATGTAAACATTATCGTACACCCTGAATGTCCTTTTGAAGTCGTTCAAACAGCCGACTATGCTGGTTCAACGCGTTATATTATTGATACCATTCAAAATGCGCCAAAAGGTTCAAAGTGGCGTATTGGTACGGAAATGAATTTAGTCAATCGACTAAAACACACGTACACGGATATTGAAATTGAATCCTTAAACCCTTTAATGTGTTCTTGTTTAACCATGAATCGAATTGACTTACCTCATTTAGCATGGTGTCTAGATAAAATATTAGAGGGTCAACATGATAATATCATTCAGATGAAGAAACGACATACTACGCCAAACAAAGCTTAGAGCGTATGCTAAGCATTGTATAACTTAGAAAATACAAAGCACGCCTTAATCGAACTTATGTCATCTCATAGGTTCGATTTTTTAATACCAAAAAGACAACTACGTTTTTTGAGGATATCTCTTTGACACTTTGGTGGGTTCGACGCATCGTTAGTCTTATATGTGCCATTATACTCACATTCGTTATCACTTCGACAGACTCATTCAGGCTCTTTAATAGACACTAAACCATCCTACTATTAAACCAAGTATCGTAAATAAACAAAAAGAGATAATAAGATGTTTTTTATCATTTTTAAGCGCTCTAGCACTTTTGCCAGTTTTTTTCTGAAAGTATTTACCATCCAACCATTTCACAAATGTATCGATTAGTCCAAAAACAATGCCAATCACTATAACGAATATGATTTTCATATTTTTCTCTCCATTCATTGATTTACAACTCATACTATAAGAAATAGAAGCGAGAAGCGATTGATTTTAGGTGAGGTTCAGAAAACAATACAATATACAAAAAAAGAGTGAAAATCACTAATACTAGTGACTTTCACTCTTTTAACATTTACGTAGCGGTCCCGACGGGAATCGAACCCGCGATCTCCTGCGTGACAGGCAGGCGTGTTAAACCGCTCCACTACGGGACCTTAATAATGGTGACTCCTACGGGACTCGAACCCGTGTTACCGCCGTGAAAGGGCGGTGTCTTAACCGCTTGACCAAGGAGCCTTTCTCAAACACAAGATTGATTATAGCATCATCCAACCTTGTTGACAAGATTTTTTCCATATTTTTTTGTATAATTTTTTATAGGAAGTTTAACGGAGGACAACTTATGGCGCAACAACCAGAAATAGACCATCCCTATAAGCCGAAAAAACCGCGTAAAGCGCAACAATTTTTCTCACGTTTCTTTTTTCTAACATTAGGTGCTTTATTAATGGCCACGGCTTTAGAACTATTTCTAGTACCTAACCAACTACTTGATGGTGGTATTGTTGGTATTTCGATTATACTCTCACATTTAATAGGTTGGAAATTAGGGATATTCATTTTTATTCTAAATTTACCATTCTTCTTTTTAGGATATAAACAAATTGGTAAAACATTTGCGATATCGACACTCTATGCCATTATTGTGTTATCTATTGGTACCGCATTATTACATCCTATTCCACCAGTGATTGAAGATAAATTTTTAGTGACGATTTTTGGAGGTGCCATTCTAGGGATTGGTGTAGGAATTGTCTTACGCTATGGAGGCTCTCTGGATGGTACAGAGATATTATCTATTTTAATGCAATCTCGTGTCCCATTTTCAGTGGGTGAAATTGTGATGATTATTAATTTCTTTATTTTTACTGTAGCTGGGTTCATATTTACATGGGAAAGTGCTTTATTTAGTGTCGTTTCTTATTTTATAGCTTCAAAAATGATTGATACCGTTTTATTAGGATTTGATGAATCGAAATCGATATGGGTAATTAGTGATCATTATAAAGAAATAGGTGAAGCAATTAATTCTCGATTAGGACGTGGTGTCACGTACTTACATGGTGAAGGTGCCTATACGGGTGAAGATAAACGCGTTATCTTTTGTGTCATTACACGTCTAGAAGAAGCTAAATTAAAAGATATCGTAAAACATATTGATTCTAGTGCATTTCTTTCAATCGGTAATGTTTCAGAAGTTCGTGGCGGTAATCATAAAAAACGAGACATTCATTAAAATAGCTTAAGATGAGGCCACTCAAGGACAAAAAAAGTAGCAACCTTACTCAGAAAGTCGCTACTTTTTAACAGAGGGAAGACTAACGGTAGTATTGCGGTTAGTCTTCCCTCTTTTTATTTTAAACCCATAATTGTTCTACAATGTTTGTTTGATTACGGTCAGGACCTACTGAAAAGATTGAAATATGCACATTACATAATTCAGAGATGCGCTCTAAATAACGACGCGCATTATCTGGTAACTCATCCATAGAGCGTACGTTTGTAATGTCTTCAGTCCAACCTGGTAATGTTTCAAAGATTGGTTTACAACGTTTTAAGTCATTTAGATTAGCTGGATATTCCGTAATCTTTTGACCATCTAATTCGTAAGCAGTACAAATTTTTACTTCATCTAACCCTGTTAATACATCAATAGAGTTAATAGATAAATCTGTAATACCACTTACACGACGAGAATGACGTAATACAACTGAATCGAACCAACCTACTCGACGTGGACGTCCAGTTGTTGTACCGTATTCACGACCTACTTCACGGATATGATGACCATCTTCATCAAATAATTCTGTTGGGAATGGACCATCACCTACACGAGATGTATATGCTTTACATACACCTACGACTTTAGATACATTTGTTGGACCTACACCCGTACCTACTGTAACATTACCTGCTACTGGGTTACTTGAAGTGACGAAAGGATATGTACCATGATCGATATCAAGCATCACACCTTGTGCCCCTTCAAATAATACGCGTTCATCAGCTACAAACGCATCATCTAATACTTTCGCTGTGTCTGTAACATACTCTGCTAAACGTTGACCTGCTTCGTAGTATGTTTCAAAAATCTCATCAAATGATGGTGCAGGTTGATTGAACATACCTTTAAAGTAGTCATCTTTATATACTAAATTTTCTTTTAATCGTTGCTCAAAAACATCTTTATCTAATAAATCTGCCATGCGAATTCCGATTCTTTGTGCTTTATCAACGTATGCTGGACCAATACCTTTTTTAGTAGTACCAATCTTGTTATCACCACGACGCTCTTCTTCAAGTTCGTCTTGTTTTAAGTGATAAGGCAAGATAACATGGGCTCTATTTGAAATACGTAAGTTATCTGTAGAGATGCCACGTTCGTTTAATCCATCTAATTCTTTTAATAATGCAACTGGATCTACAACTACACCGTTACCAATTACAGCTAATTTATCTTTATAAAAAATGCCTGACGGTACAAGATGTAATTTGTATGTTTCACCATTAAATTTGATTGTGTGGCCTGCATTATTACCACCTGAAAAACGTGTAATCACATCTGCTTGTTCTGCTAAAAAGTCAGTAATCTTACCTTTTCCTTCGTCTCCCCATTGTGTCCCAACAACTACGATTGATGACATAAGAGCACCTCCAAGTTTTCTCAATTAACCACAAAGTATTGTACCAGTAGCTCCACCAGAATGCAAACTAAAAAACGAACATTGTATTTTTTTATTTTTAATTTCATTTTATGGCTATTGATATAGGATAAATCCCTTTATATCAACGAATACTTAAGATTTTGGTCTATTTTTTTAAAGATTAAATACATACTTAATATAACCTATTTTCTAAAAAACAACATAAAAACCGTACATTTATACTTAAAATAAATATAATGTACGGTTTTAACTTTTTTTAAACCATTTCTGCATGTGCATAATCAATGTCTGTAAATTTATTATATTGTTTCATGAAGTGTAGTTTCACGGTGCCTGTAGGGCCGTTACGTTGCTTAGCAATAATGATTTCGATTTCACCATTTTCATCATTCGTTTGCGGTTCAAATCCACCGTCATCATCGTCGTCTTCATCTTCGCCACGATTATAATAATCATCACGATATAAGAATGCGACAATATCAGCATCTTGCTCGATAGAACCTGATTCACGAATGTCACTCATCATTGGTCGTTTATCTTGACGTTGTTCTACACCACGAGAGAGCTGACTCAATGCGATCACAGGACACTCTAATTCACGCGCAATCGCTTTAAGCATTCTCGAAATCTCTGATACTTCTTGTTGACGGTTATCTGAAAAACGTGAGCCGCTTCCTTGAATTAATTGTAAATAGTCAATCACAATCATATCTAATCCATGTTCTTGCTTTAAACGACGACATTTAGAACGTATATCTGTAATACGAATACCAGGCGTATCATCAATGAAAATTTTAGTACGTGATAACTTCCCTACTGCAACTGTGAAACGATTCCAATCCTCTTCAGTCATCGTCCCAGTACGCAAACGGTTAGAATCCACATTACCTGAACTACAAATCATACGCGTCGCAAGTTGATCAGCACCCATCTCTAAAGAGAAAATACCGACAGTATATTCTTCGGCATGTGCAGCAACTTTTTGTGCAATATTTAAAGCGAAGGCAGTCTTACCGACAGACGGTCTAGCTGCTAAAATAATTAAATCATTTCGATTAAAGCCAGCTGTCATTTGATCTAAATCTCGATATCCAGTTGGAATGCCTGGCGTCTGACCACTATTTTGATCTAACTCTTCGGCATTTTCATATACATGGCCAAGTACGTCTTTAATGTCTTTAAAGCCATCACTTTCTCGTGTCGAAGAAATATCAAGAATACTGCGTTCAGCATCATTTAAGACAGTGTCTAAATCAAGTTCACTATTATAACCATCTTGCGCAATTTTATCTGCTGTATGAATTAACTTACGTTTAATGGCGTTTTTTAATACCACATCAGTGTAAAATTGAATATTTCGCGTTGTAGGTACATTTGAAGTAATTTGCGCTAAATACTCAGCGCCTCCAGATTCATTAATAACCCCATCTTGGGTGAGTTGTTCTAACAAAGAAACAATATCAATGGAATCGCCATCTTCATTTAATTCCATCATTGCTCGAAATATATGTTGGTGCGCAGTGCGGTAGAAAGATTCAGGTAATAGTATTTCTTGTGTAGACGACATTAATTCCGAATCTATAATAATAGCGCCTAATACAGATTGCTCTGCTTCTAAGCTATGTGGCATTTGATTGTTATCAAACATACCATCCATATTCATGCCCCCTCATCAATCCATTCACTCTATTTTAACATTTTCTACTTGCATGTATTAGTACAATTCATAGAAAACCATTTCAAAAAAAGATGGGGTTGGGACACCCTTGCGTCTCAACCCTCAACATACTCAAACTTCATTCAATAATGATATAAACGTTTAAAAACGATTATTTTTCAATTGTATGGACACGAATTGTACCTTCTACTTCTTTGTGTAACTTAATTGGTACATTTGTGTAACCTAAAGCATGAATACCATTTGGTAAATCCATTTTACGTTTGTCCAGTTTAATACCGTGTTGTTCATTTAAAGCTTCAGCAATTTGTTTTGTACTTACTGAACCAAATAATTTACCACCTTCACCTGATTTAGCTTTCACTTCTACTTCGATGTCTTTAAGTTTTTCTTTTAAAGCTTTAGCATCTTCAAGTTCTTGTTGTTGTTCTTTTTCGATTCTTTTATTTTTTTGTTCTAGTTGTTTTAAATTACCTTGTGTTGCTTCAACAGCATAGCCTTTTTTTAATAAGAAGTTTTTCGCATAGCCAACTGGCACGTCTTTAACTTCTCCTTGTTTACCTTTTCCTTTAACATCTTGTGTAAAAATTACCTTCATGTTTCGTCACTCCTATCTAGTTGTTCTTTTATAGCCTGTTGTAATTGTTCAATGGCTTCTTCTACGGTTACATTTTTAAGTTGTGTGGCTGCATTCGTTAGATGGCCACCACCACCTAATGCTTCCATGGTTAATTGAACATTAAATCCACCTAATGAACGGGCAGAGATGCCGACTAAATGGTCTTCTCTTCTTGCAACCACATAAGATGCTTCGATGCCATCTAAACTTAACAATTCATCTGCGGCTTGTGCAACTGTTACTGGATGATAAGACGTATCATCCTCGCCATGTGCAATCGCAATACCATGTTCTTGTAACTCAACTGTTCGAATCAACTCTGATCGACTGATATATGTCTCAATGTCATCTTTTAAGAAATGTTGCGTTAAGATCGTATCTGCACCATGCGCACGTAAATAACTTGCTGCATCAAACGTTCTTGAACCTGTTCGCAATGTGAAATTACGTGTATCTACAATAATACCCGCATACATTACTGTTGATTCTAAGCGTGTTAAACGTTGTTCAGTCGGTTGATATTCTAATAGTTCTGTTACCAACTCTGCAGTAGAGCTAGCATATGGTTCCATATAAACAAGTAATGGACTTGAAATAAATGATTCTCCACGACGGTGATGATCGATGACTACTTTGCGGTTAGCCTTGTTTAAAATATTTTCATCAATGACCATTTCCGGTTTATGCGTATCTACGACAACTAATGTGGTTTTAGAAGTCATCATATTCCAAGCATCATCTGATGTAATAAAACGCTCTTTAAGATCTGGTTTATAATCAATCTCATCCATTACACGACGTAATGTTGGATCAATATCTGAATCATTTAAAACAATATATGCATCCAGATTATTCATCATCGCAAATCGTGTCACACCAATGGCAGCACCAATCGCATCTAAATCAGGTCGTTTATGGCCCATTACAATGACACGATCACCTTCAAGTAAGATATCCTTTAATGCATGAGAAATAACACGGGCACGCACGCGAGTACGTTTTTCCATAGGGTCTGTTTTACCCCCATAAAAGCGCACATTACCATTCATATTTTTAATCGCCACTTGGTCACCGCCGCGTCCTAACGCTAAGTCTAATCCAGATTGTGATAATTCACCAAGATCGATTAAGTTTTCTGAGCCTTCACCGACACCAATACTCAATGTGAGTTGAGCACGATAGCCTACACTTTTTTCTCGCAATTGACTCAGAATATCAAATTTTGAAGCTTCTAATTCCTGAAGTATACGACGATTTAAATAGGCTACGAACTGATCTGAACTATATCGTTTAAAGTATACATTATGCTCTTGAGCCCAACGACTGATGACACGCGTCACCATTGAGTTAATCTCTGAACGTTGTGTATCGTTCATATTTTGCGTAATTTCATCGTAGTTATCAAGAAATAGTGTCGCAATAATAGGGTGTTGGTCATCATACGCTTTTTGAATTTCCGCTTCTTCTGTAACATCCAAAAAGTAGAGTATGTTTTCTTTTTTAGAGTATTTAACACGATACATATAAGTGCCATCTTGAATTTCAATTTCTTTAACCTTATCAAGTTGCTTTAAAATATTAGGGTATACTTCATTGATTGGATCAGATATCACATTACGCTCAATACGTTGTGACATAAAATTGTTTACCCATTCGATTTGGTTATTATCATCTAAAATAATTAAACCAATTGGCATCTCTTTAATCGCTGAATTTGTCCCCGTAGAAATTTTTCCACTGAGATCATCTATATATTCTTCATAACGATAAAATAATCGTCTAATGGCAAAGATACCTACAATTAATGTGACAAATAGAACAATCGCCGAAATAAAAGCAAACAATTTATTAAAGAAAAATGCTGCAACCACGATTAAAACTGCAATGACCGCTATTAATACAAATGGTAATACTAATGCTTTTTTCATTGAATGACGATTCATTTTTGTCACCTCTTATCATTTTTGATCATGCTTTTTAAGTTGAGTCCAAGATCAAGTAGTCCAATTAAACGTGTAAGTGGATAGAATAGGATACCTAGAATGACAAGTATAACCGATACAGCTTCTGGCATACGCTTCATCATCGCAAAGAAATGAATAAAACTTAACCCTTGGATAACGATGAGAAAGCCTAATACCAATTGAAAGTTCACACTAATACTATTCGTTGTTGTACCCGGTTCAGTCATAATCCCTACAAGCAAACTTAACGCATATATAATAAAAATTGAACGTTTCATTTGCCAAAAATATAAAGGTCTAAAAACAGGTGTTGCAATTTTAAAACGACGTAAAATTGGAAAGTTAATAAGTAAAGACACAAACATAAATAGTGCTACTGCGATAATAATAAAACCTGGCATCTGTATCGCAAGTTGTTCTACAGAGGCTTGAAGTACCTCTTGGGCTTGTGTGTCTAGATTTTGTATTTGAATTGTTTGATTGACTGCATTTTGATATGGAGCTAGCAACTCATTGGCATAAGGTATTCTTTGAACCGCCTGTAATATCATCATTGCAATTAAAATAAATAAACTCGTTACAAATGTTGATATGTAAAGAATACGCTCTTTTGAGGCACGCTTTTTTAGTAAATTACCGATAATCGCGCTAATCGCTAACACGATAATCATAAACGTCATTAAAAAAAGACTGCCAGTTAAAGTTGTAAGCACCATTGTAACCAATGCCATAATTCCAAATGATTGAACTGATTGATGCCATAAAATAATTCCAGGTAAAAACGCAAAAAATGCGAGAATAAAACCTAATACCGGCATAAAATACATTGCTAAAACGACAATGACTAAGGCAAGTATCCCTAATATCGTCGCTTTAGGCTTGATTTTTGAAAACAATAACGCCACATCCAAACTCATTGATAATATTATTTCTATTCTACAAGAATCGTAATACGAACACAATTGCATACGTCATACGATTAAAACACTTTGTTCTATGCAACATCTTCTACTTTTATCGTAACGTATAGGTAGAATGAAGATATATAAAATTATAACAAAATTAGGGTGTGAACGTCTAAGTTTAACGACGGAAACGTGAAACTTTTAGAAAATGATAAAGATATGGGGCCCAGTCGTTGAAATTTAATAAAAATCCATCATGTCCTACGTTATCTTCCACGAAAAAATGACGGTGATATTGAAATGTCTCTCCTAGAGCTTTAATTTGATCGTCTGGATATAATAAATCATCTTTAAAACCAAGGGTAAGCACTTTTGTATCCAATGATTGAAAGACAGAGTGCACATCTTGACGGCCACGATAGATGTTATGACTATCTAATACATCCAGTAAGGTCAAGTAACAATTAAGGTCAAAATAACGTTTAAATTTGTCCCCTTGATATTTTTGATAAGAGACCACTTCATCCGGTGTAAAACGCGCGTCATAGCTTTTAGAAGAGCGGTACGTTAAAAACCCTAATTGACGCGCAATACTCAAGCCCTCTTCCCCACCTAGGTGAATCGCTTGGCGGGCAATTTCATTAAAGGCTCGACTGTATGAAGAAGTTTGGGCAGTTGAGGCTAAAATTGCTGCCTTTTCTACTTTAAACTGTTGATTATAAAGCAGTTCTAATGCTTGCATTCCTCCTAAAGAGGCCCCAATAAGGACATCTATCTTGGTAAAACCTAAAGCCTTAAGCCCCAACTCTATGGCTTTCACGATATCTCTCATTGTAAGGTGTTCAGGAAAATTGGCATCGGTTGCTCGAGAACTTGAGCCAAATGGACTACCGATAACATTGAATGTTAAAAATTGATGGTCGTGAAGCGGTATATATCCCCCATCGATAATTTCTCGCCACCAACCTGGTTCTTCAGCAGTGCCATATGTTAAATGATTGCCTGTTAATGCATGACAAAAAAGGACAAGTGGTTGACCTTTATATCCTAAATACTCATAACGTAATGTTAAGTCATCAATTTGTTCACCAGATTCTGTTTTAAATGGCTCTAAATGCAATGTATCTACAATATAATTCATCTATGTCCCCTCCTCCTTAAAATGAAAGATTGGGACAAAGATTGTTGATTTTCTGAGAAACTGATTTAATGCGCTCTCAGAAATGGGTGCAAATCTTTAATCTGGTTATCCCAATCTTGTTATAGCATCTATGGCTTAGTATTCATCATCAATGTTGAATTTGTTTTCCATCCAGTAGAGTTAGACTCCCCTGCCCCTCTTAAAAATACATCACTTTATTTATTAATGATACTTCACAACGCGATACGTTGCAATCGTTATCAGAAAAAACTGATTATTGCATTCATATTAGACTTCCCTCACAGATACATCACTATACCGTACCTCTAAAAACGTTGATATAACAAAAGTTTTATCCCCTCCCCTACTTACACTATATTTTTAGATAGGGGGTCTAAATTAAGGCACATATAACCCTTTTATGTTAAAAATAAAAAGAGTACTAAAAGCGAATCATGCCTTTAGTACTCTATTATTAACGTATATTATTATTTAGGTTCAATCACTGTTTGACCACCCATAAATGGTACAAGTGCTTCAGGAATTGTAATAGAACCGTCTTCATTTTGATAGTTTTCTACAATAGCAGCAAATGTACGACCTACTGCTAATCCAGAACCGTTTAATGTGTGAACATATTCAGGTTTTGCATCTTTATCGCGTTTGAAACGGATATTCGCGCGGCGTGCTTGGAAGTCCACACAGTTTGAACAAGAGCTGATTTCTTTATAATCATTGTAACTTGGTAACCAAACTTCTAAATCGTATGTTTTACTTGCACCAAAGCCGATATCGCCAGTACATAAAATCACACGACGGTATGGTAAACCTAATTCTTCTAAAATGGCTTCAGCATTACCTGTCATTTCTTCTAATGCATCCCAAGAATCTTCAGGTTTTTCAATACGTACCATTTCCACTTTATCAAATTGGTGTAAACGGATTAAACCACGTGTATCGCGTCCTGCAGAACCCGCTTCACTTCTGAAACATGCTGATTGGCCTGTGAATTTTTCAGGTAAGACACCTGGTTGAATAATCTCTTCACGGTAGTAGTTTGTGAGTGGTACTTCTGCTGTTGGAATAGTGTACATGCCTTCTTTTTCTACTTTAAATAAGTCTTCTTCAAATTTTGGTAATTGACCAGTACCATACATTGCGTTTTTATTCACAAGTTGAGGAACCATCATTTCTGTATAACCGTGTTGTGTTGTATGTTTTGTAATCATGTAGTTCATTAACGCACGTTCTAATTTAGCACCTTCATTTGTTAGGAAGACGAAACGCGCACCAGATACGCGTGCTGCACGGTCAAAGTTTGCCATTTTTAAGTCTTCTACAAGATCCCAATGTGCTTTTGCGTCAAATTCGAAATCACGAGGTGTACCCCATTTTTTAAGTTCAACGTTTTCATCATCATCTGCACCTTGAGGTACATCGTCATGAATAAGGTTTGGAATACGTGATAATTGATCTGTTAACGCATCTTCCGTTTCTTTTAATACAGCATCAATTTCTTTAATTTTTTCGCCAACTTTACGTTGTTCTTGAATAGCATCGTCTGCATTTTCTTGATTACGTTTCTTTTCAGCAATTTCTTGAGATGCTTGATTACGTTTTGATTTTAAATCTTCTGTTTGTTGAATTAAATCTCTACGTTTCTCATCAAGTTGAAGTACTTTATCAACAACTTCTGGATCATCTCCGCGTAACGCGATTTTTTCTTTCACTTTTTCAGGGTCATTTCTAAATAATTTAATGTCTAACATGTCACAACTTCCTTTCAATTTTTATCTATTGATTATAGACGTACCAACCTCACGATTACGCTTAATATGATTAAAACGTAAAAAAAACACGCCCCTACACAAGGGACGTGGTCTACGTGTTGCCACCCTATTTAACAGACAATTGTCTGCACTCTAACAAAGTTAACGGTTTGACCCGAATTGTTATCCATCGTGGGTAGATTTCATATAGATCTATTTGTTTGTTCACACCAACCACAAACTCTCTGTAAATGTCACTATATTACTTAGTCCACAAACAATTGATTATCTGAATTTAACTTAAATATATCAGAAAAATTTTAAAAATTCAAGTTTAATTTGTATATGCTTCATTACGTAAATATTTTGCCACATTTTCAATATCAAAATGAAATTGTCTATCTTTGTCGATAGTAGGCACTACTTCACGTAATGCATCGTATTTTTGACGAGTTGCTTTAGATAATTGATCAATACCTTTTAATTCAACTGCTTGTAATGCAATAATCGCTTCTATCGCTAAAACACGACGAACATTTTCCAATATTTGATAACCATGTCTAGATGCAATAGTACCCATTGAAACATGATCTTCTTGATTGGCAGAAGATGGGATAGAATCCACACTTGCGGGATGTGCTAATGTTTTATTTTCTGACACAAGACTTGCAGCAGCATATTGCATAATCATTGCGCCACTTTGTAAACCAGGTTCTGGACTTAAAAAGGCAGGTAAGCCACCGTTTAATTGAGGATTCACTAAACGCTCTAAACGACGTTCTGAAACGTTCGCTAATTCACTCAATCCAATTTTTAAAAAGTCGAGTGCAAATGCGATAGGTTGACCGTGAAAGTTCCCACCTGAAATTACAAGTGTTTCATCATCTTGATCAAATATAAGTGGATTATCATTAGCAGCATTCATTTCACACTCTAATTTTTCACGTACATAATCGAACACTTGAAAGCTTGCGCCATGAATTTGTGGAATACAGCGCAATGTATAAGGATCTTGTACACGAATTTCCCCCTGACGCGTTGTTAATTTTGATCCTTCAAGCCAGTCTAACATCCGTCTTGCTACATCTATTTGTTCTTTAAACTGACGGGCTTTATGTACTGATTCATGATAAGCGTCAATGATGCCATTTAACGCTTGATGCGTTAGCGCTGCAATCCATTCTGCTTGATAGCCAATACTTTCCGCTTCTATGTAATTCACAACCCCTTGTGCGGTCATGGCTTGTGTTCCGTTAATTAATGCAAGGCCTTCTTTAGCTTGTAATTGTAAAGGCTCTCGCTGTAATTGTGCTAAGACGTCCGAGCTGTCTAATTGTTGTCCTTGATAATACACTTGTCCTTCACCAATTAAAGCAAGTGCTAAATGGGAGAGAGGAGCTAGATCCCCAGAAGCGCCAAGTGAGCCTTGTTGTGGAATCACAGGAATAATACGTTGATTAATAAAAAAGATCAATTGAGAGATTAACGTCATCGTGACGCCTGAATGACCTTTTAATAGCGTGTTTAATCGTAAAATCATCATAATAAGGGCAACGTCTTCTGAGAACGGTTCGCCCATCCCACATGCATGGGAACGAATTAAATTCTTTTGCAATTGGTCATATTGATTTGAATCAATACGCACATCACTAAATAACCCAAAACCAGTGGTAATACCGTAAATTGTTTCTTTATTATCGATAATCCGTTCCACAGTCGCTCTACTCTGTTGAACACGAGCTTGAGCGTCGTCTGAAATTTCTATTGTCTCTTGCTTTATTAAAAATTGACGTATATCTTCAATTTTTAACTGTTCTCCAGTAAGTACTAATGTCATATCTCTATCCCCTTACGTTTAAATTATCTCATCCTTTGTCTCTATTTCAGTATAGTGTGACCGTTTCAGTTAAACAATAGTTCTAGGCATATCCGTAACACGGTAGCGTATTACTTATTTAATTGATTAAAACGTTATATTTTTGCTATTGACGAAAGTGAATTCCAGGTATAATATATCTTGTTGTAATAACGGAAGGAAGATAGGAGGGGTTTGATGCAGACATTATCAACTGTAAACATACCTAAACGTAAACAAGAAACGCATAAAGGGGATTATGGCCGTATTCTATTAATTGGCGGTAATGCGAACCTTGGCGGGGCAATTATGTTAGCGGCGCGTGCGTGTGTATATAGTGGCAGTGGTTTATTAACTGTGGCGACACATCCTACGAATCACGTGGCACTTCACTCACGTTGTCCTGAAGCGATGGTTATTGATATTAACGATACTAAAAAGTTAACGAAACAAATTGAAGCTTCTGATTGTATCTTAATTGGACCTGGATTAGGCTTAGACTTTAAAGGGAATAACGCGATGACGTTTTTACTACAAAACATTCAACCACATCATACATTGATTGTGGATGGAGATGCGATTTCCATTGTCAGTAAGTTGAAGCCTCAAAATCCAAAATGTCATGTCATTTATACTCCTCATCAAAAAGAATGGGAACGCTTAAGCGGTATTCCAATTGAAGAACAAACTTATGAACGTAATCGAGAAGCAGCCGACCATCTTGATGCGACTGTCGTCTTAAAAAAACATGGCACTGAAATATTTTTTAAAGAAGATGAATATAAATTAAAAATTGGTAGTCCTGCGATGGCTACTGGTGGTATGGGAGACACACTAGCTGGAATGATTACAAGCTTTGTGGGGCAATTTGATGACGCTGTTGATGCTGTCACAAGTGCTACTTACACACACAGTTATATCGGTGAAAAACTCTCAAAAGATATGTATGTTGTGCCACCATCTAAAATTATTGATGAAATCCCATACGCTATGAAACAACTTGAATCTTAACGATAAAAAGCGCTACGAAGCATACACAATGTTGCTTCATAGCGCTTTATTTTTTAACTTTAATCCTCTTGATTTTCCTGATCTTCCGCTTCAATATCTTCATTCACACGATCCATAAAATCATCTCTCAATGTTTCACGTGAATCATTTTGTGATGCCTCTGTTTCCTCTGTAGTTGAAGATTGGTCTAATGTGGCTCCTTCATCATTTTGGACATCAGCGTCTTCATTTTGCGATGTTTCGTCTAAATCGATATCATCAGGTTCTTTTTTAACTTTAGCAACCGTAGCTACTAATTGATCTTCATCAAGTTTGATTAAACGGACCCCTTGCGTCATACGGCCTGTTGTCGAAATATCTTGAACTTCCATACGGATGATGACACCGTGATTGGTAACAACCATGACATCTTCGTCACCTTCAACCGTTGTAATGCACACAAGGTCACCATTACGTTCAGAAAGTTTGGCTGTTTTAACACCCATACCTCCGCGATTAGATAAGCGATAAGCATCGATTGGTGTGCGTTTACCATAGCCTTTTTCAGTGACGACTAAGATTTCATCTGTATTGTCGTCATCAGCTACACCTAAACCAATAACTTTATCCTCATCACGTAATCTAATACCTTTAACACCAGCAGCAAGGCGACTCATGGAACGGACGTCTGTTTCTTTAAAACGGATCAATGACGCATGTGCCGTACCAATAAGTATATGTTTATGACCATCCGTTAGACGGACGGCTACTAATTCATCATCTTCACGGAACTTAATCGCAATTTTTCCGTTTCGATTAATACGCGTAAAATTGCTCAACGCAGAACGTTTAATTAGTCCGTTTTTTGTCACGAATACTAAGAAATCGTCTTCTGAGTCTAAATCTTTTACCGCAATCATAGTACTGATTGTTTCGTCTTGATCGAGATCGATAGCATTGACTACTGGGATACCTTTAGACTGCCGGGAGAGTTCTGGCACTTCATATCCTTTTAATGTGTAGACACGACCTTTATTCGTAAAGAATAAAACATGGTGGTGTGTGCTCGTCGTTACTAATTGACTCACAAAGTCATCTTCTAACGTGTTCATGCCTTGAATACCACGTCCACCGCGATGTTGTGAACGGTATGTTGAAACAGGTAAGCGTTTAATGTAATTATTATGGCTTAACGTAATCACGATTTGTTCTTCAGGGATAAGGTCTTCATCTTCAAGATGATCAATACCACCTAATTGAATTTCAGTACGACGTTCGTCACCATATTTCTCTTTAATATCAATTAATTCTTCACGTACAAGATTAAGTAGCTTTTCTTCATCTGCTAAAATCGCTTCTAATTCTGCAATATAAGCTACTAATTCGTTGTATTCTTTTTCAATCTTATCTCGTTCTAAACCTGTTAGACGACGTAAGCGCATGTCTAAAATCGCTTGTGCTTGACGTTCTGATAACTCAAAACGTGATTGTAAGCTTTCCATTGCGATTTTATCCGTTTCAGATTCACGAATAATCGTAATGATTTCATCAATATGGTCTAACGCTACACGTAGTCCTTCTAAGATATGAGCGCGGTCTTTTGCTTTACGTAAATTATAAGCTGTACGGCGTCTAACCACTTCTTTTTGATGCTCAAGATAATGATAGAGTGCTTGTTTTAAATTAATTAATTGTGGCTTACCATTTACAAGCGCAATCATATTAACACCAAATGACGTTTGTAACGGTGTTTGTTTATAAAGATTATTTAAAATGACACTTGCATTGGCGTCTTTTCGTACATCAATTACGATACGTACGCCTGTACGTAAACTTGTTTCATCACGTAAGTCCGTAATACCATCAATTTTCTTTTCACGTACTAATTCAGCAATTTTTTCGATCATTCTCGCTTTATTGACTTGGAATGGAATTTCAGTGACTACAATACGTTCACGACCGCCACCACGTGATTGAATGTCTGCTTTAGCACGCATAACAATTGACCCACGGCCTGTTTCATAAGCACGTCTTATACCACTTTTTCCTAATACTAAGCCTGCAGTAGGAAAGTCTGGCCCTTTAATATCTTCCAAAAGTTCAGTCACTGTAATATCTGGATTATAACTTAAGCTTAAGACACCATCTATGACTTCTGACATATTATGAGGTGGGATGTTTGTAGCCATCCCAACCGCAATACCTGCTGCACCATTCACAAGTAAATTTGGAAAACGAGAAGGTAATACAATTGGCTCACGTTCGTTACCATCGTAGTTATCAATAAAATCAATCGTATCTTTATTGATATCGCGTAATAACTCAAGCGCAATTTTAGTCATACGTGCTTCTGTATAACGCATTGCTGCTGCGCCATCGCCATCCATAGAGCCAAAGTTACCTTGGCCATCTACAAGCGGATAACGATAACTGAATTCTTGAGCCATACGTACCATTGCTTCATAGATAGATGAGTCGCCATGTGGGTGATATTTACCCATGACATCCCCGACAATACGCGCGGATTTTTTATAAGGTTTATCTGGCGTCATACCTTGTTCATTCAAACCGTATAAAATACGACGATGAACAGGCTTTAAACCATCTCTGACATCAGGTAATGCACGAGAGACGATAACACTCATAGCATAATCCAAAAACGATTCTCGCATTTCTTTGCTGATATTTCGTTCATTTATTCTTGATTGAGGTATTTCAGCCATCAAGAGGTCCTCCTTCTACTGTTTCAATTCATCTTAGAAATCTAAAGTTGCATAGACCGCATTATCTTCAATGAATTGACGACGATTTTCTACAACGTCTCCCATTAACATTTCAAATGTTTGGTCCGCTTCAATTGCATCGTCTAAATGTACTTGCATCATTGTACGATTTTCTGGGTTCATTGTTGTTTCCCATAATTGATCTGCATTCATTTCACCTAAACCTTTATATCTGGCAATAGACCATTTAGGTGTTGGGTTTAATTTTGATTTCAATTCGTCTAATTCTCTGTCGTTAAATACATAATATTTTTGTTTACCTTGCGTTAATTTATATAAAGGCGGTTGCGCAATATAGATATAGCCCGCTTCGATGAGTGGACGCATATAACGATAGAAGAATGTTAATAACAACGTACGGATATGTGCACCGTCTACATCGGCATCTGTCATAATGATAATCTTATGATAACGTGCCTTAGAAATATCAAATTCGCCACCGATACCTGTACCAAAAGCTGTAACCATTTGACGAATTTCGTTGTTATTTAAAATTTTATCTAAACGCGCCTTTTCAACGTTTAAAATCTTACCACGTAACGGTAAAATCGCTTGAGTACGTGAGTCACGTCCTGATTTAGTAGACCCCCCGGCAGAGTCACCCTCTACTAAAAAGATTTCACTTTCGGATGGATCTTTACTTGAGCAGTCTGCTAACTTACCAGGTAAGCTTGAAATATCTAATGGCGATTTACGGCGAGTAACTTCACGTGCTTTTTTAGCAGCCACACGTGCACGAGAGGCCATAATTCCTTTTTCTACAATGATGCGTCCAACTTGCGGATTTTCATATAAGAAACGCTCAAATAACTCTGAGAAAATACGATCTACAATCTGACGTACCTCTGAGTTACCTAGTTTTGTTTTGGTTTGACCTTCGAATTGAGGGTCGCCATGTTTGATTGAGACAACAGCAGTTAGACCTTCTCTTGTGTCCTCACCTGATAGCCTATCCTTATCATCTTTAATGATTTTACTTTGAGTTCCATAGCTATTTAATACACGCGTTAATGCTCGTTTAAAGCCGTCTTCGTGTGTCCCACCTTCATATGTGTGGATATTATTCGCATAAGTTAATAAGTTCGTTGCATAGCCTGAGTTATATTGCAAGGCGATTTCAACTTCAACATCATCACGGCTCTCATGAACGTAAATAGGCTCATTATGGAGTGCCTCTTTTTGTTCATTAAGCAACTCGACATAGGATTTAATACCGCCTTCATAGTGATAGCTATCTTCACGTATATCTGATTCGTCACGCTCATCTCTAAGGGTAATTTGAATTCCTTTATTTAAGAATGCAAGCTCACGAATACGTTTTTGTAATGTATCGTAATCATATACTGTCGTTTCTTGGAAAATTTCAGGGTCAGCTTTAAATCGAATCACTGTACCTGTTTGAGAGGTATCATCGATTTGTTTTAAATCAAATGCTGGAATACCTCTTTCGTAAGCTTGATGGTGCACTCGGCCATCTCGATGAACATACACTTCTAAACGCTCACTCAACGCATTCACGACTGATGATCCAACACCGTGAAGTCCACCTGAGACTTTATAGCCGCCACCGCCGAATTTACCACCAGCATGTAAGACGGTTAAGATAACCTCAACTGCAGGGCGTCCCATCTTTTCTTGGATATCTACAGGTATACCTCGGCCGTTATCTGTTACTTTAATCCAATTATCTTTTTCAATAACGACATTAATTTCATCAGCATAACCAGCTAAGGCCTCATCAATACTATTATCTACAATCTCCCAAACGAGATGATGTAATCCACGTTCAGAAGTTGATCCAATGTACATCCCAGGTCTTTTTCTGACCGCTTCTAGGCCTTCTAAGACCTGTATCTGATTCGCGCCATAACTTTCTTGGTTGTTCACATCAGCCAATGTTTCCACCTTCACTTTCTCTTAAATCGTAATATTTCCACTCGTAATATGATATGTCTTCGCACTTTTCATCATCTCATGATCAATACCATCTACTGAGGTTGTTGTTACAAACGTTTGTACCTTATGTTGAATGGTACTTAATAAATGCGTCTGTCTAGAGTCATCTAACTCACTTAACACATCATCAAGTAATAAAATGGGGTATTCCCCCACCTCTTGTTTCATTAGTTCAATTTCTGCGAGTTTTATCGACAATGCGGTTGTACGTTGTTGTCCTTGTGAGCCATAAGTTTGCGCATCCATTTGATTGACCTGAAAGGATAGGTCGTCTCTATGTGGTCCATATAAACTCACACCACGCTCTATTTCTCGTTGCATATGCGGCGAAATGACATCTGTCATTTGCTGGATTAAGACGTCCTCGCTCTCAGAGTAGTCTTCAATTTTTAAGCTTGGTAAATACTGTAACGTCAATTGTTCTTGTTCATTCGTAATTCCTGAATGAATCGGTTGCGCTAGTTGTTCTAACTCCTTAATAAATTGAGCTCTTCTTAGCGTTACTTTAACGGCATACATGACAAATTGTTGATTTAATACCTCTAGCATTGTCGTGTCTTGTTTTTGTTTGAGCTGTAACTGTTTTAAATAATGATTACGTTGTTTTAATATGCGTTGATATTGCGCTAAATCATTTAAATATAAATTAGAAATCTGTCCTAATTCCATATCTATAAAACGTCGCCTTACTTGTGGGGACCCTTTAACGATATTAAGGTCTTCAGGGGCAAATAAGACCACATTTAAATGGCCAATATACTGTGTTAATTTACTTTGCTCTAAATGATTAACTTTCACTTTTTTGCCCTTTTTTGTGATAAACATCGTTAACGGGATTAAACCATGACGAAAATTGAGTTCACCATCTATTTTAGCATACTCAGCGTTAAAACGAATTAACTCTTTATCATTTGTTGTACGATGACTTTTGGCAAGTGCAAGCATGTAAATTGATTCGAGTAAATTTGTTTTCCCTTGTGCATTTTCGCCAATTAATATATTCACTTCAGGATGGCAATGAAGTGTTACATTTTCGTAGTTTCGATAATTTTCTAGTTGGAGTGTTTTTAATTTCATTGTTCACCAAATTGAACAACGTATGAGCCGATTTCGGGAATATCTATGAAGTCTCCATCACTTAACTTTTTACCGCGACGTATTTCACGCTCATCATTAAGAAAAACTTCAAATTCTTGTAAAAACCATTTCGCTTGGCCACCTGATTCGATAATACCTTCATAGTTTAAAAATTGTCCTAATGTTATCTCACCATCAACAATCACTTTTTCAGCCAAAATCATCACTCCATTCCATAAATACTCACTTATATATTATACCGTTTTATGAGAAAAATTTCATGCGCAAACTAGCATAAATTGAAATAAGATTACAGGAAACTTATAAAAGTCATTCAGTGCTATGATAAAGCATCTCGTATCTCTTTTTTAACATGGTCCACATTTGAGACATCCTCAACTGGTTTGCCATTGATATATAAGGCAGGCACCTGAGGCACATTGTATTTTTCAGCTAATTCGTGATCTGCTTTAGCTTGTTGAGCAGGCTTACCTTCATCATCTTGATACGTGTTAATAATTTTTTGTTTTTGTGTCTCAGTCACATCTAATTGATCAATTAAACGAGTGATTAAGTCATCTGTAAGCCATTCTTTTTCTCCAACCTCGTCCTTATCGGCAGGTTGTGCTTCAAATACCTTTTGATGGAAGTGCCAATATTCTTCTGGAGCAATATTATTTACAACATGTGCTGCGCGTGCCCCACGTTCTGATTCTTCGCCATGGAGTAACACATTGACGTAACGAAATTCGATCTTGTCGTTTTGAATAAACGATTTGTCAATTTCAGGTTTTACATTTCGCTCAAAATGACCGCAATATGGACATTTAAAATCTCCAAAAGCGACTATGAAAACGTCATTATCATCGCTACCTTGTTTTGGTTGGTTTTGAGTTGACCGTTTTAATGCTTCTGCGTCAATCTTATTCGCTTTTTGATTGCTATTAATCCAAAATAACCCAACTGTTACTACTCCTATCACGACGATTAATAAAATTAAATAACGTAAAGGTTTTGGTTTCATCGTTCTTCCTCCTCGCATGGTGTTAGGACAAAGCATTTATACGTTATGTCCCGTCCTCATGCTTTATAAATTATACACGGAAAACTTGTGTAAATTACTTTAAAAAAATCGAAAAAAACGAGATGCGTTAATCATCTCGTTTAAACTCAAATTTTATTTTTAGTATGTGCGGATTGGTAAGATGAGTTGAATCACTGAATCATCGTCTTTTGGTTTTAATGTGAATGGTTTCATCGTACCAAAGAATTCTACATCCACCTCGTCGTTATCAATCGCTTTCAAGGCATCCATCATATATTTTGAGTTGAAAGAAATTTTTAAGTTGCCACCTTCCACATCATTGGCAGTGACTTCTTCTTTCACTGTACCAATTTCAGGAGAAGTAGATGATAATTCGATTAATTTTTCACCTGTACTTAATTTGATAACGTTATTTCCACCCTCACGTGCTAAAAGTGATGCACGATCAATGGCGTGATAAAAGTCGCTGTTATCTAATCCCAACTTAATTTCATAGTTTTCAGGGAATAAGCGAGACGTATCAGGATAATGACCTTCTAATAGTCTAGAAATGAAATTAACATTACCTACTCTAAATAATACTTGGTTTGAAGCGAAGAAAATATCGATATAGTCTTCGTTATCAGACATGATTTTATTTAATTCTGTTAAAGCTTTACCTGGAATAATCACGTTTTTGTTGTCGATCTCTTCGTCTTCTAATTTTAACTTTCTAACCGCTAAACGGTGTGAATCGGTCGCAGTGCATATTAATTCATTATCTTGTATAAGCCAGTTTACACCTGTCAGTACTGGACGTGTTTCTGAGGTGGACACTGCAAAATTGGTTTGTGCAATGATTTTTTTAAGCACTTTGATTGGTAGTTGTAATGCATCTTCACTAGATACTTCCGGTAATAATGGGTATTGATCAGGGTCTAATCCGCTTAAGTTAAACTCTGAGTGACCAGAAGTGATTAATGTTTGAAATTGTTCATTTGTTGAAAGTTTAACATCCTTACCTGGTAACTTTTTGATGATATCAACAAAGAAACGACCAGGTAATACTACTGAGCCTGGTGTTGTCACGTTAACAATCTCTTCACCATCGACTTGATTTGGAATAGTAATTTCGATTGAGATTTCAGAATCTGAACCTGTTAAAACAATACCATCATTGTTGGCATCGATTTTAATCCCAGTAAGAATAGGTAAAGTGGTTCTTGGAGAAATTGCTTTTAAAGTATCGTTTAGTTGAGTGATAAAATAGTCTCGTTGTATTGAGAACTCCATCATTTTATAAACTCCTTTCAGTCGTTTATATAGTTAATAGTTATAATTAAAATAGTAATAATAGTCATAGGGGCTGTGGATTAGTGGATAACTTTAAAAATCGCCCGAATGCAAAGGTTATACACATGTGGATAAAGTGTGTATGATGTGTATTACTCATCAACATTATCCACACATTAACTTCGGATATCTTTTTCTAAGGATTCTATTTCTTGCTTTAATGTTGGATCATTTTCGATATCTTTTTTAATCTTATCATATGCATGAATGACTGTTGTATGATCGCGTCCACCAAATTCTTCTCCAATTTTAGGTAAAGAGAAGTCAGTCAATTCACGAGATAAATACATAGCGATTTGTCTTGGATAGGCGATAGACTTTGTCCGTTTTTTAGCTGCAAAATCTTCAATGCGGACGTTGTAGTATTCTCCAACGACCTTTTGGATATCTTGAATCGTGATTTTTTTAGATTTTGTGACTTGAATAATATCCTTTAACGCATCGGCTGTTAGTTCAGTCGAAATCGCTTTGCCTTGTAATTTAGAATAGGCAATGACGCGGTTTAATGCGCCTTCAAGCTCCCTAATGTTGGTCTGAATTTGATTCGCGATGTAAGTTAAAGATTCAGCTGGAACATCTAAGTTCTCTTCTTCTGTTTTTTTTTGTAGTATAGCCATACGCGTTTCAAAATCTGGTGGGGTAATGTCTACGATGAGCCCCCATTGGAAGCGGGATTTCAAGCGTTCTTCTAAAGTGGAAATCTCTTTTGGTGGTCGATCGCTCGAAATGACGATTTGTTTTTTATTTTGATGCAATTCATTAAAAGTATGGAAAAATTCTTCTTGAGTTTGTTCCTTTTTTTGAATGAATTGAATGTCATCAATGAGTAAAATATCAATATTGCGATATTTTTCTCGAAAAGATTCCGTATCGTTATTACGAATGGATTGAATAAATTCATTTGTAAACTTCTCACTAGATGTATAGAGCACACGTGCGTTTGGATTATTTTCTAAAACATAATGACCAATCGCATGCATTAAATGGGTCTTTCCAAGTCCTACGCCTCCGTATATAAATAGAGGATTATATG
The DNA here is from genome assembly GCF_053547815.1 of Staphylococcus sp. 11262D007BW. Taxonomy (NCBI): domain Bacteria; kingdom Bacillati; phylum Bacillota; class Bacilli; order Caryophanales; family Staphylococcaceae; genus Staphylococcus; species Staphylococcus sp. 11262D007BW. The sequence continues at coordinate 2,098,941 of NZ_JBPWPJ010000001.1, forward strand.
CCTCTGCAGGTGATTCCGCTACCGCTAAACTCGCAGCATGTGGGAAGCGGTTGCCTGGACCAATGACAAAAGTTTCAAACGTATTGTTTGTATTAAATTGATCACTGGAAGTCGCTGTTTCAACGGAATGTGTAGGTTGTTCTGGTAAAGATGATTCTTCGAGGTCGTCGAGTTCTGCTGATGTAATAAAATGAATGGTTTCGATCTTTTGTTGTGTGACAGCTTCTAAGAATTCCCGAATTAAATTATGGTAGTGTTTTTGTAACCATTGTGCTCCAAATGATTGTGACGCAATAACAATGGCTTCATCATCATTTAATGAATGAAGCGTTGTGTCTTTAAGCCACGTGTTGTATGAAACAGTTGAAAATTGCTCTTGACATAAATTAAGCACATCTTCCCAAATTTCTTCTTTTGACATAGTTACTCCATCTTCCTAAAAAATTTTTTGACTTATAAACAGTATCCCCAAAATAAATAAAAAATAATCACAGGGTGTGAATAATTATCCACAAGATACGCACATTCTGTGGATGACTATGCATAAACAACTGATTATACACAGCATTATGTAGATAAACTGATTACTTAAAAACTACAGAATATAAGCGTTCTAACCACTTATCCACATCATTATACTTTTTCACATTGGTAGATGTCAAACGGGTGTGAATATGTTGTTAAAGTTTTGGATATTATGTGTGTGAATAAAAGTTATCCACAGTTTATAAAATTTTAATTGTGTATAAGTGGATAACTATCCGAGAGAAATTGAAAGGGAATCATTAAAAACGCTCTTGATTTCAATAAATGATTTTGGTATATTGTAGTAGTTGCTTGAAATATAGATATTTCATTTTTATATTAAACAGAGATTTTTAAGACAAACGAATGAAATAATACGATATAATCAATTAGTTGATTAATGACTATAAGATGGAGGTGTTTTGCATGGTAAAACGTACTTATCAACCAAATAAACGTAAACATAGTAAAGTTCATGGTTTCAGAAAACGTATGAGCACTAAAAACGGCCGCAAAGTTTTAGCTCGTCGTCGTCGTAAAGGTCGTAAAGTTTTATCAGCATAAGATCACTGACTCTTTCAGTGGTCTTTTTTTTGGTACCTTAACCTGTATTTTTGTTATATAATCTTAATAATCGTAGGGTAGGGGACTTAAGTGAAAAGAAAGCCGAGTGGTGAATTATGGAAAAGGCATACCGTATAAAAAAGAATGCTGATTTTCAACTTATTTATCGAAAAGGTCAATCAGTAGCGAATCGTCAATTTGTTGTTTATACATTTCAACGTCAAAATTTATCGCATTTTCGGCTAGGTATCAGTGTATCTAAAAAGTTAGGTAACGCTGTGGTTCGTAATCGTATTAAAAGAAGTGTAAGAGAATGCTTTAAGGTTCATAAAGAAGATTTTTTACCAAGAGATATTATCGTAATTGCACGATTCCCTGCAAAAAATATGACGACTTTGGAGATTCAAAAAAGTTTGGAACATGTGTTAAAGATTGCAAAAGTCTTTAATAAGCGAATAAAGTAGGCATTTTAGACTTCGGTTTGTGTGACGTCAGACATACCGAAGTCTAACTTCTATCTAAATACTGTTATAATATTATAGGTAAAAACACGACATTCGCATTTTGGAAAGAAACATTTTACAATAATATAATCATTTATGTAAGGAGGTACGAGGTTAGTGGAACAACTGGATACAATAACAAGTATATCTACACCAATGGGCGAAGGTGCCATCGGTATTGTGAGAATGTCTGGTCGTGATGCAGTTGAGATTGCAGATCAACTATATAAAGGTAAACACAAGTTGCAATCAGTCGATTCGCATACCATCCATTACGGGCACATTATTGATCCATCAACAGAAGAAACAGTGGAAGAAGTGATGGTGTCTGTACTACGGGCACCACGTACATTTACACGAGAAGATATTGTTGAGATTAATTGTCACGGTGGTATCTTAACAATTAATCACGTATTAGAATTAACGATGACATATGGTGCAAGATTGGCTGAACCAGGGGAATACACAAAACGTGCCTTCTTAAATGGGCGAATCGATTTATCACAAGCTGAAGCAGTTATGGATTTTATTCGTTCTAAAACAGATCGTGCTTCAAAAGTAGCGATGAATCAAATAGAAGGGCGTTTAAGTGATATGATTAAACGCCAACGTCAATCTATTTTAGAGGTACTGGCACAAGTAGAAGTGAATATAGATTATCCTGAGTATGATGATGTAGAAGATGCGACGACAGAATTTTTACTTGAACGCGCGCAATCTATTAAGGACCAAATTGAGCAGTTATTAAATACGGGTCAACAAGGTAAAATTATGCGTGATGGATTATCAACTGTTATTGTTGGTAAGCCGAATGTTGGTAAGTCGTCTATGTTGAATAATTTAATACAAGATAATAAAGCGATTGTCACTGAAGTAGCGGGTACAACGAGAGATGTTTTAGAGGAATACGTTAATGTGCGAGGGGTGCCATTACGTTTAGTAGACACAGCAGGTATTCGTGAAACAGAAGATATCGTAGAAAAAATCGGTGTGGAACGTTCAAGAAAAGCATTAAGTGAAGCGGATTTAATTTTATTTGTATTAAATTATAATGAACCTTTAAGTGAAGAAGATCGCAAATTATATGAAGTGATTAAACACGAAGATGCGATTGTGATTATCAATAAAACTGATTTGGAACAACAATTGGATATTGACGAAGTAAAAGAAATGGTAGGCGATATGCCAGTTATTGAAACTTCAATGTTAAAACAAGAAGGTATAGATGCGCTAGAAATGCAAATTAGAGATTTATTCTTTGGTGGAGATATTCAAAGTCAAGATATGACTTATGTTTCCAATTCACGTCATATTTCCTTATTAAAACAAGCTAAAGGTACTATTCAAGAAGCAATAGACGCCGCTGAGATGGGCGTACCAATGGATATGGTCCAAATCGATTTAACAAGAACATGGGAAATATTAGGTGAAATTATAGGCGAATCAGCAAGTGAAGAATTGATTGATCAGTTATTCAGTCAATTCTGTCTCGGAAAATAAAAAATGGAGGTATTAAGCATGAATCAACAATATGATGTCATTGTTGTCGGAACAGGTCATTCTGGTATTGAAGCTGGTCTCGCAGCTGCAAGACGTGGCGCAAAAACATTAATGCTAACAATTAATTTAGATAATATAGCCTTTATGCCATGTAACCCATCAGTAGGGGGACCGGCAAAAGGGATTGTCGTTCGTGAAATCGATGCATTAGGTGGTCAAATGGCAAAGACTATCGATAAGACGCACATTCAAATGCGTATGCTCAATACAGGTAAAGGACCAGCCGTACGTGCATTACGTGCTCAAGCAGATAAAGTATTATATCAACAAGAAATGAAACAAGTGCTTGAAGACGAAGAGAATTTAGATATTATGCAAGGTATGGTCGATGAGTTAATCATTGAAGATGATGTAGTGAAAGGTGTACGCACAAATATCGGTACAGAATATATGAGTGAAACGGTTATTTTAACCACAGGTACATTTTTACGTGGAGAAATCATTTTAGGTAATCTCAAATATTCAAGTGGCCCTAACCATCAATTACCATCTGTTACTTTAGCAGATCATTTAAAAGAATTAGGTTTTGAAGTCGTACGTTTTAAAACAGGTACACCACCACGTGTTAATTCTAAAACAATTGATTACAGTAAAACTGAAATTCAACCTGGTGATGATGTAGGTCGTACATTCAGTTATGAAACAACAGAATATATTTTAGATCAATTACCATGTTGGTTAACTTATACAAATGGCGAGACACACCAAGTCATTGACGACAATCTTCATTTATCTGCAATGTATTCTGGTATGATCAAAGGCACAGGCCCACGTTATTGTCCGTCAATTGAAGATAAATTCGTCCGTTTTAATGATAAACCACGTCATCAACTTTTCTTAGAACCAGAAGGACGCAATACGAACGAAGTCTATGTTCAAGGCTTATCAACAAGCTTACCAGAACATGTACAACGTCAAATGTTGGAAACAATCCCTGGTCTTGAAAAAGCGGATATGATGCGTGCTGGTTATGCGATTGAGTATGATGCTCTAGTACCTACACAATTATGGCCAACACTTGAAACGAAAAAAATTAAAAACTTATATACTGCAGGCCAAATTAATGGTACATCAGGTTATGAAGAAGCGGCAGGCCAAGGTTTAATGGCAGGGATTAATGCAGCAGCGCGTGTATTAGGTAAAGAAGAGACTGTTTTAAGCCGTTCTGATGCTTATATTGGTGTGCTTATTGATGACTTAGTGACAAAAGGTACGAATGAACCGTATCGTTTATTAACATCACGTGCAGAATACCGTTTACTATTACGTCATGATAATGCAGATTTACGTTTAACAGATTTAGGTTATGAACTTGGTCTTATTTCTGAAGAACGCTATGCGAAATTTAGTGAAAAACGTCAACAAATCAGTGATGAAATTGATCGTTTAGCCTCTATTCGTATTAAACCGAAAGCACGTGTTCAAGAGATTATCGAACGTGAAGGTGGCTCACCGTTAAAAGATGGTATCCTTGCGAAAGAATTATTACGTCGTCCAGAAATGACTTATGACGTTATTTTAGAATTATTAGAGGAAACATCTGAACTTTCACCTGATGTAACAGAGCAAGTTGAAATTCAAACGAAATATGAAGGATATATTAAAAAGTCGCTTCAACAAGTTGATAAAGTGAAACGTATGGAAGAAAAGAAAATTCCAGAAGATCTTGATTATAGCAAAGTGGATAGCTTAGCTACTGAAGCGCGTGAAAAATTAGCTGAAGTGAAGCCATTAAATATTGCGCAAGCATCTCGTATTTCTGGCGTCAATCCTGCTGATATTTCAATTTTATTAGTCTATTTAGAACAAGGTAAAATTGAAAGGGTGAAATAAATGACAGTAGAATGGTTAGCTAAACAACTTGAGTCTCATGGCATTACTTTATCAGATCATCAAAAAGATCAGTTTAGAACGTATTATGATATGTTAGTGACTTGGAATGATAAAATTAATTTAACAAGTATTACAGAAGAACATGAAGTGTATTTAAAACACTTTTATGATTCGATCACGCCAAGTTTTTATCACGATTTTACCGAGCCTCTTAGCTTATGTGATGTTGGGGCAGGTGCAGGATTTCCAAGTATTCCTTTAAAAATTGTGTTTCCAAATCTTAACGTGACGATTGTGGATTCTTTAAATAAACGCATTCAATTTTTAAATCAACTTGCGAATGAATTAGAACTTGAAGGCGTCCGTTTTGTACATGAACGTGCTGAGAATTTTGGTAAAAATCAAGACTACCGGGCGTCTTTTGATATTGTCACAGCAAGGGCTGTAGCACGTTTAACCGTATTAAGTGAGCTATGCATACCACTTGTTAAAAAACATGGCCTTTTCTTAGCTTTAAAATCGTCAAAGGGTGAGGAAGAGTTAGATGAAGCGCGCTTTGGCATTGGTGTTTTTGGAGGCCGTGTGAGTGATATTTATCAATTTGAGTTGCCAGAAGATGCGGGTGAACGACAAATTATAAAAATTGAAAAAAGAAGTCAGACACCAAAGAAATATCCAAGAAAACCGGGGACTCCAAATAAATCACCACTTGTGGAGTAATTGTTTTTAGTTTTCATTTGGCGTCACTGCTAGTAAACTAAGAGTGTATATTATAAAGGGAGCGAAAAGTGATGAAAAAACCCTTTTCTAAATTATTTGGATTAAAAAATAAAGATGAATTGGTTAATGTTTCAGAAAAAGAGCGACAAGGTGTCGAAACGATTAAAATTGAACGTATTGTACCAAATCGATATCAACCGAGACAGACTTTTGATCCTGCACGAATTGAAGAACTAGCTGAGTCTATTCAAGTTCACGGGTTATTACAGCCTATCGTAGTACGTCCGATAGAAGAAAATATGTACGAAATCATTGCAGGAGAGCGTCGTTTTCGTGCGCTGCAACATAATAAAATGACGAAAGCGGATGTCATTGTACGAGATTTAAATGATGAAGAGACAGCTGTAGTGGCGTTAATTGAAAACATTCAACGTGAAAACTTATCTGCTGTGGAAGAAGCGGAAGCCTATAAAAAATTATTAGCCTTTGAAGGCATTACTCAAGCAGAACTTGCGAAAAGTGTTGGAAAGAGCCAAAGCTTTGTAGCAAACAAGTTACGTTTATTAAAATTAGAAAAACCTGTGATTGATGCGGTGCGCGAACACCGTATTACTGAACGTCATGCGCGTGCACTCATTAGCTTACCTAAAGCCCAACAATTGGATATGTTAGAGTGCATTTTGACAGAACATCTTAATGTTAAGCAAACTGAAGATAAAATTAAACAAGCCAATGCGAAACCAGAGACCACTGTAAAAGAAAAAGTCGTCGCGAAACCTCCCGAATTTGCACGTGATATTTCAGCTGCAAGAGATATCATAGCTGATAGTTTACTAGAAATTAAAGCTAACGGTATTGATTATGAAGAACGTGAAAAAGACCACGATGACTATTATGAAATTAATATTAAAGTCTATCGAAAATAGATTATAAAACAAGCCAAGCTTAAATGTGATGGAACTTCACTGTAAGCTTGGCTTTTTTATGTGCTTTTTAGTTTCGGCTCTATGCCAAAGAAGTCTCGGCTAAGGTAGCAATCGGAGGAAAGTGCCTCGAAATCAAAAATGCACTATATCCAATTGACTGTTTCTCAATGCTTATTAAACATTCATTTTAAATGGTTTCAATAGCGAGACTCCTAAAGGATGATGAATATTAGTAAAAAACTGATTGCACCTTAACGCCTCGCGTTACTGAGCACTTCGAACAAATGTGAGTTAGTGATCAGTATGCATATGAACGCGAGTGAATAGGCGTTCCTCTCTATGCCAAAGAAGTCTCGGCTAAGGTAGCAATCAGTGGCAAGTTCCTCGAAATCAAAAATGCACCATAACCAATTGACTGTTTCTCAATGCTTATTAAACATTCATTTTAAATGGTTTCGGTTGCGAGACTCCTGACAGCTCACGCCGAAGTGAGAAATCCATCAAACCTTCCTTGAATTATTATGAAGGTTTGATTAGTTCGATCGAGGCCTGTAGGAACGCGAGCAATAACGAAACCATTTAAAACTATCAGTTTTAGGTTCGCCTGCTCGTTATCACTCGCATGCATAAGAAACACTAACTCACTATGTTCGAAGTGTTTCTAAATTGTCCGCACTTTATTTTAATCCGGCTCTGTGCTGCAAAACTCTCGACAAAATGAGCACCTCACTAAAACCAAAAACCGGTTTGAGTTCGGTGCTCGATTTTGCTCTTAAAGAAAGGTTCGCCTGCTCGTTATCACTCGCATGCATAACGTGCACTAATCTCACTGTGTTCGAAGTGCACGTAAGCGCCCGCACTTTGTATAATCCGGCTCCCAATTGCAGGATTCTCGATAATACTACGTGACGCGCAAAAATCAAAGAGCGATTTTCGCTTGTCCCTAGGTATTACATCGAATCCTGAACGCAATTGTCCGCACTTTATTGGTTACGGCGACGTTTCTTATATGCGAAGAGTGTTGCGAATAGGCCTGCGATGAGTGCTGCGAAGCCTGTGCGTGATGTGTTGTGTGTTTGTCCTGTTTCAGGGAGTTGTTCTGCTTGTGATGTGTTATCTGTGTTTGTTTGGTTGTCTTGTGTTGTGATGATTTCTCCTGTTACAGGATCAATGATTTGGGCGTTGTTGCTGTTTTCTGATGTAGATAAGTTTGATACATCGTTGTTATGTTGATTCATTGATGTTTCAAGATAGGTTGGTGACACTGTCACGTCGTTCGCTTGATCAATCTGTGTTGATTGAGCTGTGTTTTCTTGTTCGTTAGCTATGCCTGTTGTGTGATTAGCCATACCTGGTTGATCTTGATGATTTGGTGCTTCTGCTGTGATATGACTGTCATCATTAACTGTGTCCTCTGTATTAAGTTGTTCATCTTCACCCAAGTCAGGTTGTGTTGGATCTGGATCTGTTTCAGGATTTGTTGTACTGTTATTGTCTCCAGTTGACACATCAGGTGTTGTATTGTCTTCTTCACCAGGGATTTGTGGTGTATCTGTTGGCGTATCAGGTGTTGTATCTTCTTTATCTTCTACACGTGTGATTGTTAAGTTATCAAGAATAAAGTCTTTTGTACCTTCAAAGTCGATTTGAGCTGAGTCCTCTACGCCACGAGGGTCATTTTTCGCATCTGTTGAATAGATACCAACCCACGTTAAACCATTTTCATCACCAGTTACATCAAATGAAACACGTTGTGGTGCACCAGGATCGATTGTATTTTTCAATGGTGTAATCGTGAAATCTCTGTTTTTAGAGATGTCGCCATTGCCTACTGCAAATGCGTACGTATCGTCTGATCCCGCTTCATAATCAAAAGAAACAGTGTATGTTTTACCTGGTTCAAAGTAGAAGTTTTGAGGGATCGTGTGAATGACCATTTTATCTTTACCAGTTTGACCGTTAACTTTTAATGACCATTTACCATCAATCACATCGTCTACGCGTTTACCGTTCCAACCACGTTGTGTATAAGGTGCATTGTATTCTGATAAGTGAATACGATTATCTTGGACACCTTCCACTTCAGAAACGACAAATGGGAATAAACCTTGAGGTACATTTTCAAAATCTTGATAGTATGTGCCATCTTTGAGTAGGTTGCTGTCGTTATCCACAACTCGAATATCGTCAAAGTACGTATCACCTTCGCCAGCATCTCGGGCTAACGATAGTGTCACTTCGCCATCTTCAGGTGCTGTAAAGAAGACATACATATTTTGGAAATAACTACTGCCGTCTTTAAAAGTAGCAGAATTATCTCTAGAATTATGTGCATCAGCTTGAACATAGTTTTTAGCGATAGATTGTCCAGTTTGATTAGAGGCAATCGTTTCGCCGTTATTTGAAACGATTGCACGAGCTAAAGCGTCACTACGGTTATCCACACCAACATACAATGCATATTGTTTTCCTGGTTCAAGGTCTGTCAATGTTTGAGTGAGTTGCGTATCTTCTTTAACATCGCTAAATTTCAACATGTCATTGCTAGATACAGATTTAACAATACTTACTTGATCTGTATCTCCTTCAGCTTGCCAGTGATCTAATTGTTGACTATTAAAACCAGCGTCTTCAACGTGCATATCTTCGCTCCATTGAATCTCTTCTTCCGGTTGTTCTGTTTGATAGATGACATAAGGTGTGTCAGCGTCGATGTCATTTAACGTAATTTCGCCATTATTAACTGCAACCGTATCGACAAGTTCACGACCTGTTTCTGTTAATTTGTATAAAGCCACTTCATTCGTTTTCCATGTGTCAGGTAATGTCCAAGTTGTTGAACCACCTTCTGAATTCCAGTGGTACAGTTTTTCTTGGTCACCTGTGAGTGGCTGACCGTCTGCATCCCAATTCCATGGGATTAGGTACGTATCGCCATCTAAAATTAAGCGGTCGTTAAGGCGAATGGTACGTGAACGATAGTTGTCGATATCATTTTCATAGTCATTTGATTTACGTTCGACAGTAACAATGTCTCCAGCGTCATTCGTCAACTCAACAAGCATTTCCGGTGTCCAATCAATTGTTTGATCGTTAGCTTTCATTTTCACAGGGTCGCCGTGTTCAATACGATTAACAAGATAATGTTGTAAAAACTTAGTCGGTACATCTGTTTTAAAAATATTCGTAATATAATCTTTGTAGTTATTACGTCCTTGCCAACCTTCAAAGTCTTTCATGTCGTAACCACCAAGTAATGGGAAGTCAGCAGCACCTGAATAGCTAGGATAATTACCGACCCATGAATCTTTTTGATGGTTGCGAATAAAGCGTGCTACTTCGGAATTGATCCCTTTATTTTGAGCATTGCCGTATGTTAAATCTGCAGCCCAATGTTGGAAAGTAGAATCATATTCCATACCGTGACCCCATTCCACACCGACACGCCAACCTAAATCATTCAGTTCTTTGGCTAATTGATGTGATGGCCATGCGGAGTTATCGCCAGATTGACCATTACCCCATACGTCTACATAAATGAAATCAAGGCGATCGCCAACAATTTCTTTTAATGCTTCAAAGCGTTCTTTACGGCCATGTGTTAAATCATAATCAGCGTTAATGTTGATCCCTTGGTCTAACCAGTTCCATCCGTAATTAAAAGTGCCGTCTTCATTTTTTCTCAGTAAATCAGGATTAAAGACTTTGGATTCTGGATAAGTTTCTGATGCATTCACATGAATACCGAAACGTGCCCCATAATCTGCACCTTTTTCTAATAAATTGTTAAAGTCTTCCGCACCACCCATGCGTTCGCCGATATTAGCATAATCTAAATGGCCAGAGTCGTGACCTTCACTACCATAACCTTTCAGGATAATAGACTGACCTAAGCCGTCTGTATTTAAATAGAACTTTTTAACGCCATCCAACGTTTTTAAAAATGGGTTTTGAGCTTGAGAACCAAAGTTCATCGCAATACGATAACCGACAAGTTCTGGTACTTCTTCGGAACCGTATGGATTATTCATAATATCTCTGTAACGAATGGCACCATCTTGCCAATTAATATTGCCATCATCATTTTCATCTTCCGCAATGGCAATTTTAATGTGTGGGAGTAAGTCTTGATCCATAGCACTTTCATGTTCTGGGGTAGGTTGAATGATCCATGCCGTTGAACCTAATCCCACATTGATTTTATCGTCAACTTGATGACTTTTAGCTAATACACGTAAATAATCTTGAGAGCCTCCAGTACCTATTTGCGCATTACTCCATAATCCAGCACTGAAATCAGCATTTGATACGAAACCGTACATACCCATATCACTAAATTCAGGATCAAAATCGGCGTCAATATCGTATGATTCATCGCCACTTTTCGTTGTGTCTGTCGACATTTTCGTCGTTGTTAAATTAGCTTTATCTTGAGAAGAATTGACTGACACAAGGGATTGATCTTCAAAACCAAAAATATTAATGATTTGCTCTGGATCAGTGTTGTGATTAATTAAATCAGTCATTTTTAAATCGACATTGCGATCTTGAATAGAGAGTTCAAATTTAAGTGTTGCATCGATTTGATTCTCTTCATCCTTAGCATCTAATGTATAGCGAGCTGTACTGTCATTGACTTTTTCATAAGAAACTTGAGGCGTAATTGATGTGCCGTTCAAAATAATATTACGATTATCAACGACTTGACCATCAATCGTTTTACCATTTTTCAATTGATAGGATTTAACAGCTGGAAATGTTTTGTCGATCGTTGCTTCCATCTCATCTGATTTAAGTACGTCATAGTCAGGTTGACTTTGAGTGGTTTCAGCCTTGTCTGATAAGGCTTGTGCTGTTGACGGTGAGTCTTGAACTGAACGTGTTGCTGTTGCGACCGCTGTTGATTGGTTTGTCTCACTTGGAGGCGGTGCATCTTCTGGTGTATTTGTGTCAGTTTCTACATTTTCCAGTTCAGGCGCGTTTATTTCTGAAGGCGCTGGTGCAAGACGATTAACCTTTTCAGTTGTAGGTTGATTGTCTGTTGTATTCACATCATTATTTGAAGCTGAGCGAAAGACGGATTGCTTAGTTAAGGCAGGATCAGGTGTATTAGATGATTCAACCTTTGGTGATGGTGCTTGAGCATCGGGCGCTTCGTTATTGTTTTGTTGTGAAGGTAAAGTTTGTGCATCTGTAGTGTTCTCTTTTATAGGTAGTGATGTGTCCTTTTCAGATTGGACTTCTGTTGATGATGGGACATTAGTCTTTAACGACGTATTGTTTTCAGATGTATCGTGCTGTTGAGGTGTTGATTCAGGTAAACGAGTTTGTGTATTTTGCTCTTGAACCGGTTCCTCATTTTGCTGTGACTCTGAAGTCTCGTTTGAGGTCTTTGTTTCATTTGTTTCAGTATCTAAAGTTGAATTGGATGCTTGTGGCATTTCTTCTGATTGGGAAGAGGTGTCATTAGTGTTTGTCTCTTCCTCAGTGACTTCGGTTGTAGCTTCTTCAGTGTTTGAAGGTGCCTCTTTTTCAACCGGTGCTTTAATATCAGTTTCTGTTGATTCATTAGACTGAATCACTGTTGTTTCAGGGCGATCAGTAGTAGTAGAAGTTTCATTTTGAATTTCCTCTGCAGAAGCGGAAGAACCTAGTGACATAAAAATAGTAACTCCGAGTAAAACAGAAGAGGTACCAATGGCATACTTACGAATACTATAATTTTGCTTTCTAGATTGAATCATCTAATAAGCCCTCCTTTTAGTGTGATTAATTAAAATATATAATTAAAAATTTCCTCTGTAAACCCTTACATTACTGTGATAACAGTCTTGAACAGATTAAATTAGAAAAAATTAATACCAGTTAATATCAAAATTAAAAAGTCTCAATCTATCAAGAAATACATATAAAAAGACATAATTTAATCGTTAGAACATCAAAAATATAATGACTGGTCATATCCACTTTAAAAAATCAAAAAAATTTTTTCTAACTAATTTGAATGATGTAAAAAAGATTATAAAGTGTATTAATACATTTATAAGAGGGTGAGTATGTTGATTTCTTTTATAATAATGAAAATTAAATCAAAAATTAATGATTTGAAAGCCTTTACAAGATTAAGAAAACTCGCTATACTTTAGGTGGTTATAACCAGTGGAGAGTGATAGAAATGGTAATGGAAAACACGCCGCTATATTTCCAAATTTATGAATCCATTCATAATGGTATTAAGTCTGGACGTTACCAAGAAGGGGACAAATTACCGTCTGAACGAAAACTTTGCGAAGCCTATCAAGTGAGTCGTATTACAGTTAGAGAAGCACTAGATCGGCTTGAAAAAGATCATCTCATCAAGAGGGAGCACGGTAAAGGATCATTTGTACTTGGCAGTCAATATACGCAGTTTTTAGACAAACTTTATAGTTTCAAAGATGAAATTGAAAAAAATGGCGATCATGCCAGTACGCGCATGCTGAGTATTGAATTGAAAAATTCAACACCATTTTTACAAGAAAAAATGAACTTGAAACCTTTTCAATATGTATACGAACTCAAACGTTTACGCTTATCGAATGGTAAACCGTTAATTTATGAAGTGAGTTACTTACCTATGCGCTATTGTGAAGGCCTTGATCGTTTTGATTTTAACAAGGTTTCATTGTACGAAACGTTAAATCGTCACTACAATATTCAAATTACCAATGCTTATGAAAATTTAGTTGCGAGTAAGCTAACACGTAATAGTGCGAAGTTGTTAAATGGCGAGGTAGATGAAAGTTGCATGTATATTGAGCGATTTAGTTATTACAACGATGTGGTTATTGAGTATACCCAGAGTATTACAAATGGCCACAAGTATAAATACACAGTCAAATTAATGTAAAGCTAATTAAACATAGGGAGGTCATTGTCGTGTTGAAAAATACACATACTTATAATGAAATTAAGCAACAACCAGAAATGTGGCAAAAAACTTTCGATATTATTCAAGAGCGTCAAGCAGCGTTCAAAGATTTTATCGAGCAAATGGTAAAAAATAACTCAACAAAACGTTTAAAAGTGTTATTTACAGGGGCAGGATCAAGTGCTTATGTTGGTGATGTAGCACGCATGGCTCGTAACATCGATCATTTAACAGAATTTGAATTTGAATCTGTACCAACAACACATTTCGTTACAAATCCAGAAGTATACATTAATGATGAGACAGCTTATCTTATCGTATCGTTTGCACGTTCTGGTAATAGTCCTGAGACAAAAGCAACGGTTGAAATTGCTAATCAATTAACAGATCATGCTTATCATTTATTTGTTACAAACAATAAAGATGGCTTTTTAGGTCAATCTCAAGAAACAGATCATGTGTTTAAAATCGTCTTACCTGATGAAACAAACGATAAATCATTAGCGATGACATCAAGTTTCTCTTCAATGTTATTTGCGGTTTATGTATTATTTGGAGGCTCATTTAATGCGTCTTTCTTTGATATCGCAAAACAAAACTTCGAATGGCTTGAAGCACAAGCAGATAAAGTGAGCGAACTTGATTTTTCTAAAGTCTTTTATGTTGGTACTGGGTTAATTGGTGAGTTAACTAAAGAAGTAAGCTTGAAGTTAAACGAACTAACTGCCGGTCAAATTGAAATTGCTCGTGAAACAACACTTGGTTTTAGACATGGTCCTAAAGCGGGGTTAAGTGATGATGCGATTTTCATCATGTTACGCAGCAATAACGATTATATTCGTCAATATGAAGCGGATATTATTGCTGAAGTAGGTCAAGTCAAAGATAAATACCATACACTGATTTTGGATAGTCAAGCAAATGATGATGAACATGCGATTACGTTGCCACAATCAGAATCACTGACTGATTTAGAGTTAGCTTTACAATATTTAATATTTGGTCAATTGCTAGCAGCTAAAAAGTCTGTTGCTTTAGGTTTAAACCCAGATAATCCAAGTCCAGATGGTTTTATTAATCGTGTCGTTAAAGGTGTCACAATATACCCAGTAGAATCAACAAAATAGGAGTCGATAACCATGATTGCAACACATACATTTAACCCATCCGTAGATATTACGTATAGCATTGATCCTATTAAAGTAGGTGATGTCAATCGCGTCAAAGAAACGATTAAAAATCCTGGTGGTAAAGGCATTAACGTGACCAAAGTACTTCGTATTCTCGGTGCAGATTATTGTGCTTATGGCTATTTGGGAGGTAGTCATGGCGAATGGATGCAACGTGCATTAGACGCGCTGAACATACGTTCATCTTTTACACCGATCGAAGGAGAGACACGTCAAAGTTTAGCGATTAATGACGGTTCGACTCAAACAGAAGTATTAGAACAAGGTCCTGTGATTTCGACAGAAGAACAAGCACGCTACGTTGAACAAATGCAGTCATACATTGAACGTGCCTCAGTGGTTACGATAAGTGGAAGTTCTCCACAGTTGGATGATACGACTAAATTTGCACATACTAAACGTATTTTGGAAGCGTATCCAAAGAGTTATAACCTCGTTGATACGAACGCTAAAGAACTAAAAGCGTTATTAACAGAACAGTTACCCGTGCACTGTATTAAACCGAATCAATCTGAGTTTGAAACACTTATAGATGCCGGTGACTTAACGATTGATGAATGTGTAGAAACATTGAAGTCACACGCTTTCTTCAAAGAGATGGATGTCTTTTTAACACTAGGTGGCGATGGGGCTATCATCAAATGGAAAAATGAAGTATACCGTGCAACGATTCCTCATAAAGACATTATTAACCCAGTAGGTTCTGGTGATTCAACTGTTGCAGGCATTGCTTATGGTGTCCATGAACAACTGGAACCTGAAGCGCTAATCGCCCTTGCTTTAGCATGCGGGACGTCTAACGCTTTACAAACGCAAACAGGTCACATTGATTTAAATCAAGTGGAAACAATAAAAAAAGAAGTAGAAGTGGAGCGATTGTAAATGACAATTAAAGATTTAAGCAAGTTAGTCGATCAAAATGGTATTTACGCAGCAGTAGCTGTGGATCAACGTGGAGCGATGCGTAGATTATTAGGTGATAAAGGGACACCTGAAAATTTAGCATTATTCAAAAAGTTAGTGGCTGAAGTTTTAACACCAGAAGGTTCAAGTTTTCTAGTAGACCCTGAATATGGTTCAGATGCAATGAAAGCAAACGCTGAAACATCAGGATTGATCGTATCTTATGAACAAACAGGTTACATTAAAGACCGTCCAGGCCGTTTACCACGCTTAATTGAAGACCAAAGTGTTCGTCGCTTAGTAGAACAAGGCGCAGATGCTGTGAAGTTCTTACTTTATTATGATGTCGATGAGTCTGATGAGATCAATCAACATAAACAAGCGATTATCGAGAGAGTCGGATCAGAATGTAAAGCTGAAAATATCCCATTTTTATTAGAAATTTTAACGTATGACGATGAAATTGGTGATGAAAAAGGGGAAGCTTTCGCAAAAGTGAAACCACATAAAGTGAATGAAGCAATGAAATTATTCAGCGAAGCACGTTTTGGTGTCGATACCCTTAAAGTTGAAATTCCAGTAAATATGAACTTTGTTGAAGGCTTTGGTTCAACAGCTGTGATGACAAAAGAAGAAGCGGCAGAAGCATTCAAAGCGCAAGCTCAATCAACAACAATTCCTTATATTTACTTAAGTGCAGGAGTTACATCACAATTATTTAATGATTCTTTAGAATTTGCAGCCCAAAACGGTTCTCAATTTAATGGTGTGTTATGTGGACGTGCAACATGGAAAGGTGCAACAGAATCTTTATTAAATGAAGGTGAAGATGCAGCACGCGAATGGTTACGTACAGAAGGATTAAGCAATTTGAAAGCATTGAATGAGGTAAATCAAAAAACTGCAACACCTATTCGATAATTAAATAGGAGGCAAAACAATGAGTCGTTTTAAAATAGCATCGGATTTTTTATTGGATGACCAACCAATGAAAATTTTATCTGGTGCCATCCATTACTTTAGAATGCCGAAAGAAGATTGGTATCATTCACTTTATAATTTAAAAGCACTTGGATTTAATACAGTTGAAACTTATGTTCCATGGAATTTTCATGAAACTGTTGAAGGTGAATTTGATTTTGAAGGAAATAAAGATATTCGTACCTTTTTAGAGACAGCCCAATCACTCGGGTTATACGCAATCGTGAGACCTTCACCATTCATTTGCGCTGAGTGGGAGTTTGGTGGTCTGCCAGCTTGGTTATTAAACGATCGCAATATGCGTATTCGTTCACGTGATGCAAAGTATTTAGAAAAAGTACGTACCTATTTCCATGAATTATTTAAAATTTTAACACCACTACAAATTGATCATGGTGGCCCAATCATCATGATGCAAATTGAAAATGAATATGGTTCATTTGGTGAAGATCATGAATACTTACGTGCCATCAAAAAAATGATGGAAGAGGAAGGGGTCATTGTTCCTTTCGCAACATCAGATGGTTCATGGGCACAGTGTTTACGTGCAGGCAGTATGATTGAAGAAGACGTCTTGCCAACAGGAAACTTTGGCTCTAGAACGAAACAAAACTTTGCCAATTTAAAAGCATTCCATCAAGAATACGGTAAAGATTGGCCATTAATGTGTATGGAATTTTGGGATGGTTGGTTTAATCGTTGGGGCGAAGACATCATTAAACGTGACGGTGATGACCTTGCGAATGAAGTTCGAGATGCGATTGAACTAGGCTCAGTAAACCTATACATGTTTCATGGTGGTACGAACTATGGTTTTTGGAATGGATGTTCCGCACGAGGCACAAAAGATTTACCTCAAGTAACATCATATGATTACCATGCCCCATTAGATGAAACAGGGAACCCGAACGATAAATATTATGCCTTACAAAACATGTTAAAAGAGGCTTTACCAGAGCTTGAACAGTTCGAACCTAAAGTAAAAACGTTCATGGAAAAGAAAGCGATTCCACTAGCTGATAAAGTGAGCTTATTTGAAGTTGTAGAAGATATTTCGAATAAAACGACAAGCTTTTATCCGCAAACGATGGAAGAAGCAGGTAAGGGCTATGGTTACATGTTATATCGTACAGCGATTAAAAAAGAAAGCGATACGGAACAATTTCGTATAGTTGATGCGAGAGACCGTGTGCAGTTCTTTGTTGATCAACAATTGAAGTATAAAGCGTATCAAGAAGAGATTGGCGATAAGTTTGAAGTGACATTAAATGATGATGTGACGGTTGATGTGCTAGTTGAAAACATGGGACGTGTAAACTACGGCTACAAATTACTCGCAGCTACACAACGTAAAGGCCTCGGTCAAGGTTTAATGCAAGACTTACATTTTGTTCAAAACTGGGAACAATTTGAACTTGATTTTGACAAATTGAAAGATGATCATTTTGATCGCGAGTGGTCAGAACAACAACCAGCTTTCTATAAATATACATTTGATTTGGATACACCAGACAATACACATATCGATATGAGTCAATTCGGTAAAGGTATTGTACTTGTAAATGGCTTTAACATTGGCCGTTATTGGAATGTTGGACCGACCCAATCACTTTATATTTCAAAAGCATTCTTAAAAGAAGGACAAAACGAAATTATTATTTTTGATACTGAAGGCATCTATGATGACAGTATTCAATTAGTTAAACAACCACTATTTTCAAATTAAGGGAGAGATGTACTATGGCAATTATTGGAAACAGAATCGACGGAAGACTTATTCACGGGCAAGTAGCAAACTTATGGGCAACAAAATTAAATATTACACGTTTTATGGTTATTGATGATGAAGTCGCTCAAAGTGATATTGATAAACAAGCTTTAAAATTAGCGACACCAGCTGGTATTAAATTAAGTGTATTACCAATTGAAAAAGCAGCGAATAACATTAAAAACGGAAAATATGATTCTCAACGTGTCATGGTAATCGCAAAACGTCCAGACCGCTTTGTTGATTTAGTGAATCATGGTGTACAAGTTGAAGAATTAAACGTCGGTAATATGTCTCAAACAAGTGAAACACGCTCAATTACGAACTCTATCAATGTAATGGATGAGGATATTGAAAACTTTAAAAAATTAAAAGAACAAGGTGTTAAGATCATTTCTCAAATGGTGCCTAACGATAAAGCAGTAGACTTTATGTCATTAATTAAAGAAGGATAGATAGATAAGGGAGGTGTTTGCCTTGGACATTTTATGGTGGCAAATACTATTGTTAACAATTTATGCAGGGTACCAAATTTTAGATGATTTACACTTCAATATTCTAGGACACCCTGTATTCGCCGGTATTATTTCTGGTTTAATTATGGGCGATGTCACTACAGGACTTATCATTGGTGGTGGCATGCAGCTTACAATTTTAGGTGTAGGTACATTCGGAGGTGCCTCACGTATTGACGCTAACTCAGGAACAGTATTAGCGGTTGCTTTCTCTATTGCATTAGGAATGAATCCACAACAAGCATTAGCAACATTAGCAGTGCCAGTTGCCAGTTTAATGATTCAAATGGATATTTTAGCCCGTTTTGCGAATACATTCTTTGCACATCGTATTGATGCCAAAATTGAACAAATGGATTATAAAGGCATCCAACGTAACTTCTTATATGGTGGGATTCCATGGGCATTATCACGTGCAATTCCAGTATTTTTAGCGCTTGTATTCGGTGGTAGTGTTGTATCTAGCATCGTGGACTATTTAAATAATGAATTGAAATGGCTAGGTGACGGTTTAACTGTAGCCGGAGCAGTCTTACCTGCAGTCGGTTTTGCGATTTTATTACGTTACTTACCATTGAAAAAACATTATCCATACTTCATTTTAGGATTTATTATTACAGCAGTGATGGTAACAGTATTTGATGGAATGTCAGGACTTGGGGATGCTGTAGCAGGTTTAGATGATAAATTCGATATGTCTTTCTCATCACTACCTATGCTTGCCATTGCAGCGATTGGTTTTGCGCTAGCAGGATTAGAATACAAACGCAATTCTGCGCCTAAATCTCAAGCAGCAACATCATCAAACACGCAAGATGACCAAGATGCTGGTGATGAAGGAGAGATAGACGATGACGAATTATGATCAAAATAATATCGATATATCTAACAAAGCAGATATCGAAGACATGGACAATACTGACAAACTCACTGGAACAAGACCAACTACGCCATACAAATTAACAGATAAAGACTTTAGACAAATTAACATTCGAAGTCTATTCTTCTTCCAATGGGGTTGGAACTATGAACGTATGCAAGGGACAGGTTACTTATTCATTATTTTGCCTCAATTAAGAAAGATTTATGGCGATGATACACCTGAATTAAAAGAAATGATGCAAACACATGCACAATTCTTTAATACAAGTAACTTCTTCAACACAATCATCACAGGTATTGACCTTGCGATGGAAGAAAAAGAACAATTTGCAGCAAAAGACTCTGTAAAAGGTTTAAAAGTTGGTTTAATGGGACCTTTTGCCGCAGTAGGTGACTCTATATTCGGTTCATTAGTACCAACTATATTTGGTGCACTTGCAGCCAATATGGCACAAGATGGTAACCCATTTGGTGCTTTACTATGGTTCGTAGCGATGCTTGCTATTATTGTATTTAGATGGAAACAATTGAAATTTGCTTATAAAGAAGGGATTTCACTTGTTACCACAATGCAAAATCGTTTAGAAGCCTTAACCAATGCGGCTACGTTGCTCGGGGTATTTATGGTCGGAGCACTTGTCGCCACAATGATTCGAGTCGAATTCGCATGGGCTCCAAAAATTGGAGATTTAACGATTAACATTCAAGATAATGCGGACATGATTTTACCACGCTTACTACCATTACTTATCGTATTCGGTATTTACTGGTTACTTGGACGTAAAAACATGAACTCTACACGTGCGATTTTCTTAGTGATTATCGTATCAGTTATCTTATCTGCATTAGGTGTCATTACAAATATTTAAAAGGGATGAAAAATGATGGAAAAATTAATTTTAGTCAGTCATGGTGCTTTTTGTGAAGGCATTAAAAATAGTGTTGAAATGATTCTTGGACCACAAGAAAATATTTATACTGTTGCATTAACGCCTGAACAAGGTCAAGAAGACTTTGAAAAGAACTTTAAAGCAATTGTTGATGAAGGTGACGACATTGTTGTATTCGCTGATTTACAAGGTGGTACACCTGCCAATACAGTTTCAAAAATGATTATGTCAGGCGCACCTTATCAACTATACACAGGTTTAAACTTACCAATGATTATTAGCTATATTAATGCACAAATGATTGGTCAACCTGAAGATTATGCCCAAAAAGCAAAAGATGGTATTATCAACGTGAACGAATTACTATCCGGTGACGACGACGTGGACGAATAAACCATTTAAATTGAAGAAAAGAAGGTATAGTATGTCATATGCAATTGTAAACGGTAAAATTTATACTGAAGCAGGCGTGATTTCAAAGGGGTATATTATTGTAGAAAATGATATGATTCAAGCAGTAGAAACAGGGGAATATTCTGGTGACCTTGACACAATCGATGCTAAGGGCCACAACATCTTGCCAGGATTTATTGATATTCACATTCACGGCGGATATGGTGAAGATGCAATGGATGCCTCATATGAAGGATTACAGCATCTAGCACAACAATTATTATCAGAAGGTACAACTTCTTTTTTAGCCACAACGATGACTCAATCATCAGAAGCGATAGAACAGGCGTTAACGAACATTGTTAAAGTACAGCAACAACAAGACGGTAAGCAGACTGCCGATATCGTAGGGGTGCATTTAGAAGGGCCATTCATCTCTGAAAATAAAATTGGTGCGCAAAATCCAAAATTTATTCAGCGTCCTTCTGCTCAACAATTACAACATTTTCAAGATGTAGCGAACGGGTTAATTAAAATTGTGACGATTGCACCTGAAGTGGAAGGGGCAGAAGAAACCATTAAAACATTAAAAGATGATGTCATTTTCTCAATGGGCCATACGGAAGTAACATTTGATCAAACGAATCATGCTTCAGATATTGGTGTGAAACATGTCACACATCTTTACAATGCAGGGACACCTTTCTTACATCGAGATCCAGGCATGTTTGGTGCCGCTTGGACTAATCCAAATATTAGTACAGAAATTATTGGAGATGGTGTGCATTCTCACCCAGCTTCAGTGAACATTGCTTATCGTCAAAAAGGACATGAGAAAATGTTCTTGATTACCGATGCGATGCGTGCAAAAGGGATGCCAGAAGGTGAATATGAATTAGGCGGTCAACCTGTTATCGTTAAAGACAACGAAGCGCATTTAAAAACAGGTTCACTCGCAGGTAGTATTCTTAAAATGAATGACGGTTTACGTAATTTAATGTCATTCACAGGAGATTCATTAGAAAATCTATGGCGTGTGTCTAGTCTGAACCAAGCGAAAGCATTAGGCATTGACCAAGAAAAAGGAAGCATTGCAGCAGGTAAAAAAGCAGACCTTGTCATCGTGAATGATGAGATTCAAGTTAAACAAACCATCAAAAATGGTAATGTCCATCCATTTTAAAAAGTAAATTGAATAGACTAAAAAAGACGATTTTCAATTTTTGAAAATCGTCTTTTTTATGTTATGCGATCGACTAATCATTTGAGTGAGAATGCTTTTGGTCTCGATCTCGTTGGCCTCTATGACCTTGTTCGCCAAGAAAGACTATGCCGATGATGAGATAGATCATAAAACTAGCAAAAGTGATGATATGTAATGAAAGTAAAATAATTAAAATGATTAAAAATAACACTGGAATTAAATAACGCCATTTTCCGCCTTTAAAGTAAGAAATAAAATATTGTAAGGCTAATATGACAACAATAATAAAAACTGGGAGTAACCAGTTGATTAATTTTTCTACCAACTCAATAACCTCCAACAATTATTTGATTTGATTGTAGCACAAGGTCCCACGTATATAAACAAGCATTAAAGTTTAACACCTTCTATTAGTATAGATAGCTTCTCTATTCCCATTAACTAATTGAAATTCGTTATCATTTTGTATTGACTTTTGGAAAACGACTCGCTACTATTATAAACAAATCGAAACAATTACGATTTAATTCGAACTAAGGAGGGAGATATGCGTTTACATCACGTTGAGTTTTCGAAATATAATCCAGCTGGAAATATGACTGTGCTGGTACATTCAGAGCACGACTCAAAGCATTATGGACTGATTGCACAACAATTGATGTCAGAGATGCATCTTGGATGTGAGCAGGTTGGATTTATTGAAGAAAATAAGCATCAAAGACCGAAATTAGTGATGAGTGGGCAAGAATTTTGTGGTAACGCAACACTTTGTTTTATACATTATTTGAAAAATCAACATTTGTTAGAAAGAGGACAGCGAAGTGTTGAGGTGTCAGGTAGGGAAGGTGAAGTTGTTTATCAACTTCATGAGGCAGATTATTATGAGGTGACTATGCCAAAGCCGACACAAATTACCACGATAACCCTTGATTTTAAAGGAATGAGTATACAAGCAAGGCGTATTGAATATCCACAATACCTCCATTTTGTGATTGCGGTCGATCAAATTGACCATACTTTAAAACAAAAGATGGAGCAATTTTTACAAGACAGTGCATGGCAGCAGCATTTTAAAACAGTAGGTGTCATGCTATATCAACTGAAGAAGCAGTATATGGAACCACTGATTTATGTTCCAGCAATCAACAGTATGATTTGGGAGCGCAGTTGTGCTTCAGGAAGTGCCTCGGTAGGAATGGATTTATATCATTCCGAATGTTTATGTCATGATCAACCGATTGTACAACCTGGAGGAACTTTAACTGTTTCAGTGACACACAGAGGTCACATTACGATTAAGGGAGCGGTGCATACAGTAGCTACGGGGATGGCATATATAGAGACAGAATAGGAGCAAACTATGGAACTAAGAATGACATCACAATCAATGCATACGACACTTGAGATATTTTTAAAAAGATTTGAAGCATGTTATGTCCAATTTAAGCAGAAACAGCTTAATCCTCAGCACCTTGAAAAGCTAATTGATACATATGGTCAATTTATTAGACATCCGTTTTATGAACAAGCTTATAAGGCGTGGCAAGATGAAGCGGTTAAAACACGGTTAACACACCAATTAATAGCGATTACAGCAGAATGTGTGAAAGCCATGGAAATTGTAAGAGCGCGCCGTTTAATTAAAGGACAGCCTATGAAATCTGATTATTTCGATAATATTGAGCACTGTATTTCAGAAGAGTTTAGACATTGTCAGCTTTCAGAAGACGATACCTTATTACTTGTTGGATCGGGCGCTTATCCAATGACATTAATCCAAGTAGCTAAAGAGACTGGCGCTTCAGTCATTGGCATAGATATTGATGAAGAAGCGGTACAGTTGGGGCGTCAAGTGGTTCAACGATTAGCGCCATCTTATGATATTCAAATTTATCATCAATCTGTGGAACAGCTCGCTCGTCTTCAAGAGGTGACGCACGTCATGATGAGTTCAACGATTCCGGTTAAATACCAGATTCTTGATCAACTCTACCATTTAACATCCAAACCGTTATACGTCTCCATGCGTTATGGCGATGGTTTTAAGTCACTATTCAATTATCCATCTGAAGCTGTTGATTCAAGAAAAT
This sequence comes from Staphylococcus sp. 11262D007BW, assembly GCF_053547815.1. Lineage (NCBI taxonomy): Bacteria > Bacillati > Bacillota > Bacilli > Caryophanales > Staphylococcaceae > Staphylococcus > Staphylococcus sp. 11262D007BW. Next base: position 2,123,298 of record NZ_JBPWPJ010000001.1, read on the forward strand.
GGCGTTGCATTGATTGGCATCATCGTCCGAATCACATCTTTGATATCGCAATTTATCAAAAAGTAGGTGACTTCGATGGCTAATTATTTAATAGCTGGTACCGGCCCTGTGGCTGTTCAACTTGCCTGCTTATTCGGCCAAAATACACACAACACGATTGAGATGGCAGGGCGTTGTCGAACTTCAACACGTGCGCGTACTTTTTACAAGGCTTATCACACAACCCATCATCTTAAAGTTTCAGTTCAAAATGAAGCCCATGCACAGTTAGCGGGCACATACACCCTTCATGCGCTTTATGCAAATTATCAAGAAGTAAAGGGTCAGTACGACACGTTAGTTTTAGCTTGCCCTTGTGATGCATATCTAACTGTGATGCATCAACTACCTTCAAAGGTTTTACGGACACTAAAGCATATTATATTAGTCTCGCCTACGCTTGGGTCACATAAAATAGTTCAAAATTGGATGCAATCATTGAACGATGATATTGAGATTATTGTGTTTTCCACCTATTTAGGAGATACGCGACAGGTGGATCCACGCCATCCGACACACGTAATGACGACGGGCGTAAAAACACATTTATATATGAGTTCTACGCACCACGCCTCTCAATATTTAAAGGAGGTCATGGGACAGTTTCAAGCGGTATCTATACCATTAACGTTGGCATCGACGCCATTTCAGGCTGAGTCACGAAATAGTTCCTTATATGTTCATCCACCATTATTGATGAATGACTTTTCGTTAAAGGCCATTTTTGAGGGGATGCCCCATCCTGTTTATGTGTATAAGTTATTTCCAGAAGGACCTATTACGATGACACTCATTCATGAAATGCGTGTCATGTGGCAAGAAATGAATGCCATTTTATCGAAGTTAAACGTGCCGACTATTAATTTATTAAAGTTTATGGTGACAGACAATTATCCCGTGCGACCAGAAACGTTGGACGAGAAAGATGTCCAACGATTTGAAGGATTACCTGCTATACATCAAGAATATTTACTCTATGTGCGTTATACAGCGATTCTTATCGACCCTTTTTCAAAACCGGATAAAGCAGGACGTTATTTTGATTTTTCTGCCGTACCCTATAAAAGTTTATTTCAAAATGAAGCGGGAGAAGTTCAAATTCCACGCATGCCAAGCGAAGATTACTATCGTCTTAAGGTCATTCAGCAATTGGGCCATAGCTTACATCAAGCGACACCAATGATTGACACATTTATGCAACGTTACGAAACATCTCTTATTGAGTATATGACGACCCATCCACACTATCATTACACTAACCAATTTCAACTTGATGCATTTGAAGAGGATATCACAAATTTAATAGCTGCTATGGAGACATCACGAATTTAATAAAAGAAGGGATAAACTATGAAAACATTATCAAAAATGGGTGTCATCGTTTTAACATCAGGTCTTATTTTAGCTAGATGTGGGAGCGATAAAGCACTTGAAAAACAAAAAGAAGAGAAGCAACTTACTTATACTACAGTAAAAGATATTGGCGATATGAATCCACATGTATACGGTGGCTCGATGTCTGCTGAAAGTATGATTTATGAACCGCTCGTTAAAAATACAAAAGAAGGCATTCAACCCTTACTTGCGAAAAAATGGGACATTTCTGAGGATGGTCAGACTTATACTTTTCATTTGAGAGACGATGTGAAGTTTCATGATGGCACGCCATTTAATGCACAGGCTGTGAAACAAAATATCGATGCAGTTCAAAATAATAAAGAACTTCACTCGTGGTTAAAATTGTCGACATTGATTGATCAAGTTAAAGTTGAGGATCCCTATACGGTCTCCATTCATTTAACAGAGCCTTATCAACCAACCTTAGCAGAGTTGGCGATGCCGAGACCTTATGTGTTTGTCTCACCTAAAGATTTTAAAAATGGGACGACAGCAAATGGTGTGAAGCAATTTGATGGTACAGGCCCTTATAAAATGGGAGAACATCAAAAAGATGAATCAGCTGAGTTTAATGCGAATGAAGCGTATTGGGGCAAAAAACCTCAAATTAAAACGGTGAAAGCTCAAGTCATGCCCGCGGGTGAAACAGCTTTCCTTTCTATGAAAAAAGGAGAAACGAATTTTGCTTTTACTGATGACCGTGGCACAGACAGTTTAGATCAGGATTCGCTCAAACAATTAGAAGATACAGGCGCCTATCGAGTGTCGCAAAGTGTACCGATGAATACAAAAATGATTGTCGTCAATTCCGGTCAAAAACAAAGTCCAGTTCATGATAAAACGGTGCGCCAAGCATTAGGTCATATGGTGAATCGAGATCAAATTGCGAAAGAGATACTGAATGGAGAAGAAAAACCAGCAACGCAATTATTTGCGAAAAATGTAACAGATATTAATTTTGATGTGCCAACACGTCAATATAATTTGAAAAAAGCAGGTCAATTATTAGATCAAGCCGGTTGGCAGAAAGATGACAACGGGATGCGACAAAAAGACGGCAAGCCTCTCGCGTTATCATTAGCCTATGACAAAGGATCTACAAGCCAAAAAGAAGAAGCAGAATATTTACAATCTGAAATGAAAAAAGCAGGCGTGACGTTACATTTAAATGGCGAAACAGCAGATAAGATTGCGGATCGTCGTACGTCGGGAGACTATGATTTACTCTTTAACCAAACATGGGGCTTACTCTATGATCCTCAAAGCACGATCGCTGGCTTTAAAGCGAAAACAGGATATGAAAGTGCCACGTCAGGTATCGCTCAAAAAGAGGCGTTATATCAATCCATTGATGAAGCTTTTAAAATGCAAAGTCAGCAAGAACGTTCTGATGCTTATCGCTCTATTTTAACGACATTGGAAGATGAAGGGATTTTCATTCCGATTTCACATGGACGTATGACGGTTGTGGCACCATCTGACTTAGAAGGCATGTCATTTACACAATCACAATACGAATTACCTTTTAATGAAATGTACTACAAATAAAGGGGCGTTTGGATGACAAAATTTGTATGTAAACGAATGATACTTATGTTTCCATTATTACTTGTCGTCAGTTTTCTAACGTTTTTAATGACATTTTTAACAGATCGCAACCCAGCTGTCACGATTTTACATGCACAAGGTGCGCCTCGCATTACACCAGCATTGATTGAAGCAACGAATGAGGCGTATGGTTTTAATCAATCATTCTTAACCCAATATAAAAATTGGTTAATACAAGCGTTTCAGCTGAACTTTGGAAAAAGTTATATTACAGGAGATGCAGTAGCTGACCGGATTGGTCCAGCTTTTTGGAACACATTAAAGTTGACTATCGTCTCCAGTTTAAGCGTCATCATCACTTCTATCGGATTAGGCGTGGTGAGTGCGCTAACACGTGGACGCCTTGTGGATCGTCTCGTTCGATCAAGTGCATTTTTCTTAACGGCACTGCCTTCCTATTGGGTAGCGTCGTTATTGATTTTGTACTTTTCGGTGTCACTTAATTTATTACCAACTTCTGGACTAACTGGACCTGAAAGCTATGTGTTACCCGTATTGGTTATTACGATGACGTACGCTGGGCTTTATTTTAGAAATGTACGGCGCTCAATGATTGAACAGATGAACGAAGATTATGTGCTCTATTTAAAAGCATGCGGTCTTAAACCTTTGACTTTAACAATGTATATATTACGCAATGCGCTACAAGTAGCCGTCTCTCTCTTTTGTATGTCGATTCCTATGATTATGGGAGGAATTGTGGTGATTGAGTATATTTTTGCATGGCCAGGACTTGGACAATTGAGTATAAAAGCGATACTGGAACAAGATTTTCCAGTGATTCAAGCTTATGTATTAATCGTCGCAGCTTTATTTGTTGTATTTAATACCATTGCTGACGTGATTAATGCGTACCTTAATCCGAAGCTAAGGGAGGGACGTTAATGCGCATCATTCGACGTTTATTACAAGATAAAGGTGCAGTCCTCTGCCTCTGTATTATAGGAATATATATTGGATTAGGGGTGATGGCGCCTTGGGTGACACGTTATGATCCGACAGCCATTGATATTACAGAAAAATATGCCGGTGTGAGCTTTCAACATTGGTTAGGCACCGATCATTTAGGACGCGATGTATTAACGCGCTTAATCTTTGCGATTCGACCTAGCTTACTATATGTATGTGTCGCGCTAATAATATCTGTTGCGATCGGTACCGTGTTAGGTTTAGTTGCAGGGTATATTCGAGGGTATGTTGATGCGGTTATCATGCGATTATGTGATGTGATGTTAGCTTTTCCAAGTTATGTCGTGACCCTTGCCTTAATTGCATTGTTTGGTATTGGGATGGAAAACATTATTATCGCATTTATCGTGACGCGTTGGGCGTGGTTTTGTCGCGTGATTCGTACAAGTGTAATGCAATATACCGCAGCAGATCACGTCAAATTTGCGAAAACCATTGGCATGCCTCATTATCAAATCATTTTAAAGCACATCTTGCCATTAACACTAACTGATATTGCCATTATAGCAAGTAGTTCGATGTGTTCGATGATTCTTCAAATCTCAGGCTTCTCTTTTCTTGGTCTGGGTGTGAAAGCACCGACACCAGAGTGGGGGATGATGCTTAATGAAGCTCGAAAAGTGATGTTTACGCATCCAGAAATGATGTTTGCACCAGGTATTGCCATTGTCATTATTGTTATGGCCTTTAACTTTTTATCGGATGCACTACAAATTGCGATTGATCCTCGCATTAAAATGACTCGTTCATCTGGGCGTGTTACGAAAGGGATGAAGCACGATGACGCTTTTAACAATGCGTGATGTGTCCATCACTGACACCTTAACGCACACCGTATTAACGGAACATATTGATTTTGACTTACAACACGGTGAGACACTTGGTATTATTGGCGAAAGTGGTAGTGGCAAGTCGATTACATGTAAAGCCATAGTAGGATTGAATACGAAAAACTTAGTAAGCTCTGGTGACATTGTTTTTGATGGGATACCGCTCAATATGCAAAGTGAACCGGCGTTGCGCACGCTCCGTGGACGTAAAATTGCGATGATTATGCAACAAGGGACACGTGCGTTTAATCCATCCGTGCCTTTGGGCAAACAAATGATCAAAGTGTTACGTACCCATGTAGCTATGACCAAACAAACAGCAAGAGAGGTATTGGTCAAACATATGACGACTATGGCTTTCAAACAGCCAGAACAGCTGCTCACTGCTTATCCTCATGAACTGTCAGGGGGGATGCTACAACGTTTAATGATTGTGCTAGCTTTGGCGTTAGAGCCAGAATTAATCATCGCTGACGAACCGACCACAGCATTAGATACGATTACACAATATGAAGTGTTAGAAGCATTTAAGCAGATTAAAACGCAAGTTCAGTGCAGTATGATTTTTATTTCTCATGATTTAGCAGTCATTAAGCATGTAGCTGATCAGGTGATTGTAATGAAAGAAGGCGCAATTGTTGAACGAGGCACTACTGATACCTTATTACAGCACCCCAAACATCCGTACACGCATTATTTACTGAATGCTAAAAAGAAAATTAATGATCATTTTAAAGGTGTGTTAGGAGGCGATGGCCGTGATTAAAGTTGAAAATGTCACCAAAGGGTACCATCAACGTCATTTATTGAAGCGAGAGAAGCGGTCCATTATTAATGATGTCAGTTTTGAATGTCCAATAGGGGCATCGATCGCCATTATTGGTGAAAGTGGCAGTGGTAAGTCGACATTGAGTCGCTTAGTGCTTGGTATTGAAAAACCAGATCACGGCATCGTAACGCTTGAAGGTGCTCCGATCCATAAACGCGACGTGCGTTATCAACAAATTGGTGCGGTGTTTCAAGATTATACCTCCTCACTCCATCCTTTTCAGACTGTAAGAGAAATATTGTTTGAAGTGATGTGTCATTGTCGCAAACAGTCAACAGCAACGATGGAACAAGAAGCGATCACATTATTAGAAGAAGTGGGGCTATCGGCTGCATTTTTAGATAAATATCCAAATACACTGTCAGGTGGAGAAGCGCAACGTGTAGCCATTGCAAGGGCATTATCGATTCATCCCACTTATATTCTGTTTGATGAAGCGATTAGTGCGCTTGATATGTCTATTCAAACGCAAATATTAGATTTGTTAAAGAAATTAAAGACGACTAAGCAATTAAGTTATATTTTTATCACACATGATATACAAGCTGCTACGTATTTATGTGAAGAACTCATTATTTTCCAAGCAGGCCGTATTGTTGAACAAATTCAAACCCATCATTTACACAATGCAAGCCATCATTATACGAAAGAATTAATTCAAAAACAGCTTATATTATAAGGAGGAGTGCGCATGAAAGGAGCCATGGCGTGGCCGTTTCTTAGACTATATCTTTTAACGTTACTCTTTTTTAGTGCAAATGCCATTCTTAATGTATTTATCCCGCTCCATGGGCATGATTTAGGCGCATCCAATACGACAATTGGCATCGTGATGGGCGCATATATGTTAACGGCGATGGTATTTAGACCGTGTGCTGGTCAAATTATCGCACGGATTGGTCCGATTCGTATTTTACGATTCATTTTAGTGATTAATGCGGTAGCACTGATTTTATATGGTTTTACAGATTTAAAAGGATATTTCATCGCACGTGTCATTCAAGGTGTGTGTACGGCCTTTTTTTCAATGTCTATTCAACTCGGCATTATTGATACATTACCTGAAAAACATCGTTCAGAAGGTGTATCTCTTTATTCTTTATTTTCCACGATACCTAATTTAGTAGGACCGATGATTGCTGTGCAACTGTGGTCATTTGATTACATGAGTCTGTTTGCTAGTGTGATGCTTATAATAGCGCTCTCTACAGCCTTTTTTGGTTATATAGCGACACGAAAAGAGCGGGACTCGACGACCGAACAAGTAGAACCTCTGCCATTTAACGCCGTTACCGTTTTTGGACAGTTATTCACCAATCGCGTACTATTTAAAAGTGGATTAATCATGGTGATGACCTCAATTGTGTTTGGGGCAGTGAGCACTTTTATCCCTTTATATATTGTGAAAGCAGCGTTTGGTAATGCAGCTGTATTTCTAACGATTCAAGCGGTTACAGTAGTCGTGGCACGGTTTGTTTTAAGAAAGCACATTCCTTCTGATGGCCAGTGGCATCCTAGGTTTATGGCGACAACATTGATGTTGCTTTGTATTGCTGCGGGTATCGTAGCCTTAGGGCCTTATGTTTCAGTCATTTTATTTTATAGTAGTGCAGTCATGATAGGGACCACTCAAGCTTTAGTCTATCCTACACTTACTTCTTACCTTAGCTTTGCCTTACCACGTGCAGGTCGCAATATGTTATTAGGGCTGTTTATTGCGTGTGCAGATTTAGGTATTTCCTTAGGAGGTGCCGTCATGGGACCCGTTTCTGATGGCATTGGTTTTATGTGGATGTATGTGATTTGTAGTGTATTAGTGTTAGCGATGGTGATCTATAGTTTTATGCCTCAAAGAAAATTGAACTAAATCGCGGTGGCGTCGTTTGAAAGGTAGCATCATATTTATTTGTGACAATATTGTGAAAATAATTAAGATACGGTACAATTAGGAAAACGCTTACAAATTAATACGTCAAACAAGGGGGATGCGTATGATTACGTTTTTAGTATCGATTGTACTTTTAATTATTGGTTATTTTACTTATGGTCGCTATATCGATAAGATGTTTGGACCGAAAACGTCACGACCGACACCTGCACATGATCAACAAGATGGCGTCGATTTTGTACCGATGAAAACATCATCGAATTCTTTAATCCAGTTGTTAAATATTGCAGGGGTAGGACCTATCTTTGGGCCGATCATGGGGGCATTGTATGGACCAGTTGCATTTTTATGGATTGTATTTGGATGTATTTTTGCTGGGGCTGTCCATGATTACTTAACGGGTATGATTTCTATTCGAAACAAAGGCGCTCACTTACCTCAACTAGCAGGAAAATTTTTAGGACAAGCTATGAAACACGTCGTTAATATTTTTACGTTGCTCTTGTTGCTACTGACAGGGACTGTTTTTGTTACAAGTCCAGCATTGTTATTACATAATTTAATGGATGGTCGCGTTGCTTTAGGTGTCATTATTTTCGTGATATTTGTATATTATTTACTGTCGACTGTCTTACCTATCGACAAAATTATCGGGCGCATTTATCCAATATTTGGTGCTTTATTAGTGATTAGTGCTATAGGCGTAGGATTTCGTTTAATTCAAACGGGCGCACCGATTCCTGAGTTATCATTGTCAAATATGCATCCAGATGGGGCACCTATTTTTCCATTATTGTTCTTTACCATTACTTGTGGGGCGCTCTCAGGCTTTCATGCGACACAATCTCCTATCATTTCGCGCACTACGAATAAAGAAAGTAACGCGCGCGTGATTTTTTATGGCATGATGATTGCGGAAGGGATTATCGCCATGATTTGGGCTGCAGCGGCAATGAGCTTGTTTGGAAGTTATGGCGGTTTACAAGAAGTACTTGCAAGAGGAGAAGCGGCACTAGTAGTGAGTGAAGTATCTACAATGTTACTCGGTTCTGTATTTGGTACAGTGGCAGTGTTAGGCGTTATCATTTTACCAATTACAAGTGGTGATACATCCTTTAGAAGTGCGCGTATGATTATTGCAGATTACATTCATTTAGGTCAAAAGGCATTAAGCAAACGATTTTTAATCGCAGTGCCTCTATTTGTAGGTAGTTTCTTATTAACGCGTATTGATTTCACTATTTTATGGCGTTATTTTTCATGGGCCAATCAAACGACAGCAACTGTGGCCTTATGGGTCGGCACCATGTATTTAATGATGGCAAAGAAAAACTATTGGGTGGCTATGATACCAGCGATATTTATGACTTGGAACGTTTTTACCTATATATTAAGTCAGCCTATTGGTTTTGGATTAGACTTAAATTTAAGCTATATCGTTGCGATTGTGCTTACCATTTTATGGACGCTTTATTTTTATTATCAGTATCAAAAGCATCGTGCGGGCGCCCATTTTCAATTGGACCATCCTGTGCCATTACAACAATAATATTCAAAGAGGTTGAGACGCGAAAGGAAGATGTCGGGTCTCAACCTTTTATCATTTTAAATTACCAATAACCATCAATTTTTCCTTGCTTTTTCACTAAAATTAAACAGTATATATACACGCCTAAACACAATAAATGACAATAAAAGCTAAATGAATTGATTGTTTGGCCAATATCCCTTGTTAAAGCGTAAGCTAATAAACGCCCTAATAAAATAATGATGATGAGGGCAATTAAAATGTAACCGTTCATTATTTTTTCTACACTCATTCAAATCACCTATCTTAAATTTAGTTTAGCAAAAGACATATTAAGTTCGGGAAATTGTGCCCAGATGATTGGTATTGTTGCCAAACTGTGACGTATACATATAGATTTTTATACTATATCTAAACTAGACGCTCTATTTTTTATCTTTTTAATACTAACCAATGTTATTTCTCTTTAATAGATTAAATATGGATAAAAATAATTTGAAAAAGATTCAAAAATTGATTAGTATAAAATTACAAGACCCATTAAATGAACACCTAGGCCATTTAATAGATAGATCTTGAAGTATAAAGTGAAGGGGCTGAGACAAAAAGCATTAATGCTCTGGGAAACCAATTAACGGTGTCCCAAAAGCAGGATTTTCGGCAGAAAGTTCACGATTCGCCAAAATTTGACGTATTGTAAATGATCAAATGTGCTTTCACACATTTGTAAGAACGACTAACTAAACGAAGTCGTTCTTTATTTCGTTCGTTTCTGCTCAAATCCTAAACGCTTTTGTCCTAACCTTCTTAAAATGATTTTCAAATCAAGGAGGAATTAACATGAGACCTGGTGAGATTATTGTTAAAGATACAGAAGTGATTATTAATAAAGGACGTCCAAAAACAATCATTCCAGTTAAAAATACAGGAGATCGTCCAGTACAAGTAGGTTTACATTATCACTTTTTTGAAGTAAATAACGCTTTAGACTTTGATAGAGAAAAAGCATATGGCAAACATCTCGATATTCCAGCAGGCGCAGCAGTCCGTTTTGAACCTGGTGATGAAAAAGAAGTTCAATTAATTGAATATGCGGGTCGCCGTCGTATTTATGGTTTCCATAATTTAGTAAATGGTGCGATTGATGAATCTCGTGTACATAAAGCATCATTTGATGAACTTCCAGAAAAAAAACATGAGAATAAAAATAAAGAAGTAGGATATGATCAAGATCCTAAAGAATAAAGATGAAGTTGAGCGCTAAAGCCTTCATGCTCTAGGAAACTGATTAACGGTTTCCTAAAAGCAGAATTTTCGGTAGAAAGCGCACAACTCGTCAAAATATGACGGGTTGTCATTGATCAACTGTGATTTACCACATTTATAAGAACGGCTAACTAAACAAAGTCGTTCTTTATTTCGTTCATTTCTGCTTAACTTTAGTCCAACCTCTATTTTAATAATTTAATAGGGTTAAACCTTTATGTAGCAAGGGTTTGAAGGTTAATCATTAACGCTTTAATGTAGGAATATGATAAAGTAAGTTGAGAGGAAAATGAAGTAGAACTTGAGACATTGTAGCCATCGAATGAAACGGCGTTAACGATACAATGCCCATATCGACTATCCCCTCAAGATCTTACGATACTAAGTGACATGTTCAAAGAAACCCTGGCAATTGTTCTTTGAGCAAATGTTATTTCAAGTGCTAGGAGATGAAATATATGATCGTTGAAGAAATCCAAGGTAATATTGCGAATTTATCTAAAGAAGATAAAAACGTACACATCGAAAAAGTGTATCTTGAGAACTCAGATTTAGTAAAACGTATCCAACGTGTGACTTCAGATCATGGTACGGAAATTGGGATTCGTTTAAGCCAACCTATTGATTTACAATATGGAGATATTTTATATCGTGATGATCAAAACATGATTATTATTGATGTAAATTCTGAAGATATTATTGCCATCAAACCGCGTACTATAAAAGAAATGGGTGATATTGCCCATCAACTAGGTAACCGTCATTTACCAGCGCAATTTACCGATGATGACGAAATGCTTGTACAATATGATTATCTTGTAGAAGATTTATTAAAAGAGCTCGGCATCCCATATGAGCGTGAAGATCGTAAAGTCAATCAAGCCTTTAAACACATAGGACATTCACATGATTAATCAAGCACAACTAAAACTCTTTCAATTTTGTGATTCACAATTTCCAACGGGGGCTTTCAGTCACTCGTTTGGACTTGAAACCTATATCCAACGTGGTGATGTTCATGACGGTGCATCATTTAAACGTTGGTTAGAAGTGTTTTTAACAGAGCAATTGACTTATACAGACGGTTTAGCGATGCGTATGACTTATCAAGCCATACAAGATAATCAACCTGAAGCCATTGAGCGTTTGGATCAGTTACTTTTCGTGCAAAATATTCCGAGAGAAACACGAATTGGGACAAAACAAATGGGAAAGCGTATGATCAATCTTGCACACGCATTATATGATGATTCATGGATAGAATGGTATTACAATAAAACCCAAGAATATGCATTGCGTACTCATCCAGCTGTTGTTTTTGCAATCCTTGGTCATCATTTAGAGATGAGTATTGAAGAAACGATTGAATATTATTTTTATCAAAACGTATCGAGCTTAACGCAAAACGCGGTTCGTGCGATACCATTAGGTCAAACAGAAGGACAAAAGATTGTAGCTGAGATGATTCCGTTTATTACAGAAACGCGTCAAACAGTGATGCAGCTTGAAGACTCAGATTTTGGTTTGACAGCACCAGGTATCGAAATGAATCAACTTGAGCACGAAAACGTTAATGTACGTATTTTTATTTCATAGGAGGAATGTGACATGAAACCCATCAAAATTGGTGTTGGGGGCCCTGTAGGTGCAGGTAAAACACAACTCATTGAAAAAATTGTAAAACGTCTTGCAAAAGAAAAAAGTATCGGCGTTATTACAAATGATATCTATACAAAAGAAGACCAAAAAATTCTTGTAGATACAGGTGTATTACCAGAAGATCGTATTATTGGTGTTGAAACAGGAGGTTGTCCTCATACAGCGATTCGTGAAGACGCATCTATGAACTTTGCGGCAATTGACGAATTGATGGAACGTAACAATGATATCGAATTAATCTTTGTTGAATCAGGCGGCGACAACTTAGCTGCTACATTTAGTCCCGAACTTGTAGATTTTTCAATTTATATTATCGACGTTGCACAAGGTGAGAAAATTCCACGTAAAGGTGGACAAGGTATGATCAAATCAGATTACTTTGTGATTAATAAAACAGACCTTGCGCCACACGTTGGTGCATCATTAGACCGTATGGCTGAGGACACTAAAATTTTCCGTAAAGATCGCCCATTTGCATTTACGAACTTAAAAACAGATGAAGGCTTAGACGATGTGATTAATTGGATTCGTCAAGACGTCTTTTTTGAAGGGCTTGAATAATGGCGATATCAGATTGGACTGGCGAATTAGATTTAACATTTAAGCACGACGGAGAGCGCACTGTAAATAAGAAAACTTATTTCCAAGGCGGTCTTAAGGTCATGCGCCCTAACTATCTTAATGGTAGTCCGCATCCAACCATGTTTTTGATTAACTTAGGTGGCGGTTTTGTAGATGGTGACCGCTATCGTACGGAGATCAATTATGGGCCACATGCGCATGCGGTACTCACAACGCAAGGGGCTACAATTGTTTTTAAAACTTTAGAAGATAAAGTGGAACAATATCAAACGTTTAATTTAGATGACCATTCATTTATGGAGTTTATTAGTGATCCGATTATCGGTTATTCTAATGCTAGATTTTTTCAACATAACCGATTTAATTTAACATCGACAGCGTCTATGTTTTATACCGATATCTTAACACCAGGGTATGACAAAGAAGGCAAGCCATTTAAATATGACTATCTTCATTTATTTAATGAGATATACGTCGATGATGAACTAGTCGTTTTTGATAATTTAAAATTAGATACTAAGAAAAATCAAATTGCAGACATTGGTTACATGGAAGATTATACACATATGGCCAATTGTTTTTATATTAATCCTAGCGTTAATCAAAAAACGGTGGAAGCGATACAAGATGTCGTTGCGCCAATGATTAACGAATCTTGTCGCATCGGAGTCACACTTTTACCTACACACGGTTTAACATTTCGTATTTTAGCGAATTCCACTGATGTGATTAAACGTGTGATTGATGCGGTACATCAATTTGTGATGCAGACTTATCATGAAGAAGATGCACAATTTTTAAGAAAATATTAGAACAGCAAACATCGTCTTTCAAAAATGAGAGGCGATGTTTTTTTTTAGGGGGTAACTTGTTTCTGTTGGGTATGAAAATAATATGTGGTCGGTCTTATTGGTAAGTGAAAGAAACAGAGACCAAATATTTTTGAGTATATTTACATCATATTTGCGTTTATGATTGGACTTTTAGGCATGATAGCAATTCAGTTTGCACTATCATTCGTCATTGAAAATAAAGTGTATGTTATAGGTATTGTAGTAAGTTACATTTACTTTTACGCTTATCCAATGTTTACCTTATATAATGGTTATAATAAATGGATATTTATTGTCTTATCCATAGTATTAACACTCTTATTTTTATGGATAGGCTATAAAATATTACAAAAACATATGGAAAAAGGCCAATTGTAACTATGTAATTAAAGTTGATATACAAACAATGATGAACGATAATTAAACGGAAGGTTAAAATAATTAGATAAATAACAACAGGAGGATTTTAATATTGTCATTATTTAAAGAAGCATCAATATGGCTGATTTTATTGATTATCAGCTTGTATAATACAATTTTAATAATAATGGGCAAGCCACCGCTTTTTAACAACTCCGTATGGATTTTATGGTTATTATTTGGTGTAATGACTATTATTATCATTGGTTTATTGTTATTTCGAAAGTATTTACAAAATAAATATGCAGTGGCTGAATCTATTGATAAAAAACAACTTAACTTAAAAGAAAATGAATATTTTTATCAATCACCTTTATATATTATTGATAATCAAACGCTACCAGTATATGGTAATCAAAATATCACTTACACAATAAAATTTGCGAATCGTTTACATAAAGTGATTAGTTTATTTGGTGTTATGCCACATTATAGTACTTACCTTAAATCTGAAAATACAGTTGTGAAATTAGTTCCTAAAAAGATATTTACTTTAAGATATCAATATAATGTGTATGTTGATGAAGAATTAGTAGGGCAGCTGGAAATGAAAAAACTTATTAAAGATGGTGGTATGAAACAAAAACTTCCCTATAATTTTTATTATGGTGAAGAGACTTATTCGTTTCATAATGAATATATGAGTAGTCAAACGACACTTTCAAATAGCAATGAGGAAGTGTTACTTCAAGCTGATCGAAGTGTTTTTGATCTATTTAAAAATCAGCAAACTCAAAAAAGAGGAGAGCAACATCAAATACAAATTGTTGGCTCTCAATTATCGCCAGAATTATTATTAGCATTATATATACAAACAATGATTAATAAACAAGTACAACAATCAACGTAAATCGAAAAACGCCCTTTAAAGCTAGGAGATGTATGGCTTTAAAGGGCGTTAAATATTATTGTGGTACTATCGCAAAGCTTCTAACTGGGAAGCCAGGGGCATTGTCAGGTTTGGGGCTAATGTTATAAATAATTGCACCACGAGTGGGAAGTTGATCTAGATTGGTTAATAATTCAATCTGATAACGATCTTGTCCTAAAATATAACGTTCACCAATGATATCGCCATGTTTAGCAATATCTATAGAAGCATCTGTATCGAATGTTTCGTGGCCAATCGCTGTAATATGACGTTCTTCGACAAGAAACTTTATGGCGTCTAAAGACCACCCTGGTAGGTGTTGTTGGCCTTCTGTATCTTTATTTTCAAAGGCTTCATGGTTTGGCCAACGCTTTGACCAGTCACTTCGAAAGGCAACAAATGTATCTGGTTCAATAGTACCATGCTCAGCTTCCCAAGTTTCAATATGATTGCGTGTTAAAATAAAGTCGTTATTTTCAGCAACTTCCTTTGAGAAATCAAGCACAATTAAAGGTAAAACTAGTTCTTTTAAATCAAGTTCATGTAAATAACGTTGATTTTCAACAAAATGGATAGGCGCATCAATATGTGTACCATATTGTGTGACCACTTTCCATTCTTGTACAAAGAAGCCATCTTTTTGAACGGTGAAAGGGGTATTCACTTGGGCGCCTTCAAATGCATTAAAATGTGGCGATGCCTCATTAAATGTATGGGTTAAGTCAACCCAACGTGCTTGTCTCAAGGAATCGAATTGTTCCCAAAGTGGATAGGTCATCTTTTAACCTCCTTATGCTGTCGGTTGTATTGCATCATTATCGTTTTGGCGTAGTTTTTGAGCGCTATGGACAAGGACTTTTAAGGCATCTTTAACTTCCTCTTCTTTACGTGTTTTCAGACCGCAATCAGGGTTGACCCAGAAGAGTGAGCGATCGATTTGTTGTAATGCACGTGTGATCGCTGTTGTTACTTCGTCTTCTGTTGGAATACGAGGGCTATGGATATCGTAAACACCTAAACCGATGCCAAGGTCATAGTCGATATCTTCAAAGTCCTTAATCAAATCGCCGTGGCTACGTGATGTTTCGATTGAAATAACGTCAGCATCCAGGTCATGAATTGCATGAATGATTTGACCGAACTGAGAGTAGCACATATGCGTATGAATTTGTGTATGATCTGACACAGACGACGTGGCAAGTTTGAAACTATGCACTGCCTTCTCTAGGTAAGAGGCATGGAACTCTTGACGTAATGGTAAGCCTTCGCGTAGGGCTGGTTCATCCACTTGAATAATTTGGATACCTGCTTTTTCGAGTGCGAGTACTTCTTCATTGATCGCCAACGCAATTTGATCTTGCACTGTAGCACGTGGAATATCGACACGTTCAAATGACCAGTTTAAAATGGTCACTGGACCTGTTAGCATGCCTTTGACAGGTTTGTCAGTTAAGCTTTGCGCATAGACTGTTTCATCAACTGTTAATGGTGATGTCCATTTCACATCTCCGTAAATGATAGGAGGTTTAACGGCACGTGAGCCATACGATTGAACCCATCCTAATTTAGTGACTAAAAAGCCTTGTAACTTCTCGCCGAAGAATTCTACCATGTCATTACGTTCGAATTCTCCGTGGACAAAGACGTCTAGACCAATCTCTTCTTGGATATCAATCCAACGTTTAATTTCATTTTTTAAGAATGTGTCGTACTCCTCGTCGCTAATGCGGTTATTTTTCCAATCTGCACGTTTTTTACGAACTTCTGATGATTGTGGAAAAGAACCAATTGTTGTTGTTGGTAAATCAGGTAAGTTCAAACGACGCTGTTGTAAGACTTTGCGTGTTGCAAACTCAGAGGCACGTTGTGAAGGTACACTGTCAAAGTCGTAATCTAAGTTTTTGAATGATTGATTTTGGAAACGATCATATTGTGTTTTGAATGTATCGAATAACGTATGGTCATTGTCATTGATTAGACGTTTTAATGCATCTAGTTCTTCTAATTTTTCAGTCGCAAAACTTAAGCCGTCACGAATCGTATCGTCGAGTGTTTCGTCGTCTAATGATACAGGCACGTGTAATAACGAAGAAGATGGATTAATGTATAGATCGTCGGAATATTGAGATAACTTTTGAATAAGAGATGCTTTAGCTTCAATATCTGCTGCCCATACATTTCGGCCATCGATAATACCAGCAAATAACGTTTTAGAAGCATCTAAATCGCCATTTTCAATTTGTTGTAAATTGTGACCATGATCATGGACAAAGTCTAGTCCTAATCCTTTAACCGGTAAACTGCTTAAAAATTGAACATTTGCACGTTCAAAATATGTTTGAATGATGAGTTTTTGTGAAACTTCCGCACCAGCAAAGGCTTCATAAGCTTCTTTTGTAATAGATTCAAGTTCTGTGCCTTTGTCTGTGACTAAAATAGGCTCATCCACTTGAATGTGTTCTGCTCCTGCTTGAATAAGTGATTCAAAGACTTCGATATATAATGGTAATAAGATACGCACTTTTTCTTCAAAAGATTGGTTACCGCCTTTAGAGAGGGCAACGAATGTAATTGGTCCAACAATGACTGGGTGTGCATTAATATTTAAAGATTTAGCATAATTGAAACGGTCCAATATTGTATTTTTACTAACTTTAGGTGTCACGTTATCCCATTCTGGTACGATATAGTGATAGTTTGTGTTAAACCATTTAATCAATGCACTGGCCACGTGCTCTTTATTACCGCGTGCGATATCGAATAATAAATCATCATCCACGTCACGGCCTTGAAAGCGTTCTGGAATAATATTGAAAAGAAGTGATGTATCTAAGATATGATCATAAAGTGAAAAGTCACCTACAGGCACACTATCTAAACCATAATTTTTTTGTAATAGTAAGTTTTCGCGATGTAAATTAAACAATGTATCATCTAACTCGTCTTTTGTAATTTTGTGATTCCAATATCCTTCAATTGCTTTTTTCCATTCACGTTTACGTCCTAATCTTGGGAATCCTAAGTTTGTTGTTTTAATTGTCATAATATGACCTCCTGATTTGTTTGAGTGATAGATTTTGAATATTCTGCTAATTCTAATGAGTAATCGACCCGTTGAAACGGGGTTACAAGGTATAAACCATTAAAGTATTGATGAACGGTATCAATTAAAGATTTACAAAGTGATAAGCTCAGTTGGTAGGTGGCTTCTTTATCGCCTGCTACTTCTTTAAATTGCGCAATCACTTCGTCTGACATCTTGATGCCGGGCACTTCGTTATGTAGAAACTGTGCATTTTGATAACTTGTGATAGGCATAACGCCTATAAAAATTGGAACATCAAGATGTTTGGTTGCTTCATAAATTTCAATGATTTTTTCTTTTGTAAAAACAGGTTGAGTAATGAAATAATGCATGCCACTGTCGATTTTAGTTTCCATTTTACGGACGGCAGCATTAATATTTCTGACATGTGGATCAAAACCACCAGCGATGTTAAAGTGTGTTTCTACCTTTAGCGCATCACCATCTGTATTGATACCTTGGTTAAATTTAAGTGCAAGCTCTGTTAATCCTTTTGAATTTACATCGTATACATTGGTCGCCCCAGGAAGGTGACCTATTTTAGAAGGGTCTCCTGTAATGGCTAAAATTTCGTGTATACCGAGCAACGATAATCCGAGTAAGTGTGATTGGAGTCCAATCAAATTACGATCACGACAGGTAATGTGAACGAGTGGTTCAATGTCAAATTGTTGTTTAATCAGACTAGCTGCTGCGATATTGGATACTCTCACTGTCGCTAAGGAATTATCAGCTAAAGTGACGGCATCAATTTTTGCGTCATCCAATGCTTTGATGTTGTCGAAAAAACGACGGGTATCTAGATGTTTAGGTGTATCAAGTTCTACAATGATGGTTGGTTGCTTTTTAACCCGTTCAGCGAGATTCAGTTTATGTGTTTCCTTTGAAGAAGACTCTCGTTTTTTGTGAATCGGAATGACTTTTTTATCTGTAACAGGTTTTAAGCCGGTCACAGCATGCTTTATTTTTTCTATATGCTCAGGCGTTGTACCGCAACAACCTCCAATGAGTCGTACGCCTTCTTCGATCAGTTGTGTCGCTACTTCTCCAAAATAGTTGGCATTTTCACTGTATTTAAAGTGATTTTGTTCAATATCCAGCAAACTTGCGTTAGGGTAGCAAGAGAGATAGGCGTCTTTTGGAATATTGATATGGCTAAATGTATTTTTCATATGGTGAGGACCATGATGACAATTTAAGCCCACTACATCCGCTCCTGCGTTAACCACTTGTTCTAATGCTTCATTAATTAACGTGCCGTCAATTAAATAATTAGTGTTTGAAGCGGTCAATTGCGCAATAATTGGAATATCATATTTTCGTCGCGTCAGGTTAATGGCACTGAGTAATTCTTCTAAATCGTAATAGGTTTCAAAAAGTAATCCATCTACGCCAGATGAGACTAACGCATCAATTTGAATTTCAGTATGATATTGAATAGCGGATAAAGATAGTTCACCTTGTTGGATACTTCTGAACCCTCCGATTGTACCTAATATGAACGTATCGTCATTGGCGGCACGCTGCGCAATATTAACCGCAGCTTCATGAATCGCTTTAACTTTATGTTCTAATCCAAATGGTTTAAGTTTTTCAAAATTAGCACCGTATGTGTTGGTTTGAATGACATTGGCGCCAGCTTCGATATAGGATTTGTGAATACGTTCGACCTTCTCTGGATGGGTAAGGTTATAGTGTTCAGGACATGTATCTAACCCTTCTGAATAAAGAATGGTACCCATCGCTCCGTCAGCTACTAGAACGTTGTTTTTCAAAGTGTCTAATAGTCGGCTCATCAAATACCTCCTTTAATGCACGATCTAAATCTGCAATCAATTCTTCTACATTTTCGAGTCCTACACTGAGTCGGAATAGTCCAAATGTGATACCTCGAGCTTCTCGAATTGCTTTTGGGATAGCAGCATGTGACATAGTACTAGGATGCGAAAGAATTGTTTCTACTCCACCTAAACTCACTGAAACCAGCGGTAGTGTGAGAGCATCAACAAATTGTTGCGCTAATGCTTCATTTTTGAGTCTAAATCCTAATACAGCACCGCCACTTTCAGCTTGATTGAGATGTACTGTACTGTTTCCTGGATAATAAACAGTCCGAACTGCAGGATGTTGTTCTAAAAAGCGACCAATTTTAATAGCGTGTTGGACGGATTGTTCGTAACGGACAGCCAACGTTTTAAGGTGTTGGATTAATGTCCAGCTATCGTAGACTGATAAACCAGTCCCTGTACCGTTTTGAATTAGGTAAAGGGCATCCGCTATTGAACGTTCGTTAGTCACGACAGCGCCTGCGATTAGGTCACTATGACCACTTAAAAATTTAGTTGCACTATGAATGACGATATCAGCACCCAACTCTAGAGGGTGTTGGCCTAACGGTGTCATAAAAGTATTATCGACAGCTACACGTAAATCGTGCCGTTGAGCAATCGCTACAGCTTGGCGAATATCTGTAATTTTAAATAATGGATTGGACGGCGTTTCGAGATAAATCAATTGTGTATTGGGTTGAATAGCTTTTTCAATATTCGTTGTATCCTCTGTATTGACAGTAGTAAATTGAATATCGAATTTGGATAAGATTTGTTCAGTTAAGCGAAATGTGCCGCCATACACATCATCCGGTAGAATTACGTGATCGCCAGCTTTTAATGTTAAGAAAACTGCAGTAATCGCAGCAATCCCGGAATTAAAAGCAAAACCAAATTCGCCGTTTTCGAGTTCTGCTAGTTTAGCTTCTAATGTTTGACGATTAGGGTTACCACTTCTCGCATAATCATATTCCGCTTGTCCACCTAGTTCTTTTTGATGATACGTTGATGCGTAATAAAGGGGTTGATTGGCACTGTGATAAGATGCTCCTCGATTAGGGTCATGAATTAATTGGGTTTGTTGGCTAAAACTCATTGAATCACTCCTTCTCGCGATTGATTTAATGCTTGAATTAAGTCTTTTTCTATATCTTCATAGGCTTCTACACCTAAAGAGAGTCGGACGAGATGCGTATCGATGCCACGACTTTGTTTGACGTCATCTGGCATGTCCACATGTGTCTGCGTATAAGGGAAAGTAATCAGTGTTTCAGTGCCACCAAGACTTTCAGCAAAGCGACAAAGCTTAGTATGTTTTAAAAGTTGTTCAACTGGAATATCATCTTGCAATCTTAAACTCAGCATCCCTGTATGTCCGCTATATAAAACATCCTTTATAGTGTCTAATTGTCGACAACAATTGGCGAGTTGGCGTGCGTTGTCTTGTGCACGTTCAACACGTAGATGTAATGTTTTAAGTCCACGTTGCAACAAATAACTGTCAAATGGTGAAAGGGTTGCGCCAATCATATTGTGTAAATGTTCTAATTGTTGTGCGAGCGTGGCGTCTTTAACTGTGACGACGCCAGCCAATACATCATTGTGACCGCCAATGTATTTAGTTGCGGAATGTAAAACAATATCTGCACCGTCTTCAAGCGGTGTGGATAAATAAGGTGTTAAAAATGTATTGTCAATGATGGTGAATAGGTTATGTTCTTGTGCGAGTTGATAATATGGTGCTACATCAACTTCAATCATTAAAGGATTAGATATCGGTTCGATAAACAATGCTTTAGTATTTGGTGTGATTGCAGCGACCACCTCGTCATAATGTTCAAAATGTACATATTTAAAACGAATATCGTATTGGGTTTCATAGTATTCGAATAAACGAAACGTCCCACCATATAAATCATAGGAGACGAGTATTTCATCTTGTGGCTTAAATAAACTACAAATTAGTTGAATACTTGCCATTCCACTTGATGTCGCAAACGAAGCTACTCCGCCTTCTAGTTGAGCCATCGCAGCTTCAAAGTCGCTACGTGTTGGGTTTTTGGTTCGGGCATAGTCAAAACCTGTTGATTGACCTAAGCTTGGGTGTTGAAAAGCCGTAGATAAATAAATTGGATTGGCAATCGCACCAGTATGATCATCCGTGATGGCAATTTGTGCAAGTTGTGTATCTTTCATCAGCATCAACCTCCTTTAATGTTGAATAAAAATAAAAAAAGCTTTCATCCTTTAGACCCGATATCTATCAGATCTAAAGGACGAAAGCTTTGTTCGTGGTACCACCTTTGTTTGTTGTTTTATCACTAAAACAACCTCTTCCAGTACGCTAAATTGTTTAATACGTATGGAGTATGTGTATACGGCGGGGTGTATACATTGGAATTCCAGTACACCATTAAACAAAATGTTAATACTGTATCGCGATAACGGGCGAACCCGGTGATACCTCATATTGGCATCAACACTCCAAGGCCATTTTCAAACTTTCTTTCAATCGCTCCTCTCAGCTAATGAAGCGTCTCTGTAAAAGCAGTGTAAGTTCTACTTTCCTTATTATAGTGTCTAAAAATATTGTGATTCGTTTTGATAAGTCACACTTTACACTAGGTAAGATAACTTGTCAACACATTTATCAGAAAATTTTAATTAAAACGAAAATTTGGTGTTTTAAAATCATATGAATAGCTTGAGTATCAAGAGTTCAATCAGTAAAATAGAGTAATGAAATCTTTCTGGATATAAGAGGAGTGAGTGATATAAATCAACAGGATGAACAGAGAAATATCCAACAATTATCGCTTGAAGACATCAGACCTAATCCATATCAACCTCGAAAACAATTTGATGCAGAGAAGTTAAAGGAGCTCGCACAATCTATTTCACAAAATGGATTATTGCAACCTATCATTGTCACACCGTCCATTCAAGGTTATTATATTGTAGCGGGCGAAAGACGTTATCGCGCATGTCAACAACTTGAATTAACAACGATTAAGGCAATCGTCCAATCCTTTTCTGATCAAGAAATGCGTGAGTTTGCTATTATTGAAAATTTGCAACGAGAAGATTTAAATCCTCTTGAAGAAGCTGAGAGTTACGAGCAATTAATGCAACACGCCCATTTAACGCAACAAGCCTTAGCAACACGTTTGGGTAAATCTCGCCCTTACATAGCGAACATGTTGCGTCTGCTCAAACTTCCAATATCAATAAGAGAAATGATTCGACAAGGTGAGTTGTCAGGTGGTCATGGACGCACATTACTCTCTTTAAAGCGTGTAGAAGATATGAAAAAATACGCAGATTTAGCCGTCCGGGAGTCTTGGAGTGTCCGTCATTTAGAGCAGCAAGTCAATATGGTGACACATGGTAAGGATTCGCAATCAACAACGTCGTCAACGACTGCCTCTAAAGCTAAAAAACCTAAATTGATTCGTCAGCAAGAACAAAAACTGAGTGCTCAATATGACACAGCTGTTCATATCACCACTGAAAATAAAGTAGGTCATGTGACGTTCGAATTTTATTCTCAAGAGGATTATCAACGACTTATTCAACTATTGAATCAAAACCATCTTTAAGAAAGGTAGAGGATATTAATTTATGGAGCAGTTTAAAGCAATATTAAATGAAATGTGGC
Organism: Staphylococcus sp. 11262D007BW; assembly: GCF_053547815.1. Taxonomy (NCBI): domain Bacteria; kingdom Bacillati; phylum Bacillota; class Bacilli; order Caryophanales; family Staphylococcaceae; genus Staphylococcus; species Staphylococcus sp. 11262D007BW. Next base: position 2,146,590 of record NZ_JBPWPJ010000001.1, read on the forward strand.
AACCCTTAGTTGACCCGGAAACGTATTCCAATTTGTTAACTAAAATTATTATCGTACTGATTTATGTACTCGCTGCATTTATTGTAATTCGTATTTTAAACAAAGTCATTGAACAAATTTTTAAAGTAAATACTAAAACAGCGAGAGCTAGTAAATCAAATCGCGCAAAACGCTCAAAAACGTTAATTACCTTAGTGCAAAATGTAGTAGGTTATATTGTTTGGTTTATTACATTAACGACGGTACTTAGCAAGTTTGGTATTAGCGTTGAAAGTATTTTAGCAGGTGCCGGAGTAGTCGGTTTAGCAATTGGTTTTGGTGCACAAACTTTAGTAAAAGACGTCATTGCTGGTTTCTTTATTATTTTCGAATATACATTTGATGTCGGAGATTATGTAGGTATTAAAAACAATAGTGCACCAATTGCAGAAGGAACAGTTAAGTCAATCGGCTTACGTTCTACACGTATTTTATCGATGACTGGTGAACTATGCACGATTCCGAACGGTACAATGAGTGAAGTGATTAACTATTCAGTAACAAATGGTATCTCAATTGTTGATATTCCAGTGTCTGTGAATGAAAACTTAGATGACGTAGAAGATAAGATGATCGCATTCTTAAAACAAATTCCGAAAAAATACGATTTATTCTTATCAGAACCAGAAGTATTAGGTGTTAATGAGATTAACAGTTATCAAGTCGTGATTCGTATCGCAGGTGAAACATTACCTGGTGAGCACTTTACAGGTTCTCGTATTTTACGTCGCGAAATTAAAACATTTTTTGATTCAGAAGGTATTAAAACCCCTACACCAACTTTAGTTCAAATGGAGGATCAAAATAATCAATAATTGAGGTGAACATCCATGGCATCAAACTACGAATTAAATGATATAGTAGAAATGAAGAAACAACATGCATGTGGTACGAATCGTTTCAAAATTATTCGTATGGGCGCAGATATACGTATTAAGTGTGAAGCGTGTCAACGAAGTATTATGATGCCGCGTTCAACATTTAATAAAAAGATGAAAAGAATACTCGAAAAAGCAAATACAAATGAGAAGGAGAATGAATAATGGCGTTAACAGCAGGTATTGTAGGCTTACCGAACGTAGGAAAGTCCACATTATTTAATGCAATTACAAAAGCAGGAGCATTAGCAGCAAACTATCCCTTTGCGACAATTGATCCAAACGTAGGTATTGTAGAAGTACCAGATACACGTTTATCAAAATTAGAAGAGATTGTTCAACCTAAAAAAACAGTACCAACAACATTTGAATTTACAGACATTGCCGGTATTGTTAAAGGTGCTTCAAAAGGTGAAGGGCTTGGTAATAAGTTCTTATCTCACATTCGTGAAGTAGACGCTATATGCCAAGTGGTACGTGCATTTGATGACGACAACGTGACGCACGTAGCTGGACGCGTCAATCCTGTTGAAGATATCGAAGTTATTAATATGGAACTTGTATTAGCTGACTTAGAATCTGTCGAAAAACGTTTACCACGTTTAGAAAAAATGGCAAAACAAAAAGATAAAACAGCTGTCAACGAAGTACGTATTTTAACTAAAATTAAAGAAGCACTTGAAAATGGTCAACCAGTCCGTAGTTTAGAGTTTAATGACGAAGATCAAAAATACGTTAACCAAGCGCAACTTTTAACATCTAAATCAATGTTATATATCGCAAATGTTGGTGAAGATGAAATTAATGATGCAGAAAACGATAAAGTGAAAGCCATTCGTGAGTATGCAGCGAAAGAAGATTCTGATGTCATTGTGATCAGCGCTAAAATTGAAGAAGAAATTGCGACACTTGATGAAGAAGATAAAGCAATGTTCTTAGAAGATTTAGGCATTGAAGAACCAGGATTAAATCGTTTAATCCGCACAACGTATGATTTATTAGGTCTTGCTACTTACTTTACAGCAGGTGTACAAGAAGTACGCGCATGGACATTTAAAGAAGGTATGACAGCACCACAATGTGCCGGTATCATTCACACAGACTTTGAACGTGGCTTCATTCGTGCCGAAGTAACAAGCTATGATGACTTTGTAGAAAACGGCGGCGAACAAGGTGCGAAAGAAGTTGGTAAAATGCGTCTTGAAGGTAAAGACTACATCATGAAAGACGGCGATGTCGTTCACTTTAGATTTAATGTGTAATTAAATAATAGAATCGTTAATATGAAAAATGACTAGGAGTGCGTTGCTATTTAGGATTAAGCACGCTCATACCTAGTCATTTTTTATGATATTAACGGTGTTGGTGCGCTTCAATGGTAATGTTTCGACCTGCACTTGAACTGAAGATTAGAATCAACAGTGCCACGATTAATAATACCGCTAACGATGGCCACCAAGTGCCTGTTACGTCATGTAAAACACCAAATAGTAAAGGACCCACTGCTGCAAATAGATAACCAACTGATTGTGACATACCAGATAATTTAGCAGCAGTTACCGTATTTTCGGTTTTTAAACTAAAGTACGTATTGACAAGACCGAATGACAATCCGCTAGCTATACCTAACATAATGATTGAAACAATAGCAATTTGTGGGAATGCAATCATTAAAATGATACCAATCACGAATAAACTACCCGTGATGAGTGCTAATACGACTTGAGAGTTCATTTTCGTCGCCCATATTGGTGTAATAAACGTTAATGGAATAATGGCCAATTGTAATATTGAAAGGTAAATACCTGCGACATTGATTGAGACGCCGTGATCAGTTAAATAAGCCGGCAACCAATTGATTAAAGAATAGAATATTAAAGATTGTCCGCCCATTAATAAGGTAATTCGCCATGCGATAGAAGACTTCCATACGTTGACATGATTGTCTTGAACATGACTATGGAATGTTTCATTGTGTTTTAATTGGAAAGACCAAACGATAATTGTGATAAAAGTAACTATCGCGATACTACCTAAGGCGATATTATAGTTAAATGTATTTAACATAGGTGCTGTAATATAGGATGAAAAGCTTCCGACGACATTCATTACAACAGTATAGTACCCTGTCATTAAACCAATTTTAAGAGAGAAATTTGATTTGATCACTGCAGGGGTTAATACATTCCCAAATGCGATACCAATACCGATGAGTATCGTACCTGCATAGAGTAGAGGAACGTTAGGAAGCGAACGAATCACTACACCTATTAATATAAAGATTAAAGCAAAGAAAATCGTTTTCTCTAACCCGAACCGTTGACTTGTTTTAGAGGCAAACAACGAAATGACAGAAAATGCGAGCAACGGTATAATTGTAATAAAGCTAACCGATACGTTAGATAGAGACAAAGCTTCTTTAATACTAGGCAATGCCACGCCTACAGATGTTAAGGGTGCTCTTAAATTAGCGCCGACTAATATGATGCCTAAAAATAAGAGCCATGCAATACTATTATTTCTATTTATATCAGTATGTTTCATTGTATGACGTATCTCCAATCTATTAAATAAGTATTTCACGAAAATATATGGTACATTATGTGCGTTATATTGTAAACAAGGAGGCATTATTTTGTTAAATATTAATTCGACGATTGCTACCAACCTTTATGAATATAGACAAAATACGCATTTGAGCTTAGATGAAGTATCTAAAATGACAAATGTCAGTAAAAACATGTTGTCACAAATCGAAAAAGGGAAATCAAATCCGACCATTACGACGTTATCTAAAATTGCGAATGGTTTGCGCATTCCTTTATCTCAACTTATTTCATATAGTACGGGTGTGGTGAATCAAGTACACCCAGATGATCTGGTAGAGATATACAATAAAGATAAAACGGTTGTGATTTATCCTTATTTTCCATATCATTCCGAAACAGGATTTGAAATGTTTAATATGAGGATTGAAGCTCAAGGTCAAATGTCATCAGAAGGCCATTTTAAAGGGTCCCAAGAGTATATCATTGTGACTCAAGGAGAGATTAATTTAGAGGTCAACGGAGAAACTTATCAAGTGAAAGAAAATCATGCTATTCATTTCGCGTGTGATGTGCCTCATGTTTATCGTAATCTAACGGAACAACAGGCTTCACTTATTGCGACTATCCAATATCGTCGAACTTAGCTCAACCTTCAATGAATTAATGATTGTAAAATGTAAAGGGTTATGATACAATTCTTGAATGTGAGTAATGAAAATTATTCCTTGCTTATCATTTAATGATGATAAGCCGCATAGACCACAAGGAGGTGCAAATATACAATGAGAACATATGAAGTAATGTACATCGTGCGTCCAAACATGGAAGAAGATGCACGCAAAGCAGTAGTAGAACGTTTCAACGGCATTTTAGCTTCTGAAGGTTCTGAAGTATTAGAAACTAAAGACTGGGGTAAACGTCGCTTAGCTTACGAAATTGAAGACTTCACTGATGGTTACTACAACATCGTGCGTATTCAAACTGATAACAACAAAGCTACAGACGAATTCCAACGTTTAGCTAAAATCAATGACGATATCATTCGTTACATTGTTGTCCGTGAAGACGAAGACAAGTAATAGAATAAAATGGGGGCGTGAACATGCTTAACAGAGTCGTATTAGTAGGTCGATTAACTAAAGATCCAGAATACAGAACGACACCCTCAGGCGTAAGTGTAGCGACTTTTACTTTAGCGGTGAATCGTACGTTTACGAATGCGCAAGGGGAACGTGAAGCGGACTTTATTAACTGTGTTGTTTTCCGTAAACAAGCAGAAAACGTGAACAATTTCTTGTTCAAAGGAAGTCTTGCTGGCGTTGATGGTCGCTTACAATCACGCAGTTACGAAAACCAAGAAGGCCGACGTATATTCGTCACAGAAGTTGTCTGTGATAGTGTTCAATTCCTTGAACCTAAATCACAAAACCAACGTCATGCCAATAACCAAGGAGATCAATTCCAAAGTTATGGCCAAAGTTTTGGTGGACAACAACAAGGTCAGAATTCGTCATATCAAAACAACAATCAATCCACTAATAATGATAATCCATTTGCAAATGCGAATGGCCCAATAGATATTAGTGATGATGATTTACCATTTTAAAACAAACCATTTGAAACAAATATAATGTAAAGGAGGCACAAATCATGGCAGGTGGACCAAGAAGAGGTGGTCGTCGTCGTAAAAAAGTGTGCTACTTCACAGCAAACGGAATTACACACATCGACTATAAAGACACTGAATTATTAAAACGTTTTATCTCAGAACGTGGTAAAATTTTACCTCGTCGTGTGACAGGTACGTCAGCTAAATATCAACGTATGTTGACTACAGCAATCAAACGTGCACGTCATATGGCATTATTACCATTCGTAAAAGACGAAGCATAGGTAATACACGTTAATCCCTCGTACTTATAAGAAGTACGAGGGATTTTTTATAACTACAATAATGAAGTTGTTCTATTTTTACACAACAAATTATAGCGGTAAAAAGATGTGCTCTTTTACCGCTATGATTAATATGTTTATTTTAAGCTGTCTTCAATGTCTTTAATTTCTTCTTGAGATAAGTCGACTACAATTTCTCCATCTTTAGTATCTTCTTTTAATGCTTCTTTAGCTTCTTCTGAATGATATAATTCAGCGATTTTTTGATATGTTTTATTGTCAGCATCTTTTGAGTTTACTGCGACAAGATTAATGTAAGGTTTTGTGGCGTCAGTATCCGAATCTTCTAAAAAGATAGGGTCTTCTTTTGCATCTAATCCAGCTTTTGTTGCTACCCCATTATTAATCACCGAAATATCCACATCAGAGAGTGCACGTGCTGTTTGTTGAGCATCCACTGCTTGAATATCTAAATTTTTTGGGTTGTCTTTAATATCTTTTGTCGTGCTAGACAGTCCAAAATCATCATTTAGTTCAAGTAAATCAGCTTTTTCTAGTAATTTTAGTGCGCGAGCTTGATTTGAGACATCATTTGGAATAATGACTTTCGCACCATCTTTCACATCCTTAATATCATCAATCTTATCAGAATAAATACCTAGTGGAGCAAGAACGGTTGTGCGAATGGGTGTAATGTCAGTCCCTTCGTTTGCTTTTTTATATTCATTTAAAAAGGCAAAATGTTGGAAGGCGTTCATATCAATATCGCCATCACTTAAAGCTTTATTTGGGACGTTATAATCTGAGAATTGTTTGATATTTAAATCGATATTCTCTTCTTTAGCAAGTTCTTTTACTTTTTCCCAAGCTTTGGAGTCGTCTGAAGCAATTCCAATTGTAACTTTTTCATTATCGCTGCTTTGTCCGCAAGCCGCTAAAATGAAGACTGTTGCGATGAGTAATGTGACTAATTTTTTCATAATGTAACCTCCTATTAATGACGACGTACCTTTTTAGCTAAGGTATTACCGATAGATTGAATCAATTGAACAATGATGACGAGTACCACTACCGTAATGATGATGACCAGTGTATCAAAGCGTTGATAGCCGTATACTAAGGCCATATCACCAATACCTCCACCACCGACAGCACCAGCCATTGCTGTGGCACCAATCAATCCAATGATGGCAGTCGTAATAGATAAAATGAGTGAGCCTAACGCTTCAGGTAGTAAAAAATAACGTATGATTTGCATTGGTGAAGCGCCCATGGCATGCGCAGCTTCGATAATACCGTCATCTACTTCGAGTAAAGAGTTTTCGACTAATCGTGCTATGTACGGTGCAACATAGACGGTTAAAGGTACAATAGCAGCTGTTGTCCCAATAGATGTCCCAACAAGTAATTTTGTAAATGGCACAATAGCGATTAATAAAATAATGAAAGGAACTGATCTTAAAATATTAATAATTGGATTGAGTATATGGTGAATGATTGAGTTTGGCCAAATGCCATTTTTTCGTGTGATCACAAGTAGAATGCCTAATGGGATGCCTATAAGTGAACCAATGACAAGAGAAACGGTCACCATATAAAGTGTTTGATAAAGTGCTTCTAATAATTGAGACGCATCGATGGATGAACCTAACATATTCTTAAACCTCCTCGAATTGAATGTGATGTGCTGATAGGTAGTCGCGTGTTTGCGTTAGATGAGAGGCATCTCCTTCAATGTTTAACCATAAATAACCCACTGTATCTGCTTGAATATCTGTCATAAAAGCGTGAACAATATTGACACGCACACCTATTTTTTGAATCAAATCATTGATAATTGCGTGTTGAATTTGATGATTTTCAATAAATAACTTAAATAACTGAGAATGAGGAGTCGTTTTGACATCCTCTAACAAAAGCTCAGATGGAGTCGTATTAATCACAGTTGAGACAAAACGTTGAGCTGTTTGCGTTTGTGGATGACTAAATACATGTTTTACAGTATCCAGCTCAATAATACGACCGTTATCCATCACTGCTACGCGATCACAAATTTTCTTAATGACACTCATTTCGTGTGTGATGATTAAGATAGTGACATTAAAGGTCTCATTGGTCTTTTTTAATAAGTCTAGAATTGCGTCAGTAGTAGCTGGGTCTAGTGCACTTGTGGCTTCGTCGCATAATAAAATTTTAGGGTTTGTAACGAGCGCACGTGCGATTGCGACCCGTTGTTTTTGACCACCCGAGAGTTGATTAGGAAAGTGATCCGTTTTCCCTTTGAGACCTACAAATGCGATCATTTCCTCGACGCGTTGTTTAATTTCTTTTGGAGGTACTTTTGCTAAAATAAGTGGCATTGCGATATTTTTATAGACCGTTTTTGAATTTAATAAATTAAAATGTTGGAAAATCATGCCGATGTCTTTCTTAACTTTACGCAAAGCCTTTTGATTATATGTATTTAAATGATGCCCATCTACCCAAATATCTCCAGTAGATTGGGTTTCCAGTTGGTTCACTAAACGAACCAGTGTACTTTTACCTGCACCACTGTAACCAATGACGCCAAAAATATCGCCTTGATTGACTTTAAAGTTGATATCTTTTAGAGCGGTCACATTAGTTCCGTTTTTATGAAATGTTTTATGAACGTGTTTAAACTCAATCAAGTTCATCTCTCCTTCTTTAATTCCGATAAATTTAGTAATGATTCTATGCTAAAGTGCTACTAAAGTCAATATGATTTTCGTATTTTTCTGAATTTTAAAATGGTCATAAAAAAAGTTATACGCTCTAATCAATTGGATTGAACGTATAACTGTTGGGGACTAATATTAAGCTCTCCAGAATTTGGTGTAATCTTTTTTATCTTCTATATTTTTATCGATAAGTTGATGTAATAATTCAAAGTTGACCGCTTGATTCCATTTAATTTTTAAAAACATCTTACTAAGTTGATACCCTGCTGCTTTAATGTCAGATTCAAAATGATCTAGTGTCTCTTTTTCAGGTGCTACCGCAAAATGAGGTTTTGCTTTGCTAAATCCTAAAATAAAGGTTCCGTTCTCTTTTAATAATAACATCGGTTGATTCCATTTAATTTCAAGTATCAGTTCTGGATAGTCGTTTAATAATTGGTCAATGACATGATGTAGTTTTTGACGATGTTCAGGTTGGTCTATGGTTTCTAAAAATGCATCTAATGTATCCATAAATAGCTCCTTTTAACAATATTTAGACAGACGTCAGTCTTAACTTTAACTTATCAACAGTATAGCACATAGACTTTATAAAATATGTAAAATTAAACGCTGACTAAGTAAACTATAATTTTAAAAAGTTTACAATTGTAGTATAATAATTAAGAACAAAGCTAAAGTGAGGAGAGATTTTATGACTATCGCATCTCGAATTTTAGAAGGGGAGCCGTTGACTTCAGACGAAGCATATCGATTATTTACAGATGACCAGTTAGATACCATGGACCTAGTGAATGAAGCTTATCAATTACGTAAGCATTATTATGGGCATAAAGTAAAATTAAATATGATTTTAAATGCTAAAAGTGGTATTTGTCCGGAAGATTGCGGATATTGTGGTCAATCGCGTGAAATGAAACAAAAGCAACGTTATGCATTAATTCCTGAAAATCAAATTACAGAAGGTGCAAAAGCCGCGGCTGATCATCAAATCGGCACGTATTGTATTGTCATGAGTGGACGTGGACCAAGTGATAAAGAGGTGGATCATATTACATCTTCAGTAGAAGCGATAAAGGCAGAACATCCACAACTTAAAGTATGTGCTTGTCTAGGACTTGCCAATGAAGATCAAGCCTCTCGTTTAAAAGCGGCTGGTGTCGATCGCTATAATCACAATTTAAATACGAGTGAAAATTATCATGAAGAAGTGGTTACAACACATACATACCAAGACCGCGTTGATACGATTGAAACGATGAAAGCACACAATATTTCACCATGTTTAGGCGTGATTTGTGGAATGGGAGAGACAGATCAAGATATTGTAGATATGGCATTCGCATTAAAAGACATTGATGCAGATAGTATTCCGGTCAATTTTTTACATCCAATTAAGGGGACAAAATTTGGAGACAAAGATGAATTAACACCAATGCGCTGTCTAAGAATATTGGCGCTATTTAGATTGGTGAATCCATCTAAAGAAATTCGTATTGCAGGAGGACGAGAAGTGAATTTACGTTCACTACAATCTACTGCTTTAATGGTTGCTAACTCTATCTTTGTAGGAGATTACTTAATCACAGGTGGCCAACCGAACAAGATGGATTACGATATGATTCACGATATGGGGTATGAAATAGATTATGGCGAAGAAGTTGAGACAAAAGCGTTCAGTATTTAAGCAGAAGCGAACGAAGTAAAGAAATATATAAACATGTGTGACCAATGACGAAAAGGTTGTTGGTCACTTTTTAAATATTTATATTGAAGTGAACTTCTTTTTATAAAAATATATGGTAAAATATAAAAATTAAAGTGAGCATATTTGAATTCAAGGAAGTGACGACATGCATCGAAAATTATTAAAAAGCAGTTTGGTTTTAGCAGGGTTAATGGTGGCACTATCTCCTAGTGTCATGGCTGCTGATGCTTTTAAGCCTAAAGAGGAAATCTTTTTAAAAGGCGCTGACTTAAATGATGAACAATTAAAAGAAACGAAAGCGGAACTCAAAGTAGACGATGACGTGACAAACTATGATGTTTCAAGTACAGACGTCGTACGTTATACAGGAACAGAGTATGATTATATTCATTCGAGTGCAGTCATTATACCCAACAAGATTATGCGTGGGGTAGATGTAGAGATTGAAACACCAGACATGATTACACGGATTACTAAGGAACAATATATGAACGCTGCCATCACAGCAGGTATACAAGATGCTAAAATTAAAATCGCATCGATTGACCCCGTATCAGGCGAAGGGGCATTGTCAGGTATATATAAAGCGTATGAGGAACAAGGTCAAACTTTGAATCAACAAGATATTCAAAACGCCCATACAGAAATGAATGAACTGGCGCAGATTAGTGAAAATCATACGAATCAAGATACTTTTTCTGACGAAGCCTTAAATGAAGCCATAGCAGATATGAAAGAACAAATTGCAGAGGCTACAGAGAACAATCAACAAATTAATGATGTGACAATTAATCAGCTAGTTAATCAAACCTTAAATGAAAAAGGATTAAATACGATTTTAAATGATGAAGAGGTTGCCATGATTCAAAAAATGATGATGAATGTAGCAGAATCAGAAGTAATCCAACAAGATCCAGAAGCATTTAAAAAACAAGCGAAAGATATCGTTAGTCAAATACGAAAAGAATCCGGAGATCAATTAGACCGTTTAAAAGAATTTGATACCTCAGACGAACGCAACTTCCTTCAAAAACTATGGGACGCCATCGTCGCATTCCTAAAACAACTATGGTATTGGCTCACATCATTTTTATAAAAAAAGTGCGGACAATTGCGGTTAGGGTTCGATGTAATACCTAGGGACAAGCGAAAATCGCTCTTTGATTTTTGCGCGTCACATAGTATTATCGAGAACCTTGCAATTGGAAGCCGGATTATAAAAAAGTGTGGAAGAAAGCGGTTTGGCCCCGAGCAAAATCGCCCAGGAAGCAGAAATTGTTTTCCAAATTTATGCGCCCTGGGCTTTTTGTTGAGGGGACAGCTTTCTGGAGCCGGATTATAAAAAAGTGTGGACAATTGCGGTTAGGGTTCGATGTGATTACGTGCACTTCGAACAAAGTGAGTTAGTGCACGTTATGCATGCGAATGCCAATGAGCAGGCGAACCTTTTTAAAAGAAAATCGCCCAGGAAGCAGAAATTGATGCGTCCTGGGCTTTTAATTTTAGACTATAATCCTGGTTTATCGGCCGAATTGATCGATAACTTTAGCGCTAGAAGCGAAAAAATAAGTTAAGATAAATCCACTTATGTAAGCTGCAAGTAATCCAGCGATATATCCGATATACATATTGTCTGTAATTAAAGGTAATAAAGATAATCCACTCGGGCCAATAGCGCTAGAACCAATACCGCCGATGCCACTAATAACAGCACCGCCAATACCTCCAGCAATACATGCTGTAAAGAAAGGGCGAACAAGTGGTAAAGTAACCCCGTAAATGAGAGGCTCACCAATACCTAAAAATCCAACAGGTAGTGATCCTTTTAATACATCTCTTAAAATAGGATTACGTTTACTTTTAACCCAAAGTGCTAAAGAAGCACCTACTTGACCAGCTCCAGCCATAGCTGCAATAGGTAATAAATAGGTAGCGCCTGTTTGATTAATCATTTCAATGTGAATTGGTGTGAAAATATGGTGTAAACCAAACATGACGAGTGGTAGGAAAAATGCGCCAATCACAAATCCACTAACGATGCCACCTTGGTTAATAATCGCATTAATGACACCTACAAGTCCATCAGAAATCCAACCAGCTATTGGCATGATAATAAAGATGGTGAGTAGCCCAATGGATAATAACGATAATGTAGGTGTGACGATAATATCAATAGCGTTAGGTATAATTCTATGCAGTTGCTTTTCAATAAGACTTAATAACCACACTGCAAAGATGACACCGATAATACCGCCTTGACCGGCAATAAGCGGTTCGCCTGTAAAAATATTAGGAAGAGGTGCATCTTCCGACATACCTGTAAGTAATGTGGTCCCGCCTATAACACCACCTAAACCAGGAGTTGCGTTAAACTCTTTTGCGGCATTAAATCCGGTAAAGATAGCGAGGTAGGCGAGCATACCATTTTTGATAATATCAAGTACCATTGTAAGTTGTTGAACCCAATCTGCTTGAATAAAGTCGGCAGCGATGAGGTTATTTAAGACTGCCGCCAAACCTCCAATTAAACCAGCACCGACAAAGGCTGGAATAAGTGGAATAAAAATATTCGCAATGGTTTTCGCAAACCGTTTAAACGCGTTAGGTGGTTTGCGATATTTTGCTTTTGTTTCTGCTGCTAATGCTTCTTGGTCATGATGTGGAATGGTTTCTCCCATTTTAACGCCTGAAATATCAGCAATATGTTGGGCGACCTTATTGACTGTGCCCGGTCCGACAATGATTTGTAGACGTTCATCTTCTACAACACCCATGACACCATCGATTTGCTTAAGACCGTCAAAGTCAATTTGTGTATTATCTCGAATAGCTAAACGCACACGTGTCATACAGTGAATAACAGATTCCACATTATGGATGCCACCGACGTGTTTCAAAATAGCTTCAGCGAGTTGCTTTTCTTTAGACATCGTGTAACTCCCCCTTATTCTTCAGTTGATGCATTTAAAGCATCTTTAACAATCCCTTTATGTTTCTCTAATAGTGCTTCAGCATTTGTTTTAGATTCATTTTTTAAATGCATAAGAATAGCGACTTTAATATTTTGTCCTGCTTGCTCATATAATCGATGACTCGCATCTTCGTCTAATTCTGTGATTGTTTGAATAATCCCAATGGAACGTTGAACTAATTTCTGATTTGTGGCTTGAACATCGACCATTAAATTGCCATATACTTTGCCGACTTTAATCATTGTTGCGGTCGAAATCATATTTAAAATTAATTTTTGTGCCGTACCAGCTTTTAAACGAGTAGAACCTGTGAGTATTTCCGGGCCTACTGGTACTTCTATAGCAATGTGAGCCGATTGACTCATTTGCGCAGGGCTATTACAGCTGAGTGCTACAGTACGACAACCAATCGATTGCGCATAATCTAAGGCGCCGATGACATATGGCGTACGTCCACTTGCTGCGATACCAATGACGACATCATCAGACGTTAAAGGTAATGCTTTTAAATCTGCTTGTCCTTGATTACCACTATCCTCAGCACCTTCTACTGCTTGGGTCATCGCTTTATGACCGCCTGCTATGAGTCCGAGATATCGTTGTGGATCGGCATTAAAAGTAGGGACCAATTCTGCAGCGTCTAGTACACCGAGTCGGCCACTTGTCCCAGCACCGATATAAATGACTTTGTGTCCATTACGGTATGCTTGTGTGGTAAGGTCGATAACAGCGCGTATCTTGTCTAATTGGGTTTCAATTACTTTTGAAATTTGCGCATCTTCTTGGTTCATTAATTTTAAAATCTCGACTGTCGACATTTCGTCTAATTTTTCACTTTGTTGATGACGTGTTTCTGTGAGGATGCGTTTCATGATAAATCGTCCTTTCTTGTTAGGGTAAAGGTTGAAGTATGATTCATAAACACTAAATAAAGCACGGCTGACGGATGAATAGTGCCGACAACATTGACGTTAGGGTGGGCAGGAAGATCGATTTTGGTAATTTGAAGCTCTCCCATGTAACGTCCGTTTGCTTCATTATCCAGCGTGATGCTTCCTTTTTGACGCGGTATTGTCTCCCCAGGTTGCACGGTTGTCGACAATTGACGTCGAGCATCTTTTGAGCGAATGACGTTTTCGGCTAAATCTGGACGCATCGTATGTTTGGTAAGAATTAAATCTGCATGTTGTTCATCGCTAAGCGTACAAGGTAAAATAAAATGATTTTGTACCACTGCTTCATATATACGCTTTGCGGAGGTAGTATCTAAATATGTATCGCCCACCATCACACGGTCGATGCCTAATGCTCTTAATTGGAGTGCGGCAAGTGTAGGTTCTGTATGACGTAAAGATTCCAATGTCGGTAACCCTTTATACAGTGGACCACGTAAAGTCGTGCCTGCAATAAAAGCGGAAATAGTAGCATCTGAATGGTAATGACGAATCAGTTCATTTTGAGATTGTAAAAAATTTGCACCGATGCCAGTGTCAGGTCTAGGATAATAATTATGTAAATAGCTCAAATGTGCTTTTAAATTTGAAAATTGTTGTAATGATCGTAAAAACGATTCGGACACAGTGCTTGCGTTAATACAACAGCGATGGCCATGTTGGATAATTTGTTGTACGAGTGACATATCAGTACCCTCATCAATTCGAACGGTGTAACGAATTGAAGGTTGGGTGGCCAATTGTTGAAACAGTGCTTCATTAATTAACGAATCATTCACGTCGATGATTAGTTCGATGTCATGGTGAGCAAGTTGTGATTGTAATGACGTTAATCGTGCTTCAACAGCCTCTTCTTCTGGGATTTGTAGAGACGTGAAGAGTGTTCGAAAGCCGTTATCAATCATCGTTTGTATGTATGTTGTGTCTAATGGGTTTCCGAGGTAAACCGAAAAGCCTAACATGTTAATCCTCCTTAATTTTAAGGTCTTGGTACTATTAACATTATAATTGAAATAACAATAAATAAAAACGCTTTCATAAAAATATAAAAAACACGAAGTTGGCATAAAAAGTTTACGCCAACTTCGTGTGGAATGTGGGTATTAGTTACGAATGAGGTAATCAAATGCAGATAGGGCTGCTGTTGCACCTGAACCCATTGAAATAATGATTTGTTTATAACGTTGGTCAGAGCAATCGCCTGCTGCAAAGATGCCAGGGACATTAGTAAGTCCAAGACGATCTGTTTCAATTTCGCCCATTTTATTACGTTGTACGGCATCGCCAACCCATTCAGTGTTTGGTGATAAGCCGATTTGTACGAAGACACCATCTAAATCAATGTGTTTTTCTTCATTTGTTTCACGGTCTTGATAAGAAATACCGTTCACACGTTCATCTCCAGTGATTTCTGAAGTTGCAGCATTTGTAATAACAGTTGTATTTGTAAGTGAGTGTAAACGTTCTTGTAAAACGTTGTCTGCTTTCATTTCAGCACCGAATTCAAGTAATGTGACATGGTTACAAATACCTGCTAAATCAATTGCAGCTTCTACACCAGAGTTTCCGCCACCGATAACAGCCACGTCTTTACCTTCGAATAATGGGCCGTCACAGTGAGGGCAGTATGCAACACCTTTATTTGAGAATTCTTCTTCACCTGGTACACCAAGTTGTCTCCAACGTGCACCTGTAGCGATAATTAATGATTTTGTTTTAAGTGTTGCTCCGTTATTTAAGACGATTTCAGTTACATCATCTGTTTTATTAATTTGTTCAGCGCGAACGCCTTTCATTACATCAATATCGTAATCATTAATGTGTTGTTCTAAATTGCTTGAAAGGGCAGGGCCATTTGTTTTTGTGACACCAATATAGTTTTCAATATCTGCTGTGTCATTAACTTGGCCACCAATACGATCTGCAACAATACCTGTACGTAAACCTTTACGTGCAGCATAAACAGCAGAGCTTGCACTTGCTGGGCCGCCACCAACAACAAGTACATCAAATGTTTCTTTATCTTCGAATTCTGAAGCATCTGGACCTTGTCCAAGTTCGCCTAGGATATCTGTAACTGTCATACGGCCACTACCAAATTCTTCACCATTTAAGAAGATGGCAGGCACAGCCATAACGTCTTCAGCCTCTTCTTTAAAGACTGCACCATCAATCATTGTATGCGTAATGTTAGGGTTAAGTACGCTCATTAGATTGATCGCTTGAACGACGTCAGGACATTTTTGACATGTCAAACTAACAAAAGTTTCAAAGTTTAAAGGTTGATCAATTGATTTGATTTGGTCGATTACAGATTGTTCTTCTTTTGGTGCACGTCCACTAACTTGTAGAAGTGCAAGTACAAAAGAATTAAATTCATGACCAAGAGGGACACCAGCAAATGTGATGCCAGTGTCCTCTCCAGGTCTATTCACACTAAAACTAGGTGTGCGTTTTAATTGAGCTTTTTCTACTGTAATACGTGATGACATTTCAGCCACTTCATTAACAAGATCATTCATTTTTTGAGAATGCTCATCAGTGCCTGTGTCTAATTTAAAGACAACGTCACCTTCCATCAAATCAAGAAATTGAGATAATTGATTCTTTAATTCTTGATCTAACATAGAGAAAAGCCTCCTTAAATTTTACCTACTAAGTCTAAACCAGGTGTTAAAGTGTCGCCGCCTTCTTCCCATTTAGCAGGGCAAACTTCACCAGGGTTTTTACGTACATATTGAGCAGCTTTGATTTTGTGTACTAATGTGCTAGCGTCACGGCCGATACCGTCAGCATTGATTTCAGCTGCTTGAACAACACCGTCTGGGTCAACGATGAAAGTACCGCGTTGAGCAAGACCAACTTCTTCATCTAATACATCGAAGTTACGAGTGATTGTTTGTGATGGGTCACCAACCATAGTGTATTCGATTGAGCTGATAGCGTCTGAATGGTCATGCCAAGCTTTGTGTACGAAATGAGTATCTGTTGATACAGAGAATACGTTTACGCCTAATTCTTGTAATTTAGCATATTGATTTTGAACATCTTGTAATTCTGTTGGACATACGAATGAGAAGTCTGCTGGGTAGAATACAACTACGCTCCAGTCACCTTTTAAGTCTTCTTGAGTTACCTCAACGAATTCGTCTGTTTTAGCATTGTATGCTTGAGCTGTGAAATCTTCAATTTGTTTACCGATTAAAGACATAATAGATATCCTCCTAATTTATGGTTATTATTATTAGATTAGAATTATAAGCAGTTATTTGTCATAATTCCTTTTTAATAATAATTCTAATATCGATTATTATTATTATTACATGGAATGCATTAAACGTCAAATAGAAAAAAAGATATTTAATGACAAGCCTCAAAAACGCTTGCTAGATACTGAGTAAATATCAAGCGCTGTCTTATATATATCATTTATCACTATATTTTCTCAATTAGAAAGCCTTGAATTGAGAATACTAAATATCTGTATAGTCATTTTGAGTATTTATTGAAAACGTATCTATACACTTATTATATAAAACTACCATTTGTTTGGCTAATTATAATCATTAAATAGATAGGGTATTTAATGTTTGCGTGTCTTAGTGATATACACAATGTGCAATAGAGTATAAGCAAACAGACACCAAATCAGTAAATATATCAAATTGAAAGGTGTTGTATGTACATGGTCATAATAAATCAAATTCGTTGGAAAATAGTCTAATATTTTAATGAACCAATTGGAAATATTAGCTTCTTTAAATATTTCAGAAAATAGGCTGAAAGATAGAAACAATATAATAAATGCATAAAAAGAAGCCTGACCAACTGTGGAAGATAATAAACCAAAAATTAGAGCAATACATCCAATTAAAATGATAAACATACATAGCCCTATCCAATCATACCAATATAAAGATAAAGAAAAAGGTAAGATAGTTACAGCTATTATTGATGTAAAAATACTTATAACAATACCTAAGATTATTTTACCGATTAATAACTCAAAGGGTTTCATTGGTGTTTCAATGAGACTACTTAAGTTACCCTTTTCGTTTTCCTCAGCTAATATCGTAATAGTAATAATACCTAAAGGCGCTGCTATAGAAAGAGAAAGAACTAAAAGTAGTAATAAAGGTTCTAATGAAGTACTTTCACTATCGTTTGGTAGTGACTGTGATAAAAATTTAAAATAAAATGCCATTAAAATTGGTATAACCATCATAAGGTACAGGGAAGGATTGCGTAGGATTTCTTTATAGTCTTTATATATGATTGCTTTAATTCGAGATAGTTTCATTTGATTCAAGCTCCTCTCCTGTAATATTTAGAAAAATATCGCCTAAAGATGGTAAATCAGAAGCAATATATTTTAGTTGTTGTTGGGTTAATAATGTCTTAATATACTCTCCGGTCGTTTCATTTTGTGGTAAAGTCAGTTGTTCTTCTTGAGTTGTGATGATGTTTAATTCAGGTTTAGCGTATTGGAAGCGTAATTGGTTAGGATTACCTATTAATTTAATCTCACCATTTACGAGAAAGGCGACACGATCGCATAAAGTTGTCGCTTCTTCCATATTATGGGTCGTTATAAAAATTGTCGTACCTTTGTCGTTCATCTCTGTAAGACGTTGATGAATCATTTTTGAAGTTGTTGGATCTAGGTTAGCAGTTGGTTCATCTAAAAATAGTAAAGTTGGTTCGTGAATGATTGCTCTAGCAAGTAGAACGCGTTGTTTCATTCCAGAAGATAACTTGCTAACACGTTTCTTTTTTTGTTTTGTGAGTCCAACTAATCCCAGTGTTTCATTGATACGTTCATGAGATACTTGGTAAATATCAGCATATAACTTTAAATTTTCATATACGGTTAAACGGTGATAAAGGGTAGAATGATCAGACATTACCCCAATGCGTTGTTTAAAATGAGAATGGTTTAATTCATTTGTAGTGTGATTTAAAATGTTTAGACTACCCTGAGACACCTTGGACCGGCTAATCATCATATTAATGGTTGTTGTTTTACCAGCACCACTAGGACCTAAAAATCCAAAAATCTCTCCTTTACTCACTGAAAAACTCAAATGTTTAACTGCTTCTTCATCTTTAAAATACTTACTCACTTCATTCAGTTGAATCAATTGTTCCATACATCATGAACCTCCTATGTCGTGTTGGTTCAAGTTTATGTGTATTTGGAGGAGGTTCATATCAAATTTGGATGAATCGTACTAGATAAGTCATGAAATGTTACGAAGTGAGGTTAAAAAAGTGAGTTATATCCGATAATTTTTGGCGTGACAAAGGAATGAGTTGTTCTTTGTTATGGTTTAATCGTAATGAATAACTATTTTTTGACCATGTAATGATTTCACTGACCTTTTGCAAATTGATGAGGTAGGAGCGATGACAACGAAAAAATCCGTAATGCTTTAATTGAACTTCAAGTGTAGAAAGTGTAGCGTCATGAACATAACTTTCTTGATTTACAAAGATAAGCACCTTTCCATTGCGAGATTCAATATAATCAATATCGATTGGATCAATTAGCATCAGTTTATCGTTAACTTTAATTGATAAGCGTTGTAATTTATGATGAACTGGATTCTTATGATAGTTTCTATCAATCTGAGTATCTGTTTCTATAGGTTTAAAACCTTGTTGGTTATATCGATATATATTATGAGTTAATAATAATGCTTCTTCTGCATGATTAGTCAGACAAACGATAGTGGCATGAGCGCTCAAACGTTGAAGGTGTTTCATGATTAAAGCTTTGTGCTCGATAGATACTCGCTGTATAGGTTCTTTAATCAGAATGTGTGGATGTTGACTTAATGAAATACGAACTAGGTGTAGTAATTTAAGGTTAGATATATCAATATTAGCAATTTTAACGTTTTGAATAGATGTTAAATTAAATCTAGAAATAAGGGTGTCAACTTGTTGTGATGCATTGAACCACTTACACCAAAAATGAATGCATTCTTTAACTTTTAATCGATCAGGCAGTGGTTCTGTTAAAGTTGTACAATGAATATGTTGATTCAGTTGCATAAAACGAGATTGTACTTCATCTTCTAACACAACCACAGTCATTGGATGAGATATTACTTCCTTATGATTAGGAGAACAGTGTAAGTCGAATTTCTCCATTGTCATAACCTCCTTTGAGTTATGGCGTTATTATATCATTAATTAATTGTGTTATTAGAAGAAACAATAAAAAGGTGTGAATGATATCGAACATAATCACTCAACACCTTTATTTAAAATGTAGATTAACGCATTATTTAAATGTAATGGAGACTGAACCGACATGGCTGTACTCTACAGTGAAGGTACCTTTTTCTGCTTTGATAGGTGGGATAAATGTGCCGGATGAAATAATATCACCTTTTTTAAGAGATTTTCCGTGGGTTGCTAACTTTTGTGCAAGCCATTGAACAGATTTTACAGGATGGCCTAAAACTTCAGTTGCTTGACCTATCTTGAGTGTCTCGCCATTGAAAGATAATGTCATCTCAACTTCTCCGAGTGTTGTATAATCAAGTTGAGAGATGGCTTTACCTAATACTACTGCGCCTGTAGCGGTATTATCAGCTAAGATGTCGCCCAGTGTGAAGTTTGGAAACCAATCTTTATAACGTGCATCTGGAATTTCGATCGCTGGCACAAGTTGAGAATGGTTTAACACATCTTCTGCTGTTGGTTGTTCAGGTAAATCATCTGTAAGCACAAACACTAATTCGGGTTCGATTAATGGTGCGAAAAAGGTGTCAAGTGCGACCTGATCCCCAGTATGGTAAAAAGAAGATTTGAATAATGTACCATAAGCAGGTTCATGGGTATTTGCATAAGCTTGTGTTTCATCGCTTGTCATGCTGACTTTGTACCCTTGCACTTCAGTTTGATAGAACGATTTAAGGTGTTGCACTAATGCATCTTGAATAGCATAACCTTTGACTTCATCTACCTCTGCTTCTGGATTTAAAAATGAAATCGGCGAATGCGATTTGTAAGCTTGAAAGATATGTTGAGCTAATTGTTGTTCGTTGTTAGACATAAACATGCCCTCCCCTTTGTTATCTGAAAATTGATACTATTATGATACTAAGGTTATACATTGTGTGCAACCTCTAATGTTCATTTTGATATTGGGCGGTTTTATTTAGGGGTGGATAGGATAAAACTATGTATAAGATTAAAGGAGTGTTTGTTAATGTCGGAACATGTGTATAAATTAGCGAAAAACCACCATTCAGTGAGAAAGTTTAAACGAGAAGATATCGACCGTGAAACGATTCAAAAATTAGTTGAAGCAGGACAAATGGCGTCTACGTCAAGTTATCTTCAAACCACTTCTTTTATAGGTGTGGAAGATGTAGAGAAAAAAGAATCTTTAAAAGAAGTTTCTGGTCAACCATATGTCGTAGAAAACGGTTATCTATTAGTGTTTGTCATTGACTATCATCGTCATCAACTGATTAATGAACGTAAAAAGGCAGATATGGAAGAGAGTTTTGAATCTGCAGAAGGCCTACTTGTAGGTACGGTCGATGCGGCTTTAGCGGCTCAAAATATCGCTTTAACAGCTGAAGATATGGGTTATGGCATTGTTTATTTAGGCTCTTTACGTAACGACGTTCAACGTGTACGTGAAATACTAGAATTACCTGACCATACATTTCCAATATTTGGAATGGCTATCGGAGTACCTGCCGATGATGAAAATGGCACGCCAAAACCTCGTTTACCATTCGAGCATGTCTTTCATGTAGATAAATATAATGATGATGAAGATCACCACCTTAAATTACTTGAGGAGTACGATCAAACAGTATCAGATTATTATAGTGCGCGTACAAATGGTGAACGCAATGAAACATGGTCAGATCAAATTGCGCAGTTTATGAGCAGTAAGCAACGCCAAGAAATGTTAAATTGGCTTCAAGCATCAGGATTTAATATTAGATAGGTTTAAACGATCAAACAGCATACGCTTTTAAAGATGTCCCCCGAAGTCTATTTTAATCTTCGGGGGATTGTTTTTGAGTGGTATACTTTTATAAATAAGTATGATACATATCAAATAAATTTTATTGTTGTAACATCTTGACTATCACGTTACGTGATAGTGTAACAATGAGGGTGGAGGTGACATACTATGTCTGAATATTCAACAGGGGAATTGAGTGAGCGATTTAATGTTTCGAAGCGGTCATTGCAATTTTATGATAAAAAGGGATTGCTGAAACCAGCCTACATCAAACGAAATGGCTACCGTGTGTATACTGATACGGAAGTAGAAAGGTTAAAGTTGATTGTCATTTTAAAGCGGATGGATTTGTCTTTAAAGGATATTCGTGTGTTACTAGAAGAGGATAAAGGTCTAAAAGCTATTCGTTTAATGGTTGAGCAAAAAATAGATGAAAGAGCACACGATATTAAAATACAACAACAACAACTAGCATACATGAAACATTTAAAAAGTATGATTACTGCAAACTCTCATTCTCAAATTAATCAATTAATCGGCATAGATGAAGCTATGAGTAAAAATAAGCAAAGACAACACCTGCATATCCAACTTGTTGTGATGGCGGGTATTGGAACGTTCATTCAAGTCGTTGGTCTATCAGTAAGTTTTGCGATGAAGCATTATTTGCCGTTTTTAATGTCTTTCATTCTTGGTGTGGGGTGTGCCGCACTTTTAACACAACGCTATTATCAAGCTGTCTCTTATATGTGCCCTCAGTGTCATTTCGAGTTTCAACCTAAGTTGCTGTCGTTTATGTTTGCATCGCATACTTCGAAAACGAGAAAGTTAACTTGTCCGCATTGTCATCAGCGTCATCATTGCGTTGAAATAGTTAATGAAGAAAATGGAGATATATTCAACAGTATCTCAAAATAAATCATTAGAAAAACCCTCTACTAGAAGAAATAGAAAGGTCTTCTGTAGAGGGTGATTTAGATTAATGTTCTGAAGCAAGTTCGTCATAATCATTTGATTTGAATGTTTTATCATCAAGCTGTTTAGTAAGACGTGCTGTACCTGTACCTGCTAAGATAGAGTCGTTCACGTTTAAAGCTGTGCGTCCCATATCAATTAAAGGTTCAATAGAAATCAGCACACCTGCTAGACCAACAGGTAGGTTTAACGCAGATAGCACTAAGATGGATGCGAAAGTAGCACCGCCACCTACGCCTGCTACACCGAAGGAACTTAGAATTACTACGACAACAAGCGTTAAAATAAATTGGAAATCAATTTCCACATTGGCTACTGGTGCAACCATAACAGCTAGCATGGCTGGATAAATTCCGGCGCAACCATTTTGGCCGATAGAGAGACCAAATGAACCAGAGAAGTTCGCAATCGCTTGTGGTACACCTAAACGGTTGGTTTGTGTCTGGATGTTTAACGGTAATGCACCTGCGCTTGAACGAGATGTGAATGAAAATAGCATGACTTCAGCTGTTTTCTTCATATATTGAATTGGGTTAATTCGTAATGTAGCTAAAATAATTAAATGAATGATGTACATTGTAATTAACGCTGCATACGATGCTAAAACGAACTTACCTAGTGTCCAAATGGCACCGAAATCACTTGTTGCCATCGTATTAATCATAATTGCTAAAATACCATACGGTGTTAGACGCAATACAAATGTCACGATAGACATAACAAGTGAATAAACAGCGTCGATACCGCGCTTTAATAAGTGGCCATTATCAGGTTGTTTACGTGCAACACGTAAATACGCAAAGCCGATAAACGCTGCGAAAATCACGACTGCGATTGTCGATGTAGCGCGTGCGCCTGTGAAATCTAAAAATGGGTTGGCTGGTAATAATTCAAGAATTTGCGCTGGTAATGTCGTGGCTGTCATTTCTTCTGCAGTGTTAGCAATCTCTGTACTACGCGCATTTTCTGCTTGGCCTAAATCAATACTTGATGCATCTAAACCAAAAATAAGGGCATACACAATACCCACTACAGCAGCAACTGCTACTGTGCCAATTAAAAACATAAAAATAAAGCTGCCTACTTTGGCAAACTTTTCACCAATTTCAATTTTAGTGAATGCAGCTACAATTGACACAAACACTAATGGAATAACGATCATTTGTAGTAATGAGATGTAACCATCGCCTACGATGCTAATCCATTCTGTTGTTTGGTTGGTAATTTCACTGTCTGCTCCATAAGCAAGATGTAAGATTAATCCTAAAACAATCCCAAGTCCTAGAGCGAGGAACACTCTTTTAGGGAACTTAACGTGTTTTTTAGCCATTATTGCAAGACCGATAATCGTTGCGATAAAAATGACCAAATTAATAATAATAAGTAGTATAGACATAGATACGCTTCCTTTAATTCCGATTTATATTATAAGAATAATAGGAAGCGTATACAAAATCAAGACTATTTTTTAAATACTCAATGGATTGGGTGTAAAAGGAGCAAGTATGTGACGTGCATTTTGCTCATTATTGATTAATTGTGCCATTAATATACCGACGATAGGGGAGAGAAGAATGCCATTGCGATAATGGCCTGTCGATACATACAAGTTAGGTCCCACTTCGCCCATAATAGGCGTTTCATCTAGCGTAATTGGTCGAATACCGGTCCATGATTTGAGCAAGCGACTTTGTTTTAAAAATGGCAACATGTGATGACTTTCACGATCAAGCCAAGCTAAGTTATCATCATTTGAGTGCGTACTCCAATTGTCTATTTCTGAAGTTGCACCAATAAGAAAACGATTAGGTTTTTTAGGTACGATATAGCAACCATTCACGTTAAAGACCGTTTCTTTTAAGCGTGTGTCGTCAGATTCTACTAACTTGACGTCACCTTTAACCGGATGTGTGGGTAGTTGGATATGAAGTTGTTTGAGGAGCTCGCCACTCCATGCCCCTGCAGCAATAATTAATTCGTCAGCTTCAAACGTACCCTGAGTGGTTTCAATACGATAAGACGCCTTATCTTTGTGGATGGCGTTCACTTCAGTATGTGTGTGTAACGTTGTATTTATTTGGTTCACTACAGACTGAATTAAAGCTTGTGTATAGAGGTTGGCATTGATTTGACCGTCATCTTGTATCTTAAATGCTGCGCTTTGTGATACATCTAGTTCTGGGAAGCGTCGTACCATTTCAGACGATGATAAAGCCTTAATCGTGTGATCTTGGGATTCTAAAAAGGTTAGTTGTTGATGTAAAGATGTTAAATGTTCTGCACATGACGCAACTTTGATGAGACCGTATTTTTGATACTCTATGTCAATGCCTGACTCGTGTTGTAATTGATGTGCCACTTCAGGCATCATTGCGCGACTTTTCATAGCAAGTCTATAAAGAGGGGTATCTTCGAAAAATTCATTTTGAGCACCTAACATACCCCCTGCAGCATAAGATGCGTTCATACGTGGGGTAGAGCGGTCGATAATGTGAATATGACGGTTTGTTGCTTTGAGGTTTCTGGCGATAGAAAGTCCCATGACACCTGCGCCGATAATAACTGTTTGTAACATAAAAAATCCTCCTGCCATGATTAGGGTGCAGGAGGTTAATGTATGATTGAAATTGAGTCGTTTATTGAATGATACTAAAAGTTCAGTTGCTTCCCTTCGTTGGTTCTAACCAATTCAGGTTCAAAGAGTTAAGATTGGACTTTCTCAGCTCACCTCGAGCACCCCTAGCATTATATTTAATTGAGATGAATGTACATAATTCCGTATTAGCCGCCGAATAAACGTTGTAAAAAGCCTTTTTTCTCGTTACGTTCAATCGTATGTGCTAATGCTTGATGTTGTTTAGATTGAGATTCAATGCTTTGTTGTGTTTGTTGCATTTGTTCTGTTTGTTGTTTTTGCGCTTCTGTTAATGTTGCTAAAGATTGATTGCTTGTTTCGAGTTGGTCATTAAGTTTGTTATGTAATGCCTTTAACTCTTCTTGTTGTTGATGAACTTGTGAGACCATTTGACCTAACATTTGACGTTCTTCACGCATTTGATTAATTTCATGACGTAATTCATTAACCAATTGAGGTACTTGTTGGTCACTCGGTAATTGTTGTTGGTCGTCTTTAACAATAACGTGTAAAAAGTCTTTTTCTTTTTCAAGCTCTTCAAAAGCTAATTCGTAGCTATTTGTACGTCCAACACGTTCAGCAATTTCTTGGAATAACTCGACATCTTCGTCTTGGAAATCAGTTGCTTCACGGCCACGATATTCCGTTTTTTGTAATTGATAACCTCTTTCTTCAAGATGCTGAACAATTTTGCGAACTTGTTTTTCGCTTAAGCCTGTTTTGACAGCAAACTCCTTTGTTAGCATAATTGTACGTTCCTTTCATGTGTTTTAGACTCACGGCAGAGTGAATTCAGAGTGCCGGAAGTCTGACCTTTACTTAATTGTAACGGCTTTATAGCTTGATTTCAAGAGGTTAGATCTTGATATCTTTGCTTAAGTCCATCTTCACAAGTAGTGGATAGATGATTTTACGCGGTAGACGATTAGCAAATACATATTTTAAGATATAGCATGATTTGATACTCGTAGCATAGATATCTTTAGTTAATGGAATGTTTGATTTGATGTATAAATCTAAAGGTACAGGTTTACCGTTGCGGTCGAGTGAAGGTTGAATATAATTGAGTTCTGTTTGTTTTTCAAACCCACGATGTGTTAAAAAACGACGTCTAAAAGCAATATCGCTTGCTGTATCATTGTCTACATTAGGCGATTCAAAAGTTGACTCGAACATGAAGAAATTGACTTCTCGACCGTGTAACTGGTTGGCTAAACGGTTAACCCCTTTTTTCACTTCTGAAAGTGTTTCTGCTAAGTAATGCTCACATTGATCCCCAGGTTGTGCGAGTAAATAAATGATAAACCCTGCATTTGTTGTGGCTTCATAGTGTGCTGTCGCAAAACTTACTACTTTGTCTTCTTCGATACCTACTAAAAACACATAGTCATGTTGTGTTTTTTCTGTTTTTAAAGATTGAACAAAAACCGATTCATCTTCCGTAACTAGTGGGTCTAACTTTCCTTGATAAAAGGCTAATGCAGGTTTGTACCAAGGATCTTGAGTTGATTTAATTTGAACAAACTCCATAACATCCCCTCCTTTAGTGGTTGGTTGTGCTTGTTGTTCAGTATAGCATATTCAATTTATATAGATATAGCACGGGGCTAGGACATAAAGCGCTTATGTTCTGGATAATCGATTGATGGTGTTCCAATCTACTAAAAAAGCGCACTGAAGTGTGATGTACTTCAGTGCGCATGATATTTGGTGAGATGATTACGTTATTCGATGTCACCTTTGTGTTCTGTTGGAGCGTGCTTATCTTTATTTTTAGAAGGTGTGTGATTAGAAAACTCTCCGTTTTGAACGTCGTATTTATCACCGATAACGATAATTTTTTTGTCACGAATGTCTTGTTTTAAATCTTCTTTTTCTTCTTCGCTAAAATCAAAACGTGTTAAGACAGCTTCTTCAGCATCTTCACCGATAAAAAAGCTCATAAATTTATCACTAAATGTTCCTTTAGTTGATGTATGTTGAATCTCTGAGTCTTTAAAATAATCAGTTTCTAATTTTTCTTTGCTAACGACTACGATTTCATTTTCATCATAGCCGCCATTTAAAAATGATTTTACAGTTTTGATTGCTTCATCTTCGCTACGAGTGACTTCATATTTAGTCATTGATAACGCCCCCTTGATTGCATATTCTTTTATTAAATACCCTTTTTCATTAATTTCAAACGATGAGTATATTAAATTAATGGAATGAAATCCGATGACAAGACTTAAATTTCTGAAAATAATCAATTTAACACGACGTATTGCGCTTTTCTGACAAATTTGCTATTATCGGTTAATAATTTAGACACTCATATAATCTGAAGAATATGGCTTTAGAAGTTTCTACCATGTCGCCCTAAACGATATGACTATGAGTAATGAATACATCTTGTATGACGCTAATATTAAATAACAACTATGCTGAAGTCATTGATCAATCTCAATAAGTGCTATATAGCATAGATTATGAAAAGAATAACTGCGATTCAACAATTGTATGATGATTGCTCAAAAGGGCTAGGACGAATGAGTTTGTACTGAGGTGGGGAACCACTGAAGTCGACATGTTAGGGAAAAGTGCGATGGTAACCTTATCAATGTTAATAAGGTTTTATGTGCTTTTGCTTAATATGGATCAATCGTCTAGCTCTTTTTTTATTTTTTAAGTTTAGTTCAGATTAAATCAAAATGAGTGATTAGAGATAGAGGAGGTACGCTTGTGCATCGCCTAAGAGAGAAAGTGTTAGAAGATGGCGTCGTAATCGATGAAACCATCTTAAAAGTAGATGGCTTTTTAAATCATCAAATTGATCCAATGTTAATGGATGATGTGAGCCAAACGTTTCATCATTATTTTGAATCAAAAGGTATTACTAAAATTTTAACTATAGAGGCTTCAGGTATTGCGCCTGCGATTATGGTCGCGCATCGTTTTAAAGTGCCATGTTTATTTGCGAAAAAAGCGAAACCGAGCACACTTACAAATGAAAGTTATCAAACGGATGTGCATTCATTTACTAAAAACGTCACGAGTTCGATTATGGTTTCGAAATCCTTTTTAAATGAAAACGATCGTGTGTTAATTATTGATGACTTTTTAGCAAATGGAGAAGCAGCGCTAGGGTTACACCGATTAGTAGAACAAGCAGGTGCTACAACAGTGGGTGTAGGTATTCTTGTTGAAAAGAGCTTTCAACCTGGACGTGAACGCATCGAAGAAGAGGGACTAGAGGTTCAATCACTTTGTCGTGTCGCTTCTCTTGCAAACAATGAGGTTACTCTAGTAGAGGAGCAATCATAATGAGGTCGTTTTTATTAAGTTTACAACATTTATTAGCGATGTACGCGGGGGCTATTTTAGTACCCATCATTGTTGGGACGAGTTTAAATTTTACGCCCTCTCAAATAGCTTACCTTGTCACTGCAGATATTTTTATGTGTGGTGTCGCGACATTTTTACAAGTATATAAAGGCATCGGGATAGGCTTACCGGTTGTCTTAGGATGTACCTTTACAGCTGTCGCGCCGATGATTTTAATCGGCCAGACAAAAGGCATCGATGTATTGTATGGATCACTTTTTGCATCAGGTATTTTAGTGGTCTTAATAGCGCCATTTTTTGCGGCATTAATTCGTTTCTTTCCACCTGTCGTAACAGGCAGTGTTGTGACTATTATTGGCATCACTTTAATGCCTGTCGCGATGAATTACATTGCTGGCGGAGAAGATGCTAAAAACTATGGTGATCCTAAGTTTATCGTGTTAGGGATTAGCACACTTGTTATTATTTTAATCTTACAGCGTTTTACAAAAGGATTTATTAAATCTATAGCGATTCTTATCGGCTTAGTAGCAGGGACAATTCTTGCGAGTGTCTTTGGGTTAGTCGATGTAGGCCAAGTTCAATCAGCAAATTGGTTTGAATTACCAAAACCGTTACGTTTTACAGGTTTTTCTTTTGATATTGGTGCCATTCTTGTCTTTTTCATTGTGGCTTTAGTGAGCTTGATTGAATCTACAGGGGTATATCAAGCATTAAGTGAGATCACTGGTAAACAGCTCAAACGAAAAGACTTCCGAAAAGGCTATATGGCTGAAGGGATTGCGATTATGTTGGGATCATTATTTAATGCTTTCCCATACACGGCGTATTCTCAAAATGTCGGATTGGTGTCGTTATCAGGTGTAAAGAAAAACAAAATCATTTACGGTATGGTCATTTTATTAATTATTTGTGGTTGTATACCTAAATTAGGCGCACTAGCAAATATGATTCCGCTACCTGTTCTAGGTGGCGCAATGTTAGCCATGTTTGGAATGGTCATGGCGTACGGCATGCGTATATTAAATAATATTGACTTTAAGAACCAAAATAATTTACTGATTATTGCAGTGTCAGTGGGCTTAGGTGCAGGCGTCACAGCAGTACCGGAAGCCTTTCAAGCATTAGGAGATCAATTTGCATAGTTTACTCAAAATGGGATTGTTTTAGGAACAATTTCTGCAATTGTCTTGAATTTATTTTTTAATGGTATAAACTATCAACAAAATGAAGAAAATGTGAAATAATAATATTATCACAATGAATGGAGGCTGTAACACATGTGGGAAAATAAATTTGTAAAAGAAGCATTAACATTTGATGATGTGCTATTAATTCCAGCAGAATCAAATGTATTACCGAAAGAAGTGGATTTAAGTGTGGCATTGTCTGATAAGATTAAGTTAAACATTCCAGTTGTATCAGCAGGAATGGACACAGTCACAGAATCAAAAATGGCGATTGCTATGGCAAGACAAGGTGGTTTAGGTGTTATTCATAAAAATATGAGCATCGAACACCAAGCAGACGAGGTACAAAAAGTAAAACGTTCAGAAAATGGTGTCATTACTGATCCGTTTTATTTAACGCCAGAAGAAAGTGTATACGAAGCAGAAGCATTAATGGGTAAATACCGTATTTCAGGTGTACCTATCGTGTCAGACAAAACATCACGTCGACTAGTCGGTATCTTAACAAATCGTGATTTACGTTTCATTGAAGATTTTTCAATTAAAATTTCAGATGTGATGACCAAAGAAAATCTCATTACAGCTCCAGTTGGTACGACATTAGCCGAAGCCGAAAAGATTTTACAAGATCATAAGATTGAAAAATTACCACTTGTAGAAGACGGTGTGCTTCAAGGATTAATCACTATTAAAGATATCGAAAAAGTACATGAATATCCGTATTCAGCGAAAGATAGTCATGGTCGTTTATTAGTGGCAGCAGCTATTGGTATTTCTACAGATACAGACATTCGTGCAGAAAAACTTGTTGAAGCGGGTGTTGATGCATTAGTTATCGATACAGCACACGGCCATTCGCAAGGCGTGCTTAAGCAAGTAAGCAACATTAAAAACAAATATCCTGAAATTACAGTTATTGCAGGTAACGTAGCGACGGCAACAGCAACAAAAGCATTATATGAAGCAGGTGCAGATGTTGTTAAAGTTGGTATTGGACCAGGTTCAATCTGTACAACACGCGTTGTAGCAGGTGTTGGTGTACCACAAATTACAGCCGTTTATGATTGTGCAACAGAAGCACGTAAACACGGTAAAACAATTATTGCAGATGGTGGTATTAAATTCTCAGGTGACATCGTTAAAGCGTTAGCAGCAGGCGGTCACGCTGTAATGTTAGGTAGTTTACTTGCAGGTACAGAAGAAAGTCCAGGACATGTCGAAATGTTCCAAGGTCGTCAATATAAAGTATACCGTGGTATGGGCTCATTAGGTGCAATGGAAAGTGGTTCAAACGACCGTTATTTCCAAGAAGACAAAGCGCCTAAAAAATACGTTCCAGAAGGTGTAGAAGGCCGTATTGACTACAAAGGACCATTACAAGATACCATTTATCAATTAATCGGTGGCGTTAAGAGTGGTATGGGCTACACTGGCTCAAAAGACTTACAAGCATTACGTGAAGAAGCACAATTCACAAAAATGAGTGCAGCTGGTTTAGCAGAAAGTCACCCACATGATGTACAAATTACGAAAGAATCACCAAACTACTCATTCTAATGAATAAAGGAGTTCTATAGTATGGAAATGGCAAAAGAACAAGAGCTGATTCTTGTCCTCGATTTTGGTAGTCAATATAACCAATTGATTACACGTCGTATTCGTGAAATGGGCGTATATAGCGAATTACATGATCACGAAATTTCTATTGACGAGATTAAAAAAATGAACCCAAAAGGTATTATCCTTTCAGGTGGACCTAACTCAGTTTATGCAGAAGATGCCTTTACGATTGATCCAGAAATTTATAATCTAGGCATTCCTGTATTAGGTATTTGTTATGGTATGCAACTTACAACAAAACTATTAGGCGGTAAAGTTGAGCGTGCCAATGAACGTGAATATGGTAAAGCAACGATTAATGCAACGTCAGATGAATTATTCTTTGGTTTACCTGAAGAACAAACCGTATGGATGAGTCATTCTGACAAAGTGATTGAAATTCCAGAAGGCTTTGAAGTGATTGCGGATAGCCCAAGTACACAATATGCAGCGATTGAAGACAAATCTCGTCGTATTTACGGGGTACAATTCCACCCAGAAGTTCGTCATACAGAATACGGTAATGATTTATTACGCAACTTTGTGCGCCGTGTGTGTAACTGTACGGGTGAATGGACAATGGAAAACTTCATCGACATTGAAGTCGCTAAAATCCGCGAACAAGTGGGCGATCGTAAAGTATTATGTGCAATGAGTGGTGGCGTTGATTCATCTGTTGTTGCGGTATTATTGCATAAAGCAATTGGCGATCAATTAACGTGTATTTTCGTAGACCATGGCCTATTACGTAAAGGTGAAGGCGACATGGTGATGGAACAGTTTGGCGAAGGATTCAACATGAATATCATTCGCGTCAACGCAGAAGAACGTTTTATGTCTAAGTTAAAAGGCGTATCAGATCCTGAACAAAAACGTAAAATTATCGGTAACGAATTTGTGTATGTCTTTGATGATGAAGCGTCAAAATTAAAAGGTGTCGACTTCCTTGCACAAGGTACACTTTATACAGACGTGATCGAATCAGGTACTAAGACAGCGCAAACAATTAAATCACACCACAATGTGGGTGGTTTACCAGAAGATATGGAATTTGAATTGATTGAACCAATTAACACTTTATTTAAAGATGAAGTACGCGCATTAGGTATTGAATTAGGCATCCCAGAACACTTAGTATGGCGCCAACCATTCCCAGGACCAGGTCTTGGTATTCGCGTATTAGGTGAAATCACAGAAGAAAAACTTGAAATTGTACGTGAATCAGATGCCATTTTACGAGAAGTTATTCGCGAAGAAGGTTTAGAACGTGAAATTTGGCAATACTTCACAGTTTTACCAGACATTCGTTCAGTCGGTGTAATGGGAGACTATCGTACGTATGACTATACTATCGGTATTCGTGCAGTTACATCTATCGACGGTATGACAAGTGACTTTGCGCGTATCGATTGGGAAGTCTTACAAAAAATCTCAACACGTATCGTAAATGAGGTAGATCACATTAATCGCGTTGTTTACGACGTTACATCTAAACCACCTAGTACCATAGAATGGGAATAAGACTATAATATAAATGAAATCTATAATAAATCGGACTGGTGATATTTCAAATGTTGAAATATCATTGGTTCGATTTTTGCTTTTTAAATGCAAAAAGACGCAATGACCTCTATTATTAAAAGTGACCAAACCACAATAAAGGAGATCATGCGTCTATGAATCATTTTATATCAAAAACACTTAATATTGAAGATGAAATATAATATTTAAAAAAGTAGAAAAAGTGAAGTATAAAGGGGTATTAAGCCCCTTTTATTAAAGAGAACTTACTTATACACCAAGTGAATGCTAGTGTTGTGGAAGAGAAAACAAGAATTATATAGTGTTAAAAACAGGTAAGAAATAATTAAGGATTACACACCCGTATATTTCTGAACTCCCTACCTACTTTAAAGCTTGTGGGGAATACTTTACAGCTCAATCATCTATTGTGGATCGATACTTTTTTATTTTGATAAATACAAAAATAGCTGTGCTTAATAAAGCAACAGTTACATGCTCAGAAGCTTCTATAGCTCAAGATTGTTCCGTATCACGCTTTATTGATGAAGCTGCAGAAAGCATTCATCAGTCTCCACATCAGTCATTACCTAAACATTTAATGATGGATGAATTTAAAAGTGTTAAAAATGTATCTGGGAGTATGAGCTTTATGTACGTCGATTCACTTCCCCATTGTATTGTCGATATTATTGAAGACCGTCGTTGAAATCCTACTTTTATCGCTTTTCGCTTAAAGAACGCAAATGCGTTTGAACGGTGTCTATCGATATGTATCAACCTTATATAGTATTGATTCAAGAATTATTTTCCAACGCTAAAATAATTATCGACGGTTTTCATATTGTTTAATCCCTTAATCGAGAATTAAATATAGCACGTGTGACGGTAATGAATAGCTTTAAAAATAATAATCGTCCTTTATATAATAAATTTAAGCGATATTGGAAACTTTATTTAGAACCCACAGAAGAACTGGAAGCATTTGAATATCGAAACGTTCCATTATTTAAATCTTGGAAAACCCAAAAGGGTATTGTTTAGTTTCTGAATCAACAATATGAAACACTTAGTGAAACGTATTCTATTGTGAATCAACTACGTTGTCATCTTAATCATAATGATATAGAAGCTTTTAACCGTATTTTAGAAAGTATACAATTATCAAGCATTCACTCTAAACTAAGACCTGTAATAAGAATACTTAAACATTACATATCGTTTATCACTAATACAGTAGATTATTCAAACTTTACAAATGGACCTATTGAAGGTATTAATAATAAGATTAAATTAATCAAAATAGTTTCTTTTAGTTATAATAATTATGAGCACTTTCGTAATAGAACTATTTTAATTTCAAGATTACACATTTCGGAAAAGAAAAAGGAAATTAAGCAACAACAAGTTGACTAACCTTCTTGATTGAACTGACTAGTCCGAGTTGACTGAGAGGCTTTGTTTTAAAAAGTATTACTACGATGACTTTACCTTTTCTATATGTTCAAAAGTAAATAGATTTCCTATCTCTATTACGTAACTCACAATAGAAGAAATTTTAAATCATAAGAGTTTCAATATAAAGGAGTAAATATTATGAAAGATACTTATATTTCTAAGAACTTAGTAACGTCCACTATAGATATAATAAGTAACTCTGCTTTAACGAATTTTAAAGTAGATAACTTGAATTCTGATTATGAAGCATTTACTTTTGATTTAGATAAATTAACTTTTAAAAGTAGATTAGCAAGAAAAACTCCAAAAAAAGAAGGGGTATTTTGTTGCTTTTTGGCGAAAAAACGAATTCAATAAGAATATTCCTTTTGATTGGGATACAACGGAAGATAAATTAGTTATAAATATTATAGATAATGAAAAAATAGGACAATTTATATTTCCTAAAAAAATTTTGAAAGACAAAGGAGTTATAAAGTCAAATAAAGCTGAAGGTAAAATGGCAATGCGCGTTTATCCAAGTTGGGTATCAAATTTAAATTCTACTGCTAAAAAAACACAAAGATGGCAAACGGAATACTTTGTGGACCTATCAAATAGTGTAAACCAAGAAAAGCTATATTATTTATATTTTGAGTAATATATAATTAGTATTTTAAAAATGAGATGAGAAACTTAATTTTAAACTTTGCAATAGAACTATATGAAGAAGGGATAACTCAAAAGATACGGGAGATATAATAATGAAATCGCCTATCTCTCAGGCGTACATTCAGACGTAGAGAAGAAGTGATAAAAGTGACAGATATTCTTGTTCACACAAGACGATAGCAACAAGTAGTTGTATTGTTGAGCTGTTTTCGTATTGGCTTCGAAAAAGCGACTATGAGTAAATATACGATTAAGTCACACCAACAAACAAGGTGCTTGTATATGTGATTAGTCAAATTAAATTATACAAATTCCACTTGAAAAAATCTGAATTTTTTTATAATTTAGATAGGTGAACAAAGAATGTATGTTAAAAAGGTGGTCTTTTTTAAATAAATTGAAGAAGAACTGAAACCACTAATAAAACAGAAGAGGACGCGTTAAACAATGTTACAATCAATTTTACACGGTGTACTATTAGCTTTAGGGTTAATTTTACCATTAGGAGCACAAAATGTATTCGTTTTTAATCAAGGTGCTAATCAAAAGAAGCTAAGTCGAGCGATACCGGTCATAATAACTGCAGGTTTTTGTGATACATTCCTAATTGTTATTGCCATATTAGGGGTCTCATTAATACTTATTTCGATGCCGATGTTGCAACTGATTATTTATGTGGTTGGGTTTTTATTTTTATTATATATGGCATGGTCCCTTTGGAATGAAAAGCCTTCAAATATGGATGAAATCGAGCCAATGAGCCCCAAAAAACAAGTGTTGTTCGCATTATCTGTTTCTTTGTTAAACCCACATGCCATTATGGATACTGTAGGTGTCATTGGAACAAACGCAGTACTTTATGAAGGTACTGCAAAGCTAGCCTTTTCTATTGCGACCATATCCATTTCATGGTTATGGTTCATCTTTCTAGCGATACTAGGTAGAGTGGTAGGGACTGTTGATAAAACAGGTAAGTATATTTTAATTTTAAATAAAGTTTCAAGTATCATCGTTTCTTTGATTATTCTAAAAAATATTATTCATTTATTGATATAGAAGTAATAGGCTAGGACTTTTAAAGTGCTAGCCTGTTTAAATGAGTAATTTTAATATTACCTTTGATAAATAGTGTTCCACAAATGCTGCTAAGATGAGTATAGGTAAAGCGATGAACAAATATACTTTTAGTAAATTTACAATTGCTAATTTTAAAGATAAGTAGGGTTTCTTTTTCTTTACAAACAAATTATAAATTTTTCTAAGTATTGTTTGATTAACTTTAAATAAGCCACTAGCAATAATACATAATCCTAATATTTCTAATAAAAAATGGGGCATTGCAGAAATAAAGATCATACTACCTTGATATATTTTAATATGAATTGCGAAACCTAGCGCAATTGCAGGAATGATTGCTGTAATAAAGGTATTCAAGTAATATAATAAAGGTATTGGGATAATGGCTAATATTAGCATTTGAAGAGGTACTCTAATACCATTATTTAATATATATTCCCAAACTTTATATAATCCTGTTGCCTCTCTTAGCGTTTTAGGAGTACCATCTGTTACATCTTTAAAAGTTTCAATAGACGGACTAAATATAATAGATAAAATAAAAGTAATCAAAAAGATTAACAGAGTTACCACAAAGAATTTTATTGTTCTTTTAAGATAAGAATGGTCTAAACTATAAAACATAGTATGCTCTCCTTATATATCAGTTAAATAACCAATCTTATGGTAACAAACTTTTTTTGGATTTAATAGGTTGGTATAAAATACGAGATAATAATATTGTTAGCAGGTGATTTTATGGGAAATGTTTTAGTGATACCGATAGTGACGCGTATTGCCAACCAAATTGAAAAAATAGATGAAATGAACAATCATGAATTTTCACAGTTAACACTACTCTAGACTTATATTTATCTGATTTTGTAGACAGTGAGAAGATGAATAAAGTATATTAAAGCTCTGCCTCGTATAGAGGTAGAGCTAATTTTTTTCATCTAAACTTCCTAATACATAGTTATTTTCATCATATACTCTGATATTATTTTTTTCTAACATTGCTGTAAATATTCCTACTCCCTTTTTCTTTTCCCCGTTAAAATTACCAGAATAAATCGTACGAGAACCGCATGTAGGGCTATCTGATTTTAAAATAACAGTATCACAATCGAATTTTTTACAAATAGTTAAGGCTGATTCTGCACCCTGTATATATGTTTTAGTCATATCATTTCCATTAAAATCTACAATCTTAGCAGTTCCATTTAAGACATCATATCCATCCCCACCTACAATTTCTACAGGATCTCTAGGTATGCTTAGTCCGCCTAATATTTCTGGACAAATCGTTTTAGCTAGCCCTCTAGTCACTAAATTTTTTAATTCTAAATTCTTTTTGTTTTGACCATCATAACGGACATTTTCCCCAGCTAGACAGGCACTAATTAAGATCAAAATACAAACCTCCTTAACTATATGACTTAATTACAAATCACGATCATTAGTGAAGAGTATTTAAGTATATGTGATAAGTTGTGAAATATTTATATGATTATACTACTACTTGTAAAAATAAGATAGGTTAGTTTTCCAACGAATATAATGCAATAATACACTTGACTAATAATTTTACAGTAGTAAAATTATTAGTGATATTAATAATATAATAATTTTATAAAAGAAAGGGGTTATCTTTATGTCGGTACCACATTCTTTGTTTTCTGTCTCACTGACTTTCGTTTTAGCTTCAGTCATGTTGTCGTCTACCGCTTTTGCTGAAAGTACTGTCTCGCACTCAAATATTAATCCGGCCTCTTCTACTACTTATGCCAATCTATCTCAAAACCAGCCTGAATTTAGTTCCTCCAGCACTAGCTCTTCAGATCAAACGCATTATCCTAACGTTAATCAATATATTATTGATCATCATATTGAACATTCAAAAATAGTAGAAGATCCACGTATGAATACCTTACCTAAGTTACCTTATAAATACGGTTCATACTTAGGTGTGGTTATACATGAGGTA
>NZ_JBPWPJ010000003.1:0-3423 GCF_053547815.1 Staphylococcus sp. 11262D007BW
GTCCCCTTATGCTCTTAGCAGAGAATCTGAAAAGAATTTAAAAACATCAAAATACGTAGTGAGCAATGTATAAAAGATAGAACACGCATTTATGCCGAGAAAATTTATTGTGCGTTGAGAAGAACCCTTAACTAAACTTGTAGACGAATGTCGGCATAGCGTGAGCTATTAAGCCGACCATTCGACAAGTTTTGGGATTGTTAAGGGTTCGGAGGCTCAACGTCAATAAAGCAATTGGAATAAAGCAATAAAGATAAAAAGTTATATAAAGAAGGTGCATATATGAAACCAGAATTAAGATTCCCAGAGTTTGATGGGGAGTGGGAAGAGAAGCAATTAAATAACATTGTGGATTCTTTAAAAGGAAATAGTAATGATAATGAAGAACTACCAGTTTTAACAATTTCAGCAAAAAAAGGGTGGCTGAATCAAAAAGAAAGGTTTTCTCAAGTAATAGCAGGAAACAGTTTAAGTAAATACAATGAATTAAAAAAAGGTGATCTGTCTTATAATAAAGGAAATTCAAAAGTAGCACTATATGGTATTGTATATAAATTGAATTACGATAGAGCTCTTGTACCAAATGTGTATAAGAGTTTTAGACCAAAATCAAATTATGAATCTGACTTTATAGAAAAGTATTTTCATACTAAGATTTTAGATAAGCAACTAAGAAAAGTTATTACTTCAACTGCTAGGATGGATGGTTTATTAAATATAAGTGATAATGATTTTTATAGTATGCTGATAAATATACCTACAAAAAAAGAACAACAAAAAATCGGTGAATTTTTCAGCAAACTTGACCGACAAATTGAATTAGAGGAACAAAAGTTAGCGAAATTAGAAGAACAGAAAAAGGGATATATGCAAAAGGTTTTTTCACAAGAGTTGAGATTTAAAGATGAAAATGGAAACAATTATCCGGAATGGGAAGAGAAGGAATTGGGAGATGTTGCTACAATTGTAGGCGGTGGAACTCCCAACACTAAAATTGCAGAATATTGGAATGGAGATATTAATTGGTTTTCACCTGTTGAAATTGGAAATGATATATTCGTAAATGAAAGTAAAAGTAAAATTACCGAATTAGGACTGAAAAAAAGTTCAGCAAAATTATTACCTACTGGAACAGTACTATTTACTTCTCGTGCTGGTATTGGTAAAACAGCTATTTTAAATTCAGAAGCTTGTACCAATCAAGGTTTTCAATCAATTGTTCCTAATCAAAGTATGCTTGATTCATATTATATATATTCTAGAACAAATCAATTAAAAAAATACGCTGAAATAGTAGGTTCAGGATCCACATTTATTGAAGTTTCAGGCGTACAAATGAGAAAAATGCCTATTATGTTACCCTCTATTACTGAACAAGAAAAAATAGGAGTATTCTTTAAAAAAATTGATGATTCATTAAAAAAGCAATCAGATAAAATTGGGTTATTAAAAGAACGCAAGAAAGGCTTTTTACAAAAAATGTTTGTATAGTTCTGATAACGGCCTATTATGTAAAGAAAACAAGCCGAGATCTCGGCTTGTTTTCTGGTTTTTAGAAACGAGTGAAAACGAGTTTCTTCTTGTCTTGATAATAAGGGTAACTATTGCCGGCGAGGCTAGTTACCCTTAAGTTATTGATATGACTGGTTTTAAGCACAAAAAAAGTTGCTTTTCCATACCTATTAATGTATCGTTTTAAATGACTAGTAAAAAACATACATAGAAAGGGGAAAAAGCAACTTTTTTTATTGTCATAGTTTGTGAAAACTAAGTTGTTTTTATGTGTTATAACATGGAAAAGTATACTGAGAAAAAACAAAGAAATCAAGTATTTCAGAAATTTATTAAACGTCATATTGGAGAGAATCAAATGGACTTAGTTCAAGATTGCAATACATTTCTGTCTTTTGTAGCTGATAAAACTTTAGAAAAACAGAAATTATATAAAGCTAATTCTTGTAAAAATCGATTTTGTCCTGTCTGTGCTTGGAGAAAAGCTAGAAAAGATGCGCTGGGTTTATCTTTGATGATGCAATATATTAAGCAGCAAGAGAAAAAGGAGTTTATCTTTTTAACTTTGACTACACCTAATGTAATGAGTGATGAATTAGAAAATGAAATAAAACGTTATAATAATTCTTTTAGAAAACTTATAAAGAGAAAAAAAGTAGGTAGTGTTATAAAGGGATATGTTCGTAAGTTAGAGATTACATATAATAAAAGAAGAGATGATTATAATCCTCATTTTCATGTGTTAATTGCAGTAAATAAATCGTATTTCACAGATAAAAGATATTATATTAGCCAACAAGAATGGTTAGATTTATGGCGTGATGTAACGGGCATTTCAGAAATCACACAAGTTCAAGTTCAAAAAATAAGACAAAATAACAATAAAGAGTTATATGAAATGGCTAAGTATTCTGGTAAAGATAGTGATTATTTAATAAATCAAAAAGTATTTGATGCATTCTATAAATCACTTAAAGGTAAACAGGTATTAGTTTATTCAGGATTATTTAAAGAGGCTAAAAAGAAATTAAAAAATGGGGATTTAGATTATTTAAAAGAAATTGATCCAACCGAATATATCTATCAAATTTTTTATATTTGGAAACAAAAAGAGTATTTAGCTAGTGAACTTTATGATTTAACAGAACAAGAAAAAAGAGAAATTAATCACAAAATGATAGACGAAATTGAGGAAGAATAATAACAAAATATAAGTGCTAACAGCTGACCTCCCGATAACACGATGTAGTTATTGGGAGGTCAGCTGTTGAATTATGCACGAGTATTTTAAAAGTTATTGTGATGACGACGATAAACGATTATCAAAAGTATAATGTTAAAATGTTTTGTTATACTAACGTTATATAAACATTATGCTTTTGTTATACAAATTTTAACCCTGTTAGGAACTATAAAAAATCATGAAAATTTTAATTTGCATGTAGATGGGCAGTGTCTTAAAAAATCGATACTGGTTTTTAGAAAAAATCATTTTGTGAAATCAAAATATATTTATTTGACTCATATTTGCGTTTTAAGAGCGTATATAAACTTTTGGATATAAAACCTATATGATTCACCCCTATTTCTTTAAAATGACCCCTTAAAATTCAAAATAAAGCATGTATGAGAATGTATAAAGTCAAAAAATAAAGTTGATTATAGAATCTATAAGCTGTTTTTTAGAATCTATCAGAATCTATAATCTTATAAACGTTGATATAAGTGACTTGTAAAGAATCTGAATACAAGTTCTGACGATGCCAGGAAACTTTTATACAGGTTATACATTTTAAAAGTGGATCATGTGGCTTAGGTGTATGCTCTGTTTGGTTTTAACATGGCTTAAAAGAAATGTATAAAGCATAAGAAGACACCTCAGCTATGCTGAGTGACACGTAGTGGCATTGT